>NZ_UGTM01000001.1:62500-1948357 GCF_900454835.1 Prevotella denticola | reverse complement strand
TGTTTCACCTGAATTACGTTGCAAAAGTACTAAAAAACAAGTACAATCAAGTGAAATACTCCCTTAATTGTGCTGCCAGTGCCGAAAGTTTCTCAGGGTTGTCATTGCCGTAGCGGTCCCATACCTCCTGACAGGGCTGCAGCAGGGGCGATGCCGTCAGCTCGTTGCGGTGCAGATAGGGGTCGCAGGTCTGGAAGGCATCCATCACCCCGACCACCGTCTGCGGCTTTATCTTCATGAGCCGGGCCAGATCTGCCACCTCCGGTGTCTCCGCAACCATCGTGATCGGCGTGAGCCGGAAATAGAGGTCGAGGATCATGACGAGCATAAAAGGCTTCAGCTCCGGACTGCCGTCCAAGGGCAGGAAGTCATGCTCAAATGTCTCCCGCACCTTGACGCCGTCGTAGAACTCCCGCGGCTGCCCGAATCCTTTCATCGACCGCAGCTTCTTCACGTCCCGGTTCAGCCTGCGGGTGTTCTCTCCGTACGTCTCCCAGATGAGGTTGAGGACGGGGGTAGCACGCTGCCGCAGCCGGAACAGCTGCACATAGAGTGTCCTGGGCGGAATATGCAGCTCCAGACTGAACCCAACCAACGCACGTGAATACATGGGTTTCATGCCCTCCGGCTTTTTGAGGTAAAGCTGTAAGAGCAGCAGCCAGTAGTCGTCAGACCATAAAGGATGTGTTGCCATAAGCGTACGAAAAGACCTCCCCGCCCCCTCCGAAAAAGAGAGGAGTGGCTAACGGGATACAAGCCTCCATGTGCCGCAAGGGGCGTATGGAAGTTTGTTTTTCGCAAAGATACACCTTTTTATTATAACGGCAAAAGAAAAGGATAAAAACAATCAGCGGCATCCCGACTGCACAATGTAGACTGCACGGTGCAGTCGACCAAAATCATTGAACTACACAGGGGACGGCATTCCCGAACGGTCGGGAATACGGTTCCCGGTGCTTGGGAACAGGTGTCCCGAACGGTTGGGAATACAGTTCCCGATGCTTGGGAACAGATGTCCCGGACGGCCGGAAACATCATTCCCCTGCAGTCATACGTACTTTGTCGGATATTTTAAGTAACTTTGCAACCTGACAACAAGACAATGGACAAGAACAGTAACGAATTTGAGATAATGGCACCTGTCGGCTCACGCGAGTCGCTGGCCGCCGCCATCCATGCTGGAGCCGACTCCGTCTACTTCGGTATCGGCAGACTGAATATGCGGTCACACTCTGCCAACCACTTCACCATCGACGACCTCAAGGAGATTGCCGGGACGTGCAAGGCACAGGGCATCAAGACCTATCTGACGGTGAACACGGTCATCTACGGCGAAGACATGGAGACGATGCACGAAATCGTCGACGCTGCCAGAGCCGCCGGCATCACTGCCGTCATCGCCAGCGACGTGGCCGTGATGATGTATTGCCGGCAGGCGGGCGTAGAAGTCCATCTCTCTACGCAGCTGAACATCTCGAACATTGACGCACTGAAGTTCTACTCCCAGTTTGCAGATGTCGCCGTACTGGCGCGCGAACTGAACATGGACCAGGTGAAAGAGATACACAGACAGATTCTGGAACAGAACATCTGCGGGCCGAAAGGGCAGCCTGTCCGCATCGAGATGTTCTGCCACGGTGCGTTCTGCATGGCCATATCGGGCAAGTGCTACATGAGCCTGCACGATGCCAACCGGTCCGCCAACCGGGGAGAATGCGTGCAGATATGCCGCCGCAGCTACACCGTGACGGACAATGAGACAGGCAACCAGCTGGAAATCGACAACAAATACATCATGAGTCCGAAGGACCTGAAGACCGTCCGTTTCATCGACCGGATGATGGATGCGGGCGTACGGGTGTTCAAGATCGAGGGACGGGCCCGCGGCCCGGAGTATGTCCATACCGTCGTCACCTGCTACCGCGAGGCCATCGAGAGCGTTCTCGACGGCACTTTCACCGAAGAGAAGAAAGACCTGTGGGACAAGCGGCTCTCCACCGTCTTCAACCGCGGCTTCTGGGACGGCTACTACCAGGGACAGAAGATGGGCGAGTGGACGAAAGAATACGGCAACAAGGCTACAGAGAAGAAAGTGCTCATCGGCAAGGTGATGAAGTATTTCTCCCGGCTGGGCGTGGCCGAGATTGCTGTGGAAGCCAACACCTTCTCCAAGGGCGACAAGCTCCTCATCACGGGCAACACCACGGGGGCCATGTTCCTCAATGCCGACGAAATCCGTTACGACCTCAGACCGGTCGATGCGGCCGAGCAGGGCTGGCGCGTCTCCATCCCCGTACCCGGGAAGGTGCGACCCAATGACAAACTGTTTAAATTGGTGAAGAGTTAGGAGGAGTTAAAGAAGCCGGAAGGAGGCAGGAGGGGTCAGGAGGAGTCAAGGCCAGAACCGTGATGCCCCCATGCTCCAGACAGTACACTCAGCCTGACTCCCTCTGACTCCCTTTTGACTCCTTCAACTCCCTCAAAATAAACGTAAGAACAATGACAATAAACGAAGTACAGGATGCGGTCATCGAGGAATTCGAGGACTTCACCGACTGGATGGACAAATACCAGATGCTCATCGACTTAGGAAATGAGCTGGAACCGCTGGATGAAAAGTACAAGAACGAGCAGAACCTCATCGACGGCTGCCAGAGCCGTGTGTGGCTGCAATGTGACAACGTGGACGGGAAACTTGTCTTCACGGCCGACTCTGACGCACTCATCACCAAAGGCATCATCGCCCTGCTGATCCGTGTCCTGAGCCGGCACACGCCGCAGGAGATTCTGGATGCCGACCTGTATTTCATTGACAGGATCGGACTTCGCCAGCATCTGTCACCTACCCGCAGCAACGGTCTGCTCTCCATGGTGAAAAGGATCAAGGCGTACGCACTGGTGTTCAGCCTCAAGTAATATGCGGAAACTACGCACAGTCGAAATGGACAGGCTCTCCGTTGAGGAATTCAGGGAGGCCGAAAAGCTGCCGCTCATCGTCGTCCTGGACGATGTGCGGTCGTTGTATAACGTGGGAAGCGTCTTCCGCTCGGCAGATGCTTTCCGGGTGGAGGCGATTTATCTGTGCGGCATCACCGCCACACCGCCCAATGCCGAGATACACAAGACGGCACTCGGCGGCGAGGACTCCGTCGCCTGGCGGTATTTTGAACGTACGGAAGAAGCCGTCGAAGAGCTGCACCGGAAGGGGGTCTTCGTCTACAGCGTGGAGCAGGCGGAAGGGTCAACAAAGCTGCAGGACCTCGACATCCGCCTCCTGACCTCCGCACCAAGGGAGATGGAACAGAATTGTCCTGCAGCCGATACATCCCATTCCATCCTCCCCCTGCACCCGAGACCCGAAACCCGCTACGCCCTCGTCATGGGCAACGAGGTGAAAGGAGTGAAGCAGACTGTCGTGGACATGAGCGACGGCTGTCTGGAGATACCGCAGTTCGGCACCAAGCATTCACTCAATGTCAGCGTCACGGCAGGCATCGTCATCTGGGAGTTTGCACGCCGGCTGCTGCTGGAATAAACTCGGCCCCAGACAGGAACAAGGGTGAAAATCAAGACTGTCTGAAATGAAAAGAGCCATATCAAACTCCGTAACCGGAGCTGATATGGCTCTTTTCATTTCCTTCAAAAACTGTCAGACTCCAGGCTTTCAGGCCCGCCCCCGTCCGACAAATCCGTCTCTGTCAGAATTGACTCTCTATGCGTCATCGTTTTTCCGCACACCGTGCCGCATCAGCGGTCAGTCCCCTTTCCCCGCCCGCTTCAGCACCTTTCCGAAGTAGACAAGCCGCAGGAGATTGCGGGCATCCGTACGCCGTTCTGCCTGACGGCGGTAAGCGGGTGCTGCCTCCAGCTGCTCGACGTTGGCACTGAAATAGATGCTGTCGGGTGCGGATGTGTCCAGCAGGTTCCGTCCCATCTTGAAATACCTCGTATGGCGGAACGCAAAGGGGGCCAGCGTAGGCACGATGTCGTCATGGCTGCCCCAGCGGCAGGTGAGCTGTCGGTAGGCGGGTCTGCGCAGGTAAGGCGGCAGGTAGATGTAGAGCGGTACGGAGTGTTCGTACCGCTTGTCTACCGTGTCGTAGTCGAGGATGGAACGCACGTTGTGGTCGCCCGTAATGACGAGGATGGTGTTCTTCGCTGCAGCCGAAGCCTTGAAACGGTCGAGGAACTCGCCCAACACCTTATTATAATATCGGAAACCGGTGAGATATTTGTCCAGCACCTTGCGGTTGTGCTCGGCGAAACACTTGTCATGATAGACGGATTCCGGCAGCGGAGGAAGCTTCTGATTCCTCGGGAACTCGAAAGGAGGGTGGTTCGTCGTCGTCATCACGGCGATCATCCTGCGTTTCGCCGACGGTTTCTCCAGTTGTCCCAGCAGTGCCTGGAAGAGGTATTCATCGTAGACACCGATGCTGTTGTACGTTGCACGCGGGTAGTCCTTCAGGATATGGAACTTGTCGTACACGGCATCGAAATGCTGGTGGAGCAGTGCCTCGGCGCAGTTCTCCCACGCCGCATCCATGCCCGACATGAACATCGTGGTGTAACGGCTGGCCTTGAAAGGCAGCGCGATGGACGTGGGAAGCAGCCGGAAGCGGTAGGCCGAAGCGAAGAAACGCGGATAAGGCGTAGAGACGTAGAGGTTCTCGAGCGAAGCTACCGTACCGTTCTGCACCGACTGGAAGTTGCGGAAGAGCAGGTCGTCATGGAAGTGACGGCGCAGATGGAAGTACATCTCGGCATCCTTCCGCTGCAGATGGAACAGATAGTCGCTCCAGCTCTCGCTGTAGATGATCACCACGTTGGGCTGCGGCAGCCGCATCGTGTCGTCCGCCTCGGCGAAGAGTGCGTGCTGCAAGGCGGCGAGTGTGTCGTTCCTCTCCATCTTCACCTTGCCGCCGGTGTAGACATCCAGCGCCTCCTGCAGGCTCTTGAACCGGAACTGTTGCAGCAGGTCCGCCGTGTTTTCCATCCGGAAAGCATCCTTCTTCTCCTTGTAAGCCTTCTTGAGCATATAGACGGCATTCGGCACAAGGTCGTTCAACGTCTTCTGGTCGGACACGAAGGTATCTTCTATCTGCAGCGGGAAACGCCATACGGAACCGCGCAGTCCGATGGCAAGGAAGGTGATGTAAAGCAGGAGAACAGCCGACAGACAGATGCGGCGACGGACAGACGGGCCGGCTGATGGTGCTGGGGAAGCGGCCGGGACGGATGGCACACTGCCTCTTTCGATTCTGCGGATGCACCACAGCACCGGCAGCAGGACGATGAGGAAGGCGATCGCCTCGTACACACAATGGTATTCTTCCCAGATGGTCTGGAGCAGACCCAGCGGTCCTTCGTTGAAGAAATCGAAGAAGGTGAGGTTGATATGGCTGTTGAAATTGGCGTAGAAGCCGAGGTCTATGCCGCTTATCATCAGAATGAGCATACTGGTGATGGAGAAGTAGATGCGGCGGAAACGGCTCAGCACGCGGTCGGTCCACGGTCTCCTGAGGGCGGCGAAGACGAATGTCAGCACCGTGGGGAGCAGCAGCACGTAGCAGACGACCTGCACGTCGAAGCGCAGGACATTGAAAAGCAGATGCGGGAATACTGACAGGTGGCTGCTGACGACATCCAGGGGAACGAACGCAACGGCAAAGCAGATGCGCATGAAAAGTAGGACGACAAGCAGCAGGACAGCATGTCTGGACAGGTATTTTAAATTATGAAACATCGTTTTTTATCTGTTAAACGTAGTTGAAGACCGTCTGTTTCCATCTGTGGAGAGTCGGATGCCCATCAGTTTCCTCAGCTTGCTGTCGACAGCCTGGAAGGTGAAGTCAGCCGCACGGTCGCGCACGCCTTGCAGGATATCCGCCTGCAGCTGTGTGTCGTTTAGCAGGCGGTCTGTCGCACTGGCAAACGCCGCCGCATCGCCCA
This sequence comes from Prevotella denticola, assembly GCF_900454835.1. Lineage (GTDB taxonomy): Bacteria > Bacteroidota > Bacteroidia > Bacteroidales > Bacteroidaceae > Prevotella > Prevotella denticola. Next base: position 1,942,405 of record NZ_UGTM01000001.1, on the reverse strand, counting down.
CAGGGACAAGCAGACCGGCCCTGCCGTCGTCGAGAATCTCCCGGGGACCGGTAGGGCAGTCGGTAGCCACCATGAGCTTGTCGAGCAGGAGGCCTTCGATGAGCACCGTCGGCAGCCCCTCGAACTTCGCACTGTGTACCAGCAGCCTGCTGCGGAGCATCCACGGATAAGGATTGGCGCAGAAACCCAGGAAGACGGTGCGGTCGGCTATGCCCAATGCCCGGGCCTTCTGCTTCAGCTCCTCTTCAGAACTTCCCTTTCCGATGATGTACAGCCATTCCTCCCGATGAAATGTTTTGCGCAACAAGGCGTATGCTTCAAGGAGTGTCGTGAGGTCTTTCTGCGACTCCTCCAGCCGTTCCACTGCCAGGAGATAAGGGCGGTCAATGCGGTCGTCACCGGTCGTGACAGCTGCTTTCCGGCGTATGATTTCCGGGTTCTTGGCGTTGTAGATGACGGTCATCTTGTCCTTCAGGGAGGGGAACAGGCGGTATCCCTCCTCCCGCATGGCTTTCGAAATGGTAACGACCCGGTCATAATGTTCCAGTTCCCTGCCGATCCGTTTCATGCGGCGTCCGTTCTGCCGCATCGCCTGTACGAAGCTGAAGTGGAAGTAGGCGATCTTCTTCGTGCGGACAGAGCGCAGGAAAGAATAAGCGCAGCAGTCGAAGTCTATGAAGAGGTCGGTGGTCTTCGCAAGCCGGGCGATGCCCTTCTGTACCCGACGCCGCCTGATGGGGTTGATGACGAGCTCGTCATAGACTTTGGAGAGTCTTGATGTCATTTTGAGCGCCCTGCCTCTCGGAATATGCGTCAGGCGGCGCGACTGCGAGAAATAGACCAGCTTCACATTCTCCGGGACTTCACGCCTGAACACTTCAAGGCTGCCCATGGCCGTTGCGATGGCCAGGGTGATCTCCATATCCCTGTTCTTCGAGAGATGCTTGAGATATTCTATCAGTACCGTGTCGATACCCCCGTCGAGAAAACGCGACATGAGGAAGACGATGCGGAGAGGGGTATCGGGGGTTGACGGTTGGGGATTGATGGTTACCATGATCAGATGTCGGGGGCTGGTGTCCGGGTGTTTACAGACATAGGATCGCACTGCCTTTCCTCTCTTAATTTTGCCACAATATAAAACTGATAGCCGGCATCCAGCACGGCATGAATCAGTCCCGGCACACCGTCCAGGCAGCCCCGTTTGAGGAAATAAGACTTGAAAAAGCGGAAAACAGGACGATAGACGAGTGCCATGCAGCCATACTTCTTCTGCCTTCGGCGCGGCACTTCGTAATCGGAATAGGTGTTGTTCTTGCGGATGATGTCGGCAACGCTGTCGTTGGCAAGGTGCTCAAAAGCCAGATCCGTGCGTGATGCCGGAATCTTCCATATGTTTCCGTCCACCTTGGGGGAGGCATGGATGACCGGAGGCCAGCTGCACTTGCTGCGCCGGAGGAAGCGGACAATGTAGTCGGGATAGCTGCTGTGCATCATCCTGCCCATGAAGTAGTTCTTCCGCGGGATGGCAATCGCATCGGGACAGTCGGCCTTCCGGATGGCAGCATAGAGATACTTGCGCAATGCCGGCGTGACGATTTCATCTGCATCGACCACCAGCACCCAAGGCGAACCGGCCTTGTCAATGGCGAACTGGCGTGCCGGCTCCACGATGCGCAGGTCGCCTTTCGGAAAGGTGACGACCTTACAGCCGTAGGAGCGTGCTATGTCGAGCGTCCGGTCTGTACTCTCCATGTCGCAGACGACAATCTCATCGAAGTCTTTTATCGCCTCGATGACTGCCTCCAGATGCCGTTCGGCATTGTAGGTGTTGATGATGACCGAAATACGTTGTGCATCGTTCATAGCTGCAAATATAATAAAATATTCATTATCTCCACAGAATAGCCGTATAAAAAACGCATGGAACATCTTTTTCAGGATATTATTGCTATCTTTTTTTATTCCAACTGGCTTATAATTCGGGATTTTTATCTAAATTTGTAAAACCGTCTGCGCTGTATGCCTGCATTTTCCACAGCAGATAAGGACAAGGTGGAGGACAGGCAGCCGCGGCATGACCTAACCAATAAAATTATACGCTTTGGAAAAGAGAAACATTGCATTCCTGTTCGGATTCTTCCTGGACGGAGGAACAGAGACCGTTCTCATCGAATATCTACGTAACCTTTCGAATACGGGAAAATATAACATTACGCTGGTGATATGTTATGATATGGGCGACCTGGAGGTGTTCCATTCCCGCATACCGAAGGATGTCAAAGTCGTGCATCTCATCAAGAACCGGCTGTTGATGCGGCGTTGGATGCACAGGCTGAAACAACCTTATAAACTGATGGACGAGCTGTTTCTGAATCCGATCCGGCTTTACATCATCCAGCACGCCTTGCTGAAACTGTCGCATGAGAATGATGCCGTCATCGATTTCGTCAATTATTTTGGCTCTTTCATGAAGCCGTTGAAGTGCCGGAAAATCGTGTTCTATCATTGTTCTCTGCGGGCCAATGAAGCCTTGTTTCCACGTGCTGTCCGCCGGTTACAGAAGCGGTCGGGAGACTATGACCATCTTGTGACCATCTCCCAGGCCATGTTCGACGAGGCACAGGAATACTTCCCCAACGAGAAGGACCGTCTGTGCCTGATCTACAACAGCATCAACACAGAGGCTCTGACAGCTGCTGCCAGCCAGCCCGTGACGGACAGACGCATTGAAAAGCCGTTCATCCTGAGCATCGGGCGACTGGAGGAGACGCAGAAAGACGTAACGACGCTGATCAAAGCCTATGCCCTGCTGCGCAGGGAATACGGGCATACGGAGGAGCTGTATGTCATCGGCAAAGGCGATTCGTTAGGACAGCTGCAGCAGACAGCACGTGAAAACGGAGTGGAAGAACACGTTGTTTTCCTGGGTTTCATGTCCAATCCGCTACCTTGGACGAAGCGTTGCAGCCTGTTCGTACAGAGTTCCCACTTCGAAGGGCTGCCCACGACAATGCTTGAGGCACTGCTTCTGGACAAGATGATCGTGGCTTCCGACTGCCCGACCGGGCCGAAGGAAATCCTCAACCACGGCAAGGCAGGCATCCTGGTACCCATGTGCGATGCCGGAGCACTGGCCAAGGCTATGCACGAAGCACTCACCGACAGACCCTTGCAGGAACGCATTGCCGAAGGGAGAGCCGAACACAGCAGACAGTTCACCTTTGAGGTGACAGGACAAAAGTTCATGAGCCTGCTGAACAAGTAGACGGAGCCGTTTCCCACGATTGCGGGAAACGGCACATCATCAATACAATGGCCACCGCAAGCTGCCGTCCGGAATGATTCTGCACTTCAGCTCCTGCCTCACGGTTGTTTTCCCTCAAAACAGCACCGGCTTTTCATGGGAAAACAAGCAGACGTTTCATGGGGTTGCAAACAAGGCCTAACTGGCGTGCAACTAAGGCCTAACTGGCGTGCAAGTAAGGCCTAATTGACGTGCAAGTAGGCACCTTTTGGAAACGGTTTCATAACACACTGAAAAACAAGCGACTACATCTGTCCTTTCTACATGATTATCCGGACGGGAATATCTCTATACAGAACTTGAACCGTCCGTACAATCTTTTAACGATTAGTGGAAGAAACATCTATGTCTGAAAAACAAATCATCATACAGGAACAATTCGTCGATTGTAAAAAAATGATAGCTGTTTATAAATTTGTTTAATTTTTTATTATTTTATTTTCATTGTGCTATAATTTTTAATATATTTGCAGATGATAAGTAACTATTTAAACGTAATTTTAATTTAATTCTTTCAACATGAAAAAAACTATTTTAGGATGGGCAATACTTTTTGCTCTGTTATCAACAAGTTGTTCAAATGAAGGAACAGAGAAATCTGTTCAAGTTAAAAATGACTCAGAAGAGCTGGTACTCCTTAAAAATTCTTTGGAAAGAATCAACACATCTTTTGAAGTGCAACCAGCTACGAGAATGAAAAAATGGAAACGATGGCTTATCTGTGCTTTAGCTGATGTAGGAGGCTTTATTAAAAGTGGTAGCATTAGTGATGCAGCTACCGCATCAAGATTAGCCTGGGACATAACAAAAGAAAGCAAGCATGTAACTGATAAAAGCGATACTAAAGCTGAAGGACTGGATCATAGCCTTTCAGACTTTAAACCTATCGCTCTTAAAGACACGACAGAAAATAGAACTATTGGAGAGGTTCATAACAACCTATCAATAAAACTTGCCAAGCATTTTGGAAATTCTATAAAAGAAATATCTGCCAAAGATATGATAGATTACTTGAACAAATCAATACAGAACAATGACAGTTTAAGGGACAAATATTATAACACCAATTCTTCTCCTTACATGGTTGAACTAATTGCAAAAGAATTTGACCCAAATGCATCTGTAAAGGAAAATATTTTGAAATTCAAGAAGCTCACATCGAATGAAGTTGAAAGGAATCTATGGGATATATGTGGTACAGTCATTGAAGGTTTACAAAATGTCACTGATGATGATACACATTATATACAACAAGTAAATAATACTGTTTTTGACGCAGATTTGAACCCTGAAATCAAAGAAAAGATTTTAAACTGCGTCTCAATAGCAGAATACAGTGCGAGGCTCTGGAATACAGATATATTAGAATTCAAATAGGACTTATGAAGAAAAAAGACTTTCTATGGGTATTCCTCCTGCTGTTTCCTGTCACCGTCTTTGCCCAGAAGGGGGCTGTCCGCTCGGACCTTTCGGTACAGAGCGCAGGACTTTCCAAAGGCTTCAGCTCGATTGAGCTGTGCTATGACGTCATCGGGTACAACTTCACAGACAGACTTTATGCAAATCTCAGATACGAACATTCCACAACGCTTTTTAAAGAAGACGGAACGAAAACCTATGCCCGCAATCATACAGAAGGCATCAACGTCGGTTACGACTTCGAACAGAAAGAGGACTACCGCATCGGCCTACAGGCCGGAATCGGTACCAGTGCCTGGTGGAAAAGTACCGACTGGAAATTCAATTGCTATGATGCCACCGTCTATGTGGAGTTCGGATCCTGCAAAGTAAAACCCCGGATGAACCTTGGTGTGAAATTCTATGATTCCCGCGATTCACAACACAAGAACCGATGGACCTTTCTGACAGGCATCGGATTCAGAATCTAAGTATTCCATCTGCGCACGGGACAAACGAAGAAGTGAGAAGAAACCAGGCATGGTCCGGTTTCTCCTCACTTTTCATTCGTTCGCATTCTTCTTTGTACACACAGGCTCATCCTGTATTACTTTCCAGCCCGGCAATGCCCCGGCAGATTATCTTCCACACAATAAAATACAGATGTAACAGGTTTCTCGGACAAATACATAGAAGGGGGAACACACCCTTATCACCGGTTCTTCACGACGACGGCTACCGTCTTCATCTGCACATAAGGTTCGCTCAGGAACATGAACCCACGATAACGGTTGCCAGTTCCCCAGCTGTTCTTGCAGAGGAAGAAACGCCGTCCATGCTGGTCGTGTGCCAGTCCGATGATTTCCATGCAGTGGTCGTCTGTCGTCTGGTGTGCCTCGAAGGCTTTCTGCCGGCACATTGCCGTCACCTTCCTGCCTTCATCCTGCAATACTGCAAAACCCTGTCCAGACAGGAAGCCGGGCTCTGACGCGTCGCCTTCCCAGCAGACAGGATGCCCCTCACGCAGGCTTCGCACGATGCGGTGCATCATCGTGTCGAGCGGAACATTGAGGAAGGTGTCGTGGAAACGGTTGTCGGGAACTTCCAAGGGGAACCGCTGACCGTAGGGGTGATGTGTGAAACTGGTCAGTGCCGTGTACTCGTCATCCGTGCAGACACTGTGTGCAAACTCCATCGGGGTGTAGCCTGCTCTCAGCCAGAAGACCTGCCGGGGCAGTGTTCCGATGTTCTCGTCAAGCAGCCTGTCAGCATCTCCGCCACGGTCGATTTCCCGGCATAGGACATTATAGTCCATGTCCGGCTCACGGTGGTAGGCATCGTAATGCTGCAGACCATAGGTCTGTATAAGGTCGATGAGCATCGTACTCATACCGCGCAGACTGACGGGCGGTTCGTTCCGCACCATTCTCCCGGGCAGCAGCCGGCGGCGTTCCGCCTGTTCGCTGAGATACATCCGTGCGACGTAATCAGGACTGAGGTTCACGGAGTCGCCCTGCATGATATGCTCGGTCTCGATTGTGGCAAGCATGGCATAGACCCAGCAGAGCGGACTTGTGCCCTGGTCCTTTACTGGCGTGACGGGAAGGCGGAGGTCAACAGTAAACTTCTCCGCAGGGACGTATGCTTTCTCATGCCGTCTTCCACAACCTGCCAGCAACATAGGAAACAAGCATAAAACAATACCTTTCTTCATTCTTTCACTTCGTTTTGATGTTTCATTGCTCTATGTCTCCATTAGATTTAAACAGCATCCGTATTCCCTGTGTGTCAGGCAGCCGTCATAAACCAGAGACCTGTATATTTCTCCGTATTGTGCAGTCGGTTTAATTCCTGAAACCTGCCAGCCGCAACAGCCCTCAATCCATCTGGCTTAACTCCCTCAGCTCCTTGAACCTCCCCATAAATCCTTTCGCATCCTCAATACTCCACCATCTTCGTCCAGGCCGCCGACACCTCCTTGTCCAGTGGCGGGACGGAAGCAGGGACGGAGAAGGTCCATACGTGGTTCTTCTCTTTCCTGATGCGCCTGAGTTCAGACCCGGTTATCGTCGTGCGGTCCGTCACATAAAACTCGCTCCACACATCGATGCGGTCGTCATCGTCCTCGCCACGGTAGTGGGCGAAGAAAGTCTGGTGCTTCAGAGCGGCAAGAATCACATTGCCCGAAACATAACTCTCGCTCTCGTCAGCCTGCGTCATACGTGCCACGATACCATACATCCGCAGCTGGCTCATGTCGATTTCGTGGGCGGGCTGCCCCGTCAGATTGTCTATTTCAATGGTCGTCACGGTCTCTGTCCTGCCGTTTACCTTCTTTTTCTCGCGGGTTATCTTCCCGCACTTGTCCGCCCACCGGTACACATCGCCGTTGTTGCGGGTGGAATACTCCTCGCTGTTGATGCTTTCGAGGAGGGTCTGGCGTTCCAGACCGGGCAGTGAAAGACGGACGAAAATGTCGTCGCCGTTTGCCCCCGGAGCTTTCCGTCGCCGCTCACCGAGGAACTTCCTGTCAACAAAGGATGCCCCCTTCTTCTCCCCGGGAGCCATGGCCGTGGAATCAGACAGGGGCATATAGAACTCCATCATCCCGTCTACGAAGTAACTGAGCATGGAGTTCGTTGCCTGATAAACCCGGTAATAGCCTTTCAGCCGGGTGTATCGCTCCTGCGCTGAAAGCGGAAGAACAAGGACGGCTGACAGGAAGAGCAAAACAAATCGTATGTACTGCATGATGTTTTCTGTATAGCCGGAACATACGTTCCGGTCTGTCTGTTATCACAACTGCAAGGGCAGGCTGCCGGCAGCCTCGCTCACAGGCCGGCTGCGACATTATGCCGCCAGGGTACTTGCACCTTATTCGTATAGCTCGAAGCATAAGGCTGTTCCGCCCATTTACAGGCAGCATTGTCCTGTGACAAAACGAACGGACATCGCCGGTAAATGATGCCCTGTGCATACTTGTCTCAATGCTGCAAAGCTACACTTTTTATTCCATATTCTTTCATTTCCCATGGGATTTCCGTAGGATTGACGTATGATTCCCATGCGGTTCCGTCGGAATTCCGGTCTTATTGACTGTTCCTGACGAAGACGAACCGGAGCAGAAGGAAGTTGACAGGCACGACGACTACCATCACGAGGACCGGCGACAGCCACTTGCTGACACCCATCCACAGGAAGAGGTGGAGCAGACCGATTTCCAACAGGTAATTGACGATATGACTGCCGGCAAATCCCGCCGCATTGCGCTTTGATGGCCGTCCGCGGAAAGTGAAATAGGTGGTCAGCCCGTAGTTGCAGACAAGCCCCACACAGTAACCGGCCGTATAAGCGAGGGTCGTATTGGTGAAGAGCAGACAGAGACAGTACACTCCATAATGAATGAGCGAGCACAGCGTGCCCGTTATGCCGAAACGGAACACACGCCAGAAGTCCTTCTGCCACCGTTGCCATAATTCTCTGATGCGTAGTGCCATGTCGGAAAAGGACGTTAATCGAGTATCTGACTGATGTTATAAAGCGGCCGGTGCTTTACCTCCCCGTAGATCTTGGCGATGTAAAGACCCACTGTGCCGATGGAGATCATCAGCATGGCACCGACCAGCCAGATGCTGAGGATGAGCGAGGCCCAGCCTGCCACTTCCGTATGACTGATGAAGGCGTGGATGACATAAACGCCGATGCCGAGACTGATGAGCAGGAAGAGGAAACCCAGATAGATGACGTAGTAGATGGGTTTGACGGAGAACGACGTGATGCCGTCCAGTGCCAGATTGAGCATCTTGCGCAGTGTGTATTTCGACCGACCGGCCTCGCGCTCGCTGATGTGGTCGTCAACGGTGGCAGACCGGAGGCCGATCAGCGGGATCAGCCCGCGCAGATAGAGATTGCGCTCCTTGTAGCCGGCAAGCATTTCCAGCGCCTGCCGGCTCATGAGGCGGAAGTCGGCATGGTTGAAGATGCTGTTCACGCCCATCTTCTCCTGCAGACGGTAGAACGCCTGCGCCGACATACGCTTCAGCAGCGGGTCGGCTTTGCGCGATACCTTCACACCATAGACGATGTCGTTGCCGGACAGGAAGTCGTCGACCATCTGCGGAATACACGTCCTGTAATCGTCCTGGAGGTCGGCATCGAGGGTGATGACGGCATCAGCCCAGTCCTTGGCGGTCATCATCCCGGCCATGATGGCATTCTGATGCCCCACGTTGTGTGCAAGGTTGATGCCCCGTATGCGTGGATTCCGGCTGTGAAGACGGGTGATGATTTCCCATGTACGGTCGCGGCTGCCGTCATTGACGAACACGATCACCGATTCGTCCGAAATCTTTTCCTGCCGGATCAACTCTTCGAAGAGAGCCGTAAGATGATCCGCCGACTGTTCCAAGACCTCTTCCTCATTGTAACAAGGAGAGACTGTTGCAAGTTTTATCATATCTGTATTCTGCCTTTTGGAGACAACTGTTCAGCAAACAGCCATCCGTATTTCGTATGCCTTGCCCTATCCTTCCAGGCAAAGTCCGCCTGCCGAAGGGTACCGAGCCGTCTACGGAGAGGGCCTATTTCTTCTGACGGTTGACAAATTCATGGAAAGTGATGAACTCCTGACGGTCTGCCTTCATCGCCTTGATGAAGCGGTCGAGCCGCTGTTCCAGCTCATGCCCACAGTGGTTCCTGATGATGAAGGGCATCTTGAACTCCGGATGTGCCTTGAGGTCGTAGAACTCCCAGGGATGGAAATAAGTCATGAAGTAGCCGTCACGGCGCAGCACCTGGCGCACGAGGCGGTGATAGAACCACTCGGGGAAATTGTGCAGTGCCAGCCAGAAGAGCGGGATGCGCAGACGGGGACTGACGCTGGCGGGTATCTCCATTACCGGACCCCGCATGAACCACGTGCGCGGCGTGGTAAGATGCATGTAGCGGCCGGGGATGAAAGCGGGATTGAGCGACGAGTTGTAAAGGAAGCCGGCCTGCTCGATATCTGCGTCAGATACGGGGAACATACGGGGCTGACGGTAACCCGCAACCTTCACACCGGCGATGCGCTCGACGATTTCCTTGGACCGGAAGACATCATCCGACTGTGGCCGCCAGTGGTCGACACCATGACATCCCACTTCGTGTCCCTCTTTCCTGATGCGTTCTATCACTTCCGGTGCCTGCTCCGCAAAGTTGCCTGTGCAGAAGAAGGTGGCCTGGACACCGTTCTCATGCAGTATATCGAGGATGCGGGCCGTACCTTCAACAGACACCCTCATGCCCTCTCCGAGCGAGAAGTCCACGCCGTGTTCACGGGGTACATCGAACTCTTCCGTATCAAAACTCAGTAAAATCATATTCTGTTCTCCTTTTTACATTCTGCAAAGTTACATTTTTTATCTCACATAGAGGTTATAGGAAAGCAAGAAGTTGGTCAGAAGACAAGGGAGCCAACCCATTGCCTTTCCGGTACCATGAAGGTTCAATGCGTAATTTCCAGAACCTTCCTTTGTTTTCCATGCATAATCTCTTTTAAACGGACAATTCCGCATTGCCTTCGGAAAAACAAGCCTCTCTGCCCGGATAAGCTGCGCCGGCACAGCTCTTCTCCGGCCGCAGGCTGTCTCCGTTCGGGCAACAGATTGTAAGTGTGCGGGCCGTCAACACGACAGGTGCCTGCCGTCAGCACAATATGTGACGGGCCTCAGCACATCTGTAGGAAAGGCCTGTTCAGTCCTGTCGATGTCAGCAGTAAGACGCTGATGGCCGACTTGCACGGCAGATGTCTGCCGGACAGTCCTGACAGCTATTCGGGTTCGGTTGCCGCAGATACATAACGCCGGCATCTGCCGCATACTACAAACCGCTGTTTAATTTCCTGTATGCGCATTTAACGGAAGAGCCTTTGTCTGTGCCTGCAATGCAGAGAGGAACTTTACAAGGAACTTTATCATGCTGATATCCAAATAGTCAGAACGGTCTTCGGCCGTCTACAATATTTTTCGTACCTTTGCGTGCTGATTATTCGCAAGATAACACAAGAATGAAGAAACTATATATTGAGACATACGGATGCCAGATGAACGTGGCTGATTCCGAGGTCGTGGCCTCCGTCATGAAGATGGCCGGCTACGACGTATGCGAGAATGAGGAGGAGGCCGACGCCATCTTCCTCAACACCTGTTCTGTACGCGAGAATGCGGAGAACAAGATCTACCACCGGCTGGAAGCCCTGCATGCCGAGCAGAAGAAAGGCCGCAGACTGATACTGGGCGTACTGGGATGCATGGCAGAGCGTGTGCGGGACGACCTTATACAGAATCACCACGCTAACCTGGTATGCGGCCCCGACTCCTACCTCAACCTGCCCGACATGATCGCACAGTGCGAGAACGGAATGAATGCGATGGACATCGAGCTGTCGACCACCGAGACCTACCGTGATGTCGTACCGCAGCGCATCGGCGGCAACAGGGTGTCCGGCTTCGTGAGCATCATGCGCGGCTGCAACAACTTCTGCCATTATTGCATCGTGCCCTTCACCCGTGGCCGTGAACGCTCGCGCGACGTGGAAAGCATCCTGAAGGAGGTACACGACCTGCACGACAAGGGCTTCAAGGAGGTCACGCTGCTGGGGCAGAACGTCAACTCCTACGGACTGCTGCCGAACGGCAGACGGCCGGAGAACGGGACGTCGTTCGCCGAACTGCTCCGCAAGGTGGCCCAGAGCGTGCCGAATATGCGTGTGCGGTTCACTACGTCGAATCCGGAAGACATGACGGAGGACATCGTCGAAGCGATAGCAGCCGAACCGAACCTCTGCAATCACATCCATTTTCCGGCACAGAGCGGCAGCAACAACGTTCTGAAGCTGATGAACCGCAAGTACACCCGTGAAGATTATCTGGCGAAGGTGGCCGCCATCCGCCGCCTTGTCCCCGACTGTGGCCTGACAACCGACATCTTCATCGGCTATCACAACGAGACGGAAGAAGACTTCCAGCAGACACTCTCGCTGATGCGTGAGGTGGGATTCGACTCTGCCTTCATGTTCAAATACTCCGAGCGGCCGGGGACTTACGCAGCCAGGCATCTGCCCGACAATGTGCCCGAAGACGAGAAGATACGCCGTCTGAACGAGCTGATACGCCTCCAGACGGAAATCTCGGCCGAACAGAACAGGAAGGACGAAGGCAGAGAGTTTGACATTCTCATCGAACGCTTCGGCAAACGGAGCCGCGAACAGCTCATGGGACGCACGCCGCAGAACAAGGCGGTGGTCATTGCACGCGGCGGTCACCACATCGGCGAGACGGTCCGTGTACGCATCACAGGGTCTACCAGTGCCACGCTTTTTGGTGAAGAAGTGTAAACATAGCTTATATATAAGGACAAAAACGCAGAACTATTTTGCGGTTTTACTTTTAATAACTACATTTGCACCGGCTAATTCAAGTACCTATGAGGGAATTCATACACGTATTACTTAGGTTCGTACCGCCTTACAAGAAGTACCTGGTGCTGTCAATCATCTTCAATATATTGTCGGCATTGCTCAATATCTTCTCCTTTGCAACGCTCATACCGCTTCTGCAGATTCTCTTCAAGGTGGATGCCGGAACGGGAGCGACACGCATCATGGCATGGAGCGAGGGGTCCTTCAAAGAGGTACTGTCGAACAATGCGGATTATTATACACAGATTTACATCACGAGCTGGGGACCGACAACAGTGCTGCTGGCCATCGGTCTGGTCCTTGCCTTCATGACATTCCTGAAGACAGGAGCCTACTTCCTGTCATCGGCCTCAATCATCCCCATCCGGACGGGCGTGGTCCGCGACATCCGCAACCAGCTCTACGAGAAGATCACATCCCTTTCACTGGGATTCTTCAGCGAGGAGAGGAAGGGAGACATCATCGCCCGCATGAGCGGTGACGTACAGGAGATTGACGGTTCCATCATGTCTTCCATTGATATGCTCTTCAAGAACCCCGTCCTCATCGTCATTTACTTCACCACCCTGCTGATCATCTCCTGGCAGCTGACGCTCTTCACGCTCGTCTTCGTGCCCGTCTTCGGCTGGTTCATGGGCTTTGTCGGCAGGAAGCTGAAGCAGAACAGCATCACGGCGCAGACACTGTGGAGCGACACCATGAGCCAGGTGGAAGAGACCTTGGGCGGACTGAGGGTCATCAAGGCGTTCTGTGCGGAAGAACTGATGAACGAACGCTTTGACAAGGTCAACTCCCAGTACCGCAACGACATCATGCGAGTGAACATCCGCCAGCAGCTGGCACACCCGATGAGCGAGTTCCTCGGGACGGTGATGATCGTCGTCGTCCTCTGGTTCGGCGGTACGCTCGTCCTTGGACAGTACCCGATTATCAGCGGACCGACCTTCATCTACTATCTTGTCATCCTCTACAGCATCATCAACCCGCTCAAGGAGTTCTCCCGCGCAGGCTACAACATTCCCAAGGGACTTGCCTCCATGGAGCGTGTGGACAAGATTCTCAAGGCCGAAGTGACGATACATGACCCGGAGAATCCCATACACATCAAGTCGTTCCAGCATGAGATTGAGTTCCGACACGTCAGCTTTGCCTATGCTGACGGAAAGGACAGTGACGGCAATCCGGTGCTTCAATGGGTGCTGAAGGACATCAACCTCGTCATTCCAAAGGGCAAGACGGTCGCCCTAGTGGGACAGAGCGGCAGCGGGAAGTCTACCCTGCTCGACCTCATCCCACGGTACTACGACGTGCAGAAAGGTGAGATTCTCATCGACGGCATCAACATCAAGGACCTGGGCGTACACGACCTGCGGCAGCTCATCGGCAACGTAAACCAGGAGGCAATCCTCTTCAACGACAGTTTCAAGAACAACATCTCCTTCGGTGTCAATGCCACAGACGAGGCCATCGTCGAAGCGGCGAAGATTGCCAACGCCCACGAATTTATCCTTCACAGCGAGAAAGGATACGATACCAACATCGGCGACCGTGGCGGACGCCTCTCCGGCGGACAGCGCCAGCGTGTCAGCATCGCCCGTGCCATTCTCAAGAACCCGCCTATTCTCATCCTGGACGAAGCCACGTCGGCCCTCGATACCGAGAGCGAACGGCTTGTGCAGGATGCGCTCTACAAGCTTATGAAGACCCGAACCACCATAGCCGTCGCCCACCGGCTGTCCACCATCAAGAATGCAGACGAGATATGCGTGATGCAAGAAGGCGAAATCGTGGAGCGCGGGACACACGACGAACTGATGGCACTGGACGGCTATTACAAGAAACTGCACGATATGCAGGAAATATAAGACAAGGAACAGGAAGATTGCAAATGAAACGTTTATTGAAGTCCACATACGGCTCGCCGATAGCATTGGTGCTTAACCTGCTGCTGGCTTACTGTATCTTCTTTGTGGCACGACTGGTTTATTTCGTTGTCAACTACAGTTATTTCGTTGACGGACTGTCGGCTTCTTCGCTCTGGATGTGGGTGCGCGGAAGCCTTCTTTTCGATACGACAGCCATCTTCTACACCCACATTCTCTACATCGTCCTGATGCTTTTCCCGCTTTGGAGAAAGGAAAACCCGGTCTATCACAGGATCTGCAAATGGGTGTTCATGGTTGTGAACGCCCTGTCACTCGCCATCAACCTTGCCGATTCGGTGTATTTCCCTTTCACGCTGCGCCGCACCACGACCAGCGTGTTCCGTGAGTTCGACAACGAAAACAACATCGCCGGCATCCTGTTTCACAATGCTGTCACCCACTGGTACCTTATCCTGATTTTCATCTTCGTTCTATGGCTTGCCAATAAGTTATATGTAATGCCACGTACTGACCACAGCAGCTATAAAAGCCTGCGCCAGCGGTCGGCCTATGCGGCGCAATTGTTTGTGTGCCTGGTGGTCGCTGCCGTCCTGACAGTGGCCGGTTGCCGAGGCGGTCTGCAGTCGGGAGTGCGCCCGATCACCATCAGCAACGCCAACCAGTACGTGGAACGGCCTACAGACTGCGCCCTGGTGCTCAACACCCCCTTTGCCCTTATTCGCACGATAGGCAAGGCGGACTTTGTCGTTCCCGACTACTTCCCCTCCCTGGCGGCTGCACGTGAAGTCTACAATCCTGTCCACTGGATGCAGTACAAGGCTCCAGCCCCTGCTTCCGGAGTACGCCTTCCGAACAAGAAGAACATCGTGATCCTGATTGTCGAGAGCTTCGGACGAGAATACATCGGCGGCTTCAACCGCGATTTCTTCGGCGGCAAATACAAGGGATACACACCGAATGTAGACCGGCTCATCGACAAAAGCCTCGTCTATCGCTTCTCGTACTGCAACGGACGGAAAAGCATTGACGGCATGCCGTCCATTCTCTGCAGCATACCACGCTTCGGCGAACCCTTCATCCTCACGCCGGCTTCGATGAACGACTATACCGGTCTGCCCGGTCTGCTCAGCAAGTGGGGCTACGAGACGGCCTTCTTCCATGGTGCCAACCGCGGTTCGATGGGATTCCTTGCCTTTGCCAACAAAATCGGCTTCCAGAAGTATTACGGCCGGCAGGACTATGACGAAGACCCTCGCTTCGGCGGCGACAAGGACTTCGACGGCAACTGGGGCATCTGGGACGAGCCGTTCCTGCAATACTACTGCACGAAAATGGGCGAGATGAAGCAGCCGTTCATGACCGCTCTCTTCACCGTCTCCAGCCACGACCCCTTTGTCGTACCGGAGAAATACAAAGATGTCTTCAAGGAGGAACACCTCCCTATCCAGAAGTGCATCCGCTATACAGACATGGCGATCGGCAAGTTCTTTGCCTCTGCCAGCAAGCAGCCCTGGTTCAAGAACACCATCTTCGTACTCACGAGCGACCACACCAACCAGAGCGACCATGAGCAGTACATGACCGACATCGGCGGTTTCTGCTCACCTATTATTATATATGATCCATCCGGAGAAATAAAGCCAGGACGTGTAGACGGCGTGGCACAGCAGATCGACATCATGCCGACACTGCTGAACCACATCGGTTATAATGCCGGTCCTTACCTGTCCTTCGGCATCGATCTGCTGCACACGCCGGCGAAGAAGACATGGGCGGTGAACTATCTGAACGGCATCTACCAGTACGTTAGATACGGCTACGTGCTCCAATGGGACGGCCGGCAGACGAAGGCCATCTACCGTGTCACCGACCCGCTGATGCGCCGTAACCTCCTCGGACACGTACCCGAACAGGCCAAGATGGAACAGGAACTGAAAGCCATCATCTATCAGTATATGTACCGGATGGTACACGACCGACTTCATCCCACGGTCAACAACCCGCAATTCTAATGAAGAAAGCCCTTTACAAGACCCTTTATCTCCTTGCCTACGGCTTCTGGTATCTGCTGGCACTCCTGCCTTTCCCGGTGCTGTACCTGTTCTCTGATGTCTTCTATCTGATTATGGCGCATATCGTGAAATACCGCCACAAAGTGATAGGAAAGAACCTCCGGAACAGCTTTCCCGAGAAGACCGATGCGGAACTGCGCCGCATAGAGCAAGGCTTCTACCACTGGTTCTGCGATTACGTCGTAGAGACGTTCAAGCTCATGACCATGAGCCGGGAACAGCTGATAGAGCGGATGACCTTCACAGGTACGGAAGAACTGAACAGACTCCTGTCCGAGGGCAGATCCGTTGCCGTTTATCTGGGCCATCTCGGCAACTGGGAATGGATTACTTCACTGCCCTACTGGGTAGAAGACTCCATCTGCTGCCAGCTCTACCACCCTCTGGAAAACGAATACTTCGACCGCCTTTTCAAGTTCGTACGCGAGCGGCACGGCGCACACTGCATCCCCATGCAGGAGTCTCTGCGCAAGATCATCCAGTTCGGACGTACAGGCAAGCCGGTTGTCGTGGGCTATATCTCTGACCAGACACCCTTCTGGTGGAACATACACCACTGGATAAAGTTCCTGAACCAGGAAACACCAGTACTCACCGGAGCGGAACGAATCGTGAAGCACACCCGGCAGGTCTTCGTCTATGGCGACGTGACACGCACCCGCCGAGGCCATTACAACTGCGAATTCCACATTATCCGCAAAGAGACAAAAGACCTGTCTGAGTACGAAATAACCGATCTCTACTTCCAGGAACTTGAGAAGTCCATCCGCCGGCAGCCCGAGATTTATCTCTGGAGCCACAACCGGTGGAAGCGGACACGTGCCCGCTTCAACGAGTACTTCGAGGAAGTAGACGGAAAGGTACACCTACGGAAAGGCAAAGAAATGATCTATTGAAACAAGAATGCTACAGATGAGGGTGTGTCAGAAGCAACAGGTCAAATCCGCTGCATAACGGCGGCTATTATATTTGACGACGGGTCAGCCGGACCGGTATCGGAAAATGAAATCCACGACTTGGGAAAAGAGACGACTACCGACATTCACAGCCATGCCGTTTTTGAGGCTGGGAAAAAGCCTGTCCTTTTCAAATCAGAAAAGACAAAAGACCGTTCTGAATCCTTTACAGACAAGGAATCCACAAGCGGGGGACTAAATTTTACCGCATCACTGATAAAGCAGGAATATGCCGAAAAACCATCCACACGATGACCGTTATTCCGTAATGTAAAGATTCCTGACTTTTCCAGCCGAAGAAAAAACAGCCTTGTCACGGGTCCCTACATGCTTTCATCCCAAGGCTGGTCTCGCAATCCTACAGCAGATGAACACTTCTGCATGAAGTTTCCGTAACAAACTTAAACACAGACATATAGAAACAGTATAGGAAAAGAGGCCTGATCGGCGTGCAAGTGGGCGTTACTTGGAGTCCAAGTAAGCATCACTTGAACCTCAATCAGGCGTTACTTCTTTTGCAAGTGATGCCTGACTGCAAAACAGTCCGTCTGCCTCTTCTGTTTTTACGATAGTCCTGATGATACTGAACAGCTGTTTCAACGGTTCGTAATGTAAAGTATTTTCTTTTTCCGTCATAGCTCAAGATGCGAATCTTCCAGGGCAGGTTCTAAAAGAGACAAAGAACTGACAATGGGGCCTGTTGACGAAAATCCAACATGGATTTTTCAGAACATACCTTAATTCTAAGCTCCGGCGTATGTCGCCTGGCCACTGGACAAGTTTCCGGTTCTATCCCCTGTTGCCGTTCCGCTGAAATGCTCCGGTCGGCTTTTCCATGCCCCTGTTCTCGTCAGATACGAAAGGGTTTCATCCATATAATAATGTGAATCAAGAAATGAAAACAATTAATTTCTTCCGGATATGGATTTTTCCGGCAAAAAACTTGCATGTATGAAATATTCAATCTATCTTTGCAGTGTCTTATACAGATAGTACACTATAATAGTTTGGTATCGGTAGTGTTCATTCATTTATAAAAGTCGATTTATCTTGAAAGTCGATTCTGGGAAAATATTATATATCCATTGATAATCCGGGTGTGAGGAGCAATGCTATAACCGCTACACCCATAAAGGAATGTTATTATGAAAATTGGTAAGTTTTTACTCACTTACGTATTGCTGGCGGTCGCCATGGCTGCACAGGGGCAGACGACAACCGTATCGGGCGAGCTGCTCGATTCTCTGACCCATGAGGGAGAGCCGTTCGCTACAATCAGAGTCTACAAAGGCAGAAAAAGCGAGAAGCCGGTAGCCATGTCGGTCACGGGACAGGATGGGAAGTTCGCCCAGAAAGTGACCGGACAGGGCAGTTACCTCATCTCTTTCAGCTCGATGGGGCGCAAGGAAATCGTACGCAAGGTACAGCTGACGGCGGCAGGCGGCACGATCAGCCTCGGACAGCTTCTTATACAGGACGATGCCAAGCAGCTGAAAGGCGTTGAGGTGGTGGCACAGAAGCCGCTGGTGAAGATGGAGACCGACAAGATGTCGTATGATGTACAGGCCGACAACGATGCCAAGACGAACACGGTACTCGATATGCTTCGCAAAGTCCCGATGGTGACGGTCGACGGACAGGACAATATCACCGTCAACGGCCAGAGTTCCTTCAAGGTCTATGTGGACGGAAAACCCAACGTGATGTTCTCGGCCAACCCGTCACAGATATTCAAGTCGATGCCGGCATCGGCCGTGAAATCGATAGAGGTGGTTACGAACCCGGGAGCAAAATACGATGCGGAAGGTGTCGGCGGTGTGCTGAACATCGTCATGAACCATGCCGACGGTCAGGGCAAGGTGAAGATGAACGGCTACAACGGCAATGTAAGCCTCACGGCAAGCAGCAAGGGATGGCGCACCTCAGGCTTCCTGAGCGGACAGCAGGGAAAACTTACCTACAGTGCCAACGTCATGTACAGTAAGGCCCTGATCAACGGGACTGTAACGGAAATCAACCGTACCTCCGCCGACGGGTCACGCATGGACTACTGGCAGGAAGGGCATACACGCATCCCGTTCACGATGAACAGCATCAGCCTGGGATATGAACTTGACTCGATGAGCAACATCGGTGCCTCCGTAGGGCTTACTTCTTTCTCTATGAAGAACGACGGGCATCCTTTGACACGTTTCTCAGGCGGTCCATACGGAGCTGCGGGCTTCTCCTACGGCAACGAGATGACGATGGAGAACACCAACACGAGCTTCAACGGAAGCGTGGACTACCAGCGTTTCTTCAACAAAGAGCGTACAAGCAGCCTGATGCTGAGCTATCTTTTCACAACCTCTCCGGCGGAGAACGACAACCGCCGTGTCTACGACCCGATACCGGGCAATGTGACCATTCCGTTGCACGACCTCTACTCCGAGGCGAAGACACGGGGTACGGAACATACGGTACAGGCGGACTTCACCACGCCGCTGGGCAAGGGACAGACGCTGAATGCCGGCCTGAAGTTCATCTCCCGTCGTAACTCGTCTGATTCAAAGTACTATGACATCACGGGCGGAAACGAGGTCTACAATGCAGCCAACAGCGTCAATTACAAGAACACCCAGAACATTCTTGCCGAGTATGCCGAATACAGTGCGACGCTGGGCAAGTTCGGAGCAAAGGCCGGCCTGCGCTATGAACATACATGGGAGAACGTGGAGTTCATCGTCGGTCGGGGCAGCGACTTCAAGAAGAACTACGGTAATCTGGTGCCGTCGGCCAGTCTTACTTATAATATCTCGGCAGGATTCAACATCGGTGTGAACTACGGAATGCGCATCACCCGCCCCGGAATCAGCTATCTCAACCCGTATGTCGACCGTTCCAACCCGACGGTGCTGAGTTATGGCAACCCGGATCTGGCCGTTGAGAAAAGCCATAATATAAGTTTTGTCTTCAACTACTTCACACCGAAGTTCATGGTCAACATGACGTTGGGAGAATCGTTTGCCAACAACCAGATCGAGCAGTATTCCTTCATGGACGGAACGGTTCTGAACACTACCTACGGCAATATCGTACGCAGCCGCTGGACGAATTTCACTACTTTCATGAACTATGCCCTCACGCCGAAGACCCGTATCATGTTCAACGGAGGAGTCGATTACGGTGACATCCGTTCCAACCAGCTGGGCGAACACAGCCATGGATGGCAGGCCACGGGATTCCTGGGACTGCAGCAGACCTTGCCGTGGAAACTGAAATGGAGTATGTTCGTGGGTGGACTGACGAAGAAATATTCCCTGCAGGGGTATAACGGCGGCTTCAATATGTTCAACACATCACTTTCGAAGAGTCTTGTCAAGGACAAGCTCGACATCAGTCTGATGTATTTCGTACCGCTGACGGGCAAGATCAAGATCAGCCAGTACAGCCGTGGAGCCGGCTTCGAGAACCGTATGAACATCCGGATTCCTGCCCAGCAGGTGGCATTGACCGTCACCTGGAACTTCGGAAACACCAAGAAGCAGTTCCAGACACACAAGAGCAACATTTCGAACGACTTCCAGGAGAAGAAGAACGACCAGCAGATGAACGGTATGGGAATGGGTGCCGGCGGCGGTATGTAAAGTCATGGAAGAATATATGTAACTATCTTGTAGAAAGCATATTGGCAATCACACAAGCAGGTGTCACACAAAATTGTGTGACACCTGCTTGTGTGATTGCCGTTTTATTACTATATTTGCATTCGTAAAACAAACTGAAAACGTAATGTCATGTGCAGGAAATTTGTTTATGGTGTGGCGGTCTCCGACTACAACTTCATTGGAAGGTCGCAGGAAACAAAACGGCTCCTGAATGATTTCAGGGGCGGCATCAACGTCATACTGATGTCCCCGCGACGGTTGGGAAAGACTTCCCTGGTGAAACACGTGTGTGGCAGACTCGACCCGGACGACAACATCCTTACGGTTTATCTGGACATCTTCGGCTGTAAAAGTGAGTACGACTTTTACAACAGGCTGGCATCGGAAGTATTGAAGCAGACCGCTTCGCAGCGGAGCATGTGGCTTGAAGAAGCCCGGGACTTCCTGTACAGACTTACACCGCGGATTTCCTTCAGCCCTGAACCGAACAGCGATTTTGCCATTTCTTTAGGGATAACGCCGAAGACGCATACGCCTGAAGAGGTGCTCGGAATGGTCGAGAAGATTGCCGTGAGGAAAGGAAAACGTATCGTCGTCTGCATAGATGAATTCCAGCAGATAGGCGAAATGGCCGACAGCAAACAGGTACAGGCACGGCTGAGGAGTGTCTGGCAGCACCAGCAGCACGTGTCCTACTGTCTTTTCGGTAGTAAGCATCACTTGATGGGCAGCATCTTCCTGCACCACAGTATGCCTTTCTATCAGTTCGGCGACCTGATAGCATTGGACAAGATTCCGACGGCCGAATGGGTGGAATATATTGTCAGCCACTTTGCAGACGGCAAAAGGACCATCAGCACAGCTCTGGCAAAAGAAATCTGCAGATTCACGGACAATTATTCGGCTTATGTACAGCAGTTGTCCTGGCTTGTTTATACACAGAAAGAGGAAGGGGAGCGTGTGGACAAGGCGGACATAAAACAGGCTTCGGAGGATCTTCTTGCTACGAATGAAGTGCTTTTCATGCAGATGGTGGAGCCGCTCTCAGGATATCAGCTTAACTTCCTGCGTGCAATCTGCGCCGGCGTCACAAAGAATTTTACACTGTCGGAAGTCCGGGAGAAGTACCATTTAGGCAGCTATTCCAATGTGAACCGGCTGAAGACAGCCCTTCTGGAACGTGACCTGATAGAAAAGGAAGGAGAAGAACTGAAAATAACCGACCCTGTTTTCCACAAATGGTTCCAAAGAAGAATGATGGTATAAGATGGTTCAGGGGTGGATGGGTGAAAAGAAAATGAATGGGAATGAAGACAATCCATTTTCCTGTATTTCCTGCTTTGTTCCATACCTCTGAATTCATATAACAAGCAGGACTATCCACAAGAGACAGACTGTTCCAATAATCAAACCGTGGGAAAATTTCTCACGACAATTGACAATAAAATTTGGAAACGGCTTTAAAATTGTGTAACTTTGCAAGCATTAAGATTCCTCAGTCGGGACAACACGATCAAGATTGTGTCACTCGACTGAGACAGGCAAAGAGAATATATAAACCTTGAGGCAGTTTTTATCACACTGCAGGATGGTATTCTGCTCAGACAGTGCATACCATTTTAGAAGAAAGTTTATATCATCATCCTTTTATTTCTTATTTATCATCGGGTGTGAGAGCCGCAGGAGGATAACGAAGAGCAGGCATCCGGTGATGAATCCGGCAATGGCATCAATAAGGTAATGTGCCTGAATATAGACCGTGGCACAGCAAAGGAGAAGATAGAACGGTGCCAGGACAGCCAGGAGCCTGTAGTTGCGGTCGTGCCAGAGAAGCAGCATACAGATGGTGCTTACACCGACGTGCGAACTTGGGAAAGCTGCTGTAGGACGTTCGCCGGCTGCTTTGGCATCTTCAACGAGGTGATAGAAGATACCGTCAGTATATCCTGGACTTTGGAGACAGTCCTGATGATGGTTGAAGAAATCATGCACATCAGGGAAGATGCCTGCTGTGACGTTCTGTAAGCCCACAGCCTTGTAGTAGAAGGTAGGGCCGGCAACAGGCACGAATATGAAGACAACGTAATAGATAAAGAAGGAAGCCAGGATAATGAAGGCTGCCCGGTTGAATTCCCGGTATTTCCATCCGAAGTAATAGACGGCTGTCGCGGCTATCATCGGGTAATAGGCGGCATATCCCATGTCGAACAATTCGCTGAAGAGATGTCCCGGCAAAGCCTTTGAGAAGAGCAGTGCTGGCTGGCATCCGAAGAGATGTTGCTCCCAGGTGGCGAAGACATGGTCGAGGTTGGGCAGGTGTCGGTTGATTTCAAAGGTGTCCGGATACCACCAGGCAAGCAGTCCCAACTGTACGCCGACACGTGCGAAGCGGGTCAGCCGGCAAGGAGCTATACGATAGACAATCCACATGGCAGCCGTCAGTGCAACGATACGCAGCCGTCCGAAGATCATCGCCTGCGGGTTGTCCATGCTGGTGTACATGAAGAGCGTGATGATGAGTGTCAGCAACAGGTAAGCCATTACCACCCATTCGCATGTCATGAGTCCCTTTACGGGATGCTTTTCTAATTTGAATAAGTCTATGATGAATCGTTTCATTGTTCTGCTGTTACCGGGCTATCAAGGCTGATAAGACTCATTAGCCCGATAATCCAATATCCTTTAGTCAATAATCACAGTCTTTTAAGGATTATCCCACTGGTTTCTTTATAACCACCCTTCTTTCTTATACCATTCGATTGTTTCCTTCACACCCTGCTTGAGGTCATACTCCGGCTTATAGCCTAATTCCTCAATCGCAGGACGGATGTTGCAACGCCAGTTACGCTGCTTCAGGATCTGGTATTTGTCGTTGTTCAAAGCTGAAATCTTACCAGTGAGCTTTCCGATGAGGTCGCCTAAGAAGGTGACAATACGCAGTACCCATATTGGAGCCGTGATGCGAATCCACCACGGACGGCCTAACTCCTCGTGGATAAGGTCGCTGAAAGCAGTGCTCTGGTAGACGTTCCCGTCGCTCAGGAAGTAGGCACTGCCCGTCTTTCCATGGTCAAGAGCAAGGAAGACGGCCTGCACGACATCCTTTACATAGACGAAGGTGATGTCCTGTTGCCGGTAGCCCACGGCAAAGTCGATGTGTCCCTTGATGCTTTTCGCCATCAGGAAATAGTCTTTCTCACGGGGTCCGTATACGCCGGTCGGGCGCAGGATGACATAAGGGAAGGAAGAAGGAAGCGATGACTCTGCTTCCAGCTTGCTCTTTCCATACGCCGTGTTAGGCTGCGGTGTATCTGTAGGCTCAATTTCCTTATAGGGTTGCTGTTCCCGGACAGCACCGAAGATGCTGAGGCTCGATAGGAAGACGAAACGCTCCAAAGGCTGGTTAAGCTCCTGGAGTGCCTGCACGAAGTTTCGGGTACCGTCACGGTTGACACGGAAGAAGTCTGCCCTGTCCAGACACTTCGTCACGCCGGCGGCATGGACTACATAGTCAAACTGATGTCCAGAGAGCTGTTCCTTTAGCTTGTCGGCGGATGAGAAATCCAGTTCTATGAAATGAATGCGATCATCCTGCAGGTATTTCCGTGAGGAAGTACGGCGGACTACCGCCCATGTTTCCATGCCTTTCCGCAGTGCTTCTTCTACGATAAAGGAGCCGATGAAGCCTGATGCACCTGTTATTAATACCTTTTTCATTGAAAAATTCGTTGCAAACGTTTGCAAAGATACAAACTTTTTCGTTACTTTGTGGAGAATAACAAAACTCAAGTTACGCCTTTCATGTATTTTGCATGTACAGCAACAGGTTACAGCCGACTTACTGGCAGTTTCTTCCAATTGCTTCGGACAAAATTATCCATGGCTGTTACGGATGTCTCCAGACAGACCTGTGACTTGGGTTCAAACAATTGATTCCACTATGAGGAAAGAAAAGAAAGACAGCAGGCGACTGACCAAGAAACAGCTTTCGGAGAAGCTGACGGCCTTCTTCCAGTCACAACCCGACGAGACATTCAGCTTCAAACAGATATTCCATGCACTGAAACTGAAAACACATCCGGCCAAGATGCTGGCAATAGACGTGATGGAGGAAATGGCATGGGACGACTTTCTGTCAAAGGTAGGCGAAACTGCTTACACGCTGAACACCAAAGGACAGGTGCAGGAAGGAACCTTCATCCGCAAGGCGAACGGCAAGAATACATTTCTCCCAGACGACGGTGGTACGCCGGTCTTCGTCTCGGAGCGCAATTCCATGGCTGCCTTGAACGGCGATCATGTAAAGGTGCAGTTCATGGCTCGCCGCCAGAACCATATAAAGGAGGCAATGGTCATCGAGATTCTGCAACGGAAGAAAGACACCTTCGTAGGAAGGTTGCGGGTCGAGAAGGACATTGCCTTCCTCGTAACACAGGAGAACCTCTTCATTCATGACATCCTGATTCCAAAGAAGAAACTGAAAGGCGGGAAGACAGACGACCGTGCCCTGGTGAAGATTACCAAGTGGCCGGACGCCGACCATAAGAACCTTGTGGGCGAAGTGGTGGATGTGCTGGGCGAAGCCGGTGACAATGATGTGGAAATGAACACCATCCTTGCCCAGTACGGACTGCCTTACAAGTATCCGAAACGGGTGGAACAGGCCGCCGAGAAAATCAGTGCTGAAATCACGGAACAGGACTTCAAGGAGCGTGAAGACTTCCGGGACGTGTGGACCTGTACGATAGATCCGAAGGATGCAAAGGACTTCGATGATGCGCTCTCTATCCGGAAACTGAAAAACGGACTGTGGGAAGTGGGCGTACACATTGCCGACGTGTCGCATTACGTGAAAGAAGGCGACATCATCGACCGTGAGGCACAGCAGAGGGCAACGTCGGTCTATCTTGTCGACCGCACCATTCCGATGCTTCCAGAGCGGCTGTGCAACTTCATCTGTTCGCTCCGTCCGGACGAGGAAAAGCTCGCTTTCAGCTGCATCTTCAACCTGGACGAGGAGGCCAACGTGAAGGCCTACCGCATCGTGCATACCGTCATCAAGTCGAACCGCCGTTATGCCTATGAAGAGGCACAGCAGCTGCTTGAAGACAACGGTGTCGTCGACGGAACGGGCGAACCTGCTCCGAAGCCCGGGAAAGCCGGTTACAAGGGCGAATATGCCGAAGAGGTAATCACGCTCGACCGGCTTGCGAAACTTCTCCGGGCCCACCGCTTCAAGAAAGGGAGCGTCAAGTTCGACTCGGAAGAGCTTCACTTCGACGTGGATGAGAAAGGGAAGCCCATCCGCTGCTACTTCAAACGGTCGAAAGATGCAAATAAACTCATCGAAGAATTCATGCTTCTGGCCAACAAGACTGTGGCCGAAAGCATCGGAATGACGAAGAAAGGAAAGAAAGCGAAGACCCTTCCTTACCGTGTCCACGACAATCCCGACCCGCAGAAGTTTGAGAATCTGCGCGAGTTTACTGCCAAGTTCGGTTACAAACTCAAGTCGTCCGGCACCAAGGGAGCTACTGCCCGTGCGCTGAACAAGCTGATGGACGAGGTACAGGGCAAGCGTGAGGCGAAAGTGATACAGATGATCGCGCTCCGTTCGATGATGAAAGCGAAGTACACCACGCACAACATCGGACACTTCGGGCTGGCCTTTGACTATTACACCCACTTCACCTCGCCGATCCGCCGCTATCCCGACACGATGGTCCACCGCCTGATAACCCGTTATCAGCAGGGCGGGCGGTCTGCCAACAAGGAGCATTATGAGGAGCTGTGCGAGCATTGCTCGGACATGGAACTTGTCGCACAGAATGCGGAACGCGATTCCATCAAGTACAAGATGGTGGAGTTCATGGGCGATCACATCGGTGAATGCTACGATGCACACATCTCCGGCATCCAGAGCTTCGGCATCTATGCGGAGATTGACGAGAACCACTGCGAAGGCATGATACCGATGCGTGACCTCGATGATGACTATTATGAGTTCGACGAGAAAAACTACCGTCTCGTCGGCCGACGCCGCCATCACGTCTACCAGCTCGGTGATCCTGTCCGTATTCAGGTGGCAAAAGCCGATCTGGAACGCCGCCAGCTCGACTTCACACTTGACGATGGTCGTCCGTTGAAGGCAAAGCAGGCCGCTTCAGAATCCTCCGGTAATTACAGGAAAAAGAGCAGGAGAAAACACAGAAGATAGTATCGATGGAGAGCCAGAGACACTGATACAGGTCAGAATAATAACATAAGAAGGATTGGATATTCTTTTCCATCCGCTCAGATTCAGTTTGATTGCGGGCAGGAAAGCATATCTAATCCTTTTTGTATATACTGTATATTTATGAATCAGTAGATGATCAATGGGGATTGTCATTTACGCCTTACTATAATGCAACCGCTACAACAGTAATCCCCTACTCTGATCATTTCCTGTCAGTGTGTTGAGGGTAAACACCATTGGTTTTGATGGTATTCACCATCGGTGTCAAGACCCGGCACGAACGGCATCAGGCATTATAATGCCCGGACAGAAGCAGTTTGCCCATCGCAGATACGCTTGTGACAGATCAGCCGTAAAATCCTTTTCCTGTCACTGCCGTCACGCTTTAGAAATGTATAACAAGCTGATACGCAATGCGATCATGAAGAATGTTAAAAGTGACAGCAAATCAAAAATAAACTTTCGTTGTAAATAGTCGGCAGTTTTATCCTTATTGTCAGCATCCTTCCACTATAATTTTCAGAGGAACTTTTTTATCAATCGAACGAGTTTGGATTCCACAAAAATATCTACTGATCCTGGGGTATAGCATAGACTTCATGGAGTGTGAGACAAAAGAAGAACAGGAAGTACGACATTCAAATAGAGCAGAAAACATAAAGGAGGTAAACACCTGCAATCAGTGTCGACCTCCTATTATGTTTTTAGGACAGAATGCCCTCTGCTATATCCCTGACTTACAGGGGAAATAAAACAAGCCTACTGCACTTCCCAGATGTCGTTCGTCTCCAGCATCTCCATGAAATTGTGGTAAGGTTTCCTGCCCTTTACCTCTTCAATCTGCTGGTTGACGGCAGCATCGTAGGTAGGAGCCTCAACATCACGGATGACACCGAGGGCTACCGGGAAGCCGTTCTCGTTGCTCATCATGGCGAGTTTCAGCTGCAAGGTATTGTCCTGGCAGTGGGCGTCATGGACAAGAATGTCGTCACGGGTGATGCCGTTTTCGCCGATTTTCACCACTTTCAGGCCGAATCCTTCCTGCATGAGACCGTACTCCTGATTAGGACCGAAGACAAGCGGTTCGCCATGTTTGACGTAGATGGCATTCTCTTTCCTTCCCGCAGAGGTGTAAACGGAATTGTGGCAGCCGTCATTGAAGATGACACAGTTCTGCAGAATCTCGCACACGGCAGCTCCCTTGTGCTGGTAGGCCGCCTTGAGAATGGCGATTGTCTCTGTGTTGTCGCTTGCCACACTGCGTGCAAAGAAGTTGCCACGTGCGCCGAAGCAAAGCTCGGCGGGACGGAACGGATCCTCGGTCGTACCGTAGGGGCTCGACTTGGAGACGAAGCCGCGCGGGCTGGTCGGTGAATACTGCCCTTTCGTCAGACCGTAGATGCGGTTGTTCAGGAGGATCATGTTCAAGTCGATGTTACGGCGCATGGCATGGATGAAGTGGTTGCCGCCGATGGCAAGAGCATCACCGTCACCCGATACCTGCCAGATGGTCAGGTTCGGATTGGTAACCTTGGCACCTGTCGAAATGGCTGCCGCACGACCGTGGATGGTCTGCATGGCGTAAGTATTGGCATAATAGGGCAATCGGCTCGAACATCCGATACCACTGATAACAGCTGTCTCGTAAGGTGGAACACCTAACTCTGCCATTGCTTTCTGCAGGCTTGCAAGGAAGAAATGGTCGCCACAGCCCGGACACCAACGAGGCTGTCCTTTCTTGAAATCTTGTGCTGTATATTGGTTCATGTCTGTTTAAATTATAGGGGTTGATAAGCGGTGATGGGCGGTGATAGGCGATGATGGGATTATCAGCTCTTGATTCTTATCCCCCCTTGACCGTCAATTACCAACTACCAATTTATCTGTTTTTTACTCGTTTACTGTAATATTTTCGTATAGAAGGTGCCGCTCTCTTCCTTTGGAAGCGGAGCCTTGAGCAGTTTCTCAAAAGTTGAGACAAGCTCGCTGACAACGAAAGGCTGTCCCTTGACCTGATTGTACTGGTAAGGTGCGAAGTTGTTGATGCGGATACGCAGCAGGGCTGCCAGCTGTCCGAGATTCTGTTCGGCAACGACCACCTTTTTGTAACGTGCGAGTACTTCCGGTGTATTCTTCGGCAGCGGGTTCACATACTTGAACTGTGCCAAGGCTACCTTATGACCTTTCCGGCGCAATTCCTCCATGGCTGAATAAAGATGGCCGTAGGTACTTCCGAAACCGACGATGAGCAAGTCGGCATCCACTTCATCACCCAGAACTTTCAGGTCGGGAACAGGGATGCGCGCCACCTTGTCCCAGCGCAGGTGGTCCATCAGGTCATGATTCTCCGGGTCGGTGGAGATGCTGCCGGTTTCGCCGTCCTTCTCCAGTCCGCCGAGGATGTGCGTGTAGCCTTCCGTGCCGGGGATAGCCCAGTAGCGTGCCAGTGTCTCCGGGTCGCGCTTGTAAGGACTGTACTTGTATTTCTGCTCTTCCGTTGCGAAATGAGGATGAATCTCCGGGAGCTGGTCTATATCGGGCAGCTTCCAGGCTGAGGAGCCGTTGGCGATGAACGCATCGGTAAGGAGCACGACCGGCGTCATATGTTCCAATGCAATCTTGCAGGCATGATAGGCAGCATCGAAACAGTCGGTAGGACTGGTAGCTGCAATGACCGGCATCGGACTCTCACCGTTGCGGCCATAGAGCACCTGCAGGAGGTCGGTCTGCTCGCTCTTCGTCGGCATACCTGTCGACGGACCGCCACGCTGTACATCGATGATGACCAGCGGAAGCTCGTCGATGATGGCAAGGTTCATCGCCTCACTCTTCAGGCAGATACCCGGTCCGGATGTCGAAGTGGCAGCCAGTGCACCTGCAAAAGCAGCGCCGATGGCTGATGCGCAGCCTGCAATCTCATCCTCACACTGCACGGTTGTCACGCCCATCGACTTGTGTTTTGCCAGCTCGTGGAGGATGTCTGTTGCCGGCGTAATAGGATAAGAACCAAGGAAGAGACGCAGTCCGGCACGCTCTGCCGCTGCCATCAGACCGTAGGCAGTAGCCTTGTTGCCCGTAATGTCCATGTAACGTCCCGGTTCTTTCACCTTTGATTCAATGCGATAGGTGTTTGGAACGGAAGCATGGACATTGTGGCCGTAGTTATAACCGGCCTCAACGACACGTATGTTCGCCTCGGCAATGGCCGGTTTCTTCTTGAATTTCTTCTCAAGGAAGCTGTTGACCAGAGTGAGGTCACGGTTGAACAGCCAGCAGACAATACCGAGTGCAAACATATTGCGGCACTTCAGCATGGACTTGTTGTCCATTCCTGTATCTGCCAGACACTCCTTTACCATCTTCGTTATCGGGCAGGCTACGACGCGGTCGGGGTCGATACCCATCTCGCCCAGATAGTCATCACTGCGGAACTCGGCCTTCTGGAGGTCGCGCGGACCGAAAGAATCGGTGTCAATGATGATGGTTCCGTTGGGTTTGCAATGCTTGTACTGCATCTTCAGTGCTGCCGCATTCATTGCAACAAGCACGTCGCAGCGGTCGCCCGGCGTATAGACTTTCCCTGCACCGATATGCACCTGGAAACCGCTCACACCTGTCAGTGAACCTTGCGGGGCACGGATGTCAGCCGGATAGTCCGGGAATGTAGACACGCCATTGCCCACCGTCGCCGAGACCGTAGTGAAGATATTGCCAGCAAGCTGCATACCATCACCGGAGTCGCCAGAGAAATGTACGACAACATTGTCGAGTTCTTTCACTTCGATTTGTTCTTCCATAGATTATTTCGTTGTTTATGTTAGTAAAATTGTTTCTGTATTATGGCATTTCCCGGTATCGGTCAACCGACGGACTTCTGCTCTCCTTCAGCACAGTCTCCTTCCGGCAATCTGCAGTCTCCTTTACCGTTTCCTCCGGCCTGCAACAGATAGGTTTTCATGCTGTCAGAACCTCCTGACACAGGGACTATGACATTTTTTGAGACAGTCTCCTCTCTCTGGTAAACACGTATCCAGTCGATCCGCATCTCATAAATGTGCGTGGAGACTGGTTTTTCCGCCCACGACCCGTCACCCACCGACTGGTTGAGAATCAGGTAGAAGTCGGACTTGTCGAACGGCCATTGTTCCTGGCTGTCATTCTGTTTCGTGTATTGATACACCTGTCTTCCATCTGTGTAGAAGGTAAGCGCATTCTCCCCCCACTCCACCGCATAGATGTGGTAACGGTCCATCGGCAGGCTGACGTTGCCCGAGTGTGGCTCATCAGGATGGCTCTTTGTCCATGCGGAGTGTACCGTACTGTAGGCCTTCTGCTCCTCGTTGATCTGTTCGAAGATGTCGATTTCTCCACCCAGAGGCCATTTCAGATCCGTCTTGGGCATCATCCAGACGGCCGGGAAATTCCCGATGAAAGGGTTGACAAGCGCACGGCACTCCACCCTTCCGAAACGGAAAGCGAAGCTCCGGCTTGTCTCTATGCCACCCGTAAGCATCGCCGCATCATCTGTCAGCCTGTCCGGATCAGGGACAGCACGCAGGACAAGGCTTCCTCCTTCCTGGAAAGCAACTGCAGGAGAACTGCTCAAGAACCTTGCCCACGTCACTGAAGGACGCCGTTTGCAGTTCTTCCACACCCTATGGTCAGGCAACGTACCGTCCGCACCGTTGAACTCATCGCTGAAGACGATCCTGTATCCCGGACGGAGATCGGCAGTGCAGACACTGTCCGCCTCGTCACAGGCAACCGTCCGGTCGGTCTGTGCGAAAGAGACTGCCGCATACAATGCCGCTGGAAACATTGCAAAAATGCTTTTATATTTCTTCTTTTCCAACATGGTCTGATGAGGACTTCACCTTGCAGCATACTCTCGGAAAAACAGTGCAAGCCCACGCAGCAGACATCCTTGTCTGGATTTCTGCATATCACAGGGGGACTGCCTGTTCCGTCACTGCACCCCAGATCTGTCCTTTCCCATAGATTATTCTTTTGCTTATGTTAGTATATCTGGGGACAAAAGTGCAAAATAATATTGAGAAAACAAAATGTTTTGAGGAGAAAAATAATATTTTTATATTCAACAGATGAAAAAGCTCTGTAATCCTGTCTGAAAGCTGCCGGCCGGCGAGTATTTTCCCATCCGGTCACTCTTTCCGCCATAGAAAAACAATACCGGTACTTCCTTTCATTTCTGACATCCATCCGGTTGACACAAAAAATGTACGGGAATGCAGCCTATTACGGTTTCATTGTGTATCTTTGCACTCCTGAACAAGGAATCCAACGGTCAACCGGTGCGTAACGAAATCCGCAGAGAGACATCCTGTTCTGTACGCAACAGGCTCCTGCAACAGACAGCAGCGACGACAGAGTCTTTTCTCTTCCTGCACGGCCGGTCACATCATCATAAACATCTACAAATAAGAATGAATCAAATTAAAAAGGAAAACATCAGGCAAGGACTTTTGTATTATACACTTGCCACCGTGACCTTGGCGGCCATCTTCTTTTCTTATATCTTCAACGGGCGGAGCACGGAGATGATGGATTTCGTGGGCTGGATATACTTCATTGCCTCCTGCGTCACCCATGCTGCCGTATTCTGTCTCGTCCCTTTCCTTGCATTAGAGCTGCCCTTGGCACTGACGGGATGCCGTCGCCGGATAGCCGGCACGGTACTTCCTGCTGTCTATGCACTGCTTTTCATCGTGGCAGTCGTCAACAGCTATGTTTATTCCATCTATCATTTCCATATCAACGGACTCGTCCTGGAAATGCTTACAGGGCCCGGTGCATCAGAAATCTTCGTATTCAGTACATGGGAATACGTAAAGGCCATATCCCTTGCAGCAGTCTTCCTCCTGATCAGCTTCTCCCTTCGGTATGCCTCCGGATGGCTTGGACAGCATCCTGTCTGCCGCCATCTCAACCGGAATATACTGCTTGCGCTTTTGTTATTCGTGCTTCTGTCACAGGGAATACACATCTACGGAGGTGCCACGATGAAAGGGTCTGTCATAGAGACAACCGACGTGCTTCCTTATTACTTCCCATTGCGTGCCAACAAACTGCTGGGCAGATTAGGACTTGTCGATGTAGAAAAACTGAACCAGATACGCTTTCAGAACCACGGGACAGCCGTTAAATATCCGCTTCATCCACTGAAAATCAACAAACCGGAAAAGGCATTGAACATTGTCATCCTCTGTATCGACTCCTGGAATCCACGTACGTTTACACGTAAATGTACGCCGAACATCTGCGCCTTTGCCGACCATGCCGAGCTGTTCTCCCACCACCTCAGTGCAAGCAATGCCACGAGCGGCGGCATCTTCGGACTGTTCACGGGCGTGTCTGCCTATTACTGGAAAAGCTTCGATTATGGAAACATACAGCCGCTGCTCATTACAAACCTGCTGAAAGCAGGCTACCAGGTGCAGGCCTACCCCAGTGCCACGCTCGAATACCCGCCCTTCGCCAAGATGCTCTTCAGGGATGTAAAGGGACTGAACATCAGCACACCGGGCCGGACAACCTATGACCGTGACAACCGAATCACGCATGACTTCATGGCCGACCTCGACAAATACGATGGAAAAAAGCCTTTTTTCTCCTTTGTCTTCTATGACATGGCGCACAATATGGAACTGCCGAAAAGCAAACTGTACCGCTTCCAACCGAGCTGGGAGTATGTTGATTACATGAAGCTGGACAACAACACAGATCCTACTCCTTTCTTCAATCTCTACCGTAACTCGGTGGCTGAAGCCGACTCGCTCATCGGCATGGCACTGAACAAACTCAAGGAAAAAGACCTGCTGCGGAATACTGTCGTCATCATCACAGGCGACCACGGACAGGAGTTCAACGAGAACCACAACAACTACTGGGGCCATGCATCCAACTACTCGCAGTACCAAATCGGCACACCGCTCATCTATTATTATCCAGGCTGTACGCCTGGCAAACGGAATTACCGCACCACGCATTACGACATCTCCCCTACACTGCTTCACGATGTACTTGGCGTAAGCAATCCGCCATCGGACTATTCAATGGGAAAGTATCTCGAAGATCCTTCCCCACGCGACTGGCACCTTGTCGGACATGACCTTTACTATGCCTTCATCCGCACTGACGGTACGATCATAGAGAAACAAGGATCGGGAAACCTCAAGATAATGGACAGACAGATGCGCCCCGTCCCCGGCTATCCTATGAATCCACGACAGCTGCAGGCAGTCATTCTCAATATGAATCGTTTTTTCAAGTAAGTGTCCGGGAAAAGAAGCGGGAGAGTTGAACCGGGTCTTATAGCGCAAATAAGGAGATAAACAGGGTTCTTCCATTAAATGTATGGATAAAACAAAGGCTTATGATATCCGGAAAATTCCGGCATTGTACATCTGTGGTGACCGAATTCCCGACAAATATCAGTGCTGTCCGATAAATACTTCCTGCATAAGTCATCCATCAGCGTCTTACCATATATCATAGCAACAGGAATGAACCGGCCTTCCCTACAGACGTGCTGATACCTGTCACATATTGTGTTGTCGACAGACACCGATCGTGCTGAGGGCTCGCACACTTACAATCTGTTGCCCGAATGGAAACAGCTTGCAGCTGGAGAAGAGCCGTGCCGGCACAACTTTACAGACTTACACGCTCATACCAAGACTGTTCTTAAAAAAAAATGAAAAGAGCCATACCAGTACCTGTCATCCAGAGTATTGATATGGCTCTTTTCGTATCTGGCCGTTACAGAATGATGTTTTTGGCAGCAACCATTTTGTCTGGGTACACACCCTTATTTCACCTGTGACGTAACCGGACTGTTGATGCCCTTCATCGACACCAGGAATGCCTTGGCAGAGCCGAACTTCAGGCGCATATCAAGGCGGACGGGGATGTGGTTCTTGTCATCAGTGACGTAAAAACTGGCAATGTCGCGCCACTTCTCGTCTTCATATTCATAATAGGTGAGACGCAGACAGCGGTACTTGTGACCATTGTCAGCCTTTATGTTCTCCTTTCCTAAATAGACGATGCGGGCGGCATGCCGGCTGTTCCCATCTACGATAGGGAACTTCACCACCTCGCCTTTCTTCCAGCTTTCAGGATTGAAGCTGCGTGCCCGAAGAAAGATGCTCATCATGTCGAAAGAACAGTCATCGTAGGTGCGCTCCATCCACTGATGCTTGCCTTCATTGTTGATTCTGTGCTGGCGCAGCCTACTCCTGCCGTTCGGATAGGAATAAAACACCTCATCCACCGTGTAACGCTTCCCTTCCCTGGCTCCCTTACGGAAGTAGAGCGGTTCCATCTGTTTCGAGTTATAGGTGAGGAGGGTGTCGCGCAGCACGAAATAATCGTCCAGCCGACCGTTCCCGCGTGTGGTGAGCGAAGCACGGTAAGCCGGAATACCTTTGTAGGTGGATGAGACCGTGTACCACGATGCCGTACCCGCTTTGACCCAGATAAACTTCCAGTTGTAATAGAGGTTGTACGTCAGGTATTCGCCGCTGCTGAAAGCCGTATTGCGGAATGTACACTGTGCCGACGCACTGACAGCCGTCATTGCCAGGAGACAGACTATATAATTCTTCAGCTTTTTCATATTCTCAGTTTAATCCGTTCAACTTATATATTATTCTTTATTTCTCTCTTTTAAAAGAAAAAGAATGTTTTAGTATGATAGGCTGTGGATTTGTGCAGAACTTTTCTGCCGTTTTCTTGGCAGAATGGTTATCAACCCGTGGTAGCGGCTTGTCGACAGATTGTGTTTATAATTTCTGTCTGGTATTCAGCTGCTATATCCGTTTATCCACATTTTCCACAATCGGTGCAAAGATAATAAGTTTATATCTTTTTTAGCGTGTAAGTTGTGTAAAACTTCCCTAAAACGGCGTGAATAACTCTGTGGATATCCACGATGCGCTGTCTGCTTCCGTAGCTGTGTGGATATCCACAGGGTTATGAAGGAGTTATCCACAGGTTTTTCCACAGGATGATATGGGTTCTGGTGGTACTGGCTTCTGCCAGAGAAGCCAGCCATGTACTTCCTACAGGTCATCCACCAGTGCCGTGCTCTTGGCGTATGCCGTGCTCTTGGCTTCAAAGAAGTCGGTCTTTACCATGTTGGCATTGGAGTACTGCCCTACCCATTTCATGTTCTCCGGCTCTTTCCGGTTGTCGTCATAGAGGAAGCCGAAACCGAGGCCTGACCAGCGGAGGTTGCCGAGATAACGGATATAATCGGACACCATCTGTTCGTTCAGTCCCTGTACATCATTGCCGATGACGTACTGTCCCCATGCTATTTCCTGCCGTACCCCCTCACGCATCATGTCTTCATAAACCTTTATTTTATCGGATGTGAACATATCCGGTTCCTCTTTCTTGAGTTCGAGGATGATGCTGCGGAAAAGCCAGAGATGGGTGTTCTCATCCCGGTTGATATAGCGGATTTCCTGTGCCGAGCCGGACATCTTTCCGTTCCGGCTGAGGTTGTAGAAGAACATGAAGCCGCTGTAGAAGTAAATGCCTTCGAGGATGAAGTTGGCAATGAGCGTCTTCATCAGGCTGAACTTGTCACGCTTCTCATGGAACTCGTTGTAGCAGTCGCCGATGAACTTGTTGCGGTTCAACAGGTGTTCGTCTGTCTTCCATTGGTAGAGAATGTCGTTCCGTTCCTCCGGACTGCAGATGGTATCGAGCATGTAACTGTAACTCTGGCTGTGGATACATTCCTGAAAGGCTTGGATATGCAGACAGAGGTTCACCTCGTTGGCAGTGATGTATTCGCTGACAGTCGGCAGGTTGTTGCTCTGCAGGGAATCGAGGAAGACGAGGAAGCTCAGTATCTTGTCGTAAGCCGTACGTTCTGCCTTGTCGAGCCGTGGATAGTCTTTGAAGTCCTGTGACAGGTTGATTTCCTCCGGAATCCAGAAGTTGTTCATGGCCTGTCTGTACCAGTCGCTGACCCATGAATACTTCATGTTGTTGAAGTCGTTGAGGTTGGTGGTGTTGCCACCGATCATTCTTCTCAGGCGTAGGTCGGTGTCGCCTGAGGGATTGAATAATGTGTTACGTTTCAGTTTATTGTCCATTGTGTGAATATTTTAGTAGGCGGTGATGGGCGATGATAAATGGTGATGGGCGATGATAAGCGATGATTTTAACTCCCTTGACTCCTTGCTTATGATGCACAGCTTTCGCACTCTTCCACCTCCAGTGACTTGCTGCGGACATAGTAGAGGGTCTTGACACCGTTCTTCCAGGCAAGGAGGTAGAGGTCGAGTACCTGACGCATGGTGAAGTCGTTGGTAATGTATAAGTTCATACTCTGCGCCTGATCGATGTGGCGCTGTCGTATGCCGGAGGCGCGGACGCTCCACTTCTGGTTGATGAGATAGGCACTCTTGTACATCCAGTAGGTTTCATCCGACAGTTCCGGAGCAACCCGCGGCAGCATGCTGCCCTTCTTTTCTTCCAAGAAGAAACGCTTCATAATGGGATCCAGTCCGGCTGTCGTCCCTGCAATGATGCTCGTACTGCTGGTCGGAGCGACGGCAAGCAGATAGGCATTGCGCATTCCCTGCCGGGCGACCGTGCGGCGGACATCCTGCCATTCGGCATTATCATAACCTCGCTTGTCGAAGTAAGCACCCGTCTGCCAGTCGCTTCCTTCAAAGAACTGATAGCTTCCTTTCTCTTTGGCAAGGTCAGAACTGGCGAGGATAGCCGCCCGGTTGATGGTCTCGAAGACCTTGTCCATGAACTGCAGGTGCTCCTCACTCTCCCATTTGATGTGCCGTTTGGCCAGTGCATGGTGATAACCGCTCACGCCCAGACCTATGGAGCGGTACCGCTGGTTGGTGATCCGGGCGTAGGGAACAGGATAGAAGTTGAGGCTGATGACGTTGTCAAGCGCACGGACAACCGTCGCCACCTTCTCTTTCATCTGCTCCTCGTCCTCCAATGGAAGTCTGCCAAGTGACAGACTTGCCAGGTTGCAGACCACGAACTCGCCCGGATGGGTCTTCGTGATGACAACGGTATCACCGTCTTCTGTCTCTATCTCCTTGGATATTGTTTCGATGGGAGCCATGTTCTGGGCTATCTCCGTGCAGAGATTGGAGCAGTAGATCATTCCCTTATGACCGTTGGGGTTGGTCCTGTTCACGGTATCCCGGTTGAATGTGAACGGTGTTCCGGTCTCTACGGCAGAGCGGAGGACGAGGCGGACGATGTCCTTGATGCTGATGACACGGCGCGAGAGACGCTGGTCGTTGACACAGTCAAGATATTTGCGTTCCCACTCCTCGCCGTAACAGTCCTCCAGACAATAGCCTTTGATGCGCATGATTTCGTTCGGACAGAAGAGCGTCCAGTTCTGATTCAGGTCTTCTTCAGCCATCTTCCAGAAGAGATCAGGATAACAGATAGCCGGGAAAATGTCGTGTGCCTTCATGCGGTCGTCGCCGTTGTTGGTACGGAGCTGCAGGAACTCGGGAAGATCCTTGTGCCATACATCCAGGTAAACTGCCACGGCACCCTGTCGCATTCCCAGCTGGTCTACCGCTACAGCGGTGTCGTTGACGAGTTTCATCCATCGGATGACACCGCCGGCTACGCCTTTGAAACCACGGATATTTCCACCTGTGGCACGTACCTTTCCGAAGTACATCCCCATGCCACCGCCGAACTTGCTCACTTGTGAGAAGTTGTCCAGCGAACGGTAGATGCCGTCCAGACTGTCGGGTACAGTATCGATGAAGCAGCTTGAGAGCTGATGGTTCGGTTTTCTGGCATTCGAGAGCGTCGGTGTCGCCATGGTCACCTCCAGCCGGCTGAGCAGATCGTAGATACGTTGTACCCATAGAAGACGGTTTTCCTTCTTCTCCGGCATGGCCAGGTGCAGTGCGATACCGAGGAACATCTCCTGTACCCGCTCAATCACCTTACCAGAATAGTTCTTGATGACATAGCGTTTCAGTAGCAGGTCGAGTCCGGAGTAGTTCAGCAGTTCGTTTCGTTCAGGTCGTATGAAGGAAGCTGCCTCGTTGATTTCTTCTTCGCTGTAGTTCTGTAGGATATAATCGCCGTAAAGCCCTTCTTCGGTCATGTATTTCACTTTCCGGTAGAAGGTCTTGAGGCCCAGTTCGTCTTCCAGCCGACTGATTTTCTGTTCGGAACGGTACGAGAGGATGCGTGCGGAAATCATTTCCCACGCCGGTGCCTCGGGTGTCGTCAGCTCTACAGCGGCCTTGATGAGTGCATCGGTGGCGTCTCTGTGCGACATTCCCGGCTTGCTGAAGCTGGCAAACTTCTCCTGAAGCGTCACCATGCTGTAGGCCCGTTCACGGTATTCGTGTGCCACACGGTGCAGGACATCAGCCAGCTGGAGGTCGTCGACAGCCCACGCAATGTAGTTGATGGCCTGCCGCTGTTCGTTGCGCTGATGGCGGAAGAGAATGTAGTTCTTCGCTTCTTCGTAATGGCCATGTTCCATGAGGCACTTCTCCACACGGTTCTGGATGTCCTCGACAGTGCGCAGCTCGGGATTGTCAGTGATGAATTGTTCTACTTTACTTACCATTCCTGCTATTTCATTGTCTGGAACATTCTTCCCTGTACTGATGAAACTCTTCTTGATGGCTGTTGAAATCTTATTATTATCATAGGCTTCCTTTTCACCGTTACGCTTCGTTATTTCCATTATTTATTGTATTATAGTTTTCTATTTTATTCAATTTCAATGTCATTTTTCCTTTTTCTTATTATGATGTAAATACTTAATTATAAGTCATTTAATCATTTTTTAAGGATTAGTTATTGGCAAAGTTAAGAAAAATATATGAGATGAAAGTTATCCATAATGGATTATTTTGATATGTTTCCAACTTTTAATTATTATCCATATCGGCTAAGAATTATCAGATGGAAATTGAATTTATAGACTAAGTACTAAGTATTTTTCACGAGGATTTTAATGAAGCGTTAACCATCTTTCATGACAATTTTTCCCTGTCTGAACACGATAATACTTTCGTTGGAATCAAGAATTCTTATCATTCTATTGATTGATTGGTATAGTATCCAAAATGGCTGTTTTAATGATTTAAAAGAAATTTTATGTTCTATATTACTCATATACTGTTCTTTTTATGTACTTTTGCAGCCGAATTTACAAACTCAATAGTACAGAACATGATGAAAAGTATGAAATTGTTTGTTGCCATCGTGGCAACGGTATTAAGTTTTTCTTCTTGCAGCAAGGATAATGACGATCAGGTAATTCAGGACAACCCGCTGAAGAATACAGAGTGGTCTTTTGAGAGGATACAGGAAGGAAATGCGAACACGACCACCCACTGGGGATCGTTGAAGTTCGTTTCAGACACAGAAGTAGTCAATGAAAGCGGATATAAAATCACGTTCAAGAAGGTGACGCCGGACGGACACCATCGTAAGGATGAAACGCACAGTGAAACCAACACTTACAAGTATGCCCTTGACGGTACGAAGCTGACGATGTACATTCCGGCCAACGGAGAGCAGCAGCCTGCAACCACGCTGACCTTCCGGGTAGACCTGAAGGGCGGGACGATTACGCATACGTATAACGGAACAGAAAAGATTACAGACGAGAACATCGTTTATAAGCGCAAATAACGTTTGTGAAACATAGTAAAAAGGAGAGCCTCCCGACAGCCACATGGACTGTAAGGAGGCTCTCCTTTTCGTTGCGGACGGCTTTGTACAGCCTGACCGAAAGCGTCTTTGCGAGGCCGTTCAAGGGAGGTCGGGCAAGGACAATGGGAACTCATTGCTTCTTGTCGAAGCCGACAGGTCGGAACTGATGCTGCTCTTCGCTGTACACATATCCGGCCTTGAGCATATAATCCTTGAGGTGTTCGGGGTCTTCATTGAAATTGTAGCAGAGCGATTTCAGTGAATCGAACTCTTTGTCGCGCAGCAGCATATTCACGCTGCTCAGCAGAATTGCGGGGTCTTTGGGTAAATGATCCATATTTTTATTAGGAATTAAAGGAGTTATGCGGGGTTAAAGGAGTTAATGGAGTCATGAGAGGCCAGGACAAATGTTTTGTCGACTGTTTGGGAATTGAGAGGGAGTTTGAGGGCAGAACTCTCATAGATGGAAAGGCTTGCTGGGAATTCAGGATGGTTTACTTTCTGTATTGTCCCAATCATCGGGACAGTTATTCCCAGCTGTCGGGAACAGGTGTCCCAGGTGTCGGGACGGTAGTTCCCAGGCATTGGGAGTTTTTATCCTTTGTACCTTCTGGCTGTTAAAAACACAATGTTGAAAACAGAACCGTGAGTTTGCTCAGATGCTTTCTGCTGCTTATCCCTGTATGCTGCCTACTTCATCGACTCTCCGACAAACTGGAGAGGAAGAAGATCCTTGACAGTGTTGATGACATATACACCCGCCGTACCGTAAAGGAGAATACGAACGGGCTGTCTGTATCGGTCTTCGATTTCCAGAATAACCTGCCGGCAGGCACCACAGGGTACGATCGGATTTCGCATCAGTCCGTATTCATTGGCTGCGGCAATGGCTATGGTTGTTATGGGCTGGTCGGGATGGTTGGACTGGGCTGCAAAGATGGCTGAACGCTCGGCGCAGAGTCCTGACGGGAAGGCGGCATTCTCCTGGTTGGCACCCATGACTTCTGTCCCATCGGCAAGGAACAGCGCAGCTCCCACACGGAAACGGCTGTAGGGAGAATAGCTGTTGGCCGTGGCATGGATGGCTGTCTGGATAAGGTGCTGGTCGGCTGCCGGCAGTTCTTCCGGCTGGCAGAAGCCGATCTTGATGCTGATGTCTATTGTCTTCATATTTGATTGTTTTTGGGCGGGGATAGGCGGTAATAAGCGATAACGAGCGGGGATAGGCTATAATAAGCTGTGAGATTAATTGATAACCAGCTCGTAGCAGCCGATGTCGGGCTTGTCGTCACGCTGTCTTCCGTCATGGTCCGTCGTGAAACGGGGATCGGAGAGGGGAGCAGCGGTATTGACAGCCGGGAACTTCTCTCCTTTCTCGGGCTTCTTCAAGTGGAAATCGTAATGCTGTTTGTTGCCGTCTACCAGCACGAACTGTCTGTCTCCACCGCCAGGATAATCCTTGCTGCTCTCCCATAGTACATCCGTGAAATGGGCAAGCAGTGCGGGCTTGTCTGGCTTCGGAGTGCGGAGGATACAGTGGTCGAACTGGTAATTGGCCGTCACCTTCTCCTTGTTGCCACCCATGAGTACATCGTCTGAATAGCCCGTTACAAGGGAGTTCCTGACGTTGAAGGCCTGCAGGGGATAGTCTTTCCCGCTGCTGTGATTGCCGAAGCTCAATGCCGCACCGCGGTTGCCGTCGAACGGATAGAACTGGGCGAACGTGCAATGTGTCAGCGTCACATCGCCGCCGATGAAGGCCGCACAGTCTTTCAGTGTGTTGGAGAACTGCGTGTTGTAAGCTTCTATCTTGCAGTTTATCGCCTGCAGACCGTAGCCCTGACAGTTGTGGACAGTGGAATTGGCAAGCGTCAGCTTCGTCCGTTCCGTCGTCGCCGTATCGCAGAGAATACCGTCGTAGGCCGAATGGATGTCCGTATGTGTGAGGCTGTTGTCGTAGCTGTCCTTATGGAAGCGGATGCCGTGCCACTGACCGCTCACACGGTCGTACGGCAGATAGGGAAACAGCTTGTCCAGGCGGTCGCCACGGAGCGTCACGGGTTTGTCGGCCGTCCCTTCGCAGTGCAGTGTACCGTACACATCGATTACAGCCTTGTTGGAGAAATAGACCGTCATGCCTGCGGGAATGGTCAGCGTAGCCCCTGCCTCCACTTTCAATGTGTCCTGGAAGACGATGGGTCTGGTACCGGTCAGCGTAGTGTTCGACGTGATTTTCCGTCCCTTTATGAGTTCTGCATCCCAGCTGTAGATCCTGAGATTTACTTTCTGCTGTACACCGCTCTCGAGTGTGAATGCAAGGTTGTCTGTCAGCAGCTGAGGCGTGGTAGCGTTGTTTCTGGGCGATGTCATCTCTACGAAGACACGGATGCTGTCTTTGTCGCGCACCTCCAGTCCGTTGGCCTGATAACCGTTGGCAGCAGACAGCTCTACGCCGTCCACGTTCACCCGGAAGCCCGTCTGGTTGCCTTGTTCGAGCCGGACGCTGTTCAGGCGCAGTCCGTCTCCCGACCGGTTGTACACCCAGAAGGTCTTTGTCGATGTGGGGACGTTCGAGAAAGTGGTGTCAAGCCGCAGTGTATCGGTCTGGAATGAGAGCAGGTTACTCCTCGATGTCGTGAATGTATCATCATCTGAGCAGGCTGCCATCAACGCCATGGCTGAAAGGGACAATGCTATAGAAAACTTCTTCATTCTTTATTTTTTTGTTCTTATCTAACGGACTGACACCCTTTTTTATTGCTTTCTGCAAGCCTTACTCCAGGTCGATGTGTTCCACATCGACTGCCTCGTGCAGGAAGATGCGTGCGGTCTCCTTGAATTTCTCCGGATTCTCGGTCGTGAGGTATTTCACTGTCGACTGCTTCGTGCAACGGGCATCCATGTCAGGATGGCGGCGTAAATAATCCCGCAGGCTCTCGGCGACATATTCTCC
Source organism: Prevotella denticola (assembly GCF_900454835.1). GTDB lineage: Bacteria > Bacteroidota > Bacteroidia > Bacteroidales > Bacteroidaceae > Prevotella > Prevotella denticola. The sequence continues at coordinate 1,898,770 of NZ_UGTM01000001.1, read as the reverse complement.
CTGTGGGATGATTCGTACGCCGCGAGGCACGTGTTTCAGGATTTTCGGCATGAGTATGGGATAATGCGTACAGCCGAGAATCAGACTGTCAATCTGCGGGTCGATGCGCATGATATGGTCGATGCGTTTCTTCACGAAATAGTCAGCGCCGGGGCTGTCGGCCTCGTTGTTCTCGATGATGGGTACCCACAACGGACACGGCACGCCTGTCACCTTGATGTCCGGCCACAGCTTCCGGATCTCTAGGTTGTAGCTGTTGCTCCTGACGGTGCCCTCTGTTGCAAGCAGTCCTACGTGTCGCGAACGGGTGAGTCTGCCGATGATTTCGGCCGTCGGCCGTATCACCCCCAGCACTCTGCGGTCCGGGTCGAGGGCAGGGAGGTCGTTCTGCTGTATGGTACGGAGTGCCTTGGCCGAGGCCGTATTGCAGCCCAGGATGACCAGCTGGCAGCCCAATCCGAAGAGTTTCATCACCGCCTGCCGTGTGAACTGGTAGACGATGTCGAACGACCGGGAGCCGTAGGGCGCACGTGCATTGTCGCCTAAATAAACGTAGTCGTACTCCGGGAGGAGCTGGCGGATGCCGTGCAGGATGGTCAGACCGCCGTAGCCGGAATCGAATACGCCGATGGGTCCCGGCTGTTGGGAATATTTTGTCATGTCTTTTCCCTTTACTGTTTCAGTACCGAAATCAGCGCATCGGTGATGTCCTCCCCTATTGCCGGGTTGGTGTAAGGCAGGCCGTTGTTGTCGGTATTGAGGATGAAGGCATATCCGCTTTCCTTTCCCATCTGGCGGACTGTCGTGTCGAGTTTTTTTCGGACAGGGGCGTAGATATCGTTTTCAGCTTTTTTCAGCAGCCGTTCCGACTCTTTCCGGAAGGCGATGTTGCGGTCCATCAGTTCCTCCAGTTCTGCCTGTCGTTTGCGGAGGATGGACGGTTCCAGCTTGCGTTGCACGTCGAGAAAGTCCTCGTAGCGGCTGTTGAAATCGTCTACGGAACGCTTGGTCTCGGCATCATATTTAGCTTTCAGCTCATTCAGGCTGCGGGTCGCCGTGGCGTAATCGGCCATGGAGTGCAGCACCTTTTCGTAGCTGAAGTAAGCGAACTTGAAGGCGGGAACGTTCTGCTGTGCTGTTGCCAGAAGCGGCAAGAGCATGAAAACGAAGGAAAGGATTGGCTTTTTCATCATGTCTGTTATTATCTCTTCTGTGTGTAAGTAAGAAAATGAGGTCATCGCAAGAACGTAAATCCGTGCGGTGACCTCACCCTTTTCTCCTCTCAAACAGCATCAGCCCGCCGGCAGGCAAAGGTCTTTTCCAACCTCGTAGACTGTCTTCCCGGAATTCTTTTCACGAAGAAAAATATTTTTTTCATGAAAGAAACTATTTCTTTGCACGTAAATATTTTCTTCTCTTCAAGAAAATAAATTTCTCTCACCGTGATGATGAACGCCCGAAGGCGGGACTTACCGGGACGACTTGCCTGTCACAGGGGCTTGTCAAGCTGCTGAAGCAAGGAGAACTGACAACGGGGCAAAGGCTCCCGTACCTGTTTTTACTTCATTTTGGCAAGCTGGGCCTTTACCTCTGCGGTAACGTCCTTGCTGAGTGCCTCGTTGATGTACAGAGGCTGGCCGGCGGCCTTCTCCATGATGTAGACATAGTTTCCGGCCTTGGCAACTGCTGCGATGGCATTGCGTACTTTCTCAAGAACAGGACCGAGCTGCTTCTGCTGCTCCTCGTTGAAAGCCTTCTGGTTGTCCTGTGCTGTCTGCTGGATCTTGTTGTACATATCCTGCAGGTTCTTCTCTGTCTCAGCCTGTTTGGTGGCATTCATCGTGCTCTTTGTCTTGTCGTAAGCCTGTGCCTGACGCTGCAGTTCAGCCTGCATGTCTTCCAGCTGCTTCTGGTATTCCTTGCCTTTGGCTTCCAGTTTGCTCTGGACGGCTGTAGCCTCTGGAAGCGACTGGAGGAGTGCCTGTGAATCAAGGTGACCGAACTTCTGTGCGAACAATGTCATCGGCGCACAGAGCATCAACATCAAAAATAACTTTTTCATTTCTTCTTTATTGTTTAGTTGTTTGTTGTTCTTTTGCTTGGTTATCTGAAAGGGCTAGCCTTTCCAGCTGTCCTAGTCTCTTCTAGTCTTGCTGTCTTTCCCACCCTTTACTGGTAGGAATAGCCCAGTTTCTGCAGCACCTCATTGCTGATATCTACTTTCGGCGAACCGTAGATGATTCCTGTGGCATTGCTCGAACGGTCGATGACAAGACTGTAGCCGCGCTGGTCGGATATGTCTTTGACGGCATTGTAAATCTCGTCCTGGATGGGAGTGATCAGGCTTGTACGCTTCTTGAAAAGCTCGCCTTCCGGACCGAAGTACTTGCGTTTGAGGTCGGATGCCTGCTTTTCCTTGGCCATGATGGCCTCCTGCCGTTTCTTCTTCTGGTCCTGGGATAGGAAGACAACCTCGTTCTGATAGTTCTTGTACATCGTGGATGCCTCTGTATTGAGTGCTTCAACCTCCGCCTGCCATTTCTTGCTGACCTGGTTCAGCTGTTCATTCGCACGCTCGTAAGCCGGTACATTCTTGAGGATATACTCCATGTCGATGAGTGCAAACTTCTGTGCAGAAGCGGTTAAAGGTAAAAGGGAAAAAAGGTAAAGAGGTAAAACACACCTCAATACGGTCTTCAATATCTTCTTCTTGTTCATCTTTCTTTTTATGTTTACTTAAAAGCCAAAGTTCATAATTATTGTTATTCCTCCTTCAAAGTCCAAACCTCAAATCTCAAACCTCAAATCTCAAACCTCAAACCTCAAACCAATCAGAACTCCTGTCCGAGGATAAAGTGGAACTGGCTGCCGCCCTTTGTTCCGAACACCTTGTCGAAGCCGTAAGCCCAGTCGATGCCCATCAGGCCCACCATCGGCAGGAAGATGCGGACACCCAGCCCGGCTGAACGTTTCATGTCGAACGGATTGAACTTGCTTGTCTCTGTCCACGCATTTCCGGCCTCGACAAACCCAAGCCCATAGATGGTGGTGTTGCCGAGAAGGAACGGATAACGGAGTTCGAGCGAGAGGCGGTCGTAGGCATAGCCCTCGGCACCGTAGGGAGTGAGCGATCCGTTCTCGTAACCACGAAGACCGATGGTCTCTTCGGCATATCCTGTGGAGTAACCGCTCATGCCGTCTCCACCCATATAATAGGTCTCGAACGGACTCTTCTTGTTCTTGTTGTAACTGCCCAGCAGACCGAGCTCGACGCGCGTCATGAGGACAAAGCACTTCTGTCCGCTGGTGAGCGCCGTGAAGGTACGTGCCTTGAACTTCCACTTGTGGTACTCCACCCAGCGGTATTTCTCCTGCTGCTCCTGTGAGTAAGTAGGCGAGTTGCGGTCGGTTGCCAGATGAGCATAGTCCTTTCCGTCCCATTTCGACCAGGGCGGAGTGATGGTCAGCGACACCGTGAAGTCCGAACCACGACGCGGGAAGAGCTGGTTGTCGGTTGACGTACGGTTGAGCGAGATGTTGAGGTTCAAGTTGTTCGCCGAACCGTTCGACATGATGAAGTAACGCCAGTTGCGCAGCATATAACGCTGGTACTGTAGCTGGAGTGACAAGGTGAAATAGTCATCAGGCCAGCTCAAGCGTTTACCCCAACCAGCATAGACACTCAAGAGTTTCACGTACTTGTTCGGATCCCTATAATTATCATAATTAGCGTAATTATAACTTCCATACCCATAACGATAGTTGTTATAATTGTTCAGGTAACCACTGTTATAATAGTTGGGAGATACATCGGTCTGCTTCGAATACGACATACCCAAGCTGAATTGGATAGGACGCTTACCACCCAACCAGTTGGTGGAGTACTGTGCATTGTATGACTGGTAGTAAGAACCATTGGTCTGTGCGCCCAGCGAGAGGGTCTCGCCGTCTCCGATAGGCATGATACCACGATGCTCACGGTTCTTACGGAAGAGGTTTTCCATTGAGAAGTTGGTCAGTTTCAGACCGACACGGCCGATGACACCTGTCTGACCCCAGCCGAGCGAAAGCTCCACCTGGTCGTTCGACTTCTGCTTGAGGTTATAGTTGATGTCAACAGTACCGTCCTCATAGTTTGGCTCTGGTACTGGATTGATTGCCTCTGGGTCGAAGTGCCCCATTGAAGCCAGCTCACGTGCCGAACGCTGGAGGGCCTCCTTTGAGAAGAGATCGCCCGGCTTTGTACGCAGCTCACGGCGGACGACATTCTCATAGAGACGGTCGTTGCCGTTGATTTTCACACGGTTGATGTGTGCCTGCTGACCTTCATAGATGCGCATCTCAAGGTCGATGGAGTCGCCGACAATGTTGACTTCCGTCGGCTGGAGATTATAGAAGAGGTAACCGTTGTTCCAGTAGGCGTTGCCCACAGCGTCCTCATCTTGCGAAAGGCGTTTGTTCATGTAGGTCTGGTTGTACACGTCCCCTTTCTTCATGTCGAGCAGGCGGGACAGGTAATCGGTCGAATAGACCGTATTGCCCACCCAGGTGATGTTTCGGATGTAATACTTCTTGCCCTCATCCACTTTGATATAGATGTCGACATGCTTCGGGTCAACGTTCCATACGCTGTCCTTCAGGATGGTCGCATCACGGAAACCATATTCGTTGTACTTCGTGATGAGTTTCTTCTTGTCTTCCGCCCAGCGTTCGGGAGTGAACTTCTTCGACTTCAGAAAGCTGGACAGTTTTCCGGCTTCATGCGTCTTGCTGAATGCTCCCTTTGTGAACAGCGAACCCTTGATTTTCTTGTCGCCCAGCTGGTTGTCGCCTTCGATTATTATCTTGTGTACCTTCAGTTTCTCCTTCTTGTCCACGTCAATATCCAGGATTACCTGGTTCTTGGCAGCGACATCGTCACGCTGACGGATATTGATTTCGGCGTTCTTGTAGCCTTTCTCATCAAAGTACTTCTTGGCGAGAACCCTGGCCCGGTCGATCATGTTAGGCGTGATCTGTCCGCCCTTCAGCAGTCCGAGCTTCTTCTCCATGTCCTCTCGTTCCGTCTTCTTCAGTCCGTTGTAGTTGATGGTGGAGATGCGTGGCCGTGGTGCAAGATGTATCTTCAGATAGATGTTGTCGCCCACGATGGAGTCTGCCGTGATGGAAACGTCGGAGAAGAGTCCATGCTTCCAGTAGCGTTTCACGGCATCCGTGACAGCCGTCCCCGGTATCTCCAGCTCCTGTCCAATGCTGAGCCCGGATATGCCTGTGAGGACATAATCCTCATAGCCCTCGATACCGGTAACGGCCAGTCCTGCGAGTTTGTAGGTCTTAGGCGTACCGGAATAAGTGATGTCTGGGTTTACGATTTTCTCCTGTGCGCCTGCCGCAAGTGTTATTCCGGAGAGGGCAAGGAGCAGCAACACCTTATTTATATTTGTCATCTGTCGCGTAACTTATTTGTTTTCGTTTTCTTCTACTTGTTTCTCTGTCTTTCCGAACCGTCGCTGCCTGCTCTGGAAGCTCGTGATGGCTTTCTGCAGGTCGTGTTCGCTGAAGTCGGGCCAGTAAGTATCACAGAAGTAAAGTTCTGAATAGGCTATCTGCCAGAGCAGGTAATTGGAGATACGCAGCTCTCCGCCTGTCCTGATCAGGAGGTCGGGATCGGGCATGAAGTTCGTCTGCATATGTCTGTCCAGCAGCTCTTCGGTTATCATTTCGGGACGAAGCGGCACGGCATTCTCCTGCTGATGTTCCGTGACAATCTCCTTCATCGCCTGTGTTATCTCCCATCGTGCGCTGTAGCTCAGGGCTACGACCATCGTCATGGCGGCGTTCTTCTCCGTGTGCTGCTCGGTCTCACGAAGTTTCTCCTGCACTTCTTCCGGCAGCCTTTCCCGGTCGCCGATGACACGGAAGCGTACGTTGTTCTTCATGAAGATCTCGTCTTCCAGGGAGGTCAGCACGAGGCCCATCAGTGCGGCGATTTCATCCGTCGGACGGTTCCAGTTCTCCGTGGAGAAGGTGTAGAGTGTGAGGTACTTCACGCCCAGCCGCACGCATTCCGATGTGATACGGCGCACGGTCTCCACTCCTGCCTGGTGTCCGTAGGAGCGCGGTTTGTTGCGTTCTGTTGCCCACCGGCCGTTGCCGTCCATGATGATGGCGATGTGCCGGGGTATTCGTGTCATGTCCAATTCTTCTACCATATTCTATTACTCGTCCTCGTTATGACAGGTCCTGCACTTTGCCATGAAGCTGTAGGAGAGCGTCAGCTGGAGCGTTGAGTAGCAGTCGGTGTTCTTGAACAGTCCGCTGCTCTTGATTCCATAGGGGTCTTTCTGCCCGTCGAGTTCGTCGCTGAGCGAGAAGTGCATGGCCCATTCCAGCCCGACATTCGTCCGGTCGCCTATCTTGTATTTCACGCCTATGCCTATGGGGAGGCTGGCGGATAAGGCAGACTTGCGGTCGCCGTTCTTTATGTTGACATAGGTGGCTCCCAGTCCTATCGTCGCATAGGGCGACAGTCGCTGTGCCCCCCGGTAGTCGCGGCCGGTACCGTAGGGCAGGAAATTATACTCGTATGCGATGCCTACATCGACCAGTGAATTGCTGAATGAATAAGGAGCAGAGGCAAAGCGGGGGTAATAGGTCTTTACGTCAGCCGACGACCCTTTCATCTTTCCGAATGAAACGTTCATCTTCAGTCCCATGTACGGACTGAGGTTGTATCGGGCAAGTACAGTCCCCATGGGCTGCAGGTCCTTTGTCAGCGAGCTGTTGAAATCGCCCAGATAGCCCATCATGCCCACACCGGCACCCACCTCCATCCTGTATTCCGGATCCGACTGCGCCCACATGGACACAGCAGCGAGGAGAAAGAGCAGACCGGTGACAGTACGTTTCATCATATTCTTCTTTATTCTGTCATGCGGTCCAGGTTCAGCTTCCAGCCTACCCTGTTGAGTCTGCCGCGCCATACTTTCGTACTGCTGACAATCCAGATGTATCCGTCATTGTCGGCTGCGGCGGTAAAGGTCGCCGCCGGCTGCGCTTCCTTGGGATAGGAAAAGCTCTCGTCACTTTTCCAGGTGATGCCTCCGTCGCGTGAGAGCAGCATCGGTCCGAAGCTCCCGCCGGCCTTTGTGCCCAGGGCGAGAGCGGCATCGTCGTAGCCTACGACGGTAAGGTTGCCGTAGAGCGGCAGCAGGTATTTGTCTGCATTGCTTTCGACATAGGACCATTTCGCTCCCTGGCGGTACGACAGTTTCGTCCAGGAAACGTTCTTCTTTCCGTCTGCGGTCGTGCCTACGAGCAGCACACGGTTGATGTCGTTCGAAGCGTCAGAGACGGTATAACTGGTATGGCTGGCGGGAAGCAGCGAAGCGTCGCTGTCCAGTGTCTCGGCATTCCATGTAACGCCCTTGTCCCTTGAAGCGGCAAGACTGCCGGCAGCTGTCAGTGCGAACAGTTCTGCCGGCGATGCTGCCACCAGCTGCTTCAGGCTGCTGTCTGTCGCAACGGCTGTCCATGTGTTGCCGTCAGCCGAGCTGTATACCGTTCCGTTGTCGATGACGAAGAGGCTGCCGTTCTGTACGGCGATGCTCTTGTAGGCACTGGCCGTGAAGGAACGTCCCAGCTTTGTCCAGCTGTTTCCGTCAGCTTTCGACGTGACGTAGCCTGTGGTCTGAGTGCCGTCCGTACCGAACACAAATATTCTGTCGCCGGTGCTGACGGCCTTCATAGCCGTGAAGGAGGCGAAGCCGCTGTTGTCCTGCATCGCCTTCCAGCTGAAGACGTTGCCCCTTTGCTTATGTACGTTGACTGAGATTTTGTATTCACGGTACGCATAGCCGCCGTTCGCATAGACACGGAAGGTACGCGGCTGTGTGAAATCGATGGAGTCGTTGCTTCTGTAATAAGAGAACGATGCGTCCTTGACAGACTGGATGGCAACCGTTCCGGCATTCTTCGTCGTGATCTTCGCCAGGACATGGGCAGCGTCCGTACCGTAGTGCAGCGAGTCGGGGTTGTAGATCAGTCCCTGTGCCTGGTCGATGTAGAACTTCACCTTTCCCGCATCGTATTTCGCCTTGTACGTACTGTCTTTCCCGGCCTTCGTAACCGTGTCGCGCACCTGCTTCAGCTGTCCGAGGGAGAAGCTGGTAATGGCTGTGTCCTTGTAACTTGCACGATCGTTCCCGTCGTTGTCATTCAGGCAGGAAGTCATTGCGAACGTAGCCGTAAGCAGGGCTACGAGGGAATATATCTTATTACGCATCAGATACTAACAATTGAATTTAGCTGCAAATTTAATCAGAAATCTTCAGAATCAGCGTCTTTTAAGAGGTTAATTATGTAAAATATGGAAATTATCCGTGTTTTTTAAGTTTGTTTACCAATGAGAGAAAGTCTGGTAACAGTCCGGCAATACACATCTGCTTTTAATGTAGAATGATGTCTTTGTGGAATCTGGATAAATCTGTACTGTTCCCAGGACAAAACCCGACCGGTCGGAAAGGCCGCACGGATACGGAAATGCACAGTCGGCCGGGAATCGGATTCCCAAGCACCGGGAACAGGATTCCCAAGCCTTGGGAACAAGATTCCCGACCGTTGGGAATACGGTTCCCGATCGGCCGGGAACATCTCTTTGTAGTCAGGTCTGTGCCCAGGAAGGCCGTCACGGCACCGGGAGGGTGGCACAGCTGCGAGGAAGTCATCATCTTCCGTGCTTCGCTCATCACCTTCATGCCGTGGGGTGGCAGGGCGGGAGAGCCCGGAAACTTTATATGGATAATGGGACAGTCGCCTGCATTCCTGCATTTCATGTGAATTGTTTTTTCGACTTGTAAAGACCTGAATATCATCCGTTCCGTCCGTGAATATACAGAAAGCCCTCGTCATCCTGAAGGAAAACGAGGGCTTTTGTCTTGCATGATGTGTCTTTAGATAAAGTGCGGTCGCTTGCTCATGCTTCCTGCTGGCGTACTCCCATACGGGCCTCGACGACGTTGACGACATAGTCGCCCAGCTTCTCACACTCCTGGATGATGTCCATGTACATCGTGCCGATGGCGTATGTGTACTTGTGGTCGTTGACGTCGTTGATGTTCTGCGAGCGCAGCTGGTTGCGGTAGTTGTTGATTTCGTTCTCGATGTTGAACGAACGGTTCACGTCGTTGTCCTGTCGGTGACCGACAAGAATCCGGTTCATCTGTGTCAGGGCATCATCCGTCAGTTCGAACATCTGGTGCATGTGGTCATACTGCTCCTCAGTGAAGTCTTCCTTGCCGCGGATGCGCCGGCTCTCAGTACGGGCAATGTTGTAGCAGGCGTCACCGATGCTCTCCAGTTCGGAAATCTCGCGGAGCATGGATCGTACCTTGTCTTTCGTCTCATCGCTCAGATGGGCGTTGGAGACCTGGTCGAGGTACTTCGCAATCTCAATCTCCATGTTGTCCGAGATGCCCTCGTACTTCTCAATACGCGTGAAGAGCTTGTTGAACTTCTCCGTATCGCGCTCGCCGAGAAGCTCGCGTACCATGCCGAACATACGCTGGATGCGTTCGGCGAACGACTTTATCTCCTTGGAAGCCTCCAGCACAGATAGCTCCGGGGTCTTCATGATGCCCGCCTGTATGAAGTGCAGACGGAATTCGTCCTCGTCTTTGTTGGCCTTCGGCTTGATGATCTTGCAGACGAGCTTCTCCAGGTACTTGATAGGTCCGACGAGGATGAGCGTGTTCGTGACATTGAACGTCGTATGGAAGGCGGCCAGTACGAAGCTCAGCTTGGCGGCGTTGGCGGCAAAGCCGGCGGCGGTCTTCGGCATATCGACATCGTAGCCTACCCAGCTGCAGACCATGTTGATGAAAGGATGGAAGACGCACAGCACCCAGATGACGCCGAAGACGTTGAACACCATGTGCGCCATCGCCGCCCGCCGGGCCTGTGTGTTGGCAGTCAGTGCAGCGAGGTTCGACGTGACCGTCGTACCGATGTTCTCGCCCAGTACCAGTGCGATGCCCTGGTAAATCGGCAGCACGCCGGTGGAACAGAGAATCATCGTGATGGCCATGATGGCGGCAGAACTCTGCACGCACATTGTCAGAATACTGCCGATGAGCAGGAACACTATCGTCGTGAAGAAACTTCTGGGATCGAACTGGCTGAAGAAGTCGAGCACAGCCTGGTTGTGTGCCAGGTCCATGTCGATGCCCGCCTGGCGCAGTGTTCCCAGTCCGAGGAACATGAACGAGACGCCGAAGAGGAAGTCGCCGATGAGCTTGCGTTTCTTGGAGTAGATCAGGACTATGCCGATAAAGAAGGCCGGCCACACAAAGTCGGTGATGTTGAACGAGAAGCCGGCCGACATGATCCATGCCGTCAGTGTCGTGCCGATGTTGGCACCCATGATGACCGAGATGGCCTGTACCAGCGTCAGCAGTCCGGCGTTCACGAAGCTGACCGTCATCACCGTTGTCGCCGTCGACGACTGCACGGCGGCCGTGATGAACGTTCCCGTAAGGATTCCTGTAAAGCGGTTAGTAGTCATTGCACCAAGGACGTGGCGCAGCTGTGGACCTGCCATTTTCTGCAGGCTCTCGCTCATTGCCTTCATACCGAACATCAGCAGTGCCAATGCGCCAATGAGCTTAAAAAAAATCCAAATCGACATATAATTTTTTAATTTGTGACGTCTATTCTTTGGAAATCTGCAAAACTTTGGCTAATTTTACCCTCCGTTTACAAAACGGACCTTTTGTCCACCGACAACCGTTCAATCAATCATGATGATGAAACAAGTACTGCAAATCCGCTGCAAAAATAACAAAAAAAGTCTGAAAGTCCCAATCGGAAGTACACTTTCTGACATTTACAAGGAAAATAATCTCCAGATGACTTTCGGTCCCGTGAGTGCCAAAGTGAACAACAAGGTGGAGGGACTGCACTACCGTGTCTACCACAACAAGGACGTGGAATACCTCGACCTGCACGCGCCCTCGGGCATCCGTACCTACACCCGTTCGCTGTTTCTCGTGCTGTGCAAGGCCGTACACGACCTCTATCCGGGCAGCAGCGTGGTGATCGACATCCCTGTCTCGAACGGCTACTACTGCAATCTGAAGCTCGGACACGCCGTTACGCCCGACGACGTGCGCCGCATCCGCACCCGTATGCAGGAAATCATCGATGCCCGCCTGCCCATACAGCGTTTTGAGACCACGACGGAAGAAGCCGTCGAAATGTTCAACCGTCTCGGCGACGGGCAGAAAGCAAAGCTGCTGCGCAGCAGCGGCACGCTCTATTCGGTCTATTACGTGCTCGACGACTACAAGGACTATTACTACGGTTCGATGCTCACGAATACCGCACAGATCCACCTCTTCGGCCTGGAACCTTACTTCGACGGTGTCCTCTTGCGCATCCCTTCCGCACAGGATCCCTCCAGGCTGGGCGAACTGATACGCCAGGACAAGATGTTCGAGGTGTTCAAGGAGCATCACCGCTGGCAGGGCATCCTCGGCATCAAGACCGTAGGCGATTTCAACGAAGCCGTGAAGAAGGGATTTTCCACCGACCTCATCAACGTCAGCGAGGCACTGCAGGAAAAGAAGATATCGCAGATCGCCGACACGATTGCCGGCAGGAAAGAGACAAAAGTCGTGCTCATCGCCGGACCTTCCTCCAGCGGCAAGACGACCTTCTGCAAGCGGCTCTCCGTGCAGCTCCTTGCCAGCGGCGTGAAGCCCGTGCAGATTTCGCTGGACGACTACTTCGTACATCGTGAGGACACACCGAAGGACGAGAACGGAGAACTCGACTACGAGAGCATCCATGCACTGAACATCCCGCTCATCAACGAGCAGTTCAATGCCCTCTTCCGGGGCGAGGAAGTGGAACTGCCGAAGTATAACTTCCAAACAGGAATGAGCGAGAAGAGCGGGAAAAAGCTGCATCTGGACGAGAACAACGTGCTCGTCGTGGAGGGCATCCACGGCCTCAATCCCCTGCTGACAGCACAGATTCCCGATGAAAAGAAGTTCAAGATCTATGCTTCCGCCCTCACCACCATCCTCCTGGACGACCATAATTATATCCCGACAACCGACAACCGCCTCCTGCGGCGCATCGTACGCGACTACAAATACCGTGGCTGTTCGGCACAGGAGACCATCCACAGGTGGCCCAGTGTGCGTGCCGGCGAGAACAAATGGATATTCCCCTATCAGGAACAGGCCGATGTAATGTTCAATACGGCCATGCTCTTCGAGCTGGCCGTCATCAAGCCGCAGGCCGAGGAGGTGCTGGAACAGGTGCCCGAAAACTGCGAGGAGTATGCCGAAGCCTACCGGCTGCGCAAGTTCCTCAAGTATTTCTCTCCCCTGCCCTTCCGTGCCCTTCCGCCGACATCGCTGCTGCGAGAGTTCCTCGGAGGCAGTTCGTTCAAGTACTGAGCCGGCATTCCTGAAACAGACTTTCCGTGTGGGATGTATGGGGAATACGTCCTGAGAACATCTGTTTACAGGTCCCCGATGTCAGGAAACAACACAATGACGCTCGCATCCAGTTGTCGGGAATGCCGTTCCCAGGCGTTGGGAACATGGGTCCCGGACGTTGGGAACACTCTTCCCGACCGGTTGGGAACAGGATTCCCGATGGCAGTGACGTGGGGACAGGGATGCCGGGAAAATGAAAACAGCAGACAAATACACTTTAAACAATGAAGACAAGTATACTCTTTACCTTATCATTCATCTTCTGTCATGTCACAGCCGGCATCGCACAGGTACGGGTCATCAACCTGAAGACCTGGAACTTCTCACGTGACAGTCTCCACTGGCAGGCCGTGGACATCCCCCACGACTGGGCCATCAGCGGCCCTTTCGACAAGAAATGGGATCTGCAGCGTGTAGCCATAGCCCAGAACGGCGAGAAGCAGGCTACGGAGAAGTCGGGACGCAGCGGCGCGCTGCCCTGGATCGGCGAGGGATGGTACAGCTTCCGGCTGACGTTCGGCGACCGTAAGGACTTCTCCCATGCCTATCTCTGTTTTGACGGTGCCATGTCGGAACCTGTCGTCTATGTCAACGGAAAGGAGGCGGGACGCTGGGCGTATGGCTATAACGCCTTCCGCGTTGACGCGACAAAATATCTGCGGAAGGGTGAAAACAACATCGTCGTCCACCTCAACAACCGTGAGGAAAGTTCACGCTGGTATCCCGGGGCAGGACTTTACCGCCCGGTGAAACTCGTCCTTACCTCCGAGCTGCGTATTGACCCGTGGAATGTCTATCTGCGTACGATCCGGCTGGATGCCGGCGGTGCCACGCTTTCCGTTGACGCAAAGGTCGACGGATGGGACGGGAGACAGAAGCTGGTGGCGGTCGCTGTCAGCACTGTCTCCGGACGTTTTGAAAAGATTCCCCTTACCGTGAATCCCCAGACAGGCATGGCGCATGGCGAGCTGAACTGGAAGAAGGGAAGGTACACTGCATGGACACCGGAGCATCCCGTCCTCATTCCGTTCACGATCTATGCCCTTGACGGAGATGTGCTGACGGCTCTTTACACGACGAAGACGGCAGTCCGCACGGTTTCCGTCTCCCGTGAAAAGGGCTTCCAGCTGAATGGCGTGACGCGGAAGATCAAGGGGGTCTGCCTCCATCATGACCTCGGACCGCTCGGTGCGGCAGAGAACAAGACGGCCCTGATACGCCGGATAAAGCGCATGAAGGACATGGGGGCGGATGCCATCCGCACGGCACACAATATGCCTTCGGAACTCCTGATGCAGCTCTGCGACTCGCTGGGAATGATGGTGATGGCGGAGAGCTTCGATATGTGGGTCTATCCCAAGTGCAGGAACGGCTATGCACGGTTCTTCAACGAATGGGCCGACAAGGACATGGAGGCCCTTGTGAGGCATCATCGCAACCACCCAAGCATCATCATGTGGAGCATCGGCAATGAGATTCCGGAGCAGTGGAGCGAGGAGGGACGGCAGATCGCCGGACGGCTGCAGGCCGTCTGCCACCGGCTGGACCCGTCGCGCCCTGTCACCCAGGGGATGGACAGGGCAGAGGATGCCCTGAAGTCGGGTTTTGCACAGGTGATGGACGTGCCGGGCTTTAACTACCGTGTCTACAAATACAACCGGAACGTGGCACAGCTGCCCAAAGGGTTTCTCCTGGGGTCGGAGACGGCCTCGACGGTATCAAGCCGTGGGGTGTACAAGCTGCCTGTCCGATGGGGAGTGGCGGAGGCCGACAGCGACGGACAGGTAACAGGCTACGACACGCAATGGTGCTCGTGGAGCAACCTGCCGGAGGAGGACTTCATCGCCATGGAGGACCTGCCCTACACCATCGGACAGTTCGTATGGACAGGAGAGGACTATCTTGGCGAACCGACACCATACGATGAATACTGGCCCAGCCGCAGCAGCTACTTCGGAGCCTGCGACCTGGCCGGCCTGCCCAAGGACCGCTACTATCTCTACCGGTCGGTATGGAACACGAAAGAACCGACGCTGCACCTTCTGCCCCACTGGACGTGGAACGGACGCGAGGGGCAGAAGGTGCCCGTCTTCTGCTATACCAGCTACCCTGAAGCCGAGCTTTTCGTCAATGGGAGGTCGCAGGGACGCCGCCGCAAGGCGGGGAAAGCGGTGCAGGGAGAAGCCGCCGCCGGGCATGCCGCCACACCGGAAGAGGCCCGGAGGCGTGCAGGACGCTACCGTCTGATGTGGGACAACGTGGTTTATGAGCCTGGAGAACTGAAGGTCGTGGCATACGACAGACAGGGTCGCAAGGTCGGTTCGACGGCTGTCTATACCGCCGGTAAGCCCGAGCAGCTGCTCCTTACCTGTGACAATACGGTGGAAGGCCTTCCCTGTGACGGCCTTGCCTACGTCACCGTGACGATGCTTGACGGGAAAGGAGTCCCTGTGCCTGACGCTGATGACGAGCTTTCCTTCTCCGTGTCAGGTGCAGGCAGCTTCAAGGCGGTCTGCAATGGCGACCCTACATCATTGGAGTCGTTCGCTGAACCGCACATGAAACTCTTTCATGGCAAACTGGTTGTCATCATTGAAAGGACTGCGGGGAAAGGGGATGTCACATTGACCGTACACGACAGAAAGTGCGACATCAGTAAGCGGATTACCCTCTGCGGTACCGGCAATGGGGCGAAAGGGGATTGACGGCAGTACATCATGGAAAGGCCATGAGCCGGAGGGCGATGCTGCCGGCTCATGGCCTCCCGCTGGTCGGGAATGGCGTTTTTGGCGGGAAAGAGGGTAGGGGATTCACTTCTTCACGCCACCCACCAGGTCGTCGTTTTCGATGCTTCGGTCGGCTTTCTTCACGCTGGCCTTCAGCTTGCCGAAGTTCCATGAGAGACGGATACCGAAGCATCGGGGTTTCATTACAGCACGTTCAAAACCTGTATAATCACCTTGAACGGTACGATAGGTAGTTGGTTTTTCTTTGATGAAAGGCGACTCGGCTGATAGAGATACTGTCAGCTTGTCCTTGAGAAAGCGGCGTGTCAAGGTGAAATCATAGTAGAACCAGTGCCCCTCAATGGCATACGGATTGTAAACTCTGTTGCCGTATTCACCTCCAAGACTGGTCGTCAACGTCAGTTTCCAGGGTATTTTCTGCTCCCAGTCAAAGTAGATACCACCACCGCATCCGCTGTTCTTGATGTAAGGTGTGGGCAAGGTGATGTGTGCATAACGCATCGAGGCGTTGAGTGTAAATGTCGTTCCGGTGAAAGGAGTCCATTCTGTGTAGGATGAAATACCGAAGACTTTGCTTTTCAATACGTTCTGATAAGTGGACACATTTCTGCGGTTCTGCTCATAAAAGATGTGAGCGATACCGTTGTTGGTAAAAGAATAGTAGGGATTAAACTGGACAGTGAGTTTTGATGTCACCAGCATATATTCCATTTGCAGCTTTTGGTTACGGCTGCTTCCTAAGTCTGCATTACCAAAGGACAGCGAAGTGGGCGTGCTGATTACAGCCGGATTGAGATAGCTGATGCCCGGTCGGTTGATGCTGGTATTGTAGCTTAATTTCAGCGTCTGTCCGTCATTGATTTTGTATTGTATGCTTGCTGACGGTACCCAGTCATTGAGATGAGCGTGGAAATCAGTATTACTGCCATCGGGATAGGTGGCTTTCATGTGGGTATATTCATATCTTAAGCCCGCACGAGCCGACCATTTACCAGCGGTGAGGATATAAGACAAGTAAGCAGCTGCTACCTGTGCGTTATGCCTGAACCTGTTTTCCATATCAGGTGTTGTACCCTGATAGTCCATCAATGACGTGCTGTTGTTGTGTCGGAGAATGTATTTCGTTCCGCTTTCCAGCTTGTGGTGTTTGCCAAAGGGCCGTACATAGTCAATCTGGAACGTATGTTCTGTGAAGCGTTCACGGCTGTTTTGGTCATAACTCGTATAATCGGCAGGGAAGTTTGTCATATTGCTATATGTCTGACGGAATGTGGTGTGCTGTCGTGTAGCAGCCAGCATATAAGAGAGTGTAAGCGTTTCTCCTTCTAAGCGGGTCTTGTGTTGATAATCAAAACGTCCTCCAAGATTAAGATAGGAGTAGCCCGGTGTGGTTACATCCGAATCGAATTTATAAATCAATCGATTGTTTCTGTCCCATCGTTCAGTCGTGCTTTGTGTGTTGGCATCGGCTTTATAGCCGAAGAAATTGGTGGATGCTGTTAATAGGTTGAGGGAATCAATTTCGTAACTGGCACTGATATTGCCGAAATGTATCTTTGCCCCCGTGCTGTTCTTGCCATATTCATGTGTGTGTTCGCCGGTCTTTACGTAGTCGTAGGCCTCATCCCGATCATTTTCTGTCTGTTTCTTGTTTTGGTCTGCGTAGTTATAATTGACAGCCGTTGTGAGCTTTCCGGCTTGTGTGGTCAGGTAGGCCCCGACTCTTGTAGAGCCATTCGTGTCTGCACCTGCATTTACATTGCCCGATACCCCTTGTAGTCTTGAGCTGCCCAACATGACGATGTTGAGGATCGCCGTGGTTCCCTCGGCATCATACTTGGCTCCGGGATCGGTGATTACCTCTATTCTCTTGATGGTGGAAGCGGGTATTGCCTTCAGGATATCCTTGAGGTTCTGTCCTGAAAGGCTGGGGTCGGGGTGTCCGTTCTTGTAAACCTTGAAACTGGCAGAGCCTTGGATTTTGATGTTTTCCTGCCCGTCAACAGTGACAAGCGGTATTTTCTTGAGTATTTCCAAGGTTGTTTTGGTCTGTGCAGTCTTGTCGTGCTGCACGTCATACGTCAGCTTGTCAATATCATTCTTGATAAGCTGACGCCTTTGCGTTACGATGACTTCCTCCATCTTATGTGTCTCGGTAGAGTCGGTCCGGGCCACGTTCTGTGCCGGCAGAGATGCTGCTGCAAGGCTGACGGCGAGGGTTAGCAGGGCTTTCTTTCGCATGGTAAACCGTTTCTCGTTATTAGTCGTATAGTCTGCAAAGTTAGTTTTTTTTTCGATACGACCAACTTTTCCGTAAAAAAACTTTCCCATACGGCAGCATGAGGGAGAGCTTGCAGTGCGACGGCACTGTGCGGCCGTGTCTCTCTTGTCGCTTTTGGCAGATGGAGAAACGCCTTTTCCGAAGGCCTTGAATGCTGTGTTAAAATATAGAAAAAGCCTGTACTTTTGGCTTTTTTGGCGTACTTTTGCAATTTAAACAACCAGAGAAAATTGAATGAGTCTTACTGATATAGTAAACAAACTGTACTTCCAGCCGCGCCGTAAGGAGCTTGAGCGATACGGTAAGGAGGGAGAGACTATCCAGCGGGAAGTCATGGAATACCTCGTAGAACGGGCGAAAGACACCGAATACGGACGGAAACATCTGTTCTCGACAATCAGGACCTATGATGATTTCGTACAGAACATTCCGGTCAATACCTACGAAGAACTGAAGGGCGACATCGACCGTATGCGCCACGGAGAACGCAATGTGCTCTGGCCGGGGACGGTGAGATGGTACGCCAAGTCGTCGGGTACGACCAATGACAAGAGCAAGTTCATCCCGGTTTCCCACGAGGGATTGCAGACCATTCACTACCAGGGCGGGAAGGATGTGATTGCCTATTATCTCGGCAATCATCCGGAGAGCCGGCTCTTCAATGGCAAGAGCCTTATCCTTGGGGGAAGCCATTCTCCGAACTACAACCTGCCCAATTCGCTTGTCGGTGACCTGAGTGCCATTCTCATCGAGAACATCAACCCGCTTGCCAACCTGTGCCGGGTCCCGAAGAAGGAGACCGCCTTGCTGAGCGACTTCGAGGTGAAACGCGACCGTATCGCACGGGAAACGCTGAGGCAGAACGTGACCAACATATCAGGCGTGCCGTCGTGGATGCTGTCCGTACTGGTACGTGTGATGGAACTGAGCGGCAAGCAGCATCTGGAGGAGGTATGGCCCAATCTGGAGGTGTTCTTCCATGGCGGCATCGCCTTCACACCTTACCGGGAGCAATACCAGCAGCTCATCACCAAGCCGGACATGAACTACATGGAGACTTACAACGCCTCCGAAGGCTTCTTCGGCATACAGGACGACCCGGCGGACAGCAGTCTGTCGCTCATGATAGACTATGGTGTGTTTTACGAGTTCCTGCCCATGGACGAGTTCGGCAGCGAACACCCGAACATTGTTCCATTGTCCGGCGTGGAGACAGGACGCAACTATGCCATGCTCATCAGCACCTCCTGCGGATTGTGGCGTTATGAAATCGGCGACACGGTTCAGTTTACTTCGACCCATCCTTATAAGTTCATCATCACCGGAAGGACAAAGTACTTCATCAATGCTTTCGGTGAAGAGCTGATCATGGACAATGCCGAAAAGGGCCTCGAGGCGGCCTGCAAGGCCACCGGGGCACAGATTTCCGACTATACGGCAGCACCTATCTATATGGATGCGAAGGCAAAATGCCGCCATCAGTGGCTCATAGAGTTCGCCAAGGCACCGGAGTCTCTGGAGCAGTTTGCCGCTGTCCTCGATGCGAAACTCCAGGAGATTAACTCCGACTATGAGGCAAAGCGTTTCCACAACGTCACCCTCCAGCCGCTGGAAATCATAGTTGCACGCAAGGACCTCTTCAACGACTGGCTAAAGACAAAGGGAAAACTCGGCGGTCAGCACAAGATTCCCCGACTCTCCAACAGCCGCACAAACCTTGAAGAGCTGCTGAGCATGAACCAATGAAAAGTAAAAAAGTAAAAGGGTAAAAAGGTAAAAGTTTCCCCTTTGAAGGCAAGGAGGTAAAGGGGTAAAAAGGTAAAGGTCTCCCCTTTGAAGACAAGGAGGTAAAAGGGTAAAAAGGTAAAAGTCCCCCCCTTTGAAGGCAAGGAGGTAAAAGGGTAAAAAGGCAAAAACTCTTTGAAGCGGACAGGCTTTGATGGGGAATAAAATAGACAAGGTAAATCGTAAAATCAGCGATATGAAGAAGATGAAACAGAGATATTGCCCGGAAGACAGGGATGGAAAGGAGGACTTTTCAGCCAGGATCAGCCATGCTCTTCCTGTCAGGATCAGCCATTGCCTTTCAGCGGTTTACCGGCCGACGCTTGTACCTTCTTACCTTTTTATCCTTTTACTTTTCCTCCTTGCTTCCTGTGCCAAGATGGGACAGCCCGATGGCGGCTGGTACGACGAGACGCCACCCAGAGTGCTCGGGGCATCTCCTGCCGAGCGTGCTACCGATGTGAACAGCAGGAAGGTGAGCATCTACTTCGACGAGTTCATCAAGCTGGAGAACGCCTCTGAGAAGGTCGTCGTGTCGCCGCCGCAGCTGGAAGCACCTGAAATCAAGGCCACCGGGAAGCAGATTACAGTAAGCCTGCAGGACAAGCTGCAGCCGAACACTACTTACACCATTGACTTCTCGGATGCCATCTCCGACAACAACGAGGGAAACCCGTTGGGAAACTATACCTACAGCTTCTCCACCGGCGACCATATCGACACGCTCGAAGTGGCGGGCTACGTGCTTGATGCCGAGAACCTGGAACCCATCAAGGGCATTCTCGTGGGCCTTTACAGCAACCAGAACGACACGGCTTTCCTGAAACAGCCCATGCTGCGTGTCTCGCGTACCGACAGCCGGGGCCACTTCGTCATACGGGGTGTTGCCAAGGGAGACTACCGCATCTATGCGCTGCAGGATGCTGACGGCAATTACAGGTACAACCAGAAGAGTGAACGGATCGCCTTCACGCCCGAAGTCATCATGCCTTCCTGGAAACCAGACATACGGCAGGACACGCTCTGGACCGATACGCTGCATATCAAGGACATCAGGCAGACGCCTTATACACATTTCTTTCCGGACGATGTGGTGCTGAACGCCTTTACTGCCACGCAGACCGACCGCTTCTTCCTGAAGGCTGAACGCAAGGAAGCCAATCACTTCACACTCTTTTTCAGCTATGGCGATGCCGACCTGCCGCAGATAAAGGGCCTCAATTTCAATGCCAGGGATGCCTTCGTCACGGAACCCAGTCTGAACCAGGACACCGTCACCTACTGGCTCCGTGACACCGCCCTTGTCAACCAGGACACGCTGCGTATGCAGATTACTTACAATACGACCGACAGTATGGGAGGGCTTGTTCCGAAGAACGACACGTTGGAGGTGCTCTCGAAGATTCCATACGCCCGTCGTCTGAAGCGTCGGCAGGAGGAATACGACAAGTGGAAGAAGAAACAGGAGAAGGCCAGGGAACGGGGGAAAAGCTATGAGACGGAGATGCCCGCAGCACCCTTGGAGGTGAAGTTCGATGTCCCTTCGCAAATGGACCCTGACCAGAACCCGACGTTTGAAGTGTCTTCTCCGATAGAAAAGACCGATACGGCCAGGATTCATCTCTACGAAAAGATTGATACCCTGTGGTATCGGGCGAAGTATCAGTTCGGTGCTGAGCCTGGCAGACCGCGTTCCCTGAAACTTATCAGTACGTGGGATCCGGGACATGAATACAGTCTTGAGGTGGATTCTGCTGCCTTTACAGACATCTACGGAAGGGTTTCCGGGAAGTACAAACAGGGTATTCGCATTCCTTCCATAGACGAGTACGGCACGCTGGTGATGACCTTGCAGGGCATGGCGGGCAGGAACTGCCTGCTGCAGCTGCTCAACGAAAGCGACAGACCCGTAAAAGAAGTGAATGCCAAAGACGGAAAAGCGACTTTCCACTATGTCAGGCCCGGCAGCTATTATCTCCGTCTTATTGTCGACGACAACGACAATGGCAGATGGGACACGGGCGACTATGCCACACAGCGGCAGCCTGAAGCCGTTTACTATTACCCGAAAGTCATCGAGTGCAAGGCAAAACGCGATGTGCAGGGAACGTGGAATCCGCATCTGCTTCCGCTCTTCCAACAGAAGCCCGGAGCTATAACGAAGCAGAAAGCCGACACGCAGCGCAAGGCTAAAAGCCGTAATCTGGAACGTGCCCGGAGCCTTGGAATTCCCTTTCCCGGTGAAACCGTCCAGACAGGAAAGCAGAAGGTGAAAAAAGCAAAGCGCAAGACATCTGGAAAAGCAATGACAGACAGAGGATAGCGCGTCACGTTCTTCAGACGGTCGCAGGTCCTCCCTGCATAAAAACACCCCCGTCAGTCCGTTTCCGCAACAAGGATTCGGACGGGCAGGGGTGCTCTGTTCAGGCAGGTCTTGAGTACTGTTTTTGTCGTGTTTTCTCCTTTCGGGCAGTGTCACACAGCAGTCCAAATGGAATTCTTTTCATGAAGATAATTTTTTTTCTTCATGAAAAGAAATATTTCTTTTCACGTAAATAATTTCTTTTTCTCGTGAAGATAATTCTCTGTATGCGTTGTCGTACGATGCCGGACGACACTGTCCTCACACTCCGAAAGCAAGGTCGGGCAACTCTCCAGACGTTTGTTATGAATGCTGTCAAGACCTTATAAGTCCATGAAAGGAACTTGAATATGATTCGGAAGGACGGGGATTCCTGAGAAGAAGACAGCGTGTATAAATGGAAGAAGTACGTAGAAAAGCGACAGGAGAACGGCGTTGTCTCTGCAAAAAGAACTGTCTTTGCAGGACACTGGTTGACTCTACGGGGAAACGGGCATAGACTTCTTCCCTTGTTGACGGTTTTCCGGTTGCCCTCCACACTGAGGGCAGTCTGCGGTCCGGCTAAGAGAAATGAATGCCGGAAATCAATGCAGGAAGTCTTCCGATGCGGCTGTTACGGCAGCTGTAAAGTACTTTGTAAACGATAAGAGGTCCGTAAACGCCCGTCAGGATGGCGAGGAACTGGTAAAAGAGAGCATCGAGGTGGGAGAAATGGGTCAGTATCTGGAGGCACAAGGCCTGGAAGATACCGTGATAGAGATAGATGGTATAGGATGCGGGAGCGAGGTGGTTGAGGAAATAAGCCCCCTGTTTCGCATACAAGCGTGCCAGAGCAACCGACATGAGAATACCGTTCAAGGCAAGGAAAAAGTCTGTCAGAGGGGATGTACGTGCGTTTAGACCGGTGAATGACACCCCCAGCGTAAACAGGAAAACCAGAAAGTCTGTTTTCTCCTTGTCGAGAAAACGTGTCAGGCAGAATCTTGATGTAAAGTAGCCCAAGGCAAAATAGAAGGCGTAATGGACGGATCCGACAACATTGAAGAGCGTGTCGTGGGAGAAAGGAAGTAAGATGTCTGCCAGTGCGAGCAGGAAGAGCGACAGGCCGGAAACGGTGCGGGACGGTCCGTGCTTCATCCGCTGCGAAAGTGAAAGGAGCACTGCTGCAAAGACAAAGAGCAGAAACAGGGTAGGCAGGAACCAATAGGAGCCGTTGACATTGCGGTAAGGATAGATGAGCATGGCCGCATATTCGCCCCATCTGGCATGTATCGGGCGTACCATGAGCCGGGAAAGAAGAACTTTTGGAATGAAAAGCAGCGTGCTCAATGCAAAGTAGGGGAGCAGCAGGCGGCGTGCCTTCCGCAGGAGGAAGGTGCAGAGGCTGATGGTCTTTCCCTGTATGGAGAGGTGGAGCAGATAGCCCGATATGAAAAAGAAAAGCGGTATGTGGAACTGATAGATCCAGTCGACGACACGGCTTTCTGTCCGGAAGAAAGAGTGTCCGATGACTACCAGGAGGATGGCAAACACATGGAGGAAGGATATTTCGGCTATCTTCTGTTTCATCTGATGCGTTTTACTGTGTCGTCTTCTGCGTACCACACGCCGTCACAGCCAGCTTTCTCTGCCTTTGGAAGTAAGGACTCCAGCTGCTTTTTATCTGTTATTTCCTCGTTGAGAATGGTCTTTGGCCATTGGTAACCTGTCTGCTGCCTCACGGAATAACCCCATCCGAAGGCCTCGTAAGGAATGACCCAGAAAGAGGAATACTTTGTTTCGCCTTTCTCTAAATGTATCAGCATCACCTTGTTTACCGGCTGGCTGCACTGACTGACAAAGCTCCTTGCCATCCGTTCGCCCGTCTTTCCCGACAGCCAGGCGGCATAGCCGTGATGGAACAGGGTAAAGGCTGCGGCCAGCAGGTAGAGCGATGCCGAGACGATCAGTACCCGCTTGTTCTTGATCTGTTCGCAAAGCAGGGCAATCATCATCGCTGCAAAGGGCAGAACAGCATAGCAGTGCATCAATGTGAATACGGTCATCAGATTGACGAAAGCCCCGGCAAAGAAGGATAAAAGCAGTACTGTGAGCGGTTTCCGCCACCTGTAGGAGCGCAGCAGAAGCCATAGGAAAGGCAAGGGGAGCAGTCCTGTGACCACGACCACGGCAAGATGGCGGTGCTGGGGGTGGATGAGGCTGGCGTAATCGACGGGGTAGAGGGTCATTCCCAACAGCAGGCTGATGTTGCGCAGCAGCCGTTGCGCAGTGAACTCCATATAGACATTGTTCTCAAGATGGAAACTGTCGGTCAGCAGGAAACGGCAGACAAGATAGAGAACAAACGGCAGGAAGCCGCAGACAGCCTGTCTCATTGCGTGTCTGAAACTGGCTTTTCCGACGCTCCACACAAGGAACGGCGGGCAGACAAACCAGATGTAACCAGACTCTTTGGCAAAGACTGAAAGTAGAGCACACAGCAGCCACAGTATAAGTCTCCGGCATCCTGACAGGCTGATGTAGCTGTATAAGGCAAGAAGTCCCCATAGAAGCGAATAGACCTGGTTCAGTGAATCGATGTCCAGGACGGTTCCCAGCGTGCCTGACGACAGATAAAAGAAAATGACAGACAGGTTGCGAGACAGTCTGCCGACCTGGAACCATTGCAGAATCCGGCAGATCAGCAACGTGTTGAGGATATGTCCCAGCAGGATGAAAAGGTGGTTCAAGAGTGGGAAAAGCCGGTAATCAAGCCCGAGCAGATGCCCGAATAGCACGTCGAAAGGCCGCCAGTAATTGCCGTCGGGCAACAGACTCTGGATCGTCAGAGGCGTTGTCTGCGGTATGGTGTAATACGTCCAGTCGTCGAAGGTGGGCTGGAGCTGGCACAGCAACAGCAATGCCAGCGGAGCCGTCAGCAGTATCCAGAAAATCGGATTGCGCCTTATCCGTGCCTTCATAGCTTTCATCAATTCACGACGGCAACCTTGCAGACAGTGCCGTTGTCGCCGTTTTCGTCGGCAGACAGCACCATATAGATGCCCGATGCAACCCGTTTACCATTCTTGTCTTTGCCGTTCCAGACGAAAGTGCCGCCGTTGCTCGTGCCTTCGGCGACCAGAATGCCGTTGGTAGTGACAATCTTCACATCTGCATTCAAGGTAAGTCCGACAATGGTTATCGGCCCGGTATAACCGGGTTTCACCGGGTTGGGATAGGCGTACACCTTGTCGTTATCGGGCGAATCGGCTGCCTTCGTGGCATCGCCCATGTAGGAGCAGAGTCCTTTGTCTGTGGCGAAGAACACCTCTCCCGTGGCATCGTTGATGGAGATGGACTGCACGTTGTTGGACAGGAGATTGCTGTTCGACATGAGGAAATGCTGTACCTGCGTCATGTTGTCGGCACTGATGAGGTAGGCACCGTTGCCTTTCGTGCCGAACCACTTGCGTCCGCCGCCGTCTATGGCCATGGCCGTGATGTCGAGACCGGCGAGCAGATAGTCGGCAAGATTGCTTCCGTCGTTGCGCGGCACCTTGACCTGTACGAAGCGGTAGCCGTCCTTGTCGTTCATCTGCGAGCGTCGGAGCACCAGCGGGCCGGCTGTCGTCCCGGTCCAGATATTCCCTTCCATGTCCTCTGCCCAGCAGTGTACGGCGGTCAGTTCTATATTGTTTCCGTCGTCATTGACGAAGCGGGTGTAGGCGTTGAGTCTGTCGTTCTTCGGATCATAGGAGAACAGTCCCGGTTTGCGCCAGTCGTCATTGCAGAACCACAGCAGCCCTCGGCTGTCCTGTCGCATCTGTGAAAGGCTGGAAAGGCCCACGCCGTCTTTCATCAGTTCGGGCTTGCAGAAAGAGGTCATCTTCCCGTCTCTGGACAGCCGGATGAGGTTTTCTTTCTTCGTCTGGCTGTTGAGTACCCACAGGTTTCCGTCCCTGTCATAGGCCAGTCCGTTGACCAGAACATAGTTGTTGTCCAGTTCTTTCCCCCTGTCCATGGCGGCTTGCAGGATGCTGTTGTCCCTGTTGTAGAAGGAGACCATCCTGCCGGACTGAAACTCGTAGAGTCCTGTTCTCGCCCCTACATACACGTGCCCGCTGTTCTTCGGGTCGACGGCTACCGCCTTTGTTCCTCGGTAGAGATAGCCTGTACGGCTCGGGAAGTCGTCCTCGTAGATTTCCCATTCATCACCGTGCAGTACCTGCACGATGCCCGGGTTCTCCCAGTTGTCGGCAATCGGGTCGAAGTATCCGCCTGTCGTGTAAAGCCGGTTGTTATGGAAGTCAGTCCATATAAAGGTGTTGCGTTTTGGCCCGCCGGGTTTCAGTGTCTTGGCCTGCGCCAGCAGGTCGGCATCCATGGTATGGGGACGTGCCGCATAGCTGCCTGTATGTACCCAGTTGTTCCTGTCGAGGAGGTTGGCGGTCAGCAGGGCACGGTAAAGGCCGTTACTCTGGCTGGCAGCATAGATATAATTGCCTTCAATATAGCTGTAATTGACAGGGAAGGAGAGGTTATAGCTGTCGGTTATCTCTGCCTTGGCGACATTCAGCTTGACGAGTCCAAAGCCGGTGGACAGGTAACAGTCTGTACCTGACATATCAATGCCGTTGACGGTCTTGTCTACCGTCAGCATCTTCAGGTAGTAGTCGGGGACGTTCGTCACATTGCCCTTGTCGTCCAGCAGGTCGATGTTATAGTCGGAATAGACAATCACCAGGCGGCGTGCCGGCCTGTTCCATCCGATGAAACGGATGTCCATATCACTCAGTCCACTGGTCTTGTCGTAGGTCTGGATGCTCTTGTCGTTTTTGTTATAGGAGTAAAGGCTGCTGGAAGCAAGCACATACAGCTTGTTTCCTCCCTGTTCTACCCATTGTATGTTGCTGTAGGAAAGGTAGCTCTTCCACGTCCCCATGCCTTTGCCGGCGGCAGATACGGCAACTGTCAGCAGGAGAATAAGCGATAGGAAATATCTTTTTATGGTCATATCGTGTTCTTTGCGTAATGTAAATAATACAGGAGTTTATACACATTAAACCAGAAAACGCTCGGATTATTGCCTTGCAGATGCTTCTTTATAGGCTGTCCGGCAAGAGAATAAACCATGGAAAGCACGCCTTGCAGGTGTAATGCCCTAAGGCGGGCGGCCGTATCAAGCAGTCGGGAATAGTCTTTCAGCTGGTCGTGGAAGTTATACAGCGTGCGGAGAGACTCCTCTGTCTTATCCAGAAACGTACTGTTTGAATCGAAGAAATCAAATGTTATGAGATTGTCAATATGTGTGATGGGGATGTGAGCTTCGGCAAGTGACTTGCCGAAGAGCACGTCTTCATAGCCGTATCGGGTGAAACGTTCGTCAAAAGAGCGGTTCCTCATAACACTTTTATGTGCTAAGAAATTGGCCGTACTGAAGTGTTTCGTGGCATATTGCTGCCTGTTCTTCACCGTATTCTTCTGCTCATACGCCTTCTCATAACGGTATCTGAGGTTGTTTCTCCATACATCCGGATCGCCGCCAATCCTTATTCCGCCTACAACAACATCCTTGTTCCTCGCCTGTAGATAACGTCGGATAAAGTGTGGATTGTCCAATGTCAAATCGCCGTCAATGAAGAGCAGCCACTCTCCTTGGGCCTGGGAAACGAGGAAATTGCGTATCGCTGAACGCCCGACGTTCTGCCGTCTTGTGATGTAACGTACCCCTTCCAGCCTTTCAATGCGCAGGTTGTGCTCTATATAGCTTGCAACGGAAGAACCGTCGTCAGCCACGATGATTTCAAAGTCGGTACTGCTTTCTACGCACTGCCGCTGCAGCTCTGTGACCAGAGCTGCACAATTACAGTTGTAAACAGGGAGAAGAATTGACAACATATCACTTATTATGCAGTTTATATGCCTACGATAAGCATTGAACAACGGTTATTTCAAGTAAATATTGGGACTTGCAGGTGGTGCAGGAGGCCGTTCTCATCGAATTATCTTCATGTAAATAAGTATTTCTCTTCATGAATAGAAAAAATTCTTTTCACGTAAATAATTATTTCTTTTCACGTAAATAAATCGGCAATGGGCTATTTTCAAGAACAAAAGGACCTGTTTAACCTTTTTACTTTCTCACCCTTTTACCTTTCAAAGGGCCTGTTTTCCCTTTTTACTTTTTTACCCTTTTACCTTTCCCAGGTGTTCTGCCAGCTTCTTCACGGCTTTTGCCCGGTGAGAAATCTTGTTCTTCACCTCTTCTCCAAGCTCGGCAAAACTCTTGTCATAGCCCTCGGGGATGAAGATCGGGTCGTACCCGAATCCTTCCGAGCCGTGTTTCTCGGTTGCAATATGTCCGTCAACACGCCCTTCGAATTGATGTTCCACCCCGTCGATTATCAGTGAGATGACCGTGCGGAAACGTGCCGTCCGGTTCTCCACACCTGCCATCTTCGACAGCAGCTTACGCATATTCGCCTCGCTGTCGTGGTCGGTTCCTTCGGCATAGCGTGCCGAATGGACACCGGGTTCGCCGCCGAGCGCATCCACTTCAAGCCCTGTGTCGTCGGCAAAACAGTTCTGCCGGTAATGCTCAACGACATAGGTTGACTTCTGTCGGGCGTTCTCCTGCAGTGTCAGTCCTGTCTCGGGAATATCCTCATGACAGCCGATCTCGGCTAAAGAGACAATCTCGAAGTCTTTTCCAAGAATCTCCTTGATCTCTTCCAGTTTGTGCTTGTTGTTTGTTGCAAATACTATTTTCATGTTCATGAAACGTTTTTAAGCCCTGAAAAAGCCATACCTGAGTATCACAAGGCCTGTTCTATACAACAGGGACACACAACCCATGTTTCCGCAAAGGCTTGCTGCCGGCGGTCACACGAGTCATGTGTCCCTGTAGCTACGCTGTCTGGAACACAGCTTTCCAGCGTTTCTATTTCTTTTCATCCGCAGCGGTTTCCCTGGCCTGAGCCAATTTCTTTTCCTGCTTTCTCTTCTCCTTCTTCGCCTTGATTTTTATCTGGTCGAAGCCTTCGCCATAGACGCCGATGACGGAACTCTGGCTGACGAAGGCCGTCGGGTCGACCATCTTGATGAGCCGGAAGATGGTCTTGCTCTCGTTGCGCTTTGCCAGCAGACAGATGACCTTCATGTCGTTGCCTGTGTACCAGCCATGTCCGTCGAGAATGGTCAGGGCGTGTTCCGTCTCGTCGACGATGGCTTTGGCGATTTCCTCATGCTTCCAGGAGAAGATCATGAACTGCACCGATTCGCGTCGCATATTCATCACGTGGTCCAGCATGAAGCACTCGATGAACATCGTACAGTAGCCGAACACCATCTTGTGCAGCCGTTCGATGACATCTCCGAACTGCGGGAAGAACAGACAGCTGCCTACGATCAGAATGTCGACGCCCATCAAGACCTGCCCCAGGGAAAAGTCACGGTACTTGTTGACGCAGGCTGCAATGATGTCCGTACCGCCCGTGCTGCCGTTGTTCAGGAAGACGATGGCCAGACCGGTACCGGTCAGGCTGCAGCCGATGATCAGCGACATGAAGTCCTGTCCCTCGCCGAGCACCTTGACGAAATGTCCCTGTGCATCGACAGGCATGAGCTCCTGTGCAAACTTCAGCATGAAATAAAGGGCAAAGATGGCGTAGATGGTCTTCATCATGAACTTGAATCCCAGTATCTTCAGTGCGACCACCAGCAGGGAGATATTGATGATCATGTAGGTGTTTTCAATCTTGAAGCCTGTGGCATAGTAGATGATGGCCGACATACCTGTCACGCCGCCTGTCACAATCTCATAGGGGAGGAGGAAGACGGTAAAGGCCGCAGCGTAGATCAGCAGGCCTACGGTCAGGAAGAAGTAGTCTTTGGACTCGGAACGGATGAGTTGTTGATCAATAGTCATAGGTCTTTCCTTTATGGTAAAGGGAGGCGTATCAGCATGATGGCGGTTCTGTCTCCTGTCACTCCGATACAGCCTCCTGTTGTTGCTACGAATGGTTACTTGCAGACGATGTTGATGATTTTCTTCGGCACGACAATGACCTTTACGATAGTCTTGCCGTCGATGTAATGCTTGCTCCGCTCGTCGGCCAGAGCCGTCTTCTCGATGTCTTCCCGTGCGGCATCAGCCGGGAAGGTCATCTGGAAGCGTGCCTTGCCGTTGAAGGAGACGGTAAGCTGCACCTCGTTCTCCACGAGGTAAGCCTCGTCCCACGCCGGCCATGCGGCATCGCAGACACTCTTCGTCTCGCCGCCCAGCTGCTCCCACAGCTCTTCGGCCATGTGGGGTGCGAACGGTGCGATGAGGACGATCATCTTCTTCAGCAGTTCACGGCTGGCACACTTCTGCTGTCCGAGTTCGTTCACGCAGATCATGAAAGCCGAGATGGCCGTGTTGTAAGAGAACTGTTCGATGTCGCCGGTCACTTTCTTGATGAGCCTGTGGACGCTCTTGAGCGACTCCTTTGACGGTTCTCCGTCATCGAGTTCCTGCTGGTAGAGCTTCCAGAACTTCTTGAGGAAGCGGAAACAGCCGTCGATGCCGTTCGTGTCCCAGGGCTTGCTTGCCTCTACCGGACCGAGGAACATCTCGTACAGACGCAGCGTGTCGGCACCGTACTGCTCGACGATGTCGTCCGGATTGACGACGTTGAACATGGACTTTGACATCTTCTCGATAGCCCATCCGCACTTGTAGACGGCAGCTGGAGTGGGGCGGTCGGTGGAGGCTTCCGTTGACTGGGCGCCGTCCTCGAAGATGAATTCGGCGTTGTGGTACTCCGGACGCCATGCCTTGAAAGCTGCAATATCCAGTACGTCGGCATGGACGATGTTCACATCGACGTGGATGGGGGTGGTATCATACTTGTCTTTCTGTCCCAGGCTGACGAAGACGGGGGCCTTGGAATGGTCGTCAGAATTGACACGGTAGACGAAGTTGGAGCGTCCCTGAATCATTCCCTGGTTGACCAGCTTCTCGTAGGGTTCTTCCTTGCAGCTGCAACCGAGGTCGTAGAGGAACTTGTTCCAGAAACGGCTGTAAATCAGGTGACCGGTCGCATGCTCCGTACCGCCGACATAGAGGTCGACATTCTGCCAGTATTCATCGGCTTTCCGGCCCACGAGTGCCTCGTCATTGTGCGGATCCATGTAACGGAGATAATAGGCTGAACTGCCTGCAAAGCCCGGCATCGTGTTCAGCTCCAGGGGGAAGACCGTGCTGCCGTCAACCAGTGACTTGTCGACGACCTTGCGCTCTGCTTCGTTCCATGCCCACACCTTCGCGCGGCCCAATGGAGGCTCACCGGTCTCCGTAGGTTCGTACTTGTCAATCTCCGGCAGCTTCAGCGGCAGGCACTCCTCGGGCACCATGTAGGGCATTCCCTGCTTGTAGTAGACGGGGAACGGTTCGCCCCAGTAACGCTGGCGGGAGAAGATGGCATCGCGCAGCCGGTAGTTAATCTTCACACGGCCGATGCCTTTCTCGGTGACAAACTGCTTCGTACGGGCTATTGCCTCTTTGACGGTCAGTCCGTTCAGTGAGAAGCCGTCCAGACTCTCTTTGCCTGCTGCAGGGGAGTTGGTCACGATGCCTTCCTTTGCATCGAAACTCTCCTCCGATACATCAGCACCCTCAATCAGCGGGATAATCGGCAGGCCCAAATACTTGGCAAAGGCATAGTCGCGGCTGTCGTGGGCCGGTACGGCCATGATGGCCCCTGTGCCGTAGCCTGCCAGGACATATTCTGAAATACAAATGGGAATCTGCTCGCCGGTGAACGGGTTGATGGCGTAAGAACCCGAGAAGACACCTGTCACCTTGCGGTCGGACATACGTTCCAGCTCCGTGCGCTTCTTCACATAGGCCAGATACTGTTCCACTTCGGCCTTCTGCTCGTCTGATGTCAGTTCGCTGACAAGCTCCGATTCCGGTGCAAGCACCATGAAAGAAACGCCGAACATGGTGTCTGCACGGGTTGTGAAGATGGTGAAATGTCCTTCATGCATATCGTCTCCATTGCCTTGAGAGGCGTGCCTGGGGGTGAGGCTCTTGAACTCCACTTCCGTTCCTTCAGAGCGTCCTATCCAGTTCTTCTGTGTCTCCTTGATGGAGTCGGACCAGTCGATCTTTTCCAGTCCGTCCAGCAGTCGCTGCGCATAGGCCGATACACGGAGACACCACTGCTTCATCAGTTTCTGTACGACAGGGTAGCCCCCGCGCTCGCTCACACCATTGACCACCTCGTCGTTGGCCAGCACTGTGCCGAGCCCCGGACACCAGTTCACCATCGTCTCACCCAGATAGGCAATGCGGTAGTTCATCAGCGTCTTCTGCTGCTCCTGCTCGTCCATGCTCTTCCAGTCGTTGGCCGAGAACATCAGCTCTTCGCTCTGTGCTGCATGGAGTTCGAGTGTCCCTTCTTCCTCGAAGTGGCGGATCAGTTCTGTGATGGGCAGCGCTTTCTGCCGTGTGTAGTCATAATAGGAATTGAACATCCGCTCGAATGCCCACTGCGTCCAGTGGTAATAATGCGGATCGCACGTCCGTACCTCTCGGTCCCAGTCGAACGAGAAGCCGATCTTGTCCAGCTGTTCCCGGTAACGGGCAATGTTTTTCTTTGTAGTGACTTCAGGGTGCTGCCCCGTCTGAATGGCATACTGCTCGGCCGGGAGTCCATAGGCATCATACCCCATAGGGTTCAGGACGTTGAAGCCTTTGAGCCGTTTGTAGCGGGCATAGATGTCGCTTGCAATGTATCCCAGCGGGTGTCCGACGTGCAGTCCTGCCCCCGAAGGGTAGGGGAACATATTGAGTACGTAGAACTTCTGCTTGTTCTCGTCTTCAACAACTCTGTAGGTCTTGTCTTCAACCCACTTCCGCTGCCATTTCTTCTCGATGTCTCTGAAGTTGTATTCCATTCTCGTTTCTTATTATAACTGATGTGCAAATTTACAAAAAGTTTCCGTAAACCGCTTCGTTTCTGTTGGATTTATAAACTGGAAACAAGGCAGAAAGCGGGAGCTTGCTGGTGGCTTTCCGAGATGAGGTCTGCCTGATCATTCATGGGAATGATATAGGAACAACAGTGGGTGTTTTGTAAAATAGATTATTTTAGTATATTTGTTAGATTGTTTTGCCGCCTGTCGCAGACTTCGTACCGTCCCTTTACAGGATGCCTTCCTGTTGTTTGCGTAGTGGGGGACAGCGGATAGTCATGTTACAAGATACGTTTCTATGACTGCTGTCCGGTAAACTTTAGCCGTCATAGCTCTCTATGCGTAAATTCCATTTAACAGGCGATTCGTCATTGTTTGGGGAATGGCAGTCTCTTATTTCGTCTGCTGGCTTAGGCTGCCCTTTGGTAGAAAAACGCTTCTTTCACGACAGGTCGCTCTCTTTCCGACGGCATATTGTATGCGTGCGAACGCCCGACACGACTGGTGTTCACCTCCGGCACCATTGGTGACGGGCATCGGCACGCTGGCGGGAGGCGGTGGCCCGGTCCGTTCTTGTCAACATGATACATACAAGCAGGAGGCGGGTGTCAGACCTGTACAGTAAATGTTTACCGGACAGCAATACTTTCTGCCGTCTTTATTGGCAGAATGAAAGCTGGAAAGAAAATCCCTTCGCCTGTCCGAATAGCGGATGTCTTATCGGCAGGCGAAGGGATTCGAGGGCTTGAAAGAGCCGGTGTCTTTGAAAATAACAACCTGTTTCCGTTACAGGATTCTGCCCTTTCTTTTGCGATGAGGCAGCCGGATTTCTGATATTTATTTTCTATTTATAGTCTATAAATAGTTTTATTGTAGCTTATAAATAAGATTCCTCCCATTCTTTTCATGTTCCTTGCAAAGGTCTCCGGGCTTCGTCGGTTTGGTCTTTTCCGAAGCTTTGATGGAGGATTTTCCGATGCTGTAAGCTGTTTAATGTGCCTCCAGCCAGTTGCTGCCCCATCCGGCATCGGCTGTCAGCGGAACGTTCAGTTGGCAGGCGTTCTGCATTTCTTCGATGACAATCCGTTCCACCTGTTCTCGCTCTTCCGGGTAGACCGAGAAGTTAAGCTCGTCGTGTACCTGCAGAATCATTTTCGAGCGGATACCTTCCTCCTTGAACCGTTTCCAGATGCGGACCATCGCCACTTTGATGATGTCGGCCTCTGTTCCCTGTATCGGCGCATTGATGGCATTCCGTTCTGCGAAGCCGCGTACGGTGGCGTTGCGGCTGTTGATGTCGGGCAGGTAACGTCGGCGATGGAAAAGTGTCTCGGCATATCCTTTGGCTCTTGCCGTCTCTTTCGCCTGTTCCATGTAGGCTTTCACCTTCGGGAAAGTGTGGAAATAGTCCTGTATCAGCTCTCTCGCCTCGCTGTTCGGAATGCCCATGCGCTGGGCAAGGCCATAGGTCGTAATGCCGTATATGATGCCGAAATTGGCCTGTTTGGCCTTTTTCCGCTGGGCATCCGTCACCTTGTCGATGTCTTCATGCCATATCTTCGCCGCTGTTGCACGGTGGATGTCGTGTCCTTCGCGGAATGCCTCCATCATGTTCTCGTCGCCTGACAGATGTGCCATGATGCGCAGCTCTATCTGACTGTAGTCTGCTGAAAAGAACAGACAGCCGTCTTCCGGTATGAAGCACTTGCGTATCTCCTTGCCGTCATCGGTGCGCACAGGGATGTTCTGCAGGTTAGGGTCGCTGGAGGAGAGACGGCCGGTTGCAGTCTGTGCCTGATTGAACGACGTGTGAATATGCCCTGTCCGTGGGTTGATCAGCTTCGGGAGCGCATCGATATAGGTGCTGAGCAGCTTTTTCATCCCTCTGTAATTGACGATGTTACGTACGACAGGATGTTTGGCTTCAAGGCTTTGCAGGACTTCTTCACTCGTGACGTATTGTCCTGTCTTGGTCTTCTTGGGTTTGTCCATGATCTGCAGCTTGCCGAAGAGGATGTCGCCTACTTGTTTCGGACTTCCGATGTTGAATGTCTCACCGGCTTCCTTGTATATTTCCTGTTCATACTGCTTCATGCGGTCGGTGAATATTCTTGACGTTTCCTGCAGGGCTTCCGTATCCAGGCAGACACCGTTCAGTTCCATGTCAGCAAGTACCCGGACGAGCGGCATCTCGATGTTCCAGAAGAGTTCTTCCAAGCCCAGTTCTTTCAGGCGTGGTTCGAGTAGGTGCTTCAGGCGCAAGGTGATGTCGGCATCCTCTGCTGCATATTCACAGATGTCAGTAGGAGAGAGGTCGCGCATATTCTTCTGCTTTTTCCCTTTCGGACCGATCAGCTCTTCAATGTGGATGGTCCGGTAGCCGAGCAGCGTTTCTGCCATATAGTCCATGTTGTGATGGAGTTCCGGCTGGATGAGATAATGGGCTATCATCGTGTCGAACATCTCCCCCTGGAGTGTCACCCCATAGTTGTTAAGTACCTCGTAGTCGTATTTGATGTTCTGGCCGATTTTCAGGATCTTGTCGTTCTCATACAAGGGTTTGAATATCCGAATATATTTTAATGCCTCTTCACGGTTGGCGGGAAGAGGCACATAAAACGCCTTGTTTTCTTCGACAGAGAAGCTCAGACCTACCAACTCGGCCCTGATCGCATCGGTAGAAGTGGTCTCCGTGTCTATACTGACAAATTCTTTTGTCATAAAAAAGTCACAAAGCCGGTCCATTTCTTCCTCATTGTCAATGAGTTTATATTCATGTGGCACCGTTTTATGGGTTTCATAATTCGTTTTTTCCGGTTCTTCCTGTCCATTGGGTGTGTTTACGGAAAAGAGATCGAGCTGTGTTTTTACATTTTTCGGTTTTAATTCACTTTTATTAAGAAGTTTGTTGGCAAGTGTCTTGAACTCCAGTTCTTCGAAGATTCTGCGTAATTTGACTTCATCGGGCTGCTCTACCTTCAGTTCATCCAGACTAAGCTGTAGCGGAACATCAGTACGGATGGTTGCGAGTAACTTTGACATTTTTATGTCTTCGACAGCATTCTCGATTTTGTCGCGCAGCTTTCCTTTGATTTCATCTGTGTGCCGGAGCAGGTTGTCGATGGAGCCGAACTGGTTGATCAGTTTAGCAGCTGTTTTCTCTCCCACACCCGGACAGCCTGGGAAATTGTCTGCCGAGTCACCCATCAGTGCCAGAAGGTCGATTACCTGGGCTGGGGTAGGAATGCCATACTTCGATTCCACTTCTTTTTCACCCAGCGTCTCATAGCCGCCTCCATGACGTGGACGGAACATAAAGACCCTCGGCCCGATCAGCTGCCCGTAGTCTTTGTCCGGGGTAAGCATGAAAGTATCGATTCCATCGGTGCCGAACCGGGTGGCAACGGTTCCGATGACATCGTCGGCTTCGAAGCCGTCTACCTGCAGAATAGGGATGCGCATCGCCTCGAGAATCTGCTTGATGATGGGAACTGACTGTCTGATGTCTTCCGGCGTTTCCTCGCGCTGTGCCTTGTAGGCCGGGAAAACTTCGTGGCGGAAGGTCTTTCCATGGTCGAAAGCTACGCCGATATGTGTAGGGTGCTCCTTTGTCAGCACTTCGTTCAAGGTATTGCAGAATCCCATGATGGCCGAAGTGTTCAGTCCTTTGGAATTGATGCGGGGAGTCCTGAGGAATGCGTAATACGAACGATAGATGAGTGCGTATGCGTCGAGGAGGAAGAGTTTTGCCATAAGTAATTATTCTGTTTTCAGCCGTAAAATTACTAAATTTCTTCCATAATCTCCGATAAAATGAGTAAATTTGTATCAAATTTCAGATTAATAATGGATACCCTTTCTCTAATAAAACGGCCGATTGAGGCGGAACTGGACGATTTCATCGACCTTTTTAATCATGCTCTCGACCACGAAGACGGTTTGTTGCAGACGGTTTTGAACCATATCCGCCAGCGGGCCGGCAAACGGATGCGCCCCATCCTTATCCTCCTGATAGCAAAGAACTTTGGTAAGGTTTCTGAAGCAACACAGCACGCTGCTGTGGGACTGGAGCTTTTGCATACGGCTTCACTTGTTCACGATGATGTCGTTGATGAGTCTGCTGAGCGGAGAGGGCAGGCGAGTGTCAATGCCGACTACGACAACAAGGTGGCCGTCCTGGTGGGTGATTATGTGCTCTCAACGGCCTTGCTGTATGTTAGTCACACACATTCTGAGGCTATTGTCCGCAGATTGGCGGGGTTGGGGCAGACATTGAGTGATGGAGAGATTCTGCAACTGTCGAATATCCAGCGTAAAGATATCACGGAAGAAGCTTATTACAGGATAATCGAACGCAAGACCGCCGCACTTTTTGAAGCGTGTGCTGCGATCGGGGCAGTGTCTGCCGGTGCCTCTGAAGAGGAAGTGGATGCGGCAAGATGTTTCGGAAAGAATCTCGGAATTGTGTTCCAGATTCGCGATGACATCTTCGACTATTATGACTCTGAAACGAATATCGGCAAGCCTACAGGGAATGACCTGGCAGAGGGAAAGCTCACGCTTCCTGTTATTTATGCGTTGAATTCGGCAAAAAATGACGAGATGCTTGCTTTGGCGAATAAGGTAAAGGCGCACGAGGTGACACGTGAAGAAATCGGCAGACTGGTTGCTTTTGCCAAGGAGAGTGGGGGAATAGAATATGCAGAACGCCGTATGTGGGATTTCCATGCTGAAGCACAGACTTTCCTTGACAAATATGTGAAGGATGAAAGCATCCGCACTTCGCTCCAGACTTATCTTGATTATGTAATTAAAAGGGAGAAATGACTGCCGGCCGGTGTGCTGATTGAAGTGTTTTTTTCTATTTTGCCAGTTTTCCCCTGTCGGTATCTGTAACGGCAGGGTCGGGCTATCTTCATGGTGATTTCCCTTGCCATGAAGTTTTTTTTGATTTTTCCAGGCAGTTGTGTATTTTCCGCTTCTTCCCATTCCGGGCAGTATTCTGGAGCTGTAGGGTATAGTGCAATCTTGTTTACGAAACTGGTAAGCCTGTTCTCTTGTAACTTATTGTCCTCTCTCAAGGAGTGGGATAGAAGTGCATAAGAGGCTTGTTTTGTCGTAATATTTTATCTTTCAAGTCCTGCCGGTGCCTGATCGCCGTTCATTCAAGCCTTAATTGGCTCTCAATAGGTGCTTTGTTGATGGCTAAGTAAGGCTTGATAGAGGTCTAACTAAGCATCTCTTGTTACCGCATATCGTAACTTATTGATTCGTAGCTTGTTAAGCATGACATCTTTTGGGGCTTTATCTTGTTTCCAAGGGATTCTGACGATACTTTTTGTAATGATTTTTCAGAATTGTAAGTATTGGCAGTGGATAGGTCGATAATAGATGGTCCGCAGTGGGAAGTGTGTTTTGGACTATGTCTTATAGGTGTTGGGATGGACTTTGGATAGGAATTCCCGATCGGTTGTGTAAGCTGTAAATTTATTGTATAGTCTATATATATAGTAATTATAGATTATTTTGTTTGTTTTTTCCCTCGAGTGTAGTTTGATTTTCCTTCAAGTACGTATTCATTTTATTTCTATTGGCAGATATAATTCAGGGGCACACGAAGCCGTGTGCCCCTGTCGGGTTGATTTTGCTCTGCACAATATGTGCTGGCGGTTGAACGGAATGCTGTGTTTGAGGATAAAGAGGTTTAGAAGAACTTGGTCTCAGTGCCTGTAATCTCGCTCAGCAGGAGGTTTGTAAGACGGCTGGTGCCCATCCGGAACCAGTAGTTGGTGAGCCATTTTTCGCCGAGTACCTCTTTGACAATGGTGTAGTAAATCACGGCATCCATCACGGTATTGATTCCGCCGGCTGGTTTCAGACCGATCTGAATGCCTGTCTTGTCGTAGTATTCCTTGATGGCCTGGCAGAGGATGTAGACAGACTCGGGGGTCGCACTGACCTTCTCTTTTCCCGTACTTGTCTTCAGATAGTCGGCGCCGGCGTACATGGCGAGAAGGGAAGCGGTCTTGATGTCACGGGCATTACGGAGGTCGCCCGTCTCAAGAATCACCTTCATGGGCACGTCGCCGCACGTTTGTTTTATCTCGCTGATGGTGTCGCATACGCCCTCGTAATCGCCTGACAGGAATTTCCCTACGGGCATGACGATGTCGATGTTAGTTGCCCCGTCCTTGATGGCCAGTGCTGTCTCGATGGTTTTTACTTCTAAGAAGGTCTGCGAAGAAGGGAAGTTGCCGGTTACGTTGGTGATTTCGACACCGTCTACTTCAAGACTGTCGGCCATCAGCTTCGTGAAACAGGGGTAGGCACAGACGGCTGCAACGTGCGGGAGGTCCGGGTATTCGCTGTCGAACCTGTTCACCTTCTCTATCATTGCGAGGACCTTCTCTTCGGTGTCTGATGTGCTGAGGGTGGTCAGCTCGACACTGCCCAGCAGGAATTTTTTCACTTCGAGATTGTCGTTCTCTGAAACTTTCTCTGCAATGATTTTGGTTACTGCAGCCTTTACTTCCTCATCAGTGATGTTGAGGTCGTACTGTTCCAGAGCCTGCTCATACTTGCTTTTTTCTACGATTCCATCGGCTTTCTGTGCCTGGATGTCTTTTGTTACTGTGTCTTTGATTGTTCCCATGATTTGTTTTAATTATATTTGTTGTTCTCTGTTCCTCAGGGTGAAGGCAGAGGATGGTGCTGGGACAGCTTCCCTTTTGGGATGCAGAAGGATGGAGGAATGTTGAAGGGGGGTCTCTTTCCGTAGTCTGGGACTGCCTTGTTCTGCCCTTAAAAAGATGGTTTCTTATATTATAGTCTATTTTATTGAATAAAACAGTCTTTACTTCAATTTTGGGTTGTTTTTATGTCTGTCTTTGTCACGTATGGTCTTCTTGTCGAAGCTCTTGCGCAGTTCTTCCGTAAGGTCGATGCCTGTCTGGTTGGCAAGACAGATCAGGACCCACAATATGTCGGCCATCTCCTCGCCGATGTTGGGCTGCTCGCCTTTCTTGAAACTCTGGTCGCCATAGGTGCGTGCCATCACACGGGCCAGTTCGCCTACCTCTTCGGTCAGGCAGGCCATGTTGGTAAGTTCGCTGAAATAGCGTACGCCGTAGTCTTTTATCCATTTGTCTACAGCTTCTTGGGCTTCTCTGAGTGTCATAGTTTTCTTTTCATTTAGTCGATGATGGGCGTTGATGGGCGTTGATAAGCGTTGATAGGTGTTGATAGGTGTTCATAGGTGGGTTCTCTTTACTCCTTGTTCTTCGTGTCCATACAGATGGTGACGGGGCCATCGTTTTGAAGTTCTATCTGCATATCTGCTCCGAATTCTCCTGTGCTTACAGGTTTGCCCAAGGCCTCGCTCAAAGTGTTGCAGAAGCGGCGATAGAGTGGTATGGACAGCTCGTGAGGGGCTGCATGGATCCAGCTGGGGCGGTTGCCTTTCTTGTAACTTGCCATGAGCGTAAACTGTGAAACGACCAGTATCTCGCCGTCAATGTCCATGATGCTGCGGTTCATAACTCCCTTTTCATCGTCGAAAATGCGGAGTCCTATTATCTTGTTTACCAGCCATTTAATGTCTTCTTCCGTGTCGTCTCTGCCTATTCCGATAAGAATGAGGAATCCTTTTCCAATGGTGGATTTGGTCTGTCCGTCAATTGTTACAGAGGCTTGGCTGACACGTTGTATTACGATTCTCATACGGCAAATATACGATTTTTATTTGATTTATGGTTTATTTTGTATGAAAATAATTGTAAATGATGGTTGCTTTGCTTGCTCCTATGATTCCTGTAAGCGTCTGAATATCAGATTCTTTGATACGTTTAACAGTTCTTAGCTGCTTCATGAGTGCCTCACGGGTCTTCGTTCCGATTCCTTTTATATCGTCTAATTCGCTGTGTAGCTGATGCTTAGAGCGTTTGTTACGGTGGAATGTTATGGCGAAACGGTGTACCTCATCTTGTATCTGTGTGAGCACTTTGAAGAGTTCGCCCTTGACATCTAAGGCAATTGTCTGCTGGGGAAAGCCGAACAGAAGTTCGTTGGTACGGTGTCGGTCGTCCTTGGCAAGTCCTGCGATGGGGATGGAAAGGTGAAGTTCGTCTTCGATGACCTCTCTGACGACTTCCATCTGTCCTTTTCCGCCGTCGGTGATGATGAGGTCGGGGAGAGGAGTGCCCTCTTCCTGCATCCGGCTGTAGCGTCGTCTTACGACTTCCTGCATGGAGGCATAGTCGTCAGGACCGGTTACAGTCTTGATATTGTATTTGCGATAGTCTTTCCTGGAGGGCTTCATTCCCTTATAGACAATGCAGCCTGCGACTGCATCAGTGCCCGAGATGTTAGAATTGTCGAAGCATTCTATCTGGTAAGGCAGCTTCGTCAGCTTCAGCTTTTCCTGCAGTTCCCGCATCAGTCGGGTCTGCTTCTGCTCGGGATTCAGCTTCTCTGCCTGTTTCAGCCGGTCGAACTTGTACTGCTTTGCATTCATCTCTGAAAGCTCTAAAAGATGATGTTTGTCACCACGCTGAGGGATAAAGAACGACGCATCCTTTATCTTGAAATCGAGTTCAAAGGGTACGATAATCTCCTTGGCAGTGCTGTTGAAGCGTTCACGTATCTCTGGGATGGCTTCATTCAGAAGCTCTTCATCGGTTTCATCGAGCTTCCGCTTGTATTCATACGTGAAACTCTGGTTGATTGCACCGTTCTTTACATGAATATAATTGATAAAGGCATTCTTCCTTGTGTCATCATCTATAATCGTGAATACATCGACATCTGTAATCGTATGGCTTACGATTTCACTTTTTGCTGCGAAATTATCGAGGGCCGTATAACGCTGTTTGCATATTTCAGCTTCCTCGAACCGAAGCTCTTCTGCGTATTTCTGCATCTGTTGCTTTAGAAGATTTTGTACTTCACGGGTGTTTCCTTTCAATATTTCCCGGGCCTGCCGTATCGCTTCCTGATAGTCTTCGTAGCTCTGCTTGTCGATACATGGTGCACCACAGTTGTGCAGATGATATTCCAGGCAGGGCTTGTATTTCCTTTGTTCTATACCCTCTTTCGTAATAGGGAAGCGGCAAGTCCGCGGTTTATATACCTTTTTTATTATGTCAAGAATGGCATACATACTGCTGATATGGCTGTAAGGGCCGTAGAAAGTGCCGTAACGCTTGTTGATGTTTCGTGTCTTGAAGATACGGGGAAAGTATTCGTTTGTTACGCAGATGCTGGGATAAGTCTTCCCGTCTTTGAGCAGTACGTTGTATTTCGGCTTGTACTGTTTGATCAGCTGATTCTCTATCAGCAGTGCATCTTCCTCTGTATTGACGACGGAATAGGATATGTCGTGAATCTTTGAGACGAGTACTTTTGTCTTGAAACGGTCTACCTCTTTGTGAAAGTAGGATGACACACGACGCTTCAGGTTTTTTGCTTTACCGACATAGATAATGGTATGCTCCGTATCATAGAACTGATACGTACCTGGTTTCTCAGGCATATTGAGTACAATGTTCCTCAGATAAGCCAATCGCTTCAAGTTGTCTTCTTTATTCATTTTTTGTAACTCCTTTGTATAAAGGGCTTCTAAGCAATTTTGTTTCACGTGGAACGTGAAGTCGAAAAGCTATGAGCTGGCGGAAAGGAATAATCATTCATGGGCATTGATAGGCCGTGGAGTATCAATAGCGGGTATGGCCGATTAAAATTGGGCATCGGTAGGCTGGGAGTGAGAGCATTGTCTTAAAGCAAGGAGGAGCAGCCCCTTTTGTTGGCAGCTCCTCATTCTTTTGTTTTTTTCTTATTCCCTCCCTTGTTCAGAGAAGGCTGGGATTTGTCTTCCTTACAGTTCCGTCACCGTTTAGAATCGGAGCAGCGAGCTTATTTCGACATCCTTGTCGAACTGTTCACGACTGTGCGGAAACTCCGTGTGTAGTTCGATGATGAAGTTGCAATATACTTTCTTCGGGTGGAACTTCTTGACAAGGTCGCAGGCAGCCTTCATTGTTCCACCTGTTGCCAGCAGGTCGTCGTGCAGCAAGACAATATCGTTTTCATTGATTGCATCCTTGTGAATCTCGATGGTGTCTACGCCGTATTCCTTGGCATAGCTTTCCTGTACGGTTTCGCAGGGGAGCTTCCCCGGTTTGCGGCAGAGCACGATGCCGGCACCGAGGCGTGTGGCTACGGCTGACGACATGACGAAGCCCCGGCTCTCAATGCCCACAATCTTTGTCACGCCTTTTCCCTTGTAGAGGTCGACCATCTCATCTGTAATTTCCTGAAGAGCCTCTGGTGACTTGAACAGGGTGGTTACGTCTCGGAAGTTGACTCCCTTGACCGGCCAGTCCGGAATACATCTCAGGTTGTCCAATAATAGTTTCTTGTTCATTTCCAATTTGTTATATTGTTTTGTTTTATACGTTTGTTTCACGTGAAACGGAAGCCTGTTCCGTACTTCTGCGGGGTGCTCTTGGGGGATGTTCCTTTTTCAGAAGCCTTTTGCTGACTATCTTCCCATGAGGACGAGCAGCACATTGATGTCACTTGGGCTTACTCCCGGGATGCGACTTGCCTGTGCGAGTGTTTCTGGTTGTATTCGTTCTAACTTCTGCCGGCACTCTGTCGAGAGGTCGTGAAGTCTGCTGTAATCGAAATATCCTTTGATTTTTATGTCCTCAAGTCGGTGCATCTTTTCGGCGAACACACGCTCACGGTCGATGTACCCCTTATACTTCAGCTTTATTTCCGCAGCTTCCGCAATCTCTTCCTGACGGTTGGGAGATGCTTCGATGGCTCCTTTCAGAGCTGGAACAACAGCTGATAGATTCTTGAAGTTCACCTGCGGGCGGG
Source organism: Prevotella denticola (assembly GCF_900454835.1). Lineage (GTDB taxonomy): Bacteria > Bacteroidota > Bacteroidia > Bacteroidales > Bacteroidaceae > Prevotella > Prevotella denticola. The sequence goes on along the minus strand of NZ_UGTM01000001.1, from coordinate 1,855,267 downwards.
CTACGAGGTCGGTAATCCTGGCCGCACCTTTTATCGGAGAAGTCCCCAGCTGTTCCAAAAGACCGTTAACAACATCCGGCTTCACCGAAGTGTTGTTGCAGAAGTCAGTGATGCGGTTGATATTTGCTTTCTTCTGCAGCCACCATTCGTATCGGTCGCGTCTGGCGATGCCGATTTCATACGCCTGTTCCGTCAGGCGGGCATCGGCATCATCCTGGCGCAGGAGAATGCGGTATTCAGCACGCGAGGTGAACATACGGTAAGGCTCGTCGACCCCCTTTGTCGTGAGGTCGTCAATCAGCACACCGATATAGCTTTCGTCCCTGTTCATTACGAAAGGTGCTTTGCCGACACAAAGCAGGGCTGCATTGATCCCTGCAACCGTACCTTGTCCGCCAGCCTCTTCATATCCTGTCGTGCCGTTTACCTGTCCGGCAAAGAACAGTCCGTCTATGACTTTCGATTCCAGTGAGTGTTTCAGCTGCGTAGGATCGAAGTAGTCGTATTCGATGGCATACCCCGGCCGGTAGATCTTAGCATCGCGCAGAGCCGGAATCCTGTGTATGGCCTCCAGCTGGATCTCCCATGGCATGCTTGAAGAGAAGCCATTGAGATACATTTCATTCGTGTCCGTACCCTCCGGTTCGAGGAAGAGCGGATGCGAATGCTTGTCAGGGAAGGTAACAAGTTTCGTCTCTATGGAAGGGCAGTAGCGTGGCCCTGTACTCTGAATCTGTCCGTTGAAAAGGGGAGAGTCTGCCAGTCCGCTACGCAGCACCTCGTGTACCTGTTCGTTTGTGTTGCAGGTCCAGCAGGGAAGCTGCGGAAGCTGCCGGTGCGGGCCGAAGAAAGAGAACTGATGGTAGTCTGTCTCTCCCGGCTGCGGTTCCATCTCGTCAAAGTGAACCGAACGGCGGTCTATGCGCACAGGAGTGCCTGTCTTCATGCGTTCGGAGCGGATTCCGTGGCGCGTGATGCTTTCCGTAAAGTGATGGACAGCCGGCTCGGCGCATCGTCCGCCTTCCACTTTCCGTCTGCCGATGTGCATCAGTCCGTTGAGGAAGGTGCCGGCGGTGACGATTACGGTCCGCGCATACAGGCAGATACCCCATATTGTCCTGACACCCAATACCTTGCCGTTCTCTGTCAACAGTTCGTCAGCCTGGTCCTGGAAGATGTCAAGATGATCCGTGTGGTCAAGTCTTTTCCGCCATTCCCAGATGAATTTGCCACGGTCGCACTGTGCGCGCGGACTCCATACGGCAGGGCCTTTGGACCGGTTCAGCATACGGAACTGTATCGCCGTGGCATCGGTTACCAGTCCCATATAGCCTCCAAGAGCATCTATCTCCCTGACTATCTGTCCTTTGGCAATTCCTCCAACGGCCGGGTTACAGCTCATCTGCCCGATTTTATTCATGTCCATTGTCACCAGACAAGTGTCTGCACCCATGTTGGCGGCTGCCGTAGCTGCCTCACAACCTGCGTGTCCACCGCCGATAACAAGTACATCATACTTGAATTTCATCGTCTTCTTACAAAAGTATAGGGGCACAACACCCCTAATTTAAAACGTCACAAAATTAAGAAATAAAATCGGATTATGAATAGATTATAGGTAGAAAAGTTCCTTGATAAATAGCCCTCCTTGGTTAATTCAGCAGCCACGCAATGCCAAAGCCGATGTTGTTGTATCGGGAAAACTCGTTGAAACAGATGTCGCTGTATGCGTTCAATTGCAGTCGAGGCGTAAGCATATAAGCCAGTCCGAACTCACTCATACAGTTGAAATGGCTGCTGCGTCCCGCTTTTGCCCAGTCGTCCTGTCGCTGAGAGTTGTAGCGGTTATAGCTTTCGACGAAGAAGCTCCACCTGTCAGAAGGCTGATAGGTGAGGTTGACACCGAAGAAAAGGTCGGGATTGTTCGTGTCGCCGCTCCAATCACTCCCCACTTCATAGCCCAGTGTGAACTTACTGCTCAGCTCGTTTTCAAACAGCAGATGCGCCTGAAAGCCGACATGACCGGGCAGGTAGCGTGCATGACTGCCTCCGGGAATGAGCAATGTACCCATGAAAGCAACTTTCGGCAAGCTCTTTCCACCCTTATAAACCTTGATTTTCGTACCAATAGCGGCATTGGCGATGCCTCCGTAGTTTCCTTCCGATGTGTGGGTAAGACATTCGTCTATCTGCATTCTTAACTCTGCCTGTGGAGTCAGTCCGAGACGGAACATTGACGTGTTGATGGTCCACGTACGCTCATGTGCCCCGTTTCTCCTTTTCCATTCGTGCGAGAAACCAGTTTCCCGGTCAATTTTTCCTTGGGGCATTATGCTGACGCCGGTTGTTGCACCGGGTGCGTCTGGCGAGAAGTCGTCGTTGTCCTGTGCCATTGAGCGCACTGGAACGAGTGTGAGGAGAGACAGACACAAGCTATCCTTAACCCTTTTTTACGATAGGTCATCATTGTTTTCTTTCCTGTTGATAATATTTCTGTTTGTTTTGATAAGGACTACACCCCCTGTTTTATAATACTATACCTCTATACTAATCTTCATGCGGATAGTGTTGTTCCTGCGACAAAGATACATATTAATTGGATGAAAACAGCTTTTTATAGTTAAAGTAAATGGAGAACGGAGAAACAGGGCCTGATGTTGGACTGTTTCTCAGTATTATCTGCGTTTTAAGTTATCAGTTTGCCGTGTATCGTTCATTAAATATTTGACACCTTGTACTTTTCCCGTTCCCGCTTAGGCAGTGAGTCCAGCACTCGCTGGTAGGCATCATCAATAAGCTCAAAGATACGCTTGTCGGGTATATCCTGGTTGAAGTAGACGGATATCCAATGCTTGTGGTTCATGTGATAGCCGGGCTTTACAGCTTCGTATTCAGCCTGTAAGTCGGCAGAGACATCTGGGGCAGACTTCAGGTCGCAGAAGTCGAAGACCTCAATATTCACAAAGCAGAACCACTTGTCACCGATGGAGAATACCAGCAGGTTGCGGTCGTAATCATAATTTTTTCCTGACAGTCAGTTTCTTTTGATACGAAATATTGTTAATCACGAATTCTTTTCACGAAGAAAAATATTTCTTTTCATGAAGAAAAATATTTCTTTTCACGAAAATAATTATTTCTTTTCATGAAAAGAATTCCGTGTTCATTGCTTCTTGTTGTTGTAAGATTCTATTTTTAAGTTGGTTATGTGAGATGTTGAAACTGACAGCAACGTATATTAAAATTAAGTCGGGGGTTCAGGGATAGGAGAGATTTGATCATTATCAACCACATATAGTCCAGTTTGGGAATAAATGTGGGTCTTCAGGAATTTGGAGTGATGAGGTTTGTCTCGTGAGTTGATGACTTTGATGAAATATCACACAGAGGCAGGGAGTGAACGGAGGTAAAGACCATATGACGGAGGCACCGCCGGTGCGTGGAGCAACGGAGGTTATCAGAGAGTTTTATCAGGGCATTTGTCTGTGAGAATTATGAATGATATTTATCCCCCAAAAAAAAGAGACGCGTACATTACACCCCTCTGTCACTCTCTTGTGCTGTCGGCACCTCCGTGATAGTTTTTCCCTCTGTTTTCTCCGCTTCTCCGTGTGCCTTATTATGTAGTAGGATTACTTTATCACTCCCTATTTCGGAAGAACCATAAATGTGCGTTTCTATTAGTTCTATTACGCCTGATATACTGCGCAAGATGAAAATAAGTCTAAAAAAAATTATAGGTAGATAAAAACTCTTTGATAATTTGGTCGTAGGCAAAATAAATGCTAAATTTGCACCGAGAGTTGTGATATGGATGCAAGAAAAGTATTAGAAAACAACAAGGACTGTTTTTATAAAGAAACAGAACAAGGTACAGGAAAATATTCTTTTTCTGCATCTTTTAACATCTTGTGTTTGGCTGATTCTAATATTTTGTTAACACACACACACACACACACACACACACACACACACACACACACACACACACTACTGGCGTAAGATCATCTCGGACATCTTTTTACACGCGCGCGTAATATTCGGCGTAATTCCTTGGGGCAAAGGACTTTCTATGGTTTCCTTTGTTCGAATCGGTATGTCTTTTTATAACGAGTTTTCATTTGATATAAGGTGATTTGTATGGAAAGAAATGAATTATATGTAATAAGTATTTGGTGAACAAAAAATGAATGAAAATGAGAAAAGAGTATCAAAAGCCTAAAACGGATATTGTGATAGTGGCAACCAGCCATTTTATCTGTGTTTCGGGACGTATCAATGACTGGTCTTCAGAGAACGACGACTCTGATGATGACGATTGGAGTGATGAAAAATCAAGTAATAGCAAATTAATGAATTTATGGGAAAAGTAAATTGTGTGAAAATGGCGCAGGCTTTCTTTATATTGGGAAGCGTTTTAGGAGTGCTGTGTTTTACGTCCTGTTCTGATCGGGACGAGTTTGCTGCAGTGGAAAAGACCGGCAACACTCCTTATAAAGTTTCGCTCGATGTAGTGATAGACAATCCTGCCGTCGTCTCTACCAATAAAACGATGACAAGAGTCGGCGTAGCTGAAGATGAGACCAATGGATTAAAAACGACTTGGGAGAATGATGACAAACTTACGGTTGCTTATAAAAGCGGCAGTACGCTGAAAACAGCAGAACTTGGCATAGCAGCCATAAACGGAAATTCGGCTACTTTCCGTGGGAATGTGGAAAGCAGTGCAGATGCACAGGCTTTCAAGACAAGTACCTTGTATGCTGTGAACAATAAGGCAACTGACAAGATAGACGCATCCATAGATAACAATAAACTGCAGGTCTCTGTTGATTTGTCAGGACAAGACGGTCAAGTCAGACAAATAGCCAATTATGACCTCCTCTATGCAAAAGGGACGGCTTCCACCGGTCTTCATTTCAGTCACAAGATGTGTGTAGTCCGCATGGATTTTATTTGTGATGTTCCAGCTTCTTCGGGCAGTTCGCTTAGTGAGACTTCTTTTATTTATATTCCGAAAACCTCTACGAACAAGAGTGTATTTGCAGACAAGGCAACTTTTGCGTTCGGCGAAGAGGGTGAAACCGACGGATATAACGGCATAACCTTTTTCAGTCCGAAGGCAAACAGCATTCCATTTACAAATGGTAAGGCGAGCGTTTATATGGTTGTCCCCAATAATGAAAAACTTACTGGCGAACTCTCAATAAATGCAAAATGTAATAATGGTGATGCTTTCCGTCGCAATCTAAATATTAAGGAAAAATCATTCCTGGCACAGAAAGTCGTTGCCAAGACTGTAAAACTTAAAGCTAAGGACAAAATACCTAATATCGGAGACTATCTTTATAGTGATGGCAGTTGGGGACCTTTGGTCTATTACACTGATAAATACCCTGTGGCCTTGGTGTTCAGCAACTATACAAGTCCAACTGACAGAGAAAAAGGATTTACACACGGATATGCCGTTGGACTGCGTGATGCAGCTTGGCCTACACCATGGGGCCCTGACAATACGGATTATCCTGAAGCCCCCAATTTGTTTGAGCACATTGATGCCACAGCACCGCTCACGATGATGACTAATTTGAACGGTCTGACTACGTGTAAAGTGCTAAACGAGAAATACCTGAAGGATTATACTTACAACAACTATTATCATCATAATGGGAAAAAGGCCGCAATCTCCCTCGCTATGGAATACGGTGGAGCAGGATGGCAATATGCCTATGCCCCAGTCCCTGCTGTTCCCACGCCTTCGGGTACAAGCGGATGGTATCTGCCAAGTATCGGACAGTGGTTTCTGATGTTTGCTAATCTTTCAGGATTAGATCCTAACAAACTCGAAATTGCAACAGATCCTCATTCTGGAAAAGCTTATTGTTTGAGTTGGCTATTTCATTCTTCTGAAGAGAGAAGAAAATATTTAAAGGTTTTTACGAATTATTTTGATACGCAGACGAATTCAATATTAGAACGGTATTATAATGAACGAAGAATACCAGAGTCTACCTTTTTCCTTCCCGGTGAAGACCAGATAGAATGGTATCTTTGGGCCTGTGATGAGGCGATGTCTAATGGAGAGGCCTGCTGTGTACGGATTACAGGAACAAGTATAGATTTTACATATCTTGATAAACGTCAGGGTGAGATGCAGGCAAACGGCTATGCAGCCCGTTCGGTAATCGCATTCTAAGTCAGATAACATATCCCGATAAAAGAGAGTTTCAAAATACAAATCGAAGACTTGACAGCTTTCAGTCTGTAAGTTGAGGTGTTCTAAAAGTAAAGGAAAGCCTGTTTCTCTACTCATAAACGAGTATTGAAATGGGCTTTTCTTATTGTGTCGTTTTAAATTGTAAGACTTTCAAAAAACATTTATGTTTTGATACACCCTCCTTTTTGTCCGACCAGACTCTTCTTCTTTCAGGTTGGATAATCCGTTATGTTTTTTCAAGATGAGGAGAATATACTCGATTTGAAAAAGAAAGACTTAGTATGAATAACACATAAAGCACCGCCGGCAGATTATTTCTCAGGGCATCACCTCGTAGAAGATAAATAATGGAGATTTGCTTTATTTTCCAGACTTCTTCCGACTGCCCTATGGGTAGAAGAGTTGATGGCTGCAGGCGAGTAAATAACACAAGTTGTTTTATCCGCTTATTTGACATATACTATTTTGCGGTATTAACATAGGATTAATTCCTTTTTATTCCTTATCTTTGCAGATGCAAACCGTAATACGATGCAATAACAATCACCTGACTGTCTGTGTTGACAAGCAGTGGCAGTCGGAAGCAAAATATTAAGAACCTACATGAAACAAAAGAGACTTTTCGTTACTTTTGCCGCAGTTTGTCGCACCTATCCTGCCCTTTCGCGAGGAAAAGTGAGGCATAGGGGCCGACTATTTGATGAAAACGAGAGCCCCTATTATATATAAGGTGTAGACGTTTTGCTTTGATAGACTCGCCACTCAGCACTGATGCACAGCACGATTCACGTTGGAAAGCACCCCTTACTATCGTGAGAAGCGACGACACCGACAATGCATTCGGCAGAGAAATCAACTGAGATGATGCCATATAAGCAATGATAACGTTTTATAGAAACAAACTTTTTGTCTCGTTCTTAAATACAAAGATAAATGAAAAATGTCATAACTTATTTACAAAATCCTGCATTGTTTTTGTAAAAAAGCAAACAAATCATCTTCTTTTCTCAAAGGAGTTATAGAGATACTTCTATTGTATGATGCACCGCATAGTGTTTTATTTCAGCACGCTGAAAGCCAAATGATAACCCACGCCAAATCTAAAGACAAGGGGGGTAAAGTTGGATTAAAAAACACAACAAGTGAGATGCGCTCACAATTCCTATGACTTTGTAGCCTAATCTGGGGCAAAACGCACGATGAAATGAGACAGATTACGAGATGATTAACCTTACTTTACATTATATAAAAAATGAGTTAAAGAAGCAATTAATTCCTATCTATTAAATCTTTTTAATGATAGATTTACAGCAACCTACTTAGAAAATCTATAAATTTGTATTTAATTCTTGAATCATTAGTAAAAGATAATCGGATAACCCATTAGTTAGGTATGAAGAAAGAGATGCTGTTGATGGCTATCATCACGTTGATTGTAGTCACAGGATGCCGCAAAAACAAGGAAAACAGCGACCAAACGGTCTACGCAGTAACGTCTCCTTGGGTAACCAATACACAAGTTTCAAAGAACTATGTGGCCAATATTGAATCGCGAAAAAACATAGAAGTACGCGCACAGCAGGAGGGAATTCTGCAGCAAGTCTATGTCACAGAAGGGCAACAGGTACGAGCCGGTCAGCCTCTTTTCCGCATTTCGATTGTTGGAGCGCAACAGAATGTGGCGCGGGCAAAGGCAGAAGCCGAGCAAGCACGCATTGAACTGCAAAACACAACAACGCTAACGAGGGGGCAAATTGTTTCGCCCAATGCACAAAAAATGGCTAAAGCGAAGTTCAATGCAGCCTTGGCAGATTATAAATTGGCACAGATTCAAGCACGGTTATGCTTAATCAGCGCCCCATTTACAGGCGTTATAGGGAGTCTTCCGAAAAAGATTGGAAGCTTAGTGCAGGGAGGTGACTTGCTCACTACACTATCCGACAACTCGTCACTCAACGTATATTTCAACATCTCTGAACCCGAATATATAGACTATCAGCAACATTCTGCCGAGCGAAACAAACTTCCTTTGACGCTGATTCTTGCCAATGGAAGTGCCTTCTCAGCTAAAGGCTACATCCAAAATATAGCTGGTGAGTTTGACAGTAGCTCTGGAAATATTGCTCTTCGTGCTCGCTTTGCCAATCCGAAAGGCTTGCTTCGCAATGGTGAAACAGGCACAGTGCGCATCAATATGCCTTTACACAATGTGTTGGTAATCCCACAACAGGCCACGTATGAAGAGGAAGACCGCCGTTATGTGTTTGTTGTTGATGGCGCAGGCTATGCACATTCACGTGAGATTAAAGTGGCTTTTGAACAACCAGAGGTGTTTATTATCGCCGAAGGAGTAACTGCCAACGACAAGATTCTATTGAGTGGAGTGCAGAAAGTGCATGATGGTCAACACGTAAAGACGCGTTATTACACACCAAGTGAAGCCATGAAGCGTGTTCAACTGAATGCCGACTAAGGCTTTCAGGTGGCTTTTCATCACACTTTACAACAGAAAAAGGTTCTCACACCATATTATTTCATGATGAGAACAACCATTTATAAGAAGAAAAAAAGACGCTAATAAACAGTCAATATGTTTCAAAAGTTTATTCGAAGACCAGTACTTGCCATCGTTGTTTCATTGGTAATCGTCTTCATTGGCATTCTTTCGCTGTTCAATTTACCCATTACTCAGTTCCCATCTATATCCCCTCCAAAGGTTAATGTGGTAGCCGATTATCCGGGAGCCAACAATGAACTGATGATTAAGTCAGTGCTTATTCCTCTTGAACAGGCACTGAATGGTGTGCCGGGAATGAAGTATATCGAGTCGGATGCAGGCAATGACGGCGAAGGAGAGATAAACATTGTCTTCAAACTTGGTACAGATCCCAACGTCGATGCTATCAATGTGCAAAACCGAGTGTCGGCAGCGACCAACAAACTACCGCCAGCTGTTGTGCGCGAAGGTGTGAAAATATCTCGTGAGGAGCCTAATATCCTCATGTATATCAACCTATATAGCGATGATCCTAAAGTCGATCAGAACTTCCTTTTCAATTATGCGGACATCAATATCTCACCAGAACTCGCCCGCGTTGATGGCGTTGGAGATCTTGATATCCTTGGAACGAGGAGCTTTGCCATGCGTGTTTGGCTCAAACCTGATAAGCTTACAGCCTATGGTTTGTCTGCAACCGACATCACAGATGCCTTACAACAGCAGAGCATTGAAGCCTCTCCAGGCAAGCTTGGGGAAAGTTCGGGCAAGCATGCACAAAGCTTTGAGTATGTGTTGAAGTATCCGGGACGCTATACAACGCCTGAAGAGTATAGCAATATTGTCGTGAAATCAACTCCTGATGGGCAATTTATTAGACTCAAAGATGTAGCAGATGTGAGCCTCGGGAGTGAGGTTTATGACATATATTCTACGTTGAATGGTCACCCATCCGCAGCCATAACACTGAAACAAGCCTATGGATCGAATGCGCGACAAGTTATCCAGAACGTCAAGAAAACAATGGCTCATCTTCAAAAAGACATGCCAAAGGGCATGCATTATGAGTTGAGTTACGACATCAGTAGATTCCTTGATGCCTCTATAGAAAAGGTAATTCACACGCTGTTTGAAGCCTTTATACTCGTTGGTTTCGTTGTATTCTTGTTCCTTGGAGACTGGCGTTCTGCCCTCATTCCATGCCTTGCAGTCCCTGTTTCGTTAATAGGTAGCTTCGCAGTCATGAATGCTTTCGGCATAACGCTTAACATGATATCGCTCTTTGCCTTAGTAATGGCGATTGGAATCGTGGTCGATGATGCCATTGTGGTAATCGAAGCGGTCAATGTAAAGATAGCCAAAGAGGGCTTAGAACCTTTGGAAGCCACGCAAAAGGCAATGAAAGAAATCAGTGGAGCCATAGTAGCCGTGACATTGGTTATGGCATCTGTGTTCATACCTGTAGCCTTTATGGGTGGGCCAGAAGGCATGTTTTATCGGCAGTTTTCAATCACAATAGCTTCTGGTATCGTGCTTTCGGGCTTCACAGCCCTAACACTTACGCCCTCGCTTTGTGCGCTAATATTGACTCGAGAGCGTGATAACCACATCAAAAAGACGTGGCTTAATCGTGTACTTGATAAGTTTAATGCGGGTTTTGACAAAGGAATCGGCGGCTATCGCAACGTGCTTCAACGCACTGTTTCGAGGAAGATTATCACGCTTCCGCTATTACTTTTGTTCTGCATTGGAGCCTTCTTTATCAACAATTCGTTACCTTCGGGCTTTATTCCTCAAGAAGATCAGGGCATGATTTACGCTGTAATTGAGACACCACCTGGTGCTACTATTGAGCGAACGAATAAGGTTGCACATCAACTTGCGAGTATAATTGCAAAGGAAGATGGCATAGAAAGTGTGTCTTCTTTGGCTGGATATGAGATCCTTTCTGAAGGAACCAGTGCCAACTCGGGTTCGTGTTTGATTAATCTTAAGCCTTGGAAGGAACGCAGTCGGACGGCAAAAGAGATTATCAATGACCTTGAAAACAAGTGCCAACAGATAACAGATGCCAACATAGAATTCTTCGAACCACCTTCTATTCCAGGCTATGGTGCGGCGTCAGGTTTCGAGCTTCGACTCCTTGATAAGACTGGAAGTAATGACTATCATGCTATGGAAAAGGTCAGCAAGAGCTTCGTTTCAGCTCTTAATAAGCGTCCAGAGATAGGCTCAGCCTTTACCTTTTACTCGGCCAGTTTCCCTCAATACATGCTTCGAGTAGATAATAATATCGCCGCACAAAAAGGCATTACACTTGGTACAGCCATGGATAATCTCTCCACATTGATTGGTTCTGACTACGAAACGGGCTTCGTTCGATTTGGTAAGCCCTATAAGGTCATCGTGCAAGCCGACCCAAAATATCGTGCTTTTCCACAAGACTTGATGCAGTTAAATGTTAAGAACAACCAGGGTGAAATGGTGCCTTATGCCGACTTTTTACACATGGAAAAGGTATATGGAATGAGTGAGATGACGCGTCATAATCTATATAATTCTGCTGAAGTTACAGGCTCAGCAGCAGCTGGATACAGTAGTGGTCAGGCCATCAAAGCTATCGAAGAGGTGGCTACTTCGACGCTACCTCACGGCTATGATTACGACTTTGCCGGCATCACTAAAGACGAAGTAGACCAAGGAAACCAAGCGTTGATCATCTTTATTGTATGTTTAACGTTCGTCTATCTCATCCTTTCAGCACAATATGAGAACTTCCTTTTGCCACTTCCAATTATTACTTGTCTGCCCGCAGGCATCTGTGGAACGTTCATTTTCCTAAAACTCACGGGATTGGAAAACAACATCTACGCCCAAGTTGCTATGGTCATGCTGATTGGTTTGCTTGGAAAGAATGCCGTGTTAATGGTTGAATATGCCGTGCAACGCCACAACTTAGGCAAGAGTATACGTGCAGCGGCCATCGAAGGTGCGGCAGCTCGCTTCCGTCCTATACTCATGACATCGTTCGCTTTCATAGCCGGCTTGCTGCCGTTGGTATTTGCTCACGGTGCAGGGGCTATTGGAAACCGAACCATTGGCACGGCAGCTGCGGGTGGAATGCTATTCGGAACATGCTTCGGACTCATTCTTGTTCCGGGCTTATATTATATCTTTGGACGCATGGCCGACCATGTAAAGATGGTTCGTTACCAACGAAACAAGCCATTGACTGAAGAGAAAGACAAACGATATAAACTTGAAAATGATGAAAAGAAATAATATTTTCCTTCTTATTCTGCTTGCCATCGGAGTGTCATCTTGCAAGACTCCCCAAGCGACGCAAGTCAATAGCCGCACACGTTTGCAGCTACCCACGCAATATAATGGTGATACGCTGACGGCGAAGACTACGCCTACGTCATGGAAAATGTTTTTCACCGACCCACAACTCAAGGCACTTATCGACTCCGCTTTAGTCAATAATCAAGACTTAAAGATAACATTGCAGCAGATAGCTGTAGCAAAAAGTGGAATGATTGCAGCCAAAGGAGCCATGCTTCCATCGCTTTCCGTGGGGGCAGAAGTAGGAGTTAGCAAGGCCGGACGATACACAAGTGAGGGTGCCGGCAATGCTTCCACCGAGATGACTCCAGGAAAACTCATCCCCGATCCACTCATGAACTATCACCCGGGCTTTGCCTTTGATTGGGAACTCGACCTCTTTGGCAAGTTGAAGTCAAGCAAAAAAGCGGCTGTCGAGCGTTATTTGGCAACCTTAGAAGGCCAGAATGCCGTGCGCGCTTCACTGATTTCACAAGTCGCAAGCAATTATTATACCTTATTGGCTCTAGATAACAAGCTCACACTTATACGCAAATACATCGATCTTCAGCGTCAGGCGGAAAAGATAGCAGAGATACAAAAGGAGGCCGATAGCGACACAGAACTGGCTGTTGAGAAGTTCAAAGCAGAGCTTGCAAAGGCGCGTTCACAGGAGTTTGCATTGAAACAAGAGATTACTGAATGTGAAAATGCACTCAACTTACTGCTCGGTCGTTACCCAACGCCTATTCAACGAGATGCCAAACAGTTGTTGAATGAAGACGTGAAAATGGTCGTTATAGGACTTCCTTCCAATCTCCTGAGCCATCGACCCGATATCCGTCAGGCTGAACATGAACTCGCTGCAGCTCATTGGGACGTAGAAACGGCGCGCAAAGCCTTCTTGCCTTCGGTAAACATTAGTGCCACTTTGGGACTTGAAGCCTTTAATCCTACCTACCTAACGCGTATGCCAAAGTCGCTCGCTTACAGTGTCGTGGGAGGACTAACTGCACCACTTATCAACCGAAAAGCTATCGAAGCTAACTTCCAACAGGCTGACGCCGCACAGCTACAAGCCTTATATGAATATGACAAAATACTGCTTACAGCCTATTCTGAGGTATGTACGCTGCTGTCAAAGCATAAGAATCTCGTCGCCTATTATGCGCTAAAAGAGGAAGAAGTGAAGACTTTGGAACACTCGGTTGAGGTATCTCGTCAACTCTATATGAACGGACGAGCTACTTATCTCGATGTACTTGGGGCCGAACGCGATGCGCTTGATGCCCAAATGGAACTGCTTGAAACACGCCAACAGCAGCTTTCCTGTGTCGTAGACCTATATAGAAGTCTCGGAGAATAAGGCTCATCAGGCATAAAAGCAAATGATTTTTTGAAATGATTTGTGTCATATTATCGTGTGATTTGCCGTATTTTTCGATGTGAAGCAATTAAAATAAATTACTATGAATAGTTTAGAAGAAGCCTTTAGTTATACAAAAGAAATGATGTCCCATAAGATAAAGACAATGGAAGGGTCTCATTTTAAACAGGAAGTGCAGGAAATCAACAATTATTTAGAGAATGACACTCACAGGACAGTTGTTAGAACGAGTTTAACTTCTTTATGCTCTTGGTGTCTATGGAATTTCATCTATGAGTTCACCCAAAACGACAGGGCTGAATATGACCTACTTGCGCGAAGCACCTATTATGGGATCTCGGCCAACAAATGGGCCTATTCCATTGGACAATGCTCTACGCATTATGACGGGGCATTGTTGTTTTCCGACAGTTCTATGCATTTGGCGCAATTGGTATGTTTAGGTTTAAGTCAAGAGTCCATCACGTATTGTTCCCTGCTAACAAAAATGCTAAATGGCAAACAATCTAACATGTTTCCAGATAATCCAACATTCCCTTGGTTTATCCTTGACTTATACTTGCGTTCCAACAACGCATCAATAGAAGATTCTTGGAAATACCCCACAGAAATGGGGGTATATGAGAGAACACTTGAAAATTGGGATACGTGTGATAAGGCATTATTCGAAAAGTTGCTTATCGACTTATGCGATTTCCATGTCTCACAAAGTGATGAATACGAGCATGATGGGAATCTTTTGGAGTTCTCTTCCGCTCAATACTTCCTCTTTCCACCAGAAATCCTGATGTTGATAAAACTACGTCATAATAAGGGGTTATACGTGGGTCATCCTGACTTACATCCCCTCCTGCAATTGGAAATAAACAACCTGCCACTGGATTCGTTTGAAATGCCGGCAGACTCGCTAGTTACCAGCTGTTTCAACAAATTGCACAAGGATAATCCTTCTGTTAATTTCGAATTTATGGCATAATCCGTTATCTGTGATGAAAGGAGTTCGATGTTTCCCACGAAATACATACAAAAAGTATCATCAGCCATTAAGCCTTTTATCACGCAGGGAGCGCCCTGACCGGCATCACCGACGGCGAGGGGCGTACCTTCCATTGGCATACAACGAGCGGCGCGAGCTGATACGGCTCACCTTCCCCGACGGACTGCACCGCGACCACCGCTACGACGCCGGCGGGCGGCTTGCCGAAGACCGCGGGCATTTCTACCACTACGATTGTGAGGGCAACCTCGTGTTCAAGGAGTTCAGGGAACTGTCGTGGGGCGGCGGCGCATCGCCCTATTTATCCGCTTATTTGACATATACTATTTTGCGGTATTAACATAGGATTAATTCCTTTTTATTCCTTATCTTTGCAGATGCAAACCGTAATACAATGCAATAACAATCACCTGACTGTCTGTGTTGACAAGCAATGGCAGTTGGAAGCAAAATATTAAGAACCTACATGAAACAAAAGAGACTTTTCGTTACTTTCGCCGTGGGCTTGTGTACATTTACGGCAGCCCAGGCGCAGGACAACGAATTCGACTTAGGCAGCCAGCGTTCGGAAGTACAGCTGGTAAATCCTGTTCCCGGCAAGAAGATGGACCATCACGGACTTGTCATCAATCCTACCCCACGTTACATGAAGCTGACGGGAGAGAAGACGGTGGACATCAGCGGCGGCATCCGGACTGTCGTCCCGAAGCATGACAGTGAAAGGCCTTACGACGACGACCTTGACTTCCTGCCTCTTCTGAACGTCCGCTCTCCGCACTACAAGCAAGGCTTTCCTTTGCGGGCGGCCTATGGCAAGATGCCGTCGGTCAATGGTGTGGAGAATGTTCCAGGTGCCTATATACTGCAGATAACTCCGAGTGGAATCGATATCAGCGGCTTTGACGATACAGGTGTTTTCTATGCCATACAGACCTTGCGCCAGATCATGGAGAACCCGTCGGTGGAAGGTGGAAAGAAACTTCCCTGTATAAAGATAATGGACGCACCGGTATTCCCTTACCGCGGCGTGGTCGAGGGCTTTTACGGTACGCCCTGGTCGCACGCCGTACGCCTGTCATTGATCGACTTCTACGGCAGGTACAAGCTCAACACCTATATCTACGGTCCGAAGGACGACCCTTATCACAGTTCGCCCAACTGGCGTCTGCCTTATCCCGAACGTGAACAAAAGAACATCAAAGAACTTGTTGACGCTTGTAAACGGAATCGTGTAGATTTCGTTTGGGCCATCCATCCGGGCAAGGATATCAAGTGGAACGAGGAAGACTATCAGAACCTTGTCCGTAAGTTCAACCTCATGTATGCTGATGGTGTGCGTTCGTTCGCCATCTTCTTCGATGATATTGAGGGTGAAGGAACCAATCCAGACAGGCAAGTCGAGCTGTTGAACCGATTGACCAAGGAGTTTGTAAAGGAGAAGGGCGACGTTTCTCCGCTGATTATCTGCCCTACCGATTATTCCAGACTATGGGCGAAACCGGGTGAAGACGGGCCGTTGAGTATCTATGGAAGGACGCTCGACCCCTCTGTCCGGGTATTCTGGACGGGTGATGTCGTGTGCAGTGACGTGACGAAGAGCACGCTCGACTGGGTGGACAGCCGCATCAAGCGGCCTGCTCTCTTCTGGTGGAACTACGCCGTTACCGACTATGTGCGCAATCTTATCCTGCAGGGTCCGGTCTACGGACTGGACACCTCGCTCACAGACAGGGATATGTGCGGACTTGTCAGCAACCCGATGGAACACGGAGAGGCCTCGAAACTCTCGCTTTACAGCGTGGCCGATTACACGTGGAATCCAAAGGACTACAATCCGATTGACAGCTGGGAACGTGGCCTGGAGGTGATGATGCCCCGTGCAAAGGAGGCTTACCGGACGTTCGCCATCCATTCGGCCGATACGGAGACAGGCTACCGCCGCGACGAGTCATGGGAGACCGAGACTTTCCGGCTCGCTGATTACACACAGGATAAGCGTGACCGGCTTTATGAAGAGTTCGAACGTGTCGTAAAGGCCCCTGCCGAAATCGAGGCAGGCTGCACCGATACATTGCTTATCAAGGAGCTTCGTCCGTGGCTGACGGAGTTCGGCAAGCTCGGCGAGCGTGGCAAGAAGGCCATCGAACTGATGGACCTCTACCGCTCGGGAGACGCTGCCGCATTCTGGAAGGCGTATGTGCAGAACCGCATGACGCCCGCCGAGGAAAAAGCGTACGAGGCACACAAGTCGGGAACCATGAAGCTGCAGCCGTTCTATGCGTGTGCCATGGCCGACCTCGCCGATGCGTTCTACGAGCAGCAGTCGGGCGAAAAGGCCTTTACGCTGCACGGAATCGGAACTTACAGGAGTCTTGCGACGACACAAAGCCGTCTGATGCTTGACGGCGACAGCACTACGTTCTATACCTCCGGAGAGAGCCAGAAGGCGGGTGACTGGATGGGTGTCGCCCTTCCCGAGACAATGGCAGTGCGCGAGGTACACATCCTGCAGGGCAGGAATTCCAAGGACGACTGCGATTTCTACGACCATGCTGCGCTGGAGTGTTCCGTTGACGGAAAGACATGGCTGCCGCTTCTTTCAGATATGCGTAACCAGTATGATGTTCTGTGGAAGGCTGGCGAGCCGGTAGAGATGCGCTATATCCGTCTCCGCAGGCTCGATTCCGAACGTACCAACTGGGCTTCCATACGTTCGTTTGTGGTGACTCCTGCGGCCGGGGCTTCCCTTGCTTTCGGCGGAGATGCCGCTGCATCAGACGGTGTTCTTCTGGCCTTCGATCATCGGCCCTGTACGGCCTTCAAGAATACGGGTGCCGTTTCGTTTGAAGTGCCGCACGGTACGACCTCGTACACTTTCCTTCTTTCATTGCCCGAAGGAGGAAGCGTCAGCCTGCGTCAGTACGACAGACGCAACCGCCTGAAGGCGGAGACAAGTTACAGTGATCCGTTCTTTACGGCAGCCGTCGCAAAGGGTGCGGCCCGCATCGAGCTGGTCGGCAAGGCCGATGTCTATGAGATTATTCCGAAGAGAAAGTAAATGCGGTGGAAGGCTGGCAACAAGCACCTTTGTCCCAGATGCTTATGAGTCGCCCAAGAAAAGGTGCTTACTTGGTTTGCAAGCAGGCGTTGCTTGACTTGCAGGTAGGCCAGCTGTAATGCAGACAACACTTTACGGGAAAAGTCGCTATGCTTTCCGTGGACAGGCCGGTAGGTAAGGAGGACGGAAACGGTTGAAAAGAAACAGGGACGCACTGCTCATGCGTCCCTGTTTCTTTTCTGCTGCTTCCGCTTTCGGAAGGCTTGATTATCCTTTCTGATATATGTCTATGGCCTTACGATGTTGACGGTACACAGCCTGTTGTAGCCTTCTTTCCTCTGCCAGACCCCTTCATTGGCAAACTGAATGCTGTAAGCAAGGTTGTCGTGCAGTTGTCTGTCGGGGTCAGGGAGGTTGAGAAACACCTCGTACTCCCCTTCCGGCATATCGCCCGGTAAGGTTATGGCGGCCTTCAGGTCTATAGTCTCGCCTGCCATCCAGAAGCGGGGGTCGGCATCCACGTGGAAGGTATATTTCTTCCCTCCTTTCTTCATCTTCAGTATGATTTCCACAGGGCGGGGATTGAAGGGGGCTGCCCATCCCTCGTTCTTTATCTGCAGGTCAATGCTGAAGGGTTTTCCTGTGCGTGGTGTCTTGGTGAATTTACCCTCCTTGAGTACGAAGCGGTACCCCAGTTTCTTCCTGACAGTCGTCATGAAGTTCTGTTTTTCCCATTTTGACAGGACGTCCGGATGATAGTCCTTGTTGAGATAGGACCAGTGATAGGCAGCGAATTCCCTGTACGCATTCCCGATTTCACAGTAGTCGGACGGAGCGCAGGTCTCGCCTCCCATGGGCACATACCGTGATTCCCACATCCAGTATTTGCGGTGTTCGGCCACATCAAGGAAAGTCCCCATGTCGTCGGCCGTGGCGAGGAAACAGTCGTTATGAAAGGAAGTACGGCTGATGTCGCTGCCGTCGTAGGCCGTTGCCCGGCTGATGGTGTCCGTAGGCTGGAGGTTATATACGCCCAGTTTGGCTCTGGGATAGCGGACGGCGACGAACCTGTCCTTGGGCATGACTTCAAGGAGAGCTTCCAGCACCTGCTTCCTCGGTCCGTACTGCGATGCATCTTTCGGCTGGAAGACGTAGTTGTCCGTGTAGTACCATTCTCCCCACACGCCTACGAAACCGGCTTCGAGCACGGCAATTACGTCGGCATACTCCCGGAGGACCGGTTTCAGCTGTTCGATATGGCGTCTGGTGACGTCCCATGGGGCATCCCAGGGCTTGTCTTTTTCCGAGTAGGAATAACAGAAACGTACGATGGCTTTCATACCGCTGTGCCTTATCGCCCTCAGATTACGCCTTATCTTGTTCAGGTAAGGGGCGGAAATGTCCTTGTTACGGAAGTCTCTCATCACGTAAACGGTGAAGATGAGGCTCATTCCCTCATTCCTCAGCTGTTGCAGCTGTTCCAGTGTCAGTTCGTTGTTCTTGTCCGAGTAGAACTCATGGTGTGTGAACATACCCCGTTCGGGATTGATGATTTCTTTGTCCGACGGTGTATAGGCAATGGTTGTCACTGCAGTTTTCCCATCGTTTATGTCCGATGGGCTTTCAGCTGTGACAGATGTGGCTGTGCAGCTGGAGCAGCAACACAGATTGCCGATACCCAGAAGGGTAGCAGCCAGAAGGCTTTTCATATGCTGTTTCATGTTTGCTTTCTTTTCTGATTCGTTTATTTTGATACAGGTTCAAACCATGGCAGGCGGTCCAGGGGAACGTTGATCTGATAGCTTCTGCCGCCCTTGTACAGTTTGCCTTGGTCATCCCTCCACTTTCCCTGCGGAAGTTTCACCGTGCGCTGGGTGCTGGCTGAAGATGCCGGGGCTACGAGATAGCGGTCGCCCAGCATATACTGGTCGTTGACGTTCTCAAATCCCTCGTCCGGATAACTGTAGTCCATGTGGCGTACGATGGGCTCTCCGGTACGGGCTGAAAGTTCTGCCTGCTGTCTGATATAGCCTCCCAGTTCTTCGTGCCACTTGGCAAAGCGGCGGCAGATGGCAAGGTTCTCTTTGCTGAGCATGCGCCATGGTGCTACCGAGAACTGCATGACAGGCATCATGGAATGTATCTGGCAGGAACGGATCATGAGAGCCTGGTTGAACTTCCCGGGGGCGATACCGTAGAAACTGCCGTATTCGCCGCCTCCGATCATGTCCGGACAGGTATAGGCATAGCCCAGCAGTCCGGCTGCGATCATGTCGGGGACGAGCTGGGAAACGCCTTCCCAGGAGTATTTCTTGTCGCCTAAACGTTGAATGAGCGGCTGATTGCCAAGTTCCCAGCAGGCACGCATCTCGTTGTAGGGGAAGTCCAGGGCCATCGTAGCCCACAGTTTCGTCTGTTCAACATCGTATGATTTTCCGTCATATATGTCGACATCTTCTTTCAGGTAGCGTTCCGGATCACCCGCATCGAACTTGAATCCGTCGATGGCATACTTTGCCTGAAGATTCTTGAAAGTTCTCTTGAGGTAGGCGAAAGCCTTGGGATTACTGAGGTCGTACGCAAAACTATGGCCGTTCCACCACCTTACCACGGCAGCGTCTTCCGAGTCCTTCGCCTTTACGAAATAGCCTTCTTTCTCCAGGTCGCGTCCCAGCTTGCTGTCGGGGGACACGAACGGACACACCCAGAGCATCACCTTGAAGCCCATGGCGTGCAGTGTGTCTACCATTGCCTTGGGATCAGGGAAGCGGTCCGGGCGGAATTCCCAGTCGCCGTAATCTTTCTGCCAGTTGTCGTCAATCATCAGTACGCCTGCGGGGAACCCGTTGTCGATAATGGCATGGGCGTATCTCAGAATGTCGTTCTGGTTCTGGTCGTAGGTAAGTTCTATCCAGCTGTTGTAGACAGGCTTGTCGAAAAAGAGAGCCGGAGGGCATTTCCCGGTGGCGGGGAAGTGCTTCTGCATTTCGGCAAGGTAGGCGTCACGCAGGTTCTTTCCTTTCCCTGTGAGGCTGAAGGAGCCTCTGTGGACCTTGACCGTAAGTCTGTTCTTCTCGGCCTTGAGACTGAACGGTCCGTCTGCCCAGACACCTCGTCCCTTGTTGGACACGAGCAGAGGGGCTGCCTGGTTGTTGAAGTTCTGTGTCCGGAGGTCTGCAGCGACCCGATGGAGGTTCAGGGGAGACCGTGTGCCGAGGTCTGTCGCCGCCCCCCACCATGTCTCTCCGGGGAGAATGTCTATCGTCTTTGATGTCTGGGCACAGACACCGGCCGGCACGGATACTGACAATGTCAGTGCGAGTAAATGTGAGATGAATCTTTTCATATAGATTTCTGATATTGTTTGCTGTTGGTTTCTGTCGGTGAATGTGGGCTGCCTTTCAGCGTTTCGTCCTCATGAATTCTGTCGGTGTGACACCGAACTGCTGCTTGAACGAGCGAGTGAAGTAAGACAGGCTGTCTATGCCCACTTCCAGACTGGCTTCTGAAACAGACATATCGCTGCTGATGAGGAGCCGGGCGGCCTTGTCCAGCCTCAGCTTCATGATGTACTTTCCCAGCGACATCCCGGTACTGGTCTTGATGAAATTGTACAGGCTGGTACGGTTTGTTCCCAGCTCGCTGATTACCTGCTGGATGGAAAAGTCGTTGTCGGCAAGGTTGGCCTGTATGATCTGGTTGAAGCGGTCGAAGAACTGCCGGTCTTTTTCGTCTTCGATCTTCTCTCGTATGTTCTCATTGAGCTGCATACTGGTCCGGATGAGGCGGCTCTTGACAATCAGGTTCCGCACCATCACTTTCAGGACACGTGGGTTGTAAGGTTTCGGAATATAGGCGTCGGCACCCAGTTCCAGTCCTTCTATCTGTTTCTCCTCTTGTGTCACTGCCGTCAGGAGGATGATGGGGATATGGCAGGTCGCAATGGCGTTCTTCAGTTTCGCACAGAGTTCCATCCCATCCATGTTCGGCATCATCACATCGGAAATGATGAGGTCCGGATTTGCCGCCTTGCATTTGGCCAGAGCTTCCCGCCCGTCCTTTGC
Source organism: Prevotella denticola (assembly GCF_900454835.1). Classification (GTDB taxonomy): domain Bacteria; phylum Bacteroidota; class Bacteroidia; order Bacteroidales; family Bacteroidaceae; genus Prevotella; species Prevotella denticola. Next base: position 1,833,723 of record NZ_UGTM01000001.1, on the reverse strand, counting down.
GAGGATTGTATTGTATTCCTTTTTGAAGTATTCCTGCATCATCATCAGCACTTCGCCGTTGTCTTCCACAAGTAGAAGAGAGGGTTTGCTGCCGTCTTGTGTTTCTTCTTCCATCGTTCCGTCGTCTGCAGGCTGGCAGCCGGTAGAAGATGAATCGAACATTTCACGGAGGCTGAAGTCCGTTGACTTTTCCTTTTCCTCATCTTTCAGATAATGAGTGGAGAGGGGCAGGAAGAGGATGGTTTCTGTGCCCAGTCCGAGACTGCTGCTGATGACAATTCCGCCATGATGGCGTGTGACAAGCGACTTCACGAGTGCCAGTCCGATGCCGGTCCCTATGTTCTGCTGGCTGTTGCTCTCCACCTGGTGCAGCCTGTCGAATACCTTGGGCAGTTCCTTTCTGGGGATTCCAGTCCCCGTATCGGCTATGCGGATAATGATCTGTTTCCCCTTCTCCATGGCGGCAGTATATTCATAGAAGTCCTTGTGCAGCGGCAATATGCTGTTGTGTTCGCCTTCTTCGATGCTTATATCGATGCTGCCTCCTTTTGGCGTGTACCGCAGACTGTTTGAAACGATGTTCCTTAAGATCTTGCTTATCTGTTCCTGGTCTATCCATACTTGCAGGTTGGGAGTGTGGACAGTGAGCTGGAGATTGACCCCCACGCTCTCGGCCCACAGGGAGAACTCGCTGCAGAAAGCGGACATATATTCTGTAATGTTCGTCTTCGTGGCGTGCAGACGTAAAGACTTCATGTCTGCACGGTGGAGATCAAGCAGCTCGTTGATCATGTTTGAAAGCAGGCGGGAGTTACGCAGGATGGCATCTACATATCTGTTCTGCCCGGATCTGTCTTCTTCTTTCAACTCGTGTACGGCATGGCTGATCAGCGTGAGAGGAGTGCGGAATTCATGAGAGATGTCCATGAAGAAGCGGGTCTTCATCTGCATCATCTCTTCCCTGTGACGTTCTTTCTGCTTCCGCATGGCTATGAAGTTCTTCATCTGTGTCCATTTGATGAAGTATCTCGTGCCGGTATATATCAGGAAACCTGCTGTCAGCACATAAATGACGTAAGCCCACCACGTTCGCCATAAGGGAGGTGTAACGTAAACCTGCAGCGTATAGACCTCACCGCTCCAGTCGGCCCAGTCTCCGGCTTCAACCACGAGTGTGTGGCTGCCGTAAGGCAGGTTCTGATAGGTGATGGAAGGCTTTTCTCCTGCCTGGATTTCATGCCATTCGTCATAGCCTTCCATTTTGTATCTGAACCGTGTATGCCTTACGGAGTTGTAGTCGAGCGTGGTGAAGGCTACGGTAAAGTTGGTCTCAGGATAGGGAAGTGTTACATTCCGGGTGTATTCGATGTCTGTGTTGAGGACCGTCCCGTTGACCACAAGATGGGTAAAATAGACATGCATGGAGGCAGGCATGCTGTTCTCACTGGCAGGCAGAAAGTAGTTCATGCCATTGGAACCGCCGAAGTAAAGTGTACCTTGTGCATCGCAGGCAGAACTGGAGGTGGCGAAGGTGGGCCCTTGCAGTCCGTCGCTGACATTAAATGTCTTGAATCGTTTTGTCTGTTCGTCAAAGCAGCTCAGGTTGAATCCGCTGCACCATATTCTTCCGTATCTGTCGACTTGGATGGCTTCCATGTCTTCGCTCTCAGCGCCTTCCCTGATGCCGAAATGTTCGGATCTGTAAGTGTATTTGCCGTCAGGACTGTCAAGGAAAGTCACTTTGTTAAGTCCGCTTCCCATCGTTCCCACCCAGTAGACACCCTTTGCGCCCTTGCTGATGGCCCATGTGAAGTTGTTGCTGAGACTGCCGGGAGAATTGTCTGACACATAGCTTACGATGTTCTGGACGTTGCCCCTGCTGTCCAGGATTACCCGGTTCAGTCCTGCTGTCGAAGTGATGATCAGTTCGTTGGCCTCTCTGTCATAGCAGATGTTGTGCAGGTAATTGGTGGAAAGACGGCGGGGCAGGGGCGACTTGGTGGTGAAGGTCATCTTGACAGTCCATTTCCCGTCTGTCTTCTCCATGCACTCCAGCCCGGCATAGGTAGCCGCCCATAGTCTGCCGAATCTGTCGAAACACAGCCAGAAGATGTACCCGCGGTTGCTCGTCGGCAGAATCTGGGTTACTTTTTTCGTGTCCTTGGCTATGACGACAATGTTGTTTCCGATTCCTGCATAGATATGTTGCCTGTCGGTCTGCAGGCAGGTGATGCTGTTCTGCAGCTGCGGTTGGACACAGTAGTCCCATTCTACCTGTTTCGTCTTTGTGTCCAGCCGGCTGATACCGCCGAACTTCCGGCCGATGTATACATATCCGTCGCTGGAGTCATAACATAGCGCACTGATGAATTCTGCACTTCCTGTTGTTGCGGAATATTGCTTCGGACTGTATTTGAGGGTATGGAAGAGTTCCTGGTGAGTATAGGTGTAAGCCACTCCCGACATCCATCCCGACAGCCAGATGTTGTCGTTCCTGTCAATGTAGATGCTGTTGATGTCATTGACAACCGTGTTGGGAAGTGACGAAGAGTGCGTGAAGATATGTACATCCTTGAGGTCGTGTCTGCTGATACGGATGAGCTGGTCGCTGGCTGCCAGCCAGGCATGACGCGTGCTCAGCCTGAGTGCGATCAGTCCGCCGTGTGTCTTGAATGTTCTTTCTGCCTCTTTGTGCAATACGCCGTTTCTGTATGCCTTGTACCTGACGATCCGGTCATAATAGATTGCCCACAGGTATCCGCCTTGGAAGACCATATCGCGCAGTCCGGACAGATCATTGCGGTCGACAGTGCCTGTATAGACAATCCCTTTCCGTGCCTTGTAACGGTAAATGGAAACGGTCCTGTTGCCCGAAAACCATACGATTCCTTTTCCGTTCTCAGCTACTTTGGGGTTTGTCTCGGTGCATAGGAATCCACGGCTGTCACCGATTCTCACAGAACTGACAGTAGGCTGCCGTTTTCCGGATGCAGCCGTCCCCTGCCGTATGTGGATGAGGCGTATCTGCTTGTCGGCAATGAGCCATAGATGGTCTTTCAGGGTAGAACGCCGTATGCTCTTTATATGTTTGAAGAAGTCTGTCCTGACCTTGTCGGCAACATGATAAGCGGTGTATCTCTTCGTATGAGTGTCAAAGCAGGCTAATCCTCCCTCGGTAGCCAGCCAGAGAAAGCGTCCGATGACCTGCATGCTGTACACCCTGTTTACAGGGACGATGTTTCTCTGTTTCACGGTGTACTTGTAAGAGTCGATGGTATAACCGTCAAAGCGGTTGATGCCACGGTGGGTACCGATCCAGATATAGCCCAGAGAATCCTGTACGACACAGGTCGCATTGTCGTGCAACAGTCCGTCTGCTCTTGTGAGATGATGGAAAGAAAGACTGTTCTGGGCTTCAGCGGAAAGGCTGGAGCCCAGAAGAAACATGAAAGACAATAGTATTCGTGTTGCTGTTCTCATCTGGTTATGACATTCAAGTAGCTTGTAAGTGACGGCAGGGGGCAAATCGTCTGGACAGGGAGGTTGTTCCTACGTCGTTGGCGGTAAGGGCAGATATCCGCACGGATGATGACTCCGCACGGATATCAGCGATGTACCCTTATCATCATTTGACGGTGACTTCAATTGTTTTCAATACTTTCCCATATTTGTATTCATCTGCCGATACCTTTCCGGCATAGCCGTGCTTGTAACCGCCGTTGCCGTAGTTCTTTTTGCTGACGGTAGAGCCGATGACCACCACCTTGTAGGTACCGGGCCTGCTGTAAGCATGGCTGTAAGTAACAACACCCGGCCCCGCATTTGTACTTATCGCCTCACCTGTATCGAAAGCCTTGTAGTCGTAGTCGCCGAACGAAACTTTCTGTACGTAGAAGTCGCCTACATAGCCTACATTGCCGTTTGCCGTGAAGAGGAACTGTGCATAAGCCAGCTTCGCCATCTTCTTGCCGGTCCCGTCTTCCCATGCCTTGATGATGCGGGAGAGGTCGACGGTGTAGTCGGTATATGCCGTGTGGGGATTCCAGTAGATGTCCCATACGGTATTGTCACTGAAAGTCACGTCCGTTTCGTTCTCTGCTATCCCTCCGAGCCTGATAACGACAGGGAAGGTGGTGATGTCTGCATTCTTCGTTCCGTTGTCGATGTTGGAGAGATAATCCTTGTCGAAGCGCATACGCAGGGTCATGGTCTTGTTGCTGCCGAGCTTTGTATTGGTGTTGACCCGGATAGCCTGGTACCACCAGTTCGGATGGACGGAAGTTATCTTGACCGCATTCCGGTTGATGGTGTTGTCGTTGACAATGCTGGCTTCAGAACCGATAAGGTTGTCGCCCGAGTTGGCATTGCGCACCTCAAGCAGGTTGTCCTTGACAGTCGTGCTGCCCGCTTCCGTGTCGGCCAGGTCGCATTTGTAAGGCCGGACTTCCGGGTCGGCAGGCCGGTAGTTGTTGTCCTGCAGGTCCTGTTCGGTCTTCCCGGCAAGAATGAAGTCGGCGCTGAGGTCGTAGTTGTGTCCCTGTTCGCCGTTGTAGACGGTGAGCAGCATATCGTTGTGGCTGATGGAGAAAGTGACGGGTTCGCCTACGGCCGCCTCTGTCTTGTCGGCCGTAACGTTGAAGTCTACTTCCGGTGCTTCGCTCTCACATCCGGTGAAGAGGAGTGCCCCCATGAGGGCTGCTATATGGATAGGATATGGTTTCATAAACTGTGATTGTCTGTTTAAACTGTTTTCTACATTGTTCTGCCTGAAAGCCGATCAGTAGCCGGGATTCTGTGTCAGCTTCTTGTTGACATCCATTTCACTCAACGGAACAGGCAGCAGCATATTGCGTTCAGAGATGTTCTCCGGTGCTCCCGGTGTCAGGACATTGCGCTCCGTGGAGCTGATGAAAGGATTGTACTGCCGCCACATCTGCATCTGGGAGACAAGTTTCCCGCGTCTTACCAGGTCGCACCAACGGTCGGTTGTCTCGGCTACCAGTTCACGTGCCCGTTCGTTCAGAATTTCGTTGCGGAAAGCATCGTAGTCGTTCTGGTAGTGGTTGTAGGTCATCGGATTGCGCACTCCGTCATAAATAAAGCCGTAGGAGCCTGGACGCCAGTCGGGGACACAGTCGTCAGCAAGCGAAGCGTAGCTTTTCTTCAGTACTCGGGGAAGCGGGTCCTCATGTATGATGCCGCTGTTGGCAATTCGTGCGCGTTTGCGGACGAGGTTGACGGCATCGTAGGCCGACCGTATGCCTGCACCGCTGAGGTCGGTACCGGTGCTTGGCGTGTAGCTGCCCGGTCCGTGGTTTACCTCGTTATAAGCCTCTGCGTAGATCAGCAGGATGTCGGCATAACGGAGGAGCGGCTCGTCCATGCCGAAGTTGGTGTAATTGTAGGAGCTGGGGTTTGCCAGCGGATAACGGCGGAACTTTCCGATGCTCCACTGCACCCAGTTGTTGTTCTCGGTGGCTTCGCTGAGTTTCTGGTCAGAGCGTGTGTCCCAGTACTTCCGGTAGTCCCATCCCCAGAGCGTTCCGTCTTCCTGCAGCTGTACACGGGGACAGTTCCAGAGCCGGCGTACGGAGTCGCTCGGCTCGTACATCATGCGGTGGAAGTCGGAACTGGAGATGTTGTCCCAGGAACCTCCTTTCTCCTGGCTGCCCCGGATGCCGAACATCATTCCGGTCCAGGTGCCCGTGTTGTCGCCTGTCATGCCTTCCGTGCAGAAGAGCACTTCCTCTCGCGCCTTCTCCTTTGTCTTGGCATCAAAGACGTCAGGATAGTAGTCGCAGAGGCTGTAACGCTGTCCGTCGATGACGGCTTTGGCATAGTCCATGGCCGATTTGAAGTTGCTGTCAGCACTGCCGAGTATCTCCTTGTTGTCGCGCTGGGCCACGCTTCCCAGCCATAGGTGTACCTTTGCAAGGAAGCCGCGGCAGGCATCCTTCGTCATTCTGCCGTACTGATAGCCGTGGGAAGTGTCGCCCTTGTCCATCGTATGCTCCATGCAGTACTTGAAGTCATCGATTATCTGCTTGAACACTTCAGCCTGCGGCGCACGCGGGACCTGCAGGTCGGCAAGTGTCTTCGTCTCTGTGAGGACCAGAGGCACGTCACCGAACCAGCGGACGAGGTCGAAGTAGAGGAAGGCTCTTATCCCTCTGGCCTCTGCGAGGTATCTTTCCCAGTTGGGAATATTGTCTTTCCCGGCCTCGATGCGTTCGATGGCCGAGTTGCAGTCCTTGATGACGGCGTAATGTCCCTGCCACATGGTGGTGATGTAGTTGTTGCTTGCCGTATAGGTGAAGTTGGCAAGGCCGTTCGCCTCGTCCCATGTGGCCCGTTTCAGGAGGTCGTTGGGAATCTCGCGGACTTCATATCCGGTGACATTCGAGCCGGCAAGATTGCGGTAAGCGCCGTTCACGGCCTGCCGTGCCTGTCCCTCGTTCTTGTAGAAGTCCTTGGTGGTGAGTGTGCTCTTCGGTTCCTCCTCCAGGAAGTCGGAGCAGCTGCTTAAGCCCAGAAGAGCGATGGAAGCGACTAAAAGATGATATTTTTTCATTGTCTTGATACTGTTTTGAAAACGATTGGATGAATGCTGTTACAGGCCGATCTCAAGTGACAGTGACACGGAGCGCGGACGGGGATACGGACTCATGTCCAGGCCCGGAGCAATGCGCGAGACGGCTGATACGCCCGTGTTGGCCTCCGGGTCGAAGCCCGAATAGCGGGTGATGGTAAAGAGATTGGATCCGGTCAGGACCACTTTGGCCTTGGAGAGGTTCAGCTTCCGGAGCAGCGTGTGCGGAAAGTCATAGCCCAGCGACAGGGTCTGCAACTTGATGAAAGAGCCGTCCTCCACGAGGTCGCTGCGCATGACGGCCTCGCTCCATGTCCCGGCACCGCTGCGTGGGAAGTTCCTGGACGGATCGTCGCTGCTCCAGATTTCGTTGTTGATGCTCGACATGATGTTGTTGATGTTCGTAGCTCCCTGCAGATAGTAGGCGTTTCCGTTGATGACATCGTTTCCGTATGACCAGCGGAAGAAACAGTAAAGCTCAAGGTTCTTCCATCGCAGCGTGTTCCCGATACCTCCCGTATGGGTCGGGTTGACATCGGCTATCGGCACACGGTCATAGGCGTCGATGACTCCGTCATGGTTGACGTCGACCACCTTCAGCTCTCCCGGCTTGAGGTTGGCACCTGGATAACCGTTGCGGATTTCCGTGTCGTTATTGTACACGCCGTCGCTTATATAGCCGTAATAGGTGCCCACCGGCCTGCCGACACGCAGGAGGACATCGCTGGTGATCTTCGAGTTCAGCCCGCGGTCGTAGAACTGCTGGTACTGTCCTTCGTCAAGGCTGAGGAGCTTGTTCTTGTAGAAGGAGATGTTGAAGTCGGTCGACCATTGCAGCGGACCTCTCAGCCAGTGGGCCGTGAGCTGGAATTCCATACCCTTGTTCTCCAGAGAGCCTGCATTTTTCCATGCGTTGCCGAATCCGGATGTGGAAGGGATGTTCACCTGCAGAAGCATATCGTCGACACGCTTGTAATAGAAGTCGGCGGTCAGCTGCAGGCGGTTCTGCCATACGGCAAGGTCGAACCCGAAGTTGAACTGTTTCTGACTCTCCCATTTGAGGTCGTCATTGGTGATGTTGGTGGGATAACGGCCGATTTCGACGGTATTGCCGTCAAAGACGGCCTTGTTGTCGCCCAGCTGTGACAGCGACTGGTAGGAGGGAATCTGATTGTTACCCGTCATGCCGAAGCTGGTGCGGAAGCGGAGATTGCTGATGAACTCGATGTTGCGGATGAATTCCTCGTTGGAGGCACGCCACGCCAGCGACACTGCGGGGAAGTAACCGAAGCGGTTGTTCCGGCCGAACTTGGAAGACCCGTCCACGCGGAGAGAGGCGTTCATGATGTACTTGTCGTAGTAGTTGTAGGTGGCACGTCCGATCCACGAAACCATCTTGTTGCTGTCGTAGAGGTAGGAAGGCGCATAGGTGACCAGTCCTTTGTTGATGCCGTAGATGCCCTGCAGCATATCTTCAAAGTTCGTTGCCTTGGCATAGAGGTTCTTGCTCCACCATTTGCTCGCTTCGAAGCCGCCCATGAACGAGAAGGAATGCCTGCCCAGCGTCCGGGCATACTGCAGGCGTGCTTCCCATACCCAGCTGTTTTCTTCACGGCTGCCCAGTTCCATGCGTCCCTGTTCTGACTGTCCGAACCAGGTCTCCGAGCCCCATTCACGGGTTGAATTGACGGTGTAGCGGCGGTAAGAACCGCTGGTGTTGAAGGTGAGAGACGGCAGGATGTTGTAAGAGAACCACAGGTTGGAGTTGAGTTCGTCGTATTTGTTGTTGATGTTCACCTGCTCGACGGCTACCAGCGGACTCATGATATTGATGTTGCTGTAGTTCATGATGCCGGCGAATCCCGGATAGAACAGGAACGGCGAGCGCTGCAGGGCGTTGAGCACAACGCCTGCCTGCGACCAGTCGGTGGTAGGATTCCGGTCTTTTGACGTAGAGAAGGATGAGTTCAGCCCGACGCTTGCCTTGTCGCCAAGTTGCTGGGTGAGGTTGAGGCGTGAGGTGAAACGGTCGAAGCGGGAACGGCGGATGACACCGGAATTGTTTACATAGCCGGCGGAGAGCATATAGGTCAATCCCTTTGAGCCGCCCTGCATGCTTGCGTTCAGCTCCGTCTTGTGTGCCGTCTGCGTAATCTCATCGAGCCAGTTGTGTACGGAGGGGTCGTTCCAGCCCTGATTCTCGATGACCTTGTCCCAGAACTGAATGAGGTTGGGACTGTCGTAGGTTCCGTATTTGCGCATCTTGTAGGCATATTCCTCGGGACTCAGGGTCTTGAGCGGAAGGCTGGGCATGAAGTCAAGGCCTGTCGTCAGTCCGAAAGCAAACTTGGGGTGGGCTGATGCCTGCCCCTGCCTGGTGGTAATCAGTACGACGCCGTTGGAGCCTTTCGCACCATAGATAGCGGCTGCCGCTGCATCTTTCAGTATCTCGATGGAGGCAATATCGTTGGGGTTCAGGCCCATCATGGGGTTGTTGGAAAGTCCTGATGTCGTCTCGTCGATGGGCTGGACGGGCATCGGAACGCCGTCAATGACAAACAGCGGCTGGGTGCCGCCGGTGATGGAGTTGACGCCGCGTATGCGGAACTGCATATTGCCGGAGAGTGATCCGTCGGACGACATGACCTGTACGCCGCTCACCTTGCCCTGGAGGGCCTGCAGCACCTGCGATGATCCGCTCTTGGCAAGGTCTTCGACGTTGACAGATGACACCGCCGTGGCTATGTCGCTTTTCTTCTGCAGACCATAGCCGACGACGATTGCCTCGTCCATTTCGTTGAGCGAGGCATCCAGTACGATCGTCAGATTCTGCATCCTGTCAATGGTGACGGACCTGCTCTGGTATCCGATATATGATACCGTCAGCTTTTCCGACTTCTTTGCTGCAATGGAGAACAGGCCGTCTATGTCGGTGACGGTTGCGTTTTTTGTACCATCTACTTTGACGGTAGCACCGACGAGCGGTTCTCCCTGTGCATCCGTTACCTTCCCGGTGACTGTCGGGTTCTGCGCCGTTGCCGTCATGCCCACGCATAGGAACAGCAGCATTAGTAATAGAATCTTTATTCTCATAGGTCGAATAAATATTAAGTTTATGTTTTCAGTTATTGTAATCTGACCGCAAAGATAAGGCTAATAAATGTTATAAATGTTTACTTATAGTACTTTTTATTTGACCGGTTTCTGTTTTTTCTCCTGCTCTGCATGGCTCTGCGGGCTGCTCTCCGATGGCTCCCAAGAGGTGAGAAAATGCTTTTTCGTGCGGATTCATCGCTGCTTTTTCATGATGGAAGCCCTCATGCGGACAGTTCCAAACTGCATACAGACGATTCCCGACCGGTTGGGAATACGGTTCCCAGGCATCGGGAACAGGATTCCCGGCCGTTGGGAACAGACTTCCCGATGCACCGGTCCTCACGGTCAGTGTGGTCTGCTACGGTGCCCGTACCCGCATCTCGCAAGGACAGGCAATAGTCCGTATGCTGGGAACCGGATATGGAATGTACTTTCAAACAGGAAAAAATCACCAAAAGCGGATGATAAGTTTGCATTTGACACATCCTCATTTATTAGGATAGAAGAACGGTCCTTATTTTCCGTCTAAATACTGGATATTTTGATTAAATAACTTTGATAAATCATTAAAATATAGTATTTTTGCAACGCATTACGTATGCGGTTATACCGAATTTTGGGTATTGAAGTGAAAGGACGGATCTCGAGGGGGAGACGGATGACTGTCTTCCCGGCGTGTTGACCTGATGTGGAATAATCATTTTAACAGTTTAAATATTTAAAATCAAAACATTTATGTGGTTAATCAATTCATCTATTGGTAGAAAGGTGATTATGTCTGTGACCGGCATGGCACTGATTCTATTCATGACGTTCCACTGCTGTATGAACCTTGTCGCGCTCTTCTCCGGAAAAGCCTACAACATGATCTGCGAGCTGCTGGGGGCCAACTGGTATGCCGTCGTGGCTACCGTGGCACTGGGGGCACTGGCTGTCTGTCACATCGTCTATGCGTTCATCCTGACGGCGCAGAACCGCCGTGCGCGCGGTGACAACCGTTATGCCGTGACGGAGAAGCCGGCAAGCGTGGAGTGGGCAAGCCAGAACATGCTCGTTCTCGGTATCATCGTGCTGCTGGGCATCGGGCTTCACCTTTTCAACTTCTGGTACAACATGATGTTTGCAGAACTGACGGGGATGGCGGTCAAGATACCGCCCTCGCATGGTTTCGAGTACATCCAGGCAACTTTCGCCAATCCGGTGTATGTCGTTCTCTACATCATCTGGCTCGCTGCCTTGTGGTTCCACCTTTCTCACGGTTTCTGGAGTGCCATGCAGACGGTCGGCATCAACGGTAAGGTATGGTTCAGCCGCTGGAAGACCATCGGTGTCGTTTACGTGACCCTGCTGATGCTCTGCTTCCTCGTTGTAGTACTTGCATTTGCTTTCCATTGTGCGCCGAGCCTTTGCTGCGCTGTTGCGTAATTTAAGTATCTAAATTGAAAATTTAATTCAGAACAATCATGACTAAGACATTAAATTCCAGAATACCAGAAGGACCAGTAGCTGAGAAATGGACCAACTACAAGGCTCATCAGCGTTTGGTTAACCCAAAGAATAAACTGAAACTGGATGTGATCGTTGTCGGTACAGGTCTGGCCGGTGCCAGTGCCGCCGCCTCTCTCGGAGAGATGGGTTTCAACGTACTGAACTTCTGCATCCAGGATTCACCGCGCCGTGCGCACTCCATCGCTGCACAGGGCGGTATCAATGCCGCCAAGAACTATCAGAACGACGGCGACTCTGTTTACCGTCTTTTCTACGATACGGTAAAGGGCGGTGACTACCGGGCACGTGAGGCGAACGTCTACCGTCTGGCGGAAGTGTCGAACGACATCATCGACCAGTGTGTCGCCCAGGGCGTACCTTTCGCCCGTGAGTACGGCGGTATGCTGGCCAACCGTTCATTCGGCGGCGCACAGGTAAGCCGTACCTTCTACGCCAAGGGACAGACCGGCCAGCAGCTGCTGCTCGGTGCTTACTCTTCCTTGAGCGCACAGATCCAGGCCGGGAAGGTGAAGCTCTATACCCGCTACGAGATGGAGGATGTCGTCATCGTAGACGGTCATGCACGGGGCATCATCGCCAAGAACCTCATCACCGGTAAGCTGGAACGCTTCTCTGCCAATGCCGTTGTGATTGCCACCGGCGGTTACGGAAACACCTACTTCCTGTCGACCAACGCCATGGGCTGCAACTGTACGGCTGCCATCCAGTGCTACCGCAAGGGCGCTTACATGGCGAATCCTTCTTACGTGCAGATTCATCCGACCTGTATCCCTGTACACGGTGACAAGCAGTCGAAGCTGACCCTGATGTCAGAGTCTCTGCGTAACGACGGCCGCATCTGGGTTCCTAAGAAGCTCGAAGATGCCAAGGCATTGCAGGCCGGTACGAAGAAAGGGTCTGATATACCCGAGGAAGACCGCGACTACTATCTGGAGCGTCGTTATCCGGCATTCGGCAACCTCGTGCCGCGTGACGTTGCATCGCGTGCTGCCAAGGAGCGTTGCGACAAGGGCTTCGGTGTCAACAACACCGGTCTGGCTGTGTTCCTCGACTTCTCCGAGTCGATCAACCGTCTCGGCATCGACACGATTCTGCAGCGTTACGGTAACCTCTTCGATATGTACGAGGAGATTACAGATGTCAATCCGGGTGAGGTTGCCAATGAAATCAACGGCGTGAAGTACTACAATCCGATGATGATCTTCCCCGCTATCCACTACACGATGGGTGGTATCTGGGTCGACTACGAACTGATGACGACCGTGCCGGGCCTGTTCTCAATCGGCGAGTGCAACTTCTCCGACCACGGTGCCAACCGTCTGGGAGCGTCTGCACTGATGCAGGGACTGGCCGATGGCTACTTCGTATTGCCATACACTATCCAGAACTACCTTGCCGACCAGGCTCTTTGGGGCAGGATTCCGACCGACCGTCCTGAGTTCGATGAGGCAGAGAAGGCCGTCGATGCGGAAATCGACCGGCTGATGGGCATCCACGGCAAGCGTTCTGTCGACTCCATCCACAAGGAACTCGGTCACATCATGTGGGAGCATGTGGGTATGGGACGCACCAAGGAAGGTCTTGAAGAGGGTCTGAAGCAGCTGAAGGCACTGCGTGAGGAGTTCAACACGAACCTCTTCATTCCTGGAAAGAAGGAAGGTCTGAACGTCGAACTCGACAAGGCAATCCACCTCCGTGACTTCATCCTCATGGGCGAGCTTGTCGCTTACGATGCACTGCACCGTGAAGAGAGCTGCGGCGGTCACTTCCGCGAAGAACACCAGACAGAGGAAGGCGAGGCCAAACGTGATGACGAGCACTTCTTCTATGTCGGCTGCTGGGAGTATCAGGGTGATGACACCAAGGCTCCGGAGCTGATCAAGGAACCGCTCGAGTATGAGGCAATCAAGGTACAAACACGTAACTATAAGAATTAGCAGACGAGTTGACGGGCGGACGAGTTGACAAGTTGTTAGCTTGTTCTACCAAGACATTTGTTCCTAAATTAGATTTCAGACAAATAACTTGTTTACTTCACAACTTGTTTACTTGTCAACTAAAACATAAATACAATGGCAAAAAATATATCATTCACAATCAAGTATTGGAAGCAGAACGGCCCGCAGGACCAGGGCCATTTCGATACACATGAGATGAAGAACATCCCGGATGACACTTCATTCCTTGAGATGCTCGATATTCTCAACGAAGAGCTTATTGCGTCCGGCGACGAACCTTTCGTCTTCGACCACGACTGCCGCGAGGGTATCTGCGGTATGTGCTCGCTCTACATCAACGGTACTCCGCACGGCAAGACCGAGCGTGGAGCGACGACCTGCCAGCTCTATATGCGCCGCTTCAACGACGGCGACATCATCACTGTCGAGCCGTGGCGTTCGGCCGGTTTCCCGGTCATCAAGGACTGTATGGTAGACCGCTCCGCTTTCGACAAGATCATCCAGGCCGGTGGTTACACGTCCATCCGTACCGGTCAGGCACAGGATGCCAATGCCATCCTCATTCCCAAGGAGAATGCCGATGAGGCTATGGACTGTGCGACTTGTATCGGTTGCGGAGCCTGCGTGGCAGCCTGCAAGAACGGTTCTGCCATGCTCTTCGTTTCCTCCAAGGTCAGCCAGCTGGCTCTTCTGCCGCAGGGGAAACCCGAGGCTGCCAAGCGTGCCAAGGCGATGGTTGCCAAAATGGATGAGGTGGGCTTCGGTAACTGCACCAATACCCGTGCCTGTGAGGCTGTCTGCCCTAAGAACGAGAAGATTGCCAACATCGCCCGCCTGAACCGTGAGTTCATCAAAGCGAAGTTCGCAGACTGATGGATGACAAGCTTCCGGCATCCGCCTGACGGACTGCCGCCATGCTTCTTCAAAAGACAGAATCCCGTGATTCCCTATGGAGTTGCGGGATTTTCTGTTGGTAGAATCCTGTCATCCCTGTCAGTATCATCAATTGGAGTTGCAGGGCCTTCTTCCGGGTGGATAAAAGTGGAGGGTCGGTAATCACAGGATTAACCAGAACACGAGCGGGAACGGACGATGCAGGAGAACGGTGATGATATCGTGCCGAAGCCGTTGTGAAGCATGACCGCCGAAACCTTCAGTGTGTCTGTTCAGCGGCCTGACTGAACTGTTGTTGCAAAGTCTTTTCATGTACAGAAGCAATTCTTTTCATGAAAAGAAATATTTTTCTTCATGAAAAGAAATATTTTTCTTCGTGAAAAGAAATGATTGTTTTCGTGAAAGGAAATTGGACTTGTTACCGTTCTGTCGCTGTCCCGACATTGGCGACAGTCGGAACAGGTGTGCCTTTCTATCTGGAAGAGGATGCTTCTAAGTGGTGGAGAACGTTTCTCAGGATATATGTGTCTTTATAGTCTCAACTGTAGGCGGAGGATTACTTCACGCCCACGTAAGGGCAGGGATGTGTTGAGAATATTGATTCCTGTGTTCTGTGTAATGCTGTAGGACTTGCTGTTCAACAGGTTCGTTCCTGACAGCCCCAGCTCCCACACATTGTTGATCTTGTAGTTGAAATCGCCATCCAGCAGCCCACAGGTGTGGTAATGTCCATCCATGATTTCGTTTGTAAGGTTATAGAATTTCATCTTCAGTTCCATCTTCTTTGCAGGGAAGAGGTAAAGAGCTGCATTGGTTGTGTAGGAGGAGAGGACATTCTGTCTCATGATACTGCTCCGTTCCCAGTAATATCCGGCTGTGAAAGCAGCTGACAGGCGCAGCCAGGACAGCTTCTGGAAACTTGCAGTGAGTGTTCCGGAGGCTTGGTGGGAATGGTTGTTGACCATGACGCCAGACTGCGAAACAAGATAACTTTCCCTGTTATATGTCGCATCAACCTTTAAGGACAGTCCTATGGGGATGAAAGTCTTGTCCACCATCGCACTTATGGCTGTGTTATGCCGGTGGTTGTCGCCTTTTACCCACGTCATGATTGTCATCGAGTCATTGTATTCATAGTGGCTGTAAGCCTCGCTTTTCGTATCAGAGCAGGCAAGCGAAAGGTTTGCAAACAGCATGGTTGCGAGGTTACGGTAGCGGATATGGAACGAAGTGTACAGATGGGTGGACTTGTAGATGTCATTTCCTGTTACTTGTATGTTTCTGTATCCCTCTCTCAAAGGTTTCTGGGCATAGAAGTCAAGAGAGTTGCCGTCGGTTGAGAAAGAGGAAAAGAGGTTCACCGTCAGTGTGCTTGTCAGTTCTTGCTGCAGGGTCAGGTAGGGCTTGAATGCCATGAAGTTGCGTGCAGACAGCCTGTTGTCTTTCTTTGAAAGGATGATTCTTGTCCATTCCATGGGGAGTCCGAAGGTTACGTAGCTTTGCCTTTTGTGTTTCCACGTATAGCCCGGTTCGCCTTGTAACTTGAATGTACGATGGTGGATGTTGTCCTGGTAGCTGTACGAGTTGTCCCTGTAGTAAGCCTGGAAGGATATATCCAGGTCATTTCCCAGTACAGGGATAGAAGTCATGATAACGTTTCGGGTCATGGCCGACCGTGTTGCAAAGCGTTCTGCCACATTATATAGTGGTAAGGAATCGGAGGCCGCAGTCAGTTCTTCTCTACGGTCAGCGTATCTCAGGAGCGAGTGGATCTGCCACATACTCTTTCCCGATTTGAAAGTAGAAGAAAGATAGTTCCTTATATAAGACGGTTTTATGTGCGCCTGTTCGGTAATTCCGATGCCGTTCGTGACTGCTTGGTTCCCGACTGTCTGTCGTCCGAAGGAGTATTGCAGTTCGTCAGAAAGAAACCTCCACGTGCTGTTTTCTTCGTATTTCAGCGCCGGTATGATGCGAAACGTGCGTTGCTTCATCCATTCTGTGGTTTCCAGTGTAGTCGGGACAAGTCCCCCGTAACGGTTTTCCGTCAATCGGTCGTATCTGGCATGGTCTCCATAGAAAAGCACGTTGCTGCGTAGTGTCGCGTCTTTCGATAGTGTGATGAGGCCGTTGAAGCCAGCACTATAGGACTTGTTCTGCAGGTATCGCTCCTGCGGAAGAGCTTCCTGGCTCATGTCTTCTGATAGAATGCCCTTGGGAAGGGGTTCGTATGCGTCCCGATTATAGATATCGATATGCTCTCTGGTTTCCTTGGAAAGGTCTTTCCCGGTATTGTTCATCTTGGCTGAAACAAGCATCTGCGAATGCTTCATTACCTGTGTGAGAAACAGCCGGTTATCCCAGATGTCTGGTTTTATGCCTGCTCCGCCGGCAATCTCCCCGAAGGGACGGGCCTGATGGCTCTTGTCAAGCCGGATGTTCAGGGCCGCCGACTCTGACGGCTTGCGCCCTTGCAGCATCTTCACAGGCTGGTGGTTCTCCATGACTTCCACGTCACGCACCGCATTGACGGGCATATTGCGGGTTGCCTGGGTATAGTTGTTTCCCATGAGGTCCTGCCCTTCTATATAGAACCGGTTGATGGCACGGCCTTGATAAGACACCGAACCGTTTTCGGCAACCTTGATTCCCGGTAGTTTCCTGAGCACATCTTCTAAGTGGCGGTCGCCTTTCTGCAGGAAAGAACCAACGTTGTAGACCAGCGTGTCACCTTGCTTTCTGATCGGCGGTAGCTTTACGACGACTTCCTTCAATGCTATCTGCTTCGGTGAGAGCAGGATGATTGCCGGCTGACTGCCGTGCTGCTGCAGGTCCGCAACGCTGACTTTACGCCTGCCATAACCCATCATTGAAAATACCAGCACGTCCGCTTTCCCTGCGGTGAGGCTGAGGTGTCCCTTTCCGTCTGCAATCTTGTAGCTCTGCAGCCTGCCGGTCGGGCTGACAACACGGCACATCACGTCAGCCAGCGGCTGTCGGCTGTCAGAGTCCCTGACCTCAACCGCCAGTTTCACCACCGCCTCGTCCTGCTGGGCGAAGCAGGGAAAACAGAGGGCGGAAAGTAGAAGCAGAAGTATGAGCCGGCGCAAACTGTTATTCCAGTTCTATGGGATTATAGGGTTTTGCTTTCACCGTTGCAGCCGCATCAGCCGCCACCGTGACGTTTCCGTTGCTTGTCAAGGCTTTCAAAGGGTCTGCGCAATAGTTCTTGTACATCTGTCTGACCGCCTTCCGGCTGCTCTTGATCACGGCACTTCTGTCGTATATGTAGATCGGGGCGTAGCCCTTTACAGTCTGCAATCCTGTCAGCGTGAAGACGAAGTTGTCCTGTGTGTCCTGCACTTTGAAGATGAGGCCGGGCAGTCCCCCGAACTTATACGGACCGTAGGGAAGCTCCACATCGGGGGCATACCAGGCTATGTAGTCGCGTCCGAAAAGCCTTGTCCTGGCCTTCCGGCACGGGTATCCTGCTATCGTGCTGTCTCCCTCCAGCAGTTCCCACTGTAGCTGGGGAATGGCTTCATTATATTGGTATCTTTGGATTCCTCCTGCAGTGCGTTGGACAAACTCGTTGTTCTCTTTTCTGTTTTGCAGGATGAGTTCTTTGAATCCCTTAGCCTTCAATGCACCGAGCAGTTTCGGACCAGAGGATGTAGCAGACGACTTTCCCTTTGCAATAGATGCAGAAATAGAATCGAATGTCAGCAGGGCATAGTCGGTGAACATCGTGTATCGACTGCCCACTCTTAGAATCGTGGTCGCCGTCCGCTTGGCATTAGGGTACTTTGCGTCTCTCGCATACTTATACTCATAAGCAATCTGATATTGTGCAGACTCATATTGTACAGTCTTGGTCGTGTCCCACCGGCCTTCTAACTTGGAGAAATCCAATGTCTGTCCATGCAGGTGGATCGTGCTTACGAGAAAGAGAAATAAGAATATGTTCTTCTTCATTTGGATGAATCTTTAATGTTATGGTATTGTCGAAGAACAGGCTTTGGAAAAATCCAAGCCCGTTCTTGATTCTGAGTTGGATAATTCTATTTTATCCACAGAGCACATCGTCTATTGCCTCTACCTGTTTCATGACATCTTCTAGACTCCCTCTACAGGTATCAATGTGTGCGACAATGCCACAGGATGTGTGTACTTCTACGACATTGGTCTGTCTCTTGGCGGATGCAGGAACAATTGTCAATGCAAGTAATGCCACTAAAAAAATTTTTTTCATGTTTTAAAAGTTAAAGGGTTGTTGTTTAAATCTATGTGAGGTATCCTCACGATACTATAGCTATAGCATTCTTTGATTGTTTAAATTAAGGCTTTCCTATTTTTGTACAAAAATACGTATTAAAAGAAAAAAACACAAGTCTCTTTAATATTTTTTGTGACTTTTAACTTTTTGGTGCGGTTGTGTTTCTTTCATGCTGTAAAATGAGAAAGATTGTAATAGGGTGTTTTAAGTTGTCTTTTTCTGTCTTGTCTCATTTTTTTTTGCTAATTTTGCCACCAGACATAGATAACAGTACGTTTTTAAACCTATTGATACTGATGAGCGAGAACAAACTTTCTGCCGACGAGCCGGCACAGACGGCGGATGCACCTGTAAAGGCAAGTTGTACCGAATACACCGTCATCCCGTCCCAGGGATACTGCATGATTGTGAAGTGCCGCAAGGGCGACCAGCCCGTAGTGTTGAAGGCACTGAAAGAAGAATACCGCAACCGGACGCTGTACCGTAACGCCCTGAAGCGTGAATTCAAGCAGTGCCAGCGCCTCAACCATTCCGGTATAGTGCGCTACCAGGGACTGGTAGAAGTAGACGGCTACGGACTCTGCATAGAGGAAGAGTGCGTAGAAGGACGTACCTTGCAGGCTTACCTCAGGGAACAGCACACCGATGACGAAAAAATCGCCATCATCAACCAGATTGCCGATGCCCTGCGCTACGCCCACAATCAGGGTGTCACCCACCGCAACCTGAAGCCGTCCAACGTGCTGGTCACCAGTCAGGGCGACCGTGTGAAGCTCATCGACTTCAGCGTGCTTGCTCTCGACGAAGTGAAGCCGACAGCCGACACGACACGCTTCATGGCTCCGGAACTGAAGGACGAGACGATGTCTGCCGACGCTACTGCCGACATCTATTCGCTCGGAACCATCATGAAGGTGATGGGGCTGACACTGGCCTACAGCGAGGTCATCAAGCGTTGCTGTGCCTTCAAACGCAGCGACCGTTATGGCAGTATCGACGAGTTCCTTGCCGACCTCAACCACGAAGGCTCTTCCTTCACGATGCCGAAGATAGGCAAAGGCACCGTCATGGCCGGCGTGATAGTCGTCGCCGTGCTTGTTCTTGGCGTGCTGATTTACAACTACGGCGGTATATTGGCAGAACAGGTTGGAAAGATTGATGTGGCTTCCATCTTCAAGTCGGATGCCGAAAAAGCTCCGGAAGACACGGTCAGTGTGAAGTCTGCTGCACAGCCCGACAGTGCCGCATCGGTAGAAGAGGCGCCTGCGACAGGAAAACTTGCCTTTATGAACACGATGAAGCCGGCTCTCTACAAGGACCTGGACCGTATCTTTGAGAAGAACGCATCGGACAGGACGAAGCTGTCAAAGGCCATCAAGGTTTACTACCGCGGGCTGATCCAGGCGAACGATACGCTTGACAGGGAACAGCGTGCGGAGGTCGACCGCGTCTTCGGCAGTTATGTGAAGCAGAAAAAGGCCGCACTGAAGTAGAATTGATATATCTGCGCGAGGGCAGGGAGTATTGACATCCCTCCTTTCAGCTGTTATGTCCATAGTAATAGGATAGGGGCAGATGCCGCACTGTCTTCCAGCCTTTGCAGAGGCAAGTGGAGACGGGCTGCATCTGCCCCCGTCTGTTTTGCATGGGGAGATGGAACGTTGGATGCGGAAGCAGCATATAGTTGCTTTGCGCATTGCCGGTAGTCGGGCATTCATATATGTACGCAGCGTAATCGGTCGGGATGCAGGGAACTTCCGTCTCCAAAGCCAGGAGCAGTGTAAAAGGTGTGTACAGGGAGCAAGCCCGACTCTCCCATACAAGTGTCGGCCTGACTGCAATGGAGCATTCCCAACCGGTTGGGAATGCCGTTCCCAGGCATCTGGAATCCGATTCCCAGGCGTTGGGAACGCCATTCCCGGCCATCGGGAAGACTTTTCTATTTGTAGTTCAATATTTCCGTTTGACTGCTTTTCATCCTGCATTTAAACTTGGTTGACGGTTTTCAGAGCTTGTTTTAACTGCTGTTGATAATGTCTACTTATATGAAAATCACGTTTTCCGTACCCGCAGACAGATGGAAGTCGGATTTGTAAACCTGCATACATCTTACAGGTTACAGGCAGGTCCTACAGATAGTCTTTGCTGTTTTCTCCCCCTTTCAGGCGAACAGGATATACCCTATAAAAGCAGAAGGACTCGAAGGACAGACAATGTTCCTATCAATAAAAGTCCAACGTGGGATTTTCAGAGCAAGCCCATATAAAATACGTAAACTTATTTTGTTTTATGCCGCAAATCAGCTACCTTTGCAATGTTTTAATCCAGACTGATTATGAAAATAGCATTGATCGGTTACGGCAAGATGGGGCACATGATCGAGCAGATTGCCCGTGACCGTGGCCACGAAATCGTAAGTATCATTGATGTTGACAACATAGAGGACTTTGATTCTCCTGCGTTCGCCTCGGCCGATGTCGCCATAGAATTTACCAATCCTACGGCTGCCTTCGGCAACTACCAGCGTGCCTTTGCACATAATGTGAAGGTTGTCAGCGGCTCTACGGGATGGATGCAGGACCACAAGGCAGACGTAGAGAAGATGTGTTCGGAAGGCGGACAGACGCTCTTCTGGGCAAGCAATTTCTCCATCGGCGTGGCCATCTTCTCGGCCGTCAACCGTTATCTGGCGAAAATCATGAACGGATTTCCGCAGTATGATGTCGAGATGGAGGAGGTACACCATGTCCATAAGCTCGATGCACCGTCGGGGACAGCCATCACGCTTGCAGAGGACATCATCGACCGCCTCGACCGCAAGGACAAATGGATAAAGGGCTTCCAGCACGCAGCCGACGGCACGGAGAGCGGCAGCAACAAGGTCGCTCCGGACGAGCTGCCCATCGCTTCCATCCGTCGGGATGAGGTGCCGGGCATCCACAGCATCAGTTATGATTCCGAGGCCGACAAGATTACCATCACCCACGATGCCCACAGCCGCAAGGGATTTGCACTCGGTGCTGTCCTGGCTGCTGAATACACCAAGGATCACTCTGGCCTGCTCACGACAAGCGATCTGTTCCGTTTCTGAACCCCAGCACCTGGTTCCCCGTCTGTCAAGCACCTGTCATCGCCTATTCCCCTCTCATCATCACTTATCATCGCATAAAGACATTCCCAATATGATTGATAAAGAAAAAGCAGCCCTCAACCCCAAGAAGCAATGGGCAAAGTTTATTTGTGTTCTTGTTCTCTACCTCCTCTTCCTTTTATGGGTCAAGAGCTGGTGGGGACTGTTGGTCGTTCCTTTCATCTTCGATGTGTACATCACGAAGAAAATCCGCTGGCAGTGGTGGAAGGATACCGAAGGGCCGGTCCGTTTCGTGATGGGATGGGTAGATGCACTGGTGTTCGCACTGGTGGCGGTCTACTTTATCAATCTCTTCTTCTTCCAGAACTACGTCATTCCGTCTTCATCGCTTGAGAAGTCGCTCCTCACGGGCGATTACCTCTTCGTGTCGAAGGTAAGCTATGGGCCCCGCATACCGGAAACGCCGCTGACCATGCCGCTGACGCAGCACACACTTCCCATCATCAACACGAAGAGCTATATTGCCTGGCCGCACTGGGACTACCGCCGTGTGAAGGGTTTGGGAAAGGTGCAGCTGAATGATATTGTCGTCTTCAACTTCCCGGCCGGTGACACCATCATGAGCGAACCGGCCTATCAGGGTAATGACTTCTATCATGATGCCTACACCATGGGCGAGAACTTCCTTGCACAGCAGAATCCCGGCATCAACCTGTCGGCAATGACAACCCTCCAGCAGCGTGCCTTCTACGGAAAGGCCTATGCCACGGGCAGGGCTTATATCATCAAGAATGCCGGGACTTACGGACCGTTGGACTGGCGTCCGACCGACCGCCGCGAGAACTACGTCAAGCGTTGTGTCGGCCTGCCGGGGCAGACCCTGCAGATCCGGAACAGAATCGTTTATCTTGACGGAAAGCCAAACAAGGAGCCGGAGAAGGTGCAGTATACGTACTTTGTCAAGTTCAACAACATTACCGCAGCCGACCTCCTCGGCGAACGGTTCGATGACCTCCGCAAGGACTTCGAAATCAGTGCGGAGGACGTGCAGAGCCTCGCCCGTCTGCATGGCTATGACCTGGACCAGGGCCAGGTACTCAACAATGCTGTACTCCAGTATGACGGCTATATGCCGCTGACGAAGCGTGCCGCCGCCGAACTGAAGCGCGAGGGACTGGTGAAGTCGATGCGGCCGGTGACGGACAAGGACCTCTATTCCGGTCCTTATTATCCGCTCAACGGCTTTACGGGCTGGACACGCGACAACTACGGACCGATATGGATTCCTGCCAAAGGCAAGTCCATCGCACTCACACTGCAGAACCTCCCCGTCTATGAGCGTTGCATCAAGGTGTATGAGAAGAACGATCTGCAGGTAAGGAACGGCCGCATCTACATCAACGGAAAGCCTGCCGGCAGCTATACCTTCAAGATGGACTACTACTGGATGATGGGTGACAACCGCCACAACTCTGCCGACAGCCGCTACTGGGGCTTCGTTCCGGAAGATCACATTGTGGGAAAGCCGCTGTTCATCTGGTGGTCGAGCGACCCTGACCGCAAGGGTCTCGGCGGCATCCGCTGGCACCGACTGTTCAACTGGGTGGGCAACATCAAATAGGGAAGCCTCCCCGAGCGCCTCAGAAGGAGGGGATGTGCAAATTGTCATTGTCTGGTGAAGATGATGCACATCCCCTCCTTTTGTTTTGTTTTTCTTGGCAGTAAAGCAGGGACACCCTGTGTCTCCTTGAATCGGCAAAGTCCCCATGATATATCCTGACAACGGCAACAACGGTAATCCTGCATCCCCTCCTTCGGAAGCGCTTGGGGAGGCCTTGCTGTCTTCCGCTTATTTCGCCCCCATCCAGTGGTATCAGAAGCTGAACCGCTATGATGTCTGCCTGATCGAGCAGCACGACAACTTCGTCAAGCAGACCTACCGGAACCGTTGTGTGATTGCGGCGGCCAACGGCCCGCAGACGCTCTCTGTCCCTGTGGAGAAGTTCGTCGGCCTGAAGTGTCAGATGAAGGAAGTACGCATCAGCGACCATGCCAACTGGCGGCACCAGCACTGGAATGCGTTGCAGTCCGCTTACGGTGAGAGTCCTTTTTTCGAGTTTTATGCGGACGATATACGCCCCTTCTTTGAGCGGAAGTGGACTTTCCTCTATGATTTCAACTGGGAGATAACGCTCAAGATGTGCGAACTTATCGATATTATGCCCTGTATGCGCCGCACGGACACCTATGAGACGGTGTCTCCCGACGGAACCGATGATTACAGAGAGGTAATCCGTCCGAAGCACCCGGGGGCAGACCCGGACTTTGTGCCCCGCAGGTACTATCAGGTCTATCAGCAGAAATTCGGATTCCAGCCTAACCTCAGCATCCTCGACCTGCTGTTCAACGAGGGAAATGAGAGTGTTCTGTATCTGTAGATGGGCCGTGCAGTCTTTCCCTTCCGGCTTGCCTTGCGACACAGTTGTCTCCTGTGCATTGGGGAGCTTCATAAAAGAGCAATCCCCGCGAAAACGAATGTTCGTCTTCGTGGGGATTGTCTTTTTCAGGATGGAAAAACTTTCACACTTTATGCGGATGGACGGCAACAGCGAGATGATGTCGGGAGAGACCGTCCGAGGACCATGGACTGTGGCAGACAGGTCCTTCTTGCTCTTAGAAGCTCTTGAGCCATGCTTTCAGGTCCATCATCATCTCTTCGTGATAGCGGAAGCCGATCTTGCTGCCCCAGCCATGACCGCCGCCGGGATAGACATGGAGCGAGGCACGGACATCGTTGCGATAGAGTTCGCTGTAATAGTTCACGCCGTTTGCCGGCGGAACGGTATCGTCGTCATCGCTGAGGGCAATGAAAGCACGTGGCGTGACACGGCTCACGTTCATGTCAGCACTGTATTTCTTCTCGTCGCGCTTGCCGGGATGCTGTCCCAGGAAGTTGGTCCGGCTTCGGTCGTGGCCGTAACCTTCCAGCATGGAGATGACCGGATAGAACAGTATCTGGAAGTTCGGCTTCGCCTCGCCGAGACTTCTCGTCGCAATCGTCGCTGCAAGATGTCCGCCTGCGGAGAATCCCATGATGCCGATGTCGTTTCGGCTGATCTTCCAGCTTGCAGCATTTATGCGGACCAGTCTCATTGCCTGTTCGGCATCCGATACGGGGACATCGGGGTTGCCGTGCGGCATACGGTACTTCAGCACGATGGCCGCAATGCCCTGGTTCTGGAAGAACTCTCCCCAGTCGTAGCCTTCTTTCTCCATCGACAGCGTCTCATAGGCACCGCCCGGACAGATGACTACGGCACGTCCCGTGGCCTCTTTCTCCATAGGCAGGAAGACGCGCACCTTGGCAGTGTCTCTTGAATCGCCGTTGGTGTAAGGCGGCTGTCCGCTGTAAAGCTTGACTTCGAAAGAACTCTGGGCAGACACTGTCGTGCAGACAGCAGCCAGTCCGATTGCAAGGAAAAGTTTTCTGAATTTCATTCTGTACTCTGTTTTTGTTTCTTGTCCGCCGCACATATTGTCCCTGCCGGCATCGGCCTGCATGACTTCCCGACAATGTCTCCAAAGAAGAAGATGTCGTCTCGGTTGCAGCAGGAAGCAGGAGAAAGTATGTGATTTTAAGCGTATTGTTGCAAAGTTAACAAAAAGATACGGTTTCAGCCGTAGATATTTAGAGTTTTTAGTATATTTGCAGCATGGAATGACAAAAGGCATTGGGCGTAAACGTATTTTAATGATTTCGGCGTTTATGTTAACAACCGTTCTTTGCCATGCTGGTCAGCATCAGACAATTCATCAACACTCATCACCCGATATGCACGTATTAGACAAGTTCCAGTATTGCCCCGTATGCGGAAGCAGACATTTCGTGGAGCAGAACGAGAAAAGCAAACGCTGCGAGAGCTGCGGCTTTGAGTATTTCCTGAACCCCAGCTCGTCAGTGGCGGCATTCATCCTGAACGGCAAAGGTGAGCTGCTCGTAACGCGCCGGAAACTTGATCCGGGACGCGGAACACTGGACCTTCCCGGCGGATTCTGCGACATCGGAGAAACCATCGGAGAGTCACTTTCGCGCGAGATAAAGGAGGAGACCAACCTCGTTATCAAGGAAAAACGTTATTTCTGTTCGCTTCCGAACAAGTACCGTTACAGTGGATTCGACATTCCCACACTCGATGCCTTCTTCATCTGCAGCGTGGAGGACGAGACCGTTCTCAAGGCTGCAGATGATGTAGACGAGGCAATATGGATGCCGCTGGACGAGGTTCATACCGAGCAGTTCGGTCTCCGGTCTATTCGCCAGGCACTTTACGACTTCCTCCAGACGGAAAGGGAAAACTTAAAAAAGTAGAAATTTTGTCTACTATATAAGGTGTAAGCGAAAAGTTTAAGTACTTTTGCGTCCTTGAAAAAATGTACAAGAGTGATTATGCAAGAAAACCTGGTAATAGTAGAGAGCCCCGCAAAGGCCAAGACCATCGAGAAGTTTCTCGGCAAGGACTACAAGGTAATGTCGTCTTACGGCCATATCCGTGACCTGAAGAAGAAAGAATTGAGCATTGACCTTGACACCCTGACCCCCGACTACGAAATTCCTGACGAAAAGAAGAAAGTCGTCAGCGAACTGAAGAAGAATGCCAAGGCTGCCAAGAAGGTCTGGCTGGCTTCCGATGAGGACCGCGAGGGAGAAGCCATCAGCTGGCATCTCTGTGAGGTGCTGGGACTGGACGAGGAGAAGACGAGCCGCATCGTGTTCCATGAGATTACCAAGCCGGCCATATTGAAGGCCATCGAGACACCGCGCCATCTGGACATGAACCTGGTGAACGCACAGCAGGCCCGCCGTGTGCTCGACCGTCTGGTAGGTTTCCGCCTGTCACCGGTCCTGTGGCGCAAGGTGAAGCCGGCACTGAGCGCAGGACGCGTGCAGAGTGTCGCCGTCCGCCTGATTGTCGAACGTGAGCGGGAGATCCAGAACTTCGAGTCAGAGCCTTATTATCGCCTGAATGCCGTCTTCGCCGTCACCAACGAGGACGGCTCGAAGAATGAGGTGAAGGCGGAACTGAACAAGCGGTTCAAGACCCATGAGGAGGCCCTGGCGTTTCTGGAACTGTGCAAGAATGCAAGGTTCAGGGTCGCATCCATCGCCAGGAAACCGCTGAAACGCACACCGGCGCCGCCTTTCACCACCTCGACCCTGCAGCAGGAAGCGGCCAGGAAGCTCGGATTCACCGTCAGCCAGACGATGATGGTGGCGCAAAGACTGTATGAAGCCGGCCGCATCACGTATATGCGAACCGACAGTGTCAACCTGTCCGCCCTGGCCATCAACACCAGCAAGGCTGAAATAGAACGTCTCTACGGAGCCGAATACGGCAAGGCGAGAGTGTACCATACGCACAGCAAGGGCGCACAGGAGGCCCACGAGGCCATCCGTCCCACCTATATAGACAATGTCTCCATCGACGGAACAAGCCAGGAAAAACGCCTGTACGACTTGATATGGAAGCGTACCATCGCCTCACAGATGGCGGATGCGCAGATAGAAAAAACGACTGTAAACATTTCCCTTGAAACGGAAGACGGCAAGAACCAGACCGATCTGCAGTTCGTTGCCAACGGTGAAGTGATTGCTTTCGAGGGTTTTCTGAAAGTTTACCACGAGTCGTCCGACGATGAAGAGGGCGGCGAGGAGTTCTCCCATGCACTGCCGGCCATGCACGAGGGCGAGGAACTCGAACGCCGTGAGATTGTCTCGACGGAGCGTTATTCGCAGGGCCCCGGCCGTTATACAGAGGCAAGTCTCGTGCGCAAGCTCGAGGAACTCGGCATCGGCCGTCCGTCCACCTACGCCCCGACCATCTCGACCATCCAGCAGCGCGAATACGTGCAGAAGGGCGACCGGAAGGGCGAGGAGCGGAAATACGTCGTAGACACGCTGCTCGGGCTGAAGGTTACTTCCCGGACAAAGAAGGAAATGGCCGGTGCCGACAAGGGCAAGCTCATCCCGACGGACATCGGTATTGTCGTCAACGATTTCCTCATGGAGAACTTCCCGGACATCATGGACTACAACTTTACGGCAAAGGTCGAGCAGGAGTTCGACAAAATCGCCGAGGGCAAGGTGGCATGGAACAAGGAGATGAAGACCTTCTACCAGGGTTTCGAGCCGGAGGTAGAGAAGGTGATGAACGCCCGTTCAGAGCATAAGGCCGGCGAACGCGAGCTGGGCATAGACCCCAAGAGCGGCAAGCCGGTGTTCGTGAAGATCGGCCGCTTCGGCCCCGTTGTCCAGATCGGCAGTGCCGATGATGAGGACAAACCGCGTTTCTCCCAGCTCCCGGCCGAAAAGAGCATAGAGACGATTACCCTTGATGAGGCATTGGAGCTGTTCAGGCTGCCGCGCACAGTCGGGCAGTTCGAAGGGACGGATGTCGTCATCGGTGCAGGTCGTTTCGGCCCTTACGTGCTCCACAACAAGAAGTACACATCGCTGCCCAAGGACGAAGACCCGCTTACCATCAGCCTTGATGCTGCCATCAACCTGATTCAGAAGAAGCGTCTGCAGGATGCGCAGCGGCACCTCAAGACCTTTGAAGAAGACAGCAGGATGGAGGTGATGAACGGCCGTTACGGCCCTTACATTGCCTATGACGGCAAGAACTACCGTATGCCGAAGGCGCTCCACGAGAAAGCCGCCGAGCTGACGTACGAGCAGTGCATGGACATCGTGAAGAATGCACCCGAACCCCGGCGCAGAAAGCAATAAGGACACCATCCCCGCCTGTTGCAGGTGGAATGAAACCCTCTGCGGGCACGATGACAACCGGGCGGCAGGGCGGTGAGCAGACAGCATGGACATGACAGACTACAAAGAAGGAGGCAGACCGCTCCGTATCATCCTCATCGGCTATATGGGTGCCGGGAAAACTACCGTCGGCAAGGCCCTCTCGAAGGAGCTGGGCATTCCTTTCTACGATCTGGACTGGTATATAGAGAGCCGTATGCGCAGAACCGTGAAGCAGATCTTCGATGAAAAAGGCGAAGACGGTTTCAGGAAGACGGAACAGGCTCTGCTTCATGAGGTGGCGGAGTTCGAGAATGTCATCATCTCCTGCGGCGGCGGCACTCCCTGTTTCTTCGACAATATGGACTACATGAACCGGCAGGCGGAGACTGTTTACCTGAAGGCTGCCCCCGGCGTGCTGTATAAACATTTACTGATGGGGAAGTCTGTCCGTCCGCTGCTGCTCGGCAAGACACCCGATGAGGTCGGTCTCTTTATCCGTGAACAGCTGGAACGGCGTGAACCTTTTTATGCGAAGGCAAAACATACGCTCGACGTAAGCCTGATGGATAACTATGAGAAGATACAGATAACCGTCGGCCTGCTACGCAGGCTGCTGAAAGTCTGAAGACAGACCGGGCATCAGGAAGCGGGAGGGACTGCCTCTGGCATCGTCACCATAAGGACATTCCGTCAAAGGGATGATTCAGTGGATTCACGTCTTGCAGAATACGTTTGCATTTCTGCAGATAACTATGCTGGTTTTCAGTTAGTTGCAGTCAGGTGTGGAAAAGGTGCCTGATTGAAGTCCAAGTAAGGCCTGATTGAAGGCTAAGTAAGGCCTTATTGGAGGCCAGGTAAGGCTTGTTTGGAATGCAGGCAGACATCCGGCAGGACGAAAGGCCATCCGGCAACGATACTGATGCATCCGGCATACCGGCTGACACATACTTGGACCATACGTTAAAATGGTAAAATACAAAAGAAATTAAAGGCATACAGAAGAACGGAAATGAAAAAGTGGACGATTGAAGATTCGCAGGAACTGTACAACATCTCGGGATGGGGCACATCTTACTTCGGCATAAACGGCAAGGGTGACGTGTATGTCACGCCCTGTAAGGACAACACGCAGATAGACCTGCGCGATGTCATGGACGAGCTCGCCCTGCGTGATGTCACGCCGCCGGTGCTGCTCCGTTTCCCCGACATTCTCGACAACCGTATCGAGAAGACTTCTTCCTGCTTCGAGAAGGCAAGGAAGGAGTACGGATTCAAGGCCGAGAACTTCATCATCTATCCGATCAAGGTGAATCAGATGCAGCCGGTGGTGGAGGAAATCATCTCCCACGGACGCAAGTTCAATCTGGGACTGGA
The DNA here is from genome assembly GCF_900454835.1 of Prevotella denticola. Classification (GTDB taxonomy): domain Bacteria; phylum Bacteroidota; class Bacteroidia; order Bacteroidales; family Bacteroidaceae; genus Prevotella; species Prevotella denticola. Next base: position 1,804,128 of record NZ_UGTM01000001.1, on the reverse strand, counting down.
GGCCGGGTCGAAGCCCGAGCTGCACGCAGTCATCGCCGTACAGTGCCAGAGCGACTCGCTCATCGTCTGCAACGGTTACAAGGATCAGAGCTACATCGAACTGGCTTTGCTGGCGCAGAAGATGGGCAAGCGCATCTTCATCGTGGTGGAGAAGCTCAACGAAATAGACCTCATTGCCCGGGCAGCGAAGAAGCTGAATGTGAAGCCGAACCTCGGCATCCGCATCAAACTGGCATCCAGCGGGTCGGGAAAATGGGCCGAGAGCGGCGGCGATGCCTCCAAGTTCGGACTCACTTCTTCCGAGCTGCTCCAGGCGCTGGAGACGCTAGACGAGAAGGGGCTGCACGACTGCCTGCACCTCATTCACTTCCACATCGGATCGCAGATTACCAAGATACGCCGCATCCAGACCGCCCTCAACGAGGCAGCACAGTATTACGTGAACCTGCGCAGGATGGGGTACGGCGTCGATTTCGTCGACTGCGGAGGCGGTCTGGGGGTCGACTACGACGGTACCCGCTCGTCCAACAGCGAGAGTTCCGTGAATTACAGCATTCAGGAATATGTCAACGACTGCGTCTATACATTCGTGGATGCAGCCGACAAGAACGGTATTCCACATCCGAACATCATCACCGAGAGCGGAAGAAGCCTGTCGGCGCACCACTCCGTCCTTGTCATCGACGTTTTGGAGACGGCTTCCCTGCCGGAGATGTCCGAAGAGTTTGAGGCGAAGGAGACAGACCATCAGCTGGTAAAAGACCTTTACGACATCTGGGACAACCTCGACTCACGCAATATGCTGGAGGACTGGCACGATGCCGAACAGATCCGCGAGGAGGCACTGGAGTTGTTCTCCCACGGCATGGTGGATTTGAAGACACGTGCCGAGATTGAGGCGATGTACTGGAGTGTGTGCCATGAGATCAACAGTCTTGCCAAGAACATGAAGCACGTCCCCGATGAACTGCGGAACATGGACAAGCTGCTGGCAGACAAGTACTTCTGCAACTTCTCGCTCTTCCAGTCGCTCCCGGACAGCTGGGCGATAGACCAGCTTTTCCCCGTCATGCCTATCCAGCGGCTCAACGAACGTCCGGCACGCAACGCCACTTTGCAGGACATTACCTGCGACAGCGACGGAAAGATGTCGAATTTCGTTTCCATGGGCCGCACCAGCCACGTCCTGCCGGTCCACCCGCTGAAGAAGGGCGAGCCTTATTATCTCGGTGTTTTCCTTGTCGGAGCCTATCAGGAAATTCTGGGCGATATGCACAATCTCTTCGGCGACACCAATGCGGTACACATCTCCGTCAAGGACGGAGGCTATCACATTGACCAGATCTTCGACGGTGAGACAGTTGAAGAGGTGCTGGAATACGTACAGTACAATCCCAAGAAGCTCGTCCGGCAGCTTGAGATATGGGTGACGAAGAGCGTCAAGCAGGGTAAGATTTCGCTGGAGGAAGGCAAGGAGTTCCTCAGCAACTACCGCAGCGGACTGTACGGTTACACCTATCTGGAGTAGCCGGGAAAGTATTTCCTGCCGATGTGGCAGGCTGTGGGTGGTGTGCCGGAGTGCTCCGGTCTGTTGCTGCCGTTTGTCCGTCCCGCCCCTGGCTGATGCTTCCATTCCCAGTCTTCAAGGCACTTGCCGCCCCTGCCGCAAGGGAACGGAAGGCGGCAGGAAGCAGGGGGAGCAAAGCGCAGCCGATAACTTAACGAAAGTTAAACATCGGCTTTCCCGTCCGTCCCCTGTAACTTATCCCCATCCATAATCGTCATATATACAGAGAGAAGATGAAGAAAGTCAGTTTCCGTAACGATGTGTTGCCGTTGAAGAACGAACTTTTCCGGCTCGCACTCCGTATCACGCTCAACAGAGCGGAAGCCGAGGACATCGTGCAGGACACACTGATAAAGGTATGGAACCGCAGGGAAGAATGGAATGCCATCGACTCCATCGAGGCTTTCAGCCTGACGGTTTGCCGGAATCTGTCGCTCGACCGCATCAAGAAGAAAGGGAACGACAACGACTCCCTCGAAGATGTGAAGGCTGCCGAGCCCCTCGCTTCATCCAATCCGCAGGACCGCATGATCCAGACGGACAAAGTCCGCCTCATCAGACAGATTGTAGACGGACTCCCCGAGAAGCAACGGAGCTGCATGCAGCTGAGAGACTTCGAAGGGAAGACCTACAAGGAAATAGCCAGTGTCCTTGACATCAGCGAAGAGCAGGTAAAAGTCAATATCTTCCGGGCACGGCAGACGGTCAAACAGAAATATTTGAAATTAGACAATTATGGATTATAAGTACATCGAGCAATTACTGGAACGCTACTGGCGATGCGAGACATCTCTCCAGGAGGAGGAGATTCTCCGTATGTTCTTCTCTCAGGAGGACATTCCAGCCGCCTTGCTGCCTTATCGTCATCTGTTTGCCTATGCACAGAGCGAGAAGACGGAGGAGGTGTTGGGAGATGACTTTGACCGCAAAGTCCTGGGCCGCATCGAGGAGGAAGAACCTGTCAAGGCGCGCGTCATAACCATGCGCCAGCGGTTTATGCCGCTCTTCAAGGCGGCTGCCGTTGTGGCCATCTTCCTCACATTGGGCAATGCCATGCAGGTGGCTTTCTCCGATGGAGACGGCCGGCAGGCTGTCCCGGCTACAGCGGCGGTGGAAAAACCGCAGGAAGGGCCGTCCGTTGCCAAGGCCGACTCCGTGAAGGGAGACACCTTGCAGCACAAGATACAGAGTCCTGTGTCTACCCTCACAAAGTAAAGACAATTTCTATGCTTTCTCTATAATAATCATTTTTAGTTAAACAAGCAGAGGCTGTGAAGTCTCAATTCTCTCAAATTTTTCATAACATACTAATGTAGAAGAACCGATGCTCCACGTGGGTGTCGGTTTTTTCTTTTCCCCTCTCAAGGGGTTCTCTCTCTGGTCCGGCGGACGGGCTGGCAGGCGGTAATGGCAGGCTGTAGAGCGGGATGCGGTGTGCTGTCCTTTCGCATGAAAACACAGAAACACGAAGAGTCCGGTCGGTTTCATCGCAACGGTCTGCAGATGCAGGGACTCCGGCTTTCTGCTTTCTCAGATTCCCAAGGCAGTCCGAATGCCATGGAGTGTCTTGTACAATGGGATGGAAAGGCGGGGGAGGGAATGCTGCATCACAAGAAAGCGCCGGCGGTGCAGGGGCGGCGACCTGTTGACGTGTGCTACCGGTGCCTGTCAGAGGCGGAATGGAAACCGGACAGCTTCTTTACAGATTTGAAAGTATTTTACATTTTGCAGATGAAAATCCCCTGTTCTCTTACTGAAGAAACCTACCAGGAATGGGGATGACCTGCCCCTGGACCCCAACCGGCCGTCACCTATGTTCCAACTAACGCCCGTTAGCATCCCAAGAGGGCGTTAGTTGCAAGCCAACTAACGCCCTCTTAGAATGTTGTCAGGCACCTTTTCCTGTAAGATTCCTATGTGTCTGTCTATAAGTGATTTGCTACCTCTCTTGAGCCCTGTTCGTTTTCCGGTTTCATTCGTTCCCCCTTCCGTTTCCGAACAGATTGTCTCCTCACATCCTCCTGATAAAACAAAAGTAATTTTTATGGACAAAACATGCGCTTTTAAGACGACTTTTCCTGTCACTTCCGTCACGCTTCCCTAATTAATGAGATGTTTATATACAGGGAACTGATGAAAAATATTAAAATGATAGCAGGACAAAATCGGCTCTATAGTTTAAATCGTTTTTAATTTGACAGTATGTGAAACTGAAAGACTTATTATCTTAATCGGCCGTTGGATGGAGTGTAATCTCGATATTCATCTACGACTCTTTGGCCTTTATTGAATACATATTTAAGCGACAATCTGAATATTGGTCCAATGTGCCGTTGATAAGAGGAATATTGACCATCAACATAATAGAATACTCTTTTAGCATCTCTTGCAAATACATCATTAAGAGTCAATCTAAGCTGAAGATTCTTTTCTTTTAGCATCATATATTGTAGCTCAAAATCTAAAGAGCCATTTGCTGCCGCATTCATTAAAGAGGATTTATATGTTGGATAATAATTTCCATCTATTGATAAGTAAATCCTACTTGCTGGAGAGTAACTTATATTAGAATGAATGTTATAATTAACATACGAACACTTTCGATTAACAGGCAATGAAAATTGGTTTTTAAAATTATATAGCTTATCATAAGCGAGGTTGAACTGGAATTGCCCCATAATTTTCTTGTCTGCAAAACGATACGGTATGACTATATTTGTCTTAAACGTCTGTAGATCTGCAATATTCTGATAGGTACTAGACAAATGTTTACCATTTGAGGAAAAAACATTTCCAATGAAGTCATATGTTAGTATATATGAAAAATTAAGATTCATATATTTAAATAGTGTGTTATAAATAACAAAGCCGTATGCTTTATTTGGTTTCAAATCTCGATTACCATACACAGATACCATATCATTTGCCTGTCTTTCTCCATACACCATCCATGAATATTTAGGCCTGTTTATATTTGAGACAATACCAATAATCGAATTATAATTGTTCATATTAATATACGTCAACAAGGATGGAAAGAAATTGACATAATGATTGCTGTTGTTGTTAGTAGTAGAGGAATATGTATATTGTGTATTCTCCATTCGGAAACCAAGACGTGTAGATACTCGCTTAGAAAATGTATATCTTGCTTGCGCATATAAACCTGTTAGTACTTCATGACCAGAAAATGATTCGTCAACATCATTTCTATTCATGTTTACATGTGAATAGATAACATGATCTTTCACTTTATTATAGTCCACCTGTAGCCCATAAGAGAATAAAAATGATTTTACTTCTGAGTTTAAATCTATATTAAATGTATTCATATATCCACTCATCCTCAAGTCTGAACTCTTGTATACCTCTCCTTTTGTCTGGTAATCAAATTTAGAGTTGTCCTTTCCATATGAAAAGGAATATGTCAAATGGCCATTTGTCCTTTTGTTGATAGAAGGCAAAGTATATGACAATGAAATATTATAAAGGTCACTATGGGCATGTTTGTTCGCAGTATATTGATTGATGTTATAATTGTTCCAAATTAAATCGGCACTGCCTTTATCGTAATATACAAACGCATTAAGACTTAATTTGGATTTGTTTGTAAACTCATAAATTGTACTTCCTCTATATGTAAACACATTATTTCTGCCATCGCTGAAATTATGGTCATCAAGGATTTTGAGACCATTATACGACAAGCTATCTGTAGATGACTTGTATATTCTTTCGTTTGCAAATGAAAGCGTGCCATTATAAAGCCATCTACTTTTCTTTACCATATAAAAAATATTTCCACCAGAATCATACATTCCATGTGGGAAAATTGAAGTAAAAGCATATGGTTGTACTGACTGACCCAGGGGTATATTGCTTTTAGTATTAATATTTATAACAGCCTCGGTGGATGCACTATATTTCCCTGAATTGACAAAAGTCAGTTCTATATTTGCAACAATATTTGCAGGTAAACTCTCCAGAAAAGCCTCCAATGATTGTGGTGAAATATTTTGCTTTACATTATTTACATATATGACTGCATTTTTCCCACCCAAAGAATAATTTCCATTAGAGTTCTTAACAATTCCTGGGATATGACGTAATGCATCTGACAATTGCAAATTTTGTTCCATCTTCATTTTTCCAAAATCGACAACGACCATTCCATCTTTCCTGTATATCCAGTTACTTTCAACCACAACCTCATTCAGCATCTCATATTTGGGCTTAAGATAATATGTTGTCCCATTACTTGTTAATTTTGTTGTGAGAGAATTAAAAGATACATGACTCATAGAAATAATGTGGCTATCTTTCAATGCAACACTATCTAATTTAAAGTAGCCATGGCTATCTGTTAAAGCAAACAACTCGCTATTATTGTCGACTTTTACCAACACATTAGCAATGGCAGTAGAATCTATTTCATCGAATACATATCCATCTACAACTTGCCCAAATAAAGGAAGGGTTGCAAAGAACAGAAATGACATACATATATACTGTTTTTTTGCCATATTTGTATTACATTATATAAACGCTCCAAATTTACACATTCTTTTGGTGAATACCACGTTTTACAAGTTATTTTTCACAAAACCGTATCGATAAATAATATTTAAAACATATATTGTGCAAAAAGCTGTTGATGACCACCTTGATTGTATAGAGGAAATTATCAACATTCCACAATTAAAGAACTAACTTGAGGAGTTAGACAAACCAGATGCGGTTACGGAAGTTCTTAAAGAGATTATACTTCAATGTAAAGTCGAATTTAATTATAAATATGACTAAATATGTCGCTTATTTAGGGTTTTTCCGTTAAAGGGATAGATTTATATGACTGCTAACACTATGGGAAGGTCTGTGCTCGCCTTCCAAAACGTCACGCACCTGTTTCTCAACCAACTGTAAATCAATGTTGCATAGATTGATAGGTGATGCAAATCCTTTGACATCCCATAAACATCAAAGAACCTCATCTACGCATTTTATGGAGGGGCCGGTTCTTCTGTATGTGTGATTGGTTCACTTTAGGCAATGGACTCAAAACGGCTTTTCCTGTCACTCCCGTCACACTTGTTCAATAATTAAAGTGCTTATATACAGTGGGTTGGTGAGAAATGTTAAAATGACGGCAAACGAAATTAAAACTTATGTTTGAGGATAGTCAGTCTGCTGAAGGGTCTTGTCAGTGACATTACGGCACACACAAGGGACAAGTCTTCACATTTCGGCAGGTTTTATCGCTCTCCTTCCGGAATGGGGGATGAAAGCGGGGGAGCTGTGTCCCGGTGGTTCTGTATGGGATGTACAGGGAGGCGGCTATACTTTCTCTCTTTCAGGACAGCACGCCAGCGTATGTCTGACACCTGATATAATCTCCCCCATTTCCAGCGCGTTCAGTCCTCTGATCAATACGTTCGGTTCTCTGATGTCCAGTGCATAGTTGGAAAGTGCGGGGACACAGTGGAAGAAAGGAAGATCGACAGGCTCTCCTTTCCGGGACGTGCTGACAAAAATGAGGCGTATGTCGGCGAATCCGTTTTTACCTTTCCTGTACAGCTCGTTGGGGTACATCGGCAGAATGGTGTTTATCCCCTCCGTCACGACAAAACTCAGGATGGGCTTCTTCCCCTCCTTCGTATAGCAATGCGGTTTTGCCATATAAGCCTGGGCCCACAAGTCTGCCTCCTCCTCTTCATCCTCCATCACCTCTGTCGTGTGCTGATTGTTCCGGCATTCCTTATGCCTGTTTTTCTTGAAGAAGTCAAATATACCCATATGGTCTGCTGTTACTGTATTGTTCTTTGCAAGTGGAATAAACCTGATGTGCGCAATCGGAATACAGACAATACGCTATTCCGAAAACTCTTGGTTGCAAAGTTAAAAACTTCATGGAATAAACAGTTTGTTTCGTACGTTAAAAAGATTAAATGGTATATGTGGTATAGGGTTATCATCGACAAAAACGGGAAATGATGGCCAATTTTCCCTGATTTTGAAAAAAACTCAATAGGATACGCCTCGTGCGTTTTCCCACGGTTGGATAGCACGGAACAGGAAGTGTCTGTCTGTCTTTTTCATTTATTTTACTACGGGTTCACACACAGAATGGATTGTCTTTCCTTTAAAGAAAAAGCATTTTCTTTATCCGACTGGATTATAGTTCGGGAATTTTATCTAAATTTGCAATGGGAAAGAATGGTACCTTCTGCGGGGCTGTCCGTCCCCGCCCCTGAAAACAATCAAACAATGAACAGCTGTAACAGACAAACTGAATGGTACTGAACTACATTTGGATAGCATTCTTCCTCATTGCCTTCGTCTTCGGAATCATCTCTCTGCTGACGGGTGACACGACGATCTTCCAGAAGATGGTGGATGCGACCTTTGATTCGTCCAAGACCGCCTTCGAGACATCATTGGGACTTACCGGAGTGCTGGCACTTTGGCTGGGCATCATGAAAATCGGTGAGAAGGCAGGTGTCGTAAACGTGCTGGCACGGATACTCAGTCCTCTTTTCACCAGACTTTTCCCTGACATCCCGAGGAATCACCCTGTCATGGGGTCCATCTTCATGAATATCGCATCGAACATGCTGGGACTTGACAATGCGGCCACGCCTACCGGACTGAAGGCCATGGCACAGATGCAGGAGCTGAATCCGAGGAAAGACACGGCAACGAATCCGATGATCATGTTCCTGGTGCTGAATACGTCAGGGCTGACCATCATCCCGACGACCATCCTTGCCTTCCGGAGCTCGTACGGAGCTGCCCAGCCGACGGATGTGTTCATCCCCATCCTGCTTGCGACGACCGTCGCAACGCTTGCCGGAATCATCATCACGGCCGGCTGGCAGCGCATCAATATCTTCCAGCCTGCTCTGCTTGCCGCCCTTGTGGGGCTGACGGCTTTCGTGGGTCTGGTGATCTGGGGATTCGGACAGATGGACAAGCAGACGATGGGTACGGTGACCTCCGTTGCCTCCAATCTTATCCTCATGTCGATCATCGTCCTTTTCATCGGTGCCGGACTGCTGCGGAGAGTAAACGTCTATGACGCTTTCATAGAGGGAGCCAAAGAAGGGTTCTCTACGGCTGTGCGCATCATTCCCTATCTGGTTGCCATCCTCGTGGCAGTGGGAGTATTCCGTGCATCGGGTGCAATGGACCTGCTGATAAAGGGAATACAGTGGTGTGTGGGGCAATGCGGACTGAATACCGATTTCGTCGGTGCGCTGCCGACTGCCTTCATGAAGCCGCTGTCGGGCAGCGGGGCACGCGGACTGATGCTGGAAGCCATGAAGAGCTACGGCCCCGACTCGTTCGTCGGCCGGCTCAGCTGTATCTTCCAGGGCTCGACGGACACGACTTTCTACGTTCTGGCTGTTTACTTCGGCAGCATCAGCGTGAAGTACACAAGACACGCTGTAGCGTGCGGACTGCTGGCGGACCTGGCCGGCGTGATTGCCGCAATAGCCGTCTGCTATGTTTTCTTTTAGATGACGACAGGACGGTAACCAGGCGATAACAGGCAATATAAGCGGTAATAAGCCCAATAACAAAGCGACAATGGCAAATTTAAAATCACTTGCAAAGGACACTGCCATCTACGGTATGAGCAGTATCATCGGAAGGTTTCTGAACTATCTTCTCGTCCCCCTCTATACAGCAAAGATCAGTGCGGCGAGCGGTGGTTACGGTGTCATTACGAATATCTATGCCTATACAGCTCTGCTGCTCGTCATCCTGACCTACGGCATGGAGACCACTTTCTTCCGTTATGCCAACAAGACGGACCAGAATCCACAGAAGGTTTATTCCACTGTCCTGTCGATGGTAGGACTGTCGTCACTGCTGTTCATTGCAATGGTTTTCGTCTTCCTGCAACCCATCTGCAGTTTCATGGGCTACTCGGCGCACCCCTCTTATGTATGGGTAATGGCGGTTACGGTGGCGATTGACGCCTTCCAGTGCATTCCTTTTGCCTACCTCCGGTACAAGAAGCGTCCGATAAAGTTTGCGGCATTCAAGCTGCTGTTCATCGCTCTGAACATCGTCCTGAACCTTGTCTACTATCTTGTTCTCGGCGGACATGAGGTGGGTTACGCCTTCTACATCAACCTTGTCTGCACGGGAACCATCACCTTCTGCTTCTGGAGAGAACTGAAAGAAGGTTTCTTTGCAGGCGGGAAGCTGCTTGATATGCCTTTGGCGAAGAAGATGCTGTCGTATTCCTGGCCGATTCTTATCCTGGGCATTGCCGGAATACTGAACCAGACGGCAGGCTACATCCTCTTCCCCTACGTCTACAAGGGAAACGATGCACACGCACAGCTCGGTATCTTCGGTGCAGCGAGCAAGATCGCCATGATCATGTCGATGATTACACAGGCCTTCCGATATGCCTATGAGCCGTTCGTCTTTGGCAAGGCACGCGACAAAGACAACAAGGAGACCTATGCCCGCGCCATGAAGTTCTTCATCATCTTCACGCTGCTGGCGTTCCTGGTGGTAATGGGGTACATGGATGTTCTGCGCCATATCATCGGCCGGGACTACTGGGTAGGACTGCGGGTCGTTCCTGTCGTGATGGCGGGCGGCATCATGACGGGTGTTTATTTCAACCTCAGTTTCTGGTACAAGCTCATCGACAGGACCATCTGGGGGGCCTACTTCTCGGGAATCGGCTGTGCCGTAATCATCGGCATCAACGTGATTTTCGTACCGCACTACGGCTACATCGCCTGCGCATGGGCCGGCTTCCTGGGCAATGCAACGGCAATGGTATTGTCGTATCTCGTCGGCCAGCGCAAGTATCCGATAGACTATCCGCTGAAGAGTATCTTTACTTACGTACTGATAGGCGGACTGTTTTTCGCCATTATCGCTTACAGCAACGCCAACCTTTCAGTCCCGGCAGCATTGGGTGTCAACACGCTGGTCATCATCCTCTTCATTGCACATATCGTCTATCACGACCTGCCTTTGGCACAATTATGCCGACGCATATCAAAATAGTAGCTTTCTGCAGTCGGAGAAACAGCAGAAGCCGATAAAGGAAGCTAGGGGACGGCGGCTCCAAACGACACAGGAGAAGATTTTAACGGACACCGAAGAAAATTTCCTGAAGGATGCCGAAGACGGCTTCTGAAGGAATGGAGAGGAAAAAGAACGCAGCCGACGACACCGTCTGTCAAAAACCTCCGACTGCCAAAACATATTCCCCTTCCCCCTCCGACTTCTTGAACTCCCAGGAAAGCAGTATAAATATATCATTCAACAAATAATACGAATATGAAGAAATCAGCTTTGCTTATCGCCGGACTTCTCGCATGGGGAAGCACATCCATGCATGCCGATGAAGGTATGTGGACGCTCTACAACCTCCCTGATGCGGTCTACGAACAAATGGTTGCCGAGGGATTCCAGCTGCCTTGCGACATGCTTTACAACTCACCCGATGCCATCAGCAATTACGTTGTCAACTTTTCAGGATTCTGCTCGGGTGTCGTCGTGTCGCCGGATGGACTTGTGTTCACCAACCATCACTGTGGCTTCAGTGCGATAAATGCCCATTCCACCGTTGAACACGACTACATGAAGGACGGATTCTATGCCAGAAACTACGTCGAGGAACTGCCCAATGAAAATATGTTCGTGTCGTTCATGAAGAACCAGCAGGACATCACGGACCGTGTCAATCGACTCATTGCAGGCAAGAATGCCGAACAGACAGAGGCCGCCATCGACTCTCTGACGAACCACATGACCGACTCCGTAAAGGCGATTGACAAGACCTTACACGTGACCATTGACCCGTTCTACGAGGGAAACAAGTATTACGCAACGACCTATCAGGACTTCCCTGATGTCCGGCTGGTGTTCACCGTGCCCAAGAGCATGGGAAAATTCGGCGGTGAGACGGACAACTGGATGTGGCCGCGGCAGACCTGCGACTTCTCCGTCTTCCGCATCTATGCCGACCCCAAGACCAACGGACCGGCGGCCTACTCAAAAGACAATGTACCTTACCATCCTGCTCACTGGGCGCCGGTAAGCCTTGAAGGCTACAAGGACAAGGACTTTGCCATGACCGTGGGTTATCCTGGTTCGACCAGTCGCTATCTGTCGTCCTACGGTATACAGCGGCGTCGTGACATCGACAATACGACCCGTGTACAGGTGCGTGACATCAAGCTCGCCATCATGAAGAAATACATGGACCAGAATGAAAAGACCCGCATCCAGTATGAGAACAAGTATGTCGGCTCTGCCAACTACTGGAAGAACTCGATGGGTATGAACAAATGTATCGACTCCATCGGTCTTATCCGGCAGAAGGCGGAATACGAAGCGAAGATACAGAAGTGGCTTGATGCCAAAACCGTGAAAGACCCGGCTGTAAGCGTAGACTTCGCCAAGCTGGGTAAACTCTATGAGACAAGCAGGGAACCGGCATTAGCCCAAGCCTATTGGAACGAATCGTTCTGGAGGACATCGGAGTTTCTCCAAAGAACCTTCGACCTTTCGCGCGGAGCCATCGAGCTGCAAGGACCGAAAGGCGATCCCAAGAAACAGTATATGCAGTTCAAGGACAACAGCGATGAATGGAATCTGGCACTCGACAAGGAAATGACAGCGGCCATGCTGAAGAACTACGCCGGCCATGTGCCGGCCAGGTATCTTCCTGATTTCTACAAGACTATCAAGGACAAGTTCGGCAACAACTACAAGAAGTACACTGACTGGGTGTATGCCAACAGCAAGCTGCTGACAAAGGGGCATAAATTCTATAACGATGAGAAGAACCTCAAGGACCCGGGCATACAGCTGGGTATTCAGCTTATCATGGTCTACCAGGCAATCATGGCAGACCTGTCAGAAAAGGAAGAATCCATCGAGAGTGAAGAGAAGAAACTCTGTGAGGCAAAGGTACAGATGGAGATGGATATGCCCCATTACAGCGATGCCAATTTCACAATGCGTCTCTCTTACGGACAGGTTGGGGGCTATATGATCGGTGGCTTCAACAGCAACTATTATACGACAGCCGAGAGCATTGTCGAGAAGATGAACCGTGGCGCAAAGGTTGAAGATTATCAGGCAGAACCAGTCATGAAGGAGCTGATGAGCGTCAAGGACTTCGGTCGTTACGCTGACAAGACAACCGGAAAGATGCAGCTCTGCTTCCTTACCAACAACGATATTACCGGCGGAAACTCCGGCTCACCGATGTTCGACGGCAAGGGACGTCTCATCGGTCTTGCTTTCGACGGCAACTGGGACAGTCTTTCAAGTGACATCAACTTCGACCGTAACCTTGCCCGTTGTATCGGTGTTGACATCCGTTTTGTCCTCTATATGATGGACAAGTGGGGACACGCAGACCGGCTGCTGAAGGAGATCAATCCGCAGTAAAGGATTACTCCCCAGACTTGGGGAAGACGAAAGACCATCATAGGCCCGCACCGATCCAAGGGCCGGCTTATAAACTTACGACAGACAGCACAGCCCTGTCCCGGCAGTCTCTGCCTCGACGGGGCTGTGCTGTACTGTACAGTACCGGAAGACAGGCCGTTGCTCCGCACTGCTTTGTTTTGTTCTCACGAATGTAAGCTGCTGCCCCTTGAGAATAATCCGAAAGCTACATTCATCCGGAAGTGGATAGGAGAGAAGCGGCACATGGAAAACCGGCTGGAACTTGGCGAAGTGGCAGGTCGGCTGCATACCGGCCGTACTTGTCTTCCGCAACACATCAACAGGGACTGGATATGCCCTTTGGCGGCCGGCTGTCCCAACTGCAACAGAATGAAGCTGAGCAGATGCTTGCGGAAAAGCCTTCGGGCAAGCATCGCAGAGCTGGTGTTGCCCTGTGGATGTTCTTCTGTCAGCTGCTTTTTCCATCTCTTCACGGCCGAAGGGACGGCACCGTGGCAGTGGAGAAACACACAGGAGGAGAAGAATCGGTTGCAGCCGAGAGCTGGCAGGACATTTCTCCGACTTCTCCACGAACAGTCCTTATAAAGTTCGTGATGCGATAGACAAAAAAGGAAGGAAAGTTCTTTGGACAAGCGTTTCCATGAGTGAATTGTAATAAAAAATACCATTGTCGAAAGTACTGATGCCTAACAGCGTTCCTGTTAAGCCTTGACTGGGGTTCAAAAGGTGCTTAGTTGAAGGCCGGCCAAGGCTTAATTGAAGTCCAATCAGGCCTCTTTTCGTTTGCCTGCTTATAACGGTCTGACTGTGTGGAGATTAGGGATTGGAAACAAGACCGGGCTTACCGCTGCCTTGGACAGTGACAATGAGAGTTTTTGTAAGGATATTTCATGACTGAAAAAGGGGTACACAGCCCGTATGACCGCCTCGGTTCTTTCTTGGCGGACACACAGACTGCGTACCCCTGTATTTCTCAGAAGGTTTCTGTTGTCAGAAGGCTACGGGCCGTCGACTGCCCGTTGCAAGCTCCACAGCTTTGTTGACGATGTCGCTCTGCTCGTTCCATACACGGAAGTACTCGTTCATCTCCCAAAGGTCGCGGGCTACGAGCGCCTTCAGCTGATGGCTGAGGTAAGGAAGCGTCGTCTTTAGCTCGGTCTCGTTCTTCGGCTCTACCTTCTCTTTCTTCCCCTCGGCGACAATTGCGTCAAGCAATGACTGCGGTGTCGCATAGTCCCTGTTGAATGCGTCAAACGACTTGTATCGGGCCTTCAGTGCGGTGCGATTGGCATCAGCATACTTCAGATAGGCATTGATGATGATGCTCTTTGCGGAGAGGAGACGATGGTAACGGGTCAGCCGGGTCGTATCCAACGGTACGAAACAGTCGGGCATGATGCCGCCTCCGCCATATACGACACGATGATCACGGAGGGTGTAATACTTCAGCGAGTCAGCAAAATGGATGCTGTCCGGATGGAACAGCTCGCCATGCTTCAGGCGGTTTTCAAGGTCCATCTCATAGTCCTTCAGGTCGCCTTTCCGGTAAGGCTTCTGGATGCAACGGCCGCTGGGGGTGTAGTAATGGGCGATGGTCAGCCGGATCATGCTGCCGTCGGGGAGGTCGAGCGGCCGCTGTACAAGCCCCTTTCCGAAGGTCCTGCGTCCGATGACCGTTCCCCGGTCATTGTCCTGGATGGCACCTGTCACGATCTCGGCAGCTGATGCAGACAGTTCGTTTACCAGGACATAGACCTTGATCTTCTGCAGCCGGCCGTTACCTATAGCCTGATAGTTATGCCTGCGGGAGCGGCGTCCCTCGGTATAGACGATCATGTCACGGTCTTTCAGGAACTCATTGGCAATCTGAACAGCCGACTGCAGGAAGCCGCCGCCATTGTCCTGGAGGTCGAGGATAAGGCTTTTCATGCCATTCTTCTGCAGTGAGTCAACAGCATTCATGAATTCGTCGTGTGTCTTCATGCCGAAGCTCTCCAGGCGCACATAGCCCACACCGGGACGGATCATATAGGCAGCATAGAGCGTATGTACGGGAATCCTGGCACGTGTGACGACGAAGGGCAGTACGCCTTTCACGCCCCGGCGGACGATACCCAGCTTGACTTTCGTACCTTTCTTGCCCCGCAGCCGCTTCATAATATCGATACGTGCCATCTTCACACCGGCTATGGCGGTGTCGTTGACGCTCACGATACGGTCGCCGGCAAGGATTCCCACTTTCTCGGATGGGCCGTTGACAACGGGCTGGAGCACGACGACAGTGTCTTCAATCATGTTGAACTGTACGCCGATTCCCTCGAAGTCGCCCTGCAGCGGTTCGTTCATCGCCTTGGTTTCCTTGGCATCGGTATAGGTGGAATGCGGGTCGAGCTTCTCGAGCATGCCCCTGATGGCGTCCTCCGCCAGCTTCTGTTCGTCCACGGAGTCCACGTAGAAGTTCGTTATCGCCATCTCCGCCAGCTGGAGCTTTCTCAATGGAGAAGCGTTTCCAATATTACCTCTAATCTGTGCCTTACCAATAACAGGCAACAGAGACATCATTAATAATATAATAATAGCTTTTTTCATCATTTGAACTTTATAAAATCACGTTCTTTCATCTTATATTCACTATTCTTCCAAATGCGGTTTCACACAGAGACATGGAGAGCACAGAGGGAGAAAAAGACAGATTCTTGTAGAAAACGGTCAAGAGTCTAAAGAGGTGCTAAAGCACCAAGAGAGTTTAAGGAGTAATCACTAAAAACCATTCAGGACTCTGTGAATACCATCCTTAAGCATATTGACATCAAAGTTTATCAAATATCCATATCTAAGTTCCCGCAGCTTCAGATAAGTCAGCAATTGCTTAAAATGTACTGGTAGCAACTCTACCACCGACTTAATTTCAATGATGACTTTTTCGTCAATCAACAAATCCAAACGATAGCTTTCACCAAGTTCTATTCCTTTATATAGCACTGCGACAGGCACCTGCCTTTCTACTTTAAATCCATTCTGTGTCAGTTCATACGTCAACGCCTTCTCATAAACACTCTCTAATAGTCCAGGGCCTAATAAAGAGTGGACAGTGTAAGCACATGCTAAAAGCCGATACGTGTAATCATCTGATATTTCTTCCATGCCCCTCTTTATGTCATTGTTTATAAACAGATTGACGTTTGAAAGTATGATGCTATTTGTTGTCTCTGCATCTTTATCCTCCCATCAATCCCCCATCTTCCACTATGCTAAAGTCATTTCCTCTTCTCCGTGTTCTCCTTGACTCTGTGTGAGCCTTGTTACACACATAAAAGATTACCTCTAATGCGTTTTTTCAAAGAAAAGCACTTACTCTCCGTTTTCCTCCGGCAGGTCCTCCTCAATGACGAGGTTGTCGATGATGAAGTTCTGGCGCTCCATCGTGTTCTTGCCCATGTAGTATTCCAGGAGCTTGGAAACCTGGTCGTTCTTGTGCAAGGTAACCTGTTCGAGGCGCATATCAGGACCGATGAAATGGGCGAATTCATCAGGTGAAATCTCACCGAGGCCCTTGAATCGAGTTATTTCAGGCTCAGGACCGAGGTCGGAGATGGCTGCCAGACGCTCCTCCTCGGAGTAGCAGTAACGTGTGATAAAATCGTTCTTCTTCTCGTTCTTGGCACGGTGGGCATCCGCATCGGCAATGACCTGCTTGTCTTTTATCTTCGTCCGGCGGTTACGGACACGGAAGAGGGGGGTCTGAAGGACATAGACGTGCCCTTTCTTGATGAGTTCGGGGAAGAACTGCAGGAAGAAAGTGATGATGAGCAGACGGATGTGCATGCCGTCCACATCAGCATCCGTTGCCACGATCACCTTGTTATAGCGCAGTGAGTCGAGGCCGTCTTCGATGTCAAGGGCAGCCTGAAGGAGGTTGAACTCCTCGTTCTCATATACCACCTTCTTCGTCAGTCCGAAGGAGTTGAGGGGCTTTCCACGCAGCGAGAATACCGCCTGGGTGTTGACATCCCGGCTCTTGGTGATGCTTCCGCTGGCCGAATCCCCCTCGGTAATGAAGATGGAACTTTCCTCTTTCCGGTTGTTCTTCACATCGCAGTAATGCACACGGCAGTCGCGCAGTTTGCGGTTGTGCAGGTTGGCTTTCTTGGCACGTTCACGTGCCAGCTTCGTCACACCGGCCATCGCCTTGCGTTCCCGTTCGGTCTCCTTGATTTTGTTTTCAAGTATGTCTGTGAAGTCTTCCTTGTGTATATGGAGATAATTGTCGACGTTTGTCTTGATGAAATCACCCACGTACTTGTTGATGGATTCGCCGTCGGGTGCCATCTGGGTAGAACCGAGCTTGATCTTCGTCTGCGACTCGAAGACCGGTTCCTCCACGTTCACGGCGATAGCCGCCACCAGTCCGTTACGGATGTCGCCATACTCATATTTGCCGAAGAACTCCTTGATCGTCCTCGCGATATGCTCTTTGAAGGCCGTCTGGTGCGTGCCGCCCTGCGTGGTATGCTGACCGTTCACGAAAGAATAATACTCCTCACCGTACTGGTTGGTGTGTGTGAAGGCTATTTCTATATCCTCTCCTTTCATGTGGACGATGGGATACAGCGGGTCGACAGTCATGTTGTCCGTCAGGAGGTCCTTCAGTCCATGCCGGCTGAGGATACGCCGTCCGTTGTACATAATGGTCAGTCCCGTATTCAGGTAAGTATAGTTGCGGAGCATTTCCTCCACGATGTCATCATGGAAACTGTAGTTCTTGAAGAGTGTATTGTCCGGTTCGAAGTAGATGTATGTGCCGTTCTCATCCGCAGACTTCTTCGTTTTGTCGCTCCGGATGTTGCCTTTCTCAAACGAAAGTTCACGTACCTTGCCGTCACGGAAGCTCTTCACCTCGAAATGGGAACTGAGCGCATTGACGGCTTTCACACCGACACCGTTCAGTCCGACGCTCTTCTTGAAGGCCTTGGAATCGTATTTGCCACCGGTGTTCAACACCGAGACAGCCTCGACGAGCTTGCCCTGCGGAATCCCCCGACCATAGTCTCGGACACTGACACGCAGGTTGTCTTCCACGTCAATCTCGATCCGGTCGCCGGCATTCATCTTGAACTCATCGATTGAGTTGTCTATCACTTCCTTCAAAAGCACATAGATACCGTCTTCCGGCAGCTTTCCGTCGCCCAGCCGGCCGATGTACATACCCGGCCGGGTGCGTACATGCTCCATGTCCGACAGATGCCGGATGTTGTCGTCGGTATAGTCTACGGGTGTGGGGTGTGGGGTGTTGAGTATTGATGAATTGTCCATATATTGGGTGGTGAATGTTGAGTGTTGATGAGTTGTCTGTATACCAGGTGGTGGATGTCGTGTGTTGATGAGTTGTCCGTATATCGGCCGCCGGGCGTTGACGAGTTGTCCATATATCGGCCGGCTTCAGATTGAAAGACTGTAGCAGGGATTTTCTTGCTTCTGCAAGTTGCTTTGGAATGCAAAGGACCTGATGGTCAAAATCCTCCCGCCGTACAGCAGAAATGTAATGATACTCTGCCCCGGATCTATTGGCCTGGAAGTCTCCATAAAAGAGTCGTTGACTGCCTCAAGGGAATGTGTTTCCTCCTTTGTTCCATAACTGCTGGAACCTCCGGCCTCTGACCGTCAACAGCCACTGCTCAACACCTGTCACCCTACAGGCTCTTTCTGTAACACCTGCGTTTCTTATGGTTGATGGGGTCCAGCGGGCCCCACTGGCTCTGTACGCTGCCGTTGCTCTCCATCTCCACCTGCGTTTCCCCCCATTTGAACCCATACTTCACATAGCGGGGGATGAGGTCGGCAAAGACAAGGGCGTTGGCACCTTTTGCCCGGTATTCAGGCAGCACACCTATCAGAAGCAGGTCCACGGCCTCGGTCTTGTGCCACTTGATGGCGCGCAGCAGATACCACCATCCGAAAGGGAGAAGCCGCCCGCGGCGGCATTTCTGCAGTGCCCGGCTCAATGAGGGAATGGTGATGGCGATGCCGACCAGCTGGTTGTCCTTGTTGCCGTCCTCGACAGCCGTGACGAGGTTGAGGTCGGCCAGAGGAAAGTACATCCTGATGTACTGGTCTATCTGCCGGTCGCTCAGCTCCGAGAATCCGTACAGATTCGCATACGTCAGATTGATCAGGTCGAAGAGTTTCTTGCCGTAGCCCCCCTCGAAGATGTCTCGTTTTGTCAGCTTGCGCACATGGAGGTTGTAGCGTTTCTCCACCATCTCGGCAATCTTCGTGTACTTCTCCGGAGCTTTTTCGGGTACTTCAAGATAATACTCCACATAGTCGTTGTCTTTTACCCAGCCGCCCAGCTGCTCCATGTGCTGCGGATAATACGCATAGTTGTAACTGGTCGCCATCGTGCCGAGCCTGTCAAAGCCCCACGTCAACATACCCTCGGGGTCCATGTCGGTAAAGCCCAGCGGTCCTACGATATCCTCCATGCCCTTCTGCCTGCCATAGTCCTCTACGGCCTGGAACAGGGCATACGACACATCCAGGTCGTCGATGAAGTCAATCCAGCCGAAGCGTATGTCCTTTTTCTTCCACTTCTCGTTGGCTTTGTGGTTGATGATGGCAGCCACACGTCCGACCACCTTCCCATCCTTCATGGCAAGGTAATACTCAGCTTCGCAGAAGTCAAAGGCCGCATTCCTGTCTTTCGACAGCGTGTTCAACTCGTCGCTGTAGAGATTGGGCACATCGTAGGGATTGCCCTCGTAGAGATCATAATGGAACTCGATAAAAGTCTTCAAGTCTTTCTTTGTCTCTACTCTCTTTATCTGAACTGATGACATTATGTTATTCTAAATTCGTTATTTTCCTTGTCTCAAACGTGCAAAAGTACTAAAAAAAAGACAGATTCGCAAATCTTGAACGGTATTTTATCAAGTATCATTCCGACTGCTGCCCGGGCATAGGCCATGCGGCATACGGCACGCCTGTATGTCACAAACCGTTTTTCCCGGAAGCGGGAGCTACGGCCCATGTAGGCACATGAAAAAACAAGTCAGGACAGACACATCCGCCTGTCCTGACTCCAATACCGTCTCCTGTCAGACGACGGGTTATCTGACGAAAAACTTCTTGCCGCCGCGGATATAGATGCCCGGAGCCAGCTGTGCATCAGCCGGTATGCGTACACCCTGCAGGCTGTAAACCGCATCGTCACCGGCGGAAGCAGTCCGCAATGCAGCGATTCCCGCTGTCTTATCTTCCACATAGAGCATCGGATAAGGTTTGCTGCCATCCTCGGTCTTATAGGCTCCGAAGGATTTGTGCGATTTAGAGTACTGGATGATATGGTTCGCAGAGGTGGTAATCCTGAACGTCCCGTCCCCCTTCGGTGCCACCGTCCATTCCACGGCCTTGTTCTTGTCGTCAAGGAATTGGATGGTCTGGTGTTCCTCCTCCTGTCCATAATACTTGTTGTTGCCATCCTTGATGTAGAAACCGGTTGTTCCCTGCTCGAAGGTGAGAATCATCTTTGCCTCGGAAGCAACCATTTTCCCGTTGTCTTCTGCCATCTTTGTACCTTTCGGATAGCCATATTTCCGGTCCAGACTCGTGCAGACATAGCACTGCCCGTCAGCCTCTGCTACCATCAGATAACGCTTGCCCGACTCCGGCATCGCCGTTGTCTTCACAAAGGTAATACTCTGCGGCGTGTCCGGCGTATCAGGTGTATCAGGGGTATCGGGTGTGTCTGGAACGACTGCACCTGTGTAACGGTCATCATCCGAGGCGGTCGTGACAGACCGGTAAGGGTCGAAGGCCACGTCCATGCTGTCGCCCCATACGTATTCGCAGAGATTCGGATAGTCCACGTAAAGGTTGCGGTTGTGCTGGATCTTGGCTGCCGCATTGTTGCGGGCAATCTCCATGCTGTCCACACGGTCCTTGCGGCTCCACTTGAGATAAAGCGTGTAAGCCCACGGCTTCAGTGTCGGCCAGTCATTCCGTTCCAGGCTCTGGGTACCGGTCTTGACCCACACGTAATCCTGGTAGGTGGTGGCCATGTACATATAACTGCGAGAGAACTCACCCTTGAAACGGTCGCCGGGTTCCCACAGCATCAGTTCTTCGCCGCCGGCATTGCCTCTGCCGATCTTGGTGTAACCCTTTGCCGCGGCCTTCTTCACGTCGGTCACGATTCCCATCGGGTAGTTGCTCTTGTCGCGGTTCGTTGCAGCTTCGCAGGGATAAAGGTTGTAGAGGTCGCAGTAAGCCTGGGTCACCTTTCCTCCCCACCAGCTTTTTGGGAAGGAATGTTCTATGTTCATGCCCTCGATAGACCCGCCCTCATTGGTTTTCGGGAACGTGAATTGGTGTTCGCTGTAGCGGTTGATGCACGCATTGGTCTTGTAATCACGGTCGGTGTACCAGAAGCCGTCCCAGGTTTTTCCCTTTCCACTTCCATACTTCAGCACGGTTTTCTCGTTCATCAGTTCGTGCAGTTTCTGTTTCAGCTGTTCCTTCTTCAGTCCTTTCAGTGAGGAAGCATACTGTGCCAATGCGTTGCGGTCGATGGCATTGGCAGACGTTGAGACACCGATCAGCGCAGCAGCGATGATCATCCTAAAATACCTGTTCATTGTTTGTAGGTTTTTAATCGTAAATATTTATCATAGAAATCTATTGTCCAGTTAGCTGAAACACAGACACAGACCTGTCCATACACCGCTATGAAAGGCCCGGGAGTTTCTCACAGAGGTCAACAACGGTGCGGATGCAAAGATAAGGAAATCTATTGACAATGGCAAACAAGCTGCTAAATTTTCCTGCAGACAAACAGCAGATGACTGCCATGGGCATCAGTCGCCGCAAAGAGATACGTCTCACCGCCCTCTTTCATCTTCATCCGACGGCGCAGGTCGGCAACACTCATGGGGAAGTTGCGTACGGAAAGATTGGCTCTGTCGATTCCCGACAAGGTACGGCTCAGCTCCTTCTTGTTGAACGACGAAACCGCCGTAATGACAAACTTCCTCCCGGGGAAGGCGGTTATGTCTTCATCTGAGACGAAAAGATGTGTGTTCTGCCCCAGTGCGGAAAGGGGATAGCGGGCGGTGAGCAGGGCAAAGCAGCCGGCCTTCATCAGCGACGCATTCGGTTCATAAAGATACTGTCCTGCCACAGGAGCAGCCGGGAGGATGTGTTGCGACAGACCGGAAACCTCCCCCAGCCCATACGACACGATGCTGTCATCGTTTACGCAGAACATACGCAGACCGTCCACAGGGACATTCGCAGCCGGCCCAGTTCCTTTCCGCAGGACAAGGAGTAACTCCTTGCATTCATTGCGCACTGAGACGATGTGAACCTCACGGACTACTTCCCCCGTACGGTTCAGCTCGTCCACGGCACGGTGCCAGTCGAGCATCGGCGAGAGCTTTATCACGACCGCACCGGCCTTTTCCAGCAGTTCTTCTTCCAGTGCCAGGACATCCGGCGTGCAGTCGCTGATGAGCACCGTCTTGCCTCCCTGTTCGTTGCGGCGTGCCGGATCGAGGAAGATTACCGACGCATGGGCAAGCTGATGGAGGTATTCCGTACCGTCGGCATTGACGACCTCAACGTGTTCCAGGCCGAGGGCATGGAAGTTATGACGTGCCGTTTCACAGAGTGCAGCCTGCCGTTCTACATAGACGGCTCGTTCAAAGCCGCGTGCCATGAAAGAGAAGTCGACCCCGAAGCCGCCTGTGAGGTCGCAGAGAAACCTCCCCAAGTCCCTCCGGGGGAGGGAATGTGGCTGTATGGACCTGGACGAATCATGGGGTGGCAGGCGGTTGTAGGCAGAGGGAGAAGAAGGAGAAGAGACAGAAAAGGGAGTAGAGGTGGAAGAAGGGGAAGAAGAGTCGGCGAGAGCGGAAGAGGAAACAGAATCAATAGAGTCGGCGAGGCGGTTGGCAAGGCGGGCTTTGTACATTGCAGTCTGCTCACTCGAACACTGCTCCATCGACAGATGCGGCGGATAGAGGATGTCCTCGTTCGCCGCCCACGACGGCAGTTTCGTGCGTGCCGTCTGCCATCCGGTTATCTGGTCGAGCAGGAAGGGCATATCGATGTCGGGGTAGCGGGGGGCTTGGAGGGCTAACAGCCTCACCCCCGACCCCTCTCTGAATGGAGAGGGGAGTGAAATGTCATGTCTGCTCAGAACATCCCGGACATATCGTGGCAGTAGCTGCTCTGAAGGTCTTTTCTCATCTTCTTTTTTCATCTTTTTGCTTCTTCCTTTGTCTCATCTCTTTGTCTCATCTCTTTGTTTCATCCTTTTGTCTCTTTCTGTTTCTCATTCTTTTCCTCATCTTTTCTTTTTCCACTTTTTTGTCTTATCTCCTCTTCTTTCACTTTTGTTTTTGTCTTATTTTTTTGTCCATAGTGATACCAAATAAGCATACTTCATCCTCATTTCATTATATGGGGGTATCTCGCTAATCACTCCCCTCTCCATTCGGAAAGGGGTTAGGGGTGAGGCTTCAGATTCTTCCTCGCCCACGCCCTCGTACAGAGGTTAAAGTGCCACCACTCCGTATGCAGCGGCATGAAGCCGGCGGCACGCATCACCTCCCGCAAGAGCCTGCGGTTCGCCAATGCCTCTCGGGAGATGATTCTGCGGGACACGAGTTCCTGCTCCTTGTCAATATGGCTGGCTGCTCCCATGTAATCCACTTTCGTACCCATCGGGACCGTATCGATCCGGCATCGCGCTGCACCGTCATGCCATGTCGAATCATCCCAGGATGCCTTGCAGAGACTGATGTCAACCGCCATTCCGTAGTTGTGCATACCGCCGCCGTGGGCCGGATTGGACACATAGTAGTATTGGGGTGTATTTTTCACGGCATCCCACATCGTCTGCTGTACGCTCATCGGGCGTGTGGCATCGAAGATACAGAGGCTCAGGTCGGGACGACGACGCTTCAGCTCTGCCTGCGCCTTGCGCAACGCCTCGGCACAGGCGGGCAATACGTATGCATCGCGGAGGTCGCGGTAGAGTACACGGTGGCAGAAGTTGTCCGTGCGGGCATACATCAGTGCCACCTTGACGGACGGCACAGCACGCTTTACATTTACCAGCCCCTGCCGTTCCATCGACCGGCAGACAGCCTGCCGGCGGCTGATGGCGGATGTCTGTGCCTGTACAACGGCCGGTAGCAGCAGGCCGACAAGCAGTAACTGATAGATCTTTTTCATTCTTTTGTCTTTCTATATGGGTGGCTGCCGGAAACGTTGCCGGGCGGAGAACGGAGGCCGTTGTCTCTTGTTCCCGACCATGTGGGAACAATGTTCCCAGATGTTGGGAACACGGGTACCAGACATTGGGAACCCGATTCCCGACTGGTTGGGAATACATGCTCTGCGGTTGAGGCTGATGGGCATCCGGGCTGTGTGCAGGCAGGCTGAATCTTAATGACAGCAGAAAAGGCTTCGTCTTCTCAGCAGGGCAAGAGAGGGCGGAGCCTTTTCCCGTAAGTTCCTTCAGCGGCATAGGCGTTGTGCCGGGACGGCTGTCAGCTGTGTGTTACATCCCTCTCAGCAGTTCGAGCGCTTTGTTCTCGTTCTCTTCCATGATTTCACGCTCGCCGGGTCCTTTGTCATTGATGCCGCAGAGATGGAGGATGCCGTGGATGATGACCCGGTTCAGTTCGTCTTCGTAGGACTTGTGGAAGAGTTCGGCATTGCTGCGCACCGTGTCGAGCGAGATGACGAGGTCGCCGTTGAGCACATTCCCCTCGTCATAGTCGAAGGTGATGATGTCCGTGTAATAATCGTGTCCTAAGTACTCGTTGTTTATCTCGAGAATCTTCTCGTCGCCGACGAACATATAGCCGATTTCCCCGACCTTTCTTCCGTAGGTGGCGGCAACGGCCTTGATCCACCGTGAGGTGTCACGCTTCCTGATTCTCGGCATCTTCACGCCTTCTGCATTGTATGTTATCATTTGTCTCTGTTGTTTTTGTGGGGGCGGCCTTGTGAGAGCCTCCTGTAGCTTTGAGTCTTACCGGTCAATATCCCTCCGGCAGAAACCTGGTAATGTCCTGCCCGAAGTGCCTCAGTTCTCTTACCATGCTGGAGCTGATGCTTTCCAGCTGCGGATCGGCATAGAGGAGAATGGTCTCGATGCCGCTCAGCCGGTGGTTTATGTCGGCCTGTTCCCGCTCATATTCGAAGTCTTTCACGCTGCGTACGCCCTTGATAATATATCCGGCTCTTTCGCGGCGGGCGAAGTCGACGGTCAGGTCGCAGTACGCCTTCACCTCCACCTTCGGATTGCCGGCATAGAGGTGTGCGATACGTTCCGTCCGTTCTTCTGCATTGAGCATGTACTGCTTGCGGCCGTTGATGCCTACCCCGATGACAATCCTGTCGAAGAGCGGCAGGGAACGGCGTACAATGGAGGCGTGCCCGATGGTGAACGGATCGAAACTTCCGACGAATATTCCTGTTTTCATACCTCGTTATTTGCTGCAAATATACTCCATTTCCAGAACATGACCAAAAAAGCCGGAGGATTATTTCCCTCCGGCTATGCCCTGTATGTCCTGTAACGACACATTGCCGAGAATATTGATGATGCTTATTTCGCCCCGTTCCACGGACAGCAAGGAAAACTCGTTCTTGCCGTTCGGGTAGTGACGTTCGTAGATAGTGGTGTGCTCGCCGCCGTCATTGACCTGCATGACGACCGAGAACTTCTGCTGCCGGAAGATGCCGGCAGCAGTGTTCCTGATGGATGTCACCAGTGAAGGACGGTCGCAGGAGAGGATCTGCAGGTGGTCGAGCCGCCGTGCAATCCTGCTGATGTCCTTGTTCCCGGCCCTCACCTGTCCCATCATCCGCATCATGTTGCGTGAGATGTAGACGGTTGTCACCCCTTCCGTGTCACTGTACTTGTCGAACAGAACCTTTTGGGCGAATGCCGTCGTATAGGTGACGGCCGCCATGCAAACCGTTAAAATGACTCTCTTCATAATTTTAATCGCTTGTCTTTTTGGTGATGTCCTCTGTCGCTGCAATCCCCTTGTTGAGGGTTTTCGAGAATTTCATCAGTGCCCGTGAAGTCTCTGCATAGGCATCCTTGGCGTTCGTGTAGGTGTCCTGTGCTGATGATGTGTTTTCGTGCTGATGGACAATGGTGCCTGCGGCGAAGAGGAGCAAGAGGGAGGCCGCAATGCCCACTATCCAGCGCAGACTGCTGTGCCGCACGTCCCGGCGCAGGCTCGTTTCTATCGTGTTCCACTGGCTGACCTGCCGGCTGAGGCGGTCCTCCAGTCCCTCCGGCGCAGGACACTCCTTCGGCTGAAGAGCCGCAAAGAAGGCACGGTCTTCTTCCAGACCGGCATCTGTGTGGTCGCCGTTGAAGTAGGAACGCAGAGTTTCTTCCTCTTCTTCGGTGGTCTGTCCGTCATAGTAGCTGACGAGCAGCCGCTTTATGTCTTCAGTCTTTGTCATGTCTCATTGTCTTTATCTGTTTTCTGATCTTCTTCCGGGCACGGCTGAGAATACTCCTTATATTCACCTCCGTAAGCCCCGTCTCCCTGCTGATCTCTTCAAAGGAGCGTCCTTCCACGTCACGCATCAGCATCACCCTGCCCTGCGGGTCGGGCAGACGGATTATCATCCGCCTTGCCAGCTCGCATTCGTTCCTGTCCTCAATCTGCCTGCCGAGGTCTTGTGAAGATGCGGCCTGAAGAACTCCCACGTCTTTGTCGACCTCCGGGAGACGGGCAGTCCTCATTCTGTCATAGAACAGCCGGCGCAGTACGGTTACGCTGTACGCCTCGGGGTTGTCGGGATTCCCGATCTTGTCACGCTGTGTCCAGAGCCGCAGGAAAGTCTCCTGCACCATGTCTTCGGCAGTCTGCACGTTGCCTGCAAGCCTGTATGCCACCGAGAAGAGTCTTCGATGGCAGGGGAGAAACAGTTGCTTGAATTCAGTTGCTTGCATGGGCATGGCGGTGGAAAGTGACAGGCGGAATGGACGGTGGCAGTCGGTGAGGGTCAGAGGGAAGTGGTCTTTTTCCCCCGCTTGCCTTTCTTCGTGTTCTGTTCTGCGACTCTGTCCACATCTTCCGGTCTTATCTTGCCCTTGATCTGTACGATGGCTCCGTCTGTGTTGTCGGCAGACAGGATGAGCAGTTCCCGGACATACCCTTTCTTCTCTCTGATATAGATGCGGCTTGTCGCATCAGCCTCTTTGTTGAAGATGACGGGCGTGTACCCGGCAGGTCGGAAAGTCCTGAGTGTCTTCCGGAAGTTCTCTCTGACGGTTGCCGGACAGTCTTCCAGATCGAGTACCCGGATGGAGGAGACGGCTTTTACGACCTTGGCGTCTTCCGTATCCTCTTTGACAAACAGCCTGGCCATGGACATTACGAGGCGGGGGATATGTACGTAGTCGGCATGCTTCTCGTGCCTGTATTGCCGGATCAGCCCTTCCACACTCTGTGCAGAGGTGCCCAGGACGCTGATTGCAAGGATAAAAAGAATGAGAAATCGTTTCATGTCACACGTACGTTTTATTTGGTTTCCATATCTACAATGGCATCGATGTCGGCGGGGTTGATGTGCCCGTTGATCTTGATGAGCGAACAGTCGTCCTTGTCTATGGCGAGGATAACGAGACTCTGTACTTCCTTCTCGTCTCCTTTCACCAGTATCCTGACTTTCTCACCGCCGTCATTCGTCTTGACCATAGGATCATAGCTCTTTTCCTCCAGACCGTTGAACCGTTTGCAGAAAGCGTCCCTCGTCTTCTGGCTTGCCGCTTCCAATGTCAGAATCTGTATTCCGTCGATCTGTGCGGCGAGTGCGTCTGCTGTCTTGTCGTTGGATGACTTCAGTCCCATCTTGATGAGACTCTTGGGCAGATTGATGTAGGTGACGTTCTTCTCGTTCCTGAACTGTTTGAAGATGGTCTCCACTCCGTCGTCCTGTGATACGCCGGCAGTGGATGACGGACGGGCCTGTACGGTACAGCTGCAAAGCAAGATGACTGCTGCGAATGCTGCGGTAAAGATTTTCTTTCTCATGTCTTTGATGTTTTAAAGGGTTCATACTTTGTTCCGCTTACATTCATAGAGACGGAAGAAAGGAGAACTTTGTGGCAGAGAACAGTGTTTTTTTATGGAAAAGATGTCCCACGCCCTTTCTGAAGGGGGTGGGGCAGGGGTGGAAGAGGGCGACAGACCGTGATGGGGAGGGCCCATCCTAATCGAACAGGTCCGGCTGAAGGGAGTCGGCCCGGGCATAGTTCCTCCCGAGATGGCTGTATGCAAGCTGGGTTGCCACGCGCCCCCGGGGTGTCCGCTTGATGAATCCTTCCATGATGAGGAAAGGCTCGTAGACCTCTTCTACCGTTCCGGAATCCTCGCCGATGGCTGTCGCAATGGTCGACACGCCCACCGGGCCGCCCCGGAACTTATCGATGATGGTAAGGAGAATCTTGTTGTCGATTTCGTCCAGTCCGTACTTGTCGATGTTCAGCGACTGCAGTGAGAGGCTGGCGATTTCGGGGGTGATGGTGCCGTTGCCCTTTACCTGTGCGAAGTCGCGCACACGGCGGAGCAGAGAATTGCAGATACGTGGCGTGCCGCGCGAGCGGCGTGCGATTTCGATGGCGGCATCGTCCACGATAGGCACTTTCAACAGTTGTGCCGACCGTTTGATGATGCGTTTCAGAGTCTCCGGATCGTAGTATTCCAGATGGAGGTTGATGCCGAAACGGGCACGGAGCGGAGCCGTGAGCAGTCCGCTGCGTGTGGTTGCGCCGACGAGGGTGAACGGATTGAGGTCGATCTGGATGGACCGTGCCGAAGGCCCCTTGTCGATCATGATGTCGATGCGGTAGTCTTCCATGGCGGAGTAGAGGTACTCTTCCACGACAGGAGAGAGCCGGTGGATCTCGTCGATGAAGAGTACGTCGTTCGGTTCAAGAGACGTGAGGATGCCCGCCAGATCGCCCGGTTTGTCGAGCACGGGCCCCGATGTGATTTTGAAACCTACGCCCAGTTCGTTGGCGATGATGTTGCTCAGCGTCGTCTTGCCCAGTCCCGGCGGACCGTGCAGGAGTGTATGGTCGAGCGGTTCGCCACGGTATTTGGCAGCCTCGACAAAGACACTGAGGTTCTCGACGACCTTCTGCTGTCCGCTGAAGTCACTGAAGCGCAGCGGGCGGAGGGCATTCTCGAAATCCTTCTCGGCCGAGGTCAGTTTTTCCTCATGTATATCGAAATCTTCTGGCATATTCCTGATTTGTTTTGCAGCAGCACCGCCGGGGGATGAGAAAGTGTCAGGAGGAGGCCGCGGGACAGCTTACGTGCCTGTCGACAGCGGCCTTTCACAGACATACGAAGTGTGCATCCCTGTGGATTGCGGAGGCACGGTTTTCTGCACAGCCACCGGCGGCAGATTATTTTCTGCAAAGGTACTCTATTTTTTCTGTGCAAGTGCTTTGTTTCGGAAATTTTATCTAAATTTGCAGCGTGATTTCACTTATTCCTTAAATGTATGACTAACAAACTTAACAAGAAAGCTCTTTATCGGGAAATCTTAGATTACGTGATGATCGCCGTCGGTATGTTTTCCTATGCCATCGGCTGGATGGTCTTTCTCCTTCCCAACCATATCGGCAACGGTGGCGTTGCGGGTCTGGCTTCCATTCTGAAATGGGGACAGGACATCCCGGTCAGCACCACTTATTTCGTGCTGAATGCCATTCTGCTGGCTGTCGCCTTGAAGGTTCTGGGGTTGAAGTTCTGCATCCGCACAATCTATGGCGTTGTGGTGCTGACTGTCCTGACGAGAATTCTCGGGTCGGCCTTTCCGCATCCTGTGCTCCTGCATGGGCAGCCTTTCATGGCAGCCATCATCGGTGCGTCGTTCTGCGGCGTGGGGCTTGCTTTCGGTCTGTCCTATAACGGCAGCTCCGGAGGGTCGGACATTGTGGCCGCCATCGTCAACAAGTACCGCGACATCTCCCTCGGACGCGTCATCCTGCTGGTGGACATGACCATCGTGACAGGCAGTTATCTTGTCCTTCACAGCTGGGAACAGGTCATTTACGGTTATGTGAATCTGATTATAACGTCTTTCGTGCTGGACCAGGTCATCAATTCCAGCCGCCGTTCGGTACAGTTCCTGATCATCTCCGAACGTTACAAGGAAATCTGTGACATGATATCAAAGGACCAGCCCCACCGAACCAGTACGATTGTTGATGCGAAGGGATATTATACCGGGCACGACATCAAGCTGGTCATCGTCGTGACCCGTCAGCGTGAGGCATCCTACGTCTATCGTATGATTGACGACATCGATCCTGATGCGTTCGTAACCCAGAGCCAGGTGATGGGCGTGTTCGGAAAGGGATTCGACAAGTTCAAGGTGAAGAAGAAGTCGGCACACAAGAACCTGCAGGATGAGGAGTAACCTTTCTTGCAGCCTCATATAGCGGACAAAGCCGGCTGACACGCAGATTCTGTGTCAGCCGGCTTTGTCTTTTGTGGATGCCATGAAGTTTTTTCTTCAGGCAGATTGCAAGGGAAGTCTCCTGTGCTCTCCTGCAGGCTGGCAGTCGTTGCTGCTGCAGAGACACCTGTGCTGCAGAATACCGGTTGCAGCCGAGGCTGAGACGGCATCATTGTGATCGGATGTGAAAACAATTTACATTCTGCATACAGGAAACGCCCTTTTCCTGTGTCATGACGACCACTGAAAACACTGTGAGCGGCCATCTGGATTTCAGACAGGCACTGCTTGCGTTTCAACTGAGGCCTGATTGGCTTTCAAGTAGTGCTTACTTGGACCTCAAGTAACGCCTGTCTGCAATGCTGCCGGGCATCTCTTTTCGTGTAGTTGCTATGCGCCTGTCTGTGAACGACTTGCGGTCTTCGTTTCTTTTCAGGAATTGTCGGTGCGGTATGATTTTCTCCAGATCGTCGAAGACATGGGACAGATACGGCCCTGACAGTTCAGAAAGAGTAAAATATCCGAACAAAACGGAGGCTTCCATCATGGAAGTCCTTTCCTCTGTACAGGACAGAGGCCGGCTGGAGCTACATCGTGTATAGTACCTGTATCACTGTCTGGCCGACAGCCTGCAGCGTATTCCTGTCAATATGGTCCATCGTGTCGTTGACGGTGTGCCAGGTCGGTCCGAAGGAACTCTGCCGGCAGTCGGGATAATAAGGAATGATGTCTACAGTCGGGATGCCGCAGTTCTGGTTTACGGGGACATGGTCGTCGGTGACCATTCCGCCTACGGCATCGGGAAAGTAAGCACCGAAACCGGCGGATTTGGCTGCATCCCAGACACGGTTGACAACGTCGGGAGCGAACTGCAGCGACATCCCCTCGCGGTAGAATTGGGCTCCTTCGCCGCCTACCATGTCCAGGAGAATGCCGAATTCGGGCTTGACACCGGACGGAAAGTTCTGCGAATAGTATTGTGCTCCCAGTGCCCATGAGTCACCGTTGTCCTGATAGTTCGTCTCCCATTGCGGTACACCCCAGTCTTCGGCATCGAAGCAGACGAAGTCTACTCCTACCGTAAGTTTCCCGTCGGCCTGCAGCAGGCGGGCTGTCTCCAGCATGACGGCTACGCCGCTGGCTCCGTCGTTGGCAGCCATGACCGGCTTCTTCCGGTTGGTGGAGTCGGGGTCGTTGTCGGCCCACGGACGGCTGTCCCAGTGCGCACAGATCAGTATCCTCTTCTTTGCCTTAGGGTTAAAACGTGCGATGATGTTCGTCGACTTCAACAGAGTTCCGTCGTATCCCTTCAGGTCGGTCTTCTGTTCCTGGACTTCACAGCCGAACTGCCTGAACTTCTCTGCGATCCATTTTCCGCACGCCTCATGTGCCGTGGAGTTCATTGTGCGTGGTCCGAAGCGGCACTGTGCTGCCGTGAAAGCGTATGCCGAATCGGCATTGAATTGAGGGCCGGCCGGCTTTGTCGTTGCCACGGTGTCGGCCGTATTGCCGTTGTTGTTTGCTTTCCCCTTGCAGCCGTAGGCTACGGTCGTAAGGGAGACTGCCAGAAGGCAGCCGGTAAGGAGTTTTGTTTTCGTTTTCATTGTCTCTGATGAATAAGGGGTTACTTCCTCACACTCTGCACTTTCGCCATGACACGCAGCCAGTTGCCGCCCCATATTTTCTCTATGTCACGTTCGCTGTACTTACGGCGGAGAAGATGAAGGGTGAAGTTGATCATCTCGCTGGCATCCGCCATACCGCGCACCGTTCCGTCACCGTCGAAGTCGGTGCCTACGCCTACGTGGTCGATGCCCATGACGCTGATGGCATGTTCAAGGTGGGCAATCGCATCCATGACCGTTGCCTCGCCTTCTTTCTTCAGGAAGCCTTTGTACAGGGTGATGTGGGCTACGCCGCCCTTCTTCGCCAGTGCCCGCATCTGGTCGTCTGTCAGGTTACGGGGCACATCGCAGAGTGCTTTGCTGTTGGAGTGGCTGCATACGATGGGCATCGTGCTTATCTCGAGCGCATCATAGAAGCTCTTTTCACCGCCATGGCTCAGGTCCACCATGATGCCGTTGCGGTTCATTTCCCTGATTGCCTCTTCACCGAACCTGCTTACACCTCCGTGTGTATTGCAGCCCCGGGCCGAGTCGCAGATGTCGTTGTCACCGTTGTGGCAGAGCGTGATGTAAACCACGCCACGCTGTGCGAAGTGTTTTATGTTCTCGAGCTTATGCTCCAGGGCGAGGCCATTCTCGATGGCGAACATGATGCTTTTGCGTCCCTTGCGCTTGTCTTCGTAGAGGTCGGATGGCGTACGCGCTATGCTGACGTAACGCTGGTTCTGCTTTACGATGTCCTCAATTTTGTCGAAGATGAGGTCGGCATAGACTGCCGGCGAAAGATGGTCAAGTGTGTCTGCAAGGTCTGGATTGAAGTGTTTCAGTCCTTCGACATCGATCTTCGAGGAGAATGTCTCGCCGATCTTCGGCTGCGGGAGGTAGGCTGCCATTGTAACGGCATCCTGCCGTCCTTCGGTCATCTTGTGCAGATCGTAGAGTATCCGCGGGTCACGCTGGTCGAACCGTACGCCCTGTGGAAAGAACATCGGCGTGTCGCAGTGTGTGTCGAGTGTGAGTACACGCTGGTGGAGCTGCTTGGCGAGGCTGAAGTTGCCGGACTGTGTCACCAGCCATCGGAAGAGTTTTCCTCCTTCTTCTCCCATCCATTCAGGGTGCCACTGTACGCCCATGACCGGTTTGTACTCCGTACTTTCGATGGCCTCTACGACACCGTCCGGCGCAAGAGCCGTCACGCGGAACCGTTTGCCGGGGTCTTTTACCGCCTGATGATGGAAGGTGTTGACCATAATCTGCTCTTCCTTATAGAGTGCATATAGTACAGACGGCTTCGCAAGGCGCACACTGTGTGTCGCTTCACTCCGGTCAGCATCCTGTGAATGCTTCAGTGTTGCAGCATGATAATTGGCGGTAGTCTTGTCCCTGCTCTGTTTCTTCGCTGCCGTTTCGTCGGTCCTGATATACTCTTCATAGATGTCCTGCTGCACTGTTCCTCCCAAGGCAACAGCCAGTGTCTGTATGCCGCGACAGATGCCGAGGATAGGAATCTGACGGTTGAATGCCAGCCGGGTCAGCATCAGTTCGGGCAGGTCGCGCTCGGCATTGATGTTGTGCAGGTGCGTAGAAGGCTCTTCGCCGGTCCAGAGCGGATTGATGTCGCCGCCTCCTGTAAGGAGAAGTCCGTCAAGATGGGCAAGCGTGTTCACGAGGACATCCTTTTCGGCTACCGGCGGTACGAGGACCGGGATGCCGCCCGCAGCGGCAATCTGCTTATAGTAGACATCCCTCAGCGTAGCATCACCGTCCGTGAAGTTCGTCGTTATGCCGATTATGGGCTGCTGCTTTGCTTCGGGGAAGGTCGCATACACCTTGTTGAGATGCGACTGTAGATCGTATTGCATTCTGATAGTGATTGAATGATTGTTCTGTCGTTGGCGGAAGCCGTATGGGAATCAGAGCAGGTCCTCTGAGATAGGGACTTCACGCTTGATGCTCTGCTCGAGCGAGATGAGGGTCTCCGTAGACACTACGCCAGGAATACCCTGAAGCTGGTTGTTGAGGAGGTCCATCAGCTGTTCGTTGTCCTTGGCATAAAGTTTCACGAGCATGGTGTAAGGGCCCGTCGTGAAGTGGCACTCGACGACTTCCTGGATGGCACTGATGCGTTCGACCACTTTCTTGTACATGGACCCGCGTTCAAGGTTGAGCCCGACATAGGTGCAGGTGGTGTAGCCCAGGCTCTTGGGGTTGACATCAAATCCGCTGCCTGTAATGACTCCGTTCTCAACAAGATGCTGTACACGCTGGTGTATGGCAGCACGTGAGACGCCGCACTGGGCAGCTACGTCCTTGAATGGCATACGGGCGTTCTGTGAGAGGATGCCCAGTATCTTCTTGTCCAATCGATCTACTTTTTCCATGTTCAAAGGTTGATATGTTTAATTGTTATGTAATTCAAAGCTTGATCTGCGTGCAAGCAAAAGTAGGTAATAAATATGGAACAGACAACAAAATGACATAAAAAATGCGCCCGGGAGGCGCATTTTGTCTTTATCGTAAGTTGCAGGGGCTGTACTGCACAACCTCCTGCCTTATTTTTTCACAGTCTTTCTGACCGGTTTCGCCGGGAGTTTCTTTGCCGGAACCAGCTTCGCAGGCTCTACGGTCTTCGCCGCTTTGTCCTCTGCCGGCTCGATGCCTTTCAGCTCGAGTGTGAAGACAAGTGTCGAGTATGGTGCGATGTCCTTGCCTGCACCCCGTGCCCCGTATGCCAGTTCCTGTGGGATGACTATCTCCCATTTTGAACCGACAGGCATCATCTGCAGTGCCTCCGTCCAGCCTTTGATGAGGCCGTTGACAGCAAAAGTGTCGAACTCTACGCCATGACGGGCAGTCGCGTCGAACACCTTTCCATCGATGGTCTTTCCCTCGTAGATGACGCGCACGCGGTCTGTGGCCTTCGGCAGGGGGCCGTCGCCCTTGCTGATGACACGGTACTGGAGCCCGTCAGGCAATACAATGACCCCTTCGGCTTTCTTGTTTTCGGCCAGGTAAGCCTCATTCTTCGCTTTTGTCGCAGCTTCTTTCTGCGCCTTCAGCTCTACCTGTTTCTTTTCAAAGAGCTGTTCAGCTGCATCCTGTCTGAAGAGCGTGGTGTCTTTCGACAGGGCGGCGACGAACCCTTTGTAGAGCAGGTCGGGATTGATAGGGGCGGATGTCCCCTCAAACTGACTGCTCATGTTCGGCAGCATCGTCTTCTCCACCTGTGAACTGATGATCATTCCGGCCACGTAAGCAGCGAAAGCGGAATCCTTGCGGTTTTCTATCCCTTTGCGCAGACCGCGCAGGAAATCCGGCATCTGGGACTCTTTCACACCGAACTGGTTGGCAAGATAAGTGTTCAGACCGCGGGTCATCGCCATGCCGGCCGCATAACTCAGAGAGTCGGAGGCCGTCTTCAATTCTACCGGTGCCATCCTGCACTCACCGGTACACTCTGTCTTCTGTCTTTTTTTCTTGTCTTTTTTCCTGTTCTGGGCACTTGCCGCATTGAAAACAGCACCTGCCGCAACGAGCAGAGCCAACATGATTGCTTTCTTCATAATCTTTTTTAAAAGAAATATTATTCAACAAGGGCCGGGTTCAATACCCGACCCTCACTTTACTTAAATATGCCTGAAGTATCGACTTTTACATGCCGGGCTTTGCGCCTGGCATAGCCGGCCGGCCCTCGGGAGCCTTCTCGATGCCGAGCAGCTCTACCGTGAACACGAGCGTTGAGAACGGCTTGAGGTCAGGACTGGGCTGCTGTGATCCGTAACCGGCTGAGTAAGGAATGGTAATTTCCCACTTGGCACCCACCGGCATCTTGGTCAGCGCCTCCGTGAAACCAGGAATGACACCGCTGACGGGCATTGGGGCATTGTCACGATGGTCGAACACCTTGCCTTCAATCGTCTTTCCTACATAATTGATCTTTACCACGTCCGTTGTTTTCGGCGTAGCACCCGAACCGGCTTTGAGTTCTTTCACCTGTACGCCCTGGCCGATGGTCTTCACGCCGGGCTTCTTTGCGTTGGCGGCCATGTAGGCATCGCTCTTCTTCTTGTTGGCACCGTAAGTCTTCTCGGCAGCTTTCGTCTGGATTGCCTTCGAGGTGTTCTGCTCGATGGTCCGTGCCTGTTCAACGGTCATCTTCTGGCCCTTGCCCTTTGCACTGGCAGCAAAACCGGCAAGGAAGTTGTTCAGCGAGATGGTCTTGGTAGAGTCTTCACCGAAGATCTGGCGGTTGATCTGCTGCTTGATGATCATGTTCATCTGCATACCGACACCGATACCGGCATTATAAGCGGCACGCTTCTTGTCATCGGCATTCTGTGCGCCGTCGTTCATACCCTTGATGAACTCGTCGATATAGGCGGTATCGATCTGCATCTGCTGGAGATACTGCTTGACACTCTGCCCCTGGTCAACACCGAAGGCGTAACTCAGCGAGTCGACATCTGATTTCAGGTCCTCCTTGGGAGTGGAGTTGCCACAAGACGTGAATCCTGCGGCTGCGATAGCCATTGCGGCCAATAGATAAATTTTCTTCATTATTCTCAATTGTTTAGTTTTCTGGAATTTATGGGTGATGGGTCTTGGAAGAGGATGATAATTGATGATTGTCGATTATGGTCGGTGCGATAGTCCGTGTATCACCTGCCATCGCTTATCATCGCCCCATCCCTGCTTATGCCTTTCCTTTCACCTCAATCAGTTCTACGTCAAAGACAAGGGCCGCGAAAGGCGGTATCTGCGCACCGGCACCCCGCTCGCCGTAGGCAAGGTCATAAGGAATGAAGAAGCGGTACTTGGCACCCTCCTGCATAAGCTGTACACCCTCCGTCCAGCCAGCGATTACCTGGTTCAGGCCGAATGTAGCTGGCTCCTTGCGCTTGTAAGAACTGTCGAAGACGGTACCGTCGATCAATGTTCCTTCATAGTGGCATACCACCTGGTCGGTCGCAGAGGGCTTCTTGCCGTTGCCCTCCTTCAGTACCTGGTACTGCAGGCCTGACGGCAGCGTGACGACACCTTCCTTCTTTCCGTTCTCTGCAAGGAAAGCCTCACCGGCGGTCTTTGCGGCCTTGCCGGCTTCGGCGGCGGCAGCCTGCCGCTCAGCCTCCTGTTTGCGGAAGAAGTTCTGTACGAGTGTCTGTGCCTCGGTGTTGTCTACTTTCAGTGCCGAGCCTGAAACAACATCCTTGATAGCCTGTGCGAAGTCGTCGATATTCAGTTCCTTTGCCCCCATTCCGGCGAGCTGTGAACCGATACCGATACCCAGTGCATAGCTTAGTTTGTCCATTACTGTGCTTGATTATTAATAATTGATGTGCAAAGATACGATTTTTAAGGTATAGTATGGCATTAATCGGATTAAAATAACTAAATTTGTGGAAGAGAAAGGTGCTTTGGGACGTAAGTGACAAAAAAGTGACAAAGGACAGGAAGAATCCGGAAAAGCTGTGCTGCTACTTTGGAACACCGGCCGTAAGCAGAAGCTGAGGCTGTAGGTTGCACGCTTCTGTCTCCATTTTCCCTTTCAATTCCTCAAGCTGACTGACCTCAGAACAAAAATACAAGCAACATGAAGAAAATCGTATTCTTGACCGGTGCAGGGATGTCTGTAGAGAGCGGATTCAAGACATTCCGCGGAAACGACGGACTGTGGGAGGACTATCCCGTTGAGCAGGTGGCCTCGCACGAGGGGTGGGAAGCCAACCCGACGCTCGTCAACAGCTTCTACAACAACCTGCGGAAGAAGCTCTATGCGGCCAGTCCCAACGAGGGACACCGCCTTATCAAAGAGCTTGAGAAGGACTATGACGTGACGGTCGTCACACAGAACGTGGACAATCTCCATGAAAGGGCCGGCTCCTCGAAGGTCATCCATCTGCATGGAGAACTGACAAAAGTATGCTCGAGCAAGAACCCTTACGACAGCCGTTACATACAGGAACTGCCGGCCGAGGACTGCATGGTGGCTCCCGGTACACGTGCGGGTGACGGCAGTCTGCTCCGGCCTTTCATCGTGTTTTTCGGCGAAGCTGTTCCTATGATCGAACCGGCAGCGGAAGAAGCGGCGAAGGCAGACATCTTTGTGATCATCGGCACGTCGCTGAATGTCTATCCTGCAGCCGGACTCGTCCGCTACACACACCCGGGAATTCCCATCTATCTCATCGATCCCGATGATGCGCCTGCCGGCAGCGCCGGACGTGTGAAGCACATAAAGAAAGGGGCGAGTGAGGGGATGAAAGACCTGATGCAGGAACTGTAACAGTCCGCCGGAATGGCCTTGTCTCTGCTGCAGCATCTGTTGCCCTCCCATGAAATAACTTTTTTTTGTCCAGATATTTTATCGTCCTGCAGCTGATGACGCTCCATGATTCCCTCTCTCTGGCAAGTAGGAGGAAACACAGGCGGCGTACATTGCCGGAGGATGAGAAACGTCTTTGTAAGCTGCTCACAGACAGGTATATACGTTCTGTGTTGAAAGATGTGCTTAGTTGCGGTCCTGAAAGGCCTTACCTGACGTGCAAGTAAGCCTTACTTGAACCGCAATCAGGCGTTAGTTGAAATGCAGACAAGGCCTGTTTGAAATACAGAGGGGAATTTCTCCGGTTTCCGGAGGACTTCATGAGAAGCAGAGAGAGCATTTTCCTAGCCTGCAATGTAAAATTATTTCCTAACGGGAAGATGCTTGTGGCAGACAGCCTGTATCTATAAGCCTGTTCCCGGTCGGTCCGCCGGCTTGGGGGAGAGCGTGCGGCGGGCTGTGCAGCTGACGGTGGAATGACGGAAAACAGAATAGAAGATATGGAGTAACGTATGATGTGTCAGAGATGTGGAGGCCCGGTTGAACAGTTTGAGAAAGTCGCTTCTCGATAAAGAGAATCCCCCTGTAGACAGTGTTTCCGTCTGCAGGGGGATTCGGTTCGTATGTCGCGGGAAAATCAGTCGTTGCTTTCGTTGTCGCTGAACTCGCGGCGCGGACGGCGGTCGTCATGGCGACGCTCACCGTCACGGCGTGGCCGGCGGTCGCCACGTGGCCGGCGCTGCGGCTCTACATAGCCTTCCGGCTTCTCGAGCAGTACACGGCGTGAGAGCTTGTACTTGCCGGTCTTCGGGTCGATGTCGAGGAGCTTGACCTTGATCTTGTCACCCTCCTTGATGCCTGCGTCTTCTACGGTCTCGAGCCGTTTCCAGTCAATCTCCGAGATGTGGAGCAGGCCGTCCTTGCCCGGCAGTATCTCTACGAAGCAGCCGTAAGGCATGATGGAACGTACCGTTCCCTCGTAGACTTCACCGATTTCCGGTACGGCGACAATCGACTTGATCTTGCCCAGGGCAGCATCAATCGAATCCTTGTTGGGGGCTGACACCTGTACCTTGCCGACACCGTCGGTCTCCTCAATGGTGATCGTAGCACCCGTGTCTTCCTGCATCTGCTGGATGATCTTGCCGCCGGGGCCGATAACGGCACCGATGAACTCCTTGGGAATCTCCAGCTGTACGATGCGTGGAACCTGCGGCTTCATCTCTGCACGCGGCTCTGCGATCGTGTCGGTCAGGAGGTTGAGGATGTGCTCGCGGCCGGCCTTGGCCTGCATGAGTGCCTTCTCAAGAATCTCGAACGACAGACCGTCGCACTTGATGTCCATCTGCGTTGCCGTCAGGCCGTCACGTGTACCGGTCGTCTTGAAGTCCATGTCGCCCAGGTGATCCTCATCGCCGAGGATGTCGCTCAGTACGGCATACTTGTCCTCGCCCGGGTTCTTGATCAGACCCATGGCGATACCTGATACCGGTTTCTTCATCGGGACACCGGCATCCATCAATGCCAGTGTGCCGGCACATACGGTGGCCATGGAAGACGAGCCGTTGGACTCGAGAATCTGGCTTACCAGACGGACGGTGTAGGGGAAGTCGGCCGGAATCTGTCCTTTCAATGCACGCCATGCCAGATGGCCGTGGCCGATCTCACGGCGGCCTACGCCGCGCTGTGCCTTGGCCTCACCGGTACAGAACGGCGGGAAGTTATAGTGGAGGAGGAAACGCTGATAGCTCTTCTCCAGTACGTTGTCGACCATCTTCTCGTCCATCTTCGTACCGAGGGTACAGGTAGAGAGCGACATGGTTTCGCCACGCTGGAAGAGCGCACTTCCGTGGGGCATCGGCAGCGTGTCTACCTCGCACCAGATAGGACGTATCTCGTCTGTTGCACGGCCGTCCATGCGCTTGCCGGTGTCGAGGACACTGCGGCGCATGGAGTCGCGCTGTACGTCTGCAAAGTAACGATCGATTTCTGCGTGTTTTTCTTCGAGGTCGTCTTCTGAAAGGTCTGTGTGGGCCGCATCGTATGCCTCGGTGAAGTCTGCCTTGATCTTCTCGTAGGTCTCCTCGCGGTGCTTCTTGTCGTTGTCGCCGCTCTGTGCCTCGGCATAGCAGGCGTCGTAGGTCTCCTTGCGTACCTGTTCGCGCAGCTCTTCGTCGTTGATCTCATCGTCGTACTCGCGCTTCACGTCCGTACCGCAGGCCTTCGAAAGTTCTTCCTGCATCTCGCACATAGGTTTGATGGCCTCGTGCGCTGCCTTCAAAGCGCCGATGAGGTCCTGTTCGGAAACCTCGTCCATCTCACCCTCTACCATCATGATGTTGTCCTTGGTGGCACCGACCATGAGGTCCATGTCTGCCTCCTTCATCTGCTCGAAGGTAGGATCGATGACGTATTCGCCGTTGATACGGGCTACGCGGACTTCGGAGGTGGGGTGTTCGATAGGGATGTCTGATGCAGCCAGCGCTGCGGATGCTGCAAACCCTGCAAGGGCGTCAGGCTGGTCAACGCTGTCGGCCGACAGCAGCATGACCTGTACATAGACCTCGCAGTGGTAATCTGATGGGAAAAGTGGACGGAGAACACGGTCCACAAGGCGTGATGTAAGGATTTCGTCGTCATTGGCTTTGCCTTCGCGTTTGGTGAAACCGCCTGGGTAACGACCTGCGGCAGAATACTGCTCGCGATAATCAACTTGCAAAGGCATGAAGTCTGTGCCCGGAACTGCCTCTTTGGCTGCACAAACAGTGGCGAGAAGTACGGTGTTTCCCATGCGGAGGACCGCTGCGCCGTCAGCCTGCTTTGCAACCTTTCCGGTTTCAATTGAGATGGTTCTTCCATCTGGCAACTGAACTGTTTTCGTAATTACGTTCATCTAAAATTTTAAATACTTATTGTTTTGACCAACATCTTAGGGAACCAAAAGGGGTAACTCCAGACAAGGCGCAGATGCCTTGACGCTTACCTTCTCACGCGTCCCGTAAAAATTAATCCGTGCAAATTTACCTATTATATATGTAACACACAAATAAATACGGAGATATTTTGCGTCAGGACACTATCTTGCTCTCATCCTGCTCTCCCTCTCCCAATCTCTCTAAAGGTGAGGAGCGTCTGGTGGAAGAATGAAAAAAAGTCCGGCAGTCAGACCTTTAGGGTACGACTGCCGGACTTCTGGGGTATGGCTATCCGGGCTGTCCTGCCTGTCTGCTTCGTCTGTCTCGGCAGGCCGGTCGGCATTGCGGTTCAGCTGGCGTGCATCATGATCCAGTCGAACAAGCGCATGGGAAGGAAGGTGTGCATACTCCGTGGCATGGCACCATGCTCCGAAGATTGTTGTCAGCCGTTTGCTTGTAGAACAGATATTTACGATAGTGCCGCTCAACAGGAAAAGGAGAGAAGGTCATGGTGGATTTATTACGGAAGCGTATGAGTACCCGTATCGTGCAAGGTTATGCCAGCAGGTGATAACATCCGCCTGCCATCGCCCTTATGATGCCTTTCATCTCCAGTGCGAAGAGGATGCCGGTGAGCCGTGAGACGGGAAGTCCGGCCTGAATGGACAGTAGATTGATCTGCAGGTCGTTGTTCTTGGCAAGCACACGGACAACGGAGTTCTCCTCTGGGGACAAATCAGGGAAAAGTGTTCGCTCAATGCCCCGTTGATGTGCCTGCTCCAGTCGGGCATCCTCTTCCCATCCCATTGCTTTCACCAGGTCGGTGGCAGAGGTGATGAGTGCCGCCCCGTTGTCCCGGATAAGATTGTTGCATCCCTCACTGTAGTCTGAATGTACGGAACCGGGAAAGGCGAAGACCTCCCGTCCGTAGCTGCGTGCAATGCTGCAGGTGATGAGTCCGCCGCCCTTGGAGGCCGACTCTATGAGGATAGTTGCATCCGAGCATCCGGCGACGATGCGGTTCCGCTGTACGAAGTTGCGGGCTACGGGCTGTGTGTGAGTCATGTATTCCGTCAGCAGTCCGCCTCGCCTCATCATCTGTACGGCTGTGTCACGGTGTACACGAGGATAGAGGTCGTCGAGCCCGTGTGCCAGTACGCCGATGGTGTCAAAGCCGTTCTGCAGGGCTGCCCGGTGTGTATGGATGTCTACACCGTATGCCAGTCCGCTGAAGATGAGAACATCTGGACAGATTGTCTTCAGTTCCTTGACGAACGAACGGATGATATCCTGTCCGTAGGTAGTGCAGTGGCGAGTGCCTACAATACTGATGACGTGACGGCTGTTGAGGTCGGCGTTGCCGAGATAATAGAGCAGGATAGGGGCATCGGGACACTCCCTGAGCCGTTGCGGATAGTGTTCGTCGTTCATGCAGATGGGCTGGATATCATGTTGCCGGTCGTATTCCAGCTCCTGTTCAGCCCGGTCTCTGAGACTGTCGATGTCTTTCAGCGCCTGTACGAGATGTATTGAGGCATCCGGGAGGATGTCCCTGATGTCCCGTTTGTGCTCAATGACGGCTGTAGCCGAACCTGCCCGCCTGTATAGTTCTGCCAGTTCGGCGAGGTGGAAGCGGGTCAGTCGGGTCAGCAGGATGGCGTTAAGGGATTCCATGGCTGGGAGTGTTGGGGTAGGCGGTGATAAGCGGTGATAGGTGGTGATAAGCGATGATAGGTGGTGATAGGCGATGATAAGCGGTGATAAGCGATGAGTTTTTCACCTTCCTACAGTACTGCGGCGAACGCTTCGTCATATTCCTTGCTGTTGCCCAGTCTGCCGTTGATAAGCGTCACAAGGTCGACATCGGCATGGAAGCAGAGCTGCTCGTCGCTGGCGCGGAAGAGGTCGTGGTTGAACACCCAGCGAAGTCCCTGTTTCTTCAATCCCATGCGTGAGATGATCTCGTCATCGCAGGTCAGCGGCACTTTATAAGTGAGCTGCATCCGTGCGACTACGGCATCGACACCTTTCTCGTGCAAATCGGCGAAGCTGACACCTAATGAACGCAGGAACCGATGGCGGGTGTGCTCGGTGTAGTGCAGATAATTGGCATTGTTTACTATACCTTGGATGTCGCACTCATAGTCGCGGACTTCCATTCTTGTCTCGAAAATGTATTTCTTTTGTTCCATATTCATTAATTGGGAAAGTAGTGTTAGAACTTTTCTGTCTTGTTAGGCCCATTGGCCTCATGTCAGTCCAGATAGGCTAACCTGCCTTGTCAGCCTGATGATTTCTATGGCTGGGCGGAGGGTCTGCCTTTCAGATACTCGTATCCGATCCGGCAGCGCAGGCAGTCCTTCCGGTCGCAGTACTCCTTTTTCAGCTGTATGAG
This sequence comes from Prevotella denticola, assembly GCF_900454835.1. Lineage (GTDB taxonomy): Bacteria > Bacteroidota > Bacteroidia > Bacteroidales > Bacteroidaceae > Prevotella > Prevotella denticola. The sequence goes on along the minus strand of NZ_UGTM01000001.1, from coordinate 1,760,336 downwards.
TGCCTGCGAGTCGCCTGCCGTCTCAACTGTCAAACCTACTTCCTTCCACATTCTTACGATGTGATTGTTCTCTGCTTTCAGAGCTTCAAGGAAGTCGAAGGCACGGTCGCAGTACTTTTCGGAGTTCTTATGCCTGCCGTATGCGAAGAGTACGGGAATGACCGTATTGATGATCTGCAGGTTCAATGATGCCGCCGACAGCCGTTTCTCGCTCTTCGCGCTCTCTTCACCAAAGACATAGTGTGTCTCCCAGTAGGTCGTCACCTGCGTAGCCAGCAGTTCCTGCATCTGTCTTACCGTCTCACAGTCCAGCAGCTGAGACAGTCCTGCCCGCCCTTCATAGTAAAGCTGTGCGAGCTGTGCGATGCGGATATGTGGAAAGTTCTGCGGCCGGAGACGGAGAAATCTCCATTGGCTGGCATCCATGTGCCGTAGTCCGAACTTATGCGCCAGATACTGATATTCGCTTTTCAGTTGTGTGAAGTAGCTGTCCTTCTGTGCTTTCTGTTGATACCGCTCGGGTATGGCAGCCGTTTCCAGTAATCCTGCCTGTCCCAGGAAGAAGGCTTCAATCTGCAGCAGGTTGTCCCGATGATGGGCTATGCTCTGCAATGGAATCAGCTTTGCCCATGTTTCAAAAGCATCGCCATTGATGCCGAAGCCGTAGTTGCGTGCAAGGGTGACGAAGTAAGCGGCTTCCCAAGATCCGTCGCAGTCTTTCACCCGCTGGGCGATTGCCTCCGTTTTCTGTTCCAGCCGTTCCGTCTGCAAGGCACTCATCCACGAGTGAACCATCAGACGTGAGAGGTCAGGAATGATGCGGTAGCAGGGCGGATAGGCATCTGTCGTAAGCAGTTCTTCGTAATGTTCCCTGACGGGTGCAGGAACCTGCAGCCGCATCTGTGGCGGATAATCACCTTGTTTTGTCTTGACATCCACATCAACGGACTCTGCCACGTGCAGGATGATGTTGTTATAGTGCGGATCGCGGTCGTGCCGGTGCAGGAACCAGTCGGACGCACGGTCGTGTATCTCTACATTGCCCACCCACAACGTTCCGCCGATCTTCACTTTCGCATTGAAGAAATCGGGACCTGCATTACGGTTATGCAGTCCGGGATCAATGACTTCCACCTCCTGTCCGTCAGTGGTCTTGAGCCCCGTCAGCGGAAACATTTTGTGTTTCCATACATAGTGGATGAGTTGTTCCATAACAGATTCATGGTTTTACAGAACGCAAATATACGAAAAAAACGGGACAATCGATCCGCTTGGCTGTGTGTTTTAAGCATAACTACATCTTTTTCTATGGAAAGATGATGCTTTTTCCTTTTTTTTCATAAATTTGTCGGAGCTGTCAGGGGTTCCTGTCATAAATGCGTCGGACCGCCCATCACATAATCAATACCCAAGATACGTTTCGTGTCTGTCCAAGGGAAAATGAGTTTTAATCAATCCGCAATGAAAAGAAGAATGCCGTCAGATAACCGCCGTCTGGCAAAAGGACTGCTGCTTGCAGTGCTGCAATGTCTTTCCGCTCTGTCGCTTTCCGCCCAGACTCCTTATATTCGAGGAACCGTGAAAGACGGAACGGGCACACCGGTTGAGTTCGCAACCGTAACCCTGCTGTCAGGAAAGGATTCCACAGTCCTTACCGGGACGGTCACTAAAGAGAACGGAAGTTTCTCTTTTGATGTAACGGACGCAGACCAGCCGAAAATACTTCGCATTTCCTTTATCGGATATAAAGACTGTATGATCCGTAATCCTGCCGGAGACCTTGGCGTTGTCGTCCTGAATCCGGTAGACCAGCAGTTAGACGAGGTTGTCGTGAAAGGCACGCGACGGATGGTGAAGTTCAAGAATGACGGTATACAGGTGGATATTTCAGGCACCTATCTGTCGCATACAGGTTCGGCTCTCGAACTGATCGGAAAGATGCCGTTTGTTTCCAGGTCAGGTTCAGATATAGAGGTGCTCGGCAAAGGCGCACCCCTCATCTATATCAACAACCGGCAAGTGCGCAACCAGTCGGAGCTTACCCGACTCTCTTCTTCAGAGATCAGGAACATAGAGGTCGTGACTTCCCCCGGTGCAAGGTATGCCTCGACAGCGAATGCCGTCATTCGTATTACAACAGTAGCTCCCATGGGAGAAGGATTCTCTTTCAACGACAGGACGACGACTGGGGTCAAACATTATGCTTATCTTTTCGAGCAGACCGACTTCAATTACCGCCGAAAGGGTTTCGACCTTGCCGGTATGCTGAATTATGAGAACTACCGCGAGCGTCCCCGCATAGAGAACCGTACTACACAATATCTGCCCACGGCAATCATTGAGCAGCGGAGCACGGGCAAGGACTTCTCAAAGTTCCCGGTCTGTTCGGGGAAAATCGGTCTGAACTACAACAGCAAGTCTCACTATTTCGGGTTGTTCTATGATTTCAGATTCAAGCCTTCGGAATCGTCCGGTCCTACAGAAACCTCACGCTACATTGACGGGAGTTTCTCCGAACAACTTGAGAACAGCTCTGCCTCCAGCCGCTATGGTCGACAGCATCTGCTGAGTGCCTACTACACGGGAACTGCGGGTAAATGGCAGTTGTCTGTCAACCTGGATGCTCTGTGGCAGCTGAATGACCGCCATACCAACGAGCACGAACGGTCCACCGTGAATCCAAGACGTGATTTTACAACTGCAAACGATGTCTGCAACCGCCTCCTTGCTGGCAATGCCTCGGCTTCTCATCCTGTGTGGAAAGGCGAGGTGAGAATAGGGACAGAGGGCACTCATATTCATCGTACCGACCGTTATGCAGGGAATGCAGTCTATATTGCCGGCAATGACAACCGCATAGAAGAGACCACCACTGCCCTTTTCGCCGAAACCAGTCAGACATTCGGAGCCGTATCTGCCAATATCGGTCTGCGGTGGGAATACACGGACTCCAGATACTATCATTTCGGCACTTACTCGCCCGGGCAGAGCCGCACCTGTCACAACCTTGCTCCCACGGCATCGATCGCTTTCTCCATAGGAAAGGTGAAGACACGTCTCGCATATACACGCAAGACCTCCCGTCCCGCTTTCGATCAGCTCGGTTCTGCCGTGAAATACATCGACCGCTACACCTATGAATCAGGCAATCCCGACCTCCGTCCCATCTACCGCGACTATCTGTCACTGTCGACGGCATGGAAAGACCTGTCCGTAGAAATAGCGTACACTTCCACCAAGAATTATTTCATGTGGCAGACCGTACCGTACCCTGGCAACATGGAAGCCACATTGCTGCAGATGCAGAATATGCCGCGTTTCCGTTCCTACAGTGCTTTCGCAAACTATTCTCCTACGTTTTTCGGCTGCTGGCATCCTGTCTGGATGGCAGGCTTTGCAGTACAGAATTTCAAGCTGACCCATCATGGAGAACTGTTGAGGCTCAACCGTCCGCTGGGCATCTTCCGTTTCAACAACGCTGTCCATCTTCCCTGGGATATGTGGCTGAACATAGACTTCTCAGCTCGGACTTCCGGCAATGGCGACAATGCCCGCATCCGCAGTTACTGGACAAATGACCTCGGACTCTACAAAGCGTTCGGCAAGGATACATGGAGCATCAAACTGCAGCTCAATGACGTGTTCGGTACATGGCGTCAGCAATTCACCACATTTGATGCCCTTACACGTACAGACGTGAACAAAATCTACGATACGCGCGACTTCTCTATTACTCTTCGCTACAACTTCAACACTGCCCGGTCAAGATTCAAGGGGCATGGAGCCGGGAATACAGAAAAGGAAAGATTCTGATCCGTCTCTCAGAAACTGTCGGGCGGCTGCCGTAAACAGCTGTTCCCAAGACCTGGAAAGAGGGAATTCCTGGTCTTGGGAACAGTTTCTGTATATTATGCATGGTTGGGAAAAATCCCTATTTCTTTGGCTTGCGTCTTGCCCAGCCTTCCTCCGAGAAGTCAGGCTCTTCGCCTTTCAGCTTGGCCGGCGCACCTTTCATAAGTTCTTTCCAGTCATCCTTCTTGAACTTATGCTGTGCGAAAGAAAAGTCTTCTTCCTGTTGCCGGCGGCCGCGCCCCTTGCGTTCACGGCTGTCTTTCCGTCCTTCTCCATGGCTTCCGTAACCGCCCCGGCCGCCGCCCGAACGTCCATGTCCGCCTTCATCAGCGTCATTGCAACGCACCTTGCGTCCCTTGTACGTCGTACCGTCCAGTGCGCGCATCACCTTCTGCGCATCCTGTTCCGGGACTTCAATGTAACTCTGCTTTGACAGAAGGTCGATATGTCCCACTTCCTGATGGCCATGTACATTCTTGTTGATGAACTGCATCACCTCGCCCGGGTAGAAACCGTCCGTCTTGCCGAGGTTGATGAACAGCCGCCTGTAGCCGCTTTCAGCCTTGCGGGGTCCTCTGCTGCGTCCGGATTTTCCTTCTCCACGGCCGCCACGGCCTGTCTCACGCGAGCTGCGGGACGATGGTTTCTCTATTTCGGGAGCATTCTTGTAGTAGTCCAGGAAGCGTCCGAAGGTGGCTGTGACAATCTTCTTGATGATATCCTCCTTGTCGATATATTCGAACTGGCGGTTGATGTCCTTCATGTAAGGCTCAATCTGTTCCTCATCGACATCGGTCTTCAGAATGTCATCCATCGTCTTGAACAGCTGCTTCTTGCAGATTTCTTCCGGTGCAGGCAGTGTTCCGTCCACGAACTCCTTGCCGATTTCACGCTCGATATTGCGTACCTTATGCTTCTCACGGGAGTGGATGATCGAGATGGACGTACCCTTCTTGCCCGCACGGCCTGTACGGCCGGAACGGTGGGTATAGTTTTCAATATCATCAGGCAGGCCGTAATTGATGACGTGCGTCAGGTCGTTCACGTCCAGTCCACGTGCAGCCACATCCGTAGCCACGAGAATCTGTGTGAGATGCGAACGGAACTTCTGCATTGTGAGGTCGCGCTGCTGCTGCGAGAGGTCGCCGTGCAGCGACTCGGCGTTGTAGCCGTCCTTGATCAGCTTGTCGGCAATTTCCTGTGTCTCCACCTTTGTCCGGCAGAAGACGATGGCATAGATCTTCGGATAGAAGTCCACCAGCCGTTTCAGGGCAAGGTACTTGTCGCGGGCATTCACCATATAATAAATGTGGTTGACGTTCTCTGCACCCTCGTTGCGGCTGCCCACGACGATTTCCTTGTAGTCGTGCAGGTAACCCTTGGCCACACGTTCCACGTCGCGGCTCATCGTAGCCGAGAACAGCAGGGTGTTGCGGTCTTCCGGCACGCCGGTCAGTATCTCGGTGATACTCTCCTGGAATCCCATGTTCAGCATTTCGTCAGCCTCGTCCAGGACAACGTTCGACACTTTGTCCAGACGTGCTTTCCCACGGTGCATGAGGTCGATCAGACGTCCCGGCGTAGCCACGATGATCTGTACGCCATGGCGCAGCTGATGAATCTGTGTCTCGATGGAGGCACCGCCATAGACGGCGGCGATGTGCAGGTGGGGGATATACTTGCCGAAATCCTTCAGGTCGTCTGCAATCTGCAGACAAAGCTCACGTGTCGGACTCAGCACTACCGCCTGAGTATCCTTGCTGCCGGTGTCAATCCGTTGCAGCAGTGGCAGGCCGAATGCTGCCGTCTTTCCCGTACCGGTCTGTGCCAGTGCGATGACGTCGTTCCGGTTGCCGAGCAAATAGGGGATTACTTCTTCCTGTACAGGCATTGGATGTTCAAATCCAAGCTCACTGATGGCGCGGCGAATCTCTTCGCTCACACCCAACTCTTCAAATGTCTTCAAATTCGTTTGTTTATAATTTATTATCCTATATAATAAGGTAAGAGACCACCAAACGAACCCACAGAAAGACACTTGCCTGAGACTGGCTTCCAACAGTCAGTACGCAGACTCTCAGGTGGCATGTTACCTTTATCGGCGTGCAAAGGTACGTCAAGAATTCGAGACTGGCAAATAAAACCGCTGTTAAATAGCTCATGATAAAAAATAATTGATCGTCGGTGACTCATGTCGGACCAGTCTGATTTACAGTTGAGAACAATACCGGGCGCTTGAAAACAGGTATGCGGTTGTCATGCAACGGTAATCTGATGATGCACGTCGGCTTGTCTGTCTGCCCTGTGCCGTTGCAGGAAAAACAGCCGATAAATGAGTACGAATGCCTTGCGTTTGTTATAAAGTCTAAAAGCATCGATAATTACACCGGTTTTTCCTTTCTGTTCTGCACTTTTTTTGTAACTTTGTCAGGTCAAATAGAAAAATAGTCGTTATTAAAGTTAATTATTTGAGTTAGTACAAGAACACAGGACTTGCGTGAGCAAGTCTGATGTTAAACGAAAGGCTTCGCAGGGATGCGGAGCCTTTTTGGATTCTTGCGTTAAATACGTGGACAGGAAATAAAACGGAGGCTTATGGTATCCGGCAGATACCGGCATTATACATCTGTAGCAGCCGAAGCCGAATAGACATCGGTGCTGTCCGGCAGACATTTCCCGTGCAAGTCGGCCGTCAGCGCATTGCTGTATATGATAACGGCAGGATTGAACCGGCCTTTCCCGCAGATGTGCGGAGGCCTGTCACATATTGTGTTGTCGGCAGACACCAGTCGTGTTGACGGCCCGCTCCTTGCAATATATTGCCTGGGACGGGAGCATAGGACGGCATCGAATAAACATAAGTGCAGGAAAAGGAAATGTATGGACTCGCCAGACGACCGGTCCCTCACGTTAAAGTTATGCGTTCTGCACGACATCCGTCTACGCCTTTTTAACGGAAGAACTTTTCTGATGGGTATGACAGGAAAGAACGGCGGAGAATGTTGGGCGTGCAGACAGGGGTAGTGTCTGCAAGTACGTATCTGCCTGCAATCGTCTACGGAGGCCTGTCTCCGACCATTCTCGCCGGTCACCTCCCTTTCTGAAGAGTGGTTAGGGCAGGTCTCCTGCATACTTAAAGCAACTGTATAAATCTTAAAACAGCGGCGTTGAAGCCAAAAAAGGTAAAAAAAGAAACAGTTTAAATTCTTTTTCTTTACTTTTGCAACGTCTCGGAAGACGGGGAGTGTCTCCGGCGACATTCAAGGCGAATTTTTAAAAACAATCCATAAAACCCATTCGATGAAAGCAAAAACACTTATTTTAGGCGTAATCGCCACGGCCCTGCCAGCATTCGGCATGGCCGGCAACGAGCTGGACATGGTTGTCGGCACCTATACCGGTGCTGGCAGTGAAGGCCTCTATTCCTTCAGTTTCAATCAGGCTACCGGTGTCGCCCGGTTACGCAGTACGCTGGAGGTGAAGAATCCGTCTTATCTGGCCTTCGCCCGTGACGGACGGCATCTCTATGCCGTCAGCGAGAACAACGACGCGACGGCAGCTCTCAACAGCATCGCCTTTGATCCCGTGACGGGGAATATGTCGTACATGAACTCTCAGCTGACCTATGGCAAAGATCCCTGTTATGTCGACACAGACGGGAAAGTGGCTCTTACGGCCAACTATTCGGGCGGCAGCCTCTCCGTATTTCCCATTCTGCAGAACGGAACACTGGCAAAGATGACGATGCAGTTCGCCGGTTACAAGGGTGGTCCGGACCGTTCCCGGCAGGCCACGCCGCATATCCACTGTGTGTGCTTTGCCCCTGACGGTTTCGTACTGGCAACGGATTTCAGCGCCGACCAGATTCTCTCTTTCCGTTACGACAAAGAGAAAGGTACGCTCTCGGCCTACGGTATCGCCGCACACGTGAAGAGAGGGTCGGGGCCACGCCATCTTGTCTTCGCACCCGACGGCAGGCACGCTTATCTCATCAGCGAGCTGTCAGGCAAGATAACGGTCTTCGACTATGCCAAGGGCGATCTGCGGGAGACGCAGACCATCCTCGCCGACGATGCCCATGCGAGAGGCGGAGCCGACATACACATCAGTCCTGACGGCCGGTTCCTGTATGCCAGCACACGGCTGAAGGAGGATGGCATCACCCTCTTCAGGGTCGAGTCGACCGGAAAGCTCGTCAGGATAGGGAAGTGCCGTACGGGGAGCCATCCACGTAATTTCGTCATTACACCCAATGGGAAATACCTGCTTGTAGCCTGCCGGGATGCCGACAGGATACAGGTGTTCAGCCGTGACAAGTTTACAGGTCAGCTGCATGATACCCGGCAGGACATCCGTCTGAGCCGTCCGGTCTGCATACGGTTCTGCCCGGCAAGTTGAGCGGAAACCGGTCTGACCATTCTATATTGAGGAAGCCGGCCGCTTTCCCGCAGCCGCTTCTCTTCGGGGAGTTCCTGTCTGCTACAAGCACTTGCTTGTAGAGGCAGGAACTCTGCGATTGGATTTTTGCCTTGAGAACAGGTTTTGTGACAAATCCATAACGGGCTTTCTTTTAGTGAATTCTTCCTCCTTATAGTCCCGCATCTTAACGTTTCCGGGTCTCTTGGGCGTATTCCCAAGGGCAAATGGCCCAAGGCCTGCGGATTGTCTCTCCATCGAATCGAATCCCTGATTTATGCCACCAACGGAGCCTTGGCGGCACCCGGTTCTGAACTCAAGATTAATTTTGTCCTTGTGACTTAGTATAAATTGTTTTTACGGCTTGTTTGTTCAAATAGGGCAGGGTCAAGTATTTATAAACGGAGATGATGATACTGAACAGAAGTTTCTTCGTCTCTCACGCTTTTGGGTCTCTGCCGGCAAATTCAACTGACAATGCTTGCATATCTGAAAGAAACAGGCTATCTTTGCTGGGACAAAGTGACCTGCATGAAGATGAGACAATATTTCTATCTGACCCTCCTTACGCTCCTTCTCATGGCCTGCACGGCAGACAGCGGGAAGAAATATGTGATCGGTGTCTCACAGTGTTCGGAAGACATCTGGCGTGACAAGCTCAACAGCGAGCTGGTCATGAGTACCTACCAGCACGACAACATTACTTTGAAGTTCGCCTCGGCCAATGACAACGACCGGCTGCAGGCGAAGCAGATCAGCCAGTTCGTCAAGGATGGGGTCGACCTGCTTATCGTCTCCCCCAACCAGATACATACCATCTCTTCCGTCATCGACGAGGCTTATGACAGGGGAATCCCTGTCATCCTGTTCGACCGCAAGACCGACTCGAAGAAGTACACGGCTTTCATCGGGGCAGACAACTACGAGGCAGGGCACGAGATGGGTGCGTTCATTGCCCGGCAGCTGAAGGGAAAGGGCAATGTCGTAGAGATATGCGGACTGGAAGGGTCGTCGCCTGCCATCGAACGCAACCGCGGCTTCATGGATGCCGTCAGCGGTTTTCCGGGCATCAGGGTCGTCGACCGGCGCTATGCCGACTGGCTGAAAGACCGTGGGGCGGCTGCAATGGACAGCATTCTGGCTGGTGGACAGCACGTGGATTATGTCTTTGCACAGAACGACCGCATGGCGATCGGTGCCTTGCAGGCGGCAGAACGGCATGGCATAAGGGGAATGAGGATTGCAGGCATTGACGCTCTTCCCGTCCCCGGAGGCGGTATGGAGAACGTTCGCGACGGCAGGATGGAGGCTTCCTACATCTATCCGACCCGCGGCGACCTCGTCATGCAGCTGGCCGTCAATATCCTTGAGAAGAAGCCTTACCGGCGCGACAATTACCTGAAGGGTGCTCTTGTCACCCGCGACAATGCCAACGTGCTGCTCATGCAGAACGAGGAGATGAAGAAGCAGACGGCTCATCTCAATTCACTCCATGGCAAGGTGGATGTCTATCTGGCACAGTATAACCACCAGAAGGTGTATCTCCTGCTTTTCAGTGTCATCATCATCCTGCTGATTGGAATCATGGTCTATGCCTATTGGACAACCGTCATGCGCCGGCATATCGAGGAGGAGGCCACGACTGCCAAGCTGCAGTTCTTCACCAACATCAGCCATGAGCTGCGCACGCCGCTGACACTGATAGCCGACCCGGTGGAATACATCATCCATGATCCGAACCTTAGTCCACAGCAGCGCAATATGCTTCAGATCGTACAGCGCAATGTGGCTGTGCTCAGCCGGCTGGTGAGCGAGATACTTGATTTCCGCAAGATACAGAACGGAAAGATGCGTCTGCACCTCTCTGACTTCAATCTCTCCGAGTGTATGCGGCAGTGGCTCGACCTCTTCGCCACGTCGGCCCGGAAGAAGCACATCACCCTGCAGCTCAGCGTACCGTCTGCCCTACCCATGCGTGCCGACCGTGACAAGCTGGAGCGTATCTGCTACAATCTGCTCAGCAATGCCATGAAGTACACGCCCGAAGGAGGCTGCATCGGCTTTGCTGCTTCCGTGGAGGCCGCCAAAGTGAAGATTATGGTGAGCGACAATGGCTGCGGCATTGCACAGAACGACCTGCCTTATGTCTTCGACCGGTTTTATCAGGCCAGCAATGCCGGACATGGAACAGGCATCGGACTGGCACTGGTAAAGGCGTTTGCCGACCTGCATCACGGCGAAGTGACGGTGGAGAGCAAGGAGGGAGAAGGCTGCACGTTTACAGTCTGTATGCCGCTCTGTCAGCCCGGAGAGGTAAGTGTGCAGAGTTTCCGGCAGCCTGCCGCTCCCGTCATCGATATGGAAGAAAACACGGACGTGCCCAACCAGGCACGACATATCGACGACCTCATCCAGCCCGATGAGGCCGACAAGCCGGAAGTACTCGTAATTGATGACAACAGCGACATCCGCACTTACCTCCGTTCGGCACTCTCCCCTATGTATAAGGTGAGCGAGGCGGTCGACGGAAAGAGCGGGCTGGAGCTGGCACGTCGGATAATGCCCGATCTGGTCGTCTCGGACATCATGATGCCGGTCATGGACGGTCTGGAGTTCTGCCGTCAGTTGAAGCAGGATCCTGCCGTCAGTCACATCCCCGTCATCCTCCTTACCGCCCGGAGTCTTGACGAACAACGTGCCGAGGGCTATGAGTACGGAGCTGATGCTTATATCTCCAAACCTTTCTCGCTGCGGCTTCTTCTCTCACGCATAGACAACCTCATCCAGAGCCGGAAGAAACTCGGCCAGCTGTTCTCTAACAGTGATGGAACCGACGGTTTTGACAGGTTTGCGAACGAAACTGACAAGACTTTCATGACCCAGTTGCGCAAGATCATCCAGGAAAATCTCGGCGACAGCGAGTTCAATGTAGAGCGGATCGGCGATGAAATCGGCCTTTCCCGTGTGCAGCTCTATCGGAAGGTGAAAGCTCTGACGGGTCATTCTCCCGTCGAGATGCTGCGCAAGGCCCGCCTCGCCCGGGCCCGCCATCTGTTGCAGACCACCGACAGGACGGTGGCAGAAGTTGCGTATTCTGTGGGCTTTTCCACACCCAGCTATTTCTCGAAGTGCTACAAGGATGAGTTCGGAGAGAACCCGAAGCGGTAAGAATCCTTCCCTTTCAACTTTCACGGAGAGTACTGGGATGCACTTTTTACCACAAATCGTTCATTTGTTACAATTATTCTGTTCGGGTAACATTTGTTGCAGGCGGAGAACGATAATTGCATAAAGGTTTTCCTTAATTGATGGTAATTTTGTACAGAAAGTTCATAAACCCAGAATTACTAACATCAAACATTTTCTAATGGAAGACCTAAGGAAAATTATTTCAAGTGCAGTCTTGTTCATGTTCTGTTCGCTCCTCTATGCACAGAACAGAATCACTGCCAGTGGTACCATCGTAGATGAAACGGGTACGCCCGTCATCGGTGCTACAGTCATGGAGAAAGGTACTGCCAATGGAACCGTAACGGACATTGACGGTAACTTCAGTCTAAACGCCAGTGAGGGCACTCCTCTCACCATCTCTTACATCGGTTACTCCACCATCGAGGTGAAAGCGGCAGCAAAGATGAACATCCAGCTGAAGCAGGAAGCCAACGAGCTGAACGAAGTCATTGTGACAGGTTATACTACTCAGCGCAAGGCTGACCTGACCGGTGCCGTCGCTGTGATGGACATGAAAGGGGCGATGAGTAAGTCGGAGCCCAATATGCTCAGTTCCATGCAGGGAAAGCTGGCAGGCGTCAATATCGTTACGGATGCTGCTCCGGGCGGCGGTGGCTCGTCTATCCATGTTCGTGGCATGAGTACAATCAACGCTTCCAATCCGCTCTACATCATCGACGGTGTGGCTACCAGCGAGAACCTAAACTCTCTGAATCCGGCTGACATCGAGAGTATCCAGGTCCTCAAGGACGCTTCTTCCGCTTCTATCTACGGTAGCCGTGCTGCCAACGGTGTCATCATCATCACCACAAAGAAAGGCAAGGGCAACCGCTTGACCGTAAATTTGGACTACAGTTCATCGCTGCAGACTGTTGCCAAGACCTACAAGATGCTGAATGCAGAGCAGTGGGGACAAGCCTACTGGACAGCCAACAAGAACGCCGGCCTGCATCCCTCTCATCCGTTCTATGGCTCGGGTGACGAGCCGAGACTCGTCGAGTACCTTGATGCTGACCATAAGGTCAAGACTGCTGATACCGACTGGCAGAATGAGGTCTACTCTCCTGCATGGACTCACAATCTCAGTGCCAGTGTACAGAACGCATCAGAAAAAGGCTCTATGCTCTTCAGTGCCAATTACATCAATCAGAACGGTTTGATCGACAAGACTTTCTACCGCCGCTATAGTGTCCGCCTGAACTCTGATTACAATATCTCGAAGTATGTGAAAGTAGGCGAGAACCTCATGGTGAGCCAGTGGTCGAATCTCGGTGTTTCCACCAATGCCGACCGCGGTATTCCTTACACAGCCATGCGTCAGCACCCGGCCATCCCAGTCTACGATGCCAACGGCAACTTCACCTCGCCGATGAAACTTGCCAGTTCCGACATCGCCAACCCGGTACAGGAAATCTATAATGCCCGTAACAACGAGAACAGCAGCTGGCGTATCTTCGGCAACGGTTATCTGGAAGTATATCCTGTCAAAGGCCTGACCTTGAAGAGCAATGTTGGTTATGAACACGTACAGTACAAGAATCAGACGCTTGGTCGCAAAGTCCTTGCGAGCGACAACAACAGCGTGGACCGTGGATATGGTGAAGGCGACACTTTCACATGGACCAATACGGCCAACTATCTGCTTGACCTCAATGACCGCCATCACTTCAACTTCCTCTTCGGTACGGAATTCATCAAGTACAAGTTCGATGGATTCAGTGCTTTCCGAAACGGTTATGCCTTTGAGGATGCTGACTACATGGTACTCGATGCCGGCGAAGGTACCCAGACCAACGGCGGCAACAAGAGCGAGTGGGCACTCTTCTCTCTCTTCGGAAAGATTGATTACAACTTCATGGACCGTTATCTCTTCAGTGCGACATTGCGCCGTGACCAGACTTCACGTCTCTTCAAGAACAACAACTCCGGTGTCTTCCCGGCCTTCTCGGCTGCCTGGCGTGTGTCGGAAGAGAAGTTCTTCCACAAAAACGATGTCTTGAGTGACCTGAAGGTGCGCATCGCTTGGGGGCAGAACGGCAACTCTGCCATCGATTCCCCTTACGCTTACTATACTACCTATGCCTATAACCTCGGTAATGGAAGCTACGACCTCAACGGTACCGGCAAGGATGTCGTCGGCGGCATGACCGTCAAGCGTATGGGTAACAAGGACCTCAAATGGGAGACGACCACACAGACGAACTTCGGCTTTGATGCACTTCTTCTCAAGAATACTCTCTCCCTGTCGTTCGACTACTACTGGAAGAAGACGCGCGATATGATTACTATTCCTCCGACACTTGCCGTTGCCGGCGAGAATGCCCAGTACTATATGAACACGGGTGACATGGACAACCATGGATGGGAAATGAACCTTGCCTATCACTCTCCACAGTATGGCGACTGGCAATGGAACGGCAGTTTGAACCTCTCCCATTACAAGAACAAGGTGACAAAGCTCAATGACAAGGTGAAGTCCATCGGTGGCGACTACCGCATCATGGAGGGACAGCCGATGGGCGTTTACTATGGCTACGTCTGCGACGGTATCTTCCAGAATGCCGAGGAAGTCGCTAACCACGCCGCCTATGCTGACGGTGTAAAACAAGTGGGACATCTGAAGTTTCGCAATCTGGACGGGAATGATGTCGTCAACGAAGCGGACCGCACCGTCATCGGCGACCCTAACCCGGACCTCTCGCTTGGCCTGAGCCTTAATGCGAACTACAGGAACTGGTCGCTTGATATGTTCTTCTCCGGAGACTTCGGCTTCGACATCTACAACACCACGAAGCGTCAGCTTGAGTTCATGAGCTACGGCGGTGTCAGTACCAACCGAAGCACAGACATCCTCGACGCATGGAGCACAAGCAATCCAGGCGCATCCATTCCGGCACTCTCGGTGGCCGACAACAGCAACGATGTGCGCATGAGCAACTACTTTCTTGAGGACGGATCTTACCTGAAACTGAAGTACATCAAGCTCTCTTACCGTTTCAGTGATGCTGTACTGAAGGCACTCCATGCCTCAGCCTTGAGCGTATATGGACAGGTTGAGAACATCTTTACCATCACCGGCTACAAGGGACTTGATCCGGAGGTGCCGCTTGGCGGTTACGGCGCACGCATCGACAACGGTCCGTACCCGCGTTCGAGAACCTTCACTCTGGGCGTGAACCTGACATTCTAAAGCAATTAAAAAAGACTTAAGCAATGAAAGCAAAATATAATAAGATAGCCATGGGCGCAGCAGTCCTGGCACTATCTCTTGCCGCTGTGTCCTGCAACGGTGAACTGGATTTGGCTCCGAAGGGGGAGATTACCAAAGAGCAAATCAACGACAACAGTATAGAGTCGCTCATGTCTGCCGCCTATGCCGGACTTGAATGCCACTTCTTCGGCAACAACGAGAGTTTCGCCGGTCCTATTACCAACTGGGTGTTCGACGTCCGTTCCGACGATGCCTACAAAGGCGGAGGAGGCATCTCCATGGAAGGTAACATCCACCAGCTGGAGGTAAGTAACATCTCTTCTGACAACCCGACCTGCCTCTTCAAGTGGGAGAACAACTATTACGCCATCTCGCGTGTACACAAGGCCATGAATGCCATCAAGGACTCGAAGCTCTCAGAGGCGGAGATGCGTGAGCTGATGGGAGAATTGAAGACACTCCGTGCCTACTTCTATTTCGACCTCAACCGTGTGTTCAGGAACATTGCCTACTTCGACGAAACGGAGAATCCCAACGGCAAGACCAATACCGAATTTACCAAAGCGGAGATTTATGAGAAGATTGAGACTGACCTGAAAGAAGCCATTGCTGTGCTGCCGGAGAACGCTACGCAGGTGGGACGTGTCAACAAATATGTCGCTGCCGCCATCCTTGCAAAGGTGTATGCACAGACCGGTGACTATGCCAACACGCTGACTTACGCCAACATGGTTGTCAATAGCGGAAAGTACGAGCTGTACGACAACTTCGGAGACATGAGCAAGATTGCCTTTAACAACAAGAAGGAGTCGATCCTTGCCATCCAGTTCTCAACAGCCAACAACAACGCCCACATCAACTGGAACAATCTGCTGAATACCACCTACAGCGACGGCAACCTCTTCGGCAACGGTGACGACTTTTTCCTTGCCAGCCAGAATCTCGTCAATGCTTTCCGTACAGATGCAAACGGACTGCCTTACCTTGACGGCACGTTCAACGATATCAGGCTGACAGATGATTATACCGACAACATCGACCCGCGCCTCGACTTCACCGTCGGACGCATCGGCTTCCCGTTCCGCGGGCACATCTACAACGACAAGTGGTGTCGTGCTAAGGACATCTATGGAGAGTATTCCGGCAAGAAGGGACTCATTGACCCATCTTCGCCGGATATGGTCAAAGGATTCCCCTGGGGGGCAAGTCCGCTGAACTTCATTCTCATCCGTTATGCAGACATCCTTCTTCTGAAGGCTGAGGCTGAAATAGAACTGAACCAGAATCTCGACGACGCACGCAGCATCATCAATCAGGTACGCCGAAAGGCAGCCCACTCCGTAGATGCCGGTTACAGTCCTGTCGACCTCGACCCGAACAAGGCAAGTTATTTTGTAGGCGAATACTCGGCAGCAGGCTGGACACAGGACTATGCCCGCAAGGCCGTACGCATGGAGCGCAGACTGGAGCTGGCGATGGAAGGACAACGCTGGTTCGACCTCGTCCGCTGGAACACCGTTGTACCGACGGTTAACACCTATATGCAGAGCGAGGCGCATCTCCGTCCTTACTACACGGGCTGCAGCATCAGTGAGAATGAAGTCTATCTTCCTGCACCTGTCTCTGAGGTTGACAACGCACAGGGACTGTACAAGTAAGGAGATAGGGGAGTTGAGGAGTTGAAGGAGTCAAGCCAATTGTATATAGGCATCTTGTCTTTGCTCTTGCAGGAGACAGGCGGATTGGTATAACTCGTGTAAAATCCATCACTCCCTTACTTCCTGTCATATTTCGATGACGAATCGAAGAAAATCTAACCAAACATCATAAAAGTATGAAAAAAATATTTTCAAGTCTCATCGCTTGCATGGCATTGGGCATGGGACTCACATCCTGTTCGGATGTAGATATTCCATCAGCTGTGACCCCCGAGAAGGTCAGCGGACTTAATGCCGATGTCGCTGGGCGCAACGTAACGCTCAGCTGGACGAATCCGGCCGAGGCTGTCGGCGTAAACCTATACAAGACCGATGCGCTGGGCGAACACCTGATCATTGGCAAGGACAGTCTCTTCACTAGTTATCTGGACAAGCATGTAGCTGTCAACCAGGATCTTGTCTATACGGTCAAGGCACGTTATGCAGACGGACGGGTGTCCGAGGGACAGTCCGTTACAAAGAACATTACCTACACCGCAAATACCAAGGTGGGCTATCTGATTCCATACAGCAACGTAAATGACATTCAAGATGATGATGAGAAAGCTGCTGCTACATGGTTTAAAAAGACTTACGCCAATGGGGTTATCCTCACACCTGCTGATCTTGACAACCTGTATCCTGATGAGTATAGCACTATCTGGATTCAGATTGACCGTGTAGGATTGGCTAAGGGCTGGGAGAACTTGCCTGCCGAACTTGTCAGCAACAAAGCTATTGCTGCACTGAAACAATATGTACAGGACGGTGGAAACTTACTCTTGACGAAACACGCAACACAACTTGCCGTTGCTATCGGTAGAATCAGAGACCGCTTTGCACCAGGCATATTCAGTGCTGGAGAAGGTGGGGTAGGTACAGACAATTGGACTATGCAGACCGTCATCGGTGTCGGGCAGGCGGAACCATACGACCATCGTTCACACAAGGCATTTGAAGGTCTGACCGTCAATCACGACTATCCACACGAGACTTTCGGACTGGAAGGGCCTGGGCTGCGTGAGGACCACAACTGTATGTGGGATTTGAATGCCTATGGACTGCCGCAGACATCACCGGCTGCCGGCAATGTAGTGAAGGCATTTGAAGGCGAAACCAGTTCGACCGTGCTTGCTACATGGGGACACGTTGAGGACTACTGCTGTGCCGGTGTGGTTGAGTTCAATCCCACAGCTACCTATGCCGGGCGTATCATTGCCATCGGTCTCTCTGCCTACGAATGGGATGAGAACGGCACTGCGAATACTTATCAAGGTAATATTGAGCGATTCACAAAGAACTGCATTGATTATCTGAAGTAGACGGTTAATATACATTTGTGCGAAGACCATCTGTATTACAAGAAAGGCCTTTGTAACATAGTATGATAGTTATTCGTCTAATTGTTGAGAATGTCTATCCCTTATACGGATGTAACAATATAAACAATATGAAAAAGCTAATTTCTATAACCATATTATCATTATTATCATTGTTCTTTGGATTTTCAACGGCCACAGCACAGCGCATTGGTTTTTTAATTCCCAATGAACTATTAGCAGATGATGATGAGAAAGCTGCACAGGAATGGTTTGAAAACAATGCGGCAACATTAGATGGGAAGATATTAAGACCCCATGACATCATAAATATAAATCCCTCTAAAACAAAGGTTATTTGGGTAAACATCGATCGTGTCGGATTGAAAAAAGGAAGTCTTCCATTTGATTGGGATACAATCAGTGCTCTTTCTAATTATGTCAAGGCTGGAGGAAATCTTTATCTTACAAAAGAGGCTGCACAGATTGTCTCTATGATAGGTAGAATTGAGTCAAAGTATGCGCCAAATATTTATGGGAATGGCATAGGTGGAAATAATCCTGATACATGGGGTATCAATGGGGTTATCGGAAGCCTTTATGATCATACATGCCATGCCATCTATGCTGGATTACGGACAGGGACATTCAACTACGGTCACACGGTTTATCCAATGATAGGCGATGGCATAAAAGAAGACCATAATTGTATGTGGGACTTCAATTGCAAAAGTTACGAGCTAACGGAAACCCCAGATAAAGTTTATGATTTTGAAACAAAGACAATATCGTCTGTGCTTGGGACATGGCAGCATGTAACAGACTTTGCCTGTACTGGACTTATCGAGTTTCTACCAACAGGAGAATACAAGGGAAGTGTTTTGGTGAACGGTATAGGTGCATACGAATTTCAACAGAATAAAACGAACAATCTCTATCAGGATAATATTTGGAAATTGACATATAACTCCCTTTCCTATCTCCGTGACAAGGATGCGGCCTTTCCTGATGAGAAAGACATACATCTATCATTGGATGGGACAGACAACAATATTACATGGAAAGGAGTTCATCCTATCGAGTATGTGTCTGCGGCTATAGGTGAAGGGCTGCGTACGGATGGGTATTCAAGTTATGGAATAGCCACAACTGATATGTCAGGTGTCAAAACAAAGGCTGTCAGTTTCTCTATATGGTGTGCCATTGAGACTTACCCGATTATGAATATCAATGAAGCAGAAAATACTCCGACCTATACGACCATTGCAGGAGACCTTGACAGGACTGCTAAGAAGGGCTTTTCCTTCCAATTATCATCACAAGGTGACTGGCGATTTGTTTGCTATGTAGGTGGATGGGAAACCATTCTTAAGTCTGATTCTAAGTTGCCAACTTATACATGGAATCACTTGGTTGCAACGATTGACAGAAATGCTAGGAAGTTAATACTTTATCATAATGGTAAGCAGGTGGCACAACGTACCATCAATAATGATTTCACGCCAGGCAATGGTGATATATATATAGGTAAATCAAGAGATGAGCTAAAGGCAGGACCATTTAACCTGAATGTCTTTAATGGGATTATTGATGATATTGATATATATAATAAGGTATTGACCCATGCTGAAATGGATGTTAAGAATGATACCCCTTCTTTCCCAGTCGCAGCTACCCGATTTGCAAAAGACCAGTTCCGTCCGATATACCATGGTATGCCGGCTGCCAACTGGACGAATGAGACACACGGCCTGACTTATTATAACGGCAAGTACCACGTATTCTTCCAGAAAAATGCCAACGGCCCTTACATGGCGCATCTACACTGGGGACATCTCACGAGTAAGAACCTCACCGACTGGACGGAGGAGCGGATTGCCGTTGCACCGGGTGAGAACTACGATCTGAAAGGTTGCTGGAGCGGTGCACTGATGTTGGTCAATGGAAAACCGAATATCATCTATACAGGTGTTGACAATGCCAGAGCGCGTATCATCCAGGCTGAGCCTGTTGATGAGGACTTGGCGGAATGGAACAAGAAAGGTGTCATCATCGACGGCTGTCCGCAGGGGCTGAGCGACGACTTCCGTGATCCTTTTTACTTTGAAGCCAACGGGGAGAAATATATCGTTGTGGGTGCAGCAAAGAACGGAGTGGGGGCCTGCACGCTGCACCGTCTCGTCAATGGCACGTGGAGTAATGACGGAAAGATATTTTTTCAGGGTACTAATACCACGATGTCCGGTACGTTCTGGGAGATGCCGACTGTAACCAGGATGGGAAACAAGTGGCTTTTTACCGCAACACCACTGAACACGGGCGGTGGAGTGCGTACACTCTACTGGACAGGGAACATCAATGTGGATGGGACTTTCAACCCTGACAGCCCGACACCACATCAGCTGGAACTCGAAGGAAGCAGCCACGACGGTTATGGACTACTGTCTCCGAGTATCATGCAGAAAGACGGCAGGACGATACTCATGGGTATCGTACCAGACAAGCTGCGGTCAGAAGACAACTACGACATGGGATGGGCACATACCTACAGCTTCCCGCGAGAAGTGACTCTTTCGGCTGACGGCATGCTTATGCAGAAGCCTTATGATGTGGCCGTGGCTGGTCTCCGCATCGGTGCAAGCGTCAACAAGCCAGCTTTCCAGCTGAACGGTACGGCATCACTGACTCCAGTAAGCGGACGTGCCTTCATGGTAAACGCAACGTTCTCGGCTGCTCATGCTGCTTTTGGCATTCAGTTCCTCGACGGTGCAAAGGTCGTTGTCGACCCTAACGACAACAGCGTGACGGTAAACGTAGCCGCCATGGCCCGCAGGTCCAACGACAACGGAACGTACAACGGAGTGTACAGAGGTTTCCTGCCTGTAAACATCAGGAATACGGATGTGAAGCTCAACATCTTTTTCGACCATAGTATTCTGGATGTTTTCGTCAATGACAGTTACGCTTTCTCCGTACGTCTCTTCCCGACTGATGATGCGGCAGACGGCGTGAGCCTCTTTTCCGATGGGATGACAACTGTCAGGAATGTGCAGGCTTCAGTGATTGACAACAAGGGGACAACTGGAGTCAGACTGACATCAATGCGTATCCCGAATGGATGCAAGGCCGTCTATAACCTTCAGGGAGAACAGATGGGAAACGACATGGGAAATGGCAGAAGCCTTCCTCATGGTCTTTACATTCAGAACGGAAAGAAGCGGATTGTCAGGTAGCTGACAGTTTACGGGCGACAGTTGACAGTCGATGCCATCAGTATTTCAACAGAAAGACAGGAGAACCGTCAGGCTAAGTGTCAGGCAGCAAAGCAAGGATTTATTTCTGCATCAAGATGGCTGTAAAGTTAAATGTTTTGTGTAATTTTGTAGCACAATACGAACAACCATAAACTATCTTGCCTCATGAAACCAAGACACTTATGCAGCCTGCTGATTCTCCTGTTTCTGTTTATGTCCTGCAGTGAGACACCGCGTTACACTATCGGTGTGTCCCAGTGCAGCGATGACGGATGGCGGAAGAAGGTAAACCGGGAGATACGTATCGGACAGTATCAGTATGGCGATGTCGAGGTCAGGATAACCAATGCCGACAACAAGGACGACCGTCAGGTGAGACAGATTGACTCGCTGGTCAGGGAGAAGGTAGACCTTCTTGTGGTGGCACCGAGCAACATC
Source organism: Prevotella denticola (assembly GCF_900454835.1). Taxonomy (GTDB): domain Bacteria; phylum Bacteroidota; class Bacteroidia; order Bacteroidales; family Bacteroidaceae; genus Prevotella; species Prevotella denticola. The sequence goes on along the minus strand of NZ_UGTM01000001.1, from coordinate 1,738,918 downwards.
GAGACCGTTACGCCGGCCATTGACCGGGCTTACAAGAGCGGGATTCCCGTAATTGTCTACGACCGCAAGACGGCTTCACGCAATTATACGGCTTACATCGGGTCGGACAACGTGGAGATAGGACGTATCATCGGAAGGTTCATTGCCGCCAGTCTTAAAGGAAAAGGAGACGTTGTAGAGATTACCGGACTGGACGGCTCGTCGCCTGTCAGCGAACGGCACAAAGGCTTTATGGAGGTCATGCGCTCTTTCCCTCGCATCACAGTTCATACCATCCATGGCGACTGGAAGACTTCAACAGCCCGGAGACTGATGACGGATTATCTGAGGAGTGGCAAGCCGGCAGACTATGTCTTCGGACACAATGACGGTGAGGCGTACGGTGCCTACCTGGCAGCCAAGGAAGCGGGGAAGACACGGAGCATGAAGTTTGTCGGTATCGACGGACTGCCGGGACCGGGTGAGGGAATCGATTATGTGCGCAAAGGAATCCTCAACGGTACTTTCATCTATCCCACCAAAGGCGAGGCTATCGTCTCACTTGCCATGAAGATTCTTACACACCGCCCCTACAAGCGGGAGAACCTGCTGCATTCGACGATTGTAACGGCCGAGAACGCGGAGGTCGTCACCATGCAGAACCAGGAGATAGAGGAACAGAGCAAAAACCTCGATACAATCTACAACCAGATTGACACCTATATCCGCAGAGCACAGAGCCAGCGTATGATCATCGTTCTCTCCGCAGTCGTCATCCTGCTGCTGCTGACAACGATCGTCGTCTTCTACCGTTATATGAAGGAAAAGAACCGGGTCAGCCGAAAGACACAGGAACTGGCCGAGCAGCGTATCGACTTCTTCACCCGTGCCAGTCACGAACTGCGTACCCCATTGACGTTGGTCGTCGATCCGCTGGCACGTGCGCTTTGTCTGCCGCAGGTGAAGGGAGAGCTTCGCCAGCTGTTGGAAATGGCGTACGGCAACACCCGCACCCTGCTCCGCATTACCGGAAGTCTGACGGAAGACGAGCATATCATGGAAGAACTTGTCGATGACAACACGGACGGAGTACGGAAGGACAATCTGCGACGACAGATAATGGACAATGCCGACGACGACCGCATGACGGTGCTTGTCGTAGACGACAACAAGGATATCCGGGCGTATCTCCAGCTGACGTTACAGGACACTTATCGGGTGCTTCTCGCCTCTGACGGCAGGCAGGGGCTGCAGCTTGCAAAGGAGAATATACCCGATCTCATCGTGAGTGATGTCATGATGCCGGTCATGGACGGGCTGGAACTGTGCCGTCGTATCAAGGACGAGACGCTCACCGCACATATCCCTATACTTCTTCTTACCGCCCGTTCGCAGGAGTCGCAGCGTATTGAAGGCTATGCTACGGGAGCCGACGCTTATATCACCAAGCCCTTTTCCGGGAAACTGCTGAAGGTCCGTATCGGCAATCTTCTGCAGAACCGCAAGCGGCTGCATCAGCTCTTTGCAAGTAACGATATTGATGGAACCGGTGAAAACAGACCCTCTCCCTTGGGTGGAAGAGACCGGGAATTCATCCGTATGCTCAACGATACTTTGCACCGCAATATCGCTAACCCGAAGCTGAAAGTGGAGGATATCGGCGATGAAATGGGACTAAGCAGGGTGCAGCTGTACCGTAAAGTAAAAGCATTGACAGGGCTTACGCCTAATGAACTCATCCGCAAGACCCGTCTGCAGGAGGCCTGCCGTCTGCTCAAGACGACGGACGGCACCATCCAGGAGATAGCCTTCAGCGTCGGCTTCTCTACGCCGGGCTATTTCACTACTTGCTTCAGACAGGAATTCGGGATGTACCCTAACGATGCCAGGGACAGATGAACGACCGGCGGCAGCCTGTCCGTCCCCTTCTGTCCCGCCTGTATGCGTATGACCGCCGGGAATCTGCCGGCTTTAAGATTCTTGACAAAAGGTTCGAGTATTGTTACACGAAACATTTGTTTTACTCCTTGAACGGTAATTATTCTAGAAAGGCTTTCTATATTATTTATCTTTGCAGCCAGAAGACTAATTACAAAACATCGTATTACTAACTATTAAAAGTATGAGACATTTATCGCGAGTAATCACGAGTCTGCTGTTTCTGCTGTGTTGTGCCGGGGCAATGGCGCAAAACACAGATGTCAGCGGAAAGGTGATGGACGAACAGGGAGAACCTGTCATCGGTGCATCGGTCGTACAGAAAGGTACTTCCAATGGAACCGTCACCGACATTGACGGTAATTTTGCGTTCAAGGCACCGCAGGGTTCCACAATCGTTGTATCTTATATAGGATATAAGAATGTGGAGCTGAAAGCCGGGACGGGACTGAAAGTGCAGCTGAAGACGAACGCCAGCGAGCTGAACGAGGTGGTCGTGACCGGTTACACCACCCAGCGCAAGGCCGACCTGACAGGCGCCGTGTCGGTGGTCAGCGTCGACGAACTGGCCAAGCAGAACGAGAACAACCCCATGAAGGCACTGCAGGGCCGTGTTCCGGGTATGAACATCTCGGCAGACGGCTCTCCTTCCGGTTCGGCCACTGTCCGTATCCGTGGTATCGGAACGCTGAACAACAACGATCCTCTTTATATCATTGACGGCGTGCCTACCAAAGCCGGTATGCACGAACTGAACGGCAGCGACATAGAAAGCGTGCAGGTGCTGAAGGATGCGGCTTCCGCCTCCATCTACGGTAGCCGTGCGGCCAACGGTGTGATCATCATCACAACCAAGAAAGGCAAGGAAGGCAGGGTGAAAGTCGACATCGACGCTTCTGTTGCCGCCTCCATGTATGCACACAAGATGGACGTCCTCAATGCCAGGGAGTACGGTCAGGTAATGTGGCAGGCATACGTCAATGACGGCATGGACCCGAATACGAACGGTCTGGGTTACCGTTACGACTGGGGCTACAATGCACAGGGGAATCCGGTGCTGAATGCCGTCACGATGCGCAAGTATCTTGATGCGGCAGGCACGACCCCGGCTGCTGATACCGACTGGTTCGACGAGACGACCCGCACAGGTGTCGTCCAGAACTACAATGTTGCGGTAAGCAGCGGTTCCGACCGCCATGCTTCCTATTTCTCTTTGGGCTACTACAAGAACCTCGGCATCATCAAGTCGTCCGACTTCGACCGCTATTCGGCCCGCATGAATACGGAGTACAAGCTCATCAAGGACGTGCTGACCATCGGCGAGCACTTCACTCTGAACCGTACCTCCGAGGTACAGGCACCGGGAGGTTTCCTCGAAAATGTACTGCAGTTCAACCCCTCACTCCCGGTCTACACGGAAAAAGGCGACTACGCAGGTCCTGTAGGCGGCTATCCCGACCGTGAGAACCCTGTCGCACGTCTTCACCGCAACAGCGACAACCGGTACATCTACTGGCGTACCTTCGGTGATGCCTACGTCAATCTCCATCTCTTCAAAGGCTTCAACCTCCGCTCAACTTTCGGTCTGGACTATGCTCAGAAGCAGCAGCGTTTCTTCACCTATCCTGTCACGGAAGGAAACGTGGCCAATCCCAAGAACGCCGTCGAGGCGAAGCAGGAACACTGGACGAAATGGATGTGGAATGCCGTTGCGACCTATAACTTCCAGGCTGGGAAGCATCACGCCGATGCCATGGCAGGTATCGAGCTGAACCGTGAAGACGACAATTACTTCTCCGGTTACAAGGAAGACTACCTCATTCTGAACCCTGACTATATGTGGCCGGATGCCGGTACAGGCACGGCGCAGGCTTACGGCGGCGGCGGCGGTTATTCGCTTGTTTCCTACTTCGGCAAGCTGAACTACAACTATGCTGACAGGTACCTCGCCTCTTTCACCCTTCGTTATGACGGCTCTTCCCGCTTCGGAAAGAATAACCGGTACGCAACATTCCCCTCTGTATCGCTGGGCTGGCGCATCAATCAGGAGAAGTTCCTGAAAGCGGCACGGTGGCTGAACGACCTGAAGCTGCGTGCTTCATGGGGTGCGACCGGTAACCAGGAGATTTCAAATATCGCCCGTTACACCGTCTACGTCAGCAACTACGGCGTGAACGAGAACGGCGGACAGAGCTACGGGACCTCCTACGACATTGCCGGAACGAACGGCGGACGCCAGCTTCCCAGCGGCTTCAAGCGCAATCAGCTCGGAAACAACGACATCAAGTGGGAGACGACCACGCAGACCAACCTCGGTCTGGACTTCTCCCTGTTCAACGCCACCCTCTATGGCAGCTTCGACTGGTATTACAAGAAGACCAGGGACATTCTCGTGCAGATGGCGGGTATCGCGGCGATGGGCGAAGGCAGCACGCAGTGGATCAATGCCGGCGAGATGGAAAACCGTGGCGTTGAGTTCAATGCAGGCTACCGGAAGACGACCTCCGGCGGATTCCATTATGACATTACGGGCAACATCAGCACCTACCGCAACAAGATTACGGCCCTCCCGGCAACGGTCGCTGCCAACGGTACATTCGGCGGCAACGGCGTGAAGAGCGTTATCGGTCATCCGATGGGAGCGCAGGTAGGGTATGTCGCCGACGGCATCTTCAAGAGCCAGGACGAAATAGACAATCACGCAAGACAGGACGGTGCGGCACTGGGACGTATGCGCTGGAAGGACCTCAATGGCGACAACGTCATCACGGAGGCTGACCAGGACTGGATTTACGACCCGACACCGGACTTCTCCTACGGCTTCAATGTCTATCTTGAATACAAGAACTTCGACTTCACGATGTTCTGGCAGGGAGTACAGGGTGTTGACATCATCTCCGACCTGAAGAAGCAGACAGATATCTGGGCCGGTCTCAACATCGGCTTCCTCAACAAGGGACACCGCCTTCTCGATGCCTGGAGTACGGAAAATCCGGGAAGTGACATCCCGGCACTGTCACTCTCCGATAACAACAATGAGAAGCGTGTATCGACCTATTGGGTTGAAAACGGGTCTTATCTGAAGCTGCGCACCATCCAGCTGGGCTATAACCTCCCGGCGAGTGTGGCCGGCCGTCTTGCCATGCAGCGTCTGCGCTTCTATGTCAGTGCACAGAATCTGCTGAGCATTCACAGCAAGAACTTCACGGGGGTCGACCCGGAGAACCCGAACTACGGTTATCCGATTCCGCTCAACATCACCTTCGGCATTAATGTCACCTTCTGAAAAGACGGCCGGACAGCATTGTTCCCAACCGGTCGGGAACAGGATTCCCAAGCACCGGGAACAGGATTCCCGAGCCTTGGGAACAGGATTCCCAGGTACTGGGAACACGGGACAGACAGCTGTCCGGCTGTACACAAGAAGCTGAAAACGGAACCTGAAAGAAGACAGTCTTTCAGACAGCAGTAATATCCTAATTTAAACAACAACAATGAAAAAGATAATATATTCAGCACTTATGCTTGCAGCGTTAGGCATGACCAGCTGTTCAGACTTCCTGGACGACCAGAAGCCGCAGGCAACCTTGAGCGACGAACAGGTGAAGGAAGCAAACCATGTTGACGAGCTTGTCATCTCGGCGTATGCCATCTACATCTCGGCAGAGGACATCAACTCCTCCTTCTCCATGTGGAACTTCGATGTACGCAGCGACGATGCCTACAAGGGCGGCAACGGCACGAGCGACGGCGACGTGTTCCATCAGCTGGAGGTGGAGCAGGGCGTATTGACGACGAACTGGAACATCAGCGATATGTGGCAGCGGCTGTACAACTGCATCTCACGTGTGAATACGGCCATTGCACTGCTCGACCAGACCGATGCAGCCGTCTATCCGCAGAAGGCGGAACGTCTGGCCGAAATGAAGTTCCTCCGTGCCTACGGGCATTTCCTTCTGAAGCGTCTGTACAAGAACATACCGTTCATCATGGATGCTACCCTGAGTACGGAGCAGTACAACACGCTCTCCAACCGTGCCTATACGAACGACCAGGGCTGGCAGCTGATCATCGACGACCTGATGGAAGCCTACAAGACGCTGCCTGTCCGTCAGGCAGACAAGGGGCGTCCAACGAAGGCCGCCGCTGCGGCATTCCTCACCAAGGTCTATATGTACAAGGCTTACCATCAGGACGACGAGAACTCGAATGAGGTGACCGCCATTTCCAAGGAGGACCTGCAGAAGGCTGTCGAATTCAGCGATCCTGCCATCTACGCAGCCGGAGGATATGGTCTGGAGAGCGACTTCCACAACAACTTCCGTCCTGAGCCGCAGTTTGAGAACGGAAAGGAGAGCCTGTGGGCTATGCAATATTCCATCAATGACGGCACGAAGAACGGCAATCTGAACTGGAGTTACGGACTGATCGTGCCGAACATCCCCGGTGTGACGGACGGTGGCTGCGACTTCTACAAGCCCAGCCAGAATCTTGTCAACGCTTACCGTACGGATGCTGACGGGCATCCTTATATCGGTACTTTCAATAACAAGGACTATGACAAGACAACCGACTATGCCGACCCGCGCCTTTTCCTGACGGTCGGCATCCCCGGACTGCCCTACGAGTTCAATGCCAAGTACATCATGGACCGCAGTGCCGTATGGAGCCGGAGCAACGGACTCTACGGCTACTATGTCACCCTGAAGCAGAATGTAGACCCTGAAAGTCCTTATCTGAAGAAGGGTGCATGGTGGGGCACATCGGAGAACCGCATCGTCTTCCGTTATGCCGACGTGCTTCTGGAACGTGCGGAGGCATTGGTACAGCTGAACGACGGACGTATCAACGAAGCCATCGGCCTCGTCAACGAAATCCGCAACCGTGCCAAGCAGAGCACGGGGGCTATCAGCAACTATCAGACGGACTACGGTGTCAGGCTGAACATCGCACCGTATACAGGTACATACAACCAGGCGGAAGCCCTCCGTATCGTCAAGATGGAACGCCGTCTGGAGATGGGAATGGAGTCGGAACGCTTCTTCGACCTCGTAAGATGGGGTGAGGCTGCGACCGTCCTGAACAAGTACTTTGCCGAAGAGGCTGACAACTGCTCCATCTACAGCAGTGCCCACTTCACCAGGAACAAGAACGAGTACCTGCCCATCCCTTATGCACAGATAGCGGCTTCCAACGGACATTACACACAAAACATAGGAGAATGGTAATCATGAAGACGAAGATAACAACACTTTTCATCGGTCTCATCGCCCTTTTGGCTTTGGGCAGCTGCAGCGATGACAATGTTTCCGACCTGCAGTTGAATGGACTTTGTTCGGTGGATACTGTCGCACTGGACACTTATGCCGGAACAGTCGACCAGACGACCCGCACGATTACCGTGCGTGTTCCGGAGACTTACGACATCTCGAACATGACGGTCAGCCGGCTCGGATTGAGCAGCGGAGCGGTCAGTAACATCAAGGAGGGCGACAAGCTCAACATGACGACACCCCAGCTGCTGAGCGTCAGGAACGGTGATGTGTTCCTCGACTGGACACTCAGGGTGATGCGTGACGAAGCCAAGATCACGTCGTTCAAGATCAACGGCATCTACAACGGAGTGATCGACGAGACACACAAGACCATTGCCGTCTATGTCCCGAACACGCTCGACCTTCATGCGCTGACGCCTACGCTGACGCTCAGTGCCCATGCGACTGTCAGCCCCGCATCAGGCGTTGCCACAGACTTCACGTCTCCTGTGACCTATACGGTCAGGAACAACACCGCCTCTGCCACTTATACCGTGACCGTAACGGCTATCGGCAAGCCGTCGGCCGTGTTCGTAGGACTGGCTTCTACGATGAACGACCTCAACCCGGAGGAACTGACCGCCTGCAAATGGATGCTGCAGAACATCCCCAACTCACTCTACGTGTCGTTCAAGGACATCAAGAACGGTACTGTCGATCTCAGCGCATGCAAGGTCATCTGGTGGCATTACCACAAGGACGGCGGTGTCGACGGCAAGGAAGCCTTCGAGCATTCTGCCCCCGAAGCTGTCGATGCTGCTGTAGCATTGCGCGACTATTACAACAACGGCGGCTCCTTCCTTTTCACCCGTTATGCAACGAATATGCCGGCGGAAATCGGTGCTGTCGCCAACAACGCTGTTCCGAACAACTGCTGGGGGCAGAACGAGGCGGATGCCGAAAAGGTGAACGGCCCATGGAACTTCTTCATCCAGGGACATACGAATCACCCGCTCTTCCAGAACCTCGTCATGAAGAATGGCGAGCCGAACGTGGTCTATACCTGTGATGCCGGCTACCGCATCACCAACTCTACTGCCCAGTGGCACATCGGTGCCGACTGGGGAGGCTACGCTGATTACGGCAAGTGGCGTGCAGAGACCGGCGCACAGGACATTGCTTACGGCGGTGACGGTGCCGTAGTGGCATGGGAGTTCTCGGCCAACGGGACAAAGGGAAAGATACTCTGTATCGGCTCCGGCTGTTACGACTGGTACAGTATTGACGACGTGGCTTCTTACTATCACGACAACATCGCCAGGATGACCCTGAACGCCTTCAACTACCTTATGAACAATTAACAACAGAACAGAAGCAAATGAAAACAATGATATATTCACTCGCTCTTGCCGCAACATTGGCAGCCCCTTTGGCGGGCTGCAGCGACGAAACGACTGTCGCTGAAGAAAAAGACTGGAACACGACAGACTATTTCCAGTCGACGGATGAACCGGCACAGACGACTTACTACAAGCCTGCCGTAGGCTATGTAGGCGACCCGATGCCTTTCTACGACCCGAAGGCTAAGGACTTCAAGGTGCTTTATCTGCAGGATTTCCGCCCCAACCAGGCGGGTACTTATCACCCCATCTGGGCGGTAGAGACAAAGGATGCCGCCAGCTATCAGTCGCTCGGCGAGCTGATCCACTGCGGTGGCATCAACGAACAGGATGCCGCTTTGGGTACAGGGTCGACGGTCTACAACGATGCTGACGGACTTTACTATACCTTCTATACCGGGCATCGTTATCAGCCGACGGCGGCTGACAACGGGGAGATGGTGATGATGGCGACGTCGGCCGACTTCAAGACATGGACGAAGAACCGCACTTTCCGGCTCAAGGGTGACGACTACGGATACAGCAAGAACGACTTTCGTGATCCGTTCGTGTTCAGGGGCGACGATAATCTCTGGCACATGCTGGTGGCGACACAGCAGGGCAGCAAAGGGCATCTGGCCGAGTTTACTTCGCCGGACCTCAGGCAATGGACCAGTGCCGGTACCTTCATGACGATGATGTGGGACCGTTTCTACGAATGCCCGGATGTCTTCAAGATGGGCGATTGGTGGTATCTCGTCTACAGTGAGAAGCATTCTGCGATCCGTCGTGTACAGTATTTCAAGGGGAAAAGCCTTGAAGAGCTGAAAGCCTGCACCCGGAACGATGCCGGTCTGTGGCCCGACAGCCACGAGGGCTTCCTCGACAGCCGTGCCTTCTACGCCGGCAAGACCGCCGGCGACGGTCAGAACCGTTACATCTGGGGCTGGTGTCCTACCCGCCCCGGCAAGGACAATACGGCTGTCGGCGCTGCGCCTGGCGAACCTGAATGGGCGGGCAATCTTGTCGTCCACCGTCTTGTCCAGCACGCTGACGGCACGCTGACGCTTGGGGAAGTGGAGGCTGTCGGCAGAAAATACAGCCAGAAGCAGGAAACGAAGGTGATGGCACAGAGTGAAAAGGGCGTGGAGAGCATTGACGGAGGCTATAAGCTCTCGGGCGATTCCTACCTACTCTTCAGCCGGCTGGGCTATCATAACAGGATTTCCTTTACCGTCACGACTTCCGGCAACACGGACAAGTTCGGCGTGTCTTTCGTCCGTGGCGGCGACTCGGAGAAGTATTACTCCATGGTAGTCAACCCAGAGAACGACCAGGTGCGCAAGGTCAACTTCGAAGAAGAGGGCAAGGCCGGACGCGGTTTCATCGCTGGAATCGATGGATATAACTTCACCCGGCCTGCTGACAACGTCTATCATGTGACCATCTGCACAGACAACAGCATCGCCGTGATGTATATCAACGACATGTGCTGTTACACCAACCGCATCTACGGAATACAGAAGAACTGCTGGAGCATCAACAACTATGGTGGCAGCATCACCGTCAGCAATCTTTCCGTGAGCCGGTATTAACCCCGATGAACCAGTAACAAAAACATCCATTTCATCGGCAAAGAAGACACGATGTCCATTGTTCAGGCTTGGGAAAGCAGAATTACTGATAGGCATATCGGATGCATTCAGAGTCTGTCCGGCTGTCTCGGAGAGGTCTTGGGGCGTGTCAGGATATTGGATGGATAGACAAGGAAGAATCGTTCGTACAGTGCCAGTATTGTTGAATGTAACAAAACTTATCACTGTGTGAACGATTTTTGCAACCTATCTGTCTGATTAATGCTTATCTTTGCCGACAGAAAACCAGAATTACTCAATAAACGACCTATAATGAACAGAAAGATCAGAAGCATGGCAGTCTGCCTGCTTACAAGTACGACGCTTATGCACGCACAGACATTCTTAAGTCAGAACCACGCTATGAAGCGGGTGAAGACTGCCGAGAAGTTTGTTCTCCTCCCTGTGGAGGAAGACGAGGGTCTCGCACATATCCGGATTATCAAAGACAACCAGGTGGTCAAGGAACTCAACTGCAAACTGGCAGTCAACAAGACCGACTACACCGTTCCGCTGGATGTAAGCGAGTTCGGAGGTGACGTTCTGCTCGACATCCAGTTTACCGGTGACAGGCGTACGACGGGACTTATCCGTGACTTTGCCTGCTGGAAAGAAATCAAGGAGACGAGTTTCTTCGATACGGAGAACCGTGAGAAGTTCCGCCCTGAATACCATCATACACCGGCTTACGGCTGGATGAACGACCCGAACGGTATGTTCTATAAGGATGGGACATGGCATCTCTACTACCAATATAATCCATACGGTTCACAGTGGGAGAACATGACGTGGGCGCACAGTACTTCGCCCGACCTCATACACTGGCAGCATCAGGGAGAGGCTATCCGGCCAGATGCTCTTGGGACTGTCTTCAGTGGAAGCTGTGTGGTGGACAAGGAGAATACAGCAGGATTCGGTAAGGATGCTGTCGTCGCTTTCTATACATCGGCCGGGGCTGCACAGACACAGAGTATCGCTTACAGCACGGACAACGGGCGGACTTTCAGGAAGTATGTTGACAATCCTGTCATTACAAGTGATGTACCCGATTTCCGCGACCCCAATGTCTTCTGGCACGAAGAGACGCAGCAGTGGATTCTCATCCTTGCTGCCGGACAGCAGATGGACATCTACAGTTCCAAGAACTTGAAGGACTGGAAATACGAGAGCAGCTTCGGTGAAGGATACGGTAATCATGGGGGCGTATGGGAGTGTCCTGACCTCTTGAAGATGAGCGGCAAGTGGGTCCTTGTCTGCAACATCAACCCCGGCGGACCGTTCGGCGGCAGTGCCACCCAGTATTTTGTCGGTTCGTTCGACGGCCATAAGTTCACCTGCGAGTCAAAGCCGGAGGTGACAAAGTGGATGGACTACGGCAAGGACCACTATGCGACAGTGTCTTTCAGCAATGCTCCTGACGGCCGGATTGTCGTCCTTCCATGGATGAGCAACTGGCAGTATGCCAATCAGGTGCCGACACAGCAGTACCGGTCTGCCAACGGTCTGCCGCGCGAACTTGGTCTGTTCAGCTATGGGGGGGAAGACTATGTCAGCGTGAAACCGGCTCCGGAGGTCTATGCGGCATTTGAAAAGAAGCCTTCCGGCAGACTGCAGGCTGCCGCTTATCTGGAGGTGACAGGTATCAGGGACAATGCATCCATCGTATTGAGCAACGATAAGGGAGAGAAAGTGGTGATGGCGTATGACGGCAAGAACGGCACGTTCAGCATGGACCGCAATGCGAGTGGACAGGCTGATTTCAACAACGACTTCAAAGCGACGACTGTTGCGCCGACCTGTGGAAAGGTCAAGACGCTGCAGATCTTCATCGACCGTTGCAGCATCGAGGCTTTCGATGGGGAGGGCAGGATGGCGATGACCAACCTTGTTTTTCCGTCAAGGCCCTACGACAGGATTACGGCGAAAGGCTGCAAGGTAACAGTCCATGCCCTGAAGAAGTAGCCGGCATCATTGCCGGCATATCGCATTCCGTTCGTTCAGCTGTAAAAAATCAACCGCGTAACATTTGTTGCGTTGAATGAACGGAATTTCCAAGCCGCTTCCACCGCAAAGGCCTACCTTTGCAACCGAAACGGAGACGGTCTGGACGCGACAGTCAAAACAGGCTGACCGACTCATGACCGCCGACAATCATACAATCAATACGAAACAAACTAAAAATTTAAACGTTATGTCGAAAACCAATAAACTCGCAATGCTGCCTGTCATGCTCTGCTTCTTTGCCATGGGCTTTGTCGATCTGGTGGGTATTGCATCCAACTATGTAAAGGACGATCTGCATCTGACAGACTCCACCGCCAATGTTTTTCCGTCACTCGTCTTCTTCTGGTTCCTCATCTTCTCCGTCCCGACGGGAATGCTGATGAACAAGATCGGACGCAAGAAGACGGTGCTGCTCAGCCTTGTCGTCACACTGCTCTCACTGCTCCTGCCCGTCTTCGGCGAGTCGTACGGACTGATGCTCGTGTCGTTCTCGCTGCTCGGTATCGGCAATGCACTGATGCAGACATCGCTGAATCCGCTGGTTTCAACGGTGATGAAAGGCGGCAACCTCGCATCGACACTTACCTTCGGGCAGTTCGTGAAGGCGATAGCATCCTTCATGGCACCTTATCTTGCCATGTGGGGAGCACAGGCAAGCATTCCGGCTTTCGGCCTCGGGTGGCGTGTCCTCTTTCCCATCTACCTCGTCATCGGTGTCCTGGCCAGCCTCCTGCTTTTCTCTACCCCTATTGAGGAAGAACCTATAGAAGGCAAGGCAAGCTCGTTCACGGAGTGTCTCAGCCTTCTTGGGAAGCCCATTGTCCTGCTGAGTTTTCTCGGTATCATGTGCCACGTGGGGATTGATGTCGGTACGAACACCACCGCTCCGAAGATTCTCATGGAGCGTCTCGGGATGACGCTGAATGACGCTGCTTTCGCCACTTCGCTCTATTTCATCTTCCGTACCCTCGGCTGTCTGACGGGTTCTTTCTTCCTGCGCGTGATGAACAACAGGGTGTTCTTCATCATCTCCGTTACGATGATGGCGCTTTCCATGCTCGGCATGGCGGTAGGAACGTCGAAAGCTGTCCTTTTCGTGGCTATTGCCCTGGTCGGTTATGGCAACAGCAACGTCTTCTCGATGGTCTTCGCCCGTGCGTTGCAGAGTGTGCCGGAAAAGCAGAACGAGGTGAGCGGACTGATGATCATGGGACTCTTCGGCGGCACTGTCTTCCCGCTCCTCATGGGCTTTGCCAGCGATGCCATCGGACAGATCGGAGCTGTCATTGTAATGGCGGTCGGCGTATGCTATCTGTTTACGTACATTCCTAAAATGAACAAATAAAGCCAATATGAAACAAGTAATCGTAGGCCTCGGAGAGGCATTGTGGGATTGTCTTCCGGAAGGAAAGAAACTCGGCGGCGCACCTGCCAACTTCGCTTATCACGCCGGACAGTTCGGTCATGAGTCGCTTGCCATCAGTGCCGTCGGCAATGACGCACTCGGCAAGGAGACACTCGATGAATTCGACAAGAAAGGGGTACGCTACCTCATGCCCGAGGTAGATTATCAGACGGGTACCGTGCAGGTGGAACTCGACGGCGAGGGTGTCCCTACCTACGACATCAAAGAGGGCGTCGCCTGGGACAATATCCCCTTCACGCCCGAGATAGAAGAAGCGGCCCGGAACTGCCGTGCCTTATGCTTCGGCTCTCTGGCACAACGCAGCAGCGTGAGCCGGCAGACCATCCAGAAATTCCTGGACGCTACGCCGAAGGACTGCCTGAAGATCTTCGACATCAATCTGCGCCAGAACTTCTATACGAAAGAGGTGATTACCCACTCGCTCCACCAGGCGGACATCCTCAAGATCAACGATGAGGAACTGGTGACGATCGGCCGGCTCTTCGGCTATCCGGGACTCGACATGGAGAACAAGTGCTGGCTGCTGCTGGGCAAGTACAACCTTGATATGCTCGTACTTACCTGCGGCGTGAACGGATCCTATGTCTTTGCTCCCAACTTGCAGTCTTATCAGGAAACCCCGAAGGTGGAGGTAGCCGATACCGTCGGGGCCGGCGACTCCTTCACGGGTGCCTTTGCATCCGCCATCCTCGCCGGCATGCCTATCCCTGAAGCTCACAAGCTGGCCGTAGAGGTGAGTGCCTACGTCTGCACGCAGAACGGTGCCATGCCCAAGCTGCCGCAGGAACTGATCGACAGAATCAAGTAAAAAAGTGCTGCCACTGTATGCAGCTGTCTGTCCGGTGGGATAACAACAACTCGACACAGACAAACAATAGCCATCGGGTAAAAGATGTTTTAGGATAAACATGCACGGTCCGGGCTGACAGCGGAAGAAACGTTCTTCCAGCGGTCAGTCCGGGCTTTTTCGTGTGCTGTCAGTTAAGATTTAACGGGCAATATGTTTCCTTCTAATGCCGTCCGGCAGAACTTAAACGGTATAATTCTCATGCGTAATCTTTTTTAAACGGACAATTCAGCATTGTTTCGGCCCCCCTGACCAGACTGGTTGTGCCGGCACAGCTCTTCTCCGGCTACAAGCTGCTCCCGTCCCGGCAATGTTATTATGAGGAGCGGGCCGTCAACACGACTGGTGTTCACCGTCAGCACAATGCGTGGCAGGCCTCAGCACATCTGCAGGGGAGGCCGGTTCGGTCCTGTCGCTATTAATAATCGTAAGTCCTTGGTCACCGTTGGAAGTCTTGGTGGCTTGGCAGATGATGGGCGGTGATGGGCAATGATAGGCGATGATAGACGGTGATGGGTAGTGATGGGCTTGGGAGAGGGGAGAGGGAAGCAATGATGGGAGATGATCCCCTGAAATCCTAATCTTTCTGAAAAAGATAACTTAACGGCTGTTTCTTTTTCTTTTTTGTGATTTTTTATTAACTTTGCATATCATCGAACTTAAACATTGGTATCCATATTATACTTTAACAGAACAATGAAGAAAACCTACATTGCCCTTCTGGGGCTACTGATGGGGATGGCAAGCATTGCCGATGCGCAGACCGTGAAGTCTCCCGACGGCAATATCGCTGTTACCTTCTCGCTGACAGGGAACGGCGTGCCGACCTACGAGATGACTTACAAAGGTAAGGCTGTCGTGAAACCTTCACACTTAGGACTTGAACTGGCCAAGGACAGGCATGCCAGCAAGGGCATGAGGGAAACCAGCCTCATGGACGGTTTTGAGAAGACCGGCACCCGGATGACTACTTTCGACGAGACATGGAAGCCGGTATGGGGCGAGACGGCTACCATCCGCAACCACTACAACGAGCTGGAGGTAGACCTCAGCCAGCCTTCCAGCAGACGCAACATCATCATCCGTTTCCGTGTCTATGACGACGGCATGGGACTCCGCTATGAGTTCCCGCAGCAGCCCGAACTGAACTATTTTATCATCAAAGAGGAGCATACGCAGTTTGCCATGGCCGGCGACCACACAGCCTGGTGGCTTCCCGGCGACTATGACACGCAGGAGCAGGAGACACAGGAGTCGAAGCTCTCGGAGATTCGTTCGCGCTTCCATGATGCCGTGAACTGGGGCAACTCCTCTGTAGACGTGTTCTCGGAAACGGGTGTACAGACCTCCTTGCAGATGAAGTCTGCCGACGGTCTCTACATCAATATCCACGAGGCGGCATGTGCTGATTATGCTACTATGCACCTCAACCTCGACGACAAAACGATGACCTTCGAGTCGTGGCTCACGCCTGATGCGACAGGTCTGAAAGGATTTATGCAGACACCTTGCGAGACCCCATGGCGTACGGTGATGGTAAGCGACGATGCACGGGATATGCTGGCAAGCAACCTCATTCTTAACCTCAACGAACCCTGCAAGATCGAGGACACTTCCTGGATTCATCCCACCAAGTACTGCGGTGTGTGGTGGGAGATGATAGCAGGCGGCAAGCCGTGGGCTTATACGGATGAGTTCAGTTCCGTGAAGCTCGGGCAGACCGACTATGCGCACGCCAAGCCCAACGGCCGCCATCCGGCGAACACTGCCAACGTGAAGAAGTATATCGACTTCGCTGCTGCCAACGGAATGCAGGAGGTGCTTGTGGAAGGCTGGAACATCGGCTGGGAGGACTGGTTCGGCCACTGGAAGCAGGATGTGTTCGACTTCGTCACGCCTTATCCTGACTTCGACCTCAAGGGTCTGAACGAGTATGCCCACTCGAAGGGTGTGAAACTTCTCATGCACCACGAGACCTCTTCCAGTGCGCTCAACTATGAACGTCACCTCGAGGATGCGTTCAATCTGATGAACAAATACGGCTATGATGCCGTGAAGACCGGCTATGTAGGCGACATCATCCCGCGCGGTGATCATCACTATTCACAGTCGATGAACAACCACTACCTCCGTGTCGTCAAGGAGGCTGCCAGGCATCATATCATGGTGAATGCACACGAAGCGACACGTCCTACCGGTCTCTGCCGTACATGGCCTAACCTCGTCGGCAACGAGTCGGCGCGGGGCACGGAGTATGAAGCATTCGGCGGCAGCGACCCCAACCACACTGTTATCCTCCCGTTCACCCGTCTGCAGGGCGGTCCGATGGACTACACGCCGGGAATTCTTGAGACGCAGCTGTCGACCTGGTGCAACAACAAGAGCTATGTACACACCACGCTTGTCGGACAGCTTGCCCTTTATGTGACGATGTACAGTCCGCTCCAGATGGCTGCCGACCTCCCGGAGAACTACCAGAAGTACAACGATGCCTTCCAGTTCATCAAGGATGTAGCCTGCGACTGGGACGACAGCCGTTATCTTGAGGCCGAACCGGCACGCTACATTACCGTAGCCCGTAAGGCCAAGGGGACTGACAACTGGTTCATAGGAGGCAAGACCGGACTGGCTGCTCACCAGAGTACGGTCAGGCTCGACTTCCTCGACAAGGGCCGCAGATACGAGGCGACAGTCTATGCAGATGCCAAAGGCGCAGATTACGAGAAGAACCCGAAGGCATACACCATCACCAAGCGTACGGTGAAGAAGGGCGATGTGCTCAAGCTCTGGGAAGCACGTGGCGGTGGCTTCGCCATCAGCCTGAAGGCGCTGTAAAAGGCCGGCTCTATACAACGGAAATCCCCCCTCCACCTGAAAAGCCAGGTGGAGGGGGGATTTCCGTTGTACGGTTCTTATGAAGGGCGATGCCGTCCCGGACGGTCAGGACCGGCGGACTTGTCTGGTCTGTCTCGCCTTGGGACAGATGGTGCTATGGCTCTTTTATCTCGATGAAATCGTGGTAATCGCCACGGATCATACCGTGTTTCTGCAGGTCGTCAAGCAGAAGAACAAGACTGTCCCAGAAGCCTTTTACGTTGTGGAGGACAACCTTCTTCCGGTGATAGCCGATAGTGGCCGAGGCTGCGACGGTAAACACTTCGTCGAGTGTTCCTATGCCGCCGGGTAGCGCATGGAAGACATCAGCCCGCTCCATCATGATGGCTTTGCGGTCGTTGAGGTCTTCACAGGGAATCTCTACATCCACATAGTCGCTCACTCTGCGTCCTTCCTCCATGATACGGGGAACGACACCGATGGTGCGTCCGCCGGCTTCATGCACCGCCTTTCCGATACATTCCATCAGTCCGCTATTGCCGCCGCCGTAGACAAGGGTGTGTCCGTTCTCGCCGATCCATCGTCCCAGTTCTTCCGCAGCACGGAAGTAGTCGGGGGCGATGTCGTTGTTCGCCGAGCAGAATACAGCGACGTTCATGCCGGTTCCTCCAGCAGTCTGGCAGCCATCTCACGCCCCAGACGTGTACACTCGGCCTTGATCTCCGGCGTGAGAGCCTGTTTCATCTCTACCGGTTCGCCCACCTTCTCGAAGTGGAGACGGTTCTCGTTCCATTCTCCGATGGCCGCAACCGCCTTTGAAGCCCACGAGTAAGAGCCGAACCAGCCGATGAGATGGTGCTTGATGTCGCGGTTGGCGACCTCCTGGAGCAGCACGTCCATCTCGTGGTACAGTCCGGCATTGTAGGTAGGAGCGCCCACAATCAGCCCGCGGAAGCGGAAGATGTCCTGCAGGATGTAGCTGTGGTGGGTTTTGGAGACGTTGTACAGGCGGATGTCCTTTACGCCGGCGAGGGATGCCGAACGGGCGATCTGCTCTGCCATGCGCTCTGTGTTGCCGTACATCGTACCGTAACAGATGACCAGTCCCGGATCTGTTTCGTACTTCGACATACGGTCGTACAGGCTGATGACCTTGTCCACATACTTGTGCCATACCGGTCCGTGGGTGGAGCAGATGTAGTCGATGTGGATGCCGGCGAGTTTCTTCAATGCGTTCTGGACCGGTATTCCGTACTTGCCGACGATGTTGGAATAGTAACGCACCATCTCCAGCCATGCCCATTCCGTATCAATCTCCTGGTCGATGAAACCGCCGTTCAATGCGCCGAAGCAGCCGAAGGCATCGCCTGTGAAGAGGTGCGACACATCACCTTTACAGAGTGTCATCATCGTCTCCGGCCAGTGAATCATCGGTGTCATGAAGAACTGCAGGGTGTGACTGCCCAGTGACAGTTCCTCGCCGTTCTTCATTTCTATCGTGTTGTCCTTGATGCCGTAGAAGCCTGCCATCATGTCAAAGGTCTTCTTGTTGCCGATGACCTGGATGTCCGGGTAGTACTTCCGCAGCAGTGCCAGCGAACCGGAGTGGTCAGGTTCCATGTGGTTGATGACCAGATAGTCTATCTGCCGGTCGCCCAACACTTCGCGGAGGTTCTCGATGAATTGGACGAAGAAGTCGACTTCTACCGTGTCAATGAGGCATACCTTCTTGTCGTCAATGAGATAAGAATTGTAGCTGACACCGTAGGGCAGCGGCCATAATCCCTCGAAGAGCGCCTTGTTGCGGTCGTTGACACCTACGTAATAAACTTTGTTGGCAATTTCTATCATTTTTATATTGGATTTGGTTCTTTATTGTGGAGGAGGAACTGAAGGGTTTATCGGGAGGCAAAGGGCATGGGTCCATCTGCCGTATATTCCTGTTGCATCTACATCCCGCATCACCATTGGCTTTGACTCCTTTGGCTTCCCATAATTCCTACTTCTTCATTTTCTCCCCGAATTTCTTGCTGACGTAGTTGAAGATGTCCTTGCAGCAGTCGGCCGAGAACGACAGGGCGCAGCCGATGAGGCTGTCCCACTGTTCCCCGGTCAGTCCCCGTTCAAGGTCGGATCGGGTAATGCCCTGTTTCAGCATACCGAAGATGAAGCCTGCATTGAAGCTGTCGCCGGCACCGATCGTGCTGACAACCTTCGTGTCGGGTACGGGATAAGCCTTTT
Source organism: Prevotella denticola (assembly GCF_900454835.1). GTDB lineage: Bacteria > Bacteroidota > Bacteroidia > Bacteroidales > Bacteroidaceae > Prevotella > Prevotella denticola. Next base: position 1,719,380 of record NZ_UGTM01000001.1, on the reverse strand, counting down.
TCATGTCCCTGCCGCCACGCACCTCTACCGGCTGGCTGCCGTGGGTGTAGATGAACTGCCTGCAGTAGAAGGAGATTTCCGCATTGTAGACCTTGTCGGCATCCTCTTTCTTGTAGAGCGTTGCGAAGTCTTCGTGACTGCCGCGGACAATGTCGGCATAGTCGAGGTTCTCTATCAGGTTAGGCGTGATTCTTATTACTTCGTCCTTGTGAGCCGGGCGGAAGTTGACGTCGTAGTAGATGATGGCTCCATGCGACCGTGCATAGTCGAGCAGTCCCACCAGCTGCGGCCGGATGACCGGGTTTACCGCATAGAATGATCCGAAGAGCACGATGTCATCGGGCTGTATGTCGGGATAGGTGAATTCCAGCTGGTCGTGGGGATGGTCTTTGTAGAAGATGTACTCGGCATCATTCTTCTCGTTGAGGAACGCCAGCGACACGGGCGACTTGGAGTCGGGGAAAGTCGTCACATTGTCGGCATTGACGCCGTTGCTCTTCAGAAATTCGATGATGTACTTCCCGACGTGGTCGTTGCCGGCCTCGGAGATGAACGATGTGCTGATCCCGCAGCGTCCCAGCGACGTGATGGCATTGAAGGCAGAACCTCCGGGAACCGCCTCGACGGGTTTGTTGTCTTTGAAGATGATGTCCAGTACGGCTTCGCCGATACCAATAACTTTCCGCATTTTATCGTGACTTATGTTATGCCTGGTTTTACTGTGCAAATATAGTGTAAATTGGGCGGACTACAAAAAGAATCATGTTCTTTTTTGTTTGGACTTCAAAGTCTGCGCCCTTTCATTCTTTTTTCTTAATTTTGCATCTTATGACAAATTACCAGACGGCAGTCCTCGGCAACGGACTGCGCATCATCGCTCTACCTTCAGCGTCTCCGGTGGTCTATTGCGGCTATCAGGTGAACGCCGGTTCTGCCAGCGAACAGTCCGGTGAAGAGGGCATGGCCCATTTCTGCGAGCACGTTACCTTCAAGGGAACGGTGCGGCGTTCGGCACTTGATGTCATCAACTGTCTCGAAGAGGTGGGCGGCGACCTCAACGCCTTCACTACCAAGACCGATACCGTTTACTATGCGTCTATTCTGAAGGACCATGTCGGCCGTGCGGTTGACTTGCTGACGGATATCGTCTTCCACAGTGTCTATCCTCAGAAGGAAATCGACAAGGAGGTGGAAGTCATCTGCGACGAGATAGAGTCGTATAACGACAGTCCGGCGGAACTGATCTACGACGACTTCGAGAACCTCGTCTTCCGCGGGCATCCGTTGGGCCACAATATTCTTGGGACGGCAGACCGTGTCCGGACCTTCACTACGGCGGATGCGCTGCGTTTCACCCACAGGCATTACCGTCCGGAGAATACGGTCTTCTTTGTCTACGGCGACATTGATTTCGGGGCGCTTCTCCGCCTCCTGGCAAGGGAGAACGGCACAAATGTGACCGGGGCCGACGGTTCCGGAAGTGTCAAAGAGGCAGGCCTCCCTGACCTGAACGTCTACCACCCGCAGACTGTCAGGATTGACAGGCACACCCACCAGGCACACGTGATGACCGGCAACCGGGCCTACTGTGTACACGACCGGCGGCGCATGGCGCTCTATCTGCTGAACAACATCCTCGGCGGACCGGGCATGAGCGCACGGCTGAACCTCGCACTCCGCGAGCGGCGGGGACTTGTCTATACGGTGGAGAGCACGATGGTGAACTATTCCACGACAGGTGTCTGGAGCATCTATTTCGGCTGTGATGCCGGCGATGTCGACGAGTGTATGCGCCTTGTCCGTATGGAACTCGACCGCTTCATGTCTGTTCCTCTTACCGATGACGAGCTGACTGTGGCCCGGCAGCAGATAAAGGGGCAGGTCGGCATTGCCTGCGACAACCGGGAAAACCTTGCTCTTGACTTCGGGAAGGGCTTTCTGCACTATGGCTGGAAGAAAGATATCACGGCTCTTTTCCGTGACATTGATGCCGTTACGGCAGATGAAGTGCAGGCCGTGGCACGTGAACTCTTCCCGCAGGACCGGCTGACGACGCTGGTCTATGAGTGAGCCGCTGCACAGCACAGACAGTTCCCTGGCCCTGGGAACAGTGTTCCCAAGCCTTGGGAACGGCACTCCCAGCCCCTGGGAACAATGGTCCCGACCCATCGGGAACATCCGTACCAGGTAAAGTCTTTGGCACAATATTTTCTGTGTCTTCAGGTAGAACACATACAATAGAAACAGCATATAATACATCGCAGGGATAATGAAAGCAAACATTGAACACACAGACAAGAAGAGGGTCGTCATCGTAGGTGGCGGACTGGGGGGACTGGAACTGGCTTTCAAGCTGGTCGGCAGTGACTTCCAGGTGGTCCTGGTCGACAAGAACAACTACCACCAATTCCCTCCCCTGATTTATCAGGTCGCCTCGGCCGGTCTCGAACCGAGCAGCATCTCTTTCCCCTTCCGTCGGCTCTTCCAGGGACAGAAAGACTTCTTCTTCCGTATGGCAGAGGTGAAGGCGGTGGATGCAGCCGGGAAGAAGATCGCGACTTCCGTAGGCGACATCCATTACGACTACCTTGTTCTGGCGGCAGGTGCCCGGACAAACTTCTTCGGCAACAAGGAGATTGAGGCTGCCACACTCCCGATGAAGTCTGTGAGCGAGGCCATGCGGCTGCGCAACACCATCCTGCGTAACCTTGAAAAGGCAGAGACGGAGGAAGACCCTGTGCGCAGACAGGTGCTGATGAACATCGTGGTCGTCGGAGGCGGTGCGTCGGGGGTAGAAATTGCGGGGGCTGTGGCGGAGATGAAGAAGAACATCCTTGCACGTGATTATCCCGACCTTGATGCCTCGCAGATGCACATCTACCTCGTCAATGCGGGCAAGCGTCTCCTTGCCGCTATGGATCCGGTCTCGTCGGCACGTGCCGAACGCGACCTGAAGGAACTGCACGTACACATCCGTCAGCCGCAGTTTGCGACGGAATACAGGGATGGGATTCTGAAGACGAGTGCCGGTCTGGAGATTCCTGCCCGGACGGTTATCTGGGTGAGCGGCATCTGTGCGAATACGATTGAGGGCCTGCCGGCGGAGAGCCTCGGCCATGCGGGCAGGATTCTTACCGACCGGTTCTGCCGTGTGAAGGGTGTGCAGGATGTCTTTGCCATCGGCGACCAGAGCCTGATAGAAGGCGATGAGGATTATCCGCTCGGCCATCCGCAGCTGGCACAGGTGGCCATGCAGCAGGCAAAGACCCTGGCGGAAAACCTCAAGGCAGCACAGAAAGGGTTGGCGGGAAAGCCCTTCAAATACAGAAACCTCGGTGTGATGGCGACCATCGGGCGTAACCATGCCGTTGCGGAAATCGGCGGCCGGAAGTTCGGCGGCTTTGCTGCCTGGGTGCTGTGGCTCGTCGTTCATCTGCGTTCCATCCTCGGCGTGAAGAACAAAGCGTTCATCCTGCTCAATTGGGTGTGGAACTATCTGAATTACAAACAGAGCCTCCGGCTGATCCTGAAAGCGAAAGGATAGCAGGATGCCGTGCCGGCTGATCGGCAGACCCGACAGGAAACAAAAAGACAAAAAGCAGGCATCCTACCCACAGCAGCCCCCCTCTCGTCCTCTCCCTTATCGGGAAAAGAATGAGAAGGGGGCTGCTGTGGGTAGGATGTCTGCCTTCTTGTTGGAAATGCCTGTCGTCTATTTCGGATCAGTCCTTCACGATGAGGCAGACGGCATAGGCCGCCATCCCCTCTTCATGTCCGACGAAGCCCATCCGCTCGGAGGTGGTGGCTTTGACGGAGACGGCATCAGGGTCGCAGCCGATAATCTCAGCTAAACATTTGCACATAGCCGGGATGTGCGGATTGATTTTCGGCCGTTCAGCGCATACGGTAGCATCGATGTTGCCCACACGAAACCCCTTTTCTGCAAGAAGCCTGATGGTTTTCCGGAGGATGACTTTCGAATCCATGTCCAGCGTGTCAGCGGCTGTGTCGGGGAAGTGATAGCCTATGTCGCGCAGATTGGCAGCTCCGAGCAGTGCGTCGCAGATGGCATGGATGAGCACGTCGGCATCGCTGTGACCGAGCAGCCCGAGGCTGTGTTCGATCTTGATGCCGCCGAGGTAGAGGTCGCGTCCTTCAACGAGTCTGTGTACATCGTATCCCATTCCGACGCGGAAGGATGGGATAGAAGGGGATTGGGGATTCTGCATGAGGATTGGGGGGTGATGGGCTGTGATAGGCGATGATGGGCGGTAGTGGGAGACTTTACTTTCTCTTGAAGAGGTCCTTGATGCCGTCCATGTCGAATGAGAGAGAGAAGCGGAGGGTCTGGTCGAGTGGGTTGTTCTTGGCTGTCGCGATGACGTAGCCAGCATCGAGAGAAAAGACGTTCATCTTGAAGCCGGCACCGACGGTGAAGTACTTGCGGTTGCCTTTGTTCTCACTTTCATTGTGATAACCGGCCCGGAGAGAGAACTTGTCATTGTAGGTATATTCCGCACCGACGCTCCACTGTATCTCCTGCATCTCTTCGGAGAACCCGTTGGGCGCATCACCGAAGCTCTTGAAGATACCCGATATGGACGAGACATCATAGTAATCCTTCTGCAGGCGGTTGTCGTAATCGACCTGCGACTCGTCGGCATTGCGCTTCGGATAGGTCGGAACAAGCAGTTTGTTGGCATCGGCGGCAATCGTGAAACGGTTGAACTCGTCGATGGGAACCATCAGCGAAGCACCCAGACGGAGGTTGGTCGGGATGAATTCCGACCGGTTGTCGCCGCCGAAGGTAATCTTCGATCCGATGTTGGAGATATTCATGCCCAGTCCCAGCTGGCACTCCCGCTCACCGATGTTGATGTAGTTCTGGTAATAGCACGACAGGTCGGCAGCAAAGGCAGAACCCGGTGAAGTGTCGTCTTTGTAGCTGTAGGTAAGGTCGGAATAGATCCAGCGTACAGCGGCACCGAGCGAGAAGTGCTCGCTGAGCATCAGGGAATAAGCCACGTCCAATGACATCTCGTAGGGATTGATGGTCATGTTGCCGTCGTCGGTCGTCACCTCACCCAGGGAGAAGTAACGCATGGAGGCGGACACGGCACTGTAGTCGCCGATGCGGTAGTAACCGGCAAGGTAAGCGAGGTCGATGTCGTTCACCAGTTGGCGCAGCCAAGGCGTGTAGTTCAGTGAAACACCGGCACGGGAAATGGTGAAAGGGTACTTGGCAGGATTCCAGTACTGTGAGTTCACGTCCGGGTCGGTGGCTGCACCGACATCACCCATACCTGCCGAACGGGCATCAGGCGCGATGGTCTGCGAGGTCACTGCCGTATTGACAGGATTGAACATCTCCTTCTTGCTGTCCTGTGCAAAGGCTGTGGAAGCGGAGAGTACCGTCACTGAAAGGATGGCGATACGAAGTGTCTTATTCATTCTTTACGTTGGGTTGCTTGTTGATTGTTGCTAAATGAAAATCCATGAGACGGTACCAAGGATGGGAGGCATAGAGAGCCTTTCGCCTTCGATATAATCTCATGGACTGTAACGTCAGCCATACATTATTTATTGTCCAGGATAATGAGTTTCTTGGCTTTGGACACCTTCGTGGCCCCATTGCTGCTGATCCGCACACGATAGAGATAGACCCCGGTGTGGAGGCGTGTCCCGCTGTCAACCGTCAGGTCCCAGTCGGCCGTGATGGCATTGCCTGATGCCGCTCCTGACGTAGCCCGGTGCCAGAGCAGACGGCCGCTCATGTCGAAGACTTCGATGTCGACATCCACGTCGGAGCCGACGTAGTTGTGTGTCACGATGAAGGTCGTCTCCGTGGTAGCCGGGTTCTTCGATGCGTTGACACTGTAGATTTCCGGGGCCAGACTCTTGACGACTTTGAAGTGGAGGGTGACGGTCGATGGGTTGTTCAGGATGTCCCATGCACGGAACTGGAGGGTGTGGTGTCCTTCGGAGAGTTCCGGCAGACTGTAGCCTGTCGAGCCTGATGTATAGCTGCCGAAGTCGTATCGGAAGTTGTCGTTCAGGACATAGGTCTGCGTCAGTTTGCCGTCGATCGTCAGCTGCATATCGTGTCCGATGCCGTTGCCGGACGCATTGATGCCGTCCTTGTCGGTAATCTGTGCGAAGAAGTAAGGTGTGCAGTTCACTTCTCCGCCATCGACGAACGACGGTGTGTTGAGGTAAGCATAGATGGACGGACCGATGGAGTCGTTGTAGACAGTCTCTGATCCGTCGATGCCGAAGCCCTCTTCGTGCCCTTGGGCCATGAGCGTGTGATTTTCATTGATGGCAGAAAAGTTCATCAGTCCGGTGCCCGGGGCGTAATTGATGTCGCGCGGTACGGCGAAGGTGAAGGTGAACTCACCTCTGCGGATGCTGTCCGTTCCGTTGTACAACACTTTCTGCCGGTCGTAGAATTTGAAAGCCTTTTCGGCCGTCTCTTCCTGTTTCTTGCAGGTAATCAGTTCCCTTGTGTCACGCACGGTAGCTGTGAGCAGTCCGTTGAAGTCGGTCTGTTTCTCACCGTCCTTGGCTATATAGCCTTTTACCTTCACGATGGAACCGCCTTTGAGAGCTATCGGGTTGGATGTTTCCGGTGTCTGTCCGTTGATGGTCTCCACCTTGACCTGAAGGGTAGGCAGGTTCAGCGAGAGTGCCGGGTCGCCCAGGAGAGCGTACTGTAGTTTGTTCGGCGTGAGGTCGCTGTTGGCATTGATCAATTCGCATTTTGCCAGCCGCTGGGCCTCGCCCAGGCTGGTCGGTCTGCCGTCCGTAAAGCTCAGCACATGGCGGAGGAAAGCCGTATTGATGGCTTTGTTGTAGTAGGCATATACCGTGCGGGTCGTTCCCCAGAATGCCACCGACCCTCCCTTCGCATTCAGCATGGCCGTCTCGCCGATGGTCGGCATGGTGGCATCGAAAGGCATGATGTCGCAGCTGGCGGTAATCCATAACGGCAGGTTGGCATTGGTGAAGCCGGCGAAGTCGGTCAGCCGGAGCACCGCTTCATGGGAGATCTGATCCTCCTTGCCATGGCCGGCATAGTCCATGATGAGTGCTCCCTGTGCCTGCTGCTGTCTGATGATGCTGCTCACCTCGGGATAAGTGTTGCCTGTTGCAGACGACACACGGGTGTAGACATCCCACATCACTTTCTTCACCTGATAGTCGGGATAGGCTGCCATGATGGTCTCGGCGGTCTCGTTGACATCTGTCATGTGCAAGTTGTTGTTGCCGTCGTCACCCATGAACATGATTGTGTTTTCCCAGCTGCCGCCGTTCTTGTTTTCGGCATAGCGGATGGTTTTGTCCACCAAGGTTCTGGCATCCGCTACAGTCGTCACCGGGAAGCGTCCCACTCCGAGGTCTTCCTTGTCACGGCGCAGGAGGTCGCTGCCCTCACCGTCGTCCATGAGGGTGAACCATCCGTCGTTGACATAGCAGTCGGTCTCGCTGAAGGAGTTTTCGCTCTCGTAAGCCAGCAGGTAGTCGTCCGGGTTGAGATGGCGGCACGCAGGGGTCAGCATTCGGTTGTCCCATACACAGTCGCCGAAGAGCAGGAGCGACTTCGGCAGGCTGCCGCCGGAGGCACGGTCGTAGAGCATCTTCATGTAGCGTCGGTAGGCCATTGCATCCGGCGTTCCGCTGGAGAACTCGTTGTACAGTTCGTCAGCCGGAACGATACGTACCGTAAGGTTGTCGTGCGTACGGTGGAAGTCGGCCAGCCGTTCGGCCTGTTCCAAGAGCTTCTGGCTTGCCGGAATGATGATGACCATGTCGGCCGGTCCGTCTGCATGATGGTCCTGGTTGGTGATGTTGTAGACGTATTCCGGTACCGGGAAGTTCGATTTCAACGAGGGTGCCGGTGCTGGTGCCGGATAGGTCATGGCGATGTAATCGAGCCGTGCCGGACCGCCTGCTGTAGTCGTAATCTTGATGCTGTCGACAGCGCGGAGGTTGTCGAGTGCATAGCTTCTTACCTCCTCATAACCCTTGTCGAACGAGTCGTGGGGTGCTATTCTTATTTCACCGAGGTCTCTGCCGTTCGCCTCCAGCTTCACCGTCGAGGCATAGGTGCCTGTCGTGATGGCTACGGTAAGCCTGCCGGCTGCGGTATGTGCCTTGTTGGCCAAGGTGAAGACTTTGCTCTCGTTCAGCTTCAGCGGTGTCTTCTCAAAGAGATTCCGTCCGCCGTGATACCAGCTGAAGTCGTCCACCTCGTGCAGACTGTGATAGTCGTCGGCAGCGGGGTAGAAGCTGTTGAGGAACTCCGTGCTGTCTGCAATGACGGCCGGTGTGCCGCTGTCGTCCTCTGTCAGGAAGTAACAGCCATAATCAGAATAAGGATTCCGGATTCTCCTGGACGATGTGTTCTGTTCCCAGCTGACAGGGCCGCGGGCATAGAAGAGCCGCCTGCCGCCTGCGTCATAGGTAGGGACTTCCTTCAGGTCGTCGTGCGAAGTGATGAAATCAGCTGTCAGCACTTCGTCCTGCAGGTTGCCGCCATAGCCATAGACTTTCACCTTATTTATGTGTGAGAAGCCTGCACGGCGGATGAGTTCCGGTGTCAGCTGGTACACCCCACTGGACGGAACGCGTATCTTTGCCCACTTGCCACTGGCAAGGACGGAGTGCTCCGCATAGCGGCTGGCAGCGGAAGTTGGCTGCATGACGCCTGTACGGGTGGCAATGTTTTTTCTCCCTCTGGCGATCTTCGTTCTAGGCCGGGAGGTGAGCGCTATCATGAAACTGATGAGAAACTGCTTTCTGCCGTTGCGCTGTACGATGGGCATGAGCGAGATTTCCAGTACGCCTTTTTTGCGTTCCACCGTCATCTGGCGGTGAATCTCGGGCAGTGAGGGTGGTATGACGGCAGTCAGTGCATTGTATCGCTCGATGTCGGTCTTGCTCATGTCCATGAACTCCGGGTAGCGTATCTCCAGCTCGTAGACGGAGTCGGCGTACTGCTCACCCACAGGAATGGCATAATGGAAGTGCGGCAATACAGAGTCGATTTTCACGTCCTCAACCGTCAGGTTAAAGAACCTTTGCTGCTGGGCCGACAGCTTTATACAGCCCAGAAGAGTCAGGAGGCAGAGTATTGCTGAACGTTTCGTCATCAGCTTGTTCGATACTTTTGTCATTCTATGTTAGTATTCCTTTCTGTGTCTGTTTACATCCATGCAGATTCCGTACTGCCTGGCTTGAGGCGTCCCCGGACCTGACAGAACGGCATGGGCCTGCGTCCGGTGACCGGTCGGACATCCCCTGTGTGTATGGCGTAGAGGGACGCACGTCTGCCGGCAGGGAGGCTGTGCTGAAGGCTGTCCGGCTGCCGGAGGCTTCGTCCCGGACGCTGGTACTTCTGTTCCCAAGGCCTGGTACTTCTGTTCCCAAGGCTTGGGAATGCCGTTCCCGACCGTCGGGAACAATGTTCCCTGTCCGTCTATGCCTTGCCCATACAGCCTGGTGCGTTTACTTGCAGTTGAACTCGAGGACTTTTCTGTCTTCCACATACCCTTCCAGATGGTCGTTGATATGGACCGGACCGCAGCCCGACGGGCAGCCCGTATAGAGGATGTCGCCTGTCTTGAGGGTGAAATACCGGCTGACATGACTGATGATTTCGTCTACTTTATACAGCATATCGGCCGTACACCCTTCCTGTACCGTCCGGCCGTTGACGGCCAGCCGGAAGCGCAGCCGCTGGATGTCGAGGAACTTGTCTTTCGATATCCACTTGCCCAGGGCGGCTGCACCGTCAAAGCCCTTGCACAGCTCCCAGGGCATTCCCTGCTCCCTCAGCTTCTGCTGCAGTTCGCGTGCCGTGAAGTCGATACCCACTGTCACGGCATCATAATAGCGGTGGGCGAAGCGTTCGGGAATGGTCTTTCCCAGCCGGCAGATGCGCACGACAAGTTCCGTCTCGTACTCTATCGTTCCCAGATCATCAGGAATGAAGAAAGGCTTCCCGTCTTTCAGCAGGGCGGAATCTGCCTTGGTGAAGATGACAGGCATCTCCTTTCCTGATAACGTTTCGTTCGGTGTTTTATTGTGCCCGGCATAATTCATGCCGACAGCGAAAATCTTCATCCGGTGTTCTCTTTTAATGATTCGTGTCTGTTGAAACCATGACGGGCTGTTCCGAAGTCTGCGGAAGCTGCACCCTGTACTCCCCGGGCCGACAGCCTCCTGTGTCTTGCAAAGGGGGAACCCGTCCGTTTCCTTTTGTCACTGCAAAGATACGAATTTTATGTGACAAAGCAAGTGGAAGGGACGTATATTGTTAACAGCCAGTTCGTTGTGTACGTTCTGTCGATACCCGGCAGGCCGGTCTACCGGTACAATGCGCTCCGGACTGTCGGGAAATCTGTATGTTTTGTCGGAACAGAGATGGGAAAGTTCGGCAGTTTATCTGGATTCGTACGATATTTGGAGGCATTTGCTTTGCTGTTTTATCAATTTACGTTACCTTTGCACAAAGCATATAAACAAAAACGTAATATCTATCAGGCAATGAAGCATTCTATCGGAAGAATACTGGCAGCTGGAGCAGTGGCTGCAGGACTGGCGGTACAGACAGGCTGTACAGGAGAACAGTTCCACGTGACGGGTTCCGTCGCAAATGCCAAGGACTCTGTGCTCTATTTTGAACACAACGGACTGGATGGATTCTCGACCGTCGACTCTGTCAAGCTCGATGAAAAGGGGAGTTTTTCGTTTGCAGGTGACAAGATGGACAATCCCGAGTTCTACCGGCTGCGTATAGCAGGACAGATCATCAACATCGGCATCGATTCGACGGAGACAGTCGAGGTGAAAGCCTCCTATCCACAGATGGCTACCGATTACACAGTGAAAGGCTCTTACGAGAATGAAAAGATAAAGGAACTGGCTCTGAAGCAGATCGGCCTGCAGGCGCGTTGCCAGACGATTCTTGCCGAACGTCCCGAACTGGCCGACTCGATCATCAACGTGATGCTGACCGACTACAAGCGGGACGTGTCACGAAACTATATCTTCAAGGAGCCGATGCGTGCTTACAGCTATTTTGCCCTCTTCCAGTACATTGCCGTCGGCAACCAGGCCCGTCTGATCTTCGATCCTGCCAAGGACGCGAACGACAACAAGGTGTTCGGTGCCGTTGCAACGAGCTGGGACACCTATTATCCCGGTACCGAACGTACGCAGAACCTGCACAACATCACGATCAAGGGCATGAAAGACGAACGCATCGTAAAGGCACAGAACAGACCGGTGGAACTGGAGGCCAAGGAGCTGGGGGTGATAGACCTTCCGCTGCGTGACAACCATGGCATCGAACGGCATCTGACAGACCTGAAGGGGCGGGTTGTACTGCTCGACTTCCATGTCTTTGCCGCCAAGGGGTCGACGGAATACATCATGAAGATGCGTGACCTCTATAACAAGTACCACGACCGCGGACTGGAAATCTACATGGTCTCGTTGGACAACAACGCACATTTCTGGAAGGAGCAGGTGGCCAGTCTCCCCTGGATCAACGTCTATGACGACACGGGTATCAGCCAGGCATATACCGCTCCGGCACAGGCGTTCCCGATCATCTATCTTATCGACCGCGGCAACAACATCGTGAAGAATCCTTCGCAGATCAGGAATCTTGACGAGGAGATAGCGAAACTGCTGTAAAGGTCGTCCGCCTCCTGTGCTGAAGGAAGTGCAGGGATGATCGTGAGGAAGCTCCCTGTACTTTCTGATAAATCTGTCCGTAGTCTTATTGCAGAGGAATGGAGGTGGCAAGGATTGCCCTCGCTTCCCTTTGTCCAACAGGGATATGTGGTGAGGATTTGCTTAACACCATGGGTGTCAAGACTCAGTACGGACTGTGTCAGCTATTGGAAGGATGAGCTTCAGGGGGAATACCATTGTTTTAACCTTTATCCATAGCAAATACGCTTGTGATGGATCGGCTATGAATTCATTTTCCTGTCACTACTGTCACTCTTTGAGAATATGTAACTTTCTAATACACAATGTGTTCATGAAGAATGTTAAAAGTGACAGCAAATCAAAAATAAACTTTTGTTGTAAATAATCGTCGGTTTTTATCCTTATTGTCAACATCCTACCACTATAATTTTAGAGGAACTTTTTTTATAGATCGAATGAATTTAGCCCCAACAAAATATCTACTGATTCGACAAAAGGCCTGCACAGGGTGTGAAACCCTGGCAGGCCTTTTGTCTTTTTGTGTTCCGGCCGGTTTCTGACCGGCTGTTGTTTACTTCTTCAGCTTCAGGTCATAGTTCATGTCCTTCGAGTTGACAGCCGGCTCCTCGAAGTCGGAGTTGACAAGACGGAGCGTCGAGTCGTTCACGACGAGGAAGTTGGTCTTGTTGTCCTTGCCCAGCTCGAACTGATAGTAAGTGTTGCTCTTGCCCTTTACATCCTTCTTGACAATCTGGTACTTGCCTGTATAGTTGTAAGTGGTATCAGCCTCGGTGTCCGACTTCATGTAAGACTCTGATACGCTGAAACCGTTTGTAGAATCCTGTGCGAGTGCGACACGGTACTTGATGCCGGCAACGTCGGCAGCAGGGGTCATGCCCTCGTAAACAGCTGAGTCAGCTGCTACGGAAGAGTCCTGTGTACTGTCCTTGCTCTCGTTGTTTGCAGTAGTCTTGCCATTGTTGCAGGCTACCATAGCTGCGCAGGCAGCTACCATTAACATGATTTTTTTCATAATTATACTGTTTTAGCTTGTAAATGCTTATTTAACTCCCGAGGTGCAAAGATATTACATTTGAAATTAAAAACAAGAATGTTTTAACCTTTATTTTGTCTTTATTGCATCGGTTTTATTTTATCTTTATCGCCATGGCCCGGAGCTGCTGGTTGCCTTTCTGGTCGGTCAGGCGGATCATGAAATGGTAGTCGCCGGGGTCGATGTCCTTCGGAATCTGTATGTCCTGGCTGGCATCGTAGGCCTTCAAGCCATGTGGAATCTTATAGTCCTGATTGTAGATCCAGGGCTTCACCGCCTTCTTCTTAGGGTCCAGGCTGCACGATGAGGCCTGCGTACCGTGGGTGTGATGGTCGAAATTGTTGTGTATCTCGATGTTGTAGTTGCCCAGTTCTTCGTTGTCGGTAAAGCGGTAACGGAAAGGAATCTTGTCCCCACGGTTGTACACCTGGCAGTCTACCGGGTTGGCGGTGATGCCCTCATCGGTGATGACAGGCATATCATCTGCTATGTTATCGTTGCCGCAGGCGGCCGTGAGGAGCAGTGCTGCTGCGGCTGCCAGACTGAATAGAATCTTCTTCATCGTTTGTTCGTTTATTGCGTAGGAAGCTGCCGGGGGCAGTTGTTTATGGGCTGGAGCGGAGGCTGGTGAGGATGCGCAAGGCAGCCGGCTGGTCCGTCTGACGCATCTTCCTACGCTGTGTGGTTGTTTTCTTGTCGGTTACTTGATCGTGAAGCCTTCGATCTCTTCTGTCGTCTCACGACCCTCTGCATCCTTCACAGTGAAGTGGATGTGGTACTTTCCAGCCTTGCATTCAGCGGGAATCGTCACCTCCTTTTTGAAGGTCAGCTTGCCCGTTTTCCCATTGAGATCGTCCACTTCTATTTCCTTCTCTTTGTCACCGTGGAACTCGATTTCAATCTCTTTCACTTTGGCGACCGTCTCTATGTCGGCCGTGAAAGTGACTTTTCCGTTCACCGTACTCTCCATCTTGTCTACCTTGAGATTGGCTATCTTCGGTGCTTTGGGGTCAACGGCTTTCTTCTTCAACGTGATTTCCGCACTGACAAAGTCAATCTTTTTCTCCTCATTCTTGACGATGATGAAGCACTGGTACTTGCCCTCGGCGAGTGTCTCGGGGAGGTCGATGTGCTCGTGGAACGTGGTGTTCAGCACGCCGACGTACTTGCTGTCGGTGTAGGTTTTCTTGATGACATTCTTCCCGTCTTTGGTGAGTACGACTTCAACGGACTGTATCTTTGAGCCTGATTTGATGTCGCATTCCAGGTGAAGGTCATCGCCGATCGTGCCGGTCTTGCTGTTCTTGTGCCCGAACTCTACGTTCTTGAACTCGATGTTGCTCTGTAACAGATCGTCATCATCGTTACTGCACGACGTAAATGCCAGTGCAATCACACTCAGGAGTGCCATAGCACCCGTAAAAAGTAGCTTTTTCATTGTTTGATTTGTTTTTTGAAGGCTTCCGCCTTGGTTTGAATATAAGTTCACTGTTCGTTTCGTTTTGTCTAGGCTGTGAGGATATCACAGTGACAGGAGCGATGTGCCCCGTCCACCATGATGATTCCTCGACAGTCTCAGGTTGGTTTGTAAGATCAAGTGTTATATCTTGTTCCACTTCCGGGAATCGTATGCTTCAGAACTCGAAAGTCGCCATCAACGCCACGTTGCGTCCCGGTTCCGGCACGTCGATGAGCCGGTAGAAACTCGTGTGGTCGTAGTATTTGCGGTTGAGGAGGTTCTCCGCATTGAGGGTCAGGCGTAGGTTCTTGTCTCCGAAGGCAAAGTCTTTTCCTGCATTGAGGTTGATGGTGTAGTAACCTGATGTCGGCTTCTCCGGCGGAACGATGCGGTTCTGTCTGCCGGTAACGTGCAGGTTGAGTGCCACGAAGCCTTCATTACCGGCTTTCTTCCGGCAGAATCCGTATTTCAGGGTGGCATCTGCCGACCAGGGGGTCGAGAAGGGGAGCGTGTACCCTTTCTTTTCTCCAGACAGCTGTTCGGCATAGAGATACTCACCTTTCAGTTCTGCATCCAGAGAGGGGAGTATCTTCCAGTCTGTCTGCAGCTCGAAGCCCCAGCGGATGACACGGCTCTGCGTGTAATAATACCACTGCAGACCCTCGTAGTAGTCGGGAGTCGGATTCATGTAGATGTAGTTCGGGAAATAATTGAGGTACGGGTCGAACTGAACCGTCACCCTGTCATTCCCCCAGTGGATGCCTGCGTCCAGCTGGTAGGATTCTTCCGGGTTCAGACCAGGACTCCCTTTTTCGTATCTGAAGATGTGGTAATTGACACCGTCAGTGCCCAGTTCCTTCGGAATCGGGACACGGAAGCTCTTTCCGACGTTCGCCTTCAGAATCCACTGGCCGACAGAATAGTTCACGCCGGCCGACCACGTGAGGCTGTTGAACGAACGGCGGAGATCCTCCGAACGTTCCTTGAAGACGGAGTCGGTGGCACTGACGGGCGTTTTGAACCAGTCTCTGTAGCTGTGGATGCTTGTCCTGACGTGGTCGTACCGTACGCCGGCATTCAGTATCAGGTCTTTCCTGACCGTGAACCGGTCGAAAGCGTATGTACCGAATGATGCCGTCTCGAAGTCCGGCATGATAAAGCCCCAGCCTGAACGGCGGTTGTGCTGGTACTCGCCGTTGAAGCCTGCGGTGAGTGTATGCCTGCTTCCCAGAGACAGCCGTGCAATGAGGTTGGCCGTATAGGTGTCCTTCTTGAACTCACGTTCCAGGCTGTTGGACGGAACCGGCATATAGCCATGCGACACCGGTTCGGAAAGTTCCTTGCGATGGTTGTTCTGATAGGCGAGGTCGGCTTCCAAAGCAATACTTCCCTGTTCGTAGACCGTATGGCTCATGACCCTCAGATGGTTCACACTCTGGTAAGGAAGGTCGATGTCCCGGCGCGACCTGTCGTAGTCGATGTCCGACAGTCTCACCTCCAGTCCGTGTGCGTTGGCAAAGAAGCCGCTCTTGCTGTACGCATCCGACAGCTTCAGTTCTGTATGGAAGTTGTGGCTTCTGTAACCGAACGTCATGCTCCCGTCGCGTTCAAAGCCGGCCGTGTTGCGGAGCCGGTGGTTATGCAGCGGAATGTCGTAGGAATAGTACTGGATGCTGCCTGTGGGCACTTTGTAGTCGGCATAGTCGATGAATGTCCCGTTGGCTTTCCAGTAGAAATGGTTTCCGGCACCCTGCAGACGGGCTGATAGACCGACCGACTCGTTGTTGCTGCGCATGAACAGCGATGCGCTTCCCTGGAACTTCGCAGTCGGGATGTAGTTGCCGTACAGGCTGATGACCCCTCCGATGGCATCCGATCCGTAAAGCAGGGCGGCCGGTCCTTTGGTCACTTCGATACGGTCGATGGCAAACTGGTCTATTTCCAGACCGTGGTCGTCGCCCCACTGCTGCCCTTCGTGTTTGATGCCGTCCTCTGTTACAACCATACGGTTGAAGCCCAGGCCGCGTATCGTCGGCTTCGACTGCCCGGAGCCGATGCTCATCGCCTTTACGCCGGGGATGTTGCTGAGCGTCTGCATGAGACTGCCTGCGAAGTTGTTCTGCAGAAACTGCCTGTCAATGCTGATGGTATTGACGGACGAACGCATTTGAAGGTCTTTCTGCCTGTTGCCCAGTACGGTTACGTCCTGCATGACGATACTGCTGTCGACATCATTCCCTTTCAGCTGGGGAACTGCTGCTGACAGATGATTGCCTGCGCTGGCAACCGCACACACAGACGAAAGAACAAAAGCCCCAATAGCCTTATTCATTACCATGTGTTTATGAATTCTTGATGAAATGACGGGTCTGTATGCTTGTCACAGGCACGTAGATGGCTGTGCGACAAGCTGATGACGTGGTGCAGTGTTATGGTTCCATGGTGTGGATACGGCATGGTCTTCCTTTCTGTAAGGACACACTACACCGCCATGACTCCTTTGACTGCATCAGTGTCAGACGATTCCTCAATATGGGAATTGTCTTCTAAAAGTCGGCAGGAGGAGCACGGAGACTCGTGACTTCAACCTCCGGACGCCGATAAGGTGTAACGGCGGAAAGGAAGAGAAAGCCGAAGAAGATGACAGCTACCGCATCCAGCCGGATGTCCGTAGCTCTCATGTAATTGAAAAAGGCAAAATGACAGATGGCACAGCTACCGGCATTGTGGCTCTGGCTGTGCTGTCCGGAAGTCTGATGGCCGGCGGAAAGCTCCGTCTCCACCTGGCATACGTGTACAGACTTGACAACCATCGGCAGCATGAAAAGTGCCAACAGCAGCCACGCTATAAGCGTATGTCTTGTTTTCCGGTTCTGCCTGGTCATTTACAAAATCCTTTTTACTTCTTGGCAAAGATATTTATTATTTTCCCACAAAGCAAATAATGGGACTGCTTTTTGATATTATTAACACAAGCGGGTACAGTCTTTCCCGTCCCGCAGTCCTCAGCCTTTCCCGGGACAGAACATAGGGCCGCACCGGATACTGACACTGTTGTTTCCGTCCTTTGTCTGTGTTGTTGCCGACAGGATTATGCCCCGGAATGATACGGCCGGCAGCCCGGCACAGCGTAGAGACTTGCAGCATCGGCAGGATTCCTCCGCCATCAATGCAGTCATCAACAGATATAAACCAGGAAAGTCCGACCGGGCAATGCTCCCCGAGGGAGAACAGCTGTCGGCCGGACTTTTTGCTTCTAATTCAATACGGTCTCTTTCCCGTCACTTTGGGGAGGATCGTGCGGAAAAGATGACAGAGACGCTTTTCACGATTGCAGGAAACACTCCATATTCTTTATCGCAGTACGAAACCGTAAGAAACAAAGAAGGAGGTCTTGTCCTTGTACAGGTCTCCGCGGTAATTGTTGTGGCGGATGCCGAAACCGATTTCCGACATCACGCCGTTCTTCCTGTCTGCTTTCAGGTAGATACCGCCTTGACAGTACATATAGCCTCTGTCGTGCCCGCCGCCGATCGTGTGGCCGACGATGAGGCGAGGCTGCACGTTTATCATCGTGAGGATGCGGAATGCGTCATAGCTTACCTGTCCGCCAAGCGTCGCAAGGTAGTCGTAGGTCTTGATACCTTGTATCTTTGCCAGGGTGATGGCGTCTTCTACCCTCGCTCCTACCGACAGCTTGGGTGTAAGGTCATAAGTTGCAGAGACGTTGGGCGTGACGATCTTGTAGTTCTTGCCGGCAAGTCCCAGGTCAGTTCCAACTGTCATGGCAAACTTGGTTGTCTGTGCATAGCCCGTGGCGGTGAGCACTGTCAGCAGTGCGAGAATAAGTGCTTTCTTCATTTTCATAATGACATATCTTTTAAGTTGTTCGGTTTTCCGTATCTGCATATTCTGAGGATTCTGTCACCCGGAGCTTTGCGCTGGCAGCCGATATTCAATGTCGCCAGAGCAATGAAAATCCCTTTCCCTCTTTGTTACCGCTAAGCGTTAAATCGACAGACTTCGGTGAGAGAAGATTTCTTTCCGTAATGTTTTATATTGCAAATATAGCAGTTTTTTTTACAGACGGTAATGAATGTTCTATTGATTAACTAAATTTAACAACGAGGTTTGGTCCTCCTGTTCTGCGCTGTACTGATAGCTTTGAGGCAGAACGGAAAGGTTGACTGGGACAGGTTTCCCTAACCTGCCTACCTTACAGCTCATCAATTCCTTTGCCCGCAAGCCACTTCCTTGGCGGTCTTACTTCCCACGTCGATTCGTTTCTGCTTGGATGCATGTTATATAAATAAGGTGGATATTCTTTTGTTTTTGTCTTGATAATTTACTTTCTTCAACGTCGTCAGGCCGGCTTCGCTTATGCTTCCCGCAGAAATGGAAAGAACAGATGGGAGACGAGAAGATTCCCCGTTTTGTGCTTCCTGTAAGATGCTGTCAATCAGTCGGCTGCGACCTCTATTGGAAAAGGTGCCTGGTTGCATTGCAAACGGGCGTTACTTGACGTGCTGTCAGGCCTTACTTGAAGCGCAAACAGGCGTTGCTTGGAATGCAGGTAGGGTCCGGTTGCGATGCAGTGATGGTTTCCTGCACTTCTTGCAGCGGTCTTGAAGAGGATTGTCTGCCGTATTGGTAATAATAATTGTAAAGTTATTTCTTCTTCCGTGTCTGCCGTTTCCTCTATGCTGATGGATGTCAGCATCCGATAAAAACACTGCATATCGAATGGCGTGCAGGCCGTCGTAACGCCCTACAGCGGATTAAGCCGTCGGACTTGAAAGTCCAGCCTGTCGGTGACGTTCAGCATAGGAGTGATTCTGGAAGGCCGCCTGGGCAGTTCTGTTAAATAATCGTAAAAAGCAAACGTCGGTCCCTTGCTCCTTATAGAATGAGGTTGGAAATGAGTACCTTTGCAGTCCGATTATTATGGTGGGGTACACTTAGAACCCCCGTACGGTCTGTGTTAATAGTGCTGTCTTTGGCCGGGCAGCATGGTTAGGTCAAGCGCAGCCGTAAAAAGAAAACGTTTTTTAGTAGTAAAATTATTAATTTTTAAGAATGGACACTTTAAGTTACAAGACTATTTCCGTCAACAAGGAAACAGCTAAGAAGGAGTGGGTCGTTATCGATGCCAGCGATCAGATTGTAGGTCGCCTTTGCTCTAAGGTAGCCAAGCTGCTTCGCGGAAAGTACAAGCCGACTTTCACTCCACACGTAGACTGTGGTGACAATGTAATCATCATCAATGCAGCCAAGGTCGTGTTCTCCGGCAAGAAGGAGACGGATAAAGTCTACACACGTTATACTGGTTACCCGGGCGGTCAGCGTTTCAACACTCCAGAACAGCTCCGCAAGCGCAAGAACGGCATCGACAAGATGATCCGCCACGCTGTAAAGGGTATGCTGCCGAAGGGAATCCTGGGTCGTCACCTGCTGGATAACCTCTATGTTATCGAGGGGACAGAACTCAACGGTCTCGAGGCGCAGAAGCCAAAGGCAATTGATATTAACCAGTATAAATAATAAGGAGAAAGATGGAAGTAATAAATGCAATTGGTCGCCGTAAGAGCGCAGTAGCGCGCGTTTACCTCTCTGAAGGTACCGGCAAGATCACTATCAACAAGAGAGACTTAACTGAATTCTTCCCATCAGCTATCCTGCAGTACGTGGTTAAGCAGCCGCTGCAGTTGCTTGGTGTAGAGGGGCAGTATGACATCAAGGCCAACCTCGATGGTGGCGGCTTCACAGGCCAGAGCCAGGCTCTGCGTCTCGCCATCGCTCGTGCACTGGTCAAGATCAACGCTGAAGACAAGAAGAATCTGAAGGACCACGGATTCCTGACACGCGACAGCCGTAAGGTTGAGCGCAAGAAGCCAGGTCAGCCGAAGGCCCGTGCTCACTTCCAGTTCAGCAAGCGATAAATGGTTTGAGGTTTGAGGTTTGAGGTTTGAGCTTTGAAGTTTGAGCTTTGAAGTTTGAACATTGAACTTTGGACTTTGAACATTGAGCTTTGAGTTTTGAATGCTAAAAATGAGTATCAGGATTTGAGCGTTGCGATACAGTATCAGCTGATTCAGCAATGGAAATCTCAATCCTCAAACCTCAAATCTCAAATCTCAAATCTCAAATCAAACGGTTTAGTATCTAAACCGGCGCGACTCCTGATCGGGGGACTACCCGCCGGTTGATTCTAACAGGCCTGGCGAAGCTCATTCGCCAAGAAAGAATTAAAAAGAAAGTAAACAAACAAAAACAAACGAAATGTCAAGAACAAATTTTGACCAGTTACTGGAGGCAGGATGCCACTTCGGCCACCTCCGTCGCAAGTGGAACCCGGCAATGGCTCCTTACATCTTCATGGAGCGCAACGGCATCCACATCATCGATCTTCACAAGACCGTAGCCAAGGTCGACGAGGCTGCAGAGGCACTCAAAGGATTTGCCAGAAGCGGTAAGAAGATCCTGTTCGTCGCTACTAAAAAACAAGCTAAGGAAGTTGTAGCCGAGAAGGCTGCAGCTGTGAACATGCCATACGTCAACGAGCGTTGGGCCGGCGGTATGCTGACCAACTTCCCTACAATCCGTAAGGCAGTGAAGAAAATGACGAACATCGACAAACTGATGAACGACGGAACATTCGCCAACCTCTCCAAGCGTGAGCTGCTGCAGATTTCACGCCAGCGTGCCAAGCTGGAGAAGAACCTCGGTTCCATCGCCGACCTGACCCGCCTGCCGTCTGCCCTCTTCGTGGTAGACGTTATGAAGGAGCACATCGCTGTCAAGGAGGCCAACCGTCTGGGTATTCCAGTATTCGGCATCGTCGACACCAACTCTGACCCAAGGAACATCGACTACGTTATCCCTGCCAATGACGACGCAAAGGATTCCGTAGAGGTCATCCTCGCCGCCTGCTGCGATGCCATCGCAGAGGGACTTGAGGAGCGCAAGGCAGAGAAGGCTGACGAGAAGGCTGCTGCAGAGCAGGCTGAAGAGGCTGCAGAGGCTAAGCCGAAGCGTGCTGCACGCAAGGCTGAAGAGGCTCCAAAGGCAGAAGAAGCTCCGAAGGCTGCGGAAGAAGCACCAGCTGCTGAGTAACAATTGAAAACATAGTGGGCGCTGGTGAGTGCTAATGAGCTTCCATGTCATCATGACGCACGGAGCCCATCATCCCTCATCAACGCCCACGACATTTAATAACATTAGAAAGGAAAACAAGAAAATGGCTGTATCTATTGAAGATATCAAGAAGCTCCGCGCCATGACCGGTGCCGGTCTGGCTGATGTAAAAAAGGCTCTCACAGAGGCTGAAGGCGATTTCGACAAGGCTAAGGATCTGCTCCGCGAGCGTGGTCTGGCTATTGCTGCCAAGCGTTCTGACCGTGAGACATCCAACGGTTGTGTGCTCGTCAAGCAGGTTGACGGCTTTGCAGCTATGGTTGCTGTCAAGTGCGAAACCGACTTCGTTGCCAACGGAAAGGACTTCATCGCACTCGTCCAGGAGATTCTGGATGCTGCTGTTGCCGCCAGGTGCAAGAACCTCGACGAGGTGAAGGCACTGAAGCTCGCCAACGGCGAGGATGCCGCTACTGCTGTCCAGCAGCGTTCCGGTGTCACGGGTGAGAAGATGGAACTTGATGGCTACAACTTCCTGGAGGGCGGCAACGTCTCTGTTTATGATCACATGAACAAGCACACCCTTGCTACGATGGTTCAGCTCAACGAGAACAACGAAGAGGCCGGTCACAAGGTGGCTATGCAGGTGGCTGCCATGAAGCCGGTAGCACTCGACGAGGCGTCTGTTCCGCAGTCTGTCAAGGACGAGGAGTTCAAGGTTGCTGTTGAGAAGACCAAGGAAGAGCAGGTTGAGAAGGCTGTTGTTGCTGCTATCAAGAAGGCAGGCATCAATGCCAACCTCGTCGACAGCGACGACCACATCGAGTCGAACATCAAAAAGGGCTGGCTGACTCGTGAGGAGGCTGACAAGGCTGTGGAGATCCGCAAGACCGTTTCTGCCGAGAAGGCTGCCAACCTCAATGAGAACATGATCCAGAACATTGCGAAGGGGCGTCTCAACAAGTTCTTCAAGGAGAACTGCCTCATCGATCAGGAGTTCCAGTTCGGCGACGGCGACAAACTGAGTGTCGGCGAATGGCTCAAGGCGCAGAGCAAGGACCTCAAGGTGGTTGCCTACAAGCGCTTCACACTTGCTGCTGAATAAGCAGGAGACTTTTCTTTAGAACTAAGGATATGGAGAGTCGCAGGAAAGCCGTCAGGCTTCTGCGGCTCTTCTCTGTTATGGCGGTTTCAGAGAACCGCCTTTGTAGTTTTGGTCTCCCGGGCGGGCAGAAGATGCGGGACAGTAGATTTTTCGTGGGTAGCCTTATTCTACTTATAAAAAATCTTCTAAAGTTTAGAGTGGAAGGATGCTGACAATGAGGACAGAATTACCAACTATTTACTGAAAAAGTTTATTTCTCATTTGCTGTCACTTTTAACACTCTTCACTAACACATTGTTTATTAGTATTTTATGTGTGTTTGCTGAGTGACGGTAGTGACAGGAAAATAATTTCACAGCAGATCGATCACAGGCGCATCTGCCGTGGATAAATGGCAGACTATGTTTGATTCTAAAGTATATTCTTCTGCAGCAGACTCTTTATCGGGGGGTTATGATGTTTATTCAGAAAGCTTATTTTCAGGAATAACAAACTACTTCTATTCACCTGAAGATTATCATCTGCAAATTATAATGCTTAACGTGATCCGTACTGAGCCTTGACACCATTGGTGTACACCGTCAACACCATCAGTGTTTACCCTCGATACGCTGACAGTAAAGAATCAGTGTGTGTAAATGATAGTTCCCATTGCGGGTCTGGGCAAAGGCGAACAAAGTGCCCATGTCTGTATAGAATAAGTCCGATGCGGAGATTCCAGGACATACCTTATATGCCCCGTGCCCGGTTTCCGGCTGCTGTATCCGTGCAGCGATTGATGACAGCCGGAGGGAACATCACCGCATGAGTTCACGGAGAACTGCTTCCTGCTCTCTGTAGAAGCTCTTCTCGTCAGCATCCGTTACGGGGCTGACTTCTGCCAGACTTGCCGCCAGGTTCTGCATCTCCCATGTGATGGAATATCCCAGCTGTCTGCGGACGGCGATACACTTGTCCAGCTCGTAGCGGGCACGGTGTTTGTCTTTTCCGAACAGCAGTCCGGCGAGGGTGAAGCGCATACGCTGCCGGAACTTCTCTTCCTTCTGTGATGTGATGGCCTTGCACAGCAGGGCAGTTTTGTAGCGTTCGTCATCGACGAGTTCAGACAGTTCGTGGAAGAGGTAGGACTGCCGGTGCTTGCTGATCAGGTGCATGTAGATGTTGATTGCCTTGTCCTTCTTGCCCATGATGCGGTAGACCATTGCCTTGTAACGCTGGTTGTTCATGTTGTAAGGACTGTGCTTCAGTGCTTCGGCCAGTATCGGTGCCGCTTTCAGTGCCATGTCGACCGTCGGCCGGCCCTCTACCTCCTTGAATACTTTCCCGACGATGCGCATTCCGATGGAGGGAACGGGGTGTCCGTTGCTCAGCCCTCTTGTCCAGTCGTCTTCCGTCAGCCGTGTGATGTCCCACCGCGTGATGAAGTCGAGCATGGAGAAGCCCGGGTGGTGGTCGAAGACAAGCAGGGCCGCACGCATCATGGCACTCTGTCCTTTCAGGTCTCTGTCGTCCATCGTAGGGTAGAGCCTCATGAGGCTCTTGAATATCTTGTATGCCTCCTCCAGCCTGCGCTGCTGGTAACGGAGCTTCATCATGTCCACGCCCACCCAGAACATGGCTATCGTCGTGTAGTGTCCCTTGTGTGCGGCATACATCGGCAGTATGGCGGCGTATGCCTCCTCTGTCCGTCCCTGTTTCCGAAGTTCAAAGATGTCTCTTATCTCCATATCATTCAGAATAAAGAAAACAGACCCTAAGGCCGAAGCAAGATGCTCGTCTTCAGGGTCTGTCTTTTATTTACCGATTTGGCTGGTCAAATCTTCAGGTTGTTATTGATTCGTTACTGTCAAGCTGCCGGAGGTATCCGGGTTCGGTTTGCAGGCAACATTTTTCTGTGACTCATATTCGAGAATGAAGAAATTCATCCATGGGCAGACATAACCAGGCTTTGAGTTGATGAGTGCAATGGGCTCATAGTTTGTGTTATCCTTACGTCTGACCTGTAATGCAAGTCGTTTGTAATCAAAATAGGTAATGCCTTCTCCCCAGAACTCGATGCGTTTCTGAATCATCATTTCCTTGATGAACTCTTCCATGGTCGTGGCGTTGGGCCGATAGGAGTTGTCTGTGTATCGATAGGTGTTGACAAATGAGTTGAGGGCAGCGACACCGGCAGCGACACCATCAAGGTGGGCCGTGCATTCCATGTCGATGAACATCATTTCCTCTACACGCATCAATGGAAGACTTATGAACTGCCCTGCATAAGTATCGACTCTGTTACCGTCTGCGGGTCGGAACTTCGTGTTCACATAAGCAGGAAGTTCTTTCCATTCTTCCTCGTTCAGCAAGGAGCACGGTACCTTATGCCCTGCTATTGTAAGAGAGTCGTACTGCTTATATCCATCATGTGTCCCTGCTGCATTGGGATCCACCCACGAATAGCGTCGCCAGTCCGCCTGGCCTATCTGACTGTAAAGCCAGCTTCCTATCATGCGATAAGCCCCGTATGCACGTGTCAGGCCCCAGTCAGTCTCTGTTGTCACGGTGCTTGTGAACGTATAATACATATATGTAAGTTCCTCTCGGGTACTATAGCCGAGACACCACATCCATGCCTGGTTAGGTGTGTTGAAGCCTTTCTTTGGATCATGCCATTCCGTCTCCGTGACAGGGCTGTAGCCATTTGAAGCCAGCCGTGCGTAGCTGCGTGCCTTCTCGTAGCATTCACGGGCTGTCCTCACACCCAGTCTGTCGTATGTGATACTTGTGGAATCTTCTGCAGCCACGGCCGTATTGAGGTCGGCAGGAGACCTGTCGAAACGGGTCGCCAGTTCCAGCCATAGCCGTGCTTTCAGTCCATAAACAACGCTAAGGTCAGGCATCTTCTTGTTCGGCCGCACGTAGTCTTTCAGGTACTCTTCGGAATGATTGAGGTCGGTCAGTATGAAGCGGTACATCGTATAGAAAGGGGCACGTGGATTGTGGCGCTGCATTTCCTTGGTTGTCTTTTCCGTAACGATAGGTACGGTAAGCCCCCATATCTTGTCTTTCTCTGCCTTGTCATCCAGGCTTGCGATACCTGTCTTCTTGAATTCGAACTGGCGTGCGATGTCCAGATAGGCCATGGCACGGTATGCCAGGGCGATGCCCAGATAGTTTTTCGATGTCGGTGAGGCTGTGGCAGGGTCGATCACACTTGTAACATTGTTGCAGGTTGCTATGAGGCTGTAATAATAATCGTAAGTATAATAAGCCTTGTAACGTGAATCATTGCCATTCTCGACAGCCGGCCAATAGCTGTAACTGCTGTTGTAGACGGGAATGTCGGAACCGAGGATTTCCCGATAGAACATCTGACAGGGATAACCCCAGTCGTTCAGAGGTAAACTGCCGTCTCCCCAGGAGCCGAATTTGATCATATAAGAGACGATTCCATTCAGCAGACCTTGTTGGGAAGAAGTAAGGTCTTTCACTTGTTTGGATGTCAATGTTGATGAAGGGTCGACGGAGTCAATGCACCCGCTAAGTCCAGGCAGCATTGCTGCCATGGCCAACGGTATGATATAGTTTAATATACGGCGTTTCATAATTCTGTGATTTTTAGTTGGTGTGATCTTAGAAAGTTAGCTTTATACCTGCTGAAACCGTGCGTGTCGGGCTGTAGTCGGCTGTGCTGCTGCTTCCATAGAAGGAGCCGCGTGGGTCGAAGCCTTTCCGCTTACTCCAATAGTAGACATTGTCTGCTGCCAGATAGACACGGATACCGGACAGACCTATGCGTTGGATCCAGTTGTCAGGCAGCGTATAGCCGAAGTTGATACTTTGTAAAGTCAGGTAACTTCCACTGACCAGGAATCTGTCACTTGTCGATACCGTATTCGGATCGTTGTATTGCCAGCGGGGAATATCGCTTGTCGGATTGTCTGCCGACCATGCGTTCAGTGCATCCCTGTGAATGGCACATCCTCCAGATGTTCCGATAGGAACACCCATCAGGCTCGCATATCCAAAGTCATAGGCCTTTCCGCCAAGAGAATAGCTGAAAGACACGGAGAGGTCGAATCCGTATGCGCTCAGCGTCGTCCCGAAACCGCCATAGAGGTCGGGATGTGGACTGCCGCAGTTATAGTAGGTCGCGTTTCCATAAACATCTGTTTTCTGCAGTTTACCGTCATTGTCCGTATAGTACCACATGGACTTTCCTTTCTCTGACAATCCTGCATAACGACGAATATACCATGTGTATAGCGGAAGTCCCTCTGCATACAGTCTGTCTCCGGAGACATAGCCGGGATGTCCGTCTACGACCAGATCGGCCTTGAGAGCATCGGCCAGTTTTGCGATTTCGTTCTTGTAAGTTGTTGCGTTTACGTTGACATCCCAGCTGATGTTCTTTTTCTTCAGGACGGTTGCGGAGAGATCCACCTCCAGTCCCTTGTTCACCATGTCACCGATGTTGTCGTAGGAACCCTTGTAGCCTGCCGAATTCGGGGCTTCAACGAAGCAGAGCATATCTGTTGTCTTCTTGTAGAAGTACTCGACGCTTCCACGTAGACGGCTGTTGAAAAGCTCGAAGTCGAAACCGATGTTGAAATTGTTGTTGGTTTCCCAGGTGATATCAGGATTGCCTTTTTCGTTCAGTACAAGAGCGACTTTACCATTGTTGTTCACGATGGAATAAGTGTCAATATAGTGGAAGTCGCCGATGTTGTCATTGCCCTGCTGTCCGAAAGAGGCTTTCAGCTTAAGCATGTTCAGCCAGCGGAGAGGCTTCATGAACTTTTCTTTTGTGATGATCCATGCACCGCCAAGCGAGTAGAAGTTGCCCCATCGATGGTCTGGATCAAAGCGGCTTGAAGCATCACGCCGGTAAGACAGGCTGCCGAAGTATTTCTGGTCGTAATCGTACTGCCCGCGGGCGAAGAATCCTTCTGATTCGTATGCGCTGTTTCCGCTTTCTCCTGTTGTGTCCAGCTTGATGGCTCCCGCCAGTGTCTGGTTGGTAAAGTAAGATGCCATGCCGGTCTTTGCACCGAACAGGTTCTCATAACGGCTGCGATAGAACTCATGTCCCAGGAGTATTTCCATGTGATGGTGTCCGAACTCATGGTGGTAGTTGACAAGCTGCTGGAAGTTGTAAGAGTATGTCTGGTCGCTTGACCTTGACACGAAACCTGTCGGGTAGGCTGTGCGGCTATATCCATAGAATGGCTGTGTCGCATCTGTCCCGCGCGAATCATAGCTTGTCAGGGTTCCGTTCAGTGTAATCTTCAGTCCGTCAATCGGCATGATGTCTGCATATCCGAAGAAAGAATACATATTGTTTTTACTGCTGCTTGTATTCAGCTTGTTCTCCTGCAGAGGATTGTTGTTGGGCAGGATGGGGCGTGCATATCCAATCAATGAACCATCTCCGTAATCGTACATCGGCCCATTCTCATCGGTCATGATGTTGCCCGCACCATCACGGATGAATGCAGGGTAGATGGGAGCCATGTTGTTGATCTGATAGAAGAGGCCGTTGTCGTCAGAGGTAATCGAATGGTACTTCGTGCGGCTGAAGTTCACGTTCGTACCTACGCGCAGCCATTTGAGTGCCTCGTAATCGGCCTTGGCACGTACCGTTATTCGGTTGAAGTCTGAGTTGTAGGCGATGCCCTCATTGTCCAGATAGCCTAAAGAAAGATAGTATTGCATCTTGTCACTGCCGCCGGTGAGGCTGATGTCGTACTGCTTTCTTGCCCCATGCCGGAATCCCAGTCGTTCCCAGTTGTCCGGGGTTACCATGTACTCTTTCCCATTGTAGTTGAAGACATGACCCAGCGTTGCGTGTGGGTTGATACGGCCGTCAGCTCCAATAAGGTATTCACCGTCAGGTATAGTGAAAATCTGATAGCCCAGACCACCCTCGCTAGGTGGAGACAAAAGTTGTTTGTTGGCCTCTACCATTGCCTGTGCAGGTGTCAGGCCAAGTCCGTTGAGCTGGTAATTATACAGTGCTTTGTAATAATACTCATAATATTCTGCAGGATTGCTGATGACATCGTAGTCTCGCTTGATGCGGGTGTTGGCACCCCATTTCATGTCGACCGTGATGCGGGCGTTGCCTGCCTGTGCACGTTTGGTCGTCACCATGATGACGCCGTTGGCACCGCGTGCGCCGTAGAGAGCCGTCGAGGAGGCGTCCTTCAGCACCGTCACGGAGGCCACGTCGGCAGGGTTGATGTTGTTCCAGCCGCCGTCATAGGGCGCACCGTCGACGATGATCAGTGGGCTTTGTCCAGCGCTGATGCTGCTGAAGCCTCGTACACGGATGGCGGGTGTCGCTCCCGGCTCACCGCTGTTGTCTATAATCTGGACACCGGCAGCTTCACCTTTCAGGCTGCTCATTACGTTGTTCAGCTGCTTGTGCTCCATTTTCTTCGAGTCGACGATGGCGGCCGAACCCGTGAAAGCGGAACGTTTCTGCTCTCCGAAGGCTGTTACGACAATCTCGTCCAGAGTAGAGTTGTCGTTGACCAGCGTCACCTTCATCTCGGGCCTGGCGATGCCCGAAAAGGTCTTCATGCCGACATAGCTGATTTCCATCTTCGATCCGGGCTTCACATTGCCCAGCGTGAAACGTCCTTCAGTGTCGGTCACGGTTATCAACTTGTTGTCGCCCACAATCTGCACCGTCGCACCGATGACGGTTTCGCCGGTCTCGTCGACGACGACACCCTTGGATGTAAACAGCTGCTGGGCAAAGCTGACAATGGCTGACAGCATGAACAAGGAACATAAAATGAGTCTTTTCATATTCATAAGGCAGGTCCTTTATGTTATTATCATGTTAGGTTATAAGTAATAGACTTTTATGGCGCAAATATAGCTAAAAGTTTTAAACAAACAAATTAAATCGGATGATTTCTTAAAAAAAAGTATATTTCCTTTTTTTATCTACGGAACAACGGTATGTG
Organism: Prevotella denticola; assembly: GCF_900454835.1. Classification (GTDB taxonomy): domain Bacteria; phylum Bacteroidota; class Bacteroidia; order Bacteroidales; family Bacteroidaceae; genus Prevotella; species Prevotella denticola. The sequence goes on along the minus strand of NZ_UGTM01000001.1, from coordinate 1,689,945 downwards.
CAGTGTGGCTTTTTCGTTCGGTGCTGTTCTTGTGTCGTTGTCCGGCAACTGTTTTCCATATAAGTCGGTCATTCGTTTCTTGGGATGCAATATAGTGGCTGGAATGAACCGGTTTTTCCACCTTCTGCCGACGTGCCGGTGCCCGTCACATATAGTGTTGTCGGCGGACACCAGGCGTGTTGAGCGTCCACACCCTTGCAATATGTCGTCGGGATGGAAGCAGTCTGTGGTGAAGGAAGTGTCGGGAAGGGATGCTATGTGCCCTGTCCGATAACAATATGTCGTCAGCCGTCAAGGATTTACAGGAAAATAACCGTACCTTTGCGTGCGTAACCAATTACCATAACGAAATGAAATATCTGTTGGTATCAGACATCCACGGTTGTCTGCCGGCACTCGAGAAAGTGCTCCGGTTCTACGACCGTTCGCATTGCGATATGCTTTGCATTCTCGGGGACATTCTGAACTACGGTCCGCGCAATTCCATTCCTGAAGGAATCGATGCCAAGGGAATTGTCGAAGCGCTGAACAGACGTGCCGGAGACATTGTGGCTGTACGTGGAAACTGTGATGCGGAGGTCGACCAGATGCTGCTGGAGTTCCCGATGATGGCAGACTACCTGATGCTTGTTGACGAGGGCAGGAGACTCTTCCTTACCCATGGGCATATATATAATAAGGTGTCGATGCCGAAAGGCAGCATCGATGCGATCGTCTATGGACATACGCACCTTTGGGAACTTACACGCCAGGACAATACGCTTGTCTGCAATCTCGGTTCCATCACATTCCCGAAAGGTGGGAATGTCCCGACCTTCATGACCTATGAGCACGGTGTCTTCACCGCCTATACGCTGGACGGGGAACCGATGAAGCAGGAAAGGATATAAGAAAGAGCTTGCACCCTGCATGGGCATTCGGGCCGGCCCGTTGTCATGTGCCGGTGTCTGGAGAGGAGGACGGAATCTTCGGCTTACCGGTTGAGCCCTCTTTTCCCGAAGAAAACTCCCGACACCCCCATTCTGTCCATCAGCCACGTTATCCCGAAAGATCCGGCCATGGCAAAGGCGACACTGACGGCAAGGAACAGCATACCGGAAGGCTCTGTGCGGAGCAGAAGGGGCTGGTAGTATTTGGCAAGAATCGTGAAGACAGGGGAAAAGAGCAGGAGTGGAAAGGTGTTGCGCCCGATGAACAGGGACAGTCTTCGCAGCCTTCGGGGGAGTTGCAGCCGGTAGATCCACAGCAGGGAGCAGACGACGAGATAGACGATGCAGGCACCTGCCAGCGACTCCTTATGGTAATGGCTTGTATCAAGACACCATACGATGAGGAGCGGCAGCGTCCACCAGCTTATGGGGAAGGCACGGCGGAAGTCGCCGATGGTATGGCGGATGACAGCTCCTGTGAAGAAGTAGGCGGCATTGGCTGTCGAGAGCAGACCGCAGCCATGGGAGAGCAGCCAGAGGAACAAGGCAAGAAGTGAGAATCTGCCCAGCAGCCACTGGTTGTCCCGGCTCATCAGGCTTTCGGGGAAGCGCGACTTTTTCCTTACTGATTGGGCGAATCTTCCCCGAGGCTTTCTGAAAGCGAAATAATAACACGCTCCGCACAGCATCAGCGTATGCAGATACCAGTAGGGACCCATCGGATGGAGGAAGACGTGGTCGACAATCAGCCCAGGTGTCAGGTGGTCGATATGCTCCCGGATAGGCAGCAGCGACGCCATCACGGTATATCCTGTTTCCATCATGGCGTAGGGGATGAATATCCACAGCAGGGTCTTCCCGAAAGCCGTCCACGGTTTGTCGACATTGAACAGATAGCCTGACACCAGCAGAAAGCCCGGCATATGGAAAGTATATACCAGCTGCTTGGCAACAGGATAGGTGTTGCCTATATAGACAAGGTGGAAGGCAATCATCAGCGTGATGAACACACACTTCAGGAAGTCCAGCTCCTCTATCCGCGGCTTTGCTTTCTGCATTTGGATAATCATGCGGACAAAGGTATGAATTTGCCTGGAAACGGCAAAGGCTATATGAGATAAAATGGTCTGCCTACAGCAGATGTATCCATTCTGACGTCTGGGAAGGTTGTTCCTCATGTTTGGCAGTACAGTCTCTGGCAGCTGTAGACATTGTTTCCGGCTGGTGTCGATCTGTCATGAATGTTGGTGTTTTGTAAAATGCAGACAGCTCCGGCAGACCTCAGTCTGCCGGAGCTGTCCGTATCGTAGCCTGCCGACTTTTCTACTTGCTGATTGCCAGCAGCTGTCCCTCTACCACCCGGGTGAATTTTCCCAAGCGGTTCTGACGGCAGAGCTGTTCGAGACTGATGCCGTGCTGCCGTGCAATAGTCTCCAGCGTCTCGCCGTTGACAACCTTGTGATAAGTGATTCTGCCGCCGTCTGCTGCTGCCTCTGTCCGTGGCGTGTGGCTGGAGAAATCGGTGTTGTAGGTCTTCTCCTGCCGCGGGCTATAGCTTCGGTTGCCTTTTCCCTGGATGTTCTCGCGCGAGTAGCCGAGGCTTGAAGAAGTGCCGCGCGCTGCTGTCGCACGGTCAGATTCCTGTGCCACGGTGCTGCGGCGGAACACATAGTAGTCGCCGGTAACGTCCTGATGGGCGAAGTCGAAGAAGAGTGCCGGGTTCAGGGCGACACCTGCCAGACGTGTCTCGAAGTGGAGGTGAGAACCTGTGGAACGTCCCGTGTTGCCGCCCAGTCCGATGGGCTGGCCTGCACGTACCGTCTGGTTGGGTGAGACAATCTGCTTGGAGAGGTGTCCGTAGATGGTTTCGAGTCCGTTGTTGTGGCGGATGACGATGTACTTTCCGTATCCGTTGGCATCGTATTTCACGACACGTACCTTGCCTGAGAAGGCGGCACGGATGGTGTCACCGATATAGACCTTGATGTCCAGCCCCTGGTGACGGCGGCCCCAGCGACGGCCGAAGTTACTCGTGATGACGCGGCTCGGTGTCGGCATATGGTAGCCTCGGAGGTCGATTTTGTAGACATCCGGGAGATTGCCTCCACGGTGTGCGTAGTTGTTGTTCCAGTCGTTATAGAGGTCGGATGCGGGTTCTTCAATTTCTTCCGCCTCACGCAGTCGGGTGATGACCATGGTGTCAAGTGCCTTGGCACGGCGGTCGATGGGTGCCTGGCGTGCGAGCAGGTCCTGTGCGTTTGCAGAATGGGCTGTCAAGGTTAAAAGAGATGTAAGTGCAAAAGTCCTAACTATCTTTTTAAAAGTCATAATCAAGTTATTTTATTTCGGAACTCAGATGCCGTGGCGGCACGGGACTGCTTTTCATGTCCCTTTCGATTGGCCGATGGGTTGTCTGGTTTCAGGCAAGCATACAATTCTGACCAAAAGACTTTGCAAAGATAATGGAAAAAAGTCGGAAAAGTTGCTGCTTAACAGTTTTTATAGCCTGTTTAACAAAATCGTTTTACGCTTTTCAGGCTGCGGATGATTTATGTCAAGTCTTAAAAACAGGAGTTCCCAGCCGTTTTCTGGTATTATTCCATTAAGAAATGGCAGCCCAGTTTATGTTAGTTTTTCTTAACGCTTTGAGTCTGTCCCAAAGTAAGTTATATTCGCTTTTCCGGCAGTCGGGGTCGGCATCGATGATTTTCTGCGCCTCTTCGCGCGCCATCTGTACAATCTGTCCGTCGCGTGCGATGTCGGCGATCTTGAGGTCGAAGGCGATGCCGCTCTGCTGTGTTCCTTCCAGATCGCCGGGTCCGCGCAGCTTGAGGTCGGCTTCTGCAATTTCGAAGCCGTCGTTTGTCTCGCACATGATGTCGATGCGCCTGCTGGTCTCCTTCGTCAGCCTGTGGCTTGTCACGAGGATGCAGTAACTCTGGTCGGCCCCGCGTCCGACGCGTCCGCGCAGCTGGTGGAGCTGGGAAAGTCCGAACCGCTGTGCATCGAGGATGACCATCACGCTGGCGTTGGGTACGTTCACACCCACTTCTATCACTGTCGTGGCAACGAGAATCTGCGTCTGTCCGCTGACGAACTTCTGCATCTCCGCTTCTTTCTCCTTGTCTTTCATCTTTCCGTGTACCTTGCTGAGCCGGAACTCGGGGAAGATGTCGCACAGGGCCGAAAAGCCGTCTTCGAGGTTCTTGAGGTCCATCCGCTCGCTTTCCTTGATGAGCGGATAGACGATATATACCTGCCGTCCGAGGCGTATCTGCTGTCGGATGCCGTTGTAGAGGCTCGACATCTGGTCGTCGTACTTGTGGAGGGTCTGTATGGGTTTCCGGCCTGGCGGCAGTTCGTCGATGACGGAGACGTCGAGGTCGCCGTAGATGGTCATGGCGAGCGTCCGGGGTATGGGCGTGGCCGTCATGACGAGGATGTGCGGAGGATTCTCGCTTTTGCTCCAGAGCCTGGCACGCTGTGCCACGCCGAAGCGGTGCTGTTCGTCGACGACGGCCATGCCGAGGCGGTGGAACTGCACTTTGTCTTCGAGGAGGGCGTGTGTGCCGACGACGATGTGGATGGAGCCGTCCATCAGTCCGTCGAGAACCTCCCGGCGTCTCTTTCTCTTTATGATGCCTGTCAGCAGTTCTATGCGCAGGTTCATCCCTTTCAGGAAGTCCCTGAGGGTCTGAAGGTGCTGTTCGGCAAGGATTTCCGTAGGTGCCATCATGCACGCCTGGTAACCGTTGTCGATGGCGATGAGCATGGACATCAGGGCGACAAGCGTCTTGCCCGAACCCACATCGCCCTGCAGCAGGCGGTTCATCTGCCGTCCGCCAGCCATGTCGGCACGTATCTCGTGCATCACCCGCTTCTGTGCTTCGGTGAGTTCAAAGGGCAGGTTGTGGGTGTAGAACCAGTTGAACTGTGCCCCGATGTGGTTGAAGATGTATCCCCTGTACTTGCGTCGGTGGTCGCTGGCATAGCGGAGGATGTTGAGCTGCACGTAGAAAAGCTCCTCGAATTTCAGGCGGACACGGGCGCGCTGGGTGTCGTCGACCGACCTGGGATAATGGATCTTGCGCAGGGCAGCATCCCGGGAAATGAGGTGCAGGTGGCTCGTGATGAAGGGCGGCAGCGTCTCCTCCAAAGGCTCACTGAGCTTGCCGATGAGTGTCTTCGTCAGTTTCTCCATGGCACGTGAGGTAATTCCGGCCTTTTTCATCTTCTCGGTCGTGATGTAAAAAGGCTGCATCCCCATGTCGTTGAGCTGCAGCTGGGCGGCATCGTCGATGTCGGGATGGGAGAACTGGAATCTGCCGTTGAAGACGGCTGGCTTTCCGAAAACGACATACTCCCTGTTGAGCTGATAGTTCTGATAGACGTATTTCGTTCCGTTGAACCATACGAGGTCGCAGATGCCGTGTCCGTCCGTGAAGTGGGCGATGATCCGTTTCCTGCGCTTCCCCGTCTCTGTCTCCTCGAAGCGGATGATCCTGCCTTTTATCTGTACGAAGGGCATATCCGGCGAAAGCTCTGAAATGAGATATACTTTCGTGCGGTCGACGTATTTGTAGGGGAAGTATTCCAACAGGTCACGGTAGGTCCGGATGCCAAGCTCCCTGCTCAGAATTTCTTTCTTTCTCGGGCCTACGCCCTGCAGATACATGATGTCTTGCGATAGTATGTCCATTTCTAATTCATGACTCGAAGGTCATCATTCATATATTGTGGGTATATGTCAAGGGTGTCCTGAAGTCCATGCCTCTGGATGATGCGATGTGAATGGAACAGTCTTGCCCCTCCCTCTCTCCCATTTGGGAATTTACCTGTCTGCTTCGGATTCTTTCCATGAAGAAAAACATTTCTTTTCGTGAAGAAAAATATTTCTTTCCATGAAGAGAAACATTTTTCTTCACGAAAATAATTCTCCATCTGCCATGAAGATAATCTCCGGAAGGGCTTTTCCAAGCTTTGCAGCCGTGCATTCTGCATCTCTTTGACGCATTGGTCTTTCACTCATAGGCTTCTGCTTTAAGCCTCTGCCGGCTTGTTGTTCTCATCCGGTAGACATTGCTTCAGGCATCAGTCATCATGCTCTCGAAATGAAAATGATGCGTTGAGAGCTAAGAGCGTCTTTGCTACTTGCAGGTCGAACGGCGTGGTGAGCTTGATGTTCTCGTGGTTTCCCTCCACCATTGCTACTGCCTGTCCGAGACTTTCGACGACACTGGCATCATCTGTGAATGCAGGACTTTCGTCCTGTCCGTATGCTCTCTTGACGAGCTGGATGTCGAAAACCTGCGGTGTCTGCACTGTTTTGTAGTCTCCTCGCTGTACGTTTCTTCCTCCTGTCGGGTCGCCGGTATAGCGCAGGGTGTCGGTTACAGGGAGTACGGGAATGGCCGCTTTCGTCTTTTCTGCCCTGTCGAAACATCGGGCGATTGTCTCTGTGGAGACGAACGGACGCACCCCGTCGTGGATGGCGACGAGCCCTTCCGCATTGTCAGGAATCACCGACAGTCCGTTTCTGCACGATTGGAAGCGGCTTGCACCGCCGTCAGCCAGCTGGTATTCACCGTCGAAATGATGTTCCCTGCACAGCCCCTGCCAGTAAGCGTGCTGCTCTTTCGGCAGTACGAGGATGGTCCTTATGTTCCTGTCGTAGGCATGGAAGCGGCTGATGGTGTGCATCAGGACGGGCTTCCCGCCGATGGGCAGGAACTGTTTGGGGATGTCTGCCCCCATCCGCAGTCCCTTCCCTCCGGCGACGATGATGACATATTTCATGCTGTCCGTTGCTTTTCAGTGCAGGCCTGCCAGCTCGTTGATCAGCATCCCCTTCTTTATCTCGTCGGCCTTTTCGGGAGATGTGAGCTGTTCAAGCAGTCTGAGGCCGTAGAGGAAGGATGCGGCAGGACCTTTCCCGGTCGTTATGTTTCCGTCGACGGTACACAGTTCGTTCGTGTATTCTGCCCCTGTGAGGAACTTGTCGAAGCCCGGATAGCAGGTCGCGCGCCTGCCTTTGAGGAGGCCCAGAGCTCCCAGCACCATCGGTCCGGCGCAGATGGCCCCTATACGTCTTCCGCTGTCAGACTGGCGGAGGAGTGCTTTCCCGACACGGGAGTCGTCTTTCAGGTTCTTTGCCCCCGGCATGCCGCCCGGTATCAGCAGCAGATCGGCATCGTCGGCATTGCCTAATTCCTCTATAAGAAGGTCGGCCTTGACCGGTACGCCGTGTGAAGACTCCACAAGATGGCTGCCCGTTATGCTGACCGTCTTCACTTCTACACCGCCACGGCGCAGGATGTCTACAGGTGCCAATGCCTCTACCTCTTCGAAGCCGTTGGCGAGAAACTCATACACTTTTGCCATATTTGTTTTGTTTTTAAGTAATAAATCCAATTAAAATATTTACTTTTGCAAATGCAAGTATGTTGCAAATGTACTAAATATCTATGGTTTAGTAGAGCTTGTCAGGCTAAAAGAATTTAAAAAGGCACGATTTTATGGTAAAAAGGAGACTGAGTTTCGCTGTTTTCGGCAATGCGTCCAAGGTCCTGGAGTCTGTCCGGATATGGGATATGTTAGAATATTTGGTCCGTCACGATGCGGAAATCTATCTGGACCAGAGCCTCTACCTTGGACTGCGGCAGAAGCTGGCGGGATGCGTCTCCATAGCCGGCGTGTTCGAGGGAGTGAACTTCGATGTCGACTATGTCATTTCGCTGGGAGGCGACGGTACGTTCCTGAAGGCGGCAGGCAGGGTCGGTGCGAAGCAGATACCTATCATCGGCGTGAACATGGGCCGTCTCGGCTTTCTTGCGAATGTGACTCCAGATGAAATCCGGACTACACTCGACGAGGTTTTTGAGGGCCAGCCGGAGATGGAAGAGCGTGCGGTGATCCAGCTCGAGGCTGACGGCGAGGCCCTCGAGGGATGCCCTTATGCGCTGAATGATATTGCCATTTTGAAGCGTGACAATGCGGCGATGATTTCCATCCGGACAAGTGTCAACGGCGAATACCTCGTCACTTATCTTGCCGACGGCTTGGTTATCAGCACGCCGACAGGGTCGACAGCTTACTCGCTCTCTGTCGGCGGTCCGATCATCGTGCCCCAGTCGGGTATTCTGAGCATGACACCTGTTGCGCCGCACAGTCTGAACATCCGCCCGATTGTCATCAGCGACGACAGTGAAATCCGGCTGGAAGTAGAAAGCCGGAGCCATAATTTCCTGGCGGCTGTGGACGGCAGGTCGGAGAAGCTGCGGGAGGGAGTGACGCTGACCATCAGGAAAGCTCCGCATAAAGTCCGGATTGTCAAGCGAAGCGGACAGCGTTTCTTTTCGACACTGCGCGAGAAGCTGATGTGGGGGGCCGATGTCCGGAGATTATAGAAGATGAAGACTTCCGTCCCGCTCTGCCGTCTTTGACGATCTTGATGTTCCCGGGCGGCATGGCAGTAGCATTGTCCCTTCTGACCGGGCGGCCGGATCTGTAAGGAAGTTGAAGAAGTCGGGGAAAGCATTGACGAACAGGAAAAAGCAATCATGAACAAGATCAAGAAACTCTTCCAGATACCGCGGACGCATTATACGACCAGAGAAATCTTCCGCTGGCTGTGGCTTGCGTGGCGCGGGAACAGGAAACAGGCTGTGCTGAACGCAGTGATAGGCATTCTCGGTGTGGGTGTCTCGCTGGCTGCGGTAGGGGCTGTCCAGCACGCCATTGATGTGGCTTCCCATGTCGTGGAGGGAAGTATCTATGAGGCGGTAGCCGTCATGGCGGCATTGGTTCTCTGCGACTTTACCTTGAACATCGCCTCTGTATGGGTGCGGAACCTGCTGGGCATCAAGGCGCAGAACCGTATGCAGCAGCGTATGCTCGACCGTATCCTGCGCTCGGAATGGCATGGGAAGGAGCGTCACCACAGTGGCGACGTGCTGAACCGGCTGGAGTTTGATGTCGCCAATGTGGTGAACTTTCTCACAGAAACCATACCGAGTTCGATCTCTACGCTGGCCATGTTCCTCGGCGCGTTTCTCTATCTGATGTCAATGGACTGGCGGCTGGCGATTCTCATCGTCGTCATGATACCGCTGTTTGTCCTGGTCAGCAAGGTTTATGTGCGCCAGATGAGGCGGCTGACACGAGAAGTGCGCGACTCTGATTCGAAGGTCCAGAGCGTTCTCCAGGAGACCATCCAGCACCGGATGCTCATCAAGACGCTCGAGAGCGACGAAATGATCGTGGGCAGACTGGAGGGTACACAGCGCGAACTCCGCAGCAGGGTAGTGCGCCGGACGAAGTTTTCGGTCTTCTCCAACCTCGTCCTGAACTTCGGATTCGCTTTCGGCTATCTTGTCGCCTTCACGTGGGCTGCCATCCGTATGTCGCTCCACTCGCTGACGTTCGGCGGCATGACGGCCTTCCTGCAGCTGGTGAACAAGATACAGAGTCCTGCCCGCCAGCTTACGAAGCTGGTGCCCGCTTTCGTGTCCGTGTTTACTGCTGCCGAACGGTTGATGGAGCTGGAAGAAGATCCTTTGGAGGTACAGGGAGAGCCGATAGAGTTGGACGGACCGTGCGGAATCCGTCTGAGGCACGTGGATTACCGCTATGACGACGGCGACCGGGAGATACTGAAAGACCTCAGCTTCGATTTCTATCCCGGTTCCTGCACAGCCATTCTCGGTGAGACGGGCGCAGGAAAAACCACACTTGTGCGTATGCTCCTCGCCTTGCTGAAGCCGAAGAAAGGGTCGGTGGAAATCTACAACGGACAGGAACGCATGGAGCTGACACCGCTCATGCGTACCAACTTCGTCTATGTGCCGCAGGGCAACACGCTCCTCAGCGGTACGATCCGTGAGAACCTGCTGCTTGGAAAAGTGGATGCCACGGAAGAAGAGATGGTTGCCGTGCTCGAGAAAAGCTGTGCCGACTTCGTCTTCCATCTCCCCTTAGGGCTCGACACGCTCTGCTCGGAGCTGGGAGGCGGCCTCAGCGAAGGACAGGCACAGCGCATTGCCATTGCCCGTTCGCTGCTGCGTGACCGCAGTGTCATGATCTTTGACGAGGCTACGTCGGCCCTTGATCCGCAGACAGAACGCCAGCTCTTGCAGAACATACTCTCCCGGCACGACCGGACGGTGATCTTCATCACCCACCGTCCGGCGGTCGTAGATTACTGTGACCAGACGCTGACAATAGAAAAAATACAATAAGCCGTTTGCTGTATTCAGAATAAGGTTGTATATTTGCAGCATGACTGACAAGCTGAAAGAAAAACTCGGGGACTGGCTGTTGGATATAGCCAAGTACCTGATGACGGCGGTAGCTCTTACATCTGCATTCAAAGAGTTCGGCGAACCGTTTATGTCGATAATGGCGTTGCTGATATCAGGATTGCTTCTGGCGATCGGCATTATCTTCATTCAGGCAAGTACAAGTAATAATTCTAATCGTAATAACAAGAAATAGGAGGAAACTGTATGGGATTGCTTTATTCTTCTGTAACAGCATTGCTGATAGCCATAGTGCTTTTGTGTTGGTTGCTAATAGATGATCGGACAAAAAAGAAAAAAAGACAGGGACAGTTATGAAAAGAATATTCTTAGCGGCTGCCTGCCTGCTCTTCATGGCGGCAGCGACGGCTTCTGCACAGACAACAGACACCGTGCAGGCAGCGGGTCTGGATGCCAGGTATGCTGTGAATATGCTGAAACCGGGCACACCTGCGCCGGATTTCAAGTTGAAAACGTATGACGGAAAGGACATACGGCTGAGCCAGTATCGCGGCAGTTATGTGGTGTTGGACTTTTGGGCCAGCTGGTGTCCTGACTGCCGGCGTGACATTCCGGCGATGAAGGCTCTCTACGAGCAGTTCCGTGACCATGGCGTGCAGTTCATCGGCATATCATTCGATACCGACCGTGACGCATGGGCGAAGACCTACTGGGACCGCTATCAGATGCATTGGATACAGGTGAGCGAGTTGAAGAAGTTCAGGAAGGCAACCGTCATTGACCGCTTGTACAAGATTGACTGGATTCCCTCGATGTATCTCGTTGGCCCTGACGGCCGGATTGTCATGGGAACGGTGGAAATCAACAAGCTGAAGGAAAAGCTGGAGACCGTCGCACCAGCTCCGCAGACAAGCAGAACAGACGTACTCCCCAGTTTCGACGGCGGACAGGAAGCCGTTGCCGGATATTTCGCACAGCGGCAGTACCACACTATCCAGTCCATCCGCTCGAAGGTACATGCCGAGATGACTGTCGTCTTCAATGTCGAGATGGACGGCTCCGTCACAGGGGCACGTGTCGTCAGGGTGACGAATGTGAAGGGGACAAGCAGGCATTTCCTCAAGATGGATGCAGCAAAGCAGAAACGGGTACTGGACAGATGTATGGAATTCTATAAAGAGCAGGCGGTCCGTCTGACCAACAGCATGCCGAAGTGGAAGCCTGCCGAACAGAAAGGACGCCCTGTCCAGAGCAGGGCAAGTCTGACGATTGTTTTCCAGGCATAGCCCGATAGCCCGTTCGCCAGGACATATCTTCAACATTCCCTGCTGCTTGGGAACATGATCCCCAGGCTCTGGGAATCATGTTCTCAACGGCCGGGGACACAGGTCCCGACCGGTTGGGAAACGTCATTCCGATATATTAAAACTGATAAACCAACAAATAAACTGTAAAATCAATGAGAACTTTTCTGTTGAGTGTGATTGCGTTGTTTGCGCAGTCGGTGAGTATGACCGCACAGGTGGCGGGGCGTATCGAGTATCCGTACCGGGCCGACTATGAGGACCAGCTGGTGCTGCCTGTCGGTGACAAGGGGCTGGTAGTCCAGTCGTTTGCCAGGGACACCAAGGATGGGAAACGGTGTTTCAAGACGGTGTATTATTCAACGGCGATGAAGTATGTCAGTGCCGACTCCATGCTGATTGACAAGGGGATGTACTATTATTCCAATGTGGTTGAGAACGGCGTGCTCTACACGGTGCTGCGCGAGAGGGACGGTTCGTTCATGATTGTTGCCTTCAACACCGCGACACGCAAGTGTACCGTTACGGACGGAGAGTACACCCGCAAAGGCTCGATGCGCAACCTTGTCATTTCGGACGGATCCGTCGTCTTCAGTTCGACGCAGAAGAAAACGGACCGCATCGGCATCATCGACCTGAAGAGCGGGAGCTGTAATTTTGCCGACATCCACTTCCCGAAAGTGAAGGATAAGAATATTTTTATCCTTGAGAACACCGTGATAGACAATACTATCTACGCCTTGGTGCGTGCCGGGGAAGATGTGCAGCTGGTGCGTGTGGACAAGCAGGGAAAGCTGTTGGGGACAAACAACCTGACGGCAGATATTCCCGAGCGAATCGTCTCGGCTTCTGTCTCCAAGGCCGGCAGCAGGTTCTTTGTCACGGGAACTTACTCGAAAGTGAAGAAAGGCGGAGCGGAGGGAATCTTCTTCTCTGAACTGAAGAACAACCAGTTCAACAACATCCGATTCTACAATTTCCTTGATCTCAAGAATTTCACCGAGTACATGAGCAGCCGCAAGCAGGCTAAGATAGAACGCAAGAAGGCGAAAGCCGAGAAGGCAGGAAAGGAGTATGCGCTGGACTATCTGATGGCCTCGCACCGCATCATGACCGACGGCAAGGATTATTTCTACCTCGGTGAGGCTTATTATCCGGTGTACCGTACCACGATGGTGGGCAATATGGTCATGTCGACATTTGCCGGGTATGCCTACACGCACGCCGTCCTGGCGAAATTCAACGCGGCCGGCAATCTGCTCTGGGACGAGTGTTTCCCGATGGATCCGCGCACATTGCCGATGTATGTGAAACGTTTTGTCTCGGCAAGCATGAAGGGAAACAATGTGAACCTGCTTTTTGCTGACAAGAACCGGCTGGTTTCCAAACTCTTCAGAAATGCTGACGGCAAGGTGATCCAGGACCGTACGTCGGAGATGATAGAGACCGGCAATGATGAAGAGGATGTCAAGAAGATGCGCTATTCCAACTCGCAGTACTGGTATGGAGACAACTTCCTTGTCTATGGGACACAGGTGGTGAAGAACTCGAAGACAGGTGAAAGGCGTAAGGTGTTCGCCATCACAAAGTATACAATTAAATAATAAGGAAAAGACGACAATGGAGAATTCTTTCAGACACGGCAGCCTCTTTCTGTGGTTCGCCATGGTAATCTGCCTGCTCTGCGTGCCCCGTTCCGTGTATGCACAGGCTTGGGACGGTGATGGAGACATAAAGGTTTATGCCGGCTATGCCAATGTCGGCGGCAAGTCGGGCTTCGAGGCAGGAAGTGATTATGCCATCAGCGACTTCGTATCGTTGGGCGGCCAGATAACGGTCATTCCTCTCAAGGACCGTGATGACGATGATTACGGTGCCCTGGATGGTTACGACTTCAGTCTTCATGGTGATTACCACTGGGCGGAGGTGATGAAGCTGCCGTCCGTGATGGACATCTATACCGGTGCATCCATCGGACTGCGCACGGGCGGTCTGCAGGCCGGCGTGCGTTATAATTTCAGTGAGACGTTCGGTCTCTATGCGCAGGTGCGCCAGAACCTTTTCAAGACTTTCGGCGAGAACTCCGACCATGCTCCTGTCTATAAGGGGAAGACGGCCCTCTCTGTAGGCCTGACCCTTACATTCTGATGCAGTACATCCGGCTGTGTAAAACGAGCGTATGTCAATTGTCCAATGCGCAGGATCTGATGCCTGCCATGGGACAGCTTGACATACGCTTTTCTTGCTGTGCCGTGCTTATATATTATTAAGAGGAGATACCAAGGGAGTCTGTCCTGCTTATGCTCTTCCTTATTGGTTTTTGAAGCACATGATGTAGTAAACAGGCATATATGTAATGCCATCCTGCGTGTTTACGGTCTGCTCATTGGACAGAACAAATGCCTGGTGGACATTGTAGTGCGTGTTGGCTGCAAACTTGTCCTCTTCCATATTCAGTTCGATGTAATTCTTGAATTTCTTCTGGTCGATATGTCGGATGATATATGACTTTCCGATTTGTCGTGCTCCATCTATCAGAAGTATCTTTCCATCAGGTGTCTGAAGGTGAGAGCTTATAAATTCTCCAATCTTTCTATACAGCATGAATACACTTTTCTTATGTTTATACTGCGGCAAATATACACTTTTCCTATAAAACAAGCAAGCAAATACTACACTTTTTCTGTAGTATGGAAGGCTGCATACTACACTTTTCCTGTATCTGGTTTGCTGTTTCCTGCACTTTTCTGCTAAATGGACTGCTGGAAACCGCACTTTCCCATAAAGCTGATTCATAGAAAGTGAAATGTTCCCTATTGCATTTTTCTTGGAAGATGAAGCTGTTGTCTGTTCTGTGGTGATTGTGGTGATTGGCCGCTCTTGTAAGTGAAATGGATGGAGCGGACAGGAGCCTCTCATGGTTGGCACTTCATATTTTTATGGACTTTGTTTGGCTTTACAGTCCTAAATGTTTATCTTTGCAACATTACTTTTTTAATTAGTGAACAGACATGAGTATGAAATCAATTTGTATATTGGGGCTGTTTGCCGCTTTGGTGGCAGGCTGCTCCACGGGTACGCAGCAGAAGAAAACAGACAAGTGTGCTGCTGCCAGTTTCGATTCCATTGAGATTGCCCCCACATCCGGAATGATAAAAGTAAGTCATACGGTAAGATGGATGGTTTACAAGAACCATCGTGTCGTGAAGGAAGAGGTGTATTTCCCTCTTAAAGATAACGATGATGATTCTGTCGTACAAGTGCCGGTCAGCGGTGTGAAAGCCTGGAAAATTGACGGACTTGTCAGGGATATTTACGTCAATCATACTTCCAGGGACATTGACTCCCTGGTTTCTGACGATTACTGTTACGACCTCGGTGGGCTGGAGGTCGCCGTCTACTATCCGGGGAAGGTCGTCCGGTATGAGTATGATCACGGCTATGCCGGTGCAAGGTATTCTGCTGCATTCAACAAGCTGTTGGAACTCACGGGGCTGGAATGGCGGCTTCCTCAATAGTATCTGGCCGGGAAGACGGGGAGAAACTGCATGGTGGATACTTGAATTGGTGACGTCTCTCCCTTTGCGTCCCATGCACTGCGTTTCATAAGGATGCTTCCGTAATCATTTTAAGTGATATCTGCAGAACCAACAATCGGGGACTGCCGGCGCGTACCGGCAGTCCCCGATTGTTGTAGGCGGCTGGCTGTTGCTGTGTTCTGTGTTTTTTCGTAATCAGCTGACGGGATTCCTATTTGCGTTGGGAGTCTCGCATAATCTTGTCGTAGTTGTCTCCGTTCCCCAGTATTCTGTCTCTTATCTTGTATCTCGGGTTCAACAGGTCTCTTTGTGGGTTGTAGTACCTTGTCCTGATTCCGCTGAGGTAGAAAAGAATCTGGCACACATTGTCAGTCATGAAGGGTCTGTTCAGTGCAGCCTTGATGTTTCTTATGACTTGAGGATGCTTTCTTTTGTAAGTGTCAGAACACCATATCATGAAAGGAATGCCATACTGATATTTCAGAAGTTCCTTATATTGTCCTGGGGCTGCACTCACCCGTCCCTTTGAGTCGCGGTAATCATATATCTCCTCTCCGTGGTCGGACAGGTAAACAATGACAGCATTCGTCTTCCGGTATCTGTTGATGATGTGACTGATGACTGAGTCGTTATAGTATGTGGCATTGTCGTAATTCGCAATATCTTGCAGCTTGCTTTCTGTAAGATACGAATCCCTCCGCCGAATGTCCTTGATCGTGAATCTGTTGAAAGACTTGTTGTGGGGGTATCTTGAGGCTGCGTCTATATGCTGTCCCCAGAGGTGGAACATGATTAGGTTGTATTTTCCTGTTGGTTTCTTGTTCTTGAAATAGTCCTGGATAAGCTGGTCGTCATAACGGAAAGTCTTATCAGATGAAGCGGTATAAGATAGGCTTGCTATGGTCTTGTTGTATAGGAATGAATTGGTTGTAAACCCTGTAAGCCCTTCTGTCACGTCCGTTTTCTGATTATCCCAATAGTATACATCGAAGCCGGTCCTTTTGAATATAATAGGGAAGAATGGCGTGTGATACCATTTCTCATTGTCCATCAGGGAATTGCAGCAGAATGTATTCCTTATGGTGAGTGAGGTTGCTGCATACGCACTGACCACGTCATTGAAGATGTACAGGTTGCCTTTGGCTTTCTCTTTTGTTAATCTTGGAGTTGTCAATAGAGGATAGCCATACAGGTTGGAGTGATATTTAATATACGATTCGCCGATGATATATACGACGTTTAAAGAGTCATTATCGGCGACAGTTCCCTTCTCCGTCTTGCAAGAGGCTTTGACAGCTTCCTGTAACTCATTTTCGGTTGTCCGTATGCTGTTAAGGGAGAAAATCATCTTCGTGACGGTATCATAAGGAAATGTGTCTTTTATCGGCAAGTCATCGGTCGTCTTGCTTTTTGCAACATAATAAAAGATGTCGAATTGGCAGAAACCGAAGATTACTATAATGACGGTAGACCACAGAAAGGCATTCCTGCCGGTTCTGTTTATTTTCTGTGAGATAAAGTCATTGATAATCCGATGCTTTGATTCTGCCATTATGATTGTCAGGAACGCAATGGAAATGACTATAATTGAGATGATGCCGTTCCGGGAAAGCAGATAGGTGGATAGGAACTCCGTTGCCTCCCTGCTGTTGGTTTCTCCAATAAATGTGATGATTTGCGGCTGTATGATGAGATGGAAGACCAGCCATAAGAATACATTCAGTCCGAAGAGGGAAAGACCTATGGCATAGAATACAATTTTAAGCCATTGCTTTCCTGTACAGCTGATGATTGCTGTAAAAATATAACTGATGGAAAGTCCTCGTGCGAAATCCTTGAATACGATCGGATCAAGGTGAAGTCCCATTACACCGGCTATAAAATACTTGAACGTAGATAGGGTGATGAGCAGGAAGAACAGGACAAAGAACGGGAACTCATGGCGGATAGGGAATGACATTCCTTTGAAGATCGTCTTTGCAAAATGGGTCAGGCTGTGCCTGATGTCTGTTTTCTTAAATGACTGATGTGGCAGCATTGCTGTGGAAAAGTCCCCTTACTGCCCTGTGAGACCTATAAGTTCGTATTAAGTTTCTACATGATATGAAAAGCGTGGGCAGACTGGTTATCCGTCCTTGTGGTCCGAAGCCTTCGTCATTGTCCATCACAGTTAGAACGAGCAACGCAGAAGCCCACGTCGATATGAAAATGTCTGCACCTGCTGTACCGAATGACACATACAGAATCCATATATACACATCTGTGGGCATCTACTGTTGCTCTATTCTTGACTGTGATTGAAAGTTGCGAAGTTTCGAACTGTCAAGAACAAAGTGTTAGTAAACGCCTTATCATATATGTACTTCCGCCGATTCTCTCTGCTTAGGCAAAGGTTGATGACGAAATCTCTGCAAAGATACTTTTTTTTCTCGACTTTCTATGGGAAAACGGAATAAAAAGCGGCCTTCTTCAAATTGTGCTGGTAGGTCAGGAATATTACGTGATAACCCTTGCGCAGACCTGCTCCTCCCATCGCTGGTCATCCAGATACATTGCGGCAGATGATTCATTCCGTGATGCAATATGGCCTTGCTGCAGGTTTTCTGTCCGGTATTTAACGTCTGAGATAGCTTGGGCGGAAATGGGGATGCAGTTGTACGTCGTCGAATGACTACCAACAAGAGAATGACAGAAAAAAGTGATCGGTTCGATGGCACCCTTTCCTTTTCCGACTTGACTCTGAACGAATATCCTTGCCGGATGGTGTGAAATATCCTTACACCGGTTGCCGGTTGCAATACCTGTTGGAAGATGGAGGCACTGTAGTTTTCACCTTTTCAACCATCACGTTGTCAGTAGGTTATGAGTGCTGTTGCAGACAGTGCTTAGTTGGACTCCAACTAAGCACCATCTGACTTCCAACTAAGCCTTACTTGCGTTCTAAAAGAGGCTTGGTTGGGATGCTGTTAAGCATCAACTTGTTTTACGAGTAGGAATTTTTCTTACACAAGAAGGCGGTATTGGAGTTTTTCTGCCAGGGCAGGCCCGTTTCCAGGGGAGAAAAGTCCGGTACACGCCCGCAGGCTGTGTGCCGGGTTGTAGCGTAAAGACCGCACGATTTCTTCAGATTCGGTGTAATGAAGTTTGGTTGTCGATATGGTGTGGTCCGGAGCTGCCGATGGCAGACAGCTGTTCTTTGGACTTACTTTACCAAAACGCTATTCCTGACGGAGAAGCATCTCGCTGTCAAGCCTTTTTTTGAATCGAGAAACTGTGATTCTTGATTGTGGGTGACGCATTGACGAAGTCTGGACATACTACAGCGAGGGCTGCCGGCAGATACCGGCAGCCCTCGCTGCATATTGTATAATGGTGTGGAAACGGAGCTTTTCAGCAGTGGGTTTTACTCTGTGGTGACCGTATGGAGTGCTTCCGTGATTTCCGTATGGTTTTCAGAATGAGAGAATCATTGTCTGTCGGTGTCCCAGTGGAATGTTCCTGGTCAGGTCGACGGTCTTGCCTGTGGTGATGTCGGTGGCTGTCGTATGTGTTCCGATTACTTCGGCATAGCGTCCGACTTCAAGCTGGTTGTCGGCTTTCCTTCCGTTGAGGATGGTGAGGACGGTCTTGCCTTTATGTTGACGGGCAAGAACATAAACTCCGTGCCAGGGGATGAACTGTGTCTGCGAACCACGGGTGATGACTTCGTTGTTCTGCCGCCAGTGGAGTAGTCGGCGGGTCCAGTCGTACATGGCGTTCTCTGCTGCGGTGCGTCCTTTAGGCGTGAACTTGCTGACCTTGTCGCCCGGGAAGCCGCCGGGGAAGTCTTTGCGGACATTGCCGTCGGTCACCTCCTTGGTGCCGTTCATCAGTATTTCCGTACCATAATAGAGCTGCGGGATGCGGTTCATTGTCAGCAGGAGGGCATAAGCCTGCTTCAAGGCCGTAGAGTCCTTTCCGTTTCCGAGGAAGCGGTCGGTATCGTGGTTTTCGATGAATGCCATCACGAATGACGGGTTGGTGTAGAGATAGTCGTAGCAGAGGGAGTTGTAGATACGGTTCAGTCCCTTCCACCAGTCGTCCGTCTCTTCGTGCTTCGCCTGTGAAAGGCGGTCGAAGAAGGCGAAGTCCATCACGGTCTTCAGGTAGCTGTTGATGTCCGACAGTTTGCTGTCCTTCTGCCAGGCTGCCGTGTAAGCCGGCTCTGTGACCCATGCCTCGCCCACGGCGTTGAAGTTGGGATATTCCGTATCGAGTGCCTTCATCCACGCTGCCATTGCCTTGCGGTCGGCATAGGGGTAGGTGTCCATGCGGATGCCGTCGATGCCGACGGTCTCGATCCACCATTCGGAATTCTGGATAAGGTACTTGATGACGTGCGGGTTGCGCTGATTGAGGTCGGGCATGGACGATACGAACCATCCGTCCACGGTCTCCGCCATGTCCACCTTGCTGGCATACGGGTCGAGAACAGGGGTGAGCTTGTAACTTGTCTGCAGTCCGTAGCCGGGATGGTTGAACCAGTCTTTTGACGGTACGTCCTTGTTCCAGGGATGGTAGTCACCGCAATGATTGAAGATCATGTCCATGACGACCTTCAGTCCTTTCCTGTGACAGGCATCGACAAGTGCCTTGTATTCTTCGTTCGTACCGAAGCGCGGGTCGACACGATAGTAGTCGGTGGTGGCATATCCGTGATAGGTACTGTATTTCCCGCCGTCAGCAGGACGGTCATTCTCCAGTACCGGCGTGAACCAAAGGGCTGTCACGCCGAGGTCGGTAAAGTAGTCGAGGTGCTGTCGGATGCCTTCCAGATCGCCGCCGTGCCGCAGACTCGGTTCGTTGCGGTTGCAGAGCTGATCCTGCATCCCCTTGATGATGTCGTTCTTCGGATTGCCGTCGGCGAAGCGGTCGGGCATGAGCATGTACAGAACATCCGAGTTGTCAAACCCTTTCCGGTCGGCACCGGCCATGGCACGGGCTTTGAGCTGGATCTTCTGTCGGGTGGTCTTGCCGTTTTTGTTTGTGAAGCTGAGGGTTATTTCTCCCGGCTTCGCGTCTTTCAGGTTGAGGTAAACGAGGAGATAGTTCGGCGAGTCGAGGCGGACGATCGAATCTATCCTTGCATTCGGATAGTCTGTGGACACGTCCGAGAACTTGATGTCCCTGCCGTAAACCATCAGCTGGAGCGTCGGATCCTGCATACCGGCGAACCAGCTGGCAGGATCAATGCGCGATATGACAGGTGCGGATGGACGTTGGCGGGCAGCTATAGGCATTGATACAGTGAACAGTAAAAGGAGGACAGACTTGCTGAAAACTTGTTTGAGATTCATTTTCGGTTCATTATTGTTGTGTCGGATTTATGGGCCTGATCAGTCCTCGTCAGGCTCATAAACTCGATAGTTTAATTGTGAAGAATCAGTGCGCTTTGGCCGTCTACCATCACTTCACCGCCTTCCATCTCGCCCAGTCCGGTTTCGTTTACTTCGCCGTTGGCGCATACGATGGTGTATTTGCCTTTAGGTATCTTGACTGTGCGGAGTTCCTTGTTGGCGTTGAGGACGACGTAGATGTCGTTCCATCTGTCGCCTCCGGCATGGTTCTTCAGACAGAAAGCAACGAGACAGTCCTGCGTCGGGAGAAACTCAAGATGTCTGCGGACAAGGTCGGCATTGCCCATGTGGAAAGCTGGATGCGCCTTGCGGAGATGGATGAGGCCGCTGTAGTATTTGAACACCTGTGGATAGACCTTGAGGTTGTTCCAGTCGAGACGGTTGATGCTGTCGGGTGAGTTGAAGGAATTGTGTACCCCTTTCTTGTCGCGCAGCATCTCTTCTCCGGAGAGCATGAACGGCACTCCCTGCGAAGTGAAGACGGCCGTTTGGGCAAGTTCGTCCAGCCTTATCAGCTCGTTCTCGTCGTATTCAGCCTCCGGGACAGAGGCTTTCAGCCGGTCGACGAGGCACATATCGTCGTGACAGCTGACGTAGGCGATCATCTGTGTCGGCTCTGTGGCATATGGCTTCTTGGAATAGTTTACCTTCGAATAATCCACCTGCGGATGGGCGATCATACCCGCTATGCCTGCCTTCAGGCTTTCTTCCAGTCCTGCTACCCCCCCGAGGAAACCGGCTTTATGGTCATCGGAGAAAGGACCGCGCAATGCATCGCGTATGTCATCAGAGAAGGCTGCAATGCCTGGCATCTGCGGGATGGCGGCTTTCATCGCCAGTTTCTCCTGTGGGTAGGCGCACGTACCGGCACTCCACCCCTCACCATAGACGAATATCCCTGGGTCGATGGCATTGAGCTCACGGCGGATGTCGTTCATGGTCTGTATGTCATGGATGCCCATGAGGTCTACACGGAAGCCGTCGATATGGTACTTGTCCACCCAGTATTTCATCGACTCCAGCATGAATTCATGCATCAACGGCTTTTCGCTTGCCGTCTCGTTGCCGCAGCCCGACCCGTTGGAGGGGGTGCCGTCGGCATTGTAGCGGTAGTAAGCCTTGGGGAATGTACGCTCGAAGTTGCTGTTGGCAAGGTCGAAGGTATGGTTGTAAACCACGTCGAGAATCACTCTGATCCCCGCTTTGTGCAGTGCCTGTACCATCTGCTTGAACTCCATGATGCGGCGTGAGGGGAGGTCGGCATCATAGGAATAGCTGCCCTCCGGCACATTGTAGTTCAGTGGGTCATAGCCCCAGTTGTATTGCGGTACGCCCGGCTTTGACTCGTCTACAGAGGCGAAGTCAAAAGAAGGAAGGATATGGACGGCATTGATGCCCAGCTTTTTCAGATGGTCGATGGCCTTCTGTTCGGTCAGTGCAAGGAATTTTCCTTTGTGTACCAGACCGGATGACGGGTCGATGGAGAAGTCCCGGTGATGCAGCTCGTAGATGACCAGATCTGCCGGACTCTTCGTCGGTACACGCCGATCGGTGCTCCAGCCTGTCGGATTGGTTTCCTTCATGTCGATGACAGCACTGCGGCCTCCGTTGCAGCCTACGGCCTTGGCGAATACGCCCGGCGTCTCTCCGTGTCCGATGTCGAAGGTGTAAAACTTTCCCTTGAGGTCGCCCTTTACGGTGGCTGTCCAGGTGTTGTTTCCGTTCGGTGCAAGTTTTACTTTCTTGTAAGGTTTGCCTCCTCTCCCCGCATTATAGAGCCTAAGTGTCGGCTTGGAGGGGGCGTTGAGGCGGAAAGTCGTCTCAACGGGTGAGTAGGACATCTCGTTGAAACGCTGCTGGGCAGCTGTGTTCTGTGAGAACAGGAGGGCAGCGATGGATGCTGCAAGGTGATATTTCATATTCATTGTTTATGGGGATAAGAGGCCTCTCCAGGCACCTCCGGGGAGGGGACGTGGCAGGCAGGATAGGCGATGATGAGCGATGTCAGGCGATGGAGAGTGGTGATAGGCGGTGACAGGTGCTTCATGCAAGTCCTGTCACCGCCTTTCCGTTTATCGGCCGGCCTGGTTGCTCAGGTCTGTCACCTGCTCATTGAAGGCATTGTTCTTCATCAGGTCCTCAATGCTGACGTGCATACGGTAGCGCCAGTAGTGCTTCGGATTGGCAGGGATATTGATGCGTTCGGCGTTCGGATCCGCCAAACGGAGATTCTCGTCAATACTCATCCAGTCCTGTATGCCGAGGATGCAGAGCATGCTCGGCGATGTCAGGTGCCGGCTGACAATGTCCCTTGCCAGCCATCCCGGCAGCGGGTGAGGTGCCGGACCGCCGCGGTGCAGCATGCTGTTGAAGTAGTCCTGCGTGCGTGCCCAGTCTTCATCCCACCATTGGCGTAGCGTTGCCATGTCGTGTGTGGAGATGGTGCTGACACTCCGGTACGGGTTCTCTCCCAGGTGACCGAAGCGTACATGCGGATCCTTCGGCATGCTCTGGATTTCAAGACTGAGGATGCGCAGCTCGTTCATCACCCATGCCACGCAGTCGGGAACCATTCCGAGGTCTTCGGCACAGACCAGCATACGGGTGGCATTCACCAGCTTCGGAAGTTTCTTCATCGCCTCCTGATACCAGAACTGGTTGTTGCGGCGATAGTAATAGTCGTTATAGAGTTTGTTGAACACGGCCTTGTCGCTGTCGTAGAGACTTTCGTAGATGAAGTCGAACTGAACGCTGATGCGCGGATGGAAGCGGTTCGGGTCCTTGTGGTCGCGTACGAAGAGCACGTCGCTGATCAAGGCGTAGAGACCGTCGCGAATCCATACGTCCGTGTCCGAGGTCTTGCCCGCAAAAGCCTTCTCCACCTTGCGCTGTGTGTCATACGCCGGGCGCATCTTGTAACGGTCGCCCCATACGTGCTCCACGTACTTCTGCCGCACCTCGTCTGCATGCTCGCGGAAGATGCGGTCGAGCACCCAGTCGGTAATGAACGGCTCCGTGAACAGTTCCTCCTGCCAGTGCAGCCCATACCCTTCTATCTCTTCACGGCTCATGCCGAGAGCCGGCGCAAACTGTCCGAGCAGTCCGTGAACCGAGCTGACCGGAATTTCCCAGATGCGGAAGAAGCCGAGTACGTGGTCGATGCGGTAGGCATCGAAATACTTTGCCATGTTCCGGAAGCGGTTGACCCACCACTGGCAGCCGTCCTTGATCATTTCGTCCCAGTTGTAGGTAGGAAATCCCCAGTTCTGTCCGTTTACGGAGAAGTCATCGGGCGGAGCACCTGCCTGGCCGTTGAGGTTGAAGTAGCGAGGTTCCGTCCATACGTCACAGCCGTAGCGGTTCACGCCGATGGGGATGTCGCCTTTCAGAATGACCCTGTGTGCCTGTGCGTACTCGTGGACGGCCTTCAGCTGGCTGCTCAGCACGAACTGTACGTAATAGAAGAACGCCGCTTCCTTATAGGCAGCGTCCTTGGGGTCGGACAGAGCCTTGCGGTCGGCCTCGTTCCACTGTCTGTGGTCGGGCCATCGCGAGAAGTCAGCTGTCCCGAACTTGTCTCTCATGCAGCAGTACTGTGCGTAAGGAACGAGCCAGCCCTCCGTTTCGGCAAAGAAAGTCTTGAAGGCTTTGCTTTCAAGCACCTTGCCGCCTTCCTGTTCAAAGAGCAGCCGGAGGTATTCCGTCTTCGCATCGTTCACACGCTCATAGTCAATCTGCGGCAGTGCGTTGAGTTCCTTGCGCAGTGCCTCGAACTTCTCACGCTGCTTTTTGTCTTTCAGTGCCGGCAATGCGTTGAGGTCGGCATACTGCGGATGCAGGGCGAAGACCGAGATGCAGCTGTAGGGATAGGAGTCCGTCCATGTGTGTGTGATAGTGGTATCGTTGATCGGCAGAATCTGCAGCGCACGCTGTCCGGTCAGACATACCCAGTCGATCATCTTCTTCAGGTCGCCGAAGTCGCCGATACCGAAGCTCGCCTCCGAACGGAGTGAGAATACCGGTACCAGTGTTCCTGCCACACGGACCGCCGGGACGGGGAAGAACGCTTCGTCCAGTTCGTAGACGATGGTCTCTCCTTCCTCCATGGCGGGCAGCTCCAGTGTGCGGTTGTTGCTGTACTCCCATACCGGACTCGCATCGTCATCGTGGCTTCTGGCGAAGAATTTTATTTCCATCTGGTCGCCGGAGAGCTTTGCAGCATCCAGCGTGAGGGTCCACTCGTTGATGTTGTGTTGCACCATCTTCTGGGCTTTCTTTACGTTCCATGCGCCCAGTGCCGGTTCTGCCCCTGTGAGGTACAGCTCATCCGCCGCACCTAACTGCGGCGCACGTACCTTCAGTGTGACGGCCTTGTTGTAATTGTTGAGCCTTGCTTTCGTCAGTTTCTTGCCTACAATGCAGTCGGCGAGGGCAGAGGTGTAGAGGTAGGCGTCCTCCGGGAGATCGCTCCAGTGGTCGTAGACCTGATAGTTCAGACCGCGTTCAGCGTTGAATTCCAGCCGGTGGTTCATGGCACCCCACTCCCTTCGCTCCTCGTTGTCGCCGCGGAGGATGCTGTAGAAGTAGTCCATCTGTGTGCCCGGCTTGGTGTCTTTCTTCACTTCCACCTCCCAGTGGTAGCCGTCGGCCGTACGCATTCTGTACTGTGAGGCCTCTTCCGCCCCGTTGTGCTGACCTGTGATGATGTTCAGGACAAGGTCCTGTCCGTAGTAGGTCTTGTAGTCGATGTGAAACTGTATGTTCATAGAGTTGGGATAGTTATTTTTCGTCAAAGTTAGTCATATTCATTTGAAAAAACAACTCCTCTCGACATGATTTAAATCAATTTGTGCGTAATCGATTGCATGACACCGGGCAGATGAGATTTCTTCTGATGGATGCCGTCATGTCTCCGACGTGGTATCGGCGTGCCGCCAAATCCGTATTCGTCTCTTCACGGTGTTAGCAAAATTCATGAGAAAGTTTCTCATACAGAATCCATGTCAGGGCAGAACGTTTTATTGCCTTCGGTTTGTCTGTGCCGTATGCGGACCTGTTGTTCTCTCCCCGGCCTTGCAAAGTAACTGACGGTACAGTACTGTCTCTTGGCTTTTTGCAAACGTTTGCACAATGAAAAACACTGATTATCACCGACATCTACAATTAGCCATTGGGATAGAGAGCAGAAACAGCTGTTTGTTATTCGGCTTGAGGGATTATAAAAGCATCTGCCCTCTATTACTTTAATGTGCTTTCTTATTACAGGACTCACGTCAACCGATACTGAAAGCTGATGGATGGTTAATGTTTTCCGGCAGTGTTTTCCCATTCAACGAAATTCTTGTTGTGAGTTATGTATATGGTGAGAAACATTTCTTTTCATGAAAATAAATATTTCTTTTCGTGAAGAAAAATATTTATTTTCATGAAAAGAAATCAGGGACAGTGCGGTAAAGTGACTTTTCCTGATTGTACCAGATACTTTCTTTCTATATTGACCGAATCTGCAGGTGGCTGTTGTTTCTGTCTGCTGGAACGTCAGACACAAGTTGATACTCTATGCTGAAATGACGGATACTTGGTCTTACCGGACACGTTGACCAATCATGTGCCATGCGAGCTGTCTGCCTCTGTACTCCTTAATCCTGCGAGGGGGAAACAAGAAAAGGTGTGTTGAATCGCTATCCAACACACCTTGTTTTTCAGAGAGATGTATATAAAGAGAGTTATGAAATCTTATTCTGCCGTACGGCGGTCCTTGATGATGCTGACCGCGAGGGCACCCAGAATGAGGGCGATGCCGGCGACAATCATCATGTTGCTCTGTACGGAACCGACCAGACGGAGCAGTACACCGCCTACCGCGGCAGCAACGATCTGCGGTATGCAGATAGTGCCGTTGAAGAGTCCGAGGTATGCCCCCATGTGTCCGTAGCCTTCCAGCGCATTCGTGACGAAGGTGAACGGCATGGCAAGCATTGCCGCCCAGGCGCAGCCGATGAGGACGAACGGGAGGAACAGCAGGTACTGGTCGTGGACGTAGGCCGCCATGGTGAAGCCGATGCCGCCTAAGACAAGCGAAAGGGCGTATGCCATCTTGCGGTTCTTGAACTGCGGGAGCACCATTGCCCATGCTACGGATCCGATGGCCTGCACGGCAAAGAGGATGCCCACCCAGTTGCCGGCTTCCTGATAGCCCGTGGTCGTGGTGGCGTCAGCTGCAAACATATCCACGCCCCAGCAGTTGGCTGCCACGGTGCCGTTGGTGTAAGTCCACATATACATGAAGGCAAACCAGCAGAAGAACTGTACCAGGCCCACTTTCCAGAAGGTGGCCGGCGCATTCTTCAGGAGGGTGATCATGCTTGCCTTTGATTCGTTGTCGGCCTTTTTCAGGCTGTGGTACTCAGCATATTCCTCCGGTGGCATTTCCTTTACCTTGGCTGTCGTGTAGATGACACAGAGGATGAGAATGGCCGCACCGATATAAAAGGAATAGACCACGGAGTCGGGGATGACTCCCAGCGGCGCTTGGTTGGAGATGCCCAGCAGGGTGAAGAAGTAGGGGAAGACGTAGCCTGCAATGGATCCGGCGTTGCAGAGGAACGACTGTATGGAGTAGGCGAGCGTCTTCTGCTTCTCGTTGACCATGTCGCCCACCAGCATCTTGAACGGCTGCATGGCCATGTTGATGCTCGTGTCGAGGAACATCAGCGAGAGCAGTCCGAAGACCATTGCCGTCGATACCGCCATGCCGAACGACCCGGCATTGGGCAGCAGGCACATCACGAGGACGGCAACGGCAGCCCCGATGAAGAGATAGGGTATGCGCCGTCCGAAGCGTGTCCATGTCTTGTCGGACAGTGTCCCGACGATCGGCTGTACGATGATGCCCATCAGCGGCGGGAGTATCCAGAAATAGCTGAGTTTATGCGGGTCAGCACCCAGTGTCGCGAAGATGCGGGAGATGTTTGCGCTTTGCAGCGCATAGGCAATCTGCACTCCGAAGAATCCGAAACTGAGATTCCAGAGCTGCCAGAAACTTAAGTTAGGCTTTTGCTTCATTGTTGTATTTGTATTTGGGCCTCCCCGAATCCTCCAGAGGAGGGGGGGAAGGCAGTTATAGGCGGTTATAGGCGGTTATAGGTGATTGTAGGCGATGATAGGCGTTGATGAGCCTTCTGCAGACGAGCTTCCGTAGGCATTCCCCTCCTTCGGAAGGGTTGGGGGACTTACTTTGTTGTCCCCCTGATGATCAGCCTTGTCCTTACCACCCGTTTCTCCACCCGGTCCTTCGGCAAGGCACCCTCCACCTGATCGATGAGGATGTTGGCAGCCTCTTCGCCCACCTGTGTCCCGCGCTGCTCTACGGTTGTCAGCATCGGTTCGCAGGCCACGGCACGCTCTCCGTTGGTGAATCCGCAGATGGAGATATCCTCCGGCACACGGTAGCCCATGCGCTTGCAGGAATAAAGGATGCCGATGGCAGTGTCGTCGTTGACGGCGAAGAAAGCGTCTGGAGGGGTGGCCAGGCTCATGATGTCGGGGGTGATGGCCTCTGCGTCAGCCCGGTTGTCACAGTTTCTTATCAGGAGGTCGTCGGGCCGCATACCGTGCTTGAGCAGAGCGTCGCGGTAGCCGTTGTAGCGGTTCTTGCCGATCTCCATGGTCAGTGTCGTGCCGTAGAAGGCAATATGTCTGCATCCCGTATCGATGAGATGGGTGACGGCAGCGTACGCCCCCATGTAGTCGTCGACGACGACCCGGCTGGCATTGACGCCCGTGCAGATGCGGTCGTAGAAGACGACAGGGACACCGTGCTTGAGCAGCCGCTGGAAATGGTCGTACTTGGTCGTATTCTTGGCCTGTGACACGATAATGCCGCATACCTTGCTCTCTGAGAACGCCTGACAGATTTTCACTTCGTCTTCGTAGTTCTCCCGGCTTTGTGCAACCATCAGCCGGTAGCCTCGTGCCGAAGCCTCTTCCTCGATTCCCGAGAGGATGGATGAAAAATAGAAATGGGAGAGCTGCGGGATGATGACACCGATGATTTTGATGGGCTGCACCTTGCTCTTCCGCAGACTTTCAGCAATGATGTTCGGAGAAAAATAATGTTCGCGCGCATACCTCTTTATTTCCTCCCGCTTCTCGACGGAAATCCGGGGGCTGTCTTTGAGGGCGCGGGACACTGTCGCCACGGAAACACCAAGGTCCCGTGCGATATCCTTCATCGTTATGCTGGGTGTGTCAACCATTCGATTTAGCTGTTCTTAGCCTGATTGTTGTTTTGGTCACGCAAATATACACATTTTTCACAAATCGTTTGACCTATGTCAATTTATTAATTCATAATTTATCTGTGCAAACGTTTGCGCAGACTAAATAACATTTTCAAAGACAAAAAAGTGTGAAATCCCTCAAACTCGATTAACTTTGCAGCAGATAAGCCAATGCTATCGGCTATTAACCGACCTTGACGAAGTGTATATAAAATAACTTTAATCAATTTATAATCTTTTAATTAACAAAAATGATGAAGCAGGTAAAATGCAAATTTCCTGTCAGGATGCTGACCCTTCTGCTGGGTCTGTTCCTTTCAGTCAGTGCTTTTGCACAGTCTACTGTTACTGGACAGGTGAAGGATGCTGCCGGCGAGCCCGTCATTGGTGCTTCCGTCCTTATCAACGGAACATCCAACGGTACGGTGACCGACCTTGACGGTAACTTCTCTGTCAACGTACAGCCCGGTGCAACCTTGACAATCTCCTACATTGGTTATCAGAAGCAGCAGGTCGCTGCATCCAATGGCATGGTCGTCACGCTCAAGGAAGACGTAGCACAGCAGATGAACGAAGTCGTTGTCATCGGTTACGGTGCTGTGAAGAAGAGCGACCTTACCGGTTCTGTCACGGCTCTGAAGCCGGACGGCAAGAACAAGGGCCTGGTTGTCAATGCGCAGGATATGCTCGCCGGAAAAGTTGCCGGTGTGAGCGTCACCAACGACGGCGGTACGCCGGGTGGCGGTTCTAACATCCGTATCCGTGGCGGTTCGTCACTGAATGCTTCCAACAGTCCGTTGATTGTCATCGACGGTGTGGCTATGGACCAGACTGGTGTCAAGGGTGTGGCCAATCCGCTCTCTCTCGTCAATCCGCAGGATATTGAGTCGTTTAACGTCCTGAAGGATGCTTCCGCTACAGCTATCTACGGTTCACGTGGTTCGAATGGTGTCATCATCATCACCACCAAGAAGGGCCGTCGCGGTATGCAGATTTCTTATAACGGCAGCTTTACCGTCAGCACGAAGTCGAAGAACCTTGACGTGCTGTCGGCTGATGAGTACCGTGACCTGATAAAGAGCAAGTACGGTACGGCACTGTACACGCTGGACGCTAACGGCAACAAGGTCCCGACAGCTTACGGAAGCCTGGGCAAGGCCAATACCAACTGGCAGAACGAAATCTTCCGTACCGCCATCGGCCACGACCACAACGTAGCTGTGTCCGGTCAGGCTGCCAACTGGCTGCCTTACCGTGTCAGTGCGGGATATACCAACCAGCAGGGTATCGTCAAGACCTCCAGCTTCGAGCGTTTCACGGGTGCCCTGACATTAAGCCCTTCTCTTCTGAACGACCACTTGAAGGTCACCCTGAATGCCAAGGGTATGTGGACCAAGAACCGCTACGCTGACGGCGAGGCCATCAAGGCTGCACGTCAGTTCGACCCGACACAGCCTGTCTATGCAGACGGTTTCAGCAACTTCGGCGGTTATTACCAGTGGACGGATGACGGTACAGCCCTCAACGATCCGACATGGCCGATGACATTCTATTCTCTGGCAACCAAGAACCCGGTGTCTATCCTCAACCTGAAGAACGACCGTGCCATCAGCCGCGACTTCCTCGGCAGTGCGGATATCGACTATAAGGTACACGGCTTTGAGGACCTGCGTCTCCACGTGACGGCAGGCCTTGATGTTGCCAAAGGACGCCAGACGACAGATGTCGACCCGGCTTCCCCACTGGCTGTCTACTATGGCTCATATGGCTGGGAGTCACAGTTGAAGCGCAATATGCAGCTGTCTGCTTACGCACAGTACTACCACGACTTCAACGACAAGGCCAAGAACCACTTTGACATCATGGCCGGCTACGAGTGGGCACACTTCTGGCATAACACCCATAACTCTTACTGGAGCTTCTATCCTTCGACGAACAAGGATACCAGCCTTGCCGGCAAGGAGCGCAACCGCACTTACTATGACTATGCGACGGAAAACTACCTCGTTTCTTTCTTCGGCCGTGCCAACTGGTCTCTGATGGATGGCCGCTACATGGTGACGGCAACAGTACGTGACGACGGTTCTTCCCGTTTCCAGGACCACTGGGCTGTATTCCCGTCCTTCGCTTTCGCATGGCGCATGAACGAAGAGAATATGTTGAAGCAGATCGACTGGCTGTCCGACCTGAAGCTCCGCCTCAGCTGGGGTATGACCGGTCAGCAGGAAGGTATCGGCGACTACAACTACTTCGCTGTGTACGAAATGAACACAGGTAACGACTCTTACTATCCAATTGCCGGTGACGGCTCTCTGGCCCGTCCGAAAGCGTATGACCCGACACTGAAGTGGGAGACGACCACCTCTTATAACATAGGTCTTGACTGGGGTGTCCTCAGGCAGCGTCTTTCCGGTACCGTCGACTGGTACTACCGCAAGACAAGCGACCTCCTCAACAAAGCGACCGTATCGGCGGGATCCAACTTCCGCAACGAGGTGATGAGCAACATCGGATCGATGTACAACACGGGTGTCGAGGCAAGCATTCACTGGCTGGCTGTGAACTCCAAGGACATCAACTGGACGATGGATTACAACTTCACCTACAACTACAACAAGATCACCGACCTCAACGGTGGTTCTGACCCTGACTATTACGTTCCTACAGGCGGTATCTCTGCCGGTACAGGCGGGAACATCCAGGCGCAGCACGTAGGCAATGCAGTCAATTCTTTCCACGTGTTCCAGCAGGCATACGACAAGAACGGAAAGCCGCTGGAGGGTGTTGTCGTAGACCGCAACGGCGACGGCAAGATCACCGATGCAGACAAGTACTACTACAAGAAACCGGCGGCTCCTGTCACCATGGGCTTTGCCTCCCGCCTCGAGTACCATAACTGGGATCTCGGCTTCGCACTCCGTGCAAGCATCGGCAACTATGTCTACAATGACGCTTTTGCAAGTACTTCCAATATGTCGACTTCGGATCTTTTCCCGAAAGGCAAGTTCCTTGTAAACCGTCCTTCAGAAGTTGTGGGTGACAACTGGCTGTCAAATGATCCGACCTCAACACAGAGTGACTACTGGGTACAGAACGCTTCCTTCCTGAAGATGGACAACGTGACACTGGGTTACAGCTTCGCGAACCTTCTCAAGCAGGGTTCATGGAACGGTATCTCCGGCCGTATCTACGGAACTGTCAACAACGTGTTCTGCATCACCAAGTATAAGGGCCTCGACCCGGAGGTGTTCAACGGTATTGACAACAACCTCTATCCGCGTCCTATCTCGTTCATCCTGGGGTTGAACCTGAATTTCTAAATCTATTAAAGAGTTAAGACAATGAATACTAAATTCAAATATATGTTCTCTGCGGCAGCACTTCTGCTGTCTGTAGGACTCTCCTCTTGTACGGGTGACCTGGATGTCAAGCCGATTGACCCGAACCTCAATACGAAGGAGAATACGCCGGCAGAAAGCTCGTTCAACAAGTGTTATGCCCACATTGCCATGGCCGGAAACGGCGGTGCCAACGGCGACAGTGATGTTGACGGTATCGACGGTGGTACGAGTGGTTACATCCGTCAGCTGTTCAACTCGCAGGAGCTGCCAACCGACGAGGCCATCTGTTCATGGGGCGACGAGGGTGTTGCCAACTTCAACTTCAACACCTACGATGCGTCCAACCCCATGCTGAAGGGATTTTATAACCGTCTTTATGTGGGTATCACCTACTGCAACCAGTATCTGGCTGATTACGGCGACTACAACGCAACGATGTCGGCAGAGGTACGCTTCATCCGTGCGCTGAACTATTATTATCTGTTGGATGAATGGGGAAATGTTCCTTTCACGACAGCCATCTCTTCAACGAAACCTCCGCGTATCAAGCGTGCCGACCTCTACAAATGGCTGGTCGGCGAGCTGAAGGAGATTGAACAGGGACTGAACGAACCGCAGCCCAAGGTTTCTTCCACCCAGGGTTACGGCCGTGTTGACAAGGCAGCAGCCTGGCTGCTTCTGGCACGTCTCTACATGAATGCCGAGGTCTATACCGGCACTGCCGACTGGGCAGATGCGAAGACCTATGCCAAGAAAGTCATCGACTCTCCTTATAAGCTCTACACTGCGAAGAAGGGACAGTGGAGTGCCTACCAGCAGCTGTTCATGGGTGACAATGGTGAGAACGGTTCCTCCGTTGAGGCCATCTTCCCGATTCTGCAGGATGGCAAGAAGACCACTTCATGGGGTACGACCCTCTTCCTCATGGCGGGTTGCAACGACAACAAGGAGCGTGTGAAGAGTGCCACGGAAAAGGGTAACAACACGACAGAAGGATGGGCCGGCAACCGTATGCGTCCCGACCTTGTACAGAAGTTCTTCCCGAACAACGATGCTCCCAATATCAGTGCATACGCCATGCCGGCGGCAGCCGACGACGACCGTGCCCTCTTCGACGGTGACGGACGCAACGTTACCAACGGCGATGATGAGAATGGCGTGAAGGTGTTTACCAACGGCTTCTCTGTCTGCAAGTTCAACAACTTCAAGACGGACGGTTCTGCCGGACACGATTCCAAGTTCCCTGATGCCGACTTCTTCCTTATGCGTGCTGCCGAGGCTTACCTGATGTATGCCGAGGCTGATGCCCGCCAGAACGGCGGTACGACGACCGCCGATGGTGCGAAGTACATCAACGAACTCCGCAGCCGTGCTCATGCAACGACCTATACAGCTTACTCTCTCCGCCAGATCTGCGACGAGTGGAGCCGCGAGTTCTACTTCGAGGGCCTGCGCCGTACGACGCTGATCCGCTTCGGCTACTTCGGCGGCAACGTCAACTACAACTGGAGCTGGAAGGGCGGCGTGAAGAACGGCCGTAACTTTGATGCTCATTTCAACCTCTTCCCGATTCCGACGAGCGACCTGACAGCCAACGGCAATCTGGCACAGAACCCGGGGTATTAATCGAAGTGACACGTACAGAACAATAGAAAGCAAAACGATTAAAGAACAATCAATATGAAATCAATAATAAAGTCATCATTGCTGTTGTGTGCAAGTGTGGCGCTGTTCTCTGCCTGCGAGAAGGATCTGGACAACAATCCGACCCTCCAGACACCGAAAACCTTCACGCTGAATACACCTGCATACGCAGCCCAGACAGTCGACCTGAAGGTTGCCAATGGCCTGAACTTCAGTTGGTCACAGCCGGATTACGGCTTCCCGGTATCGGCTGAGTACGGTATGCAGTTCTCTACCACCAACAAGTGGACGAAGTCTGTCGACCAGGTGGTGGATATGGATAGCGAGCGGGGCGACTATGCGCCTGTAGGTTCGCCGACAACGACTTGCTCTACATCGGTCTCTGCTGCCGACCTTGCTACGGCCGTTGAGAAGATGGAACGTTATGAAGAGGGGAAGGTTCCTGCAAGTCAGGAACTTTATGCGCGTGTCTATTCATTGGTGAAAGGTGATACCATTTTCTCCAATCCGGTGAAGGTGAACGTTGCTCCTTACTATGTTGAACTTTCCGACGCACCAGTCGAGACATGGTATCTCATCGGCGGCTCGTTCGGTGACGGTTCCTGGGGCAACAGCCAGGTGGTTCCATTGCTGCCTATGGAGGGCCAGGAGTATGACAAGAAGACCGGAAAGGGTGTCATCTCCTGGACGGGTTACCTGTCAACAGCCGGCTTCAAGCTGAAGAAGAATCCTTCAAGCTGGGATGACGGTCAGGTCGGTCAGGGTGCAAGCTTCGGCGACTTCAAGTACAACGACGGCGGTTCCAGCGACATTAAAGTACCGGAAGCAGGCTACTACACGATTACTTACGATACGAAGAATTTGAAGTTGAAAATCGAGAAGTACACGGGTGCAGCACCTACTGCCTATGCTTCGATGGCACTGCCAGGCAAACATGACAGCTGGAATGCTGCCGGCGGCACGCCGCTGACAGCCGAGACCTCGGTCGTTGAGAACCATGACTGGAAGGGTACCGTGACCTTCACGGAGAAGTCTACCGGTGCCGACGGCGAGGGTTGCAAGTTCGCTGCCAACGGGGCCTGGGACGACAACTGGGGCGCCGAGGCGTTCCCTTACGGTGTTGCCACCAAGGGCGGAAAGAACATCCGTAACAAGAAGGGCACCTACACGGTCTACTTCAACGATATTACGGGTCAGTATTCTTTTGTAAAGCAATAGTTTATTAAGGATGATTACAGGGGACGTGCCGGCAGGCACAACCATGGCGGCGCGTCCTCCTCACATAACAAGAAGAATCGAAATGAAGAAATTGTTTATCATGGCAAGTGCCGCATTGCTGCTGGCAAGTTGCGGCAGCGATGAATATGAAGAGTGGGCTAAGCCACAGGCCAACGGTGCAGAGACAGCCGGCGAAGTGAAATTTACCGTCGCTGAAGCACCGGCCATCGATTTCAAGACGGAGACGGCCGACTCAGTCCAGCTGTTCGTTCCGACGTTGGTTTCTGCAGATGCC
Source organism: Prevotella denticola (assembly GCF_900454835.1). Taxonomy (GTDB): domain Bacteria; phylum Bacteroidota; class Bacteroidia; order Bacteroidales; family Bacteroidaceae; genus Prevotella; species Prevotella denticola. The sequence goes on along the minus strand of NZ_UGTM01000001.1, from coordinate 1,654,740 downwards.
GTAACTTCCCAAACGTTGACGGCCGTACTCTCCAGCAACAGCAAGACGGCGACACTGAATGCCAGTGAGGGCGGAAAGGTGAAGAGTTCAGAACTTGTCTCCGCCGTAGAGAACCTCTATGGCAAGAACGGCGACCTGCACGAAGTGGCTGTCGCTGTTACGAACAAGGTGAGACTGCAGCGTGGCGAGGGCTTTTCACTCACACAGAACGTGAAGGCAAAGGTCACCTGTGTCGCACCGGCTTTCACGCAGTATCTGTACATGTCGGGCGATGCCAACGGCTGGTCGTTTAGCAATCCGCTTTATAGCCCTGATGCCGACGGCAAGTACACGGGCTTTATGTACCTCAACCAGAACGGCTTCAAGTTCGCTACCCAGCAGGACTGGAACGGTACCGATTATGGCGAAGGACTCGTCGAGAAAGGTGGCAACATCGTCATGACAGAGCCTGAGGGCTTCTACAAGGTGGATGTCGACCTCACGTCACAGGCTCTTACCTACACTGCCATCAACCGTGTCGGTGTCATCGGTTCTGCAACAGCAGGCGGATGGGACAGCGACCAGGCAATGACCTACAACGCAACAGACAAGTGCTGGGAAATCAAAGGCATCACACTGACCGAGGGTGAGATAAAATTCCGTGCCAACGAAGCCTGGGATTTAGACTGGGGCGGCTCATTGGCCGACATTACTCTCAAGGGCGGCAATATCAAGGTTGCAGCCGGTAAGTACAACATCAAACTCTACCTTCTGTGTGATACCAAGTCTCATTGCACAATGGAAGTAGCTCCATAAATACAGGATTTATAAATTGAGAAAGAGGTGTATCGGTGTGAAAGCTGATGCACCTTTTTTGTTGGGCGAATGAAACGGATGGAACGTTTCTTTGAGGAATGTCGGTGGAAACCCGCACAGAATTGAAAATACGAGTGCAAACGTTTGCATCAAGATTTTGCACAGCAGAAAGGCAATATGTCGTGTGGCAGATGATTAATGGTTACCTTTGTACCTACTGACAATGGCTGAATGTGTCGTTTAGAGTATGGGATATATCGGAGTGTTGCGGTGGAATCTTTTATCCCCTTGACTCCTTTTATTCTTCCTGACTCCAGAGACAGACGAACTAAAAATTGAGATCTATATGAAACGAATGTTAGCAGGTGCATTTACTTTGGCACTCTCTCTCTGTTCTATGGCACAGGGAGTACAGGGCTGGCCGGCCGGCTACGGCGGCGTGATGCTGCAGGGGTTCTACTGGGATTCATTCGACGACTCCCAATGGACGGTGTTGGAGAAGAAAGCCGACGATTTCGCCGGCTGCTTCGACCTTGTATGGGTGCCGCAGAGCGGCAAGGCGGCTGCATCGAAGTCGATGGGCTATGATCCGCTTTATTATTTCAACCAGAACTCCTCGTTCGGTACGGAGGCGGAGCTCCGCAGCATGATAAAAACTTTCAAGGCAAGAGGCATCGGGACCATCGCCGATGTCGTCATCAACCATCATGGCACGAACAGCGGCTGGTTCGGCTTCCCTGCTGAGGCCTACAAGGGGATGACTTATCAGCATCAGTCAACGGATGTCTGCGCCAACGACGACAATGGCAAAGCTGCCGCTGAGGCCCGCCGTACAGGGGTGCAGCTCAGTCCGAATGATGACGAAGGAGAGGGATGGGACGGTATGCGCGACCTCGACCACAAGCAAGCGAACGTGCAGAAAATCGTGAAGGCATACGAGAATTACCTGCTCAACGATCTCGGTTATGCCGGCTTCCGTTATGACATGGTGAAGGGCTTTGCCGGTTCGCACATCGGCGACTATAATACGGCTGCCAACGTGAAGTACTCTGTCGGCGAGTACTGGGACGGCAATGCCAATACGGTGAAGTCGTGGATCGATGCCACCGGCAAGAAGAGCGCGGCCTTCGACTTCGCCTTCCGCTATACGGTGCGTGATGCCGTCAATGCCGACGACTGGCGGAAGCTCGCAGGGGCATCGGGGCTTACGGTCGAGGATGGGAAGTACCGGCAGTATGCCGTCACCTTTGTCGAGAACCATGATATGCAGTATCGTTCGGCTTCCGAACCTCAGGACCCCATCCGCCGGGACACGCTTGCCACGAATGCCTATCTGCTGGCAATGCCGGGCACGCCTTGTGTGTTCTATGCCCATTACCTGGCTTATCCGAAGGAAATCAAGTCGATGATCGCCGCCCGCAAGCTGGCTGGCGTGACGAATACGAGCAGCTATCTGCCCTACCGTTCCTCGAAAGACTACTATGCCAATACCGTCGAGGGAACGGACGGCAAGCTGCTGGTGGTTGTCGGCAAGGGAGCTAACGGGCTGTCTGTACCCCGGGGGCGTTATGCAAAGCTGCTCAGCGGCTATCACTATGCTTACTATCTCGCCTGCTCAGCAGAGACGCCATGGGCGGACAAGGCAAGCGGTACGTATGAGACAGAGGATTTGAAAGTAAAGCTGACGGCCGTCTCTACCCATGCGGATGCCAGGCTTGTTTATACAACGAACGGTACGACACCCACGGCAGGCAGCACACAGGTAGCTTCAGATACAGAGATAACCATCCCCGAGGGTGAGACGACCTTGAAGGTGGCACTGCTCGTCAATGGAGTTGTGGGCAAGGTCATTACCCGCTCCTACAAGGTGAAACGCCCCGTACCGTTCACGCCGCAGACCATCCGGGTCTATGTGAACGCCGATAAGGTGGGCTGGAACAGCTACGTGAACTATCACTCCTGGGGCGGCACGCACAAGGGTACGGCCTGGCCGGGCGACCGTGTGACGACAGCGGAAACCAAAGACGGAAAGAAATGGTACTATAAGGACTATACCCTCAACAATGCAGACGACTACGTGAACTTCGTGTTCAGCATCGGAACAGCAGCTACTGCGAGCGACAACCAGACGCTGGATGTCGAGCGGGTGAAGAAGACTTCCTACTTTGAAATCTCCTCAGAGAAGGAGAACGGGAAGTTTACGGTTACTGACAAGACGGCTGCCATGGGCATTGACAATGTGCAGGCTGGCAGGAATGTGGCAGACAGTGCTTATTATACGCTCTCCGGCCAGCGGCTCTCCGCCCGTCCGGTGCAGCGCGGCATTTATATCCATGCCGGGCGGAAGATAGTCATCCGGTAGGGAATCTTCCGTGTCGGGAAACATGAGGACAAGACAACGATTCAAGTAATATTTTAATGACGACAAGCAATGGCGGGCACGTGTGTGTCCGCCTTTTTTGTGACAGGACCGTCAGGCTGGATGCAGTGACAAGGTCTTTCACAGGGTGAAGACACACATGGGAAGAGGTCTCGTCGGCGGGTGTTGTCTTCAGAACGCTGCATCCGATAATTCCTTGTCGGTCGGGAACATCATTCCCAGCCGTTGGGAACAGGTTTCCCAGGCATTGGGAACTCGGTTTCCAACCGGTTGGGAATTTCTGTCTGTGCAGCCTGCTGACGGTTTCTTTTTGCAACTTCAGATAATCAAAGTGTCACATCTTCTGTTCCGTCCGGCTCGGAATCGGCGGAAGAGGTGGCTTTGTGAAGCTAAAGTTTGTTAAACCGTCTGTTTTTGCTGATTGGTTTTAGAAAGCTATTGATATTTTTCCTATATTTGCGATGTGGATCCATTACACGCCATTCAAGACACTGCTTATGGCAACGGCACTGGTTATCATAGAACTGCTGATCGTCTTGTCCTTGATTTTCATCGGCACACGTATCGGAGGCATAGGGCTGGGAGTCTTTGGCATGGTGGGGGTGTTTGTCCTTGTCTACGGCTTCCGCCTCCCGCCCGGCACGGCCCCCGTTGATGTCATGATGATTATCGTAGCCGTCATTACGGCGGCCTCAGCCCTTCAGGCCTCAGGCGGTCTGGACTATCTTGTGGGGGTAGCGGCAAGGTTTCTCCGGAATCATCCGGATAACATTACTTATTTCGGGCCGATCATCTGCTGGCTGTTCTGTGTCGTGGCAGGTACTGCCCATACATCCTATTCCCTGCTGCCGATTATATCGGAGGTTGCACAGACCAACAAGATACGTCCGGAGCGTCCGCTGAGCCTCAGCGTGATAGCGGCCTCACTCGGTATCACCTGCAGTCCTGTGAGTGCGGCCACGGCGGCACTGATCAGCCAGGATCTGTTGGGAGCCAAAGGGATAGAACTGGGGACGGTGCTGATGGTCTGTGTGCCGACGGCCTTCCTGTCTATACTTGTCGCAGCGTTCGTAGAGAACCATGTCGGCAAGGAGCTGGAGGACGATCCGGAATACAGACGGCGGGTGGCGGCGGGACTTATCCGTCCGGATGAAGTCCGGAAAGGGATGGACGTAACCGTGGAAAGAGACCATCCAGCGGCGAAGCGTTCTGTTCTCGCCTTCCTGTTCGGTGTAGCACTGGTAGTCGTCTTCGGATTCTTTCCAGGACTTCGTCCGGAGGGGGTGTCGATGAGTCAGACGATAGAGATGATCATGATGTCTGATGCCGCCCTGATACTGCTCGTCGGAAAGGGGAAAGTGGGGGATGCTGTTAATGGCAATATCTTCAAGGCAGGCATGAATGCGGTGGTCGCCATCTTCGGTGTGGCCTGGATGGGCAACACCTTCTACATGGGCAACGAGAAAGTCCTGGATGCGGCCTTGTCCTCCATGATCACTTCCGCACCGATACTCTTCGCCGTGGCACTTTTCCTGTTGAGCATCATGCTCTTCTCGCAGGCGGCAACGGTGACGACACTTTACCCTGTCGGCATTGCCTTGGGGGTGAATCCGCTGTTGCTCATTGCCATGTTCCCTGCCTGCAATGGCTACTTCTTCCTTCCGAACTATCCTACGGAGGTGGCTGCCATCGATTTCGACAGGACAGGGACGACGCACGTGGGCAGGTATGTCGTCAATCATAGCTTCCAGCTGCCGGGATTCATCACCACGGTAGTCTCCATCGGGCTGGGGGTGCTGGTGATACAGTTCCTGTAGGAGGAAAAGGCGGTGAGGATAAGCTCCTCCAGGCTCATCCAAAGAGAGGAAGATGCGGCAGGTGCTGATGGCTGTAAACAGGATGTCTGTCCAGCTTTTCCACCTGCCGGTGCCTATGTCCCTTCAGGCAGATACATTTTAATAATTTTCAGTTCTTATGAGAATCTCCAAGATTACATTCCTGACAGTGATGGCAGTGGTGATGTCGGCAGCCGCCATGGCGCAGAACCCCAGGTCCCGCATCATCGCCGCAGGAGACGCCATTGCCGGCGTGTCGGCATCGTCTACAGGTTCGGTATACGGTGCTGGGCAGGCGGGCATCCTGTCGCTGACAGAAGCCGTGCCTCAGGGGAAGGGCATTGCGGACGTGACCGGTGGGCAGCTTGCCAACGCTGACAGTCAGGATATGAACGATGAGGTATGGCTGAAGCTCGCCAAGCGTGTGGACGACCCTTTGAACAGGGAGGGGTATGACGGTGTGCTGATTACGCACGGCACTGATACTATGGAGGATACCGCCTGCCTCCTTTCGCTGACGGGCCGGCCAACCTCTACAACGGTGTCTGCATACCTGTCGACCTGTCTTCGGAAGGACACGGTGTGGCGGCCTGCATGAAAAACGACCTGTCTGCGGCGAAGGCACTCATCAAGTCCCATACGACAGACCGTTCCGCTTCAGCCAATCAAAACCCAACGACATGAAAAAGAATCTATTATGTGCCTGTCTGCTTGCTCTCTCTCTGGGTGCAGAGGCACAGGACAACCATGGTTATGGAGCCGACGACGGACAGTTCAAGTCGCTGGCCGAAGAGGTTGCCGGCCTGAAAAAACACAACGATATGTTCAATGTCTACATCAACTATGCTGCCAGCGTGCAGGCGAAGTCTGATGCTGACCACAAGTGGGGTACGGCCTTTGCCAACAGGCTGCTCCGTCTGGAAATCAAAGGTAACCTGACCGACAGGCTTTACTACCGTCTGCGTCACAGGCTGGACAAGTCGAACGAAGCCAAGGGGGAAGATAATTTTGCCAAGGCTACCGACATCATGATGATCGGTTACAGGTTTTCCGACAAGTTCAAGCTGGAAGGCGGTAAGCTGTGTCAGACCTGGGGCGGTTTCGAGTATGATGAAAACCCGCTGCATATTTATGAATTCTCGGAACTTGCAGGAGCACTTGACATCTACATGGCCGGTGTGATAGCAACCTGCAGGCCGGTTCCCTCACAGGAACTTGCTCTTGGAGTCACCAATTCCCACAATGAGAAGTTCAACGAGGTGTACGGTGACAATCCCATGGCTGTGGAGGCTGACGGAACACACACCAGAGCACTGGAAAAGTCGCACAACCCGCTTACCTACATCGTAAACTGGAACGGCGGCTTCCTGCATGACAGGCTTCAGACCCGCTGGTCGTGGGGATTGCAGGGAGAGGCACGCCATAAATACAGCCGTATGGTCTTTCTGGGACAGAAACTGAACCTTGACAGACTACAGTGGTACTTTGACTATATGGGCGAGTTCGACGGACTGGACCGTCTGGGAATAGCGACAGGTGATGTCGCACCTTCTGTTACAGGATTCTCGGGCAGGGTCTGGCTCAGCGACGTACACTACAACTCGTTCGTGACAAAGCTCAACTGGCAGTTCGCCCCACAGTGGAATCTCATGCTGAAAGGAGCGTCCGAGCAGGTCAGTGTGAAGAAGACGGAACGGATCAAGAACTTCCGCAAGAGCTATAGTTACATCGGCAGTGTGGAGTATTATCCTGTCAAGAGCCAGGACCTGCGTTTTTTCCTTGCTTACATCGGCAGGAAGGTGACTTACAAGGAGGGAGTCGGACTCGACAGGTACAATACCAACCGCATCGAGCTGGGATTCATGTACAGAATCAAGGCTTACTAAAGGAGAAAACGTACAGGAACAGAACAACAGGCTGAAGGTGTGTCAGATATCCCTAACAGAGAGACATTCGGAACAGTCGCATCATAACACTGACTTTAACAGAAAAGAACAACAATACTAACTTTATCAATTAAAATCATGGAAGAAAAGAAATTTCGTGTAGAAAGCGACCTCCTGGGCGAACTTCAGGTACCTGAGGAGGCTTATTACGGCGTGCAGACACAGCGTGCCATCAACAACTATCACATCTCGCGCAAGCGAATGTGCGACTATCCCGACTACGTTGTCGCCATTGCCTATGTCAAGCTGGCTGCCGTGGAGACCAACCGGCAGCTGGGTGAAATCAGCGATGAGGTGGCTGATGCCATGGCACAGGCATGCCGGGAAATCATCGCCGGCAAGATGCACGAGAACTTTGTGACTGACATGGTGCAGGGCGGTGCCGGCACATCCGTCAACATGAACGCCAACGAGGTGATTGCCAACCGTGCCTGCGAAATCATGGGACACAAGAAAGGCGAGTTCCAGTACTGTGCGCCCAACGACCATGCCAACTGCGGACAGTCTACCAATGATGTCTATCCTACGACCATCCGTCTGACACTTATCCTCTTGAACAAGAAGCTGATAGAACATCTGAGCCAGCTGATTGCTGCTTTCCGCAGGAAGGGTGAGGAATTCAAGAATGTCATCAAGATGGGACGTACACAGTTGCAGGATGCTGTGCCCATGACGAGCGGACAGGAGTTCAATGCCTTCGCCAACACCCTGGAGGAGGAAATCGCCAACCTCAACCGCAATGCAGCCCTCCTGCATGAAATCAACATGGGCGGTACGGCCATCGGCACGGGGTTGAACGCTGCCCCGGGCTTCCCGAAGATCTGTGCTCAGAAGCTCAGTGAGCTTACCGGCATGGAATTCGTAGCTGGTACCGATCTCGTTGAGGCGACACCTGACACGGGTGCATATGTCAGCTATTCGAGTGCGTTGAAGCGTCTGGCCGTCAAGCTGTCGAAAATCTGCAACGACCTCCGCCTCCTTGCTTCAGGTCCTCGCTGCGGTCTGAACGAGATCAACCTTCCCCCGATGGCACCGGGCTCAAGCATCATGCCGGGTAAGGTGAATCCTGTTATTCCCGAGGTGACCAACCAGACCTGCTTCAAGGTCATCGGCAACGATACGACGGTCATGATTGCTGCCGAGGCCGGTCAGCTGCAGTTGAATGTCATGGAACCGATCATCACAGAGTGTCTTATTGAAGACCTGACATGGCTTCCGAATGCCATGGATACCCTGCGCGAGAAGTGTATCGACGGCATTACAGTGAACAAGGAGCGTTGTCTTGAAATGGTAAAGCATTCCATCGGCATTGTCACAGCTCTGAACCCCTATATCGGCTACAAGAACAGCACGAAGATTGCCAAGGAGGCGCTTGCAACCGGCGGATCGGTCTACGACCTCGTACTGGAGCACAAGCTGCTGTCCAAGGAGAAACTTGATGCCATCCTGTCGCCGGAGCACATGCTCAAATCGGAGAAGCACGTAAAGTAACAGGTTGGGCTGTTGTGGGGCAGGGGAGCAAGAGCATTGCATTTTCCCCTGCATCTGCATAAAACGAAAAATGCTGTATCTGAGAATCCCGATGCACAGGCAGTGCATCGGGATTCTCAGATACAGCATTTATTCTGTTTATACCATTTGTCCTGATTCTGCTTTCCGGGAGTGAGTTCCTTCAGAGTGGTCAGAAATCAAAACTCAGCTGTCCGTCACCCAGAAGATTATAGCTCCTGCGATGATAGGGCGTAATACCGTATTCACGGATGGCCTGGCGGTGCTTCTTCGTGGGATAACCCATATTCTTCTGCCAGTCGTATTGTGGATATTCTTCTGCCAGTGAGCACATATAATCGTCCCGGTAAGTCTTGGCAAGGATGGATGCCGCTGCTATGGAAAGATATTTTCCGTCGCCTTTGATGATGGTGGCAAAGGGCAGTTTCCGGTAGGGAGTGAAGCGGTTGCCGTCCACGATGACTGCCTCTGGCCGTACTTTGAGCTGGTCCAGCGCACGGTGCATGGCGAGGAAAGAAGCATTGAGGATATTGATTCTGTCGATTTCCTCGGGTGTGACGATTCCCACAGCCCAGGCCACGGCATCGTGTTCTATGGTATCACGGAGGGCATAACGCTTTCTGGCCGTCAGCTTCTTGGAGTCGTCCAGCAGGCTGTTCTGGTAACCGGGAGGCAGGATGACAGCTGCTGCATAAACGCTTCCGGCAAGACACCCTCTCCCGGCTTCGTCGCAGCCGGCTTCAACAAGATCTTGATAATAATGATTTTTCAGCATAAAGGATAAGAATAAAGGGGGTAGGGTAGGCGGTGATAGGCGATGATAAGCGTTAATGAGAACCTATAAACGCCTATCATCGCCTATCATCGCCTATCACCGCTTACCCCCTCCTAAAACATTACAGAAACCCGCTTGATGCCGGCTACCAAAGCATCGACCTCCTCACGTGTGTTGTAAAGTCCGAATGATGCCCGGACAGTGCCCAGGACACCGAGACGATCCATCAGCGGCTGGGCACAATGGTGACCTGTTCGTACGGCTATACCCAACTGGTCGAGCAGTGTACCGAGATCCATGGGGTGGATGTTCCCGACATTGAAGCTGATGACGGCATCACCGCTGTCGTTACTGTGTCCGTAGATGTGTATGCCCTCAACGGTACGCAGCTGCTGGAGGGCATATCGGGTGAGATCCTGTTCGTGGGAAAGGATATTGTCCATGCCCAGCGAAGAAACATAGTCGAGGGCTTTGGCTAGTCCGTGTGTGGCGATATAGTCAGGAGTCCCGGCCTCGAACTTCAATGGTGGCCGCTCAAAGGTGGTCTTCTCGAAGCTCACGTGTTCGATCATCTCGCCGCCGCCCTGATAAGGTGGCAGCCTGTCGAGCCATGCCTCCTTGCCGTAAAGCACGCCGACACCTGTCGGGCCGTAGACCTTGTGCCCGCTGAAGGCGAGGAACTCGCAGTCGAGTTCCTGTACATCGACAGCGAAATGGGGTACGCTCTGCGCGCCATCCACCATGACCGGTGCGCCATGCTCATGGGCAATGTGTGTCATCTCCTTGATGGGATTGACCGTCCCGAGGACATTGCTGACATGGGTAATGCTCACAAGCCGTGTGCGCTCTGTAAAGAGCTTCCGGTATGCGTCCAGGTCCAGCACGCCTTCTTCAGTCATCGGAATCACCTTCAGGACAATCCCCCTGCGCTGTGCCTGCAGCTGCCAGGGGACGATGTTGGAGTGGTGTTCCATCGTAGAGACAATCACCTCATCGCCTTCCTTCATGCAGCCCTCTGTGAAGCTGGAGGCAACGAGGTTCAGGCTCTCCGTCGTCCCGCGGGTAAAGACAATCTCATTTGTGGAACGTGCGTTGATGAACTTCCGTACCGTCTCACGTGCAGCCTCATGCAAGTCGGTTGCCTGTTGCGACAGCCAGTGTACACCACGGTGTACGTTGGCATTCACATTGAGGTATTCCTCGCGCATGGCATCCAGCACGCAGAGCGGTTTCTGTGTGGTGGCACCGTTGTCAAGGTAAACCAGCGGCTTGCCGTAAACAGTGCGGGAGAGAATTGGGAAGGAATCCCGGACTTTGTTGATATCGTACATATTTTCTTGTATTGGACTTGTCTGCCTTATTAGGCAAATCGGGCTTATGGGGCAAAATATCCCCATAAGCCCAATGTCATACTATTTACACATCGTGCAGCCCTCGCACTTGTCCAGCTCGCCCCGGAAGCGTTTCTCTACCAAGTGGTGGAGGCGGTCGCGCAACGGCTCAAGCTCCATCTTGTCGATGACCTCGTTGACGAAGGCGAACTCAAGAAGGAGCTTGGCTTCCTTGCGGTCGATACCGCGCTGCTGCATATAGAAGAGGGCGGCATCATTGAGCTGTCCGACGGTCGATCCGTGGTTGCATTGTACATCATCCGCATAGATTTCGAGCATCGGCTGCGTGAACATACGGGCCGTCTTGCTGGCGCAGAGATTACGGTTGTTCTCCTGCGAGAGCGTCTTCTGTGCGCCTTTGCGGACAAGCACACGACCGGCAAAGGCACCGACGGCGTTTCCGTCAAGAACGTATTTGTAGAGTTCGTTGCTCGTGCAATGCGGCACCTGATGGTCGATGAGCGTGTTGTTGTCCACGTGCTGGCTTTTGTCTGCAACCACACAGCCGTTGCAGAAGCACTCGCTGCCCTCACCCTTGAAGACAAGGTCGAGCATATTGCGGGTCACACCGTTGTGCAGCGTGATGACGTTGTGGCTGACACGGGAGTTGCGCTGCTGCTCTATATAAACGTTGGAAACCCGCGTGTTCTTCGCATGAGTCTCTTCCAGACAGTTCAGTTCCAGGCGTGCATTGTCGCCTACGAAAGCCTCGATGACCTGTGTGGCGAGGAAGTTCCGGTTGTCGGCAGCATGGTCGCAGAAGAGGAACTGGGCTTTCGCACCTTCCTCGAGGACAATGAGCACACGTCGGTTGACCATCAGGTCGACATCCGAACGGAGGATGTTGACCACCTGCACGGTGCGTTCCATCTGTACGGTCTTCGGCACATAGATGAAAAGTCCGTCCTGTGCCAGCATCGTGTTCAATGCCGTTACGGCATCGGCTTCTGTGTGGGCAATACGGCCATAGTACTTCCGCACCAGTTCCGGATGTTCTGTTGCTATGCGGTTCAGACTGTCGACTATGATGCCGTCGTTGAGCTTTGTCTTCGGCAACGCCTTGGTATAGAACTGGTCGTTGACAATGAAATAAAGGGAAGTGCTGAGGTTGGGAACATCGCACTTGAAAGTCTCGTAGGGATTGACAGGAATCTCAAGGCGGTTGAGATTCAGGCCATAGTCCGGCTCAAAGAGCTTCTGCATATCCGTGTACTTGTAGCGTTCCACTTTCCTGTCAGGGAAGCCAAGCCGGCGGAAGTCCTCGAAAGCCTTGTCGCGTACCTCATTGAGAACGGGTGCAGCGTGCTCCTTTATCAACTGCAGCGCCTCGTTGTAGAGGTCTATATATTGTTTTTCGCTTTGCATTGTTGTTTCTTTTTAGGCGTTTTAGTCGGCTGGATATAGTGGATAAGACAATCCCCATGACTTACAGGGACTCCAGCCGGACTGAACAATCAAGATAAACGGCAGCCTTTCAGTCTTCGGCATCCACCTCTTCCTTGATCCAGTCGTAGCCCCGTTGTTCAATTTCCTTGGCAAGCTCCGGACCTGCTGTCTTGACAATACGCCCCTTGTAAAGTACATGGACGACATCCGGTTTGATCATGTCGAGCAGACGTTCATAGTGGGTGATGACGATGGTGGACGTCTCATCAGTATGCATCTTGTTCACCCCTTCCGCTACGATACGCATGGCATCAACATCAAGGCCGGAGTCGGTCTCGTCGAGGATGCTCAGCTTCGGTTCGAGCATCGCCATCTGGAAGATTTCATTGCGTTTCTTCTCACCACCCGAGAAGCCTTCGTTCACACTGCGGCGGGACAGGTTGGAGTCCATGCCCACCAGCCGGCGTTTTTCCCGCATAAGGGCCATGAACTCGGCTGCTTTCAGCGGTTCGAGTCCCTGATAAGCACGCTTGGCATTGACGGCTGCCTTCATGAAGTTGGTCATGCTCACTCCCGGAATCTCCACCGGATACTGGAAAGAGAGGAAGAGCCCTTCATGAGAACGGTCCTCCGGCTTCATCTCCAAGAGATTCTTTCCATTGAAGACGGCCATGCCGTCGGTTACTTCATAGAGTGGATTACCTGTAAGTACGGCACTGAGCGTTGACTTACCGGATCCGTTAGGTCCCATGATGGCATGCACCTCACCGTCTTTCACCGTGAGGTTGATGCCCCTTAATATTTCTTTACCTGCAATCGTTGCGTGCAGGTTTCTTACTTCTAACATATTGTTTTTGTTTTATTTACTTTTCAAAATAAAAATGTCAATGATGTCACACACCATATCAGCTAAAAAGTCGGATGTGTGATAGTCGCCACGAGCCATTCTCTCTGATCTCTCCCGCTCGCATTGTTCATCGAAAAGCGACGGTGATGTATCATTGCCACCAAAGAAAGACTTAGGCTTCTTCTTGTAAGGAGGCGGATCCTTTATAAATCCTGAACCCGTTACCGTGTGAAAAAGACGACGGTCATAAGGCATCGGTGCAACGGCGTTACCCATTACCGACCGACAAGTACTTGTCGTATCTCGCTTCACCTGTTCATTTATAAGAAACTTCTGCCATGGCTTTAACTGCCATGACTGGGCTTGAAGCATTGTTGCGAGCAGCAAGCCAGACGTGATGAGAATGACTTTTCGCATATTGTTCGTTCTGTTATATCATCCCACTGTTCCTTCCAATGTCACGGAGAGGAGTTTCTGTGCCTCTACAGCGAACTCCATCGGGAGCTTGTTGAGGACATCCTTCGCATAGCCGTTGACAATCAGCCCGACGGCATCCTCCGTGGGAATGCCGCGCTGGTTGCAGTAGAAGAGCTGGTCTTCACTGATTTTTGATGTTGTCGCTTCATGTTCCACAATGGCCGTATCGTTGTGGACATCCATGTAAGGGAAGGTATGAGCACCGCAGTCCGAACCCAGGAGAAGCGAGTCACAGCTCGAGTAGTTGCGGGCATTCTCTGCATTTGCCGTCGCACGGACCAGTCCGCGGTAAGAGTTCTGGCTGTGTCCGGCAGAGATGCCTTTCGAGATGATGGTGCTCTTGGTGTTCTTGCCGATGTGAATCATCTTCGTACCGGTATCAGCCTCCTGATAGTTGTTCGTCACGGCGACAGAATAGAACTCAGCCTGTGAGTTGTCGCCCTTCAGCACGCAGGACGGATATTTCCAGGTGATGGCAGAGCCTGTCTCAACCTGTGTCCATGACAGCTTGGAGTTCACGCCACGCAGCTCGCCGCGCTTTGTCACGAGGTTCAAAACGCCTCCCTTTCCGTTCTCATCGCCCGGATACCAGTTCTGAACGGTCGAGTATTTCACTTCGGCATTGTTGTTCACGACGATTTCCACCACTGCTGCATGCAGCTGGTTTTCATCGCGCATCGGAGCCGTACAGCCCTCAAGATAGCTGACATAGGCATCATCATCGGCTACGATCAGCGTGCGCTCAAACTGCCCCGTGTTGATGGCATTGATGCGGAAGTACGAACTGAGTTCCATCGGACAGCGGACCCCCTTGGGAATATACACGAAGGATCCGTCGCTGAATACGGCGGAGTTCAGTGCGGCGGAATAGTTGTCTCGATAAGGGACGACGCTTCCGAGGTACTGCCGTACCAGATCGGGATGTTCCTTGACGGCCTCGCCGATAGAGCAGAAGATGATTCCTTTCTCTGCCAGCTGCTTCTTGAAGGTTGTCTTTACAGACACGGAGTCCATGATGGCATCGACTGCCGTGCCGCTCAATGCGAGCCGTTCCTCCAGCGGAATCCCCAGCTTGTCGAAGGTCTTTGCCAGCTCCGGATCCATCTCCTTGTTCTTGGGTTTCTTTGCCAAGGGGTCGGCATAATAGGAGATGTCCTGCAGGTGCAGCTCGGGCAGATGCAGATGTCCCCATGTAGGGATGGGCAGCGTCTCCCAGTAGTGGAAAGCCTTCAAACGAAAATCGAGGAGCCACTCCGGCTCCCCTTTCTTCTGCGAAATGAGCCGGACAATCTCCTCGTTCAGTCCTTTCGGGATGACCTCTGTATGTACATCGGTTGTAAAGCCGAACTCGTACTTCTGCTCTGCGACCTTCTTTACAAATTCATTATTCTTGTTTTCATCCATTTGTAATTCAATGCTAATATATATGGTATGGGCAAACAAATTGTATGCCACCTGCCCGGCAGCAACAATTGTTACCACAAAGAAAAAACCGTCTTCACTCCTCGGATGGAGAAAAGACGGCTTTCTTTATTCTTACAGTTTCTGTTCAACCTCAATCTCCGTGAAGGTCTCGATGATGTCTCCTACTTGCAGGTCGTTGTAGTTGACAAGAGATATACCGCACTCAAGTCCTGTGGCGACTTCCTTCACATCGTCTTTGTAACGTTTCAAGGCATCAATCGGAGCAGTGTGGACGACAATACCGTCACGGACCACACGTCCCTTGTCCTTGCTGTGGACCTTGCCCTCGGTAACCATACCGCCGGCGACAGTCCCGACTTTGGAAATCTTGAATACCTGCTTGACTTCCACCTGACCGGTGACAATCTCCTTCTTCACCTTGTCGAGCATACCGACCATGGCTGACTTCACATCATCGATAGCATCGTAGATGACGGAGTAAGTGTTGATTTCGACACCCTCACGGTCGGCCAGTCGGCGTGCATCGGCTGAAGGGCGTACCTGGAAGCCGACGATGACCGCATCAGAAGCCGATGCCAGCATCACATCGTTTTCTGAAATCTGGCCGACTGCCTTGTTGATGACATTCACCTTGACTTTCTCCGTAGACAGCTTGATGAACGAATCAGACAGAGCCTCGATAGAACCGTCCGTATCACCTTTCACGATGATGTTCATCTCATGGAACTCTCCACGTGCGATGCGGTGGGAAATATCCGACAGGGTAAGACGGGTCTGTGTACGCAGGCCCTGCTCACGCTGCAGCTGCTCACGCTTGTTGGCTATCTCGCGTGCTTCCTGCTCGGTCTCCATCACGTGGAACGTGTCACCGGCCGTAGGCGCACCGTTCAGACCGAGGATGATGGCCGGCTCCGCCGGTCCCGCACTTTCGATGCGCTGGTTACGCTCGTTGAACATGGCCTTGATGCGGCCCCATGAAGTGCCGGCAATGACATTGTCGCCCACTTTCAGCGTACCGTTTGACACGAGCACTGTACTGACATAGCCGCGCCCCTTGTCGAGGGATGACTCGATGATCGTACCCGTCGCCTTGCGGTTAGGATTGGCCTTGAGGTCGAGCATGTCCGCCTCGAGCAGCACCTTGTCGAGCAGGTCGTTCACACCCAGTCCCTTCTTGGCGCTGATCTCCTGGCACTGGTACTTGCCGCCCCATTCTTCCACAAGCAGGTTCATCTGCGACAGGTCCTCGCGTATCTTGTCCGGGTTCGCTCCCGGCTTGTCAATCTTGTTGATGGCGAACACCATCGGCACGCCGGCAGCCTGTGCGTGGGCGATCGCCTCCTTGGTGGTAGGCATGACCGAGTCGTCGGCTGCGATGATGATAATCACGATATCCGTTACCTGTGCGCCGCGGGCACGCATGGCAGTGAACGCCTCATGACCCGGCGTGTCGAGGAACGTCACCTTGCGGCCGTTCTCCAGCGTCACGCTGTACGCACCGATGTGCTGGGTAATGCCGCCGGCCTCACCGGCAATCACGTTGGTGTTGCGGATATGGTCGAGCAGAGAGGTCTTGCCGTGGTCGACATGACCCATGACGGTCACGATAGGAGCACGCGAAACGAGGTCGTTCTCATCATCCTCCTCTTCGCTGACCGCCTCCTGTACTTCGGCACTGACATACTCCGTCTTGAAGCCGAACTCGTCGGCAACAAGGTTGATGGTCTCGGCATCCAGACGCTGGTTGATGGAAACCATGATGCCGACAGACATCAAGGTGGAGATGACCTTTGTGACCGGGACATTCATCATCGTCGCCAGTTCCGAAACGGTAACGAACTCTGTCAGCTTCAGCGTCTTGCTTTCCTTGCGCTCGGCCTTGGCCTCGGCACTCAGGCGTTCCTGAACGGCATCACGCTTTTCCTTGCGGTATTTCGCACCCTTCTTGTTCTGGCTCTTGCTTGTCAGTCGGGCAAGTGTCTCCTTTACCTGGCGTGCTACCGCCTCGTCATCCACCTCCAACGGTTTCTGATTACGGTTGCGGTTCTTCTTGCCGCTGTTCTTTCCGCCGGTGTTTCCGCCGTTCTTGTTCCCGCCTTTCTTGCCGTTCTGGTTCTGCTGCTGGTTGGCTGCGGCATTGATGTCGACACGTTCCTTGTTGATACGGACACGTTTCTTCTTGCCCTGGCCACTGCCCTGTCCTGACTTTTCTTCACGTTCCTTGCGACGCTCTTCCTTGCTCTTCTTCTTCGGACGGGTGCTCTGGTTGAGTGTGCTGAGGTCGATTTTGCCCAGGACGTTTACCTTCGGCGTATTCAGGATTTTCTTCTCGTTTTTGGTCAGGAAAAGCCCGCTCTCTTTCTTTTCCTCCACGGCTGCCGAACCGGCTGGTGCGGCCGTCTCCTCAGTCGCCTGCTCCTTGGCTTCTTCAGCCTTGGGGGCAGCAGGGGGCACGCTCCCGGAAGACGCAAGGGGGTTCTCTGTCTTGGTTACAGCAGACTTTTCCCCTTCGTTCTTCCCTGCAGGCTTCTCGCTGTCGACAGGATTGTCCGTCTCCTTCTTCTCCTGTGCGGGGCTTACGGCAGCAGCCTGCACGGGAGTCTCTTTCTTCTCGGCCGGAGCAGCAGATGGCCTGGCGGCCGGCTTGTTCAGCTGGTCGAGATCGATCTTTCCGACCGGTGTGTACTGCTGACGCTCTGTCTTCAGGAGGTTTTCCGCCCTGTGGTCAGCAGCCGGTTTCTTCTCTTTCGGCTTCTTCTGGAAAAGCTTTGCAGCGTCCTTCTTCACCTCCTTGTCATTCTTGAAGGCGCCGACGAGCGCATGGTACTGCTCGTCGCTCAGCTTGAAGTTCAGGTCGCTCTTCACCTCGCCCAGCTCCGGTTTCTTCTCCAGGAACTCCACTGCCGTCTGGAGTCCTATGTTCAATTCTCGAATTGCTTTGTTTAATCTGATGCTCATTAACTTTATATTTCGGTGTTGGGTGTTGGTTGTTGATATGCCTTTTGGTAGAGAGGGGTTCCGAACATGGAGTTGCTGAATAGTCACACCCGTTAGCCTTCAGTCAACAGCCATCGCCCACCAGCCAATCACCTTTTACTGTTCAAACTCTGACTTCAATACTCTCAGCACGTTGTCAACGGTCTCTTCCTCCAGGTCGGCCTTCTCGATCAGCATCTCACGCGGAGCATTGAGCACCTGGCGCGCCGTGTCGAGTCCGATGCCCTTGATGGCATCGATGACCCACTGGTCTATCTCGTCAGAGAACTCGTCCAGGTAGATGTCTTCTTCGGCGTTCTGCTCGTCCAGTTCACGGAAGACGTCGATGGTGTATCCCGTCAGCATACTTGCCAGCTTGATGTTCATGCCGCCGCGGCCGATGGCAAGACTGACCTCCTCCGGCTGCAGGTAGACCTCTGCCTTTTTGTTCTCTTCGTCGACGTTCAGACTGCTGACCTTTGCCGGAGACAGCGCACGCTGGATAAACAGCTTCGTATTGGCGGTCCAGTTGATGACGTCAAGGTTCTCGTTGCAAAGCTCGCGCACGATGCCGTGGACGCGGCTGCCGCGAACACCGACGCAGGCACCGACCGGATCGATGCGATCGTCGAAGCTCTCGACGGCAATCTTGGCACGCTCACCCGGCATACGGGCTATCTTGCGGATGGCTATCAGACCATCGCTGATTTCCGGCACTTCCGCCTCGAGCAGCCGCTCCAAGAACTCCGGTGCAGTGCGTGAGAGGATGATCTTCGGGTTGTTGTTCTCGTTGTCGACGCGCAGGATGACCGCACGTACCGTCTCGCCCTTGCGGTACTGGTCGCGCGGAATCTGTTCGTCTTTGGGCAGGATCAGCTCGTTGTTCTCGTCGTCGACGAGCAGCACCTCGCGTTTCCAGGTCTGGTAGACCTCGCCCGAGATGATCTGCCCGACACGGTCCTTGTATTTATTATATAAGGAGTCGTGCTCCAGTTCAAGTATCTTGGAAGCCAGTGTCTGGCGCAGGTTCAGGATGGCCCGGCGGCCGAACTTGTTGAAGTCGACCTCCTCGCTCACGTCCTCGCCTACTTCGTAGTCCGCCTCTATCTTGCGTGCATCTGTAAGGCTGATCTGCTTGTTCTCGTCCTCCACTTCACCATCGGCCACGACCACACGGTTGCGGTGTATCTCGAAGTCGCCCTTGTCTGGGTTCACAATCACGTCGAAGTTTTCGTCGCTGCCGAAAATCTTGGCGAGTACGTTGCGGAAGCTCTCCTCCAGTACGCTCACCAGGGTGGTACGATCGATACTCTTGGTGTCCTTGAACTCCTTGAAGGTCTCGATCATGTTCGGACGCTCTTCTTCTGTTTTTCTTGCTGCCATAGCTTTACTTGAAACTTATTATATATTTTGTGTATTTTACTTCATCCATCTTGTACGCATGGTCCACGTCCATCTTCACAGGACGCTTCTTGCCCTCTACGTGTACCTTCTCGTTGACAGCCACCACGAAGTCGTTGCCGTCGACGCTCTTCAATACGCCTTTTACTTTCTTTCCGTCCTTATCGAGTACCTCGACTTCCTTCCCGATGAAGTTCTGATACTGCTGCGGGACTTTGAAAGGCTGTCCCAGCCCGGCGGAGCCTACCTCCAGCTCGTAGTCCTCTTCATCCCGGGAGAGGCGGTCTTCGATGTACCTGCTCAGCTCCACGCAATCTTCAATCCATACGCCATCGGCATGGTCAATCTCCACGACGATTTTGTCGTCAGGACTGATTTGAATGTCGACCAGGAAGTACTCCTTGCCTTCCAGCCACTCGTCGACGAGGCTCTTTACAACGTTTTTGTCTACCATAAGTGTTTTAATATGAAAAATGAGGGACTGTTGAAAGCCCCTCATTCCTCTGAACGTGTGCAAAGTTACGAATATTTTCGCCACACACCAAATGTTTTACGGCTTTTTTATCAGCCGACAAACGATTTAGACAGATTTAGACGGACTCCGGCTGAGACGTTTCCTGTGTAAAGAGGGGCAATGTGGAAGTGTTTTTCTGATAAACAGAAAAAATTATCATCATGAAGAGAAATATTTCTTTACGTGAAAAGAAATTCTTTTTTACGTGAAGATTATTTCTTCTTTACGTGAAAATAATTCTACGGCAACACTGTCTTGAACAGCCATACGGCGGAAATGGCCGGAAAAGTGGGGGGGGGATCCTTTTCGCAAAAGGACTGATGATCAAGGGATCTTCACCTTGCCGTAACAAAAGACAACGTCTGCAAGGCTGCGGTCGTACGCTATGGAAATTCGGAAGGCGCAATGGAAAAATGGGGCTTACAGGCCCTGATGGACCTGTAAGCCCCATTCGACCGACAAGACTCCCCTTTATTTCGTCTTTGTTTTCGCCTTGGCGTCAACAACGGGTCCGGCTGCCGTCTCCGTCTTCACGGCTGTCCGACCGGCGGCTGGCTGCAGCAGCTTTCTGTATTCCGCCGGGTTCTGCAGAATCTCCACAGCCTTTTTCCACTGCTTGTCAAACTGCAGGCTGTTCTCCAGCGAACCGCGTTGGTAGTAATAGGCCGATACGAGGTCGCTTGTCAGCAGTTTCTTCAGCGTCTGCCTGTTGTAGTCGAGGTCTTTGGCAAGGTTGTGGCTCAGCTTCTTTTCCAATGCGTCAAACTCGGGTTTCGCATCTTCGTAATATCCCTCGAACTTGGCCAGCTTGACGAGGTTCTCCAGGTATTTCCGGCTTTCACGGTCGTACTTGAATCCGCTCTTCAGCACCGTCTGCTTGAAGTCCTCGTAGTCCGCATCAGAAAGCACGAATGTCTTTGCCGGCCCGATGGCAGGATGCTTCTTCAGGTATTGCAGTTCCCAGTTCCACATTACCTCCGTAGAGTCGCGCCCTGACGAAGCGAGGTAGAAAGCGATGTTCGGCAGCGAGTCGGGACGTACCTCTACATCGGGCTTGATGCCGCCTCCGTCGCGCACCTCGCGTCCGTCTGCCGTATGGAAGACGTGTGTCAGCGAGTCGGGGACGTGCTCGGTGTAGCCGCCGTTGGCGTGTTTGTAGTTGATGGCCTGTATGCACCGTCCGCTGGGAATGTAATACTTGCTGGTTGTCAGTTTGAGGGTGGCGTTGTACGGCAGGTCCATCGAAGCCTGTACGAGTCCCTTGCCGTAGGTGCGTGTGCCGAGGACGACGGCACGGTCGAGGTCCTGCAGGCTGCCGCTGGTAATCTCGCTGGCACTCGCCGTCTCGTCGTTTACCAGCACGACAATCGGCATCACCGTGTCAATCGGTTCCACGGTCGTCTTGTATTCTTTGTTCGCACGCTCCAGTTTGCCCACGGTCTTCACCAGCGTAAGTCCTTTCGGCACGAACATATTGACGATGTTGACAGCCTCCTGCAGACTGCCGCCGCCGTTGTTGCGCAGGTCGAAGACAAGTGAAGTCATCCCCTGCTTCTTCATGTCGAGGAAAGCGCGGCGCACATCCTTCGCACATCCTGCCGTGAAGGAATTGAGATTGAGGTATCCCACTCCGCCGTCCTGCACGCCGTAATAAGGTACGGCAGGGAGCTGGATGGTACGGCGGGTAATCCTGAACTTCATCTTCTTGTCGGTTGACGGGCGGCGTACCGTGAGGATGAAGGTCGTGCCCGCATCGCCCCGCAGACGGTTGCTGACGTATGAGACATCCTTGCCTGCCATCGACGAGTCGCCGATGGAAAGGATGATATCTCCCTTCTTCAGTCCCGCTTCCGCCGCAGGCATGTGCTCGTACGGTTCGTCGATGACGACGTTCTTCAGGGCGAAGTTGTAACGGATCAGCGCACCGATGCCGGCATATTTGCCCGAAATCATCAGGTCCAGGTCCTTTACTTTCTCCTCCGGATAATAGACCGTGTAGGGGTCGAGTGAGTGCAGCATGTAGTTGATGCCGTTGCCGACCACCTCGTCGGCATCCAGCGTGTCGACGTACATCATGTCAAGATACTTATAGATGGCCGAGAATGTCTCAAGGTTCTTTGCCACCTTGAAGTTGTGGTCTTTGTCTGCTTTGTTTTGTGCCGGTGCAGACCCTCCGAAAGTCAGAAGCCAGAGCCCGAAAGCCAGGAACAGTTTTCTCATTTGTATGTGTTCTGTTTGTTGTTTAATATGCTTTTTACGAGACAAAATTACATTATTATAGTGGAAAACGCATCTTTACAGGCATGAAAATAAAGAAAATTACGGTTTGATTGATTTTTTCACCAAAAACATTTGGTGGGTTCAGAGAAACATAGTACCTTTGCAACCGCTTACAAGAGACAAGCACAAATAACTGCTTCAGTAGCTCAGTTGGTTAGAGCACCTGACTGTTAATCAGGGGGTCGTTGGTTCAAGCCCATCCTGGAGCGCATGGAAAAGGAATTACGAGCGTAATTCCTTTTTGTTTTCTACTTCCCTGTTCCCGTAATGAATCAGAATCATGGGTCAGTCCTAAAACCCAGTTGCAAACCTACTTCTCTTAAGCACACAATTTCATAAGCCTATATAAAAAGAAAGGAATATCTGTGACTCCTCTGAACTGTGCCCTGAATGCCTTAACCTTGGCATTGAATGACTCAGCATTTGCATTTGTTGCTCTGTTTACAAAGAAATTGAGTATGGTTTGATAATGATTTTCAAACGTGTCAATCACCGTGTAGAAATTGTCCACTCCCAGCTCTTCAACCTCATTGAACCATTTAGCCAGCTTCAGTCTTGCAGCATCCTTGATGCTCTTGATGTTATAAATATCGGTAAGTTTCATAGCCAGATCATATGCCTTTTTCAGTGTAGGATAATGTTCAAAGATGATTTCCGCCCTGGCTTTCTGTGCTTCAGTCCACTTGGTCCTGTGCTTGGTCAATATGAACTTTGCCCTGGCGAGCAACTGCTTACGCGTGTCACCATTGCTGTATCTAAATGGTATATATTCCTTTCCCTCACTTTTAGCTTCTTTTATCTCCTCATTCTCTTTATCCCTTGCCATCCACCGGTAAGCGATACGCATGTCATCCAGAGCATCATAATACAGTTTCTGCACATGAAACCTGTCATTGGTAATGAGTGCTTTGGGAAAAACGGCACGGGCTATGCGCATCATCGAAGATGACAAATCAAGTGTTATCTCTTTGACAGTCTTTCGTTTGGACAGGTCTATCTTCTTGACAACCTGAATAACGTCCTCTGCCTTGGTCCCTTTAACCACAGCCACTAAAGTTCCATTTCTGCCCTTTCCCGCCTTGTTGGTCAGAAAAGTATAGACCTCGCCACTGCTTAGACAGGTCTCATCAATACTTAGACTCTCACCTATGTTATTTTCAAACAATAGCCAGTCTTGAGCATGATCCAACTGATCCCAGCTGCGGTAGTCACTGAAATGTTCCTTGTACTGTGTGGATAACTGCTTGCCATTTACGCCATAGTGCGCACCGATGCTTGCGATGCTCTCTGCAGTGGACTCAATTCTATTCTTTTAAAAAAGAAACGAACTCGGGGGATAGTTTACTGCCCTCAGCCGTCAAGTCATCATATGAATAAGTAAATATCTCTCCGTTGGAACTGTCACGCCACTTGCGTCGGCGAACATGGAGGTAGACGGCTTTGCCACGAAGAGGAAAGTCCTGAATTACACGCTCGCTGGTAAAACCATAACTGCTTACAGTGCCTAACTTATGGTCTGACTTTTCCATAAAGTTACGCTCGTCAAGCCAAAAGTCAAACTGGGAAACACCCTCTTGAATATCGACAACATCAAAGTAGTCGGCAAGTACATCTGGAAAGATGCAACGTAATAGTTGGTCACTCTTCATGATGCAAAGGTAATAAATACTTATGAAATTATGCGCTTAAGAGAAGTAGGTTTGCAACTGGGGTTTAGGACTGACCCAGAATCATTTCGTCGTATTATATAAAATAAGAAGAGACACTTTCTAACCTGATTAATTCATAAGGCGTTCTTCGCATGACTTTTCCTCTCAGATACTTTCTTACAGCGGATAAGCTTGCCCCCGACAGTCATAATACTGCTCCTTCAGCTATTAACATCATTAATGAGCCATGTTTCGCCATTCATTTTCAAAGCCTATTTTTATGTGTTTACAGCTTTTTACTATCCCATATTATATGGAAGATTCCAAATCATCCTACAAAAGTGTGTTTTTTAAAGTAACTTTGAAAGAAAACCTCAAAATGATTTGGATTCAATAATGTTTTTTCCTAATTTTACCGCTGGGAAAATGCAGTACCTGAAGCAGTAAGATGGCAATTAATCATTACAGCAATGAAAAACCAAGAACTTTTCCTGTTGAGGGATTGTCCTTAATGGAATCATCTGAGGCAAAGGGTGGAGTGTCTGGAATGGAAGCCTCTCGAACCGATTGTCCTAACAATGTTGCAGGATGCGGATGTCAAATTGCTATTGTGGATGGACAACAGGATGGGGCAACGTGCTTAACGGACATTCAATGGTAAATTACATTGATTCAATGTGTAAATAATTTATATTATGGTGGCAAGAATTTTCACAACGTTATGGTTTGCCTTTGTAGTCTCGTTGATAAGCAGCAACGCACAGAACAGGATATACGGTACGGTGACCGATTCGTCTGGCTGTCCATTAGCCGGCGTTGACTGCGTATTGGCCAGCTTATCTGACACGGCAGCCATTGCTCACACGTTGACGGATTCAAAAGGAACCTTCAGTTTGAATGTAGACGAAGACGGACAGTTCCTGTTGAAATTCTCTTGTTTAGGGTATCGGCCACAACAGCTAACGTGCAAGCGTGGCGATGTCGGAGTGGTCAAGCTGACAGAAAGCATACAGAACCTTTCAGAGGTCACTGTGTCGGCCCAAGGACTAAGAAGCTTCGGCAACGCAGACATCATCCTGTTAGACAGGCGTGCCAGACAGATGGGAAACAACGCTTTGGAGGCCATCAGTAGCCTGCCGCAATTCAGACTTTCAACAAACAGCGGTGAACTGCTGACGGCAGATGGTAAAATTGTCTTGGTGCTGATTGATGGAATCAGGAGGTCGGTACGTGAACTGATGCTGCTCAAAGCCGACGAAATAAAGACCCTGCACTACTATTCCAATCCGCCTGCAAGGTTTGCGCATGAGAAGATAGGTGCTGTATTAGATGTAGCGACTAAGCGCACCAACAAAAGGCACTATTCACTATATCTCGACACCAAAAACAGTATCACCACAGGATATGGTACCAACTTGATTTCCACCAGTTATAGCGATTCGCTCAACAAGGTGTCTGCGGCATATTTTCTGGACTACAGACATCTTAACCGGAACACCATGGAAAACCGTTATGTCTATCCGGATGTGACGAACGATTACAAGAGTCTGTCGGGTAAATACACTGGTACCTACCACATAGGACAATTATTCTATCAGCGTTTCCAAAACAGCAACCTTTTCAATATCACTTTAGAATATCGTAAGTTTCCGGCTACCCAGCAATACAGTCAACAGCTCTTGCGGACGGGTACATTGGAAGATGCCAACCACAGAAGGCTTCAAAGTGACTTTTCATCCATATCGGCCAACATCTACTTCGGACACACCTTCCGTAAAGGCAACAGTCTGTCGGTCAATGTGGTGAACACTTATTTCAAATCCAATTCGAACAATAATCTAACAAACACCTCGGGAACGGGAACGTTTACCAACGTCGTCGACAACAAGTCTTACTCGCTAATAGCAGAAGCACTTTATACTGACAAACTGTGGCAGGGAAATATACAGATAGGAGCCTACTATCAATACAAAAACCTGCGTCAGACAGACGGGGCATCCAATTTGTCGACAGTGAATACGCAAAAGGAATACCTATACGCCGACTACACCAATCAATGGGGGGCATTGTCCTACAACCTGGGAATCGGTGTGGAGAACAACCGATATAGAACTGCGACGAAGGCAATAGCCAACTACATCCTTATGCGGCCTTCTGTTTCTCTTAATTACCAGCTGCACAAACACAGTTCGCTACGCCTGACCTCGTCCATAGCATCTGCGGTTCCTAACGTCGGTCAGCTCACAGATAGTCGTACCGTCGTGGATGAACGATTCTATCTACAAGGCAACAGCAGTCTGAAGCCCTACCATTTCTACCGCACCGAACTTAGCTTCCAGTATGCGTCGGCCAATAATATCTGGTTTGTCAAACCTTCCGTCAGCCATGCCTACTATCCCAGCAAGAATATGACAGTTGTTTCCGCTGACGGTTCGGACTTCGTGAACCAGATTGTGGGCATCCGCCATGTCAACGAGTATGGCGCATCGCTTGTTCTGAGTTGCAGACCTTTCTCCTGGCTAACTTTGCAGCCTTACTATAACTATATGTTTTCCAAATACAATACGCCTAATCAGCGTGTCAACCACAATCTGAACAATGTCGGAATCTCTTGTCAGGTGGTGGCAGGCAAGTGGCAGTTCATTACCAACCACAATCTACCGATGACCACTGTTGAAGGTGATGTTTTTGAGAAGATTGGGTATAATGCGAACGCATCCCTTACATACAGAATCGGTGCTGTCACCGTGGGTGCCATGTTCATTTACAATCCCGATCCTTCCAAGATTTATGCAGATACTCCTTCATTCCATTTCGTAGAAAAGACCCGATGGGGTAATTTCAAAAATCTTGTGGCACTGACTTTCGTCTATTCTTTGTCAAAAGGCAATTCACGAAGGCATCTGGGTAAAAACATTAATAATAGAGACAACGACTCCGGTCTTACCAAATACAACACAGCAAAATAAATGTCCTTTTATTTTTATAGACAACATGACGCCATGCAGTGTGGGATTGCCTGCATGGCTATGGTCTGTAAGTATTATGGTAGAAAGTGTTCATTTGAAACTCTATCAAATACCTGTACTATAACCAATGAGGGTGTTTCAATGCAGGCTTTAAAACAATTGGCAGAAGCCTTAGGTTTTGATGTGCTATGTGGAAAAGCAAGCTTGTATCAAATAAAAGACATAAATTATCCTTGCTTACTCCATTGGAACCAAAATCATTTTGTTGTACTATACAAAGTTAAAAAGAACGGATTCTACATTGCAGACCCTGCAAAAGGGCATGTAAAATACGACCTCGAAGTATTTAAGAAGCATTGGGTCAGCACTCAATCGGACGGTGAGGAAAAGGGTATCGCTATGTTCTTAGAACCTACTCCTGCGTTTTATGAAAAGAAGATGGACGAAGAACCTAAAGAGGAACGCTCGTTTAAGTTCCTCTTTGGTTACATTAAGCAATATCGTAAGTATTTCGGTCAAATTGTTTTAGGCTTGCTCGTCGGCAGCCTGCTGCAGCTTATTCTGCCTTTCCTCACACAATCCATTGTGGATGTGGGTATTAAGAACCAGAATATCGGCTTTATATGGCTGATACTCCTTGGGCAGCTGATGCTTACCATTAGTCGAACTGCCATCGATTTTATCCGCCGCTGGCTGCTGCTGCACATCTCCATGCGAATCAACATCTCGCTGGTGAGCGATTTCTTCATCAAGCTTTTAAAGTTGCCCATGTCGTTCTTCGACACCAAGCTGATGGGCGACCTCATGCAGCGTATGGGCGACCACAACCGTGTAAACTCGTTTCTGACACAGCAAACACTCAGTATTGTGTTCTCGCTCTTTACCTTTGTGGTGTTCAGCATTGTATTGTTATCCTATAACTGGCTTGTCTTCGCCATTTTCATGCTCGGCAGCCTGCTCTATGGCGGTTGGCTTGCGCTCTTCCTAAGGCGCAGAAAGGTTCTCGACTACGAACTCTTTGAGCAGCAAGCCATCAACAACAATAAAACCTACGAATTTATTACCTCTATGCAGGAGATAAAACTGCAAGACTGTGAACAGCGCAGACGCTGGGAATGGGAGGACGTGCAGGCCGATTTATTCAACGTACAGATGAAATCGCTAAAGCTCCAACAAACGCAGGAGGCGGGCAGTATATTCATCAACGAACTGAAGAATATTGTCATCACCGTGGTGGCAGCAACTGCCGTTATTCACGGACAACTCACACTGGGTATGATGCTCGCCGTGCAGTACATCATCGGACAGCTCAACTCACCAGTGGAACAGCTGATGGGTTTCTTCTATTCGGTGCAGGACGTGAAGATAAGCCTGGAACGCATCAACGAGATCCATCGCATGGATGATGAGAACGGAAAACAGGGATTGGAAACTTCAGTAAAAGAAGAAGGCAGGGGTATAGACCTGGAAAACGTAAACTTCAAATACGACCCGCATGCACTGAAAACTATCATAGATAATGTAAGCCTCAATATCCCCAAAGGCGAGGTAACAGCCATCGTAGGTGCGTCGGGTAGCGGTAAAACAACGCTCATCAAGCTCATGCTTGGCTATTATCCCGTGCTGGGTGGACAAATTAATATAGGTGGAACGGATGTCAACACGCTCAACAAGAAATGGTGGCGCAGGCAGTGCGGCGTGGTAATGCAGGACGGTGTGATCTTCTCCGAGTCGATAGCCCGCAATATAGCCGTAGATGATAACGAGATAGACAGGCAGCGGTTGCAGACGGCTGCAGAGATAGCCTGCATCCACGATTATGTAATGGGTCTTCCCTTGAAGTACAACACCAAGATAGGGCGCGACGGCGTGGGCCTGAGCCAGGGACAGAAACAGCGCATCCTCATAGCGAGGGCCGTGTACAAGAATCCCGACTACATCTTCCTCGACGAAGCCACCAACTCACTTGATGCCAACAACGAGCGCATGATCGTGGAGCATCTGGATGCGTTCTACAAAGGGAAGACGGTAGTCATCGTAGCCCACCGGCTGAGTACGGTGAAGAATGCCGGACAGATAGTGGTACTGGACAAGGGCAGGGTGGTTGAGACAGGCAGTCACGAAGCACTCACACGGAAGCGCGGCGCATACTACAATCTCGTGAAGAATCAGTTGGAATTAGGAAACTAACAGCAGAAGGGACAGATTATGGCAGACGACAAGATAGAACTCCGCAGCGAGAAGGTAAGGCGCATCATCGACGAGAAGCCCTCATGGATTGTCCGCTACGGCATCACGGTAATCACCGTTGTGACATTGGGACTGCTGGCCGGAGCATACCTTTATTTCCTGTCCTGAAACCGTCAGGGTTGTCCGGCATATATTTGCGGTGCAAGTCAGTCATCAGCATCTTGCTATTATATGATAGCGACAGGATTGGACGGGCCTTCCCTGCAGACGTGCTGAGGCCCATCACATATTGTGTTGTCGGCAGACACCGGTCGTGTTGACGGCCCGAACCTCACGACCTATTACCGGGATGGGAGCGGACTGTAGCCGGAGAAGAGCTGTGCCGGCAGTACTTATCTGATCAGGGAGGCTTGTTTTTCCGAACGCAATGCGGAACTGTCTGTTAACGGAGGAATCTGAAAAAGGGTGCATACCCTCCATCTTCAAGGAGGCGTATGCACCCGTATTACGATATGTCAGTTTGAAATTCAGTTCTTACTTTGAACGCCAGAGGCCGTGAAGATTGCAGTATTCACGTGCATAGACTTCTGTAGCATCGGTCTTGAACTCGGCTACCGGACGGTCTGTCGGATCCAGATACTTGCGGAGTACCTCGTTGTTATTGGTGATCAACTCAATCCAGAGGATGGAATGGGCTTCTGTCATGGGGTGTTCCACCTCGCCGACCGTCACACGGTAGCCGCCTTCGATCTTCTCAACGACCGGCACGTGTTTCTCGGTGGCGGCATCGGTTGTGTTTTCTTTCAGCAGTTGCATATTGCCGGATCCACATTCACCACCAACAAGAACCTCTACGATGTTGCCACTCTCTGCGCACTTATATAATTCGTTTCTTTTTGCCATAATAAATTATTTCTTAATGTTTCGGGTGCAAAGATAAAGCGTTTTCCTGAAAGAAACAAGCCTTTAACTTGAAATCATTACAGTTTTTACATAGTTTAAGAATTGATGGGGTTCCTTGCTGGTTTTGCAGGGATGGCAGGTCCAAGAAAAGTCTGGCGGGAGCGGACTGTTTTTTCCTGGAATATGAAATCGCCTTTAGTTTAAAATTTGTACCTTTGTCACCAGATATGAACAGACTGATACTTTTCACATTTGCTGTGTTGCTGTTTTTCACGGTGGGGGCAGCTGCGCAGGACCATATCAATCCCGAGGACCGGACGGTGGATATGGATTCTCCCACGTTCGTGCCCATGGTACATATCGGCAAGGCGAAAGTGGGGACAGACAGTATTCAGTATGTGCGGACGAGCAATGTCTATGTTTTCCCCCCGTTGGAGTTCAAGAACAAATCGCAGGAGATGGCTTATTACAGGCTTGTCTACAACATCAAGAAAGTGCTGCCGATAGCCAAGGAGTGCCATCAGATCATCCTTGAGACCGGAGCTTATCTTGAGACCATCCCGTCGAAAAAGGAACGGTCGGAGCACATGAAACGTGTGGAGAAGGAGATATGGAACACCTATAAACCCCGTATGAAGAAGCTGAGCTTCTCGCAGGGAAAGCTCCTCATCAAACTTGTCGACCGCGAATGCAACTCTACTTCCTACGAACTTGTCCAGGCTTTCCTCGGTCCGGTCCGTGCCGGTTTCTACCAGGCTTTCGCCTGGGCTTTCGGCAGCAGTCTGAAGAAGCGGTACGACCCCAAGGGTGCTGACAGACTGGTGGAACGCATCGTCCTGCAGGTCGAGGCCGGACAGCTGTGACAATTCTGGTCTACATCTTATAGAATGAAATCATCCTTATGAAACGAACATTCCTTTTGCTATCGCTCGCCTGCTGTCTGCAAACCGTCCTGGCGCAGGGCGTGAAGCCCGCACACGTGTCCGTCTATCCGGTCCCGTCCAATATCCATGAAGTCATTTCAGTTATCAGCGAGAAGCTGCTGCCGGTTCAGGGAAAGATAACGGAGATACCGCTCATGAAGCTCCTTACACATGAACTGTATATTCCCGGTTCCGATCCGGCAGATTCGGCGCAGCCCACCTGTCCGCCGTCTCCGTCGGATGATGAGGAAAGTGATGCGGAAGATGCGGCTTCCAGGGAGGATGACATGGATTCCGTTGTCGTGGACTCCGCTGTCTGCGGCATAGCGGAGGACAAAGATGCTTCTACGGTTTTCATCGTCAACAGAACCGACTCGGCGAAGGTGGAAGCCCTGCTGGCACTTGCCCGTGAGAAAGGGTTCTATGACGCTTCTCGCTACCGGTACTTCTTCCAGCTGGACGGCCTCAGCAATACACAGCTGTATCTTTATATAGCTGATATGAAAAGCCCCTATGCCATCCCCTCTGTCCAGTATACAGATGTCTGGTCGGAGGATGCCCGGAAAAACTGTGACAACAATCCCTGGCTGTTCTCTCTGAGTATGACCTGTGAGTCAAGTGATGCCTTCGCTCTGCTCAGCCACCGTAGAATAAGCGACGTGGCAGCTATCTTCGTGGACAATGAGCCTGTTGGCATCCCGCGTCCCATCCCCGTAGAACATTATGACGGAAGCCTGCTGCTTGTCTGCAATCCGGCGGATGCGAAGCGCAGCCGCCTTTACGACCGTCTGAAGGCAGGTGTCACCCACGTGCCGGAACCCGCTCCCCTGTTCCGTCCGCAGTATGTTGTCGGCGACACGCTCATCTATCGGGTCACATGGCCGAAATCGTATGAAGGAAACAGTCCTGACCATACGTTCCGGCTTGTGCCGCTGTTGTCAACTGACAGTCTCTGCCGTCTGGAGTTTATTGCCGATACCGTTTTCTCTTCCAGCGAGGAAGACCTGGAGTTCCATGGATTCAGGATTCCGATAGGGGAATACCGTAAGCTGTTGCGCCGCAACCACTTCGTCATCGTGTATAAACCGGCATCGAACGATACGGACATAGAACTGAAGGACAAGGGACGGTTCGGAAAAGAGCTGATGGAAGTGTTGATGCGCCAGGCCCCGGCATGGAAGAAAGCACATCAGAGAAAGTCGGGCGATACCGCAGAAGAGGTGGCCATGGTGATGACCTTCTATATCGTCAATGGGGTTAATCTATGGGATTTCTATCCTTCCATGCCTGAACTGCAGATGATGACCACCTTCAACAACCGCTTTTCAGCAAGGCAGACATCAGGAGAATACTATTTCGACAGATTTGAAGGCGTGGTGAATTACCATATTGCACACACCGGACAGGGAACCGTGATTTCCCTTCGGTCGGAGAAAGACAGGTATTGTCCGACGAAGGATTCCATGGATGTCTATGTTGATACAAAGGGACTTATAGAAAAGATAGTGTATCACAGCCTCATGGAAGACATGGACGGCGGATATACGATAGAACGGACAAGATGAAGAAAAACGCCGGTACTCTCTGCGAGCACCGGCGTTATCAGTATGTTTAACTAAATAATCTTTTCTCAATGAAAGGGAACCTCACGGCCTCCTTTGTCATCCTGGATCAATCGTTAAACTTTTACCTTAATAAAATAACTAAAAACCTAAATCTATTACTACTAACCTAAACAATCTATTAACCTTTTGACGATGCAAAGGTAGGAGGATTTCTGCTTCTCTGCAACTTTTTACCTGTAATTTCCTCGAATATTACGTCTTTCTTGACGCAAATCAACCTGCTGTGTCCGCAAACAACTAATATTTTGTTACTTTTCTTGTCTGTTTATCGCTTTTCTTGTAACTTTGCTGCAAATGATACGCCAATGAGAATACTGATAGTAAATACCAGTGAGAAGACAGGCGGGGCGGCTGTTGCCGCCAACCGGCTCAAGGATGCGCTGAACAACAACGGCGTGAAGGCGAAGATGCTGGTGCGTGACAAGCTGACGGACGACATCACCGTGGTCAGTCTCGGCCACGAGTGGCAGAACCAGCGGCACCTCCTCTGGGAACGGTTCTGCGTGTTCTGGCACCTGCATTTCTCCCGCAACCACCTTTTTGAGATAGACATCGCCAACGCCGGCAGCGACATCACGAAGCTGCGCGAGTTCAAGGAGGCCGACATTATACATCTCTCCTGGATCAACCAGGGCATGCTCTCTCTGAAGAACATCCGCAAAATCCTGTGCTCGGGAAAGCCGGTCGTGTGGACGATGCACGACCTCTGGCCGGCTGCCGGCATCTGCCATTATGCCCATGGCTGCTGCCGCTACGAGAACGGATGCGGAAACTGTCCGCTGCTGCCCGGCGGCGGCAGTCCGCACGACCTGTCGGCAAAGGTGTGGAAACGCAAGAAGGAAATGCTCAGCCACGGCAATATCTGGTTCGTCACCTGCAGCCAGTGGCTCTCCCGGCAGGCAAAGCGGAGCGGACTCCTGCGCGGCATCAGCGTCAGAGACATCCCCAATCCCATCGACAGCCGTTTCTTCTCGCCGCAGGACAGGCAGTCGGCCCGGAAGCGGCTGCACCTCCCCGACGACAGACGCCTCGTGCTCTTCGTCTCACAGCGTGTGACGGACCAGCGCAAGGGGATGGACTATTTCGTGGAGGCAGTAGCCCGGATGGCGGAAGAGCATCCGGAAATGAAGGAGCATACCGGCATCGCCATCCTCGGCGGACACGCCGAGGAACTGGAGGGGAGACTGGCACTGCCGGTCTATCCCATCGGTTACGTGAGCGACCAGCAGCGGATACGCGACGTCTACAATGCCGCCGATGTCTTCGTGCTGCCCTCGCTCGAGGACAATCTTCCCAACACCATCATGGAGGCCATGGCGTGCGGCGTACCGTGTGTGGGATTCCGTGTTGGAGGCATACCCGAGATGATTGATCACCGCCGGAACGGCTATGTGGCGGCGGAACGCGATGCCCGGGACCTGGCAGAGGGCATCCGCTGGGTGCTGGATGAGGCCGACTATGCGGCTCTCTCCGAAGCGGCCGTGGCGAAGGTGCTGCACAGCTATTCGCAGCGGAGCGTTGCCATGCAGTATCTTGAAGTATATAACGAGGCGATGGCCTATAAGAATTTCTGTCTATGATTGCATTCTCAGTCGTCACGATAACCTACAATGCGGCCCAGGTACTGCAGCCGACGCTCGACAGCGTGCTTATGCAGGATTATCCTCATGTGGAACATCTCATTATCGACGGCGCGTCGACGGACAATACCGTGGCCATTGCAGAAGCCTACCGGAAACAGTCCGGAGAGGCGGAGAACGGACACACGGTGCGCATCCAGAGCGAGCCGGACAACGGTCTCTACGATGCAATGAACAAAGGTCTGCAGCTGGCGACAGGCGATTATGTCGTCTTCCTGAATGCCGGCGACCGCTTTCCGGCTGCCGACACGCTCGACCGTGTGGTGCTGGCCGCCGTGGTGGGCGACGGCGAGGAGCGTCCTGCCGTACTCTTCGGCGATACCGACATCATCGACGGGAAAGGCAACTTCCTCTGCCACCGCCGCCTCACTCCGCCTGCACGGCTCACCTGGCGTTCCTTCCGCTACGGCATGCTGGTATGCCACCAGGCATTCTATGCCCGGACGGACATCGCACGTTCGCTGCCGTATGATACCGTCTACCGCTATTCGGCGGACGTAGACTGGTGCATACGGGTCATGAAGGAAGGAGAGCGGAGGGGACTCCTGCTGCGCAATATCCATGCCGTCGTGGCGGATTACGTGCAGGAAGGACAGACGACCCTCCATCACAAAGAGTCGCTCCGGGAGCGTTTCGACGTGATGCGCCGGCACTACGGACTTCTCCAGACCGTGCTGCTGCACGCATGGTTTGCCGTGCGGAGCCTTGTCAGATAGGCCGGAACGGGGCCGCTGTGGCAGGAATGTTCTGGAACGGAGAACCTGTCTGGCAGAGGCAGACGTGACTTAAATCCCCTTAATACGTCCTATTGATTGTTAAGGCCGGCAATATCCTTAGGCAGTCGGACGTTCTTAACCCATATAACAGAACAAACGACAATGAAAAGTATCAGAATCAAAGCATTGATAGCCCTGTCACTGATGTGCCTGTCAGCTTCGGCACAGACAGAGTACAGCGGCATTGCCGGAGCATCCCCCCGGCTGGTCAGGGCACACAAGAAGGAAATGCAGAAGGAGGCAAGGCGCAACGCCAGGGCGAATGACGCGGCAGAGATGCCGACGGCACGTCCGTCTTCCGGGCGTAGCGCGAAGACCGGCGGCACGTCACGGCAGACTGCCCGCACGGACTCCGGAGAGATGGAAGTAAGGCAGGGAATCAAGTCTGTTTCACATGGTGTGGGGCAGGTCGTGAAGCGTGAAGCCAGGACGGTGGGCGAGATAACCCGCAAGATAGGAGAAGGCGGGAAAAAGTTCTTCAGGAAACTCGGAAAAGGTATTTCCGACTCCTTCAAACCTGACAGCACAGACCGTAACTGACATTCTTCCAGGCCATAACCTTAGGCTCGTCCCGCCACGGTGAAGTATTCCTTTCATCGTGGCGGGACGTTTTGTTTTCTTCGGTCCGCATACAGCCAAAACATTAAGCTGCAGACCGCTCATTCCCGACCGCTTGGGAACAGCAGTCCCGGCCGTCGGGAACGGTATTCCCAAGGTCTGGGAACGACATTCCCAAGCGGTTGGGAATATTCTCAATCGGTTTTTTCAGCTGTCTTTTCCGGTCTTGTCTCCCGTCTGTCGGGACGAAAGTCTCCTGTCATTCTGTAAGGATGCGGGAGCTGTTATAGATGTTTTCAATGGGCTTATCTGTCAAATTGTAAAATTGTGTATTACTTACAATATTGCTTGTGGAAAGCCGCTTTTGCTTATGGTTATTTTGTTTTCTGACCATCACAATGACAGATTTTACCGCCGAAATCTTAATTAATGTGAAAAAATAAAACTTATGTTTACGTTTGCTTGGATGTTGAGAAAAACTATATTAGCTTTGTAATCTGACGAGAATACCCTTCTTGACAAGAACCTGACGATTGGTTTCGTGAATTTTACCAGTTGCAATAAGACAAACAGAGTATATTTATTGTTAACAAAAAAGCGATTTTATGAAAAAAAGACTAACCATGTTTTTAGCCGTGTTCTTCCTCTGTATGGGAACAGCACTGGCGCAAACAGAGATTAGCGGGACCGTAATCTCTTCAGATGACGGGCAGCCCGTAGTCGGTGCGTCTATCCTCGTGGTAGGGACGCAGACGGGAACCGCGACGGACATAGACGGGCATTTCTCGTTGCCTGTCAAGGCTGGTTCTAAGATTACAGTGTCCTACATCGGCATGAAGACGCAGACGCTGACGGGTAAGGCACACATGAAAATCACGCTTGATCCGGACGGGAAGGTGATGGACGAGGTGATGGTCGTTGCCTTCGGTACGCAGTCCAAGGCCTCATTTGCCGGTTCTGCAGCCGTTGTCAATTCCGGTGACTTGAAAAAGAAGATTACTACCAATGTGGCTGATGCTCTCATCGGGTCGGTCCCGGGCTTGCAGCTGACAGGCGGATCCGGTGCTCCCGGTGCTGGAAATGCGAACATCCATATCCGTGGTATCGCTTCTCTTTATGCTTCTACAGATCCGTTGATCATCGTCGACGGTGCTCCTTATCCTGCTTCTCTGAGCAACATTCCGCAGGACGACATCGAGAGCGTTACCGTTCTGAAGGATGCCTCCTCTGCTGCTCTTTATGGTGCACGCGGTGCGGCAGGTGTCATACTGATTACAACGAAGAAAGGCAAAGGCAAGGCAAACATCAATGCTGAGATGAAGTGGGGTGCGACGAGCCGCAGTATTCAGGACTATGACGTGTTCACGGATCCCGGCGAGTTCATGGAGGCTTACTATTCACAGTTCTTCAACTATGCTTTCTACAAGCAGGGTATGACACGTGAACAGGCTAATAAGTGGGCGAATGATAACATGATCACCAATGGCAGCTTCGGATTGCAGTATAATCCATATACACTTCCCGCCGGTGAGAATCTTATCGGGCTTGATGGTAAGTTGAATCCGAAGGCGACCCTCGGACGCGCTTACGAATATAATGGTACAAAGTACTACCTCCAGCCGGATGACTGGAAGGATGAGGCATACCGCCATGGATTCCGTCAGGAGTATAACATCAATGTAAGTGGTGGTGATTCCAAGATGAGCTATTACTCGAGTGTAGGTTACCTGAAAGAGAAAGGTGTACTGGAGAACTCCGGATATGAGCGGTTTACGGCTCGGTTGAAGGCGGACTATCAGGCTACCAACTGGCTGCACCTCTTGGCAAATGCCGGATATGTGCATTCTGACCGTGAGTCGAATCCTAATCTGAGCGATACCAGGACTGATGCGGCTAATCTGGGTTATTTCACTCAGTATATTGCTCCTATCTATCCTGTCTACGTCCGCACACTGGATGCAAACGGCAATCCGGTGATTGCTACAGATCAATACGGTCACCCGAAATATGACTTCGGTGTGCCGTCAACAAACTATCCGGGCATCGGGACCCGGCCTTTCCTCAGTACAGGTAACCCGCTGGGCGCGAACAGGTACAACAAGCAGAATACCATACTCGATCAGTTGCAGGGACAGTTCAACTTTGATGTTACGTTGACTCCATGGTTGAAATTCAATTCGATGAACTCCATCACCCTTTTACTGACACGTTATTCTTTCTATGAGAATCCTTTTATTGGCGGTGCTGCTGCGGACAAGGGGCGCATTAATAAGGATACTGGTGTTAGCTATCGTTGGAACTATGTCCAGACGTTGACGGGGCATAAGGCCTTTGGCCTGCATGATGTCCAGCTGATGGTAGGACATGAGTGGTATAAGTCTAATTATAACTATCTGGAGGTATTGGCTCGTGGTGGCTTCTCACCGGACATCAAGGAAATCAATGCGTTTGCAGATCGTTATGACAGCTATTCTTATCGTACCATCTATAATGTGGAAGGATATTTTGCCAATTTGCTTTACAACTATGACCAGAAGTATTTCGCACAGGCTTCTTTCCGTCGTGATGCTTCCAGCCGATTCGCAAAGAAAAACCGTTGGGGTAACTTCTGGAGCATTGGAGGAGCGTGGATTCTCAGCAAAGAAAAGTTCTTCCAGGATCTGAATGCCAAGTGGGTTGACAATCTGAAGTTTAAAGTCTCTATCGGACAGCAGGGTAACGATGGTATTCCTGATTTCAACTATGTTGACTATTACAGCCTGGTACGTGGTGAGAAGTCGATGTTGCCTTCGTTCACTTCCATTGGCAATCCTGACATTACCTGGGAGACAACCACCAATTTCAACTTCGGTATTGAGTTCGCACTCTTCCAGAACCGTTTGAATGGTGAGCTCAACTGCTATACCAAGAAGACAACGGATATGCTTTTCTGGCTGGGTGTTCCGGAGAGTGTAGGTGTACGGGGTTACTATGGTAACATTGGAGACATCCGCAACTCAGGTGTCGAATTTACGCTCGGCGGAGACATCATCCGTACGAAGAATATTGTATGGAGTGCTTCGGCGAATATTTCTCACAACCGTGCAAAGGCTTTGAAGCTCGACCCTACCAAGATTGCACAGTATGGCGGATTCTCACAGGCGGATGTCAGTGCAGGATTCAATATCCCGATGTGGTACGCAGAAGGTCAACCACTCTACAATGGAATGATGGCTGATTATGCCGGTGTGAATGAAAAGGGACAGCCGCTTTACTGGGTTGACGAGGACATCTACAAGGAGTTCAAAGCCGGCAGGCTGTCAAACAGTAACAAGCCAGGAACGAAGCATTCTTTCACAACGACGGATTGGAGCGAAGCTACGAACTATACTCATGAGATGTTACCGGCTGCCAATGGCGGCTTCACTACGACACTGAGAGTTTACGATTTTGACCTCAATGCTACATTTGACTATCAGATCGGCGGTAAGATCTATGATTTCGGCTATGCTTCGCTGATGAATAATGTCAGGACAACGGGAGACGGATCAAATCTGTCCAAGGATATATTGAAGTCTTGGACTCCAAACAATACTTCCACCGATATTCCACGTTTCATGTACACGGATCCTGACTTGACGGCACAGTCCACGCGTTTCCTTACGAGTGCGCGGTTCCTCAATTTCCAGTCGTTTACTGTCGGTTATACTGTTCCGACAAAACTGGTCCGTAAGTTGATGCTGAGCAAAATCCGTCTTTATGTACAAGGACAGAACCTTTGCTTCTGGTCTGCCCGCAAGGGACTTGATCCCCGCTTCAGCTTCCAGGGAACATCTCGCTCGGGTGTCAATTCCTATGCGCCTGTACGTACAGTCATGGGTGGTCTGCAGGTTTCTTTCTAATTAACAAAAAGAATATGACAATGAATAAGATTTTTTCAACAATACTCCTGGCGGCTTTAGGCACTTCTGTGCTTACGGGTTGTATCGAAGAGGTAGAGCCGCAGAGCAATGTCGCTTCACTGGATCAGGTGGCGAGAGCTCCGGGTGCCTTTGATAACATGGTCAGCGCACTGACAACGAACCTCAGCGGAAAGAGAACGTATTCTCCCAGGAGAAACAACGTGTGG
Organism: Prevotella denticola; assembly: GCF_900454835.1. Lineage (GTDB taxonomy): Bacteria > Bacteroidota > Bacteroidia > Bacteroidales > Bacteroidaceae > Prevotella > Prevotella denticola. The sequence continues at coordinate 1,615,462 of NZ_UGTM01000001.1, read as the reverse complement.
GATTTCGGCTATACGGCGTTCTTCCTTACCCGTGATGTTGAAGGACAGGATGTCGTGCCGGCAGGTGCCAATAATCATCTTACCACCTGGTACAACAACGTCAAGTACCTGGCATCTGGTTATGCCGTTACCCAGTTCCCATGGACCTGCTACTATTCGTGGATTACTGACTGTAACAACGTCATTAAAAGTGCCGGTGCTTCGGGATATAAAGAACCCGAAAACGCAAAAAAGGCTGGTACAGGTATTGCTTATGCGATGCGCGCCATGTTCTATCTGGACTTGGTACGTATGTATGCGGCAAAACCTTATTCGGTTGATCCGAAAGCCTTGACAACGATTAAGGCTGATGAGTTGCGTACATTGCAGGAGGCTACTCATAGTGAGCGTATGACTTGGGAGGAAGCTTTCGATTTCATTCTGAAGGATCTTGACGCAGCAGAGAAGTATCTTGCGAACTATAAGAGATCGGACAAGTATACTCCTGATATCAGTGTCGTTTACGGCCTCAAGGCACGTACCTATCTTGAGAAGCAGGACTGGGCGAATGCCGAGAAGTATGCCAAGCTGGCACAGCAGGGCTACACGATGATGAGTGAAAGCGAGTTTTTGAGCCGTGACAATGGTTTCAACAAACCTAACAGTTCCTGGATGTTCGCCACACAGTTCCTTCCTACCGACCCCAATATCAAAGGGAATGACGGTGACGACTCCTGGGGATCTGTAATGATGATGGAAGGCGGATTCGACGGCGGATATGCCTCTTCATACGGTGGTGTGATGGTGATTGACCGTCATCTCTATTCTACGATTCCCAGTACGGATTTCCGTCGCAAGTGCTGGGTGGACTTCTCTTTGGACGGCATGAGCAAAGCTGCTGCCATCAACAAGCTGGGAGACTACTCTAATTATCCCGATCGCGTCTACAAGTCAGGGATGGAATACTCCAAATACGGTCTTGGTGGTTTGTCTTTGAAGTTCCGCAATGCAGCGGGGAAAGCTGATGTCAAGTACGATGCCTGGTGTGTATCAGTCCCTTTGATGCGTGTTGAGGAAATGAAGCTTATCGAGGCTGAAGCCGCAGGGATGCAGGATGAAGTACGTGGTAAGGCGTTGTTGGAAGCATTTGCCAAGACGCGAGACCCGCAGTATGTGTATGGCAAACATACAGATGCTTATTACAATGCCAGTACGTCTCTATTCCAGAACGAAGTCTGGTGGCAGCGCCGTGTAGAGCTCTGGGGTGAAGGTTTTGCTACTTTTGATATCAAACGTCTGAACAAGGGCATTATCCGCAGTTATGCTGGAACCAATCATCTTGAAAATGCGCGCTGGAATACGAAGGAGCTGCCTAACTGGATGGTCTGGGCATTTGTGGGAACAGAGTCTGACAACAATGGAGGTATGACTCGTAATCCTGATCCGGTTCAGCCTGCCGCCGACTCTGATCCGTATGTTTTCTAAGCAATTGACGAATATAAAAGCAAAAGATTATGAAGAAATACATTAAGAGTTTACTGTTACTTGCCCTTGCCGCCGTTGTTTTTACGGGCTGTAAGGAAGAGTATGGCACAGAGCCGGGCAATGACGGCACACCCGTTGGAACGGTTTATCAATACAAAGTCGGAGATGGGTACAATGCCGATAACGACTGTCTCTTCCGTGTAGCGACCAATGCTGCTGTCAGTGAAGTATATTATCTGGCTGAACTGAAGTCGGCTAAGGAAGCACGTAAGATGACAGAAGGTGAATATGCCGACTATGTCGTTGCCAATGGAAAGAAAGTTGACGTGAAGCCTTCTGATTACAAGGATGTCTATGTTACGGACCTGCACGGGCTTTATTCCATAACCGTTGTTGCGGTGAATGGTGGCACGAAGACTTCCCAGAGTATCGACTTCGAGGGTCTTGACTACAAGGCTTTTGGTACAGGAACATATACATCGGAAATGTTCGGCAATATCGGTACCGTCAATGTCGAGTATTCAGAAGTGGGCAATCGCTACCGTATCAAGGATCTGTGGGCAGAAGGCCATGGCTTCTCTTTCAGTCCGAACGGAAGTAAGGTGACAGTCTATCCTTCTTCCATGGAGACGGGATTTAAACATCCGTCGTATGGAATGGTCAGTGCAACAGACCAGGGAAGTACTTATGACGAAGGGACAAAGACATTCACTTTCAATTTCAAGTTCACGGTTTCTGCAGGCTCTTTCGGCGTAAAGCAGGAAGTTCTGGTCTTGAACAAGTAAGGTTTGAGGACGAATGATATTGACTCTCTGTACAGGTTATATGCCTGTACAGAGAGTTTTTTCATGTTAAGACAATTAATGGCCTTCCTGTGCGTTTAGTACTATACAGGATAAGTGTAATGTATGAGATTTGACAAACTAAGGAAGCAGTTGGAACTGTTGGCGCTCTTGTCTGACGGCCGCAACTATACGGTGGAGGAACTGTGCGAGAGGATGGAGCTGTCGCGCAGGAACTTTTATTATCTGCTCGATTTCATCAGACATGCCGGTTTCATCGTCTTCAAGCATGAAGGCTGTTATCACATCGACCGCCGGTCGCCTTTCTTTACAAGGCTGTTGCAGGCCGTCCAGTTCACGGACAATGACATCAGGACCATCTACAGTCTGCTGACGATGGCGGATAACGGCAGCAGTGTGGCGGTGAACCAGCTTCGGAGGAAGATAGAGAATGCCTACGCCCTGTCTGTATCAGCTCCCTCATCGGTCCGCCGGCAGATGGACAGCAACCTGTCTGTGCTCCGGCGGGCAATGGAGCGTAAGCGGATGGTACGGCTGGTAGGATACTCCAGTCCGAACAGCCACACGGTGAAGGACCGTATCGTCGAACCTTTCCTCCTGCTGCACGACAACGAGGATGTGCGCTGTCATGAACTGCTGTCTCATACGAACAAGACTTTCAAAATCTCCCGTATGAAGGACGTGGAAGAGCTTGATACTCCCTGGCTGCATGAAGACCGGCACCGGCAGGTGTTCACCGACATCTTCATGTTCAGCGGTGAGGAACGCCATCGGGTGAAACTCCGGTTGGGGCAGTTGTCACACAACCTTTTTGTGGAGGAATATCCGCAAGGGGTCCGTTATGTTGCCCGGCAGGAAGACAATTCCTGGCTGCTGGACATTGAGGTCTGTGACTACCGTGGGTTGGGACGTTTCGTCCTCGGACTGTACAAGGATATTGACATCGTAGAGGGGGAGGGGTTCATGGCGTATATGCAGGAGGAGATAGAAAGCCTTACCCGAAAAGCCTCACCCCCAAAAGCCTCACCCCCAGCCCCTCTCCGAATGGAGAGGGGGAGTGAATAGCAGGCTACCCCTATGATTCTGCGCAGCACAGACGAGCCAGCCCTCGTCTTTTCCGCCTTATCCTACCACATCCCTCCTTCTAAGGGACGTGGGGAGGTCTCTCTTCGTGAGTTCTCTCTTCAGTTTTCTCTCTCTTCGTGAGTTCTCTCTTTGGGAGGTCTTCATTTTTCCTTGTTTTTCATGATTCCTATGACAAAGAAACTTTTACTTTTATTCTTTTTGTTTGCACCCCTCGCTGTCCATGCGCAGCAACCGCATTGGGTGGGGACATGGGCCTGTGCGCCGCAGACGGTCGACAAGGCGTTTATGCCCTACAACAACCAAATGACCGACCGATCCGTCCGGCAGGTGGTGAAGGTCAGCATCGGCGGGAGTGTCATCCGCCTGCAGCTGAGTAATGAATGCTCTTCAGAGCCTGTCGAGATAACGAGTGTCTATGTGGCCAGGGCTGGGAACGGTCCCGAGATACAGAAGCGTTCAGCGAAGTATCTGCAGTTCGGCAGGAAACGACGGGTAACGATTCTTGCGGGCAAGGCCGTCTTCTCGGATGCATTGCGGTTCAACCTGCATCCTTTGGAGCGTATCACCATTACCATCAATTACCTGAAAGCACCCAAGGAACCGACTGTCCACATGGGGTCGCGCACCACCTCTTATATATTGCGGGGTGTGACAAATGCCTATACCGATTTTTCTACCGCTTTCAAGGAAGACCACTGGTTCAATATCTCGGCCATAGACGTGCTCGATGCCACGGCTTCCAGTATAGCCATCCTTGGCAACAGCATAACCGATGGAAAGGGCAGTACGACCAATGCACAGGACCGCTGGCCCGACTTCCTTTCAGCTGCATTGAATGGCGATGCTGCTTCCAATAGTTCCAAAGCTGCCAGAACGGGAATTCTGAACCTCGGAATCGGCAACAACCGCATCCTCTCCGTGGGACTGGGACAGCCTGGAAAGGAACGATTCGACCGGGACATACTGGGGCAGCGAGGACTTCGTGCAGTCATCATCTTTGAGGCAATCAACGACATCGGTACGTCGATGAATCCGGAGGAAACAGCCCGGCAGCTCATAGAAGCCTATCATGTAATGATCAGGAAAGCCCGCTTGCACGGACTCAAGGTCTATATGGGAACGATAACTCCCTTCCGTGGCTGCAAAGGCTACTTCACCGAGGCACGTGAGAAAGCACGCAGAACGGTGAACGAATGGATACGGACAACACGTGAAATAGACGGTTTCATCGATTTCGATGTCCTTCTGCGTGATCCCTCCGCACCGGAACAGCTGCGCCGTGAATGGCATATCGGCGACTGGCTGCACCCCAATCCTGCAGGCTACAGGGAGATGGGAGAATATGCTGCGAAGAAGATGTAAATGAAGAGGGCAGTCTATAGCAAGGAATGCGAAACCGTGACACTCCAATGTTCCCATATTGTCTTCATACGGGCTGTTTTCTGTTATTATGGGTAGAATGAAACGTGACGGACTTCCGTTCAGGGTTGCTTGATTCTGTTCTCCATCTTTTTCCTCATCCGGCTTTTTATCGACCTCACCGCCTGTGCCGTACAGCAGAAAGCTGTGGCTTTCTGCTCGTCGGTGATGCCGTTCTGTTCCATGATGTAATAAAAAGTCTCCTTAGGTGTGAAAGCATAACGGGGATTGTTGAGCACATACGCCAGTTCGTAGTCGTAGCTGGATATGATGGCGTTGAGTGCCTGTTGCTCTCGTTTGCCCATCTGTGAGAGGTTGTCGCCTTTCAGAATCGAGTAGAGCGTATCGACTCCGAGTTTAATCTGGTCGATAGATTCGGATGTTTTCTCATTCCGTTTATGTGCAGGAATCTTTCGCTTCAGCTGTTCCAGCTCATGGATTTTCTCGTCAATATCAGCTTTCATTTCATCGATTGTCGTATCTTTCTGTCGTAAGATACGCTGGATGTTCTGTTCCGTTTCCTGCTGTTGTTGGCGATAGAAGCGGAGCTGTTGGTGCATACGCCGGCGGAACCACACGATAATGCCGATGGAAACGGCGATGAGAAGCAGGAGAAGATAGGCAATGTACAGCTGCAACTGCAGGGCTTTGCGCTGTGCCAGTGCCACCTCATAACGGTCCTGTATCTGTACGATCTCAATGTCCTTCTCCGGTGAAACCGAAAGAATCTGATGTTTTTCGATTCGTGTACGTATCTCTCTTATGCTTTCTTCCTGGTCTTTCCGAATGCGGGGGCTGAACGCCTCTGCTTTTTTTATATACAGCAATGCCGAGTCGCGAAGTCCCATTTGGTTGAGGACAGAAGCTTTTTCGAGGTAAATGTCTGCCAGACGGTGGCTTTTTTTGCTGTCGTCGGTATGTCTGGCGGCATGGTTGAGGTAGTCGAGTGCCAGCCTGTAGGCCCCGTTTTCCGCATTCAGCAGTGCGATACGGTAGTAAGTCGTGAACTTCAGAGAGTCTTCCGTTACGTTGAAAAGATGCTTTTCAGCTGCTTTCAGCTGGCACATCGCATTGCGGGTGTCGTGTTTCCTGAGCAGCAATGCTGCACTGTCGAGCCGCATCCGTGCGATTCCATCGTCGGTGGCAGGGTAGGCCGGCAGTCTCCTTTGGTGGCATGAGAGCAGTGTTGAAAGGGCTATCATCACCAGGCAAGTTCTCTTTTTCATGTTTGCAAAGATACACATTCTATGTGGTACGGCCAAATCGCCGTTGTGTCAGAATTCATGGATAAGAATAGATAAGTTTCTGACAGCCAGTGCGGTAATATCCGTATATGTGTCAAGTAAGGCCAAGGTATTGCTTTGTATCTTCTTCTTGTTTACCTTTGCACTGACAATAAGTTCCAATGATTGTCATCTGCATTTCATAAACCTGCGGCGGCGTGATTGCGTTTAAGCGTCGGTGCAGGTTTTTGATTATCCGCTCCGGTCTTATGGATGGAGGGAGAAGTATGATTACAATCTTTTGATGGGAATATGAAGTAGACTATATGTTAGATGCTAAACAATTATGATTATGAAGACAAAATTATTTTATGTATTGCTGATGTGTTTTGTTGCTGTTGGAAATGCGGATGCACAGCATCAGCCGATGAAATCGAAGAAAAGAAAGGATGAATGCTCTTTTTCACCCAAGATCTGTGCTGAGCCCAGTTCTGTTCCCTGCTGTGACACGGCATCTGTAGTTGTACGTATGGACAAGGAAGACACGGTGACGACAGACCGGAAGCCGTTGATGGAAACGGTATGTTCCTTTGAGGAATCCCCTTGTTTCCCCGGTGATTTCAATGCGTTCGTTGCAGCCAATCTCCGTTATCCTCCAGTGTTGCAGGAAACCTGCGTACAAGGAAGGGTCATCGTAAGGTTCTTTGTCAGTCCCAAGGGCAGGTGCAGCCGGTTCACTGTGTTGCGTTCTGTCGATCCGGTGTTGGATCAAGAGGCACTTCGTGTGTTGAAGACAATGCCGGCCTGGAAATGGAAACGCAAGCCAAGAAAAGGCGTATGGGTAGGCGTGCCCATAACGTTCCGGTTGCAATAGCTCATGGGGTATGGCAAGGAACATTCAGCTTGCTGGGGCATCGGGAAGCTGTTAATTGCTGTGAGTGGCCGGTGACTGCCCTTTGCAGAGGGAACTTGACGCATATCCCGCCAGTCCCCGACCGTAAAATTCCAACACCTTTTTGCCACGGTCTTATTCTTTTATCGTACCTTTGCAGGAACGAAGACAATAACAAAAAATAAAGGTAAAATTATGGCAAAGAAAGCTTTATTGATGATCCTTGACGGATGGGGTAACGGAAAGCATGACAGAGGCGATGTGATTTACAACACACCGACACCTTTCTTAGATTATTTGAATGCGGTCAGCGCACATTCGCAGTTGCAGGCTTCGGGTGAGGATGTTGGTCTGCCTGCCGGCCAGATGGGCAACTCGGAGGTGGGACACCTGAATATCGGTGCCGGCCGTATTGTCTATCAGGACCTCGTGAAGATCAACAAGGCCTGTCAGACAGGTGACATATTGAAGAACCAGGGCATCATCGATGCTTACAGCTATGCGCAGAAGACAGGCAAGAAGCTCCACCTGATGGGACTGACTTCTACCGGCGGTGTCCACTCTTCACTGGCCCACCTCTTCAAGCTCATCGAAATCGGCAAGGAATACAACCTGAAAGATGTATATGTCCACTGTTTCATGGACGGCCGTGATACCGATCCGAAGAGTGGTGCCGGCTTCATCGCCGACATCCAGAAGGTCTGTGATGCCAACGGAGCACACGTCGCTTCCATCGTCGGCCGGTTCTATGCTATGGACCGTGACAATCGATGGAACCGTGTGAAAGAGGCTTACGACCTGCTCGTCGAAGGCAAAGGCAACCAGGCTACCGATATGGTGAAGGCTGTCGAAGCAAGTTATGCCGACGGTGTGACCGACGAGTTCATCAAGCCGATTAACAATTCTTCTGTTGATGGAACCATCCAGGAGGGCGATGTCGTCATCTTCATCAACTTCCGCAACGACCGTGCCCGGGAGCTGACCCACGTGCTCACTCAGGAGGATATGCCGGAGGAGGGTATGCACACCATCAAGGATCTGCAGTATTACTGCATGACCCCTTATGATGCCAACTTCAAGGGGGTACACGTACTCTTCCCTAAAGAAAATGTCGTAGATACCCTGGGCGAGTATCTCAGCCGGCTCGGCAAGCGTCAGCTGCATACAGCCGAAACGGAGAAGTATGCACACGTGACTTTCTTCTTCAACGGCGGCCGCGAGCAGCCTTTCGAGGGTGAGGACCGCATTCTGGTTCATTCGCCGAAGGTGGCAACCTACGACCTGAAGCCGGAGATGAGTGCCTTCGAGGTAAAGGACAAGCTCGTCGGTGCTATCAATACGCAGCAGTATGATTTCATCGTGGTGAATTTTGCCAATGGTGACATGGTGGGTCACACAGGTGTTTACCATGCCATCGCCAAAGCAGTGTGGGCTATCGACCACTGTGTAAAGGAGGTTATCGAGGCTGCCAAGGCCAATGATTACGAGGCTATCATCATCGCCGACCACGGCAATGCCGACCACGCCATCAATGATGACGGTACGCCGAACACCGCCCACTCGCTGAATCCGGTTCCGTTCATCTATGTTACGGACAACAACTCGGCGACGGTCAAAGACGGGCGTCTGGCTGACGTTGCTCCTTCCATCCTCCATATCATGGGACTGGAACAGCCGTCTGACATGACAGGTGAGAATCTGATTACAGACTGATTAAGTGTTAATAATCCGAAAACAAGAAAATCCCAAAGGCTGTTTATGGCTTTTGGGATTTGTTTTTGCTATCTTTGTCGTCGAGAGTCTCTTTCATGGCTCTTTAAGTATAATATAAGTATTGGTTGTTATTTTAAGATTGGAAACAATGGAGATTCGTAAATTCGTATTATTGTTGGCAGTACTTGCAGGATTCTGTTCTCTTGACGCACAGGCACAGACAGACAAGAAAGTGACAGGTTATGAAACAATCGGCCAGTGTATCGATACGCTGGCAAAGAAAGTGGGTTCTGAAGTCAAGAACGCAGAGAAAGTCGGCGAAGAGAAGTTCCATGCTGATGCAGAAAAACTTGATGCAGGTGCGAAGAAGGTAGGAGACGAGGTAAAGAACGCAGAGAAAGTAGGCAAAGAAAGAATCTGCGCTGATGCAAAGAAAGTCAATTGCAAAGTAAAGCATGCTGAGAAGGCCGGTAAAGCCAAGTTGAAGTCTGATGTAAAGAAAGTAAAGAGAGGTGTCGCTAAAACCGAACAGAAAGTAAAGCGTGCCTATCTTAAGGAGAAGGCAAAGATCAAGGCCTGGGAAAAACAGGGGAAGCAAAGAAGTAATTGAGCTTCAATAATCCCTTTTATTTGAATAAGAAAAAGTCGTGCTCCTAATCACGGCTTTTTTATTGCAGCTCAAAGATATGCTTTCACGTATGGCGGGTAAGAGACAGACTTATATGCAGCTTAAAAGGGTCTTGCAATTTAGCGAAAATATTATAATAAAGCAAAAAAATCCAATGTTTGCAGTCTAAGGAAGCGTTTGGAATTGTTTTTTTTATTATCTTTGTACACATAAGGATTTTCCTCCTTTATGAGTTAATCAGTTATTAATGTGTAATTTTAAAACAGTAAAAAATTATGGAGTTTAAGAAAATAGCATTGTCTTTCGTAGTAGCATTCAGTCTTTGTACAGTAACCGCACAGGCACAGGACGCAGTCAAGTGTGATAAGCCCCAGCAGGAACAGGCTTGTCCGCAGGCAAAGAAATGTCCGAAGCATGCAAAGGCCTGTTGTGACAGTCAGCCGGCAAAGCCCTGCTGCAAGAAAGAAGCGAAATGCTGCAAACAGGACAAGCAGAACTGTAAGAAGGACTGTCGCAACGACAGGTCGAAGAAGGCACAGAAGTGCAGCAGGAAACAGTGCAAGCCGAACAAGAAGTAAGCGGGATTGTGTGAACAGATAAAAGTCGTGCCGGAATGGCACGGCTTTTTTGTTTTTGTCGGAACTTTATTGTACTTTTGTAGGAAAGAAACGAAACGATGAGTGTAAAGATAGAACATTCTTGGGAACAACGGCTGGGCGGTGAGTTTGTGAAGCCTTACTTCCGCCAGCTGACAGAGCAGGTGAGGCAGGAGTATGCGCAGTTTCCCTGCTACCCGCCGGGCAGGCTGATTTTCAATGCATTCAACCTCTGTCCTTTCGACAAGGTGAAGGTTGTCATTATCGGACAGGACCCTTACCATGAGCCGGGACAGGCAATGGGGTTGAGTTTCTCCGTACCTGACGGTGTGCCGCTCCCGCCGTCATTGCAGAATATCTATAAGGAGATTGCCGCCGATCTGGGTACGCCTGTCTGTCAATCCGGTGACTTGACGCGCTGGGCGGAGCAGGGAGTTCTCCTGCTCAACGCCACGCTGACCGTCCGGGCACACGTCGCAAACAGCCACCAGCGGTTAGGATGGGGCACATTTACCGATGCCGCCATCAAGGCACTCAGCGATGGGCGGGAGAATCTGGTCTTTATGCTTTGGGGTGGGTTTGCCCGCAGCAAGAAAGCTCTGATCGACCCCCAGCGTCATTGTATTCTCGAGAGTGTACATCCCTCACCGCTTTCTGCAAACCGGGGAGGGTGGTTCGGTCAGCACCAGTTCTCACGTTGTAATGCCTATCTGACTGCTTGTGGACTCGAGCCAGTTGATTGGTAATGCTGTTCAACTGCAATGGAATGGATTTTAGAAGAGTCGTGGCGTGAGAAGCTGAAAGGCGAAGAGGATAAACGCTACTATAAGGAATTGGTGGAAAAGCTGCGTGAGGAGTATAAGAACCGTACATGCTATCCGCCAGAAGATAAGATTTTCAACGCCTTCAATCTTTGTCCGTTTGACAAGGTAAAGGTCGTCATTATGGGGCAGGACCCTTATTTCAATCCAGGTCAGGCTATGGGACTGAGCTTTTCCGTGCCTGACAAAGCACCGCTTCCACCTTCGTTGCGGACTCTATACAATGCACTCGGGATGAGTCTTGACGGCTCCGATAAGCTTTCGGGCGATCTTACACGCTGGGCTGAACAAGGGGTGTTGTTGTTGAATACGACATTGACCGTACACAAGAATAAACCTGACAGCCATCGGAAGTACAAGTGGTGGCGTTTTACGGATGCCGTTATCAGGGCATTGGATGCTGATCGTGAGCATATCGTCTTTATGCTGTGGGGACGTATAGCACAGCGCAAGGAGCGATTGATTCACGTAGACGATAAGAGGCACAAGGTATTGAAGGCGATACACCCTTCTCCCTTGGCAGTCCGCCGTAGAGGAGAATGGGATGGAAGGGAACATTTCACACACTGCAATGAGTATTTGGAGGAGAATGGAATTGTGCCTGTAGACTGGATGAGCGTGAGCGGACGAGCTGCCAGGTGAACAGGCTTGCAGGCTGACTGGTGGTTTGCCTGTAAGCGTATTGGACGTATCTGGCCTGTTAGGCTTATAGGGGTAACAGGTTCTGTGCATCCTTTCTGAACTTTAAGATGCTGTGCAGAGAGAGTTCTTTTCATGGTGATAAAAATTTATTTTCATGAAAAGAAATATTTATTCTCGTGAAAAGAAATGTTTTTTTTCAAGAAAAGAATTTGGAATGGCTGTACTGCGGAGAGAAAAAGGCTGTCCGGTGAACGGTAAAGAACAGTGGATAATGAAATAATTTAGCGAAAAGAAAGATGGGCAATACGTATGATCATATATTCATGGTGGGCAATGTTCTTGTCTCGCCGGACATTCTTACAGTGAAGTTCTGCTGCGACCTTGACAAGTGTCATGGCCAGTGTTGCGTTGAGGGGGATGCCGGTGCGCCGGTCACCATGGATGAAACGTTGGAGATTGAGAATGCCCTGGATACTGTCTGGGACGACCTGTCTGCCTCTGGGCAGTCTGTCATCGATCGGCAGGGGGTGGCTTATACCGATGAGGAGGGTGAATTAGTGACAAGTATCGTCGGTGGTAAGGACTGTGTCTTCACCTGTTATGAGCATGGCTGCTGTCTTTGTGCGTTGGAACGTTCCTACCGCAGCGGAAGGACGGGTTTCGTAAAGCCCATTTCCTGTTCGCTGTATCCGATCCGTGTGAAAGACTTCGGCAACGGAACCTGTGGAATCAATTACCATCACTGGCGCATCTGTGCTGATGCACGAAAAAAAGGAGAAGAACTGGATCTTCCCCTTTATAAGTTCTTGAAGGAACCGCTCATCCGTAGATTCGGCAGGGAGTGGTATGAAGAGTTGTGCGAGGTGGCACGACTGCTGGCAGGTTGACGGATAGACCGGCTGGCAGTCCGGAAGACAAGTTCTCTGGGTTCTACCGTCAGTATCGACTTCCTGACTTGTCTACTCGTCAGCTCTTCCTGAACTGCGACGGACTCATCCCTACGTGTTCCTTAAAATATTTTCCCATAAAACTCTGGTTGGCGAAATTCATTTCGTCGGCAATCTGCTTGATGCTCATCGTGCTGTTCTTCAACATGACGCGCAGTTCACGTGTGACGTAAGAGTCAATCCATTCGCTGGGTGTACGCCTGCTGACGGTACGTACCGTTTCAGAGAGGTATTTCGATGTAATGCACAGGTGCTTGGCGTACCATCCGACGCGCCTTTCTGTGCGGTAGTTCTTCTCTACGGCCTGTATGAAGGTGCGGAAGATGACCTCTGCACGGGTCTGGTTCTCATCTCCTACCTGTTGGAACCGGTAGATGACATTGCTCATGTCGATAATCAGTGCCTTCAGCATTGTCATGACCAGTTCCCGGCGGAATCTGTGACTGGTGTCTACGACTTTCTGACGGATGTGCAGGATGTCGCTTTCCAAGGCCTTTGTCTGGTCAGCGTCGAGATGGAAGACGGGATGTGTACGGGCGAAGAGGAAGAGGGCGGAGAGTTCGTGGATGCCGCTGACGATGTTCTGAAAGAAATCGTACGACAGGATGATTGCTATTCCTTTGCAGTCGTTCGACAGTCTGTAGTCGCCGACGACCTGTCCTTCGCCGATGATGATGACATCTCCCTCGCTTACTTCATGCTCCTTGGTGTCGACCGTGTACCGGGCCTTTCCGCTGGTGCAGAGTGCAAAGAGAAGCGATTTCATGCGGGATGAACTCTCCGGCAGCGGTACTTTCGTTATGTCCTCGAAGAGGATGAGATCGTCGTCAATGTAGTCCCCCTCGGGGCAGACGTGCTTTGCATGCGCTACATTCACTTCGGTGAGTCTTATGTTTCTGTTCATTTGTCCTTGTTTGTGATTGGCAGTGATAGGGAATTTCTCCAAGGCCTCTCCTGTATAGGATATGCGGCAGGCAGTAATGGGCGGTGACGGATGATGAATGGATGGCGAGAGGCTGCTTCAAACGAAAGCTCCCCTCCTTGTTTCGTGAGGAGGGGAGCTTTCGATTGGCAGTCTCTGCTGCCATGCTCCTTGGTCGGCCTTCGGCCATGTACCAGTGATTCTTGTGTACACAGATATCAGTCCTGCAGCCTTATGGTTAAAACCGGCCTTGCACTATGCGTCGATATTGGCATAGGTGGCATTTTTCTCGATGAACTCGCGGCGCGGTTCTACGTCGTCGCCCATCAGCATGGAGAAAATCTCGTCGGCATCAGCGGCATTCTCGATGGTCACCTGTTTCAGCAGGCGTGTCTTGGGATCCATGGTCGTCTCCCATAGCTGCTCCGGGTTCATCTCGCCGAGACCCTTGTAACGCTGTGTGTGGATGGTTTTCCCGTCTTCAACACCGTTTCCGTACTTGTCGAGGAATGCTTGCCGCTGCTGGTCAGTGTAGCAGTATTCGCTCACTTTCTTGTATGTACACTTATAGAGAGGGGGGGTGGCGATGTACAGATGTCCTTGCTCGATGACTTTCGGCATATACCGATAGAAAAGCGTCATAATCAGTGTGTCGATGTGGGAACCATCGACATCGGCATCGGTCATGATGATGATCTTGTCGTAACGCAGTTTGTCGGTATTTGCCTCGAAGTCGCCTTCATCTTCGACACCGAAACGGACACCGATGGACTGGATGATGTTCATGACGGACTCTGCTTCGAATACACGGTGACGCTGTACTTTCTCCACGTTCAGAATCTTGCCGCGGAGCGGAAGAATGGCCTGTGTGTAACGGTCGCGTCCCTGCTTGGCTGAACCGCCGGCAGAATCACCCTCGACGAGGAATATTTCACAGTCTTTCGGATCCTTGTTGGAGCAGTCGGCCAGTTTCCCGGGCAGTCCGCCGCCGCTCATCACGTTCTTGCGCTGTACGCTTTCGCGTGCCTTGCGTGCTGCGACACGTGCCGTAGCGGCAAGAATTACCTTGTTGCAGATCATCTTTGCCTCGTTCGGATGTTCTTCAAGGTAGTCGGTCAGTGCCTCGCCGACAGCCTGCTGTACGGCACCTGACACCTCGCTGTTGCCCAGCTTTGTCTTGGTCTGGCCTTCAAACTGCGGCTCGGCTACTTTGATGGAGATGACGGCTGTCAGTCCCTCACGGAAATCCTCGCCTGCAATCTCGATCTTGGCTTTTTCTATCTGCTTGGAAATCTGCGGGTCACTGTCGGCGTATGCTTTCAGCGTACGGGTCAGTGCTGCCCTGAAACCTTGCAAATGGGTACCTCCCTCGATGGTGTTGATGTTGTTTACATAGGAGTGGATATTCTCCGTATAGTCTGTGTTGTACATCACGGCCACCTCTATGGGGATACCCTGCTTTTCGGTCTTGAGGTATATTACGTCGTCGAAGAGATGCTGGCGGTGGCGGTCAACATAACGGACAAACTCTTTCAGACCGTCCTTGGCATGGAAGACTTCTGTTCGTGTCTTGCCGGTTTCCGGGTCGGGACGGAGGTCGGAAAGCGTAATCCTGATGCCTGCGTTCAGGTAGGCCAGCTCGCGCATACGGCGGGCCACGATGTCCCACTGGAAGACCGTAGTGGTGAAGATGCCGGCATCTGGCCAGAACTGCTGGCGTGTACCTGTCTTCTCTGTCTCGCCGACAACCTTTACGGGATAGAGAGGCTTTCCCTTCTCATATTCCTGCTGGTAGATTTTCCCGTCGCGGAACACCTGTGATTTCATGTGGGTCGAGAGGGCGTTCACACAGCTGACTCCCACTCCGTGCAGACCTCCGCTGACTTTGTAGGAACCCTTGTCGAACTTTCCGCCGGCGTGCAGGACGGTCATGACAACCTCGAGGGCACTCTTGTGGAGTTTCTTATGTTCGTCGACAGGAATACCACGACCGTCATCCTCAACCGTAACGGAGTTGTCTTCGTTGATGGTCACCTCGATGTTCTTGCAATAGCCTGCCATTGCCTCGTCGATGGAGTTGTCGACGGTCTCGTTAATCAAGTGGTGGAGTCCTTTTTCGCTGATGTCGCCAATGTACATGGCAGGACGTTTCCGTACTGCTTCCAGCCCTTCGAGGACCTGGATGTTACTGGCGGAGTAATTATTCTCGTTTTCTTGATTTTCTGCCATTTTCGTTAGATTGCTTTTAGAGTATGCAAAGATACGCTTTTTCCTTCAGATATAGAAATAAAAACCGTTAAAAAGGTCGTCTGTCAGATAGATAGCCACTGGCTTTGCGTGTGTTTTTTCATGTCCTTTTGTAGTCAGGTTGATTCCTTGCCGGATTTCGCCAGATATCCTGTGGGAATCCGGATGTCGGACATGGCTGCAAGAGGCTTCTGTGCATCTTCGATCGAGATGTGGACTTGTGAAAAGGAAAAGCCGGATTTCCCGCAAACTTCCCGTTCCCCGGTTGCTTGACGAAAAGTCTTCAGAAGGGCAGATGGAAGCATTCCCCGGGACGGTAGATCTTTCGTGGGGGTAGACTCATTCTTCTTATAAGAAATCTTCTAAAGTTTAGAGTAGCCAGGAATGCTGACAATGAGGACAGAATTACCAACTGTTTACTACAAAAGTTTATTTCTCATTTTCTGTCACTTTTAATATTCTTTATTAATACATTGTTTATCAGTATGTTATATGTGTTTGCAGAGTGACGGCAGTGACAGGAAAATAATTTCACAGCAGATCGACCACAAGCGCATCAGCTGCAGATGAATGCCAGACTATGTCTTATCCTAAAGTATATTCTTCTGTGGCAGACTCTTTATCAGGGGATGTTTATTCAGAAAGCACAGGATGCTTGACGTGATCCGTACTAAGCCTTGACACCATTGGTGTACACCCTCAACACCATTGGTGTTTACCCTCGACACACTGACAACAAAGATTCAGTGTGCAGTGTAAATGTCCCTATTAATTATCTATTGGTCCAGCATCCTTTCTGCTTATGGGCGGCGTGCGGTCTCTGTTGTGGATGCTGTGCCGGAATCGGAACTAGTATATACAGAAAGAGCCGCAGTCCGTCAGGACTGCGGCTCAGTATTTCTTTTCAGCTATGGCAGGAAAACTTTATCCAAGTGCTGCTATATGTTTGCAGAGGGCAGACTTCAGATTGGCTGCCTTGTTCTTGTGGATGATATTGGTCTTCGCCAACTTGTCCAGCATCTTCTGCACGGTAGGATAGAGCTTGGTAGCCTCTTCCTTATCCGTCATATTACGCAGCTTGCGAACAGCATTACGCATAGTCTTTGCATAGTATCTGTTGTGCAGCGTCCTGACTTTGTCCTGACGGATTCTCTTCAATGATGATTTGTGATTTGCCATCTTTGTTTCCTTCTTTTATTTTACTTGTAGTCCCTAGCAGAGTCGAACTGCTCTTTAGAGAATGAAAATCTCTCGTCCTAACCGATAGACGAAGGGACCGTAGCTAAATTGCGGGTGCAAAGTTACCCCTTTTATTTGAATCAGCCAAACTTTTCTTAAATAAATTTCTGTAAGAGACTGTATTTTTGTACTTTTGCATAAAGCAAGCTGCACTCGGCAGAATGAAAGCGAGCTTTCTTCTGCGCTCGTTTGCATTACTTTTGCATAAAGCAAGCTGCACCCGGCAGGCTCTTTCAGATTGTTTTAATATGATATTGAAGTCAAAGGCTATTGTTCTGCGTTCTCTGAAATTCGGTGACGCTTCGTTGATCATCGATATGTTTACAGAGCAGGAAGGGCGTGTCTCATTTATCGTCCATATTCCCAAAACGGTTAAGGGAAAAATCAAGAAGCAGTATTTCCAGCCTCTGACCTTGCTCGACCTTGTGTTTGACTACCGGCAGCGAGTGTCGTTGCAGCGGATAAAGGATGTTCGTATTCTGCATCCTTATGGTTCTATCCCCTTTGATCCGGTGAAGTCGGCAATTCTTCTTTTCCTTTCTGAGTTCCTTTATCATGTCACGCGGGGGGAACAGCGGAATGCGGGCTTGTATAATTATGTGAAGGCGAGTGTGGAATGGCTGGACGAGGCCGAACAGGGTTATGCCAGTTTTCATCTTGTTTTTATGATGCGCCTGAGCCGTTTCATCGGTTTCTTTCCCAACCTTGAAGCATATCGGCCAGGAGTCTGTTTCGACCTTCGCAATGCGGCTTTCACCGACCGTATTCCTCTTCATCCAGACTACCTTCTTCCTGCCGAGGCCGCCAATATGGGGCAGCTGATGCGTATGAACTATGAGAACATGCGGCTCTTCCACCTTTCCCGGGATGACCGTAATCGTATTTCCGACATCATTCTGCATTATTACCGCATTCATGTTCCTGATATGCCGGAGCTGAAGAGCCTTCAGGTGTTGCGTGAACTGTTCGGTCAGTAAGTCTGCGATGTCTGCGTAAGTCCATGTTGTCTGTATGTGTTGAGTACAGCGGCAGACGCAGAAATGTACAGCGATGACGGAATATTCGTGGTTTCCGATGCCGTTGAAGTCGTTTTATTTTCGTACTTTTGCAATTCCGTATCATTTACGTTGCTTTATTTGTCGTGTGACTTTAATCTTTATCATATAACAAGAATAACATGAAATTGACAGAACAGCGGAGCAGTATGCTGCATGGTGTACTGCTGATTACTTTGTTCGCCTGTGCAGCTTTCTACATCGGCGACATGAACTGGGTGAAGGCTCTCTCTCTGAGCCCGATGGTTGTGGGAATCGTACTGGGTATGCTCTATGCGAACAGTCTCCGCAACAATCTTCCGGAGACCTGGGTGCCGGGCATAGCTTTCTGTGGAAAGCGTGTGCTGCGTTTCGGAATCATTCTTTATGGATTCCGGCTTACATTCCAGGATGTGGCGGCAGTAGGTCTTCCGGCTATCGTCATCGATGCGGTGATTGTCTCCGGGACGATTCTGCTGGGCATCGTGTTGGGGAAGCTGCTGAGGATGGACAGGAGTATTGCCCTGCTGACAGCCTGCGGGAGTGCTATCTGCGGTGCGGCAGCGGTTCTGGGCGTGGACGGAGCTATTCGTCCGAAGCCGTATAAGACGGCTGTGGCTGTGGCGACGGTGGTTATTTTCGGTACGCTGTCGATGTTCCTCTATCCTGTCCTTTATCGGGCAGGAGTGTTCGAACTGCCGGCAGACCAGATGGGAGTCTTCGCCGGATCGACAATCCATGAGGTGGCGCACGTCGTCGGCGCCGGGAATGCCATGGGGGCTGCGGTGAGCAATTCGGCGATTATCGTCAAGATGATCCGTGTGATGATGCTGGTGCCTGTGCTGCTTGTCATTGCATTTTTCGTGGCAAGGGATGTGGAAGAGCGTATGGATACGGACGGTAGACATGGCAAGATTACCGTTCCTTGGTTTGCTGTGCTTTTCCTTGTCGTGATAGGTTTCAATTCCCTGGCATTGCTGCCGGCAGGTGTCGTTTCCTTCATCAACACACTTGATACGTTCCTACTGACGATGGCGATGTCGGCACTGGGTGCGGAGACGAGTATTGACAAGTTCAGGAAAGCCGGTTTCAAACCGTTCCTGCTGGCTGCGATTCTATGGTGCTGGCTGATTGGCGGCGGTTATTGTCTGGCTAAGTTCCTTGTTCCGGTACTGTGAGAAGGGTTGACTGGCTCTTTGGAGGAGGCGATGATAAAATGACGGCAGGCGGTGACAGACACTTTTTTCAGTGCCTGTCACCGCCTGTCATTTATCATAGGCTACCAAGGGCAATCCTTGTCAGACAAAGCTGATGACCCCTTTTTCGGTATTTTTGTTTTCGTTTTCTTCGATTTCCTGTTCAGGTGTGCTGATACGCTTGATGTCTTTGATCATCTGCTTCGTGCGCTTGTAGGTCGGCGTGTTCTCAATAGCAAGGATAACATCCTCGTTGTCGAGCTCGTCGGCTGTGAAACGGTAGATGTGCGGACGGTGCTTGTATTGTGAGTTGTTGTTGTCCTTATAGAAACGTTCGCGGCGGTCGCGGCGCTCGGCAGCCTTCTCTTCTTCCTCTGCAAGCCGTACGGCATCTTCCTGTGTCTGCTTCTTGATATGGCTGCCCATACCGTCAACATCCTCAATGCCGAAGCCTGTTGCAAGGATAGTAACCTTGACCTTCTTGTCGAGTTCCGGGTCAATGGCCAGTCCCCATTTCAGCTCGAAGTCGGCACTGAAGTGATTCATGAACTCTGTCACATCGCCCATCTCCTCCATGGTCAGGCCGGGGTTATCCTTGTCGTCACTGTTGAAGTTGATGGAGAGCAGGATTTTCTTCGCTTTGTAGACATCGTTGTCGTTGAGCAGCGGCGAGTTGAGTGCGTCTTCAATCGCCTGCTTGACACGGCCCTCTCCTTCGCCGTAGCCGGTTGACATGATGGCTACACCGCCATCCTTGAGGACTGTCTTGACATCATTGAAGTCGAGGTTCACGATACCGTGGACGGTGATGATCTCTGCAATACTCTTGGCGGCAACACTCAGCGTGTCATCGGCCTTGCGGAAACCATTGAGCAGGCTCAGCTCCGGATAGATTTCACGCAGACGCTCGTTGTTGATGACGAGGAGAGCATCCACGTGTTTTGCCATCTCCTCCACACCGTCCAATGCCTGGTCGATTTTCTTGGCTCCCTCGAATCGGAAAGGAATTGTGACGATACCTACGGTGAGAATGCCCAGTTCCTTGCTTACACGCGCAATGACCGGTGCTGCACCCGTACCGGTTCCGCCCCCCATGCCGGCTGTGATGAATGCCATCTTCGTACCGTCATCGAGCATACGCTTGATGTCTTCAATGGTGTCTTCTGCTGCCTGGCGTGCCCGCCCGGGCGGTTGCCGGCCCCGAGACCCTCCTTCCCCAGCTGGAGATGAACTGGTACGGGGGAATCGTTGAGCGCCTGTGCATCTGTGTTGCAGAGTACGAAGGTCACTTCATGGATTCCTTCACGGTACATGTGGTTCACGGCGTTTCCACCACCGCCACCGACACCGATGACCTTGATGATGCTGTCGGCAACATCGGTATCATCGAAATCCAATACGTCTATTTTGTTCTTGTTGTCTGCCATAACCGTATAGTGTCTATATTATGTGTTACCAATATTTTCGTTGCAGGTAGAAGTCCGGGAAATTTATTCGTCTTCTTCGTCGATAATTTTCTTTCCGAACTCCTTTGCTTTGCGTGTGAACTTGTGCCAGAAGCTGTTGCGGCGTTTCTCTTCTTCCAGTTCAAGTGCTCTTGCTTCCTCTTCTTCACGCTGTTTCCGTTCTTCTTCCTCACGCTTGCGGCGTTCAGCCTCTGCTTTCTTCTTCTCCTCCGGTGTCGGGACAATACCTTGTCCCTGACGGCTGGCGGCTGACGGAGTATAGGAGTCGGCAGGGACACCCACGGCCACATCGTTGCTGTTGAAGAGACTGTTCTGTGACGGGTTGTAGGCCGCACCGGCGCAGTTCATGTCCCCCTTGGCAAGCAGACCGAGTACTGTGTTCATATCGCCATGCTTGGCAGTGATGTCGGCATTGCTGGAAGTTATGGTCTGTGTGACGAAGTTCGCTTTGCGCACCTTGTCTATATGTGTGATATTGCGGACACAGCGTTCTATGTTCTTCAGATTCATGCCGCCGCCTGTGAGGATGACTCCACCGAGCAGCTTGTCGGTATAATCGGACGGAACCTGATACCACACGTTCTCGATGATTTCATCCACACGTGCTTCCACAATCTCGA
Organism: Prevotella denticola; assembly: GCF_900454835.1. Lineage (GTDB taxonomy): Bacteria > Bacteroidota > Bacteroidia > Bacteroidales > Bacteroidaceae > Prevotella > Prevotella denticola. The sequence goes on along the minus strand of NZ_UGTM01000001.1, from coordinate 1,594,504 downwards.
TGAACTTGCGGCTGTCAACGCTGCGTTCTGCATCAATGGAGTATTTCAGGTTGTTGTCGATGTCGTTGTTTTCTGTGTAAGCGGAACCGTACTTGAGCTTCATCGCTTCCGCATCCTTTTCTTCCATCTGCAGGCTCGCAATATCTTTTGTAATGTTGTTGCCTCCCAGTGGGATGACTGCCAGATGGCGGAGAATGTTCTTGAAGTAGACGGAAACGGTCGTCGTATCAGCACCCAGGTCGACCAGCACGCATCCGCCGCGTTTTTCCGCCTCGCTCAATACGGCATCTGCCAGGGCCAGCGGAGCAAGATACATCTCGGCAATGGAGATTCCGGCCTTTTCAAAGCAGTTGTTCAGATTGTCGTAGAACGCCTTGCGCCAGAGAATGTTGAGGAAGTTTCCCTCCAGCCGTGTTGCCTTGATGCCCACAGGATCGAGGGAGTACTGGTTGTCGACTTTGTATTCCTGAGTGGCCGCATCAAGGATTTCCTGCTCCGGATAGGTCATGTTTCGGTTGGCATCCATCAGTTCGTTGATCATGTCCGATGTGATGATGGTGTCAGTGGGCAGGTCTTTGATGATGACGTTGCGTACGCTGCGTATGGACTGTCCTCCCACGCCCACGTAGACCTGGGAAATCTCGTATTTCAGTTGTTTCCTCAGTTTGTTGATGATGCCGGTAAGGCACTGTCCCGTCTTGTCGATGTTGTAGACGACACCTTTCCTGATGCACTGTGAGGCATCTTCCTTTACAACGGCAAGTACGGAGATGCTGCCGTCAAGATTCTTTTTGCCAGCGATTCCCGTAATCTTTGATGAGCCTAATTCAATGGCTACTATGAACTCTGCCATATTCGTTAAGTATTATGTATTCCTTGTTTTGATGTTCTTTTGAATATCCGTCTCTTATTCCGTAGGACCGTCTGCTGCGTGTTCCTGCCGTTCTACTTCTTTCCTGGCTTTCTCTCTTTCTTCCTTTTCTGTCCGTTGCCTGTTCTCAGACGTTTCGGCTTTCTCTTCTTTTGTCAGTTCTTTTTCTTCAGCTTCTTCGGCTTTTGCATCCCTCCGCTTGCAGATGATCTGGTTGTCGAACTCTATGTCGATGTAAGCATATTTGTTCCATCCCGCCTGCGAGAGACCATACCGATAAAATTTCTCGAGCCGTGACAGTTTCTTCGTTACGAAGAGGGCAATCTCATGTTTTCGTGTCCATGGTCCCGTGTTCTGCGGCAGGTGTCCGATGAAGATGATATGGTCGCCGACACGTGGGACTAATTCTATTCCTCTGTCCGGCAGGACATTGATCTGCTCAATCTGGTTCAGCCATAGCGGTGAGTCGCTGATGGCCTTGGCAAGAGGTGCAATGTAGAGCCGTGCGAAGTCGTTGTCAATGTTGCCCGTTGCGATGATCAGGTCGCTCGTGTATTTGGAGTTGGGAAGGATACCGCCATTGTCGTCAAGATAGAAGTCGGCTCCGCGGTTGCTCTTGATGCGGATAATCGGCATACGCTGTGTAATGCTGATGTTGATGTGTCCATTCTTCGTCTTGTAGCATTCTGCCGTCTTGACGAAGGGCCCCACTTTCAGAGCTTCTTCTATGTCGCGCGGATTGATGCTGGACATCTTCCTGTTGAGAGGATAAAGATGGTCCTTCTCTAAAATCCGCTTTATCTCTCCCGCAGTAAGGAAACCTGCGTTGTTGGAGTCGGATATGTTGATGTTCACCTTGGAACACACCAGCTTACTCTCATCGGGTCTGTTCCATGAGGTGACAGCCATGACGAGATATACTGCCAGCACGATGTCCAGCGCAGTGATGATGATTCTTTTCCAGTGAATGTACATACCTTCTCGCTTGTTTGAAAGACCCTGAGTTCTTTCCTCCTTATTTTTTATTTTTCGTTGAGCAGCTTCGTAATCTGCGGAACATAGTTGTCGAGATTCCCGGCACCCAGAACAACCAGCACGTCAAAGTCGCGCGACCTGACAAAGTCGAGTACATCATCTTTCTTGATCATCTGTTTCTCTACACCGGGACGGAGGTTGTCGTAGATGAGGCTGCTGGTAACGCCCGGAATCGGCTCTTCACGTGCAGGATAGATTTCTGTGAGAATGACCTCGTCAAAATGACTGAGCGCACCGGCGAAGTCCTTGTAGAAGTCACGCGTACGGGAATAAAGATGCGGCTGGAAAATTACGGTGACCTTTCTGTCCGGATAAAGTTCCTTCAGACTCTTTGCGCTCTGGAGGATTTCCTTCGGATGATGTGCATAGTCGGACAGGAACACGTGCCGGCTGTTTTTGATCTTGAAGTCGAAACGGCGGTCCACGCCGCCATAGGTCTTCATGCCTCTGCGCAACTCGTTTGCCGTGCAGCCGTTGAGCTGTGCCATGGCCATGGCGGCAATGCCGTTCTCTATGTTGATGGGAATGGGCTGTCCCAGCTCGACATCCTTGACATTCTCTATAGGAGAGATGAAGTCGAAGGTGATGGTGCCGTCCGCTATACGGACATTCTCGGCGTGGAAATCGCCATCGTTCCGGCTGTACTCATACACTTTCACGCCTTCCTGTACGTGCTGTTTCATCTCTAATCCCTTGTGGAGAATGAGTGCGCCGCCTTTCTGGATGAGTTCCGTATAATGGCGGAAACTCTCGAGGTAAGCCTCTTTCGTTCCGTAGATGTCCAGATGGTCAGGGTCGGTAGAGGTGATGACGCTCATCCAGGGACGAAGCCAGTGGAAAGACCTGTCGAACTCGTCGGCCTCGATTACGACGAAGTCGCTGCGGTCGGACAGTATGTAATTGGTGCCGTAGTTTTTGGAAATGCCGCCGAGGAAGGCATTGCAGTCCAGATGGCTCTGATGCATGATGTGTGCGCACATGGTCGATGTGGTTGTTTTTCCATGTGTACCGGCAAAGCAAAGCCCTTTGTGTGTGCGGGTGAGCGTGCCGAGTACCTGTGCGCGTTTCTGGATTTCAAAACCGTTCTCATGGAAGTAAACCAGTTCCGCATGGGAAGCCGGAATGGCGGGCGTGAAGACAACCAGTGTCGATGCCGGCTTCCTGCATTCTTCCGGAATGAGCCCGACATTCTCTTCATAGTGGATATCCATCCCTTCTTTTTCCAGCTGGCGGGTCAGTTCAGATGGTGTCTTGTCGTAGCCGGCCACCGTCAGCTTTCTGTGGAGGAAGTAACGGGCAATCGCACTCATGCCGATGCCGCCGGCACCGATAAAATAAACTGATTTGATATCTTTGAGTTCCATGTTCTTGTTTGTTCTTTTTCTTTTGTTTGCAGTCTGCCTGAATGGGAAAGCCTCTGAGGCGGTACGTCAGAAGTGTGGACGGCGTGGACTGTTGCGGGGAGGATGGAGGAAAAACCGGCTGGGAAGGCAGGGTGTCAGTCCTTGACGAGACCGAGTACTTCGTCTGCAATCACGTCGGCAGCATTCTGAAGTCCCATCTTTCTTGCGTTCTCACCCAGGGCTTTCAGCTTCTTGTCGTCGGCAATCGTTTCAAGTGCGAGCTTCAGTAAAGTGTCTGGCGCATCGGCGTCCCTTACGCAGAGTGCAGCCTCTTTGTCGACAAGCGCCATGGCGTTCTTTGTCTGGTGGTCTTCCGCTACATTCGGACTGGGAACAAGAATGACCGGCTTCCCGATGAGCTGGAATTCGCTGATTGAGCTTGCTCCGGCACGGCTGATGACCAGGTCGGAGGCCTTGTAGGCAGCCCCCATGTCACCAATGAAGTCCATGATTTTCAGGTTCGGCAGTTCCCTGCCCTTCATGAAGTCCATGACCTGCTGGTTGTAGAACTTGCCTGTCTGCCAGATGAACTGCACGTCGGTGTCGGTAACAAGGTCAAGATGCTCCATGACGGAACGGTTGATTGTCCGTGCGCCGAGGCTGCCTCCGACGAGGAGAACCGTCTTTCGCTCCGGGTCCAGTCCGAAGCTCTTGCGTGCCTCTCCTGTCGAGAGTGGAGTAGAGAGGACGTTCTGGCGGACCGGATTGCCTGTCAGGATAATCTTCCCGGCAGGGAAGAAACGGTCCATGCCTTCGTAGGCTACACAGATTTTCTCCACACGTTTCGCCAGCAGCTTGTTGGTGACACCGGCGTAGGAGTTCTGCTCCTGAATCAGGCAGGGGATTCCCATCTTGGCACATTCATAGAGGGTTGCACCGCTGGCATATCCGCCCACACCCACAGCTACCTGCGGTTTGAAGTCCTTGATGATTTCCCGTGCCATGCGCAGGCTCTTCCAGAGCTTGAACAATACTTCAAGGTTCTTCAGCTTGTGTGTGCGGTCAAATCCCTTGATCGGCAGTCCCTTTATCTCGTAGCCGGCAGCCGGGACGCGTTGCATCTCCATTCGTCCTTCCGCACCCACGAAGAGGATTTCCGCTTCCGGGTGCTTCGCCTTGATGGCATTGGCAATCGATACAGCCGGGAAGATATGTCCTCCCGTTCCGCCGCCGCTGATGATGATTCTTAATTCCTTGTCCATTCTAATCTTCCTTATAACCTACAAAGGTAATCAATTTTTTCGTCTTCCTCCAACTTTCAGTTTTCTTTTTAGACTTCTCAACACTTCAGGCTGCCACCTTGGAGAGGCCGCCCGGCGATGTTCTCTCGTCTTTTTTCTTCCTTGCCGAGCGGCTGACGCTCAGTATGACGCCGATGTAGACGCAGTTGATGATGGTAGAGGTGCCGCCCTTGCTGATGAGCGGAAGCGGCTGTCCTGTCACGGGTGCCAGTCCGACGGCCACCAGCATATTGAACAGGGCCTGTGTAACCAGCAGAAAGGCGATGCCCATGGCGAGGAATGCCGGGAAGGAGTTCTCACACCGGTTGGCTATGATTCCTGTCCTGAAAAGGAGGATGATGTAGAGGAACGCCACAAACACGGCACCTTGTATGCCCATCTCTTCGATGATGATCGCATAGATGAAGTCGGAGAAGGCCTGCGACAGGAAGTCGCGCTCGTTGGAGTTTCCCGGCCCTTTTCCTACGACATCTGATGAGGCGATGGCGATGTTGGCATGTGCTACCTGTGCATCTTTGTCGAGGTCGTAATCCTTGGGTGCGACATATTCGTTGTTGAAGAATTTCTTGACACGTGCTTTCCACGTGTCAGCACGGTGCAGCAGCTTGCCGAAGAACCCCGGCGACTGTGCTTCCTGCCGTGCGGCGGCAGTCTGTTCGGTGAGGTTCTGTCTGGCGGGCAGATCGTCAGCTGCTTTCTTGTCGTCGCCGACCAGCATGACCATGGACAACAGGAAGACTCCCGCCAGTACGATGATGCCGATCAGCCGTCCCACCTGGTTGAAGGGCACTCGTCCCACGAACATCATGAGAATCACAGTCAGGCCGATGAGCATGGCTGTGGAAAGGTTCTCGAAGAGAATCAGTCCGATGATGATGCCGGATAGCCACATGATGTACTTGAACGCCTTGCGGTCGGCACCGTGGTCGGTCTGCATTGCACTGAGTACCTGCGCCACAGCCAGCACCAAAGCTCCTTTTGCCAGTTCGGATGGCTGGAACTGTATGCCTGCAAAACTGATCCAGCGGCTTGCGCCGTTGGTGCTCTGTCCGGCGAAAAGCACCCACAGGAGCATTATGACCGATAACCCCAGAAAGATGGGGGTAGCGAGTTTGAAGTAACGGCACTTGATGTTCAGTACGATTACCATCAGCACTATTCCCACAAGAAGGATGCTGCAATGGTAGATGATGGGACTCCAGTAGTTTCCTCCTGTGTATGACAGCGAGCTGGATGCCGAGTAGACCTCGATGATGCTGATGATACACAGGAAGAAGAAGACCATCCAGATGACCTTGTCGCCCTTGAACAGATTGCCGAGAGATTTATTCTTCATTGTTTTTTCTTTTCCTTTGAGGATGGCAGCTATGACTCAGTCCCTATAAGGCCCTCACAAGGCTCTTGAACTGGTCGCCTCGGTCTTCCATGTTCTTGAAAAGGTCGAAGCTGGCACAGCAGGGACTCAGCAGTACCGTGTCCCCCGGCTTTGCCATTTCAGTGCAGGCCGCCACGCAGTCCTTCATGGAGTGGGTGTCGCGCACGGGAATGCCGAGCCCGTCGAAGTTCTCGTGCAGTTTCCTGTTGTCGGCACCCAGATAGACGATGCCTGTACACTTTTCCTTCACCAGGTCCTTGATGGCGTTGTAGTCGTTTCCTTTGTCCTTGCCGCCGAGGATGAGGATGGTCGGTGTGCGCATGCTTTCCAGTGCATACCAGCAGGCATCGACATTGGTCGCCTTGGAGTCGTTGATATACTGCACGCCTGCCACCTTGCAGACTTTTTCCAACCGGTGCTCCACGCCGGGGAAGTCGCCCAGGCTCTTGCGTATGTTCTCCTTCTTGATGCCGCTGATGTCCGAGGCGATGCCTGCTGCCAGCGAATTGTAGATGTTGTGACGGCCTGTCAGCGAGAGGTCTTCCTGCTCCATGTTGAAAGGTTCGGGCTTCTCTATCTTGTACTGTCCCTCCTCGATGTAACCGATGCTGCCGTTCTCCTTCAGTTCTGAGAAAGGATAGCATACGGCATGTACGTCGAATTTCTCCAGTTCTTTCTTGATGACAGGGTCGTCGTTCCAGTAGATGAAGCTGTCTTCGGCAGTCTGGTTCTGGATGATTCGCATCTTGGCGTCGGCATAGTTCTCGAATTTGTAGTCGTAGCGGTCCAGATGGTCCGGGGTGATGTTGAGCAGGATGGCGATGTTGGCGCGGAAGTCATACATATTGTCCAGCTGGAAGCTGCTCAGCTCGATGATGTAGTATTCGTGCGGGTCTTCTGCAACCTGCAGGGCAAGGCTGTTGCCGATGTTCCCGGCCAGCCCGGCATCATAGCCTGCATTCGTGAAGATATGATAGATGAGGCTTGTCGTGGTCGTTTTCCCATTGCTGCCCGTGATGCAGATCATCTTGGCATCGGTATACCGGCCGGCGAATTCAATCTCGCTGATGATGTGTGTGCCCTGTTCCATGAGTTTTCTGATCATCGGGGCTTCTTTGGGAATGCCCGGGCTCTTGATGACCTCGTCGGCATTGAGGATTTTCTCTTCCGTATGGTGCCCCTCTTCCCATTCGATGCCATGGTTGTCGAGCAGCTTCTTGTATTTGTCCTTGATGGCGGACATATCGGAAACGAACACATCGAATCCTTCCTTCTTTGCCAGTACGGCTGCACCGGCTCCGCTCTCGCCGGCACCCAATATTACGATTCTTTTCATATATCTTTTCCTTTCCTTAACTCTTGTTTTGCTTATATCCTGACTTCCCGGCGAATGTTCCCGGCCGTCGGGAATACGGTCCCCAGCCGTTGGGAACGGTATTCCCAGGCGTTGGGAACGCGATTCCCAACGTATTGGGAATCATCCCGGGGGATTCACTTGCCGGTGCTGCGCTCCATGCTGTCTGGCAGCAGTCTATCTTATCTTCAACGTGATAATGGTCAGTGCGGCGAGGATGATGGTAACGATGATGAAGCGCAGGGTGATCTTGCTCTCGTGTACGGCACCGTGCGGTACCTTTACCAGGTACTTGCACTCAGGGTCGAGCTGACTGTCCTGTGTACGGAAGTTGTCGTGGATCGGAGTGCGTTTGAAGATACGCTGTTTTACCCCCTTCCGCTTTCCCAGCTTGTAATACCATACCTGGACGATGACGCTCAGGCTCTCGACGAAGAAGATTCCGCAGAGGATAGGGAGCAGCAGTTCCTTGTGGATGATGATGGCGCCGACGGCGATGATGCCGCCGATGGTGAGACTGCCCGTGTCGCCCATGAACACCTGTGCCGGGTAGGCGTTGTACCAGAGGAAACCGATCAGTGCGCCGATGAATGCCATGAAGAACACCACCAGCTCCTCTGAACCGGGGATATACATGATGTTCAGGTATGCCGCAAACTGTATGTGGCTGCTGACGTATGCCAGTATGCCCAGTACGACTCCGATTACCGCCGAGTTGCCGGCGCACATGCCGTCCATGCCGTCGTTGAGGTTGGCACCGTTGGAGACGGCCGTGACGACGAAGATGGTCATGATGACGAAGAGAATCCACCCGCCGGCAGTCTTGTATTTGCCTAAGAAACCCACGATCTCTGAATAGTCAAGGTTGTGTGACTTGACGAAAGGAATGGTCGTCTTCAGGGTCTTTTCGGCTTTTGCCTCGTGTTTGATGACGACCTCCTGACCGTTCTGGTTGGCAACCTCAAGGTTCAGGTTGGCCTTCACGTCAGGCGAGGCCCAGAGAACCAGCCCCACGATAAGTCCGATGGTGACCTGGCCGACAATCTTGTATTTCCCCTTAAGCCCCTCCTTGTCGTGCTTGAAGATCTTGATGAAATCGTCCATTCCGCCGAGGAAACCCAGCCAGAGAGTCGTGCCGATCATCAGCAGGAGATAGACGTTGCGCAGCCTGCCCAGCAGGAGGACGGGAATCAAGAGGGCAACGATGATGATGATGCCGCCCATTGACGGTACGCCGATTTTCTTGACACCGAACGGGTCAATGCTGGCATCACGCTGTGTCTCAGTGATCTGCTTGCTCTTGAGGTACTTGATGAAGCGTTCTCCGAACCATGCGGAGATGATCAGTGCCAGAATCATGGCGAGGATGGCACGGAAGCTGATGTAGCCCCAAAGATGGGAGCCGCTGATGCCGAACTGGTCAAGCCAGCGGAAGATGTAGTATAGCATTTTGCTTCGTTTTTGTATTGTTCTTTGTTGGGAAGGAGAGGTTTTCCTGTTCTGGCCTTCCTGGCTGATTTAGCCTTCCTGGCAGATCTGGTCTTTCTGGCTGATCTATAGCCATCCATCCTAACTTTCCTGTCCGATCTGCTTTTTTAGTTCTGCTAGAATCGCCAGTGCTGCCGGAATTGTCAGTCCCGCTCGAATTGCTGAAATCGCTGGACTTGCTCGCACCCGGTCATCTCCCGAAGATTTCCCGGATAACCTCGTGGTCATCAAAATGATGCTTCACGCCGTTTATCTCCTGATAGTTCTCGTGTCCCTTGCCGGCAACGAGGATGACATCACCCTTCTTTGCCATCATGGCCGCAGTACGTATGGCCTCCTTGCGGTCGACAATCGTGAGGACTTTCTTTTTCTGCGTGGAGTCAAGGCCTGCGAGCATATCGTCGATGATTGCCTGCGGGTCCTCGTCGCGCGGGTTGTCGCTCGTGAGAATGACGGTGTCACTCTGCCTGACGGCCTCCTGTGCCATCAACGGTCGCTTTCCCTTGTCACGGTGTCCGCCGGCACCGCAGACGGTTATGACGTGTCCGCCCTTGCTGTCGAGTACGTCGTGGATGGCTGCAAGGACATTCGCCAGTGCGTCCGGCGTATGTGCATAGTCGACGACGGCCGTAAATCCTTCCGGCGACTGGATGGGCTCGAGACGGCCGTTGACACTCTTCAGGGTACTCATGGCAACGAGAATCTCTTCCGGCTGCCTGCCCAGCAGGACGGCTGTACCGTAGACGGCGAGCAGGTTGCTGACATTGAACTTCCCGATGAACTGCACTCCCACTTCCTTCCCGTCGATTTCAAGATACATCCCCTCGAAGTGGCATTCCAGAATCTTTGCACGGAAGTCTGCCATGCGTTTGATGGAGTAGGTCTTGACGGAAGCCTTGGTGTTCTGGACCATGAACATGCCGTTCTTGTCATCGGCGTTGGTAAGTGCAAAGGCGTTTTTCGGCAGTCCGTCGAAGAACATCTTCTTGGCATTCCGGTAGTTCTCGAAGGTCTTGTGGTAGTCGAGATGGTCGCGTGTGAGGTTGGTGAAAATACCTCCCACGAACGTCAGGCCGCTGATGCGCCGCTGATGGATGGCATGGCTGGAACACTCCATGAAGGCATACTCGCAGCCTGCCGCAGCCATTCTGGCAAGGAGACAGTTCAGCTCGATGGGGTCCGGCGTGGTGTGGTCGGCAGGTACTTCCTCGTCGTTGATGTAGTTGCAGACGGTGGAAAGCAGACCCGCTTTGTATCCGAACTTGCGGAACATATTATATAATAAGGTGGCAATGGTCGTCTTTCCGTTTGTTCCCGTCACACCGATGAGCTTCAGCTTCCGGGAGGGATTCCCATAGAACATCGTGGCGACTTTGCCTGCATCCTCTTCTGTCGAGGCTACCTGGATGTATGTGACATTCTCGTCCAGAGTGTCTGGAAGGTTTTCCAGCAGGACGGCTGCTGCACCCTGTTCAACGGCTTTCCCGATAAACCGGTGACCGTCAACCTGTGTCCCTTTCATGGCGATGAACAGATGACCGTTCTCAATCCTGCGGCTGTCAATGTTCACGCCTTTGATTTCAACGTCCGTATTGCCGTGGATGGCAATGGGGCTGACGTTCTTGAGTAATTCGCTTAGTTTCATATCTTCGTTCTGTTCTTTTTCCTTATGTCAGTAATGGGGGCTCCTTTCATCCCAGTCTGAGGTTGCATTGCATACCTCTCTTCAACCTGTCTCCCGGTGCAAGGCTCTGTTTTATGACCCTGCCTCTTCCCGTAAGTCTTACCCTGATGCCCTGTTTCTCCATGAGATAGACGGCATCGCGCGCACCCATGCCGCGAACATTGGGGACCCGGTTTCCCTTGGAGATGCTTTCCCTGTGGAAGGTGAGCGACTTGCCGTTTTCCGTCGTCGTACCCCATATGGGGTTACCGAACGGATAAGCACCGTTCCAGCCGTTGGTGACGTTGAAGCCGAGACAGTTCAGCACATAGTCTGTCGCAAGCAGGTTCCCAGTCTTCGCCGAGGGTATCAGGATGGATGAGGAATCGCGGGCATCAGTCACGTTCAGTTTCAGGCTTTGTGCCATGATGCCCTCTGCAATATGATGGAATACGACACCGCTCATGCCGCCGCCCGAGGCAGGAAGGCCTGTCTTCTGGATGCAGACAATACAGCTGTAGCGCGGATTGTCGGCTGGGAAGAAGCCGGCGAAGCTGAGCAGGTAGCTGGTGCCGCCGCTCTTGTAGCCCAGGGCACCCTTCGACATCTGTGCCGTACCGGTCTTGCCGGCTACGAGGAACTTGTCCGATCCGGCTTTCTTGCCGAGTCCTTCCGACACGACTTCTGTCAGAATACGGGTAATATCCTTGATGGTACTTTCTTTGGCGATGTGTTCTTTTACCACCTGTGGCGGATTGTCGTAGAGGACTTCTCCGTTCTTCACAATCTGTTTGACAAAGCGGGGACGCATCATCTTTCCGCCGTTGGCAATGGCATTGTAGAAGGCAAGCGTCGATATTGGCGGTATTTGCGTCTCGTAACCGATGCTCATCCATGGCAGAGCGGTGGCACTCCAGTTGTCGTACTGTCCGTGGTGGTTCTTGTGGGGCATACGTATCTTCGCAGGGGAATAGCCGACGATGGGGATGTGGAAATCGGTTGCCAGCCCCAGGTCATAGATGCCTTGGACGAACTTCTCCGGATTCTTGTGATAGTGCAGGTCGATGATGCGGCTGACACCGATATTGGAACTGTACTTCAAGGTCCAGGGCAGTGTGAGCGTACCGTAGCCGCCGCGTGTCCAGTTGTGGTCTTTCATGTCGCGCCCGTACATGTTCCATACACCCGGTCCGGTTTCGACGGTATAAGTTGTGTCAACGAGTCCGTCGTCAAGGATTGTCATGATGGAAGCGGTCTTGAAGACAGACCCCGGTTCCAGCAGGTCGCTTACGGCGTGGTTTTTCACTTCCCGGTATTTGCCGTCGCTGCATTTGTCCATGTTGACTATCGCCTTCACATCTCCTGTGGCAACCTCCATGACAATGGCGACACCGACGTTTCCATTCACGGTAGGTTCCTGAAGCTCGTCGAGCAGGGCGCGTTCTGCCAGGTCCTGCATGCTGACATCGATGGTCGTCACAATGTCTGCACCGTCGATAGGCGGTGTGTCAGTGATGTTCAGGTATTTGTTGCGTACCTTTCGGCGGTGGATGATGCCGTTTGTGCCACGGAGAATGGAGTCGTAGGACAGTTCCAGTCCGCAGCGTGCCGTGTCCTTTGCGCCGAACATATCGCCGACGGTGCGCTGTGCGAGTGATCCGAAGGGGCGGCGGCGTGCATTGAACTCGTCCCAGTGGAAGCCGCTCTTGAACTTGGACAGGTGGAATATAGGCAGGCTCTGTATCTCTTTGAACGTGTTGTAGTCGATGCGTCCGTCCCATATCGGCCAGTGCTTGCTCACCTTGTGGAAGCCTTCCATAAGGTGCTGCTTGAAGTAAGAGGCCGGTTTCTCGGGAAAGATGTTGTTCAGTCCCTTGCTGATATAGTTGATGCTGTCGACGAAGGCCGTGTCGTTTCCAGCCTCTTTGAGCGCATTGAAGTCCATGTAGACCTTGAACTCGGGCAGAGAACTGGCCATGAGCTGTCCGTCACAGCTGAGGATGTTGCCTCTGGTAGGCTTGACCGTCACACTGTCTTTTTTCTGTGATGCGGCGACCTCCATCCAATACGACCTCCCGGCAGTCATGGTGTAGACGGTCTTTCCGATCACCGCTACAGCCACGAGTGACATGACGATGGCTATGGCACTGTATCGGGGCATGACTTTTCCGTTATTGAACTTGCTCATATCTCTTACTTTTCGGGTACGTTTATAATATAAGGTGGACGGTCCGACATCTTCAGCACGCTGTCTTTCCTGTTCTTCAGCAGCTCCAGGATGTGACTTTCCCGTGTCTTTTCTGTAAGCTGGCTGCTGCTTGACAGCGCACGATACTTGGCATCTTCCAGTTCTGTGTTGAGCTTGTCAATCTCGATCAGGTACTTCTGTACGCTGTACCGGTTGGATATATAGACAATCACGAACAGAACGATTGTGATGATCAGCCATATGTTGTTGCGAAAGAGGCGTGCGGAAAGGATGTCACCTCCTAAGATCTTCCGCAGGGTAAAGTTGGACGACTGTGGCTGTTCGTCTTCGCGTGCCTGTTCGGCGATGGCGGCCCTCAGCACCTTTACTTCATCGTCTTCTTCTTTTTTTCTCTTTTCTTCATGTTCCTGTTCTCTTTCTTCTTCTGTCTGTGTCTGTGTTCTGTCCATGCCGGGGATGGCTGTTGAGGCTTCTTCCGGCGTTGCTGTTTTAATGAGTGGTTCTGTGACGTGTACGCACTCTCCTGTGTCAGCGGTGTTTCCTTCAGGGAGGGGATGCGCCGTCACCTCTGGATGTTTCTTGTGGTTCTCGTCATTCATCTGATTTCTTTTCTGCTATTCTTAGTTTTGCGCTTCGGCTTCTCGGGTTGCGTTCCTGTTCGTCGTTATTGGCTGTGATAACCTTGCTGTTGACCAGTCGGAAAGGCGTGTCAATGCGTCCGAAGAAGTCCTGGCTTACCTTGCCTTCTATGTTTCCCGACTTCATGACGTTCTTTACCATCCTGTCTTCCAGTGAGTGGTAAGTGATGACGGACAGTCTTCCGCCGGGAGAGAGCAGTCCTATGGCTGCCAGCAGCATCTCCCTCAGGGCATCCATCTCATAGTTCACCTCTATGCGAAGGGCCTGAAACAGCTTTGCCATGTCTTTCTTCTCGCGTGCCCGTCGGAAGAACGGATCTGTGATGACAAGCAGGTCGTTGGTTGTCTTGTATGCCTTCTGTTCCCTTCCCTTGACGATGGCGGCAGCGATGCGGCGCGACTGTTTCAGCTCTCCGTACAGATAAAGAATGTCCGCCAGATGCTCTTCGTCGTATTCGTTGAGAATGTCTGCAGCGGTCATCCCGGCCCGCTTGTTCATTCTCATGTCGAGCGGAGCTTCGAACCGGAAGGAGAACCCGCGGGTCTCATCGTCGAAATGATGGCTGCTGACACCGAGGTCGGCGAGAAGTCCGTCAATATGGGGCACGCTGTAATAACGCATCCAGTTCTTCAGATATCTGAAGTTGGAACGGATGAAAGTAAAGCGGTCCACCTGCTCGCTGCTCAGTCCCATTCTGCCGATATTCTGTTCGGCATCGGCATCCTGGTCGAAACTGTAGAGATGGCTTCCTGCTTCCAGGCGCGAGAGAATCTCCCGGCTGTGTCCTCCGCCTCCGAAAGTTACGTCCACATAGATTCCGCCTGCGTGCAGGTTCAGACCCTCTATGCTTTCATTGAGGAGTACGGGTACGTGGTAAGTCTCTGCGGTTCTGGTCATGTTGCGGGTTCGTTTGTTGCGGTGGACTTGCGGTCAGCCGGGTAGCCGTCAGGGAGGAAAGGGCTGCCTGTCCCCATGGTTTCCTCCATGGCTTTGCTGAATTCCTCTGCCGACAGGAACGGTTCGTTCTCTTCGCCGTTTGCCCATATTTCAATGCAGTCGTCCATCCCCGTGAAGCGAATCTGCTGGTCGATGTCCGCCATTTTCATGTAGCGTTTCGGAATCAGAAAACGCCCGTTGCCGTCCAGTGTGATCATTTCCACATCCGTCACATACTGACGGTAAATCATCTGGTCGCGGCGGTTCCAGCGGCTCAGCCGCCTGCGGAGCGTGTCCATGCGTTCGTTCCATACTGATTCGGGATAAAGTACAAGGCACGGTTCGAAAATGTCTTTGCGCAGGACAAGCGACTCCTCGCCCGATGCGTTAAGCACCTTGCGGAAGACGGCAGGCAGGAAGGCCCTGCCTTTTGCATCTGTTTTCGCTTCGATATTTCCCAAGAACCTCATACTCGCTTGCTGGTGAAACTGTATTTGGCTTCAAAGTTACACATTTTTCCCCACATATCCCCACCGTACTCCACATATTTCGTCTGCGTTCCTTTTTTTTGTGAAAATTAACGGTTAAGACAGTTGCTATGACTTCTCTGTAACGGCTTCAAATCACTTTTTTTCTGGTTCAGATACATATTTTCGGCAAAAAAGGGGGCTATTCCAAATCGTTTCGTTATTTTTGCAGGTTGTTAGGAGAAATTTGGGAAGATGCATGGTGGAATAGAGAAAACGATAGATATCGAGAAGATTCTGAAAGACAAGATGGGGGGCAGGGCGAAGTTCGTGCCTCGTTTTGCCGTCAGCTGGCTGAAGCATATCATCCACGAGGATGAGGTGAACCAGTTTCTGTGGGAGAGCCGTGGGCTTTCGGGAACAGAATGGCTTGCGGAGTGTGTGCGCTATCTTGACATGACGCTGCAGGTGGAAGGGCTGGAGAACCTCCCGGACAAGACTGACGGAAAGCTCTATACCTTCGTTTCCAACCATCCGCTCGGCGGGCAGGATGGTGTTGCGCTCGGCTCCATCATCGGCAGGCATTATGACGGAAAGTTCCGCTATCTTGTCAATGATCTGCTTCTGAACCTCCCTGGCCTGAAACCTGTGTGCATCGGCATCAACAAGACCGGGAAACAGAGCCGTGACTTCCCTCGGATGGTAGAGGCCGGCTTCCGGAGCGACAACCATATACTCATGTTCCCTGCCGGATTGAACAGTCGGAGAATCAACGGGCAGATACATGATATCGCATGGAAAAAAACGTTCATCAGCAAGAGTGTGGAGTATCATCGGGATGTAGTGCCCATCTTCTTCGGTGGGCACAATTCCGAGCGGTTCTACCGTATCGCACATTTCTGTGACCGATATGTCAGGAAAGTGAATATCGCCATGCTGTTCCTCGTCGATGAAATGTACAGAAACATTGGAAAAACATTCCGTGTCGTGATTGGGAACCCCATTCCCTGGCAGACTTTTGATAAAAGCCGTTCGCTGTTGGAATGGGCGAAATATGTAGAGGATAAGGTGTATGAGCTGCCATGCCGTCACCCCAAAGATGAATGACACCGCAGGAAGACGGCCAAGGTGACCGTAGAGAAAGCAAAAGATCAAATAGAGATTATGGAAGAAGAAATCATCCAACCCATCAGCAAGGAGCTGCTCAGAAATGAACTGACTCCTGAAAGGATGCTTCGTATGACCAACAAGAGCCATAACGAGATTTACGTGGTGACGGCAAAGAATGCTCCCAACGTGATGAAAGAGATTGGACGTCTGCGTGAGATAGCATTCCGCACGGCAGGCGGGGGTACGGGCAAGTCGATGGATATCGATGAATTCGACACGAGGGAGAACTGCTGCCGGCAGCTGATCGTCTGGAATCCGGAGGCAGAGGAGATTATCGGAGGTTACCGTTACATCTTCGGGAGCGACTGGGAAACAGCCTCGGACGGGCAGCCGGTGCTGGCTACGAGCCATATGTTCCGTTTCTCTGACAGATTCATGGAGGAGTATGCGCCTTATACTGTCGAGCTGGGGCGTTCGTTTGTCTCGCTGGAGTACCAGAACGTAAGAAGGAACTCGAAGAGTATCTTTGCACTCGACAATCTTTGGGACGGACTTGGTGCTTTGACGGTCCTGAACCCTGACTGTAAGTATTTCTTTGGCAAGATGACGATGTACCCCTCTTATATCCGTCGTGGAAGGGATATGATTCTCTATTTCCTGAAGAAATATTTTGACGACAAGGATAATCTCATCCTTCCGATTAAACCGTTGAAAATAGATACGCCGGAGAAGGAGCTTGAGGCGGTCTTCCAGGGAAGGAACTTCAAGGAAGACTATAAAATCTTGAACCGTGAGGTGCGCGAACTGGGCTATAACATTCCGCCCCTGGTAAATGCCTATATGAATCTTTCGCCGACAATGAAGCTCTTCGGAACGGCCATCAACTATGGATTCGGTGATGTGGAAGAAACGGGTATCCTCATTGCTGTCGACGAAATCTTCGAGGAAAAGCGCATCCGGCATATCGAAAGTTTTGTTGCGGAACATCCGGAGGCACTGAAGTTCACCAGCGGTGCCAACAACGTTATCTACAAGGAGAAGTGATAGCGGAAAGGGCGGGTCGCTTTTTCAACAGTATTTGAGAATGGCAGAAAAGGCAGACAATCCATTGGTTTAATGGGTTGTCTGTCTTTTTCTTTGTATATATGACGAAAATCGCATACAGCCTGTTGTCAATTATTTACATGAAAAGAAATTCTTTTTTTCATGAAGATAAATGTTTCTTTTCATGTAAAGAATTTCTTTTTTCCGTGAAGATAATTCGAGAGTACAGATTTTTTCTTCTTGGATTGTTGCTTATGACAAACGGAAAAAGGCTGTTTCAAAATACAGGCACACGTGCTTAGGATACCTGCCACAGGCTTTTGTTTACGGATACAGGGGGCATTCGTAAATCAATTTACTCATGGATACACATTTTGAAACAGTCTTTCTTCAGGGCTTTATTACGGCTCAGGAATACGATGAAACCGTCGTTTTTATCGGATGAAGAGTAACTCCCGGTACTTAGGAAGCGTCCATAGTTCATCGCTGACAATCAGTTCCAGCTTGTCAATCTGATACCGGATGGCTTCCATCTTGGGGGCTACGGTATCGTGGTAGGCCACAGCTTTCTTGCGCTGGTCCTCAATTCTGTTGGCGTACTTGCGTGCATTGACCAGTTCCTCCACACCCGACTCGATGATGTTGGTGCGTTCTGCAATTTCCCTGATGATCTTGATGTTGCGCTCGCTGAGCTGTTTCCCTTCTACG
Organism: Prevotella denticola; assembly: GCF_900454835.1. Classification (GTDB taxonomy): domain Bacteria; phylum Bacteroidota; class Bacteroidia; order Bacteroidales; family Bacteroidaceae; genus Prevotella; species Prevotella denticola. Next base: position 1,576,961 of record NZ_UGTM01000001.1, on the reverse strand, counting down.
TCGCCGAAGATGTCAACCATGTTTTGGACGTTTTTTGCCAGCTGGCTCTGGTAGTGCGTGGCTACTGGGATGATGTGGTTCATGGCGAGGTCGCCCATCACACGTGCTTCAATCTGGATCTTCTTTGTGTATGTCTCCCACTTCACCTCGTTGCGTGCCTCCAGCTCGTTGTGTTTCATCACGTTCATCTGTTCGAACATTCTGATGGAATCCTTGTCAAGATAGCGGTCGAAACATACGGGACAGCTTGATTCGCAGTCGAGTCCGCGCCGGGTAGCTTCTTCTTTCCATTCGTCAGAATAGCCGTTTCCATCGAAGCGGATAGGCTTGCAGGCCTTGATGTCCTCGCGGAGGATGTCGATGATGGCAGAGGTCTGTTCTTCTCCCTTTTCCGTCAGTGCGTCGACACGTTCCGAAAAGTCGGTCAGGGCTTCGGCAACGGCGGTGTTGAGCACGATCATGGCCGATGCGCAGTTGGCTTCTGAACCGACAGCACGGAATTCGAAGCGGTTGCCGGTGAAGGCGAAGGGTGAAGTCCGGTTACGGTCGGTATTGTCGATGAAAAGTTCCGGAATCTCCGGGATGTCAAGCTGCATTCCGGTCTTTCCTCTGAGGGTGAAGAGGTTGTCCTTGTCGGCCTTCTCTATATGGTCGAGCAGGTCGCTGATCTGCTTTCCGAGGAAGGAAGAGATAATGGCCGGCGGGGCTTCGTTTGCACCGAGACGGTGGTCGTTGGTGGCGCTCATCACGGAAGCCTTGAGCAGTCCGTTGTGTCGGTAGACAGCCATCAGCGTCTCGACGATGAAGACGACGAAGCGCAGATTGTCTGCCGGTGTCTTCCCTGTGGCATGGAGAAGAATGCCGCTGTCGGTACACAGACTCCAGTTGTTGTGCTTGCCTGATCCGTTGATGCCTCCGAACGGCTTTTCGTGCAGGAGGACACGGAAGCTGTGTTTGTGAGCGATCTTCTTCATGAGCGACATCAGCAGCATATTGTGGTCTACGGCCAGATTGCATTCCTCGAAGATAGGTGCCAGCTCGAACTGGCCGGGTGCCACCTCGTTGTGGCGTGTCTTGCAGGGAATTCCCAGCTCGAGCGCCTGTATTTCAAGATCCTTCATGAAGGCCTGTACACGCTCGGGGATGGTGCCGAAATAGTGGTCGTCCATCTGCTGGTTCTTGGCCGAATCATGCCCCATGAGAGTACGGCCGGTCAGCATGAGGTCGGGACGGGCAAGATAGAGGTCCTCGTCAACGAGGAAGTATTCCTGTTCCCAGCCGAGGTTGCTGTGTACCTGTCTGACCTCTGGGTAAAAATAGTGGCATACTTTAGTTGCGGCAAGGTTCACGGCATGCAGTGCCTTCAGCAGCGGTGCCTTGTAATCGAGTGCCTCGCCTGTGTAGGAGATGAAGATGGTCGGAATGCAAAGCGTATCGTCGATGATGAAGACCGGACTTGTCGGGTCCCAGGCCGAATAGCCTCTTGCCTCGAAAGTGTTCCGGATGCCGCCGTTGGGGAAGGAGCTGGCATCCGGCTCCTGCTGTACGAGCAGTTTGCCGGAGAATTCCTCCATCATACCGCCCTTTCCGTCATGCTCGACGAAGGCGTCATGCTTCTCTGCTGTACCTTCTGTCAGGGGCTGGAACCAGTGGGTGTAGTGCGTCGCACCGTTTTCCTCTGCCCACTTCTTCATGCCCTGTGCCACGGCATCGGCGATGGAACGGTCCAGACGTGCTCCGTTGTCGATGACATCCACCAGCTTCTGATAGATGTCAACAGGCAGGTATTTGTACATCTTCGTGCGGTTGAACACATACTTCCCGTAGAATTCTCCCGGGCGTTCTTTGGGCGTGCTGACCTCGAGGGGGCGTTTCCTGAAAGCTTCCTCGACTGCTTCAAATCTTAAATTAGCCATGTTTCTTACCTTAAAAATGGAACTTTCTGCTGCAAAATTACGTATTTTCCCATTATTCTGCAAAGTATTTCAGGAGATATGTACCGAATCTTTCCGGAAGTGTCTGTGCTTCTCAGGAAAGAATCCTGTACTGGAATCAACAGACGAGGAATGCCGGAAAAGGCATGAAAAGAAAAAGTGTATACCTGCTCACGCAGACATACACTCAGCCACTTAACTAAATAACTTAAATTTATTATTTAAAGGTTTTGCCGGTTACTCTTCATCACGAGGGGTGTTCCGGCTACTAAAAATGACTATTAACTAACTAATAACTATTTAAACGTAATTTGATTGCTGCTCAATAATTGTTTTGAATCGGCGTGCAAAGATAAAACTTTTTCTGCAGAAAACAAGGTCAAACAGTCCTTTTTCTTTTTCCTGCAGCACAAAAAATGTTGTATGCGGTACATTTTATTACTTGCATTGTTTTTTTCATCTGTTTCATCAGCTGTTTCCCTCTTCCGTGGTGTCTCTTTCCTGAGTCTTTGGTTCTGTCTTCCGGCGTTGTCAGTGGGGCGTCGTTTTCATCACCATCAGGATGTCGTTGTAGGTTATGTCGGACGGACAGAGTTCTTTGATGGGTCTCATGCCGCTGTCAGTCCCCACGGCCTTTATGACTCTTTTAATGAGATTGACTTTGGAACTGCCCATTACCTCTTCTATCCTTATGTCCCCTTTCTGGATGTAAGGGATGAGGTGTCCCTGAATCGTTCCGGCGGTTAATCCCCGCTCCTTTGCAATTTCTTCAATCTTCCTGCCTTCCTTGAAGAGGCTGAAGGTCACCTCGTTGGTACTTGGCCTGGGAGTCGCTGGTGGTGTGCCAGCCTCTTTCTTCCTGCGTTTTCTTCCCTTTCCATCGTCAAGACTGTTGAGGATGGCTTCCTGCTTTGCTGCCAGGTATCGGGGTATGGAGAATCCTTCTTCCCTGATGCTTTCCAGCAGATTGCATTTGGCATTGTAAGTCTGCTGAAGCTCGGAGAATGCCGCTTCAAACCGCTTTGCGGCAGTCTTGTTGTTCGTCTGCAGCTCTTTTGTCATATTGAGCATATGGCTGAACAGTTCTGTCAGCTGGCTGTGGAAATAGAGTGTGCCTTTTCTGATCCTTTCCATAAAGTCCTGTTCATGCAGCTGTCCGGCAGTCATCTTTCGGATAAGATTTCCCCATTTCATCGATACAGTCATGATGCGTGTCTCCAAATCGGCGAGTGCCATCTTATGGAGGGCTGTAATCTTCGGGAACTTGAAGAAGAATTCCGTCAGCACCCTGAAGAGTGCTGCTTCTGCTGCCTTGATTTCGCTGAATGTGAACAGTTCTATGAGCAGTTGCCGGTAGTACTCTTCTTTCAGGGCGGGCAGAGCCTGGATGCTTCGTGCTGCTTGTTCGGTCTGGTGGAATATGTAGTCGCTTACGCGGCTGTCGTTGATGATCGCCTGGCTGCTGATGGGGGAGGCCAGGACGAGCCCTTCCAGGGTCTTGCAGCGGCTTAGGGCGACATATACCTGTCCTGAGGCAAAGGCTGCCTGTGCGTCGATAATGGCGTGTTCGAAGGTCAGTCCCTGGCTTTTGTGTATGGTTATCGCCCATGCGAGGCGCAGCGGATACTGTCTGAAAGTGCCCTGCACCTCGGCCTCAATCTGTTTCGTCCGTTCGTTCAGCGTGTATTTCGTGTTCTCCCATGTCTCCGCCTCCACCTCGATGGCTTCATCGTCTCCGGGACACAGGACAACAATCTTGCTGCTGTCAACGTAAGTCACGTGTCCGATGCGTCCGTTGTAGTAGCGTCCGTTGTTGTCGTTGCGGATGAACATCACCTGTGCCCCCTTCTTCAGGGTGAGGTTGAAGTCGGCCGGGTAGCTGTATTCCGGAAAGTTGCCGTCAGTCTCTGCTCTGAACGTGCAGGCTTTTGAAGGCAGGTTGCGCAGCTGTTCTTCATTGTAGCTCTCTGCCATCCGGTTGTGCGTGGTCAGTCGGATGTAGTCGCTTCCGGTTTCCGGCTGGAAAGCGGGTTGGCATTGTCTGTTCAGCCGCTGCAGGTCGGCAGCCGTGGCGTGCCCTTCTCTGATATTGTTGAGCAGGTTGATGAAGGTGTCGTCCTGCTGGCGGTAGACGTGTGTCAGTTCGATGGTCACGTAGCTGATGCTGTGCAACGCTTTCGATCCGAAGAAGTAAGGCGTATCGTAATACTGCTGCAACAGTTTCTCCTCTTCCGGTGTCACGACAGGCGTGAGCTGCTGCAGGTCGCCGATCATGAGCAGCTGTACGCCCCCGAAGGGTCTGTCGTGTTCGCGGAAACGGCGCAGTACGGAGTCGATGGCATCCAGCACGTCAGACCTTACCATGCTTATCTCGTCGATGACCAGCAGGTCGAGGGTGCGCATAATTCTGCGTTTCTCCTTGCTGTAGTTAAAGCGGTTTCTGATGCTGGCGTTGGGGATGAAGGGGGACAAGGGCAGCTGGAAGAACGAATGGATCGTCATTCCTCCGGCATTGATGGCAGCCACGCCTGTCGGAGCGACGACGACGGTCCGCTTGCTGCTTTGTTCTTTGATGGTGCGTAGAAATGTCGTCTTGCCCGTCCCCGCCTTTCCTGTAAGGAATATGCTTATGCCTGTATGTTCAACAAACTCCCATGCGTTGCGCAGTTCCTGGTTCTTTTCCATACTTCTGTGTGTTTGTCGGTTTGGATGAACAAAGGTACTTGAAATATTCGAGAACAGCAAACTTTATGTGCTTGACGAATGTCAACCGGCTTGACGCAAGGTAATTAATATGGCGGAAAAGTGCAGCCCAGGGGCATTTTGCTTGCCCGCCGGCTTAATTCTTTCTACTTTTGCAGGCGTAAAGATTAAGGATAACATATTTGAGAACAGGAGACAGAGGGTCTCCATTAAAAGGTAAGAAGATTATGATTTCAGTAGTATTAGCCGCTGTAGTAGTTGCAGCATTGGTAGCAAAGGCAGTAAACGTGAACAACCACATCGCTGCCTGAGTTCAAAAAACGTAATTTAGAAGTTTGAGAGAAAGGACAGTGCCCCAGCTTCACGGAATGTGGAGCCGGGGCTTTCTTTTTCTTGTCCTCTTCCGGAGGTCCGGCAGGTGATGACGGCACTGTCGCGACTCTTTCGTCCCCGGTTTCTGTACCGTGTCTATTTGTCTTCGGCAAGAATCTGCGCTGCGTGGTCCTTGGTCCTGATTTGTCTGGGGCCGAGGATGCGCTCGACGATGCCGTCTTCGTTGAGGATGAAGGTAGTGCGGTAAGTGCCCATATAGGTGCGTCCGTACATTTTCTTCTCGCCGTACACGCCGAAGGTCTCCACCAGTTTCAGGTCTGTGTCGGCAATGAGCGGAAAAGGCAGTCCGTTCTTCTCGATGAATTTCCTGTGTGATTTCTCGTCCTGTATGCTGACACCGACGACAGCATACCCCTTGGCTCTCAGTGCGTCATAGTTGTCGCGCAGGTTGCAGGCCTGTGCCGTGCAGCCCGCTGTCGAGTCCTTCGGATAGAAGTAGAGTACGACCTTCTGTCCTTTATAGTCACTCAGTCTGATTTCTTTCCCGTCCTGATCTGTTCCCAGGATTTCCGGTGCTTTGTCTCCTATGTTCATGTTTTCTTTGTGTTTGATGGATTTGTATTCCGTCGGCAAAGATACGGAAAAGAAACGGTATCTCAGCAGAATGTGAGTGTGATTGTTGTTTTCATTTGCTTACGGGATAAATGTCATGAAACGGAATGCCGCCTGTTGCCGGTCAAACACTTTATCAGGTGAATGGGAAGGACCACTTGACAGCTTGCCCGTCATCTGTGCCGATCTGTCTATCCGTCCGCCTGTCGGCAATAAAAGATGTGGGACCCCATCTCACGATGAAGTCCCACTGGTAACTAAAAATATCCCATAATAATAGGATTTTGGTAGTTATTTCCTTCTGTTAATGTAACTAAGACCTTTTCTTTCCATTGTTGTTGTACTCGTCGGGAGGGATTGTCTTCCCTCGTCTTCCTCTGGCAGCAGCCTTCCTTTGGGACAGGCAGCAGCGTCTATCCGGCATCTGTTCCGACGGATGTGCGATGTGTGTATCCGACAGTTTCTCCCGGTGTCTGCGGAACAGTGTCGCATGACAACGGCAGGAATTTGCTGAGATTAAGAATGTCGTATGTATGTCAATATAAATGTAGTCATTGTCGGTATCCTGTCCTTGACTATCTCCGCCTTTTGCGCTATTGCGCAATTATTTTTATTGTCTGGCAGATGTGTCAGTTTCTTATCGGGTGCAAATATACTATATTTTGTTGAATTAATAGATAAATATCACTATTTCTTATCAAAAAAATGTGTCTTCTGAAAATTGGTATATTTACGGATATGTATGTAATTTCCTTACAACTCTGTTTTATCCGGCTTGTTCGTATGCAGTAGAGAATGCCTGAAGCTGATATCCCCATTGCTTTTGTTTTTGTAAATGTAACATACCATTTAACGTAAGCTCTGCAAAGAATTGAAGTGTCGGGCGCATCCTTTCTTTTAGAATCAGCCGGAATGGTTTTATGCTGTAAAACAGATTCTTTGTTGTTTGCTCACCCTGCTTGATCTGATATTACAACCGATTCTTATCCCTTGTCCTTAATGTCTGTATTCCTGTACCTCGCCCAGGGACTTTTGTATGTCACCCTCCTTTAAAGATAAAGGATTTTTACAATTATAGCTCAAAAGCACCGGTTGTTCTTGTTCATGCCAGTCACCTGTAAACGGAGAATCAGTCACCTGGATTTCAAACGGGTACAACTTGCGTTCCAACTGATGCCTGATTGGCTTCCAGTTAATGCTTACTTGCATCGCAACTAAGGCCTGTTAGGGACGCAACTAAGCCTCTTTTGAAAGGTGTTCTTTATCTTGTTGATTATAAGAAGTTTATAAATCTGGATGATGTCCTTTCTCGCTGTGTGCTGTCAGTTTCTCCTTGTCGTCCGGCGAACAGTTCTTTTCACTTGTTCTACTGGCAAGGAAGTGGTAATTTATCAGGACAATTATTCGGAAATTCCTGTGTCTTTCCTGCCATTTCGTTTCTTGTATTCAGAAAGTGTATGTGTGTTTGTAGCCTCATCTTCGGGCCGCGAATAGAAAATGGCAGCTTCTCCCGCAGCCTTTCTATTTTCTCCGCACATTCTCCTGATAAGATTCCATGCAAATCGGAAACTTTTGTTATCTTTGCATGAAAAAGTTAAAAGAAATAATGACAAATGTGAAAACCGCAACATCTATTGACGAACAAATTAAAAAGCTGCGTGACTGCGGTATGGAAATTGGACTCACACAGGTTTCAAAGGCTCAAGATGCCCTCCTCGATATTGGCTATTATCGATTGGGCTGTTATTGGTTTCCTTTTGAAGAGACACCACCTATTGGAAAGGGACACAGTCACAAGTTCAAGGAAGGAACTATTTTTGACTATGCAATTAAATTGTATTATTTCGATTTCGACTTACGGAATATTCTACTTCGATATATCAGTCGCATAGAAGTGAATTTTAGAACAACTGTTGTTTATCTTGTATCGAATAAATATAAGAAAATTCCATGTTGGTATAAAGACAATAATGTTGTGGATAGTTCACTCTTAAAAAGTCGTACATATAAGAATGTCCTTAAGAATATTAGGCAAGAGCCACTGATTAACCGACATTATACCAAGTACAAGACTGATGCACCGGCATGGAAAGAACTTGAGTTCATGCCCTTTGGCACAATAATCAACCTGTACGATAATTTAAGGGATCAACATCTGAGGTGTGATATTGCTAAAGTTTACGGTATTACAAATCCATCAAATTTTTCAAATTACATAAATACGGTCAGACATTTACGTAACTGTTGTGCACACGGAAAAGTACTTTTCGATCTTAGGTTACCTAAAGCCATAAGTAAAGGGCCATTAGGGGATTTAAAAGTTCGTAGGACAATGCTGTCAGGAGCATATTGTGTTTTCAGGTATTTCTTGCAGAAGATATCAGAAAACAGAGTAATAGAGATGGAAACCAGATTAAAAGAAGCTTATAGCTGTATTCCATATCAAAGTGTCAAAGATATTATCTTAAAAACTTCAGGTTTTACAGAAGAAGATGTTTTGTAAAAAAAGTTAATACGCTTGTTGTTTTAGAAAATAGTATTATCTTTGTAGCGCAATTAAGCAAGTGCACTTGTTGGTTTCGACTTTCATACTGCACTATAAAACGAACTAATGAGGGGTTTGCCTATGGTATGGGAAGTCCCTCATTTTTGTCTTATAATGATACCCCTGAAAACATAAAAAGTAGAATCTTTCCTATAAAGAAAAACACTTTATTTATCCAACTGGCTTATAAATCATGTTTTTTATGTAAATTTGCATAAAACCGGACACATTCGGCAAGCTGAAAGCTGGGCTTTCTTGTGCTCGCCGGTACCGTTTTCTCAACAACGAACACGAAAGAAGATGACGGAAACATTCAATACAGGGGAAACCCAAGAGAGCCTGCGGAAGGAATACAACCCCGACGGATCTGTACTCAGGCTGGCACAGCTGCGGCTGCTTGATATGCTCGACTATCTGAAGGAAGCAGCGGCGGAAGCAGGGGTGACGTGGCGGCTGGACGGTGGCAACGTGCTGGGCGCATTGCGTCACGGAGGATTCATCCCCTGGGACGACGACGTGGATATAGTGGTGGATCACAAGGACTACGGACGCTTCTGTACTTATCTGAAACGGCATCCGCATCCGCAGTATGTCTTGCAGGACAACAGTACCGACCCCGGTTATCTGAAGCCGTGGGTCAGTCTGCGTGATACGAAGAGCGAACATATAAGTACGGAAAAAGAAAACTCCAGAGACCGGAAGGCTCTGGAGAGCATGAAATACCGCGGGCTGCACATCGACATATTCCCTTATGAAGACAGAATCCTGCCCCGGCTGCAGCGGTTGGCAGGTAAGCTGGCCTGTGTCGTGAACTTTGACCTCCAGCCCGGACATCCCCGTCTGGCACAGGTGGGTTATGAAGTACTGGAGCATTGCGTGTTCCCGTTCTTCCGCCTGTGTGGACATCTGCTCGGACGGAAGGGGGAATTCATGCACACTTACGGGACGTGGTTTTACGAGCGTTTCCCTGGGCATGTACTGCGCCCTTACAGGGAAATCCGCTTTGAGGGCAGGATCTACAACGGCCCTGCTGCACCCGAGGAGTTCTGCCGGATCATCTATGGTAAATACAACGACCTGCCCCCAAAGGACAAGCGCAACCGCCATCAGGTAACAGTACGATTCCTGTAGGCGGAGATTACTCCTGTACCTCCTTCTGTTCTTGTAGGGTCGCTTTTATTTTTTCCTGCATAGGCGATGGGAGCGGAGACCAGCCGAGGCTCTCCAGCCGTGCCGTGTCGAAGACCGCTTTTGTGACGACGGAGTAACCGGCTTTCTCCGTCTCTTCCGGCAATTTCATGACCACCTTCCGTTTTCCGACAGCTGCAACCAGTTCGGCCAGGGAGCGGATGGTGATGTTCGACTGTGCGTCGGCAATGTTGTAAGCGGTCATGTTCTCTCCCTTCAGAAGCAGGAAGAGTAGGGCGGCGGCGCAGTCGATGACATAACACCAGGAACGGAACTGTGTCCCCTTGCTCTTCATGACAATATCTTCACCGGCAAGGACATTGCGGATGAACTGGGCATAGACCCGGTTGTCTGACGGACTGAAATAAGGGCCGTAGACATGAGAAGGGCGGGCAATGCTTACATCAAGGCCGTATTGCCGGGCGTAGCAGACCGCCAGCGTCTCGGCTGCACGCTTGGAGGACGGGTAACAGGAACGGACTGCCACTGGGTTTACATAGCCGCTGTAATCCTCTGTAAAGGCTCTTCCGTCGCCCTCTCCATACACTTCTCCGGAAGAGACGTAGACGAACTTACGCAGCCGGTGCTGCCTGCCATAGTCCAGAAGATTGTCAACTCCATAGATATTGCCTTTCATGATGCCTACTGGGTCGGTGGCATAAAGGCTGGGCGAAGCACCGCTGGCAGCATCGATGATGTAATGGAAATCTATATCCGGTGTCAGCGGCTTTGTGACATCGAAACACAGGAAGTGGAAGGAAGGATCATCGAGATAGGCGGAGAAACGCCGCTCGGCTCTTGTCTTGTTGCGCCCCGCGGCATAGACGGTGTAGTCGCGATGCTGCCTGTGCATGAGGATATCAACCAGACAGCCTCCGATCAGTCCTGTGGCACCTGTCACAAGGATGTTGCAGCCCGACAGCTTCTCCCAGGGCAGGACGGCCTGTGCAGCCTCTTCCAGCTGCCGTGAATAGGTGTCTGTCATTTCAGCCAGTATTCTTTTTCCGTATTCTTCAAAGCCTTGAACAGGTCGACATCTTCCGTCTGGGTCAGTTTCAGACCGTTGCGTTCGGATCCTGTTACGAGATGCTGGTCGTCTATGCCCAGTGCTCCGAGCAGGGTACAGGAGGCGACGGTATTTGCAACCCCCCGCTCCTTCGCTTCAGCATGTGCCTTCAGCAGGGTGCCCAGCCGGTAGGTGTGCGGCGTCTGCGTCCTGATGAGCCGTTCTCGGGGAATGGAGATGTTGCGCAGGCAGTTGCCCTGCAGCTCCATGATGGCTTCTTTGCACACCAGTCCCGTCACGGCATAGCCGTATTCCTTGCACGTCGCGATGTTTTCAGAGATGATGCGTTCGGAGACCAGAGGGCGTACTCCGTCATGCACCAGGATGATGTCGTCGTCCTGACAACCCTCGGACTTCAGTCCCTGCAGACCGTTCAGAATGGAATGCTGGTTGCTGTCACCGCCCTCGAAGATCCACTTCAGCTTTGTGATGTTGAACTGGTTGGCGTAAGCCTGCAGGACCACTTCCCATCCCTGGAGGCACACAACGCTGATGGCATCAATCTCCGGATGTTCCTGAAAGGCCTTCAGGGTATAGATGATCACGGGGACGTTGTCAATCGTCATGAACTGTTTGGGGATGTCCTGTCCCATGCGGTTGCCGGTTCCGCCGGCTGTCAATAAAGCGATGTTCATACTTTTTCCTGTATTTAAAGATCGTATTGTACGTTGTGATAGGTGAAGATGAAAGGATAGAAGAAACTCCTGATCCATCCCATCAGTCCCTTTGCATTCTGGTTGTAATAGATGCTCTTCCGGTGGCGGGCACACAGCAGGCAGAGCTTCAGCAGAGGGACGGCCCCTCTCTGCAGCATGAGCCCCGACATCCGGTGCGCCAGTGGCTGGCAATGCGTGGAGGCGTTGTAAATATAGGTGTACAGCTGCTGCCAGTTCGGCTTGGACTGTAACTGTCTGTAATTACGGTAGCCATGGAGATAGGGTGCCAGCCTCTGCGGTGTGCTGTTGTCTATGCCGTGTGCGAGGTTCTCCTGGGCAATGGCCGATGCGGCATGGGAGCGATGCCAGTTCAGGGGTTCGTCAATCCTGACAATGCCCTGCCCCAGCTGTGCGTGGATGGCCAGCGACCAGTCGTAGTGTATGTAGCCTGCCCAGTGCTCATGCTGCTGTGCGAAGTCGCGGCGCAGAAGCATGGTGTGCCCTGCAAAGCCTGTGAAGAGAAGAGCTTCAAGGCTGTACTGCGGGGTGACATAGACAATCTTGTCCCGGCTTCTGCCCCGGTGATGGCAGCAGAAGCAGATGTCCTTGTCGCCGATGGCAGCCACCTGCTTCTCGATTTTCGCAGGATACCAGACATCGTCCTGATCGGCAATGGCGATGAAGTTGGAGGTGGCACGCATGGCCGCTGTCTCGAAGTTGGCATTGAAGCCCAGGTTATGCTCATTCAGGTAGACTTTCACCTGAGGATGTCCGGCTTCGTATTCTTTCGCAATCTGCACCGTCCCGTCCGTCGAACCGTCGTCCTGGATGATAAGCTCTCGGATGGGGTAGGTCTGCAAGAGAATGGAGTCGAGCTGTTCTCGGAGGTACTGCTCTCCGTTATAGGTACAGACAATCACCGAGACCGTCTTGTCCGTTTCTTTTGTGCTCATAAATGCGATGTAATTGCCAGCAAATATACAGAAAATAATTAAAATCTCAAAAGGATTAGGAGATTATGATGAAAAACACTACCTTTACAGCTGGATTGATTTGAATGAACTATGGATTTCGGATTTATTTGGATTCTGTTTCTGGCTTTCTTGGGAATTCCGGCTGTCATCTGTTTTCTGCTGGTTTCTAAGATAAACGCACTTGGTGATTCGCTTGACACCATCCATGAAGAAATTTCTGCACTGCAGCAGATGGTGAGAGAAAACCGGAAAAAAGAAGAAAGGAAACCGGCTGGACCGGCATCGGATGCAAAGATGGAAAAGCAGGTACGGACGGCAGAGAAAGTTCCGGCAGAACCGCAGCGGGAGTCTGAGAAGACGGCTGAGGTGGAGACCGTGCGGTCTCAACGTTCTGCCGTCTGGTGGCAGCAGCCGGAGGCGACACGCTCCTCCGTTGTTGAAATACCTGTGGAAAAGAGCATTGAAAAGACACAAGATGCGGTCAGGCAGGGGGCTGAATCCGTTGGGCAAAAGAGTCTTGCAGCTGAACAGCCAGCCAGTCTGCCGGACAGGAAGCCCTCAATGGTCATGGAGCGTTCTGTCAGCTCCTCCGCAGAAGAGGCGACAAGTGACGGTGTAGAAGATGAGGCTTCCGGCAAGGAAACAAACTACGAGAAGTTCATCGGTGAGAACCTTTTCGGCAAGATAGGTATCCTGGTGTTCATTATAGGCATCGGCTTCTTCGTCAAATATGCCATTGACCAGAACTGGATCAATGAGACGGCACGGACCATTCTGGGCTATGCTGTTGGAGCGGGTATGCTTGTTCTGGCTGAACGGCTGCACAGGCGTTATCATGCCTTCAGTTCGTTGCTGGCCGGCGGAGCCTTCGGCGTGTTCTATCTCATCACCGCCATTGCCTTCCACTATTATGAACTGTTTTCGCAGACTGTGTCGTTTGTCATTCTCTGTGCCACCACAGTCTTCATGTCGGTTGTCTCCATCCTGTACGACAGGAGGGAACTGGCCGTCACGGCGCTTGTCGGCGGCTTCCTTGCACCGTTTATCGTCAGCACCGATTCAGGGAGTATCATCACCCTGCAGACCTACATCAGTATCCTGAATGTCGGTATGTTCTGTCTGGCGATGTACAAGAAATGGGGGATTCTGCCGGTCGTCGCATTCTGTTTCACGTACATTATATTATGGATGACGACCTTGACGAGCGGGGATTTGGCCACACCTGTGTGTTACATCATCTTGCTGGCTTTTGCAACACTGTTCTATCTCATTTTCCTGTTGCCGGTCATCTTCATCCTGCGGACACAGTGCAGCGGCAACATGAGGCGGGCGATGCTGACGGTCGTGACCGCCGACAGCTTCCTGTATCTTCTGTATGGCAATTACGTGTTGGAACATTGTGATACGACGTTCGCCAAGGACGGATTCATCGCTTTCTTCATCGCCGTTGTCAACCTGGCGGTCTATCTCTATCTGCGCTTCCGTATAGCAGGACAGAACACCCTGCGCAACTTTATGCTGGCTCTGACGATAACTTTTGTTTCCATCGGCATACCGATGCAGTTCGATACCGCCAATCTCGTCATGCTGTGGGCAGCAGAGGCGGTGCTTCTCCTGTGGCTATTCACCAGGGAGAAAGACCGGATATTTGAGGTGGGGGCAGTTGTGCTTTCCTTGTTGACAATTGCCTCGCTGCTGTTTTACAGGTTGTTGGGCACACCTTTGGCCGACCCGGGAGAATCCTTGTTCCTCAATGGAAACTTCCTGGTGATGCTGTTCATCAGTGCGGTCGCCTTTGTTGTCGCCATCATTCTGCAGCGCAACAGAGAGCTGTTCTCGGAAGACAGACGTCTGATTGCCTATTCTCCCTGCAATGCGGTTGCCTATGCCGTCGGCTTCGGAATCCTGTACGTGGCATTCTGGGACGACTTCCATATCCATGTCGGGAGTCCTGTCGCTGACTATGCTTCCCTGCTTTCGGCCAATGTGCTGCTGTGTGTCGGCGCGTTTGTCCTGCGCAACCGCTTCGGGATGGACAGGTACAAAGTGCCCTACGACGTTACGGTCTACCTTGCAGCAGGTTTATATGCCGCTGCTGTGTGGAACAACGCCAGTACGGAGGCGGACCTGCTCCGGTGGATCATGACCTTCGTGACAATAGCCTATCTGGCGTATGTCATGCGTGGACTGCTGCTCGCAATGCCTGACAACAGAAACCAGCACACGGAGTTTGCCATTATCGCAACACTGGTGTGGATCACGGGAACACGCCTGCTGATGACGTCCTTTCATGAGGAGAGTTTCAGTACGGCCTTTTCCCTCTCTCTGGGCCTTGCTGCCTTCATTCTCATGTGTGCCGGTATGCGCTATCACAGCAAGGAGGTGCGTATCGTCAGTCTGGCAGAGTTCGGCATTGTCTTGGGCAAACTCATCTTCAACGATGTATGGACAATGTCTGCTTTGGGCAAGATCATCGTCTTCATCAGTCTCGGCATTCTCCTCCTGACACTGTCTTTCCTCTATCAGAAGCTCAAGGACGTACTTTTCAATGAGGACGAGGTGGAGCGGGAATAACCACCCGGTTTCAGAATATCCGATAGGCACATGAAACGCCCTGTCTGTCCAGGTCTGTAATGGCTACCTGAGCAGACAGGGCGTTTCTTTTACATGAGAGGGTTCTGCAGGCAGACCGATTGATAGGCCGTAGACGGGGTAAATAAGGCAAATCTATCTCAACAGGGTGCTGTCCGGTAAACATTTGACGTGTAAGTCGGTCGTCGGTGCCTTGCTGTATACGATAGCGACAGGATTGAACAGGCCTTCCTTGCAGATGTGCTGATGCCCGTCACAGATTGTGCTGACGGCAGACACCGGTCGTGTTGACGCCCCACTCCTTGCCATAACATTGCTGGGATGGAAGCAGCTTGTAGCTGGAGAAGAGCTGTGACGGCAGAACTTATCAGATCAGAGAGGACTTACTATCCCGGTATTGCAGAATGGGTGCAAGACGAGTACGACCTGTTAAAAGATTTGAAAAAAGTGGCTGGATAGGTGGTCTTTTACCAAAAAAAACGACGGACAGGATAATATTGAGCTTTTTTACTTACCTTTGTGAAACGATTGCCCGGCGTGAAGGTTTTAGGCCTATGGGATTTTCACCAAGTCAGGCATGAGGCGGGAGAATCAATATTCTACATATAAAACATCAAAGCACATGAAAACAAAAATGCTACTTTTGACAGCTTCGCTCGTAGCGACAGGAGCTATGGCGCAGGGACTGAAGTCGGGCATTGACCGAAACAACATGGACTTCAATGTCCGGCCCGGTGAGAATTTCTATGAGTATGCGGCAGGCAACTGGATGAAGACCCATCCGCTTGACAAGGAACATCCCATGAACGGTGCCTTCGTCGACCTGGAGGAACTGAACAAGAAACGCATCCGCGAGATGGTGGAGGACTATGCCGGGAAGCCGCAGACGAAGGGCACTGTTGCCCAGAAGATTGCTTCGCTCTACAACCTCTACATGGACAGCACACGCCGCAACCGTGAGGGGTACACACCCATCAAGCCGGTACTGGCGAAGGTACGTGCCGTGAAGAACCGCAAGGAGCTGCTCAAACTGATGTACGACCTCGACGTGAAAGGCTACGGGACCTTCCCCGTGGGCTTCGGCATGACGGTAGATGCCAAGAACTCCAGCCGCTACATCATCGGCATCGGCCAGAGCGGCATCGGACTGGATCCGGAGTATTATACGCATCCCAACGAACAGCAGAAAGCCGTGGTCGCCGCCTACAAAAGCCTGAACAACGACCTGCTGAAGATGGTCGGCAATGCGCCGGCTGTTGCCAAGAAGAAGATGGAGGCGGCCTTTGCCCTGGAGGACCGGATTGCCAAGGTCAGCTACGACCAGGTGAAGTCGCGTGACCCGCAGGCCAACTACCACCCGATGACGTGGGAGCAGCTGCTGAAGGATTATCCCGGCATCGACTGGAACTATCTGCTCAAGGCGACAGGTTTCCCGGACAACGGCGGAAAGGTGGATGTCGGTCAGCCGGAACCGGTGCATGAGGTAGAGAAGATCCTTGCTACCGCTCCGCTGGAGTCGTTGAAGGCTTATATGGAGCTGGCTGTCGTGTCGAGTGCGGCTGGAATGCTGTCCGACAACTTTACCGACCGCAAGTTTGAATACACGAAGGTGGCCTACGGTGTACAGCAGCAGCAGCCGCGCTGGAAGCGTGCCTTGTCGTTCGTACAGGGCATCATGGGCGAGGCCGTCGGAAAACTCTACGTGCAGAAATACTTCCCGGAGAGCAGCAAGCAGCGCATGATAGCACTGGTCAGGAATCTCCAGACAGCTTTCGCACAGCGCATCGAGGAGAATACCTGGATGACCGCTGACACCAAGCAGAAGGCATTGGAAAAACTGCAGGCATTCGATGTCAAGATCGGTTATCCGGACAAGTGGCAGAATATGGACAGTGTCTTCGTTATCGATGATGCAAAGTCGCTGTTCGACAATGTGAAGGGAGTACAGGAGGCTGCCATGAAATACCGCATTGCCAAACGCTGGGGAAAGCCCGTCGACAAGAAAGAATGGCACATGACACCGCAGACCGTCAATGCCTACTACGACCCGACGACCAACAGCATCAACTTCCCGGCAGCCATCCTGCAGCCGCCGTTCTTCGATCCGGAGGTGGACGATGCAGCTAACTACGGGGCCATCGGTGCTGTCATCGGGCATGAGATGAGCCACGGCTTCGACGACCAGGGCTGCCAGTTCGACAAGGAGGGCAATATGAAGAACTGGTGGAACGAAACGGACAAGAAAAACTATGATGCCCGTACGAAGGTGCTTGTCGACTGGTTCAGCCAGCAGGAGGTCATCCCCGGTCTGAAAGTGAACGGAGAGAAGACGCTCGGAGAGAACATCGGTGACAACGGCGGCCTGAACATCGCCTACCGTGCACTGGAG
This sequence comes from Prevotella denticola, assembly GCF_900454835.1. GTDB lineage: Bacteria > Bacteroidota > Bacteroidia > Bacteroidales > Bacteroidaceae > Prevotella > Prevotella denticola. Next base: position 1,559,969 of record NZ_UGTM01000001.1, on the reverse strand, counting down.
AACAGCATGAAGCAGAACCCGCTGGCCGACAAGGACGGTTTTACTCCTGAGCAGCGGTTCTTCCTTGCCTGGGGACGTGTGTGGGCAAGCAACGTCGCACCGCAGTTTGTTGCCTACATCGTCAACTCAGACGTACATTCGCCGAACGTCAGTCGTGTGAATGCTGCCCTGCCGATGATTGACAGCTGGTACAAGGCCTTCAACGTCAAGGAGGGCGACAAGCTCTTCGTACCGCAGGAGAAGCGTGCACACATCTGGTAATTGAGACTGACGGCACATCCATAGCAATAAGAAAGAGGATGTGTCAAAATAGAAACCGGTGGTCTGACAAATTCAATCGGTAAGCTGAAATCTTCTAAAAACAAGGAAAAGCCCATTTCTCTACTCACAAAGGAGTTTTGAAATGGGCTTTTCTTATTGTATCGTTTTAAACTGTAAGACTTTCAAGAAAAGCATTTCCCTTTCTTCAAGGCCAATATAGCAAATATTTTTTCGAATATCGTAAGAAATCTACAAAAACAAAGGTTATTAAGGGTTTTCAGGAATTTGGAGTGATGAGGTTTGTCTCGTGAGTTGATGACTTTGATGAAATATCACACAGAGGCAGGGAGTGAACGGAGGTAAAAACCCTATAACGGAGGCACCGCCGGTGCGTGGAGCAACGGAGGTTATCAGAGAGTTTTATTAGGGCATTTGTCTGTGAGAATTATGAATAACCCGTTGGCGGAATTAAAATGTAGCTATAATGATATACAAAAAGTTGCACATGTCGTTGATTTTTAGTAACTTAGTGAAGTCAAAACCATTAAGTACAAATCCTCGTATGTGCAACTTATACACAAAATTCGTCAAAATCCTTGAGATATGCAAGCAATTCTCTCACAACCTTGTCAATGAGCAGGGAAATATACCCCGTCGTGGTCCCATGCCAAAATTTTCAGATTTGGAGGTCGTTGCCTTGTCCTTGACAGCGGAATCAGAGAGCATTGATAGTGAAAAATGGCTTTTTGATTATAAGCTTCAGGAGTACAAAGACAAAATACCTAACCTCATATCTCGCAGGCAATTCAACGACCGTAGAAAGAATACCGCAGGATTATGCGAAGACATACGAAAGAGAATCGCTGCCCAAATGGACGGTGGGGAAACTCAATTCTTCGTAGATTCCAAGCCGATAGCCGTATGCAGGGTTGCCAGAGGGAAGCGTTGCAAGATGGGGCGAATGGGAGATTTCTCACAAGCACCGGATTTCGGCTTCTGTGCATCTCAAAATATGTATTACTTTGGCTATAAACTCAATGCACTCTGTGGGTTAAGTGGGGTGATACACTCCTATGACTTGTCAAAGGCCAGCGTGCATGACCTCAATTATATGAAAGATGTCAAGCTGGTCTATCATGACTGTAACATCTATGGCGACAAGGGATATATAGGGGCTGATGTTCAACTCGATCTTTTCCAAACGGCTCACATTAGATTGGAATGTCCATATAGGCTGAACCAAAAGAATTGGAAACCAAAATTAATCCCTTTTGCCAAAGCCAGAAAAAGGATTGAAACTCTCTTCTCACAACTCACAGATCAATTTTTGGTTATCAGGAATTATGCGAAAATAACAAATGGTCTGTTTGCCCGAATAATCGGGAAAATTAGTGCGCTGACCATATTACAATATGTCAACTTTATTAATAACAAACCCATCGGAAGAATTAAATACGCACTAAATTAATTCCGCCAACGGGTTGAATAGTGTTTATCTCGAAAATAAAAGCCCCGTACGTTACCTCTCTGTCACTCTCTTGTGCCGTCGGCACCTCCGTGATATTTTTCCCCTCTGTTTTCTCCGCTTCTCCGTGTGCCTTGTTATGTAGTAGGATTACTTTATCACTCCCTATTTCGGAAGAACTGTTATTAGGCCCCCCGACTGTCATGATCGATTCTCCTTGTGTGCAGGGATACAGTGAAGGGGGGAGACAAAGCGAAAGGGAAGATACAAAAATAAAGAACAAAAACAGAAAGGGTGTATCGGATATGCTGCCATCGGCATATCCGGTACACCCCTCATTGTATTCAGGCATTGTTCACGTTATTGCCCTGCAAACCATCTGCCCGCTGTTTCCACCTAAGCTGTAAAAGAGAGGCAGGGGACAGGAGGGACTAATCATCCCACTCCGGCAGCGACCAGCTGTTGTCCTTTGCCAGCGACTCGCCGCCATCCCTGCCTGTGATGCTGCCCGTAGGATCATTGTAATGCGGTTTGTCCTTGTTGGTGGATGTTTCTTTGTTTCCCGTCTCACTGTTACGGCTTGTCTGCAGCAGATGCTGTTCCATGTCTATACCGGCAACGATGCACGCCGGTGTTGTATAAATGTGCTTGCTCATTTTGTTTCCTGAATTAACGTACAACATACTTCTTTCCATTCACGATATAGATGCCGTGTCCCAGTCCCTGAAGACTGTCTGTACCCTGACGTACTGCCTGTCCGTTCAGATTATAGACCGCCTTGACAGAATTCTTCCCCTTGCCGAACTCCACAGCCAGTTCATCGATGCCGGTGGAATCATCTGCCAGTCCGAAGAGGGAGACGGTCTTCGCACCGGACGCCTCGTTGAAGGAGTCGTCGATATTGTCGTGTGACTGCCCTTTGAACACCTGCACGGTAGCCGTAAACGGATTCCATCTGCCTGTTTCGCCTGTCTGATAAAAGAAGACGTGCTTGTCGCCGCTCTGTCCGAGGAAGTAGCTGTGCTTTGGCATATAGATAGGGAATCCCTTTCCGTTGTCTACGCCCTGCTGCCACTGTGAGAGGTAAGTACCGATAAAACGGTAGGTATATCCGTTGTCACCAGAACCTGCCGGAAGAAGGGTAGGCTTTACGAAGGTAGGCTCCGGCGAACCGGTTTCCATCTGATAGTTCTCCATTATGTATTTTTCACCGGAAGCGAGTGGCTTGGTCGGGAAAATCATGTAGGCGATGTTTGCCTGAAGTACTACGGCATCATCGCTGATGGCCTTTGCCATCTGCTCGTCTTGGAACTTCAGGGTAATGCGTTTGTGGTTTGCGTCGCGGACAATGGCATTCATCTTGCAGACCTCCGTATCATCGCCGAACACCGCACGCACCTGTGCCTTGGTCATACTGAACGGTATACAGATGGTCCACCATTGGTCGGCACTTTTGATGCGGTCGAAAGGCCATTTCTTTGTATCGTCATTATAGATGTTGGAAACCGTCAGAGAGAAGCGGTGCAGACCTTGATACTTGTCCTTGTCGTAAGTAGTTACACCGTCCCAAAGTTTACCATCATCCGCATCTTCGCGGGTATGTTGATAAGAATAGCTGCCCGGCCAGATCTTCATCTTACCATAATAAAGGTCGTAGAAGGCGTGATAGAAGCCACTTCCATTTGCATCTTTTTCAACCTTATACTGACGAGTAATATCTGTATATTTTGCACGTTCATCATCGGTGAGGTCGGCACGGAGGTGTAACAGGCCAAACGTATTCGCACCATTCACGTAGTTTCTGCGCTCCGCATAGCCATTCTTTATATCTCCAATTGGGTTTCCGCTTTCATCTTTAGCATTCGGATTGAAACTATCAAAGCCCCTATATGTACCATCGTCAAAGGTTTCTGCATGTACAATCGGTGCTTCTTTACCGAGGAAGTAGACATCCATGAGCTTTGTGTTTGAGAAGACCTTGTCACCCAACGACTTCAAACTGGCAGGGAAAACTATTACTTTGAGACTATGACACTCCACAAATGCTTCATCTTCTACAGAGACGAGCGTATTGGGTAATACGATAGAAGAGAGACTTGCAACATTCTTAAAAGCACTTTTCCCAATCTTCGTATACCCTTCAGGAAGGATTATCCTTTCTGTTACTGGAACCGTACTAGCATTCCCAAGACAAGCCCTGAAGTAATCAGGAAGAATACCATCCTTTGCCAAAGGCAACACAAAAGTCTTGCTCTGAATAAATGTCTGATCATTTGGCATGAAAGTATGTGCACTGGCATACCACTCACTACCCTCTACTTTTATCTTCTCAATTGTAGCTCCACCCATGTCAAGTGTATTCAGCGTCCACTTGTTTGCGACAGCATTCTTTGCTACCAGCGTCTTTACATCAGTAGCATTGATATTACCTTTCACGATTACATTTTGGACAGCTTTGATTTGACTTGCATAAGATGAAACAGCATTGGTGTATTCATACGTCTTGTTGCCGTAATTCTCTTTTTCTGTTCCAATCTGCCCGGCTTCTCCTTTCACGGCAATCGTCACTGTCCCGTCCGGCTCTTGTGTCACGGTCACCTTTGCATACGTCGCCACCATCCATAAGATGGCAGCGAATGATAGTAAAACTCTCTTCATGTGTTAAAAATGTGTGTAATATTCCTTGATCTAATTATCTGTCGGGTTATTTGTCAAACTGCCTGTCTATCACTAAACGAACAGGTACACAGGAAATCTCCGCCACATCAGTACCTGCAGGCAGGAAACGATGGGTGATGACAGGTCTCCACAGTCTCCCCCTCAGCAGAGGAGGTGTTGGCAAGCAGCTTGATTAAACCGTTTTTTCGCTATCCAAGACAGCTGTGGTCAATCTAATTTCGTTGCCTAAATAATTTTCTTTGTCTGAATGAACGATTCTTTTTTCTACTCTATGTTTACCATATAAATTATTTCGATTGCAAAAATAGCTAAAAGTTTTCTTATTAAGCATTGTCTTCTTATTTCTTTCTTGGGTATTTAGCATTGATTAACAATATAGCTTAACAATACAAATCTGAAGTTTAGATGCAGTGTCCGCTCTAGGGATATAGGTAAAGGTCCTATTTCTGGCTGATTGTAGGATTGCCAGAAAGGTAGGAGTATGGGATGGACTTTTATGAGGTGGGTTCAAGGAGTTTCTCGGAGTGTTCCTTATCCATTTCTCACATCAGATTGCAGGAGGAAACAACGTGTGAACAACAAGGGTGAGCTGCAAGGAAGCCGGCATGGCGGATGGAGAGGTGGCGGTGGAACGGCTGCCGCTACTTTTGTCTGGAACCGGCTACATGTTTTTATCCATGGATTACTTTGTTCCTCAGATTTGTTTTTTCAATGGAAAAGCCGTACTTTTGCACACAGAAGAATCTTCTGTATGTCCTTTGGATGGTCAAGAACCTGTCGGACTCCTCAAAGGATTGTGACCATAGCCGGGGATGTGATTCTGTAAATCGGCACTGCTGTGGAGGGCATGGAATACCGTTGCGGCTATTCTGCTGCGGCTTATGTGTTTTACAATGATGATTTAACTAATGGGCAACGAGACACTCAAGGAGAAGACAGCCAGAGGACTCTTCTGGGGGGCATTGAACAACGGAACGATGCAGCTGCTGAATATCGTGATTGGAATTTTCCTGGCACGTCTGCTCTCACCGGCTGACTATGGGCTGGTGGGTATGCTGGCTGTATTCACGGCTGTGGCAGGTGCTTTGCAGGAGAGTGGTTTCACATCAGCATTGGCCAATATCGAACGTCCAGGGAACAACGACTATAATGCGGTGTTCTGGTTCAGTACGCTTGTCGGCTGGGCTTCTTATGCAGTTCTGTTCCTTTCTGCCCCGTTGATTGCTGCCTTCTTCCGCCATTCTGAACTTATCAGTCTGTCACGTCTCGTCTTTGCCTCTCTGCTTTTTTCTTCGGTCGGGACGGCACCGGCGGCCTATCTGTTCAAAAATATTATGGTGAAGGAGACCACGCTGCTCCGAGTTACATCGCTGTTGGTGTCCGGTGTCGTGGGTGTCATTCTTGCTTTCAGGGGATATGCCTACTGGAGTCTGGCCTGGCAGCAGGTACTGTATATTGCCATGACCAGTCTGTGGAGATTTTTTATTATTCCCTGGCGTCCGTCACTGAAGATAGACTTCACTCCCATACGTTCCATGTTTTCTTTCTCGTACAAGATACTGATAACAACTATTGTGAACACACTGAGCCAAAATCTGTTGACGTTTGTCTTCGGGCGGCTCTATCCCGCAAAGGCGGTGGGCAACTTCTCGCAGGCTTTCAAGTGGGACACGATGGCGAGCACTTTCGTCTCAGGAACAGTCTCACAGGTGGCACAGCCGGTGCTTGTGGAGGTGAACACCGACCTTGTCCGACAGGTTCATGTGTTCCGCAAGATGCTCCGTTTCACGGCCTATTTTGCGTTTCCGGCCATGTTCGGACTGTCGATGGTTGCACGGGAATTTATCCTTCTGCTGATATCCGACAAGTGGGAGGACAGCATTCCCCTGCTCCGCATCCTTTGTGTCAGCGGTGCTTTCCTGCCTTTTTATACGATGTATCAGAATCTGATTATCAGTCGTGGAAAGTCGGCCATATATATGTGGTGTACCATTCTGCTGATTGTGGCGCAGGCCGTCTTCGTCATCGTGTGCCGTCAGGAAGGTGTCGTATTCATGGTGAGCATCTATACAGCGGTGACGATTCTCTGGTTGTCTGTATGGCAGTTTTTTGCCGGCCGGGAGATTGGACTTCGTTTGTGGGACGTTATGAAGGATGTCAGTCCTTATCTGCTGGTTTCGGCGGTTGTCATGGCTGTCACTTTTTATGTCACCTTATGGATCAAGCCCCTTGTCCTACTGCTGCTGGCAAGACTTGTTGTAGCGGCTTTGCTTTATCTTTCTGTGATGAAAGTGTCTGGCTCGCGGATTCAGAAGGATTGTATCGGCTATTTTCTCTGCCGGAAGAATTAGTGGTACATGTAAAGTTGCATGATGGGATAGAGCAGGGCACGGAGCAGCTTGGCAAGACTGCCGCCGGGGGTCTGGAATAGTTTCCGATAGTTCTTTCCGAACAGGTATTGCAATTGGAGGAAGGCTCGTAGGCCACGTTGTGTCTCCAGTTCCATAGCCCTTCTTGCTTCGATGAAATCGGTGTTTTCGGTCTCTATTGTCTGCATCAGTGCCAGTTTCCCCTTAAAGAGCGGCAATGCTCTGGAACGCATTTCATGGTAATGGCGCAGCCCCCATGTAAGTTCGTACAGGGCATTTCCCCAGGACGGGAGGCTGTGGCTGTAGTTGTTGTAGGTGGCGGCGCCGGTGTGTCTTCTGAAGTTTACCAGTACCTTGTTGCAGAAAGCAATACTGTTGTAGGCTGAAGCAGTGATGCAGAGTGCTGCATCATAGAAGGACACCTGGAAGAAAGGATGATGTACTGGAGGGAGCATGCTCGCAAGCTCGCGTCTGAAAAGAAGGGTGTGCCCCGGCAGACAAAGAAACATCATGCGGAAGATGTTTACGTTGCGTTCCCTGCCGTCGAAGTGTGCAAAAGAGCCGTCGGAAGAGAACGGACGAGACAGTCCGCTGCAGAGCAACTGGTTGCCGATGCAGTCTATCTGGCAGGCGATCTTGTCTGCTTCCCAAATATCGTCCTGGTCGGATATGGCGATGAAATCGCCTGTCGCTCTGTGGATGGCAGAGAGGAAGTTGGGGTTTACACCCTGTTTGCTTTCGTTGTGGAAAATGTGCATTACTGCATTTTCGTTCCTGTACTCCTCCAGTATCTCCCATGTTCCATCCGTTGAGCCGTCATCCTGGACGATGATTTCATGCAGTGGGTATGTCTGCGCCAGCAGGGAGTCGAGCTGTTCGCGCAGATACTTCTCGCCATTATAAGTGCAGAGGACGATGGAAACGGATGGTTTTGTCTGCATAGTGTGTCAAAGTGAAAGAAGGGTCAGGATACTGTTATAAGTGATGAGATACAGGGTGAGGACGGCGGTCAGGGCTGTTATGGCATTTCTCCTCTTGCCTGTACTGCCTTTGATCAGGAAGCCGATGCTGATAGGGATGACATACGCCCAGTGTGCCGTCATGATATAGACTTCGTTGATGCCGAAGCCCAGACCGATGTGGAGAATCATGTCGAGGGAGAAAAAGGAAAAGGCGAGCCACAGAAGCCGGCTTCGTCTGCCTGCCCACAGTCCTGCAGCAAAGAGCAGGACGATGCCGGCCTCTATGATATAGTTGCCTGGCCAGCTGTAGTGTACGATTACCGGACGGTCGCGCATGACATCGCCTAATGTGTTGCAGCTGTGCAGTTGTATTGACTCACCGAAGAGATTCTCCACGAGGGTTGTGGCACGTGATGTGGTTATATCCGTCCAGTTCAGAAACGGCCGCTTGCTGACTGGTGTGCCGGCATGGGCATACTGTGGCTCTTTGTCCCGTTCTCTGATTTGTCCCTGCCGATGGATTTTCCATATTCTGTCAAAGGCTGCCACCTGGCCAGCACTGTCTTTCAGCTGTGTCGTATCGCGGAAAACGGCCAGCATGTGAGCTTTCTCATTTTTTATAGCTCTGGCACGTTTCACCTGTCTTGTATGTACGCCGTCGGCTACGAAGGTCTTGTTTTCCCATTCGCTGAATCCCCAGAGGGCAGCGGAGGGCAGGAGTATTGCAAAAAGAAGATTAGAGGGACGGAAGAAGTTTTTGCCTCTGCTGAAGCAATTGGCTAAGATCACTTTTAGCCCATTGTTGAGCGATATGCCTGCTGTAAGAAGGAAAAGCAGGATGGTTTGCCCTTTCTTCAGGCATCTGCCTTCCTGCATCTGTTTTCCGGTAACATAGATAACGATTAGGATCAGAAAGAGAGAGAATATGAAATGGTCGGGTGATATAGCGGACAGCATGACATATGCGAAAGAGAAGAGCAGGAAGCCCAATAAGGTTGCCTCTTTCTGGGAAAGATAGATTAGTTCTCTGCCTATTCTGATCATCAGGAGGAAGGCGTAAAGCGAACAGAAGAGCAGAAGGGCTGCTACGAGAAACTGTGTACAGTTGACACCTGTCAGTGCCATCAGTGCCCGGTTGATCAGATAGACCGGGTAAAAGTAGAATGCCAGAAGTGGATGCCGGTACACATTGTAGGCAGTAGACCAGTCCGTCACAACGCAATAGGTCAACGGGTCGAAGCCTGAAATGTGGAACCAGTCGAGGAATACCTTCCTGTAATCCTTTGTGATGACAGAGAATCGGGGATAGTAACGGATGATGACTGCAATCTGCATCAACAGTTGCCAGTAAAAGAACAGTCCGGCAGCGGAACGTTCCTCCTTTTTTATCTTGAAAATCTGCATCAGCATATTTGAGAAGTCAGATAAAGGGCGGTCTGGCCAGCGTTGTAAATCCACAGGTAGATGGTGAGGACAACAAGCAGCGATCGGCACGTACACTGCAGCTTTGGGGGAAGTTCCTTGAGAAGGTAGCTGTAGGCTATCGGAATGATAAATGCCCAGCCTGCCATCATGATATACACCTCATTGATGGCGAAGCCCAGAAGGATGTGCAGTGTCATGTCGCAGGCAAACCATGCAAGCAGCATCTGGAAGAACCGTTTTCTATAGCCGAGTGTGATACCACAGATGAAAAGCAGAACGACAAGAGCCTCGATGATGTAATTGGCTGTCCAGTTGTAAGCAACGAATACAGGGCGATCCCAGGAAACATCTTTCAGCAAGTATTGTTGATGGAGTTGGATGGACTCGCCGAAGAAGTTCTCCACCAGTGTCCTGCAACGTGGTGTGGAAATATCCATCAGTTTTCCGATAGTGCTGTTGCCGGCATTTTCTCCTGTATGCGATTTCAGCCACATCTCGCGTTCAAGGGTGTACTGTTCCACTTTCCCGGCATTTTTTTTCTTGTTGACATTCTCAATATTGTGTATGACAGTTTTCTGTGGTACTTCCAGCAGATAGTATTGTGACTGTTGGATGCCCAGCAGCAGTAGGATCGGGAGTATGATTCCAAAGGATATATATTTCCATGTGAAGAACTTTTTCCCGTTTGTGAATACCCCTGCCAGTAGTGTCTTCACTCCGTTGGACGTTGCCATGCCTGCTGTGAAGAAAGTAAGGATACACGATTGCCATGCTGTGAGCAGGTGTCCTTTCTTCATCTTCATACCTGTGATATAGAGAGTCATTGTAAGAAGCATCATGGAAATGATGAAATGGTCGGGTACCATGGTTGGAACAAGAACGTGCCCGAAAGAAAAAAGCAGGACAGTGAGCAGGGTTGCATCAAAGCGTTTCAGTTCCAGGACTTCACGGAGAATACGGTACATGAAAAGCACGGCATAAAGAGCTGAGAAGACGATGATGGCTGCCATGAAGTAGACGGCAAAATTGTACTCTACTGTATGGATGAGCCAGTTGTCCAGTAGGTAGAGGGGATAAAGAAAGGTAAGATAGAGAGGATGACGTATGGTCTCGAAATGGATGCGCATCCCAGAAATGGTTATCCACGACCAATTATCATAACCCGAAATACGGAAGTTCTTGGTAAAGATGCTCCAGAATCCACCGTGTGCTCCCATGGTGTAGACATGATAATGGCTGGCAATGACAAGGACGTTGAATGCGATAAAGACCACAAGCATGACAAGTGCCAGCCAGCGTTCTTCCTTCTTCACCTTGAAAACCTTGAATATGTGCATTGAGCCGTTTTGATTAGTGGCTGCAAAGTTACGAATTAAAGCAGACTAAACAAAGGAATATGGGGGATAAGTCGTAATGCAAACGTCGGCAAGGCATCTTGAGGTGGAGTTTTCTGGAGGGCAAAGTCCTTTCTCATGAATCCATCCGACGACAGATTCCATGGTAGGCAAAGGGTCCGGTTACTCCTTGTGCAGGAAGAAACGCACCAGCAGGAAGTTGATGGGTACGCAGACAGCGAACATGGGAAGCATTGCGGTCTGTTTGCTGAGCCCCAGCCCAAGGAAGGCATGGAGGCAGCCGGTCTGTAAGAGATAGTTGATAACGTGTGAAAAAGCAAAACCTATGTAGCGTTTGGTGGTAGACTTTACCTGGAAGGTATAACGTACCGAGGCGGCATAGTTGAAGGTAAAGCTGACAAGGTAAGCAAAGGTGTTGGCAACAAGAGGGTGCAGCCAGCCAATCATCAGCAGATAAGTACCATACTGGATGCCTGTTGCCAATACGCCTACAGTAAAGAAACGCACGATTTCATCGATTTTCTTCTTATGCTTCATATCTGTTCCCTGCATTTCTCTTTTTGTTTCTGAAAGGTTTGTAGAAGGCTTTGTCTGCGTATGCCAGCAGTTCCCTGTCGCCTCTGCTGTCGCCGAATGCGATCAGTTCATAGTTCTCTCTCTCTGGATAGAGTGCCGTAAGGCGGCGGACTTTCTCCTGTCCGTAACAGTTTTTTGATACGAATCGTCCTGTAAGCCGGCCATTGCTTACTTCAATCTGAGTCCCCAGAATGTTGATGTTTCCTCCGATTCCATCGAAGAAAGGACGTACCCAGTTGTCTATGCTTGCACTGATGATTACAACTGCCGAATCTTCTTCCTCCAGTGCTTTTTTTATCATTTCCATCCCTGCAGGAAGAATCAGCTGACGGCTCTGCTGGGAAAAGACCAGACAAAGCCTTTCGAAATCGCCGATTGCCATTCCTTTGAAGAACCATGCGAAAATCTTTTGCTTCACTTTCCAATTAGGGTAAAGATGCAGTTTCATCAGTATAATCAGAGGAGAATAGTATAGAAAACCAACGGCCAATCCTACGTTGCCTTTTGCAAAGCGGATGAACTCAAGCAGTGTGTCCTTGGTGGTCAGCGTCCCATCGAAATCGAAGGCATAAATTTTCTTCATGTTTGATTGGTCGTTTTATGTCATGTATAAGGTAATCTGATGATTACGGAATGTCTTATGAAATTTACTGAATGTTTTTGAGCACATAGATGATGAACAGGAAGGCCAGGCCGAATGCCAGCACGGTAAACTGCATGAAGCGGTCGTGAAGTATGATTTTTGTGGGGTCGCCGCTTTTTTTGTCGACGACGGAAATCTGGATATATCGAAGCAAGCCTACCAGTACGAATACGCTTGTCAGATAGAGATAGTCCGTATGGAAGTTCTGAATGGTCTCGGGGCTTACCGTGTACATGATGTAGCATACCAGAGTAACACTGGCTGTTATTGTAATTGCCTGGTTGATGAACGTAAGGTTGTAGCGAATGGTGTTCTGACGTGGTGCATGCCCCGTCTCGTTCATTCTTATGACATCGTCCCGCCGCTTGGCAAAGGAGAGGAAAAGCATCAGCAAGAAGGTCATCAGCACGATCCACTTGCTCAGACGGATGTCCGTGGCATAGCCGCCGGCAAGGATACGGAGGACAAACCCGAAGGCAACAATACATACGTCTATGATGGCATATCGCTTCAGCCGGAGGCAGTAGGCAATGTTCAGCAGCCAGTAGCAAAGTATCACGCTGGCCGTCTCAGCCTGATGTTCATACAAGAGAAAGGTTGAAATCATCGAGAGGGCAAACATCATCCCCATCAGCAGATAGCCCTGTGCAATGCTGATAGCTCCGGAAGCCATCGGGCGATGGCATTTGAGAGGATGCTGCCGGTCATCGTTCACATCCACAATGTCGTTTAGACAGTAGATGGATGAGGCTGCAAGACTGAACGACAATGCTGTGGTAATTCCGGCATAAATCGCCTCAGGGTGCAGCAGCGCTCCTCCGAAGAAAACAGGGAGGAGAACGACAAGGTTCTTTATCCACTGATGTGGACGGATTAATCGGATGAGGTTCTTCATCTTATTCTTTTTTCTATGGGTGTGACGATACGCTCTATGAATGTGTGCAGAAGCCATGCCAGCATGACCGTAATAGCCGTCGTTATGAGGAAAGTAGGCCAGTAGCCCCATCCGACCTGTTCGATATATTCCAGTACAAAGTGGTCATGGATGAGGTAAGCCTCCAGGCTCAGTGTGCCGATAAGTCGGAACAGTCTGTTGGCAGTGTCTGGCAGACGGCGGAAGATGCGGTTCAGCAGGAGGATGGCCGTAACCGTAAGGGGAATATAGAGCATTCGTTCCAGAAAGAGGGGGAACTGTCCGTGCTTCACCTGTTCCAGAAAGATGCTTGAGGCGAGTGCCATGATGAACATCAGTCCGATCATCCAGATGGAAGCCCCGTCCATCGTCTCTTTCCGTTCCACCGCTGCCGCCATATTGATTCCGATGAAAAAAATGGGAACACGACTCCAGAAGATTTCCAGATGCCCTACAGCTTCATGGATTGGTGTGACGTATTGTACAAGGATACACCACATGATCATGGTCACTGGCAGCCAGCGGTAGATGGGGTGGCGGATGATAAGGTTCATGTAAAATGGACTGGCGACATAGAGGAACATGATTGCCGGGATGTACCAGAAGGTCAGTTCATCATGCAGCCAGAAATCCCAGTTGATCGTGATGTCGCCGATGAGGTCGATGATGCTGGTACTGTGTCCGCTATGTCCTACGATGCTGACTCCAAGGTAATCAGGAATATAATACAAGGAGGCCATGACAATCCATGCAGGATAGATGCGCAGGAAACGACGCTGGAAGAAGTGGCGCAGGGAAGGTCGTCTCGTCCATGAGAACCACAGCCCCATGCCGCTCAGGAAAAGAAAGATGTCCACACCGATGTTGCCCATCCTCCGCAGACCGAAGAAAGTGTCCTCTCGTGGCAGTCCCACGTGGAAGAGGATGACGAAGAGCATAGCTGCTCCCATCAGTTCGCTGCGGTAACGGCTTATGTTGGCTAGTTCGATGTCCTTTATCTTCATTGCTTTCATCGAAGGAATCGTATGCTTTTACTTTAGTTCCGGACTTGGTATCCTTTTCATCAGTTCCCTGAACAGCCATGCCAGGCAGAGAGAGGAAATGATGTAAAGCAGCAGACCTGTCCAGTAGTCTCCTGAGCGTGAGATGGGAATAAAAATCTTTCTTGTGATGGGATGGCAGACGAAAAGGGCCGCCGAGATACCGCCTGTCCATGAAAGAATGTCCGTCAGCGGTGTAGCCTGTTTGTTGACCGCAATTTCCAGACGACCCAGTATTTTCACAAAGCTGACAGCAGCAGTACAGACGGCAAGTGGCACGAAGTACCATGTCAGATAGTTGAGGCTCATGGGCAGAATGAACAGCATGGAGACAAGGAAAGCTGCAATGTGGGTTGCCGTATTCCAGGGACGCATATATCTTGCATAGAGCAGCCCAGAACCGAACGGCAGCATACCGCCGACAAAGTTGTATCTCCAGCGGTTCAATGCCTCGCCTTCAGGGTCACAGACCAGCTGGATGGCGGTGCAGACTGCGATCAAGGCGACAGTCCACGCCCAGTGTCTGCGATAAAGGAACAGTCGGTAGACGATGTAGAGCTGGATCATCAGCCCGAAGAACCAGTAGGGCCCTGGCCAGATGATCTTGTCCGGCATTGGCAGCACATTGTTGAACAGGCCCATCTGGGCGATGATGTCCATCACGGTATAGGTATGGGGGGCGGGTGTGACGGCATCCAGCATAGTGAATGCGACGAACCCCACGATCATCATGCGGAAAAGTTTGAGCCAGTGATATTTGACGAACCTCAACAGAGGAAGACCTCCCTGTACCTGACGGATGCCGGTGTTATCTGCTGTTCTCTCATATTTCATCGTCAGTCCGTAGGCAGACAGGAACAGGAAAACCGGTACGCCGTAATGTCCGAAGAAAGAAAGCACGTGAAAGAAGAACAGCTCGTTCCAAGGTCCTTGCAGCGCACTCCAGAACCAGTCGGCATTGTGCTGGAAATACTGGTATTCGTTCTCTTTTACCACCGGTCTCAGCCAGTGGCAGTAGTTATGCAGGAAAATGCCAATGATGGCAAGCCCTCGCAACGCATTGCATTCCGTCTTTGTCAAGAGTTCCTTTTTCATTTCTTCTTTTTTGCGAGTCGGTCGTAATCGGTTGTATTCTTGAGTATTCTCGGTCGCTTCTCGTCGTATTGCGGACTAAGGAGATTGTACGCTGCATGGTAATCTTTTGTCTTGATGCCGGCCAGGTAAAGCAGCATGTGCGGCAGTGCGTCCGTCATGAATCGGCGGTCCTTGGCACTGACGATTTCCTGGAAGATACCGGGATGCTTCACTGTATATTTGTGTGAACAGTAAATCCAGAACGGAATTTCGAACTCGTAGTGAGCCAGGTCGTAGTCGATGGCAGCAGAATGGTTGCGGCAGATGAAGCCGCGGTTGCCCTCGTAGCATTCCTCTCCGTGGTCAGGCATGTAGATGACGATGGCATCTTGACTTTCGAATCTCCTGATGATCTGGTCCACGATGGAGTCATTGTACAGCACGGCATTGTCGTAGTCTGCCAGTGTGCTCCGCCGTTTCAAGTCAAGGTCGGGGCGCCGGTCTGCATAGTCCTCTGCCCGGAAGTGATGGCGGTCACTCGGATAACGCTGCTGGTAGTTGACGTGTTGTCCGATGAGGTGGAAAATGATGAGGTTGTGCTCCGTGTTGTGCTGCCGTTGGTTTTTGTCATAGTCGTCGAGCAAACCGCAGTCGAAGCGGTACAGCTGCGTATTGCGTGTGTCGAACATTGCCTGCGATAGCTCCGGGTGATTCAGGAAGAATCCGCCGCTGAAGTCGTACACGGCTTCCTTTGCCTTGGGCAGGAACTGGTTGGTGAGGAAGGTCACATGGTAGCCTGCCTTGCGGAACAGCTCCGGGAAGAGTGGATAGTCACACCACTCTCCCTTCTCGCCTGCCACATGAAGGGAAAAGACATTTTTGAAAACGAAACTGGTCAGATTCCATGGTGATACCACATCGCTGAACGGCACCAGTAGGCCTGTCTTCTCACGCTTTATCTGCCGTGGTGTTGTGGGCATGAAGTATCCATACTGCTCTGAGTGGTGCTTTCCGTAGCTCTCGCCGATAATCAGGACGATGTTCGGCGAAGTGAACGAGCAGCTGTCCACTTCCACCTTGTCCTTTGCCTCGATAAGGCGGTCGATTTGCTTCGATGCCAGCTCGTTGGAGAAGATGCTGAATACAAGACGGTAGACCGGAAGATAGAACTCGGCGCACTTGCGGGTCGTCAGCTCATGTTCTACGGAGCCGATGGTGTCCAGCGAGAATATCTGCGCTATTTCCCTTTTGTTGTGTGCGGATCTGACTACCGACCAGACAAGCAGTACAAGACCGATGAATCCCAGGGCTGGCTGCATGAGAGCAAGCCGCTGCTTCCAGACCGCTGCCCGCCGTCTGAAAGTTGCCGGCAGCATGGTCTTTCTGCAGAAAGCAGTAAGAATATGGACAAGCAGGATCAGCCCTAACACGCCCACACTCGATGCAAGAAGGTCGGTAGTGAAGTAACTGCTGAAGAACTCGCTGGCCTCACGGCCATTGGTCTCACTGACGAGAAGAAGCATGGAGGGATTCAGCGTCGACTGGAACTTCACCCAGCAGAACAGTTCGGCAAAGCTTGTTCCGTAGGCGATGACATACAGGAGGCCACGTACCCACCGGCGGAGCTTCCGTGGCAGCAGCGCAAGGAAGATGCCTATTATATAAAGGTCGAGGAACAGCTCCAGCCACAGGTTTCCGTACACTTTTTCCTCGGGATTGTCGGATGGCAGTTCGGCATACGACACGAATATCCCTATCAGGTACATGAAAACGAAGAATGAGGCATTGTCCCTGATGGGCTGCCACACCTTATTCAACAGGCAGATGGCTTTCTCTCTGTATTTCATTTATGCGCATAGAATTTACCTGCAAAGGTAGCTCTATTTTGTGAGGATGTCAACATTTAGGCTACAATTTTATATTGTAGATGATTCTGTAGCCCACAATGAGGGCTGTTTTAGCCTATCGGTTTGTTACTGCGATTTTCACACCTCCGACGATATAAATTCCTGGTGTAAGCTCGCTATACGTTCCTTGCTTTTGGTCTTTTATGCGTATACCTTGTAAGGTATAGGTGACGTTGCCTCTGTTCGCTGGAGCTTCATAGGCTTTGATACTTCCTGTTGTAGAAGTCTTGCCTTGGGAAGGGGGCTGAGAGGAAAGACGTGAATAGATGTGATGAGCACGTCTTTCCAGCCAATTCTTCATGTTCTGTGCTACGGTCCGATAGTCTTTCCCGTCACTCCATTTGTCCGCATTCTTCAAGAATGAGTCTTTAGTATATTGATAATAGACGTCACAGTAATCAAGTAATTCTTGCAAGTGATTTTCCATAAAATCAGCCCACACCTTGCAATAGGCTTGGTATACAGACCTATCTTTAAATAGCAGGTCGTTGATGAATCTTTTGTTTTCAAAGTGGGCTGGCGCATTCCAGAAGTCAATCTTGGGATCGGCAGTGCCATAGTCACGGTCCTGTTCATATCCGAAAGTCCAGTTCAGGTCCCATATCGGACCGAAGACGAATTTACTGTCTGGCGAAGTAAAGTCTTCCTTATAAAGGAAAAGGCTCTTCGGATGCATGATTTCATAATTCCCGATCAGTTCGTTCACCATAAGATATCGTGCGAGCTGGTCTACATCAACAAGATGCGAAATCTTTCCCTCGTTTTGCAGTGCAAAGCAGAGCTGGTCGAATCCTGTCTGAATGTAGTCCAACATTGCGGCTTTTTCGCCTTTTCTGAAATGGTGGTCTTTTATGTTGACAGGTAAATTGTAGAGGTTGGAATGGAACTTATGCGTTTCATCGAAATAGGTGTCCAGTTCAAGTAACGCAGCCCGTGACTGGTCTGCCAGTTTTACACTGTTGTCAGCTAATCCCACTTTCTCCGTGAAGTTATAGTTCCCACGATATTCTCCGTTGATAAAAAGGTCTATCGGAATGATGTGGTTGGCAGCCTGCACACGCACCAGGCGGGCAGCTTTCATGCCTATGGCATTTGCCATCATGGAATGTCTTTGTTTGTTGGTAAGCAGTATCCAGTTTTTCCCCTTTTCCAGTCCAAAGGGAGATACCTTCTCCCTGAACTTCAGCCGGTACGGATTCTTGTCATGAGGGTTGTCTGCATTCCAGGTACTGTTGCCTCTTCCCCTTATCCAGACAGAGTCTGTCATGTCCGGATAATATCCGCCCCCGTCTATTTTTATCAGTGCCTTGAGAAAGTTCTTTTTGTCGGTGACGAAGGCTCCTCCGTCAATGTGAATGTCCATGCGTGGTATGTGGAAACCTTGCTCGGATAGGTCGTCAGGGGAGTTCCGGATATTGTCTAAGTCTCGGATTTCCGTCTCCTCAAGTATGATCTTGTGTGCAGGGGTGTGGTCGCTTGCAATGTGCATCCCTTCTTCTTCAACCTCTTCTTCGTGGTGTGCGGGGTTATGGTCGCCTGGAAAGACATTAGCAGGCTTGTCCAGGGTGTCAGGTGCAGCCTGAAAGATGGTATGCTTTTTGGAGAATGACCCAGCGAGAGGTGTCCTCCCTCCTATTGAATAAACCTGAGAAGAGAAGCTGATAAACAGTGATAAAGCAACGAAACCTCTTGTGTAGCTCTTTAAGTCCATACTGTTGTTTTTTAGAGTGATAACAGAACTTTGATTATTATTCTCTTTTCTATTTTGCTTTTTGTTTTTGAAGGCTGATAAAAGAGGAAGCCTTTTGAAAGAAAAGATGGGAAACGTATTCTCTCGTCTCCCATCTCTTTTATATTCTGTTTCTATTAAAATTTACAGAAGAATACTATTACGTGAAATCAGATTTACTGGAATTTTACGCATCTCATACCGTTGTCACGACCGCTCCTATATATACCTATGTGGCTTTCTTTGACGGTAATGTTGAAAGCTCCAGAGTAGTAGGGGCTTGTTGCAGACTCGTGAAGGCCATAGCAGGTGGATGTCCAGTATTGCCCTTCTAAGCCCATACCACGACCATCTCCATTTCTTATTCTCCCCTCCAGGTAATTATCTATTGCAGGTAAATAGAAGTAGTTGGTCTTATCGGTAGGTGGAGTCTTCTGTTCAGAAGTGAGAGTATATTTTTTAGGGAACTCATCTTGTTGCACTTTTGTACCATTACGGTAGTCTTTACCTTCAAATGAAGTCTTTAAGGACTCAACGTCCAGTCCACCATTGTCTGAAGCGATGGTTAATGCGTTTTTGAACCATATACCACCCTTGTACAGGTACCCGCCGATTGTCCACAGCTTGATGTTATCCCAATGCGGGTCGCCCTTGAATACATACCATAAGGCCTCGTTGATGTTGGGACAGTCTTTTGCCGAATGCTGGGCCTGCTTTGTTCCAGTAGTTTTCATTTGCGTGGTGTTGTACCAGCGGTTGTTACTGTCACTCTCATTCTTGGGATAGTTGTTATTTGCAGGGTCAGAATTGAGGAAAGGCTGTACGGCCTCGTATCCGTTCCAATAATCGTTAAGGGCATCCCACATATAGACCTTGGCACTATATTCCTCCATGTCTAACCTTGATTTGATATCGTAGATGTTGTTCGCTTTGTATTCTTTTGATGTAAGCGTTTTGGTCATGACACCCTCCACTTTGGTCTTGATGTCTTTCAGGTGATACCTGATGGTCAGTTTGTGCTCGCCAGGTGCGATGATAACAAACGCACGGTAAGGTTCAACGCCAGGGTCGAGCTTCGTCAGACGGAATCCATTTTTGTAGGTCCCTGTCCCCTTGGTTGTAAGCGTGATGGTCTTTTTATCTCTGGTACCTGTCAGTTTGTATTGTTGCGCATCAAGTGTGTAGGGACCGGCTATGTTCTCGCTTCCTGACGTTTCCACGTCAATTGCCGTGATATAAGTCGACTTGAGTTCCCGGCTCGTGAAGGGCTGGAGTGCGAGAAAAGACACCATGTGGTCGAGCTTGAATTTATACTGTCCGTTTTCCAGTGTTGCCTTGCCGAGACCGCAGTCTCCGTTCTCTCCGAAGTTCTTTGTGTCATCAGGTGCAGTCTGTTTCTGCTGGTCTAAGATAACCACATGGTCTTCCTTGGTCTTTGCTCCAGGATAATAGACTTTGTATTCTTGTTTTGTATATTTGCCTGGCATCATAAACTTGAAAGCAGCCTGCCTGTCGGCATCGACGGCATTGCTGCTTGTCTGGAAACCACCGTCATCGTCTTTTACATAGAGCTTGTCGTCCTTTTCCCAAAAGAAATTCCCCGTGCTGTAATCCATGGATGTCCGGGTACTTATATTATTCGTCTGCTCTGTCGAAGCGAAAGCTGTCAGACTTGTATTCTCTGTCTCCTTCCCGGTGTCCGTGCTGTTTTGGGAAAGGTCGTCACTTGAGCAGCTTGCCATGAATCCCATCAGGACTGAAGCTGCAATAAAATATTTGATATTCATTTCTGTTCTTTTTATGTTGTTATGTTTAATCTTCCCAACTAGAAACTCCTCCCTGAGAGAATATCGCACCTTTTGCATCATTCTGGCCCGCAGGATCTTCGCCTACCTCCCCTCCTTTTTGTGCAGGATTATGCTGACCTGGATAAGATGCCTCCAGCAGGTGGCAAGACATCTTGATACGAGCAATCTCGATTTGAGGAGTGATGTACATTCTCCTTTTCACTTGATTTTCTTTCATCATAATTTATAGTTTTAATTAGGATATATTCCTTATAATGTATAAGGGATGCAACAGTTTCAGGCGAGATTTCTGTTTTTCTCCCGCCGACTGTATGTTTCATTTTTTTAAGCTGAAAAAGCATCCACTTTGGGTTAATCTTTTTTAAGTACACACAATTTAGAATGCCCTCTAATTATCGCTGCAAAGTTATAGATTTTTTCAATTGTATCCGTCTCTGCGTTTTTTGATAATTATTTTGTCTTTCCTAAGATTGAAACCATCTATGTGGTTCGGCTAAATCAAACATCTGTTTTGGGTCTTTCATTAAATGCGTAGATGGCTGTCTTGTAGGGCGTATAGCTTTAACGTGAAGGACAGACCGTCTACCGGACCCCTACATTTCCTTTCCAGCACTTAAGTTTACCCGTCCCTGGCAATATATTGCAAGGAGCGGGCCGCCAACACGTCTGGTGTCTACCGTCAGCACAGTATGTGACGGGCATCAGCACGTCTGCCGGAAAAGCCGGTTGATTCCAGTCACTATGATATACAGCAAGATGCTGATGGCTGACTTACATGGGAAAAGTTTACCAGGCGACACTGGGGGTCATTCGGGTTCGGCTACTACAGAGATGTACGAAAGCGTGTCATATGTTAACAGATCAGAAATGATATTGTCATTGTGTTAATTATATTGTTAAAAACACTATCCGGGCAAGTGGCTTTTTATAAAATCAGTATCTTTACAACGCAATTTATAACTGAATGAACGACGAAATTAAATCAACTGCTCATGCAGTCTCCGACTTCGACGAGATTGTATCTTATATGAAAAGCGGCAAGGCCCATGTAGAGGGCGATATCTACATGGGTTCCAGATTTCTGGTGGTTCGTAGCTGCAATCCTTTCTTCAAACCGATTATCGAGGAGAGAGAGCCTGTCCGGTTCAGTGTTGTCCGTGTGGTGATTGTCAAAAGCGGATGGTGCGAGCCGGTCATAGGCTTCAGAAAGTACCGCTGCGGCCCGGGCGATATGCTGTTCCTCAACTGGGGCGTGACAATCAGTTCCGATACTTTCGGGGTTGACACCACCTTCGAGGGCATCGCACTGACGGAGGAATATATGAAGACGATCTTCGGCGGCCGTCTGCCCGAACTGTTCGTCTCGCCAGGCCAGTGCTTCGTATTCCACCTGGGCGACACGGAGCAGGAGGTGTGGGGACAGTATACGCACACCCTTTTCAACCTTGTCCATCTGTCCACGGTGAATGAAGAGGTTGCCGGTTCGCTCTTCGTATCGGCACTGAACTATGTCGAATCGCTGTATAATGCGAAGCGGGTGACGAAGCGGGGCAGCTGGTCGCGCAACAAGCAGACCGTCGAGCGTTTCGTCCGGCTGGTCAACGATTATGCCAAGACGGAGCATGAGATCGAGTTTTACGCTTCTCAGCTCTGCATGACGGCGCATTATCTGGGTATGGTGGTGAAGAAGGAGACGGGCATTACGGCGAAGGAGTGGATTGACAAGACGCTGGCTATCCTCATCCAGCTGGAACTGCGCTATACGAGCAAGTCGCTGAAGATGATTGCCAATGAGTTCGAGTTCGTCTCGCTCAGTTCGCTGTGCAAGTTCTTCAAGCGGCGTACAGGGATTACGGCGACAGAATACAGGATGATGCCTGAAGACACCCCATGCAGTTCCATAGAGGCTCCCCCCCCACCCCATAAATAACTGTAAGTTATTGATATACAATATGTTGTTTGGTTCACGTTATCCCTTTCTGAACGAAACTTCCCGCTCTTCCAGAATTTTCCTCTATATATATACATCTTTCTTCCGTCCGTTTTTCTCATGGGGTCACAGCGGGTCACGGAATAAATGGATTGAGGCAGGAGTGTTATCTGCTTAAATGGGAGGAAGGACGATAACAGACTGCGGAAGGACTAATAAAGACGGCCTACTTCCGTCTCGATGACAGGCGGTACAAGCCCCCGGACAGACATTCCCTGCCGGATGCGTCGTCTGATTTCCGTACTGCTGATATCAATGAAGGGCGTACGGAGGATGCTTACGCCGGGGGGCAGGGCATTGTCTGAGAGCTGCTCGCCACGGCGTGGATAGACTACGAGGCGGTAATGGGAGAGGATATCTTCGGCATGATACCAGCGGTCGAAGGCAGCCCAGTTGTCGCCTCCCACAAGGAGCGTGAAGCGATGGGCAGGGAAGTCGCTGCTGAGATGCCGGAGGGTGTTCCATGTGTAGGAAGGCTTCGGTAAACGGAACTCGTAATCCGAGGCCTTGAAGTGCGGATTGTTGTCTGTGGCTTTTTGTACCAGCTTCAGGCGAAGGTGATCGTCAAGCAGTGCCTGGTCTGCCTTGAAAGGATTCTGGGGGGATACCATGAACCATACTTCGTCCAATTTTTCTTTCTCAAGAAAGGCCTTTGCCAGTGTGAGGTGTCCGTTGTGAATGGGGTTGAAAGAACCGCCGAAGATGCCGATGTTCATCTTTCTATAAATTCCTTCACAATCTCGTATGCTTCCTGTTCTGCCTTTTCGAGATTGTCGTTGACAATGATCCGGTCGAATTTGTCAGCGAAGGTAAGTTCGTAGGAAGCCTTGGCAAGGCGGTTCTCGATGGCTTCGGCACTGTCGGTCTGTCTGCCCACGAGTCGGCGGCGCAGTTCTTCTATCGATGGCGGTTGGATGAAGATGCTCAAGGCCCGGTCGCCGTAGAACTTCTTGATGTTGCAGCCGCCTTTGACATCGACATCAAAGACCACGTTCTGCCCGGCTGCCGTCTGGCTCTCCACCTGTGACTTCAATGTACCATAGAAGCGGTTTTCGTATACCTCTTCATACTCCAGGAACTCTCCATTCTTAATCTTTTTCTTGAACGCTTCAGGCGATAGAAAGATGTACTCCACGCCATTCTGCTCCGTACCGCGCGGTGCCCGGGTGGTACAGCTGATGGAGAATGCGAGCCGCAGTTCCGGATGTTCCCGCATCAGCCATTGCACGATGGTGCTCTTGCCCGAACCGGAAGGGGCGGAGAAGATCAGCCTCCCCCCGCCTCTCTGAAGGAGGGAATCGCCTGACGGGATGTCGTGGGCTGCGGCCTCCTGTGTTTGGGTGACTGGCGATGTGCCGGTTGTCGGGTGGTCAGATGAAAGTTTGCTCATGATGGTTTTTATTTTCTGTATTCTCTCCTGCGGGTGAGGAAGCCTCCTCCGAGGGGGTAGGCGGTGATAAGCGATAATAGGCGGGTGGTAAGCAGGATGGGCGGTGATGGGCTTCTTACAGGGCATTCAGCACCTGCTCTTTGATCTGCTCCAGCTCGTCCTTCATCTTGACGACGATGTTCTGCATCTCTGCCTGGTTGCTCTTCGAGCCGGTCGTATTGATTTCGCGCCCCATCTCCTGGGCAATGAAGCCGAGCTTCTTGCCGACACCGTGTCCGCTCTCGTCCATGGTCTCCCGGAAATACTTGAGGTGGTTGGCGAGCCGCTGCTTTTCCTCGCTGATGTCGAGTTTCTCGATGTAATAAATCAGTTCCTGTTCCAGACGGTTCTTGTCGTATTCCACTTCCGGAATCAGCTTCAGGCCTTCGATGATCTTCTCTCTTATCTTCGGCACACGGCTCTGCTCGAGGGGTTCGATGTTCTTCAAGAGAACAGCGATATTGTCAATCTTCTCGGCAAATTTCTTCTGCAGTGCTGCACCCTCCTGGGTGCGGAATTCGATGAGCTTGTCTACCGCCTTGTTGACGGCCTGCAGCGCAGCCTCCCATTCGCCGTCTTCAAGTACTTCCACCTCGGTCTTCGTCGTGACGTCAGGCAGGCGCAGCAGTGTCGTGAACCAGTCGGCCGGTTCAGGGATGCCGGTGTTCTTGGAGAGGGTCTTGATCTGATTATAATAGTTTTCTACGAGGGCAGCGTTGATGGGCGTTGCGTCAACCGTCGTCTCTTTCTCAATCCAGATGGAGAAATCCACCTTTCCGCGTTCCAGCTTCTGGGCGAGCAGGCGGCGTATCTCCATTTCCTTTTCTCTGTAGAGGGGTGCGATGCGTGCTGATAGGTCGAGTGTCTTGCTGTTAAGCGACTTCACTTCGACATTGATTTTCTTTTCCTTGTAGGCTACGGTAGCTTTCCCGTAGCCTGTCATTGATAGTATCATGAGCTTTTCGCGTTAAATTTCTGCAAATGTACAAAAAATATGGAATAAAAGGAGTATATTTGCACGTTATTTAGAATATAAGAGTCATTTATGTCTTGTATATTGAATATTGACACGAGCACAAACGTGTGCTCCGTTGCAGTAAGTCAGGATGGGAGCTGTATCTTCGAGAAGCAGGATACGCTCGATTCCAAGCATCGGGAGAAGTTAGGAACATTCGTTGACGAGGCACTTGCCTTTACAGAGAGTCATGCGTTGTCGTTGGATGCGGTGGCAGTCAGCGGCGGTCCCGGGTCATACACCGGACTGCGTGTCGGCGTGTCCATGGCGAAAGGCATCTGCTACGGGCGTGGCGT
Source organism: Prevotella denticola (assembly GCF_900454835.1). Classification (GTDB taxonomy): domain Bacteria; phylum Bacteroidota; class Bacteroidia; order Bacteroidales; family Bacteroidaceae; genus Prevotella; species Prevotella denticola. The sequence goes on along the minus strand of NZ_UGTM01000001.1, from coordinate 1,535,033 downwards.
GAAGCTGCTGGCTGTGCCTACACTGGAGTTGCTGGCTGTGCCGGTACTGCTTCACCATGAGGCTGTCGAGGACGATGCACGCCTCGTTCCGATGATCGATGCACGCCGGATGGAGGTATATTCTGCTGTCTATGACCGTGCGCTGAAGGAGGTCCGCGGCATTCAGGCGGATATCGTTGACGGGCATACCTACAAAGAATATCTTGACCGTGGTCCGGTCTATTTCTTCGGCAATGGTGCCGAGAAGTGCATGGAGGTCATCCATCACCCGAATGCCCACCTCATCAAGGGCATTGACGCACTGGCAAAGAATATGTTTCCGCTGGCAGAGAAGCGCATGGCGGAGGAGAAGTTCGAGGATGTGGCGTATTACGTCCCGTTCTATCTCAAGGACTTTGTTGCCAAGAAGGCGAAACCGCTGCTGTAGGGAAAGCCTATCACCGTTTATTATCTTATTCATCGCCTATCATCACCCATCACCCAATGAACATACCCGGATTAGATTACAACACACAGCGCGAGAGACTCATACTGCCACAGTATGGGCGAGAAATACAGAACATGGTAGATTATGCCATGATGCTCCCTACCAAGGAAGAGCGTCAGCGGTGTGCAGAAGCCATTGTCGCCATTATGGACAGGATGAATGCCCAGAACCGTGGAAATTACGACCACATGGAGAAACTCTGGGACCATCTGGCATTGATGGCCAATTTCAAGCTGGATATAGACTATCCCTGCGACGTATCGCAGGCCTTGAAAATCGCCACGAAGCCGGAGCCGATGACCTATCCCATGTCGAAGATTCCCGTAAGACATTACGGCAAACTGCTCTTTGAGGCTTTCGAACAGCTGAAGACCATGGAGCCCGGTGAACGGCGGGATGCTTTCGTCCGTTCTGTCGCCAATCAGATGAAACGCAGTCTGATGCAGTGGGGGCACGGCTCGAGCGACGACGAGAAAGTGGCGTCAGACCTTGCCCGTTTCACCGATGGAAAGATTCAGCTCGACCTTGATACTTTCAAGTTCGAGAGAATCAATGCCCGTGATTTTGCCCAGCCTCGTAACAAGAAGAAAAAGTAAGACGACGAACATGGAATCCTTTATCATTGAAGGTGGACATCGGCTGAGTGGCACGATTGCCCCGCAAGGTGCGAAGAATGAAGCCTTGGAAGTCATTTGTGCAACCCTGTTGACGACGGAAGAGGTCATCATCCGTAATGTTCCGGACATCCTTGATGTGAACAACCTCATCAAACTGCTGCAGGACATCGGCGTGAAGGTGAGAAAGCTCGCTCCGAACGACTTCTCTTTCCAGGCAGACGATGTGAACCTTGACTATCTGGAGAGTACCGGCTTCGTGAAGAAATGCTCGTCCCTGCGTGGCAGCGTACTGATGATTGGTCCGCTGTTAGGCCGCTTCAGCAAGGCGACGATAGCCAAGCCGGGGGGGGACAAAATCGGCCGCCGCCGTCTCGATACGCATTTCCTGGGTTTCAAGAACCTCGGGGCACACTTCGGACGTGTCGAGAACCGTGATGTCTACGAGATACAGGCCGACCGCCTTGTTGGCACTTATATGCTGCTGGACGAGGCATCGGTGACGGGTACGGCCAACATCATCATGGCTGCCGTGCTGGCGGAGGGAACAACGACGATATACAATGCTGCCTGTGAACCGTATATCCAGCAGCTCTGCCACCTGCTCAATGCGATGGGTGCAAAAATCAGCGGTATAGCCAGCAACCTGATTACCATAGAGGGTGTGAAGACGCTGCATGGGGCAGAACACCGAATCCTCCCGGATATGATAGAGGTCGGCTCGTTTGTCGGAATGGCAGCTATGGTGGGAGACGGCGTACGAATCAAGGATGTATCGATTCCCAACCTCGGCCCGATTCTCGATACCTTCCGCCGACTGGGCGTGCAGATCATTGAGGATGAAGATGACCTCATCATTCCCCGCCAGGACCATTACGTGATAGATTCCTTTATTGACGGAACGATTATGACCATCAGCGATGCGCCCTGGCCGGGACTGACACCGGACCTCATCTCCGTGCTCCTCGTTGTGGCGACGCAGGCACAGGGCAGCGTGCTTTTCCATCAGAAAATGTTTGAGAGCCGGCTGTTCTTCGTCGACAAACTCATCGACATGGGGGCGCAGATTATTCTCTGTGACCCTCACCGCGCCGTAGTTGTCGGACACGACAACGGCAGGAAACTCCGCGCCGGACGTATGTCAAGTCCTGACATCCGCGCCGGCATCGCCTTGCTTATTGCAGCCTTGACAGCGGAAGGCACGAGCCGTATTGACAACATCGCACAGATTGACCGCGGTTACGAGAACATCGAGGCACGCCTGAACGCATTGGGGGCAAAGATCCGCAGAGCCGAAATATGTTAGCCTCATAGCCTTGTGAAACCTATCCCTTGACCAAGCGTGTTATAGGCTCCAGACAAAAAGGTCTACCCTTTTTCCGCAAAAAGGTAGACGGTTTTCCGCAAATAGGTCGACCCCTTTCTTCATAATGCACAATTGGGGATTGAAGTAAGCAATCATGTATCAGGACCGCTGATTTAACAGAAAAAGATGATAAGGAAAGAAGAGGTCTATAAAATCGGCCGCATCGGGAAACCGCACGGCGTACACGGAGAGCTGCAGATGCAGTTCTCCGATGATGTGTTTGATGCCGTTGATGCCGATTATCTGCTATTGGACATAGACGGAATACTTGTGCCTTTCTTCATGGAGGAATACCGCTTCCGTTCGGACGAAGTAGTCCTGATGAAGTTCTGTGATGTCGATACCGAGGCGCAGGCACGTGAACTGACGGGAAGTGAGGTTTACTTTCCGCGCAAACTTGCAGAAGAAGGAACTGCTGATGTATCATGGGCACAAGTCGTTGGCTATACCCTGATAGACAAGGCTACAGGAAAGACTGTCGGCAGGATTGTTTCAATCGATGAAACGACAATCAATACGCTCCTTGAGGTGATGACACCGGAAGATGAAGAACGATTGATTCCTGCCAGTACAGACCTGATAGTGAAGGTAGATGCAGAAAAGCAGACGATTGCAATGCGCATCCCTGCTGGGCTGCTTGATCTTTGATTTACTTTGTAAAAAATGGAATGAAACAACAAATCTGTATATTAGGTTCGACGGGCAGCATCGGTACGCAGGCACTGGATGTAATCAGCCAGCACCCCGACCTTTATGAGGCTTATGCACTCACGGCCAACCGCCGTTGGAAAGAGCTTGCTGCTCAGGCACGCCGTTTCCATCCCGCCGCCGTGGTCATTGCCGACGAGACTTTCTATGAACCTCTGGTAAAAGAACTGGCCGATATACCCGATGTAAAGGTGTATTGTGGCAGCAAGGCATTGGAAGAGATTGTCGAATCCCCTTCCATTGACATGGTGCTGACGGCGATGGTGGGCTATGCCGGTCTTGCTCCGACCATCCATGCCGTCAAGGCGAAGAAGAAAATCTGCCTTGCCAACAAGGAGACGCTTGTCGTTGCCGGTGAGATGATTCTTCAGCTGGCACAGCAGCATCATACGCCTATCCTGCCGGTTGACAGCGAGCACAGTGCCATCTTCCAGAGCCTTGTCGGCGAGGACGGCAACGAGATTGAGAAGATTCTGCTCACCTGTTCGGGCGGTCCTTTCCGCAGGTTTACGCACGAGCAGCTGAAGACGGTCACTGCCGCTGATGCCCTGAAGCATCCAACATGGGACATGGGGGCCAAGATCACCATCGACTCCGCATCGCTGATGAACAAGGGCTTTGAGGTGATAGAGGCGAAGTGGCTCTTCGGTGTACCGGCCGATAAGATACAGGTACTCGTCCATCCGCAGTCTATCGTCCACAGTGCGGTGCAGTTCCGTGACGGTGGTGTGAAGGCGCAGCTGGGGGTTCCCGATATGCGGTTGCCCATCCAGTATGCTTTCTCGTTCCCGAAACGGCTGCATCTGAACGGCGACCGTCTCGACCTGTTCCGCCAGCCGCTGGAGTTCTTCGAGCCGGATGTGGAGAAGTTCAAGTGTCTTGCGATGGCTTACGAGGCAATCAACAAGGGCGGAAATATGCCGTGCATTGTCAATGCGGCCAACGAAATAGTCAATGCGGGCTTCCGGCGTGGCTTGTGCTCGTTCCTCGCCATGGGCGACATCATCGAGCAGACCATGCAGCAGGTTGCCTTCGACAGCAATCCCGACTATGAGGTTTACGTGCAGACGGATGCTGAAGCACGCCGTGTGGCACAGGATATTATGAATAATCAATAAGTTGTAAATAGATAATGGAAACATTTCTGATCAGATTGCTACAGTTTGTTCTGGCAATCTCTCTGCTTGTCCTGCTTCACGAAGGCGGACATATGTTCTTTGCGAAGCTCTTCGGTGTCCGTGTCGAAAAGTTCTTTGTCTTCTTCGATGTGAACATCGGGAAGTGGAAAGGAAAGCTCTTCAGCTGGAAGCCGAAAAAGGACGATACCGAGTACGGCATGGGCTGGCTGCCGCTGGGCGGCTACTGCAAGATTGCCGGTATGATTGACGAGAGTCTTGATACCGAGCAGATGAAGAAAGAGCCGCAGCCGTGGGAGTTCCGCACCAAGCCGGCATGGCAGCGGCTGCTGATCATGGTGGGTGGCGTGCTGGTCAATTTTGTCCTTGCGCTCTTCATCTATTCGATGATCATGTTCACCTGGGGTGATTCTTATTTCAAGGTGTCGGACATGAGCATGGGTATGCGTTTCAATGCTGATGCCAAGGCACTGGGCTTCCGCGACCATGATGTCATGCTCGGGACGGACCAGGGACCTTTCCGTGAATATGCCAATGTGAACGGCGACTTCTTCCGCCAGATAGCCCAGGCGAAACATGTTGATGTACTGCGTAACGGCAAGAAGCACAGCATTGCGCTGCCCGGCGACATGGATATGCTGCCGATGATCAAGACACGTCCTTACTTCGTCGAGCCGTTCATCCCGGCACAGGTCGACAGTGTGATGGGCGGTTCGCCTGCTGCCAGGGCGGGCATCAAGGCGGGTGACCTCATCAGAACGGTCAATGGCAAGAAGATTGAGACATGGAGCGACATGAACTATCAGATGGGCGTGCTCGATGATGTCATGTCCGTGAAGAATACGCACAAGGATTCGCTGGCGGCCCGTTCGGTGGTCCTGACCGTACAGCACAAGGGCGTGGAGAAGCTCGATACTGTGAAGATGGTGCTGACACCCGACCTCAAACTGGGTGTTCTTCAGGCGACGCTTGCCACCTATTACAAACCAGTGCAGGAGAAATATGGCTTCTTCGAGAGCTTCCCGGCCGGAATCAAGCACGGCTGGAACGTGCTGCGAGGCTATGTCGGCAATTTCCGTTACCTCGCTTCGGCTGACGGTGCGAAGAGCATCGGAGGCTTCGGAGCTATCGGAAGCCTTTTCCCTCCTTACTGGGACTGGTACATGTTCTGGTCGATGACGGCCTTCCTGAGCATCATCCTCGCCTTCATGAACATTCTGCCTATCCCGGCACTTGATGGCGGTCACGTGGTCTTTTTGCTCTACGAGATGATTACCCGCCGCAAACCTTCCGAGAAGTTCATGATCCGTGCGGAGTATGTCGGCATTACCCTGCTGATTCTCCTCATGATATTTGCCAACCTCAACGACATCCTCCGTTGGTTGCATATAATGTAAGAACAAACAGGAATCAGCTGGATTAACTTCATTGAGGTAGTCAGTTACCAATATCTCAATACGAAATCACGCAATACTTGTCATCGCAGGTATTGCGTGATTTTTATTTATCCTTATTTCTGTCCGATGAAACTTAAGCAGCATACTCTCCCATGTGGAATCTCTTTTAGATAGATATAATCGTATGGTCTTTGGAAAGGTAAGCCCTCTGAACAATAAGTTTTATTTCATCTTTGACAGTATGACTCTTTTCTAACAGCAGGCGATTATAGCATTCCTCGCCCATATATAGCAAGGTGTTAAGCCTCGGCACGAATGGCGTTTACCAACACCACCATGTGTGATGGGCAACAACACAATGGTAAAAGATGGTAGGAGAGGATTGTTATTGTCATTATAAAATACAATAAGACACTAATGACCAGCTTATATGGGATGTGTTTGCCAGACTGTGCTGTATCTCAGAACGAAAGGGACTTTGGCAAAAGTTCAAAAGGGTGAAAAAGAAAAGCATCGTCTGCAAAGTCGCTTGTGAACAGTGCATTCTACTCCCCTCTCCATTCGGAGAGGGGTCGGGGGGTGAGGCTTTTTTCTAATACAGCAGCACCAATCCAGCAAAGGCCGCATAACAGATCATTCGGATTGGGTTTATCTTCATCCACATCGTACCGATAAAGGTGGCAGCAAAAAGGAAGAGGCTGATGAAGAACTGCCAGACATTGACGGTTGGTGTCGAGAAGTTCTCACTGTTGCATAATAGTAAGGTGGCGGCGGCCAGCAGGCCTACTACAACAGGTCGCAGACCTGCAAAGACTGACTGTACGACGGGCGTGTTCATGTACTTGAGAAACATCTTGCTGATAAGAATCATCAGTATCAGCGAGGGGAGAATGATGGCAAAGGTGGCAGTGATACTTCCCAGAACAGCCATTCCTCCACCGAAGCCGGCGTTGTGTACGGCAGTATATCCGCAGTAGGTGGCAGAGTTGATGCCGATCGGCCCCGGTGTCATCTGAGAGACGGCAACGATGTTGGTAAACTCGGCAGAGCTGAGCCAATGATGTCTAAGGACGGTCTCGGTCTGTATCAGCGACAGCATTCCGTATCCTCCACCGAATCCGAAGAGTCCGATGATGAAGAAGGTGTAGAAGAGTTCTAAGTATATCATGTTGTTGTTTCTGATGTTATAGGGCTAAGAGCCGGATGGCATTTCTACTGTTGGTAATCTGTCTCCCCTCCATTACTTCTCTTCGGTCATTGTCCGTTGGTTCAGAGGGGGAGATTCTTACTCGGTCGGCTTGATGAACTTCCCATAGAGGAAGCCTCCCAGTCCTGCTGCGATGATGATATATACCGGGTTTACTCCCAAGAGCCAGATAAGCAGCGTGGTGACGACAGGGATCCAGCAGTTTGTCAGGGTGATGCGTGCGTCCTTTGCCAGCTGGAACGTCGGAGCGGCGATAAGGGCCACTACCGCAGGACGTATGCCGCGGAACATGGCGGCTATCCAGGGAATATCCATGAACTGATGGAAGAAAAGGGCTATGCAGAGGATGATGAGGAAAGAGGGCAGGACGGCTCCCAGGCAGGTACAGAGAGCACCTGACGTCTTTCGCATCTTGTAGCCGACAAAGATACTGATGTTGGCAGCAAAGACACCGGGACAGCTCTGTGCAACGGCTACCAGGTCGATGAACTGCTCCTTGGGAATCCATCGCTTCTTTTCCACTACTTCATTCTGGATGATAGAAAGCATGGCATAGCCGCCGCCCAGCGTGAAAGCCCCGATCTTGAAAAAGGTCTTGAAAGCATCCCAATAGAAGCCTTTAGGGGTTAAGGGACGGGCGTTGGGAGATGGTGACAGGTCGTCGGATGGCTGTCGAGGATGGGATGTTATCTTGTTGTTCTCACTAAGCACTTCGTTTCTGATATTATACATGAATAATGAGAGAAGAGGGTATGGATGCCCCTCTTCTCGTATGTGTCTGATTTTACAGCTTGCTCTCAACCCATTTGCGGGCATTGACAAACGCCTCGATCCATGGAGTAACCTCTTGCTGGCGGCGTTCACGTGGATACCATGCCTGCTGCCAGGGGAAGACGGAACGCTCCAGGTGGGGCATCATGGCAAGGTGACGGCCGTCGGCAGAGCAGATGCTGGCCACGTTGTAGTCTGAACCGTTCGGGTTGCCCGGATATTCCGCATAGTTGTATTTGGCAATGATGTTATACTTGTCCTCGGCTTCCGGCAGGTAGAACCGGCCCTCACCGTGTGCTACCCAGATACCGAGTTTGTTGCCGCTCAAAGAACCGAACATCACACTATTGTTCTGTGGAATGGTCAAGTTCAAGAATGAACTCTCAAACTTCTTACTGGTATTGTGGCAGAGGTGAGCACGATGCTTGTGTTCTGCGTTGATAAGGTTCAACTCAACCATCAACTGACAACCGTTACAGATACCCAATGAGAGTGTATCTTCACGTGCATAGAAGCGGTCGAGTGCTTGCTTTGCCTTTGGATTATAGAGGAAAGCGCCAGCCCATCCCTTTGCTGAACCGAGTACATCAGAGTTAGAGAAACCACCGCAGAAGACTATCATATTCACCTCTTCCAAGGTCTCACGACCTGTGATAAGGTCGGTCATCATGACATCTTTCACCTCAAAGCCTGCCAAATAGAGTGCGTAAGCCATCTCACGCTCACCATTGGTACCCTTTTCACGGATGATAGCTGCCTTTGGTGTTGGATGTTGGGTGTTAGGTGTTGAAGTCTTCCAACGGTCTGCATCAAGTCCATACTGTTGGAGAGTACCAGTGAAGTCAGCATTGAACTTCATCTCGATTGGCTGCTTCTTGTAGTTCTGGTAGCGCTTCTTCGCCATACCGTTCATACTCTGCTTGCGGTCGAGCAGGTAAGAAGTCTTGTACCACGTGTCACGCAGTGCGTTGATATCTAACTCTGTCTTCCAGTCACCATCAGCGATACTGAGAGTGCGCTTGTCAGGACTTGGCGTACCAATGCGGGCAAAACCGATGCAGTTCTCCTGCAAGAATGCCTTCACTTCTTCCTTATGCTCGTCAGCAACCTGGATTACGACACCTGGATTCTCTGCAAAGAGCTTCTTGATAACATCGTCGCCCTTGATGTCATGGAGGTTGATATGCAGGCCACCTTCAGCATTGGCAAAGGTCATCTCAAGCAATGTTGTGATCAAACCTCCAGCCGAGATGTCGTGTCCAGCAAGTATCCATCCACGGCGAATCATCTCCTGTACGGCATCGAAACAGTCGCAGAAGTACTGTGGTTCTTTCACTGTCGGGACATCGCTGCCTATCTTGCCGAGGCTCTGTGCAAAGGCTGAACCGCCCAAACGCTGCTCGTCAAAACTGAAGTCGATATGATAGAGGCGTGTATTCTTATCATTAACAAGTACTGGAGAAACCACCTGACGCACATCGCTCACCTCACCACCACTGGTCACAATGACGGTTCCTGGAGAGATAATCTTGTCGCCGTTAGGATATTGCTGGGTCAGAGAAAGTGAGTCCTTACCTGTTGGAACGTTCACACCGATAGCACAGCAGAAGTCTGATAATGCCTTAACCGCACTATAAAGACGTGCGTCCTCACCCTTCTGTGAACGACAAGGCCACATCCAGTTGGCTGAAAGGCTCAGGCTATCCATGCCGTCTGCCAATGGTGCCCATACAATGTTGGTCAATGACTCGGCTACTGAAAGGACTGAGCCTGCCTCTGGTGATGCGAGTCCTGCCTGTGGAGCGTGACCGAGTGCGGTAGCAATTCCCTTATGACCACGATAGTCTAAGGCTACAACACCACAGTCAGAGAGTGGCAACTGAATCTCACCCTGACACTGCTGACGAGCAACCTTACCTGTAACAGAGCGGTCAACCTTATTCGTCAGCCAGTCCTTACAGGCCACAGCTTCCAACTGAAGCACACGCTGGAGATATTCCTCCACCTTATTTATATTATAAGAAACATTCTCATACCTGCGCTCTACGGTCTCATCCTTCATGATTGTCTTCGGTGAATGACCGAACATCTGCGCTACGTCTAAGTCGAATGGTTTTACGCCATCGCCCTGTACGAATGCGAAGTGAGCATCGCCTGTGGTCTCACCAACAACATACATCGGTGCACGCTCACGCTCTGCAATCTTCTTCACGTGGTCGAGGTGCTTCTCGTCAATGAGCAAGCCCATGCGTTCCTGTGACTCGTTGGCAATGATTTCCTTGGCACTCAGTGTCTTGTCGCCGATTGGCAACTGTGTCATGTCAATCTTGCCACCACACTCTTCAACCAACTCACTCAGACAATTCAGGTGTCCTGCAGAACCGTGGTCGTGGATAGAAACAACAGGGTTGTTATCTTCTTCTACCAATGCACGTACGAGGTTATAAGCGCGTTTCTGCATCTCTGGATTAGCACGCTGTATGGCATTTAACTCAATACCATTTGAATAATGACCCGTATCAACTGATGAAACAGAACCACCACCAAGTCCGATACGATAGTTATCACCACCAACGACAACCACCTTGTTGCCAGCTTGTGGCTCGCCCTTCAGACAGTCTCGCTTGGTTCCATAGCCTACACCACCGGCAAGCATAATCACCTTGTCGTAAGCATATTTCTCGCCATTCTCCTGATGCTCGAAGGTGAGCAGTGAACCAGTAATCAGTGGCTGACCAAACTTGTTGCCGAAATCGCTCGCACCGTTAGATGCCTTGATGAGAATCTGTTCCGGTGTTTGATAGAGCCATTGGCGAACTGGCAGAATATCCTCCCAATCGCGCAGGGCCGGTGTACTGCCGTCGTCTTCCTTCAAGCGGGGATAAGCAGTCATATATACAGCAGTTCCAGCGATAGGCCACGAGCCGACACCACCGCCCATACGGTCGCGTATCTCACCACCCGTACCAGTTGCTGCTCCATTGAATGGCTCAACGGTAGTTGGGAAATTGTGGGTCTCGGCCTTCAGAGAGATAACACTCTCGATAGGCTTCACACGGAAGAAGTCGGATGTGCTCTGGTTTGCTGGTGCAAACTGCTCAACTTCTGGACCTTGGGCGAAAGCAACGTTGTCTTTATAAGCTGAAAGAATCTTACCAGGATTCTCTTTTGTAGTCTTCTTGATGAGGCTGAAGAGACTGCTCTCCATCACCTTACCATCAATGATGAACTCACCACCGAAAATCTTATGACGGCAATGTTCAGAGTTAATCTGTGCGAAACCGAAGATTTCAGAATCGGTGAGTGGGCGACCGTTCTGCTTCTCAATCTTGTGGAGATATTCCATCTCCTCTGGTGAGAGTGCCAGACCTTCTTCTTCGTTGAACTTCTCCAAGTCCTCCACACGTTTGATTGGCTCTGGCTCGTGGTTGACAGTGAAGACAGTCTGGTCCAAGCCATCATACATACGTTGCAACATCGGGTCATAATCCGCCTCTTTGCTGCTTACAGGGAAGTACTCCTCTATACGCAAAATGCCGTCAAGACTCATGTTCTGAGTAATCTCGACGGCATTCGTACTCCATGGAGTAATCATTTCACGGCGTGGTCCCACGTAGTAGCCTTGCAGTGTCTGCTCGTTCCGCAAGTAGGTGGCATCGCCGTAGAGCCAGCAAAGTTTGTTGATTTCCGCATCGGATAGCGCATGGTTGACTTCTGTAGCAATCACGCTTTTGGACTGAGTTCTGAAGAAAAGAATCATAGTCTTTATATAAATATTGGTGTTACTTTTATCTGCAAAGATACTATTTTCTTTGGATATTCAGTATTCTGACAGGTGTTTTTTAGTCTTCATTATAATCCTGACCATTTCGTCAAGACTTGAATACCGTGGTTTGCCGATTAATTCCATCATATCCTCGGCATAGCCAAGTACACGGACTATCTTCACGAAGCTGGCAAGCGAAACTTCACCCGTATGAAGGGTACGCCACTTGTCTCAGACAGAGATTTCTGCGACAGGTTCTTCTCTAATCGACGTAGCCGGCAATTTCTTGATAGCTGTTTCAAGATGTCCTCTGTGGATATATGCAAATGATTCACTTGTTTCTTTATTAAGAAAAACCCTAAAGAACAAGAATTCTGATATAAAATAATTCTCAACATCTATTTGGAATGATGAAATTACTTTACGTTTTTTTTGCCGTCTTGGGGTTGTTTACACCTCGTCATAGTGGGTACTGGAAGAACGGAGATGCAGACCTGCATTCTAAGTGGGCATTGTCTGCATTCCAAGTAACGCCTGGTTGCACTCTAAGTGGTGCTTACTTGCAAGCCTATTAACGCCTAACAGCGATGCAACTAAGCACCTTTCCCATCGTGTGCCGTATATTCTTGTAAACGAGCTGTTTACAGATTCCGCTTTGCGTTCCTTCAGCTTGCGGATCATCAGATCGCTTCAAGGTAAGGCGGATGGGACCAGGCGGAAGCTGTACAGGTGTTTTGGACAGTAAAAATTATGAACAGGACGAAGCCTCAATGCCACACTTCCCGTCATTTCTTCATGTGTCGCTTCTGCCTGACCTCTCTCCGTCGGACAGCTCCACGGTTCTGTTTCAGCTTGCTTTCTGCGAATATTTGGAAAAAATACTGTAATTTTGCAGCCGGTTACTCATAGGATTATAAACCTGATATGTTATATTCATTTTTCCGATTGATTATGAACAGGCATAGAAACGGTATGTCTGGTTCTTTTTTGTCCCGGTGCTTTCTTGCACTGTCTCTTTTGTGTTTTACGTCAGCAGTCTATGCTGACAATGTAGATTTCAAGACGGCTCTGCGTATTGCCCGCCGCTATGTGACGGTCGGACGGAAGGCGTCCAAAGTGCAGAAGACACGTTCGGCAGTATCGAAGGCCCCGCAGCCATACTATGTTTTCAACGATGCTGCCGGAAAGGGCTTCGTGGTCGTCGCCGGTGACGACAGAATGGGCGAGGTGCTGGCCTACAGCGATGAGGCTGCGATTGACATGGACAGACTCAGTCCAGAGGCACGTTATCTCTTCGAGGCCTACCGGCAGGTCTATGAGATATTAGGGAAGGACAAGCGGCTTACCACGCGGGCGGCCGCTGCCACGGCGGCGGGGGACCATGTGGACCCGCTGGTCAGCACGAAATGGAGCCAGTTCGAGCCTTACAACCTACTGGTGGGCGGTGATTACCCGACGGGCTGTGTGGCAACGGCGGTGGCACAGGTCATGTGTTACCACCGGTGGCCGGAGCAGGGAAAGGGACAGGCAAGCTATCGGGCGACTTACGACAATACTGTCCGGTCGGCCGACTTCTCCCAGTCGCATTACGACTGGGGGCACATGCTGCCCGATTATGCCCACGTGAGAGCTACGGAACAGCAGAACAATGCCGTGGCAAAGCTGATGAGCGACGTGGGCATCGCCACGGCCATGCAGTACACGCCTGCCTCAAGCGGTACACAGGACTATCTGGCAGAGCGGGCTTTGCGCGACTATTTCGATTACGATGCCTCCCTCATAGGGCGGTCTGACGAGGGGGCTGCCCACTTCGTGGAGATACTGAAAAAGGAAATCCGAAACGGTTTCCCGCTCTATATGTCGGGGATGTCGGCCGGCGGCGGAGGCGGCCATGCGTGGGTCTGCGACGGCTTCGACAGCGAAGACCGGTTCCACATGAACCTCGGCTGGGGTGGTCAGGCCAACGGCTACTACTCCGTCACGGCCTTGAACATCACTTCCACAGGCAGTGAGTTCGGAGGGAAACCGCTCACTTTCAACCGTTCGCTGCACGTGATCGCCATACATCCCAACAAGCCGAATACGCCCAAGATTGATGCCGACATCGCCTACAAGTCGCCGAACATAGCTTTCAGACTTGGCAGTGAGATGGCTTTCGAGGGCAAAGCGCCTGCAGTGCCTGCTGCCGGCGTGAAGCTGATGTACAAAGATTTCACCAATCAGAGCAACGACCCTTTCATGGGTGACATCGGCGTGGGAATCTATGATGCGGACGGCAGACTGACGAACGTTTTTCCCTATAGCCAGAAAGGGAAAGGCATATTCACCAAAGTCCGCTTTGTCTATAATGACGAGAAGATGACTTCAGGGGCTGTTATAGACGAGGAGATACCCTTTACGCTCGACTTCTCTGCACTGACCAACGGCACTTACACACTGTCGCCCATTGTGGCCGGGCTGCAGGAAGACGGCACGCTGGGAACGTGGGTAAGGATGAAGAAGGCACCGCGAGTGGTGATGAAGGTGGCAGATGGTAAAATCGACTATCTGGAACTGCCGTCGAAGACACCTGCCTATCAGCTCGCAGCCGACCCGCAGTTGGACGGCAGACTGATTCCCGGTGAGGAGAACAGGCTGCTCTTGCCCATCCGTAAACTGGATGCACAGGTCTTTGACGGAACTGTGAAGGTTGAACTGGTTGACGGCGAGGGGACGGCTGTCTATACCTCGCAGACAGAAAACAAGGTGGACTTCGATATGTATGCCACGACGAGGGTCAGACTGCCGTTTACCGTTCCCTACGGTACCGCTGCGGGAGAATACCGGGTGCGTGTGACAATCGTCAATGCCGATGGGAATACCTGCAGGGTAAACGACCGCCCCCTGCACGGACCTTACAAGGTCACGGTGGAGGACGGGAAGAAGCGGGATGTCTTTGCAACCGTGCGTGCTTTTGTTCAGGACAACAACGAGGAAAGCATACCGGGTGAAGGGATAGATGTCAAAAAAACTTCTACTTTCAGAGTAAGTTGTATGGCTTTCCTTGGGAAAAATGTGCATTACAAAGGCAGTCTGACACTGTATCTGATCGATACGCAGACAGAGTTTTCTATCCCCGTGATGAAGAGACCGCTGCAGGTCGACCTGAGTAGTGCCGGGCTTATGACGCAGATTACCAGCGACTGGATCGACCCTCGGAAAGAGCGGCTCATCAACAACCGCCGCTACCGGCTGGCATTGATTGGCGAGGAAGACGGCAGGAATGTGGACCTGCTACCGGCTTCTTCCCGGCCGACTTTCATTTCCGTTGTCAACAATGATGTGACGGATGGGATTGACACGGCCCACGCCAAAGATGTCCTGCGGTTCACCGGCGGACGTCTTTCCGTGCAGCGACAGGGCCTGGAAAGTGTGGAGGTGTATGGTCTGAACGGAGTGCGTGTGGCCGGCGGTACGGCCGATGCTTCCGGCAGCATATCACTCTCCCTGCCCAAGGGCACCTATGTGGTGCGTGTGACGACACAGGAGGGCTGCTATTCGGCAGTTATCCGATGATGAGAAACTCATACAGCAGAAAGGCGTGGCGGATGGTCTGATGACAGCAGAACGGCGGTGGTCAGTCGGTTTCTGACTGCCCCGCCTGCCTGTCGCTTACATAACGGACCAGCAGATGGTTAATAGGGATTGTCATTTAAGCCTTGCCTATGATGTAACCGCTGTGACAGTCCCTCCGTTCTGATTATTTCCTGTCAGTGTTTCGACGGTAAACACCATTGCTGTTGATCATGGGTGTTAAGACCACGGCACGAACTACGTCAGATATGATAATGCCCGGACGGAAGCTGTTTATCCATAGCTGATACGTTTGTGGCGAATCGGCTGTGAAATCCTTTTCCTGTCACTACCGTCACACTCCAGACACGTATAATGAATTGATACATAATATGTTCACTGAGAATGTTAAAAGTGACAGCAAATCAAAAATGAACTTTTGTTGTAAACAGTCGGCAGTTTTATCCTTATAGGCAGGTCCTGAAAATTACCTTTGATGTTTTTTGCCTTTTAGACGGGCTGATTCTGCTTTCTTCTTGAAAGAGCATAGCGGGCTATGCGACTGAAGGAGAAGGCTGAAGATGCTGCATGAAAGGAAGAAGACACAAAGAGTTGACAATATCCCTGTCAACGACGGATCGACGTGGATTTTTTAGAACATGCCTATAGTCAGCATCCTACCACTATAATTTTCAGAGAATCTTTTTTATAGCTCGAATGAGTTTAGAGCCCGCAAGATAGCTGCTGAATCTACATAATCTCATGCACGAAAAAGACAGAAGGCGCACAATGAACCTGTTTGATGTTCATTGTGCGCCTTCCGTCTTATAGCGTATAAGAGTCGGGCTATTTCAGTACGCCCAGCTCCTTGCCGACCTTGATGAATGCAGCGATGCACTTGTCGAGCTGCTCCCGTGTATGTCCTGCTGACAGCTGTACACGGATGCGGGCTTCACCTTTCGGAACGACCGGATAGTAGAAGCCGGTCACGTATATGCCCTCGTCAAGCAGCCTGGCGGCATAGACTTGCGACAGCTTGGCATCGTAGAGCATGACGGCGCAGATGGCACTCTGGGTCGGCTTGATGTCGAAGCCGGCAGCCATCATCTTGTCGCGGAAGTAGCTGACGTTCTCGACAAGACGGTCGTGGAGCTCGTTGCTCTCCTTGAGCATCTTGAACACTTCGAGGCTGGCACCGATGATGCAGGGAGCAAGCGAGTTGGAGAAGAGGTAGGGACGGCTGCGCTGACGGAGCATATCGATGATCTCCTTGCGGCCTGTGGTGAAGCCGCCAAGCGCACCGCCGAATGCCTTTCCGAGTGTACCGGTGTAGATGTCCACACGTCCGTAGGTCTTGCACAGCTCGCTCACACCGTGCCCTGTGGCACCGACGACACCTGCCGAATGGGACTCATCGACCATGACGAGTGCATCGTACTTCTCTGCCAGGTCGCAGATCTTGTCGATAGGAGCCACGTTGCCGTCCATGGAGAATACGCCGTCAGTACAGATAATGCGGAACCGCTGTGCCTGTGCCTCCTTCAGACAACGCTCAAGATCGGCCATGTCGGCATTGGCGTAACGATAACGCTTTGCTTTGCACAGGCGCACACCGTCAATGATGGAGGCGTGGTTCAGCGAGTCGGAGATGATGGCGTCCTGGTCTGTGAAGAGCGGTTCGAACACACCTCCGTTGGCATCAAAGCAGGCGGCATAGAGAATGGTGTCTTCCGTCTGGAAATACTCCGAGATAGCGGCTTCCAGTTCCTTGTGGCAGTCCTGTGTGCCACAGATGAAGCGTACCGAGGACATACCGAAGCCACGCCTGTCCATCATCTTCTTGGCACCTTCAATCAGACGTGGGTGATTGGAAAGCCCAAGGTAGTTGTTGGCACAGAAGTTCAGTACTTCCTTGCCCTTCACTTCAATTGCTGCACTCTGCGGACTTTCAATGACTCTTTCTTCCTTGTAAAGTCCGGCTTCCTTGATCTCTGCAAGCGTGTTGCTGAGATGTTCTTTCATCTTACCGTACATAACATTAGATTTTATATTTGCTGAGGACAAAGTAAGTTATAAAAAATGAGATAAACCGTATTCTGCCGTGTTTTTTTTGCCCGACTGCCCATATTTTTAAGAATTTTAATACTGGCAGATGGCCTATTCACCAAAAAATATGCTTACTTTGCATTCTTGTAAACATAAACTTATCAATATTTATGAAAAATGTCTTGGTCATTGGCTCGACAGGGCAGATAGGCTCGGAGCTTACCAGAGAACTTAGAAGGCGTTATGGAAACGACGGAATCGTCGCCGGCTACATCAAGGGTGCAGAACCCGGAGGAGAGCTGAAAGAAGGCGGACCGTCTGCAGAAGCCGATGTTACGAATCCTGAGATGATTGCCGAAGTTGTAAGAAAACACAAGATTGACACCATCTACAATCTTGCAGCACTGTTGTCCGTCGTGGCAGAAAAAAAACCGCAGCTGGCCTGGAAAATCGGTATTGACGGGCTTTGGAACATCCTTGAAGTGGCACGCGAAAACAAGTGTGCGGTCTTCACGCCGAGTTCCATCGGCTCCTTCGGCCTGAACACGCCGCACACGAAGACTCCGCAGGACACGGTGCAGCGTCCCGGTACAATCTACGGAATATCGAAGGTGACGACGGAACTGCTCAGCGACTATTACTTCAAGAAGTACGGCGTGGACACACGTTCTGTACGTTTCCCCGGTCTTATTTCCTACGTGACGCCCCCCGGTGGAGGCACGACCGATTACGCTGTTGACATCTACTATTCGGCTGTCCGCGGTGAAAAGTTCATGTGTCCGATCCGGAAAGGAACGCTGATGGACATGATGTATATGCCCGATGCCCTGCATGCCGCCATCTCCCTGATGGAAGCCGACCCGTCCCGCCTGGTTCACCGCAACAGCTTCAATATTGCTTCCATGAGCTTTGACCCGGAAGAGATTTTCCATGCCATCAGGCGGTACAGGCCCGGTTTCGAGATGGAATATGATGTCGATCCGCTCAAACAGGGGATTGCTGACAGTTGGCCGGACAGTCTTGACGACAGCTGTGCCCGTGCAGAATGGGACTGGCAGCCACAGTACGACCTCGACTCCATGACCGTTGACATGCTGAAGCATCTTGAAGAAAAGCTGAAGTAAGGACGCAGAGATGTGCGGAAGCGGTTGTCCACACCCTTTCTCCCGCCCCCTCCGCCTCCGAGTACGTGTCTATACGAAGAGTGCATCATCCTGCCAACCGGTCGGTACGAGTAGGATGATGCGCTCCTCTTTTATGTTCCTGCTGCCGATATGACAGCTTTATGATGCAGGTACACTGTACATCTCTTTTATACATTTTGCTATCTTGAAATGAGGCTCAAGCGTGCTTTTCCTTACTTTCAGCCGGTAGTTGTAGACCGTCTGTGTGGAGTATTGCAGTATTTCTGCAATGTTCACACTCTCGTCCACACCAAGAGTGATAAGCGCATAGATACGCTGTTCAGGCGTGAGGCTGTGAGTGTTCTCTGATGTGAAGCGGCACTCCGGACGCAGAAGTGCATTGAAGCGGTCAATGAAGTCGGGATGGATCGAGAGAAATGTATCATCGAACTGGGCATAAAGAAGGTCCGCACGTTTGCCCTTGGCATTGTCTCTCTGTTGTGCGAGTCCCGATGCTTTGCATAAATCCTATTTTAAAATTAATATCAATTTAACTATGAGGAAAATATTAACTGTTTTCGCTTTTTCTCTCTGTTCCGTTATGAATATGGCGGCACAGGAGACAGTCGCATTGAATACGGGTGACATTACTTCGCCTAAGCTCAATGCCAACAGAACCGTGACCTTCTCAATGCTTGCACCAAATGCGCAGAAGGTGCAGCTGGAGGCGGATTTCCTTCCTAAACAGATCGTCGAGACATCCTTTGGCAAGATGGAAGCTAATGGGAAGGCTGACATGAAGAAAGGGACTGACGGCGTGTGGACCTATACCTCCTCTGCACTGACCCCTGAACTTCATACCTATTGTTTCTATGTTGACGGAATCCGTATGACCGATCCGAACAACGTCTACATGATCCGTGATATTGCGACCTATACCAATTATTTCCTTATCGATGGTGAACTTTCTCAGAACTACTTTGTCCGTGAGGTGAAGCACGGAACCGTTTCAAAGGTATGGTATCCCAGTCCAAAGCTGGGTATGAAGGCCCGTCGTATGACAGTTTACACACCTGCCGGTTATGCTGACAATCCCAAACGCAGGTATCCGGTCCTCTATCTTCTGCACGGATCAGGCGGCGACGAGAATTCATGGAGCGAGCTGGGACGTGCTGTCCAGATTCTTGACAACGAGATTGCACAGGGTAAGGCTGAGCCGATGATTGTCGTTATGCCGAACGGCAATGGTACACAGGAAGCAGCACCGGGTGAATATCCCAACAGTATGTATAAGCCATCCTTCATGAACAGCCGTACGATGGAAGGTTCTTTCGAGGTTGCCTTCCCAGACATCATGAACTATGTAGAATCACATTACCGAACTGTCAACGACAAGAATTACCGTGCCATCGCAGGCTTGTCAATGGGCGGTTTCCACGCTCTCTACATATCGGCCAACTATCCTGACAGGTTCGGCTATGTGGGTCTTTTCTCTGCTGCTGTCAATCGTGAAGGCAAGGGTGAAAACTCCTTCATCTATCAGGATCTTGACAAGAAACTTGCCACTCAGTTCAATCATGGCGTGAAACTCTATTTCATCGGTATTGGCAACGGCGACTTTCTCTATAAGGATAATGTCGGTTTCCGCAAGAGACTGGATAAAGCCGGGTATAAGTACACCTACATGGAGACTGACGGTGGACATGAGTGGCGCAACTGGCGCAAGTATCTCAACACGCTGTTGCCAAGGCTTTTCAAATAATCTCGCTTGCCATCCCGCGATAAAGAAACCGGAGAACCCCATGGCATCGCATTTCATGCGGCTTTGCGTCCGGTGACGGTGTCGGCATTTAAAAGGCCGCTGATGCACTGATTTGATTCTTTAGACCTGTAATTTTTGGGGCATCCGGTAAACGAAAGAGGCTATATCGGAATCACGGGAACTGACAGTTCCGGATTCGATATAGCCTCTTGTCTGTTTTCTCCAAAAGAGAAGATCTGATTATTTGTTATTGCTGTCCGATAAAACCTAAACAGCATATTTCCCCCTGCGTAATCTCTTTCAGACTGACAAATCTGCCTTGTCTTTGAAAAATAAGATCCGCTGACCAAATAAGTTGTGTTTGCTTTGGGTAGAGTACAACTCTTTTCTGACCGCAAGTTGCTTCTGCCAAGGCAACGTCTTGTAGGGGTGTGAGCCATCAACACGACTGGTGTCTGCCGACGACCCCATAAGTGACAGGCAACAACACATCTGCAGAAAATGAGAAGTCGTGTTCAATCCTGTCGCTATAATATTGGTAAGACACAGATGATTGTCTTATACGGAGAAATGCTTACCGGACGGTACTGACTGTTTATCTTCTTCTCTTACCTGCTGTTTTCTTGCCGGTGCCGGCGGTCTTTTTACCAGTAGTCTTCTTTGCTGCAGGTTTTTCAGGTGCGACTTTCTCCGGCATTTTGTTCTCGGGACGTGCAAAGCCGTCTTTCTGTGCACGTTTGCTCATGGTCTTGATACGTTTGTCGAGGTCTGGATGCGACGAGAACATACGTTTCCACTTGCCTTCCTTCTGTATGCCGGCATCCTCTTCCAGTTTCTTCAGCTTCTCGAACGAAAGGGCGATGGCCCAGGGATTCTTACCGTTCTCCTTCAGGAATTCGTAACCGTAAGCATCGGCCCGGCTCTCCTGTTTCTGTGAGTAGGTGGCATTGAGCAGCGACTCTCCCAGTTCGCCGAGCTGCGAATCGGTCAGTGCGGCAGCCTTGTTGCCTGATGCGGCCAGCCCGTCTTTCAGTGCGCTGGTGAGCAGAGCCGTACGGAATCCCTTCTTGGAATCCTTGTGGGCAACGTGTCCGATTTCATGGCCGATGACTCCCAGCAGCTCTTCATCCGTCATGATGTCCATCAACGAGGAGAATACCCGGACGCTGCCGTCAGGACAGGCAAAGGCATTCACGTCGGTGACGTAGTAGACTTTGAAGTTCAGCGGGATTCCTTCTACGTTTGTCAGCCCCTGTGTGAGCCTGTTCAGTCGTTTGGTGTAGGGACTTCTGGCATCGCATACCTTGTTGTTCTTGTCCATCCAGGCAATGTACTCCTTCACATATTTGGCCATGTCGGCGTCGGTCAGTGTAGCGGCCTTTACAGCTTTTGTGGCACCGGCGGCGGCTTTCCCGATGTTGAACTGTGCCTTTACAGGGGTTGCTCCAAGAAGGAGAAATGCAGTGGCAAAAGTGCCGAAGAGTAGTTTCTTTCTCATACGAATAGGTTGTTAAATTAACGTTAATACGTCTGCAAATATATACATTTTTCCTCGTATATCCTGTTCTGGCGGACTTTTTTTTTATGTTTGTGCCTGTATTCTCCCGGCCTTTTCTGCTATTGTCTTGTGGCGGTACATTCCATCTCAATGAGCCATTCCGGACGGCACACCTTGGCAAGGACGATGATGTGAGGCTGGGTTGGGAAGCGGCGTGTCATGTACCGGCTGACGACGGTGTAGTCCGAAGGATCACGCAGATAGATGACGAAATAGTTGATGTCCGCCATGCACATTCCGCCGTCCTGGAGCAGGGCCTCGATATTATCGAGCAGCCGGACAGTCTGTTTCTCCACGTCGCCGAGATAGAGGACATTGCCATATCTGTCGATGCTTGCCGTTCCGGAGATGAATGCAATCTGCTTGTCGGGAAGGGTGAGGCGTGTGCCGCGTTCGAAGGCTACACCGTATTCGTGGGTAGGATTGAGATGGTCCAGTGCCTGGAGGTATTTCTTGTCTTCCTCCCCGATGTCCGGATAGGTCAGGAAGTCGATGGCCACGGTCGCCGAACGTGCCGGTGAACTGCCGCCTATGCCTGTCGAGGCGATGTAATGGGTGTCTGCGGTCAGGCCGTAACGGCGGAAGATGTCGTTGCGTGCCTTGACAATTCCGTCATAGTTGATGTCTATGTCTGCCACGTAAATCCATGTCCGGACAAGATGAGTGCGGATGTCAAGTCCTTTTTCCTGTATGCTCCTGAGATATTTTTCAAAGAGCATGACGGTCTGGAAGTATGCGCTTGTTCCGTGTGTCTCCTCTTCTGTCAGCCTGATGCTCTGGAAGATGCAGTTGTCTGCCCGGGAGGTTGTCTTCACAAGTATGCCGATCTTGCTGCCGTTCAGTGGAGGCTGTTCTACAATAGTGGTTGACAGGGTTGACAAGACGTTCTGGAAGAGTTCGCTCTCGATGAGTAGCTGATGTTGGTTTTGTATGTCGCTGAGGAATATTCTGACATAGTCCAGTCTGCGTCCCGCATGTCCTGCGTGGGACTGCAGTTCGGAAAGCTGTCGGCTCAGATCCTCCAGCTGCTCAGTAAATTTGCCTTGGCTCTTCGGAGCCAGAATTTCATAGAAGTCCATTTTCCTTTTGTGTTCTGTTTCCCGCAAAGGTATATCTTTTTGCGGAGAAAAAGGTTTTGAATATATGCAGAGGGAATGCAATTACCTACTATTAGGTAGGCCGGCGGATGAAACCGGAGCTGATAATCATGTGTGGGGAACTGTCTGTTCCGGATTGCCGTGAAGCGAAGGGGCTTGTTCCCGATGTCGGAAAAGAAGGACTTGCCGGCAATAGTCCTGTGGAAAAATGAGCAAGAGTATTCGGATGGGGCGAGGGAGGAAGCGTGTGCCGGTATGAAAAGACAGTGTCAGGAAAAATGCAGCCAGTCCTCGCCGAAGTCAGGAGCAGGGTTATTGCTTTGTTGCAGGTTTTATGCAATGAGTGGCAGATTGAGTGATGACAAGAAAAACAGGGGCAGACGATTCCGCCTGTCCCTGTTTCTTTTTGATGTGCTCTTGGAGCCTTCCGGTATATATGCCATGTCGACTGTTCTGCAGGAAGGGTGCCGGTATGTTGTCCGGTCAATGTCTTCTCTTCCTGTCCTCTGTCAGTCTCTCTTGCTTCCGAAGAAACGGAGGAGATAAAGAAAGAGGTTGATGAAGTCAAGATAGAGACTCAGTGAACCGAGGAGAGCAATCTTCTGTGCCGACTCACCGGCATCGGGTGCCATGAGCAGATTGCGCTTGATGGCCTGTGCATCCCACGCTGTAAGCCCAGTGAAGACGAGTACGCCGATGCCGCTGACGATGAAATCCATCATTGTGCTGCGAAGGAAGATGTTGACAAGTCCGGCTATAATCAGGCCGATCAGTGCCATGAAGAGGATACCTCCCATCCGGGTCAGGTCTTTCTTCGTCGTAGAACCGATCAGTGCCATCGCACCGAATGTGCCGGCAGTGATGAAGAAGGTTTTGGAGATTGCGGCTATCTTGTAGACGACGAAAATCCATCCCAGTGTCAGGCCGTTGACGGCAGAGAAGACAATGAACCACATTGTCGCACTGACAAGTGACAGCCGGCTAATGCGTGCGGTGACATACCAGACAATACCCAGTTCGGCCAGTCCGGCAATGAGCAGTGGTCCGTTGTTCATATAGAGCATCTGGATGAGTGCCGGAGAACTGCCTGCACCGTAAGCCACGACACCTGTAATGGCGAGCGCCATGGCCATCCATACATACACCTTGCGCATCAGTGCGGGGAATGTGCGTGACATCTCCAGGTCGCGTTCGTGACTGGAAGCTACGTTTGTGAAATTGTCAAAGTTCATATTCATTCGTTTTTTTGTTTGTTTTCTTTCTTCCTGTTATAGAATAGCGGTCTGTCTCGCGAGGCGGATCCGCCTGTTTGACAAGTCTGCAAACCTTATGCCATTTGCAGATTGCCATTAGGTCATGTCATTCTGTCTGTGACGGTCTGTGTGTTTCATCCTATTGTCTTATTGTTTTCATCACTTTCACGGAGATGTCGAGCCACGCTTCCATCTGTCTGTAGTCTTTCCTCTCCCATATATCCTTGAAGTCCAGAAATTCATGGGTAAGACGGCTTTCGTATGCGTTGCGCTGGTAGCTGGTGGATCTTCCCTGCTCCATGATCTCAACACAGCCGAACTTGTTGGCGGCTGTCGGAATGCGTATCCAGCCTTTCTCACCTTGGATGAGGATGAACGACGGACTGGTAGAGTCCTTTGCTGCGGTGCAGGTGGCGGTCATGGTAGGATAGGAGAGTACCATTACGCCGGAGGTGTCGATTCCGTTATGTCCGTAATTGGCAAAATATCGGCTTGCAGCAGGAGGGCCGAAAAGGGCCGTGACGACGCTGATGTTGTACACGTTGAGGTCGTTCAGCGTACCACCGCCTGAAAGTGGGTCGAATGCCGGAGCGATGTCTCCCTGCAGATAACGGTCATATTTGCTTGAGTATTGTGAGTAATTGCACTGTGCGAAGTGTATCGGTGCGATACGTCCCAGACTCTCCTTTACAAGCCGGAAGTTCGGTGTGTGGAGCGGTGAGACGGCCTCGAAGAGATACAGCTTCCGCTCCAGTGCCATTGCTGCCAGCTCTTCTGCCTCTGCAACAGTCATGGTAAAGGGCTTCTCCACAATCACATTCCTGTCTGCCTCTAATGCTTCGTGTACGAACGCATAATGAACGCTGTTGATCAGGGCGATGTAGACAAAGTCGGCACCGTCTTCTCTGAGCAGCTGTGTATAGTCGGTATAGATGCGCTCTATATGATTCGTTTTCGCAAGTGCCTGTGCCTTCTCCTTGTTGCTGTGTGTGAAAAGGCTGGTTATCTCTATTCCTTTTGCCTCTGTCCTGAGCATCTTGATGACCTCGGTGGCTATCATTCCTGTTCCTACAATACTAATCTTCATGTTTGTTTTCCGTTTTACGGCATATTCTATAGTCGTTTTTTCACGACATGAGACTTATAGAATGTGCCTTGTTACTTTTCCTGATGCAACAAAAGTATAGAATGTTTTGCAGAAAATGGGGGAAATGACTATTTTTGTGCTCTCTTAACAAGCATTAGTTGATATGATGAACAGAAAATTTTTATTCCTTTCAGCGTTTCTTTTGTCTGTAGTCGCAGCTGTGGGATGTGCAGACTGGAAGAAACCCGCAGTAAAGTGTTTGGCCGACTCGGTAGCTTCGAAGACTGCTGTTCCTGATTCTGTTGTTGTGGAGAAAGAAGTACCGTTGGTGGTGGATTCCATAGGAAAATCGTTCAGCAGTAAAAAGGGTAACCTTGATTTTGCTTATGATTTCCCAGTTTCCGGGCCAAGTCCGTTGGTTGATTCTTTGCGTGCTTATCTGTCATCAGAGATGGCAGATGCCGGGTATGTCAAGCCTTATGGAAATCTTTCCGATGGGAAGGGGATGATAACGTATTATGCAAAAACTGCGTTCGAGGGTATGACCCGGCTTTTTGAGGATGATGGGAAAAGGGCTGCTCCCTGCGTCCCAGAAGTCTCTCTGTTTGTAAGGAAAAGGGGGGAGACGGAGCGTTTCGTTACTTATGTGTCGACATATTATATTTATGCTGGTGGTGCGCATGGCATGACTTCTGAGTATGGCGTAACCTTTGACAAGAAGTCGGGTGTCAGACTGCGGAATATTTTGAATGCAGATTGTGAGAAAGTACTACAGCCGCTTCTTAAAGAGAAAGTAGAGAATTATTTAAAGCAGACTGTCAGTTCGGATGACAGGGAAATGTCAGAAGCTGAGCTCAAGGATCTTATGGATGGGCTTTTCCTCGAGGATGGGGTTATTCCGCTGCCAGGCAATGGGCTTTATCTGTCTCCGGAGGGGGTGGTCTTTTCCTATGGACAGTATGAGATAAGTGCTTATGCTGTCGGAATGCCGACCTTTACGGTTCCTTATGAGAAGATTGGAAAATACCTTTCGCCTGAGGCACGACGCCTTGCAGGGATTAAGTAATCTTTCTTAATTCTGTAAGTTGGATTGATTACTTTCGGCTTTGAAGTTGAGAAATGACTTTTTATTGGTGCATCAACCAAACTAATCCTTTGGCAATTCTGACTCCGTTGTCTTGGAAATGGTTGCCTTCGTTCCATTCCATCTTACAGTTGACGCCTTTGTCTTTGAATATTTGTTCTTGGCGTAGGATGTCTTTACTGATAGTTGACATCAATTTTGTTTTTGTTTTCTCTTCTTTATCGCCAAGACTGAGATATGCGTGTTCTACTTGTGGCTGGTGAAAATTGGCATAGTCTAACCAACCTGTATACCATGCAGAAGGGGATGCTGAGACTATCCCACGGAAAGGAACATTCTGTTGGTAGCCTGCCCAAAGGCTAAAAAGTCCTGCTAATGAATATCCTCCTAAGATGGTATTGCTTTTATTGAGTTCTAAAGCAAATCGTGCTTTTAAGGCTGGGATAAGTTGATCTATTATATATAATAAGGTGGAATGAGCACCATCACCAAAGGGAATCTTTCCAAATACGGGTGGAGCAGGCCAAGGAGTTAGTTCGGCATTCCATCTATTTATGCGAATAGCAATATGAATAAAAGGTGCCTGCGAGTTATCTTCTATATAGGTGATTTGTCGCTCCAACTCCTCTGTGTCATTACTGTCAACAGGCTGAGTAATGAAAAACTTTGCATTTTCTTCGCTATGTAGGATGCAAGTGTGCTCTCCAATCTTAACAATCTCCTTTTTATGTCTCATACTTTTCAAATCTTATTTCAGGGTACAAAAATAATCATTTTTAAGCAAATTGGTTGATTTGGGTCAATTCTAAATAAAAAAGTTCATTTCTTGAAAAAATAATCTTCAAAACATTTGGCGGGAATGAATTTTCTCCATACCTTTGCACTCGCTTTGCAAAACGAGCCGTCCGGCGAGTTGCTTAAAGCGGATAAGAAAAGAGTTCTTTGAAAAGATTTACATAAACAGAGAAGTAGTACAAGAAGCGTCTGTCTGATTCTATATCAGATGGATGGGTAAAAGAAACGAACCGATCAATTCATCGTCCCTGCTTTTGAGGCTCGCCTCAATTATGGGGAACAGAAGAAAAGGTGCTTTTTACTTGATACTTTAGGATAAGCGTTCTGGAACAGAGATCACTCGATGAGAGTTTTGTTTAGTTGTATTTACTGCTAATATAAAATTCCCATCAATACATATTTTACAGTGGAGAGTTTGATCCTGGCTCAGGATGAACGCTGGCTACAGGCTTAACACATGCAAGTCGAGGGGAAACGGCATTGAGTGCTTGCACTGAATGGACGTCGACCGGCGCACGGGTGAGTAACGCGTATCCAACCTTCCCGTTACTGCGGGATAACCTGCCGAAAGGCAGACTAATACCGCATGTTCTTCGATGACGGCATCAGATTCGAAGCAAAGATCCGTCGGTAACGGAGGGGGATGCGTCTGATTAGCTAGTTGGCGGGGCGACGGCCCACCAAGGCGACGATCAGTAGGGGTTCTGAGAGGAAGGTCCCCCACATTGGAACTGAGACACGGTCCAAACTCCTACGGGAGGCAGCAGTGAGGAATATTGGTCAATGGGCGGAAGCCTGAACCAGCCAAGTAGCGTGCAGGAGGACGGCCCTAGGGGTTGTAAACTGCTTTTATGCGGGGATAAAGTGAGGGACGCGTCCCTTTTTGCAGGTACCGCATGAATAAGGACCGGCTAATTCCGTGCCAGCAGCCGCGGTAATACGGAAGGTCCGGGCGTTATCCGGATTTATTGGGTTTAAAGGGAGCGTAGGCCGGGGATTAAGTGTGTTGTGAAATGTAGGCGCCCAACGTCTGACTTGCAGCGCATACTGGTTCCCTTGAGTACGCGCAACGCCGGCGGAATTCGTCGTGTAGCGGTGAAATGCTTAGATATGACGAAGAACCCCGATTGCGAAGGCAGCCGGCGGGAGCGCAACTGACGCTGAAGCTCGAAGGTGCGGGTATCGAACAGGATTAGATACCCTGGTAGTCCGCACGGTAAACGATGGATGCCCGCTGTCGGCGCCTTGCGCCGGCGGCCAAGCGAAAGCGTTAAGCATCCCACCTGGGGAGTACGCCGGCAACGGTGAAACTCAAAGGAATTGACGGGGGCCCGCACAAGCGGAGGAACATGTGGTTTAATTCGATGATACGCGAGGAACCTTACCCGGGCTTGAATCGCAGGAGAACGATACAGAGATGTTGAGGTCCTTCGGGACTCCTGCGAAGGTGCTGCATGGTTGTCGTCAGCTCGTGCCGTGAGGTGTCGGCTTAAGTGCCATAACGAGCGCAACCCCTCTCCCCAGTTGCCATCGGGTGATGCCGGGCACTCCGGGGACACTGCCGCCGCAAGGTGCGAGGAAGGCGGGGATGACGTCAAATCAGCACGGCCCTTACGTCCGGGGCTACACACGTGTTACAATGGCCGGCACAGAGTGCCGGTGCGGCGCGAGCCGCATCCAATCTTGAAAACCGGTCTCAGTTCGGACTGGGGTCTGCAACCCGACCCCACGAAGCTGGATTCGCTAGTAATCGCGCATCAGCCACGGCGCGGTGAATACGTTCCCGGGCCTTGTACACACCGCCCGTCAAGCCATGAAAGCCGGGGGTGCCTGAAGTCCGTGACCGCGAGGATCGGCCTAGGGCAAAACTGGTGATTGGGGCTAAGTCGTAACAAGGTAGCCGTACCGGAAGGTGCGGCTGGAACACCTCCTTTCTGGAGAGGACGCTTGTCTGTCTCGTTTTATTACGAGACGCTATGGCATCAATGACGTAAGAAGGACCTTTGGTTCGTTTTTCTTCTTGTACTCACTGCACTCTGTATTATATAATGTAGGAGTCCAGAGTTTAAGGCTCACATAAAGGTTCAAGTCCTTATTCTCCGCTTCGCTGTCATCTGTTTCTGCGGCACTGCCTCAGAGCAAACAGATTGCACGGCATAAGATCTTTGACATATTGACACAAGCAAGACTGTAAAGTAGAACGGTTCTTTCCGTCAGGGAAGAATCAGTATTCTGATGATTGAAGCAAGGGCTTCAGATTCTTCAGAATCACACAACAGCTGAAAGTATGAGCTACATTCTCCGCAGGCGATTGCGGAGAAGGCGAAGAAAGCAGGAAAGGGCGCATGGCGGATGCCTTGGCTCACGGAGGCGATGAAGGACGTGATAAGCTGCGATAAGCCCCGGGGAGGTGCAAATGACCTTTGATCCGTGGATTTCCGAATGGGACAACCCGGCAGGCTGGAGGCCTGTCATCACCGCAGGAGCGGTGAGGCGAACGGAGGGAACTGAAACATCTTAGTACCTCCAGGAAGAGAAAATAAACTAATGATTCCCCCAGTAGCGGCGAGCGGACGGGGAAGAGCCCAAACCTGCGGCGTAGCGATGCGCCGCAGGGGTTGTAGGACCACGCTGTCGTACTCTGATTGTGAGGAGAATATACTGGAAAGTATGATCATAGAGGGTGAGAGTCCCGTATCCGAAGCATGAGGAGGCGTAGTGGCATCCTGAGTAACGCGGAACACGTGGAATTCTGCGCGAACCCGCCGGGACCATCCGGCAAGGCTAAATACTCCCGTGAGACCGATAGTGAACGAGTACCGTGAGGGAAAGGTGAAAAGCACTCCGACGAGGAGAGTGAAAGAGTTCCTGAAACCATGCGCCTACAAGCGGTCGGAGCCGCGCGAGCGGTGACGGCGTGCCTTTTGCATAATGAACCTACGAGTTGCCGTGTCCGGCGAGGATAAGCGTCAGGAGACGCGCATCCGCAGTGAAAGCGAGCCTGAACAGGGCGTGTAGTCGGACGGGGCAGACGCGAAACCAAGTGATCTACACTTGCCCAGGCTGAAGTCCGGGTAACACCGGATGGAGGGCCGCACGGATAAGCGTTGAAAAGCTTCCCGATGAGGCGAGTGTAGGAGTGAAAGGCCAATCAAACTTGGAGATAGCTCGTACTCCCCGAAAGGCATTTAGGTGCCGCGTGCGGCGTTGTCCGCGAGAGGTAGAGCGACCGGTAGGTCGAGAGGGCTTCACCGCCTGTCGAGACCTGACGAACTCCGAATGCTCTCGGACCGCAGCCGTGCAGTAAGGGGGCGGGTGCTAAGGTCCGTCCCCGAGAGGAGAAGAATCCAGACCGCCGTCTAAGGTCCCGGAATTCTGCCTGAGTTAGTCTAACGAAGTCCGGTCCCCGTGACAGCTAGGATGTTGGCTTGGAAGCAGCCATTCATTCAAAGAGTGCG
Organism: Prevotella denticola; assembly: GCF_900454835.1. Classification (GTDB taxonomy): domain Bacteria; phylum Bacteroidota; class Bacteroidia; order Bacteroidales; family Bacteroidaceae; genus Prevotella; species Prevotella denticola. The sequence continues at coordinate 1,504,765 of NZ_UGTM01000001.1, read as the reverse complement.
TAACAGCTCACTAGTCGAGGGTCCGGGCGTGGATAATAATCGGGTATAAGGCAGATACCGAAGGCGCGGGATAGCAATGTATATTGAAAGTATCGGTAGGGGAGCATTCCATCGGCGTCGAATGGTGAGGGTGACCGATCCTGGAGCTTATGGAAAAGCAAATGTAGGTATGAGTAACGATAAAAAGGGTGGGATTCCCTTTCGCCGAAAGACCGAGGTTTCCCGGGCGATGCCAGTCAGCCCGGGGTCAGTCGGGTCCTAAGCCCCAGCCGAACGGCGAAGGCGATGGCAGATGCGGTCAACATTCCGCAACTCGCATTATCAGTGACGTGGAGACGGAGCAGTGACACTGCCGCGCCCTGACGGAACAGGGCGTTTAAGTGCGTAGGCTGTGACAGCGGCAGGCAAATCCGCCGCTGGAGCTGAAACACGAAAGTACGGCTCTTCCTTCGGGAAGCGCCGAGCGCAGGTAACCATACTCCCGAGAAAATCCGCTAAACTCAATGGTACTGCGACCCGTACCGCAAACGGACACACGTGGTCGGGTAGAACATACTGAGGCGTTGAGAGATTCATGGTCAAGGAACTAGGCAAACTGACCCCGTAACTTCGGGATAAGGGGTCCTCATGGCGACATGAGGCGCAGAGAATAGGTCCAGGCAACTGTTTAACAAAAACACAGGGCTGTGCGAACTCGAAAGATGAAGTATACAGCCTGACACCTGCCCGGTGCCGGAAGGTTAAGAGGAGACGTCACCAGCGATGGGAAGCGTCGAATTGAAGCCCCGGTAAACGGCGGCCGTAACTATAACGGTCCTAAGGTAGCGAAATTCCTTGTCGGGTAAGTTCCGACCTGCACGAATGGTGTAATGATCCGGACGCTGTCTCGACCATGATCTCAGTGAAATTGTAGTATCGGTGAAGATGCCGATTACCCGCGATGGGACGAAAAGACCCCGTGAACCTTTACTGCAGCTTAGCACTGACCTCGGTCATCCGATGTGCAGGATAGGCCGGAGGCTTCGAGGCGGGCGCGCCAGCGTCCGCGGAGCCGCCCTTGAAATACGGCCCTTCGGCTGTCTGAGGTCTAACGCGCCTGTGGCGCGGACACTGCTTGGCGGGCAGTTTGACTGGGGTGGTCGCCTCCAAAAGCGTAACGGAGGCTTCCAAAGGTGCCCTCGGACCGATCGGTAACCGGTCTCATGGAGTGCAATGGCATAAGGGCGCTTGACTGGGAGGCAGACATGCCGAGCAGGTGGGAAACCAGGGCATAGTGATCCGGCGGACGTGTATGGAAACTCCGTCGCTCAAAGGATAAAAGGTACTCCGGGGATAACAGGCTGATCCCCCCCAAGAGCTCATATCGACGGGGTGGTTTGGCACCTCGATGTCGGCTCGTCACATCCTGGGGCTGGAGAAGGTCCCAAGGGTTGGGCTGTTCGCCCATTAAAGTGGCACGCGAGCTGGGTTCAGAACGTCGTGAGACAGTTCGGTCTCTATCTATCGTGGGCGCTGGAGTTTTGCGCGGTGCCGTCACTAGTACGAGAGGACCGTGACGGACAGACCTCCGGTCAGCCGGTTGTGCCGCCAGGTGCACCGCCGGGTATCTGAGTCTGGAACGGATAAGCGCTGAAAGCATCTAAGCGCGAAGCCGTCCGCAAGATGAGAACTCCTCACGAGGGCCGTCACAGACGATGACGTGGATAGGGCGCAGGTGTAAAGACGGCGACGTCAAAGCCGAGCGCTACTAATTGCCCGAAGCTTTCTCCCGGTCTCCCGCCTCCGGCAGTCGGAGTGCGGGGGCCGGCGGCTCAGACTTTGAGCTGTGTGTCCTTCCGGGACGGAGGACGGGTTCTATGACGGTCTTGCCTGTGGAAATACGTCACCTCATACGGCTGGCAGGGATCCTTCTCCATCAGGAAAGCACTGTAGGGAAGGAGAGAAGTCAGTCCGGAAGTCATGTCAGGTGGTTATTGCGGCGGGGTCCCACCTCTTCCCATTCCGAACAGAGAAGTTAAGCCCGCCTGCGCCGATGGTACTGCAATGCAATGCGGGAGAGTAGGTGGCCGCCTCCTTTCACACACGGGAGAGCCCCGGAGACAAGTCTCCGGGGCTCTCCTTTTTTCGTCTGGAGGGATGAAGGCGGAGAGGGGGAAGGGTGTGATGGGCTGTGATAAGCGATGATGGGCGATGATAAGCGATAAAGGAAGTTTGATTGATTGTTGAATATACGTATGGTTCTTCTTTGAAGAGAGATTTCTTGTTGTGATTTTCCCTTTTTGAGAAAAACTATTTTTTTCCTCTAACGAAAAGCTACTTTCCTTATCAAACTGGCTTGTAAATCACAGTTTTTATGTAATTTTGTCCGTTGAAACGTTTTTAGTATGTTTTATTTTATCAAAAGGACCTTAGTGTGGATCAGACGACTGAAGTATTCCAGAGGTTTTGGAGTACAGTCGCCTTGGGCATACCGTTTTATTCGATATGTGGTGAATGAGCACTATCCATATTATAAGTACAGGCAGCTTGAGGAGACTGTCTATGGTCTTGATAGACGTACCAGAAAGCTTTGCAGATTCTATTTTCGCTTGTCAAATTATCAACAGCCAGTTTCTTTCATCGATTTTTGTCCTCCGTCTCCCTGCTATAAGTTCTATGTAACGGCAGGGGCGAGACGTGCGGATTACAGGCTGGTAACATTGGAAACATCGATAGAAGAACAGTACAGTATGCTGGCAGAAGCAGGTGAGCACAGCATCGTCCGTGTGTCTTTGACTGGAGAATACAGAAAATTTCTCGATCAGGCTCTTGACACCCTGCCTGCTTCTTCGGTTTTGGTTATTGAGCGTATTCAACGGGACAGGGAGTCTGAGGAATACTGGAAGGAGTTGATGGCAGATGATAGAACAGGGGTTTCTTTCGACTTGTACTATTGTGGTGTGATATTTCTCAATTCTGCAATGATCAAGCAGAACTATATCGTAAATTTCTAAATATATCCTGTTAACGGGTCTGTCGGGGAAGATATGACGAAGATATATACAAAAGGTGGTGATAATGGGACTACTTCTTTGTGTGGAGGAGTCCGTATTCGGAAGGATGATGTCCATATCGAAGTCTGCGGGACACTTGACGAGTTGAATGCACATATCGGGCTGTTGGTCTCTTTGTTGCTTGATGTCAGAATAAATCAGATGTCTGAAGATTCCTGCGGGAAGATTGCTTCATTTCTCCGACAGCTTCAAAGTGTCTTGTTTGTCATAGGAGGTTTTGTCGCTTCTGGTAGAGTACAGCCGGCGGATTTGTCTGCTGTCGCATGCAGGACCAAGGAAATTGAAGGTTTCATTGACCTTGTGGAGTTGAATCTTCCTCCTCAGCATTGTTTTGTACTTCCAGGAGGTGTCCTCGTTGCTGCACAAAGCCATATCTGCCGAACAGTCTGCCGACGTTTGGAAAGACGTATGACAACACTGTCAGAATGCGTTGCCATTCCGGATGAAATGCAGGCTTTCATAAACAGATTGTCAGACTATTTCTTTGTCCTGTCACGTTATTTGAACATTCATGGTGGAAATGATGAAAAAACGTGGGGAAACACTTGTAGATAAAAAATAAAATGTTACTTTTGCACGCACTAATGAATGTGTAAAAAAACAAGAATATACCCGTTGGCGGAATTAAAATGTAGCTATAATGATATACAAAAAGTTGCACATATCGTTGATTTTTAGTAACTTAGTGAAGTCAAAACCATTAAGTACAAATCCTCGTATGTGCAACTTATACACAAAATTCGTCAAAATCCTTGAGATATGCAAGCAATTCTCTCACAACCTTGTCAATGAGCAGGGAAATATACCCCGTCGTGGTCCCATGCCAAAATTTTCAGATTTGGAGGTCGTTGCCTTGTCCTTGACAGCGGAATCAGAGAGCATTGATAGTGAAAAATGGCTTTTTGATTATAAGCTTCAGGAGTACAAAGACAAAATACCTAACCTCATATCTCGCAGGCAATTCAACGACCGTAGAAAGAATACCGCAGGATTATGCGAAGACATACGAAAGAGAATCGCTGCCCAAATGGACGGTGGGGAAACTCAATTCTTCGTAGATTCCAAGCCGATAGCCGTATGCAGGGTTGCCAGAGGGAAGCGTTGCAAGATGGGGCGAATGGGAGATTTCTCACAAGCACCGGATTTCGGCTTCTGTGCATCTCAAAATATGTATTACTTTGGCTATAAACTCAATGCACTCTGTGGGTTAAGTGGGGTGATACACTCCTATGACTTGTCAAAGGCCAGCGTGCATGACCTCAATTATATGAAAGATGTCAAGCTGGTCTATCATGACTGTAACATCTATGGCGACAAGGGATATATAGGGGCTGATGTTCAACTCGATCTTTTCCAAACGGCTCACATTAGATTGGAATGTCCATATAGGCTGAACCAAAAGAATTGGAAACCAAAATTAATCCCTTTTGCCAAAGCCAGAAAAAGGATTGAAACTCTCTTCTCACAACTCACAGATCAATTTTTGGTTATCAGGAATTATGCGAAAATAACAAATGGTCTGTTTGCCCGAATAATCGGGAAAATTAGTGCGCTGACCATATTACAATATGTCAACTTTATTAATAACAAACCCATCGGAAGAATTAAATACGCACTAAATTAATTCCGCCAACGGGTAAGAATATGTATTGGACGCTGGAATTGGCCTCTAAGCTGGAAGATGCTCCATGGCCTGCAACAAAAGACGAACTGATTGACTATGCTATGCGGTCAGGTGCGCCCCTTGAGGTGCTTGAGAATCTTCAGGAAATCGAAGATGAAGGTGATGTCTACGACAGTATCGAGGATATCTGGCCTGATTATCCTTCGAAAGATGATTTCCTGTGGAATGAAGATGAATATTAAAAGGTGGGAAAAAGGTTACTTACATGCAAGTGTGGGTAACCTTTTTTGTTTCGGGCTTTCTGGTGTCTGATCCGTGATTCTGGTTTCGTACTTCAGGATGGCAATCGCATTTAATTCAAGTGTAGCTGGTCGATACAAATAGGTTGGTGCATGACTCTTTTGCAACTGGGCGTTACTTGCATCCCAACTAACGCCTGTTTGGGCTTCAATCAGGCGTTACTTGCACTGCAATAGGGCATCTCTTCCTCTTCTGTATGTAACTGTTTGTGTGTCAGTTGATTTATGGATATTGATTTTATGTGTGTATAATTTCAACTGAAGCATAGATGGGTAAATCTTCTTGAACAGGCCGGCCTTAACAAATATGTAGTCGAAAGCAATATTTCTTCATCCTGTTCGTTATAAAGGCGTGCTTAAACGCTTAATGTTCATAATTGCGCTTGCTTGTCTGGCAGAGGCCTCTGTCAAGGCACAGTATGATCCGTCCTATAGTCATTATTGGGCGATGGAACCGTCATTCAATCCGGCATCGGTGGGCAAGGACAACAAGCTGAATGTCGTGGGAGCCTATGGTCTCGACTTTTCCGGCTACGAGAATAACCCGAATACTTTCTATGTAGGGGCCGATATGCCGCTTTATTTCTTAAAGCAGTACCATGGTGTCGGCATCTCTATTCTCAATGACAAGCTGGGCGTTTTTACACACCAGCGCATCAGTGTTCAGTATGCTTTCCGTCATCATCTTTTTGGGGGAATGCTCTCGGCAGGTGTTCAGGCCGGTATGCTTTTCGAGAAGTTCGACGGTTCAAAACTGGATCCAGAAGAAGCGAGTGATCCGGCTCTGACACAGTCGGAGGTCAATGGAAACAGTCTTGATTTCGGAGCAGGGCTCTACTATACACACCGGAACTGGTATGTCGGTGCATCTGTCCAACATTTAAATTCTCCCTTGGTAGAACTGGGAGAAACCAATGAGTTGCAGATAAATCGTACGTATTATTTGACAGGTGGATACAATATAAAACTGCGTAATCCGTTTCTTACTATACCGGTCTCCGCTCTCGTGCGGTATGACGGAACGGCCTGTCGGACCGACCTTACAGCCCGGGTGGTATATTCTCACGAGAAAAGAATGCTTTACGGGGGTGTCTCCTACAGCCCGACAAACTCCGTTACAGCTTTCGTAGGCGGTACGTTCCACGGCATCAACGTCGGCTACAGTTATGAGATGTACACCGGCGCAACGGCCTTCAAGAACGGCAGCCATGGGCTGTTTGTCAGTTATCAGACCGACATTAACCTTCAGAAAAAAGGAAGGAACAAACATAAAAGCGTAAGATTTCTATAGAAAGATATAATGAAAATGAAGAAAAGTATAATTGCCCTCTGCCTTGGCGCAATCTCTTTGGGAACACTCACAGGTTGTTTTGCCGGCAAGGCGACATCCTCGTCAGGTCGCGGAGGTGAGGTTACTGGCGTTGGCGGCGGGCGTTCCTTCCGCGAGCCGACCCCTTATGGAATGACGCTGGTCAAGCGCGGCTGGCTGAGAATGGGGCTGGAAAAGCAGGACTCTCTCTGGGGCAAGAAGACTCCGGTAAAGGACATCTCGGTAGACGGTTTCTGGATGGATGAAACGGAGGTCACCAATTCGGAGTACAAGCAGTTTGTAGAGTGGGTCCGCGACTCCATTCTCCGCACCCGCCTGGCAGATCCGGCATACGGCGGCGATGAGTCTTATATGATTACCGAGGATAAGAACGGCGACCCCGTCACCCCTCACCTGAACTGGAACAAGCGTCTTCCTCGCAAGCCTAATGAGGATGAGCAGCGTGCTTTCGAGAGTCTCTATGTGACCAATCCCGTCACCGGAGAGAAGAGTCTCGATGCCAGCCAGATGAACTACCGTTATGAAATTTATGACTATACGACGGCAGCTCTGCGCCGCAACCGGCTGAAACCGCAGGAGCGTAACCTGAATACGGATGTCACGGTCGACCCTGACGAGGTGGTGATGATTTCCAAGGATACGGCTTATGTTGATGACAACGGCATGATTCATAACGAAACCATCAACCGTCCGTTGACAGGTCCTTGGGACTTCCTGAACACTTATATTGTCAATATCTATCCTGATACGACCTGCTGGGTCAATGACTTCCGGAATTCGGACAACGAGATTTACCTCCGCAACTATTTCAGCAATCCTACTTACAACAACTATCCGGTCGTCGGTGTCACGTGGGAACAGGCCAATGCTTTCTGTGCGTGGCGGACAGAGTACCTGCTCAAGGGACTCGGTAAGGAAGCCCGCTACGTGCAGCGTTACCGTCTCCCAACCGAAGCCGAGTGGGAGTATGCTGCCCGGGGGAAGAACCAGGACGAGTTCCCTTGGGACAATCAGAACGTAAAGAACGGGAACGGATGTTTCTTTGCCAACTTCAAGCCGGATCGTGGAAACTATACGAAGGACGGCAACCTGATTACCAGCAAGGTGGGCATCTACGGTGCCAATTCCAACGGTCTCTTCGACATGGCGGGGAACGTTGCCGAGTGGACCAGTACGATCTACACCGAGGCCGGGGTGGATGCGATGAACGACCTCAATCCGCAGCTTGACTACAAGGCGGCCAGGGAAGACCCCTACCGGCTGAAGAAAAAGAGTGTGCGAGGCGGAAGCTGGAAGGATCCGGAGAGCTATATCCGCAGTGCGTGGCGCACATGGGAGTACCAGAACCAGCCCCGCAGTTACATCGGCTTCCGTTGTGTCCGCAGTCTTGCCAGCTCGTCCAGCGAGGCTGCCAGGGAGAATAAGAAAAGCAGTAAGAAAAAGAGAAGATAAATGACACAGTACAGTAAATACAATTTCGTTTACCGTCTGCAGAAGTGGATGGACAGCGTGCCTGGACAGACGTTCCTTAACTATGGTTACAGCTGGGGCGCTTCGGTGGTTATTCTCGGTGCATTATTCAAGCTGACCCACCTGCCAGGGGCCAACATCATGCTCTATTTCGGTATGGGTACAGAGGTTGTCGTATTCTTCCTTTCGGCTTTCGACCGCCCGTTCGACAAGACGGATGACGGACGTGAGCTCGCCACGCACGTGACGGAAGAGTATCTTGGTGGAGACAGACACGACATTGCACCACAGCCGTCTCCGGTCTCTCCGGCCGGTGTCGCAGTCGCAGCGGCAGGGCAGCAGCCGGTTCCGTCGGCGAATGACATTGCGGCGGCAGTCGTCAGCCAGCAGAGCAAGGTGATTGCCGATGCACAGCAGCAGACACCGGAGATGGTAGAGGCGCAGACGAATTATGTTTCTGCATTGCAGAACCTGACTGAAATGCTGGGTAAGGTGAATGACCAGAGCCAGCGTCTTACCCGGGACAGCGAAGAGATGGAAAACCTCAACCGCACTCTTACGGGTATTGCGAAAGTTTACGAAATGCAGCTCAAGGGAGCCAGCCAGCAGATTGGTACTATTGACCAGATCAATGAGCAGACCCGCAGGATGGCGCAGCAGATTGAACAGCTCAACAGTATCTATGCCCGGATGATTGAGGCGATGACGGTCAATATGCGTGTAGCTGCCCCTGGTGTTGCCCCTCAGCCTTCAGCTTCCGGGAGCTTGTAACGAAGTGTCATGGCGGGGAGGAAGTCTGTCTGCAGATGTCTTCCCGCAGCAAAGAATAGAATGAATGGCTATTAAGAAGAGAAAGATTTCCCCTCGCCAGAAGATGATCAATCTTATGTATATCGTCCTCATGGCCATGCTGGCATTGAACATCTCTACCGAGGTGCTCAATGGCTTCTCCGTCGTAGAAGAGAGCCTGAACCGCACGACGGGGAATTCGACCAAGGAGAACGAGGCCATATTCGGCGAGCTGGACCAGATGATGCGCAAGAATCCGCAGAAGGTAAAGGAGTGGTTCATGATGGCATCGACGGTCAGGGAGATGAGCGATTCGCTCTACGACTATGTACAGTCGCTGAAAGTTGCCATTGTCCGTGAGGCTGACGGTGAGAAAGGAGACCCCTTGCACATCGATGGGAAAGACAATATCGAAGCGGCCAGCTACATCATGCTGAATCCGGCGAACGGACAGGGGCACAGACTCTATGAGGCAATCAACAGTTACCGTTCGCGCATTCTCCGCTTCGTGACCGATCCCCGGCAGAAGAAGATCATCTCCAGCAACCTCTCCACGGTTGTTCCCCGTCATTCGATGGGAAAGAACTGGGAAGAGTATATGTTTGAGAATATGCCTGTTGCCGCAGCTGTGACGCTTCTCTCCAAACTGCAGAGTGATGTCCGCTATGCTGAAGGTGAAGTGCTGCATACGCTGGTAGCAAACGTCGGTCTGAAGGACTTGCGTGTCAACAAGCTGCAGGCGTTTGTCGTACCGAGCCAGACACGTCTCTATCCGGGTGAATCGATGACTGCCCGGATGTTCATGGGGGCTGTTGACTCTACGCAGCAGCCACAGGTCTATGTCAACGGACAGCTTGTCAAGGGCAACCAGATAACTGTCAGGGCCGGTGCGCCGGGCCGTCATACGCTGAACGGATATATCCTCATCAAGGATATGGCAGGCAATGTGCTGCGCCGTAACTTTTCTCAGGACTATTGGGTCACAGGTGGCCCGCAGCCCCGGCAGTATATCAGTCCGGAGGGTATGCAGAAAGTCCCGCCGTTCGATGGTATGGCTACAATTGCCGCCGACCTGATGAACGTGCTCTATGCAGGCTTTGACAACCCGATAACCATCAGCATCCCCAATACATCACAGGGAGATGTGCAGGCAACGATGTCGGGCGGCTCCCTCGTGTCACGGGGTGGAGGGCACTTTATCGCTCGTCCTTCGTCCGTCGGTCAGCCTGTCACAATTGCCGTGTCAGCCAAGGGACGCAGGATAGGGGAGTATAAGTTCCGTGTCCGCAAGCTGCCGGATCCGTCACCGTATATCGCCATGGGGACTGACCGGTTCAAGAGCGGTGCATTGTCAAAGGCTGCCCTTATGTCAGCACCGGGCATCCATGCGGCTATTGACGACGGCCTGCTTGACATTCCGTTTGCCGTCACCAGTTTCCGTGTTGTCTTCTTCGACAATATGGGCAATGCTGTTCCCCTGGCAAGCAATGGCGCTTCCTTCTCTGCACAGCAGAAGGAACAGTTCCGTCAGCTGAGCCGTAACAAGCGGTTCTACATCACCAATGTTGTCGTTCATGGTCCTGACGGGACAACGAGAACTCTTAATGGAAGAAACATGGAAGTGATAGTGAGATAGCGGGCGGTCGTGACAGTCGGCAATGGACGGTTGGCAGTCGACAGTTTGCTGCTTGTCACTCTCCATGACAGCTGGTCACAGTCTCTTCCATATCGCTTCTTTCAGAGAGCTTCGGGGAGGTTCCACTTATCAAAGGATAAACAAATAAACAATGAAAAGAATAATTCTCATAACCTGCTCAGCTTTTCTGGTACTTACGGCAAGTGCCCAGCCTGCTGCACGTCGCAGTTTACAGCACCGGTCGCCAGCCAATGTGATAACGACCCGTGCGCAGATTTCCTTTCCTACGGCAGCTCCTATGCAGGAGGATGTTGTCTGGCGGCGTGACATTTATCGTGAACTGAAGCTCACCGAGGATGCCAATGCGGGTCTGTATTATCCTGTCGAGCCTGTCGGTTCGCAGATGAATCTGTTTACCTATATCTTCAAGCTGATGATGAACGGGCCCAACCGTGGCGGCATCGCAGTCTATAACTACCGTATGGACGGCAATGAGATGTTTACGGATTCAGCGAGGGTGAAGCCTTTGCAGTTTCTCGACAACTACCACATCTTCTATGAGCGTACGGATCATGGTATCCGGCTCGACAACAGCGACATCCCCTCCGGTGAGGTGAAAGGCTATTACCTCAAGGAAAGTGCCTATTACGACCAGGGAACTTCTACGTTTCACCGCAAGGTCGTAGCCCTCTGCCCGATTATGTATCGTGAAGATGACTTCGGTGACGGCGAAGTCAAATATCCGCTCTTCTGGGTCCGTTATGATGATCTGGCACCTTTCCTTTCCAAACAGATCATCATGACCAGCAATCTGAACAATGCGGCGACGATGAGTGTGGACGACTATTTCACGATGAACCTCTATCAGGGAAAGATTTACAAGACGACCAATATGCTGGGCAAGACGCTTGCACAATACTGTCCTACCGACTCTGCCATGGCTGCAGAGCAGAAAAAGATAGAACGCGAGCTGACCGACTTCGAGAAGACCATCTACGGTGACCCGGCCCGGCGCGACAGTCTCGACAGCATTGCTGCCTCCAAGGAAGCGGAGAAAGCACCTAAGAAGATGGGGCGCAGCCGTCGCAGTGCATCGGCAGGCAGCCTCCGCCGCACACGTCGTCCGGCATCAAACAGCAGTTCTGGTCCGGCTCGTGTTACCGTCCGGCGGGAACGGCATTGAGTTTTTTATGGCAGGTCCTGGAAATCACGAAGAGTTGACACCCTCATAGTACTGGCATACCAACGTGGAATTCTTAGGACAGGCCTTATATGTTTAACAGGGATATGCGGCTGTAGGAAGCCGATGCTGCCGGCAACCGCTATCGTTAAAAATTGACGATTATGAAGAGAATTTTTTCATTGGCTTTAATAGCTTTTTCAGTCTTTTCCTCTGTCTCTGCACGTGCGGACGAACCTCTGAAGTTCGGTCTGAAAGCAGGTTTGAATGTGAGTGATTTTCATTTCAGCAGTGATGTGTTCGACAAGACAAACCAGGCCGGCTGGTTCTTCGGTCCTACGGTTAAGTTCACCTTGCCGGTTGTCGGTCTGGGAATGGATGCTTCGGTACTCTACGACTACCGTTCTGCCAAGCTCGATTATGAATCGGAAAAAAAGACCGTGAAGCAGCAGCAGATTGCTGTCCCTGTGAATGTGCGTTATGCAATCGGTCTGGGCAGTACGGCCAACATCTTCTTCTTTGCCGGTCCGCAGGTGGCATTCAATGTCGGCGGAAAAGACTTCCAGTGGACAAAGGGAAGCAACTATGCCCTGAAGAAGAGCAACTTCAGCATTAACCTTGGCTTCGGCGTCACTGCTTTGAAGCATCTCCAGGTAAGTGCCAATTACAATGTCGCCTGTGGCAAGACGGCCGATGTCACTTGGAAATCGGCTACGCAGGCTGCCGGCGGTGCGCTCGGACTCAACAAGAAGAGCAGCCACAACAACTCCTGGCAGATCGGTGTAGCCTACTTCTTCTGACAGTATAGACACATGACCTCTTTTATATTGCAATCTCTCCCCATTCCTTACCGATGGAATGGGGATTTTTGTTTTTGTGCAGCTATGTATTGGGTTGATGATAGAAGGGTACCTGTCTCAATGGCGGTTGGACTTGTAAAAAGGGTGAAGCGGGCGGATGGCGGCAGAAAGCAAATGCCAAAGCTCTCTCTCCCTTATTCCTTTTCCCCTGACAGATTCTCTTTTACGAACAGCCGGATTGCTCCTTCGCAGTCGGCATCATTCCCTTCTCGCACGGCAGCAGCCATCCAGTAAGCATATCGTCCTGTCCGTAATCCCGTAAGTGCCTTGGGATCGCTTCCGTAACGGAACTCTAAATGACAGGTCTCCTCGGGTGTGTCCGGACGGAAGAAAAAATAGGTAAATTCATCCTTGTTGCCATCGTCGCTCTTGAATTTGTGGGTGTCCAGACCCTTGTCGTAATCATATTCAGAGTAGTTGTGTGAGAACAGCACATTCCCTTGGCCGTCCAGCCCCTTGATGTTTCTTCCGCTGATGATGAGTTTTGCCACTCCTTGCTTGAAGCCGCAGTCGAATTGATAAGGACCGGAGAAGTCCATGTCGCTGTTGGGATGGTCGCCGAATTTGGCGATGGCCTCCTGTCCAATCACCGTTCCCGCCATACTGTTCTTCAGCTTTTCTACAACTGCCGGTGCATGCTCTATGCCCGTATATTTCGCAGTCTCACTGATCCACAGCTGGTCCCATTTGGGAGCGTTGATTCCCTGCTCACTGAAAATCGGGACATACGTGCCCGCCAGCTTTGCCTGTAAAGCCGAAGGCGGTATATCCTGTTGATTTCCGTTCTCTGGAGGACATGCCGTTGTAGTCATACGGATAAGGCCGAGCAGGCATAAGGTGATGAAGATGACTTTTTTCATAATTCTCTGTTTGAAAGGTGAATAGAGTATGTAATCTGTCGCAAAAATAGAAAATTCCCAACGGCCGTACAATACCTAAAGATAATGATTTCATTGTACACGTGCCATTTTATTCGTACCTTTGCGACCCTACTGTACGATTTATATCCAACGAATGACTTACGCAAACATTATCCTCCCCCTGCCTCTTGAGGGCTATTTCACATACGGTGTTCCTGATGCTCTGGCTTCGGATGTCCGGCCGGGTGTTCGTGTGTCCGTACCTTTGGGAAAGTGTAAAACGTACGTAGGGATTGTTGCGGCTTATCCTGTAGAAATCCCGGATTCATCGGAGGAGAAGGCTGTATCCGGAAGGAAAATTGTTTATAAAAACATTATTGAAGTGTTGGATGACAGTCCGGTTCTTCTCCCCCGGCAGCTGAAGCTCTGGCACTGGATAGCCGATTACTATATGTCGCCCATCGGCGAGGTCTACAAGGCAGCACTCCCGTCCGGACTGAAGGCAGAGGATGGCTTCCGCCCGAGGACAGAGCTTTACATTCGCCTGGCAGATAACTTACGGGACGGCCGTACGCTTGCATTCATCATTGAATCCATGCAACGGGCGGCGAAGCAGATAGAGGTCTTGAAGGCGTACCTGCGGCTGGCTGGTGTCGATGAAATGGGCGGAATCACGCCCGGCACACCGCTCCGAGAGGTGACGCGGGAGGAACTGATGAACGTCACTCATGCCTCTGCCGCTGTTGTCCAGGCATTGCAGAGACGGAAGATTCTTGTCACTTACGAGAAGGAAGTGGGCAGGTTGAACCATGGCGCAGTCCCTCATCCCGAACGCATAAAACCTTTGAACGAAGCGCAGACGGATGCCTACAATCAGACGCTCATACAGATGATGACACATCCAGTGACACTGCTGCACGGCGTGACCTCCTCGGGAAAGACCGAAATCTATATCCATCTGATTCAGAAAGCCATCAACGAGCACAAGCAGGTACTTTATCTGCTTCCGGAGATTGCCCTCACCGTACAGATAACCGGACGGTTGCAGGCGGTGTTCGGCAACCGGCTGGGTATTTACCACAGCAAGTACAGCGATGCCGAGCGGGTGGAGATATGGAAGAAGCAGCTCTCAGAGACCCCTTATGACGTGATACTGGGTGCGAGAAGTGCCGTCTTCCTCCCATTCCAGCGGCTCGGACTTGTCATCATCGACGAAGAGCACGAGCAGAGTTTCAAACAGCAGGATCCGGCACCACGCTATCATGCACGGTCGGCAGCCATTGTCCTGGCACAGATGTATGCCGGTGCAAAGACACTTCTGGGAACGGCTACCCCCTCGATGGAAACTTATTACAATGCCCGGCAGGGCAAGTACGGACTTGTTGAGCTGACACGCCGCTACAAGGATCTGCAGCTTCCCGCAGTCGAGGTGGTGGACATCAAAGACCTCTACCGAAGGAAGATGATGACAGGTCCTTTCTCGCCGCGTCTGCTTGCCGCTGTAAGGGATGCGCTGGGACGTGGCGAGCAGGCTATCCTGTTCCAGAACCGGCGCGGCTTTGCCCCGATGGTGGAGTGCAGGCAGTGCGGATGGGTGCCGAAATGCCCCGACTGCGATGTCTCGCTGACCTACCATAAGAGCATGAACTACCTCACCTGCCACTATTGTGGCTACACGATGCGTGTGCCGGAAGTATGCCCCTGCTGCGAGAGCAGAGACATCCGCGGACGCGGTTACGGTACGGAAAAGATAGAGGACGAGGTCCGTAGCATCTTCCCGGAGGCACGCATAGCCCGCATGGACCTTGACACCACCCGGACACGCAATGCCTACGAACGTCTGATCAATGATTTCTCTGCCGGCAGGAGCAACCTGCTTATCGGCACGCAGATGATTTCCAAGGGGCTGGATTTCGACAAGGTGTCAGTGGTGGGCATTCTGAATGCCGACACGATGCTGAACTATCCTGACTTCCGCGCCTATGAACAGGCGTTCATGATGATGAGCCAGGTGAGCGGGCGGGCCGGGAGGAAAGGGCGGCAGGGACTGGTCATCCTACAGACGAAAAGTCCGGACCTGCCTGTTATCCGGCAGGTGGTGCAAAATGATTACCGGTCTTTCTATTCCGACCTGCTGGCTGAACGGCGTGATTTCCGTTATCCTCCGTTCTACCATCTCATCTATGTCTACCTGAAGCACAGAGAGGAAAATACGGTGAATTCGGCCGGACTGGAACTCGGCAGCCGCCTGCGTGAAATCTTCGCAGGCCGTGTGCTCGGGCCGGACAAACCCGCCGTTGCGCGTGTGAAGACGCTGAGCATCCGGAAGATCGTGCTGAAGCTGGAGAACGGAATCGACCATGCACGTGTCCGCCAGTATCTCCGTGGTGCCATGGAGGCTATGTTGAAAGACAAACGTTACGGTGCTCTTCAGGTGTATTATGATGTTGATCCGTTATAGTCGTGCCACATAAGATCTTTCCCCATACGCCTGCAGGCCACTTTGTCTTTGCCCTGTAAGGGAGACTGATCAAAGAACTACAGAAGTGGAAACTTCAGGCATGATTGAAACAAGATTCTGTCAACACCCAATATTAAAAATAAGTTCTTAAACCTGTCAACCAAGTTTAGATATAGGACGGAAAGTAGTCAGCCAAAAACATTAGACTATACGACCCCGAACATAAAACTACACAGGTACTGTCACCCGGGTTGTGTGGGAATGGGATTCCCAACCGTATGGGAACAGGATTCCCAAGCCTTGGGAGCGGATGTCCCGACCGTATGGGAACCGGCGGCCCAGGCCTTGGTTCTGAGGCAAGGATCCTCCTGTAGAGAAATGGAAAAAGGCGGAAGCTCCTGGAAAATACCGGGTACTTCCGCCAGATTTTAATAGGTGGTATTGCTGTTTTAATCAGGTGTGTACGGTTTGCCTGCCGCTTAGAAGTCGATGTCCAGTCCCACACCCAGTACCTTGTTGGTGCGGGTGAAGATGTCGGTGTTCTTCGTTGCTATCGTCTTCGGCTGTGTCAGGACGGTCCCGTCAGGCTGTGTCACCTGTTGGCTGCCCACAGTGATGGCATCGTTGTATTCCTTCTTGAAGTTGGAATAGTCCGTAAAGAAATAAGCTACGTTGAGATGGATGTTCCTGGCCACCTTGACCTTTGCTCCGAAACCGAAGCTGTAGCTGCTGGTAACGAAACTGAGATCGGTGAGATACTTGCCGTCGCCGAGACCATAGAGCGTGCGTTGTCCGCCTGCGCTGACGGTAACAGCCGGTGTGACGTCCCACTCGACACCGGCAAGGAACTCCTGCGTGTTCCTCTTGAGAAAACGCTGCTTGTTGTTGTCCATGCGCGCATCCTTGTCGAAGTAATAGTTGTAGCCAGCCATGACACGGAGGTTTTTCATCACCTCGTACTGTGCGCCGAAGGCAAGAATGCCGGGGAGGTCGTTGGGCGTATTCACTCCGTTCTCGTAACGTCCGGTGTCGTCGCGTTTGGTGTCATTCTCAATGTTGAACTTCGTCGTGAACTCATAGCGTGCGGCGATATTCCATTTGCCCGACCGGTAGTCGATGCCGAGAATAGGGGTGATGCCCCAGCCCCGCTGCCGTACTTCCACATAACGGTCTTTTACAAGCTCCTTGCTGCTGTTCAGTTTGTCAGCACCGGCCCTTACCTTTTGGGCTCCTTCGCTGGCTTTCTTCGCTCCGGCGGCATACTGGTCGGCAG
The DNA here is from genome assembly GCF_900454835.1 of Prevotella denticola. Lineage (GTDB taxonomy): Bacteria > Bacteroidota > Bacteroidia > Bacteroidales > Bacteroidaceae > Prevotella > Prevotella denticola. The sequence continues at coordinate 1,487,930 of NZ_UGTM01000001.1, read as the reverse complement.
CTCCTTGAAGCTGGGCTTTTACCGTCGGGTCGGTTGCGGCATTCGCCTGTGCCTGGTAAGCTGCAGCCTGTGTCTGTGCCGCTGCGGCCTGTGTCTGCAGGGCACTTGCCTTCTCATTCAGAGCCTTCACCTTGGCATCGAAGTAGCCGTAGAGGTTCTGGTTGTTTCCGCCTACGTTGGCAGAGATGTTGGTGATGTTCCCTTCGTACTTGTTGTAGATATAGTTGAAACGTGCGCCGCCGTATACGGACAGATGCTCGTTGACCTTGTAGGCGACACCCAGCTGGAGTCCGAAGTCGTACTGCTGACCGCTCATGTAGCTCTGCATACTGTAGGAGGTAGCAGGTGTCTCCTGCTGTCCGAGGAGCTGTGCGAAGACAGGTAGCTGCTGGTTGATCAGTGCGGGGAGCAGAGAAACCTGCCGTTCGAAGCTGGGCAGACCGTCGTTGAAGGTGGCCTTCCCGCCGCCGCCCGTCAGTCCGAATCCGGCCTGAAAGCTCCATCTGTCCTTGTTGTAGGCTACCTGGAAGGACGGAAGGATAGGAACAGAAGCTTTTCCCTTATAGAACTTGCTGCCGTCTGCAGGGTCACCTCCGTTCAGCCGGAAAGGGTATTCGTAGGGGGTGCCGGCAAATGCAGGGACACTGAATGAGGATGTTATTTCACGTGTCTGATAGACATTCTGGAAATTGAGAGAGAGATGGAATCCTTGCTCAAGGAAAGCGACACCGGCAGGATTGAAGTAAACACCGTCTATGCCGATGGCACCGACGCGTGCGAAGTTACGGTTGAAGGCAATGTTCTGGTTGGTGTTTGTAAGCAACCCTCCGGCTTGTAATGGGGTTGTCATTGCCAACAATGCGACGGCAATGAGGGTCTTTTGATGCTTCATCGAATAAACTATAACTGTATAAAACTGTAAAATTTGGTTGCAAAGTTATGAATATTGTTCTAAACTTCCAAATATTTACTTGTTTTTTGCTGATTGGCAGACTGGGACGAAGCTATCCGAACTTAGATAAATCAGCTATCCTAGCTATATCAGCTAGCCTGGTTAGACTATCTATACTGACCAAGCCTAGCAGGCCTGACATTGCCAGGCTAGATAGAACCGCTGTTCAAATATAGATATAAAACTGCGGGGGAACCGCTACACTTTCAGCTGCGGATATTGGATGCGGGTGTGGTACATGGCCTTGAGACGTTCGATGAGTACATTCTTTGCAGCTGTAATGTCGCGGAAGGTGATGGGGCAGTCGGTGAAGTTGCCGTCGGCCACTTGCCCGTCAATCAGTCTGTTGACCAGTTCGCTGATGCTCTCTTCGGTGTATTCCTGCAGAGAGCGGGAGGCGGCCTCCACAGTGTCGCTCATCATGAGGATAGCCTGTTCGCGGGTAAAGGGGTTGGGTCCCGGATAACGGAACTGGTCCTCGTTGACTTCCTCGTCAGGGTGCTCGTTCTTGTAATGGATATAGAAGTACTTGGCAAGTCCGGTCCCGTGATGTGTCGTGATGAACTCCTTGATTTCCCGTGGCAGGTTGTATTGTTCGGCAAGTTTCAGCCCTTCGGTCACGTGACTGATGATGATGCGTGCGCTCTCCAGGTCGTTCAGCTTGTCATGCGGGTTTACGCCAGCCTGGTTCTCGGTGAAGAAAGCCGGGTTGAGCATCTTGCCGATGTCGTGATAGAGTGCGCCGGTACGCACCAGCTGGCTCTTGGCACCGATTCTGTTGGCTATTTCCGTGGCAAGGTTTCCCACCGTGATGGAGTGCTGGAAAGTTCCTGGGGCGACCTCGCTGAGACGGCGCAGCAGCTCGTTGTTCGTATTCGACAGCTCGAACATCGTCACCGTCGAGACGAATCCGAAGGTCTTCTCGATCACCAGCATCAGCGGATAGGTGAAGAGGAGGAAGAAGCCGTTGACGGCAAAGTGATAGTACATGGTCTGGTCGAGCTTCGAAAGGTCGTCGGCCTGGATGAGCTGGAGCGAGAAATAGACGGCTGCTGATCCGATCGTGACGAGGATGGCCGTGAGAAAGATCTGACTTCGTTTCGACAGCTCACGCAGGGAATAGATGGCCACAAGGCCGGCTACAAGCTGCACGATGATGAACTCGTACTGGTATTTCACGGCAACGGCACTGATAAGCACCATTGTCGCATGGCCGATGAAAGCCGTCCGTGAATCCATGAACACACGGAAGAAGATTGCCGCCATGGAGAACGGCAGGATGTAGACACTCAGAATATTGTGCTCCATCATGAGCGATGTGAGGATCGGGAAGATGACGATCATCACATAGAGCAGGGAGATGGAACGCGGCTTGTCGAAGTAGTCCTTGCGGAAAAGTGCCAGATACAGGGTGAACAGCCCGATGAGGATAAGCACGTAGAGACTCTGCCCGATGAGCGTCGAGGTTATCTCTGCTTCGGTTGCATTGCGCTTCTCCATGGCCTGCTCGAAAGAGTTCAGTACACGGTAGGTCTTGGCATCGACGATGTCGCCACGGTCGATGATGCGCTGACCTTCCAGCACCATGCCCGAGGCTTGCGGAATGAGGCTGAGCATATCGTTCATCTCCGTCTCGCTGCGGTCCTTGTCGTAGACGAGATTGGGTTCGATGTATTCATTCAGGTTGCATTGCTGCAGCACCGATCGTTTCGGTCCGAGTAACGGATCCATGAAGAGATGTTCGTAGGCGCCGAGCGTGGAGAAAGTCTTGCTGATGGGCACGCTGACCGCCTGTTTCCCCGTCACCACCCGTATCAGGTTGTCGCTGTCCTTGACCAGCGTGGAATACTGCTGCGGGTCGATGATGCCGGCTTCATAGACTTCGTGCAGCCGGCGTGCAATCACTTCGACATATTCCTGCGGCAGTCCCGGGATGCCGTTTCTGTAAGCACTCCTGAACTCGCCGATCTTTTTCTGTTCGGCAGCCGGAGCGACGTTGAAGTACGGCTGGAAATGCTTCATCATTGAGTCGCGCTCGGCCTTCAGAGCCTCGTCCGTCTTGAAGATCGGGAAGTCGAACTTGGCGATCAGCTGTCCGTACATCCATGGTTTTCCCTCGTCATAATGGAAGAGTTTTCCCCTTGTGCGTGGAAGAAAGAGCACGATCAGTACCACGGCAACGATGACCAGTGCGGTCCTCGAAATCATGTTGCGCCAATAGTGATGGCTTATGTTTCTGAATCTTATCATTTAGTTCCTTGTTTCGTTAATGTTCTGACAACCTGTCCGGCCTTGCCGTGTTAATGGCTTAACAACTTGCGAAAATACGAAAAATATGGCGTATAGTCAAAAAAAAACATTAATTTTGCAGGAAAAATAACATTTAAGACTATCATCAAGACAATGGCAGAAAGAAATGTGAGAGTGCGCTTTGCACCAAGCCCTACGGGTGCCCTGCATATCGGCGGCGTGCGTACTGCTTTGTATAACTATCTTTTCGCCCGTCAGCATGGCGGCAAACTGATTTTCCGTATTGAAGACACAGACTCCAACCGTTTCGTCCCAGGAGCAGAGGAGTACATCCTTGACTCGTTCAAATGGCTGGGAATCAAGTTCGACGAAGGTGTCAGCTTCGGAGGGGAATACGGCCCTTACCGTCAGAGTGAGCGTCGTGAGATTTACAAGGAATACGTCCGTCAGCTGCTGGATGCAGGCAAGGCTTACATTGCTTTCGACACACCGGAAGAGCTGGAAGCTAAACGAAAGGAGATACAGAACTTCCAGTATGACGCCCACACACGTATGCAGATGCGCAACTCGCTGACGATGTCGAAGGAAGAAGTGGACGGTCTGATTGACGACGGACAGCAGTTTGTTGTCCGTTTCAAGGTCGAGCCGGGAGAGGAAGTCCATGTCAACGACATGATTCGGGGCGATGTCTGCATCAAAAGTGACATCCTGGACGACAAGGTGCTTTACAAGAGTGCAGACGAGCTGCCTACCTATCATCTTGCCAACATTGTCGACGACCACCTGATGGAAATATCCCATGTCATCCGTGGTGAGGAGTGGCTGCCCAGTGCGCCGCTGCACGTCTTGCTTTATCGTGCTTTCGGCTGGGAAGACAGCATGCCGCGTTTTGCCCATCTGCCTCTGTTGCTGAAGCCGGAGGGCAAGGGCAAGCTCAGCAAGCGGGACGGCGACCGTCTCGGCTTTCCGGTCTTCCCGTTGGAATGGCACGACCCTAAGACCGGAGAGGTCAGCTCCGGCTATCGTGAGAGCGGCTACTTCCCCGAGGCGGTGGTCAACTTCCTGGCGTTGCTGGGCTGGAACCCCGGTACGGAACAGGAACTCTTCTCGCTCGATGAGCTTGTACAGGCTTTTGACATCACGAAATGTTCAAAGAGCGGAGCCAAGTTCGACTATAAGAAAGGAATGTGGTTCAACCATGAGTATATCCTCCGCAAGAGTGATGATGAAATAGCCGGACTCTTCGCTCCCATAGTTGCCAACAATGGTGTCGAGGCCACGATGGATCAGGTGAAGCAGGTCGTTCACATGATGAAGGACCGTGTCAGCTTTGTGAAGGAGCTGTGGGAACTCTGCTCTTTCTTCTTCATTGCCCCGACAAGCTACGACGAGAAAACCGTCAAGAAGCGGTGGAAGGAATATTCGGCACAGCAGATGACCGAACTGGCGGCAGTGCTCGAGGGAATAGAAGATTTCTCTGTTGAAGGGCAGGAGGCTGTCGTCATGAAGTGGGTGGAGGACAAGGGCTACAAGCTCGGTGACATCATGAATGCCTTTCGGCTCACGCTCGTCGGCATCGGCAAGGGCCCGGGTATGTTCGACATCTCCGCTTTCCTCGGGAAGGAGGAGACCTTGAAACGAATGCGCAAGGCAATTGAAGTACTTGGATGAAAAGTTTGAAGGCTAAATAAAACAAGCCGAATATGTATGATATAATAATGTATGCCATCCAGTTCGGTATTGCCGTCGGCAGTCGCTTCAATGAGAAACTGCGCAGGATGTGGCGGGGCGAACGGGAGGCTGTAAGGACATTACAGGAGAAAGTGGATCCGGATGCACGGTACATCTGGTTCCATGCTGCTTCACTGGGTGAGTTCGAGCAGGGCCGTCCGTTGATGGAGCAGATACGGCGGGACTGTCCGCAGTACAGGATTCTGCTCACGTTCTTCTCGCCTTCAGGCTACGAGGTGAGAAAACACTATGCCGGTGCTGACATCATCACTTATCTTCCGATTGATACGGTGGGGAATGCAAGGAAGTTCCTACGTGCCGTACGGCCGGTAATGGCTTTTTTCATCAAGTACGAGTTCTGGTACAACTACCTCCATATCCTGCAACACAGGGGCATTCCCACCTACAGCGTGTCGAGTATCTTCCGTCCCGACCAGGTCTTTTTCAGATGGTACGGACGGAGCTACGGACGTGTGCTGAAGTGTTTTACACGCTTCTTTGTACAGAACGAAGTGAGTAAGCAGCTTCTGGACAAGATAGGTATTCACGATGCCATGGTGGTGGGGGACACACGTTTCGACAGGGTTCTGCAGATCAGAGAAGCCAGCAGACAGCTGCCATTGGTGGAGAAATTCGTTGGAACTGATACTGCCGACCGTAAGAAAGTCTTTGTGGCTGGTTCTTCTTGGCAGCCTGACGAGGAGATATTCCTCGGATACTTCAACGGACACAAGGACTGGAAACTCATTGTCGCGCCACATGTCATCGGGGAGGACCACCTGAAATTCATCCTTGCACTGATTAAGGATAAGAAGGTGGTGCGCTATACACAGGCGACGGAAGAGAACGTTGCTGATGCCGATGTGCTGGTCATTGATTGCTTCGGACTTCTCTCTTCCATCTATCACTATGGCGATGTCGCTTATGTCGGCGGTGGATTCGGCGTTGGCATCCATAACGTGCTCGAAGCAGCCGTATGGGGTATGCCGGTTCTGTTCGGTCCTAATAACAAGCACTTTGCCGAGGCGCAGGGACTCTTGCACGACGGCGGAGGCTTGGAGGTATGCGATCTTGCTACGTTTACGCTGGAGATGGATCGCCTTGCCGATGACGAAGAATATCGCATGGCTTGCGGTAATATGGCCGGTGCTTATGTCAAGGGCCTGGCCGGTGCAACAAAGAAAATTCTAAGCAACGTAAAGTTATGAAGTATCAGATAACCTGTGATAACTGTGGCACACAGTTCATTGTTGAGGCAGGCGAGGGGCAGACAATCGAATGCAAGTGCCCGCACTGCCACGGTGTCATGGAAGTCACGCTGCCTTTGGTGAGTGCCGGGCAGCAGTATGAACAGCAGCCTGCCTATGCGGCGCAGGATTCTGGGAATGACGACGGAAAGGAAAAGAAAAACAGTCATGCCGTTGCATGGGGAATTGTCATCGGTCTGCTTCTGTTGACGATTGGTGTCGGAGCGTATATCGGATTCCGGTCTTCCGGACCGAAGTCCACACCGACGGACAGCATCCCCACCGACACGATTCCATACGAAACGCCGGTTGACGAACCGCCTGCACAGGTGGTTGATACCGTTGTCGAAGCCCCTGCAAAAGAGAAACCGAAGCAGGAGGAGAATACGGAGGAGGAACCGCAGGAGGAACAGGCTGACACTGCTGCCGTGACGGCACATGACGAATAGGAGGCTGGCAGCAGACAGGAATAACGAACAAAAACAAAAGAAGATACATGGGAAAGATTATTTTGACCGGTGACCGCCCTACAGGCAAGCTGCACCTCGGTCATTATGTGGGTTCACTCCGCCGCCGTGTGGAGCTGCAGAACCTCGGCGACTACGATAAGATGTTTGTCTTCATGGCCGATGTCCAGGCGTTGACTGACAATGCCGATAATCCGGAGAAGATTCGCCAGAACATTATAGAGGTGGCCTTGGATTACCTCTCTGCCGGTCTGACTCCGGAGAAGTGTGTGCTCTACATACAGAGTCAGATACCCGAACTGGCCGAACTGACCACTTACTTCATGAACCTTGTCAGCGTCAGCCGTGTACAGCGCAACCCGACGGTGAAGACGGAAATCAAGATGCGTAACTTTGAAGCCAATATCCCGATGGGATTCTTTGCCTACCCGGTCTCACAGGCGGCCGACATAGCGGCTTTTAAGGCGACGACCGTGCCTGCCGGTGAGGATCAGGAACCGATGCTGGAGGTGACACGTGAAATCGTACGCCGCTTCAACCAGATCTATGCGCCTGTGCTGGTAGAACCGAACATCATGCTTCCGGAGAACGCTACGGCGCGCCGTCTGCCCGGTACGGACGGCAAGGAAAAGATGAGCAAGAGCCTCGGCAACTGTATCTATCTCTCGGATGATGCCGATACGGTGTGGAAAAAGGTGAAGACAATGTACACCGACCCTGCCCATCTGAATGTCTCCGACCCTGGTCATGTCGAGGGCAATGCCGTGTTCACTTACCTTGATGCTTTCTCGACGGACGAAGACTTTGCGGAGTTCTGGCCGGAGTTCAAGAACCTTGACGAGCTGAAGGCGGCTTACACAGCCGGTGGTATCGGTGACATGAAGTGTAAGAAGCTGCTCAACAGCGTCCTGAACAAGATGCTTGATCCTATCCGCACACGCCGTCACGAGTACGAGCAGGACATTCCGGAAATCTACAACATCCTCAAGAAAGGCTCGCTTGCTGCCCGTGAGACTGCCGCACAGACGATGGACGAGGTGCGCTCCGCCATACAGATCAATTACTTCGAGGATGCAGAACTGATCCGGAGCCAGGCGGAGAAGTACAAGGTGCAATAAAGTTTCGCCTCTCCATGAGAGTGTGCAGAAAAACAAATGCCTTTTTGAGAGTCTTACAGTTTGAGGCTCCCCGATAAGAAAGCCCATTTCAAAACTCGTTTGTGAGTAGAGAAATAGGCTTTCTTTTGTTTCTGATCCGACTTTTCCCTACCGACTGAATATTGTCAGGGACAGACCTGCATCAAGTGCTGATTTTTATCTTGTAAATTGATGAATTGTTTTTTAATAATGCTGTCCGATAAAGCTAAAACAGCATGATCCCCCATGTGTAATCTCCTTTAAACAGACAATTCTGCATTGTTCTTGGAAAAACAAGCCTCTTGATCAGATAAATTCTCCCCGACACAACTCTTTTCTATTCACAGGTTGCTCCCATCCTGGCAATATATCGGCAAGGTTCGGGCCGTCAACACGACTGGTGTTTACCGACAACTCCACACGTGACGGGCATCAGCACATTTGCAGGGAAAGGCCGCTTCAATCCTGTCGTCATGATGTATAGTGGGATGCTGACGACTGACCAGCATGGGAAATGTCTACCGGACAGGTACTGCCTCTCAAACTACTTTGTTGCATGGAGTCAGGTAAACTCGGATTCATCTGTGTTTCTTCATCTTGTATTTCAGTCTCGGTGTCTCAATTACCTCATTGATTTCAAATCCAAGTTTCTCGTAAATTCTCTTTGCGTTTTGGTTGAAGGCGAAAACCGTAAGGGTAATGCTTTTAATACTGTCATTCTCAAAGATGAGGTCTACGAATCTCTTCAATGCCTCTGTCCCCAGACCCGACCCTGTTTTCCGAGGATTTATGATAAACCGGCCAATGTGTATGTTGTCCTTGTCAATTCGTACTTCCTGTATCATTCCGATAAATTCCCCTTGGTTGAATATCGAAAACACATACTCCAGGTCTTTTATTTTGCCATAATCCAGCGGGTAAGAAATCTTGGAGCCTGTCCATTGCTCCTGAAACGCTTCCCCCTGTTCATTAGACCATTCACATAAAAGCAAGGCATTGTCTTTTTTGATTCCCTTTTCAATTCTAATATCTGTCATCTTGCCAAAAACTTTGCTTATGCTGCAAAGATATATAAATTATTTGGAACATGGCACAGGCAGCGCATTGCTTTCTTCGGGGCTATGCAGATGTTTCTGTCTGTCAATCTGTGTAGCGACAAGACGTTGGTTTTTCCTGTCTCAATGCAAAGGAAACGCTGTCGCAAATGTCTATTTACCGATTTTTAGGTATTGTCCGGCTTCAGGTTATTCCCTATCTTTGCACCAACGACTTTGACAGGCATTATCCGTTTGTCAATGATTGTCTTCATTATAACGAATCACATACACGAGGCCACTTCTGACTGAATAACTGTAAAGTAAAAGATGAAGCCCTGTACTGCTGTGTAATACCAGTATAAGAGGTCTGTACTTATGAAGCGGACAGGGCATCATTACATTATTAATATTGAATGCTGATGGAAAAGATTAAATCCACTCTGACGGAGATTCCCGAGACGATGCTTACCACGCTGTGGGCGAAGGCTGTGGAGACCGACCGTCCCGATCCTTTGCTGCGTGACGAGAAGGCAAAGGAGATTATCGGACAGATTGACTATGACTTCTCGAAGTTCAATAATGTAAAGTTCTCGCAACTGGGCTGCTGCATTCGTGCCAAGCTGATTGACAATGAGGCCCGGCAGTTTCTTGCCCGCCATCCCGATGCTGTCGTGATACAGCTGGGGGCGGGGCTGGATGCACGGTACGAGCGGCTGGGACGGCCGGAGGTGACACACTGGTTCGACCTCGACCTCCCGGAGGCCGTCGACCTGCGCCGCCGCTTCCTCACAGAGACGGACCGCAACACCTGTCTGTCTGAATCCATGTTCGAGACCGACTGGCTGGACAAGGTAAGCTCGTATGGCAGGCCCGTTCTGATTATCCTCGAAGGTGTGCTGATGTATTTCCCGGAGGAAAAGGTGCAGGCACTGTTCCGCAACATCTGCGACAAGCTGCCGTCAGCCACCGTGCTGTTTGATATGCTTTCCTTTATGTTTGTCGGACGCGAGAAGAAGCATGATATGCTGCGGAAGATGGGAAAGGGTGCCGAGTTCAAGTGGTCGCTGCTCAATACAAAGGACATGGAGACATGGAACAGCCGGCTGCACGTGAGGAAGGAGTACTTTATGAGCGATTACGACGAAGGGCGGTTCCCGTTCTTCTTCCATCTGCCCCTGTACATTCCTTATTTCTATCGCCGTCTCAACCAGCGCATTGTCAGGATTGAGATAGAATAGTCCCAGTCCTTGTTCCAGGCTTCTGTCAGTGGCAGAAAGCAGGCAGAACGGGGCGAGGGTAATTCGGAAATGGAGTGCAGACTGTTTTCGGAAAGTTCCTAAGCTTTCTTGAAAAAGCTCTTAACCTTTCTGTGAAAAGCTCCTAAGCTTTTGGGAGAAAACCCTTGAACCCTTTACACGTATGCCAGTGAAATAAGAAAGGCAACCGACTGCAAATGTCGGTTGCCTTTCTTTGATAATACCTGCTGTCAGCTCGTCAGCTTGACGTTGACTTGTCAGCTTGTCTTACAGATTGGCATTGTCCTTCTTCCACGCCGCAACAGCCGGAACGATGTCGAGGCTGATGATTTCCTCACGCATCTTGCAGAGGTGCTCGTAAGAAGCCTGGAGAGACGCCATCTCTTCTGCCGTACCTGTAGGCTCGGTGTAGTGGACACCGGTAGCGTCGATGGTCGTAGGCATGGCCATCATCACGTTCTTGAAGCCGAGCTTCTCATCGTTGACGTAGCAGCCGGCCGGCAAGGTGAACTTCTCACCGCCCATGGCAGCCTCGATCATCTTGACAGCATTGTAAGCCGGGCTCTGGAAGGAACTGCGGCCGCGCAGCTTGATGATGTTTGAACCGCCCTGCACGGTGTGATGCTTGATTTCTTCCCAACGCTCGGCAGAAAGCCCCATCTCTGACAGCGGCTTGCCGTCGACCTTCACTTGAGAAGCGAATACTGCCATCTGCTCACCGTGGCCGCCGTAGGTGTGCGCGCCGGTAACCTTGTCCTGCTGTACGCCGAACTCGTGAGCCAGCGCCTGCTGCAGACGGGTAGAGTCGAGTGCGGCGAGTGATGTCAGCTGGTTGGGCTTCAGACCGGAGTGGATCAGAGCCGTCAATGCGGTGACATCAGCCGGGTTGAAGATAACGACAACGTGCTTTACGTCCGGGCAGTACTTCTTGATGTTCTCACCGAAGTCAGCTGCGATTTTGCAGTTGCCCTTTAGCAGGTCCTCACGGGTCATGCCCTCCTTGCGCGGAGCACCACCGGAAGAGATGATGTATTTTGCACCGGTGAAAGCCTCGGCCGGGTCAACGGTGTAAGAGAGGTTGGCACCCGGGAAAGCGCACTGTTCCATCTCGTCGAACACACCATGAACGCCCGGCTCATAGATGTCGTACAGGCAGATGTTAGGGGTAAGACCGAGTGTAAGTGCGGTCTGGACCATGTTTGAACCGATCATGCCGCCGGCACCGACGATGACGAGTTTCTCGTTTGTTAAGTACTTCATAATAAATATATTTTTTAAGAGTATGATTCTCTTTTATACGATACCGCAAAGTTACGAAAAAAAAAGACCATGCGAGAAGAATATACCGTGATAAATGTGTTATTAAATATAAAAAAGAAAGGGCTTTGCCAACTCCGTCTGACAAACCGGCCTGTAAGGGGAAAGCGGATGCGGTGACGCGTTGTCCGGCTGACGGCCGCCTGCCGGGTCAGCTCGGCGTGGAAACACGGCCCTGGCGGTCTCAATGCTCCTGGGAATAAAGTCTCCAAACATTTGGGATTATCAACTAATATTCATATATTTGCAGCAGATAAAGAATGAGCTTATGGGAACAATGAGTAAGATACAGGAGTTAAGGGCCAGACGCAGAGCCTATCAAGCCCAGAAAACGAAAGAGTATAAACAGCGCATAGCAGCTTACCTCTCGGATGCTGACAAGCGGATTCTCTTCAGCGGAGAAGGCTTCATACGTGTCCCGGAGGAAGAAGCGAAACGAGAGAAAATAGATGTTTATCCCTATCTCATCCAATAAAGGGCAGAAGAATGGAAATAAAGCATTATCCATATCGATTTGTAAAGAAAGTGACAGAGCCTTGGGATGGACCCCAGGGCTTTTTGCTTTATAAATACCTCTATTCTTTCAAGTCCCCGAAAAGCCACCAGACTTATTGGGTGTGGGTAGAGGTATATGAGCATCACCTCTATGCTGTCAAGTTCCACCTGAAGGCACATCGGGACAGCAGCAAGCGGTATAATCTGATGACCGGGCTCAATGAACCGAGAGAATGTATTTACACCTGCATGGCGATCATGGCCGAGACTGCCAAGAAAGACCCGCGGGCTTCCTTTGGCTTTATCGGTGCGAACAGAGTGGATGAGCCGGAGGAAAATACCAGCAGATTCCGTGTCTACAGAAGATATACACTTACGCTGTTCGGTCCGGGCGAGTATGAACATTTAGTCAACATAGAGAAAAGTACCTATCTGCTGATAAACAAGAAGGAACTGTCGGCGAACCCTGGTCTCATCAAGGACATTGTCGAAGGATTCAAAGAATTATATCCCTACTTCGACTGACCGCCCGCCCTGCTTTACACCCCGCCTTAAGCTCTGACTGTGACCGACCTTAAACAGACAATGATATGAAACAGACCATCAACGAACGAATTGAAGACCTCCGGGAATGGATGCGGGCGAACGGATTTTCCGCTTTCGTCTTCCCGAGCAGCGACCCGCACAACAGCGAGTATGTCGCCGACCACTGGAAGAGCCGCGAGTGGATTTCCGGCTTCACGGGATCGGCGGGGACGGCTGTCGTCACCCTCGACCGCGCCGCCCTGTGGACGGACTCGCGCTATTTCATCGCTGCCGCAGAACAGCTGGCAGGCACGGAATACCGGCTGATGAAGCTCCGTGTGGAAGGCACGCCTACGGTGTGCGAATGGCTTGCCGACGAGCTGGCGGCGTATGAGAAGCCCGTCGTCGGACTGGACGGCAACGTCAATTCCTTTGCAGAGGTAGCCGCCCTGACGCAGGAACTGGCGACAAGAGGGAACATCCGGGTGCGGACAGATGCCGACCCGATGGCGACGCTATGGACCGCCCGCCCGGCCATACCCGGCCATAAGGTATGCCTCCATCCTTTGAAGTATGCCGGCGAAACGACCGCAAGCAAGATAAGCCGGATCCGCAAGAGCCTCGCTGTCCGGGAGGCCGACGGCCTGCTGGTGACCGCCCTGGACGAGATTGCCTGGGTGCTGAACCTGCGCGGCAGCGACGTACACTGCAACCCCGTCTTCGTCTCCTACCTGCTGATAACGCCTGGGAACGTCACCTTATATATAAATAAGGAGAAACTCCCGGAGGAGGTGAGGCACTGTCTTGCAGCCGGGAATATTGCGGTAGAACCCTACGGAGCGGTTGCCGGGGGACTGGAACATTACCCCGGGCGACACCTGCTCGTCGACGACTCCACCACGAACCACACGCTGGTCTCTGCCTTGCAGCGGGGCAAGGCCGTCTTCGGCGAGTCGCCTGTCCCCGGGATGAAGGCCGTCAAGAACAGGGTGGAGCAGGACGGCTTCCGTGCCGCCATGCTACGCGACGGCATTGCGATGGTGAAATTCCTGGCCTGGCTGAAGCCTGCTGTCGAGGCCGGCGGACAGACGGAGATGTCGCTCGACCGAAGGCTGACGGCACTGCGTGCCGAACAGCCGCTTTTCAAAGGCATCTCCTTCGACACCATCGTGGGTTACGAGGCGCACGGTGCCATCGTGCATTACGAGGCGACCCCGGCGACGGACGCCCCCATAGAGCCGCACGGGCTGGTGCTCATTGACAGCGGGGCACAGTACGAAGACGGTACGACAGACATCACACGGACCGTTGCCCTGGGCCGGCTGACAGAGGAGCAGCGGCGCATTTACACCCTGGTGCTGAAGGGACACATCCAGCTTGCCCTGTGCCGTTTCCCCTCCGGGGCGTGCGGCTCGCAGATCGATGCCATCGCCCGCGAACCGATGTGGTGCGAGGGGTATAACTACCTGCACGGAACGGGACATGGGGTTGGAAGTTATCTGAATGTGCATGAAGGTCCTCACCAGATTCGCATGGAGTGGCGGCCGGCGCCGCTCCGGGCGGGGATGACCGTCACCGACGAGCCGGGGCTCTATCTCGAGGGGAAGTTCGGCGTGCGCATCGAGAACACCCTGCTCATCGTTCCCGCTGCGACAACACCTTTCGGCGAGTTCCTCGGGTTCGAGACGCTCACCCTTGCACCGATCGACACGACGCCGGTCCTGCCGGATATGCTGACTGCGGAGGAGCGGCAGTGGCTGAACAGCTACCACCGCCGTGTCCGTGAAACGCTTTCCCCTCACCTCTCTGCTGCTGAAGCGGCATGGCTGAAGGCGGCTGCTCGCCCGCTCTGAGGCCGTCTCCTTTCTCCTTGTTCTGCCGGTTCTGTAGTTTTTCCCGGCCGGTCGGAGTTGCTGTTCCCAGTCGGTCGGGAATGCTGTTCCCAACCGGTCGGGACTTCTGTTCCCAAGGCTTGGGAATCCAGTTCCCGGCCGGTTGGGAATGTTGGAAAAGTAAATTTGAATATCCCGAAATCATCCCAGTCAGCAAAGTTTATTCTGCCTGGACAATCAATCCTTGGTATAAAAATTGCGGGCTTATGTATCCTTGACACGTACTTGCGGATATTCGTTTTAAATCATAAACGTCAATGCTGCGTTATCCGGCAGGACGGGTTTTTTCTTGCAGAAAAAATTGTATTACTCCGTATAAGTTAGTATATTTGCCGTCATAAATGCAAGATGATTATGAATAAGCAAGAATTTCTCGAGATACTGGAAGAACATAGGAAACTGGGCTTCCAGGAACAGATAGATTATGGAAAGTTTTGTCTGTATTCCATCATAACGCATTCAACGGCCATAGAAGGTTCAACAATGAGCGAGGTGGAGAACCAGCTGCTCTTTGACGAAGGCATTACAGCCAAAGGGAAAAACATCATAGAACAAAACATGAACCTTGACTTGAAAGACGCTTATGAGCAAAGCATGGAACTGGCAAAGGAACATACACCCTTCTCTGTTGATATGCTAAAGCAACTTTCGTCAATAGTAATGCGGAGAACCGGTACTACATATAACACGCTTGCCGGTACCTTCGATTCTTCAAAAGGAGATTTACGCCTGGTAAACGTAACAGCCGGACAGGATGGAAAATCCTATATGAATTATCTGAAGGTGCCACAGAAGCTGAAAGAGTTCTGCGGGGAGATGAATGAGAGACGAGAGCATCTCTTAAAGAATCCTGATGTATATGGGCAGTATTGTCTGAGTTTTGACGCACATCTGAAACTCGTGACGATTCATCCATGGGTAGACGGCAACGGAAGAATGTCGAGGTTGATCATGAATCATCTTCAGAATGAGTTTGGGTTGGTTCCCAATAAAGTTCTGAAAGAGGACAAGGCCGGATATATCAATGCCTTGGTGAAGTCAAGGGAGGAAGATTCGAGTGTACCGTTCCAGGACTTCATGTTCAAGGAGCACGCCAAGAACCTCCAACAGGAAATCGAGAACTACAAGTTGTCCATGGAAGATGAGGAGGAACAGAAACACCGCCGGCATTTCCCCAGATAAACAATTAAATGAAGGGCCATCTGGACTTCACTGTCCAAGTGGCCCTTTCTCATGTAATATAAAACAAAGGAAACCTTTGTCTGGAAGATTTTCTGTTACCCTTCCTATAGGCTGTCTGAGTACCTTCTTCCTTGTGTATATGTACTAACAGGACGAGTTTCAAGCATAGCATCTGCTGATTGGGATGATTGTGGATATTTAGGAAACGAAAAGGGTAAAAAGCAAAAAGTCATCAAGACGGATTTCATCCCTCTTCGGTCTGAATTGGACTGCTTGATTTCTTGGCCGCAGGGCGAATCGTATGCAGCCGGACTTTGCCGGGAAACAGCAAAGAACTGTCCGGATTATGCAAATAGGCCGGGAGGGAAACGCAAACCTCGGGTAAAAAGCCATAGTCTGCAAAAGATTGTTTAACTTTGCAGACTATGGAACAAAACAGATCTGACAGAATGAACCGGAAGAGAAACGAGAGCACGAACAGAAGCCTGTGGATCGCTGTCCTGACAATCGTGTTCCTTGCCGCCTGCAGCGGTAACCCCTCCCTCCGGAAGATAGAGAAGGAGTCGGACAACCCCAAACTGGCAGCGGTCGTCCTTCACCGGACTGACAGCATACTGGCCTGTGGCGGCCTGTCGGACGAGGAAGAGGAAGAGGGACGGATGCTGCTGGCCAAGGCCAAGGCGCAGTTCTTTCTGAACTATATGACGCAGAGCTTCCCGCCCCGCCTCGACTCCGTCATCACGACCGCCGTACAGAAACTGGAGCGGCACGACAGCCCGAAGCTGGCCGAGAGCTATTACTGGCAGGGAATGATCAGCAACCTCTGCTACGGAAAGCCCGTGGAAGGCATGGTGGCGCTGGAGAACGCCCTCCTCATCCTCCCCGATGACGACCCGGAGTTCCGCGCACGTCTCTACCAGCAGCTCAGCACCGTCTACGAGCAGCTCGGCAACTTCGACATGGCCGTCCGCTATATGCAGCAGATGGTGAGGCTCATGGACAGCAGGGACGACCCCGTGGGGCAGCTCGTCACCCACTACGACATCTCCACCATCTTCCGGCAGAACGGCCAGAAGGACAGCGCCGACTACTATCTGCGGCTCGCCATCCGTGAAAGGGCGAAGTTCAACGACCACCGGTTCGACATTTTCAACGAGGTGTTCGGCAGCTACTACCTGGAACAGAACGACCTGCCGAAGGCGAAATACTATCTCTCACACGCCCTGATAGCCGACGGACGGATGCCGGACGCCCAGCTGGGGCTGGCACGCATCGCATGGATGGAGCACCGCCCGGCCGACACCCAGCGATGTCTGCAGCGGTCCGTGACGCTGGCCGATTCCCTCTACCGTGCTGACGGCAGCTACCGCACCCCGATGGTAAGTTTCCTCAGGTCGCTGGCACGGTTCTACAGCGACATGGGGGCAAAGGACGAAGAGCTGCACGCACGCCGCCGGCTCGATACGGTAGGCACGGCACTGGCACGGCACAACGCCCGGCTGCTCAACGAGGCCTCCGTGCAGGAGCGCGATTACCTCGCACGCAAACTGGAACAGGAAAACCAGCGGCAGAACCGCCTGCGGATGACGTTCGCCGGCATCGTCGTCCTGCTGGCAGGCGGATATGTGTTCCTGCTGGCACGGCGGTACATCCGCAGGTCGCGCGAACGGATGGGAAAGCTCAGGCGGAAGACCTACCGGCAGACGCACGAGATAGAGAAGCTCAAGGGACAGGTGAAGGAATACTCCAAGACGCAGGCCGACCGGATCATCGACGGAAAGCCCCTCTACGAATCGATAGAACGGGGTACGGCCACGATGGAAGGCTGGGACAAGGACACGCAGGAACGCTACATCTGCTACGCACGTTTCATCGATCCGGATGTCTTCGCCACCCTGAGCGAGAAGCTGACGGCGAAGCCCACCATCTTCTTCTATCTCTGGAAGAAGGGCTACAACGATGCCGAGATTGCCCGGATCATGAACGTCTCCAACGGCAGCATCCGCACCATGCGTTACAACATACGCCGGCAGAAACAGCAGGGAGATGACACGAATATCAGCGCATGACCTTTTCTTGATGTCAAAAAACCTGTTGTTGTATGTAACAAATTGGTTTTCAGATTGTTAAATTTTGTTTCGAGGGGGTAAATTCCAGCCTGGTTTGACAATTCTCTCTCGCCGCACAAAGATTTCAAGGTCTTTGTGCGGCGTTTTTTCGTGCTGTTCCATAACTTTGCAACACGTCTTCGCCGATACAGGAAGTCGTAAACCGGCAGCCGGTCTCATTGCTGTCAGTAGGGGCAGGAGAGAGACCTGCTGAGAAGAACAGGGCGATGAGAATATTAGCAGACTCCTGATGAGAAAAACAGGTAATATAATAATATAAGGAGATTCATGCGTGATGGGCTTGCACGCCAGTTACCTATAAGTCACTCTTAATGTGTTCTCCTTAGTCGGTTTCCGCCTGTATGCTTATTGGCTTTGGCAGCGAAGCTGCAGGGGCAGATGACAGGCAGTGTTCTCGACAATGAAATTATGTGATACTCTTTTACCAGACAACATAAATTCGTCGTGACCTCTGGCGAGAGGCACAAAGGTAAAAATAACCTGATTGAATGATTTTACAACTCTCTAAGTTTATAGCGTAACATCTGTTGTGAAACACGTGTTACGTTTTTTGTTTTATCCTGTTTGAAATGCCGGTAGGGCATTCTCTGTCAGTATGTTGATGGCAAACGCCATGGATGCAGGTGGGATTCATCCTCGGTGTCAAGCCCGGTACGGACTCCGTCAGGCATTATAATGCCGTCAGGCTTTAGAAATGCATGACAAGATGATACACAATGTACGCATGAAGAATATCAAAAAATGACAGCAAATCGAAAATGTACTTTTGTTGTAGGCAGTCTTTGGGTTGTATGAATGATTTTATGTTTGATTCTGCCGCAATGGTGCAAAAAATCCTGTTGCGGCAGAATATAATATGCTTTATTCTGCCGATTGCGGATGTTTTCAATGTCATGCGGCTGATTATGAAGTATATTGCCGGAAGCCGGGGCAGGCGATCCATCATGGATATGGCTTTGGATGACATTATTAATAAGGTGCTGCCCGGCTCTTTTGGGAAGATAGTCCCCTGTAAAGCCGTTTTAACTGTTTTAAGACCCTGTCCGGATGAAAAATCCGCAATTGTTTGGCGGTTAGGAGAATTAAGTGTAACTTTGCAGGCGCAAAAGTGGTATCATGCCCTTTCGCAGATGTTTAATCAATAAATAATTTAAAACAAAAAGCATGATTATTGTACCAGTAAAGGACGGCGAGAACATCGAGCGCGCGCTCAAGAAGTTCAAGAGAAAGTTTGAGAAGACAGGTGTCGTAAAAGAGCTCCGTGCTCGTCAGCAGTTTGACAAGCCATCTGTCAAGAAGCGCCTGAAAATGGAACACGCCGTTTACGTACAGAAGCTTCGCGACGCAGAGGAGTAAAATCTTCCTTGAAAATTTGGTAGTCCGGATTAATTTCCGTAAATTCGTTGCCATAAACGATCCGACAATGTGCCGATGATTGATATGTTCTTGGATTACTTGAGGTTAGAGCGGAACTATTCCCCGATGACCGTAATCAGCTACCGCAAGGACCTGGAAGCGTTCGAGCGGTTCTGCCAGGAACTCGACCCGCAGATTACCTGGGAGTCTGTAGACACGGATGTCGTCAGAGACTGGATGGAGGACATGATGGACAAGGGCAACGCCGCATCATCCGTCAACCGGCGGATCAGTGCATTGCGGTCTTTCTACCGGTTCGCCCTCCGATGCGGACTTGTCAGCAAGGACCCTGTCCACGGCCTGCAAGGTCCCAGACGGCAGAAGCCCCTTCCGCAGTTCCTCAAGGAATCGGAGATGGAACAGCTGCTGGACCCGGCGATGTGGACAGACGGCTATGAAGACGTGCTTGCCCGCACGCTGATTGTGACGTTCTACGAGACAGGCATCCGCCTGTCGGAGCTGACAGGACTGGACGACAGGGATGTCGACGATGTCACCTGCGAGCTGAAAGTGACCGGCAAGCGGAACAAGCAGCGTATCATTCCTTTCGGCAAGGAGCTGGAAGAGACGCTCGCCGCCTACCGGTGTGTGCGTGATGCCAGGACGGGAGACAGCTCCCCGACCCTGTTCCGTACGGAGAAGGGTGAACGGATAACGAATGCACAGGTGAGGGCGCTGGTGAAGAAGAACCTATCGAAAGTGTCGACGCTGAAGAAGCGCACGCCGCATGTTCTCCGCCACACGTTCGCCACGGCGATGCTCAATCATGAGGCAGGACTGGAAAGTGTGAAGAAGCTGCTCGGGCATGAGAGTCTGTCGACGACGGAGATCTACACGCATACCACTTTCGAGCAGCTGAAGAAAGTCTATAAGAATGCCCATCCAAGGGCTTAACCTTTTAAAAACGGAGGTACCTATGGAAATTAAGATTCAGTCGATTCATTTCGACACTACCGAGAAGTTACAGGCCTTCATCAACAAGAAGGCCGAAAAGTTGGAAAAGTCTTACGAAGACATTCAGAAAGTAGAGGTGCAGTTGAAGGTGGAGAAGCCGGCCACCGCATTAAATAAGACCACGAGCCTTTCCGTCACCGTTCCCGGTACGACGCTGTTCGTGGAGAAGACCTGCGACACGTTCGAGGAAGGTGTCGACCTGTGTCTGGATGCGATGAAGGTCCAGCTTACCAAGCATAAGGAAAAACAGAGAAAGCGTTGAAAAAATCCTTGAAATATTTTGGGGATTAAAATAAAAGCCTTACCTTTGCAGCCGTTTTACGACAAGTAGCCTTCGGCTGCAAAGTAACGCCTCTTTAGCTCAGTTGGCCAGAGCACGTGATTTGTAATCTCGGGGTCGTTGGTTCGAATCCGACAAGAGGCTCTCCTCTGGCTGAGAGGACACATTGAGATGACGGGTAGTTTCCAGAGTGGCCAAATGGGGCAGACTGTAAATCTGCTGCTTCTTGCTTCGGTGGTTCGAATCCATCACTACCCACATCGGAAATGTAATCTGCGGAAATAGCTCAGTTGATAGAGCACTAGCCTTCCAAGCTGGGGGTCGCGGGTTTGAGTCCCGTTTTCCGCTCTCGTGGTTTTGCTGTAATAGCTCAGTGGTAGAGCACTTCCTTGGTAAGGAAGAGGTCCTGAGTTCAACTCTCAGTTACAGCTCTTCCGCCGTTCAGTGAGTGTAACTAAAAAGCACAGATTATTCATTTAATATTAAATAGGAAAAAGCTATGGCTAAAGAAGAATTCGTGCGCACCAAACCGCATGTAAACATTGGTACTATCGGTCACGTTGACCACGGTAAGACCACTCTTACTGCAGCAATCTCAAAGGTTCTTCACGAGAAGGGCTTCGGTTCTGAAGATGTCAAGTCTTTCGACCAGATTGACAATGCTCCGGAGGAGAAAGAGCGTGGTATTACCATTAACTCTGCACACATCGAATACGAAACAGCAAAACGTCACTACGCACACGTAGACTGTCCGGGTCACGCTGACTATGTGAAGAACATGGTTACCGGTGCCGCTCAGATGGACGGTGCCATCTTGGTTGTAGCTGCTACCGACGGTCCTATGCCTCAGACCCGTGAGCACGTGCTGCTCGCCCGTCAGGTGAACGTGCCTCGTCTGGTTGTCTTCCTGAACAAGTGTGACATGGTTGACGATGAGGAGATGCTCGACCTCGTTGAGATGGAGGTCCGTGAAATCCTCGAGCAGTACGGTTACGAAGAGGATACCCCGATCATCCGCGGTTCTGCGCTCGGCGCATTGAACGGTGTTGAGAAGTGGGTTGACTCTGTCATGCAGCTCATGGACACCGTTGACACCTGGATTCAGGAGCCTGTACGTGAGGTTGACAAGCCGTTCTTGATGCCAGTTGAAGATGTCTTCTCTATCACAGGTCGTGGTACTGTTGCCACCGGCCGTATCGAGACAGGTGTATGCAAGGTGGGCGACGAAGTCCAGCTGCTCGGTCTCGGTGAGGACAAGAAGTCTGTCATCACAGGTGTCGAGATGTTCCGCAAGAACCTCGCACAGGGTCAGGCAGGCGACAACGTAGGTCTGCTCCTCCGTGGTATCGACAAGGCAGAGGTGAAGCGTGGTATGGTAGTCGTACACCCGGGTGCCATCACTCCTCACGATCACTTCAAGGCTTCCATCTACGTTCTGAAGAAGGAAGAGGGTGGCCGTCACACACCGTTCGGCAACAAGTACCGTCCGCAGTTCTACCTCCGTACAATGGACTGTACAGGTGAGATCAAGCTCCCGGAGGGTGTTGAGATGGTAATGCCTGGTGACAACGTTGAGATCGAGGTCGACCTGATTTACAAGGTTGCGCTGAACGAGGGTCTCCGTTTCGCTATCCGTGAGGGTGGTCGTACGGTAGGTTCCGGTCAGATTACTGCAATCCTCGACGACATCAAGTAATTACAAGGTAAGTCGTAGATTACACAGATATTCAGTTCCCGGTTCTTCCGGAACCGGGAACTGACTTACGGGTTTAGCTCAGTCGGTAGAGCACTGGTCTCCAAAACCAGGTGTCGAGGGTTCGAGTCCTTCAACCCGTGCAAAAAGAGAAGATTTTATGTTTAAGAAGATAGTTAATTATTGCAAGGACTGCTACGACGAACTTGCGCATAAGACTACATGGCCATCACGTGCCCAGCTTACACATAGTGCAATGGTTGTTTTAACTGCTTCCCTTGTCATTGCATTGGTTGTGTTTGCCATGGACTTCGTATTCCAGCATGTGATGAATTTCGTATATCCAGGTTAATTCATTAGGAAAATGGCTGATACAGAAAAGAAATGGTATGTTCTTCGGGCGGTCAGTGGCAAAGAGGGCAAGGTAAAGGAGTATATCGATGCCCAGCTGCGGCTGAACGAGAAACTTGCTGAGCGTGTCTTCGAGGTGTTGCTGCCTATGGAGAAACATGCAACTGTGCGTAAAGACGGTAAGCGTGTCGTCAAGGAGAAACTGAGTCTCCCCGGCTATGTGCTTGTCCAGGCCAACATGAGTCCAGACGTAGCTTCTACGTTGCGTTTCATGCCTAATGTATTGGGATTTCTCGGAGGTATGTCCGACCCCTCACCTGTCCGTCAGGCAGACATCAACCGTCTGCTGGGCAATGTGGAAGAGACCGAACTTGATGAGGTTCAGGATATTCCCTATCTGGTGGGTGAGACGGTTCAGGTCACCGACGGTCCTTTCAGCGGTTTCCACGGTGTCATCGAAGAGGTGAATACCGAGAAGCACAAGCTGAAGGTGATGGTGATGATTTTCGGTCGCCAGAATCCGCTGGAGCTGAGTTTTATGCAAGTCGCAAAAGAAGAATAGTATTGTTACGGATACTGTTCGACTTATAGTTTAATTTTTAATATTAACAAAGAAATGGCTAAAGAAGTAGCTGGATTAATCAAATTACAGATTAAAGGTGGCGCTGCAAATCCATCCCCCCCAGTAGGCCCTGCATTGGGTTCCAAGGGTATCAACATCATGGGATTCTGCAAGGAGTTCAACGCCCGTACCCAGGACAAGGCTGGCAAAGTTCTTCCAGTCGTAATTACTTACTACAACGATAAGTCTTTCAGCTTCATCATCAAGACACCTCCCGCAGCCGTACAGCTCATGGAGGCTGCCAAGGTGAAAGGCGGCTCAGGAGAGCCGAACCGCAAGAAGGTCGCATCCGTAACTTGGGAGCAGGTAAAGGCTATCGCAGAAGACAAGATGCCGGATCTCAACTGTTTCACGGTGGAGAGTGCCATGAAGCTGATTGCCGGTACGGCCCGCAGTATGGGTATCACTGTAAAAGGGGACTTCCCTGGTAAATAATTTTAAACTTCAGAAGTAAAAATGAGTAAACTGACAAAAAATCAGAAATCAGTAGCTGAGAAGGTTGAAGCAGGGAAGGCATATTCATTGGAAGAGGCGGCTAAGCTGGTGAAGGAAATCACCACTACCAAGTTTGACGCTTCTGTAGATGTGGATGTCCGTCTCGGCGTGGATCCTCGCAAGGCGAACCAGATGGTCCGTGGCGTCGTGTCACTACCTAACGGTACCGGCAAGGTTACCCGTGTGCTCTGTCTCTGTACACCTGATCAGGAGGCTGCCGCTAAGGAGGCTGGTGCTGATTACGTTGGTCTCGACGAATACGTTGAAAAGATCAAGGGCGGCTGGACGGATGTGGACGTCATCATCACGATGCCGTCCTGCATGGGCAAGTTAGGGCCTTTAGGCCGTGTACTCGGTCCTCGCGGCTTGATGCCGAACCCGAAGAGCGGTACGGTGACTATGGATGTCGCTAAGGCAGTAAAGGAAGTAAAGCAGGGTAAGATTGACTTCAAGGTTGACAAGACGGGTATTATCCACACCTCAATCGGCAAGGTCAGCATGACTCCTGAGCAGATTTATGGTAACGCCAAGGAGTTCATCTCTACTGTCATCAAGTTGAAGCCTGCTGCTGCTAAAGGTACATATATCAAGAGTATCTTTATTTCGAGCACAATGAGTAAGGGTGTCAAGATTGATCCTAAATCAGTTGAATAACTCTAAAAGTTTTGTACAATGAAGAAAGAAGTAAAAGATACAATTATCGCTGAACTCGGTGAGAAGCTCCGTAGTTATCCTCATTTCTATCTGGTTGACGTGACCGGTCTGAACGCAGAGGCTACGAGTGCTCTCCGCCGCAAGTGCTTCAAGAGCGAGATCAATATGGTCGTCGTGAAGAACAAACTTCTCCACAAGGCTTTTGAGGCTTCAGATGTAGATTTTGAACCACTGTATGGTTCTCTCAAGGGCAATACGGCAGTGCTGTTCACACAGACTGCGAATGTTCCGGCAAAGCTGCTGAAAGAGTACAAGAAGGAGGGTGTTCCCTCTCTGAAGGCTGCTTACGCAGAGGAGACTCTGTTCGTCGGTGCCGAGAAGCTCGAGGAACTTGCAGCTCTCAAGAGCAAGAACGAGGTCATTGCAGACATTGTGGCATTGCTGCAGTCTCCGGCAAAGAACGTTGTTTCTGCTCTCCAGTCAGGCGCTGGCACCCTCCACGGTGTGCTTAAGACTTTAGGCGAGCGTCCTGAGTAAAATCTGATAAAGTCAAAAGATATATTATTTTTAGAACAAAAAATTAAAAAGTTAGAATAAAATGGCAGACGTAAAAGCTATTGCAGAAGAGTTAGTAAATCTTACTGTTAAGGAAGTAAATGAGTTGGCAACTGTCCTCAAGGACGAGTATGGTATCGAGCCTGCAGCTGCAGCTGTTGCTGTTGCTGGTCCTGCTGCAGCCGGTGCAGCCGGTGCGGCTGAGGAGAAGTCGGAGTTTGACGTTGTCCTCGCTGAGGTCGGCGCTAACAAGCTGAAGGTCGTTAAGGCTGTCAAGGAGGCTTGCGGTCTCGGTCTGAAGGAAGCTAAGGACCTCGTAGACGGTGCTCCTTCTACCCTGAAGGAGGGCATGGCAAAGGCTGAGGCTGAGAACCTGAAGAAGGCTATCGAGGCTGAGGGCGCAAAGGTTGAACTGAAGTAATTTACTTCTACCTTACATTTCATACAATACGGTTAGGATTTACCAGGTAGGTGAGTCCTAACCTTTTTGTGTCTTTTGACACTGACAGGGAGTTGTACTCCCTCTTCAGTCCGTCGCCGGACTTTAAACATTCGATTATTCAATTTCAGTTTATGGCATTAGAAAACAAACCCAGAATAAATTTCGCCAGCGTTAAGAATCCGTATCCCTATCCGGATTTCCTCGATGTGCAACTGAAGTCTTTCCGTGACTTCCTGCAGCTGGACACTCCGCCTGAGGAACGCAAGAATGACGGTTTGTATAAGGTGTTCGCAGAGAACTTCCCTATCACCGACACGCGTAATAATTTCGTCCTTGAGTTCCTGGATTACTATGTTGACCCCCCGAGATACTCCATAGAGGAGTGTCTGGAGCGTGGCCTGACCTATAGCGTACCCTTGAAGGCCAAGATGAAGCTGTATTGTACGGATCCGGACCATGAGGACTTCGGTACGTTTATTCAGGATGTGTTCCTGGGTACAATTCCTTACATGACGAGCAACGGTACTTTCGTGATCAACGGTGCCGAGCGTGTCGTCGTTTCCCAGCTGCACCGTTCTCCGGGTGTTTTCTTCGGACAGGGTGTCCATGCCAACGGTACCGTTCTTTACAGTGCCCGTATTATTCCGTTCAAGGGTTCATGGATCGAGTTCGCTACCGACATCAACAATGTCATGTATGCTTACATCGACCGCAAGAAGAAGCTGCCCGTCACCACCATGCTCCGTGCCATCGGCTACGAGACCGACCGTGACATTCTCCAGATTTTCGATCTTTGCGAGGAGGTGAAAGTCAACAAGAAGAACATGAAAGCTGCCATCGGCCGCAAGATTGCGGGTAACGTGATGAAGACCTGGACGGAGGATTTCGTGGATGAGGATACCGGCGAGGTGGTTTCCATTGAGCGCAACGAGGTGGTTGTAGAACGTGAGACCGTCATTACGGAAGAGAACGTAGATGAGATTCTCGACAGTTCTGTATCAACCATTCTGCTCCATAAAGATGAGGAGGCCGCCAACAAGTATTCCATCATCTTCAATACGCTTGCCAAAGACCCGAGCCATTCGGAGATGGAGGCTGTGAACTATATCTACCGTCAGCTGCGCAATGCGGATGCTGCCGATGACGCCAGTGCCCGGGAGGTATTCCAGAACCTTTTCTTCTCCGACAAACGGTATGACCTGGGCGAGGTGGGACGTTACCGTATCAACAAGAAGCTGAATCTGGATACAGACATGGATGTCCGTGTGCTGACAAAGGATGACATCATTGAAATCATCAAATATCTCATCAGCCTGATCAACTCAAATGCCACGGTTGATGATATTGACCACCTGTCAAACCGCCGTGTCCGTACTGTAGGCGAGCAGCTGGCCAACCAGTTCTCCATCGGGCTGGCACGCATGAACCGTACTATCCGCGAACGCATGAACGTCCGTGACAGTGAGGTGTTCCAGCCGACGGACCTGATTAATGCAAAGACCATTTCAAGCGTCATCAACTCGTTCTTCGGTACCAATCCGCTGAGCCAGTTCATGGACCAGACGAACCCGCTGGCTGAGGTCACCCACAAGCGTCGTCTTTCCGCCCTGGGTCCCGGTGGTCTGTCGCGTGAACGTGCCGGATTCGAGGTGCGTGACGTCCACTATACCCACTATGGCCGTCTGTGCCCGATCGAGTCTCCTGAAGGTCCTAACATCGGACTGATCTCTTCTCTCTGTATGTATGCCAAGATCAACGACCTCGGCTTCATCGTGACCCCTTACCGCCGTGTGAAGGATTCCAAGGTGGACATGGACAACAAGGATGTCGTTTTCCTGACAGCGGAAGAGGAGGAAGACCAGATTATCGGACAGGGCAATGCGCCGTTGAACGATGACGGTACGTTCATCCGTGAAACGGTCAAGTGCCGTCAGGATGCTGATTATCCGGTTGTCGGGCCAGATTCGGTCAACCTTATTGATGTGTCTCCGCAACAGATTGCTTCTGTGTCGGCAGGTTTGATTCCTTTCCTGGAGCATGACGACGGTCACCGTGCGCTGATGGGTTGTAACATGATGCGTCAGGCGGTGCCGTTGCTTCATAATGATGCGCCGATTGTCGGTACGGGCCTTGAGAAGCAGGTCTGTGAGGACTCACGTACGATGGTTACTGCCGAAGGAGACGGTATTATAGAATATGTAGATGCCACGACCATCCGCATCCTCTACGACCGTACGGAAGAGGAGGAGTTCGTCAGCTTCGAACCGGCGTTGAAGGAGTACCGTATTCCTAAGTTCCGCCGCACCAACCAGAACATGGTTGTCGACCTCCGTCCGATCTGCGACAAGGGGCAGCGTGTGAAGAAGGGTGACATCCTTACCGAGGGCTATGCTACAGAGAATGGTGAGCTGGCACTTGGCCGCAACCTGCTGGTTGCTTATATGCCTTGGAAGGGCTACAACTATGAGGATGCCGTTGTCATTTCAGAGCGCATGGTGCGTGAGGACGTGCTGACTTCTGTCCATGTTGACGAGTATTCGCTTGAAGTGCGCGAGACGAAGCGTGGCGTAGAGGAGTTTACGTCGGACATCCCGAATGTCAGCGAAGAGGCGACAAAGGACCTCGACGACAACGGTATCATCCGTGTCGGTGCTCGTGTGGAGCCCGGCGACATCATGATCGGTAAGATTTCGCCGAAGGGTGAGAGCGATCCGTCACCGGAGGAGAAGCTTCTCCGTGCCATTTTTGGCGACAAGGCCGGCGATGTGAAGGATTCATCCCTGAAAGCCAATCCGTCACTGAGCGGTGTCGTCATAGACAAGAAACTCTTCAGCCGTGCCATCAAGACACGTGAGAGCAAGCGTCAGGACAAGGTGACACTTGCCAAGATCGACGAGGAGCAGGAAGCAAAGGTCAACGACTTGAAGGATCTTCTGGTCGACAAGCTGCTCGAACTGACGGCTGATAAGGTGTCGGAGGGTGTCAAGGACTATTCTGATGCAGAGATTATCACCAAGGGCAGCAAGTTCACCGTTGCCGCATTGAAGAATCTCGACTACGAGGGAATCCAGTCCAATGGCTGGACAGACGATGAGCATACCAACCTGTTGATTCAGAAGCTGATCATGAATTACATCCGCAAGTACAAGCAGATGGATGCAGAGCTGAAGCGCAGGAAGTTCGCTATCACCATCGGCGATGAACTTCCGTCGGGTGTGCTTCAGATGGCGAAGGTATACATCGCCAAGAAACGTAAGATCCAGGTCGGTGACAAACTTGCTGGCCGTCATGGCAACAAGGGTATCGTATCGAAGGTCGTACGTACAGAGGATATGCCGTTCCTCGAGGACGGAAGTCCGGTCGACCTGGTGCTGAACCCGATGGGTGTGCCTTCACGTATGAACCTCGGTCAGATCTTCGAGGCGATTCTCGGTGCGGCAGGCCGTAAGTTAGGGGTGAAGTTCGCCACGCCGATTTTCGACGGTGCCAAACTCTCCGATCTGAAGGAATGGACGGACAAAGCGGGTCTGCCCAATCTCTGCTCGACATACATCTATGATGGTGAGACAGGCGAGAAGTTTGACCAGCCGGCCACGGTGGGTATCACTTACTTCCTGAAGCTCGGTCATATGGTCGAGGACAAGATGCACGCCCGCAGCATCGGCCCTTACTCACTGATCACCCAGCAGCCACTCGGCGGCAAGGCACAGTTCGGCGGTCAGCGTTTCGGAGAGATGGAGGTATGGGCCATCGAGGCATTCGGTGCATCCCATGTCCTTCAGGAAATCCTTACGATCAAGTCAGATGATGTTGTGGGTCGTTCAAAGGCTTATGAAGCTATCGTCAAGGGCGAGCCGATGCCGACACCTGGCATTCCAGAGTCGCTGAACGTACTGTTGCACGAGTTGCGCGGCCTCGGTCTGAGCATCAAACTTGATTAATACGTACACCCCATAATAAAAGTAAAACATGGCTTTTAAGAAAGATAATAAAGTAAAGAGTAATTTCAGCAAGATTACTATCGGACTGGCTTCACCTGAGGAAATCCTCGAAAACTCCTATGGTGAGGTGACCAAGCCAGAGACCATCAACTACCGTACCTATAAACCAGAGCGTGACGGTCTGTTCTGTGAGCGTATCTTCGGTCCTACGAAAGACTATGAATGCGCCTGCGGTAAATACAAGCGCATCCGTTACAAAGGGATTGTCTGCGACCGTTGTGGTGTTGAGGTGACGGAGAAGAAGGTGCGCCGTGAGCGTGCCGGACACATCGAACTGGTTGTCCCGGTGGCCCACATCTGGTATTTCCGTAGTCTTCCAAACAAAATAGGTTATCTTCTGGGTATGCCGACCAAGAAGCTCGATGCTGTTATTTACTACGAGAAATATGTTGTCATCCAGCCGGGTGTCGTGGAAGGCATGAAGAATGCCGATACAGAAGAGGACCTGAATGGTTCTCACAAGTTCGACCTTCTTTCCGAAGACGAATACCTTGACATCATCGACAACAAGCTCCCGGAGGGGAACGACCGTCTGGATGATTCCGATCCCAGCAAGTTCATAGCCAAGATGGGGGCAGAGGCGGTTTATGACCTCCTTACGGGGATTGACCTTGACCGTCTTGCCGGCGAGCTGCGTGACCGTGCGACAACCGACTCGAGCCAGCAGCGCAAGACAGAGGCTCTGAAGCGTCTGCAGGTGGTTGAGGGCTTCCGCCAGTCAGTCGGCGTGAACAGACCGGAGTGGATGATCATGAAGATTATTCCGGTTACACCCCCGGAACTCCGTCCGCTGGTTCCATTGGATGGCGGCCGTTTCGCAACATCCGACCTCAACGACCTCTATCGGCGTGTGATCATCCGCAACAACCGTCTGAAGCGGCTCATGGAGATCAAAGCCCCGGAGGTTATCCTCCGCAACGAGAAGCGTATGCTTCAGGAAGCTGTCGATTCACTGTTCGACAATAGCCGCAAGTCGTCGGCAGTGAAAAGTGAGAGCAACCGTCCTCTGAAGTCTCTCTCCGACTCGCTGAAGGGCAAACAGGGCCGTTTCCGTCAGAACCTCCTCGGTAAGCGTGTTGACTATTCTGCACGTTCGGTAATCGTTGTTGGTCCTGAGTTGAGGATGGGCGAATGCGGTCTGCCGAAGCTGATGGCAGCTGAGCTTTACAAGCCGTTCATCATCCGCAAGCTCATCGAGCGTGGCATCGTGAAAACCGTCAAGAGTGCCAAGAAGATTGTTGATCGTCGCGAGCCGGTTATCTGGGACATCCTTGAAAACGTCATGAAAGGGCATCCGGTCATGCTGAACCGTGCCCCGACACTGCACCGTCTCGGTATACAGGCTTTCCAGCCGAAGCTCATCGAAGGTAAGGCTATCCAGCTGCACCCGCTGGCATGTACGGCGTTCAACGCCGACTTCGACGGTGACCAGATGGCCGTCCATCTCCCGTTGAGCAATGAGGCAGTATTGGAAACGCAGATTCTGATGCTCCAGAGCCACAATATCCTCAATCCGGCCAATGGTGCGCCGATTACCGTCCCTTCACAGGATATGGTACTCGGTCTCTATTATATCACCAAGCTCCGTCCGGGTGCCAAGGGTGAGGGACTCTCCTTCTACGGTTCAGAGGAAGCCATCATTGCTTACAACGAGAAGCGATGCGACCTCCATGCACAGGTAAAGGTCATCGTTGACGACCTTGTCGACGGAAAGATACAGAAGCGTATGGTAGAGACTTCTGTCGGTCGTGTCATCGTCAACCAGATCATCCCGACCGAGATTGGCTTCTTCAATGGCATTATTTCCAAGAAGTCGCTCCGCGGTCTCATTGCCGATGTCATCAAGGCTGTCGGCATGGCACGTGCCTGCGAGTTCCTTGACGGTATCAAGAATCTCGGTTACCATATGGCCTATGTTGCCGGTCTGTCCTTCAACCTCGATGATATCATCGTACCGGATGAGAAGAAAGACATCGTAGGCAAGGGGCAGGACGAGGTTGACCAGGTGAAGGCCAACTATGAAATGGGTTTCATTACGGACAAGGAACGTTACAATCAGGTCATCGATGCCTGGACACACGTCAACAATAACCTCAAGGCAAGTGTGATGAAGCACATGACCGAGGCTGATCAGGGCTTCAACGCTGTTTATATGATGCTCGACTCCGGTGCCCGTGGTTCTGCTGATCAGATTGCCCAGCTTGCCGGTATGCGTGGTTTGATGGCGAAACCTCAGAAAGCGGGTGCAGAAGGTGCCCAGATCATTGAGAACCCGATCATCTCCAACTTCAAGGAGGGTATGTCCGTACTGGAGTACTTCATCGCTTCTCATGGTGCGCGCAAGGGTCTGGCCGATACGGCTATGAAGACAGCCGATGCCGGATACCTGACACGTCGTCTTGTAGACGTTTCCCACGATGTCATCATCACCGAGGAGGACTGTGGCTCTCTCCGTGGACTGGAGTGCCGGGCACTGAAGAATGGCGATGAGACCATCGCAACGCTTTATGAGCGCATCCTGGGCCGCGTGTCGGTACACGATGTCATCAACCCGACGACAGGTGACATCATCGTCGCTGCCGGCGAGGAAATCACCGAAGCCAAAGCACAGGCTATCGAGGAGTCGCCGATCGAGATGGTTGAAATCCGTTCCGTACTTACCTGTGAGAGCAAGAAGGGTGTATGTAAGAAGTGTTACGGCCGTAACCTTGCCACTGCCCGCATGGTGCAGATGGGTGAGGCGGTCGGTGTCATTGCCGCACAGGCCATCGGTGAGCCGGGTACACAGCTTACCCTCCGTACGTTCCACGCCGGTGGTGTAGCTGGTAATGCTGCTGCCAATGCAACGATTACTGCAAAGAACGAGGCGAAGATTGAGTTCGATGAACTTCGTACCGTACCGTTTGTCGACGATGAGGACAAGGAGTGTCAGATGGTTGTCAGCCGTCTGGCGGAGATCCACTTCATCGATCCCAATACAGGCATTGTTCTCCTTACGGACAACGTCCCCTACGGTAGTTCTCTCTACTTCAAGTCCGGTGACACGGTCAAGAAAGGCGACCTTATCTGTAAGTGGGATCCGTTCAATGCCGTTATCGTCAGTGAGTATGCCGGTGTCCTCCGTCTGCACGATGTGGAAGAGGGTGTAACCTATAAGGCTGAAACCGATGATGCAACGGGTCTTACCGAGCGTATCATCACGGATTCACGTGACAAGACGAAAGTCCCGACGGTTGATATCGTCAAGGTCGGTGCCGAGAAGGGCGATGACGGCCTTTATGCGCCATCTGACATCCTCGGTACTTACAACCTCCCGGTAGGCGGCCACTTGGAGCAGGTTCTCCAGGACGGTGCAGAGGTCAAGACAGGTATGACGCTTGTCAAGATTCCGCGTTCCGTTGGCGGTGCCGGTGATATTACAGGTGGTCTTCCACGTGTCACCGAGCTTTTCGAGGCCCGTAACCCGTCTAATCCGGCTGTCGTATCAGAAATCGACGGTGAGATTACCATGGGCAAGGTAAAGCGTGGTAACCGTGAAATCATCGTGACTTCCAAGACCGGTGAGCAGCGCAAGTATCTTGTAAGTCTGTCCAAGCAGATTCTGGTGCAGGAGCATGATGCTGTCCGTGCCGGCACTCCACTGTCTGATGGTATCATTACACCGGCCGACATCCTGTCTATCATGGGACCGACGGCTGTTCAGGAGTATATCGTCAATGAGGTGCAGGATGTGTATCGACTCCAGGGTGTGAAGATCAACGACAAGCACTTCGAGATTATCGTTCGCCAGATGATGCGCAAAGTGCGTATCGACGACCCGGGTGATACGACTTTCCTTGAGCAGGAACTGGTTGACAAGCTCGACTTCGCCGAGGAGAATGACCGCATTTGGGGCAAGAAAGTAGTCACTGATCCGGGCGATTCGGAGAATTGCTATAAGGGTCAGATTCTCTCTGTCCGCAAGCTGCGTGATGAGAATTCAAGCCTCAAGCGTCGTGACCTCAAGCTCGTCCAGGTGCGTGATGCCGTTCAGGCAACGGCCACTCAGATTCTTCAGGGTATCACACGGGCTGCCCTCGGTACGAAGAGCTTCATGAGTGCTGCCTCCTTCCAGGAGACAACCAAGGTGCTCAACGAGGCTGCTCTCCGTGGCAAGACAGACTACCTTGAGGGTATGAAGGAGAACGTTATCTGTGGTCACCTTATCCCTGCCGGTACGGGACTCCGCCAGTGGCAGAAGCTCATCGTCGGCTCACAGGAAGAGCACGAGCGCATGGAGGCCAACAAGAAGAACGTTCTTGATTATGCCAACCAGGAGGCAGCAGAGGTTACAAAGGAGTAAATCCAGGTCTTTCCTCCTGTATATAAACATAAGGTAATAAAAGGGATTCACGGCGATGTCGTGGATCCCTTTTCTGTTGTATAGGCTGTATGGTGTATCCGTCACAGATGCCCTGCCGACAGGTTGTTTTCACACCTGGGGACAGGTAAAAACTTTTGCGTTATTATTTGGGCAGCTGATTTTAAAGTGTTATCTTTGCAATAAATAAACGAATTGTTATCTAAATCCTATTAATCAGAATGGACAATAAAAACAACCAGAATCAGGAGGGGCAGCAGCTGCAGATCGACCTCTCACCGGAAATCGCCAAAGGTGTCTATACCAACTTCCAGATAATCTCCCATTCAAGCTCGGAATTCGTAATCGACTTTGCCACGCTTCTCCCCGGTGTGCCTAAGGCCACCGTGACCAGCCGTGTCATCATCGCTCCTGAGCATGCTCTTCGCCTTCTTTCCGCCCTGCAGGAGAATATAGTCCGCTACAAGCAGGAGTTCGGCGAGATTGGTCCCCGCAAGTCTGACAATGGGCCTCGTACCATTGCGCCTTTCGGGAATGGGAAGGTCGAGGCGTAAGTCCTGGTGGTACTGGCGGGTCTGGAAAAAACTGGCAGCCCTATCAAAAATTAGTGGCTCTATCGAAAGATAGCAGTCCTGGCGAAACTATTAAATGTTAGTCTTGCTAGTGCTGCTATCCTCGTTTATTCCCGCTGGTCCCGCCCGTCTCGCTATCTTCCTGCTATCTTTGCCAGCTCTTTCCTCAGCCGATCGTTCTCAGCCTTGAGGACTGCATTCTCCTGCTGTAGTCTTTTGAGGAGCTCGTTCTGCTGTCTGCGGTAGCCGGTACGGGCGGCATACATCCGCTCTTTGATTCCTCCCTGTTCCACGAACGTCTTTTGCAGAAATTCATGATACCTGCTCATCATGCGGTCCGTGATATGCAGGAGCGTGACGGCAGTGTTGCAGAATTCCTCATCTGTCCAGCGGTAGACAAACGGCTCGTAGTCGGAATACTCGTTGTGGGACCGACAGTGTTCGAACAGCGGTGCATAGCGGGGATGCGTGTTCTTCCACAGCTGTAGCTGGCGCGACTTGATGTAGTCCTCATAGTGTTCGGTCCCGGCCCGTCAAAAAACAGATGTTTATGTGGAAATTGTATGCTTTTCTGTCAGCTTTCTTTGCGGCACTGACCGCCGTCTTTGCCAAGGCCGGTGTCAGGGATGTCGACTCCGATCTTGCCACTGCCATCCGTACCACTATTATCCTTCTGCTTACATGGGGTATCGTTATCTTCGGATGCCATTTCAGTGAGGTGAAGGACGTGAACCGGAATACGTGGGTGTTCCTCATCTTTTCGGGTTTGTCCACCGGGTTGTCATGGCTTTTCTATTTCAAGGCAATTCAGCTGGGAGATGTCTCCCGTGTGGCACCGATCGACAAGCTGAGCGTGGTGATTACTATTATGCTTGCCTTCCTTTTCCTGCACGAACAGCCGTCGTTGAAGGTCGTCATCGGTGCCGTGCTGATAGCGTCGGGCAGTATCTTTATGATTGTATGAGATTTTATGATGGGGTGGAGACGGTCCTGTACGGAAGTCTCCACTCCATCTTTTTTGCGGCATATCCTGGAACTTCCACGTTTGTGGAAGTTGTCAGTCCCCCCTCTCAGGCAGAACTGCCTTCAGTCTACTTCGCTTTCACATACAGGTTCGTATATTGGTAGTATGCCTGTGCCTGGCGAACGAGACTCTGGTCTGTCTGTCTGACAGGCAGCTCGTCGCAGGTGCCGTCCTGCAGTGGGCGCACGGTGTATTGCCTTATCTTGCGGACAGGGGAGAGCACGGTCAGGCGGTTGCCCTCCAGATAGCCCAGGTCCTGGTAGGTCGCCATGAATGCGCGGGGATGATAGGTCGGGGCAAAGATGTCCTGTCCTGTAAAGGCTACGCTGCTGCGCAGGTGGAGCAGGGACAGGACGGTTGGCATGAGGTCAATCTGCGAACAGAGTTTCCCCACCTTGCCCCGCCTTATGATTTCCGGGGCATAGACAAGGCATGGGATGTGGTAGCGGTCGATGGGCAGCGATGTCTTTCCCGCGCTGGAGGCGCAGTGGTCGGCAATGACGATGAACACCGTGTTCCTGAACCAGACTTTCCTCTTCGCCTCGGCGATGAATCTGCCGATGGCGTAGTCGGTGTATTTCACGGCAGCCTCCCGGGTGTTGGGGTCGCCGTCTACCTTTATCCGTCCGGCAGGGTAGGTGTAGGGGCGGTGATTGCTGGTCGTCATGATCTGTGCGAAGAAAGGATGCCCCGACCGATGGTCGGCATCGAACACCTGCAGGCTTTTCCTGAATATATCCTCGTCGCACACACCCCAGATATTGGCGAAGGTCACCTGGTTGTCCGGGATGGATTTCCTGTCGATGACCTCATATCCGTTATGGCTGAAGAAGTCGCCCATGTTGTCAAAGTAGCTGTCGCCGCCGTAGATGAACTGCGCCCTGTAGCCTAAGTGCGACAGCACGCTCCCCACGGAAAGCCCACCTATCCGGTTGGTCTTCCGCTTGATGATGCTCTCCCCTGCACTCGGCGGCAGACAGAGCGACAGGGCCTCCAGTCCCCTCACCGTCCTGTTGCCGGCGGCATAGAGACTGTCGAAAACAAGACTTCCCTGCATGAGCCTGTCCAGCTGCGGCGTGAGGTTCTGCCGGTTCCCGTATCGTGTGAGGAAGTCGGCACTGAGACTTTCCACGGTGATCAGCACGATGTTCGGACGCTGTGCCCCGAGACTGTCGCCGACGGTCTTCCTGCCGTTACTGTCCAGGCCGCTCAGCTGCCGGTACAGTCGCACACATTCCTTCTGGGGCAGCATGGCGTAGAACTTGTCATATTCCAGTTTGTTGCCCTGGAAGGCGATGACGAAGTCGCACGCTCCGTTCTGTTCCAGTTGCGTAACGTACTGGTTGTCGCTCTGCAGCGTATGTGTGCCCCACAGGATGAAGTAGGCGCCTGTCGCAAAGACCGCATAGAGGGAGAGGTGAACGATGAGCAGCTTCGCCCCGTACAGCCGGGTGACGTTCATCCGGTAATGGCGCGACTGAAGGAAGATGATACCTGCCGTGAGAAGCAGTGTGGCACCGACCAGGGGAACGATGGCATACGACTCCATGATGTTCCCAATCACCTCGTGCGTGTAAACGAGGTAGTCTACGGCGATGAAGTTATACCTTACTCCGAATTCTCCCCAGAAGATGTATTCTCCTGCGGTGATGCACAGGAACAGGAAGACGTACACTGCCCAGACGAAATAGAGGGAGACCCTCCGCCATGCCTCCCTCGTCTTCGGGAAGAAAAAACGGATGGAGAAGCTGAACAGCTTCCAGCCCAGGAAGAGGCGGGCTATCTTGGGCGCACCGCCGCCATACTCGTGGAAGATGGTATGGAAGAACAGCACGTAGACGAAGGCCGCAGCCAGCAGCAGTTCTATCACCCATCCCGCGATGCGGTGGTATTTCCCCTCGTTCAGTCCGAGGTAGACAATCTGTAGCGGCAAGGCGAGCAGGATGCCCATGCCGAAATCGGCGAGCAGCCCGATGCACAACAGTCTGACCGTCTCTCCTACAGTGAAAGAGACATCACCGGGTGCCGTGTACATCAGGATGATTCGCAGGAGAAATCCTACGAGCATATACAGTTTCAGGAATCGGGTCTCGATGAGGAAGACAGGGTTTCTGTAGATCAGTTTGTTCTTGTTCATCGTCATTTGTTTTGCTGCAAAATTACATAAAATCCGTGGATAACGTAGCGGACGGAACAGAAAACTTCTTCGTTTTCCCCAAAGAGGAACGGAGGACCTATCGGATGCCGTTCTCTCAGGGGGAAAACAGCAAGTTGATTCTACATCGGCAACGTATTGTATGGTGTTTAGCACTCATCACCATTGGTGTTTGGCACTCATCACCATTGGTGTTTACCAATAACACCACATGAGATGGGCAACACCACATCGGCTGAAGGTGGGAGGAGTGGTTCATTATGGCCATTATGATGTATATAGTAAGACACTAATGGCTAATTTATATGGGAAAATGTTTATTGGGCAGCACTATTTATCTTTTATCCACTAAAGTAAGGTGTTGTGGCTAAGATGTTTACTTCCTCCCTTACAAAGTATAGGACATTTTTTCTTTCTGTTTCTTTGTTTTTCAGAAATTAAAGTCTATTTTTGTGCAGGCATAAAACCATCATGATGAAACTTTCTGTACTGGTGGAGGTTCTCTTTTGCCGTGCTGATGGAAGGGAAAGTCAAGGTAGGAGAGTCCTGCATGTTGAGCAAATGGGTGATAGCTCTGATTATGAGGTACTTGTGATCCGTAGAGTATGAGGTCTGTGGCAAGAGACTTGTAGGCTTAAAGCGTGCCGTAGGGTAGTATCATCAACTAAAAGCTAAGTGTATGATGAATAGGATGAGGAAAGTGTTGGTCTTGTTCATTCTGTTGAGCAGTTTGATACAGAAAAGTACGGCAGGTTGCGTATGGAAAGGCGATTTGTATGTCATTGATGGGATTGTATTGTATTTACTTGATGCTGACAAAGAAGATTTCATGTTTGAAGAAAGAAATGATACTTTATATATCATGCCACAGACATACTTCACGCTTGATGGAGCAGGTCTTTTCTTCCCGGAGGACATCCATGTTGTAAATCTACAGGAAACGATTGTTATCGGTGTCAAGCAGGAAACGACAGACGATACACCTGCTGTATGGTTGGAATTTTCTTCTGAAAGAAGCAGATTGGAGAAGCGTATGAAACAAAAGTATTTCCTCTGGACTTCTCAAGAACAGGAGGAATATTTATACAGGCATCACTGGGGGGCTGTTAAAGGGTTGTCTTTGCAGTTTCAAAAGATGTACTATAACAATATTCTGGAAAGACAGACCGAGTATAAGGAATGTTGTCCGGAGTATATTGAGCAGGCAAAGGACGTTCTTGCCATGAAAGATAAAGATTTTGCATCTTTCAGGCAGCTACATGCCTATCCTCAAATAAAGTATAGGACGGTTGCAATACAATATTGGAAGCAACAGGAGCGCAGGCATATAGTAGTTGTGGAGAAGCCACTGTAAGGTAAACGAAAAGAAAAACGAGTATGAAAGTCTTATTGCTTTTGTTGATGATTTTACCTTTTGGGGGGTGTGTCAACAGCGTGGCTTCGGCAGGGCATATTCTGAAAGGGAATGCAGAAGATGATGCCAAGAACTTCCTGAACATCAATGACAGGACTTCGGCATTGAGGTTTACGGATGGCGAACAGATTATGTTGCCTTGTTTTTCCGGCGAAAACAACACCGAGTTATATGTGGTTTATTTTCTTGGTCGCACGGAGAAAGAACGAAGTTTCTGGGATGTATATAATAAGAAAGGATATTGGAAGGGCAAAGATGCTGAACAGGCGTACAGATACGAAAAAGACATGGAACGCTATATCAATGCGAGAATAACGCGATATGACGTTTTTGCCATTGCCTTGAACAAGGAAATGGTCAAGGACATAAAAGGGGATGAATTCCAGCCAGACAGTAATGCTGTTTATAAGACATATCTGCTGACAAACGGGAAATGGATACAAACCGACAGTTTTAAGGTGCAGGATGCTCCGAAGGATACAGGTGAGTATCTTATGAATATATCAGGCAGAAATAATAAAAAGTTTTTTGAAGTGCTGGGAGACAGTCTGGTGTCTTTGCCGGACTTCTCAGATCGGGTTAATGGCTCTTGTGCTGCAGGCAGGGAGGATTGTGTACTTGATTGTCTGAGAGTGGATTATTACCTTTTGTCCTCCAGTTCCCTTATGCCGGTGGTGCAGTTGGATGCAGCACATAAATTGTTGTTCAAGAAGCGTAAAGAGAAAAGTAAATCGGAAGAATACATAAAAGTCTATGCCTTGTTGTCTGTAAATGATAAGGTTACCGACTCTGTTCTCTGTTATGAATATTATAACAATGCCGAGACCCTGTCGGCTTATGAGCAGATATATTATATTGATACCGTTCAGCGCAGGATATGGACTGTTATGCTGACTTATGATGAGGAAAGTGCAGAGGCAGACGCTGCAAAAATTTACACAATAGATTTGGGCAGGAACTGCTTTGTCCAAGAAGTCGATACAAAGAATACTCCAGCAGGTACGTTAAATAATGAATAAAAAGTTATTTATTGTTAACATGAGAGGTGCGGGGAATTATTCTTTTTCTTATTATTAGGTCATTTAAGGGAAT
The DNA here is from genome assembly GCF_900454835.1 of Prevotella denticola. Classification (GTDB taxonomy): domain Bacteria; phylum Bacteroidota; class Bacteroidia; order Bacteroidales; family Bacteroidaceae; genus Prevotella; species Prevotella denticola. The sequence goes on along the minus strand of NZ_UGTM01000001.1, from coordinate 1,448,234 downwards.
CTTTGTACCTTTGCAACCCGAAACGACAGAGCAGATTATAAGGCTTTTAAAGCGTTCAGCTTGCGTTCGTAATGGATTGAAAATAAACAAAATAAATATATAACAATAAAAAGTAAAAATCATGCCTACTATTTCACAGTTAGTAAGAAAAGGCAGACGGGTCATCGTAGACAAGAGCAAGTCCCCGGCTCTGGACAACTGTCCTCAGCGTCGCGGCGTCTGTGTCCGTGTTTACACCACGACCCCTAAGAAGCCTAATTCGGCAATGCGTAAGGTTGCCCGTGTTCGTCTGACCAATCAGAAGGAAGTCAACTCCTACATCCCGGGAGAAGGTCACAACCTGCAGGAGCACAGTATCGTGCTTGTTCGTGGCGGCCGTGTGAAGGACCTTCCGGGTGTGCGCTATCACATCGTTCGTGGTACACTCGATACCGCAGGTGTTGCCAACCGTACACAGCGTCGCTCCAAATATGGTGCAAAGCGTCCTAAGGCGGCCAAGAAGTAACAGAAGACTTCAATCCATAAAGCCGAGGTGCAACGGCCGGTGATGGCCGATGCGCCGGGGCTCTTCAAGAAGAAGCAACTAAAAACAAACAGTTTTGCTGGAGATTTGTAATCACAAAGGTTGAGTAAATGCCCAGGAGAGGGTGTTGAAGAACGGAAAGACGACAGCCTCCGCAGAATTAAAGTTTAAAAATAAAATGAGAAAAGCAAAACCAAAGAAGCGTGTAATCCTTCCGGATCCAAAGTTCAACGACCAGAAGGTGTCAAAGTTCGTAAATCACTTGATGTATGACGGTAAGAAGAACACCTCATACGAGATTTTCTACGCAGCCCTCGACATCGTGGGCGGCAAGATGAAAGACGAGGAGAAGTCTCCACTTGAGGTCTGGAAGCAGGCGCTCGACAACATCACCCCGCAAGTAGAGGTGAAGAGCCGCCGTATCGGTGGTGCCACTTTCCAGGTGCCGACTGAAATCCGCCCGGACCGCAAGGAGAGCGTCTCGATGAAGAATATGATCGCTTTCGCACGCAAGCGCGGCGGTAAGAGCATGGCTGACAAACTCGCATCAGAGATCATGGATGCCTTCAACAACCAGGGCGGTGCCTACAAGCGCAAGGAAGATATGCACCGCATGGCAGAGGCTAACCGTGCATTTGCTCACTTCAGATTCTAATCAAGTTATTATAATAAGGTAAAAAGAAAATGGCAAATCACGATTTACATTTGACTCGTAATATCGGTATCATGGCACACATTGATGCCGGTAAGACGACTACATCTGAGCGCATTCTTTTCTATACGGGTAAGACGCACAAGATCGGCGAGGTTCATGATGGTGCTGCCACAATGGACTGGATGGCACAGGAGCAGGAGCGTGGTATCACGATTACCTCTGCTGCGACCACATGTAACTGGAACTATCTGGGCAAGTCTTACAAGATTAACTTGATTGATACCCCGGGACACGTTGACTTCACCGCAGAGGTGGAGCGTTCACTCCGTGTCCTTGACGGTGCTGTCGCAACTTACTCTGCTGCTGACGGTGTCCAGCCGCAGTCTGAAACCGTATGGCGTCAGGCTGACAAATACAATGTTCCACGTATCGGTTATGTGAACAAGATGGACCGTTCCGGTGCAGACTTCTTCGAAACGGTACAGCAGATGAAGGACATTCTGGGGGCTAACCCGATTGCCGTCCAGATTCCAATCGGTGCAGAGGAGAACTTCAAGGGTGTTGTAGACCTGATTAAGATGAAGGCTATCCTCTGGCACGATGAGACGATGGGTGCAGAATACGATGTCGAGGAGATTCCTGCCGACCTCGCCGACGAGGCTGCCGAGTGGCGTGACAAGCTGCTCGAAGGTGCTGCCAACTTTGACGATGAGGTGATGGAACTGTACCTTGAAGGCAAAGATGTTCCTGAAGAAAAGATCATTGCAGCTATTCGCAAGGGGTGTATCGCCATGGAGTGCTGCCCGATGCTCCTCGGTTCTTCGTACAAGAACAAGGGCGTTCAGCCGCTTCTCGACTATGTCTGTGCTTTCCTGCCTTCTCCGCTCGATACACCGGCTATCGTCGGTACGAATCCTGATACGGAGGAAGAAGAAGACCGCAAACCAAGCGAGAACGATCCTACGGCTGCGCTGGCGTTCAAGATCGCTACCGACCCGTTCATGGGCCGTCTGGTGTTCTTCCGCGTCTACTCCGGTAAGGTCGTTGCAGGATCTTATGTATACAATCCACGTTCCCGTAAAAAGGAACGCATCAGCCGTCTGTTCCAGATGAACTCCAACAAGGAAATTCCTATGGAGTCAATTGATGCTGGTGACATCGGCGCTGGTGTAGGTTTCAAGGATATTCGTACGGGCGATACACTCTGTGATGAGAATGCGCCGATTGTACTGGAGTCCATGACGTTCCCGGATACGGTGATTTCTATTGCTGTCGAGCCGAAGAGCCAGGCAGATGTTGCCAAGTTGGACAATGGTCTTGCCAAACTCGCCGAGGAGGATCCTACATTTACTGTCCGCACTGATGAGCAGAGTGGCCAGACGATTATCTCCGGAATGGGCGAGCTTCACCTGGATATCATCATCGACCGTCTGAAGCGTGAGTTCAAGGTAGAGTGTAACCAGGGTAAGCCGCAGGTTAACTACAAGGAGGCTATTACAAAGGCCGCCCAGAGTCGTGAGACTTATAAGAAGCAGTCTGGTGGTCGTGGTAAGTTCGCTTGTATTGATGTAACCATCGAACCGAAAGACGAGGATTACACAGAGGGTGACCTGCAATTCATCAATGTTGTCAAGGGCGGTAATGTGCCTAAGGAATTCATTCCTTCTGTAGAGAAGGGATTCAAGGACTGTCTGAGCAATGGTGTCCTCGGCGGCTTCCCATTGACAGGTATGAAAGTAACCCTGACGGACGGCTCTTTCCACCCGGTAGACTCTGATCAGCTGTCATTCGAGCTTGTCGCTCACCAGGCTTTCAAGGTGCTTTGCCCGAAGGCGGGTCCTGTTCTCATGGAGCCTATCATGAAGGTAGAGGTCGTTACCCCTGAAGAAAACATGGGTGATGTCATCGGTGATTTGAACAAGCGTCGTGGTCTTGTACAGGGTATGGATGAGGCCCGCAGCGGTGCCCGCATCGTGAAGGCGATGGTCCCGCTGTCAGAGATGTTCGGGTATGTGACTGCTCTCCGCACCATCACTTCCGGTCGTGCCACTTCTTCTATGGAGTATGATCACCACTCACCTGTTTCAAGCAACCTCGCCAAAGAGATTCTTGATGAGCTGAAAGGCAATTCGGACCTTGTGAAGTAAATCAATTTAAGGCGTTGCTCTTCCATAGCGAATGACTCTTATGGAAGGGCAGCCTTTATCTAAATTCAATATCAATTAAATCAAAGACATGAGTCAGAAGATTCGTATTAAGCTGAAGTCTTACGACCACCAGTTGGTTGACAAGTCAGCAGAGAAGATTGTGAAGGCCGTGAAGGCTACGGGTGCTATCGTCAGTGGTCCTATTCCATTGCCGACACACAAACGTATTTACACTGTAAACCGTTCTACATTCGTCAACAAGAAGTCGCGCGAGCAGTTTCAGCTCTCTGATTTCAAGCGTCTCATCGACATCTACAGCTCAACGGCAAAGACTGTTGATGCACTGATGAAACTGGAACTGCCGTCAGGTGTAGAGGTTGAAATCAAGGTGTAGTCGCTGTTGACGAGTAAGAAACGATTTAAAACAAACAAAGCATTTACATTCATTTTTAAATAATTAATTGAAATGCCAGGATTATTAGGAAAGAAAATCGGAATGACATCCGTTTTCAGTGCCGACGGTAAGAACGTACCGTGCACTGTTATCGAAGCTGGTCCTTGTGTTGTAACCCAGATCAAGACTGTTGAGAAGGATGGTTACAAGGCTGTTCAGTTAGGTTTCGGTGAGGCGAAGGAGAAGAGAACTTCCAAGCCGCAGCTGGGACACTTCAAGAAAGCCGGCACAACACCGAAGAAGCACTTGGCCGAGTTCAAGTTTGATGAGGAGTATAACCTCGGTGACACGATTACCGTTGAACTGTTCAACGACACGAAGTTCGTTGACGTTGTAGGTACGTCCAAAGGTAAAGGCTTCCAGGGCGTTGTAAAGCGTCACGGATTCGGTGGTGTAGGTCAGTCTACTCACGGTCAGGACGACCGTGCACGCAAGCCGGGATCTATCGGTGCTTGTTCTTACCCAGCAAAGGTCTTCAAGGGCATGCGTATGGGTGGCCAGATGGGAGGTGACAGAGTGACAACTCAGAACCTTCAGGTGTTAAAGGTTATTCCGGAACACAATCTTCTTCTCGTGAAGGGCAGTGTAGCTGGATGCAATGGTTCAACCGTAATAATTAGCAAGTAATGGATATTAACGTATTAGATATCAAAGGTCAGGAGACCGGCCGCAAGGTAACTCTTAACGAGAATATCTTCGGTATTGAGCCTAACGACCACGTCCTCTATCTCGCAGTCAAGCAGTATCTCGCAGACCAGCGTCAGGGTACAGCCAAGTCGAAGGAAAGAAGTGAACATGCCGGTTCTACCCGCAAGCTGGGTCGTCAGAAGGGCGGCGGCGGTGCCCGTCGTGGTGACATCAACTCACCGGTTCTCGTTGGCGGTGGTCGTGTCTTCGGTCCGAAGCCACGTGACTATAGTTTCAAACTGAACAAGAAAGTGAAAGTTCTTGCACGTAAGTCTGCATTGACTTACAAGGCGCAGGAGAATGCAATCGTTGTCGTAGAGGATTTCAATCTTGATGCTCCGAAGACAAAAGATTTCGTAAACATTGCAAAAAATCTGAAAGTAGATGGCAAGAAGTTGCTTCTCGTTTTGCCGGAAGTAGAGAAAAACGTATATTTGTCGGCTCGTAATCTGCAGAAGACAGAGGTAATGACGGCGGCACAGGTCAATTCTTACAAGGTTTTGAATGCTGATGTGCTTGTTGTTACTGAGAACTCTCTGAAAGTCATCGATGGAATCTTAATCAAGTAATAATATAGGAGACAAGAAGAATTATGGGATTTATCATTAAACCGTTGGTCACTGAGAAGATGTCCAATTTGACAAACAAGTCTTCTGTGGATAAGGTTGTAAAGCACAAGGGGGAAAAGAAAACCATTCCGGCCCAGCCGAAGTATGGCTTTATTGTCAAGCCTGATGCCAACAAACTTGAGATTAAGAAAGAAGTTGAGGCTCTGTACAACGTTACAGTAGTAAGTGTGAATACGGCTCGTTATGCAGGTAAGCGTCAGGCACGCTACACCAAGGCCGGTCTCGTAAAGGGACAGAAGAACGCATTCAAGAAGGCTATCGTCACTTTGAAGAATGGCGATTCAATTGATTTTTACAGCAATATTTAAATAAAAGATGGCAGTACGTAAATTCAACCCGGTCACACCGGGACAAAGACACAAGGTTATTGGCACGTTCGAGGAGATTACTGCATCCGTGCCAGAGAAGTCTCTCGTTTACGGTAAACGTTCTACCGGTGGTCGAAACAACACCGGTAAGATGACTGTCCGCTATATGGGCGGAGGTCACAAGAGGAAGTATCGTCTTATCGACTTCAAGCGGGAGAAAGATGGTGTTCCAGCTGTAGTGAAGACAATCGAGTATGATCCTAACAGATCTGCCCGCATTGCGCTGTTATACTATGCTGATGGTGAAAAACGTTACATTATTGCTCCTAACGGACTGCAGGTGGGTGCAACACTGATGTCAGGTGCTGAGGCAGCACCTGAGGTCGGGAATGCCCTTCCACTGGCTAACATTCCCGTCGGTACCGTAATTCACAATATTGAGTTACGTCCGGGGCAGGGTGCATTGCTCGTTCGTTCGGCTGGTAACTTTGCTCAGCTTACTTCTCGTGAAGGCAGTTATTGTGTTATCAAGCTCCCTTCTGGCGAAACACGCCAGATCTTGTCGGCTTGTAAGGCGACTGTTGGTAGTGTAGGTAACTCTGACCATGCACTTGAGCAGTCTGGTAAGGCTGGTCGATCTCGTTGGTTGGGGCGGCGTCCTCACAACCGTGGTGTTGTTATGAACCCTGTTGATCACCCGATGGGTGGTGGTGAAGGTCGCCAGTCCGGTGGTCACCCACGTTCACGCAAGGGCTTGTACGCTAAGGGTCTCAAGACTCGTGCACCTAAGAAGCTTTCAAACAAGTACATCATTGAGAGAGCTAACAAGAAGTAATCAAAGTAATTAAGAGTAAATTATGAGTCGTTCATTAAAAAAAGGTCCATACATCAACGTATCACTCGAGAAGAAGATTCTCGCCATGAACGAGAGTGGTAAGCAGAATGTCGTTAAGACATGGGCCAGGGCATCAATGATTTCCCCTGATTTTGTGGGTCACACTGTTGCAGTTCATAACGGAAACAAATTTATCCCTGTTTACATTACTGAGAACATGGTAGGTCACAAGCTCGGAGAGTTCAGTCCTACGCGCCGGTTCGGTGGCCATTCCGGTAACAACAAGAAGTAAGCAGGTCCATAATCCATTTAGAAAACAGAAAATATAATGGGAGCAAGAAAACATATAAAGGCTGAAGCTCGTAAGGAAGCACTGAAAAGCCAGTATTTTGCAAAGCTCAAGGACTGTCCTTCTTCTCCACGCAAAATGCGCTATGTTGTTGACATGGTTCGTGGAATGGAGGTCAATCGTGCCCTTGGTGTGCTGAGATTCTCCAAGAAGGCAGCCGCCCAGAACGTTGAGAAACTTCTGCGCTCGGCTATCAACAACTGGGAGACGAAGAATGACCGCAAGGCTGAAGACGGTGAACTTTATATCTCTAAGGTCTTCGTTGATGAAGGTGTTACTATGAAGCGCATGCGTCCTGCACCGCAGGGCCGTGGCTACAGAATCCGCAAACGTTCTAACCACGTCACGCTTTTCGTCGACTCGAAGGCTGACGCTAATAATGATGATAAATAAATAGTAGAATGGGACAGAAAGTTAATCCAATTAGCAACCGTCTTGGTATCATCCGCGGTTGGGAGTCAAATTGGTTCGGTGGCAAGAACTTCGGGGATAATCTCGTAGAGGACCGTAAGATCCGTACTTACCTGAACAAGCGTTTGGAGAAAGCAAGCGTTTCCCGTATTGTCATAGAGCGCACATTGAAGCTCGTCACCATTACTATTTGCACCGCTCGTCCGGGCATCGTTATCGGCAAAGGTGGTCAGGATGTTGACAAGCTCAAAGAAGAGTTGAAGAACCTCTTCAAGAAAGAGATTCAGATTAATATCTTCGAGGTTAAGAAACCTGAACTTGATGCAAACATCGTGGGTAACAATATCGCTCGTCAGGTAGAGGGCAAGATTGCTTACCGTCGCGCCATCAAGATGGCTGTTGCCAATACCATGCGTGCTGGTGCAGAGGGTATTAAAGTTCAGATTACAGGTCGTCTGAACGGTGCTGAAATGGCCCGTAAGGAAATGTTCAAGGAGGGGCGTACCCCACTGCATACTTTCCGTGCAGACATCGATTATTGTCAGACAGAGGCTCTTACCAAGGTCGGTCTGTTGGGTATCAAGGTCTGGATTTGCCGTGGTGAAGTCTACAACAAAGTTGACCTCACTCCCAACTTCACCCAGGAGAAGAGCAACGGCCGTTCCAATAATGGTGGACGTTCCGGAAGGGGTAATCGCAGAAGAAACAATAACCGTTAAAAGAAGAAGCTATCATGTTACAGCCAAAAAGAGTAAAATATAGAAGGCCTCAGGACGGGCGCGGCAACAAAGGCAACGCTCACAGAGGTACACAGTTGGCTTTCGGCTCATTCGGCATCAAGACGCTTGAGGCTAAGTGGATTGACAGCCGCCAGATTGAGGCCGCCCGTGTAGCAGTGAACCGCTACATGAACCGTCAGGGGCAGGTCTGGATTCGTATTTTCCCAGACAAGCCGATCACCCGCAAGCCTGCCGACGTGCGTATGGGTAAAGGTAAGGGTGACCCTGCCGGATGGGTAGCACCGGTTACTCCGGGTCGTGTCCTCTTTGAAGTAGAAGGGGTAAGTTTTGACATTGCAAAGGAGGCCCTTCGTCTCGCTGCCCAGAAGCTGCCTGTTAAGACAAAGTTTATTGTTAGACGTGATTTCGATAAAAACGCTTAAGAAAGATGAAGATTAAAGAAGTAAAAGAGCTCGAGACCAAGGATTTGGTTGAGAAGATTGAGAATGCTGAGGCAGCTCTCACCAAGATGAAGCTGAACCATCAGATTACTCCGCTTGAGAATCCATCTCAGATTAAGACCGCTCGTCGTGACATCGCACGTATGAAAACTGAACTTTCTCAGAGAGAACTTAACAAATAACAATGGTCCAGATGGAAACAAGAAATTTAAGAAAAGTAAGACAGGGTGTCGTTATCAGCAACAAAATGGATAAAACCATCGTTATTGCGTCTAAGTTCAAGGAGAAGCACCCTATTTATGGTAAGTTTGTCCAGAAGACAAAGAAGTACCATGCCCATGACGAGAAGAATGAGGCAAATGTAGGTGATACGGTGCTGATTATGGAGACTCGTCCTCTTTCCAAGACAAAGAGATGGAGATTAGTTCAAATTGTTGAAAAAGCTAAGTAATTATGATACAGACAGAATCAAAACTTACAGTATGTGATAACAGCGGTGCCCGGGAAGCTAAGTGCATCCGTGTGCTGGGTGGTACAGGCCGCCGTTATGCAAGTGTTGGTGACGTTATCGTAGTTGCTGTACAGAACGTCATCCCATCAAGTGAATTGAAAAAGGGTGCAGTATCAAAGGCATTGATTGTTCGCACAAAGAAGGAAATCCGCCGCGCAGACGGTTCTTACATCCGTTTCGACGACAATGCATGTGTATTGCTGAACAATGCAGGCGAGATCCGTGGCAGCCGTATTTTCGGTCCTGTTGCCCGTGAGCTGCGTGCAGTGAACATGAAAGTCGTTTCTTTGGCACCTGAGGTTCTCTAATGATTAAATTGAAAAATAAAATGGCAAAATTCCATATAAAGAAAGACGATCAGGTCATTGTCCTTGCCGGTGCAGACAAGGGTAAGACCGGAAAGGTGCTTAAGGTCATTGCAGACAAGGAGCGTGCTATCGTCGAGGGCGTGAATATGGTCTCGAAGAGCATGAAACCTTCTGCAGCCCATCCTCAGGGGGGCATCATTAAGCAGGAGGCTGCAATTCATATCTCAAATTTAAGTCTCATCGATCCGAAGAGCGGTAAAGCTACGCGCATCAAGATTGAGCGTGAGGGCAAGACTGTTAGGCGTATCGCTAAAAAGTCAGGGGAGGAAATTAAGTAATGGATACAGCTCAGTTAAAGAAACAATACAAGGAGCAGATTGTTCCGGCTCTGCAGAAGCAGTTCAATTATTCTTCAATCATGCAGGTTCCTGTATTGAAGAAGATTGTCATCAACCAGGGGCTCGGCGATGCAACGCAGGATAAGAAAATCATCGAAGTTGCCGTCAATGAAATCTCTTCTATCACAGGTCAGAAGGCTGTTGCAACGTATTCCAAGAAGGATATTGCCAACTTCAAGCTGCGTAAGAAGATGCCTATCGGTGTCATGGTAACGCTGCGCCGCGAGCGGATGTATGAATTCCTCGAAAAGCTCGTCCGTGTATCTTTGCCGCGTATCCGTGACTTCAAGGGTATCGAGAGCAAATTCGACGGACGGGGGAACTATACGCTTGGTATCACCGAGCAGATTATTTTCCCGGAGATTAATATCGATCAGGTTGACCGTATCCAGGGTATGAACATAACCTTCGTTACATCGGCTAAGACTGATGAAGAAGGTTTTGCTTTGCTGAAGGGCTTCGGACTTCCATTCAAGAATGCTAAAAACGATTAATTGATATGGCAAAAGAATCAATGAAAGCTCGCGAGGTAAAGCGTGCAAGACTTGTCGCACGTTATGCCGAGAAACGCGCAGCTCTGAAAAAGATTATCGCTACTTCAAATGATCCTGAAGAGGCTTATGAGGCAGCTCGCAAGTTGCAGTCTATACCGAGGAACGCTAACCCTATCCGTCTGCACAACCGTTGTAAGATCACCGGTCGTCCGAAGGGTTACATCCGCCAGTTCGGTCTCTCCCGTATCCAGTTCCGTGAGATGGCTTCCCAGGGACTTATTCCAGGAGTGAAGAAGGCAAGCTGGTAATCAAATTATATTGATGCGGTAGTGAATTGTAATTTATATTTTGTACCTTTGCAGTTCATTATCCGCTTTCAAGCGATTTTTAATATTGTCGGGATGGTCCCGATCAATTAAACATTTATATTTTATGACAGATCCAATAGCAGATTATCTGACAAGACTCAGAAACGCAATCATGGCTCATCACCGTGTCGTTGAGGTTCCTGCGTCTAACTTGAAGAAGTCTATCACCAAGATTCTCTTCGAGAAGGGTTACATCCTGAACTATAAGTTCGTGGAGGATGGTCCCCAAGGTTCAATCAAGGTCGCACTGAAGTACGATCCTGTAACGAAGAAGAGCGCTATCAAGAGCTTGAAGCGTGTCTCTACCCCTGGTCTCCGCCAGTACACAGGTTACAAAGAGATGCCGAGAGTAATTAACGGACTTGGAATCGCTATCCTTTCCACGTCTAAAGGTGTAATGACTGACAAGGAGGCTGCTGCCGAGAAGATCGGCGGTGAGGTACTTTGTTACATTTATTAATTGGAGGATTGAATATGTCAAGAATAGGAAAATTACCAATTAGTATTCCCGCTGGTGTTACAGTGGCTCTCAAGGATGGTGTCGTTACAGTAAAAGGTCCTAAGGGTGAACTTTCTCAGAAGGTTGATTCTTCTATCAAGACTGTCATTGCGGATGGTCAGGTTACATTCGAGGTTGATGAGGACACCCCGGTGAACTACAAGCAGAAGCAGGCTTTCCACGGTCTCTACCGTTCACTCGTCAACAACATGGTCGTTGGCGTCAGCGAGGGGTACAAGAAGACAATGGAGCTTGTCGGTGTCGGTTACCGTGTCTCAAACCAGGGCAATCTGGTGGAGTTCTCACTCGGCTATACGCATCCGATTTTTCTCCAGCTGCCTTCCGAGGTGAAGGTGGAGACGAAGAGCGAGCGTAACCAGAATCCGATTATCACTCTCGAATCAGCTGACAAGCAGCTCCTCGGTCTCATCTGTGCAAAGATCCGTTCTTTCCGTAAGCCTGAGCCTTACAAGGGTAAGGGTATCCTGTTCCAGGGTGAGGTTATTCGCAGAAAGTCTGGTAAGACGGCTGCAGCTAAGTAACTTTAATACATCATTACGATTATGACAACAAAGAAAGAACAAAGAAGAATTAAGATAAAGTTCCGCATTCGTAAGAGTGTGAACGGTACTGCCGAGCGTCCGCGTCTGAGCGTCTTCCGCAGTAACAAGCAGATTTATGCACAGGTTATTAACGATCTGACCGGTACGACCCTTGCTTCTGCTTCTTCTCTCGGCCTTGAGAAGATGGCCAAGATTGATCAGGCCAAGAAAGTCGGTGCACTCGTTGCAGAGCATGCTAAGGCTGCTGGTGTTGAGCAGGTTGTTTTCGACCGTAACGGTTATCTCTATCATGGCCGCGTACAGGCTCTGGCCGACGCTGCTCGTGAGGGAGGACTTAAATTCTAAACGATTATGGCAATGAATAGAGTAAAAGTAAATAGTGATGTAGAACTGAAAGACCGTCTGGTTGCTATCAACCGTGTAACCAAGGTTACAAAGGGTGGTCGTACTTTCACATTCGCAGCTATCGTCGTTGTAGGTGACGGTAAGGGCGTTATTGGCTGGGGACTTGGCAAGGCTGGTGAAGTTACCGCTGCTATCCAGAAAGGTACTGACGCTGCAAAGAAGAACCTCGTCAAGGTCCCGGTGTTGAAAGGTACTGTGCCCCATGAGGCAGAGGCTCGTTTCAGCGGCGCTCATGTTCTCCTCAAGCCGGCTGCTGCCGGTACCGGTCTGAAAGCCGGTGGTGCTATGCGTGCCGTTCTCGAGAGCGCAGGTATCTCTGACGTAATTGCTAAGTCGAAGGGTTCTTCCAACCCCCATAACCTCGTGAAGGCAACCATCGCTGCACTCTCTTCCATGCGTGATGCGTATACAGTGGCTGGTGAGCGTGGTATCAGTATGGACAAGGTATTTAACGGTTAAATTTCGGAGAAATTAAATTATGGCAAAAATTAAGATTAAGCAGATTAAGAGCCGTATTGGTGCTCCCAAAGACCAGAAGAGCACTTTGCTTGCACTGGGGCTTCATAAGATTTCTCAGGTTGTTGAAGTAGAGGATACTCCAAGCTGCCGCGGAATGATCCGTAAGGTACATCATCTGGTATCAGTAATTGATTAATTAATTTTTTTAACAGGAAACAGTAATTATGAAATTAAATAATTTGAAACCAGCTGCTGGCTCTACACATTCACGTCGTCGTATCGGTCGTGGTCCGGGTTCCGGACTCGGTGGTACTTCTACCCGTGGTCATAAGGGTGCAAAGTCACGCTCTGGTTACAAGAGAAAGATTGGCTTCGAAGGTGGTCAGATGCCTCTCCAGCGTCGTGTTCCGAAGGCAGGCTTCAAGAACATCAACCACAAGGAGTATTTCGCAGTAAATCTCTCGACTCTTCAGGCACTTGCCGAGAAGAATAACCTCACCAAAATCGGAATCGAGGAGTTGAAGGCTGCGGGTCTTACCAGCGGCAAGAAACTTGTAAAGGTTCTCGGTAACGGTGAACTGAAAGCGAAGCTGGAAGTTTCAGCCAATGCTTTCTCTAAGTCTGCCGAAGAAGCTATTAAGGCAGTAGGTGGTAACACAACTATAATCTAAGTTAATGAAAAAGTTTATTGAGACACTGAAGAACTGTTGGAAGGTTGAGGACTTGCGCCAGCGACTCCTCATCACCATTCTGTTCACGGCTATTTACCGTTTTGGGTCGTTTGTTGTGCTTCCCGGCATCAACCCGGCCCTTCTGGAAAAATTGCAGTCACAGACCGCAGGCGGCCTAATGTCGCTTCTGGACATGTTCTCCGGTGGTGCATTTTCCCATGCGTCCATCTTCGCATTAGGAATCATGCCATACATCTCAGCTTCTATCGTTATGCAGCTTCTTGCTGTCGCTGTTCCTTATTTCCAGAAGATGCAGCGTGAAGGCGAGAGCGGCCATAAGAAAATCAATTGGTATACGCGTGTCCTGACAGTAGTGATCCTACTGTTTCAGGCACCGTCTTACCTGATGAACTTGAAGATGCAGGCAGCCGGCGCACTGGCAACAGGTGTCAGCTGGACTACTTTCATGATTCCTGCAACCATTATTCTGGCGGCAGGATCGATGTTCATTCTCTGGCTTGGTGAGCGCATAACGGACAAGGGTGTCGGCAATGGTATCTCCCTGATCATTATGATCGGTATCATTGCGCGTCTGCCACAGGCTTTCATTCAGGAAGTAAGCAGCCGTTTTACGGCCATTACAAGTGGTGGTCTCGTCATGTTTATCGTTGAGATCATCATCCTTTATGCTGTCGTATGTGCATCTATCCTTCTCGTACAAGGTACTCGCAAAGTCCCCGTCCAGTATGCAAAGCGTGTGGTTGGAAACAAGCAGTATGGCGGAGCACGTCAGTATATTCCTTTGAAGCTGTTTGCAGCTAATGTAATGCCGATTATCTTTGCTCAGGCATTGATGTTCATTCCGTTGGCTATCGTTCAGTATTCAACTGATAATACCAGCTCTGTTCTCCAGTCTCTTATGAATACAAAGAGTCTGGCGTATAACTGTGTCTATGTGCTTCTTATTGTAGTATTTACTTATTTCTACACGGCTATTACACTTAATCCGACTCAGATGGCTGAGGATATGAAGCGGAACAACGGTTTTATTCCTGGTGTCAAGCCTGGAAAGGACACTGCCGATTACATTGATACTGTTATGACCCGTATCACGGGGCCCGGTTCTTTGTTCATCGCTTTTATCGCCGTCATGCCGGCATTGGCTGGTCTCCTGAATGTTCAGGATGCTTTTGGTCAGTTCTTCGGTGGTACGTCATTGCTGATTCTTGTCGGTGTCGTGATTGATACGCTCCAGCAGATTGAGTCGCATTTGATGATGCGCCACTATGATGGACTTCTTAATTCCGGTCATACACGCGGGAACGGTGGTGTTGCTGCCTATTAAGTCTTTATCTTGAGGAATGAATATATTTCTGAAGACAGAAGATGAAATCGAACTCATGCGTGAGGCGAACCTGCTGGTCGGCAAGACGCTGGCCGAGGTCGGCCGCCATGTGAAGCCCGGTGTAACGACGTTGCAGCTGGACAGCATTGCCGAAGAGTTTATCCGTGACAATGGGGCTGTACCCACATTCAAGGATTTTCCCAGTCCATACGGGCCTCCTTTCCCCGGCAGCATCTGCACATCTGTCAATGATGTCGTGGTACACGGCATCCCGGCTGATGATGTGGTCCTGAAGGACGGAGATATTATCTCTGTCGATTGCGGGACATTACTCAAAGGCTTCAATGGTGACAGTTGTTATACTTTCTGTGTGGGAGAAGTCAGTGAAGAAGTACGGGAATTGCTTCGGACGACAAAGGAGTCTCTCTACAAAGGCATTGAGGTTGCGCAGGCGGGTCACCATGTCGGAGACATCGGACAGGCTGTTCAGGATTATTGTCAGGAACGTGGCTATGGTATTGTTCGTGAGTTGACGGGGCATGGAATCGGTCGTGAGATGCACGAGGATCCCCCTGTCCCCAATTATGGCAGACGGGGTACCGGTACATTGCTTAAAGCAGGGATGTGCATTGCAATCGAACCTATGGTGACGATGGGCAGCCGTGAAATCGCTATGTTGCCGGACCGTTGGAGTATTGTCACACGTGACCGCCTTCCGGCGGCCCACTTCGAGCATACGATTGCCGTCAGAGCCGGAAAGGCAGACATCTTATCTTCTTTTGAGGAAATAGAACATTTAGAAAGACAAAATTTTTAGATTAGAATATGGCAAAGCAAACTGCAATAGAGCAGGACGGAACAATCCTTGAGGCACTGTCAAATGCGATGTTCCGCGTGGAGCTGGAGAATGGTGTTGATATCACCGCTCACATTTCCGGAAAAATGAGAATGCACTACATTAAGATTCTTCCTGGTGACAAAGTGAAGGTCGAGATGAGTCCTTATGACTTGACAAAAGGTCGAATCGTTTTCAGATATAAATAAACAACATAGAGATATGAAGACAAGAGCATCATTAAAGAAGCGTACAGCCGACTGCAAGATTGTTCGTCGCAAAGGACGTCTGTTCGTTATCAACAAGAAGAACCCTAAGTTCAAAATGCGTCAGGGCTAAGTTAAAAAAGCGAAAAGGATAAGCTGTCTCGCAATTAATGCTTACCTTTGTATGCTTTTTGGCGAAAAAAGACATTTATTTAATCAATTATCAAACAATGGCAATAAGAATTGTTGGAGTAGATTTGCCCCAGAACAAGCGTGGCGAAATCGCATTGACCTATATCTATGGTATCGGTCGAAGTAGTTCAGCAAAGATATTGGACAAGGCTGGTATCAACCGTGACCTGAAGGTCAGCGAGTGGTCTGACGACCAGGCAGCCAAGATCCGTGAAATTATCGGTGCTGAATTCAAGGTAGAAGGTGATCTCCGTTCAGAGATCCAGATGAACATCAAGCGCCTCATGGATATAGGTTGCTATCGTGGTGTAAGACATCGTAATGGTCTTCCTGTTCGCGGTCAGAGTACTAAGAACAATGCTCGTACCCGTAAGGGAAAGAAGAAGACTGTTGCTAATAAGAAGAAGGCTACTAAGTAATTCTAAGGAGGAAATTAATTATGGCAAAAAAATCAGCAACATCTAAAAAGAGAAATGTAAGGGTTGATGCGCTGGGACAGCTTCATGTGCACAGCTCATTCAATAATATTATTGTATCTTTGGCTAACAACGAGGGTCAGGTCATCTCTTGGTCTTCAGCTGGTAAGATGGGATTCCGCGGATCTAAGAAGAACACGCCTTATGCTGCACAGATGGCAGCAGAGGATTGTTCTAAGGTCGCTTACGACCTCGGTCTTCGCAAGGTAAAGGCATTTGTCAAAGGTCCGGGTAACGGTCGTGAGAGTGCTATCCGTGCGGTGAACGCAGCAGGCATTCAGGTAACAGAAATCGTTGACGTTACTCCGTTGCCGCACAACGGCTGCCGCCCTCCAAAGCGTCGTCGTGTATAATCACATCTTATAACTAATAAAAGAATTCATATTAATTATGGCAAGATACATAGGTCCAAAATCACGAATCGCACGCCGCTTCGGTGAGCCGATATTCGGCGCAGATAAGGTATTAGCTAAAAAGAACTTCCCTCCGGGGCAGCATGGCAACAACCGCCGCCGTAAGGTGTCTGAGTATGGTGCTCAGCTTGCGGAGAAGCAGAAAGCGAAGTACACTTATGGCGTTTTGGAGCGTCAGTTCCGCAACCTGTTCGACAAGGCTGCCAAGGCAGACGGTATTACAGGTGAGGTTCTCCTCCAGAGTCTTGAGAGCCGTTTGGACAACGTAGTGTTCCGTCTCGGTATTGCACCTACCCGTGCGGCAGCCCGCCAGCTCGTCAGCCACAAACACATTGTTGTTAACGGTAATGTCGTAGGTATTGCTTCTTATCAGGTAAAAGCAGGTGATGTTGTCGGTGTCCGTGAGAAGGCTAAGTCGCTTGAAGTCATAGAGGCAGCTTTGGCTGGCTTCAACCACAGCAAGTATCCATGGCTTGAGTGGGATGAAAATGCCAAGTGCGGTAAGTTCCTTCATCGTCCCGACCGTGCTGACATTCCTGAGAACATTAAGGAGCAGTTAATCGTTGAGTTGTACTCTAAATAATAAAATTCATTAAATTAATGGCGATATTAGCATTTCAAAAACCTGATAAAGTAGTGATGCTGGAGGCCAATGACCATTTCGGCAAGTTCGAATTCCGTCCGCTTGAGCCTGGCTTCGGTGTTACCATCGGCAACGCTCTTCGCCGCATTCTCCTTTCATCGCTGGAGGGTTTTGCTATCAACACCATCCGTATCGCTGGTGTAGAGCACGAGTTCTCTTCAGTTCCCGGTGTGAAGGAAGATGTTACCAACATCATCTTGAATCTCAAGCAAGTTCGATTCAAGCAAGTAGTAGAAGAATTCGAGAATGAGAAAGTTAGTATCACCGTAGAGAATTCCACCGAATTCAAAGCAGGTGATATCGGTAAGTACCTGACTGGATTTGAAGTGTTAAACCCTGATTTGGTGATTTGTCATTTAGACTCCAAGGCTTCTATGCAGATTGATCTGACCATCAACAAGGGGCGTGGCTATGTCCCTGCTGAGGAAAACCGTGAGTTCTGCACTGATGTAAACGTACTTCCAATCGATTCCATCTACACCCCAATCCGTAACGTAAAATATGCCGTTGAACCATATCGTGTTGAGCAAAAGACCGACTATGACAAACTGGTTGTTGAAGTTACGACTGATGGTTCCATTCACCCGAAGGATGCGCTGAAAGAGGCTGCAAAGATCCTTATTTATCACTTCATGTTGTTCTCTGATGAGAAGATTACTCTTGAGAATCCGGATCAGGAGGGCAACCAGGAGTTTGATGAGGAGGTGTTGCATATGCGCCAGCTTCTGAAGACGAAGCTGACCGATGCCAGTCTCAACCTGAGTGTCCGTGCGCTCAACTGCCTCAAGGCTGCTGACGTGGAGACGCTGGGCGACCTCGTACAGTACAACAAGACGGATCTCCTGAAGTTCCGCAACTTCGGCAAGAAATCGCTTTCTGAGCTTGATGATTTGCTCGAGAGTCTGAATCTATCGTTTGGAACCGACATTACAAAGTATAAATTGGATAAAGAGTAGTTGACAAGTTAACGAGTTGACGGCTTTGTCCACAACAGGTAAAAAACAAAATGAGACATAATAAGAAATTCAACCATCTGGGTCGTACTGCTGACCACCGCGCAGCACTGCTTGCAAACCTTGCAGTTGCGCTGATCCAGCACAAAAGAATCACTACGACCCTCGCCAAGGCAAAGGCTCTGAAGAAGTATGTAGAGCCGCTGATTACACGTTCCAAGAATGATACGACTAATTCACGTCGTGTTGTATTCCGTTATCTTCAGAACAAGGAGGCTGTTACTGAACTCTTCAAGGAGATTTCAGTAAAGGTAGCTGACCGTCCAGGCGGTTACACGCGTGTCATCAAACTTGGTACCCGTCAGGGTGACGCTGCTCAGATTGCATTCATCGAGCTGGTCGACTATGACGAGAATATGGCCAAGGCTCCAAAGGCCGAAGCCAAGAAGACCCGTCGTAGCCGTCGCTCTGCAAAGAAAGCTGACGCTCCTGTTGCAGAAGCACCAGTTGCAGAGGCTTCTGAAACTAAGGAGAATGCAGCTGAAGAGGCAAAGGCTGAATAATCCGAATAGATATTATCTCTATAATAAAAACTCCCGGTACTTAAGGTATCGGGAGTTTTTTTGATTTGGTTGACGATGTTTCTACCTCAGTATTCTTGACACATACCCATTGTGGCGGAACCGTTTGTGCGCCCGCTTGGGTACCATGAAGATATAGCCGGAGATGTCCTCTTGCGGGGCACAGTCAAGTTGCTTGCCGATGATGTCGGTGGCTTCTTGTACAGATGTTCTGTATAGCCGTGCCAGCTCTTCACGTATGAGGGTATAGGTGAGATGCTGCGGATAGCTGCTGCGTTGATGGGTTGACCGTCTAATAGCCGTAACAGTTCCTCTTTAGAAGGTATTTCCTTTTTATTTCAAAATAAGAAAATTACTGCGAACTTACTTGTTTGTTGCCATACATTCCTCCAACTTTTCAAAAGTCGTATCAACAAACGTGTAACCAATCATTCTTGTTGTATCTATTGGCTGAAGGTTCGCATATTGTTTGCGGACATACTTAAGCTCAAAAGCCAAGCGGAGAGCTTTGCTATCGGCATCGTCCTCGTCTGTTTGCTTTGCTTCTTTACTTGTAATAGTCCGCACCTTGGTAATCTCATACACATCACGCACTCCTTGCCCTTTGATGTAAGGCATGAAGAAATGTAGGTCTTGCAAGGCGATGGTTGTCGGGAACTGTTTTCCTGTATAATACAAGGTCGCCGTTCCGTCAGCGAACGCCTGATATTGTATATTGTCCTCTTTCACTAACCCTATAAGCACACGGTTGCCAACTTCCACATACGTACCCTTTTGCGGTATGACATGGGCAATGGTCTCATAGGACTTGGCTTGGATGAGTTCTTCAATGAAATTTTCCAAGAGTTTTCTGTTCTCCACATCCTTAGGGCGAAGAGGAAAAGCACCAATGTTCACTTCCTTGATGGTCTTGTAGAACTTCGATACAGCCACGCCATCCGGATCGCCGTCACCAGGGAAGAGAATATAACCGCCTATGACCTCTTTCTTCAAGGCATTGGCATCATAATCCTTGTAGTATATGGCATCACGATAGCGGTGCATTTGATTGATGGCATCCTCTGGTGGTGTATCCACACCATTGTCCCTGCCATCAATGCGATACTTCGCATCAAAGAGATAGGTCATTTTCATGCCTTGCTGCAAGTCGTTCTTGGTAAGCTGCAACACAATGTCTGGTTTCTGTGGCACGGTCGGCACTACCAGATTTTTCATGCCCACATTGTCGTTTTCTTTATCGGCATTCTTAGGATTATAGACCAGCTCAGCCAACTCTATGCCATCCTTGCGGAACAATATGCGTGAGTGTTCACCTTTTCCAAGTTCCCATGAGAAAATACCGTTCATCTCCATGCGGTTGCGGTGCTCCACATCTTCATCTCCCAGGTGCAGCTGCTCTTTGACGATATGGCTTACTTCTATGAAACACCATATCTCATACAGCGTGGCTATATCCTTTGTCTGCAAGCGATACAGACCGTCATTCAGGGAGTAGGCTTCTTCTTAGCAAGTTCCATGTGCGGTACACCAGGCTATAGCCCGTCGCCTTTTGCAGCACCATACTCTCTTGGCTCATTCCCTTAAACCGTCCTATAGTCCGGAAGAACGGATGATGTTGCAGTCGCTTCAATGTTTCCGAGGTCGCAAGCATGGTTGCTTTCATCGTGTCGGATGCAGTCCTTATGGCCTCAATGCGTTGACGCAGTTTCTCATACCGCTTGCTTATCTGATGAAGGGCAAACTTCAGAAAGCGGTTCTCTTGCGTGTCGTTCGACTGTATCTGTTGCTCCACACGATAGAGATATGCTGGTTCTCGGCGGTTTTCTGCCAGCCTGTTCTCAATGTTATGTGGAGTTTGTTTCAGCTTGTCAGCTCTCAGATATACTTCCTCACCATGAAGTCTGTGGCGAGGGCGGTCTATGATGCTTTTGCAAGCTTTTATGAATTTCTGTTGCTCCCCCTCAAACACGCTCCACCAGACGATGTCGGGATGCTCTCCATTTTGGTCGGGAGAAAAACCATGAAACGTGCGCCTCATATAGTCCAATGACAACATGCGGTATTCTCGCTCAATATCCTCCACGATGACACGCCAATGTTCATGATAATCGAGCTTTGTGCTCAGAACTTCAAAGCCGAAACGGAATGTCCTTATCTCTTTGCCTACCTTATATATAATCTGTATCTCGCTCCGCCCAATCTCGTTTTTGTAGTTGACAACCCCAGCCAAGATGTGACGACGAAAGCTAAATCGGTCATTGTCGTTTTGCAGGATGGAACCAAACTGGGCGTCATTCACATAGTCATTGAATTCTATCCAAATGGGATAGTCCATGTTGTCGAAGAATGTGGCTGGGGCTGAAACGCCTTGTTCGATGTCTGTCTCATGGTCGGCATCCATTGTCCGTTTCACCGACACTACACCTTCCGACCAAGAGTAAGTGGAGTAGAGTTTGTCCTCGCCCACGTTACCCTTGGCCTTGTTCCAAATGCCGTCGAATTTCGTACATTCGACAATCATCGTGAAATCCTTATGCTCAACTGTCAATAGTTCCATCTATACCTTTTCAGCTCCAAAAACTTGTATAACCCGAAACAAGTTTGTCTTTCATTTCCTTCAGCTTTGCCAATGATATGGACTTTACGGTATTCTCATCTCCCGACACTTCTCTCAATCCTTCTTCAATGGTCTCGGTTAGGCTGTCAAGGAGCTTGTCGCTGACCTTTGTATCGTCACCCTCAATGCGTGACAGTACTTTCATGCTGGTAATCTCGTCCAAAGCACGGGCCACGACATACCCTTGTGGAAATTCCTCATCGTTTTCTCCCTTCTTGTACGGTAAGTTGTTCACCACATAAAGCAAGAACTCATTGCGTGTACGATAGGCAATCTTGAAGGGTGTACCTTCCAATACAGAATTAACCGCATCAAGATAAGTCAGCACAGTCTCACAGACCTCCTTGTTGGCTGCATATACATCCACACCATCAACGGCATAGCCTATAAGTTCTGCCTTGTCGAGTTTGCCTATTGGCTCATTGCGCTCGGTCAGACCTCCGTGCAAATCTACCTCGTTCATTTCAATGGTCATGGCGCGGTCAAGCACCTTGCGAGAGAAAGAGAATGTTGTCTCGTCCATATTCACCGTGCCTACGACTATGAGGTTTTGAGGAATGCAAATGCCTTGCTCGTTGAATTGCTTGCGAATATCCTCGTCTGATGTCAGCGAGGCAGTCAGATTAAAATACCATTCTTCGTTAGCCTTTTCAACTATAGGGTCTGTTGTTACAGTGCCATCCTCATGACTCTTGCGTGATTCTATCACGCTCAGATATTCGGCAAAATACTGCTCTACAGGGGCAAGGTTCATCTCGTCCAGGCACAGGAAGTATGGAGTTTCAGTGTTTTCCCATGCTTTGGCGATGAATTTCAAGAACTCTCCTGCCACAAACTCTGCCTTGCCGCTGACACGGCTCACATAACCAATCAAATCGCTTGAGTCATGCCAATTGGGCTTCACCTGTACCATTTGGAAGTTCTTGGGCTTTTGCGCCTTGTATTCGTCCGTTCCTTCGTCCCAACAAGCCCTTGCCAACTCTCGTACTATTCGGCTTTTGCCAGTGCCGGAGATTCCTGCAAGCAAAAGGAATGGCTTGGACTTGATGGCGGTGATGTAGGGGCGGTAAATATTTACCACATTTTCTAAAGTTTCTGCATGTTTAATATCATCAGGCCATTCATTTATAGAATTCAAATAAGGTCTTGAGTCAAACATATTCACAAAATTCTCGAAAATATCTTTTTCCGGATGGTCTTGTGAACCAATATAGATGAATGAAGCCTGATTTATATCTGCTTTATAGTTTGAACGAGAACATTTTAGAAATTTTCTTCCTTTAAGTTTGTCATTCGCATAATCATAAATACTTCTTAAATCTCTTCGAGAGCCTTCTTTATCAAGATTTGTTTCAATCGAAATAATATACTCCTTGGGATTGAAATTGTTTAGTCCCCTTGCCATTTCATCTTCCTTGGTAAATATAGAAAACAAATAGTAACGAAACTGGTGTTTCTTTGCAAAATAAAATGGCTTTTTATATTCGTCTAAAAACACTCTTAGCTGTGGTTTAGGACGGTCTGTCCCTGTTATACTAATATTAGTATATGATATTAGTATAATCTCTTCATCATTTATTTTGTAAAGTTCACTCCAATCTTTTCTGAAATCGATTTTTTCATCAAATTCAGAATAGTCAACTTTTATCCAACTGGAGAAATTCTTCTTAATATATTCCTTTATGCGAGTTATAGAGTCCATTTATATATTATAATTAGTTATAATTAAATGCATACTTTCCGCTTTGAAGCGATTTCTAATATTTACCGCATACTTCTTAGAGTATTCTGCTTCAATATATGGTTCATACAATTTTTTTGTGAGTTCAGTCTTTCCTATTATCATCAAAGACTTTGCAGACAAATTTCGGAAATCTTCAGCCAATTTTACTTGGTTCTGTTCCAAAAAGTCATTCCCGCCAACATTTCCATAATCAGTAAACACACAATCATATGGAGGATCCAGAAAAACGAAATCTGTGGTAGAACATCTCTCAAATACTTTAGAGTAATCCATTTGTGTAATTTCTGTTCTTCTCAATAATGCACTATGCTCTTCCGATACCATTTTGGTATTGAAATTTTTATATCGACCAAAAGGAACATTAAATTCACCTTTAGAATTGAATCTCAACATTCCCGAATATGATGTTTTATTTATAAAGTAATACAATGTTGCTTCTAAATATTTTTTTTCAATCTTTCCATTATACATATCTCTGAGTAAGTAATACAAAACTTCATTCTTATTTTCGACATATCCTTGCATAACCTCAGATTTTTTCTGTATTTCATATTCTATTTGATTGGAATGATAAATGCTTTCCAAGCTGTCCAATTCTTTCTTTAACTGTTCATAGTTATTTTGAACCGTCAAGTAGAAATCTGTGAGTCTTGTGTTTATGTCATTAATCAATGCCTGCTGTGGCTCCAAATAAAAATATAACCCGTTGGCGGAATTAATTTAGTGCGTATTTAATTCTTCCGATGGGTTTGTTATTAATAAAGTTGACATATTGTAATATGGTCAGCGCACTAATTTTCCCGATTATTCGGGCAAACAGACCATTTGTTATTTTCGCATAATTCCTGATAACCAAAAATTGATCTGTGAGTTGTGAGAAGAGAGTTTCAATCCTTTTTCTGGCTTTGGCAAAAGGGATTAATTTTGGTTTCCAATTCTTTTGGTTCAGCCTATATGGACATTCCAATCTAATGTGAGCCGTTTGGAAAAGATCGAGTTGAACATCAGCCCCTATATATCCCTTGTCGCCATAGATGTTACAGTCATGATAGACCAGCTTGACATCTTTCATATAATTGAGGTCATGCACGCTGGCCTTTGACAAGTCATAGGAGTGTATCACCCCACTTAACCCACAGAGTGCATTGAGTTTATAGCCAAAGTAATACATATTTTGAGATGCACAGAAGCCGAAATCCGGTGCTTGTGAGAAATCTCCCATTCGCCCCATCTTGCAACGCTTCCCTCTGGCAACCCTGCATACGGCTATCGGCTTGGAATCTACGAAGAATTGAGTTTCCCCACCGTCCATTTGGGCAGCGATTCTCTTTCGTATGTCTTCGCATAATCCTGCGGTATTCTTTCTACGGTCGTTGAATTGCCTGCGAGATATGAGGTTAGGTATTTTGTCTTTGTACTCCTGAAGCTTATAATCAAAAAGCCATTTTTCACTATCAATGCTCTCTGATTCCGCTGTCAAGGACAAGGCAACGACCTCCAAATCTGAAAATTTTGGCATGGGACCACGACGGGGTATATTTCCCTGCTCATTGACAAGGTTGTGAGAGAATTGCTTGCATATCTCAAGGATTTTGACGAATTTTGTGTATAAGTTGCACATACGAGGATTTGTACTTAATGGTTTTGACTTCACTAAGTTACTAAAAATCAACGATATGTGCAACTTTTTGTATATCATTATAGCTACATTTTAATTCCGCCAACGGGT
The DNA here is from genome assembly GCF_900454835.1 of Prevotella denticola. Lineage (GTDB taxonomy): Bacteria > Bacteroidota > Bacteroidia > Bacteroidales > Bacteroidaceae > Prevotella > Prevotella denticola. The sequence goes on along the minus strand of NZ_UGTM01000001.1, from coordinate 1,423,646 downwards.
AAATATAGGGCAGCACCACCCGCAAAAGGTTCGACATATTTATCGTAATCATGAGGAATAAACTGTAAGAAATTCTTTATTTCCTTACTTTTTCCTCCACGATATTTAATAATTGGTTTCATACGTTGCCTTTCTTAAATTCTTCGAACCTTACCAAGTCAGTCAGTTCTACATCTAATATTTTTGCAATCTGCATCAGATTGCCTAAATCGGGCTGACTTGAATTGGTACACCATTTAGATACGGTTGTTTGGTCTTTACCTAACTGTTCAGCCAGCCATTTGTTCGTCCGTCGCTTTTCTGCAAGAACTACTTTTAGCCTATTTAAATTTTTACTTGCCATATAGTAATCGTTTCTCTTGGCAAAGATACGTTTTTTTCTCCATATAAAGAATGTCTTGATGAAGTTTATAGGATATTCGCAATAAAATGAATAATCTTCTATTGTTAAATATGCGATTCTTGTTTTCAGGCTGATGCACTGCTACAAAAGTCCGTTTTTACCAGTGTCTGGTACTCCTGTTCCCAGCCGTTGGGAACAGGTGTACCTATCGGTTGGGAATCGTATTCCCGATCGGTTGGGAAGTGCAGTTTTAGGGTTTCCCCCTCGTCTGGTAGGGAAATGGCTTTGCGGATATGGGAGTATATGACTACCTTTGTAAACATAAAGTAATTTGTAAGTTATGAAGAAATTGTTTATTCTACCGATTTCGGCAGCTGTCCTGCTGAGCAGCTGCGGGACGTATGCCGGCTCGGGAGCGATGACCGGCGGATCGCTGGGCAGCGTGCTGGGTAGTGCCATCGGTGGTATTGCGGGCGGCGCACGCGGTTCGGATATAGGGACGATTGTTGGCATGGCGGGCGGTGCCATTATCGGTGCTTCGGCAGGAGCAAAGGCCGACCAGCGTACGCAGGATGAGGTACACGACCGCTATGAGAAAGTGCAGCAGCGCAAGGCCCGTATGCAGCGGAGCCATACTGGGTGGGATGATTACAGCCAGACGGACGACTACGCCCTGTCCGGCAGGCGTGACAGCAGCGGATTTGATGCGATGAACTCCGGCGACGACCGCCTCTACGACTTCCAGGGGAGTGACTATACAGGCGATTACAGTGCCGCCCAGTCCAAGACAAAGGCTCCGGCGGAGTCGAGTGTGGAGGAGCTGGCCGGAAGTTACCGCTATACGCCTAACATCGAGATCCTGAATGCCCGCTTTGTGGATGACAACCAGGACGGTGTGCTCTCGCGCAATGAGGTCGGAAAGATCATCTTCGAGGTGATGAACCGCGGGGAGAAGCCTGTCTATGATGTTCAGCCCTCGGTGCTGGAGACGACAGGCAATCCGCACATCTACATCAGTCCTTCCATTCATGTGGAGAGCATCGCCCCCGGCAAGGGCATCCGCTACACGGCACTTGTGAAGGCTGACAAGAAACTGAAGACCGGGAGGGTCGCATTCGCCGTGACGGTCCTGCAAGGACAGAAGAGTATCAGCAAGGTGACGGAATTCAATATAAGAACGGGGAAGTGAGTGGACGAGTTGACAGTCGACGAGTTGACAAGTTGGCTGACAGGGTTGTGTGACGGCGGCTGTTTAAAGCCAGCCTTGAGATGTGTCGGGATTTCCGACTAAGTTTTTCTGTGCGGTTCTGATGGCGGACAACCGGAACGGCGTATGAACGGAATGAGGGCGTACCCGGCAGACTGTCGGGCACGCCCTCAATGTGTTTCCACAGGCATCTTTATTTCCACACGTCGGCGGCGATCTTCTGCACGAGGTCGATCTTCGCCCATTGTTCCTCCTCGGTCAGTTTGTTGCCGATTTCGCAGGAAGCGAAGCCGCACTGCGGACTGAGGCAGAGGTTGTCGTGGGCGACATACAGTTCGGCATCTGCAATGCGTGCCTTGACCTGCGCTTCGTCCTCCAGCTCCGGCCGTTTGGTCGTAATCAGTCCCAGTACGACTTTCTTGTCGGCAGGCACGTATTCCAGCGGTTCGAAACCTCCGGAACGTTCGTCGTCGTATTCCAGATAGAACGCATCGACATTCTCCTGTGCGAAGACGAACGGTGCCACCGGGTCGTAAGCCCCCCGGCAGGCGTAGGTGGAATGGTAGTTGCCCCGGCAGATGTGGGTGGTGAAAGCGATGTCGGCCGGTCTGCCTTCGAGTGCGAGGTTGTTTATCTTCAGGTATTTCTCCGCCTCGTTCTCCAGGGTGGCGTGGTCGCCCTCGCGCGCCTTCCAGTAATCCTTGTCGACGATCATTCCCCATGTACAGTCGTCGAACTGTATGTTGCGGCAGCCTGCAGCGTAGAGGTCGGCTATTACCTGCCGGTAAGCCTCGGCGATGTCGTGCAGGAGCAGGTCGAAGTCCGGGTACACCGCCTCCGTGTTCTTCGTGTTGTCGCCCCGGTAAAGCTCGGCGAGCAGCTGCGCCGGTGCGGGGATTGTCTGGCGTGCGGTGATACCCTCCTCTTCGAACTGTTTGACGAACCTGAAGTGCTCGACGAAGGGGTGGTTCTCTCCGCTGATGCGTCCTGTCAGGCGGATAGAGCCCGGTGTCGTCTCCTCGCCGTGGAACTGATAGCCGTGTTCGAGTTCTATCTCCTCGATGCCGTTGAATCCCCACATGAAGTCCAGATGCCAGTAGCTTCTCCGGAACTCGCCGTCGGTGATCACTTTCAGGCCGTGCGCCTTCTGTTTGGCAATCAGGTCGGTAATCAGGCGGTCTTCCACGGCTTTCAGCTGCCGGCGGTCTATCTTTCCTTCTGTAAACTGTTTTCTTGCCTCCTTCAGTTCTGCCGGGCGGAGGAAACTGCCCACGATGTCGGCACGGTAAGGTGCGTTGGATGGAATGTTGCTCATATCTTTTGTTTTCTTGTTTGTTCCTGACGGATTGTGGGTGCAAAGTTATGCAAAAGATAATTATCCTCAAAATATCCTGCATGATTCAGGAAAATATGCTACCTTTGCTGTGTTTTGTTCAATCTGACAGAATATTATTCTGCAAAAAGTGGAAGAAATGGAGCATACAACCAGTCTAGATGAGACAGACCGCCGGATTCTGAAAATCCTGCAGCAGGACTCCCATCTGACGGTGAAGGAGCTGGCTGCACGTGTCCACCTCTCGCCGTCTCCGGTCTTCGAGCGGCAGAAGCGGCTGGAGCGTGAGGGTTACATTGTGCGTTACATGGCCGTCGTCGATGCCCACAAGGTGGGGAACGGTATCCTCGTGCTGTGCAATATCCGGCTGAAGCAGCATACTCAGGCACTTATCCAGGAATTCATGGACGTGGTGCAGGGCATTGACGAGATTACGGAGTGCTATAACACCAGCGGCGATTACGACTTCCTCATCAAGGTGTATGCACAGGATATGAAGAGCTACCAGCAGTTCATGCTCAACACCCTGGGCAAGATCGACTGTATCGGAAGCCTGCACAGTATCTTCGTCATCGACGAGACCAAGAACACCCGTGGAGTGCCGGTTCCGTAGCAGCCACGGGTCTTTAAAATCTTTTAAAGCACAAAGACTTGGCGGTTATTACATTTTTATATACCTTTGCGCAGATAATCGGGGCAGGTCCTGCCCCGCCAGAAAAGGCTGTCGTGCCTTTCATTGTAAAAAGGTAATGATGCCGGTATATAAACCAAGGAGACCCCAAGGGGTTTGAAATTATGAGGAAAATAATTGCGCTGTCAGCAATCATAACCATTCTCACTTTCTCTTGCTCGACAGTTCTGCAGGCCCAGCCTGCCGCTGCTGCCGATACACTGTCGGATGCGGCACTGGATGCCACAGGCGTGGCGGACACGGCTGCCGTGCAGAAGCCTTCGGCAAAGGATGCCGGCTTCCACCAGTCGCTGAAGCGGAAGTTCATCGAGGGCAATGCGGGCTTCATGTCGCTTGTGGCACTGGCGCTGGTGCTGGGGCTGGCGTTCTGCATTGAGCGCATCATCTATCTGAGTCTGTCGGAGATCGATGCCAAACGGTTCGTGGGCAGACTGGAGGATATGATAGCGGCCGGCGACATCGAACAGGCCAAGACGCTGAGCCGTGACACGCGCGGTCCGGTGGCATCCATCTGTTACCAGGGCCTGTTGCGCATCGATGACTCCATCGAGAACATCGAACGGAGCGTTACCTCCTACGGCAGTGTGCAGAGTGCCAACCTCGAGAAAGGCTGCTCGTGGATTACGCTCTTCATCGCCATGGCTCCGTCGCTCGGTTTTCTGGGGACGGTCATCGGCATGGTGATGGCGTTCGACCAGATACAGGAGGCCGGCGACATCAGCCCTACGATCGTGGCGGCCGGCATGAAGGTGGCACTGATAACGACCATTTTCGGTATCATCGTGGCCCTTGTCCTGCAGGTGTTCTACAATTATATTCTCTCGAAGATCGAGCATATTACGGCACAGATGGAGGAGTCGGCCATCTCGCTGCTGGATGCGATCATGAAGTATAAGCTGACAGTTGGACGAGTTGACAAGTAGACGAGTTGCCGGATGGACGGCATTGTATTAATTGGAGGTGCAAGATGAAAAAGATAAAAGGGTTGGCAAAGATGGATGAGGAACGCATATCGCAGCGTGTTCTCTATGTGACAGTAGCTCTTTCTGCTGTTGTCTTTCTGGCGTTCTATCTCGTCGGGTTCGACTTACCGTATGCCGCCGACCCGTCTTTCAAGGCTCCGCTGCTGACCGATGTCCTGCTCGGCTTCATGGGTATTCTGCTCGGCTTGGCCGTCCTTGCGTCGGTCGTGGCTGTCGTGTATGGCGTGCGGAGAGCGAACAGCCGTGAAGGACTGACGAACGGCATTCCCTCCCGGAAGATTGCCTGGATTACCTATGGTGTAACGTTTCTGATTCTTGTCCTGACTTTTGTCTTCGGTTCTACGCAGGCGATGAGCGTCAACGGACAGATGTTCTCGGATGCCTTCTGGCTCCGTATGTCGGATATGTTCGTCAACAGTTCGCTGCTTCTGCTTGTTCTGGCGGCGGGAGTCGTCGCTTTCGGGGCTACGCGTTATTACAGAAAGGAGCACAGATGATGTTCCGACGAAAGGAGAAACGCAGCGTCCCGGGGCTGAATACGACTTCGACAGCTGACATCTCGTTCATGCTGCTGATACTCTTCCTGGTTGCATCCTCCATGGATCTCGACCGGGGGCTGGCTCGCCGGCTTCCGGCTATCGACAGGACGAAGAAGACTCCTGCAGCCGTGGACAGCAGAAGGGTCATCCGCCTTGTCATCGATGGCGGCAACAGGGTGACGCTTGACGGCAAGACCGTGACGATGAAGGAAATACGGCAGCGTGCGGTGCAGTTCGTAGAAGCCAACGGAAAAGGGCATCTCATTCAGCTGCAGACCGACCGTAAGGCCTCTTACGACACCTACCTCCATGTGCAGGACCAGCTGGTGGCTGCCTATAACGCCGTGCGCAACCGCCGTTCGTCTGGCCTGTTCGGCAAGATGTTCGACCAGTGCAGCCGTGAACAGCAGGACCAGGTGGCCTCCGAAGTGCCCATCCGTATTACGGAGGTATATGCTGTCGGCGGTTTGGAGAAGACGGTGAAAGGAGGTGGAAGATGAGACTCTATCGCAGCAGGAAACACGAAATACCGGCGTTGAACACGGCCTCCCTTCCCGACCTGATCTTCTCTATCCTCTTCTTCTTCATGCTGGTCGTACATATGCGGAAGACGACGGTACACGTGAAGTACCAGGTACCTTCGGCCACGGAACTGTCCCGTCTGTACAATAAGTCGAGCGTGCAGTACATTTACATCGGCCGCCCGGTCAACCGGATCGGGAAGGTGGACGGAAAGGAAATGGTCGTCCAGCTCAACGACAGGATCACGACGATTCCTGAGATTAGGAACTATCTTGTCCATCTCTCCGCCGCACTTCCGCCGGAACAACGCCGCCGGCTCAGCGTTAGCATAAAGGCCGACCGCCATGTAGACATGGGAACCATCATGGATCTCAAGCAGGCATTGAGGGAGGCTAATGTGCTGGATGTCAACTTTACAGCTGTCATGGACAGACAGAGAAAAGCTGAATGACCATCTGTCTGCTGGTGGCGGGTAATTGAAAAGTGATTAAAATGTTGGAATCGGGTTGTAATTTGTTGTAAAAAAGCGGTCTCCCTTTGGTTGATTAAAAGTATTTTCGTACCTTTGTAGACAATATTACAATTGTATAGAATGGCACATAGAAGTTTAGATCATCTTGACAAGAAGATTCTGCGCCTCATTGCCGAGGATGCCCGCATCCCGTTCCTTGAGGTTGCACGTGCGTGCAACGTCAGCGGCGCAGCAATTCATCAGCGTATTCAGAAACTTACAAACCTTGGAGTCCTGAAAGGCTCGCAGTTTATCATTGACCCGGAACGCATTGGTTATGAGACCTGTGCTTTCATCGGCTTGAATCTTAGAAACCCGGAGAAATTCGATGATGTGGTAGAGGCTTTGCGGCAAATTCCGGAAGTTGTCGAATGTCATTACACGACAGGCGAGTACGACCTCTTCCTGAAGATGTATGCCTACAACAACCATCACCTGATGGCGATTATCCACGACAAGCTGATGCCGCTCGGGCTGTCGCGCAGTGAGAGTTCCATCTCTTACAACGCTGTCATCGACCGCGCATTGCCTATTGACGGCATGAAGGTGGCCGATCATGTGCCTGACGACGAGGACGAAGACGAGGAATAGTCTCTGTCAGTCAGTGGGAATCTGCACGGGCTGGCAATGGCGGTCGTTTGTCTGCCGCTTGCCGCCGTCCCCCATAACTCCCTCCCTGAAAGCATCAGAGGGGGAGTTTTCTGTATCTGTTCATTTCTTAATAAATTACAAAGGATGCCATATTTTTCTTCAATCAAAATATTATCCTTACCTTTGTCTTAACATATTGGCATAAACCTTAGGGTACTGTTTGTCAATCCTTAGTATTCATTTTTTCATAAGTTATTATGTTCAGAAGAAGTATGCTGCTTGTTGCAGCAATGATAGTAAGCCTCTGTGCATCAGCACAGTTTCAGGAAGGTAAGGGGTATCTGGGAGCTTCCCTTACAGGACTTGACCTGCACTACAACAGTCAGGATGGATTCAATATCGGCATTGAGGGAAAGGCCGGATACTTCCCTTGGGATAACGTCATGGTACTTGCTTCTGTCGATGCAGTACACAATGGGTCTAAGGCCGTTGCCGATCACATCACCGTCGGTGCCGCCGGCCGGTACTACATCACGCAGAACGGACTCTATCTGGGTGCAGGCGTGAAGTTTCTCCATGCCAATCATAGCTACAATGATATGATGCCGGGTCTCGAGGTGGGTTATGCCTTCTTCCTCAACCGTTCAGTCACCATCGAACCGGCCATCTATTACGACCAGTCGTTCAAGAAGTCGGACTACTCGACGGTAGGCCTTAAGGTGGGGATTGGTATTTATCTTTTTGACGACTGACAAGAGAGGGATGTCAGCGGAACGACGTGTGTGTAGAGGCTTGAATAATCGCAATGCAGCAATATCCTTCCCAGCTCCTGGAACGTGCCGTTGAGGCCTTCTCCCAATTGCCGGGCGTGGGACGGAAGACCGCCCTGCGCCTTGTTCTTCATCTGCTCCGTCAGCCGGCCGATGAGGTGGATGGCTTTGCCGAAGCCGTTGTACGGGTGAAACACGATGTGAAATACTGCAAGGTGTGTCATAACATCTCGGACTCTGATGTCTGTTCCATCTGTTCCGACCCGAGGCGGGATGCTTCGCTGGTCTGCGTGGTGGAGAACATACAGGACGTGATGGCCATTGAGAATACCCAGCAGTTCCACGGACTGTACCACGTGCTGGGCGGCATCATCTCGCCGATGGACGGTGTCGGACCGCACGACCTCGAGATTGATTCGCTCGTGAAACGTGTGGACGAGGGAGGCGTGAAGGAGGTGATTCTTGCCCTTGCCAGCACGATGGAGGGTGATACCACCAACTTCTATCTCTCGCGGAAGCTGAAGGGAAAGAACGTGAAACTATCGGTCATCGCACGGGGCATATCCGTCGGCGATGAACTCGAGTATACGGACGAGGTGACGCTGGGCAGAAGCATTCTGAACCGTACGCCTTTTGAAAGCTGATTGCAGTGATGGACAGAACAAGGAAAATACTTCTTTCGGAACTTGCCGGCTCCTGTCTGCTGACAGTGCTGCTTGTCGCCATGTTTGAAACCGGATTGCTTCTGCCCGGCGGATGGGCCGGTGCGGACAGCGGGACAGTGGTGACCCTGCAGTTTCTGATGCAGTTCCTGACCCTTTCCGTCATCCCTCTGGCACTCTTCCTGTTCAGAACAGGACCCGTCAGGAGAGACCTGCGGAACGGCGGACAGCAGGTTTCGCGCCGTCTGCTCTTCTGGGGCAGCGTGCGGATGATGCTGATCTGTGTGCCCATGGTACTCAATCTATTCTTTTACTATGCCTTTGGCGACCTTGCCGGGTTCTTTTATCTTGCCGTCATTCTGGCCCTGAGTCTCTTCTTCATCTATCCCGGCAGGAAACGCTGTATGCACGAATGTCATTTGGATAATCCGGAGGAAGAGGACAAATGAAGTTGAGTGTTGTCATCGTAAACTACAATGTCAAGTATTATCTTGGGCAGTGTCTGCAAAGTCTGTTCCGTGCTTTGAAAGGCGTGGAGGCCGAAGTGTTTGTGGTTGACAACCATTCTCATGACGGATCTGTGGCATATCTCCGCAGCCGTTTCCCTGCTGTCCATGTCATCGCCAGTGCGCATAACCTGGGTTTCGCACGCGGTAACAACATTGCCCTCCGCCAGTGCAAGGGCGAATATGTGCTGTTGCTGAATCCTGACACGGTCGTGGGCGAAACGGTCATTCAGTCGTCCATCGCTTTCATGGACAGTCATCCTGCGGCAGGTGCGCATGGTGTCGAGATGATTGACGACCGTGGACGAAGAGCTCCGGAGAGCCGTCGTGGCCTGCCTTCTCCATCTGTGGCCTTCTACAAGATGACAGGACTCTGTCGGCGGTTTCCACAGCATGACAGGTTCGCCCATTATTACATGGGCAGTCTGCCGTGGGATGTACCGGGGCGGATCGAGGTGGTCAGCGGTGCTTACTGCTTTCTGCGCCGGTCGGCTCTGGAACGTGTCGGACTGCTCGACGAGGATTTCTTCATGTATGGTGAGGATGTCGACCTGAGTTACCGACTGCTGAAAGGCGGCTGCGAAAACTGGTACCTGCCTGTTCACATCCTGCATTATAAAGGCGAGAGTACGCAGAAGTCCAGCTTCCGTTATGTCCACGTTTTCTATGAGGCCATGCTCATCTTCTTCCGCAAGCATTATGGCGGAATGAATGTACTCTGGCGTCTGCCCATCAAGGCGGCTATCTATGCGAAGGCCATCGGATCTCTGGTGGGAATGACGGTGGGCACTGTCCGGAAGAAGATGGGGTTCAGAAGTCCTGTCGCCGTTTCCTGTCCACATTATATATTCGTGGGTGGAGAGGAGATGGTGCGGTGTTGTGAGCAGCTGGCTGCCGACAATGCGCTTTCGGCAATGAGTTATGTGGCAGGAGACGAAGGCCTGCCGTCTGTTCATTCCACCCTGCTTGAGAGCCTGGTGGGGCAGGGCGGGGAGTTCTGTGTAGTTTACGACACCGCGCAGTACAGTTATCAGAGTATTCTTGAGGCTTTCGCCCGGCAGCCGCAGTCTAATATTCACATAGGATTCTATCATGTATGCGAAAACTGCATTATAACCATGAATGAGATAATAGGAGGACAATGAATGGAGAAGGAACATGAAGTATCCGTTACGCTGAGAGCCATGGAGCCTGAAGACCTCGATGTGCTCTATCAGATAGAAAACGACCGCAGTCTGTGGAACATTGCCTCGACGAATGTTCCTTATAGCCGGTATGCCCTCCACAATTATATTGCCGATGCGAAAAACGATATCTATATCGACGGACAGATCCGCATGATGATTGAAAACTGTTCGCATGAGGTGGTGGGCGTGATCGACCTTGTCAATTTCGATCCCAAGCATCAGCGGGCGGAACTGGGCATCGTCATCATGCAGCAGTACCGGCGGAGAGGCTATGCACAGGCGGCCATTTCAAGTCTGATGACTTATGCACATGATGTGCTGCACCTTAAACAGGTCTATGCTGTCGTCGGTGTAAGGAACGAGAAATCACAGCGTTGCCTTGCCTCGCTGGGGTTCACCGGCGACAGTATTCTGAAGTCGTGGCTGTACTGTGACGGCGGTTATCAGGACGCAAGGGTCATGCAATTTTTTGTTTAAAAAGCGTATTGATTTCTTGGCAGTACGGATTTTTATTGTTACCTTTGCACTCGCAAAACAGAAAAGGGGCTTTCTCCATCCAGTTATCTGGTGTGTTAGTTCAGTTGGTTAGAATGCCTGCCTGTCACGCAGGAGGTCACGAGTTCGAATCTCGTACACACCGCAGGCCTCTTTTTCTGTAATGCAGGGTGTGTTAGTTCAGTTGGTTAGAATGCCTGCCTGTCACGCAGGAGGTCACGAGTTCGAATCTCGTACACACCGCAAAAGCCCTGGCTTATTTGTCAGGGCTTTTTTGTGTCTTTCCGTGTCTGTTCCTTTCAGGCGGCATCACTCGGGAATGTTGTTTCCTGGGTGGTTGTAACGTACTTGTAATCAGGAGGATATAGACGGGTCGGGAAAAGGTGCTTAATTGCAGGCCAAACAGGCGTTACCTGGCGTGCAAGTAGGCCTTACTTGCAGCCCGAATAAGCCTTACTTGGAACGCAAGTAAGCACCACGTTATTTCCGGCATATTTTGACGCACCTTTTTCCGGCTCATCCTCTCTGTTTCCAGAGCGATACTTCGCAAGGCAGATGTGTCTTCACGTTCTTCCTTTCAGGTGAAGGAAAAAATCCGGAGGCTGCTGTTTTTAGAACGCATAGCCGAGGCCTACCGTAAAGGTGTTCATGCCGTAGCTGGCGAAGGCGTGGTGGTAGGCCACGTCAAGTCTGATACCGGCCAGCTCTCCTCCTGCACCGAAGGTCAGGGCATCAGACCCCTTGTCGGCATGGCGGTAGCCAATGCGTGCAGAGACCATTTGCCTGTAAGTGTATTCCAGACCGGTGCAGAGTAAGGTTTCGTGGGCTTCCTTCGGCGTAAAATAACGGTACGACAGCGCATAGGTAACTGCGTGCTGCCGGGCTATGTCCGCCTTCCAGTCACCGCCCAGTACGACAGAGGTCGGCAGGCTCTGCGGGATACCGGTGTCGTCGAACTTTACCGACTTGCCGAAATCCATCAGCCGCGCACCGAAGGTAAGGCGGGTAGGCAGGGCAGGGGAGAGACTGAAAGCTTTCTGATAGCCTGCACCTACGGAGAATGCCCATGCGTCAGCATGGGTGGCTGCATGGTCCCGGGCATAAGTGGTCGTAGCGTATACGGCTATTTCAGGAGTCACGGAAAAGGAGTAGCCCAGGTCTAATGCTATATTATAAGGTGAAATACTTCCGGCCTCTCCGTGCGTTCCCGTTACAGGGACGGTCAGTCCGCCCAGGTAACGTACGCCGCCCATCAGTGCGGAACGGTTCTTGAACTGGTATCCGGCAGACAGGTTGTACTGTGTCAGCCGGCCGTCATCCGTCTTGGGCTGTGCTTCAATCGAAGCGTCGGCGGAGAATTTCCTTTCGCCGAAAGTAAGGCCGGCCGGGTTGGTATAGATGTGCATCTGGTCGGTGTTGCCAAGCATTGTACCACCCATGGCGGCAGTGCGTGCGTCGGTTGTCCCTTCCAGTAGGGGAAGTATGCGGCTTTGTGCCGTGGCTCTCATCGCAAGTCCTGTGCCCAGGATGAGGAGTGCCGTTGTGATCTTGTTCATTGTGTGCTGTTTATTTCTTGATGAAAGTGTGCTTGCTTGTCAGACGTGCCGTCTTGAGCAGCAGATAATACGTACCGGGTACAAGGCGGTCTATGCCCAGGGTTATCTCGTGTGTACGGCTGTCAGGGGTCAGGGTCTCTTCGATGAGTTTCTGTCCATGTACCGAGGTGACAATGACATGAACCTTGTCGACATTGCTGCGCATGAGCACCTTGATGTAGCTGTGTGCAGGGATGGGATAGACGGCGTGTGCGTCCGGAGCGTTCCTGTCGGTCACACGTACCTTGACGGTCGCACTTGTCCGCTTGTTCCCGTCGACAGCGGTGACGGTCAGGTTTGCCGTACCTTTCCTGCCGGGGGTAAGTGTGAGTTCCGAGCCGTTCACGGCCACCTTCACCACTTCCTCGTCGTCGGACACGGCCTGGAAGCTCATCTTGCGTCCGCTCATCGCCGTGAAGGCGTCTGTCAGATTGATGTGGATGGGTTCGCCCTGCTCGAAGAGAGAAACGTCGCCCAGCACATTCGTTACCGTAGGGGCGGTGTGTGCAACGACTTCATAGGCGAATTTCTGTATGGTCTGTCCGCCCAGCTGGTCGGTAAGTGTCACCTCAAAAGCATATTTCCCGGGTTTGCCCACCTTTATGAGCAGGTCGAACGTATTGCCCGAACGCTTCAGCTCAACGCCTTGCGGCAGTTCGGAAGTCGTATAGGTCCAGGAGTGTCCGTCCTCATCTTTCACGGGCAGCAGCTTGTGGTAAAAGGACTGTGTGTCGAGCAGGCGGAGCGGTTCGTCTATGGTCTCCGTGAAGACGGGGGCATGGTTTAGTCTTGTCCTGAAGCCGGCTGTCGCCTCCTGTGACCGGTTGTTGAAGCGGTCGCACGCCACCACTTTCACCACGTAGTCCACGTCTGTCTCCAGACCGGTGAACGTCTGTTCCATCGGTGTCCCGACAGGCATCTCGTATGAATAGCGCATAAGGCTTTGTATGGGTTGGGTCTGGTCGGCCTTCTTGTAAAGTCTTATGTCGTAGGAGAATGCGGTGTGCTGCGGGTTCAGCGCATCTTCGTCGGCCGTAACCTTCCAGTTGATCTGGGCGTCGTAATAGCCTTTTTCTGCATCTGCTGAGTAATCCGTCACGGTGACGACCGGTGCTTCCGGCTTTACCGTTTCAGCATCGGACAGGGCGAAATCGGCATCGATGAAGCCGACACCCATCTTGCCCGCAAGGTTGGCATCGGACTTGACGGCATAGGGGCTGGCCGGCTTGACGGCACCGAGAATCCGGCGGCGCAGGTCATCGTTGGTGAAGTTGGGATTGTTCCTGCCGAACTTGGAGACGACCAGTGCGGCGATGCCGGTCACGTGCGGTGTTGCCATTGATGTGCCCTGGGCGTATGCGTAGTTCGGATTGTCGGGCAAGGTGAAGTCGGTATTGGGATAAGGACCGGTGGACAGGTTCACGAAGTTCTTTGGAACAGTGCTCAACACGCCCTTGTAGACTTCTCCGGCATCCGTGGTGCCGCCCGGCGCAAGGACATCCACCCACGGCCCCTTGTTCATGTAGTCGGTGGGAATGCCCATGCTGTTGATGGCTCCTACGGCTACCACCCGGTTGTAGGAAGCTGGAATCATGTCGATGTCGTACTGTGCATCATTGCCCGAGGCGAAGAAGATCAGTCCTCCCTTCATATAGGATTCAGGCTTTTTCTTGCCCTGCGGGTCGCACCCGGCATAGTCGGTGAAGTAATTGATTCCCTCTTTCAGCAGGTCGAACTGGTGTTTGAAGATGCTCTGGAAGTTCTCGTTGTTGAGGTACTTCTTGCGGTCGAAACCATAGCCCCATGAGCAGTTCATTACGGATGCGCCGTTCTCGGCAGCGAATTCGAAGGCCTTGACGATATAGTCGGTCGTGGCCGTCTCGTTCTTGTCATCGTGTCCGTAGATTTCGCAGCTCATCAGCCGTACGCCGGAATTGGGGTTGCCGTTGCCGCCTGCCACACCGCAGACACCGATTCCGTTGTTGTTCCGTGCCGCAATGGTACCTGCCACGTGTGTTCCGTGTCCGCCCGGAATGATTTCATTGGGATTGCCGTTGCCGGTCTCGGCCGCCCAGAAATTCCGGCCGTGGATGGTCTCGCCTGTCTTGGGGTCCTTCCCCTCCCATGCCGATCCAGTCAGGTCTTCGTGGGTGAAATCGATTCCGGAGTCCATGACGGCGACTACTACATGCGGGTCGCCTGTTTCCTTCTGCCAGGCGGGGAAGAGGTCGATGTCAGCTCCGGTCTTGAAGGTCTGGTACACGTCGTTGGTCGTTGTGTAATGCCACTGGTATTGCAGGTAAGGGTCGCTGAAATTCATGTAGCCCTTTCCGTCGTTGGCGGCCGTCAGCTGGCCGGGTTGTATCGGAGCACGTGTGACGGACGCATAGGACGTTTCTTCCGGTACAATCCTGACGCTGCCGTGGGCTTTCTCGATGGCCGGGTCGTCGTTCAGTTCTTTAAGAACTTCGGCGACATCCTTGCTTTTGTCGAATTTCACGACGAACCAGCGGTCCAGTCCGCGTGCGCGTTTCAGACTGGCATATTCGCTGGTCATGTCGAAGATCTGTTCTACCTTAACATTCGCATTGTCGAACACCTGGGCGCATGTCACGGTCTGTGTGGCGGCGCGTGTAGTGGGTGTGACACCGGCTTTCAGCTTGATGAACGCCAGTCCCGGCTCCCAGGGGAAAGCATCATCAGAAGTCTGTGCGGCTTGGTCCGGACTGTTCTGTTCCGGAAGCATGTCGTCGTGGCAGCTGGAGAAAAGTCCCATGACAAGAGCCATGATACCAGCCAGTATGTATAGATTGCTGAACTTCTTCATTGTGTGTGATGTCTAATAGTTAAGGTTTTTCTTGATGATGTCTACATAGTGCTTGCTCTTGTAGTAGCTGATGACGGTACGTGTCTCCTGCGGGCGCATATCGATCAGGTCTTCGTCCCCTCGGTAGTAGGTGACGAATCCGCCACTTGCCTCGCGCACCAGGCTGTAGCCTTTGTTCTCGATGGCGCGCCGGGTGCTGGTGGGCAGGGTGTAGGTGTACCATGAGTACACGCCGGGTGTACCTTCTTCCTCACGGTTGTAGAACACCTCGCCACCCATGTAGAACACCTGGCAGGAGCCTACGGTCCCGCTGAGTTCAGCGTCGGGCAGCAGGCCGGCATCCTTGTCCTCGGGGGTTACGCCTTGCCAGTTGAAGAAGTAGATAACGTTGGCCAGTGATCCCGGATCGTAGCTTGCATTCTCCGGGACGAACAGCAGGCGGGAGTACTTGCACAGCGGGTCTTCGGTGGTGGCCGTTACCTTCTCGTTGTTGTACAGGTTGTTGAAGTCGGGTTTCATTCCACGCTTGCGTTCGAACTCGACTACTTCTTTCAGCTTGAAGGCCTTGTTGTGCAGGTAGGCTGAGGGGAACAGCGGGAAAGTCTCTACCTTTCCGTTGCCGTCTAACTTCAGATCGTTGGAGGACTCCATATACCGCATGCAGGCACTCTGGAAGATGCCGCCGTGCATTTTGTAGTTGTCTACGGAATTGTAGACGTTCATCAGGCGGGTCTTGTCAATGTCGTCGCTGTAGTATTGTGTCTCCGTGTCAATCCGCTGTTTGTTGCCCGGTTTGAAGTTGTTCTGTTTCAGCCAGCTGTCATACGACTCTTTCTGGAAGGTCTTCCCTTTGGGGGCTTTCAGCCATGCGCAGAACATATCCGTACCATAGTTCTTCTGCTGGTAGAGGATGTGAGGTGCCTGCTCTCCGGGAGAGTGGAAGGCATAGAAGGCTTTTTTGGTGTCCGTCCCCCATGGTAGGAGGGAATCGATTTCGAAAGCCTTGTCCCGATGATTGTTCCTTTCTTCTTCAAGTGCGGTGACACGGTTGATGTCGAAGTTATCAAGGTCCCATACCGGGAACTGGAACTGTACGAATCCGTTCTGCGTTACGGTCAGCAGATAGTGCTTGTTGCCGTTGGTCAGGAAGAGTTTTTCGCTCCGGCTGCTCTGCGCCCATTGGCTGTTCCGCTCGATGGAGGTGAGACTCAGCCGCAGTTTGCGTTCCTTCGGGTCGGTGCTGACGGTAAGCCAGCTGTTTTTCTCCTTGTCGACTTGCTCGACGGTCCAGTTGTCTGAATTGGAGATGACCTTCAGTTCCACAGCCGGGTGTGCTTCGTGATTGAAGATTTCCGTGCCGTTGCTTCCGTCGACGGCGATGACGGGATCGGTGCCGAACTGTGTTACAGTCAGTATCTGCTGTCCGCTTGGTGTCTTCAATACGACCTTTGCCCGCCGCTCTTCCGCACTCTCGTTGGCACCGGCGGTCAGTTCGAGCAGTGCCCCTTTTCTCACGGCAGTGAGCCATGAAGCATACGCACCGCTTTCTATCTGCCACTCGTCGCCGAGTGAGGCGAAGTCGACGGCTACGGTCTCGCCTTTCTGCTTGAGGGTGACGGAGGGTATGTCACTTGAGACGACATTGTCAAGCCCGCCCAGGGTAAGGTCTTTCTGACAGGCTGCCGCCATCAGGACGACCATGAGTAACGCCCATATTCTTATTTTCTTGTGCATAGCGTATTGTTGGTTTGTTGCGTGATACATCCTTATTTGTCTTCCCAGCCCGGGTTAGGCTGGATGTTCGTGTTAATCAGCCGTTCATTCTTCGGGAACGGCCATACGAACATATAGTTGTCTGGCTCTATGTTCACTTTATATCCGCCGGCGAAGAACGAGGCAGGCACCTGGTAATAGTTCTCGCGTCCCTGGAAAGTCCGTTTGCTGACGCCCTGCTTCCATCGGCGCAGATCCCAGAGGCGGAAGCCCTCATAGGCCAGTTCCCTTGCCCGTTCCTCCTTGATTTCCTTGTAGAGGTCGTCACCGACAAGGTTGGTGGTAGGAACACCGCGTGACATACGGAGCTGGTTCAGGTAATGCTGCGCCTCGCCCATGTTTCCCAGACAGTAGGCCGCCTCGGCGGCAATAAGGTACTGCTCGGCGATGCGGAAGGGCTTGGGGGCTTGGTTGCCGTTCGGCACATATCCTCCCCAGTGAGTACTGTTCAGTGTAGCATAGTTGGGATTTCCCTTGAACTTGGCGATGACATAGAGCTGTGCCGACACATTCATGTCGTTCACCGTAGTGCGGACAAATTCGAACAGTGCCAGTGCGCGGTGGTCGTTGTCACCGGAGAAGAGATTGTTGATTACCTCACGTGTCGGGACGTAAGCCGGTTTGTTGTAATCGCCGGTCTTTCCCGCATCATGTTTGCCATCCCAGTAGGTAGCGGTGGAAAGGTCGGCACCGTAAAGTCCCGTGGTAGTGGCGATTTCATTCTCCTTGTCCACGAAGGGCTGCCATATCTGTTCGCTGCCGTTGTCATAGAACCACATCTGTGCAAAGGCATCTTCACGCGGATCAATTTTGTTCTCACTGTTCAGCTTTGCCTGATACGGCTTGATGAGGGGATAGGTGCCGCGGTCTATCAGCTGCTTGGCCTCCTCGTAGGCTTTCGCCATGTTACCCATGTACAGGTAGACACGTGCACGGAGTGCTTTCACCGCATCTGCGCTTATTTCGCTGTTGCCCTGCATGACGGGGAGGTCGCTCAGCAGCGAGTCTGCTTTGTGCAGGTCGGACAGAATCAAGCCGTAGGTCTGTGCGTTGGTAGCTCGTGCGGACTTCCTCAAGTCCCCCGGGGTCAATGCCAGGACGACTCCCAGGTCCTTGTCGGCAGTGCTTTCCTGGTAGGGCATGCCCCAGCGCAGTGCGAGATTGAAGTGATAGAACGCCCGGGCGAAATAGGCATCGCCCAGATAATGGTTCTTCACCGGTATCTCCGCATTGCCTGCCTCCAGTCCGGGCAGCAGTGTCAGGACGACATTCGCATCGATCAGTGCGTTATAATAGGAATGGTAGATTTCCTGCAGCACATTGCTTTCCGGCTTGATGTTCCATCCATGGAACTCTCCGTACAGGTTTCCGAAGGCCGCATGGGCGTTCAGCATATCCGCCTGTGCCTCCTGCGGCAGGATGTATCCGCCCCCGAACTTGCCGCGGAGCGTCGAGTAGATGCCGTTGTCCCATTTCCTGGCATCCTGCATATTGCGGTATGAGGCAGCGTAGTCGATGTAGTCGGCAGGCTCACGGTCGAGATCGCATCCTTGGAGAGTGACCATGAGCGTCAATGCCCAGAATAATATCTTCGTTGTTTTCATTTGCGTGTTCATTGTTATGTTTTCGTGTTAGAGACCGATTTCCACACCGATGCTCATCTGCTTGGTATTGGGATTTACACCATAGGAAACGTTGCGGTTCACCTCCGGGTCTATGCCTCGGAATTTCGTGAATGTCAGCAGATTGCGCCCTGTAAAAAAGACTTTTGCAGACCGTACGACATTCTGGTGTCCGAGCATCTTGTGTGGAAGTTCATAGCCCAGCGTGAAGTTCTTGAGGCGCATGAACGAGGCGTTCTCGAGCATCTTCGTGTCGACATAAGTGCTCTGGTGGGCCGGGTCGCGCACCCATTCAAGTGAGGGGAATTCTGTTCTGTCACCCGGCTTCTTCCAGTAGTCGAAGAGGCGGCGCGATCCGTTCGAGTTGTCCTTCTTGTCACGGACAAAGTAATCGTTCTCATAATACTGCTTGTCTACCGACAGCATGTGCTTGCCGAGAGCCAGGAAGAAATCGGCCGTGAGGTAGAATCCTTTCCAATAGGCGGATATTCCCCATCCGCCGGTGAATGGCGTATAGGCGTTCACACCCGTATTCTGGTCCAGCGAACTTGACCATTCGCTGACGACATCCTTGTCATCTCTGTGCGTCTGGTACTTGTCCTTGCCCGGCCTGTACCACTCGGGAACACCCGTATCGGGGTTCACGCCCTTGTACAGCGGTACGACGAAGGTGACCGGTTTGCCTACGATGTAAGCGAGCTGCCCGCCCGGTTCCTGCCAGGTCTGGCGGCCCTCGAAGAGTTCAAGCACCTTGTCACGGTTGTAGTTGAAGTTCATGTTGGCCGAGATACCCCAGTCGCGTCCACGCAGGAGGTCGACGTTCATCTGGAAATCGATGCCATGGTTGAGGTAGCGGCCGGCGTTCTCGTAGCGTGTGGGATAACCTGCGCTGCCGACTGGCAGACCGGAGGAATAAGGCTGCGGCACCTCGAAGAGCATATCGCTTGTTACACGGTTGTAATACTCTATGTTCAGGTCGAGCCTGTTGAACAGGCGTGTTTTCACGCCGACGGTGAATTTGCTCTGGTGTTCCCATCCCAGGTCCGGATTGCCGAGGCTGACGAATCCCAGACTCATGTCGCCTTTCTTCTGGCCTACCTTCCCGGCGTATGCCGCCGTGCTGTAAGGCGGAATGGAGGAGTTGCCCTGTGTACCGTAGCTGGCCTTGAGGTCCAGCTCGTCAATCCATTCCACGTTCTTGAGGAAGTTCTC
Organism: Prevotella denticola; assembly: GCF_900454835.1. Classification (GTDB taxonomy): domain Bacteria; phylum Bacteroidota; class Bacteroidia; order Bacteroidales; family Bacteroidaceae; genus Prevotella; species Prevotella denticola. The sequence continues at coordinate 1,404,277 of NZ_UGTM01000001.1, read as the reverse complement.
CTTCTTGGCCTTCCACAAAAGACCCAGCGACCAGAAGAGTCCGTTGCGCTTGTTCTTTCCAAAGCGTGAAGAGGCGTCATTGCGCAAGACGAGGTCGACGAAATAACGTTCGGAGAAGTCGTAGGACAGCTGTGTGAAGAATGAAAGGAAGGCATAGCCGTTCGTCTCCTCGCCGACCGACTTGTTCTTCGTGACGTTGTTGAGCAGGTAGAGGCGGTCGTCCAGGATGCCGGAGCCGCCTGCCGAGAATCCGTCATCTTTGTAGTTGGTATACTCCTGTCCCAGCAGGGTCGTCAGATGATGGTCGCCGAAGGCCATGTTGTAGGCAGCCGTATTGGTGACGGTAACGTTGGATGCCATGGTATAGCCTCGTTCTGAGCTTCCGTTGCCGTAGGCACGGTAATAGCTCGGAAGGGTGCGTGAGCGGCTGTTGCCGTAATCCAGCTCCAGTCCGACAAGCGACCGCAGCGTCAGGTTTCTGACAGGTGTGATGGTCAGGTTGCCGTTGGCCGAGAGGATAAAGGCGTTGGTCTTGGCGGGATTTGTCGAGATGACATGAGACGGCGTGGCAATGTCGAGCAGGGGTACACGTTCCAGCTCTTTCCCTGTGTCTGGATCATAGGGCGAGGCGAATGGGGCATTCATGGCTGCCAGTCCTCCGCCTACGGCGTTGTTGTTGCCGAAGGGGGAGACACGTGTGTCATCATAAGATACCTGTGTGTTCACGTTGGCACGGATCCAGTCGTTGAGCTTCGCATCGAGGTTGATGCGTCCGAACACCTTCTTGTAGCTGGAACCCATGCGCAGTCCGTCCTGACTCAGTCCGCCGCCCGACAGATAGTATCTCACGGCTGATGTGCCGCCTGCCACGGAGACGTCGGCAGTGTACATCGGTGCCGGCTGGTAAACATATTTATACCATTTGAAGTCGGTCTCCTTGAAATATTTGTCTTTGAAGGTGGCTATCTCGTCGGCAGTGTAAATGCCGGTCTCCTGGTAGTATCGCAGCAGCTCCGGCCCGCTCATCAGCTGGTCGAAATAGTCGGAGTTAGCCAGCGACGACACCGCATACTGTGCTCTGATGTTGATGGAAGGACGTGTTTCCGTCTTTCCGTGCTTTGTGGTGACGTACATGACACCGTTGGCCGCACGCGCACCGTAGATAGACGTGGCTGCGGCATCCTTGAGGAACTGCACGCTCTCGATGTCGTTGGGGTTCATCGCCTGAAGTACCGCCATGCTGACCTGCATTCCGTCCATGATGACGAGCAGGCCTGTCCCGGCTCCCAGCGACCCTTGTCCGTGCAGGGCCATGGACAGACGGGCGGAAGGCTCACCTGAGGAAGAGAACACCTGCAGGCCGCTCACCTTTCCCTGTACCGCATCCAGCGGGTTGGCGACAGGCTTCATGGCAAGGTCCTTTGCGCTTACTTTCACCACTGATGCCGACGTGTTGGCTACCTTGCGCTCCATGTAGCCGACCACCACCACGTCGTTCATCATCTGGTCCGATGGTTCCATCCTGATGTCCATCTGTGGTGCGGCAACCTGCTCGATGCTCTTGTAGCCTACGAAGCTGAATGTAAGTTTCTCTCCGCTCCGCACGCTGACGGTAAACCGGCCGTCGATGTCAGACACGGTTCCGGATTTCGGAGCCGACTTCGGAATAATGCTAACACCGGGCAAAGCCTCCCCGTTTTCATCCACGACGTTTCCCTTTACGGATATTGTCTGTGCCCAAAGCGGACTCAATCCGATGAACAAGAACAGGGTCAACATCCAAATTCTCAATTTCATAAAAATGCAATAATTTAGGTTGATTATTGTTTTCCACAGGCATCAGCCCATGTTTACAGAATAAGTTTAATCCAATTCTTCTAAAAGACTATTGGTATAGATCAGGACTGATCACTTCAGCCGTAAACCTTAATTCGCCTGCAAATATATGTATAATTTTTATAAGTACAAACTAAAATTACACTTTTTTTGAATGCTTGTTTGGTATTTTATGGCATTTTGCAGTTTTCCCGGGACGATTGTATTTCCTGTGTGAGAAGAGGATATGTTATGAATTACCTTTACATTTAACGCATAGACTACTCCCTCTTTCTCTGTTATTTTCTCCTCTGGAAGTGTAAAGGACGGCTGTCCGTCTTCTGACTGTCCACTGACGGCGTTCCAACAAACGCCTGATAGCGTCCCAAGTAAGGCTTACTTGGCCGCCAAGTAAGGCCTGTTTGCACTGCAATTGGGCACCGTTTTTTGCACATGGATTATCTGTCTGGTTATAAGCTGAATACAGCCTTTCGGCATTTCCCTTTCCTTATACGTTCCGGCCGTGTCTCTTCCGGTGCGGAGGAAGTATGGGGGCGGGTGTTAAGCGGGTGATGTATGGCGTAAAATTTAAGGACAGAAACAGGGCGTTTCTCATCTGCTTTCAGGCAGGTCATACGGTTCGTTGTAGGTGGTGCGTTTCACGGTCATTGTGTCAACATGAAAAAAGGCTGCGTCAGATATCTCTGTATTTGAGATATTTGACGCAGCCTTTTTCCGTAGGCTTCAGGCATTGCCGTTTTTCAGACGCAGGTTTTCCCGTTCCACAGTGGGATGCCTGTAACTCCCGCCAGGCTGTCGGTCCGCCCCCTCTACATCCTGCAGAAGAACAGAACAATCAGTTGTGCGGTAAAGATTCTGAGGAACATACTGAGCGGATAGACCGTCGAGTAGCCGATGGCAGGTGCCTCACCTGCACAGATGGAGTTGGCATAGGCCAGTGCAGGGGGATCGGTATAGGTTCCGGCCAGCATGCCCATGATGGTGAAGTAGTTGAACTTGTACTTGAGGCGGGCGATCGTCCCGATGATGAGGATGGGGATGATCGTGATGAGGAAGCCTGTGTAGACATACTTCAGACCGTCTCCCTGTACTACCGTTTCCCAGAAGCCGGCACCGGCCTTGATGCCCACCGACGCCAGGAAGAGCGCCAGGCCGAATTCACGCAGCATCATGTTGGCGGAGGTAGTGGTATAGGTGACGAGGTGCATCCGGTAGCCGAAGCGGCCGATGAGGATGGCGATGATCAGCGGACCGCCTGCCAGACCGAGTTTCAACGGTACGGGCATCTGCGGAATGGCGATGGGCAGACTGCCGAAAAAGATACCGAAGAGGATACCGATGAAGATGGTTGCAATGTTCGGCGTGTTCAGACGTCTTTCCGAGTTGCCCATCATTTCGGCGACACGGTTCACATTCTCTTCCGGCCCTACCACCACGATGCGGTCGCCGACGATGAAGTGGTGATTGCGCCCGGCGAAGAGGTCCATGCCCTGGCGGCTGATGCGTGTGACGTTCACGCCGTACACGGAACTGAAGTGCATCTTGCCGAGTGTCTTCCCGTTCATCGAGCTGTTCGTGATGACGATGCGGCGGCTGATCATCTTCTGCGGCTGGTCCTCTTCGTGCCAGTCGACGGTAATCTCTGGACCGATGAAAGCCTGGATGGCCTTGGCATCCACCTCGGCAGAGACGATGAGGATTTCGTCGTCCATTTCGAAGACGGTGTCGCGCATCGGAACGGTGATCACGCCGTTGTGCATGATACGTGTGCAGACGATATCACGGTTGAGGAACTCGGAAATTTCCTTCAGCGTGCGGCCTGCAATGTAGGCGTTCGCCACCTTCAGGTACATGATGTGCGGCTTGGCGTTCGGGTTCTCCGCCTCTTCCTCGAGCAGTTTGTCGTTCTCTGCCTTGAGGTTTACCTTGCAGATGTACCGGATAGCGATGGTTGCACCGATGATGCCCACGACACCGAGCGGATAGGCGCAGGCATAGCCCGAAGCGATGTCGAAGTTCATGCCGTCTTTGAAGACACTGTGCAGTGCCTCGTTGGCAGCACCGAGTCCCGGCGTGTTCGTCACGGCACCGTATAGGGTACCCACCATCATCGGCAGGTTCTTGTCGTCAGCGGTGTCAAAAAAGATGAAATAGCAGGCGAACATCACGAGGATGTTCAGCAGGATGGCTGCTGACGAGAGGAGGTTCAGTTTCAGTCCGCCTTTTCCGAAACTCTCGAAGAAGCCCGGCCCTACCTGCAGACCGATCATGAAGACGAAAAGGATCAGACCGAAGTCTTGTAGAAAGTTCAGCACGGGCAGTGGTCCCGTGAAGTGGATGTGTCCGGCAATGATGCCGACGAAAAGCACAAAGGTGACGCCGAGTGAGATGCCTCCGATCTTGATTTTTCCGAGATAGACACCTAAGGCGATTACGATGGAATAGAGCAGCACGATGTGTGCCACTGAATCCTGTGTCTGAAATAATTGAATTAACCAGTCCATAAGTATTATTTATCGGTTGCAAAGATAATGATTAAAAGGCATATAAACTAATCTTTGACAGTCATTTTGACGCTTTGTGCCTAAAATCTTCCTTTCTTTGTCCCAGGACAGCGAGGAGGGTATGGATGGGGCTTCCGGGCCTTTAGACCTGCCGCTGACGGATGCAGGCGGCAGCGATTGCTTAATTAACATTAAAAAATCGGCTGTTGAGACAATAAAATAGGTGTATGTGTCTCGAAAGTTGTTATCTTTGTAGTTGGACAATAAAAGCATACGTCTATGGTAAGAAAGATATTTACTCCTTTCCTGTTTGCATTCCTGTTTTCGTTCGGGGGAGCTGTCACGGTGCAGGCACGCACGGAGACGGAAGCCATCGATCAGGACTTCCAGACGGTCTCGGTGTCCATAGCAGGAAACGTGCTGCACGTTGTGGGTGCGGAAGACGAGCTGCTGTATATATATAATGTGACAGGGGTACGCGTAATGAGTGTGAAGGTCGATGGAAACGACAAGCGTTATACACTCAGCCTGCCCAGAGGATGTTACATCGTCAAGGTGGGCAGGATCGTCCGTAAAATTTCGGTGCGTTAAGAGACTGCCTGTACTCCTGATGCGATAATCCGTTTCTGAAAGACAGTGTCTCCCCTCGATGAGTCGGAAATGGACCGCCTGTTGGCGAGTCCGGAAGGAAGGCGAAAGGTCTTTCCCATGATAGTGAATCAGTACAGCCGGCCGTTGTACTGGAAAATTCGTGGCATAGTCCTGACACATGACGATGCCGATGACGTGTTGCAGAATACGTTTCTCAAGGCATGGAAGAACCTGCCGTCTTTTGAGGGAAAGGCGAAGCTGTCTACATGGCTCTACCGGATAGCCATCAATGAAGCTCTTGATTTCCTTCGTCATGCGAAGACGGCGACACTCGCAAGTGCGGATGCCAACCTTTCTGTTGCCAACCGGCTTCTGGCCGATACGTATTTCGACGGTGACAGAAGTCAGGCCCTGTTGCAGGAAGCCGTTGCAACATTGCCTGACGTGCAGCGCACAGTGTTCACACTGAGGTATTATGACGAGATGAAATATTCTGAAATCAGCGAGGTGCTCGGTACGAGTGAGGGTGCATTGAAAGCCTCTTACCATATCGCCGTGCAGAAGATTACGGATTATGTAAAGCGGCATGAGTAGATTTTCCCGCTCCGACGTTTAAACCGATCCGCCTTGCCGGAGTCTAATTTATATCCAAGAGCAGAATTCCTATGGAGTCAGAACATCAGCTACAATCCGTATATGGCAGCAAACGGCCTTTCTCTGTTCCGGACGACTATTTCTCCCGGCTTCCTTCACGCATCATGGCACAGTTGCCGGCAGAAGAACGGAAAGAGAAGTCTGCTGCAGAGAAACCGTACCGTGTGCTTGTGCGCCGTCTGCGTCCGCTGGCAGCTGCTGCGATGACGGTCGGTGTGGTGCTGACAGGCTTCCTGGCCTATTCCATGTTCTTGTCCCCGAAGGAGGGCAGCATGACCGGGACCTTCAGCAGGTCGGGAACCGGCAAGGAACAGACCGTCACATCGCAGGATGAATTTGACGAGGCGGCCGACTACCTCATGATGGATGAAGACGATATGTATGCCTATATGGCGGATGATTAGCTGATGGTATTACGTATGCGAATTATGAAATACAGAAAACTGATACTGACACTCTGTGCCTTCCTCTGCTTTGTGTCAATGGGCGCACAGCGGAGGTTCGATCCCGATAAGTTCAGGGCAGAACTGCACCGGTTCATTACGGTTGAAGCAGGACTAACCCGGCAGGAGGCGGCACGTCTGTTCCCTGTCTATGACGAGATGATGGCGAAGCAGCGTCCTGTCTTCGACCGGCTGCGGACGCTGCATAATGCGAAGCCGTCGTCCGACCAGGAGGCCTGCAGGCTGATTGAAAAGGCGGACGGCCTTGAAATACAGCTGCGTCAGATGGAACAGCATTATCACCGGAAAATGCTCAGGGTCATTCCGGGCAGGAAGCTGATGCAGGTGCTGGAGGCTGAACGCAGGTTTCACCGCCAGACATTCCGAAAAATGGCAGGAGGAGAACCAAAGATGAAAATGTAAAAAGTTAAGGTCGAGGAAAGTATAAAGATACAAGGGAGTAAAAGACGAGAAAGCAGAATCTAAAATGTACAGAAGTAAATAGTAGGGATTTAAGAGTTCTTACCTTACTTCCTTCCACTTTCTTCCTTTCCTTGAAAACAAATTGAAGAATACATGAGACTAATCCATCCTCTCTCGAAGTTGTTGTTTGCCGTTGTTTTGCTCATCGGCATCGGTAATATGGCCTATGGCAAGAGCCAGCCTAAGAAGCGGGAATTCCGTGGTGCATGGATACAGTGCGTGAACGGACAGTTCCAAGGTATCGGCACACAGGAAATGCAGCGTACGTTGTGTTATCAGCTGGACGAGCTGCAGAAGGACGGCGTGAATGCCATCATCTTCCAGGTGCGTGCAGAGTGTGATGCGCTCTATCCAAGCAGGTACGAACCATGGAGCAAGTTCCTTACGGGACGGCAGGGTACGCCTCCGTCGCCTTACTGGGATCCGCTGCAGTGGATGATAGACGAGTGTCACAGGCGGGGTATGGAGCTTCATGCGTGGATCAATCCTTACCGTGCCAAGACGAAGACGACCAGCCAGCTGGCTGCAAACCACATTGCGGTTACCCATCCCGACCGCATCTTCTCTTATGACGGACTCTATATTCTCAACCCGGCCCTGCCCGAGAACAGGGATTACATCTGCAGAGTGGTCGACGATATCGTGAGCCGGTATGATGTCGACGGAATCCATATCGACGATTATTTCTATCCTTATCCTGCTGCCGGTCAGACCATTCCCGACCAGCGTGACTTCCAGCATGACAGCCGTGGATTCACTGATATAAGAGACTGGAGACGCGACAATGTAGACCTCTTCGTCAAGCAGCTGGGCGAATCGGTACACCAGCGGAAGCCATGGGTGAAGTTCGGTGTGTCGCCGTTCGGCATCTACCGCAACCAGAAGAGCGACCCGAGGAACGGCAGCCGGACGAGCGGTCTGCAGAATTATGACGACCTCTATGCCGACGTGCTCAAATGGGTGAACAACGGATGGGTTGACTATTGTGTACCGCAGCTCTATTGGGAAATCGGCAACCGAGCCGCCGACTATCAGGAACTCATCGGCTGGTGGAACCGCAAGGCCGCCAACCGTCCGCTTTACATCGGCGAGGATGTGCTCCGGACGGTGAAGTATGCCGACCCGCAGAACCCCGCCTCCCACCAGCTTCCCGCCAAACACCGCCTGCACCGACAGACAGCGAATGTGCAGGGAACCGTACTGTGGTATGCGAAGGCGGTGGTAGACAACCCGGGCAACTACGGAACGCTCCTGCGGACAGACTACTGGCGTTATCCTGCCTTGCAGCCGCTCATGCCTTTCATTGACGGTGATGCTCCGTCGAAACCGAAGAAGGTAAAGGCGAAACATGAACGTGACGGCTGTTACCTCACGTGGAAAGCACCGAAAGGGAAAGGCTGGCAGGACGAAGCCCACCGCTATGTCGTCTACCGTTTCCTGCCCGGTGAACCGCTCGATACGGACGATCCGTCCAAGATTGTCGGTATGCCTTACGACAACCGACTCCGGCTCGACTACAAGGACGGCAGAACAAAATACATCTATGTCGTCACTGCGCTCGACCGCATGAGCAATGAGAGTACAGGGAAAAAGAAAAAGGTGAAGCTTTGAAGCTTCACCTTTCTGTTTTTTTATTTATGGTTCATCTGCCCCTGTCGGATGCGTGTGTGATGAATTCCCCTCAGGTAGGTTCTGAAGAAGCACAACGAGTTGACAATATCCATATCGACGACAGACCGGCGTGGAATTTTTAGGATATGGCTTAGACAGGGTACAGGCCCTGACGATGTTTCCTGTCATTTCCGTCACGCTTCTCTCAAATTTAAAATGTTTATATACAGAATGTTGGAGAGAAATGTTAAAATGACAGCAGACAAAATAAAAACTTATATTGCGATAAATGCTAATTTCTTGAAAAGTTCTGTAGTGACATGAAAGGCACATACAAGGGATGGGTTTTCGCATTTCAGACAGATTTTATCACTCTGTTTCCGAGATGGAGGTTTTTTTGCTCATTGTCTTCCTTGGATAGAAAATTATGTTGTCAAATAGCATCTTGCAGTCGTAAGTAGACTGTCAGCAAAGAACTTACCACAGTCCGGTATCTATCATATCCGGACTGTGGTAAGTTCGTTTTTACATATTGCTGTTTTATCGGATCAATTGCTGCAATGAGTAAAAACTGAAAGGACAATGCGTATGAAGCCCGGCTACAGCGACCGGTAAAAGGCTTCGTACTGCTTGGCCACCTTGATGTGGTCGTGGTGTTTGCGGACATAGGCGTAGCTCTGACGGCGCAGCCGGGGGATGAGGTCAAGATGGGTGACGAGCCGGGTAAGCTCGGCAACACAGCTCTCGTAGGTCGGCAGGACGTTGATGATAGGGCGGAGCGTGGTCTCGTGGAGGATTTCGTAGTTCTCCGGTTCTCCGCCACCGATACAGATGATGCCGTGTGCCATGGCCTCCAGAGGGTTCATAGACGGTGTGTAACTGTAAAGCTGGTCCATGATGGCATCAGAGCCGAGCATCGTGCGTACGTATTCGGCGAAAGGCAGTCCGCTTGCGACGGTGAGGTCGAGGCGGTCGGGGTACTGCTGCTTGACGGCTTCGGCTGCCCGCAGCATGATGTCCGTCCCCTTGTAAGCCGAACGGTTCTTGCTGATTCCGATAAAGAGGTTCAGCTTCTCCGGCGTTTCATCAGCGATGACCGGTGCTTCTCCTACGATGATGGGGAAAGGGATAAAGATTGTCTTCGCCGGAAAACACAGTTTGTAACATCGCCAGTACTCGTAGAGTCCCGTCACGATTCCGTCACATTGCTCTGCCATCAGTCGGTTCAGACGTTCTTTGTCCGTACCCATCCAATCCTCTCTCTCGGCTATTGCCTCCTTGTTCTGACGCAGTTCATTGCCGATGTTGAAGTCGCTGTAACGCAGGGGCATCGCCGTTGAGCAGGTGTGTACCCAGTAGTAATCCATTCCGAAACCACACAGCACGGCCTTCCTGTTATGCCTCTTCAGATAACGGAAGAGCGGGAAGAGGTGTTCCGCCTTCAGTTCAAAGAACAAAGGATTGATGAACTGCACGACATCATAGCCTCGCAGACGGGGCAGCAGGGCGTAAATCTTTGCCAGCAAAAGCATACCGCCGATCTTCCCCGGCCGTCTGGTGACATCAATGTCACGTGGGTAATTCTTCCAGAAATCCCCATTTGACACGACCGTCACCGTATGCCCCAGCTTGCGGAGTCCATGTGCCAGCGTATTGTGTACGTTACTGTATTCGCCTAAGAGAAGGATTTTCATGCGTCTCGGTTCAAAATCCACGGTTATAATGGGTGTTTCTTTATCCTCAATGCCATCATCAGCATCTTGCGCCCCAAGGCGGAGTTCGTCATCTTCCTGAAGTACCTGTATTTGGCCGTATAGCCCTTGTCGGGCAGGGGGAAGAGCCTGCGCCGCGCCAGACGTTGCAGTACGTGGTTGAGGTGGGTCTCGTCATGCGTCAGTAGCATCACGTTGTATATAAGGTCCATTGTCAGCTGGGCGATACGCCGATCCATAGCAATACGTTCCTTGACAGGGAGATAGTCCGCCCTTTCCTTCAGGCGGCAGATTACCTGCTCGGCATCCGACAGACGGCGCATCTTCCATCGTCTGTCAGTACGGTGGGTGATGGAGCCGTGGCGTGTACGGTAATGATAGGCTTTCGCTTCGGTGGCATACAGGCTTTCCGCCCGCAGCATCAGCTGCGGCGTGAACTCCTCGTCTTCGTGCAGCGTACCCTCCGTGAAGCGCAGGCCGTACAGGATGGCTCTCCCGAAGAGATAGCAGCATACGCTGCCGTGCAGGTTGTGGTGGGTCATGTATTCCGTTCCGCCCACTGGGCCTTCCGCCTCGGACAGAGGAACAGACTTTTCGGCACTTGTCGCACGGAAGAGCACCATGTCGGCTTCCTTGTACCTGATAATGTCGAGGCACTGTTCGTAGGTGTTTGTCAGCAGGAAGTCGTCGGCATCGACAAACTGGATGAACCTGCCTTCGGCCAGTTCCATGCCTCTGTTGCGTGCCCGGCTCAGTCCCCGGTTGGGCTGGCGAACATAGATGATGTTGTCTGTGAGTGTGATCAGCTCGTTGATGGGAGAGAGGTCCGAGCCGTCGTCCACGATGATGATCTGCCGTTCCGATTCGTTCAGACTTAATGCCAGAATGCTTCTGAGGCATTCTTTCAGCATGGCAATGGGTTCGTTGCAGTAAGTGACGATGAAACTTACGAGCGGCTTCTTTTCCTTATTCTGTGTATAAACCGGTTGAGTTGGCATAAGCGTTTTAATCCTATTAAGTGGAGAACAAAGAGTTTCAGGGTTCCTTTATAGGGCAGGACAGGGAGGACGGGGGCAGCGTGTGTTGCCTCGTAGACATCCATCTGTATGTTGAGCAGTGCCTGGTAATAGTCCCGTGTCAGCCTGCCCCATAGATGTAGGTGTGTGAGATGCGCTTCCAGCAGGTCGGTCAGCTCCTTTCCCCCGGCCTGTGCCGTGATTCCCCTGTCGTTGTGACAGTAGTAATACCGTCCTACGGAGGTCGTCGCCACCACCTTGGCACGCTGCAGCAGGAAAGGATAGGTGTATGCGTCCTCAAATGCCTTGCCCTCGGGGAAGTGTATGTCAGCAAAGAGCTCACGGCGGTACAGCTTGTTGCAGGCATACGTGTGGAGGTGACCTCCGCAGAGCCAGTAGTCACGGATGGAACCGACTACGGCGTCAGGGAAAGTCAGCAGATGCTGCTTGGCAGGACATCCGTAATGCAGCATGACGGGATATTCAAGGATGTCATAGGCAGGATGTTCTGCAAGTACGGCCAGCAAGGCCGTATAAGTACCTTTGGCAACAAGGTCGTCCGAGTCGGCAAAGGTGATGTACTCTCCTGTCGCCGCTTCTATTCCTGCGTTTCTTGCTGCAGAGAGTCCCTTGTTGGCCTGGCGGATAAACCGGCAGTCAGTCCTCCCAGCTGTCATCTGCTCCGCAATCTGTCCCGAGGTATCCGTCGATCCGTCGTCAACGATGATCACTTCCATCCTGTCGTCCATCTGTCCCAGTACACTCCCCAGACAGCGTCTGAGTGTATCTTCAACGTTATAGATGGGGATGATGATGGACAGTTTCATGCAATCATTGTTTGATGCAAATATAATAAAAAACTTTTATATCCGTTAGATAATACGATGAAAAAAGACACCCATACGGATGGTTATCTGCATATTCTGAAGTACATCAGCCTCTTTGGCGGTGTGCAGGGCCTCAACGTGCTGATAGGTGTCGTCCGCAACAAGTTCGTGGCCATATTGCTTGGGCCGCAGGGAGTCGGTCTTATCTCGCTGTTCAACTCCACGACAAAGCTCATCGGCGACTCCACCAACTTTGGCCTTCCGATGAGTGCCGTGCGCAATATATCAGAGGACTACGACCGGCAAGACAAGGAAAAACTGACGGAGGATATCGCCCTTGTCCGTTCGTGGAGCCTGCTCACAGCCCTGCTGGGTCTGCTGGTCTGCATCGTGTTCAGTCCTCTGCTCAGCAGATACACCTTCTCCTGGGATGGGCATACGCTGCACTTCATCTTTCTTTCTCCCTGTGTGTCACTGGCTGCTTTGAGCGGCGGCGAGCTTGCCATCCTCAAGGGTGTACGCCGTCTTCGTTCGCTGGCCTCCGTCTCAGTGTATAACGTGCTTGGTGCATTGGTCCTGACCGTTCCGCTTTATTATCTCTTCGGCAATGCAGCCATCGTCCCCTCTCTGGTCTTGATGGCATTGGTGCAGATGGTTCTCACAGCCATGGTCTCTTGCCGACTTTATCCTTTCCGTGTCTCTTTCCGCAGGCCGTTTCTGGTCAAAGGGTGGGGTATGATCCGTCTGGGAACGGCATTTGTCCTTGCCGGTATCCTCGGGTCGGGTGCGGACTTCATTATTAGGAGTTACCTTAACAATGTGGCGGACATTGAGGCGGTCGGCTTCTACAATGCCGCTTTCATGATGACAATGGTCTGTTCTGGGATGGTTTTTTCAGCCATGGAGACCGATTATTTTCCTCGGCTGTCAGGTGCAAGCAGCCTGAATTTTACCTTTAACCAGATTGTCAACCGCCAGATAGAAGTCACACTCCTGCTCATCTCCCCCCTTCTGACGCTCTTTCTGTTGTTCCTGCCCCAGCTGACAGTCTCCCTTTATTCCGGCAAATTCCTGCCCGCCCTCAGTATGGCACAGGTGCTGGTCCTTGCCATGTACGTACGGGCAATACGTCTGCCGGTAGAGTATATCCCTTTGGCGAAAGGCGACTCGCGCTCTTACCTGCTTCTGGAGTCTTTGTATGATGTGTGCCTTGCCGCACTGGTAATAGTCGGCTTCAGGCAATGGGGTGTTTTCGGTGCCGGTGTCGGTGTGGCTGCGGCAGGAATCTTCAGTTTTGTTTTTGTTTATGTCTATGCTCGTTTCCATTATGGTTACCGGCAGTCTTCTTCTGTGTTGCGCTGTGCCGCTGTCCAGCTGTCAATCGGTTTCTTTGTGTTCCTTTGTGTCCGCTCTGACTGCGGTTGGTTGCGGTGGGGGCTTGCTGCCGCACTGTGTGTCGTAAGCATGATGGTTTCCTTTCGTGTGCTGAAGTCGAAGACTGGGCTGTGGAATGTCTTGATAAGTAGATTGAAGAATAAGTTTATCCGTCATGCCAAAGATTAGTGTGCTCGTTGCCGTCTATAACACAGCGGAATACCTTCCTCAGTGCCTTGATTCGCTGTTGAACCAGACGCTGAAAGACGTTGAGGTGGTCTGCGTTGATGATGCCTCGACGGATGACTCTCTGGATATCCTGCATCAGTATGCGGCCCGGGACACACGTCTCAGGGTGATAGCACTGGATGAGAACCGGGGACAGGCTCATGCGAGGAATATCGGACTGTCTTGTGCAACGGGAGATTACATCGGCTTTGTAGACAGTGACGACTGGCTGGGGCCGGATGCGCTGGAAAGGGTATGCGAGGCTTTCTGCCAGACAGAGGTCGACTGTGTGTTGTTCCGTCTGTTTTGCGTCTATGCGGATGGGCATCAGGAGGAGTATTCCATGCCTCATTTCAATATGATGAATGGCGAGGAAGCCTTCCGGCAGAGCCTGACCTGGGGAATTCACGGTTGTTACGTTGTGCGCAGTACCCTCCACAAAGCGCATCCCTACGATGAGTCGCAAAGGGTATACAGTGATGACAACACTACGAGAATCCATTATTACTATTCACGTAAGGTGGCCCTTTGCGACGGCGTTTATTATTATCGGCAGCAGGCTGTGTCGGTCACGCATCAGGCAAGTGTCCACCGCTTCGATTTCCTTCTGGCCAACGAGAGTATGCGGCGCCAGCTCGTCGATATAGGTGCGTCGGATGACGACCTGCATTGTTATGAAACGGTACGGTGGCTCAATCTGGTCGGAGTCTATCTCTTCTATTATCTTCACCGCAGGGAACTCTCCGCAGCAGACCGCCGGAAGGGGAGGAAAATCATGCGTCATGTCTGGCAGACTGTCAACCTGAAACAGGTGCAGCCCTCTCTTAAACGTAAATTCGGCTATATGCCTCTGCGCTGTTCATGGCTGCTCTTCCGCCTGCAGGAAGAACTGTACTTCCTGCTCCGTGGTTTTGCCGGGCGCAATAAGGAGACTGTTTAATCGTGATGAGCACCTGTGTTCTTTTGCAGGCTGGCTCTCAATTCTGTTGTCCCGGTGTCTGGTACTCCTGTTCCCGATACCTGGTACTCCTGTTCCCAGTACCTGGTACTCCAGTTCCCGGCATCCGGTACTCTTGTTCTCAATTGTCAATCCGGCACTTTCCATTCCTCTCCATCTTCAGAACCGAAAGTGTGTTCCTACAGTTTAGCTACGCATGAACTTCTGGCGCAGCCTCATATCCCCATATTACGCCTTATTATATAGGCGGGACTGTATGTAGCCAGATTTCTGTCCGGGGAGGCACATTCCTACGCAATCAAAAGTGTCTTGTCCTGAATCCACATTGAGTCAGAATTTGTAGGTTGCTGTCACTGCTGTCATGTAATGGGGTGTTGCAAGTGGCTTGTAAAGTGGCATTTGTGCGAAGTGTTAATAATGACAGCAACTGAAAACAGAAATAAAACAGAGGATGTGGTTCATCAACACGTCTGTCCGTAGGGCATTCCACAATAGAATCGTTTTTTTTGAGAAGTAAAACAAGTCTGTCCCAATCATGAAAAATAGTTGGGTGTCTCTCTTCCGCTGAATATTCGCCCGTCCCCGACTATCGGATATCCTGCCAGATACGAATAAAAACGATATAAAATTGCACGTTTTCTTGTAAATGTGCACAAATATTAAATAATTTAGAAATAAATCGTAATATTATTTGGAGGTATTGAGGAAAAATTAATATATTTGTAATCGAAATCTTTCATAGGTTTAAAAACTTTTTTTATTAATTAAACCCGTCAGATATGAGTAAAAGATTTACCAAACTAATTGCAGCTTTTGCCGCGACAATGACAATGCTGCCTGCATCCGCGCAAGTGATGCCAGAAAACCAAGTGCCTCTTACTCCTTCCAGGATTTTGCCTGGACAGAAGACGGCTCAACAGAAGGTTGATCCGCTGAAGGCTTTCCCGACACTGTTGGCGAAGACGCTGCCACGAGACGTCAAATCGCCGTTCAGCAGTCCGACGATTGCCATCCGCCCTGCGGATCTGAAGAACCTGGTGACGGTCAATCCTGGGTCAGTCCTAAAACCCAGTTGCAAACCTACTTCTCTTAAGCACACAATTTCATAAGCCTATATAAAAAGAAAGGAATATCTGTGACTCCTCTGAACTGTGCCCTGAATGCCTTAACCTTGGCATTGAATGACTCAGCATTTGCATTTGTTGCTCTGTTTACAAAGAAATTGAGTATGGTTTGATAATGATTTTCAAACGTGTCAATCACCGTGTAGAAATTGTCCACTCCCAGCTCTTCAACCTCATTGAACCATTTAGCCAGCTTCAGTCTTGCAGCATCCTTGATGCTCTTGATGTTATAAATATCGGTAAGTTTCATAGCCAGATCATATGCCTTTTTCAGTGTAGGATAATGTTCAAAGATGATTTCCGCCCTGGCTTTCTGTGCTTCAGTCCACTTGGTCCTGTGCTTGGTCAATATGAACTTTGCCCTGGCGAGCAACTGCTTACGCGTGTCACCATTGCTGTATCTAAATGGTATATATTCCTTTCCCTCACTTTTAGCTTCTTTTATCTCCTCATTCTCTTTATCCCTTGCCATCCACCGGTAAGCGATACGCATGTCATCCAGAGCATCATAATACAGTTTCTGCACATGAAACCTGTCATTGGTAATGAGTGCTTTGGGAAAAACGGCACGGGCTATGCGCATCATCGAAGATGACAAATCAAGTGTTATCTCTTTGACAGTCTTTCGTTTGGACAGGTCTATCTTCTTGACAACCTGAATAACGTCCTCTGCCTTGGTCCCTTTAACCACAGCCACTAAAGTTCCATTTCTGCCCTTTCCCGCCTTGTTGGTCAGAAAAGTATAGACCTCGCCACTGCTTAGACAGGTCTCATCAATACTTAGACTCTCACCTATGTTATTTTCAAACAATAGCCAGTCTTGAGCATGATCCAACTGATCCCAGCTGCGGTAGTCACTGAAATGTTCCTTGTACTGTGTGGATAACTGCTTGCCATTTACGCCATAGTGCGCACCGATGCTTGCGATGCTCTCTGCAGTGGACTCAATTCTATTCTTTTAAAAAAGAAACGAACTCGGGGGATAGTTTACTGCCCTCAGCCGTCAAGTCATCATATGAATAAGTAAATATCTCTCCGTTGGAACTGTCACGCCACTTGCGTCGGCGAACATGGAGGTAGACGGCTTTGCCACGAAGAGGAAAGTCCTGAATTACACGCTCGCTGGTAAAACCATAACTGCTTACAGTGCCTAACTTATGGTCTGACTTTTCCATAAAGTTACGCTCGTCAAGCCAAAAGTCAAACTGGGAAACACCCTCTTGAATATCGACAACATCAAAGTAGTCGGCAAGTACATCTGGAAAGATGCAACGTAATAGTTGGTCACTCTTCATGATGCAAAGGTAATAAATACTTATGAAATTATGCGCTTAAGAGAAGTAGGTTTGCAACTGGGGTTTAGGACTGACCCTCAATCCTGACCTGACCATGTGGGGAAATCTCCTCACCAACAGTTTCATGGGCATGTATTCGTTCCACCCGGTGGCAAACCTCAATTTCGAACTGCTCTCCGACTACAAGAAAGGCTATTTCAATGGCGGAAGCGGAATGATAGACGGAGTGCTTCACGGCATATACCTCGATACGAGTTATGCTCCTTATGGTATTCTCCTGCTCTCGCATTATGCATTCGACACAGAGACCTGGCAGTTGGAAGAACAGCCCAAGAGCGTCAGAGACTACAGTCTGATCGCTACTGAAACGGCTACTGACCCGACGACGGGAGAGGTGTTCGGAGAATTCTACACCGCCGACCTGAAGAATTTTGAGTGGGGTGTCATAGACTACACCACCTTGACGCGTACCACCATCGCTCCTGCCCAGCACACCTATGTGGCACTGGGTATTGCCAATGACGGTTTCGCCTATGGTGTCAGCAAGGAAGGTGACTTCTACCAGATTGACCGTTCGACAGGTGCTGAAACGAAGAAGGGCTCTACCGGTGTAGAGATTGCCGATGCCAAGGGACAGTACTACACCCAGAGCGGCGAGTTCGACGTACGGACCAACGAGTTCTTCTGGGCTTCGACCGACAAGGACGGAAAGTTCCAGCTCTATACGGTCGACTTGGGCGACGGACACGTGACACCGGTCGGCAGCTATACGGAGCCGGCGATGCTCGTGGCACTCAACTTCCCGGCAGTGGCGACAGCCAACGGAGCACCAGCAGCAGCCAGCGACCTCAAGGCCGACTTCGCCAACGGTGCGCTCAGCGGCAAGGTTTCGTTCAAGGCTCCTGACAAGAAGTACGACGGCAGCAGCCTGACCGGTAACGTCTCGTACAAGGTGTTCGCCAACGGTAAAGAAGTAGCGAACGGAACGGCTGAAGCTGGAAAGAAGGTTGAGGCCAATGTGACGGTCAGCGAAGGAGTCGTTAATTTCATCGTCTTCTGCAGCAATGATGCCGGTAAGGGTCCTCGTGTCAAACTGACGACCTATGTCGGTTATGATGTGCCCGATATCGTCAAAGATCTGACAATGGGCCTTGACGAAACAACAGGTAAGGCAACCGTGACCTGGGAAGCTCCGACGGAAGGTCTGCACAACGGATACATGGGTCCTCTCACCTATGATGTCTTCCGCAACGTAGGTGAAGAAAGTACGAAGGTGGCCGAGAGTATCTCTGCAACTTCTTTCAGCGAAGTAGTCCCGAAGGGTAAGCTGTCGGCTTATTCCTATTCCGTACAGGCCATTAACGGGTCGAAGCGGAGTGCAATTGCGACAAGCGAAGGAAAGATCTTCGGTAATGCACTCGAAGTGCCGTTCTTCGATGATTTCCCGACTGCCGCAAGCTTCAAGCTCTACACGGTTCTCGACGTGAATAAGGACAAGAGCACATGGGGCTGGAACAGTTCCAAGGGTGGTTCTTGCGTATATCGTTACAACAAGAAGAACGCTGCCGATGACTGGCTGATTTCACCACCGATTCAGATGAAGCAGGGCAAGGCCTATAATGTATCGTTCAAGGCTGCTGCCGGACTGGGCAATTTCCCAGAACGTCTGGAGGTGAAGTGGGGTAATGCCAATACGGTTGCCGCAATGGCAAATGAGATACTCCCGTCAACGGATCTTACAAGTTCCAAGTATCAGGAATTTACCAAGCGGATAGAACCGGCTGCGGACGGGAACTACTACATTGGTTTCCATGCCATTTCTGATCCTGACAGATTCAGAATCGTCCTCGACTCCCTCTCTGTGGAAGTTGCTGCTGATGCGAAGGCACCGGCCATGGTGGACAATCTGACAGCAACTGCCGATCCGACGGCTGCGCTGAAGGCTACGCTGAAGTTCAATGCACCGACCAAGGCCATTGACGGTTCTGCTCTCTCTGACCTCACGAAGATTGTTGTCAGCAGCGGTGAGCGTGTCGTGAAGACCATCACGGCTCCGGCGCCAGGTTCGGCACTGCAGATTGTCGACGATGCCGCCGTAAACGGTAACAATACCTATACGGTTATTGCTTACAATGCTCACGACTTCGGCTCGAAGGCATCTGTCAATGTTTATGTAGGGCAGGATGTCCCGGCGTTGGGCAAGATCAAGACAACCGACCAGACAACGACTGTCAAGCTCGACTGGGATGTTCCGACAGGTGTACACAAGGGCATCATTCTCCCGGCAGAGGTTACCTATAATATCCATAGCGTTACGGATGACGGCAAGTTGGGCGACAAGATCGCTGATGTCAAAGGCTCGACCGGATATACCGTCAAAGGCCTGAATACCAACGAAGGCAAGCAGAAGTACCAGCACTGGGCTGTCAATGCCGTGAACGTAGCAGGTACGAGTGCATGGGCAGCCGGCGCACTCATTGTCGGTACGCCTTATACGCTACCATTCCACAACAGTTTCAAGGATGGCACCGTTGAGGACAAATTCGTCGGTCTTGAACGTTCCGGCACTAATACTGCATGGACTCTCACCAACGATGTTTCGTCCGACGATGACAACGGTTCGTTGATTTTCCGTCCGTCACGGCCGGGTGTATCGACCATTGTCATGGGTAAGACGAGCCTGCGTGGTGCAGCGAACCCGAGACTCATCTTCGACTATCGTGGCGATGGAGCGCCCAAGGCGAAGGTGGAAATGCGTTTCCAGAAGAAGAACGGAGAAGTGACGGAAGCTGTATGGACCAATACGGGAGCTGTCAACGATGGTAAGTGGAAGAATCACATTGTGAATATCCCTGCCGAACTGGCCAATGAGGATTACGTCCTGCTGCGTGTTGTCGGTACTGCCGATGAGGTTTCTGACGATGCCGTATATGTTGACAACATCAACATTGCCGACCCGTATCAGAAAGATGCAGGTGTGGAACTGACCGCACCCGAAAGCCTCAAGAAAGGACAGACAGCCAAGTTCAGTGTGAAGGTGACCAACCTCGGTCTCGACAAGGTTGAGAAAGCCAAGGTTGCCCTTACGGTCAACAATAAGGTTGTCAAGGAGGAAACCCTCGGAAAGAGTCTTTCTTTCATGCAGAACAACGTACTCTCTGTTGATTACAAGACGACCAGTCTGGACGCTTCAGACAAGCTCAGCGTGAAGGCGACAGTCACCTTGGACGGCGATCTCGAACCAGACAACAATGAGGCGACCGCCGATGTCAGTCTTGAGACACCAGATGTCAAGGCCCCGCAGAACCTCCGTGGAGAGAAGAGCGGGTCGGCTACTGCTGTGAAGTTGGCTTGGGATGCACCGGCAACGACGATAACCAGTGTTACAGACGACTTCGAGAGTTATGAGGCATGGGGTACCAGCTTCGGCGACTGGACAACGGTTGACAACGACCATGGACGTGCAGGAAGTCTCACCCAAGGCACACAGTATCAGCATCAGGGCGAGGAGTTCGCATTCCTCAACTGGCAGCCGTCTGACCTGTTCAAGTCAGGACAGGGACTTGATCCGCATTCCGGCACCAGGGCTGCTGTAGCAATATATCAGGTTGATGAGTCTGGCAAGAATTTCGTTGATGCCAACAACTGGCTCATCAGTCCGCAGCTTTCTGGCAAGGCGCAGACCGTCAGCTTCTGGGTCAATAATCTCAAGGCTACGGACGGCAGCGGAGCAGAGAGCTTCGACGTACTGTCTTCAACAAGCGGTAGTGATCCTGACAGCTTCGTGAAGATTGGCGACACGCACGTACAGGATGCTGCTCAATGGACGGAAGTAAGTGTTGACGTACCCGAGGGGACCAAGTACTTTGCCATCCATCATATCACAAGCAAGGACAAGGCATTCATCTTCATGATTGACGATGCGAAGTTCGAGGCTGGTTCAGGACCAGTTTCCTACAACATCTATCGTGACGGTGAGTTGATCGGAAGCACCAGTAAACTTGTCAGCGACGACCTCAAGGCTCCGGACAACAAGGAGCACAAGTACTGTGTGACGGCTGTCTATGCCGACGGTTCAGAGTCTGCACCTGCGGAAATCAGTGTGGCAACAGCCGTCCAGCGCATCAATGCTGACGGCGAGACGGTTTACGATGTCTACACCATCGACGGCAAGCAGATAATGAAGGGTGCCAAGAGCCTGCGTTCGTTGGCAAAGGGCGTCTATATCATCAATGGCCAGAAGACCGTTATCAAGTGATGAATAAGCACCGATTCTTATTAGAGAATTGACTACAAACGGAGTCAGGACCCATTCTGCAGGGCTCTGACTCCGTCTATGCGTTTTTATATCAACAAACCGAATCGTGCCGTCTCTGCTGTAAATCAGCTTCCGGGAAGGAGTTCCCCTGCCGGAAAGCCGGACACGACCACAACCATATTATTATGATGAACTATAGAAAACGATTATCCATAAGCCTGCTGCTCGTACTGGGCATGGTACTGTCGGTTTCGGCAGCACCAAGGACAAAGGCTGCCATCAAGGCGGCAGCGGAGCAGGTGTTCAGTCAGTCGCCGACACTGCGGATGACCCGTGCACACAAGGACGACCTCAAACCGCTGCTGAAAAACAGTGCATACACCGTCATGGGTTATAAGAAGGGCGGTTTCGTCATCGTGGGCAACGACGACCTCGTACCGGCTGTCATCGCCTATTCGAACAGCACGTTCGACAAGAATACGAAGAACGAGGGCTTCAAATGGTATCTCGCTGCTGCCGAAGAGGCCATCAACGGCATTGTGAAGAGCGGCGTGCCGTGTAAGGTGGTGGTCCCCGACAAGAACAAGTATGCCGCTCAGGTTCCCGCCCTTGTCACGTCGCGTTGGGGACAGGAGAAACCTTACAACGACCTCTGCCCCCAGGCAACCTCTTCCGGTACCGGTAGCTGGCAGGGGTATGGCGGTACGGGAAGAGCCGTGACCGGATGTGTCGCTACCGCCATGGCACAGATCATGTACTACAACGGTTATCCGCAGAGTGGTACGGGTACACACTCCGTGAATGTCAAGCAGGCGGACGGAAGCATGAAGAAAGTGACCGTCAACTATGATGAGAGTGTCTATGACTGGGGAAACATGATCGACAGCTATAAAGGAAAGTACACCACGGCACAGGGCAACGCTGTGGCAAAGCTGATGCTCGACTGCGGCGTGGCTGCCGACATGATGTATGCTACCGACGGATCGGGTACTTACACGGAGAATGCCTGTGAAGGGCTCAAACGCAACCTGGGCTATCCCGAGACAACGCAGATGCTTCGGCGCAGCAGTTACAAAGAGGAAAGATGGATGGACATCATCTTCAATGAACTGAACGAACGCCGTGCCATCTTCTATACGGGCGTGGATCGCGGTAACGGCGGTCATGCCTTTGTACTTTGCGGATATGATGCCACCGGCAAGGTGTGGATCAACTGGGGATGGGAAGGTTCTTCCGATGGATTTTATGACATCAGTCTCCTGAATCCCGGTTCCTTTAAGTTTTCGGAAGGGCAGGATATGATCATCGGCTTTGAGGGCATACGAGGCGAGCTGGTCGAGGATACGGTCAATGTCAGTGAACCTGGCAAGCTGGCGTCGCTCGTCGAAGACTCTCTTTATGAAAGAATCTCCAAGCTGAAGGTGAACGGACTGATCAACTCGACGGACCTGCGTACCATCCGGCAGATTGCAGGATGCAGTATGGACGGAAAGATGCTTCGTAGTTCGCTGACGGAACTCGATCTCGGCGATGCTGAGCTGGTCGAGGGAGGTGAGCCTTACCTTACCGGCGGTATTCGGAAACTTGCAGGTAAGAAACATGAAATACCCGAAAAGGCGTTTTATGGCTGCCGACGGCTGCACAGACTTGTCCTTCCCAAGACGACGACAGCCATTGCCGACGGTGCATTGGGAGGTATGCCGCGGCTCGAGTCGGTGTCCATACCGACCGGTGACGACTGTGATTATGTCTTCGACGGAAAGATGCTGCTGACAAAGGACATGACAGAAATCATCTCTGTGATGCCTTATAATTCGGACGACTTCGCTGTCGGGAAAGGTATCACCAAGATTCATAACTATGGATTTGCCGGATGCGGCAACCTGACGAAGGTCACGCTGCCGGCTACGGTTGCGTCCATCGGTGACGAGGCTTTCGTCGGTGCCAACAGCCTTGCGGTAATCCGGATCTATGCCAAGAGCGTGCCGGCATTGGGACGCAGCGTCTTTTCCGACCTCAACAGAGAGTCCATCAAGTTGCAGGTTCCTTCCGGGACGAAGACACTCTACAAGCGCAGCGGTCAGTGGAAAGACTTCAATATCGTTGAGTTCGGTACTACGATCAAGGTGCGCAATACCACCAGGACCTATGGCAGCGAGAACCCGAAGCTCGGCTGGCAGATGAGGGGCGACTATGTAGAGGGCTTGCCTGTGCTGACTTGCGAGGCCACGCCTGCATCGCCGGTAGGCAAGTATGTCATCAGTGTCTCGCGTGGAACCATCAAGGAGGAGCAGGTAGAGTTTGTCAACGGCTATCTGTTTGTCCAGAAGGCTACGGCCAACCTCAGGGCGAAAGACGTGACTGTCGAGATAAAGCAGAAGCCTGTCTTCGATTACACGGTGGATGGGTTGCAGAACAATGAAACGACCGTAGAACTGACCGAAGCTCCTGTCTTCACCGTCAAGGACCACAACGGAAAGGTGGTAACCTCCTTCGATGTTCCCGGAGAGTACACCATTGAAGTCAGCGGAGGGGTTGCTGCCAACTACGTCTTCTCCTACTTCCCGGCGAAGCTCACCGTCAAGGATTCGACGAATGGCATCTCCGGTCCTGTCAGCAATGTTGTCGCTTTCGATGTCTATACACTTGACGGTGTCTGTGTTGCCAAGGGTGTCACCAGTCTCAATGGTCTCGCCAAGGGTGTCTACGTGGTCAATGGAAGGAAATGCGTTGTCAGGTAATCATCCCTTGCATGAGGGAGTTCCTTCTGACGTTATGTTTCGCTCCTCCTCCACTTAGTTCGTAGGGAATCCGATGTCCAGCCTTGAGCTGGCATCCATAGCAATTTTATAGGGGCATACGGCTCATGTGTCTGTTGATGACAGAGATGAAACGTATGCCCCTATTTGCAGGCTATTTGCAGGTGTTATGCAGCAAAATAGTGCAAAATAGTGCATTTTTGTGCAATACTTTGAATTATAAAAACAAATAATAGGATTAAATAAAGACGTGTAACTACCTGAAACAGCGGAAAGAGGGGGATTCGAACCCCCGAAACGCTTTAGGCGTTTACACGCTTTCCAGGCGTGCCTCTTCAACCGCTCGAGCATCTTTCCTTTATCAGTCACCATGCATGGAGGATGCGCACCGTAACTTTTCTGGAGTGCAAAAGTAGAGCTTTACTTTTACAATAGCGTAACTTTATATTATATTTTATAATTCTTTAAGGATTCAGTGTGTGGACATCCCTCCTTTTGATTCTGCTTTATTTGGGCCTGTTACTTAATTTTTAGGCCTCTTTTAGCTTATAATCTCAAAAAAATGACTAAATTTGCATTACCGAAATATGTTATTTCAAGCAATAAGAGGATTTTATGTTAGTCCGAGTTATGTCATCTTTCATTTTTGAATGGAACAGCAAATCATGACCAATCAAGAAAGACATAAAAGGCTGAATGCCTATTGGCAAATCTTTCAGAACAGCGAAACAGAGGAAGACAGTAAAGACATCTTTTCCTCTATTTATTCTCTATGTGTAAACGATTTGTTGGCTTATGGACAGAGTCTGGGGTTCGATATGAATTTGTGTGAAGATGCCATACATGACGTATTCTGTACCTTGTATCTTAAAAGGAAGGAACTGACGGAGGTGTGTAGTCTTCCGTCTTACCTCTTCCGGGCTTTCAGAAATAACATGTTGAATGTGTGGCGGAAGCACTCGAAACTATCCGAGACCGATATAAACCGGTTGCCTTTCACTACAGAAGTCACCGTTCTGGATACGATTATAGATGAAGAGGAGAAATCGGACATCAAGGAGATAGTAGAAGATTTGCTGAATACACTTACTGATCGGCAACGTGAGGCCATCTACTTGAGATATATGCAGAACTTGAGTTACGAGGAAATAGCAGAATTGTTAGATATCAGTCCCGGATCTGTAAGAAAACTTGTATATCGCGCTATCATGTGTCTACGAGAGGAGAGCCGTAAGTTAGGCAATCCGTTGACACTCCTTTTCCTTTTTCAGATTTTCATGAATCGAGCATAGACTTTCCGTTCGGTAAAATAATGTCCCCGACATTTGTCTATGCTCATTTTATATTATAGCAGTCCGGTTATATTATAGCAGTCCGGCATACAATCTCCTGTATAGGTTAGTCATTAACTCCTTGAGAGGGGCTTCCTGCTTCCAGCCTGCGTGCTGCTGCCTGCCACGTGTAGTGTTGTCGGCAAACACCAGTCGTGTGAACACTCAACACCTTGACAATATGATGCTGTTTTGCAGTTGAAAAGATGACAAAGTTGATTTGATGAGGGGGTTGCTGCAAACAATACAGAATTCCCTGTTCAAAGTAGATTCCGTATGGGAAATCATGCTATTTAATTTTAATCGGACAGCAACGATTTTATATACTGACTGAGAACTTATCTGTGTTTGTGACGCTTTACATATTGTAATGCATACAGATAGACCCCGGCCGTCCATCCCATCATCGGGGGCATATCATACTCCCCTTCGCTGGTTACACGTGTACTGCCTTCTACCACATTGTATTTTTCCCAAAGATTATGGGTCTGTGCGAAAATACGATTCTGCCCGTCTACATAGGTGTGTGCTAACCGATAGGCTTCAGTTGTCATGCCATAGTTCTCCAATCCCTTGATGGCGATATATTGCAGCGGAGCCCAACCGTTGGGGTAAGCCCACTGATAGGTGCCATGATAATCATTCTTTTCTGTTGCTGCTATCCCATAAGGGAATTCCAGTACTTTCAATGCGTGTCTGGCCACGGATCTGGCATTGCCCGCAGACAACACTCTGGAGAACAGCAGACTGAAGACAGCAGCAGACCTGACTGGTGAGAGCCGCCTGTTGACATAATCGTAATCATGATAAAGACAGTCTTTTGCATTGTACATATATTTCTGTATCAGACGCTTACGTCTTCTTGCAGCTTTCTCCCATTTCCCTGCCTTGAGCGGCATGCCGAGTATACGGCAGAAGCGGGCAAGGGATTGCTCGTAATAGAAAAGATTGGCATTCAGGTCCACAGGACAGAAATCCTCACACCTGTTTTCAAAACGTGGCGTGAAATCCCATCCCGACTCACACTCTGCACGTGCATGGGAAGCAAAGGTTGTTACTTCTCTTTCCGAGAGGCTGTCCAGTGCAATGTTACACTTCGTCCGGGACTTGGCATACTGTGCCATACCCCGGTCCTTCTGCTTGTCAATGACATCGTTGGAATAACGGTTCAGTCCGCAGGGTGTCATTCTATGCGTCATCCAGAATCTGTATTCTTTTTCCAGTGTCCCGAACATTCTCCCGAGCCATTCCTTGTCACCTGTCCTGGCATATATGTCCGCTACCATCATGCAAAGATAAGGTGGCTGAGAATTGTACCTGTACATATATCGGCTGCCATTGAACACCTTTCCAAAACGCTCCACTAAAGAAGCCAGGTTTTCGGTATTGTCAATAGCCCATTCAATGTGTCCATCCAGAAGCAGTCCTACATTCGTGAAGTAGGTGTCCCAGTAATACATCTCCTGGAAATGCCCGGAAATACAAGGTACAGTATAGGGCTTCGGAAGACCTATATGATCAGCCGAGTCTTTGGGATTGTATCGTAGTGTTTTCTTCCACGACTGCTGAATATAATCTTTCACATCTTGGCCCGGCGATTGTCTGTCCACATTCTGTGCTGCTACGTAGCCGCAATCCAACATCAGGGCGGTCAGGATTATAATAGTTCTGTTTTTCATTTTATGACCATGTTAAAGTTTTATTTTCGTCACCTCATAGGGATGCCTTGCAGCTGCATCTGCCGCCCATTGTGAAATCTGCACCTGCTGCGGTGTCATGCCTTTCGGTGCATACGGATTTCCTTCAACTTTTCTGCGGAACAGTACAGCAAACCAAGTGCAGGCGGCGGTATACCTTCCATAGAGCAAATCAAGATGAAATCCATCCCTGTTCATTGTGTCTCCACAGGACGACATACGTGCATTCTGGATGGCTGTTCCCGAAGGAATCAGCAGCGCAATAGGCTCTGTGCGCATAGCCTGCCCAGAGGCTCTTACGATTGCCCGATACATTTTCATCTGATTCTTACCATAGTTCTCATATCCCGCTCGTGTCGAATTCTGGGCATACGCCCAAGTCTGATGAAAAACAATCTTTGCCTTGGTTGGAACGTGCGCTCTGATATAAGCTATCAGAGCGTGAAGGTAAGGCTGGTAAGAGTCATAGAGCCCTGACAACTGGCTGGCCTGCTGTAGACTGATGTAGTCCCAGTCCTCATCAGCCAGTGCCTTGCTTAATGACATACTGTCGACCTGAACCCTATTCCCGAAAGCATCTATCTTCCGGTAACGATAAGCCCGGGCATCAGTCCTCATGTTCTTGGCATGTAATTCCAACGGACAACCTGGAATGTACATATTCCCGATGACGGTTTCTATCCCTTCTGCCGCAGCCAATTCATGCAGGTTCTGTTCCACGGCATCTTCAGAGAAGCTGTTGCCTATAGCCAATATCTTAACCGGAGTCCCGGCATTTATACGAGCCAGAACCAACAGCATAAACAGCAGACAATATAAACGTTTCATATATCCTTTGTATTTATTGATTATATCCCATACTCCTATGAGAGGCTGGTTCAGACAGAACCAGCCTCATGTCTATCAGTACACATCCTCAACCTTTACAACCCATGCTAAAGGTGAAGGCAGGTGGCAGATACTGAGAGGAGGAATATTGACAGTCAGTCTTCCTTTTCTTAAAGTAGTTGCAATCCTTCCCTTTGTCTCTCCCAGAAGGCTGGCACGTCCGGCCTTTGAGATACCGTCTATAACCACAGGTCCGTCAGGACATTCTGTGCCGATCACATACAGATTGCCATGTGCCCGGGTGAGGTAAACGTTGTTGTTCCTTACTGTCAGATTCCTGCATGGGTGTGAAGAGTAGATTGCTTCCCCATTGACCTCCAGCCACTTTCCCATATCCAGCAACCGTTCCTGCATGATGACGGGGATTAAGCCGTTTGCCTCTGGCCCTACGTCCAGCAGAAGATTTCCTCCATTGGCAACCGTCCGGACAAGCAGACGGATCAGATCCTTGGACGACAGATAATCCTCCGCACGTTCAAAGCGGTTGTAGCCATAGGAAGTCCCTATGCCACGGCTTTCTTCCCAGGGATGAGAAGCCTTGTCACCAATGCCCTCCTTCTGATGGACGAGGTTGTATTCTGTCGTATAGTAATCTCCATGCTTGCTACGCGTTTCATAGCCCCAGCGGTCATTGACTACGACGGAGTTCCTCACGGGAGATTCATCATACAGCCATGAAAGGAACTTACGGCTCTTGAGAGTCTCACTGTCATAGTCCCATTCTCCATCAGCGTAGATAACGTCAGGTTTGTATTTTACAACCAGTTCCTGCAACTGCGGAAGCATATGTTCATCGACCCATCGGCCGATCGTTTTCTTGTCATACAGCGGGTGCGACCACTCCAGCAAGGAATAATAGAAACCGAAGTGCATTCCCTGACAGGTCACAGCACGGGAAATGGAATCCATGATATCCATGTGTGGTCCCATGACGACGCTGTTCCAGTGGGGCGAATATCGGCTGTTCCAGAGACAGAAACCGTCATGATGCTTAGATGTCAGAACAACATAACGTGCCCCTGCTTTGCAGAAAAGCTTCGCCCAGTCGTCCGCATGGAAATGCTCCGCCCTGAACATCGGTGCGAAATCGGCATACTTGAAGTTCTTTCCATACGTACGGTTGTGGAAATCAGTGAACAGCTTGTTACCCGATTTCAGTCGCGCTTCATAGTGTTCGGCATACTTTTCATATACTCCTTTCACTTCTTTCACAGGGGCGTATGCTGGAACGGAATAGACACCCCAGTGGATGAATATGCCGAATTTAGCATCTGTCCACCACTTCGGTATCGGCCGTCTGTCCAGCTCGTCCCATGTCTTTATCTTGTCTTGTGCCCAGACTCCTGCCACGGGTAGCAGGAGTAACAGCATTGCAAGGCTTGCAATCTTAGTTTTCATATTTTTTTATTAAATCAATATTTCTCTCAACAAACTATACATCAGATGCCCTTTGCTTTCAGTATCTTCTCCATTTCACGTACCCAGATGGCATAGGCAGCAGGGGTATAATGCACGTTGTCCAATGCGTATTCCTTCTTCAACCGCTTTCCTTCTGTAAGCAAAGGGTTAAGGTCAATGCAAGGAAGTCCTTTCTCCCTGGCCAGACCGAAGAGGAAAGTATTCACACTGTCCATCATCTCCGTTTTGAAATTCTGCTCTTTCGGGTCTTGCTCTGTCGGATAGGTTACTGTATTAAGTACGACCTCAATGCCATGCGCCATCAGGCTGTCAACCAGTGAACGGAAATTCTGCTTGACTCTCTCCAGCGGTATTCCTGCACCAATATCATTGCAGCCTCCTTCAAGGAAACACAGACGTGGATGCCTTTGGATTACGTACGGATCGACAAGCCAGATGAAGTGTGAGGTGGTGAAACCGCCGAAACCTGCATTCGTGACATCAGTACGGTTCATTCTGAGATTCCAGTCACCTGCCATCTGTACACGCGAGTCACCGAAGACAACAATATCATGCTTTTCATCCTTAGGTGTCAGCCTGACGGTGTATCCTCCACCCGGCATCATCCGCAGATTTAGCTCGTCACCTGCGTGAACATCTTTTTTTTCCATGACATAGTCACTGCCTACTTTGTCGGCGTTGACACCGTCACTGACAATCTCTGCAACATACTCACGTCCCTTGTCAAGAAAGTCAAATCTGATGTGCTGGTCACGTGGCATCCAGTTTGTCATGCCCGCAACATACCATGTGTTGCCTTTCTTCCGAGCAATATTCACGTATTCTCCCACCTTGCTGTCCAGCGGTAATGTCTTGTCCCACACGGTAGGGATGCTCGCCAGAAACTTCGTGAACTGCGGTTCCTTCATATAGGCCGTTGGTGAATCGGCAAGCATCTGCAGCGGCGCATAATACACGACGTACATTGCCAGCTGCTGGCAGCGTGTTCCTTGGCTCATAGGCCGTTCCTTGATGATGCGCCATTCCTCCTGATTGTAGTTTGACATTGCTCCGGGCGTGTAGTCCATCGGTCCGGCAAACATTCTGATAAACGGGATTGTTACGGCTGTCTGTGGCGTCGCGCCGTCAGTGCCTGCAATTTTGTCCCATTCCAGCCCCTTCACTCCCTCTACATTGATACAGTTCGGATAAGCCCGCTCCATACCGTTCGGATGATAGGCTCCATGAAAGTTGACAAGCAGCTTATGTTTGGCTGCTTCCTTCAGCAGACGTTCCTCAAAGTCGACGACCAGCTGGTCGTCACGGTCAAGAAAATCGACTTTCAGTCCGGCTATTCCCCATTTCTCAAACTGTGCCAGAGCCTGTGGCATCTGTCGGTCCAGCGTATGCCATACGCACCATAGGAACAATCCTACACCACGGCTTCTGGCATAATCTGCCAGTTCCTGCATATTGATACTGTCACGTACTTTCAGCAAATCGAACTGATCTCCCCATCCTTCATCAAGATTCACATACTCAATACCATTTCTGGCAGCGAAGTCAATATAATATTTGTAGGTTGCAGTGTTAAAACCTGAACGGAAGTCAACGCCTGAAATGTTCAGTCCGTTCCACCAGTCCCAGGCGACCTTTCCTGGCTTTATCCATTGCGTGTCCGCCAGTCTTGTCTCTGGAGCCAGCAGATAGACCAGCTGGTTATTCAGAATATCCTTGTCTTTGGCTGCAAAAGCCACTATCCTCCACGGAAAAGCCCTGTTGCCTGATGTCCTGGCGATATAGTCTTCCGTACGCTTCACTACCAGGTTGAAGTTGTTGTATCCCCCAGGTTCAGCCACTTTCGGGAAACGGGCATGGCCAGTCGTCAGCGTGTTAGGTTGCGAAGAGTCCGGCTTCAGGCTCATACACGGATAGTCCATTACTCCAGATTCATGCAACAGAATGTTTACCCCGTCATCGGTCTTCACCAGCACTGGCATGCTTGAATAATTGTACTTCTGTCCACTGTCAGACACCTTCTGTATTCTGTAATCAGACTCTGAAAGCAGCGGATGGAAATAAGCTGTATAATTATCTTTGAATTGATAGTCTATCTTTTCATCTTTCACAATCAGATGCTTTCCCTTTCGTATTACAAATCTCCATGCAATTCCTTCATTGTAAGCCCTGAACACTATGGAGTAGTTGCCTTTACAGTCCAGCTGCAATTCATTATAAGATTCTGGAATGCTGGCGTTTATTCCGTATAAAGGAGATACTGTACGACGGACAGAGTGTCTGACTGTATTTCTTACTTTTACATTTTCTCCCAATACTTCCTGGGATATTTCCATAGCCACACATGGAATACGCAGATAACTAACTCCTCCATACATAATCCCGACTTCTGTCTTCTGATCTACAGAAATAACACCCCTGACTTTGCCATCAGGTGAGGCAAGGGTGTAATCTGCCGCTATGGAGGACATGGAGCAGAGACAGCAAAGAAGGGCGATGCCAATCGTCTTTTTCATTCTTTTTGTATTTTTTAGGCAACAGTCCCCTCCCAGCATCTAAAACAGAATGCTGGGTAGACAGGGAAACCGAGAGGGAGTTGCCGTATATTAGATTACTTGATGTTTACCTGAGTAATTTTATACTGTTTATTGCCATCATCACCATCATATGGTAATTTAATCCATGGCTTTCCTGCCTCGTCTACCATAGATATGTATAAGGTGTAGTTTCCTGTAACTGCATTTGCTGGAATAGTCAAAGATACATTTCTATTCAAGGTAGCATTGTCACTTCCTGACATTAAGTCCTGATGGTCAAACCCCAGATCAGTAACAGAGGTGACCTCTTTTCCATTGGAATCTTTTAACAGGAAATGCGGATAACAGGTAACCTGACAGTATCCTACTCCAGCATTCCTCACGGAATAGCTTATCTTCAGTGATTGTCCCCTCTGGATAAAAGTCGGAACAGAAATCTTCGGGAATTGAATCCTGTATCCCATTTTCAAATTCATCTGATTAACAATCTTGCGTACGTCCGCTTTCCTCAGATTTGATGGGGAAGTATGGATACGACAATAATTTGCATGAGCGTCAGTCATCTGTTTCAAATA
Organism: Prevotella denticola; assembly: GCF_900454835.1. Lineage (GTDB taxonomy): Bacteria > Bacteroidota > Bacteroidia > Bacteroidales > Bacteroidaceae > Prevotella > Prevotella denticola. Next base: position 1,372,160 of record NZ_UGTM01000001.1, on the reverse strand, counting down.
CCAGCCGTCGGGAAGAAGCCATGTGTCATCTTCAAGACCGATAATAGATTTCCCGTCATGGAACTTGTCAATGATAGATTTGTTATATGCCCTTCCTGGAGGATTAACAGAGGCATCTACGCCTATGCTATGGTCGTCAACTCCATACCCAAGAGTCTTTGCATAGAGGCAAGCTGCTTCTCCATGATCATCATTTATGAACAACTGTGTTTTCGGGAAGCACTTTCGCAGAAGATTGATATGTGCTTTCAGTTCTGTCTCGGTTGGTTCCACCCCAATCTGATAGCTGTTTCCTTCACCGACCCGTCCAATAGAGCCAAGTTCTATAAACTCAATTTTATCAGCACTGTAATGTGCTGCAACTGCTTTGTAAAAATTTTCCAGCTTTTCCAGCAAGATGGGGTCCCCATAATCCGCCATCCAGGAATCATCACTTGGATTATTGTTCCCATCAAGATAATGTCCTTTGGCACCGGCATCTTTCAACCACAATGGAGTTGCCTGCCTGTCTGGATTATCCCATAAAAAGTTTGTATAGAACTTAAATGCCAGCCGTTTCCCCTCTGAAAGCCAATAGTTGGCAGCATTATCAATGACTTTCCAGTTATACTGTCCTTCTTTAGGTTCCATCTTAGCCCAACTGACCCTGAAAGAGAGTATATCACAAGGAATCCAATTCAGGTTATCCGCTTTGTCGTTTCCGGTAAGAACGGGCACATCATCGAATGTGTAGTACATTTGATTCCATCCCATACCTGGGTTTGAAAGTCCCTTCTGATTGTCCTTTAGTTCTATCACTCCATTGCCTGGGGTAAGTCCTCTGCCATCTGGTCCAGAGGTCGTATCGCTTCCTCCACAGGATGTCATTATTACCAGGCAGGCAAATAGTGAGACCATATCATTCTTTTTCATTGTAATCATGTTTTAAGTTTCCTTTAATAGATATCTGCCCAGACGGTTGTTGCATAGGAATTCCACATACTCATACAACAACTATCAGACTTCTGTTTAACGTAAGTTCAGGAGAAGCCCCCCTGAACTCACGTTATTTGGATAATTCAATTGCCAGATGCATTATAACTGTCACCAGTGATTGTCCATCCTTTGGTATCCGTCAATATTTTATGTGCGTCTTTTCCGGCAGAAGAATAAACCAGAGAATTTGCCCCCAACTTCATATTGTTCGGAGTCTTGGCGTTTTCTGCCCAGCCTTTCAAGGTTGCATCATAATTCTTAGACTTCATGCCGCAGTTCGTCAGCATCTCCTCCATATTGGTTACTTTCTCCAATGTCCAGCTTCCCAGGCTTCGGTTAAATGCTGTTGCATGATTGAACATATATGACAGGTTCTCTGCATTGGGAAGTTCCCAGGAACTGATGTCCTGATTGAAACTGGTGGCATTCTCAAAGAAACCGGACAGATTAGCGGCATTCTTCAAGTTCCAGTTGTCAAGTGGCTGATTAAAGACTGTACAGCCTTTGAATATAGCTGACATCAGATAGCCCCCTTTCGTATTCCATGCATTGATATTCTGGTTGAATTTATAGCAGTATGCAAAAAGTTCATTCATATGCCACATCATGCTGACATTCCATTCTGCAAAGCTGGTATTGCCAACTAGATTCTCACAATGGTAGAACATATTATACATTTTACCGTCACACGCCGAAAAGTCGGGAACATCCGTTGCCGTAACATCCATATTACGGCACTGGGCGAACATACTTGCTGCAGAAGGCCACTTATTCACGCCCCAACGCTCTACTCTGATAAGTTTCAATCCGTCCAGAGCCGGAGCAGAATAGGTGTCAAAGATAAAGCCGAAAGGCTTCTCCGCATCTTTTGCCGTTATCCTTACACGATACATTCCTACAGAACCGAAGTCTATTGTCGGATAATTCGCTGGAGTAATATCGGAATATTCCTCCTGCCCCTTATGTGAAGACTTGCCGACCTCTTCCCACTTTACAATATAGCTGCCTGAAACAGGTAATGTTACAGAAGTGGAATTAGAGGTACCCTCATTGTCTGTTTTCCATACTGTGATGAACTCATTGGTCTCTATATTGACGGGTGCTGCGACGGTTACCACAATATTCTGCGTCTTTCCTTTCTGATCCCTGACGGTGATATTGGTAGAGCCGGACTTCAAAGCCTTTATCTTGACCGTATTTGAAATAACAGAGACTTCTGCGATGGAGTTGTCTTCAGCAACAGCCTCATATCCACCATTTCCCTGAGATATTGTCACGGTCGTGGAGTCACCATATTCAAGGTTGACAGCTGTATTGGATACGACAAGCTCTTTTAGGTTCTCATATACCGGATCATCTTCATTATTGTAACAGCTGTTAAACAGTATAACAAAAAAGAACAGGCATAATAAACTCCACAAAACTGACAGTTTTTGGTTATTATCTTTTTTCATTTTACATACTTTTTAATTAATACTCTGGGTTTTCTACGAGATTCTTATTATTAGAGATACGACTGGCCGTAATTGGGAAATAGTAATTCCGATTCTCAAAGACAGGAGGCGTGACACCATCATAATTTTCCAAGACCTTTACCTGATATTTACGGGTATTGTAATCCAGGATATAGCGCAATCCCGAACGGTTTACAGGAATGACATCCTTGGCAATCCTCCATCTTCTCAAATCCCAATAGCGGTGTCCCTCAAAAGCCAGTTCCACCTTACGCTCATGTCTGATCTGCTCACGGTTGACGGTACTTAAGGCTGCTATTCCGGCACGGGAACGGATTTTGTTGATTGCATCCAGCGCATCTGCGGTCTTGCCCAGTTCAAAGGCAGCTTCAGCATAATTCAGCAATACTTCTCCATAACGGAACAGAATATAGTCCGTACTGGAAGTAGCACGTTCGCCTGTATTGTCATGCGTCTCATCCAGATACTTCATCACGCCAAATCCCGTCCCATAACTATAATTGTCAATATACTGGTCACCAGCAGCTGCTACACCCTGATAAGCACCGTCCCCCTTGATGGTTCCGTCAGGAAGTATCAGACCGTTATGGAAGTCAACCTTTCTGTTCTGCCACTTGGTATCCTGCGTCCATATCGTTGCATAGAACCTTGGATCCTTGTTGGCCCACAGTTCATCCATTGACCAAAGCCTATTTTCCAGTGTTGTCTTGTCCAGTGTGCCTGGAGTTCCGTCAATATGCTCAAATGCTTCTGCCATTTCCAGATAAGGTGCATTCTGGTTTCCGGCACCCCACGCCTGTGGATGTGGACACTGGAAGAAGTCCCAGATCCATCCATTGCCGCCAGATGTTGTACGCTGTGTGGCATCATGCTGAATGACCATGATGTCTTCGCTGTTGTTCTTTTTCAGGAAGACGTTCTTAAAGTTCTGCGTCTTGTCTGCATCCCCGTCATAGAGACTGTATTCGCCCCAGTTCATTATCTGTTTGCAGGCATCGTAGCACTGCTGGTAATAGTCCTTAGCCAAAGAAGATTCTATGCCTAACAGCCCCCCCGACTGAACCTTACCGAACTGGGCAATACTACCGGCGTACAAGGCAGCCCTCGCCTTCAGTGCCATGGCGGCGCCACGACTTGGCCGTCCAAGTTCCGTATTTGCCCGCGCCGGCAGGTCTGTAACAATCTTATCCATCTCCGACAAGATGAAATCATAAACTTCCTTTTCCGTATTGCGAGATACATACAATTCGCTTTCAGGGTCTGTCGGCATCTGCGCCTTGAGGACAAGTGGTACACCGCCGTATCGCTTGACCATATAGAAGTAGTTGAATGCGCGTAGGAAACGAGCTTCTGCAATGCGTTCTTTCTTATATGCATCTGCAAAAGAAGATTTTTCCATTTTCTCCATGAATTCATTAAGAATGCGGTTTACCTCATAAGCGTCCTCCCACCATTCAAGAATTCCACCAGAGTTGGATATGCCAGAACCTTTTACAGTGCTGGACTGTCCTTTTATCCAGTTGCTGACACTTTCATCAGCAATCTCATTAATGATAAATGGGCCGTTCCAGTCATCACTTGTCGTTTCCCAATACCCGTTTTTAGGGTTGTTGAGGCGGGGACACTCATTGATCATCACACACATCTGTGTATATGCCTGCGTCAATTTAGCATCAGCCAATGTCTTGTCAGTATAGACCTGAGAATCAGAAATTATATTCAAAGGTTCCCTGTCAAGAAGATTGTCAGTACAGGAGCTGAGCACAAGTACTGAAGCTGATATAAACAGAATATTTTTCAAACTCTTCATGTTCTTTTCTTTTAGAATGAAACATCCAACCCGAATGAAATTGTCTTATTCAGAGGATATGACCGTCCTGTTTCACCAGAAGGAGCCTCCGGGTCAAAATTATATTTGTTCAATTTACTGAACGTTAACAGATTATATGCTGATACATTCAGTCTCAATGTCTGTAAACCTAATTTGGAAAGAAGTCTCTCAGGAACAGTATATCCGATTGTCAATGTCTTTAAGCGGACATAATCTGACTTGACAAAATTATTTTGTGTAACGTAACTGTTGGTAGGAGCACCACTCAGTCTTGGAATTAAAGCATTGGGATCATTGTTGTCTTTTGTCCATCGTTTATCATAGACAAAGGAATAGTAGTTCTCTCCTCCGGAGAAGATTAATTTCTTATAGAATCCGAAAGCTCCTTGGAACAACATGGACAAATCAAATCCCTTATAGCTGAGATTAAAATTAAGTCCCATCATGTAATGAGGAACGGTCCCCTTGCCGATAACAGCCTGGTCCCGCCAGTCGATTGTACCATCATTGTTCCTGTCGACAATGATGAGGTCACCAGGTCTTAGTCTGCCGTTTCCACCAGGATAAGAATAAGCAAGATTATCTATCTGCTCTTGGGATGTGAACAGTCCGTTGGAAATATATCCTATAGTTCTATCCACCCATTTTCCGGAATTCTTCGAGAGACGTATCTGGTCAGGATCGGTATAATCAGGCTCCTCATAATGGATCCATTTAGAACGGGAACCAGAGAAGTTAGCTTTGACATCATAATAAAGGTCATGGAAATGTCCGGCTGTACCCAGCTCCAGTTCCCATCCTCTTGTATCCTGACTGTTCAGATTCTCCAACGGAAGTGTTGCACCGAACGTATTCGGCAAGGATATATTGCGTCGTGCAAGGATGCCGGAACGTTTACGATAAAACATTTCAAAAGACCCATAGATCATACGGTGATTATAGGAGAAATCAATACCCGCATTGGAGATATGCATACGTTCCCATGTCATGTCCGGGTTGGCAAGTCCTGTAGATTTAATGCCATTTGTAGAGGTGTTACCCAGCAAATAAGTCATTTCATAGAGCTTGTAGCCGGAAAGATACTGGAAATCGCCTATGGCATCATTACCCATCTGTCCGTAGCTCAGACGAAGTTTCAAGGCATCGAACTTCATGTCTTTCATGAATTTTTCCTGGTCGATTCTCCACCCGACCATGACACCAGGGAAACAGCCCCATCGGTGTCCCGGAGCAAAGTGGGCTGACGCATCAGCACGGAGGATGAGTTCCAGCAGGTACTTGTCTGCATAAGAATAATTCAGACGTCCCACATAGCTGGCACGACCGTTCTCTGATGCACTGCCATTGTTACGTGCCGTCATCGTACTTCCCATAAACATCTGGTCAATTGATGAAGTAAGAAAGTCCGTTCTTCCAGCACTCAATTCATCACTTTTCGTATCAACACTCTCGAAAAGGGCCATTGCCTTTATGCGATGCAGCTTGGCAAACAGCTGCTCATAGTTCAGTGAGAATTGAGAAGTTATGACCTGGGAATAGCCTTGCGTCTGATCGAGTGAAGCCTTATTGTAGTAAGTTCCTTGAAGGTTATACTTGTCATTCTCGTAATTATACGTATAAAAAGAGACTGGCTTATGGAAGATCTTCGTCGGATAATCAGCTTTGGCATAGTTTATGAAAGCTTTGAAGGAAAGCCCCGGAACATACTTGAAGTCATAGGTCAATGTTCCCGATATATTCGTCAGGTAGTTCTTTGAACGGCTATATCCAGTAATATCTCTGTCTGCTACCAAATGCACGCCACCCGTTCCGCCGCCACCGGCATAAGAGTGATACTCAGGGTTAGGGAAACTTGCAGGATAAGTGGGCAGCGTCTGCCAGAAATAGCCCCATAGACTTGCCGTTCCGGAATAAACATTTGTCGATGGATAATTCCTGTCATCAATGTTTTCGGCAACAGACAGCTGGATCTTTATCCGGTCCGTTACCTTTGCATCCAGATTGGTCTGGAAGGCATAACGCTGATAATTGCCGAAATTGGTTTTGAAGATACTTTCTTGCTTGGTATAACCAAAATAACTGTAATAAGAGAATCGGTCACTCCCGCCGCGAATGGAAGCATTGTACTGCAGCATAGGCGCCCAGTTCCGTATAATCTGGTCATACCAGTTCGTGTTTGGATATTGAGGATCTGTCCCGTCATAGTATTTCTGTACCTGCTCCTCTGTAAAAGGCGGTGTCTGTGCCGTATGCTCTCCATTTGCATTGTAGAACTCTTCCCGTTTCAATTCTGCATACTGACCAGCCGATACGGTCTTCGGCATGGCAGTGACACTTTGTAGGGTCAGCGTAGTTCCGGCTGTAATGGTCGGCTTGCTCTGATTGCCACGCTTTGTCGTAATCAGGACAACGCCATTACCGGCACGTGATCCGTAGATGGCACTGGAAGCATCCTTCAGGATGGAAATGGACTCTATCGTGTTAGGATCGATGTAACGTGCGTCACGCTCTACTCCATCCACGATGAAAAGAGCATTTCCGAAGCCGCGGATACTCAGCGTCGCATTGTCGCTGCCCGGGATGCCATAGGTCTGTGTCGTGATCAGACCCGGCACACGACCCGTCAGCATATTGGAAGCACTCACCTGCGGCGTGACTGTCAGGTCTTTGGATGACACCATGGAGATGGAACCTGTCAGGGATTCACGCTTTTGGGTTCCGTAACCCACCACGACAACATCATTCAGCGTATTGTCGTCAGCCTTCATTATTATGTTCAGTACATTCTTGCTGCCGACTGTGATATACTGTGGCTTCATTCCAATATAGGAAATGGTGATTACATCACGTGGAGATACATTGTTCAGGATATAGTTGCCGTCCATGTCAGTCACCGCACCGACAGTATTCTTTCCGTTGACTTTCACGGTCGCACCGATGACAGGCTCATTGTTCTCGTCAACAATCCGCCCCCTGATGCTGTGCTTCTCCGGAGTCTGCTGGGGCTGAGGTACCATGACGGCATCAGCAGCATGCGGATTTCCGTTCTGTTTCCGGAACAAGGTCACCTGCTTGCCCATTCTCTTATAAGAGATGTTTGTATTGGAAAAAAGACGGTTAAGGACTGCATCTATGTCTTCATTGACCACACGCAGTGAGACTTTCCTGTTCAGTTCGTTCTTCACGTCGCTATTGTAAACGAATACATACCCTTCTGACCGTTCTATTCTGTCAATGATGCTCCTGACTGTAGTATTGTTCACTGTCAGCGTGACCGTCAGGTTCTGTGTCCCCAGCTCCCGTGCAGGAATATCCTGGATACATGAGAACAACAGCAAAAGAGAATAAAATGTAACTTTTGCTATTTTTCCATAACAACGGCAAGAGTTGCTGTGAAAAGTAGATTTAGATTTATACATTTGCATTTGTAATAGATAAAAATTGAATGATATTGATTGTTCAATGTTTTTCGATTGTTCTGGTCAGGCGTGTCGCATCCACAGCCTGACCTTTTCCATGTTCCGATGTCACTTCATAGGCATTGTTTCCTTCCTTTTCTAACAAGTTTAACCATATTCTTCTCTCGTGTGTAGGCAGACGATGTCAGCAGGGCTATGGATGAAAGGATGTCGTCAACATTATCCGACAGGTAGAGCTTGCCACTGACTTTCTTGTCATTGAGTCCGGAATCCACTTCTGCAAAGCGAATGTCATAGCAACTGCTGACTTTTTTCAGGACTTCACTTACCGGCGTATCATTGAAGGACAGGTAGTTGTCCTTCCAGCTTACGTAGTCGGAAACATCGACTGTCCGCTTGGACAGTCGTCCGTTCGCAAGAGAGACCCGCTCGCTGGGCAAAACCATCATGCTGCCGTTTCTGCGGGTATCAACCTGCACCTTGCCACGTACCAGCACGACAGCTGCTTCGCGCTCACGGCTGTATGCCGTGACATCAAAGCTGGTACCTTTCACCGTCACATCCATACAACTTGTATGAATGATGAAAGGCTGCTGTGGATTCTTCGTCACATCAGCAAAAACCTCTCCGTCCACATTCACATCACGCGTACTTCCTGCGAACTTTGTGGGGACTTCTGCTTCCGTACGTGAGTTCACCCACAGTTTTGTTCCGTCAGCAAGCATGATGGCAATGCGCTTTCCTGCGGGCACGTATAGGTGGCAGGTCTTTCCGCTGACGGACCCTGACTTACCATAGATAACCTTTCCGTCCGTTACGGTCAGTTCCCCGAGATGTCTGAAAGTGAGACGTTTCCCGTCTACCAGCAATTCCACATCCTTGCTTTTCCGCATCTCCCGTAACAGTTCTTCCGTATTCACTCTCCTGTCTTCGGACAACAGAGTATAGGCCTGTTCCGCGGATGGCTTCATGTAATGTACATAACCGAAGTACAGGGCCGGCACGAACAACAACAGGAACACAGCTGCCACAGCTGCAATCCTCGAGATACGCAGGATGCGGGCATTGTGCTGTTTCGCCGAAAGCGTCTTCTGTATTCTTTCCAGCAGGACATCCGTGCCAGCATAGTGGGCATCGTTTATCCGTAGACTGTCACTGATGCGGACAGCCTCGTCGAACTCCGCCTTCAGTTCTGGATGGCAGACAACAAAGTCATTCCAGAAATCATCCAGCTCCTGTGTCTGGAGCAGACGCCACATTATGAACTTCCTGTCCTTCAGACGAAAGAAATCCATACTGCTGTTTATCTTGTCATAGTCAGAACTCTTCATAGGCACTTTGTCGTTTTTATCATTAAGACAAAATGGAGTCGTATTTGTGGACAGCAAGTGTAAGGAAATGCCATTATTTATACTTCTTTAACCAGAATCTCTGTTACAGGAAGGGTAAGTGGCGGGATATATTCCGGCCCCATGGACTATGCTAAGCTGATGTTTAGTGGAATAAGATGAAACTGCAGTTCTGAAAAGCAATGACAGTAAGCATGGCAAGAGACAGACAAGGTTGTTTCCTGTCAGTCGCAGACATTATCTGATACAAGGGCAGTCACCAATCGTAACGGGCTGAGACACCAGTGGTGATAGGTACGAACTCTGACTGTGATGGAGGCCCGATTCATTGGTTTTGAAATGTTTATCTGTGGAGTGAAGACCGGCATGAAGACGGGAGCTTAGAGGCTACATCATCTCGGTATCGACAATGTCGTCCGTAGCAGTATTCTTGCCGAAGCCAACCGGTGTCGTCCGCAGGAGGCCTTTACAGGTTTATGCGTAACAGCTTGAATGCTGCAATCCGTCTTCAGCGGATGGCAAAAAAAGAGTATATTCCGCCGAGGTGGAACATACTCTCCTTGTTTATCCTGAAAACTGAGACAGAAATGTCAGATAGCAATCACTGCTACACTAGGCACTTTTGTCTCTGTTACCCTGAAAATCTTTGTTTCATGATATTTGTCTGTAAACAGTCAATAAAATCACTTCAAATAACTAAAACCGAATGTAACCAAATAACTAAAATCTAATTTACATATTCACTATTAACAATCTTTATTTTCAACGTACAGACAGACACCTGTACTTGAGTGTCGCTTGCCATTTCTTGCCGTTCAGTCTCTCAGCTTGAAGACAGCTGCAGAAACGCCGCCCATCCTTATGTCCAGACTGCCTTTCTCCGGCTTGCATGAAGCCTTTCCCACGAGAGAAACGGTACTTCCTTTACAGAAAGAGATGGCTGGGAGGTTCACACGGACGGAAGCACTGCTTGGATTTACGGCGATTATGTAGGTTTCATCACCTGCACTGCGCTGATAAACCAGTGGGTAAGGCTTGTCTACATCGCTCAGAAGCCGCCAGTCACCCGTGTTGCCCAGAGCTGCTGACGACTGTCGGAGTGCCACCAGTGAGCGCACGAAGTTCAGCACCGAATGTCTGTCTTTCTCTTCTTCTGACACGGTAATCCTTCCTCCATCCGTTGCCACGGGGAAATAAAGCTGTTCCGGACGACAGGTGGAGAAGCCAGCCGTAGGACCCGGTGCCCATTGCATAGGTGTACGATTCCCCGAGCGTTCATTGCTTCCTTCCTTGCTCGGCAAATCACGCTGGGAAATCATGCCGATTTCGTCACCATAATATATAAAAGGTATGCAAGGCATGGTCAGGAGGAATGTAAATGCGACTTTCAGCTGGTCGGGCGTATTGCGTGTACCTATGTTCATACGCTGGAAATCATGATTGGCTGTCGGCAGGGCAATGTATCCCAGACTGCGTGTCTTGGCATAAGCTTCGGAAAAGTTCTCGATGAATTCCTTTACTATGCCTTTGCCCGACTTGTCGAAGTAGCAATAGGGGTAAGAATGACGCTCGCCGAATGGAGTGTCTTTTGCAAAGAACAGAGAAGGGTATCCTGGAATTCCGAAGTGCATCATGAAGTCGATATTGAAACCATCGGGGATAGCTTCCGTCGGTCTCGACCACTCTGAGATGAGGACACACTCCGGGTAATACCAGTCTTTCCACTGCCGCATCTCTGTCCACAACTTCTTCAGTTCGCTTCCGTCATAGTCATTTTTCACCAACGACTGTGCCATGTCTACGCGGAAGCCGTCAATGCCTTTGTCCATCCAGAATGCCATGATATTGCGCATCTCTCGCCTTACCGCCTGCGGTCCTGGCGCATCAACGCTCTGTTCCCACGGATGGTTCGGGTCAGGATGGGCATAACCGTAGTTCAATGCCGGCTGACAGGCAAAATAATTCTTCAGGTAGTATCTTGCACGGGGAGCATCCGCATCAACGAACTTACCACGTGTACTAGAAGTTGGATCAGGATCCTGCTTGCGCAGTTCGATGTCTTTTCTGTCTTGGTCAGAAATGCTGTCGGTCCAGATATAATAATCGCTGTAACGCAGGTTGCGGTCTTTCCCCATCGATTCCCTGAACCATGCGCACTTGTCACTCGTATGCCCGGCTACAAGATCAAGACAGACCTTGATTCCCCGCTTATGCGCCTCCCGGACAAGTGTGACAACATCACTGTTCGTACCAAAACGAGGGTCAACCTTATAGAAATCAATGACATCATACCCTCCGTCAAACCACCCCGACTCAAAAATAGGATTCAGCCATAAGGCATTCACCCCTAACGATTGAATGTAATCGAGCCGCAGGATAATTCCTCTAAGATCACCGATGCCGTTTCCATCAGTATCCATGTAGGAAGAAGGATAAATCTGATAGAACACGGCTTTTTCCAACCATTTGGGACCGCAATCCCTGGCACATACGTTCAATGAGAGCAGGGAAGTAAAGAGCAGTACGATAAGTTTTTTCATTTTCATTGATTTTGATAAGATTCTTGATTTGATAAAGAGACAATGGTTTAGCCGATTTGTAGACACTTCCGGAAAATATTAGCAGTATTTAGCAAATTACAAGAAGAAGTAACTGTTCGGCGAGCAGTGCTGTTGTTGTTTGCATGATTTGGACAGCTCCGTTTTTATTTCCCGGACAAAGTCCGACTTACGGAGTGTCCTTTGACAAGCGTGTTGATAAGTCGTAGGCGAGTGAATTATACGAATTCTTTCAAACGAGACGGCATCTCCGGCAGAGCCTCTAAGAGGATTACTTGCTGCTGAAACGTTACTCGTACATGACACATGAAAAGTCTCTGTCCTGTAGTTCTGTTATACTGGGTGCATTTGATGTTCAATTGATTTGAAAGAATAACCTTTTGTATGTTACCCGCCCATCTGTTGCTGTCTGACAGAGGATTTATGGTGCTGTCTTGGCAGAGAAGAGCATACGGAGATTGTAGGGATGACGATGGAGACAGGCGGGTGTTCCGGACCGGGCGGGCAGCATGGCTGATAGAGATTTCGGTAAGGGAGGTTTTTCTTTATTTCCTGCACTTGTCTCAACTATTTTTTATAATTTTGCCGCGTCATGAGATATACTGTCAAATGCAACCAGTGCGGTCGCGACTTCGTGGCTGAGACTGAAAGGTATGGGACGATGAAATATCGTTGTCCTTATTGTGGTAATGTGCTGAAATGCAGGTTTGATGAGCCGGAGCCGTTGCGGACGCACGCACGGTCTGTCATTCCTTTGGCTGCATCCACACCCGTCGGGGCAAAAAAAGCCGGCTCGCTTCCCACGGTCTCAACCCATCTCATCAGTGCCCCCTCAAAGGAGAAACTCGCTGAAATGCGTGCCAAGTTGCTTGATGCTTCCCAACGTGCTCTTCATGCCTCTCTGCAGGCCGGCGAGACATTGAAGAATGCCACGGAGACGACCAGCGAGTTCGTTGCAAGGTCGTCCTCACGGCTTCGCCGTTTCCAGGAGAAGTATGCTGATGGTGACCTCTGGATATTCTTCGGCTTCAGCATTCTTTTTATCCTTTCGGTTTTCATCGGCCTTTTTCTGTGTGCCGAGATTGTCAAGCTCCTTGCTGAAGGGCACTCATGGCTGTTCAAGAATTATATAGAGGTGAAGAACGCACTTTAGAAAATCCTGCTCCGATGCTTTCCCGGCCTTTCCAAAGAGCGGAATGTGCTTGCAGGCAGGGGAGGGCTTTTCCATCACCGGCTGCTGCGTCCCTCACCCTCGCTTATTGCAGTTTTCTCACATTGACAAGACATTATGAATCAGGAAAAGACATATTCAGGACTTACCGACCGGGAGGTTTCCGACAGTCGGCAGAAATATGGTGAAAATCTCCTTACGCCAGCACCCCGGACCCCGCTGTGGAAGCGTTTCCTGGGAAAGTTCAGCGATCCGTTGATTATTATCCTGCTCATCGCCGGACTTCTTTCCGTCGGCATCTCCTTCTATGAGTACTACGGTCTGGACGAAGGCGATGAAGTCTTTTTCGAGCCTGCTGGCATTTTCATTGCCATTCTCCTTGCTACAGGGATGGCTTTCTTCTTTGAGGAGAGAGCCAACAAGGCGTTCGCTATCCTCAACCAGGTAGATGATGACGAACCTGTGGAGGTAATCCGTAACGGCAATACGACGAAGATTCCGAAACGACAGGTTGTCGTGGGCGACATTGTTCTGCTGGAGACGGGAGCGGAAGTGCCGGCCGATGGCGTACTGCTTGAGGCGACAGCCCTTCATGTTGACGAGTCGTCGCTTACGGGCGAACCTATCTGCCGCAAGAGCACGCACGAGGCCGACTTCGACAAGGAGGCTACTTTCCCAACGGACTATGTGCTCCGTGGGACGAAAGTCATGGAGGGACACGGTGTCTTCCGTGTGGAGAAGGTCGGCGACAGTACCGAGAACGGCAAGGTTTTCGTGGCATCCCATATTGACAACAGCGTGAAGACACCGCTCACCGAACAGCTCGAACGCCTCGGACGTCTCGTCACCCGTGCAAGCTATGCCATTGCCGTCCTCATCCTCATTGCACGTCTGGTGGTGTTCTTCCTCAGCTGCGATTTCAATTGGATATATTTCCTGCAGTATCTGCTCGACTCTGTCATGATCTGTGTGACGCTCATCGTCGTAGCCGTACCCGAGGGGCTGCCTATGGCGGTGACGCTCTCGCTGGCTTATTCCATGCGCCGTATGCTCAGGACCAACAACCTTGTGCGCAAGATGCACGCCTGCGAAACGATGGGGGCAACGACGGTTATCTGTACCGACAAAACCGGAACGTTGACGCAGAACCAGATGCGGGTGCGTGAAATGGAGATAGATTGTAGTACCGCCGAGCATCAGGCTTTGGCTGAAGAAGGGATCTCCGTCAATTCGACGGCATCTCTCGATTTCTCAGACCCGCTGCATCCGACAGTTCTGGGAAACCCTACGGAGGGTGCGCTCCTGCTCTGGCTGCACGCCCAGGGATGCGACTACCGTCGGTTGCGTGCGCAGGCAGAGGTCATCGACGAACTCCCTTTCTCCACTGAACGCAAATGTATGGGGACGCTTGTGCGGTCGGCTCTGTTGCCTGGCAAGACCGTCCTATATATAAAAGGTGCAACGGACATCATCCGTCACTACTGCACCTCCGTCATGGGTAACGGATCGTGGAACGAAATCAATGCACAGCTGCTTGCGTGGCAGAACCAGGCAATGCGCACACTGGGCTTCGCCTGCATGATTCTGCCCGACGATGTGGGTATCAGCCTACAGGAGGGGGCCATCGTGAAGCTGCTCGACTCGGTGAAAGAAAAGCCGTACGGACTTGTCTTCCAAGGCATCGTGGCGATTGCCGACCCTGTACGCAAGGAGGTGCCGGCAGCCGTCCGTGAATGCCTCGAAGCGGGCATCGACGTGAAGATTGTGACGGGTGATACGCCGGGTACTGCCAAGGAAATCGGGCGGCAGGTGGGACTGTGGACCGAGCGTGACGGCGACCGCAATGTCATCACCGGACCGGAGTTCGAGGCACTCAGTGATGCCGAACTTGCCCGTCGTGTCCGCAGTCTGAAGATTATCGCCCGTGCGCGTCCGATGGATAAACGGCGGCTGGTCGAAGCACTGCAGGCGCAGAACGAGGTGGTGGCTGTCACCGGCGACGGTACGAATGATGCGCCGGCCCTGAAGGCTGCCCACGTCGGCTTGTCGATGGGCGACGGTACGAGCGTTGCCAAGGAGGCGTCTGACATCACTATCATCGACAACTCCTTCCGTTCCATCGGCAGGGCGGTGATGTGGGGCCGTTCGCTCTATCAGAACATACAGCGGTTTATTCTCTTCCAGATGACGGTGAATGTTGCAGCCTGCCTCATCGTGCTGGCGGGCGCACTGATCGGGACGCAGAGCCCGCTTACGGTAGCCCAGATGCTGTGGGTCAACCTCATCATGGACACCTTTGCCGCCATGGCACTTGCCTCGCTTCCGCCGTCGGAGGCCGTCATGCACGACAAGCCACGCGACCGCCGTGCGTTTATCATCACGCCGTCCATGGCCCGGCAGATCATCGGCGTGGGTGGTTCCTTCTTCGTCCTGCTGTTGGGTCTGCTCTATCTGCTGGAGTATGCGCCTGTCCGTTCGATGGCCGGACTCCTCATATGGCATCGTGCGGGACAGCGTGAATTGACCAGCTACGAATTGAGCCTCTTCTTCACGTTCTTCGTCATGCTGCAGTTCTGGAATATGTTCAATGCCCGTGCCTTCGCTACAGGGCGCAGTGCCTTCCACTTCAAGGGATGCAGGGGATTCGGCATCATCGTCCTGCTCATCTTCTTCGGTCAGATTGTCATTGTGCAATTGGGCGGAAGGATGTTCAATGTCACACCTATCAGTCTGTCAGACTGGATTGCCATCATCGTTTCTACTTCGTTTGTCCTCTGGACGGGAGAGCTGCTCCGGCTATTTGGCAGGTGGAGGCATGAGGCGGTGTGAATATGCTGACGGTTGAGGATATTCCAAAATATAAACACCGTTCTTGGTATTTTACAGGGACAGTAGATCTTTCGGAGGACAGTCTCATTCTACTTGTAAAAAAATCTTCTAAGGTTTAGAGTGGTCAGGATGCTGACAATGAGGACAGAATTACCAATTGTTTACTGAAAAAGTTTATTTCTCATTTGCTGTCACTTTTAACATTCTTTGTTAATACATTGTTTATTAGTATGTTATATGTATTTAAAGAGTGACGGCAGTGACAGGAAAATAATTTCACAGCAGATTGACCACAAGCGCATCTGCCGTGGATGAAAGCCAGACTATGTCTTAATCCTAAAGTATATTCTTCTGCGGCAGCCTCTTTATCGGGGTTATTCAGAAAGCTAACTTTCAAGAACAACTTCTATCCGATTATCATGCTTAACGTGATCCGTAGTAAGCCTTGACACCATTGGGGTACACCCTCAACACCATTCGTGTTTACCCTCAACACACAGACAGTAAAGAATCAGCGTGTGTAAATGATAATCCCCATTCATTATCTACTGGTCCATTTTCAGTATAAACCCATCCCAAAAGAAAAGACCCTTCCAGAACTCGTCTTTGAGTATGGAAATGGTCTTTTCTTTTTGTTCTTTCAGGAAGGTTCTCTGCTTGCAGAGCAGAAATGGGCAAGTGGTGAATCTGCATTTTTCATTCCCTCTGCCGCTTTCTTTGGAAGAGATGGAGTGAGGTTCGGCTGTTGTTTCTGTCTGTCGGTAATATTCTTCGCAGGTCCATTGATTTGCAGATGGTTATCGCCGATGTGAAAAACGGTGCCTGACAAGACTTCAATTTACGCCCGGTTGAAGCTCGACCAAGGCCTGATTGAACGTCAGCCGAGGCTTGGTTGAAATGCAGGTGATGTCCGGTCGAAATCCTCGTGTCAGAGAAACCCTCCGTTCTGTGTATTCGGTGGCTTTGTCCGGAAAGGTGAAGGAAGATCTGCCTACAACGTGATTTCGCCTGATCCGTAGCATCGGTGGTGGTGTTCGTCATAGACGACGCAGAACTGTCCGGGGGCTACTCCGTGGATGCGCCCGGCTGAATGGATGATGCACTTTCCGTCCGGCAGCTGTTCGACCCTTGCCGGATGGTACTCCGGTGTGTGGCGGATCTTGAAGGTAATCTTCTCCGGCAGTTCCGTGATGCCTTCTGTAAGGAAATGGAAGTCGTGCAGCGGGAAGTTGCTCTTGTAGGCCGTCTCGGGATCGTAGCCATGGCTTACATAAAGGATGTTCTTGTCTACGTCTTTCCGTACGACGAACCAGGGACCGCCTCCGAGCCCGAGCCCCTTGCGCTGTCCGATGGTGTGGAACCACAGTCCCCGGTGTTCGCCGATCTTCTTCCCAGTCTCGAGTTCGATGATGTCACCGGTCTGTTCACCCAGGTAACGGCGCACATACTCGTTGTAGTCGATGTTGCCCAGGAAGCAGATGCCCTGTGAGTCCTTGCGGTGCGCATTGATGAGATGCTCGCGTTCGGCAATCCTGCGTACTTCGTCCTTCTCGTAGTGTCCGATGGGGAAGAGAGCTTTCTTCAGCTGCCAGTCATAGATCTGTGCCAGAAAGTCGGTCTGGTCCTTCACAGGGTCAGGGCTTGTCGTGAGCCATTTTCGTCCGTCAATCCATTCGGTCTGTGCGTAGTGTCCTGTGGCGATGAGGTCGTAGTCGTGTCCCATCTTCTCGTCGAAGGCACCGAACTTAATCAGCCGGTTGCACATTACGTCGGGGTTGGGCGTGAAGCCGGTCTTCACCTTCTCCATCGTGTAGCGTGTCACCTGATTCCAGTATTCCTTATGGCAGTCGACGACCTGCAGCCTGCAGCCGAAGCGGCGGGCCACGGCGGTCGCCATCTCCATGTCCTCTTCCGAGTTGCAGTCCCATTCCTCCTTCTCTTCCGGACCGATTCTTATATAAAAGCAGTCGGGATGCAGGCCGAGCCGTGCGAATTCATACACCACGACCGAACTGTCAACACCTCCCGAAAGCAGTACGGCGATGCGTCTGTTCATTAGTTCCTGAATATCCATCTTGCCTGTTTCTCCTTTATTTTCGTTATGCTTTTCCCTTGACCGCTTCCTCGACGGTTCTCTTTTTGTGCGGCACCTTCATCCTGTCAAATCCCATACCGTAGACTCCGTTTACGACTCCCTGCGAAACAAAGGCGTTGGGGTCGATCTCGTCGATGACCTGATAGATGGAGTGCGCCTCTGAACGGCGGGCGATGATAAAGAGCATACCCACCTTCTTTCCTGTATAGAAGCCACGTGCCTCGATCAGGGTACAGCCTCTGTCTACATCGTTGTTGATTGCCGTGCCGATCTCTCCCCAGTGTTCCGAGATGACGAAGAACTGTACCGACCCGCGCATTCCACTGATGAGATAATCCACCATATAAGTCATGACGAAGAGGACGATATAGCCGTAGATGACCTTCTCCCAGTTTTCCAGGACCAGATAACTCGAGGTGATGATGCAGAGGTCGCAGACCAGGATGACCCGTCCGAGCGAGATGTCGCGGTACTTGTGGATCATTGCTGCGATGACATCCGACCCGCCCGAGCTGGCATTATACTGCAAGGCGATGCTTACTCCGATTCCTAACAGTACGCCGCCCACCACGCAGGCGAGGAACGGTTCGTTGGCAAAGAGCGCATGCTCGGCAAACACCTCCCGTAGGATTGATGTGGAAGAGGCGAACACCAGGACGGCAAAGATGGTCCTGACACAGAACTTCCATCCGAGTATCTTCAGGGCAACGAAAAGCAGAATACCGTTGATGATGAGGTAGGTGTACTGTACGGGTATGTCGAAGCCCCATTGTATTACGGATGCGATACCGGCGATGCCTCCGATGGTAATATGGTGAGGCAGCAGGAAGGCGCACCAGCCGAAGCTGCCGATGACCATCGCCAGTGCAATCATGAGAAACTCGAATACGTCTCTGAACTTGCTTTTTCTTTTTCGTACCATGTGTTTATCAGTTGTTAGTAGTCTGCAAAGTTAGTGAAAATATCGTGAAAGTCAATTTCAAAGACAATTTTTTCTATGCCGACCGGGAATATTCTCAATCGTTTTTCGTATTTTTGCGGCTCAATCGGATAATGTTAACCCATGAGGGATTTCTTTTCTGCTGACGGATGGTTGAATACTTCCATCGTGTCAATCAATGATTTTCTGTGGTCCTGCATTCTTGTAGCAGGACTTATTGCCTGTGCCTTGTGGTTCACGTGGAAAACACGTTTCGTACAGTTCCGCATGATAGGGGAGATGATACGGCTTCTGGGCGAGTCTACCGGCAAGCATGGTGACGGTGAGAAACATGTTTCGTCTTTCCAGGCTTTTGCGGTTTCAATAGCCTCACGTGTAGGAACAGGAAACCTTGCCGGCGTGGCAAGTGCCATCGCCATCGGCGGTCCGGGGGCTGTCTTCTGGATGTGGGTGATAGCTCTGCTGGGTTCAGCGACAGCTTTCGTCGAATCGACGCTTGCCCAGCTTTATAAGCGTCGTCATGCCGACTCGTTCATCGGCGGCCCTGCTTATTATATCCTGCACGGCATGCACTGCCGGTGGATGGCGCAGCTCTTTGCCGTACTCATCACCATGACCTTCTGCATGGCTTATATCTCCGTACAGAGCAATACCATCTGCGGTGCCATGCAGAAAGCCTTTTCCGTAGACCCTTTCTGGATGGGTGTAGTGCTTGCGGTACTCTCGCTGGCAATCGTCTTCGGCGGCATTCAGCGCATTGCAAAAGTGAGCAGCGTTCTCGTCCCGCTGATGGCGGTGGGGTATGTGATTCTTGCGCTTGTCATCATCGCCATGAACATCCAGCTCATTCCTCATGTCTTCCGTATAATCGTAGAGAACGCCTTTGGTATCGGACCTGTTGCCGGTGGAGGGCTGGGAGCCACGATGATGAACGGCATCAAGCGCGGTCTCTTCAGCAATGAGGCCGGCGAGGGGTCGGCTCCTAACATTGCTGCCACAGCCTCGACCACCCATCCCGTGAAGCAGGGGCTTATCCAGTCGCTCGGCGTGTTCACCGACACGCTGCTCGTATGCAGCTGCACGGCTTTCATCATCATCATCAGCGGTATCTACACCAACAGTTCCGAGTCGGGAATCCTGCTCACGCAGGGTGCGCTGGAAAGCGAGGTGGGCAGTGCCGGTCCAGTCTTCGTCGCCATAGCCATCTTCTTCTTCGCTTTCAGCAGCATTATCGGCAATTACTACTATGGCGAGGCCAACGTGCGTTTCCTGACACATCGTCCCTCGGCAATCATCTTCCTGCGCGTGATTACCGGCGGCGTGATGGTCATGTTCGGTGCGGTTGCCAGCCTCGATCTTGTATGGAGTCTCGGCGACCTTTTCATGGGACTGATTACCGTCTGCAACCTCGTAGCGATTTTCACTCTTGGCAAGTATGCCTTCCGTCTCCTTGAGGACTACCGCCGCCAAAAACGTTCGGGTGTGAAGAGCCCTGTGTTCCGACGTGAGACGATGCCAGAGATAGCAGAGGAATTGGAGTGCTGGTAAGACGTCTGTTCCGTTTTCAGTCTGTGCTTTTCAGTCTGTCGGCAATGAAGCCGTCGACAGAATATTTACCGGCACCGTCGAACCATGAGAGAACGAAGACAACGAGATAGAGAAAAGCCAGTTCGCCGCCACTGACCGACCCGCCATGGACGGTGGTGAAGGCCACGAACATGGTGAAAATCATCGGCAGGATTGTCAACCGTGTGAGGAAGCCTATGGCGAATGCAACCCCGCAGATAAGTTCGCCGAAGATGCTTAATGCGACCGCCACGTCGCCGTCCATGCCGAACAGTACAGGAAAATGAGCTGCCGTCTCGGCGAAATGCTCCAGTTTGTCAAGACCGTGGCTGGCGAATGTGAGTCCGAAGATGAGGCGTGATGCCAGCAGTATGAGTGATGCCTTTGTGTCCTCCGGGTTGCGAGGGGACAGTAGTCTTAAACTTTTCATTTCTTGTTATCCTTTTATATTTCATATTGTGGTTTGCTGTTTGCAAAGTTAGGGATAAATCCCCTTTCTTGCAAAGGATAGACTGCATAATTCTGTCTGCAACACAGGAAATGCCACATCTTTGACGGCAGTGAAGGTCCTCTTTCATGGTTTGCAGGTAGGATTTATCGTTATTTAACTTTCTGGAGGCACATTTGTTATCCTGGCGTCCGGCGGGAAACATTACCTTTGCGGCAGAAACAATTAATCAGTAGCATTTATGGCAAATAAGATGAAAGACTTTCTCCCGAAGATTGAGATGGAGAAGATGCGGACTCTGCTGGAAACAGAAGAGAAGTATGAGACCGGGCAGATTACGCTTGAGGAGGCCCGGGATGTGATGCGGACGAAAGTGGGTACTATCCGTCCCTATCACATTGCCTATATGGAGCAGAACCTGAAAGCCGGCGATGACGACGAGTGCATCCGGGTGGATATGCGGAAGGTAATGGAACTGCTGGACGGCTTCATGGACAACAGTCGCCCGGAACTTCCGGCAGACCATCCGCTTTCACATTACTACAAGGAGAACGATGAGATGCGCCGGCTGATGCTTGCCGTGGAAGATCTCGTGCAGTACCCGCTGATCAAGAACCAGTGGTTGGAACTCTATGACCAGATACGCCGTTACCCTGTTCATTACCAACGCAAGCAGAACCAGCTCTACCCGTTGCTGGAACAGAAGGGATTTGACCGACCTACTACGACGATGTGGAATTTCGACGATCTCATCCGGGATGAAATCAGGGAGGCTGCAGAGCTGCTGGAGAAAGGTGAGGAAGAGCGGTTCATCGCTGCGCAGCCGGTGCTTGTGGCCCATGCCCGCGACCTGATGGAGAAGGAAGAGACCATTCTTTACCCCACATCGCTTGCCCTCATCACTCCCGAGGAGTTTGAAGACATGAAGTCGGGAGATCAGGAAATCGGTTTTGCCTTCTTCAGCGTGGAGAACACCTCATCCCCTGTCTCCCAGCCGCAGGCATCCGGCGCAGCCTTTGCCGCTGACCTTCAGGCACTGCTCAGTAAGTATGGCTATTCGGCCGGCCCGCAGCAGGAGCTGGATGTGACGACGGGCAAACTGACACTGGAACAGATCAATCTCATCTACAAGCATCTGCCTGTAGACATCTCGTTCGTGGACGAGAACGAACTGGTGAAGTTCTATTCAGACACCGACCATCGCATCTTCCCAAGGTCGAAGAACGTTATCGGACGGCAGGTTGTCAACTGCCATCCACGGAAGAGCGTGCATATCGTGAAGGAAATTGTTGAGAAATTCCGCAGCGGAGAGCAGGAAAAGGCCGAGTTCTGGATCAACAAGCCCGGGGTGTTCATCTACATCGTCTATATTGCCGTGCGTGATGCAGAGGGACGTTTCCGCGGTGTATTGGAGATGATGCAGGACTGTACGCATATCCGTGAACTGGAGGGGTCGCAGACCCTCTTGACATGGGCGGGAAAAGACAAAACCACGGGAATGCCTGTGTCCAATGGCGATTCCGATGATGCCGGTAAGGAAGAAAGGCGGTCCGCCCCCTCTGTCGGCTCCCTCGAAATCCATTCAGATACCCGTCTGAAAGATCTCTTTGACATCTATCCTCACCTCAGGAAGGAACTTGCTGCACGCTATCCCTCCTTCAAGATGCTGAATTCGCCTCTGGGCAGGATTATCCTCAAAAAAGCTACCATCCGCATGGCGGCGGAGCGGTCCGGGCTGGGGGAGGAGCAGCTGATAAAGCTGATAAAGGAGTGCCTGTAAGGCGGTCGTAGGATCTCGTCTCCTTTCCCTACCCACGTTTTCTCTCCTCATGGACTGCTCCGGGCAGGGGAGGGTGCGGACGCTCCTTTTTCATTCCTCATTCTTGCAGGGTTCAAGGAAAATGCTTACTTTTGTGAACAAGAATCACAGATTATGACAAGACGAATGTTCCAGCTTCTGGTCATGGGGCTGATGCTCATAGGGATAAGTTCCTGCAAGGAGGAAAAGAAATCGAACGACATCATCACGAAGATAGTGCCGAAACCCAAGGTGCCGAGTGGTCCGCAGCGTCTGTCCGACTTCCTGTATGAGAAGAAAGTGAAGTGGCTGGGGGGTACGTTTATGATACGCATCCGCCGCTTTGCGGACAAGTCGCTCGCCATGGTACACGACGAGGACGGCAGAGAGTATTACGACAACAAGATTCTGCTTCAGGTACTGCGGCAGGACGGCTCGCTTTTCTACGACCGTACATTCACGAAAGACGACTTCAGAGAGTGTGCAGACAGCCAGTATGGCAGGGACGGCGCACTTGTCGGCTTCATGTTCGACCGTGCCGAGGGAAAGACACTCTATTTCGGTGCCAGCGTCGGATCACCTGACCCGAACAGCGACGAGTATGTGCCCATGGACGTGACGCTCGACAATATGAGCCATCTGCGCATCACCAAGGCTACCCAGCTTGACACTCCCGGCGACCAGCCCCTCCCCGAGAAGCAGAAGACAGAGGCGGAGATCTCCGAGGAAGAGGGCGTATAAGGGCTTTCCTGAATGAAAGATAGCAAACGAAGAAAGTGTGTCACACATCCATACCGTAGGGACAGACGAGGGCGTCTGTCCCTATTTTAGCTACTATATGGACTTTTCACAGCCCCTTCGTTTTCTCCCGGTATTTCACTCCTTGTAAGGAAAAGATGCATACGGACAGGGGAAGTCGACACATCCCCGTATGCCAGACTCTGCTGCAGGCCCTTGTTCCCAACCGTCTGGGAATCCTGTTCCCAGACGGTTGGGAACAGGATTCCCGGTGCTTGGGACTGCGGTTCCCAAGGCTTGGGAACAATCGGAGCATTGCTGCGATGTGACACGGTATGTGGAAGATTCTTTTTCGATGTCAGTGCGTATTTTTTCCTTTTGTATTTTGCTTATATGTTTTTTATTTGTTATCTTTGCGCATGATAAGGGAATTCTAAAATAACAAAATGGCTAAAATAAAGACAATCGGTATTTTGACTTCCGGTGGTGATGCACCGGGTATGAATGCGGCCATCCGTGCTGTGACAAGAGCGGGTATCTACAACGGTTTCGATATAAAGGCGGTCTATCGCGGCTATGACGGACTGATTACAAACGATATACGTCCTTTTACAACCGAGAATGTCAGTGGGATTATCGGTCAGGGCGGTACCATCCTGAAGACGGCGCGCTCTAAGGAATTCGCTACGGAAGAAGGCAGGAAGAAAGCCTATGACAACCTTGTTGCCGCAGGCATTGATGCACTGGTTGTCATTGGTGGAAACGGATCGCTGACAGGTGCCATGAAAATCGCACAGGAATTTGACATCTGCTGTATCGGCCTGCCCGGCACCATCGACAACGATCTTTATGGGACGGACAATACTATCGGCTATGATACGACGATGAACACCATAGTGGAGTGTGTCGACCGGATCCGTGATACTGCACAGAGCCACGAGCGCATCTTCTTTGTCGAAGTGATGGGACGTGATGCGGGATTTCTCGCCCAGAACTCGGCCATTGCCAGCGGAGCCGAGGCGGCCATTATCCCGGAGGATTCGACGGATGTGGACCAGCTGGCACGTTTCATGGAACGCGGCATTCGTAAATCGAAGCGGAGCTGTATCGTCATCGTGTCAGAGAGTCCCAAATGCGGGGCGATGTATTATGCCGACCGTGTGCGCAAGGAATTTCCCGACTATGATGTGCGTGTCTCCATCCTGGGGCACTTGCAGAGGGGCGGACGTCCGTCGGCACGCGACCGCATCCTGGCAAGCCGTACGGGAGTGGGGGCCGTCGAGGCCATTATGCAGGGACAGCGCAACATCATGGTAGGCGTGAGGAATAATGAAGTCGTCTACGTGCCCCTGTCAGAGGCGATCCGTTCAGACAAGCCTTTCGACAGGAAACTCATCAAGGTACTCGACGAGCTGAGCATCTGATTGCGGTACATGATCTGCACCTGTCCGTTTGTAGAAGAAAGTAATAATAAAAAACAATAAAGATATTTATGTCACAGATTAATGGGCATATCTCCCAGATTATCGGTCCTGTTATCGATGTATTCTTTGATACCAAGGGAGAGAATCCTGAAAAGGTTCTGCCTAAGATTTACGATGCCCTGCGCGTAAAGCGTCCGAACGGGCAGGATTTGATCATCGAGGTACAGCAGCACATCGGGGAGGATACCGTGCGCTGTGTGGCTATGGACAATACCGAAGGGCTGCAGCGCGGTCTTGAAGTCGTACCGACAGGCAGCCCTATCGTCATGCCCGCAGGAGAGCAGATCAAGGGACGCATGATGAACGTCATCGGCCAGCCTATCGACGGTATGGAACCTCTGAAGATGGAGGGGGCTTACCCCATTCACCGTGAGGCACCGAAGTTCGAAGAACTGTCTACGCACAAGGAGATGCTCCAGACAGGCATCAAGGTCATCGACCTGCTTGAACCTTACATGAAAGGTGGCAAGATCGGCCTCTTCGGCGGTGCCGGCGTGGGCAAGACGGTGCTCATCATGGAGCTGATCAACAACATTGCCAAGGGCCACAACGGCTACTCTGTGTTTGCCGGTGTGGGTGAGCGTACCCGTGAGGGGAACGACCTGATCCGTGATATGCTGGAGTCTGGCGTCATCCGCTATGGCGAGAAGTTCCGCAAGGCGATGGAAGAAGGCAAGTGGGATCTCTCGCTTGTCGATCAGGAGGAAATACAGAAGTCGCAGGCTACCCTTGTCTATGGACAGATGAACGAGCCGCCGGGGGCACGTGCCTCAGTGGCGCTTTCGGGTCTGACCGTTGCCGAGGAGTTCCGTGACCATGGCGGCAAGAACGGTGAACCGGCCGATATCATGTTCTTCATCGACAACATCTTCCGTTTCACGCAGGCAGGTTCAGAGGTTTCGGCGTTGCTGGGACGTATGCCTTCAGCTGTAGGTTACCAGCCGACGCTGGCCAGTGAGATGGGTGCCATGCAGGAACGCATCACCTCGACAAAGCGCGGCTCGATCACTTCTGTACAGGCTGTCTATGTACCGGCTGACGACCTGACCGACCCGGCTCCGGCCACCACGTTCACCCATCTGGATGCAACGACCGAGCTGAGCCGTAAGATTACCGAGCTGGGTATCTATCCGGCGGTAGACCCGCTGGGCAGTACGTCGCGTATCCTCGACCCGCTGATTGTCGGCAAGGAGCACTATGACTGTGCGCAGCGAGTAAAGCAGCTGTTGCAGCATTACAATGAACTGCAGGACATCATCGCCATTCTGGGTATGGATGAACTCTCGGACGAGGACAAGCTGGTCGTGAACCGTGCCCGCCGGGTACAACGCTTCCTTTCCCAGCCGTTTACCGTCGCCGAACAGTTCACAGGTGTCAAAGGAGTCATGGTTCCTATCGAAGAGACCATCAAGGGCTTCAACGCCATCTTGGACGGTGAGGTCGACGATCTGCCGGAGCAGGCGTTCCTGAATGTCGGTACGATTGAAGATGCCAAGGAGAAGGCCAAGCACCTTCTGGAGGCTAGCAAGTAATCATCCCCTTGAACGGAAAGAAAAGTAATTGAATTGTCTATGTTGACACTTAGGATAGTTTCCCCGGAGAGGGTTGTCTTTACAGGCGAGGTCGACAGCGTGCTGGTCCCCGGGACTGTAGGTCAGTTTGAAATACTCAACGACCACGCACCGATCATCTCGACACTGGTTGAAGGCAAGGTCGTCTACAGCGTAAAAGGCATAAAGAAAGAGCTTCGGATCGTCGGCGGTTTCGTCGAGGTGAAGAAGAACGAGGTGAGCCTTTGTGTGGAAATCTGAGGGACAAGGGACAGACGGCGGTGCGGATGGACTGTAACAAGGTTTATAAGAGGTATCAGAAGATCAGCCTGTGGATCATTGCAGGGCTCTATCTTTCGGGTATGCTTGTGGTGCAGCTGACAATGCACTCGTCTTATGCCTATATGCTGACAATCAGCGCACTGTTCTCGCTCGTCACCATCTCCGTCTATGGAGGGGCTTGGAAGGCGGTAGCCGGAAAGTCGCCGGGCATACTGGGGAAGTTCTATCTTGCCGCCTCGGCATTGCGTATGTTGCTGGCATTCCTGGTTGTCCTGGTCTATGCCTTTGCGGTGAAGGACCGCACGAGGGTGATGGGTTTCGCCGTTGTCTTCATGGCCTTCTACATCGTACTGCTGGCCTTCGACACCATCTATTTTTCAAAAGTGGAAAAGAACAATAAAACAATAATTGACGAATGAAATATCTCAAGCATTTGCTTTGCATGGTCGTGATGCTCTTCCTGCTTCTGCCTGGTGCGGCAGCATCCGAGAACAAAGGCGGAGGTGTCGATCTGCAGGGCATATTGTGGGGACACATCAAAGACTCGTATGAGTGGCATGTCACCAACATCGGTGACAAGCCGGTCGTCATCAATCTGCCGGTCATCGTGAAAACCTCCACGGGCTGGTACACGGGTTGGGCGGAGGATTTTGCCGAGGAACCGTTGGAAGCCGGTCCTCATGCCGGCTACCGCCCTTGCAGGAACAATCCGAACCTGTTCATTGCGACAAAGGGTAACTACGAGCGGAGAATCGTCGAACTGCAGAAGGACGGAACGGAAGTGCGGCCCTTTGACCTGTCGATAACGAAGTCCGTATGCGTTCTGTTCATCGATGCCATCCTGCTGCTGCTGTGCATACTCATCCCTGCACGGTGGTGCCGGCGGCATAATGTTACGGACAAGGCACCGAAGGGTTTCACGGGACTGATGCATATGTTCGTGATGTATGTATATGATGAGGTAATCAGGCCGACGCTGGGCAAGGAGGCTGACCGGTATGCCCCTTATCTGCTGACCTGTTTCTTCTTCATCTTCGTCGCCAATGTGATGGGGATCGTACCGTTCCCGCCGGGTGGCGGCAACCTGACGGGTAACATTACCATTACGTTCTTCCTTGCTGTCTGTACGTTCCTGGTAACCAATATCTCTGGGACGAAGCATTACTGGAAGGACATCTTCTGGCCGGATGTACCGGCGTGGCTGAAAGTGCCGGTACCTTTGATGCCGATTATCGAGATCTTCGGTATCTTTACAAAACCGTTCGCCTTGATGGTCCGTCTCTTTGCCAATATGATGGCAGGCCATGCCATTGCCCTTGCATTGACGTGTATCATCTTCATCATGGCGACAATGGGTGTTGTACTTAGCTCTTCAATGACGGTAGTGAGTGTGGGTATGAGCATCTTCATGATGCTGCTTGAAATTCTGGTCAGCTTCATTCAGGCATTGGTATTTACAATGCTGAGCGCAGTGTTCATTTCTCTGGCACGTGTACATGAAGTACGGGCTGATAAATAAGCAGCCCGCCGGTTGTCTGCCGGAAGACGCTGCGGGGGGCGGCAATATAGCGGTTAGGCTGGCATTTCCGGCTGCTTGAAAGCTATAGATGCCAGTCGTGACGGCCTCGTTATAGGACTGATAGCTTTTCTAGTCTCTCTATTATCGCCAAGTTCCAATAGTTCCGCTAGTCTCGATAGCTTCATCAGAATCCTGCCATCGCTCTTTCTCTCAGCACCCCGGTAACCGGCTAAAAAGGCAGCCAAGGCTCGGTGTAAAGCCTCTCCCTGCTGCCCTGGAAATAGAAGAAAATAAAAACAATTAATATTTAAAAGCAAAAAACTATGTTGACATCATTGTTATTAGCAGCAGAAACTGCAAAGTTGGGCGCCGCTATCGGTGCAGGTATCGCAGCCGTAGGCGCAGGTCTTGGTATTGGTCGTATCGGTGGACAGGCTATGGATGCCATGGCACGCCAGCCGGAGAAAATCGGTGACCTTCGTTCTTCAATGATTATTGCGGCTGCCCTTGTCGAGGGTGTTGCTTTCTTTGCAGCAATCATTGCTCTTCTCTGCGTTTTCTAAACTGGAGTTGAAGGCTATTTATACAAAATTGGTAAGAAAAGTAATTTAGCAGCTTATGTCATTATTATTGCCAGATGGCGGTTTGCTCTTTTGGATGACCCTTGTCTTTCTGGTGGTCTTCTTCATCTTATGGAGATGGGGTTTCCCGTCCATCATCAAGATGGTGAACGAGCGCAAGGAGTATATCGACGAGAGTCTTGCCAAGGCAGAGGAGGCCAACCAGAGGCTTGCCAACATTCAGAAACAAGGTGAGGAGCTGCTTATGGAGGCACGTGAGAAGCAGGCGCAGATTCTTCGGGAAGCGTCTGACACACGTGATGCCATAGTCGGACAGGCACAGGAGAAGGCACACGAAGAGAGTGCCCGCATCATCGCTGAAGCCAAGGCTGAGATAGAAAACCAGAAGCAGGCTACCATCCGTGACATCCGTTCGCAGGTAGCTGAACTTTCGGTTCAGATTGCCGAGAAGATTCTGCACAAGGAGCTTGCCGGCTCTGCCGAGCAGACCCGGCTTATTGACAGCTTGTTGGATGAAGTTGCTTCTACTAACGGAACAGAAAGTAAATAATCGCTTATGAATACAGGTGTAATATCGGTTCGCTATGCCCGTGCGCTGTTGAAGTGTGCCTGTGAGCAAAAACTCGAGGACAAGGTATATGTCGTCATGCAGGCCCTTGCCCGGAGTTATCTTCAGGCACCGGAACTCCGCATGACGATTGAAAGTCCGATGCTTCCGAAGGAGAAGAAGCGCAAGCTGTTGGAAGTAGCCTGTGGAGAAGACAGTCCGGAGCTGGTAGGAGACTTCCTTTCCCTTGTAATGAAGAAGGACAGAGAGGAACTGCTTCAGTTCATGGCGAATGACTATGTCGCTCTGTATCGCAAGCAGAAGAACATCATCTGTGGAAAGGTCATCACCGCTTCTCCTGTTTCTTCCCAGACAGAAGACAAGATGAAAGCGCTCGTACAGTCCAGGGCACATGGCACTGTCGAATTCAACACTGAAGTCGACTCTTCACTCATCGGCGGTTTCATCCTCGAGTACGATACTTACAGAATGGATGCCAGCGTGAAGAACAAGCTGAATGCTATCCTCACACAATTAAAAAAGTAATAAATCAATAACATGTCAGATAAAATTAAACCAAGTGAGGTGTCTGAGATTCTTGCAAAGGAACTACAGGGCATCAACTCGGAGGAGAAGTTTGATGAAGTCGGCACTGTACTGACTGTCGGCGATGGCGTGGCTCGCGTCTATGGCCTTCGCAATGCAGAAGCTAATGAGTTGCTTGAATTTGAGAATGGCACTATGGCGATTGTCATGAACTTGGAGGAAGACAATGTCGGTTGTATTCTCCTCGGGCCTACAGCAGGCATCAAGGAGGGAGAGAGCGTCAGGCGTACACATCGTATTGCTTCCATCCGGGTCAATGACAGCTTCTTGGGACGTGTAGTCAATCCGCTGGGAGTGGCAATCGATGGAAAGGGAGATCTTGATCTGACTGATGCTTTCGAGATGCCGCTGGACAGAAAGGCCCCAGGTGTCATCTACCGTCAGCCGGTGAAGGAACCGCTTCAGACAGGTCTGAAGGCTGTTGACTCGATGATTCCTATCGGACGCGGCCAGCGTGAGTTGATCATCGGTGATCGGCAGACGGGCAAGACCGCCATCGCTGTTGATGCCATCATCAACCAGAAAAGCTTCTATGAGCAGGGACAGCCGGTCTATTGTATCTATGTCGCCATCGGTCAGAAGGCCTCTACCGTAGCAGCCTTGGTACAGAATCTGAAGGACCACGGCGCACTGCCTTATACGATTATCGTCAGTGCAACGGCTGCCGACCCTGCTGCAATGCAGTATTATGCGCCGTTTGCCGGTGCTGCCATCGGTGAGTATTTCCGTGATCGGGGTTACTCTGCCCTCGTCGTCTATGATGATCTGTCGAAGCAGGCGGTTGCCTATCGTGAAGTGTCACTGATTCTCCGTCGTCCTTCCGGACGTGAGGCGTATCCGGGTGATGTCTTCTATCTCCACTCCCGTCTGCTGGAGCGTGCAGCACGTATCAACGACCAGCAGGAAATTGCCGAGAAGATGAACGATCTGCCGGAGTGCATGAAGGGTCATGTCAAGGGCGGTGGTTCGCTTACGGCCCTGCCGATTATCGAAACACAGGCAGGTGACGTGTCCGCCTACATCCCAACCAACGTGATTTCCATTACCGACGGTCAGATTTATCTTGAGTCCGACCTCTTCAATCAGGGCTTCCGGCCTGCCATTAACGTGGGGATCTCTGTTTCTCGTGTAGGTGGATCGGCACAGGTCAAGAGTATGAAGAAGGTGGCGGGAACGCTGAAGATCGATATGGCGCAGTACCGTGAGCTGGAGGCTTTCTCCAAATTCTCGTCCGATATGGACAAGGTGACGGCCATGACGCTCGACCGTGGGCGTAAGAACAACCAGCTGCTGATACAGCCGCAGTACAGTCCGATGCCGGTGGGTGAGCAGATTGCCATCCTCTATTGTGGCGTACATGGACTGATGCGTGATGTACCGGTAGACCAGGTCCGCCAGTGTCAGGACCAGTTTCTCGACAGTATGCGTTCAGCTCATTCCGATGTTATCAGTGAACTGGCTGCCGGTAAACTGGAAGATACTTCTGTAAAGGTGATAGAGGAAGTCATGGGCAATATTGCCGGACAATATAAATAAAGACAATAAAGAATGGCATCGTTAAAGGAAATCAAGACTCGTATAGCCAGTGTCCAGAGTACCCGCAAGATTACGAGTGCGATGAAGATGGTAGCCTCGAGCAAGCTGCACCATGCGCAGTATGCCATCGAGTGTATGCTTCCTTACGAGGCTATGCTCGAGCATATTCTCAGGACTTTCCTTGTCTCTACGCCCGATACGGAGACTCCGTTCGACGTACAGCGTCCTGTGAAACGTGTAGCTTTGCTGGTCTTCTCTTCCAACAGTTCTCTCTGTGGCGGATTCAATGCCAATGTCATCAAACTTATGCAGCAGGCGATAGATGAATACCGTTCCATAGGGCTGACAGACAAGGATATAACAATTTATCCAGTGGGAAGAAAGGTGGCTGAGGCGGCAAAGAAGCGGGGATATACCTGTGTGTGTCCTTATCCCAATCTTGCAGACAAGCCCAACTCGGAGGAGTGCCGGAACATTGCCAAGGAGTTGGGACAGAAATGGCTGGATGGCGAGTACGATAAGGTGGAGATTATTTATCATCACTTCAAGAGTGCTGGCAGCCAGATTCTCCAGCGCAAGAAATTCCTTCCGATTGACCTCGAGGAAGAACTCAGTGCCAATACAGAACGTGACTTGTCATCTGACCTGACGACAAAGGCCGCACAGGATTATCTCAAGAAAAAAAGGAAGACGGCAGAGCAGAAGACCGGAAATGAAACCGTTGTGCCTCTGAATGACGATTTCATCGTTGAGCCTGACTTGCAGACGGTATTGAGGGCACTGGTGCCGAAGCTGCTCCATCACATGGTCTTTACGGCTCTTCTGGACAGCAATGCCTCCGAGCATGCAGCACGCATGGTGGCCATGCAGACTGCTACGGACAATGCTGACGATCTGCTTCGATCGCTTAATTTGCAATACAACAAGTCGCGTCAGGCTGCCATCACCTCAGAGTTGCTCGATATTGTCGGCGGTACGGTAAACAACTGACGCTCGTCAGGCTCTCTTGAACCGATACAGAATAAATGAAAAAACAAGGGTGTGCCAAAACATAGATTAGTGAGAAGTCTTCTTTCTTATTGACAGTTTCCACACCTGTTTATCGTCTAAACCAACCGTTATCATTGAACTTCCAGCTCTTTGATAACGGTTGTTTTGGGTCAGTAGATAATTAATGGACCAGTAGATAATTAACGGGGATTACCATTTACACCCACACTGATTCTTTCCTGTCTGTGCGTTGAGGATAAACACGAATGGTGTTGAGGGTGTACACCAATGGTGTCAAGGCTTAGTACGGATCACGTTAAGCATTATAATAATCGAATAGAAGTAGTTATTCTTGAAAATAAGCTTTCTGAATAACCCCGATAAAGAGGCTGCCGTAGCAGAATATACTTTAGGATTAAGACATAGTCTGGTATTCATCCACGGCAGATGCGCCTGTGATTGGTCTGCTGTGAGATTATTTTCCTGTCACTGCCGTCACTCTATAAATTTATATAACAAACTAATAAACAATGTGTTAGTGAAGAATGTTAAAAGTGACAGCAAATGAGAAATAGACTTTTTCAGTAAACAGTCGGTAATTCTGTTCTCATTGTCAAGCATCCTGTCCACTCTAAACTTTAGAAGATCATTTTATAAGTAGAATGGGTCTATCCCCCATGAAAAATCTACTGTCCCATTTTTTATTGTCAGTTGATTTTAGTGACAATAGGGATTTTACACACGCTCGTTTTCATTGTGTGCAACAGAGTTTCTGATGTGGTTCTGAGCGATGAGCTTCGGGTGCAGACTTAGAATTCAATCGTGATGCGCCCATTGATTTGTCTTCCTGTGAGATAGTTCGGAACGGCATATTGCTGTCCGGCAATGTCCGTTACCCAATGGTAGGAGTTGACATTGTTGATGCCGAAGAGGTTCAGAAGGTCTATTCCAAGCCAGATGTTCTTGAAGACAGTGTTGCGGCTGCCATCATGATTGTCCAACAGACGGTAGCTCATGCCCATGTCGGCACGCTTGTAGGCGGACGCACGGAAGGTATTGTTCTCCAGTTCCTTATGTGGGGCAGAGAATGGAAGTCCATCTGCATAAGTCAGTCTCAACGACATACGCCATCGTGTAGAGCCTGGGAAGAAATCAGTAAAGTAGAGGTGAAGCGCATACCGTTGGTCGGTCGGGAGAGGAATCCGCTTGCCATTCAGCTTCATGCTGGTGTTCATTACGCTAAGGGTCAGCCATGAATCTGTACCGGGTACGAACTCTCCGAAGAGCTTTAAATCGAGTCCTGTGGAACGTCCTGTAGCTGTATTTTCCCCATAGTATGTCACTTTCACGTTGTCAACCGAGTAGGGTACAAGCCGTGAGAGGGCCTTGTAATATGCTTCGGCTGTGAACTTGAAGGGGCGGCCTAACATCTCAAAGCGATAGGATATGCCGGCCAGTGCGTGGATGGAACGCTGTGCCCGGATTTTCTGGTTGAGTGTGGCGTATGTGATGCCGTTGACCATTGATGTATCGCGGAGTTCCTTATAGAACGGTGCCTGATAATAGAGCCCGCCGGCAAGACGGAAGCTGAGTTTGCGGTTTCTGCCCGGTGTGATGGTAAGGGATGCACGAGGGGAGAAGAGGCTCTCACCGTTGAAGTTCCAGTGAGCGAAGCGTACGCCGTAATTCAAGGTGAAGAGGGTAGGGACTGAGTCGCGTGTCTGAAAGTTCCACGTGTCTTGCAGATAGCTTTCAAAGCGTTTTGCATTGAGTTCGTTACGTGCCCGGAGCGAATAGATCATCTTCAGGTCGCGCCCTGTATGAGGTACGTTATAGCCCGCTGAATCACGATATTCGTATTCGGCAGAGTTCTCCTTGATACGCTCAATCTTATAGGTCACTGCACCCTCAATCTTATGTTTGCCTGCACGGTGCTGCATCATCAGCTTCAAACTCTGCACATTAGCATTGAGATAGTCGCGAGAATGCTGCATATACGTACCCACACCGAGGTTTTCAGACGTCTCCGTCTGTGTCAGCCAGTACTGTCCTTGAATGTCGTAACGCTCCTGCTCCTTCGTTGTGAAAGCCGATGCGAGGAGGGAGAGGTCTGTGCGAGAACTCAAATGGCGTGTGATAGCCAGCGAACCGAAGAAGGTACGGAAGAGGTCTTTTTCTTGTCCATCGAAGTAGACACGGAACTTCTTCACGTTCTGCAGCGTACCGAAGTTTGTCTCACGGTCTTCTGGCTCGAAGTTATAACGGTTGTCAGAGATGTTACCGATGAAGTCTACCTGCCAACGTTTGTTGGGTTGCCATGAGAGATAAGTCTGATAATCAAGGAATGACGGACGATATTCGCCCTTTGTCTGGAGTGATCCGAGGAGGTAACGATTGGTTTTATAACGCACACCATTGGTCCACGTCAACTTCTTCGTAGCTAATCCGAGGTAGGCACTGGCACCTAAAAGTGAGGCAGAAATAGAGGCTTCGGTCTTCTTCGGGCGTTTATAGGTGATGTCTAAGGCTGAACTCATCTTGTCACCATATTTCGCTTCGAATCCACCGGTTGAGAAACCAACGCTCTCTACCATGTCGGGATTGATAATAGAGAGTCCTTCTTGCTGTCCGCTTCGCACAAGGAAGGGACGGAACACTTCTATGTTATTGATATACACAGAGTTCTCGTCGAAGGTACCACCACGCACGTTATATTGTGAGGATAGCTCTGAGTGGGTCGAAACACCAGCCTGTGTCTGTACCATTTCTTCGACAGCATTGCCCGACGTAGAGGGTCCTTGTTTGTTTTTTTGAATATCTAATTCTTCCGTTGTTCCGTGCTGTTTGGCTTTACCCTGCACTACGATCTCCTGCAATTCGTTGTCGTCAGCAAGCTGTACGAGTAGTGTCTGCTTTCCCTTTGGGCGCACGAGAATCCTTGTCTTGGTCTTGTAGCCAATCATTGAGAAGCGCACCTTCACGGAGTCTTCACTCTGCAACTGCATGCTGAACTCGCCTTTTAGGTTGGTCATCGACAGCTTTCCCTGCGAAACAACCATGACAGAAGCCAACTCAATAGGGTTGCCTTCCTTGTCGGAAACCTTCCCTTGCAGTGTGAACGATTGTGCAAATGCCAGCTGGGCTGTCACCATGAACAATAGTAGTAATATGTATTTCTGAATATCCTTACGTTTCATACATTATATAACGTTGGTGATCTTGTTTTATTATCTTTCTCAGTTACTTAGAAGTGAAAGACTTGCTGCAAAGCGGTTCTTGCGCTTTTACAAAAATGATAATTGCTTTTATTTATCTTATTTATGTGTTTCAATTTGATGTATAATATTTTTTTTATATCTTTGTGACGAACAAATTATGCCATTTGAAATATGATGAAGAAGCTTATCTTATTTTTTACCTTTGTGTTTTTAGGACTATTAGTTACAGCCTTTGTTCTTTACGTTTGGAATCAGAAACGTACGTCTTTAAAATGGGAAGATGTACAAGTATATAATGCAGACAAGATACCCGTCGAGCCAAAAGATTTCCGAAATGACTTTGAAGAGATGTTCAACCTCGTCAAAGAGCGGTATGTATATAAAGATGAGAAGCATCTAAATCTTGATTCGATTCATACTGTCTACATTCAGCGTCTTGATACTATGCAGTCGAAGGTGGCTTATTCATTGTTGATAAAGGAGTTCTTTGGTAATCTGAAATGTGCCCACGCAGATAATGTATCCATAGAGGAACCTTGGTTTATACAGGGAGATCAAATTATTGTGATTGATAATCGGGTGTTCGTTGACAAGCCTTCTAACTTTGCAATTAAAGCTGGTTTGCGGGATAAAGATGAGATTGTTTCGGTGGATGGAGTGCCAGTAAATAAATGGGTAACTGATAAAAGCAAGTATGTTTCTGCTTCTACTGATGCTGCACGTTACCTGTATTCAGCAAAGAATATACTATGGAGCTATACGGATTCAGTGAAGAGACTGGACGTTATCCGACAAGGTAAACCTTTAACGCTCACAATTCATCTTCAATCTCAATATATCCCCACAAAGAATAAAGAACAAGATGTGACGTGGAAAAGACTGTCCTCACAGATTGGATATATTGATGTGAGAAGTATGGTAGAGGGTGTTGATAAGCAGTTTAGTGAGGCTTTGAAGTCATTAAACAATCTTCCATATCTTATTGTGGATATACGTGAGAATACAGGAGGAAACAGTAGTGTCGGGGATTTCATAGCACAGCACCTGATAAAGGGTGAACGGACGATTTGGAACGGCACAAAATTGTCGCCTTCTGCGGATGCTTATAAGGGCAAGGTGATTGTCTTGGAAGGACCTGTTACGGCTTCTGCTGCTGAGAGCTTTCTGATAACAATGAAAGAGAGTGGTGATGCTATCGTTGTTGGTACGCCTTCTGCGGGTGATACTGGTGGTAATCCTCGTTTGTTTAAGACCACGTATGGAATGTACTACTGGATTCCAATCGGTCATCCTTTTAAGTATTCTCCTAAGGGGTTCCCATTAGAGGGCAAAGGCATTAAGCCTCACTACCTTGTACCTATGAAGGTAAATGATTTCTTGTTGGGGAAAGATACTCAACTTTCTTATGCTGAGGAGCTGATACGTAAATAACGAGGAACAATGAAGAAGAACTTACTTTCAAGAATGAGATAAAATGATATAAGTTATCATCTCTCATTAAGGAGCAATGGATAAAGCCCAGCAACTATTTATTACCGTGCTTTATACGAAAAAAAGATGTGCCTACTTAGACACATCTTTTTTTATAATTGAAATCTATCTTTTGTCTTTTTTAGCCCAAGTACTTCATGAGCACGCGTGCATTCCCGCTTTCACGAATCTTTTCAATCGCTTTCTCGCGAATCTGGCGAACACGCTCACGGGTAAGACCCATCTCTGTCCCGATTTCTTCCAGACCTTTCTCCTGACAGCCGATGCCGAAGCATTCGGTGACGATTTTTATCTCACGATCCTTCAATGTGTTCTGAAGAACGGCACGAAGGTCGTCTGACATTGACTCGAAGTCAACGCCACGGTCGGTGCGTGAGTCGTCACCCGACGACAGCATGTCACTCATTGAGTTGTCGTCGTCATCGCTAAATGGAGCGTCGATACTCATGTGGTGATTGTCTGCACTCTGGCTCTGGCGGATGCGTGCCTCATCAATGCCGGTCAGTTCTGCCAGCTCATGGATAGACGGACGACGGTTGTGTTTCTGTACAAACTCGTTCGTCACCTGATTGATCTTGGAGATAGCTCCCACCTGATTCAGCGGCAGGCGCACGATACGGCTCTGCTCGGCGATGGCCTGCAGAATGCTCTGACGAATCCACCAGACAGCGTATGAGATGAACTTAAAACCACGTGTCTCATCAAATTTCTCCGCTGCTTTTACCAGCCCGATGTTCCCTTCGTCGATAAGGTCGGTGAGAGACAGTCCTTGGTGCTGATACTGTTTAGCTACAGAGACGACAAAGCGGAGATTGGCCTTGATCAGTTTCTCCTTGGCACGCTCGCCCTTGCGGCCACCTTTGTGGATTTCCTGCGCCAGCTCAATCTCTTCGTCTACGGTAATCATCGGTTCGCGCCCAATCTCTACAAGATACTTGTCCAGTGCCTCGCTTGAGCGGTTGGTGATACTTTTAGAAATCTTAAGTTGTCTCATGAATTCTGTACTGTTTCCTCCTTAAAATATAGCGGTTTTTCCGTT
Organism: Prevotella denticola; assembly: GCF_900454835.1. Taxonomy (GTDB): domain Bacteria; phylum Bacteroidota; class Bacteroidia; order Bacteroidales; family Bacteroidaceae; genus Prevotella; species Prevotella denticola. Next base: position 1,334,125 of record NZ_UGTM01000001.1, on the reverse strand, counting down.
ATCCCAATTGATACGGCTTGCAAAGGTACATATAAATATGTGAAATGCCAAGCGAGATACAGCCTCGTTTGGGATTTTTATGCTTTTTTAAAAGCGTTCACCTCCCCTATGGAGAATGCGTCAAATATCCCAGGTCTGTTCCTACTTGGATATTGGACACATTCTCGGATGGCTTGATTGTGAGGGGAGGAGATAGCTGATGGTTGAAGATGACGGCGGACAAAACGACTTATTTCCAGCTGTGCTCAGTCAGTTTCGATGTCGACTCGATGTCCATGGTCATGCCCATCATCTTCGTCTTTCCTGTGTAGGTTTGATCGTTTACCCATCCGTTCTTGAGAAAATGATAGGTGTCAGTCCCGTCCATGTCGATGTGGGTCATGCCCATGGCTTTCATCTGTCCCCAGTTGTTCTCGATCTGCGAGGTTACCTCCTCGCCGAGTCCCATTTTCTTTATGGTGTTGATCAGGAAGGTCTTGGTCTCGTTTTCATCCATGTCGGCTTTGCTCTTTGCTACGACAGAGAGCATGCCGAGGATGTTGCTGACGTCATACGTGACAGCCATTTTAATCCCCTGCATCTCTTTGTTCTCCTTTTCACCGGTCTTCAGTGTCTTGCCGTAGAGATTGAAGAGACATTTTTCCTTGAAGCTCTCTGTTATGTTCTTCTCACTGAACAGGTCGTTCAGTGCCATGATCATCTTTGCCTTCGGTGAGGCTTTCTCCATATCGGGGTTCTTCAGGTAGATCGAATCGATTTCTGCAAGGGCGGCCTTGCTCATCTTCGCCACCACCTCTTCATAGTTCAGCAGCTTCTGCAGGCTGCCGTTCGCATCAACCTGGAAGAGGACCGGCACTTCGTCGATAAACCGACTGATTCTGTCCCCCATCTGCATTGCCACGTCTTTGTTTCCTTCCACCTTCGTGTCTTTTGTGAGGAACACCACTTTGTAACCGTCAGCGGCGGCATCCTTTACCTCGATGCAGGTCTTGTTCGTAATCTTCACGTTCTGTGATCCGCCACCCATAGGCGAAGCGGCATTGATGCTGGTCACGTTCTCATAGGTTGCCTTGTCGCCTTTCTGGAGAGCAACCTTGATGAGCGTCTGTGCATTCAATGCTGTGACGGCAAGGAGCAATGCAAAAGTCAGAAATGTCTTTTTCATAAGCGTTGTTGTTTAGTTTAAATGTTTATTAGGTGGTGGAAGGCAGGGATGATGGTTCAATCCCTGCCTCCGGCTGTTAATAGGATCTTGCAATGATGACGCGATACTTGGCCGGCTTTCCGCTTACCATGTCCGTACCCGGTGTCTGCTCGAACATATAAGGAACGCAGCGGATAGTGGCCTGAGTGTCTTCCTTGATCTTCGCCTCGGTCTCTTCGGTACCGTCCCAGTGGCAGAGGAAAAAGCCTCCGTCCTTTACCTTCTCCTTGAACTCCTCATAGTCCTCGCACTCGTAGATGTGTGCGTCGCGGAAGTCCTTTGCCTTCTTGAAGATGTTGTCCTGAATGTCGTCAAGGAGGCTCTTCACACGCCCGACGATGCCGTCGAAGCTGACGTTTTCTTTCTCCAGTGTGTCACGGCGCATTACCTCGATGGTGTTGTCCTGCAGGTCGCGGCCCCCCATAGCCAGACGTACAGGTACACCCTTCAGTTCGTAGTCGGCAAACTTGAATCCCGGACGCTTGTTGTCGGAATCGTCATATTTGACAGTGATGCCCAGTTCTTTCAGCTGGTCGATGATCGGCTGCAGTTTAGCTGTGATTTCCTTCAGCTGTTCCTCTCCCTTGAAGATAGGGATGATGGCCACCTGAATCGGTGCGATACGCGGAGGGAGAACCAGGCCGTTGTCGTCAGAGTGGGTCATGATGAGCGCACCGATCAGGCGTGTGCTGACCCCCCATGATGTTGCCCATACATACTCCGGCTTGTTGTCCTTGTTGAGATAAGTGACATCGAACGACTTGGCGAAGTTCTGTCCCAGGAAGTGGGAGGTCCCGCTCTGCAGGGCCTTTCCGTCCTGCATCATGGCCTCGATGGTATAGGTGTCCAAAGCACCGGCGAAACGCTCCGTCTCGCTCTTCACGCCCTGCACAACAGGTACGGCAAGCCATTTTTCAGCGAAGTCAGCGTACACGTGCAGCATGGTCTGTGCCTCCTTCTCTGCCTCCTCACGTGTAGCATGAGCGGTGTGACCCTCCTGCCAGAGGAACTCCGATGTGCGGAGGAACGGACGTGTACGCATTTCCCAGCGCATGACGTTGCACCACTGGTTACACATCAGCGGCAGGTCGCGCCATGAGTGAATCCAGTTCTTATAGGTGTTCCAGATGATAGTCTCGCTCGTAGGGCGGATGATGAGTTCCTCCTCCAGTTTCGCATTGGGGTCGACCTCGACGCCGTTGCCGTCCTCCGTTGCTTTTAGTCGGTAATGGGTAACCACGGCACACTCCTTGGCGAATCCCTTCACGTGTTCAGCCTCGCGGGAGAGAAAGCTCTTCGGAATCAGTAGCGGGAAGTAGGCGTTCTGTACGCCGGTCTCCTTGAACATTTTGTCAAGCTGTGCCTGCATCTTCTCCCAGATGGCATAGCCGTAGGGTTTGATGACCATGCAGCCGCGTACGGCAGACTGCTCTGCCAGTTCTGCCTTCACTACCAGGTCGTTGTACCATTGAGAGTAGTTCTCTGCTCTCTTGGTCATGTGTTTCAGTTCTTTTGCCATAAGTCTTTTTCTGCTTTGTTCTGCACTTTTAGGGGATTTCCGTTTTCTTGTAGGAGTTTCCCTTTTGTCCCTTTTCCGGGAATTGATAATTTTGTGCAGGAATTATGCAAACGAGTGCAAAGGAAGCTCGCTTCCATTTGTCGAGTGCAGCTAATTTTCTGCAAAAATACAAAAAAATGTTGGCAATAGATGCCTCACAGCATATATTTGTTTAACTTTGCATGAATTAATTTATGCAGGTGCGGCTGCAAAGGCCAATCCTTGGAAAGTAAAGGATAATTATTAATCAATTAACAGTTTTGGTTATGAAGAATATGAAAATGATGGCAGCCGGGATGTGTTTACTGACTGTCGTAAGTTGTCAGACAAAACAGGGAACAGGAACGTTGATTGGCGGTGGTGCCGGAGCGGCACTCGGCGGCATCGTCGGTCAGATTATAGGTCACAATGGGAAGAGCACGGCGATTGGCGCAGCCATTGGCGGTGCCATCGGCTCCGGAGCCGGCGCACTTATCGGCCGTCACATGGACAAGGTGGCACGTGAGACTGCCCAGACTCTTCCCAACGCCCGTGTCGACAAAGTGACGGATGCCAACGGACTGGAGTGTGTGAAGGTCACCTTCGATTCGGGTATCCTCTTCCCATTGAACGGTTCCAAATTAAGCGCTTCTGCCAAGAACGACCTCACAAAGTTCGCTGCCCTGATGAAGCGTAACTCCAACTGTGACGTTGCCATACAGGGCTATACTGACGCTTCCGGTAACGACAATATCAACCTGCCGCTGTCACAGCGTCGTGCCGAGGCGGTGTCGTCTTACCTGAAGGGGCGGGGCGTTACCGGCCGTCAGATTCGTTCGGTACAGGGCTTTGGCAGCTCCAACCCTATTGAGAACAAGACGATTAGCCAGGCGAATCGTCGTGTGGAAGTATATCTCTATGCTTCTTCCGAGATGGTCCGCCAGGCTAACAACGGAACGTTGTAGTCTCTGGATGCAGGAATGCTGTTCTGTACATCTTTGTCGGACTTCTGTTTGCAGATGTATGGGGTGTGTATTCCTGTAGGAAAGACTGCATCCTGTTTTCTCTTCTCCATAGGGGAACCGGATGCCCTGGTACGGAAATATTGGTATTGGAAGGATATTGCCCTGGCGGTATCCTTCTTTTTTGTTTATGTTGTGTCAGAACATAGCAAAGGAGCTTACCCCTGTCAGTCAAGTTTAAGCGCAGGACGAAAGGTAGTCAACCCCAAACATTGTAAACTGCATCTGGAGCACTTTTCCCAACGTCCCGGACTCGTATTCCCAACGTCCCGGACTCGTATTCCCAACGCCTGGGACTCGTGTTCCCAACGCTTGGGAACTCTGTTCCCAACCGGTCGGGAACAATCCGTTCAACCGATTGGATTGAAGCGTTTCCACGTGAGTTCGGTATAAGATGCTTGTAGTCTGATTGGCTGCCTCTGCCTATGGCATGAGTTTTAGTTTGACCACCTGATTATCAAAAAGACCTCTTTAACACGTCGCAGATTCAAAAAAATGGTGTATCTTTGTCACACAGAAACAAAAGTTTGTGTTCAATTGAAAACTAAGAACCTGTCCGAAGACCGGGTAAGCCCCATCCGATACATAGGATATGTCTATCTATAAATGAACGAGAAAACAAAGATCTGGCTTGCGGCCATGCTTCTTGCAGTGAGTGCAGGCGCACTTGCAGAAGAGAGACCAGCGGACTGCGTCCGGCAGAACAGTCCTGAAACGACAGGGTTCGTTTGCAGGGAAGGAGGTCATGTTTCCCATCTTGTATCTGCTGACGAGCCGGTACGTGTTGAAGGCATTGCTGCATTCAGGCCTGAAAACAAATATACGCTATGGTACACAAAGCCAGCAACAAACTGGATGACCTCCTGTCTGCCCATCGGTAACGGTCAGTTCGGGGCAACCCTGATGGGACAGGTAGCTGTTGACGACGTGCAGTTCAACGACAAGACCCTATGGAGCGGTAAGCTCGGTGGCTTGACCAGCACGGCTGATTATGGCAGTTATCTTAACTTCGGCAACCTCTTCATCAGCAGCCACGGCATGAAGAAGGTGACGGATTATGTGCGTTACCTTGACATCAACAATGCCGTGGCAGGTGTGCAGTTCTGCATGGACGGGGTGGCGTACCGCCGTACTTACTTCGCAAGCAATCCTGACAGCTGTATCGTTATCCGTTACACAGCCTCGCAGAGAGGGAAAATCAGCACGACGCTTGCGCTGATGGACCAGAACGGAGGACATGTACGTTATGTGGTGGACAAGGTAAATCAGGCTACGATTACCTTCGATGGGCAGATTGCCCGACAGAAAGACGGTGGCGCTGCCACGCCTGAAAGTTATTGCTGTACTGCACGTGTCGTGACCGAAGGCGGTAAGGTCAGGAAAAATGCAAGAGGACTTATCGAGGTGAGCAATGCTGACTGCATGACGGTTTTCCTCCGTGGGCTGACCGACTTCGACCCTGATGCACCGGAGTATGTTGCCGGATCCGGCCGTCTTGCCGGTCGTGCAGCGGCTACCGTCGACAGCGCACAGCGAAAGGGATATGCCGCACTGCTGGCTGCCCACAAGGCCGACTACAGGTCGCTCTTCGACCGTTGTCAGCTCACACTCGGCGACAGCAAGGCTGACATTTCGACCCCACAGCTGATCAGCAGCTATCGTGACAATCCGCATGACAACCTCTTCCTGGAGGAGCTATACTTCAGTTACGGGCGTTACCTGCTCATCAGCTCCAGCCGTGGTGTCTCTCTTCCTGCCAATCTGCAGGGAATCTGGAACAACAGCAACACGCCGGCCTGGCACGCCGATATCCATGCCAACATCAATGTGCAGATGAATTACTGGCCTGCAGAGCCGACCAACCTCTCGGAACTGCACCGTCCTTTCCTTGATTATATTTATCGTGAAGCCTGCGTGAGACCTTCCTGGCACCGCTTTGCAAAAGACATGGGTCATGTGGATGCAGGATGGACATTGCCTACGGAGAATAACATCTATGGATCCGGCACCACCTTTGCCGATACCTATACCGTTGCCAATGCATGGTATTGCCAGCATCTGTGGCAGCACTATATGTACACGATGGACAGGGAATACCTGCGTACACGGGCGTTCCCGGTCATGAAGTCGGCTGTCGACTACTGGCTCAGAAAACTGGTGAAGGCCTCGGACGGCACCTACGAGTGCCCTGACGAGTGGTCGCCGGAGCACGGACCGACGGAGAATGCCACTGCACACAGCCAGCAGCTGGTCTGGGATCTGTTCAACAGTACACGCAAGGCCATCAAGGTGCTTGGTGACGATATGGTCTCAAGGACGTTCCTTGATTCGCTTGCCGGTTGTTTCGCCAGGTTGGATGACGGCTGCCATACGGAGGTCAATCCCGCTGACGGACAGACTTATCTGCGTGAATGGAAATACACTTCACAGTTTGACAACCCGGGCAGGGTCGGTGTGGACGAGTACAGGACGCACCGCCATATCTCCCACCTGATGGGGCTCTATCCTTGCAGCCAGATCAGTGAAGACGGCGACAAGACCGTGTTCCGGGCAGCCCGTACATCGCTGCTTGCCCGTGGAGACGGTCACGGAACAGGCTGGTCGCTCGGCCATAAAATCAATCTCAATGCCCGTGCTCACGAGGGACTGCACTGCCACAACCTTATCCGGCGGGCCTTGCAGCAGACCTGGTCGACGGACGTGGACGAGCGGGCGGGCGGAATCTATGAGAATCTCTGGGATGCACACGCACCTTATCAGATTGACGGAAACTTCGGCTATACGGCCGGCATTGCCGAAATGCTCCTGCAGAGCTACAACGGCAAGCTCGTTATTCTCCCTGCTCTGCCGACGGACTTCTGGACCAAGGGTGCTGTCAAGGGGCTGAAGGCTGTCGGCAACTTCACGGTCGACATTACCTGGGTGAAAGCCCGGGCGGAGGAAATACGGATAGTCTCTCATGCGGGCACGGTCTGTGTGGTGAAGTATGCCGGTGTGGCAGATGATTTCAAGTTGACGGCAGGCGATGGAAAACCGCTTGCTTATGAATGCACAGGCAATGATGAAATCAGTTTCCCGACGGTCAAAGGCGGCGTATATATTCTTGTTTCCAAGTAGGACAATAGGAATAGAAAGCAGACACAAATAGCTGTTGTACAGGTCTTCCTTGTTCTGTGTTGCTTTCAGACTGCATCTGCATGAGACGGTATTGTGATTCCGTGTCTGGGGAAGTGTGTTATCGAACCGGCGTATTTATTTAAGGTGCAGGTTCTAAAACAGCGTAACAGCAGGGAAAAAGTATGGATGCCGGCATCTCCTTGGTGGAATCGGCTACTACCATACTTTTTCCCTGCTGTTACGCTGTTTTTCTGTTGCTCTGTTTTTATGCCTTGGGCGGTGTCTTCCGCTCGTGCTCGGTGAGGAAACCGCAGCGGTAGGCATAGAGAAGTTCGTTGAGCGCTTCAATCTGGAGCTTCAGTTCCATACCCTTGTCAGTGTCTTCCACGCGGAGGCGATGCTGGTTCATCTCTACGATCTGGGTTGTCGAGACAATGTCTGTCCCCCGTTTGATGGCATCTTCAGCCGACGTGAACGGCTCGTGCTGGACGAGCTGGAAGCCGCGGGAATGATAGACGAGAGTGTAGCCTGCTATTCCGGTTTCCTTGTGATAGGCCTGCGAGAAGCCCCCGTCGATGACCATCAGCTTGCCGTTGGCCTTGATAGGGTTCTCGCCCTTGACGACATGGACAGGAACATGGCCGTTGATGACGTGGCGGTTGGGTTGCGGTACATGGAATTCGTCCATGATCATGTCGACAATCTGTTCGTTGTCGCGCATACTGAAATAGTAGCCTTTCTCTTCCTTGTGGGTTTCCTTCTCGGCAAGGAAATAGCGTTCGAAGGTGGCCATCTTGGCTTTGTCGAAGAGGGGACTGTCTGGTCCGCACCATAGATAGAGGAAGAAGTCGACGGCATCCTGGTGTTCTTCCTCGGTCTGCAGGTCGTTGTTCGACTGGAAAGCAGAACGGATCTTCATGCCTGTCTGGTAGAGCAGTTCCTTCCCTTTCAGCTTCTCCCCGGGTGCTATCTCCACCTCTTTCAGCTTTCCGTCTTTTGTAAGCGGGATGGAGGCATGATAGAGCAGGTTGTGGTTGACGATATTGTACATACAGCCGTGGCGGAGCAACGACTGGATATGGCTGCGCAGTTTTTCGCTTGACGTGAACGAATGGTGCAGCCGGTCGATGAGTGCCTGTTCCTCCTCGGTGAGCTGGTCGGGCTGCCCAGGGTTGATGGTCGGGAAGTTGCAGGAGCGCATCTTGTATTCTTTTCCGTCCACGACGATGGTTCCTTTCTTGTAGTCGACGGCGTGGAGTAGGCGGCGGTCATCCATTTTCCATAGAGGATGGCGGCTGATCATCTGCGATTCTATCTTGAACTGTATGATGCTGATGGCCTTGTGCATCTGTGCGGTCAGCGTCATGTTGCGGTCGTCAAGCGGGTTGTCTTTCGACACTTTCGGCATAAACTCTTCACAGGGGTCATTGCCGTATACGTCCATGGCGAAGGTGGCCAGCTGGATGAGATTGATGCCGTATCCGTCTTCGATGGTAGCCATGTTGGCATAACGCAGGGCGATGCGGATGACGTTACAGATGCAGGCATCGTTGCCGGCACAGGCTCCCATCCACAGGATGTCGTGGTTCCCCCAGGTGATGTCCCATGTGTGGTAGTTCTGCAAGGTGTCCATCACGATGTGGGCGCCTGGTCCGCGGTCGTAGACATCGCCCAGAATGTGCAGCTGGTCGATGGCCAGCCGCTGTATGACTTCGCAGATGGCCGTAATGAAGTCGTCGGCACGTCCGGTAGAGATGATCGTCTTGATGATGGCGCTCACATAGTCGGTCTTGTCCTTGTCATCCGAATGTTCGTGCAGCAGCTCCTGTATGATATAGGAGAAATCTGCCGGCAAGGATTTGCGTACCTTTGAGCGGGTGTATTTACTGGACACGTCGCGGCACACCTCTACCAGACGGTAGATGGTAATGTGATACCAGTCCTTTATGTCCTTTTCCTCGTGTTTGACGAGTTCCAGTTTCTGTTCCGGATAGTAGATCAGAGTACACAGCTCGCGCTTCTCTGTGCTGCGGAGGGTGTCGCCGAAGAGCTCGTTTACTTTTCGCTTGATGTTTCCAGAGGCATTCTTCAGCACGTGTTGGAAGGCCTGGTATTCACCGTGTATGTCGGCAAGGAAGTGCTCTGTGCCCTTCGGGAGGTGTGCGATGGCCTCAAGGTTGATAATCTCCGTGGTGGCATCGGCAATATTCGGGAACGATTTTGCCAGCAGCTGCAGATACCGCTCGTCTTTCTTCAGATTGTAATGTTTGTTTGTCATGTGCTAATGTCTTTGGGTGAAATTCTTTCTTAGGATACGCCTTGTCTGTCTGTCATTGAGCGGCGGGAAGGGCATGAATCCCTCTTTCAGCTGCACCTTCTCAGCGAGGAGCTGGATGATGCGGCGTGCGTAGCGATAGATGCGCAGATGACGGAGCACCTCTGCCAGACGGTCCTCATCATAGTCATTGTACTTGATGGCTGTATAGAGGTCTGCCAGCTGGCGCAGGGTCAAGCTTCCTTTGCGCTCCACCTGCCGTGTGTTTGCCAGCATGATGATGATTTGTCTGATCAGCATCTCATCCCGGTTGAGATTGTCGTTGAGCCGCTGACGCATGAGTGGCTGGCTGCCGGACAGTTCCTTTGCGTCTACAGAATTTGTGTTCTTGGATGCCGACAAGGCGTACCGCCGGATGGCCGTTGTATCGATGTCGGGTGCATTGAGCTGCAGACGGTTGATGCCGTTGCCGATGATGTCTCTGACTCCTTCGTCATCGGCATAGAGCAGGATGCGCTGCCATTGTCCGGGATTTAGGCTCCGCAGGTTCAGCAACTGTTCACTGGACAGAAGATTGTGTGTCGTTTCCTGTGCCAATCCGGCATGCAGCAGGCTCGGTATGGCATCTTTCTCCATGGCCGTCATGGCAAGCTGATAGCGTGTGTCGAGGACTTTGCGGTAGAAGTCGACTGCCTGATGTGCCATTGCATCATCACTCTGCTGCCTGTCCAGAACACAGTCAGCCACCACGTCGATGCGTTCCGTCCATCCCAGCCGGAGAATGTCCTTCTTCTCATGTTCGCTGGAGACGAGGATTGCGTCAGCCTGTTGCACCATTCTCTTCTGGTAGAGAATCGCCTTTATGTGCTTCGTGAGTTTCCGTTCTGCCATGCGTGTATGCCTGTCAAGTCCCCAGTGGGGCGACAGTATGACGGGACAGCCCTTTCCGACAGCTTGAGCAGCACATCTTGCGGCTTTGTAATCCCAGCAGGCATGGATGTGTACGATGTCTGCATGAAATTCATCAGACACCCTCTTGAAGTCGTCCCGGCGCGTGACGATCCTGACCTCGGCATATTCCTGCTGTGCCGTGGCAAGTCGCAGGAAATGGTCTGACAGCAGTTTGCCGGCTTCTATGCCGTCTATGTAATGGATGATGCGCATTTAGAGTTTGTGAGAAATAAAGTCGTACTTGTTGGCACGATGGTATCTGACCTTGTACCCAAGGTGATGCCATGCGATTGCAATCTCATAGGTAATGACCTTCCAGGCCGGCAGGTCCATGCCGAACCGCCTCAGTGCCTTCCTGCCGATGAGGATACGGAGCACAAGGGTCAGTACAAGTGCCAGTCCGGCAGCGGCTGCAACGGTCCAGAAGCCAGACAGTAAGCCTGCAACGAGGGCTGTACACTGTAGCAGGTAGTTGCCGTGCAGTGCCGTCTGATCCAGCCATGGGAGGAAGCGATGCCGCAAAGTATGTTCCATGTGCTGGCGGTTCTCCATATAGAAGAGGTGCCGGCCCATCCAGGTCTTCTCTGTCGGCATTTCCTCGATGAGCGTTCCCCCGGGAGCATTCTCCAGTGCGAGATTGCTGTCCCGGGCGTATTTGTTCACCATGAAATCGAACTCGCCGCGCAGGTACTTGAGGTTTCCCCGGAATCCTTCTTCGTCCAGGAAGACGCTCTTGCGGAAGAGCAGGGCGTTGAAAGGGCAGGCATAAGCCTTGCCGTGCTGGTACTCGCGCATGAAGTAGCGTGCCTGGTAATATCGCTCGAACCGGCGGTAGCCTGGTGTCTTATCCTCGTACCGGGTATAACCTACCACAAGCTCCTTTCCGGCGGTGCAGTTGCCGGCTATCGTCCGCAGCCAGTCCTCGCTCTGCGGGCGGCAGCAGATGTCTGCCATCATCACCCAGTCGTGTTTCGCTGCCTTCACGCCAAGTGTGATGGCGAGTTTCTTCCTGCTCATGTAGCGAGATGACTCGGGAATGAAGGTCGTGTAGAGTCTTTTGTTACCTGCGAAGCGTTTCAGCACATCACTTGTCTCATGGTCGTTCTGCGGAGCGACGACAATTACTTGGAAATCAGTCGGGTAGTACTGGTCCAGATAGCATGGGAGATTTTTCGAAAGCTCCTCCGCATTGTCATGCGGCGTGAAGATGATGGAGACGGCCGGAAGCATAGGGATAGCCGAACTTCCGACAGCTTTCCCTCCTTCGTCTGTTCTCTCCGTTGTGTCTTCTCCATCAGCCTCGGGCGTTGCAGGCCGGTGTTCTGATATCCTCACTCTGCGGAAGAAAGGATTGCACAGGGTCGTCAGCAGTGCCACGGCCAACAGCACAGCCGAGAAGAGGAGGGTTGTATGATCAAAGGTGAACATTTACTTGTTGCATTGTTTTTGTTAAAGCTCGTCAGACAGGTAGCCGACAGGCTGCCGGCGGCAGTTGTATTGCGAAGCCATGATTTCGCCGTATGCCCCGGCCGACCGAAGTGCAATCAGGTTGCCCCGGTGGACGGTATTCAGCGGGATGTCCTTGGCGAAAACGTCACTTGACTCGCAGATGGGACCCACAACATCATAGATCTGTTCCGGTCCATCGCTCGACAGATTTTCTATCTCATGTCTGGCATGGTAGAGGGCGGGACGGATGAGGTCGGTCATGCCGGCGTCCACGATGGCGAACTGCTTTGCCATTCCCTGTTTTACGTAGAGCGTACGGGTAATGAGGCTTCCCATCTGTCCGACGACGGCACGTCCCAGCTCAAAGTGGAGCTTCTGTCCCTCCCGCAGTTTCAGATAGCGGGCAAAGGTGTAGAAGTAAGCCTTGAACTCGGGTACTGCTTTGCTGTCCGGCTGTGTGTAGTCGATACCCAGTCCGCCGCCTACATTGATGTTCTCCGCCCTTATATCCTGCTCCTCCAGACCGTCTTGTATTTCGTTGATCCGGCTGCACAGGTGGCGGTAGTCCGTCATGTCGAGAATCTGTGAACCGATGTGGAAGTGCAGCCCGATAAAGCGGATGTTCGCCATCCTTTCCGCCTCCCGGATGGCCGGCACCATGTCCTGCATGGCGATTCCGAACTTGTTCTCTGCCAGTCCGGTTGTGATCATCTTATGTGTATGCGCTCCTACATCCGGGTTGATGCGGAAACATACGTTCGCCACTTTCCCTTTCCTCGCAGCCAGACTGTTGATGACCTCCAGCTCGGCGACGCTCTCCACATTGAAGCAGAAGATGTCGTGGTCGAGCCCGAGATTGATTTCCCAGTCTGCCTTCCCCACGCCGGCATAGACAATGCTGCCCGCAGGGAAGCCACTGTCCAGACAGCGTCGTATCTCGCCTCCGCTCACACAGTCGGCCCCCATTCCTGCCTGGCTGATTATCTTCAGCACCTTTGCGTTGGCATTGGCCTTGACAGCATAGTGAACGATAAAGTCTGCGTGTGTCCTCACTTCTTCATGGATCGCCTGCAGAGTCTCCCGAAGGAGGTTGCAGTCGTAATAGTAGAAAGGGGTATCGATATGCTTGAACTTGTCTGTCGGAAATCTGTTGGTCATCTGTCTGATTTGCATCGTATAGTGGCGTTATCCTATTATGCGGCTATCCGTAAGGACGTGTGGAACATAGGGCTGTAAAGTCATCTGGTGGCGGGCCTCAAGCCGTGCGTCCGCTTCCGGAACGGGTGTCCTGTAAGTCGGTCTGCTGCCGGTTCTATTACTTGAATAGGACATCCGACAGCGACTGCAGTGCGCGCTGTTTGTCGGTCTCCCTGATCAGGAAGGAGATGTTGTAGTTGCTGCCTCCAAAGCTGATCATGCGGACCGGAATGTCCTTCATGGCATCCGTTGCCAGTGTCTCGAAGCCGACATTGCTCCAGTCGAGGTCGCCGACAACGCAGACGATGCACATCTCTGCATCGACGGTGACAGTGCCGTACTTCTTCAGTTCGTCGACAATCTCCGCCAGATGGCTGTCGTTTTCGATGGTCATCGACACGCCCACCTCACTGGTCGCAATCATGTCAATGGGGGTCTGGTAGCTTTCGAAGATCTCGAATACCTTGCGCAGGAAGCCGGATGCACCGAGCATACGGCTCGACTTTATCTTGATGGCCGTGATGTTGTCTTTGGCGGCGACCGCCTTGATTTTGCCCTTCACGAGGGTGTTGTTGATGATGGTCCCTTCAGCGTCCGGATCCATCGTGTTCTTCAGCCGGACCGGGATGCCGGCGTATTTTGCCGGCTGCACGCAGGTGGGGTGGAGAATCTTTGCCCCGAAGTAAGCCAGCTCAGAAGCTTCCTCAAAGTTCAGCTGGCGCACGGCTTCGGTCTTCTCTACCACGCGCGGGTCGTTGTTGTGCATTCCGTCGATGTCTGTCCAGATCTGGATTTCTTCGGCATTGATGGCAGCCCCGACAAGCGATGCCGTATAGTCCGATCCGCCCCGCTGCAGATTGTCCACTTCGCCGTAGGCATTGCGGCAGATGAAGCCCTGTGTGATATAGATCTGATAGCCCTCATTCTCTTTCATGATGGCGGTCAGGTGATCTTTGATGTACTGACCGTCGGGCTCGGCGTTCTTGTCCGTGCGCATGAAGTCGAGTGCCGGTAGCAATGTGGCTTTGATGCCTTGCTCCTGAAGGTAGTTCACTACCATGTTGGTAGACAGAATTTCGCCTTGTGCCACGATGCTTTTTTCCTCGAACGAGGTGAACAGGTCCTTTGTGAAAGAACGCAGATAGTTGAATTCTTCGCCGAGGAACTCACGTGTCTTCAGTTTGTATTCTTTTGTGGAATACAGCTCTTCGATGTGTCCGAGGTACTTCTGTTCAAGGGTGTTGATCAGTTCGTTGGCACCTTCGGGATTCTTCCGATAGAGGTAGTCGGAAATCTCTATCAGTGTGTTTGTCGTTCCACTCATTGCGGAGAGCACGATGAATGTGGGTTCTCCAGACCTTGTTATCAGTGAGGCTACGTCTTTCATCCGCTCCGGCGAGCCGACGGATGTGCCTCCGAATTTCATTACTTTCATCATCTTCTGTCTTTTCTGTATGTGGATTTACGCTGTACGCCGTCTGCTTATTCGTCCTGTGCCGGCTCGATGATCGGCTCTATGGGCGTTGTCTCTTCGTCCAGGTCGCAGGCTTCATGCTTGTCGGTGAGCCGGCTTAGTCCGCCATCCTTGCAGCGGTAGACCTTGCCAGGAAAACGGTCCAGGAGGCTGATGTTGTGGGTCGACATGATCACCGTCGTCCCTGTCTGGCAGGTAGCTTTTAGGATGCTCACGATGTTGGCGGCTGTCTCCGGGTCGAGGTTGCCTGTCGGCTCATCAGCAAGAATGATTTTCGGCGTGTTCAGCAGGGCACGTGCAATGGCGACACGCTGCTGCTCGCCGCCTGACAGCTCACTGGGCATTTTGTCTTTCTTGTCGGTCATGCCCACCTGTTCCAGCACTTCTTCAATCCGCCGGCTGATCTTCTTCCGGTCGTTCCAGCCTGTTGCCTGCAGGACGAACTTGAGGTTCTTTGCCACGGATCGGTCGTGCAGCAGCTGGAAGTCCTGGAAGATAATGCCCATCTGCTTGCGCAGGCCCGGAATACGGCTCCGTTTGATGTCAGGCATTTTCTCGCCGAGGACGACGGCCTTTTCGGCATCTTCGCTGTCAATATCCAGCTCGCCGTAGAACGTCTTCAGTAGTGAGCTTTTTCCGGAGCCGACACGCCCGATGAGATAGATGAACTCTCCCTGTCCGGCCTGGAAGTCTACATCTTTCAGAATCTGCCGTTCGTCCTGATATATGTTTACTTTCTTATAGTCTATCAGCATGCTTCTCCCTTTATGATTTTATATTTGTGAATCTTTATTCTTTCTCCCATTGCTTCTTTAGCAAGGATTCATTTTGCAAATTTACATAAAAAACTGTGATTTATGGACCAGTGGAATAAAGAATTTACTTTTCTTTAGAGGAAAGGAAATTATTAGAACCTGTATAGAGCCTACCTAAATAATATTCAAGCCGGTGCAACATTTGAAAAGAGTTGTTTCGTATTAACGCATTTTTACAATAGTGTTTATCCTTTTAGAGATTGGGAGTTATTGCTGGCAGACGTTTTCTGTATAAGTCGGCATTCTCTCTTGCAAAATGTTATGGTAATGACGAAAGCTGATATCCTGCTGATGTGTTGACGCCTGACACTAATCGTATTGTTGGTAAACGCCATCCGTGCTGACGGCTCACACTCCTGCAATCTGTTGTCAGAATGCAGACGGATTGCGGCAGAAGCCAAGGCTGGCATACTTTCTTTGATGAGGGGGCTTTTTTGATGGACAGTGTTAGTTGGATGGGGTAGGCTGATGAAGATATGACCCCTTCAGTTTATTTGAAAAGCCAGCAGATTTAGCCGGGTCCTTGAAATTGATGAAGACACCTTCGTTGTTACTTGTCTTGATATGTGTCACATTCGTCTCGTCAGAATGTAAATACAATAAAACATCCTTTTGGTCTTTGGTTCGGAAATGACCGACATTAAGGACCCCAAATGATATTCCATTTGTCCTCATTTCGATTGGAGGTACTATTGCACTTCCGTTTATATAGGTTATGCTTGATATCGGTGTTTCTTTTGCGTATAATCCTTCAATAAACAAAGTGTCATTTTTGATGATAGTATCGTCGTCATTTTCAGTCTTTGGAAGTATTATCAATAAGGGGGAGAATGATGACGAAACCAATGAAAACCAATGTGATAACTGTATATGTTTTTTTATTCTTTTGGATCATACACAGCTGTAACAACATATAAATGACAGCTATCGTTACCGGGATAAGCATAATCCAAAAGAGAAGCTCTTCCCACTCGAAAATGATACATGATATACCGCCGGCAAGGGTTATGGCTCCTGCCAGCATCAGTGCAATCTTTATTCTCTTCAATCTTCTGATACCCTCTTCACTCTTAAGTTCGGATTTGGGAATTCTTGTCCCAAAATTAATTGAAGAATCTGAGTTGATCGTTCTTCCGATTATAATCAGTGGTAAACTAATCAGCAATATTACAATTGCATCTGTCATATCTTCTACTAAATTAAAGTTATTCTATAATAGTGCTTTAAGGACACTAACTTAATTGTCTACTACCAGGTGGTTTTATTAATTAATATATTGCGAATATATATATCCAATATGATGCAACTTTTTGAATGATTTTTTCGCATTAACACACGCATAAGTTTCCAACTAAGGCCTGTATAGAATGCAGCTGACATCTGTCTGTACGACACTAAATATCTACTGTTCCCAAGTGGAGGCACGCTGTTGTGAAAAGACAAAAAAAGACTCCGGAGCAGACAGACCGCAGAGGGTCTTGTGCTTCGGAGTCTTTGCTTTCAGGAATGTAGAAAGGTGTATCGGGATATCTGGTCTGCAGGACAGATTCCCTGCCTGCCTGATGTGGCGGCTGTGCCAAAGACGGACGGGAAGGATTATTCCTGCCGGCTGGTCATCGGGCTGTTTGATACACCTGTGGACTGTTATCTCGGGCTTGCTTATTCAAACGCCCATATCTCGCTCACGGCAAAGAGGGGCCTGCTGCTGGTATGGAAGGAGGAGAGAATCTTTACCTTCGCATACTTGCAGGTTACCGGTGCAGAGAAGACGATGGGCAGCGGGTTGTCGTCGTCATAGGGGGTTGCTGCCGTAGCCGTGCCCTGGCTTGTCCATTTCGTACCGTCCATGCTGGTGAATACCTCAACTTCCTTGACACCGTAGTTGTAGGACGTGAATGCAGAAAGAACGCCGATGCCGGTGAGGCGGGTCTCTTTCTTGAACGCCATGGTGAACACCGGACCGTAGGACATATAGGTGTAGATGTACGTGTTTTTGCTGCCGTCGTTCAGCTTGCTGGCATTCATTCCTCTGAGGTTGGTCGACATGGTGTACTGGTCGTAGCTGATGCTCTTGTCGTAGTTCAGCTCGCCGGCGGGATTGATGTTCTCGAAACTGAAACGGGTCGCCACCAGTGCTGTGTTGTAGGAACTGCCGGCGGCCGCACCGTCAACGGATGTGATGGCTACGGCAACGACACCGTTCTTCAGCATGGGGATTTTCTTGAGGTCGTCGCCCGCCTTCAGCTTCACGACGACAGGATTGGAGGCTGTCACCTGCCCTTTGGGTACAGTGACGGTCGTCCGGTTCAGCTGGATGGCATTCGTGCCCATCACTTCCTCATTGCCTTGCGTCTTGACATTCTCGGTGCTAGCAGCCACGCTGACGGTAACGTCCTTGTCTGCCGGTGAGGAGAGGCGTACGTAGATCAGCGCACTGTCGTTCGCCAGGGTGACATCCGTTGCCGATTTCACCCCTGACAGCGTGACCTTGTTGTCGTCGCCTGTACCGGTGTAGAGATAGGCCTTTGTGTCGTAGTTCTCTTCTGCAGTAGGGTAGAGCGAGCTTCCCACTTCCGGTTCGCTCTGGCAGGCTGTCAGTACGGCGGCTACCATTGAGCCTGCCAGCACTGTCTTGATGATATTCTTGTTCATGATTGGGTCTTGTTTTAAAACTTATTTTCCATCGATTCTTACATTCTGTTCCCAGTCAGGAACAGCCACGCACTTGCCGGTGTTGCCGTGGCCTGTCGCATCGGCGAAGGTGTCGCCCTGTCCCTCGTTCAGTTTCCAGTAGGCTTCCAGACCGTCGCTCTTCGGGTCGCAGGCGTACATGTTGTTGAGCACCTGTGCCTGTGTGCGTGCCTTGGTCCAGAAGCGCAGCTCACTGACTTTTACGTCGGCTCTGAGGTAATCGGTGTTGCCGAAGTTGATCGGGCTGGCGATGTTGGTCGCATTGCCGGGCAGCGACATGGAGTTGTCGAGTACGCCGTTGACGTAGAGGTAGAGCTTCGTTCCTGTGCAGACGAAGGCGATGTGATACCATTTTTTCGCATCGAAGAGCATCTTGCTGTTCATCTGTGTGCCCTGCGTCTTAATCTGCAGGCGGTTGCCCTCGATCGGAGCATCACCGAAGCGGGTGTAGATTTCACCGCCGTTGCTGCCCCATGCACCGAAGAGTGCCTGGTTGTTCAGCTCGCCCAGGCCCTTGCCCAGCTCGCTCATGTTGACGTTGAACTCCAGTGTCCACTCGTTCAGGTCGTATGCCTGGCGCATGGTGAAGTGGATGTTGTGCGATGCGTTGATGGTCGGTACTGCCTGGTAGATGACCTGGTCGAGCAGGTAAACCATCGTGCTGCCGGAGTTCAGCACGTCATATTTCCCGTCCTTGCTCTTCAGGCGAAGCGCGACGGCATACTTCTGTCCGCTTTCCTTCAGTGCTTGTGTCAACGGGTTGATGGTCAGTGTTACGGCCGATGAGGTTGTCTTCCCGGCTTCAATGGTCACTTCAGAACCTGACAGGCTGTAGAAATCCTTCGGCAGAACCTTGTAGGAAGTCTCGTTGCGCTGGTTGTAAGCATCGAGTGCGCTTTCGTCTGTCACGACCTCGAATGTGCTGTTTCCCATAGCCGGGTCGGACAGGCGCACGTTCACAGAGGTGGTTACGGCGGTGTTGCCGATGGTTACCTTTTCGTTGGAGTTGCCGTTGGTATTGGTCTGTGCGATGTAAGCCTGGTTGGAAAGTGGAGAGTATTCCGCATTGTTGCAGGCTGTCAGCAGCATCAGGGAGGCTGCTGCGAGCCCTCCCATGACGTGCTTTGAAATGTTGTATTTCATCATTTGATAGTCTTGATTAATGGATAGATGGGTTCATGATCTGGATGGCCTTGCGCAGGAACGGATAGTTGCCGGTCTGTCCGGAAACGTTGTATTCGTATTCCATGTGGTAGGTGCCGACGCCGCCTTTGCTGTAGGACACGCCGTCATAGGTGGGTCGCCAGTAAGCCATACCCCACAGGGAGGGAACGACCGTACCGTTGTCCAGGGTGAACCTGGCGCCGCCTGTGCCGGCAGAACTTTCAAAGTTCTCGCATACGATGATCTTCCTGGCCACCTGTGCCGGTGTAAGATGATCCTTGAAATGGTCTGCCTGTACGGCGAAACGTTCGTTCAGGCCGTAATTGCTTGAGCTTGCATAGGCCTGGAGAATGAAGTAGTTGAGGTCGTTGCCATACTCTGCCGGGATTCTTTCAGGCTGTCCGTCGACGACGAACATACGTCCTGTACCCGACTTCGGGCCGATGCGCTTGGACATGGTCTTTACGAAAGCCTCCATGACTTTGGGGTTGACCCACAGCTCTTTTTCTGTAGCGAAAGGCTGTGCATAGTCTGGCTCGGCATCGAGGTCGAAGCCGTCGTAACCGTACTTGTCGATCGTGTCGCAGATGGCATTGGCATACTTTTCGGTAGCGGCAATCTGTGAAGCCTCGTCGTCGCCCCATCCCCAGAACTTGTGCCGCCATTCCTTCCAGGTGATGGACTTGTCTGTCTGTGTCGGGGTGATCTGGTCGCCGATGTCGAAGACAAGGCAGGAAATGAGCACCTTCGTGCCCTTGGTCTGCTGAACGAACCGCAGGTCGTTGAGCATGGCCTCGGTCGGGTTCTTCCAGTTGCCCCACAGAGAAACGAAGTCGGTGCTGTCAGGAAGGCCTGCCAAGGAGTTCTCATACGTCACGCCAGTTCCTGTCCAGTTGCCGAACCAGCCGAAAGCTACGGCATGGTCGGTTTTCTTGTAGTTGCGGAGCTGTGCGTAATACGCCTCGGACTTGTTGGAGTGGGTGAGGTCGGCTCCGTTCTTTGTCTCTGTTTCTGTCCAGTCGCTGCAGGCTGTGAAAGCCGTTGCAGCGCAGGCGGAAAGCAGGAATATCTTGATTATATTCTTCATTTTCTATCGAATGTTTGTTGATGAATGATGTTTTATCTGCGCTGCCACCACATCTTGGTAGCGTAGTCGTCTGCTCCGTTCAGCAGCTGTACGGCCTTGAGGTAGTTGTCCTTGTTGTTGGTAGCCTCGTCTATGTCGAAGGGAATGCGGTTGGCAACCTGGATGCTGTAGTCGGTCGGCTGTGCCAGAGGGAACACCTTCGGATAGCCTGTACGACGGATTTCACACCAGCCTTCCTGCCCGTTCGGGAACATGGCGATCCACTTCTGTGTGGCAAGCCGCTCCAGCTTCTGGTCATCGGTAGCCGCATCGTCCCACTTGATGGTGATGTTGCTTACGGCACTAACATTGCCGCCGTATTCGCTGATGGGATCGACATAATCGGCTTCAGTGGACGTGTTGTCGGCCAGATAGCTTGTCGCATCGCCTGCGCCCCACTGCTCGAAGGAAAGTCTTACGCCCTCCTCATAGAGCGACTGGGCTGTCCCGCCCATGTTGCTCCAGCCAGCCAGCACTCCTTCCGCACGGCAGAAAGCCATCTCGGAAGCGGTGAGCCATACGCCCTCGCTGTTCTGGTTGATGTTGGCGGCAGAGTAGGCTTTGTCGGCTGTGGTCTTGTTTCCGATCTTGGCAGCAGCCCGGCAGCCGATGATGGCACGTGGGCCTGCTTCCTCTGTCGGCTTGAAGAACTTGGCGAGACGCGGGTCGTTATAACCTGCAAGATAGCATTCAAGGTCGGCACAGGCACGGCTGTCGCCCCACTCAACAGAGGTCTTGTACTGTCCGTTGGGTGTGTAAGCGATGGTGCAGTTGTCCTCATTGCTCGTGATGACCCCATCCTGTACGGCCTGTTCGCCCAGCTGCTTTGCCAGTGCAGGAGCAACGAAGCGGATGCGGATGGCAATGCGGAGTTTCAGCGAATTGGCATATTTCAGCCACTTGGCAAACTTGCCCTGATATACCTTGTCATGCTCTGCAGAGACGGTAAGGTCGGGGTTGGCAGCCACCAGCGGGCTGATGATTCCGGTTGCTTTATTGAGATCGGCAATCAGACTCTTGTAGACATCTTCCTGTGAAGAGTAGGCGTTGCCGTCGTTGGGATCTGCCCCGATGGGAATCGGACCGTACATATCCGTGAGCCGCATGAACGACTGTGCGCGGAGAATCAGTGCCCAGGCATAGTTCAGTCCCTGACCGTTGGTGACGCGTGCAATCTCCTTGAAGGCCGATACCGTCTTGGGCATGGAGTCCTTGAACGGATAGCGCACCCATCCGTTGGGAGCATTCAGGCGGGCGAAGTTCTTCTCGGCAAAACCGTTGTTGGCATAGGTCATGTAGCGGCTCAGGTAGTTGCCGATGAGGTCCTGGTTCATCTGGTAGGTGTTTTCCTGCTCAGGGAAAGCTTCGTTCTCCATCTGAACGATAAACGAGGATGTCATGTAGTTGTCACGGTTCAGATCCTCTGCAGAGGCTCCTGTCCCCGGACGGTTGGCCTCATGGAAGCCATCCGTACAGGACGGAATTGAGAATAGTACCGCACTCGCAAAGGTGCAGGCAGTGACAGTTCTGTATATATTGTTCTTTTTCATTTCGAATTGATTAAATCAGTGTGATAGTTAGAACTTCAGTTTTACGTTGAAACCAAGTGTGCGGAGGCTCGGCTGCATGAGGTAGTCGAAGCCCTGGTAATAGGTTCCTGTTGACGCTGTTGCCTCCGGGTCGAATGGTGCCTTGTTGTAGATCATGAACAGGTTGTTGGCTGTCAGACCGAGCGTCAGCTCCATGCCGGAAAGCATTCGGCGTGGGAAAGTATAAGAGAGGTGGGCCTCCTGGAGACGTGCGTTGGTTGCACTGTAGATGTATTCAGACCAGATGGGGTTGTCACCACCGACTACAGAGTAGTATTTCTCGGCTGAAACCAGACCCTTGTTGACGGCTACGCCACCCTTGTCGCGTGCCTCTGCAGAAGCCTTGGAAACACCGTAGGCATCCATCAGCGCCTGTGTCTGCGACATGACGATACCGCCGAAGCGTGCCGTGACAACGAAACCGAGGTTAAAGCCTTTCCATGAGAAGTCGTTGGAGAAACCGATATTGCCCTTCGGCAGTACGGAGCCACGGTAGGATGGGTTGGGAAGGTTCACCTGTGATACATTGCCGTCCTTGACAGCGATGTTGCCTTCAGCGTCACGCTTGAAGTCGCTCGTCATGTAGACATCTCCCATCGTGCCGCCCTTTTTCAGGATGATGTTCGCACCATTTAGACCGCCCTGGTTGATGACTTCGTTCGGGTCGTTGAGCAGCTCGACGATCTTGTTGCGGTTGGCACTGTAAGTGAAGCTGCTGCTCCATGCGAAGTCGCCCCATGTGTGGTTGTAGCCCAGTGACAGCTCGATACCGCGGTTCCGCACGTTACCGGTCTGTACATACTCGGAAGTGAATCCCTGTCCGCCGGTGATAGGACGGAGGAATGTCTGGTTCTTGGTGTTCGACTGATAGAGCGTGACATCCAAGGTCAGAGCGTTGTTGAAGAACCGTGTCGTCAGACCAGCCTCCCACGAGTTGGTACGCTCAGGACGGAAGTTCTTCGGGAACTTGTAGGTAACGGTGCTGTAAGTGCCGGATGCCGGGTTGTAGACGTAGCGCCACGGTGAGGTGATGTTGGGCGAGATGGCCGAACCTACCGATGCCCATGAGCCGCGTACCTTCATGTAACTGATCCATGACGGGAGTTTCGCCATCTGCGAGATGACGGCGGACATACCTACTGACGGATAGAAGAAAGACACGTTGTCGGTACCGTCCAGTGCCGAATCCCAGTCGTTACGACCGGTGAGGGTCATGAACAGCATGCTGCGCCATCCCAGTTCGACGTTGGCAAAGAGGGAGTTGATCTTGTGGGCATTGTCAGTATAAATAGGACGGTTGTCTGCCGTAGCCGTACCGTAGTCGATGGCGTTCGGTGTGAACAGGTTGGACGGAGCTTTCAGACCGCCTTGGAAACCGGTTACATTGTACTTGATGCGAGAGAACGAACCACCGAGGTTGGCTGATACGGAGAAGTCGTCCAGCGTCTTGTTGATGTTGAACATCAAGTCGCCGTAGAGGGAACGGTCGTTCACCTTGTCATATCCGTAGAAACCGTATTTTGAGTGGGCAAAGAGGTTCGTGGTAGAAGCATATCGCTTGTCCTCCTGCTTCGTGTTGGCATCATCCCAGCGCAGGCGGCCCACTACATCCATCCAGTCGAAAATCTTGTACTTCAGGCTTGCGCTGACCATGTAGCGGCTGCGGTTGTTGGAGCGTACCATGCGCTTTGCCACCCAGTAAGGATTCTGCATACTCAATGCGTCGCCGAAGTTCCAGTTCTGCACATTGATGCCTCTCGACTCGTCGTAGATTTCGAATGTGCGGATGGCATCGAAGCTCTCACCGCGTGGGAACAGGTAGACGGCTGTCAGCGGGTTGAAGTACTGGCCCTGAGCCGTCAGGTTCGTATCGTGCTCTTTAATGTAGTTGAAACTGAAGTCGAGCGTCATCCGGTCGTTCAGGAACGTTGTCGTATTGCGGAACGCAAAGTTGTAACGGTCGTACTTGTTGTTGGGGATGATACCTCTTGCGTTCGTCGTACCCAGGGAGATGTAGGTCTGGTTCTTGTCGGTACCGGCAGTCAGCGACACGTTGTTCTGTACGTTCGTACCGGTATTGAAGAAGTCTTTGGGCTCGTAGTTGCCGTAGGCCGACGGTGTCTTGGCACCCCACGACTTCACCTCGCCGGCACGGTTGACGTAGGAGTTCTGGAACTCCGGCATCACAAACGGGTTGGCAAACTGTGTACTGTTGCTGACCGTCACGCTCACCTTGCCTTCCTTGCCTTTCTTGGTGGTGATCATGATGACGCCCTGTGCGGCAGCCGAACCGTAGAGGGCTGCAGCGGCAGGACCACTGAGGACGCTGATCGACTCGATGTCCTCGGGGTTGATGTCGGCAATGCCTTCCGAACCCGGCTGCGAACTGAATGCGCCGCCGCTGATTTCACCCTGTGAAGTGTTGTTCACCGGTACACCGTCGATGACGTACAACGCCTGGTTGCTGCGGGTAATGGATTTCGGACCGCGCATCACGACGCGGGCAGCACCACCCATGCCGGCAGAAGAGGCGTTGATGTTCACGCCGGCCACCTTGCCGGAGAGAGAGTTCATGAAGTTGGGGTTCTTGACCGTTGTAAGGCTCTCACCGCCTACTTTCTGTACGTTGTAGCTCAATGCCTTTTCCGAGCGTTTGATACCCAGAGCCGTTACCACGACCTCTTCAATCTGGTGTGCCTCGGCTTTCAGCGTAACCGTCAGTGGAGCATTGCCGGTGACTTTCACTTCCTCGGTGTTCATTCCGATATAGCTGATGACAAGTGTCGCACCCTTGTGCGCCGTAAGTGCGAACTTGCCGTCGAGGTCGGTTGTCGTGCCGTTCTGCGTGTCCTTGACACGGACCGTTGCGCCGATGACCGGCTCGCCCGTGTTGTCAACGATGGTTCCGGTGACCTTTACATCACCATCCGACTGCTGTGTCCCCTGAATCTTTGAGGCATTCGCCTTTACAGCTGCGGCAATAACGTTCTTGCCAAAGTTGCCGGACAGACCGGCATGACTGCTGGCAAAAGCATTCAGACAGCAGCAAGACAGGAAAACACTTACTGGTAGAATCTTTCCTTTTCTCATTCGTAATTTGTATTTGTTGATAATCTTATTCGATTTAGGTGAAACCTGTCAGGGGATATCGTAGTCAGTGGAATACGTTGTATTCTCTGCTTCCGGATGATACCGTTTGCTTAGGTGTGCCTCTGTCCCGGATGAGGATATGGGAAAGTTCCATGAACCGGCCGGACACAATTGCCCCTTTTTAGGTTTTATACTACAAATATAACATTTCAGGGGATGGAATTACGCATTCGACGCCCGATAATTAACATACGTAAATATCTATAAGTTAATTTTAGTAGTTGTCGGAAGAATGCTGTTACTTGTTCTCATACGTTGTTTTAGTCTTATGGGGCTTGTCTCGCTGTATGTACGTGTTCACCGTTATGTGAGTGATTATACGTCTGGCTGTATCAACCACAAAGGGGTGAGACCGTATCAAAGTCATTGTCTTGATACAGTCTCACTCCTTTTATTAATGTAGAAAGCAAAAGGCTTCTTCCCCGGTTATTGGGAAGACTCATAAGCCAATATAAGATAGAGGCTTACAGATGGATGCTGATACCTGTAACGACCCACACACTGGGCTGCGGTACGTTTCCGTAGTCGACGTAATGCGTTCCGAAGAGGTTGTTCCCCTCGACGTATGCCGCCCACTTCTGTGCATTCCAGCTCATCCTTGCGTCAACGATGCCGTAGCTTCTGTAATCGTGCCGCTCGTTGTTCGTGTCGATGTAGCTTCCCATGCGGTGCTGGAATCGGTAGTTCAGACCGAGGTCGAGGCTGTGCCAGAGGTTGAGCTGGAGTGTGCAGACCAGCTTGTGCTTCAGGTATTCCAAGGTATATTTGCTCACATTGCCTTTCTCTTCGGCCTTGTCCTGGTTGATGAAATTATAGGCTACACCTATCTTCCTGAAGAAACGTTGGGTGGGGAGGAGCTGGTGGAGGTTGAGGTCGACCGCTGCTTCCACACCGAAGTCGTTGATTGTCCCGAAGTTCACGCTCTTCCATACCAGTGCTCCATTGGCATCCTTGGTGCCGTCGGAAATCCAGTCGATGAGGTTCCGGTGATGGTTCCAGTAGAGGCTTGCCTTTGCGGTGATGCCCTTGTCATCGTACTTCAAGCCTGTTTCCAGTGCCGAGAGTTCTTCCGGACGGAGATGCTTGTCGGCCTTGTAGCCGCCGACGGAATAGAACAGTTCCGTGACCGACGGCATACGGAGCGACGAGTTGTAGGAGGCATACAGCTTCCAGTTTCCCATGCGGTAGCTGGCATCGATGCCCGGATAGACACGCATGGGCATATCCGCCTGACTGTTCCTGACGGCAATCAGACCGGCAGAGAGGGTGAAACGTTCGAGGATAATGTTGTGTTCAAGGATGAACTGGATGTTCGTCCGGTTCAGTCCTACGGTGTAGTCACGGTCTGTCCCGTGGATGTGTTTCGGCCGGGAGAGCGGTTCGCCGAGGTTGCCGCTGACGAGGTCTTCGTTGCGGAGTTCCGCACCCACAGCCGTCCGTCCGAGCGTCCAGTCGAAATAAGCATTGAGGTTCACACCATAGATGTCGGTACGGTGATAGTTGAACGGATATTTGTCAGGGGCATCACGGAAAAGCTCGAAGCGGTCCATGCTGCGGTTCCAGTAGATGGACGGGCGGATGTGGAAGCGTCCGTGCAGATTCTCGGCCTGCAGAGCGGTGAAGGTCTTGAAGGTATGTTCAAACTGGTCGTCATACCGTGCGGAATAGAAAGTGTTTGCCCCGAAGTCCTTTACACTCAGTCCGGCGTGCCATCTCACGGCCATGTCCTCATCCGTGTAGTTGCCCTGATAGAAGGCTTTTGCCGTACGGTAATCCGCATTGAGGCTGCCGGCCTTGCTGCGGAGATATCCGTCGCTGCGGGTGTAAGAGGCCGACAGCTGGTTGTTCCACCGGTTGGCGGATGCGATGTTTCCCCGTATGCCGACACCGAAGTAGCCGTAGGAACCGCCCTCTGCATGGGCGGAAAGGCTTGTCTTTTCCGGTGTCCGGGTTACGATGTTGATGGCACCCAGTAAAGAAGATGTGCCGTAAACGCGGGCTGCCGGGCCTTCGAGAACTTCGATCCGTTCAATCTCGCTGATGTCGACGGGGAAGTCAAAGGCGTTGTGCCCAGTCTGTGCATCACAGATGTTGATGCCGTTGAGGAGGACGGTGATCTGCTCGGAGTTGCCGCCGCGGATGCTTACGTCGGTCAAGGCTCCCAGAGGACCTTTCTGCCTGACATCAACTCCGGCGGCATATTTCAGCAGATCATTTACACTTTGTACCGGCGCCGCCTGGATATCCTCACGGCTCAGTACAGTTACCATTCTCGCCTGCTGACTGACTGTCAGCGGTGCGCGCGTTCCCGTCACGTTCACTTCCTGTAGCATCACGTTCCGGCTGGCAGTCGAGTCGGTCTCGGCCTTGTCAGCCTCGATGCTGATGCCTTTGGCAGTAGCATGCTGCAAGGTAGCGACGCTCAGTACGCCAATCAGCACCTCTTTGCCGAGAACGGCGAAGAGCGAGTAGCCGTGGTTGGAGAAGTGTTTGAACTTCAGGGCGCTGCGCTTCTGAATTGTTGGTTTGTACATATAAAAAATGAATAAAAAGCCGGCTCGGACAGTCATTGTCCTTCCGGCAAACGGCTGCAAAAGTAATAAAACTTTTCGGAATTGCGGTGACCTGTCGGTGTCAATGTGCCTTTCTGCAGGGAAGTTGGTGAAAAAAGCGGATGTCATACCCGCTATGTTCAATCTTTTTAGTACTTTTGCAGGCAATTAATTCCCGAAACCGACTAACGATTAATTGTACAATGAAAGCATTACGAGACCGTATCCTCAAGGATGGGAAATGTTTTCCGAACGGTATCCTGAAGGTAGACAAGTTTATCAATCATCAGATGGATCCTAACCTGATGAAGCAGGTTTGCGTGGAGTTCATCCGCCGTTATGCGTCAACCGAAATCAACAAGATCATCACCATTGAGGCAAGCGGCATCGCACCGGCCATCATGATGGGCTTCCTGCTCGACCTCCCGGTGGTCTTCGCCAAGAAAAAGAAGCCCTCGACAATGGGGGATATGCTTTCGACGACGGTCTTCTCGTTCACCAAACAGCGGGAATACCACGTCGTCATCTCCAAGGAATATCTGGGCGAAGGCGACAAGGTGCTGTTCGTCGACGATTTCCTTGCCTACGGCAATGCGGCGAAAGGCATCATCGACCTCTGCCGGCAGGCCGGTGCCGAACTGGTAGGAATGGGCTTCATCATCGAGAAAGCGTTCCAGCACGGGCGTGACGTGATTGAGGCGGCAGGCGTTCGCTGCGAGAGCCTGGCGATCATCGAGTCGCTTGACAACTGTGAAATCAAATTGAGAGAAGAATAAAACCAAGGTGGGCTTCGTGCCCGCCTTTTTTGTTTCAGTGGCTTCCATGCCCGCTACCGTTGCAGGATGAATCCGTCTGCCGTTGAAGTGGCATACCAGCCCCTCCCGCTTCCTAAAGCATGGTACACCTTATTGTATATAGCATTTAAAAAGTAAAAGAATGGAAAAGTCCAAGGAACTCATCTATGGTCTGAACGACCGTCCGCCTCTCCGTGAGACGCTGTTTGCCGCCTTGCAGCATCTGCTGGCCATCTTCGTCGCTATCATCACGCCGCCGCTCATCATCAGCTCTGCGCTGAAGTTCGACCTGGAGACCACCGGCTTCCTCGTCTCTATGTCGCTTTTCGTGTCGGGGCTGGCCACTTTCGTCCAGTGCCGCAGGTTCGGTCCGGTCGGGACGGGGCTGCTCTGCATCCAGGGAACGTCTTTCTCGTTCATCAGTCCGATCATCGGAGCAGGGATGCTTGGTGTGGTCGGCGGCAAGATGGATGTCGGACTGGGGCTCAGCTACATCTTCGGTGCCTGCATGGTGGCATCGGTCGTCGAGATGGTGGTGAGTCGTCTGCTGCCTTACACCCGGAAGATCATTACGCCGCTGGTATCGGGTATCGTCGTCTCGCTCATCGGTATGTGCCTGATCAAGGCTGGTATCACTTCCTGCGGCGGCGGTCAGTCGGCGGTCGATGGCGGTACTTTCGGTTCGTTGCAGAACCTGGGGCTGGCATTGCTGGTACTGGTGAGCATCATCTTCTTCAACCGTTCGTCCAACCGTTTCCTGCGTATGGGGTCTATCGTACTGGGTCTGCTGATAGGCTGTGTGGCCGCTTATGCGCTTCATCTGATTGATTTCTCACGCATCAGCGGTGCCGGAAACCTGAACATCCCTGTTCCTTTCAAATACGGACTGCATTTCGACGTGGGGTCGATCATCGGCCTGGGGCTTATCTATCTCGTCACGGCGGTTGAGGCTTTCGGCGACATTACTGCCAATTCGCTTATATCGGGCGAACCCGTCGAGGGTCCCGTCTTCCTGAAAAGGGCGCAGGGAGGAGTCCTTGCCGACGGTTTCAACTCTTTCCTGGCCGCTGTCTTCAACAGCTTCCCTAACTCCATCTTCGCCCAGAACAACGGTATGATACAGCTCACGGGGGTCGCCAGCCGCTATGTAGGTTATTTCATCGCCGGAGCATTGGTGCTGTTGGGACTTTTCCCGGTTGTCGGCCAGCTTTTCTCGCTCATCCCCGATGCGGTGCTGGGCGGAGCGACACTGCTGATGTTCGGTACGGTCGCAGCAGCAGGCATCCGTATCATCGCCGCAACGGAGATAACACGCAAGGCGGTTCTCGTCATGGCCATCAGTTTTGCCATGGGCCTGAGCGTGGAGTTAGTGCCCGGCATCCTCGACAAGATGCCCGATGTCATTCGGAACATCTTTTCAAGTGGTATTACCACCGGCGGTCTTACAGCCATCCTTGCCAATGCGTGTATCCGCATTAAGGAATAGGCACTCTTTCTTAAAGTACAAGCAGCTCTGTATTCATTTCGGTTCTACACAGGTAACGAATGATTTGACCGCTCGGGAACATCATTCCCAGCCTTTGGGAACATCATTCCCAGTGACCGGGAACGGTATTCCCAATCGGTTGGGAACATTGTTCCCAAAGTCTGGACGATGTCTTCCAGTGTAGTTTAATGTTTCGGGTTGTGCAGTCTAATGTTTGGAGGGTGACTGCTTCTTGTCTTGCTTTCAAACTTGGTTGACGGTTTTAAGAACTTATTTTTAATTGTTGTTGAGAGATACCTTTCGGATGATTTGGAATACTGATTCTGGATTCACTTTTTTTATCTTCCTTTCGTCAGATTCTCCTTTTAAATGTTTATCTTTGCAGATAGAAGGAGAACAGATGGATAGTTGTTCTTCCGAAAGTGTAAACAGATTCTTAACTGGAAAGAAAACAGCAAGACGATGTCAAATCAGCACACACGACGTAAATTCACCAGTACGCTGACCTTCAAGATGCTTTGCGGACTGGTAGTCCTTGTCCTTTTGGGACTGGCCTATAATTTTATTGTGGCCGAGGACGATACCCCATTGACCGATGAAGCTCAGGAGGAAGAACTGCAGCGCAATGCCGACAGAGACACGATAGACATTGTAGGCGACTACCTCTGGCCGAAAGCGAAACTGTCGAGGCAGGACATGATGACGGATGAGCAGAAGGCAGCTGAAGCAGATAAAGGAAAGGCTGCGAAGGCGGATGAGGAAAAGCCTGCCGGTGGAAGCCTTCAGGACGATCACAGTGAGGCTCCGGTTCCTGCTCCTGCACCTGCACCTGATGCAGTTCCCTCTTCTGACCCTCCTGCCCGGCAGACAGCTCCTGCCATAGAGAAGATGGGTGCGCCGAAGATAGAGAAGATAGAATAGACAGAGGAAAGAATACTTATCGATTCAAAAGAAAGTGAGGTGAATAATGAAACGTTTGTTCTTGTTCCTTTTCGTGGCCGTCCTGGCAGTAGGCTGTGCTACGACTTATTATGATTCCGAGGGCAACGCCGTCCCCAGGAAACAGGTGGAGCAGTTGCGGACAGCCGCCGTGAAAGCCCATCTGGGTGAACGCCGTTATCGTGTTTTCGTAGACCGGATGTATCCCATGCGCGGTCCTTCCGTTTACATGACAGACGACTGGTGCATCGAGGTGAGTGGGGATTCGGTCGGCCTTTCCCTCCCTTATATCGGCAGGGTATACCAGATGCCTTATGGATCGGGTGGGGGCATGCATCTTTTGGAGCCGCTCACGAGCTATAAGGAAGAGGCGATGAAGGACGGACGGCGTATCTTCATGACGACGCGCAACGAATATGAAAGCTTTCAGATCGTATTGGAAGTGTTCGACAATGCTGCGGCCTCGCTCATTGTGAACCCCAGTGGAAGAGAGTCCATCCGCTTTACGGGCGAGATGCAGCTCGAGGATTCCTTTACGAGGAGAAGATAAAGTGCAGAAGAAACGACAGACAATCTTTCATAAACGATGACCGGCAGAGTTTTCCCCTTATTTCTCTCTTTGGCTGTGAGCCTTGTCGCAGCGGCACAGCCGTCGACAGCCGTCGCTTCCCGGGATGCCATGCTCTATGAGACATCCACCCATTTGTGCCTGCAGGCCGACACATTGACCTGTATCTCCATGGACATGGAATGGCCTAAAGGGCTGAATGGTTCCCTGCTGCCTGAATTGCAGCGCAGTCTTACGACGTTCTTTTTCGGGCAGCCGTCAGACAGTTATGAGGCCGGCCGGCGGTCGTTCCTGTCAGCGCATGGCGAGGAGAAGCAGACGATAGAGGAGGGTAGGACGTTCATACAGCGTTATTGTGAGATGCACCTGCGCTGTCTGTGGCTGGAGCCGGGGAGGTATATCTCCTTCCTTGCCCGGATGGAGAAATGCAATGAGTCGTCTGTTGTCGTCTCGAACCATTCGTATTTTACCTTCGACCTGCTCAACAACCGGATGCTGACACAGAAAGACGTGTTCAACCAGACACGGCTGTGGCAGAATGCCGGCATACGTTACCAGTTCTGTGAAGTGCTGGATACCACTTCGAATGCTTCCCCCTTCGACTCGATTGACTGGGACATGCTTCCGGGACAGTTTGCCTTGATGGGGCAGCGAACACTTTTCGACCTCGGTGCAGACAATGCCGGAGGTGTATGGTCGGAGGTTGACAATGCGGTTATTGATGTGCTTTTCTCAAAAAATTTCAAGAAGTGGCTGAAACAGCCGATACCGCTTGCCAGCAGGGAAATGCTTCCTGCTAAGGACATCTATCTTTCCTCGCCTGACGATTCTCTCTCTGTAGAGTCACAGCCGCAGTTCGAAGGAAACATTGCTGCAGCCATCGGCCGGAATATTCCCTATACCGATCTCCAGACAGGTCCGGTGTCTGACGGAAAGGTTTACGTCTCTTTCATTGTCGATAAGGATGCATCCCTGAAGGATATCGTGTTCCTGACAGTCCGTAACATCCGGCTGAACCGTGCCGTAGCCTCTGCCCTTCAGATGATGTATGGGTGGAAGCCGGCTGTCCGTAATGGAGAACCGGTGGCAAGGAGATACTTCCTGCCGCTCATTCTGCACTTCAAATAGCATCCTGATGACAAAGTGGAATGTCCTTATTTTGGAACGTTACACGTTGGGTTGATATATGTCAACTATTTGACAAAATGACAATTTCTTCCCATAATCTTGCTGAATATTGTATAGTTTGCTTTCTTTTTCAAATAAATACGGGTTGTTTTATTTACTTTTTGATGTTTCTAACAGTTGTAAATTACAACTGCAGAGGCCTGAAAAATAATCAAAAATTACTTCTGTTTTTATTTGGTGGTATCGTTTCTAAGCACTAATTTTGCGGTATCAAAACGATAATTAAAGACCTATACAACAATGAGAAAATTACTTTTGGCAACATTTGTGTGCCTGGTTTCTGCGACATCTTTTGCGCGTGAAGGCGTTACGACAGTAGTAGTATCTCGTGATACGATATTCTACAATCATCAGATGAAGGTGGTGTCTGACCGTGACGAAGCTGCCTACTACCGGCTTCTTGCAAAGGAGACCTACAAAGGAAAGGAACGGGATATCTTCCAGGATTTTTATCCAAGCGGGCAGAAGCGGCTCGAAGGGGGCTATGCTTTCCTTGATCTGGGAAATGATGCCAACACGGTACTTGATGGTCATGTGACGGCTTACTACCCTAATGGGAAGGAAAAGTGGCACTGCAATTACCGGAACGGAAAGCGTGACGGCTACCTGACGCTTAACCTGCGTGACGGGAGTGTGGGGGTTGTTGCTTATGCAGCGGGTCAGGTCCGTTTCAACTATATGATGGTGACGCATCCCGATGGAAAGATGGAGAAAGTGAACCTCAAGCATTATGCAGAACTGCTTCAGTAGGGGGCTTCAGTCCCCGATGGGCATGAACAGCTGTAATCTGTGCTTTGTGAGGCTTGATATCTGACGTTTTAAATCCTGCACAGTAATATATTAGAAGTGTTTTTAATTAATATTACGGGATTAGATCTGATGTCTCTACGTCGGGAGACGCAGCTTCAGAGTTACTTTTTTTAAGCTTGTTTTTTTCAAGCTGGATTGTAAAATCCTCTATAAAAACCTGTCCGCGGCAAGCTGAGCGAAGCCTGTCGTGGACAATTTATCTTGGAGAAAAATTGTTTTATGGTTGGGTGGAAGAGGACAAGGATAGTTCGACCTAATGATGGAGTGCCTGTATTTCCCATTTCATAGTGTGGAATTCAGCGTTTTACAGAAAATGTTTTCTACAGTCCGGTGTCAGAACTGTGTATAGATGAAAGGCTGTATGCTGTGCTGGCTGAAGTTGATGACTGTTTGCAGAACCACGGCAAAGATAATCAGCTTGACAAACCATGGAGAATGGATGAACTTTGCTTGCAGCCACTTGTAATCGGATTCCCGGATACTGTGAAGCTCGAGGACGACAAGAACGGCAGTGAGCCATAGTGGATATTTCATAAGGAAGGTATAGGCATCGGCGAAGCTTGTTGTCTGGATGATATTTGTTATCAAAGTCGTGGCGGTCGTCATGTCTGGTGAGCGGAAGAAGATCCACGCAAAGGTTACGTAGCCGAAAGTGAGACACCAGCTGAAGACTTTTACTGCCGGATGGTCGGGGATGTGCTTCAGACCGTTGAGATTGCAGAACTTGTGGATGACCAGACCTATGCCATGAAGGACTCCCCATGCGACGAACATCCATGAAGCACCGTGCCACAAGCCGGCGACAATCATGGCCAGAAAACTGTTGAGATAGGTGCGTACTGCCCCTTTCCGGTTGCCTCCCAAAGGAATGTAGAGATAGTCGCGGAACCATGTGGAGAGGGAAATGTGCCAGCGATGCCAGAACTCGGTGAGGTTCAGGCTCTGGTAAGGGAAGTTGAAGTTGTCTTTCAGTTCGTACCCCATGAGGGCTGCAACACCGATGGCAAGGTCGCTGTAACCCGAAAAGTCGCAGTAGATCTGCACCGAGAAGCCCAGTACACCCATCAGGTCACCGAAGCCGGTCTGTATTGTGGGGGCATCAAAGACAATGTTGTTGTATTGTGCAATATAATCCGCGATAAGTGCTTTCTTGACCATTCCGCAAATAATAAGCCACAGTCCCTTATATACAAGTCCGTCATCGATGTTTTTCTTCGGTATTTCGACTTGTGGCAAGAGAACTTCGGCACGGGTGATAGGACCGGCGATGAGGAGCGGGAAAAAGGTGAGATAGAATGTATAGTCGGTCAGTTCTGCGGTCTTGGGGTAACGTCCCTTGTAGACATCAACTGTATAGCTGATGGCCTGGAATGTGAAGAACGAGATTCCCACGGGCAACAGTATCTTCTCTGGAGAGAAGTTGCTGTGCAGGATTTCATGGAAAATCTCGAGCATGAAATTCGTGTATTTGTAGTAGAGCAGGGGCATCAGTTCCGTCAGGATAACGAGGAACAGTCCTGTCCTACGTATTTTTCCCCGCTTCAGCCGCATCATGAATCGTGTGAGATACCATGAGGAGATTGCCGTTATGGGGAGCAGGAGCATCAGTATTCCATTGGCTTTGTAGGCAAAGAAGAGGCTGAATGCGATGACGTATGCCTTTGTCCACGGCTGACGGTAGCGGTTCAGTCCGATATAAATGGCAAAGAACACGAGGAAGGATGCCATGAACGCCAGCGTACACAGCGACCAGCTCTTGTCTTGTGTGGACAAGAAATCAAGCAAGGTGGTTGTCAGCTGTGTTATATTTGCCATGAGTCAGTCTCGTTTTTAGCTGTCTCCGTCTCATTTAAAACCTTCGAAGGAAGGCTGCAGGAGCTTCGTACGGGTTGCCTTATGGTGGGTGTTGGGCTTGTTCAGCTGTAGCGGGTTGGCACACTGCCGGCTGGCAATGAATCTGGCAGCAGTGTCCATCCAGTAGGCAGCGGCCGCCCATGTCGGGTGGTAATGGTCCCTGCCACGTTTGAGCTTGAGATTACGGCTATCGAAGAAATGCCCAGCTCCGACGTTCTCCTGTATGACATCATTGATGCCTGTGTCGCCGTTCCAGTCAGAAGGGCTTATCCAGACAAAGGGGATGCCGTCCAACTTCTTCACGATGTTGCGTACATATTGCGCCCGGCTGGCAAGGTCGTTGACGAAGAGTTCATTGCTTCCAAGGCAGATGAGAACATACGTCGGTTTGTATTGAGCGATATAGTGTTCCAGTGTATGTGTCGTCCCCCAGCTTTCGGTGGATGAACTGTACCAGATGACGGTGTAGAGCTTATGTCCGTTTTCACCGGCGTAATCCCCCATCCTGCGTGACAGACCTTCTACCATAGAGTCGCCGATGAAGAGTACGGTCTGGTTGTGGAGCACCTTCTTTGCAGAGTCTTTTGTCGGCAGTATCTTCTCAATATGTGGCCGTGAGAGATTGGCAAGTGTTATTTTGCGAAGTCTGTAACTGCCCATTGTTATTTCTGTCGGGATAACGGCATAGACGATGACGGCTGCCAGGACAGCAGCCATCAGGAGTAAAGTCTTAGTCTGGGCACGCATACGAAGAAGTCTTTATTTCAAGTCAACTTCTACCGGACAGTGGTCGCTTCCCATGATTTCCGTGTGGATCTTGGCATCTTCGAGACGGTCTCGCAGACGTTCGGAAATGAGGAAATAGTCAATACGCCAGCCTGTGTTCCGCTCTCTCGCACGAAAACGGTACGACCACCAGGAGTAGGTTACCTGCTCTGGATAGAGTGTGCGGAAGGTGTCAATGAAGCCATTGCCCAGCAACTGGGTCATCTTCTCACGCTCTTCATCGGTAAAGCCAGCGTTCTTGCGGTTCGTCTTTGGATTCTTGAGGTCTATTTCTTGATGGGCAACATTCATGTCACCGCATACTACAACAGGCTTTTTCTCATCGAGTTTGTGGAGATAGGCTTGGAAGTCATCCTCCCACTTCATACGATAATCCAATCGACGAAGCCCGTCTTGTGAGTTCGGGGTGTAGACGGTTACGAGGTAGAAGTCATCCATCTCGAGTGTAATCACACGTCCCTCATGATCATGCTCATCAATGCCAATTCCATAAGTTACGTTCAGCGGCTTATGCTTTGTGAATATTGCCGTACCGGAATAGCCTTTCTTATCAGCATAATTCCAGTAAGATTCGTATCCAGGGAAGCTGAGGTCAAGCTGTCCCGCCTGCATCTTTGTCTCTTGCAGACAGAAGAAGTCTGCATCCAAGTCTTTGAATTGCTGTTCAAATTCCTTTCCTACACAGGCGCGAAGCCCATTTACATTCCATGAAATAAACTTCATTCTATTTCTTCTTTTCTAATGTACTTATCTCAAATTCAACAGGGTGGGTAAATTTTGTCTGGTCCTTATATTCAGAGTTTCCCTGTCGTTCTATAACTCTGGTTAGCTTGTTGATGATAAAAGTCATTGTAAGGCTGGACGTCTTTGCGTCATAGTGTGCCCTGAGGACATCCGTCTTCATGTGTCCGATTATGTTATAAGTACCATAATCGTTCTTGATGGTTGTTTTGATTATCGGGAGTGCATAGAAATCTGCAGGTTTCTTTGTTTTGGGGTCACCTAAGAGTCGGAAAGAAAGAGGGGCTGTTGGAGCTGCTGTTAACGCTGAACGAAGTCTGATAGCTTCTTTATTGTTGTCTAACTCAGAAATTCCAAGAGCGAGTGCTTCGTAAGGAAAATCTTTGCAAACTACTTGTCCGTTCTTGTCGATTGTCAAATTTGAATAGG
The DNA here is from genome assembly GCF_900454835.1 of Prevotella denticola. Taxonomy (GTDB): domain Bacteria; phylum Bacteroidota; class Bacteroidia; order Bacteroidales; family Bacteroidaceae; genus Prevotella; species Prevotella denticola. The sequence goes on along the minus strand of NZ_UGTM01000001.1, from coordinate 1,297,217 downwards.
CAAAAAGGCCTCCATTCTTTCCGCTGGCACGAATAAGCGCTTTATACTTGCCGGAAATGATGTTTAAGATCTTTGTTTGTTCTTCAATGAACTTTTCGGTTGATAGTTCTTTATCTCCGTTGTCGTCTTTTGAGCAGCTTGTGAGGCATAAAGTGAGGGTGCATAGTGCCATAGCTGCAAGTGTCATAATCTTTTTCATATACTTTTGTTTTAATGTTTTTATCTTATAGTAAAGGTAGACTACTCGTCTTATATCCCATGAAATAAATTTTCATTTACATCTTATATCCTTCCAGATAGAAGCTAACAGGTGTATCAAAATCCTCTTGTATAATTGCAGTTGCATGTGCCTTGTTTATTTTCACCAGTTTATATATAGTGAATTGCATTTGCATTTCAGAGTTGTTCATTGTATAACTACTGTTGAACTGCTTATTGTTAAAGGAAACGGCACCTGCTAATTCATAAGTTTCGTTGGCTGTTGTAATATCAAACTTGAAGTTAGATGATAAGTTGAAAAACACCTTATTGTCTTGTGGTTGTACGGTCGTAATATACAATTTCAGCGGTCTTTGCTTCTCGTTAGCGAGAGTAGTATATAGCGAAGATGCAGTATTCTTAGAGACTCCATTTGCCAACAATTGGTATGGGAAGTTGTTGACTGTAATGGTAGAATTCTTGTCTACAGTCCAATTGATTCCCGGCCAGTTTGTTGTTGTTATCCCATAAGTGGCAGCCAAGTTACCTTTATAGTTTCCAGCAATGTTGTTGAGAGCCTGTGTTGCATTTTTCTCAGCATCTGTCATGTCGTTGTCTTTTGAGCAACTTGCAGTAAACAATGCTATTACAAGTGCGCAGACTACAACTACAGTGGTATTCATTGTTCTTTTCATGTCTTTAAGTTTTAGTTTATAATAGTGTTTAAATTATATTCTCTTGGTTTCTCCACGCAGCAAGTCCATGAACTCATTACGTGTCTTGCTTGATTCAAATACACCGCTATATGCACTTGTTGTGGTAATAGCATTCTGCTTTTCCACGCCACGCATCTGCATACACATGTGCTTTGCTTCTATGACAACCATCACTCCCTGTGGCTTCAGCGTGTCGTTGATGCACTGCATGACCTGTTCCGTCAGGCGTTCCTGTACCTGCAGCCGATGGGCGTAGATGTCCACGACACGGGCGATTTTGCTCAGTCCCGTGATGTGTCCGTTCGGGATGTACGCCACATGCGCCTTGCCATAGAATGGCAGCATGTGATGCTCGCACATGGAGAAGAAGTCAATGTCCTTGACAATGACCATCTGATTGTATTTTTCTTCAAACAGCGCATCGGTCAATACTTTGTGCGGATCCTGCGTATAGCCGCGTGTCAATACCTGCATAGCTTTGGCAACACGCATCGGGGTCTTCTCCAATCCCTCTCTTTCAGGGTTCTCTCCTAAGAGAGTGAGCACCTTTCGGTAATGTGCTGCCAGTTCATCTAATCCTTCACGGAATTGTGTTTCTGGAGTCATATTATTCTTGTTTCTGGTTGACAGCGTCCCTTGGGTGGGCATATCTTGTCCGGGATATATTGCCTGTTCCCATAGTCTGGCTGTCGCTGTTATATTATATAAGGTGTAACTTGTATTTAATTGTCGACAAACTGTGAAGTCTTGATGGTCACCATCGTGCGGATTACGTTGGCGTGCGGGTAGCCTCCTTTGCGGATGGCCCGCATGACTCTTCTTGCTGTATCATAGCTGGTGAAGTTGCCTACGAGACACATCCAGCGCGGGGGATAGAAATGGACATACACCGGCTGCTCAGGGAACAGTTCCTTGGCTTTCTGTCCGGCTTTGTCCGCCTGTTGATGTGCTATGCGTGTGTTGCCGCCGCTGAAGACCTGTACACGGAATCCTCTCACCTTCTTTATCCCTTTCCTGACTCGTCTGGTCACAAGACGCGTGTCTTCCATCTCGTCCGGTGCAGGGACGTGCGGTCTTCTGACTAAACGTTTTACCAGTTTTGTCCTCACAGCCTCACGGGGCTGCAGGGTGCTGTTGTCCGGCCGTGCGATCTCCGGCTTGTGGTCGTTGAGCTTAGGTACAGCCAGCTGCCTTGTTTCCTGTGGCTTGACCGCCGGGCGTGCTGTCTCATGCTGACTCTCTACTTTTTTCCGGTCTTTGTTCGTTTTCTTTGCTGCTTTCTTTCCGTTGACAAGTGCGTCGATTTCGGCACTCTGTGTCACCGTCACCGACCCCTGGGCATCTGCCGCCACAACGGCTGTCAGCATGAACATTATGATTGTAAGGAGTCTTTTCATTATCTGTAATAGTTAAAACAGGATTCTATTGGCGCAAAAGAAGGCCAATAGAATCCTTTTTTTTGTTTCTGTTGGTTACTTCTTCCAAGCATCGATGATGCCCTTGAAGTCAGCAGCCTTCAGCGAAGCACCGCCGATCAGGCCGCCGTCGATGTCAGGCTTGGCGAACAGTTCGGGAGCGTTGCTTGCCTTGCAGCTGCCGCCGTAGAGGATGGAGGTCTCTTCGGCCACTTCCTTGCCGTACTTCTCTGCAACGATTGAACGGATGTAAGCCAGCATCTCCTGCGCCTGGTCGGATGTGGCGGTCTTGCCGGTACCGATGGCCCAGATCGGTTCGTAAGCGAGGATGATGCTCTTCCACTCCTCTGCCGTGAGGTTGAATACGGAACCGTCGAGTTCTGCCTTTACCACCTCGTTCTGCTTCTCAGCCTCGCGCTCCTCGAGGGTCTCGCCGCAGCAGAAGATGACCTTCAGGCCGTTGGCCAGTGCCAGACGTACCTTCTCCTTCAGAATCTCTGCTGTCTCGCCGTAGTACTGGCGACGCTCCGAGTGCCCGAGGATGACGTACTGTGCGCCCGTGCTCTTTACCATCGCTGCTGACACTTCGCCCGTGTAGGCACCTTTTTCCTTGTCGGCGCAGTTCTCTGCACCCAGACCTACGAGGCTGCTGTCCAGCACTTGTGCAACACTTGCAAGATGGATGAACGGCGTACAGATGACAACGTCACAGTTCGGCTTCTCTGCCTTCAGCGACTCGTTGATTTCCTTTGCCAGTGCGACACCCTCCTGCAGGGTCTCGTTCATCTTCCAGTTACCTGCTACAATTTTCTTTCTCATTTGTCTTTTACGTTTTAAGAGTTGATATAATTTGTTTGACTGTTCTTTCTGCTTCAGCCAGTCTTCCTTCTGCCTGAGCCATTCCTCACGTTTTCGCACCCATCTTGTCCACGACCAGATGCGGTCGGCAGCAATCAGGAAAGCCAGTGGGAAGACATAGCAGACGATGATCAGTACAATCTTTGTCCATGTCCTGTCTTCCGGTTCCCGTCCGGTTTCTATCAGCGAGAGCGGTGCGTTGAGTTCGGCCTGCTGCGGCAGGTCATTGTGGCTCCATTTGTTGATGATAGTTCCCTTGTAGAGCAGCACCAGCCCCGGATTGCTGCGGATGACGGTCTTCAGTGTCGTGCCGTCCGTCGTATAGAAAGGATATTCCGCACCGGTGATGTCCCGCCAGTGCTTCACGGCCTTCTCAGTACTGGCTGTGAGACCGTAGAAACCGTATCCGTTCTCCTTGGCGTATTCGTAGACGGCATCGATTTCGCCGAAGTTGCTGTCGTCGGCACGCTCCAGCACGGGGGCGATGAGCAGGAAGGTATATCCGTCCCGGGTCAGTATGCTGTCCGTCAGGTCGTCGCCGGTCTGCTGGTCGGTGATGGAGAAGTCGTGGATAGGCGGCTCGTAGCCCTGCTCCAGGATTTCCTGATGGGTGTCCTTGAACACCCATGTCGAGTCGTCATAAGGGTAGTTGTCCTCCGTGAACTCCTTGGTAACGCCATTCTTCTCGCAGATGAAGGTGGTCTTGTAGACAGTCTGCTTCGCCCCTTTCGGTATCTCCATTCCCTTCTTGATGTTCTGGCCGATGTGATAGGGGCGGAAGTCGAAGATGGGAAGGTGGTAGAGGCTCAACAGGGAAGCCGTGAGGATGAAGGCGATGGTGAAGTAGAAGGCTATCCACTGGTTGGTCTTCGAGATGAACCGCACCTGATACAGCGGCCATCGTGTCAGGACGATAGAAGCCGACAGCAGGACGACATTCTTGAGAAACGTCTGTGTGTTCGTAAGGCGTATGGCATCGCCGAAGCAGCCGCAGTCCTGTATGGGGTCGCTGACGGTGAGCCACAGCGTCACGGCCGTCATCACTGCCATGAATGCCAGAGTCACCTTGCTTGCCAGCCGCCGGCGGATGGCGAGCAGCAGCAGTACGCCCAGTGTGAACTCTACGGCCGACAGTCCCACGGCCAGCATCAGCTGTGCCCAGTCCGGGACGTATGCCGACAGCTGTACGGCCTCCAGGTATTCTGCAATCTTGTACTGCGATCCCAGCGGGTCGATTGCCTTGACGAATCCCGAGAAGATGAACGTCAGTGCCAGCAGCGCACGGCACACATTTACCGATATGGACTTGGTTTTATTCATGCAGTTTGATGGCCCCGAAAACGGCATAGTTCATTATGTCCATGTAATTGGCATCGATACCCTCGCTGACGAGTGTCTCTCCGCCGCGGTCCTCGATTTCCTTGATGCGTTCTATTTTCGTGAGGATAAGGTCGGTATAGCTGCTTACACGCATATCGCGCCATGCCTCGCCGTAGTCATGGTTCTTCTTTATCATCAGCTCGTAGGCTTCCTTTGCATAGCTGTCATAGAGTGCCAATGCCTCGTCCGGACTCATGTCAACGCTGTCGACAAAGCCTTTTGCCAGCTGGATAAGTCCCACGATGCTGTAGTTGATCAAGGCGATGAACTCCGGACGGACAGCTTCTCCCACCAGGTTCTCCCCCGTGATTTCCAGCGATCGGATGCGTTTCGCCTTGATGAAAAGCTGGTCGGTGAGGGATGATGGGCGCAGGATGCGCCATGATGCGCCATAGTCGTGGAGCTTCTTTGCAAAAAGGCTTCTGCATTCAGCGAGCACGTCCTGAAATTCCTGCTGTGTCTTTGTCTGTTGACTTGTCATTGTCTTATCTTGATTTGACTGCAAAAATACTTATTTTCATTGTAATAAACGAATGAATTAACAACTATTCCCATACGGAAAGGTGATTGCAAGGCATCGATAGGGTGTCGGCAAGGCGGGGTCGCAGGATGACCGGTTACACAAACAGACACCCGGCAGTCAGGATGGTAGCTATGGTGTGGTCGTAACCACACACGACAGCTACTGTATTCCCGACCGCCTGGGACTTGCATTCCCGATTGCTTGGGAACAGCTGTCCCGAGGCTTGGGACTCGCATTCCCAAGCGGTTGGGAATGTTTGCTGCATATACTTTTTTCGTTGTATTTGTTTATCTTATGAAATTATCCTTCAAATGTGCAGTTGATGATACAGTGGAGGTCTGCTCGTTTTTCACCTTATTCTCCGTATCATTTGTAGAACTAAAGTAATTTGTGTAACTTTGCAATGCTTTTTATATTATAAAAAACAACATTATTCTATGCGAGATCTCTCAGATGCCGAACTGGCACAGCTTTTAGATAAAGATATTTTCCATCATATTTCAGGTGCGGCCGACAAACTGGGCCTTGAATGCTATGTGGTAGGCGGTTATGTGCGCGACCTGTTCCTGGAACGTCCGTCGAATGATATTGACGTGGTGGTCGTGGGAAGCGGTATTCAGGTGGCAAGCGAGCTGAAGTCCGTTCTGGGGAAGAAGGCGCATCTGTCCGTCTTCCGTAATTTCGGTACGGCACAGGTGAAGTATAAGGACACGGAGGTGGAGTTCGTCGGGGCACGGAAGGAGAGTTACAGCCACGACAGCCGGAAGCCTGTCGTGGAGGACGGTACGCTGGAGGACGACCAGAACCGCCGCGACTTCACTATCAATGCGCTGGCCGTCTGCCTGAACAGGGAACGCTTCGGCGAGCTTGTCGACCCTTTCGGCGGTGTCGACGACCTTTGGGACGGCATTATCCGTACACCGCTCGACCCTGACGTTACCTTTTCTGACGACCCGCTGCGCATGATGCGGTGCGTGCGCTTTGCCACACAGCTCAATTTCCTCATTGAGGATGAAACCTTCGAGGCCCTGGAACGCAATGCCGACCGGATCAGAATCGTCAGCGGGGAACGCATCGAGGAGGAACTGAACAAAATCATGATGACACCGACACCCAGCAAGGGCTTTGTCGATCTGTACCGCTGCGGGCTTCTGCAGCTCATTCTCCCGGAACTCGTCGCGCTGGATGTGGTCGAGACAAGGAACGGACGGGCGCACAAGAACAATTTTTACCATACGCTGGAGGTGCTGGACAACATCTGCAGGCATACGGACAATCTCTGGCTGCGATGGGCCGCCCTGCTGCACGACATAGGAAAGGCGAAGTGCAAGCGTTGGGATGCGGCAGCCGGCTGGACTTTCCATAACCATAACTTCGTGGGGGCGAAAATGGTTCCGGCTATCTTCCGGCGGCTGAAGCTGCCGATGGACAGCAAGATGAAGTATGTGCAGAAGCTGGTCGACCTTCATATGCGGCCGATCGTCATCGCCGACGAGGAGGTGTCGGACTCGGCTGTCCGCCGGCTGATGAACGATGCCGGCGACGATATTGACGACCTGATGACGCTCTGCGAAGCAGACATAACAAGCAAGAATGCTGTACGGAAGAAACGCTTCCTTGACAATTTCCGCATTGTCCGCGAGAAGCTCAGGGACCTCAAGGAGCGCGACTACAAACGTCTGCTGCAGCCCTGCATTGACGGCAATGAGATTATGGAGATGTTCCATCTCAGACCGAGCAGAGAGGTGGGGACGCTGAAGCAGACGCTGAAGGATGCCGTGCTCGACAACCAGGTGCCCAATGAGCGTGAACCTCTGCTGGCACTGTTGAGGAAGAAGGCCGCAGAACTGGAACTGATATAGACAAATATTGTTAAAAGGGGAACTATGAATGCGGGAACTTCCGATATTAATGTGTACTTTTGCACGTTGGAAACTGATAGGTGTTTATTCGGTTTTCAACGTGTGTTGTTTTTAGAGAAACGGCCGGGACGCATCGGGATTGATCCTGCCATATAGAAATGAAATGAAAGAGAATATATAACTATTGTAGGTATGAAGAAAAATAAAATCTTACTGTCTGCCTTGGCGGCAGTGGCGTTACTCACCAGTTGCGGCGGCGGTCGGCAGGGACTCCCGACAAGTAATGAGTATCCCGTGATTACGATTGGAGCATCCAATGCACAGCTGAAGACGACTTATCCTGCCACCATCAAGGGTGTACAGGATGTGGAGGTGCGTCCGAAGGTCAGTGGTTTCATCACTAAGCTGAATGTACATGAAGGCGAATATGTCCGTGCCGGACAGGTGCTCTTTGTCATTGACAATGCGACCTATCAGGCTGCTGTCCGTCAGGCACAAGCACAGGTCAACTCGGCACAGAGCAGTGTCGCACAGGCACAGGCCGGTGTTGTGCAGGCCAATGCAAGTCTGAACTCTGCCAATGCGCAGGCAGCTACCTCCCGTCTGACCTACAGCAACAGCAAGAACCTCTATAATAACAAGGTGATCGGCGACTATGAGCTGCAGTCGGCAAAGAATGCCTACGAAACGGCACAGGCTGCTGTGCGTCAGGCACAGAGCGGTGTGGCATCGGCCAATGCTGCTGTGCGCCAGGCGGAAGCGGGCGTACGTCAGGCGCAGGCCATGCTCGCATCGGCGAAGGATAACCTTGGTTTCTGTTACGTGAAGAGTCCGGCATCGGGCTATATCGGCAGTCTTCCCTTCAAGGAGGGGGCACTGGTCAGTCCGTCATCGGCCCAGCCCGTGACGACGGTCAGCAATACTTCTTCCATGGAGGTCTACTTCTCGATGACCGAATCTGACATATTGAATCTGAGCCGCAAGGACAATGGACTGGCCAATGCCATCAAGGCTTTCCCGGGTGTAAGCCTGTTGCTGGCTGACGGTTCTACCTATAACCACGAGGGTGCAATCGTCAAGACAAGCGGTGTCATCGATGCCGCTACGGGAACGGTAAGCGTCATCGCACGCTTTCCCAACCCGGAGCATCTGCTGAAGAGCGGCGGCAGCGGTCAGATTGTCATTGCCCGGAGCAACAACCACGCGCTGCTGGTACCGCAGGAGGCAACCGTGCAGGTTCAGAACAAGATTTTCGTCTACAAGGTGGATGGTAACAATAAGGTGCATTACAGCGAGATTACCGTCGACCCGCAGAACGACGGCATCAATTACATTGTGACGAGTGGTCTGAAGATGGGCGACCGTATCGTGACCAAGGGTGTCTCGAGCCTTGAAGACGGTGCGCAGATCAAAGCTCTCACGCCGGCTGAATACGACGAAGCCATCAGGAAATCGGAAAAACTCGGCGAGAACCAAAGCTCTGCATCAGGCTTCCTGAAGGCGATGAAGGGAGAAGACAAATAGTTGACAGGTGTTGAACGTCAGGTGATGATGTCCGGTGACAAGCCATCATCCCATCTCCCTGAAGAGGATAGACGACAATACGTCAGCATCTGACATCCGCAATTTAACAACCAGTATTATGACATTTACGAATTTTATCAAACGACCGGTACTCTCGACGGTTATATCCATCTTCTTCGTACTTCTGGGTGCGATTGGATTGGTGTCGCTGCCCATCGAGCGGTATCCGGATATCGCCCCTCCTACGATTTCCATCATGACCTCGTATCAGGGTGCTGATGCCCAGACGGTATTGAACTCTGTCATCACGCCTTTGGAGGAGAGTATCAACGGTGTGGAGAACATGACCTATATGCAGTCTACCGCCACAAACAACGGTACGGCTATGATTACGGTCTACTTCAAACAGGGGTCTGACCCTGACATGGCTGCCATCAATGTGCAGAACCGTGTGTCGCAGGCACAGGCACTGTTGCCGGCAGAGGTGACGCGAGTGGGTGTGACGGTATCGAAACGACAGACCTCCAATGTGGTCATGTACTCGCTGACGACGGACGACGGTCGATATGACGACGAGTTCCTGACGAACTATAACAACATCAACATCGTGCCGATGCTGAAGCGTATCAGCGGAGTCGGTGATGTGCAGACACCGGGTGTGAAGACTTATTCCATGCGCATCTGGCTGCAGCCGGAGAAGATGAAGCAGTACGGACTGGTGCCGTCTGACATTTCGGGGGCTTTGGCAGAGCAGAACATCGAGGCTGCACCAGGTTCTTTCGGCGAGCAGAGCAACTTGAAGTACGAGTACACCATGCGCTACAAGGGCCGTCTGAAGACCCCGGAAGAGTATGGCAATATCATCATCTCGAGCAACACGAATGGCCAGACCCTTCACCTGCGTGATGTGGCAAAGGTTGAAATGGGCGGTCTGCAGTATTCTGTTGCGATAAAGAACAACAACCGTCCGGCTGTCATCGGTATGGTCAATCAGATTGCAGGGTCCAATGCTACGGATATCGCCAACAATGTGAAGGCTGCTCTGGCTGATGCACAGAAGCAGATGCCGCCGGGCATGAAGGTGACGATAGAGCAGGACGTAACCGAGTTCCTCTTCGCTTCCATCGAAGAGGTGATACGTACGCTGATAATCACGCTGGTATTGGTGTTCTTTGTCGTATATGTCTTTTTGCAGGACTTCCGTTCGACTTTGATTCCTATGATTGCCGTGCCGGTGGCCCTGATCGGTACATTCTTCTTCCTCTGGGTATTCGGCTTCTCCATCAACTTGCTGACGCTCTCGGCCTTGCTCTTGGCGATTGCCATCGTGGTCGATGATGCCATCGTGGTGGTCGAGGCTGTCCATGCCAAGCTCGACCTGGGCTATAAGAGTGCCTTGACAGCAGCCATTGATGCGATGAACGAGATTTCGGGAGCCATCATCTCTATTACCCTGGTGATGTCTGCCGTGTTCGTCCCGGTATCGTTCATCGGGGGTACTTCCGGTACGTTCTACCGTGAGTTCGGTGTGACGATGGCCGTGTCTATCGTTATCTCTGCATTGAATGCTCTGACGCTTTCCCCGGCTCTCTGCGCCATCTTCCTGAAGCCGCACGGCAAGGATGAAGAGGGAAAGAAACTCTCACGCATTGACCGTTTCCATGCCGCTTTCAATGTCCAGTATGAGAAAGTCAACGGCAGATATCAGAAGATTGTCGAGAAGATCATCGGGCACCAGTGGATTTCAGGCATTGCGGTCGTTGTAGGCGTCATCGCTCTTGTACTGGCAATGACCTTTACCAAGACCGGTCTTGTGCCGGATGAGGATACAGGTACGCTGTTCGCCATGGTAAGTATGTCGCCGGGTACCTCACAGGCCGAGACGCAGAAGGTGACCGACCAGATTGACAAGATGCTGGCAAGCAACCCCTACATCGAACGCCGGGAGCAGATTGTAGGTTACAATTTCCTGGCAGGTCAGGGTTCCGACCAGGCGACTTTCATCATCAAGCTGAAACCGTTTGCCGAGCGTGAGTACGGTCTGTTCGACCGTATCAAGTCGGTCTTCACAGGTGCCGGTATTGCCGGTCTCTTCATCGACCCTACGTCATCCAACATGGTGCTGGGCATGATCTACAAGCAGACAGCCAGCATCAAGGGCGCACAGGTGATAGCGTTCGCACCGCCTATGATTCCGGGTTATGCCATGTCGAACGGTCTCTCGTTCTCGCTGGAAGACAGGACGGGCGGCGACCTCAACAAGTTCTTCAATATTGCGCAGACCTATCTGAAGGAGCTGAACAAACGTCCGGAGTTCAGCCGTGCGCTTACCACGTACAACCCTAACTATCCGCAGTACATGGTTGATGTGGATGTCGCCAAGGCCAAGCAGGCCGGTACGTCACCGGCCGCCATCCTCTCTGTGCTGCAGGGATATTATGGCGGTATGTACGCCTCTAACTTCAATGCCTATGGAAAGCTCTTCCGTGTCATGATACAGGGAACTGCGGAAAGCAGGATGAGCGAGTCCGGGTTGAGCAACATTTACGTGCGCACAGCTTCAGGTATGGCACCTGTAAGCGAGTTCTGTTCGCTGAAGCGTGTTTACGGTCCATCGAACATTGCACGTTTCAACCTCTTTACCTCCATCTCCGTGACGGCTACACCGGCCGACGGCTATTCTTCCGGTCAGGCTATCCAGGCTGCAGAGGAGGTTGCCAAGCAGGTTCTTCCACAGGGATACAGCTATGAATTCTCAGGTCTGACACGTTCGGAACAGGAGTCGTCGAACTCTACTGCAATGATCTTCATCCTCTGCTTTGTCTTCGTTTACCTGATTCTGAGTGCCCAGTATGAGAGTTACATCCTGCCGCTGGCAGTCATCCTCTCCATTCCGTTCGGTCTGGCAGGAGCGTTCATCTTCACGATGCTCTTCGGTCACAGCAACGATATCTATATGCAGATTTCCCTGATCATGCTAGTGGGCCTGCTGGCAAAGAACGCCATCCTTATCGTCGAGTTTGCTCTTGAACGCCGCCGCACGGGTATGGCCATCAAGTATGCGGCCATCCTGGGGGCCGGAGCACGTCTCCGTCCTATCCTGATGACATCACTGGCGATGGTCATCGGTCTATTGCCGCTGATGTTTGCAAGTGGCGTAGGACATAACGGCAACCAGACGCTGGGTGCTGCTGCTGTCGGCGGTATGCTGATCGGTACGCTCTGTCAGGTCTTTGTCGTACCTGCCTTGTTCTCTGTATTCCAGTATTTGCAGGAATGCGTCAAGCCGCTCGTCTTCGATGATGAGGCAGACCGGAAAGTCAAGAAAGAACTTGAGCAGTATGTCAAGGGACCTGCTACCGATTATGTAGTTGAAGAGTAATAATAAACGAACGATAATGAAGAAAAGAAATATATTCATCCTGGCTCTCACAGCTCTGTCACTGACAGGCTGCAAGAGTCTCTATGGCACTTATGAGCGTCCTGACGTGAAGGTGAACGGCATTGTGCGCGATCCTGTCGATGACAAGGCGACACTGGAAGGTGCCAACGATTTTGGCAATCTTCCATGGCGCAGTGTCTTCACGGACCCGCAGTTGCAGGCACTTATCGAGAAAGCACTCAACAATAACCCAGACCTGCTCAATGCCGCATTGAACATTGACATTGCCGAACAGCAGGTCAAGACTTCCAAGCTGGCCTTCCTGCCGTCAGTCGTATTCGCACCGACAGGGACCATCTCTCACTTCGGGTCACACACGTCATCGACACAGGCTTACACCCTTCCGGTTTCTGCCAGCTGGGATGTAGACCTCTTCGGAAAGCTGCGTTCGGCGAAGAAGGCGGCACAGATGATGCTCATCCAGTCGCATGACTATCAGGTTTCAGTGCAGACTACGCTTATCTGCAGTGTCGCCAATCTCTATTATACGCTCTTGATGCTCGATCAGCAGAAGCAGATAGTCGATGATATGTCAGGGCTGACGAAGAACACCTGGGACATGATGAAGCTGCAGATGGAGTACGGGCGTGCCCGCTCAACAAGCGTACAGAGTGCGGAGTCAGCGTATTACAGTGTACAGACGCAGTCGGCTGACATCCGCAGGCAGATTCGTGAGACGGAAAATACGCTCAGCTTGCTTCTCGGTGAACCGGCACAGGGTATAGCCCGAGGCAGTCTGGATAGCCAGAGCCTGCCGACCAGCTTCTCCGGCGGCATTGGTGTGCAGCTGTTGAGCAACCGTGCTGATGTCCATGCCAACGAGATGGCACTGGCGCAGTGCTTCTATAACATTCAGGAGGCCCGTAGCCGTTTCTATCCTGCACTGAACATATCGCCGACGGGTGCCTGGACCAACAGCAATGGCATGGTGAACCCCGGCAAGCTGTTGCTGAGCGTCGTGGGTAGTCTGACACAGCCCATCTTCATGCGCGGACAGCTGAAGGCCGGTCTGCGTGTGGCGCAGGACAAGTACAAGCAGGCTTACAACACATGGCAGAACAGCATTCTCAAAGCCGGGTCGGAGGTCAGCAATGCACTTGTTGCCTATAATTCGGCGAATGAGAAAGAACAGCTGCGGAAGCAGCAAATCGGTGTGTTGAAGAGGAACGTAGACGACACGCAGATGCTTTACGCACAGAGTTCAAGCACTTATCTGGAGGTCATCACCGCACAGCAGAGCCTGCTCAATGCCGAGATTTCACAGGTACAGGAGCAGTTTTCGAAGCTGCAGGCAATTGTAAACCTTTACAATGCGCTTGGTGGCGGTTCCAAGTAATTCATCATTTAATTTTCAAGATTATGAGTAGCGTAATCAGTCCAAAAGCCGAGGTGTCCCCAAAGGCAAAGATTGGAGACGGCTGTAAGATATTCCCGTTTGTATATATAGAGGATGATGTTGTCATAGGCGACAATTGCATTATCTTCCCTTTCGTGAGCATTCTGAACGGTACACGGATGGGAAACGGAAATAAGATTCATCAGTGTTCTGTACTTGCTGCCCTTCCGCAGGATTTCAACTTCGTAGGCGAGAAGAGCGAGCTTGTCATGGGCGACAACAATATCATCCGTGAGAATGTGGTTGTCAACCGTGCCACGCATCGCGGCTGCAAGACGGTTCTCGGTTCAAACAACTTCCTGATGGAGGGTGCGCATATCAGCCATGACACTGTTGTCGGCGATCGTTGCATCTTCGGCTATGGTGCAAAGATAGCGGGCGACTGTAAAATCGATGACGGTGCAGTCATTCTGTCTAATGTCGTCGAGAAAGCGAATACCCGTGTAGGGCAGTATGCCGTGGTACAGGCCGGCACGACTTTTTCGAAGGACGTGCCGCCTTATATTGTTGCAGGCGGCAGCCCGGCGGGCTATCACGGCGTTAATCCGAATATCGGAGAGGCAGCAGGGGTGGAAGAAAAGGTCCAGAAGCATATTGCCAATGCCTATCGTCTGTTGTTCCATGGGCAGACATCCGTGTTCGATGCCTGCATCCAGATAGACCAGCAGGTGCCTGACTCCGCAGAAATCCGTAGTATCGTGGATTTCGTGCGTGGTACAGAAGAGGGAATCATCAGTAAATTATAATTTTTCATATCTATAGGACTTATGGTAATCAAAGGGAGCTGTCCGTGAGGTTGGCTCCCTTTTTTTCGATTCTTCCGTTAAAAGCATAGACAGGCTTATTTCTCGGCTCTTATTCGTGGTATACAAGGAAATCTGCCTGTGAAGTCAAGACTGATGAAAATAGATTCTTATGAATTGTGAATCTGCAATCATCTCAGACATTTTTTTGTTACTGTCTGGGATGATTGCTTTATTGTATATTGATCAGGCGCTGCTTCTACTTCTTTTTCAAGACAATCTGCCGGCTTGTAAATTCATAGGCACGATCGAGGACACCGAGCAGCTGGCTCCATCCGGCAGCAGGGACACGCTGCTGTTTATAAACCTTTTGAAATGTGATGATCAGCTTGTCATTGTCTACATCGGCTTTTGTGTTGAAAGACATGGCTTCGTTGTCAACATTATTGTTGAGTTTCCGCAGGCTCTCCGCTGATACGACATAGTCTGACGGAATATCAAGCCTGACGGTAATAGCGAGTGTGCTGGGGTAGTCATAGTTGACATCAGTGTCGCGCTGGCGGTCCCGGCCCTCAATATGTACCTGTTGTCCGAAAAGCTGCCCCACGGAAACGACAAGGTTACGGCCGGCCTTCTTGACCAGTCCGTCCATCTGATAGTCGGTCGTATAGGCAAACGGCTTGTTGTTCTCGCCGCAGCTGTTCACGGTTGTCGCATTGATCTTCACAGGAGCTTTGTCATGATAGGCTTTGATTTCCTCGGCAAAGTTCTCCGCCACCGCTTTCTTGTCCTGTTCGGCACGCTCTGCCGCCCTTGCCTTTGCCTCGTTCGGCTTCAGGAAAAGCTCGTCGGCAAAGCCCTGGTAGCCGTAGGGCGCACCCCATGCCTTGCTCAATTCGTCGGCTGTCGTCAATCCTGGGATGACGTCTTCTTTCTCGCATCCCGTGAGTGTCGTCTGCCGGACGATGTTCAGTATCGTACCGTCAATGGCAGCATCGATTTCCTCTTTCTCCACATTGTCGGAAGCCTTGCTCAGAGCGAGCCTGAACCTTGTGAACGGTCCTTTCTGGAATTTCTTGGGTTTGCCGGTGCTGATGGCATCCCGGTTCTGGTAGATGGACGGGATGATGTCCGAACTGATGGCATTCTCGAGCGGGAAGTAGCATTTACCGCTCTTGAGCATGATGAAACGTGTCGCGTTGCCGTAGTTGATGAGCTTGTCCATAGGCTCGTTATAACTGTTGGTAACCAATGCGCGTGAGTAGGGAATTTTCAGCTTGTCAAGGACGTAAGGAAACAGGTTTGAGAAATCGAATGCTTTTTCGTAAGGTCTCTTGAAGACCAGGGTCTTCATTACCATGAAGTTATACACGTAATCGGCCTTTTCCTCGTCACTGCCCAGTTTCTTCGCTTCCTTTACAGCCTTTTCAAATTTCTTGTTGAGAGTCCATTTCAGTTTGTACTCGGCCCAGGGTGTCCAGGCATCTTCCTGTATGACCTCGGCCGGAGGGTTCGCCTGCAGCCCTTTCTTCTTCGCACTCTTCGGCATATACTCCAGTGTAACGTCCGCTGTCACATAGAGCATGGTGTAAGGTGCCTGCATGATAGGATTATAGGCGTAGTCGGGGAACGTCTTGTCGATGTTCTTTGCATGGACATCCAGCACGATGTCGCCGTCTTTCTCGCTGGCGGTGAAGTCCGGAGCACCGTTCATCGTGCGGTATTGCGTGCAGAGGTGCTTGTCGATGGCGCAGTGGATCTGGTAGTCGAGGATAGGATATTTTCCGCCGAAGAGGAACAGCACCGGGTCGATGTTTTCCTCTTTCAGCTTGTCGTAATCGTAGATGAAGTAGTCGATCATGTCGCCTACCTGCAGGTCGGGTACGGCCAGCTTGGCACGCTTGTCCTTTCCGTTCTTGCCTTCGTCGTCATTCTTGTATTCGTCATTGCTCACTTCCTTGACGGTGCCGTCCGGCTTGATGACTTTCACACCGAGGACACTCTTGTGTATGTCCGTCCACCATCCTGCGTTGTGCGACTTCTCATAGCTCCGAATATCGAAGGTAGAGTATTTCTCCAGAGCAGATTTGTCGTTGATTTTCACGAGGTAGCGCCGGATATGGACGGCTTTGTTGTTGGCGGTGACTCCGAGTTCCAAGAAGTTGAAACTCGTGCCTTTGTCAACGGTCAGCTCCTCGTAGAAAGCCATGACCACGGCCGACTCGTTCTTGTACCGGGCCGGGACGGTGCGATTGTTGAACTGTGGCAGGTCTTTGCCCCACACCTCTTCTTTCACTTTCTGGACGTACTTCAGATAGTCGTCGTTGTCGAAAGCCATTGCCGGCAGTGAAAGAAGCACCAGCAGCAGCATTGCTAATTGTTTTTTCATATTCATAATGTTGTCAGATGTTTTTATTGTTGTAGTAGGGGCGGAAAACAGTCTAGAGCTGAAAAGTCAAGCTCCGTTGCCTCCTTCACCGCTTGAGCACCACCTGTTCGTTGCAGGCGTCTTTCCATTTGCTTACGGTCTCGTTCCATTTCGGGATATTGGCAAGCGGTATGCGGCGGTGATTGATCTGCATTTTCTGATGGAAGACAATGGTGTTCCCCTTCCTTGAGAATCTGCAGGTAAGCACACCTTCCGGGGTTGAAAAAGTCTTGGAAGGTGGCAGATAGTCAACCTTGTAGCCGGCAGGGACCGTGAAGACAGCCTGCCTGACAATGTTGCATCGCACAGGCAGATAGTAGTCGTTGACACGCCGGGTGGTGTCGATGCGGCTGTCGAAGAGGTTGTTGTGCGGATTCAGCTCGATGTAGACTTCTCCGTCCATCAGCTGTATAGCCGCCTTGTTGGTGATGCTGCCCGTAAAGCGTGCCCATTCGTGGCGGGCATCCTTGTCGGCCCACTTCACGTCTGTCACGGTCATGCTGTGGGCATCGGAGTTCAGATTGCTGACCAGGATGTCGTCGCGGTTCTTGTTGCCGGCATCGTCTATCGTGCTCATGAACCACTCCTTCATGTCGCCGCGGAGGCTGTAGGCAGCTTTGCCGACAAGTGCATCTCCCTGCAGGCTGTACTGATAGACAAGGCTGTCGATGGATGCGTCAGCTCTCTGTACCGGTACGATCTGCATCAGCGGTCTGTCTCCGTTCTCTATCATTGCTTCCGAACCTTGTATGTGCTGCGGGGTGTATGTATAGGGTATGTGGTTGCAGGTTGCATCGATATAGTGCGTCTTCCCCTTGTAAAAGAGCGTGCAGATGACGTGATTGGCACTGGCGAGTGTCGGCACGTCGCTCATTCTGTAAGGAATCTCATCCGTACCGATGTCCGTCAGCCGGGCATCAAACCCCTGTGCCTTGAGGAGGGTCTTCAGCAGCAGAGCCATGCCTTTGCAGTCTCCATACCGTTTGCGGAGCACCTCCTTAGGGGTGTCCGGGCGATGTCCTGAAAGTCCGGCTTCAAAGGCTACATAGCGGATATGATCCTGAATCCACCGATAAGTATTGCTTATGTGGTCCTCTTCCGTCTTGCTGTCTTTGTTGATTTCCTGTAACAGTTTCTTCAGATCGGGTATCTCACAGTCGACACTGGCCATTTCCTTCGACCAGCTGTAGAGGTCGTTCACGTCTTTGAATGGTCCTGTGACAAGCAGATAAGGATAGACATTCGATACCGGTGGCATCATCTTCTCCTGCCTCATACGGCAGGCATTCGTCATGGTGTATTGATAAATGTCACCCTCCGCTGTCGTTTTGTGACTTGTCTGGATGTTGAATCCCTGAAAGTTCATCTCCTTGATGCTGTATCCTGCCAGCTGCCTGGGTATGGTGATTGTCACGGTCTTGTTACGGATAAAGTAGTTTTCCAGCAGGTACACCCGTGTAAAGTATTTGATGTCCTTGAAAGTCCGTTCGTAGGAGGCACTGCAGGTCTTTCCTTTCTTGTCGATATAGCCCTGTATGACGCAAGCCTTCGTGTCGTCATAGAATACGTTTTCTGGCGTGACGTTCTGGTAGGTCTTCTGTCCTCTTCCCGACACGTCGTCCAAGGTGATGAACTCGCCGTACAGTATGTCGGTCTCCGGACGTACCGTGCCGGTCGAGTTCGACTGGTAGGTAATTTCCTTTGAGTTCTTCACAATGGGTTTCCCATGTTCAAGCGTCAAGGTGTACTGTTCGTTGCATTGTGAGACGAGAATCTGGTCGTCCCACTGTTGTGCGTGTGATGCCGATGGTACCAGCATCAGCATTGCAGCTCCTGCTGGCAGGAAGAGCTGTTTTGTGTAGTAGTTCATATTCAGTTATGTATTTGTTGTTTCAATTGTATGCGTTGGCTTGAATCCCTAGGACAGGCGATTGCCGGAGTCCCGCCATACGGTCGGGGCGGTGTCCGGTCATATGGGAATGTTGTTCCCAGGCGTTGGGAATGCTGTTCCCAGATGTCGGGAATGCTGTTCCCAAGTGCCGGGAACGCAGTTCACGATACTCCTTATGACGGGAGCTTTGTAGCTGTCCGGCGTATAGATGGTCAGCTGTCGGCCGCCAGCTTCGCCGCCAGATACTTCCCTGTCAGGCTGTCCTTGCATCGGGCAACCTCCTCAGGCGTACCTGCTGCGACGAGCTGTCCGCCCTTGTCGCCGCCGTCGGGGCCGAGGTCGATGACGTGGTCGGCACATTTGATGACATCGAGGTTGTGTTCGATGACAAGTATGCTGTGCCCACGGTCGATGAGGGCATCGAAGGCATGCAGCAGCCGCTGGATGTCGTGGAAGTGCAGGCCTGTCGTCGGTTCGTCGAAGATGAAGAGCGTCGGCTCCTGCTGCTCCTGTCCGATGAAGTAGGCGAGTTTGACACGCTGGTTTTCGCCGCCGGAGAGTGTCGACGAGCTTTGTCCGAGCTTGATATAGCCCAGGCCGACATCCTCCAGGGGCTTCAGTCTGCTGACAATCGCCCTGCGCTTATGCTTGCTGAAGAACTGGATAGCCTCGGAAACGGTCATGTTCAGAATGTCGTTGATGTTCTTTCCCTGGAACTGTACGTCGAGGATTTCACGCTTGAAACGCTGTCCGTGACATTCTTCACATTCCAGCACGAGATCGGCCATGAACTGCATTTCCACCGTGATGACTCCCGCACCCTTGCATTCTTCGCATCGGCCGCCCTCGGTGTTGAACGAGAAATACTGCGGTGTGTAGCCCATCTGTTTGGATAGCTGCTGTTCGGCGAAGAGCTTTCTGATTTCATCGTATGCCTTCACATAGGTAGCCGGGTTGGAACGTGTGCTCTTGCCGATGGGGTTCTGGTCTACAAACTCTACGTGTCTGATCTGTTTCCAGTCGCCGCCCAGCGATGAATATTCGCCCGGCGTGTCGGCTATCTCGTCCAGGTGACGTTTGAGGGCAGGATAGAGGATTCCTTTTACGAGGGATGACTTTCCGCTGCCGCTGACTCCTGTCACGACAGTGAGTACATTCAGCGGAAACTTTACGTCCACTCCTTTCAGGTTGTTCATGCGTGCCCCTTTCAGTTCTATCGCCATGTTCCATGGGCGTCGGCCGGCAGGGATCTTGATGACTTCTGCACCGGTGAGATACTTGATGGTATAAGAGCGTGGATATTGCTCCAGCAGCTGTCGCGATGCCTTGTCGGCTGCATCTTCAACGTTGTTCTTTATCTGTTGGATGTCCGACACTTTTCCCTCGAAGACGATTTCGCCGCCCAGGCGGCCTGCATCCGGCCCGACATCAATCAGGTAGTCGGCAGCACGCATGATTTCCTCGTCATGCTCTACTACAATCACTGTGTTGCCCAATGCCTGGAGTTCTTTCAGTACATGGATGAGGCGGGCTGTGTCACGGCTGTGCAGTCCGATGGAGGGCTCGTCGAGGATGTAGAGCGATCCGACGAGTGACGAGCCGAGGGAGGTGGTGAGGTTGATGCGCTGGCTTTCGCCTCCGCTCAGCGAATTTGACTGCCGGTTGAGCGTCAGATAGCCCAGACCGACGTCCAGCAGGAACTGCAGCCGGTTCTTTATTTCGGTCATCAGCCGCTTGCTGATCTCCTGTTCATGTTCCGTCAGTTCCAGCCGGTCGAACCATTCCTTGAGATTGACGATGGGCATATCTACAAGATCAGTGATGGCCTTTCCATCTATCTTCACCCATGTCGCTTCCTTTTTCAGCTTCGTGCCGTGACAGTCCGGACATACGGTCTTGCCCCGATAACGGCTCAGCATGACGCGGTACTGTATCTTGTATTGGTTCTCTTTCAGCATCTGGAAGAAGGCATCGATGCAGACGCGGTCGTGGATGTCTGCCTTCCGCTCGCTGGGCAGTCCTTTCCAAAGGCTCTCCTTCTCCGACTTCGTCAGTTCATAGTAGGGCTTGAAGATGGGGAAGTCGTCTTTTGCCGCCCGCCGGCAGAACTCCTCTTTCCACGTGGCCATCTTGTCGCCGTGCCAGCATTGCACGCAGCCGTCATAGACGGAGAGGGAGGAGTCGGGGATGACCAGCTTCTCGTCGATGCCGATGATGCGTCCGAACCCTTCGCACGTGGGACAGGCCCCGAGGGGGGAATTGAAAGAGAACATATTGTCGTTCGGCTCTTCAAAACGGATGCCGTCGGCCTCAAATCGGGTAGAGAAGTCGTAGGTGATCCTGGCAGGGAGAATCATCAGCTGCATATTGCCGTCGCCCTCATAGAAGGCGGTTTCGCAGGAGTCGGTGAGCCGGCTGATTGCGTCCTTGGAACTGTCAACAGCCATACGGTCGATGACCAGACAGACTCTTTCCGTTGCTTCTTGTGTTTTTCCATTCCTTTCTTCATTGGAAGGATGTGCAGCCAGCCAGTCTTCAATGCGTATGAAGTCGCCGCCGGCATAGATGCGGGCATAGCCCTCCTGCAGTTCCATCTCAAGCTGCTGCTGTATGCTTCTGCCTTCAACGATATGAAGCGGCGCAAGGATGCAGAACTTTGTCCCTTTCGAGTAGGATTCCACTTTCTCAATCACATCCTCTACGGAATGATGTTTCACTTCTTCGCCTGATATGGGGCTGAAGGTGCGGCCTATGCGTGCGTAGAGCAGGCGCAGGTATTCGTAGATTTCGGTAGAAGTGCCGACAGTCGAGCGGGGATTACGCGAGACGACTTTCTGCTCGATGGCAATGGCCGGTGGAAGGCCCTTGATGAAGTCGACCTCCGGTTTCGACATCCTGCCCAGGAACTGCCGGGCGTATGCAGAGAGACTTTCGACGTACCGGCGCTGTCCTTCGGCATAAAGCGTGTCGAAGGCAAGTGATGACTTCCCCGAACCCGACACGCCTGTGATGGCTATGAACTGTCCTTGAGGAATCTTCACATTGATGTTCTTCAGGTTGTTGACCCTGGCACCTTTCACCTCAATATACTTCGTTGTTTCTTTCTTCTTTCCTTCCAACATCATTCGGTGTTATTTCTTATCGACTCTTAAAAGAGTTTTAAAGGAGCAATGGTAAAATGCAAAATTACAAAAAACTTTTGGTTCTTTCTGATATTTGGTTTATATTTGTAGCCGACATTTATTTTAAAGAACAAAGTTATGAGAGTTAAGGAATTATTGGTCATGGCTTTGCTGGTATGCCCTATGGCGGGTATGGCACAGAGCACATACGAGCAGATTGGTGATTCTGCCAAGACGACACAGGTAGAGAATAAGAAGGTCAGTGCGGCTTTCCAGCAGTGGCTGGGTCAGTATGAGGAATGCGGTCGTAAGATCAATGAGGTGTCAGAACAGTATCAGCGCGAAGTTGACAAGCGTGGCTATCCGAAGAAGAAGACAGTGCAGGCGAAGATGGCACTGGTAAATCAGTACATCAGTCTGTTGAAGCAGGAACGTGATTCTCCGGAACTGAACCAGGATCTGGATGTTGAGAAGGTCAACAGCAAAATCAGTATGTGGCAGAGTCAGCTCGAGGGACTGTCGGCTTTGTTGAAGAAAATCTGAACAGGCTTCAATATATGTAGGGCTGTATCTGTGGAAAACGGATACAGCCCTTTTGCTTGTGTGGCAGTCTCATTGTTCTCTCCCGTCTGTGGTCAGCAGGACTTTTCTCTTTCCTATCCTTGCCTCAAAGTAAGGCGGGTCGTCTCTCAATGAAATACTGTCGTAGTCGAAAGGTGCGACGACCGTATCTCTTCCGTCGGGAAGAATCAGACCGAGTTTTCCGTCCAACTGTGCAATGACCGGCATTGTACGCAGGTCATCGACGTAGACATAGCAGGTGCGTAGGAAATCATACTTGGGCTCGACAAGTGTACGCCCTCTGTGGTCAAGAATGCCGAATTTCCCTTTGCGCTCGATCACCTCATGATACTGGATGTAAATCTCACGGATGAGATTCAGGTATCTGACCATCTTCCGCTTGTCGTTTACCAGCGTGACAAGGTAATCGAAGGTATCGGAGTAATTGGCCATCGCCCGGGCCAAGACAATCTTCATGTCCAGTCCCTTGATGGCTTTCCGGTTGAGGTCGATGTACCGGGCTATGGCAGTTTCCTTTTCGCGCAGTGGCAGGTCTTTCAGATGCTCTTCAAAGCGCAGCATCTGCTGTTTGCTGCCGTGCATGGCCTTGATATATCGATGTATCTGCCGTCCCATCTCTATGCACACAAAATGGCGGATCTGCTGCTCTTCTATAGGATCAGCGTACTCCTGGTTGAAGTTGTCTTGCGTAATCATGGGCTTCGTTTTTATTGTTTTCGCCAAAGTTACGGACTTTTCGCTGTTCTGCCAAGAAAATACAGGACTTTTTAGTGTCCCCGGTGATGATAAAAAGCGTCCTCAGGCCGGGGAGAGGGAGTGTGTCCGGAGATAGTGGGGCAGTGTGGCGACATCGGATGGAGACTGACAATGACAGCCATGGAGGGAAAGGGAAGATTTACTGTAGTTCATCCTTGTAATAAAGTATTGCCCTGATGGCAATCTGTTCTGCTTCTTCGATGGTGCAGTGCAGTTTTCCGCCTGACGCATCAGCATGTCCGCCACCGTTGAAAAACCTTGCCGCCATGGGCTGGCAGTGGAAACCGTTGCAGGAGCGGAGGCTGACCAGTACGAGGCTGGGCTTCTCCGTATCCTCACGCAGGGATATGCTCAGCTTGAGACCTTTGATCTGCTGCGGGACGTTCACAAGCCCTTCCATATCGCCTTTGATGAAGTGGAACTGTGTCATCTCTTCTTTCGTTACCGTGTAGTAGGAGGCGTGCAGTTCCTCTATGACCTTCATCTTGTTGAGTATGATGTGGGCGCGAAGACGGAGTGCGTTGGGGGAATAATTGTGGAATACCCGGTTGTAAATCTCGTCTTTGTCGACTCCTTTTGCCAGCAGCTGGCCGATGATGTAGAATATCTCGGGACGTGAGGAATTGTAGGTGAATCCACCCGTGTCGGTCATCATGCCGCAATAAATGCAGGCTGCACATGGCTTTGTCATGTCCCTATAGCCATCCAGCTGGCTGATCAGCCGGAAGACGATTTCGCTCGTGCTCGACATCTCCGGGTGAGAGATGGTCAGAGCATTGCCTGTGTCGGGCTCCAGATGATGGTCGATGAGCAGTCGGGCTGCTTTGCTGCTCTCAAGAACCTCCTGCATGGCATCTACACGTGAATTCTGGTTGAAGTCGAGGCAACAGACAAGGTCGGCTTCTCTGAAAGCCTTCTCCACCTCTCTGGGACGCCGGTCGTAACGGATAACGGAATTATGTCCTGGCAGCCAATGTAGGAAATCGGGGGTAGCATCAGGCA
Source organism: Prevotella denticola (assembly GCF_900454835.1). Classification (GTDB taxonomy): domain Bacteria; phylum Bacteroidota; class Bacteroidia; order Bacteroidales; family Bacteroidaceae; genus Prevotella; species Prevotella denticola. The sequence continues at coordinate 1,273,379 of NZ_UGTM01000001.1, read as the reverse complement.
TGCAGACCCTGATGTCGGTCTTGCCGGTCTGCTTCAGGTAGTGCATCCATGCCAGTGACGAACCGATGGCGTCACCGTCCGGCGACTTGTGGGCGCAGATGACGATGTGCGTTGCATGGGAAAGAAGGTTGCGCAGGGTCGCTGTCTCTTCGAGAGTCAGTAAATTTAATTCCATTATTTCTGTAAGCGGTAACAGGTGTTTGTAAGCGGTGATGAGGGGTGGATGAGGATGCTGGACAGAAGCGGGAAAATGAATCCCTGCCCTTGTGTCATCTTTCCTCCATAAAACAAGGGGACAGGATAGGGCAGGGCAGGGAATTCTTCTGTCAGAACAATTTGGAAGGATAGACCCCTTCGTCGACAAGCGACCGGATCTTGTCTACAACGCCCTGGCGGTCGGCAGCGTAGGTGACACCGAACCACTTGCTGGTCGTGTCGAGCACCTTCACGGTAGCTGTGCCGTCGTTGATGAGTTTGTTCACCATCACCGGAATGAAGTATTCAGACTTCCTGTTCTCCATGTTCTTCGGGTCAGAGAGGAACTCCTTGAAATAAGACTCGCTGTAGTCGAAATAGTCGGGCGTGAATCCCCATACGTTCATGGAGACCGGTGTGTTCTCGCCGACAGCTACCCACTTACCCTGTTCGTCCTTGTACTTGATTGCTCGCTCCCGACGCTCAATCTCCGTACGTTCCACAACGGTTGTCAGGTTGCCTTCGGTATCGGTAGAACAGATGCCGCGTGCGACAGTACCGTTCTCGCTCAGCGTGTTGCCGACGCGGAAGCCCACCATGGCATAGCGGTTCCTGGCCCCCTCCGGAAGGTCTGCAAGGAACTTCCCGATTACCTTGAAGCAGTCGCGGTTGTAGAAATCGTCACAGTTGATTACGCAGAAAGGCTCCTTGATGACGTCTTTCGCCATCAGTACGGCATGGTTCGTTCCCCATGGCTTCTCGCGCCCTTCCGGTACGGAAAATCCCTCCGGCAGTGCATCAATGCTCTGGAAAACAAGCTCGGCAGGGATATGTCCCTCATACTTTGACAGCACCTGGCTGCGGAACTGCTCCTCGAAATCCTTGCGGATGACGAAGACAATCTTGCCGAATCCAGCCTGAATGGCATCATAGATGGAGTAGTCCATGATGGTCTCACCGTTGGGTCCCAGTTCGTCGAGCTGCTTCAGCCCGCCGTAGCGGCTTCCCATTCCTGCCGCAAGAAGCAATAATGTAGGTTTCATTTTTTTCTTTTTAATAGATGATCTGTATAATTGTTCTGCGTGCAAAGGTAGCAAAAAGATGGGAGACTCTGCCATGTTGCAACGCTAAAAAAACAATCCCGGCTGAAGCTGCTGGCATCGCACCGGACACAACTGCCTGCAAAGAACCTCGAAGGCACATCGGGTCATAATAGCGTGGGGATATGGGAGAAATGGGGGAAGAGGAGGGAATGTGCGGTATTTCTCTCGCTGACTCATTTGTTTATCTAAAGTTTTTGTTTTATCTTTGTACGCAGTTAGCAGATTGTCTATATGTAAAGAGTGTTTTATCTATGCGTGAAGAATGATTTATCTGCACGATGAAAATTTCTTATTTACGTGTAAAAAAAGATACCTTATATGTGAGATGAAGATGCGGCAAGCTGTGAAATATGAATCAGAACACCTGAATAAAGAATGATATGACCGTCAACTACAAACTTTTGAAGACATACGGAAGACTGCCGAAAAACGCAGAGTACAGAGCTGTAGCCATAGACAACCAGACTGTGGAATTGGATCAGATCGGAGAAGAGATAGAGCATTCAACATCGCTGACCCATGCGGACCTGATCGGGGCGGTCAGAGCCTTGAATGACGAGGTTGCACACCAGCTCATGGCGGGAAATGCGGTGCATCTGCCGGGACTTGGGTATTTCTCGCTCGCAGTGAAGGGAGACATCTACGAGGATCCTCGTTCGCACCATTACCGTCTGCATAATCCCGAAGTTCGTACTGTGAAGTTCCGTCCTGATGCTGAAATGAAAGAGAGACTTCGTTCCACGGAATTCAACAACATCACCTATGAACAGGGCGTGAGCTCTGTTCCTACAGCCCAGGATATTGACAACGCCATCGATGAGCTGTTCGCCATAAAGCCCGTTATCACCGTTGCCGATCTGCGTCGCCGGCTCAATCTCTCTTCTGCCTACTCCTACCGTATTGCTGACCGGCTGACGAAGGAGGGCAAGCTCCGCAACGTAGGATCCTGGCACCGGAAAGTGTACGTGAAAGGAAATGGCAATGGATGACCGGCAGAGTGGCTGATCCTGAAAGACACGGCGGAGGGCGTGTCAAAACGCAAATGTCCTTTTGAAAGTCTTACAGTATAAGGAAAGCCCATTTCAAAACTCGTCTGTGAGTAGAGAAATGGGCTTTCCCTTGTTTTCTGGAGGATTGCAACTTACAGGTTAGAGGTTGTCAAGTCGTGGAGCTGTCTTTTGGTATCCCTTTTTGTAGGAGGCGGTAAATACGGAAGTAGGAGACAACCCCCTGTGATGGGTGATTGTCTCCTACTCGGATAATGAAATGACTGACTCTGAAGCCTGCCGGTCAGCAGTGCAAAGGCCACAGCCTTCTGGTCGTCTTCTGCCAGAGAGTGTCTATGCCACTTTCTCCAGCCGTTTCATCATAAGGAACATGAATGCAGCAGAGAGGAGGCAGAGGACGATAAATACCGACCAGACAACCGTCAGGGACAGACCGCCCCAGAGATAGCCGCCTACACTTACGAGGAGGTTGCCGATGGCCGTGGCAACAAACCAGCCGCCCATCATCGCACCCTTGTACTTCGGGGGAGCTACCTTGCTGACAAAGCTGATGCCCATCGGACTGAGCAGCAATTCGCCGAAGGTCAGTATGAGGTAAGTTCCGATCAGCCAGTTGGCGGAAGCGTACGGAACGGTCTCGCCTGCGGCCTTTGCCATTTTCTGTTCGGTCGGAGTGAGCAGTCCCTGTGATGCCATCACCATCAGGAAATAGGCACAGCCTGCGACAATCATGCCGTATGCAATCTTCCGGGGGGCAGACGGCTCCTTGCCCTTGGCTGCCAGAGAACCGAAGATGGCCATGCTGACAGGAGTCAGGGCAACCACATAGAACGGGTTGAACTGCTGGAAGATAGGTGCGCTGACATCAACCGTGCCGGAAATATTGTTATACTTATAGACCAATACGCCAAGTGCAAGGAGGAACACGACAGTTGCAATGCCTTTCGCCTTGGGTGTCTTGCTCTGGAAGAAAGCCATCAGACTGTAGACCATGAAGACAATCATGACCAGGTTGACTACATCGAATGCCATGCTCTGGATGCCTGATGAAGTAGGATTGACGAACTCATCTGCAAAATAGGTCAGTGTAAGGCCGTTCTGATGGAATGCCATCCAGAAAAAGATGACGACAGCGAAGACGAGGCAAAGGGCTACTATCCGTTCCTTCGTCTGCTGGGGCGTGAGTTCTTCGACAGCTGTTTCCGTTCCCTTGTCTTTCTTCCGCTCGCCGCCTTCCACGTGCTTGAAGGTGCTCCGGAAAGCATAATAGATGGCCATTGACACGATCAGCGAGACACAGGCTACGGCAAATGAGAAGTGATAGGCGTCGTTGCCGGCATAGCCGAGAGATGTCTCTGCCCATTCCTTGATTCTTACGGCTGCGGTAGGTGCAAAGAGAGCACCGATGTTGATTGCCATGTAGAAGATGGAAAAGGCCGAATCGCGCTTGCCGGCCAGCTCAGGCGTGTCGTAGAGGTTGCCCACCATCACCTGCAGGTTGCCTTTGAACAGTCCTGTTCCGAAACTGATGAGGAACAAGGCTGCCAGCATGGCGATGAACGCTACTGTTCCTCCGCCCAGAGGGACAGACAGGAAGAGGTAACCGGCAAACATGACTACGATTCCGATGGTTACCATCTTGCCATAGCCGAACTTGTCGGCCATGATGCCGCCGATCAGTGGAAGAAAATAAACGAGGCCTAAGAAGATGCTGTAGATCAAGCCTGCCGTTCCCGGTGCTAATCCGAAATTCGCTCTCAGGAACAATGCGAACACGGCAATCATGGTATAATAGCCGAATCGCTCACCCGTATTGGCAAGTGCCAATGCGTACAGTGCTTTGGGTTGGTTCTCAAACATAAGGATAAAATTTTAGGTTAATTATTACTTTGTTTTTGTCAGATCGAAGAGATAGGTCGCCTTGACGACAATGTTCCCATAGTTGGACTTGCCGAAGTAGTCTTTCTTTGAACTGCCGTAGATGTTGCCAAGTCCGTAATAATACCGGGCTTCGAACAGGAAATGACCGATATGGTGTTTGCTGTATTCCATGCCCAGTCCGGCAGCGATGCCATAGTCAAACTTCTTCTCTACCGGCATCGACTCCTGTGCTACGGTGACATTGCTTCGTCCTGTACCGTCGGTGGCGAGGTTCGGCGTGTCGAAGTTCTTGGACGTGGACTCGCTGAGGTACAGGCCTATCTGCGGGCCGGCCTGGAAGAAGAAATTGAATCCGTTTTGTTCACGTCCCCATGCCAGATGGGCAAAGACGGGTATCTGGATGTAGTTGACAGTGCGCGAATAGGCTTCCGCCTCTCCGTTGGCATTGATGACGGGCTGGTCCGTTCCGGTCTGTATTTTCTCTTTCCACCCGACGGCGGCATAGTTCACCTCACCGTAAATGGAGCAGATGGTGTTGAAATACTTCTCACAGACATAGCGCACGCTCAGTCCGCCTGTCACGCCGCCATGCAAAGACTGCGTCACGCTGGGGTTGAAACCCACGTTGGAGAGGATGCCGCCGCCGTTCACACCGATGGCGAAATCGTTGCGATGCTGTCCTATCTGCGCCACGACGGTCATAGGCAGTGCAGACAGGACGGTGAAGAATAGAATTGGAATCTTGTATTTCATCTTTCAAACAGGGGACTTTCCTACGCCTTTAGTAGACGAGGTTCTCCATGGTCTGGTCTGTCTTGAAGTGAACCAGCTGGAAATGGTCGTTGATATATCCGCCCTGTCCGATGCGCACAAAGTCGTAACGCGTCTGCAGCGGGCGGTACTTTACCTCCGAAGCCGTACCCTTGAAGTTCTTCCCATGTGCCTTCAGCCCGCGGATGAAGAACTCTGCCTGGTCGTAGCCGGTAAGTGCCATGCGCGGTATATATTGTTTTGACATTGGCTCGCCATATTTTTCCGTGTATTTCGCTTCCAGCTCTTTTGTCTTGTCAGCCGCCTTGTTGTAATAATAAGTGGAGGGGATATAGGTGTTGTATTTGAAAAACTGGTCCAGGTCATAATCCTGATAGACGAACCACTGGTTGTATCCGTAGAGGGTGACAGCGATGCCTGGACGTGTCTTCTTCATCTGTTCCAGTTTGGCGAACACCTCATTGAGCTGAGGACTTTTCTCTGAATTGACGATTACAACGTTGGGACAGGAAGCAGAAAAATGCTTGGCGAAGTCGGAGGCGGAAGAGGTGGTACTGGTCAGGTCGTACTTGATCTTCTGCAGTTCGAGCTGTCTCCTCAGACTGGAAGTGAAGTCGCCTACCTGGCTGGAAGCATCCTTACAGTTGATGAAAACAGGATGGTGCGACTTCTGGAAACGTTCCAGGAAAGAGGCTATTGCCTTGTTGTTGAGCGAGGCATCAGTCTGGTAGACCTGGAATACATTCGCATTCGTTTCTACCTCGTTGCCTGTGATAGAGAAAGGAATGACGAGCTTGATACCGTTGGTACGGCAGAAGTCCGCCAGAGGCTTCACCTGATCGGAGTAAAGCGGCCCGAAGATGATATCCAGCTTGGATGCGTTCGGTTCGAGCAGCGTGCTGCGGATATCGGCTCCTTTCGGCACATTCCAGGCGTGGACATCAGTCGTTATACCCTCGCCCTTCAGCTGGTCGAGTGCCAGCAGCAGGCCCCGGTAATATTCTACCATCCGCTTGCCGTCACCATCCTGGTTGTGCAGTGGAAGCATGACACCTACGCGGATGGCATTGGCTGGCACCGGCGCAACAGGCTTGGTCGGTTTAGCGGTCTTGGCGTTTTTCCCCATCACTGTTCCGTCAGGCCTGAAGTCACCCTCCTTGGAGAAAGGGACAAAGATCAGGTCGCCTTTCTTCAGCTCATAGCCTGGCTGTTTCATGGAGGGATTCGCATCAAGGAGCTGCGGAATGGAAACGCCATACTCTTTCGCAATGCCGAAGATGGTCTCCTTGCGCTTTACCTTGTGCTGGTCGCGCCACTGGACACTCTGTGCGAGGACGCTATAACTGAATGTCATAGCGAATAATAAAAAGAGATATTTCAGATAAGTTCTCATGCACTTATGTTTTTATTTTGGAAAGTAACGAAATGAAATTACCAGTGCAAATATACAAAAGAAATCTGTAACCAAAAGGCGTAGAATGAAAAAAAACACAAAAACAAGGCTACCATATAATATATATGTCACTGGCTTGTGCTTTTGCTTGTTTGAATGAGAAAAAATATGTAATTTTGCATGATTCTACGATTTACGGCAATGTATAAAGAGATAACAGGAATGAAGCCACGTATGACAAGTTTGCTCCCCATGATGCTGACCATGTTGTTCTCTGTCTCGACCCGGGCACAGGACTGCCAGCCTGCAGGCAAATTCACCGATGCCAACGGAGAGACGAACACGATGGCGGCAGGAGAGACCTATGCCGGCTCGGCACCGTTGACGGTAGCTTTTTCGGCCAATCCGCCGTCTGAAAATGATCCTGCCACTAATTACGAGTGGCATTTCTTCAGTCAGAATAATCCTCGGACAGCTTATCTCATCCGCTATGATGAGAATACGGAATATACCTTCACAGAGGCCGGAACGACACGTGTCGTTCTCTATGAAATCCTGGCCGGTGACACTACACGCTACAATGCCATCAATGTTTCCATCAGCGAAAGCAGCCTGCAGATGCCGAATGCCTTTTCACCCAATGGCGACGGCATCAACGACGTGTACCGTGCCAAGCCGGGCTATAAAAGCATTGTCGAATTCAAGGCCGTCATCTTCAACCGTTGGGGGCAGAAGCTCTATGAATGGGATGATCCGGCCGGTGGATGGGACGGAAAGTACAAGGGCCGGGATGTAGCCCAGGGCACTTATTTCGTCAATGTTACTGCCAGAGGGGCTGACGGCAGGGAGTTCAGCATCCGGCGGGATGTCAACCTGCTGAGAGGCTATTCGGTTACGAGGTGATGGCTGTGATAGGCGTTCATCCCCCCACAGTCATTATCCCCATCCTTTACCATCTATCACCCACCACACCCACCACCTGCAATGAACGAAAAGATAGAAGTCTTCGGAGCCAGAGTACATAATCTGAAGAATGTAGACATAACCATCCCACGCAATTCACTTACCGTCTTCACCGGACTGTCCGGTTCGGGGAAAAGCTCGTTGGCCTTCGACACCATCTTCGCCGAAGGACAGCGCAGGTACATCGAGACCTTCTCGGCATACGCCCGCAACTTCCTCGGAAACATGGAGCGTCCCGATGTAGACAAGATAACAGGACTGTCGCCGGTCATCTCCATCGAGCAGAAGACAACGAACAAGAACCCGCGGTCTACCGTCGGTACGACGACCGAGATATACGATTACCTTCGTCTGCTGTTCGCGCGTGCCGGCGAGGCCTACTCGTACGTGAGCGGCGAGAAGATGGTGAAGTACACCGAAGAAAAGGTGGTTGATATGATCATGTCCGACTATCAGGGCCGAAAGATCTATATCCTCTCCCCGCTCGTCCGCAACCGCAAGGGACATTATCGTGAACTCTTCGAGCAGATGCGCCGCAAGGGCTACCTGTACATCCGGGTGGATGGAGAGATGCTGGATCTGGTACGCGGCATGAAAGTGGACCGTTACAAGAACCACAACATCGAGGTGGTTGTCGACAAGATGAAACTCGGTTGTACGGAAGAAGGCACACTTCGGGAGCGGCTGGCGAAGACCGTGTCGACAGCGATGAAGCAGGGAGAGGGCCTGATTATGATTCTTGACCATGAAAGCGGAGAAGCCAAGTATTTCTCCAAACGGCTCATGGATCCTGTGACGGGGATAGCCTATAAGGATCCTGCTCCTAATATATTCTCGTTCAACTCGCCTGAAGGTGCCTGTCCGCAGTGCAAAGGACTTGGGGTCATCGACGAGATCGACTTGAAGAAGGTGATACCGGACGATACACAGAGCATCCATGCCGGGGCCATTGTTCCTTTAGGGAAATACAAGAACCAGATGATTTTCTGGCAGATTGAAGCATTGCTGAAGAAGTACGATTGCAGCCTCAAGACACCTGTCAGAGACATTCCTAAGGAAGGAATGGAGGAAGTGTTATATGGTTCGCTGGAGAAACTGAAGATTGCCAAGGAGCTTGTCCATACCACTTCCGACTACTTCGTTTCTTTCGACGGCATCATCAAGTATCTCCGTACGGTCATGGAGAATGACGACTCCACGGCCGGAAAGAAGTGGGCTGACCAGTTCATAGCCGAGGCACAGTGCCCTGAATGCCACGGACACCGTCTGAACCGTGAGGCGTTGTCGTATAGGATATGGAACCGGAACATCGCCGAACTGGCAGAGATGGATATAGCCGAGCTGAAAGAATGGGTCGGTCACGTGGAGGATCACATGAACGAAAAGCAGCGTAAGATTGCCGTGGAAATAGTAAAGGAAATCCGCAAACGTATTGACTTCCTGCTTGATGTCGGGCTTGATTATCTTGCGCTGAACCGTCAGAGTGCCACGCTCTCCGGAGGTGAGAGCCAGCGAATCCGACTTGCCACGCAGATCGGTTCACAGCTTGTCAACGTACTTTATATCCTTGACGAACCGTCCATCGGACTGCATCAGCGTGACAACGAACGTCTCATCAACTCGTTGAAAGAGCTGCGCGACATGGGCAACACGGTGATTGTCGTAGAGCATGATGAAGACATGATGCGGGCTGCCGACTGGATTGTGGACATCGGACCGAAGGCCGGGCGCAAAGGGGGCGAGGTAGTGTTCCAGGGTAAGCCTTCCGATATGCTCAAGACCCATACGCTTACCGCCCAGTACTTGAATGGTGAGCGGGCCATTGAGATACCCGATAGCCGAAGGAAAGGCAACGGAAAGACCATCCGCCTCGTCGGCTGCAAGGGAAACAATCTTAAGGATGTAGATGTAACATTTCCTTTGGGCGAGTTGATTGTCATTACAGGTGTGTCGGGGTCTGGGAAGAGCACGCTGATCAACGAGACCCTCCAGCCCATCCTTTCGCAGCACTTCTACCGATCGCTCAAACGTCCGATGCCGTACGAGAAGATTGAAGGCATCGACAATATAGACAAGGTGGTGAATGTCGACCAGAGCCCAATCGGCCGTACGCCCCGCAGCAACCCTGCAACTTATACCGGCGTATTCTCGGACATCCGCCAGCTCTTCGTCAATCTTCCGGAAGCCAAGATACGTGGCTACAAGCCCGGCCGGTTCTCCTTCAACGTGAAAGGTGGACGCTGTGAGGCCTGTGGCGGCAATGGCTACAAGACCATCGAGATGAATTTCCTGCCCGACGTGATGGTACCTTGCGAGGTATGTCATGGAAAACGTTACAACCGTGAGACGCTCGAGGTGCGCTTCAAAGGCAAGTCCATTGCCGATGTGCTGGACATGACGGTCAACATGGCGGTGGAGTTCTTCGAGAACGTACCGCAGATTCTGCCGAAGATAAAAGCCCTGCAGGATGTCGGGTTGGGATATATCAAGCTCGGACAGAGTTCCACCACGCTATCCGGTGGGGAGAGCCAGCGTGTCAAACTGGCTACCGAACTTGCCAAACGGGACACGGGCAAGACGCTTTATATCCTTGACGAGCCGACGACGGGACTTCACTTTGAAGACATCCGAATCCTCATGGGTGTCTTGGAGAAACTTGTCGACCGTGGCAACACCGTCCTGATCATCGAGCACAACCTTGATGTCATCAAACTTGCCGACTACATCATCGACATGGGACCCGAGGGCGGACGCGGCGGCGGTCGTTTGCTGGCCTGCGGGACACCGGAAGCTGTAGCGAAGAACAGGGAGAGCTATACGTCCAGGTTCCTTTCCAAGGTACTGAAGTAAATGCTTCTGGGCGTATAGCTTTAAAGTGCAGGACTGACCGTTTACCCGAGTCCATTCATTTCCCTTTCCTGCACTCATATTTATTGAATGCTGCTCGATAAAATCCAAACAGCATGATATCCTATACATAAACTCTTTTAAACAGATCTTTTAAACGGTCTCGCATTGTTTTCGGTAAGTAGCCCTCCTGATCGAATAAGGTTTACCGGCTGTCTTCCTCAGCTGCAAGCTGCCCCCTCCCCGGCAATGTATGGCAAGGAGCGGGCCGTCAGCACGACTGGTGTTTACCATCAACTCCATAAGTGACGGGCATCGGCACATCTGCAGGGAAGCCCGGTTCATTCCTTCCGCTACCATATAGCCGACATACAGATACCTTTTTGAAAGTCTTGCAGCCTGAAACGGCCCAATAAGAAAAGCCCATTTCAAAACTCGTTTGTGAGTAGAGAAATGGGCTTTCCTTTTCTTTTAAAGAGTCCCGACTTACAGCTTGGAAGTTGTCAAATCGTAGTCTTACCCGTTGGCGGAATTAAAATGCAGGATTATGCGAAGACATACGAAAGAGAATCGCTGCCAAAATGGACGGTGGGGAAACTCAATTCTTCGTAGATTCCAAGCCGATAGCCGTATGCAGGGTTGCCAGAGGGAAGCGTTGCAAGATGGGGCGAATGGGAGATTTCTCACAAGCACCGGATTTCGGCTTCTGTGCATCTCAAAATATGTATTACTTTGGCTATAAACTCAATGCACTCTGTGGGTTAAGTGGGGTGATACACTCCTATGACTTGTCAAAGGCCAGCGTGCATGACCTCAATTATATGAAAGATGTCAAGCTGGTCTATCATGACTGTAACATCTATGGCGACAAGGGATATATAGGGGCTGATGTTCAACTCGATCTTTTCCAAACGGCTCACATTAGATTGGAATGTCCATATAGGCTGAACCAAAAGAATTGGAAACCAAAATTAATCCCTTTTGCCAAAGCCAGAAAAAGGATTGAAACTCTCTTCTCACAACTCACAGATCAATTTTTGGTTATCAGGAATTATGCGAAAATAACAAATGGTCTGTTCGCCCGAATAATCGGGAAAATTAGTGCGCTGACCATATTACAATATGTCAACTTTATTAATAACAAACCCATCGGAAGAATTAAATACGCACTAAATTAATTCCGCCAACGGGTAACTAATGTAACATAAAAGAAAAGGTCATGAACAAAAAAGAATTCGAGAAAAGGCCCTATGTCAGGCCTATGGCAGAAGTGATCAAGGTGGGTGCCGACGCGCAGATCATGGCGGCCAGCCCCAATGTGCAGCCTGGAGTGTCCATAGAAGATCCAAAAGAGGACGACGATGACACCGAAATCAGCGGTGCCAAGCAGTTCAACATGTGGGAAGGATGGGACGACTGACACCGCATGCACTCCCTATGGTCGGATGGTAAAGTCCGAGACTTTTCCCCTTTCGTGCATTTTTTAATGACTATGCAAACAAAAAAAAGAAGACAATGAAAACAACGAAACTTTTATTATTGTCGGGCATATTTGCCTCATTGGGCATGCTCGCCTCCTGTGCCGACGACGACCTCGCCAATGGCGGCGGTAAGAACGACGGAGATAAAGGCACAGCCGTAACCTTCAACGTGAGCAACGCGCAGGACGACGCTCAAAACGCCATGGTAACACCCGTTGCCGGCAACACCCGCGCCTTCGCCGGTCCCGTTACCCGTGTGGGCTTCGCCAATGGACTCGCCATGCAGGGCCTCACGCCCGAGGATCTCACCTCGCAGAAACTCCCCGTGTCGGGAGCCGACAATGCCTGCCTCATCGAGACCACCACGGCAGGTGTGAATCCTCCCCCTGCGCAGGTGACCGACGCGCCCCAAACCCGCGCCAACATCACGAAGATTGATGAACTGGGACATTTCTCCACCATCGGCTTCCGCGGCACATCTTCCGGCAGCATCAATACGCCGTGGTTCTACAACGCGGACACCAACCCCGACGGCACCCTCGTAACACCCATACAGTGGTCGTGGGAACAGCCCTACGGCAAGTTCTTCGCCGTGTCGCCTCGGGAGGTCTCCTACGCCAAGCTCACGCTCTCGCCGGATGGAACCGCGGTGCCATACGTTGACTTCGAGGTGGAGCCTAAAGTGACTGACCAGCGAGACCTCATGACCGCCTGCTCGGGTGAGGTGCATTATGCCGTGCGTTTTGTCGCCCCCGAAACCAACCTCCGTTTCCGCCACGCCCTCACCGCCGTGCGCTTCAAAGTAGGGCAGAACCTCTCGTGGAGCAAGACCATCACCAAGGTGGAGATTGTCAATGCCATGAGCAAGGGACACTACACGCTGCCAACCGATGCCACCGGCGCGGGTGCGGCATGGTCGAGCCTTAGCACCCCCGCCACCTTCACCCTTGGCGGCGACGGTTCGGTGAACGTGAGCACCGCCGAGGCTGTGAACAACATCATCGTGGGCAAGCCCGGCGACAACTTCACTTTCTACATGATCCCGCAGGTACTCACTGGCAATAATGTACAAGTGAAAGTTACCCTCAACGACGGCAAGGTGCTCACTTCCACCCTCTCCGGCACATGGAAGCCCGGCACCACCAAGACCTACGCCCTGACAGAGGACCAATCCAAGTGGAACTATGTGTTTACTGTGGTGCGGTCTAACAACAATAAGCTCAAATACGACCAAACCGATGCCGGCACCTACACCGTGCAGAGCTACCGCAATGACAACAGTGTAAGCCCTCTCGTGCAGCAACCCGTGAAATGGAAGGTGGTGAGCTATCAGGAGAGCAAGGACGGCGGCGTGACATGGGAAACCGAAACCACCGTCAAGCCCGCTTGGCTTTCGCTAAGCAAGACCGAGGGCGACGGCAGCATTCTCGCCGCCGGAGAAACAGGCTCTGCCACCGTCACCAAAGACATCACCGACCGCTTAGCCATGTACAACAAGGTGCTGCACGATGCCGCACAGAAAGGCAGTGCCGGCAGCCCCTACGACCTGTCCAAGCACGACTTCAAGGGCAATGACACACAACGTAACACAGCCAACTGCTACCTCATCTCCGCTCCGGGCTGGTACAAGATACCGCTCGTATATGGCAACGCCATCAAGAACGGGGCAACCAACAGCAGCTCCTATCAGACCTCGAACACAAGTACTTATATTCTGAAAAACTTCAAGGACCATGCCGGAGCGAACATCACCTCTCCCTACATCAACGTGCAGAACTCCGGCAATCCTGCCACGCAGGCCAGCATCGTGTGGACCGACCAGAGCGGCATCGTGGAGGCGTCCAGCCTTTCGGTAACAGGCAGCGGTCAGAACTCTTATCTCAACTTCCACGTTCCCGCCGACAAGATCAAAAACGGTAACGCCGTCATCGCCGTGAAGAACGCTGCCGGCACTATCATGTGGTCTTGGCATCTGTGGTTCGACCACAAGGATGTACTTGAGACCGTGAAATACACCAACTACCAAAATAAGGACTACAACTTCACCAAGCAGACGCTCGGTTTCGCCTACCTCAAATGGGACGGCTCTATCTACGATAAAAACCGTATCGTCAAGGTCAAGTTTGAGCAGGCGGTTGGTCAGAAAACACCCGGCAAGCAGCATGCTACTATTACTATTGAGCAGGAGCCCGGCAGCGTCAAGGAGATTTCCTCCACTCTCTACCAGTTCGGTCGCAAGGATGCGCTCCCTGGAACAGATGATGTTCTTGAAGGCACTTTCAACAAGAACGGCGGCAATAATATGTCCGTCACGAACGGTATCCAGCATCCCGAGACTTTCTACACTGATGGCTCAACTTGGTATAGCGGTTACAGTCAGTACAACCTCTGGTCGATGGACAACACCACAACCGGTTTCAATGACAATGCCGTGGTCAAGACCGTCTATGATCCCTGCCCCGCAGGTTTCAAGATGCCTGCCTCCAACGCTTTCACCGGCTTCACTACTATGGGTAACAACAGCAATACACCATCCGAATGGAACGTCAGCGGTGCTTGGGACATGGGTTGGAACTTCAACAACAAAATCACTTCTCCCGATGCCACCGTATATTTCCCCGCTTCGGGTTATCGCGACTACTACGCCGGCGGTTCGCTGGACATCGTGGGCCTCGGCGGCTACTATTGGTCGGCTGTCCCGGGCGACGCGGACACCGGTTGCAACCTGTACTTCGGCTCGGGCGGCGTGTACCCGCAGGACGGCAGCATGCGGTCGTACGGGTTCTCCGTCCGTCCCGTCTCAGAATAATTCGATTCATTTGATTGATTGCCTGTGGCCTTCAAAGCCACAGGCTTACATACCGGCGAAGCCGGTCGGCAATATTTTTTTTCGGGGCTTTGCCCCCTCTCCGGCCGCGCCCTCCAACCAGAGTTCAATGAAAAAGTAATCAGCAAACCCGTTGGCGAAATTAATTTAGTGCGTATTTAATTCTTCCGATGGGTTTGTTATTAATAAAGTTGACATATTGTAATATGGTCAGCGCACTAATTTTCCCGATTATTCGGGCAAACAGACCATTTGTTATTTTCGCATAATTCCTGATAACCAAAAATTGATCTGTGAGTTGTGAGAAGAGAGTTTCAATCCTTTTTCTGGCTTTGGCAAAAGGGATTAATTTTGGTTTCCAATTCTTTTGGTCCAGCCTATATGGACATTCCAATCTAATGTGAGCCGTTTGGAAAAGATCGAGTTGAACATCAGCCCCTATATATCCCTTGTCGCCATAGATGTTACAGTCATGATAGACCAGCTTGACATCTTTCATATAATTGAGGTCATGCACGCTGGCCTTTGACAAGTCATAGGAGTGTATCACCCCACTTAACCCACAGAGTGCATTGAGTTTATAGCCAAAGTAATACATATTTTGAGATGCACAGAAGCCGAAATCCGGTGCTTGTGAGAAATCTCCCATTCGCCCCATCTTGCAACGCTTCCCTCTGGCAACCCTGCATACGGCTATCGGCTTGGAATCTACGAAGAATTGAGTTTCCCCACCGTCCATTTTGGCAGCGATTCTCTTTCGTATGTCTTCGCATAATCCTGCATTTTAATTCCGCCAACGGGTTAGTCTTGTATCTTGATACGTTTTCCTTGGGAATGAGGCCTTCTATTCCTTGTTCTGGCGTTTGCGCTCCAGATGGTCAAGTGTGATTTTACGCATACGGATGTTCTTCGGAGTTACCTCGACGTATTCGTCGCCCTTGATATACTCCAGACATTCCTCCAGACTCATTTCCGTCTTGGGGATGACACGTGCTTTCTCGTCGGACCCCGAGGCGCGGACGTTGGTCAGCTGCTTTGCCTTGGTAACATTGATGACGAGGTCGTTGTCGTGGACGTGTTCGCCGACAACCTGTCCGCCATAGACTTCTTCTCCCGCATCTATGAAGAACTTTCCCCGGTCCTGCAGCTTGTCGATAGCGTAGGCGTAGGCTGTACCGCTTTCAAGTGCAATCATCGAGCCGTTGGTGCGACGGACAATCTCGCCCTTGAACGGCTGGTAGTTCTTGAAACGGTGTGCCATGATCGCCTCGCCCTGACTGGCTGTCAGCACGTTGGTACGCAGGCCGATGATGCCGCGTGACGGAATCTCGAAGGTGATGTTCACACGGTCGCCTTCGGCATCCATACCGAGCAGGTCACCCTTCCGGCGTGTTACCATGTCGATCATCTTGCTTGAGAAGTCTGTCGGCACATTGATGGTCAGCTCCTCGATAGGCTCGCATTTCTTACCGTCGATTTCTTTGTAGATGACCTGCGGTTGTCCCACCTGCAGCTCGTAGCCCTCACGGCGCATTGTCTCGACGAGAACGGAAAGGTGGAGCACACCGCGTCCGCTGACAATCCACTTGTCCATGGAACCTTCCACCGGGCGGACACGCAGGGCAAGGTTTTTCTCCAGTTCCTTGTTCAGGCGTTCACTGATGTGGCGGGAAGTACAGAACTTTCCCTCTTTGCCGAAGAAGGGAGAGTCGTTGATGGTGAAGAGCATGCTCATCGTCGGCTCATCCACGGCGATGGGCGGCAGTGGCTCCGGATTGTCGAAGTCGGCAATGGTGTCGCCGATCTCGAATTTCTCCAGACCGATTACGGCACAGATGTCGCCGGAATCCACATGGTCCGTTTTCTTGTGCCCCATACCCTCGAAAGTATGGAGTTCCTTGATTTTCGTGCGTTCCTGTGTGCCGTCGCGGTGACAGATGGTGATGTTCTGCCCGTCTTTCAGTGTGCCGCGGTGTACACGGCCTACGGCGATGCGTCCTGTATAGCTTGAATAGTCCAGTGAGGTGATCAGCATCTGCGGCGTTCCCTCCAGCTGCTTCGGTGCAGGGATGGCCTCAAGGATAAGGTCGAGCAGGTATTCAATGTTGTCCGTCGGCTTCTTCCAGTCTGCCCCCATCCAGCCGTTCTTGGCCGAACCGTAGACGACAGGGAAGTCCAGCTGTTCTTCCGTGGCATTGAGGTCGCACATGAGGTCGAATACCATCTCATAGACTTCTTCCGGCCGACAGTTGGGCTTGTCAACCTTGTTGATGACAACCACTGGCTTCAATCCGAGCTGCAAAGCCTTCTGCAGCACGAAGCGTGTCTGCGGCATCGGCCCTTCAAAAGCGTCTACCAGCAGCAGGCAGCCGTCTGCCATGTTCAGCACACGTTCCACTTCACCGCCGAAGTCGGAGTGTCCCGGTGTATCGAGAATATTGATTTTGACTCCTTTCCAGTTGATACTTACGTTCTTGCTCAGAATTGTTATCCCTCGTTCGCGCTCCAAGTCATTGGAGTCGAGAACTTCACCGCTGTTGTCCTGTCCGTCACGGAAAAGTTTGCCAGCGAGCATCATCTTGTCAACCAGGGTTGTCTTTCCGTGGTCGACATGCGCAATAACTGCGATGTTACGAATGTCTTGCATTTATCTACCTTAAAAAAACTTACGCTTAATTACGGTGCAAAATTACGAATAAAAAATGGAAATCGCTTGTCGTTCCAATAAAAAGTTGTAACTTTGCACAGCATTTTCGGAGAGTCCGATGCATTTGAGGTCGTAACCCGTTGTGATTAAGGCGGCTAACGACGGAAAGATGTAATAGCAAGTCACATTAATCAAAACAAAAGCATGTATTTAGACAAGACCAAGAAAGAGGAAATTTTCGCACAGTACGGCAAGGCACAGAACACGACAGACACGGGTTCTGCAGAGAGTCAGATTGCGCTTTTCACTTATCGTATCAAGCACTTGACCGAGCACGTGAAGAAGCACCATAAAGACTATGTTACGACTCGTTCGCTGACGCAGCTCGTAGGCAAGCGCCGTGCTCTGCTCGACTATC
Organism: Prevotella denticola; assembly: GCF_900454835.1. Taxonomy (GTDB): domain Bacteria; phylum Bacteroidota; class Bacteroidia; order Bacteroidales; family Bacteroidaceae; genus Prevotella; species Prevotella denticola. The sequence goes on along the minus strand of NZ_UGTM01000001.1, from coordinate 1,255,846 downwards.
TCTACGACCGTGACGTCAACCGTTACCGTGCCATTGTAAAGGCACTGGGTCTCCGCAAGTAAGATCGCCGGCAGCAAAATAAAAGGTAGGAAAGATGAAGCGTTTTTTAGGCTTCTCTTTCTTACCTTTTTTCATTTAGTCTATACAGCATTTTGCATTCGGGGCATATTGTCATGTTCTTCAAACGTCTTTTCCTGTCACTTCTATCACTCTTCGCAATCATATAAGCTGATGATTTACAGAATGTTTACGAAGAATGTTAAAAATGACAGCAAAAGAAAAATGAACTTATATTGTGAAAGGTGTAAAGGTTTTCCCTTATAGTGGATAGACTTTATCATCCCGAGTTCTGGATGGACCTCTTTATCTTTTTATTGCTTTCTTTCCATCAATGATATAAATTCCTTTTGGCAGATCTTTCCATGACTGTTGAAGACGAATACCTTGTAGGGAGAAGATGGCATTTGAGGTTTTATTATCATTTTTTGAGAAGTCGATTCCTGCAGGTCTCAACTCGTCGATAGTATAAAATACATGACGCATTGCAAGCGTATTCCACACATCCTGACGTTTTCCTTTTCGTTCGACATCTATGTGTACTTCGTAAGTGTGATTGGCTTCTAACTTAGATGTAGGGAAGGTGATACGTGTCTGGGTTGCATTATTTGCAGCATCACAAGGTAGGTATACGTTGTTGACAGCACCTAAATCAATCCATCTGCTGTTTGTCAGATCGAGCAGGCGATAGTAGATGGGTCCGCGATAACCATTTCTGATTTGATATCCACTGACTCTTGAATGGACTTGCAGGCCTATCTCTTTTGTTTTGTTGAGTTCAAAGGTTGTATAGTTTGCGTCCTTGCCATCCGCTAAGAAGTCAACATAATTAAATTCAATTGTACCTTCATCATTATGTGGCAGCACTTCTATCTCGAAAGGTTGCTTCATTGTAACAGGTATCAGCACGTCCGAGCCATTACGAGTGGCTCTTATGGAAAAGGTTACCTTGTAGGTTCCTACTCCCAAGGCACCGACTCTTCCCGAATTATAGTATTGTGGAAGCATATTGATTGCAAAAGAAGTGTTTCCCAGTCGTTGTGCCACAACATTTGGAGTGAGTAGAAAGCCATTGAATTCCTCGTTTGTTACAGTATTTTTAAGTGTCATTACCAAGTCGCCGCGCACTTCTTCTCGTCCAGGGTTGTACATGGTGAAACTGAAAGCAGCGTAATTTCCAGAGTCAAAATAGAACGGAGCAAGTAGGCTTGGTGCTTTCTCCATCACAACGATGTCTTTTGGATTATCTGTTTCGATATTCACTTCATTGTCTGTCAGCTGTACTTGCATCTCATTGGTATGGTTGACACGTGTCCATTCCCCATGCTCTTCGGTCTGTGTATCGAGCACCTCTGAGTAAACAGGTACTAAACGATAGTTTCCATTAGGAACTCCGTCGAAGTTAAAGTTGTTTACATCGAATGACATGGAAGTGAAGATGGATGCCCAAACATGGTCTGTACCTGTTGTTTGATAGACTTTTACCAGCTTGTCATTACTATCATACAGTGCAAGGCCAACCTTTCCTGTAAATACTCCCAGTTCGCCCTTAACAGAACTATATGTTCCTAATTTTTTAATCTCGGCAATAAAGGAATCAGTTCTTGTCCCTTTTGTTTTGTCAATTGAAAAAGTCGTGGTCGCCCGAGCGTCTAATCCCCGTGGTATGTCTGGTAAAGGAGTGGCTTTCCCGTTGTTTGGATGGACACACAAGACCTGCATTTCATCCCAGAAAGAACCTGTTAACCCATATCCTTGAACATTCAGATAGACAGTGTTAATATCGAAATATCCATCGTATTCACCTGCCCAACCCCAGTTGATGTGAATATATCCTCGTTCATCATAGCCATCAAAAACAAAAGCGTGGTTGCCTCCTGCAACTAAAAGAGGATACCCTTCAGATATTTCTTTCACCACCTCATTGTGGAACTCGTTTGCAGGCAGGAAGTCTTTATCAAGGAACTTCACTGTATAATTGAATGTGTGTCGAAGGGCATTGCAGGCGTATTGCAAATTAGAGTCGCTTCCTCTGTGATAGTATCTCATCCTGACAGCTTTGCCAATATCACGCATCAAGACACCGACTGCTTGTGCTGAACGGTCTGAGCGCATCTCCGCAACAGTATTCTTCATGTCATTCCACCAATAAGTTGTACTTTTCCTTGCTTCATCTCCCGTAGTTGCTACATAGTCGGTTGGGCGATTCTGGGGCCACTTATGATAGAACATTAACTGTGCGGTAGCTGTTGCAACGCATCCGGTAGGTGTTGTCCGGCTGCTGATAACCGGTGTGTATTTATTGAAAGGGTAGTATTGACTCCACTTGCAAGTGAGTAATGGCTCTACTCTCCGCTTGATCGGGCCCTGTTTCTGAGGTACTTGTAGAACATTGGTTCGCACAGCTTTCACTATGCGTTCATAGTCTTTTAAGAATTGGGTGACGTAAGTTGACTGACTGTTGACATCGTTCGACTTACAATTTCCGTAAGCAACAACTTCATTCAGCCTGTTTTCGCCTGATATGATGACGAATTTCTTATCGTTAGAATTTGTAAACAGATAATATGCAGGCTGTTCATGCGTTTCTGATGAGCGTGTCTGGGGTGTGTTGTCTGTGAGTTTCGGATTGTTGATATATTTGGATGCGATCTTTAAGGCCTGTTCTTCCGTAATCGGGTTAGCGTTAGCGAAAAGGATGTTTGCAAACAAAGTCAGTGCTAAAAATATCTTCTTCATTTGTTTATTCTGTTAGCCAAATCTATTGGTTTGTTATATTAAAAATCAGTTTGTAGGAATTTGGAAGAGGTTGAAAGGGTAGGCCAAGTCTGCTTCTCTTTGTGTAGATAAGTTATTCTTCCCATATTTCTTTTAATGGGGTCATTACAAATTCACGTTCCTGCATGAGCGGGTGGGGAATGATAAGGTCTGGTTCATGGGTACTTAGCTTGTCATAAAGCAGGATGTCCACGTCAATGATACGGTCGGTGTATTGTGCATTGACTGTTTTCTTCGTCCTGCCCATTTCACGTTCTATCTCCTGTGATGTCTCAAGCAGCTGCCGGGGGGCAAGGGGTGTTGAAACACATACGCAGGCATTGAGGAAGCGGTTGGGGCTCTCGAATCCCCAGGGCTCTGTCTCATAAAAAGAAGATTGGCGCAGGACTGTGCCAATCTTGTTTTCGATTCGTTCTATCGCCTCGTGCATGATGGCCTTCCTGTCGCCAAGGTTTGTGCCGAGTGCCAAGTAAACTGTGTGCATATCAATCGTTGAGAATCAACAGGGAGTCGCCGAAACAACCGAACATATAGCCGTTTTTTACCGCTTTGTCATATGCCTCCATCACGAGGTCGTAGCCGCCGAAGGCAGCTGTCTCCATCAGTAATGTAGAATAAGGATGATAGAAGTTGACCAGCATGGAGTCGGCAAAGCCGAAGTTGTAGGGCGGGAAGATGAATTCATTTGTCCAGCCATCGTATTCTTTCAGCATGCCATCTGTTCCCACTGCCGTCTCCGTCGCCTTTACAACGCTCGCACCAACGGCACAGAGATGATGTCCTGCCTGCTTGGCACTGTTTGCAATGCGGCAGGCATCGGCATTGATGTGCATCTCTTCGGAGTCCATTTTGTGCTTTGTCAGGTCTTCTACCTCGATGTCATGGAAAGTCCCCAGACCGCAATGCAGGGTGATAAAGGCTTTTTTAATGCCGCGGATGTCCATCATCTTCATCATGTGTTCAGAGAAATGGATGTTGGTACCCGGTGCGGAAACAGCCCCCTCGTTCTTTGCAAAAACCGACTGGAAATTCTCCATATCGTCAGCTGTGGCATGGGCAAACTCTTCCCCTTTCTCTTTCGGGCGGTTGTCTATGATGTAACGCGGCAACGGAGCTTCTCCCAGTGCATACAGCTCACGCTTGAACTCATCGTGCGGACAGTCGTAGAGGAAACGGAGCGTGCGGCCACGGGAGGTTGTGTTGTCGATGACTTCTGCCACCATCGTGCCGGACTCGTCGAAGAAGAGCTTGTTGCCGATACGGATTTTACGTGCCGGCTCGACCAGTACGTCCCAGAGCCGCATCTCCTGGTTCAGCTCGCGGAGCAGGAACACCTCTATCTTCGCATCTGTTTTCTCCTTCGTTCCGTACAGGCGGGCAGGAAATACCTTCGTGTCATTGAAGATGAAGGCATCCCCCTCATCGAAGTAGCTGAGCACATCCTTGAAACGGATGAAATCCGTTTCCTTTGGTTCACCCTTGACTTCCCCCTTGAACATATCAATCTTGCCGGATGTGCGGTGGAGTACCATCAGGCGACCTTCGTCCCGGCGCGTGACCGTAAAGGTCTGTGTACTGCCATCGCTGCGTGTGAGTACACGGTCGGATGAATGTGGGTACAAGGCTACCTGCTCTTTGGGCAGGTTGAATTTAAACTGTGAAAGCTTCATATTGCTATTTGGGAAGTTTATTGTTTTTCAATTTTCTGCTGCTGGAGCCAGTTGTCGAACTGGTCGTAACTGATGCAATTTTCTACCCGCACGTCTCCGACACGTGTGCGGCGCAATGCCGTGAGATAGGCTCCGCTGTTCACGGCACGCCCGAAATCACGTGCCAATGCCCGGATATAGGTTCCTTTACCGCAGACTATACGGAGTCTGATCCGCATTTTTGCTGTGTCAAAGTCCAGCACTTCTATCTCGTCAATATGGATATGTTTGGGCTTCAGCGTCACCTCTTCTCCGTTCCTGCGGTAGTTGAAGGCGCGTTTCCCGTCTACTTTCACCGCACTGTACGTTGGAGGTATCTGTTCTATGTCGCCTACGAATCGTGGTAGGGTCTCGTCAATCAGTTCACGTGTGATGTGTTCCGTCGGGAAAGTCCCGTTCACTTCATGCTCCATGTCATAGCTTGGAGTAGTCGCACCTAACTGGAATGTCGCCGTATATTCCTTCGTGTGTGCTTGCAGGGTTTCTATCTGCTTGGTCATCTTTCCTGTAGCCAGGATGAGGACACCTGTTGCCAGGGGATCAAGTGTTCCGGCATGGCCGATTTTCACCTTTCCGTCGTTTGCCTGTGTGCAAAGATAGCGTATGTGTGCCAAAGCCTTGAAACTTGTGATTCCATAGGGTTTGTCGATGGGAATAACTACTCCTTCCTTGAAGTTCATCAGAATATATTGTAGGTGAAAATTCAGTCAACCATGTTCAGTGACATACCGGAGAGCAGCATCACAAGGATGACGACTCCCACGATGATACGATACCAGCCGAACCACCTGAAGCCATACTTCGCCAGGAAGTTCACAAACCACTTCATGGCCAGCAGCGCAACGACAAACGAAACAATACAGCCTACAGCCAGCATTGTCAGGTTATGTGCCGTAGCCCAGGAACCGTCTTCTTTCAGCAGGTCGAGCAGGTCGAGCAAGGTCGCACCCGCCATAGTCGGTACGGCCAGGAAGAATGAGAACTCTGCTGCCCGCCTCCGTGTCAGCCCGTTTGCCATGCCTCCTACGATGGTTGCCATTGAGCGGCTTGTTCCAGGAATGACCGACAGGCACTGGAACAGACCAATGTTGAAGGCTCTTTTCTCGTTTACTCTGTTCTCCTCCTTGCCCTTGTTGAAAATTCTGTCACAGAAAAGCATGAACACACCGCCCACGACAAGCATTACCGCTACGACCCATACAGAGTCGAGCAGCCAGTCGAGCAGTCCGCTCTTCTTTGCAGCCATACCGATGACAACAGCCGGCAGCACGCCCACAAAAAGCAGCCAGTAGAACCGGACAGGATGTATCATCCTGAGAAAGGGCGACTTGCAGTCGGCTGGTACAGGTGTATGGTCAATGTGGAAGAACCGTCTCCAGTACAGGCATACTACGGAGAGGATGGCACCGAACTGGATGATGAATGTGAAGGCATGGACGAAAGCATCGCCCTGCTGCACACCCATAAGATTCTGTGTGATGATCAAGTGTCCTGTCGAGGACACAGGAAGGAATTCTGTCAGTCCTTCGACGATGGAGATGATGATGGTCTGTAGAAGAGTCATTATACCTCCACGTCTTTAGGCGTTTTCGGCTGATAGAGTATTGCACCGATGATGGAGACGAACCCGATGAAGGTCACGACCGGCGCAACCTTGATGTGCCGTGTACTGAATATGCTCGGGTCGAAAACAGTCTCGTTAGAGGAACCGCCGCTCATAAGGATGAATCCGATGACGACAATGGCGATACCGACTGCCAACAGGATGAAGTTGGCCTTTCCGAAAGCTAAATTTCTTTTGTTCATATTTTCTTAGGCGATGATAGGCGATGATAGGAGGAAGGGGGATAAGTGATGATAGGCGATGATGGTCAGCCTTTTCTTCTTTTACCTTTTTACTTTTGGTTCATATTTTATACAGGTCGCCGGCTTTCATGCGAAGGAATCTGTTTACTGATAGCCATGAGCAGAAAACGGCTATAAGAACGCCGAAAGCCAGCATGACAGCTGCCGTTATGACCAGTGCCCCCCATGACAGCACCTTTGTAATGTCCGGCTCGTAATCATAGAGGAAACATATTCCGACACCCAGCACGACGATGGCCAGCAGGGCGGAGACCAGACCCTCCAGCACGGCACGGCGCAGGAACGGGGCACGGATGAAATTCCATGATGCTCCCACGAGTTTCATCGTATGGATGGAAAAGCGACGTGCATAGATGCTCAGGCGAATGGTATTGTTTATCAAAGAGAAAGAAACAATCGTAAGCAGAACGGCAATCACCAGCAGTACCAGACTGATTTTGCCAAGTGTGTGGTTTACGCTCTCTACCAGACTCTGCGGATAAGTGATGTCGCTTACGCCACGATAGGTACGCAGCTCCTGGACAACATTCCTGATGGAATCGTTGTTGGCATAATTGGCTTTCAACTGTATTTCTATCTCCCCGGTGAATGGGTTCTCCCCGGCAAATTCGGCAGGGTTGGCTCCCAGTTCGCGTGTCCCCTCTTTCAAAGCCTGTTCCTTGCTGACGAAATTGAGGCTGTTGATGTAATGCAACGAGCGCACGCGCTGACAGAGTGCGGCACTCTCTTCCGTACTCATATCTGGCTGGAGAATCATCGTGATGGTGAGGTTCTCCTTTACATAAGAACTGAGATTGCGACTGGTGAAGCCTGTCAGTACGACCATGCCAATCAGCATCAGAACCATTGCCGTACTGATACATAGTGTAACGACCTGCAGGCTGTGATGGCTGCGGGCTTTGTTTCTTCTTTTTGCCATTTCCGAAAAGATGTAATACACCGAAATTGCTGCAAAGATACAGCAAAATAAAAGAACGGCAAAAGAATTTATAGTTTATTTAGACTTGCTTTTACTTTTCCTTTGCCATAGCTCAACGATGTAATTTATTTGTTTTATCTTTGCATGCATATCCCTCGTCTTTCACATCTTAAATGAAAATGAAATGAGTACGATCATCTATCCTTCCCCCATTTTCGGTCCCGTCCATAGCCGTCGCCTGGGCATTTCGCTGGGTATCAACCTGATGCCGGCAGACGGAAAGATATGCACCTTCGACTGCATTTACTGTGAATGCGGCTTCAACAATGACCATAAGACGAAGACCCCTCATCCCGCCCGTGAAGTCGTTGCCAAGGCGCTGGAAGCGAAGCTGAAAGAGATGCTGCGGGAGAACGTACACCCTGACGTGCTGACTTTCGCCGGCAATGGAGAGCCGACATCGCATCCTCATTTTGCTGAAATCATCGACGATACCATCCGCCTGCGCAACGAATACTGCCCGCAGGCGAAGATTTCCGTCCTCAGCAATTCTACCTTCATCCATCGTCCGAAGATACACGAGGCACTTTCGAAAGTGGACAACAACATCCTGAAGCTCGACACCATCAGCCCCGGTTATATAAACAAGGTGGACCGTCCTGTCCAGCCGTCCTACGACGTGAACCGTATCATTGCCGGCATCAAGGCTTTCAATGGGCAGGCCATTATCCAGACAATGTTCCTGAAAGGTACAACTGAGGGTGGGGAAGATGTTGACAACACCTCTGAATCTTTCATCGCTCCATGGCTTGAAGCCGTCAAGGAGATAGCCCCTCGAGAGGTTATGATTTACACTATCGACCGCGAGACTCCCGACCGTTTTCTCCGCAAGGCAACACATGAGGAACTGGATGCTATCCGCGACCGTGTTGTTGCATTGGGGATACCCTGTACTGCATCGTATTGATCATGTCTGCTGCCTGGCATACAGCCTCCAACAGGCATCTTTTCTTTATCTGTTATACGTTGATATGGATATACAATCCTGCTCACAATGCAGGTAACACTTGCCTGATGTATAGGCAAGCGTTGCCCGCGGACAATATTGGTCATACGGCCGTTTGGCTTGACATCACAAGTTTAGAAGCGGAAACTTAATTCCAGGTCAAACATTGAGTAATCGGGATGTCCCATTGGGATGTGCTGGGAACGATCGTGGACATAGGAATAAATACCACTTATTTCAAGGTTCTTGTTGAATTCGTAGTCAAGTCCCAGATCGTACTGTGTGCGTTGTTTCTGCGCCCCGTCCGATGGCTGGTACATATCGTAGCGTGCCTTGGCATGGAACTTTCCGGGAATGATCGGTGCGATGACCAGGGCATAGACACCCTGTGCCTTGTTGCCGTCAGCACTGAGGTTGCAGTCACTGGCAGCAGCGTCATCCGTATGGCTCAGTGTCTTTGCGAAAGCATAACCTGTGGAATGGACGAACTCTGAACGGACCGTCCAGTCATTCGTTTTGTATTCAGCCGAGAAAGCATAACGGCGCTGTTGCAGGCTGCGTACGCCGGTCTGGGGATTGCCGGCCTCATCTGTCCAGTATCCTTTCCTGGCGTATGATCCCGTCCAGCCGAACCAGCCCAGCCGCATTCCCTCTACGGGCATTATCCATACGCCGCCGATAAGGTTCTTCTGCTGGTCTACATCCTTCACGTTGATGCCCTGTCCGTCGAACACTCCCACCTGATAGTGAACGAGGTTTCTGCCTGCCTTGTTCTTCAGGAAGTCGCCCTGTATCTGTATGCCGATGTCACGGCCGTTGGAGGGGTGTGCCCCAGCCCTGTCGGAGAAGCCGGCCAGTTTCAGTACGCTCTGTGCCACGCTCATAAATCCCTGGTCAATAGGATGAATCGGATTGTCGAAGGTAAAGGGATTCTTGAACTGTCCCGCTTTCACACGGAGGAAGTCGTATTTCTGCCATTCGGCGAAGAGGTCTACCATGCGCGGCGACGTTCCCAACGTGGATGTGTTGCCGTTGAACTGCAGCTGTGCTTTCCAGTACCAGTCGTCAAGGATGCGCCCGTCGAGCGAGATACGTCCCAGACGCAGATTGAAAGTGTTCGACTTGTCGGTCTTTCCGTTGTGCAGTCCGTTGTACTGGTATTGCACGATACCAAAGCCGGACAGCCTGACATTATTGATCCACTTCGGTGTCTGCGTATAGCCGAAGGCTGAACATAGCACCATTGCTGTAAGAAGAATTGTTTTTCTCATGACTCTATATTTAGGTAATGATTATATGATTTCAGGTCGGAATTCTCAATGTCTATGGTGCAAAGATAGCGTTTTATCAAGTAAAAACAAAATATTACCTGTCTTTTTTATCCTGTGATGGTCTTTGTAATGCAGAGCGGAAGAAGAAGACGGCCAAATGTGTCCGGGTGTTAAACAGAGTGTCGGACAAATATCAGTCAGGATGATGTCAAAGTCAAGTCTTGTGCCTATTGTTCCCAATCGCTTGGGACTATGCTTCCCGGGCCTCGGGACACCTGTTCCCGACCGGTCGGGAACAGGTGTCCCGAGGCCCGGGGATTTTCATTCCGTGTCCTGTCCGACAGTTCATGATAGGTCAACTCCATGAAAAATCCCACCATGGTCAGCCTGCTGTGCTGCCCCATGGTGGGAATCCGTCATGGATGTATTTCTCATTACCGTCTTATCATGACGGTCGGGGAAATCTATTTGTTCACTTGCCCAGCTGTCTCTTCAACAGCTCCGGGATTTCACTTGTCTCACGTGCTACCGGTACACCGACAGCCTCGAAGGCAGCGATTTTCTCACTTGCAGAGCCCGAACCGCTTGAGATGATGGCTCCGGCATGGCCCATCTGCTTGCCCGGAGGAGCCTGCTGGCCGGAGATGAACACTGCCACAGGCTTTGTTACATGCTCCTTGATGAATCTGGCTGCACGTTCTTCTGCATCGCCGCCGATTTCTCCGATGAGTGCAATGCTGTCCGTCTCGGGGTCGTCCTGGAACATACGGAGCAGGTCTTCAAAGTAAAGCCCCACGACCGGGTCGCCGCCTACACCGACTGCCGTAGACTGTCCCAGACCAGCCTGTGTGAGGTTGTAGACGACCTCGTAGGTAAGTGTACCGCTGCGGCTGATCACGCCTGTATGTCCTTTCTTGAAGATATTGGTAGGCATGATTCCTGCCATGCTCTCCTCCGGAGAAATCAATCCCGGGCAGTTCGGACCGATGACCTTCACCCCTTTTATCCTTGCATAACGCTGTGCGGCAACGGCATCAAGAGTAGGAACGCCCTCGGTGATGCAGATGACGAGTTCTATGCCGCCGTCAATCGCTTCGAGCATGGCATCCTTTGCGAAAGGTGCAGGGACGAAAATGATGGATGTGTTGGCACCGGTTGCTGCCACAGCTTCCTTTACGGTGTTGAACACAGGGATGCCGCTGACCTCCTGACCGGCTTTTCCGGGAGAGGTGCCGCCCACCACGTTAGTACCATATTCTTTCATCTTTGATGCGTGGAAACTGCCGTCGCGACCTGTAATACCCTGTACGATTAATTTGGTATCTTTGTTGATCAGAATACTCATAGCTTTTGTGTTTTTAAAGTTTTTTGCTCAGTTCTACTGCCTTGTGTCCTGCATCGGCCATGCTGGTGCCGACGGTGAAGTGAGTACCTTCGAGGATGGCTCTGCCTTCGGCTTCGTTGGTCCCCGTCAGGCGGATGACGATAGGAATGTCTGTCTTGATTACCTTGAAGGCCTCGAGGAGCCCGTTGGCAACGTCGTCGCAGCGTGTGATACCGCCGAAGATATTGATCAGCACCACCTTTACGTGCCCGTCGCTCAGGAGAAGTTTCATGGCCTCGACAATCTTCTCGGGGTTGGAACTGCCGCCGATGTCAAGGAAGTTGGCCGGTTCGCCGCCATATAGCTTGATCATGTCCATGGTCGCCATGGCAAGTCCGGCACCGTTCACCATACATCCGATGCTTCCGCCCAGGTTCACGTAGCTGAATCCCTTGTCCTTGGCTTCACGCTCCTTGCGTTCCTCAGCGGTTGGTTCGAAGAGCGAGGCAACGTCCGGGTGGCGGAAGAGGGCATTGTCGTCGAAGGTCATTTTGGCATCGATGGCTTTCAGCGTGCCGTCCTTCAGCATGACCAGCGGGTTGATTTCAGCCAGAGAGGCATCTTTTTCGGTGAATAGTCTATAGATGTTCTTGAAGATAGGTACAGCCTGCTTCACCTGTGCCATGTTGTCGAAGAGCTTGAAAGCCGCCTCACGTGCAAGGTAATCGCTCATGCCGACAACGGGGTCGATGACGATTTTCTCTATTTTCTCCGGTGTTTCCTTGGCAACCTGTTCAATGTCCATGCCTCCCGCCCGGCTCAGCATCAGCATCGGACACTTTGACTTGCGGTCGACGAGAATACTCATATAGTATTCCGATGCAATGTCAACAGCTTCGCTGACGAGAACTCTGTCAACGACAAAACCCTTGATGTTCATGCCCAGGATGGCTTCGGCATGCTGCCGGATTTCGGCTTCGTTGCTTCCGAGCTTCACGCCGCCGGCTTTCCCTCGTCCACCCGTGTGAACCTGTGCTTTCACCACGGCTTTCTCAACACCTAACTGCTTGTAGGCAGCCACAGCTTCTTCGGGAGTCTTGCAAACGATGTTGCGGTCCACCGGAAGTCCATAACTTGCAAAGAATTTCTTTGCCTGGTATTCATGTACCTTCATAAGATTTGGTTTTAAATTATAAAATGATAGTTGAGTTGTTTAGGTTCTTGCTTGTTTGCGGCACGTCTCAATAGTCTCGTGCCGCTCTCTCTCCCCGCAGGACGGCCAGGGCGTTCTCTGTCAGTGCCTTCATCTCGTCCTGTCCCGGATAGACGTGGATGGGCGCAAGGTAATTGAGCCGACGCTTGAGCCGTTCGATGATATAGTCGCATTTTGCCATGCCGCCTGTCAGGAGGATGGCATCCACCTTCCCATACAACACGGCCCCCTCGGCGGCAATGTTCTTTGCGATGTGCCATATCATGGCTGACACCACGACTTCGGCATGCTTGTCGCCGGCTTTTATCCAGTTCATTATCTCCTTGAGATCGTTCGTGCCGAGGTGGGCAATGAGGCCTGCCTGTCCACTTACTTTCTTCAGCAGCTGGTCCTCGGTATATTTCCCGCTGAAGCAGAGGTGAATCAGGTCGGCTGCCGGCAGAGTGCCGGCCCGCTCCGGCGAGAACGGACCTTCGCCGTCTAAGGCGTTGTTGGCATCAATGGCCCGGCCGTGGTCGTGGGCGGCAATGGATATTCCTCCTCCGAGATGACAGATGATCAGGTTCAGTTTCTCGTAGGTTGTCCCCATGTCCTTGGCGAACCGTCTGCCGATGGCTTTCTGGTTCAGAGCGTGCCAGATGCACATCCGCGGCATCAGCGGAGAGCCCGAAACGCGTGCCTCCGGCTCCATTTCGTCAACGACTCCCGGGTCGGCGATGAAGCTCCGGCAGCCCGGTATGTCCCGTGCAATCTCGTCGGCAATCATGCAGCCGAGGTCGCAGACGTGCTGGTGGATGGCCTGCTGCTGGTCGATGATCATCTTTTCCGTGATGGCGAAGACACCGCTGGGGACAGGCTTAGCCAGTCCGCCCCGTCCGATGACGGCATCGAAGTCGAGTGGGACGTTGCGTTTCTTCAGTTCCTCGATGACGACCTGCTTACGGAAGTGGAACTGGTCGGATATGCGCTTGAATATGCGCAGCTCTTCCTGGGAGTGGGCAATGTCTGCCACAAATACCGGCTGGTCGTCGTTCGCAAGTGAAATCTTTGTGGATGTTGATCCGGGGTTGATTGCTAATATCTTGTATGCCATAACGTCTTGTTATACCTAATTTTAATATATGTATGGGCTTGTGTGCCACAACGCTTGGTTACACATTAATATATTATATGCTGCTTGTCTATGTTTATCTGTTACTTGGAAATCAGGCTTGCAAGGGCAAGGCTGTAGAACTTGGAGTCGATGGTGTCGCCTCGGCTGGGCAGCACGACGGGTGCCATTGTACCTTGGAGGACGGCGGCAGTCTCGGCATGGCAGAAGAGGGTGACGGCTTTATAGAACAGATTGCCGGCCTCGATGTCGGGAAATACCAGTGCATCAGCATCACCTCCAATGGGCGAGCAGATCTGTTTGACCTTCATGGCTTCAGCCGAACAGGATGTCTTCAGATCCAGCGGACCGTCGATGATGCAGGGACCGAAAGCTCCGGACTCTCCTTCTTTCCGGAGTGTGGAATAAGAAGCTGTATAGGGGAAATGGCGTTCATCCACCTTTTCGGAACAGTGGATAAGGGCAACCTTGGGACATTCAATCTGGAAGGCATGACAGAAATCAACGAGGTATCTTACCTGTTCCCGACGCTGCTGGTCGGTCGGTGTGGGGATGACGGCGGCATCTGTAAAGAAGAGCAGCTTGTGGTATTCTGGCAGCCGGGCAGCCGTGATATGTGTCAGCACCGTGTCTTTCGGCAGGATTCCGAGCTCTTTGTCCAGTATGGCACGCAGCAGTACATCCGTGTTCAGGAAGCCCTTCATGATGATGTCAGCCTGCTTCTCCCTTACCAGTCCGACAGCTTTCCGTGCTGCTTCTTCAGCTCCCTGGACGGTCACAGACCTGAAACCATGTGCTCCGGCATAGTTTTTCCGGGTTTCTTCAGAACAGACCAGTACCGGCTCGATGAATCCTTCTTGTGCTGCTCTGCTGACAGCCTCCTGTGTATGACCGTCTTCCGGCCATACCACAACGGTACGTCTGCATATCTTCTTCTGTTTGAGAAGGTTGATGAGCTGTCTAAAGTCTTTGATCGTCTTTCTTTGTTCTGGCATAGTTAATCGATTTTCAGTTATATTCCGATGATGTGACAAAGATACTACTTTGTTTTGAAATATAACCTTTCTTTTGAGAAAAAACATAAGAAAATTCTTTTTTTCAGCTCCGTTGATGTATATTTGCGGATAAATTAGAGATTGAAATATGATACGTCTGTACTTTATCCTGCTTGCGTGCTTTGTCCCTACACTGGTGCCGGCCCAGCGGATGTCACGTGCCTACATTCCTCATGGTGCTATCTTCTACAACAGCCGCTGGCAAGGTGTCGCCAGTGCCGACAAGGCTTCGTATTACCGTGTCCTGGCGGTTGACGACAGCGGACGGAAGATGTTCTACGACTATTTCATCACCGGACAGCTGCAGGCCGAGAAGCATTACATTTCCCTCAGCAGGCAGAACGACCGCAACACGGTACTGGACGGCGTGTGCCGGACCTTCCACAAGTCGGGTAGGGTGGAGTCTGTCATGCAGTACAGGAACGGCAAGGCAGACGGCCGTGCCTTGTCCTTCTTCCCGAGCGGCAATATCGGAATGAAGCTGAGTTATCGTAATGGAGTCCTTGACGGACCCTGTTATACTTACAATGAAAACGGTCATCTTGAATATACCACCCTATGGCGCAATGGTACCAAAGTCAGCGAGACGCGGGGTGGGAAGGACCATTATATAGACAAGACCACCAATGAAGATGCCTTCTGCGAGCGTTACCGCCATGATGAGGCATTGATCATGGCGCAGTCGAAGACCGTCTCGAAGAGGCAGGGAATCCATGTGTCGGAAGTAAAGGGAAAGAAAGGCAACACGGGAAAGACCATGGCCTGTAATGCAGATCGTGAAGATGTGCAGATGGTTTCAGGCAGACTGCCGGCTCATGCGGCTGTCATGTCGGACCGTAAGAATACTCATGTCAGGTCTTCAAAGGCAATGACAAAGGAGGAAAGGCTGGCAGCGGACGTAAGGTATCCAGACGGTCCGGCAGGCGGTTCCGCCCCGGTGAAAGTGTTTGGGGTATCTGCTGTCTCAGGCATTCCCCCATACTTTTTTTCTTTTCCTGATCTGTACAGCCTGCTGAACGTCGATGGCGAACGTATGAGGAGTACGGCCGAACTGGCGGCGTTGGGCAGGAGATTTCGGTTGGATGTTTCACAGACAATCGACGGCTATGGCACACAGAAGGAAATCATCTTCCATCACAATATGACTTATGATGTACAGAACGGCAGAGACAGGGTGACAGGCAGCAATCCACGGCAGATCGGATTCTTCGGTTCTTCCGCAGGCGGCAGGCTCTCCATAGACCGCATCAATCTCTTCACGGGGTCGGAAGATGAGATGCTCTTCTTTGCCCGACAGGCTGTCGAAGCCGGTTATAAGGTGCTTGGAGGGGGGGAGTATCGTGCGTCGGACGGCAATTTCATCCTAGAACACGGGAATGTACTGGCAGTTTATGGGGAGCGAGATGTCATCGTCACTTTCACCCATCAGCCCGGTCTCTATGCCGGACTTTACCATATCCAGATGGATGTGAGGTGATGTAAGAAATTGTGAATTCTCACCTACCAAGTTAATTCTCCGCAACTTAAATTAGGACGTTTAAGTTTTTTTGATTAAATTTGCAGCCTAAATTAAAACTATTAAAATGGTTCTGCGAATCTGCTTTCTGCATTCAAAGCAGGTTTGTACTTAATTCTTGAATGGCATATGAAGATAGTCGACAAGCTCTTTAACTGGTATCTTTCTATCAATGCTCTGCCTTATTGGGTCGTATTGGGCATAGACATTCTTATCTGTTATCTTTCCGGCATCTTTGTCTTCTGGCTCTATTATCACGGGGCGGTTGCCCTGGGGAACATTGTCCTGCTGAGCAAGACCATCTTCATGTACATGATATTCAATCTGATAGGTTTCAAGCTTTTCCGCACCTATTCGGGCATCATCCGTTATTCTTCTTTTGTCGATCTGCAGCGTGTGGCGCTGGCCATGCTGCTCTCGCTCGGCATTGCCGAGATAATGCACTATGTAGTCTATCACTGGGACCTGGAGTTTGTGCGGCTCGAAGGCCGGCAGATTGCAGCCATGTATCTTGTCGCAACCATCGGCATGATGGCGTTCCGCATCCTGACGAAGTCGGTCTACGATGTCCTGTTCAATACGGACAAGGGAAAGCGCACACTCATCTACGGTGTGAAGGACGGTGGCGTTGGTCTGGCGAAAATCATCCGTAGCGAGCAGCCTTGCCGTTTCCTGCTGAAGGGTTTTATTGCACATGACCCGTCCATCAAAGGGCGTATCCTCATGGGAACGAAGATTTTTGTGGTGGATGATCACCTTGCGGACCGCATCCGGGAGTTGAACATCCAGGCAGTCCTGGTTTCTCCCTTGCAGAACGAGCGTTTCCGTAATGACCAGGCATTGCAGGACATCCTTCTGGGACTTGGCATCCGGATTTACATCACTTCGGGTGAGAAGGAGTGGAGCAAGGACGACGATTATACCGACGTGCAGCTCAAGGAAATCAGTATTGAGGACCTGCTTCCACGCGAACAGATCCATGTAGACATGGACGCTATCGGCCGTCTCCTGCGTGGAAAGAAAATCATGATAACGGGTTCGGCAGGCAGCATCGGATCTGAAATGGTGCGACAGATTGCCATCTATCATCCAGCGGAACTGATCCTGATCGACCAGGCGGAGACTCCGCAGCACGACATCCGGCTGATGATGCACTTCGACTGGCCGGAAATCAAGGCCCACACTATCGTTGCCAGCATTGCCAATGAAGCCCGCATGGAAAAGATTTTCCAGACCTACCGCCCCGATTATGTTTTCCATGCCGCCGCCTACAAGCACGTCCCGATGATGGAGAACAATCCTTCCGAGAGCATACAGAACAACATCTGGGGAACGAAGGTGATTGCCGACCTCAGTGTGAAGTACGGTGTCAGGAAGTTCGTGATGATCTCCACCGACAAGGCCGTCAACCCGACGAACGTGATGGGATGCTCGAAGCGTATCTGCGAAATCTACTGCCAGAGCCTGAACAAGAAAATCAACGAGCAGGCCGGGGGCAAACCTGTTACGCAGTTCGTCACCACCCGCTTCGGAAACGTGCTGGGCTCCAACGGATCCGTGATACCGCTGTTTGAGAAGCAGATCAAGGCAGGTGGTCCGGTAACGGTCACCGACCCCAACATCATCCGTTTCTTCATGCTGATTCCGGAGGCCTGCAAGCTGGTGCTTGAGGCGGGAACACACGGGAGCGGCGGAGAGATTTTCGTCTTCGATATGGGAAAACCGGTCAAGATTGCCGACCTTGCCCGACGGATGATCAGACTTTCCGGGGCCAAGAATGTTGAGGTGAAGTACACAGGTCTGCGTGCCGGTGAGAAACTGTATGAAGAGGTGCTGAGCACGACCGAGAACACCCTCCCCAGTTTCCACGACAAAATCCGCATAGCCAAGGTGCGTGAATACGACTATGAAACTGTGAGCAGGCAGATCGATGCGCTGGTCTTGCTGAGCAGAACTTATGACGACATGGCAATTGTCGGCAAGATGAAAGAAATCGTACCGGAATATGTGAGCAATAACAGTAAGTATTCCGTTCTTGACAGGAAAGATGTTTCTTGACGGGGGATGCTGTGGAAATGAATTGTCACAAATGGATGAGAAAGAAATAAAATTATCTGCAATTTTTTTTGACTTCCTGCGCTTCTGTCTGCAGGAAGATGCGGCCGAACCTGCCGGTCTGGCCGAGATGGATTGGGACGCCCTCTATGACTTCGGTTACAAGCAAGCCATTCTGGGTGTCTTTTTTCATGGAATCAAGCGGCTTTCCCAGTCCGAACATCGTCCCGGCAGGCAGCAGGTCCTTAAATGGTATGGCAGCTGTTCGGTTATCGGGCAGGCCAACCGTCAGGCCTACAAGGATGCCTCGGAACTTACGGCCTTGATGCTGAAGAAACATGGTGTGCATGGCTGCGTGCTGAAAGGGCAGACGAATGCCCTGATGTACCCCGACCCTTATATGCGGACTTCAGGTGACATCGATCTCTGGACAGATGCGAAGACCCTGGATGTCATCCGTATCTCCAGACAGCTGGACAGCTGCGGAGAAATAGGCTATCATCATATAGAAGTCGGTTGTTTCAAAACCCCTGTCGAAGTACATTTCTTCCCGTCCTTCATGGGCAATCTATGGCATGAATACCGGCTGCGCCGCTTTTTCAATCAATGCAAGGCCGCACAGTTTGAAAACCTGACGGAACTTCCTGACGGATTGGGGTATATGTACACCCTGACGGACGATTTCAACCGGGTTTTCCAGATGTCTCACCTCATGCACCATTTCTTCTTCGAGGGTATCGGCCTGCGGCAGATGATAGATTATTATTACCTGCTGCTTCGCGGCTTCAACGAAGAGGAACGCCGGAAGACGCTCCGCATCTTCCGTCAGACAGGGATGTACAAGTTTGCTGCGGCTGTAATGTATGTGATGAAGGAAACTCTGGGGCTTCCTGAACAGTATCTGCTGTTGAAGCCTGACGAAAGGATCGGCAGGATGCTGGTGTCAGAAATGTTACAGGCCGGTAACTTCGGCTTTCATGACAAGCGTTATTCTTTTGCAGGGAAATCCGTCTACTCGCAGTACTTTGTTGAAATTTACAGGAATCTGCACTTTGCGCTGGATTTCCCGTCTGAAACCATCTGGGGACGTCCGCTCTCACGCTGGTGGCACATGATTTACAAGGCTTATCTGCGTCGTCGTCTGCACCGGCTTCAGAAATAAGACAGTATTATTTATCCACTTCTGCTCTTTTCTTCAGCCAGTGTTGACACACAACATTTCTTCAGGTGTTGATGAGAGTGTGCTATAAGTCCATGTTAATTGAAGGATTTTGCAGAGGTCTCGATTATTTGTATGACGTACGACGAGTAACAGAGGACGAATTTATAATATTATGCTGGCCTATCGGCCGAACGGGCATTTTTTATTAAGATGTTTTTAGAGCTTATATAATTTAGTATATTTGCGATTGAGAAAATTAAGTAGCAATGGACAGGCTGGCATTTTTGGTCATATTAGAGGAGTATAGGCAATCGGGTTTTCAAGAACAGATAGATTGCGATAAATCCCATTTGTATTCCATCGTAGCTCATTCAACGGCTATTGAAGGTCCTACAATGACGGAAGTTGAAAACCAGCTGCTTTTTGACAATGGTATTACAGCCAAGGGAAAAAACATCATAGAACAGAATATGAACCTTGACTTGAAAGAGGTTTATGAAAGAAGTATGGACCTATCTAAAGAACATACACCTTTCTCTGTTTCCATGCTGAAAGAACTCTCTGCAATAGTGATGAGAAGAACAGGAGGAGAATACAACACACTCGGAGGCTCATTTGATTCTTCTTAAGGAGATTTACGGTTGGTTAATGTAACAACGGAATTTGGCGGTAAGTCATATATGAACTACCTAAAAGTACCACAGAAATTAAAGGATTTCTGTGATGAGATAAACGAAAGACGTGGGCAACTACTTTGATAGTCCTGATATATATGAGCAATATAAATTGAGTTTTGATGCACATCTGAAGCTCGTCACAATTCATCCGTGGGTAGATGGTAACGGCAGGATGTCAAGGCTGATTATGAATCATCTGCAGAATGAGTTTGGACTTGTATCCTCTCAGGTGCTAAAAGAAGACAAGGCTGATTACATCAACGTTTTAATCGCATCAAGGGAAGAGGGGACAAGTACTCCTTTCCAGAATTTCATGTTTGAAGAACACGCTAAGAATCTCCAGCAGGAAATTGAAAACTATAGACTATCTACGAAAGAAGAGGAAGAAGAAGTAAAGAGACCACGACGGCATTTCCGAAGATAGAAAAGAGAGTCTTCTCTCTATTTTGCATCTTGTGTAGTATCACTGAGTTTCCATGACTCAATTTTTTTTACGCATTGCTTACGCAGAATGGTTTGTTATGTTTCTTGTGCGATCTGTATCCCAATGCGATTTTCGATAGCTGCTTCTACTGCAGTGTATATATCTGTCTCTTTCGTTTCTATAGATACAATAAGAGAATAGGATACTATATTATCCACATTAGTCAATTTTCTATTTTTCCACCATCCCGGCCCAGGAAATACAACTATTTTATCCATCTCTGCCAAATCTGCAGCAGTGCATTTTATCCAGTCAGATTGTACTGTACCCCTTTCCCTTTTTTGTTGTTTGACAGTCCACCTGTTAGTATCGTTTTTCGTAGAAATGCCCTCCTCATATTTATTTCGACGACAAAGGAACTCTTCTTGCGTTTCAGTAGCAGTCTTCAGATCGAAATGTAATGTTGCGGATGGATAGCGATACTTATTGGTTCTTCCTGCATAACCTGGTGAAGGCTTTACATAATAAGATAAGGTGATACGAATTCTTACGCCTTCACTACCCATTTCTTCCAATAATTCTTTTGGCCACGGCAAATCATAGAAGTGCATCTGCCCATAAATATTGCTACTGTCTCCTTCTATATAAGGTTTAAGTTGATTTTCAAAGATATAGGTAGTATATTTTTCATTGCTATATAATGCTATATCCTCATCAGGTACACCATATCCACATAGAGACATACGCTCCTCTATGTTGTCAATACGCTTCATTTCGTCAGTCCATCGAGCGGAATGTACCATCAGACCACGAATGGAAAGCATTGACAATCGTGGATTTTCTACCTTTATCCGTGCTGCAAGCCTTGTAGCCAATCCTGTTGCGGCACTTGTAGCACAAAACGGCTCCAAAGGTTTTTGTAAATTATTACTGGTAGTAACAAGACTCAAATCATGATGTGCCGTTTCTTTTAACAAGTTGTGGTAAGCCACATTGCCACCCTCCATTACAATTTCAGGTTTGTTACGTTTTTCATTCCATGGGAACGAGCTGCAAGAATATGGCGAAATACCTCCTAAGGAAGCCAAGGGTCTGTAGGCAGGGTCGTTTACAGCTGCCTTTTCTGTATAAGCTCCAACTGTCAGTGCATTCCATGCTTGTGCAGGGCTTTTTACGGCATTTGCTTTACAAGATTCAATATAATGGTCAGAATCAACACCACTCGTCTCTACATTCCCTGCAGATACTAAAACCAACCTGTCACACAGTCCTTGATGGTAGATACTTTCATCAAGTGCTGCTGAGCTTGACGTGGCTATTCCATTGTATGAGCTTTCGTCTGTAATAGCCATACATTGTATGGAAGCTCCCATATTTGCCGCTTTGTCAATAGCTTCTTCTATGACGGATCCATAAAATTCATTGGGTGTTTCATGCCCATTCTCATAAATTTTAATAGAGGACAACGAATGATGCACATCTACCGTTTTGTTTCGTTGGTAAGCTATATCCGTCAAATCGCCCAGCAAGGCAAGTCCTGCCATACCTGTACCATGATCGGTTTTGTCTGTTGCTTCCTGCACACCAATAGCTATACCCATACGCTCATTTGGCAGTGAAGGTTTTAACAATTCTTGCTCATTGTTTACCCCTGAGTCCAATATACCCACTATCACATTCTCCGCATCATCACAATATGTGATTTCATTTCTTATGAGTTCATTCCATTCTCTATTCACAGGATTACTACTTGTGAGAATTGATGGTTCTTTGTAAGGACGAATGCTTTCAATATAGCCTAATGAAAGAGGAAGCGAACTCAGTTGTTGCTTATCAGCCTTTATCAGCCATACATCAACGCCATCAAAAAGCAATGGTTCTGCAATTTTCTCTATTCCCAGTTGCAACAAAGTTGTTTCTATAGTTCCCTTGTCATTTTCCTTACTATGGCTTAACCACAATTCGTAGCGGAACAAACCATCTTCTGGTATCGCATCGAATTCTGACGCTGAGATATAGAGAGTCCTGGTATCTGTTGCTACTATGTCATTAATTGGAGCTATTATCTTTTCATTGCAAGGATTCCCTTTTAGTGTGTTTTTATTTTCATAATTGTCAACTTTCTTTTCAAGCCAGTCCTTCTTGTCTTTTTTCACGAATACAGTCACGTCAACGCTCGAATTATTACCTTTATCCGTGACTTTCATAATGGTTGCACCGCCATTCCCATCCTGTTTACCCAGCGAATCAGGAACAAACTTTTTATCCATTTCCAAGTCAACATACACTCCGTTTGCTACAGGGAAACCTTGTCGTTCTCTTTCTTCTTGGCAAGTAATGGCATGAGCAACTGCTGCTTTATAACATTCTCTCACCAACGTGGAATGTGCTGTTCTATCTCTTTGAGGAAGTTGATATCCTTTAATTTTTTGGCTCCGTGGCGAGAAATCCTGAGCTTCGGCTATGTTGTTGCCTAAATAGAAATGTTTTTTATGCATATCGTTCCATTGTTTAGCTGATTTGATAGCTTAACTGATGACGCATATTCACAATGGTTTGAACCAGTGAAAGTTCTATCTTCTTTTTATTAAGAAGAGATTCCTTGAAAATGTCAGAACATACCATTTTGATTTCAGCATGGCTCATACCTTCAAACAAAGGCTCTGCTGAAGCGAAATCCAAGTCTTTTGCAGTATAAAGATATTCATGCAGTAAAGTCAATCGCTGTTCTTTATCTGGCAATTTATACTCAATAACATCATCAAATCGCCTAAACATGGCTTTGTCTATGGATTCTATGCTGTTTGTAGCTGCAATAATAAAGCTGTCGGAATCATCCCGTTCCAACAATTGCAGGAATGTGTTAAGAATTCTTCGCTGTTCTCCGACTTCATTATCCATTCCACGCTGAGAGCCTATAGCATCAAACTCATCAAATAGATATACAGCAGGAATATCGCTGATGAAATCAAAGATACGTCCAAGTTTCTGCCCCGTTTCTCCCATGAACTTTGTTACCACCTTTTCTGTCCTGACGACAAAGAACGGCAAGTTAAATTCCTTTGCAATGGCATTGGCTGTCATCGTCTTGCCTGTTCCTGAAGCTCCATACAGCAATAGTTTTCGGCGATTTGCCAATCCATACTTTCTTAGTTTTTCTTTCTTTAGGTACTCTTTGACGACTCTTTCTAATTTCTCTTTAAGTCCTTGAGCGACGATCAAACTTTTCATGTCTTCATAAGTATCCACTTGCAACAGCAAATCATCTACATCTTTGTTTTTGGATACTAAACGCATTGTCCTTAAGGAGGTATTCTTCTGATTGAGCATTTCTTGTATAGTACGTGCTACTATGGCATGACCACTTCTTGCCTCCACAGCGGAAATCTGCAGGGCAACCTTTCTGAACTGTGCATCATCATTGTTTAGATGATTACGTATCAGTGATAAAATTTGCTCAGCTGTAGCCATTAATATATACAATATTTGCTATTGCAAAGATAGCGTCTTATATTGAAAATGAAAAATTTTGGAATTGAAAATGTTTGGGATATTGATATTTTTAACATAGTGAGAAAACTGACAAGAGGGTGTGTCAAGACCCGCTTCCAACTAAAGACAGCTGTCATTTGTGAAGAACAACCGCTACCAAAGAATCAATAACTCGATGATAGCGGTTGCTTTGATGTTTATGAGGGGTTGAAACCGTCAATATGATAAGGAGGGGTTTCTGAATTCTGAATTTTGACACACCTCCTTGCTTTTCCTTTCTTGTTCAGGGAAGATTCCCCGTTCTTGGAGACGTTTCTGTCTGCCAGTAGGTCTGTCGGTTTGTCGGCAGCCGGTATTTTCCTGATTGCCGGGAAGGATTGTTCCCCATCGGCTGGGACGGCTGTTCCCGGCGGCCGGGACTGTTGTTCCCAGCGGTTGGGAATACGGTTCCCGACCGGTTGGGAATACTGCCTCTTGTGCCAGAAACGGCGCAGAACCAATGTGCCTCAAAGATTCCACCAATGCTTCTTCTTCCGGGGCTGGTGGTCCTCAAAAGACTGATGACCGAAGCCGCGGCTCTCCCAGGTCTCGTGGGCGGTAATCATCTGATAGATGGTACCCCAGTCCGGCAGTCCGCCGAAGTTGCGGTCGTCAATGAACATATCCGCCTTGAGTTTTCTGGAGAAATGGTTGTTCTTGTCTTTCTCCTCCTCCGGGTAGTCCTTGTTGACGGCCCAGAACTCAACCCCGCGGGCATGACACCAGTCAACCGCCTCCTGGAGCAGGTCGCCTTCCCTTACACTCCACAGTATCAGGCGGTGTCCGTCCTTGATCAGCATCTTCAGGGTATCGGTGGCGAAAGGAATTTCGTCACCGATTTTCGGATATTTATGTTCGACGATGGTCCCGTCGAAATCAATTGCAATTGTCATTTTCCTGTTCTGGCTTTTACCTCTTTATAGAATGGTCGTCCTTGTTTCCATAGTGGCTGTTGCTGTAGTTTCCGTAATTGCCGTAGCTTCCGTAATTGCCGTTCTTCCCATATCCATAGCTGCCCAGGCCACGCCCGTAGCGTCCGTACTTGCCGTAGCGTCCGTAACCGTAATAGTAGCCGTACTTCTTCTTGGACATATCGATTCCGTTCAACACCATTGCCATGTTCGGCAGCTTCTTCTCGTTGGCCAGTGCGTTGATCAGCTCGAAGTTCGACTTTGGCGTATAGTCGGCACGGCACATATAGATGGAGGCGTCGGCCACACGGGCAATCTGAAGCGTGTCGGTTACCAGTCCGACTGGAGCCGTATCAATCATGATGTAATCGTACTTGTCCTTCAAGGCTTTGATGATTGCCTCAAGTGAGTTGCGTGCGATGAGCTCGGCGGGGTTGGGCGGAATAGGACCGGCCATAAGGAGATCCAGGTTCTTGTTGACGCCGGAAGGCAGAATCTGTTCCTGTACATCGGCGGCAGTGGGGGCATCCTTCACGAGCAGGTTGGTGATGCCGTGCCTGTGGTCGTTGATGCCGAACAGCTCTGCCAGACGCGGACGACGGATATCGAGACCTACCAGGATGACCTTCTTGCCCAGAAGACCGAAGCTGACGGAAAGGTTGGCAGCCGTGAAGGTTTTTCCTTCGCCGGAGGTTGATGAGGTGAAGAGCACCACTTTCTGTCCTTCGTGCAGCATGAACTGCAGGTTGGTGCGCAGAGAACGGAAGATCTCCTCCATCTGGTTGTTCTGGTTCTCGTGTACAACGATGTCGGCCTTGCCTTTTGCCGTGTTGCTGGCAATGGCCACGTCGGCGATGATCGGCAGTTTCGTAAGCCGTGCCACATCCTCGTGGCCTTCGATCTTGTAGCGGAAGAGTTGCAGCAGGAATATCACCAGTGCCGGGATGGCCAGGCCGAGCAGCAGGGCGATGAGCATGATGATGGCTGATTTCGGACTGATTTTGCCGACGAGCTGCGGATCGTCAATGAGCTTTCCCTTGTCGGCTGTCGCGGCCAGAGAGATGCTGTTCTCCTCACGCTTCTGAAGCAGCATGAGGTACAGACCCGACTTGACTTCCTGCTGGCGGCCGATCTGTGTCAGCATACGTTCCTGCTGCGGAGTTTCGGCAACCTGTTCGTTGAACTTGCTGACCTGGGCTGCCAGCGCGTCACGCTGGATCTGCAGGTTCTGGCGTGCTGTTGAGATAGCGCGGCGGATGTTTCCGTTCAGTTCGCGTATCTGGGCGGTGAGCGGCTCTACTACCGGCGAGTTTTCGGACGCACTGCGTAGCAGACGGTTGCGTTCGAGTACCAGTTCGTTGTATTTGTTGATCAGCGAAGTGGAGCTTTGGTCGTCCAGCCCGACGTTGGAAGGAATTACCTGCGAAAGGTTTCTCGACGAACTTTCAACCTCCTGTGCAATGGTGCTGAAAAGCTCGATCTGTGTCTGTATATCCGCCAGTTTCAGTTCGGATTCATTCTGGTTGGTGACGGCATTGCCGGCGTTCAGCTTCAGTTCCACCATGCCGTTTTGCTGTTTGTAGTTCTGCAGCTGGCCTTCGGTCTTGCCGAGTTCGGCGTTGATTTTCTGCAGACGGCTGTTGATGAACTTTTCAGTACGCAGGGCGACGATGTTCTTGTCCTCGTTGGCCTGCCGGTTGTAGACGATGGCAAGCTGCTTGAGATAGTCGAGCGAACGCTGGGGCACCTCGTCCGTCAGCTGCAGCTGTGCGATGGAGGTCGTCTTCGAGGTCTGTGCCACCTGAAGCTCGCCGACGTATTTGTTTGATGCCATCTTCGGCGATAGGACTTCGACTTTCAGGGTCTGGCCGTCATGTAAGCTATGCCCGTTGTTGGAGCTGATGGTGATGATGCCGGCACGTGTGGCAATGGTTGCGGGAAGAGAGGTGAACTTCCTGTTGAGGGAGAACGGTCCTTCGCTTTCGTTCTCGTCTGTGGGAACGGAGTAAGTTCCGCTGACAATGTAGGTTGTCCCGTTCCTCGTGATGGTCAGGTCGACAGGTTGGTTCAGCTTCTCGAGATGCGCACGGTCTATGTCGACGTTGAGCGGCTGGTCACGGTAGAGAATGATATCCTTGATCCTGCCTTTCGTCGAGTAGTCCACATAGAGCTTCAGGTCTCTGATGGCATCTTCCGCAATGGAATGTGAAGTAAGAATCTCCATCTCGTTGTCGATGCCGGCAGAATTGGAGATGATGCCGAGGTTCGTCATGTTCTGCAAAGACTGTCCGCGCTTGCTGTTGCTGTCGTCATCCTTGATCAGCAGCTTGGCTGTAGACTGGTACTTCGGGGTGGCGTATCTGAGGTAGATGGCTCCTAAGCCGCCGCAGATGACCAGTGAAAGGATGAACCAGTACCAGTTGAGTATAATGGTTCGGTAGAGGACGGCAAAGTCGAAGGCGGATTGTCTTTCCTGCGTCTCCTGCTCCTGTCCTTTTTCAAAGTTTGTTTTTTCTTCCATATTTATTTATTGTTCTTTATTTTCGTGGTGTGAGTGTCCGTGTCACATGGGTTATGCGTTCTCTCCGGCAAGCTGGAGGAGATACTTCCCATAGTTGTTCTTTGCCATGGGGCGGGCTTCTTCTTTCAGCCTTTTCATTGATATCCAGCCTTTCTTGTAGGCAATCTCTTCCAGGCAGGCTACCTTCAGTCCCTGCCGTTTCTCTATGCACTCTATGAATGTGCTCGCCTCAGACAGACTGTCGTGGGTGCCGGTGTCGAGCCATGCGAAACCACGCTGCAGCGTCTGCACCATCAGCTTGTCCTGGTGCAGATAGCACTGGTTGACGGTCGTGATTTCCAGTTCTCCCCGTGCCGAAGGCTTTATGTTCTTGGCCGTTTCGACGACGCTGTTGGGATAGAAGTAGAGTCCTACGACGGCGTAGTTGCTCTTGGGGCGTTCCGGCTTTTCCTCTATGCTGAGGCATTTCCCGTCTGCATCGAATTCTGCAACGCCATACCGTTCCGGGTCGTTGACGTAATAGCCGAAGACGGTTGCCTTGTTTTCCTTCTCTGCACGTTCTACACTGCTTTGCAGCAGGCTGCTGAGGCCCGCCCCGTAGAAGATGTTGTCGCCCAGGACCAGACACACGGCCTCCTTTCCGATGAACTGCTCGCCTATTATGAAAGCCTGTGCCAGTCCGTCGGGTGACGGCTGTTCTGCATATTCAAAGTGTACGCCAAAGCTGCTTCCGTCTCCTAAGAGCCGTTTGAATCCCGGCAGGTCGAAAGGGGTGGAGATAATCAGTATCTCTCTTATCCCTGCCAGCATCAGCACGGAGACAGGGTAATAGATCATCGGCTTGTCGTAGATGGGGATGAGCTGTTTGCTTATTCCTTTGGTGATAGGGTAAAGGCGTGTGCCCGATCCCCCTGCAAGAACTATACCTTTCATAATAGTGTCGTTTGAAATCTGTTTTTATTTAGTAGTTGTTGTCTGTTCTTTCCATGTTCTCCAGACCTGTGCCGTGCAGAGGCGTCAATAGGCGTGCTTGTCCGGATGGATAATGCTCCGGGCCGTCATGAAGATGATTTTCATGTCAAGCCAGAACGTCCAGTTCTCGATATACCAGATGTCATGTTTTATCCTTTCCTCCATGAGTCTCGGGTCTTTGGTCTCACCCCTGTATCCGGTGACCTGTGCCCAGCCGGTGATGCCGGGCTTGGAGAAATGCCTTACCATGTATTTGTCTATCAGTTCGGAATAGAGTTCCGTGTGATAGATCATGTGGGGACGCGGCCCGACGATGCTCATGTTCCCCCGCAGGACATTGAAGAACTGGGGAAACTCGTCCAGATTGGTCTTGCGCATGAAATTGCCGAACGGGAACTTGCGCGGGTCATCTTTGGTTGCCTGCGCCGTGTCCGACTGATTGTTGACGTGCATGCTGCGGAACTTGTAACACCAGAAGCTGGTTCCGTTCAGTCCGGTCCTTTTCTGTCTGAAGAACACCGGGCCTGGACTTTGCAGCTTTATGCAGAGGGCAATGATAGGGATGAACGGCAGAAGGAGGATGCATACCAGGGAACTGACGACGATGTCGAAAAGCCTTTTGATGAATTTGTTTCCCATGTTCGACAGCGGTTCCACATGATTGGTGAAAAGGTCCAGACTGCCCACGCGTTCTGCCCTTAGCTTGAGCTGGTAATTGGCGAACATCCGGGGAACGTAGTGGAAGTGGATGACATGGTCGTCGCAGAACCGCATCAGTCTTACGATTTCTTCAGAATCATTGTGTGACATACTGCAGAATATTTCATCGTAGGGTCTGATTTCGACGGATGGATCCATGCTCCTGTTGAGGTCTTCGATTGTTCCCTTGTACTCCAGAGAGATGTCTCCTGGCAGGTTGTCAATGGGTGTGTCTGCATAATAGCCGCTGATGGTGTAACCTGTAGACGGGTCGTTCGTCAGCTCTCGGTAGACATTGATGAGGGCTGGATCTTTCCCGACAAGCAACACCGATCGGCTGTTGCCTCCACGTTGGCGATACCACCGCAAAAGCCAGCGTTCGATGATCCGTGCCAGCATTATCAGTACGAAGAGGACAGCTCCGAATTCAGCAGTAAACCTGAAGAGATTGTGGTTTCCTTTCATGAAATGGATGAAGACGGCGGCAAGAACGGCCTGAGTGAGGACGAGTTTGCAGACACGCAGCAGCATTTCGTGAAAGGTAAGATGCCGGAGGTGGACAATGGTAGAGTGGAAAAGCTGGGCAACGACCATTGCACTGTTTCCGAAAAAGAAGAAGAGCTTGGGATCAGTGTGGATGAAAGCCGGAGAATGCTCCGGGGAAACAAGCATAAAGGCAAGCATCGTTACATTCAAGATGATAAAATCATTGAAGGTAACTAACCATTTTATGAAATCGTTGCCGTTATACTCTCTCATCTGTATAAATTGTTTGTCTGCAAAGGTAATAATTTAAATTGAATTAAAGAGTCTGTAAAAAGAGAAAACGTATACTTGTTGGGTACTTTTCGTGTTTTTTTATTAACTTTGCAATCGATAAAACGAATAAAGTACTTCTTAATTACTTTAAAACTATAAACAGAATATGGGATTTCTATCAAAAATCTTAGGGAAGAAAGATGAGAAACAACATCGGGCCGGGGGCATGGAAGACTATATGACGCTGGTTCGGGTCTACTTCCAGGCTGTCCTTGCCGACCGTTTGGGCATCAATAATTTAGCCATGCTTCCTGACCTTCGTACCTATAAGCAGACTTTCCGTGTGCCGACGCTGAACAACAAACTCGGCCCGGGGGAGAAAGCGAGTGTGCGCAAGACGATGAAGAACATTTACAATCTGGATGACGGATTCTTCAATGAGATCGATGCTAGCATCAAAAAGAACTGCAAGAAGATGCAGGATGTTCAGCCTTATCTATATATGTTCCAGGGATTCACGCAGGACCTGATGATGCTGGTTGGCAATCTGATGAAGTTCAAGCTGCGTGTGCCGGGGTTCTTCAAAAAGGCAATCTATGCCATGACTGAGAAGACGGTAAACGATATCTATGAGAAGAACAGCTTCTCTGATCCCGGTGTCGTCAAGGCGGTCATGTCTGTCCGGCAGTACGACCACCGGCTGGGATTCAGCCGGAAGTGGACGACAGACTTCGTCTATCAGGTTGTGATGCTGGCCAAGAAAGAACCGAAACCGGCTGAAGGCGCAGCGTCAAAATAATCAGGTAGATATTTGCCTGAATAGAAACTTTAATGTAATTTTGTAGCCAAAACGGACAGATTAGCTATGAATGCGAATGAGAAGATCCTGAATACGTTTGCGACGCGTGTTCGTCAGATGCTCCTTCAGTATGAAGAACTGAAAGGGGAGAATGACGAACTGTACACGCTTGTCGACCGGCGTGAGCAGGAGATAAAGCAGCTGCAAAGAGAGCTGGATCAGGCGCATGACGACTACAATGTGTTGAAGATGGCTAAGATGCTTGAAGTTACGGACGGTGATATGGAGACGGCACAGAAGCGTGTCTCAAAACTGATTCGTGACGTAAACAAGTGCATCACGCTTTTAAGTGAGAAATAACAAAGAATATAATGGCAGACGATAAGCTACGTATAAGGTTGCACGTATACAATACGGAACTCACTGTGAATGTGCCGCGTGAGGATGAAGAGTATTATCGTTCGGCAGCCAAGCTCATTACTGACACAATCAATACTTACTCCACGCTTTTCAAAGGAAAGAAGGAAGATAAGGATATTATATATATGGCCATGCTTGATATTGCATTGCGGTATAAGAAGGAGGGTGTGCGTAATGATACTGCCCCTTTTAATGATATTCTCGGGAAACTCACTTCTGAAATAGAAGATGCGCTGAAGAAATAACGGGAATATTTATTTAATTCATAAACAAGAATCAATGAGTCCAATAGTAACAGTTATCATAGCTGTGGTCTGCCTTGCAGCAGGATGTGCCGGCGGGTTTGCCGTCTTCCGTTATATCCTGACGGGGAAATACAAAGACACGATGGAAAAAGCCGAGAAGGCGGCTGATGTAATCAAGGAGAAGAAGCTCCTGGAGGTAAAGGAGAAATTCCTCAACAAGAAGAGTGAACTGGAGAAGGAAGTGCAGCAGCGTACGTTGAAAATACAGCAGGGGGAGAGCCGGCTGAAGCAGCGTGAGGTTGCCTTGAACCAGCGTCAGGAAGAAATCAACCGTCGCAGACAGGATGTAGAGCAGCAGCAGCAGCGTGTCGACAACGAGAAGAAACTGCTTCAGGTCAAACAGCAGGATCTTGAGAAGATGCAGGAGCAGGAACGTACGAAGCTCGAAGAACTCTCCGGCCTCAGTTCGGAAGAGGCAAAGAAGCGGCTGGTAGAGAGCCTGAAGGATCAGGCAAGGCTCGATGCTGCATCTTACGTCAATGAAATCGTAGACGAGGCAAAGCTCAATGCCAACCAGCAGGCGAAGAAAATCGTCATCCAGACGATCCAGCGTGTTGCCACCGAGACCGCCATCGAGAACTCGGTAAGTGTCTTTCATATCGACAGTGATGAGGTCAAGGGACGTATCATCGGCCGTGAAGGGCGTAATATCCGTGCTCTGGAAGCTGCAACGGGTGTTGAAATTGTCGTCGACGATACGCCGGAGGCGATTGTCATCTCTGCCTTTGATCCTGTTCGCCGCGAAATCTGCCGGCTCGCTCTCCATCAGCTGGTTGCTGACGGTCGTATTCATCCGGCACGCATCGAGGAGGTTGTCGCCAAGGTGAAAAAGCAGCTTGACAACGAGATTATCGAGACGGGTAAGCGTACAGCTATTGACCTTGGCATCCATGGCCTGCACCCGGAGCTGATCCGTATCGTAGGTAAGATGAAATACCGTTCTTCTTACGGTCAGAATCTTTTGCAGCATGCCCGTGAAACGGCCAATCTCTGTGCTGTCATGGCAAGCGAACTGGGGCTGAACCCGAAGAAGGCAAAGCGTGCGGGGCTGCTGCATGATATCGGCAAAGTTCCTGATGAAGAGACCGACCTCCCACACGCTCTCTATGGTGGCAAGATTGCCGAGAAATACAAGGAGAAACCGGATATATGCAATGCCATTGCCGCCCATCACGACGAGGTGGAAATGACGACTCTTCTTGCTCCGATCGTACAGGTTTGCGATGCGATATCCGGTGCCCGTCCCGGTGCTCGTCGCGAGATAGTCGAGGCCTATATCAAGCGGCTGAACGACCTCGAGGCCATTGCGATGAGTTATCCCGGTGTGACGAAGACTTATGCCATCCAGGCCGGTCGTGAGCTTCGCGTCATCGTAGGTGCTGACAAAATGGACGATGCAGAGAGCGAGAAGCTCAGTTCTGAGATTGCGGAGAAGATCCAGAACGAGATGACTTATCCCGGACAGGTGAAGATAACTGTTATCCGTGAGACCCGTTCTGTTGCTTATGCAAAGTAAAGACCGGTGTTCATTGCCGGGTCAGAACTGACTTGAGAATAACAAAAACCCCATTTCCGATAAAACGGAAATGGGGTTTTTTGTATTCAGACAGTTTCTGAAAAAGTCTTTTGGACCGGTAGATAATGAATGAGGATTATCATTTACATCCACACTGACTTTTTCCTGTCAGTGTGCTGAGGGTAAACACGAATGGTGTTGAGGGTGTACACCCATGGTGTCAAGGCTCAGTACGGATCACGTTAAGTATTATAATCGGATAGAAGTAGTCTGTTATTCCTGAAAGTAAGCTTTCAGAATAAACATCATAATCCCCCGATAAAGAGTCTGCCTCAGAAGAATATACTTCAGGATAAAACATAGTCTGACATTCATCCACGGCAGATGCGCCTGTAATCGGTCTGCTGTGAAATTATTTTCCTGTCACTGCCGTCACTCTGTAAATACATATAGAGTACTGATAAACAATGTATTAGTGAAGAATGTTAAAAGTGACAGCAAATGAGAAATAAACTTTTGCAGTAAACGGTTGGTAATTCTGTCCTCATTGTCAGCATCCTGCCACTCTAAACCTTAGGAGATTTTTATAAGTAGAATGAGTCTACGCCCACGAAAGATCTACAGTCACGTCCTTTGATGGTTTCGGGGACTTGCCATACGTCATTCCGGCTTTTTCATTCTTGTCCGTTCCGGCCATGTATGCTTTTGTCTTCGTCTTTTTCTATTTTTTCTAAGCGTATGCCTTCAGCCGAAAATACGTTTGAAGAAACCCTTTCGCCGGGGTTGTTCCTGCTCCCTCTCCGGTTCTTGTGGACTGTCCTCCAGTTTTATTTCGTCTTTGACAGCGGGCTTCCCGACTTCTCCTTCCGGGATGTCTTCTCCCTCGATGATACCGGCTGCCGCCCATTGGGAAGCAAGTGTGGTAGCATCCTTGCGGGCTGTGTCCTCGTCAATCTCATACTGGTTGCATAGCAGTTCCACGAGACTGTCTACGGTAAAGGACTCCCTGTTCTGTACTTCTTCCCACAGATAGGCAGAGCTTTCGTTCATGGAGATGATATTACTGAAGTCAATGTTCTCGTCCCCTTCGGCAACGATGATATGTTCTCCGCATACTTCACGGAGGTTGAATCCTTTTTTTACTTTCATGCTTGTAATCGTTGATTTAATGATTATCGGTTTGTGATTTGACGGGTCAGACCGGTCCGAAGCACGGAATCCAAAGTCTCCTGTAGATGCCGAGGAGGTATCGTCGGACAGGAAGAAGCCGTACCCAGAAGAAGCTGTACAGCCTCCATTTCCATCCGTCGGTACGGTCCATCCGTATCCGTCCTTTCCGGTAGAATCCGATGATGCCCCCTACAATGTCCTCCCTTTTACAATGCTCTACGCCGAGGTTGCCATCCCCCCGCAAGGTCACATCTTCGCCTTCCAGCCGGTCGATGCGGTGCAGGACATAGTGCCCTTGGGAGACTTCTGCCAGGACGGGGTCGCCCACTTTCACGGCAGACGGTTTCACCAGCAAGGCTTTGTCGCGGTCGTTCTCGAGGAAGGGACGCATGGAAAAGCCGCGAAGCCGCAGTGTAACCGTGTGTCCTTGGTTCAGTATCTTGACGACTTCGGGCAGGAAGTCGGCATTGGCAAACTGGATTTCAGATGTAGCAAGGGTTGTCTCTGCCATGGATCTCAGTCTTGTAAGTCCTGCTTCTTCGCTATGGTTCGGAAGCAGACTTCCGCCGCTTCCCGGTCGGGCAGGCAGTGCAGGGTGAATATCCTGCCGGTCTCCACGAGCTTTGTCAGTGTGTCGCAGATGGCATTGTAAATGGGGGAGTCCCATTTCATGCTGGAGCAAGAGGGCAGGAGAGAGGCAAAAGCCGATATGGCATTGAGCTTGTCAATGGAATTGCTCGTTGCCCTGTCGATGCGTGTGATGGCTCCCAGTCGTGCCTTGACGTTGCGGTAGCATGGTGTCTTCCCGCTCCAGGGACTGCCGTATATCCATGCTTCTCCATCGATGATTCTTATGATGGGATTGTCATCGTTTATCAGGTCACAGCCGGGGATATAGCGCAGCCACATACTGACCTGTGTGGATTTCCCTGTCCCGCTCTTAGCGATGAAAGCGTAGCCATAGCCGTTGTTGCGGACGAGGGAGGCGTGAATCAGCAGCACCTCCTTGTGTGCTCCGGCAAAGGCGAAGATGAGCATCAGCGCATTGTTCAGTCCGAAGATGCGCATGTTCCTGCTGCCGTTGAGCGCACAGCGGCAGTCTGTAAAGTCCTTGTTGCACTGCAGCAGACAGCAGTCGCCCCCGTGGATGTCCTTGATGATATACTGATAGCTTCCATCATCCACACGGTCGACGACGGTGTCGCCGTTTCCTGTGTCGAAGGTGCGAATGCGCTGCCGTTTCTCTTTCGGGACGGGGCGGAGTGTGTCGTCAACCGTCAGCCGGAAAAGGATATTGCCGGAAGATTTACTGATGCTGAAAGGCTTGAATGAACTCAGCAGATGCATTCCGTTGACCGTCGTGTCGTGGAAGGCTATCTGTATGTCAAAGTCGGCTATGTTGAAGTTATTTATCTCCATTTTCTACAGCCTGTGCTTTCTTTTTCGATTTCTTTCCTTTCTTCACCTTTGTCTGTACACTGCCGTATGCCGAAAGTTCGTCGGGCTCTACGGTCTTGTAGTTGAACTGGCTTTCCGTAACTCCCTTGATGACATATTTCTTTTTGCCCTTTTCATACCGGTTCCTCAGTTTCAGATATTTCTTCATAGCCGCCCTCTCACTCTCTGCGAACAGTGTGGCACAGGTCGGATAGGCTTCCAAACCGCTGTTCTGCAGATAGGAACGGAGCTGGTAGGAGTAGTCCTCACGATTGGCAAGGAAGTGTGTACGGTCGTTTACAAGATATGCGTCGACCTTCTGGATATTCGTCATGTAAATGGTAGAATCGTTGAAAGAGGCTGCAAAGCCGAACATATAGACCTTTGCAGGTTTGTATCCTTTGGCGCAGCTTCCGCCTGCCCATCCCAGCAGCAGTGCTGCAACGATGAATATCCTCTGGAGTTTCATCTTCATTATAAAAATCTTACGGTGTTAATGTTATTGTCCTAAATATGCTTTCAGCACCTTGCTGTTGGTCTGCTGGCGCAGACGTCGTATGGCCTTCTCCTTTATCTGTCTGACGCGTTCGCGGGTAAGGTTGTATTTGCTTCCGATTTCTTCCAGGGTCATTTCACGCTGGTTTATCCCGAAGTAAGCCTCCACCACTTTCTTCTCCCTGTCTTCGAGTACCTGAAGGACTCTTCCTATTTCTTCGCGCAGGCTCTCCTCCACCAGTCCCCTGTCGGTAGACGGGACGTTGTCATTCGGTATGACATCCAGCAGGCTGCTCTGGTCGTCATCGTAGAAAGGTGCATCTACCGACACGTGACGTGAGCTGACTTTTATGGCATCGGCAATCTTCTCTTCGGGAATGTCTGTGCTCTGGGCTATCTCGCCGATACTTGGCCGCCGTTCGTTTTCCTGTTCAAACTGGTTCAGTATCTTGTTGATTTTGTTGACGGAACTCACCTGATTCAGCGGCAGTCTGATGATACGGCTCTGCTCGGCGATGGCCTGCAGGATGCTCTGGCGGATCCACCAGACGGCATAGGAAATGAATTTGAAGCCGCGGGTCTCGTCGAACTTCTCGGCAGCCTTGATCAGACCGAGGTTTCCTTCGTTGATCAGGTCTGGCAGGGAGAGGCCCTGGTTCTGATACTGCTTGGCAACAGAGACAACGAATCGCAGGTTGGCTTTTGTCAGACGTTCCAAAGCCTTCCGGTCACCTTTCCGTATCCGCTGGGCAAGCTCGACTTCCTCTTCGATACTGATCATTTCTTCGTGACCGATTTCCTGTAGATACTTGTCGAGAGAGGCACTCTCCCGATTCGTAATCGATTTTGTGATTTTCAATTGTCTCATGTGCGTGGCATTATGTAAAGTGACGGCAAATTTACACAAATTCAGCGAGTTGAACAAATAAAACCGTGAAAATATTACCTTATTATAATGCGGAAAACCTCCGTCCTCATGCAGAGACATGAGGACGGAGGTTGATTGTATTGCCGGTTCTGTGTCCTTCAGGACACCGGATGCCGTGTTCAGTCGGACAGTGGAACGGCAAAGTAAGCCTTTTTGCCGGTCGGGTAAATGCCTTGGATGTAGAGTACGGGGTCCTTGCTGGTTGAGGCTTTCTTGACGAGGTTCTGCAGGTCGTCGATGCTCTTCACCATCGTGTCGTTTACGTTCTGGATGATGAAACCGCGGCTGATACCGGCCGACTTCAGCGCACCGTTGCTGACTTTCAGCACCTCAAGACCGTAGTTGATGTTCAACTGCTTCTTCAGGGCCTCCGGGACAGGACGGAACTGTCCGCCGAGTACGTCGATGTCGGCCTGTTCAATGAACTTCGTCGTACCCTGTGCATTCTTCAGCGTAATCGTCCTGGTGATTTCCTTCTTGTGGCGGAGGTAGGTGACGGAGGCCTTGTCACCCGGACGTTTGCTGTTGAGAGCCTGCTGGAGTTCGGACATACGGGTGATCTTCTGACCGTCAAACTTGGTGATGACATCGCCCTTCATCAGGCCCAAGGAAGAACCGTTGCCGTCTTCGGACACCTCGTTGACGTAGACACCTTCGTTCGTGCCGAGGTCGACGTTCTTGCCGTCCTCTTTCTGCGCATTGATGTAGTTGAGAACATCGCCGCCCTGGATGCCGAGCATGACACGCTGTACGCTGCCGTATTTCTTGATGTCGTCAACCACCTTGTTCATGATGTTTGTCGGGATGGCAAAGCCATAGCCGCTGTATGCGCCCGTCTGAGAATAGAGCATGGCGTTGATGCCGACAAGCTCGCCCTGAGTATTGACCAGTGCGCCGCCGGAGTTGCCCGGATTGATGGCGGCATCGGTCTGGATGAAGCTCTCAATGCCGTTCTGGGTGGCACCCAGTCCGCGCGACTTGGCACTCACGATACCGGCCGTGACGGTAGAGCTGAGGTTGTAGGGGTTGCCGACGGCGATGACCCATTCGCCCACTTTCAGCTTGTCGGAGTCGCCGATGGGCAGTGTCGGCAGGTCCTTGGCGTTCACTTTCAGCAGGGCAAGGTCTGTCTGCTTGTCAGTCCCCACGATGCGGGCAGAGAACTCACGGTTGTCGTTCAGCGTGACGGTCAGCTCGTCAGCCCCCTCCACAACGTGGTTGTTCGTTACGATATAGCCGTCCGGCGAGATGATGACACCGCTGCCTGTAGCCTCTCTCTTCGGAGTCTGCACTTTCTGCCGGCGTGTTCCGCCATTCCCCTGGTCGGGATTGCCGAAGAATCCGAACGGATCGAAGAATCCGCCGAACGGATCGTCCTGGACATCGACGGTCTGTGTCTTCGAGTTCTGTACGTACTTGATGTGTACCACGGCTGGAAGGGCTTTGGCCGAAGCGTAGGTCAGGTCGACCGGCTGGCCGGGTGCGACGACAGGAGCTTCAGCCGCATAAACCTTAATGAAAGCTCCTGTAGAAAAGGCGAGGGCAGTAACGCATGCTGCACCTGCCAGATACTTTGATAAATTCTTCATATTTTTTGTTCGTTAATTTCGTCCTGATGTGTCAGATTGGCATTGTCTGCTTATGTCTCTCCGACGGCTTTAGTGGGTGCAAATATAGGAGCAAAAATTGTTAAACCGCCATTTTGTCAGTTATCTTTATCCGATTTTAACACTTTGATTTTTCCCCTTAACGGCTCTTAAGTTAGAATCGTGGATAAATTTACATTCATTCAGTTTAGAGGCTTCTGTCTCTCACGGTATCCGGAATCGTATTGAGACAGGAAATGTGGAGGTTTTCACAGTCTCTGTACGATGAATGTCATGTACGTAAAAATCATGTATGGAACTTTTTGATTCACAGGTAGTTGCAGTCGTGTTTCAAAAGGTGCTCTGTTGCGCTGCAAGTAACGCCCAATTGAAGCCCGAGTAGGCCTTACTTGAATGCCAGGTGAGGCCCTTTTGAAATCCAGACTGACATGAACTGCAAAACAAAGTGATAGAACAGGCTTTCCCTGCCACCTTTCAGAGCTTTCTTTCTGCGGGGTCAGAGGATTTTTTGTGATGAGGGGTACTGGCCGTCATGCCCTTTCAGGAGGAATACGGAGAAATCAGCATGGCTGAAATAGGAGAATCTACCCAAAAGCATTTCTCTTCGCATTTAACGGCATTATCTACTGTCTTTGTCTTGCTTTTCTGCAGGA
Source organism: Prevotella denticola (assembly GCF_900454835.1). Taxonomy (GTDB): domain Bacteria; phylum Bacteroidota; class Bacteroidia; order Bacteroidales; family Bacteroidaceae; genus Prevotella; species Prevotella denticola. Next base: position 1,216,980 of record NZ_UGTM01000001.1, on the reverse strand, counting down.
TTTGTGTACCTTTGTGCCCGTTGACTTCTGAGATGGCATCAGACAGCAGGAGGGGTGTATCCCGTATGCCTGTAAGGAACCGGTCTGCAGGGCGTACAGCCCATGCTTTCCTGCATCCTGCTGCCATGGAATGCAGCCAATGGTAAACGAAGGATTGAAAAGCAATCATGAAGAAAGGACTTGTACTGGAAGGTGGTGCTATGCGCGGACTTTTCTCCGCCGGTGTGATGGATGTTCTGATGGAAAACGGCATATCTCCCGATGGTGTCATCGGTGTGTCGGCTGGTGCGGCTTTCGGCTGTAACATGAAATCGAATCAGCCGGGCCGGGTACTCAGATATAACCGGAAACTGGCACACGACTGGCGTTACGCCTCCCTGCGGTCGCTCCTGACGACGGGCGATTACTTCGGCGGCGAGTATGCTTACCATTACATGCCCCGTCATATCGACTATTTCGATGTCGATGCTTTCCGGGAGAATCCTATGGAGTTCTGGGCGGTATGCACGAATGTGGGAACAGGCAAGGCGGAATACCGTCGGCTGGCGGAGGTCGATGACAACTGTCTGGAATACATCCGTGCCTCGGCTTCCATGCCCATCGCCGCAAGGATTGTCACGGTCGAGGGGAAGAAACTGCTGGACGGCGGGATTGCCGACTCCATCCCTCTCCGTTTCTTCCAGAAGCAAGGCTATACACGTAACCTCGTTGTCCTGACGCAGCCCGAAGGCTTCGTCAAGGAACCGAACCCTCTCATGCCACTCATGCGTATATGGCTGCACCGTCACCCGCATATAGTAAGGGCATTGGAACAGCGGCACGTCATGTACAATGAAGAGCTCGAATATGTCCGTGCAGAAGAGAAGAAGCCCGGTACGCTTGTCCTCCGGCCGAAAGGAAAGCTGACAATCGGGCACATCTCACACGATCCCTCGGAGATGCAGGCCACATACGACCAGGGAAGGGAGGTGGCCTTGGAGAACTTGAAAAAGATCAAAGTGCTTTTTGCCTGACCGGAGAATGCGGGCGGAGAGGGGGATGTCGGCGGTGCGAACGCTGTCACGGAACGGAGTCCGGACGTTGTCAATCTGCAGCCATTTGCCTTCCAAACAGATAATAGCGTCTGTTATCCCGCCCCGTTCTGCTGCTTTACGCTAAATCAGTCGTTAAGTCCGTTGGCAGTATGAAATCGGCAATGGGCAGGTTTGTAATGTGGAGTTTGCAAAAACTCGTATGTTTTTCTGTTTTGTTTGCACAGGTTCTCAAATATTTTTGTATCTTTGCACACGTTTTAAGACATGTCTAACCAGAGCAAGATTGCACATTTAAATTATAGCTATATAAAAGTTTATGTATTTCACACTTTTTGTTACCGTTCTGATAACGGCCGCGTTCTTGGTAGTGGCAGCTTATGCTATCGCTAAGCTGATCGGGCCGCGTTCATACAATCCGGCAAAGGGTGAGCCTTACGAGTGTGGTATTCCGACCTATGGAACCTCTTGGTTGCCAGTGCATATCGGTTACTACCTCTTTGCTGTTCTTTTCCTGATGTTTGACGTGGAGACCGTTTTCCTCTATCCCTGGGCGGTCGTTGTAAAGACATTCGGCCCGCTGGCACTCGCTACGATCGGGTTCTTTATGCTGGTATTGGTATTTGGCCTTGCGTATGCTTGGCGGAAAGGAGCACTGGAATGGAAATAAGGAAGCCAAAAATCAAGTCTCTTCCCTACGAAGAGTGGAAGGACAATGATACGCTTGGCAAGATGGCAAGCGAACTGAACGACGGCGGTACAAACCTTGTCCTCGGCAATCTGGACCAGCTCATCAACTGGGGCCGCAGCAACTCTCTCTGGTCTCTGACCTTTGCAACGTCCTGCTGTGGCATCGAGTTCATGGCTGTCGGCTGTGCACGTTACGACTTCTCACGTTTCGGTTTTGAGGTGACACGCAACTCTCCCCGTCAGGCCGACCTGATCATGTGTGCCGGTACGATTACGAACAAGATGGCTCCGGCTTTGAAACGTCTGTACGACGAGATGGCCGAACCGAAATATGTCGTGGCTGTTGGCGGATGTGCCATATCGGGAGGTCCGTTCAAGGACAGCTATCATGTCATGCGCGGTATCGATGAAATCATCCCGGTGGATGTCTATATCCCTGGCTGTCCGCCGCGTCCGGAGGCAATCATCTACGGTATGATGCAGCTCCAGCGCAAGGTAAAGGTGGAGAAATTCTTCGGCGGTGTCAACCACAAACAGACGGCCGAGGAACGTAAACTCGGGAAGAGCAATGAAGAGCTGATTTTTGAGGAGAAACTGGGCATCAACCCTGAAGAGATAAAGGAGAAGCGTGAATCGGCATGGGAGGCTGCCAAGAAGCCGGCACCCAAACCGGTGCGTCCTGCTGCAAAGCCCGCAGCTGCCGCGAAGCCTGCAGCTCCGTCTTCTGAAACGGTTGCGACGAAGAAGGAGACGATTGTCGTCAGCCAGCCGGTAACAAAGGAAGATGTCGAGAGGCTCGGCAAGGAAATTGATCAGCTTGATGCTGCAAAGAAAGCTGCCGACGAGAATGCTACGAACAAATAATATATAAGGTACGCGAGAATGAAATTAGAAAATATAGAATTCGGTTTTGATGGCTTTGCTTCGGAAATGGCAAAGCTTAAGAATGAAAAGCATTTCGACTACCTTGTAACTGTTGTCGGCGAAGACTTTGGCGCAGAAGAAGGGCTTGGATGTATCTATATTCTTGAGAACACGGATACGCACGAACGCTGTTCCGTAAAGCAGCTTGCGAAGAGAGTAGGGGAGGAATCCGTCATTCCTTCAGTCCTCAATCTGTGGGCAGATGCCGATCTGCTTGAACGCGAGGTCTACGACTTCTATGGCATCAAGTTCCTCGGTCATCCTGATATGCGCCGTCTCTTCCTGAGAAACGACTTCAAGGGGTATCCTCTGCGTAAGGATTACGACATGGATCCTGCAAAGAATATGTACACTACGGAGGATGATGTCGAACTTGATTCTACCACGGAGTGGAATCTCAACAAGGAGGGTGAGCTTGTCGGTACACAACATCCTTTGTTTACAGATGACAATTTCGTCGTGAACATCGGTCCGCAGCACCCTTCTACCCACGGTGTGCTTCGTCTGCAGACGGTGCTGGACGGTGAGACCGTCACCAGGATCTATCCGCATCTGGGTTATATCCATCGTGGCATCGAAAAACTCTGCGAACAGTTCACTTATCCTCAGACGCTGGCACTGACCGACCGTATGAACTACCTGTCGGCCATGATGCACCGTCATGCGCTTGTCGGTGTCATTGAGGAGGGCATGGGCATAGAACTGTCCGACCGCATCCGCTATATCCGTACGATCATGGATGAGTTGCAGCGTATAGACAACCATCTCCTTTACACGGCTTGCTGCGCTCAGGACCTGGGTGCGCTTACGGCTTTCCTTTATGGAATGCGCGATCGTGAGCACGTACTGAACGTGATGGAAGAGACAACCGGCGGCCGGCTGATACAGAACTATTATAGAATAGGTGGCCTGCAGGCTGACATTGATCCGAACTTCGTTTCCAACGTCAAGGAACTCTGCAAGTATCTGCGTCCGATGGTACAGGAGTATCTGGATGTCTTCGGCGACAACGTCATTACCCATCAGCGTTTCCGTAACATCGGTGTTATGAATGAAACGGACTGCATCAGCTATGGCGTGACAGGACCTGCCGGTCGTGCCAGCGGCTGGAAGAATGATGTCCGCAAGAACCATCCATACGCTATGTATGATAAGGTGGACTTTGAACAGGTCACATTGACGCATGGCGATTCCATGGACCGTTACTATTGCCACATCCAGGAGATTTACCAGAGTCTCAATATCATTGAACAGCTGATTGACAATATCCCTGAGGGTGAGTTCTATGTCAAGCAGAAGCCGATTATCAAGGTTCCAGAGGGACAGTGGTACTTCTCTGTCGAGGGAGCCAGCGGTGAATTCGGTGCTTATCTGGATTCACGTGGGGACAAGACGGCCTACCGGCTGAAGTTCCGCCCGATGGGTCTGACGCTGGTTGGTGCGATGGACAAGATGCTGCGCGGCGAGAAGATTGCCGACCTGGTGACGACCGGTGCTGCGCTCGATTTCGTCATCCCGGATATTGACCGCTGACGAGGCTATCATTAAAGTAATCAATTAAGAATTAAAATCATACTATGTTCGATTTTAGAATAGTAACAACATGGTTCGATGAATTGCTCCGCATCACGTGTGGGCTGGGCAATTTCTGGACTGTTCTGATTGAGTGCGTCGTGGTGGGACTGGCGATTCTCCTTGCTTATGCTCTGCTTGCCATCGTACTTATCTTCATGGAGCGTAAGGTCTGTGCTTACTTCCAGTGCCGTATCGGTCCTGTCAGAGTAGGTTGGTGGGGGACCCTGCAGGTCTTTGCCGACGTGCTGAAGATGCTGATCAAGGAGATTTTTGCCGTTGATAAGGCTGACAAGCTGCTTTATTATCTTGCGCCCTTCCTGGTCATCATCGCCTCTGTCGGTACGTTCTCTTTCCTGCCTTGGAACAACGGAGCGCATATCCTGGATTTCAACGTGGGCATCTTCCTCGTGACGGCCATCAGTTCCATCGGTGTGCTGGGTATCTTCCTTGCGGGCTGGGGCAGTAACAACAAGTATTCTGTTCTTTCGGCCATGCGTGGTGCGGTACAGATGATTTCTTACGAACTGTCACTGGGACTCTGCCTTATTTCGGCAGTGATCCTGACGGGTACGATGCAGGTGTCCGGCATTGTCGAGACACAGACGGGACCGTGGCAGTGGCTGATTGTACAGGGACATATTCCCGCCATATTGGCATTCCTTGTGTTCTGCATCGCCGGTAACGCCGAGGCGAACCGTGGTCCGTTCGACCTGGCCGAGGCTGAGAGTGAGCTGACAGCCGGTTACCATACGGAGTATAGCGGCATGGGATTCGGCTTCTATTACCTGGCAGAGTACCTTAATCTGTTTGTCGTGTCAGGTATCGCCGCGACCGTGTTTTTAGGCGGCTGGGCTCCATTGAATATCGGTCTGGACAGCTTCGATGCTGTTATGAACTATATTCCGGGTATCGTCTGGTTCCTCGGCAAGACTTTCGTAGTGGTATTCCTGCTGATGTGGATCAAGTGGACTTTCCCACGTCTTCGTGTCGATCAGATTCTGAAATTGGAGTGGAAGTATCTCATGCCGCTGTCACTGGTCATCCTCGTGTTGATGACCGTATGTGTTGCATTTGGCTGGACATTCACTATTAACGGTTAAAGAGAATGGAAGATAAGAAACAATCATATTTTGGTGAGGTCGGGAGTGCGCTCAAGACGCTTGCTACGGGTATGAAGGTGACCATGAAGGAATACTTCACACCGAAGTCTACCGAGCAGTATCCTGAGAACCGCAAGACAACCCTTCATGTAGCCAAGCGTCACCGCGGCCGGCTGGTCTTCAAGCGTGACGAAGAAGGAAATTACAAGTGTACTTCCTGTACCATGTGTGAGAAGGCCTGTCCGAACGGTACTATCAAGATAGCATCGGAGATGGTTACCAATCTGGAAACAGGCAGAAAGAAGAAACAGCTCCTGGATTATCAGTACGACTTGGGCGACTGTATGTTCTGTGAGCTGTGCGTCAATGCCTGTAACTTCGATGCAATTGAGTTTACAAACGATTTCGAGAATGCTGTCTTCGACCGCTCCAAGCTGGTTCTCCATCTTGACAAGGAAGTCTACAAGGGTGGCTCTCTGCCCGAGGTCATCGACGGCGGTGCCGACTGGAAGGTCGGGACATTCAATACTAAAAAGAAATAAAGGATCAGAGATATGGCAAGATTAATTATGTTTGCGGTTCTCGCCGTTGTAATACTGGCTTCCGCCGTATTCTGCGTGTCGACGAAGCGTATCATGCGGGCTGCTACAGCATTGCTGTTTGTCCTCTTCGGCGTTGCGGGTCTCTATTTCCTGCTTGATTATACTTTTCTGGGTGCCGTCCAGATCAGCATTTATGCCGGCGGCATCACCATGATGTACATCTTTGCAATCCAGCTGGTAAGCAAGCGTACCCTGCAGGGACTCTCCGAGCGTTGGCTGGGCAAACGTACATTCCTTGCAGCTGCCATTGCCCTGGCAGGTCTGGGGACGGTAACCGTCGTTCTTCTGAAGAACGAACTCATCCGTAGTACGGTCGTGAACGGCGACGCACTGTCCAAGGAAATTTCCATGGATGTTGTCGGTCAGACGCTGATGAGTGCCGACAAATACGGTTATGTGCTCCCGTTCGAGTTCATTTCCGTATTCCTTCTGGCCTGCATTATCGGCGGTCTCGTTATTTTGAACAATAAGAAAAAGGAGGAAAGCAAATGATACCAGTAGGATATTTCTTTGTCCTTAGCGGACTGTTGTTCTTCATCGGAGTCTTCGGGTTCGTGACCCGTCGCAACCTTGTTGCAATGCTTATCTCCGTAGAGTTAATCCTCAACAGCGTGGATATCAATTTCGCAGCATTCAACCGCCTGCTCTTTCCTGATGGGTATGAGGGAATGTTCTTCACGCTCTTCTCCATCGGTGTAAGCGCGGCCGAGTCGGCTGTTGCACTCGCAATCATCATCAATGTTTACCGTCATTTCCACAGCGATCAGGTGAACAGTATTGAAAATATGAAATTATAAAGAGAAAACAAATATGTTTGATTACGCATTTTTGATACTTCTTCTCCCGTTCCTGAGTGCTATTGTGCTTGGATTGTTCGGAATGAAGATGCCTCGCAAGGTGGCCGGCATCATCGGTGCCTGCGTGGTGAGCACGCTGTTTGTTCTCAGTCTCTACACGGCTTACCGCTATTTCTTCTATACGGGCGAGTACACTGCCATGGGCGAGACTTTCAACGTGACTGACGGCCGTCTGGCAAGTGGTGTGTACCCGACTGTTACGACTTTCAACCTCACCTGGTTGAAGTTTACAGATCTGTTGACCTTTAATATTGGTTTGCGCCTTTCGCCTATCAGTGTGATGATGCTGATCGTCATTACTACTGTCAGTTTCATGGTTCACATCTATTCGTTCGGTTATATGGCTGAACGTGACGAGAACTATAAGTTTGAGGAGTATGAGCACGGTTTCCAGCGTTTCTATGCTTACCTGTCGCTCTTTACGATGTCCATGCTCGGACTCGTGGTGGCTACCAATATCTTCCAGATGTATTTGTTCTGGGAGCTGGTGGGTGTATGCTCTTATCTGCTGATCGGGTTCTATTACCCGAAGCACGCAGCAGTACATGCCAGCAAGAAGGCTTTTATCGTCACACGTTTCGCTGACCTGTTCTTCCTGATTGGTATCCTGTTCTTTAGCTTCTATGTAGGAACATTCAACTACGACCTCAATGTCAATCCCGGTCTTGTCGGCAAGCTAACGGCATTGGCTGCTAACCCGGCACTTGCCTGGGTACTGCCGACGGCACTTTTCCTGATGTTCATCGGCGGTGCCGGTAAGTCGGCCATGTTCCCGCTGCACATCTGGCTGCCGGATGCCATGGAGGGTCCGACGCCGGTGTCTGCCTTGATTCATGCGGCCACCATGGTCGTTGCCGGTGTGTTCCAGGTTGCTTCTCTACTTCCGATCTACGTACAGTTCGGTGCGCAGGAACAGCTTCACTGGATTGCGTGGATTGCAGCGTTCACAGCCTTCTATGCAGCAGCTGTAGCCTGTACACAGCGTGACATCAAGCGAGGTCTGGCCTTCTCTACGATCTCGCAGATTGCCTATATGCTTGTTGCGCTCGGTGTCTGCTTCTATGACAGCAGGAACGGTTCGTTCAACAGTGCCGAGTATCTCCATCATGGCGGCCTCGGTTATATGGCTGCCATGTTCCACCTCTTCACCCATGCCATGTTCAAGGCACTGCTCTTCCTCTGCTCTGGTGCAATCATTGTCATCATCGGCAGCAACTTCAAGGAGTATATGGGCGGACTGCACAAGTACATGCCGATTACCAACATCTGCTTCCTGATTGGCTGTCTGGCAATCGCCGGTATTCCTCCTTTTGCAGGCTTCTTTTCGAAGGATGAGATCATCTCCGCCTGCAATGCGCTGCCGGGTGTTGAAGGTCAGGCGTTGAAATGGATCATGACCATCGTGGCCGGTATGACAGCATTCTATATGTTCCGTCTTTACTATGTTATCTTCTGGGGCGAGTCTTACTATGAGCAGGACCCAGAGAACCGTCGCCGTCCACAGGAAGTTCCTTTCGTTATGTGGGGGCCGCTGGTGTTCCTCGCAGCCATCTCCGTCTGTGCAGGCTGGATTCCATTCGGTCATTTTGTAAGTGCCAACGGTTTGAACTACGACATCCACATCGACTGGAGCATTGCCACGACCAGTATCATTGCAGCCGTCATCGGCATTGCGCTTGCCACCTGGATGTATGCAGGCAAGCAGCAGCCTGTTGCTGATGCTTTGCAGCGTACATTCCCGCGTCTGCACAAGGCAGCCCTCAACAGATTCTATATCGATGATGCCTGGCAGTTCTTCACACACAAGATTGTGTTCCGTTGCTTCTCTATCCCCATTGCATGGTTCGACCGTCATGTTATTGATGGCACATTCAACTTCATGGCCTGGGGTACACAGGAGGCTGGTGAATCCATCCGCTCCTGGCAGAGTGGTGATGTCCGCCAGTATGCTGTATGGTTCATCACCGGTACAGTAGCATTAACATTAGTATTACTTTGCTTGATTTAAAAAAATGAGTTGGATATTAACTATATTTGTAATTATCCCCGTCCTGATGCTCTGCGGCCTGTGGGTTGCCAAGAACGATAATCAGGTACGCGGCGTGATGGTAGCCGGCTCTACGGCACTTCTGGTAGGTGCAATCTGGCTGACTGTCTATTTCGTTCAGCAGCGCAACGCAGGTAATCATGATGCGATGCTGTTGGCGAATTCCGTAATGTGGTTCAAACCGTTGAACATCGCCTTCTCGGTAGGTGTGGACGGTATTTCCGTCGTGATGATTCTGCTTTCTGCCGTCATCGTCTTCACGGGTACTTTTGCCAGCTGGCAGCTCGAACCGATGAAGAAAGAATATTTCCTCTGGTTCGTGCTTCTGGCTTCAGGTGTCTTTGGCTTCTTCATTTCTACGGATATGTTCACGATGTTCATGTTCTACGAGGTGGCACTTATTCCGATGTACCTCCTCATCGGTGTATGGGGTACAGGACCGAAGGAGTATTCTGCCATGAAGCTTACCCTGATGCTGATGGGCGGATCAGCCCTTTTGATACTCGGTATTCTCGGCATCTACTATTTCAGCGGTGCCACCACAATGGATGTCACTGAGCTGGCACGTATGCATGCCATGCCCAAGAACGCACAGAACATCTTCTTTCCCTTTGTATTCATCGGCTTCGGTGTGCTCGGCGCACTGTTCCCGTTCCACACATGGTCTCCCGACGGTCATGCTTCTGCCCCGACGGCAGTCTCCATGCTCCATGCGGGCGTACTGATGAAGCTCGGCGGCTATGGCTGTCTGCGTATTGCGATGTTCCTGATGCCGGATGCTTTGCAGACATGGGCACCGGTATTCCTCGTGCTGACGACTATCTCCGTCGTCTATGGTGCCCTGTCAGCCTGTGTACAGACTGACCTGAAATACATCAATGCCTACTCTTCAGTGTCCCATTGCGGCATGGTGCTCTTCGCATTGTTGATGATGACTCAGACCGCTATCACGGGAGCCATCCTGCAGATGCTTTCTCACGGTCTGATGACTGCCTTGTTCTTCGCCTGCATCGGTATGATCTACCACCGTGCAGGGACACGTGATGTCCGTTACCTCGGCGGCCTGATGAAAGTCATCCCATTCCTCGCCGTATCATACGTTGTTGCCGGCCTTGCCAACCTCGGTCTGCCGGGCTTCTCCGGTTTCGTTGCCGAGATGACCATCTTCGTAGGTTCGTTCGAGAATGCCGGTATGTTCCATCGTGTGGCAACCATCATTTCCTGTACGGCCATCGTCATCACGGCAGTTTACATCCTCCGTGTTGTCGGAAAGATTCTCTTCCAGGCGATACCTAACAAGAAGTTCTATGAGCTGCACGATGCCACATGGGACGAACGCTTTGCGGTCGGTGCATTGATATTCTGTGTTGCCGGGCTGGGGCTTTGCCCGCTCTTCTTCGAGAACATGATCATCGATGCCGTTCATCCTATCTTCGACCATATCATCGCATATGTACCAACACTGGGTAATCTTTAACAAACTGGCGAAATGAATTATAGTGATTTCTTTAAGATGATTCCGGAGGCAAGTCTCGTTGCTGTCCTGATTGTTTTGTTCGTTGCCGACTTCGCAACGGCAAAGACTGAAGAGCGCAGGTGGTTCAATCCGCTGGCTTCTGTGCTCCTTCTGCTCAACACGTTCGTATGCCTGCTTCCGATGGAGGCACAGACGGCATTCGGCGGTATGTACGTTACGTCTTCCGCTGTCAATGTCATGAAGGCCATTCTTTCCATGGGTACTTTCATCGTTGTCCTGCAGAGCCGTGTATGGGTAGCGAAGAGCGGGAAGGAAGCAGAGTTCTATATGCTCATTGTCTCGACGCTTCTGGGTATGTTCGCCATGATGAGTGCCGGAAACTTCCTGATGTTCTTCCTCGGACTCGAGATGGCTTCCGTACCTTTGGCATGTGCCGTAGCCTTCGATATGTACCGTAAGGACTCTGCCGAGGCTGCTGCCAAGTTCATCCTGACGGCCACCTTTTCAAGTGGCGTGATGATTTATGGCATCAGCTTTCTGTACGGTGAGTTCGGTACACTCTACTTTGCAGACGTTGCTGCAAAGATGCAGGCAACTCCGCTGACTATCATGGGACTTGTCTTCTTCTTCAGCGGTCTCGGCTTCAAGATCTCCCTCGTGCCGTTCCACTTCTGGACGGCTGATACCTATCAGGGTGCGCCGACAACTGTTACCGGCTATCTGAGCGTCATTTCCAAGGGAGCTGCAGCCTTTACGCTGCTGAGTATTCTCTTCCATGTCTTCGGCGGTATCATGGTCTACTGGCACGTGCTGCTGATGATCGTCGTGGTGCTTTCCATCACCATTGCAAACCTCTTTGCAGTACGGCAGGGTGAATTGAAACGCTTCATGGCATTCAGCTCCATTTCACAGGCGGGCTACATCATGCTGGCTGCCATCGGCAACGACTGGGAGAACTCGGTTACTGCCTTGAGTTACTATGTCTTGATTTACGTGGTTGCCAACATGGCAGTCTTCACGATTATCAGTGTCGTAGAGCAGAACAATGGCGGCAAGACCAATATCAGCGACTATAACGGCTTCTACCGGACCAACCCTCGCTTGAGCTTCCTGATGACCCTGGCCATGTTCTCGCTCGGTGGCATCCCTCCGTTTGCAGGAATGTTCTCCAAGTTCTTCGTGTTCATGTCGGGTGTCAACGGCGCCGACATCAACACGACGATGGGCGCATGGGCATACGCCGTTGTCTTCATTGCGCTGGTCAATACGGTCGTTTCACTCTACTACTATCTCAAGATAGTCAAGGCGATGTACATTGTCCGCACCGACAATCCGTTGCCGGCCTTCAGGAGTGACTGCAACACAAAGTTCGCTTTGGCCGTCTGTATGGCAGGCATCCTCCTCTTCGGTGTATGCAGTTTCGTATATGAGTGGATTGCAACCGCAGCTTAGTGTCCGCATCCTTTTATTTTTGCAATATCATAACGTCCAGAGTCTCATCGGATTCCTGGGCGTTTTCTTTTCTGCCTAAAAAACTATCCAAAATGTGATGGGCAGGTGGTACAAGTTGGAAGAATTGGTTGTAGCAGTTGCTGGTAATAGCCTAACTGTTAAGTTGGATTAACATCGATGAGGAAATAGGGATTTGTTATGAAATGATGTTAAATCTGACCGTGATCGTTAGCGGTGTAATGACTTTGTTTTATCTTTGCATCGTCAAACGGAAGTTGGAAAGATTACTATATAGAAATGTTTGCAGCAGTCAGGGCGTTGATGCTCTGCAACTGGCCGTGGGTTCGGTATAGGAACAGTTCTGTTTGATATTTAGATGATAAGAAAACAATATTAGAATTAAATAAAGAAAAGAATTATGGCAACAGTTTACGATTTCAATCTGAAAGACAAGAAAGGCAACGAGGTAAGTCTCGGAACATACAAGGGGAAGGTGCTGCTCATCGTCAATACGGCAACCGGCTGCGGCTTCACTCCGCAGTATGAAGACCTGGAGGCTATGTACCACAGCCTGAAGGACAAGGGGCTGGAAATCCTTGACATTCCCTGCGATCAGTTCGGCCATCAGGCTCCCGGTACGGATGAAGAAATCCGTGAGTTCTGCACGATGAAGTTCGGAGCAGACTTCCCGCAGTTCAAGAAGAGCAATGTGAACGGTGCCGACGAACTCCCGCTCTATGCGTGGTTGAAGAGCCAGAAGGGATATGCCGGCGGTGCTTATGAGGCTAAACTGGCGGCCGTGATGGAGGACCTGTACAACAAGGCGAACACGGAACTCCGCAAGCAGAACGACATCCAGTGGAACTTCACTAAGTTTCTCGTCAACCGCAACGGCGAGGTGGTAGCCCGCTTCGAGCCGACAGTCGACCTCAAGGAAGTGCGGAAGGCTGTTGAGGCTGAACTCTGAACATATACGTCCTTACAGACGGCCTCTGTGCCGTCCCTGTAAGGATTTGAGAATAATAAGGTAACAACCTTCCGTCAGCCTCCTTTGAATTTCTGATGGCAGTAGACATCGCTTCGTTCCGCAAGGACGTATATAGCATTGTGGCATCTATCCCTCGTGGGAGGGTACTTAGCTACGGTCAGGTGGCCTGGCTTACGGGTCATCCCACTCATTGCCGTCTGGTTGGAAGCGTGCTGCATGGGGCGGCGGAGAGCGACGGACTGCCCTGTCACAGGGTCGTCAACAGCGCCGGACGCACGGTTCCCGGCTGGCAGGAGCAACGCCGGCTGTTGGAAGCGGAGGGCATCACCTTCCGTCCGAACGGATGTGTCGACATGAAGAAATGGCAATGGAAACTTGAATAAGTGTCCATTGCCATTTTACAGTATATGACAGTGACAGGATTGGACAGGCCTTTCCTGCAGATGTGCCGATGCCTGTCACCTATCGTGTTGGCGGTAAACACCAGTGGTGTTGACGGTCAAATCATGTCGCTTGAGTTTTGTCGGACTGCATTACGGAGGAGCTGTTTGCAGACAGAGGCGGGGGTGTCTGTCCCTGCTTTGACTGTCCTATGAACTTTTGGCACAGCCCCATCCTCTTCACCGTTTGTAATCTTCCCGGTATTTATCCGTCTCAATATAAATGTAAATGTTGTAGGCCGGGAAAGCCGCACGTATATGCCGTTCGATGTCATTGATCAGTTCCGGGGTCCAGGCTTTGTACTCGTCCTTCACGTCAATCTTTGTCGTGACGAGGATGTCCGTAGGACTGAGATGGATGGTCTTGATGTTGATGAGCCGGCTGATTTCCGGTCGGTTGAACGAGGTCTTGATGCGTGTCAGATCTTTCTCTGTAACGCTCTCGCCGATGAGCAGACTGTAGAATTCACGTGCGAGGAAGAGGGCTGCGGTGCAGAGCAGTACGCCGATCAGCACACCCGACAGTGCATCGTAGAACGGATTGCCTGTGAAATGGCTCAGGAGCGTGCCGGCCAGAGCTATCAGCAGACCAACGACGGCGCAGCTGTCTTCGGCAAAGATGATGAGAATTTCGCTGTGACGGCTCTCCCGCAGAAACCGGTAGAGCGGCAGTCGGTCTCTGTTCAGCTCCTTTATTTCTTTGAAAGCGACGTGCAGGCTGGCACTTTCCACCATCAGTCCGAGGAGGAGAATCGCCATGACCAGCCATGTGTTCTCCACGCTGTGTTCCGGGTGGAACAGTTTCTGTGCCGCTTCCATGATGCCCAGCGCACCGCCGGCAAAGAAGAGCATCATGGCTACGACCATGCTGTAGAAGTACTTGGCACGTGCCTGTCCGAACGGATGCCGTTCGCTAATTTTCGCTTCTGCCTGCCGATTGCCCACCAGCAGGAGTATCTCATTGCCGCAGTCCACGATGCTGTGGATCGATTCGTTCAGCATGGCGGCCGACCCCGAGACCGCAAATCCCACGAACTTCGATATGGCCACCAGTACGTTGGCTCCCAAGGCGGCAATGACACTCATCATGCCGCCCTTGTCTTTCTTCTTCTCTTTCTCCATATATTGTCTGTTTATTTCCCGGCTGCTCTTTTGATTTCTTTCAGCATCTCTATCTTCTCCTCATAGACCGGCTGCCACTTGTCGACTATTGCATGAAGATTTCTGCAGTGCCTCTCCTGCTCACGGTACTCATCCGTGTCCGTCTGGTGGTTCTGTTCCATTGCCAGCATGTGCTCCATCGTCAATACCAGCTGCTGCTGGGCGTTGCGTAACTGTTCGCCTAGCTTCTCGAGGTTTTCCATGAAAACCAGCGCACGGTTGATATGGTCTTCTTTTTCCATTGTTTTCACTGTTGGTAGATATGAAATGATGGCTGCAAAGTTACTGAAAAAGTTGCGACGGTGAAAGGTTTCCCCTTAAATGTCTGCCTGATAATTTATGTGTCGTATGCTGTATCGTTGCGGTTTTTTTTCGTAATTTTGCAGCACAATAGAATAAAAAGAGTAAAAGAGGTATTGAAGGGTAAACCAGTATGGAATCACTGAGAGAAATATTCAGAATCGGAAAAGGACCGTCGAGCAGCCATACGATGGGACCGCAGCGGGCCGCCGTCATCTTCGCCGGCCGCCATCCGGAGGCAGTGCGTTTCGAGGTGACACTGTATGGAAGTCTGGCTGCTACGGGCAGGGGACACATGACGGACAAGGCCGTCATCGACGTGTTGAAGGCGGTAGCCCCGGTGGAAATCAAATGGGAACCGGAGGTGTTCCTGCCTTATCATCCCAACGGCATGGTGTTCCGTGCGTATGATAGCCATCAGAAAATAGAAGACGAATGGACGGTCTACAGCATCGGCGGCGGTGCTCTGTCGGAGGGGAAGGCTACAGGCGACTGTTTCCATCAGGATTCTGTATACGACCTGCACACGCTCAAGGACATCCAGTCCTGGTGCGAACATCATGGACGGGGCTACTGGGAATATGTGAAGCAATGCGAGACCGGTGATTTCTGGGATTATCTGCGTGAGGTGTGGCATGCCATGCAGGCGGCTGTCGAGCGTGGTCTTGACAGTGAGGGTGCATTGCCCGGACCGTTGAACCTCGCACGCAAAGCCCCTACTTACTACATAAGGGCACGCGGTTACAAGCCGTCCCTGCAGAGCCGTGGGATGGTTTACGCATACGCATTGGCTGTCAGCGAAGAGAATGCTTCGGGCGGGACAATCGTCACAGCTCCCACCTGCGGGGCCTGCGGGGTTGTGCCGGCAGTACTCTATCATCTGGCGAAAGGACACGAGTTTTCCGAGACGAAAATATTGCATGCCCTGGCGACGGCTGGTCTCTTCGGCAATGTCGTGAAGTACAATGCGTCGATTTCCGGTGCAGAGGTAGGCTGTCAGGGCGAGGTCGGTGTGGCCTGTGCCATGGCATCGGCCGCCTCCTGCCAGTTGTTCGGCGGTACGCCCTCACAGATTGAGTATGCTGCGGAGATGGGACTTGAACACCATCTGGGCATGACCTGCGACCCCGTCTGCGGTCTGGTGCAGATTCCCTGTATAGAGCGCAATGCTTTTGCTGCCTGCCGCGCGCTGGACGCACAGCTGTATGCCTCGTTCAGCGACGGACACCACCGCGTATCGTTTGATCGGGTAGTGGAGGTGATGAAGCAGACCGGGCACGACATTCCGTCACTGTACAAAGAGACGAGTGCAGGCGGACTGGCAAAGGATTATAAGTATTAGAAAACGTCCCACCCCATATAGACAAAGCGGGAGAAGTCCATTCCGGACTTCTCCCGCTTTGTCTTGTTTGATTTTACTATATGGATCTGTTCTCTGTTTTCGGCACCTCTCCCACCTTGGGAAGAGGATGCTGTGAATGCTTAGTTCCTGAAGGTCAGTCCCTCACCGAAGCAGTCGATGATGACCGGCTTGTCACGGTTGACACTGCCTGAAAGCAGAGACTTGCTGAGGTCGTTCAGCACATACCGCTGGATAGCCCGCTTGACGGGACGTGCGCCGAACTCCGGATCGTAGCCTACCCCGGCCAGATAGCTGATGGCAGGGTCGGTCCACTGGAGGTTGATGCCTTGTGGTTCGAGCATAGCCTTCACACGCTCCAGCTGCAGCCGTACGACACCTCCGATCTGCTCCTTTGTCAACGGCAGGAACATGATGGTCTCGTCGATACGGTTGAGGAACTCCGGACGGATGGTCTTCTTCAACATTTCCATTACGGCAGTCCTCGCCTTTTCGATGACTTCCTCACGGTTGGAATCGGTGAGATTCTCGAATTGCTGCTGGATATACTGCGACCCCAGATTGGACGTCATGATGATAATCGTGTTCTTGAAGTTCACCGTCCGCCCCTTGTTGTCCGTCAGTCGTCCGTCGTCCAGTACCTGCAAGAGGATGTTGAACACGTCGGGATGCGCCTTTTCTATCTCGTCGAAGAGTACGACTGAGTAAGGTTTGCGGCGTACGGCCTCGGTCAGCTGGCCTCCTTCATCGTAACCTACGTACCCCGGAGGCGCACCGATAAGTCGTGTGACGCTGAATTTCTCCTGATACTCGCTCATGTCAATCCGGGTCATCATCGACTCGTCGTTGAAAAGATAGTCAGCTAATGCCTTTGCCAGTTCGGTCTTACCTGTACCCGTTGTTCCGAGGAAGATGAACGATGCAATAGGTTTCTTCGGATCCTGCAGGCCGGCACGTGAACGGCGCACGGCATCTGCCACGGCCGTGATGGCCTCGTCCTGTCCGATGACACGCTTGTGGAGTTCGTCCTCCAGATGGAGCAGCTTGTCCTTTTCGCTCTGCAGCATCTTCGTGACAGGAATGCCTGTCCAGCGGCTTACCACCTCGGCGATGTCGTCCTCGGTAACCTCCTCACGCACCATGGCCTGTCCGCCCTGCGTGGCCTGCAGCTGCTGCTGGATGTTCTTGATGTCGTCTTCCAGCTGCTTCAGCCTCGAGTAGCGGATCTCAGCGACACGCTCGTAGTTGCCCTCACGCTCAGCACGGTCGGCCTCATACTTGAGGTTCTCCATCTCCTGCTTGTCCTGCTGAATCTTGTTCACCAGGGCACGTTCGCCTTCCCATTTTGCACGGAAGCTATGCTCCTGTTCCCTGAGTTCGGCAATCTCCTTGTCGAGCTGTGCGATCTTCTCGCTGTCGTCTTCCCGCTTGATGGCCTCACGCTCAATCTCGAGCTGTTTCAGCCGGCGGGTTATCTCGTCCAGTTCCTCGGGTACGGAATCGCGCTCCATGCGCAGCTTGGCAGCTGCCTCGTCCATCAGGTCGATGGCCTTGTCGGGCAGGAAACGGTCGGAGATATAACGTTCTGAGAGCTTCACGGCCGCAATGCAGGCATCGTCCTGGATACGTACCTTGTGGTGGTTCTCGTAGCGTTCTTTCAGTCCACGAAGGATGGAGATGGCATCCAGCTCGTCCGGCTCATCTACCATGACAGTTTGGAAACGACGCTCCAGGGCCTTGTCCTTCTCGAAGTATTTCTGGTACTCGTTCAATGTTGTCGCACCGATGGCCCTCAGTTCGCCACGTGCTAGAGCCGGCTTCAGGATGTTGGCGGCATCCATGGCACCCTCGCCGCCGCCTGCACCGACCAGCGTGTGGATTTCATCAATGAAGAGGATGATGTTGCCTTCGGCTTTCGTCACCTCCTTGATGACGCTCTTCAGCCGCTCCTCAAACTCACCTTTGTATTTTGCTCCGGCGAGCATCGCCCCCATATCCAGCGAGTAGAGCTGCTTGTCCTTCAGGTTTTCCGGTACATCGCCACGGACAATTCTTTCGGCAAGTCCCTCGACGATAGCCGTCTTTCCTGTGCCCGGTTCACCGATGAGAATCGGGTTGTTCTTCGTACGGCGGGACAGTATCTGCAGTACACGGCGGATTTCCTCGTCACGGCCGATTACCGGATCGAGCTTTCCTGCACGGGCATCCTCGACAAGGTTGCGGGCAAATTTCTGCAGCGACTGGTAGTTCTCGTCACCGCTCTGCGTCTGTACCTTCTGTCCCTGTCGCAGGTCGTTGATGGCTGCTGTCATCTCTTTCTCTGCACATCCGGCATCTTTCAGAATCCGGCTTGCCGTTGAGTTGACCGCCAGCAGTGCCAGCAGCATCGGCTCGATACTGACGAACTCGTCGCCCATCTTCTGCGAGATGTCCAACGTGCGCTGCATCACCTGATTGGCTTCAGAGGAGAAATAAGGCTCACCGCCCGATACTTTCGGCAGATGGCTCATTTCGCTCTGGACGGCATTCTCTACGGTCTGTGCGTTCACACCCAGCTTCTGGAAGACGTAGTTCGTCACATCTTTTCCCTTGTCCATCACGCCGGCAAGCAGGTGTAGCGGCTCGATGGTCTGCTGCCCGTTGCGCTGTGCGGTGTTCACCGCACTCTGGACAGCCTCCTGTGCTTTAATTGTAAATTTCTCAAATGTCATTCTTCAGTCTCCTTTCTATATCTTCTTCAGCCTTATGGTTATAGGCATCGAAGTGTATTCGTTTTTTTTTATATTGTCTGTCACTCAAATCCTGTGCCTTTGGCCTTTGTGTGACATCGTGTCAGATGAAAGAGACAGAATGTCATAGTCGTTGATGGCTTCGTCTGTTCTTCCGTTATTCGGTCTATGTTCGTTCTTCCTTTATACATTGTCCGTATTCATGTGTTGTCCGCATACCTTTCAGATAATTGTGCAGGCGGTGGGTAAATTCATAGTTCTTCAGCCCCCATCTGGGCGCAATGAGCAGGTCGGCAGGGCTCTGGCTGACGAAGCGTTCGAGTATGAGGTCGGGACGGAGCAGACGGATGTAGGCGGCAATGAGCCGGATATATTCCTCAACGGTGTAAAGATGAAAGGGATGGTCAGCATACATTTTCGCAAGGCGGGTACCCCGGATGATCTGCAATTGATGGATTTTCAGTGTCGTCAGTGGGAGAGAAGAAATGATTGGCGCCTGCCGGAGACTCTCTTCTGCATCTTCACCAGGCAGACCGAGGATGATATGCGCACCGGTACGGATGCCGCGGCGGGCGGTCTTTTCTATAGCCTGGCGAGCACAGGCGAAGTCGTGTCCACGGTTGATGAGGCGCAGTGTGCTGTCGTTGCAGGTTTCCACGCCATATTCAACGATGAGGAATGTGCGGCGGTTGAGTTCTTCAAAATAGTCTAAGAGGGTGTCGTTGATGCAGTCGGGCCGTGTGCCGATGACGAGTCCGACGACATCCTCCACGGCAAGTGCTTCCTCGTAGAGGGCTTTGAGGCGGTTGTTGCTTCCGTAGGTGTTGGTATAGGCTTGGAAATAAGCAAGGTATTTCATGTCCGGGTATTTCCTGGAGAAGAACCGCTTGCCGACTTCAAGCTGCTGTGTAATGCTCTTTCCGTTGTCGCAGTAGGTCGGATTGAAGGTCTGGTTGTTGCAGTAGATGCAGCCGCCGTACCCTGTTCTCCCATCCCGGTTCGGACAGGTGAAGCCAGCATTGACCGATATTTTCTGTACTCTGAAAGGAAACTGGGTGCGGAGCCAGTTCCCGAAGTCACGATAATATTGTTCCATTCTTTTGCAAATTTACGGATTATTTTATACTTTTGCGATGTTAAAACTTGAATTTATGAAAAGAACAATCCTTATGTGTGCTGCTATGCTGACAGCTCTCCAGCTGATGGCAGGAGAGCCGATTTCATTGAAAGACATCACCAGTGGCGTATTCTGGGCGAAACGTATCTCGGGTGTCAATCCTCTGAAAGGTACTTCGGAATATGCACAGGTGTCGGCCGACGGCCGGCAGGTGGTGAAGTATTCCTTCAGAACAGGTAAACCGACCGGTGTCATCTTCGACCTTTCCGATGTCAAGGAAGGGCTGCTCAAGGTTTTTGATGACTATCAGATTTCGGCCGATGGATGCCGGCTGCTGTTGCAGACGAATACCAACCGCATCTATCGCCGTTCATTTACGGCAGACTTCTATCTCTATGAAGTGAAGACGAAACAACTGAAGAAACTTTCAAAAGACGGGGCAGAACAGATACCTGTTTTTTCGCCTGACGGGCGGCAGATTGCATACGTCCATAAGAACAACATCTACATCACGGATGGCGAGAATGTCAGACAGGTCACCACCGACGGTGCGTTCAACAAGGTCATCAACGGTCTGCCCGACTGGGTGAACGAGGAGGAGTTCGGCTTTAACAACGCACTTGCATGGAGTGCTGACAGCAGGACGTTGAGCTGGATCAGGTACGATGAAAGCAAGGTGAAGACCTATTCCCTACAGCTTTTCAAAGGCTCGCATCCTGCATTCAATAAGTATGAGACTTATCCTGGAGAATACAGCTACAAATATCCGAAAGCCGGCGAGGACAATTCACAGGTAAGCGCATGGGCGTATTCATTAGGTGACGGCAGTGTGCGCAAGTATGACCTGCCTTTGGCAGCGGATGGTTATATCCCCCGCATCAAGACGACTGCTGATGCAGACAGGATCATTCTCTATACGATGAATCGGCACCAGGACGAACTGAATCTCTATGCTGCCAATCCCAAGACAGGAGCGTGCCGGCTGCTGATCAGAGAGCGTGTGCCCAAGTATGTGAAGGAAGAAGCGATGGAAGGCATCAGAATCATGAAGGATTACATTCTGCTGCCTTCCGACCGTGACGGCTATATGCACCTTTATCTATACAGCAAAGAAGGGAAGCTCCTGCGCCAGATAGACAAGGGCAACTATGACGTGACGGAAATCTATGGATATGATGATAAGACCGGCAACACCTACTTCCAGGCAGCTGCCCGCAAGCCGATGCAGCGGGAGGTCTATGTCGCCGACAAGTCCGGCAGGCTGACTTGCCTTTCTGCCCATGCAGGCTGGAATGCCGCTGCGTTCTCCGGTGATTACAGATACTTCCTCAATACATGGAGCGACCGTAACCATCCTTACGTCTATGCTATCTATGACAACAAGGGCAAGGAGGTACGCGAAGTGCTGAACAATGACGAACTGCAGACGAAACTTGCGAAGTATGGCAACGGCGGTGTCGAGTTCTTTACATTTACGACATCGGAGGGAGTGAAGCTCAACGGATGGATGGTGAAACCCGCCGGATTTGATGCAAAGAAGAAGTATCCGGTCATCATGCACCAGTACAGCGGGCCGGGCAGCCAGCAGGTGGTTGACAGCTGGGGTGTCGGTTCGATGGGCAACGGCGGTATGTTCGATTATTACCTGGCACAGAAAGGCTACATCGTAGTGACGGTGGACGGCCGCGGCACAGGTGCGAGGGGAGCAGAGTTTGAAAAGTGTACTTATCTGAAGCTCGGCGATCTGGAGTCGAAGGACCAGGTGGAGGCGGCCCTGTGGCTGGGCAGACAGCCGTATGTCGATGCGGCACGTATCGGTATCTGGGGCTGGAGCTTCGGCGGTTTCAATACCCTGATGAGCATGAGCGAGGGACGTGATGTGTTCAAGGCGGGCGTAGCCATTGCACCGCCGACCGACTGGCGGTTCTACGATTCCGTCTATACGGAACGGTATATGCGTACACCACAGGAGAATACTTCCGGTTACGCCGTCAATCCCATCAACCGTGCCGGGAAGCTGCACGGCAGACTGCTGATCTGCCATGGTATGGCCGATGACAATGTTCATCCGCAGAACACCTTTGAATATTCTGAGGCACTGGTTCAGGCCGACAAGGATTTCAAGGAGAACTGTTACACCAATCGTAACCACTCTATCTACGGCGGCAATACCCGCAACCACCTGTTGAGACAGGTGGCAGAATGGTTCATGGAAAACTTGTAAAGCAGCTCTGCAATATATCATTGTGAAGACCCAGGGGATTTCACACAGATAGTAGAGGAGGATGTATCGGATAGATGATCAACAGGGGCAGACGAGGTTGTCTGTCTCTGTTTTTTTATTGTCATCGGTCTTGTCTGGCACCTCTGTTATCTGTATAGTCTGCCCGTCTGCGGTTCATCCGTACGTCTGTCGGCAGTGTACGGCTGTTTTAGCTGGACTGTCCCCGGGAAATGTCAAGGACAGAGTCGCTGAAAATCAGAGACAACATCAAAACACAGGGGCGCACGAATTCGTACGCCCCTGTGTTTTGATTCAGAAAGGGTCTATCTGGAAAGATAGAAGTCTTGTTTCCAGACAAGCGACCTTCCTACTCTTCGGTCTGTTCTACAACATACTTGGGTGATTCCCCGTACTTGTTGGCCTCCGGCTTGCTGTCGAGGAGCGTGAAGACGAAGATGACAATACCCAGTGCTCCATTGACCAGATAAAGCAGCAAGGCGAAGATACCCGCACCGCCTGTCATGCCGGCAGAGAGAACCCTCATCATCTCAGTTGCATCCTGAGACTGAGCCGCCATCATATAAGCATGGAAATCGATGGCGGAGAAGAAGAGTGCGCCTGCAACCAGTCCGATAATTGTCTGGCAGCCCCACCACCAGCCGCTGCGGCCTGTGTCGTGCAGACGGCGGAACAGCATGGATATTCCGCCTATGGCAAGGAAAATGAGTGCGACCCATCCGACAAACGGAATGAGTGAGAGGACGGCCGAAGCGATGGCGACAGTCAGCGCACCCCACCAATACTCTGAACGGCGGATGCGTCCCTTGAACTGGAAACACTTCTTGAAAAAGTTCTGTGCGGCTTCAGAGAAGCCGACCTGTGGTAATTCTTTCATTTGTGACATAAATAGTTAATGTATTAGAAGTTGATAAATAAAGAATCTTCTTACTTATTCTCTCTCAGCAGGTCGGGACGCAGCCGCCGGGTACGCTCCATTGCCTGGTCGAATTCCCATTGTCTGATTTTCGCCTCGTTCCCGCTGAGCAGGATTTCCGGCACCTCCCACCCCTTGTAGCTGCGGGGGCGGGTATAGATGGGGGCGGAGAGCATATCGTCCATGAAGCAGTCGGAAAGTGCGCTCTGTTCGTCGCTGATAACACCCGGGACAAGCCGGACAACGGCGTCGGCAATGATGGCTGCCGGCAGTTCACCGCCTGTCAGGACGAAGTCGCCGACGGAAATCTCCCGTGTGATGAGGTGGTCGCGTACGCGCTGATCAATACCTTTGTAATGCCCCGCAAGAATGATGAAGTTTCCTCCCATGGAGAGGTCGTTGGCGATACGCTGGCTGAACGGCTCACCGTCGGGTGACGTGAAGATGACTTCGTCATAGTCTCGTTCTTCCTTCAAGGCGGCGATGCAGTTGTCAATAGGTTCGATTTGCATGACCATGCCCGCCTGTCCGCCGAACGGATAGTCGTCTACACGCCGCCATTTGTCCTTCGTATAGTCACGGAGATTGTGCAGGCGGATCTCTGCCAGTCCCTTCTTCTCTGCCCTGGCAAGGATGCTCTCGTGGACAAACCCTTCCAGCATCTCCGGCAATACGGTGATGATGTCTATTCTCATACAGCTACAAAGTTAACGATTCTTTTGCTATAACAAGGATAGTTTAAGGTTTTTTTGTAACTTTGCAGCAGTTTTCCAATCATTATTTAAAAACGATATGAAAAGATTCTTTTCCCTCGCTATCCTTTTGGTAGCAGCTTTTAGTGGTGCGCAGGCACAGAATTTACAGCTTCATTACGACCTTGGTCACAATCTCTACAACGACCTCTCATCGCGTACGACGGTGACGACGACGGTTGAGATGTTCAAGCCTGACACATGGGGTTCCACCTTCATGTTCACCGACATTGACTACAAGAACGACGGTACGATCGGCGCTTACTGGGAGATTGCCCGTGAGTTCAACCTGACGAAGAACAAGCAGTGGGCTGCCCACGTGGAATACAACGGCGGCGTAGGTTCCGGCGAGACTCCCGGGGGCTACTACGGTAACCGCTACCAGCACTCCATGCTTCTGGGCGGCGCATGGAACTGGGCTTCAAAAGACTTCTCAAAGACGTTCAGCGTGCAGCTGATGTATAAGTATTATTTCAAGAACGGGCACACGGGTGCGCATCCTTACAATAGCTTCCAGCTGACGGAGGTGTGGGGAACAACCTTTGCGCATGGCCTCTGTACCTTCAGCGGGTTCTGTGATGTCTGGTACGATCCGGACGTGAACGGCAAGCTGATCATGGTATCTGAACCGCAGTTCTGGTTCAACCTCAACACGCTGAAAGGCATGAAGAACGTGAACCTCTCTCTGGGTTCTGAGGTGGAAATCAGCAACAACTTCGTCTGGAACGACCGCGGCGAGCACAACCGCTTCTATGCCATCCCAACGGTGGCGGCCAAGTGGACGTTCTGAGAAATCCCTTTGGAAAATAAGTCTTCTAAAAAAAGCGTGTCACATAGCCAAGTAGGGGATAGATGCCCTCGTCTGTCCGCAAGATATACAATTTATCGAGGGTGTGTCAAAATGTAAATGCCCTTCTGAAAACCTTACATTTTAAAACAATCCAATGAGAAAAGACCATTTCAAAACTCGTGTTTGAGTAAAGAAATGCTCTTTTCTTTTGAGAGTACGTTACTTACAAATTAAAACTTGTCAAGTCGTTAATTTGTATTTTAACATACTCGCTTTAATTCTTCTATTGAATTATCTTACAGATAAAAGAACCTGACATCCTCTGATTCCATGCGTATAGAAGGGGATTCCTACGAATGATTTTGGACATCATTCAAACAGGAAACAGGAGGTTGGAGGCTCAAGTAATTGGGATGATTTTTGATGATGGAAGAAGGTCTAAAAGCTTATGGTGTTGAATTATGCTTTACTTGTTTTAGTATTTTCTTTAGTTGAGTCCAGGCATCAAACTTTTCATCAAAAGTCATATGGGTATTGGTCGATGACGTAGAAGGCATCACTATACAGGATACATTGACATCACCTATTTCTTTCAAGAACGCATCATGGGCTTCCTTTCCATTAAAGACAATGTATTTTATAGATTTATGTTTTTTAATGAACCCTTTGATGTCATTAGGTACTGGATGGATAGAAAAACCTGAATCAAGACTACCTTTTCTAATACCTTCTTTATATACATCCCACAGACCTATACCAATTGAACTTAGGAAATCCCTACTTTTCTCAAAATGGTCGGTAGAATTGAAAAGCCTATTCATAATTTTCCAGAAAGTATTGCTTGGATTTAGATAGTATGACAGTTGTTCTGTCGAAATATCTCCAGGCATAGTTCCTAAGATAAGTACTTTGGTATTCTTGTCTATCCAAGGCATGAACCCCTTTTTGAAATCAGGAGAGACTACTTGTGTAATTGATTTCTTTTTTACTCCGTCCTCTCCATGTAAATGAGGCAGAAAAGAGAGTTGGTGTAAGTTGAATGTCTTCTTTTCTTGTAGCTTTTTCGTGAGTTCACTTGATTTGCTTAGATGTATTTTTGCATCTTTTATAACGAAATACTGAGGGTATTTCTTAACACGTGCTCTTATCTGCCTTGGCGGGGCCATTGATCCATTCTTTTGTAGATATAGTTTCTTAGAGTATATCTCTTTTGCGATATCAGAACAGCTCATAGCTGTACTATGAGTTTTTAATACGCAAATAATAGCCTCATGTAATGTCATTTAATTAATTTTAGGTAGTGAATAAAGTCACCTATGTTTTCACACGCAAATTTATGAAGAATAAACCATATTTGCAAGTGTTATATTTAATTTTTTTTTGAGGATTCTCATTCAAAAATATCATATAAGCTGTTCAAATTTAGGATATAGTCAGTCTGGATTCCAAAAGGGCCTTACTTGCTGTTCAAGTAAGGCCTACTTGGGCTTCAATTAGGCCTTACTTGCGGTGCAAGTAGGCACCTTTTTAAACGCTGGATATAACAGCTTGAGAATCAAAGAAGTATGATACTCTGTCTTTGTATGTGAATTCGGGATGAGGAGGGGGTTATCCGAAGAATGATTCTATCAGTCTTGGAATAATGTTTCTTCTGTCCTCTGTGCGGGTAAGCCGGAGGCGGAACCCTGTGCAAAACGGTCGATGAAATCTTCCTCAGAGATGATGGGGATGGAGAGAGCCTTGGCTTTCTGGTTTTTGCCCGAAGTGCTTTCTACATCATTGTTAATGAGAAAGTCAGTAGACTTGGAAACCGAACCGGTAACTTTACCGCCTTGGCTTTCGATATAGGCTTTCAGCTCATTGCGGTTCTTGTAATGATGGACATCGCCCGTAATGACGAATGTCAGTCCCTGGCAGCCGCTGCCTGTCGGCGCGGACGAGGCTTGCCTGACGTTGAGTTCGGCCAGCAAGTGTTGCAGCACAGGCTGGTTGTCTGCGTCTTTCATCCACCGGACAAAGCTCGCACTCTTTTCCGGTCCGATACCGGGAATGGTTGAAAACACATCATCGTCAGTACTTTCCGTAGCAGTCCTGATGAGTTCTTTCAGCGGATAGGCTGAAAGCAGACGGTTGCATACATCCTGTCCGACCAGCGGAATGTTGAGTGCGAAGAGCAGCCGGCGGGCTTCCACGCTCCTTGCCTTTTCAACGGCCGCCAGGAGTTTGCTGACACTCCTGTCTCCGAAACCGTCCATGGTACGCAGCTGCAGAGCATGTTCGTTGAGATGGAAGAAGTCGGCATACTCACAAATCCAGCCCAGGTTGATGAACTTCTGGACAGTCTGTTCGGACAGTCCGTCGATGTTCACCCCCTCCTTGGAAACGAAACGACCGAACTTCTTGAGCTGTTTGGCAGGGCAGTGGTCGTTCGTGCAGTGCAGTGTCCGTGTCCCGCTGGCCTCACTCTCCACGACTTCTGTCGCCGACCGGCATACCGGACAGGTCTCCGGGACATGGAAGATGCCCATCCGTTCAATGACACTGACAACCTTCGGTATGATTTTGTTTGCCTTGATGACGGCGATTTTTGTGCCCTTGCCGCCGATTCCCAGGCGTTCGCATTCAGAGATGTTGCAGAGCGAGGCACGCTTGACGGTCGTCCCCTCCAGTTCGACAGGCTGGAAAACGGCGACCGGCGAAATCGTAGATGCGGCACATGACCATTCTATGTAGTCCAGTTCCGTTTCCGCCCGCTCGTCCTGCCATTTGAAGGCGTAGCCGGCACGTGTGGCATGATGCCCTGTGACCGATCCGGTTGCGGCATAGGCCGTGTCGTCATAAGTGATGACGAGACCATCGACGGGGTAGGGGAAGCGTTGGGTGTCAGCTTCCGGATAACGGGTGTTGAGGGCTTGTCCGGTGACACGGGAAGACCAGCTGTCGATGACGGCTTGTATATTCCCGGCCGTCGGCCGTGAGATGAGTTCTCTGTCTACCGGATGGAATCCCTGTCGTTCAAGCCATGCCATCCGTTCGCCCCATGAGCCGATTTCCTCCTCGGTATAGACAAGGGTGAAAGGAATCCAGTGCAGGTGGCGTTGCTTGACCTCGTTGATATCTTTCAGCGTGAGCGATCCTGATGCGAGGTTGCGGGGATTGGCATACTCTTCCTCCGACTCCATATTGAACTTCTCGAAGTCGGGGTAGCTGATGACGGCTTCTCCACGGATGACGAGATGGCCTCTGTAGGGGATGGTCTGCAAGATGCCCTCGATGGCTCTGGAAAGATGGGTGATGTTGGTGCCGATGTGCCCGTTGCCCCGGGTGACGACTTTTGTCAGCCGTCCGTTGTCATAAGTGGCGACAAGTGTCAGGCCATCCAGTTTCCAGGAGAGCCAGATGGGCTTTCCTTCTGTCCATCTGGCAAGGTCTTCAACCTTTTTGGTCTTTGCCAGAGACAGGGCCGGAAACTCATGTTTCTCTTTCTTTCCGGCTACATTGTCGGCCGAGACATTCTGTGTCGGGGAGTCGGGGAGGACGATGCCGGTCTGTTCTTCCAGCTTCTTGAGCCGGTCGAAGGCAGCGTCCCACTCGTAGTCGGTCATGAGTTCTTCACGGCCGTTGTAGTAAGCATTGGAGGCAGCGTTGAGCTGCTTGACAAGGGATTGTATTTCTTTGTTCATTGTTTTAGGGGGATATGGGGGATGATAGGCGGTGATGGGGTGATGGGCGGTGATGGTGGATTCCCGCTTCCTTCCTGCTTTCTCTGCAAATATACTACATTTTGCCGAATGCGGTTGTCTTTTGCTCAATTAATTTGCATTCTTTATGTCCCAACTCATTTCTTTTGCTTACCTTTGTGCCTTAGAAATAATCGAAACAAGAATCATTGATGTCAACACTAACAATTGCTGTTATCGTCGTCTTCGTCCTGGGCTATGCCCTCATTGCGATGGAGAGCCTGACGAAGGTCAACAAGGCCGCAATCGCCTTGTTGATGTTTGTATTCTGCTGGACTCTTTACATGCTCGATCCGGTACCGTTCGCACAGCTGATGCATCCCGGTTTCAAGGGCACTGGAGATCAGATTGTGTCTTTCGTGAATGCTTTGATTACCGAGCATCTCGGTGACACAGCCACAACGCTCTTTTTCCTGATGGGGGCGATGACTATTGTGGAAATCGTCGATCAGAATGGCGGCTTCAACTGGGTGAAGAACGTCATGCACTCCAAGACGAAGCGGGGTCTGCTGTGGAAGATCGCCTTCATGACTTTCTTTCTTTCAGCCATTCTTGACAACCTGACGACAAGTATCGTGATGATCATGATCCTGCGCAAGCTTGTCCACGACAGGAAAGACCGCATTGTCTATGCCTCGCTGGTGATCGTTTCCGCTAACTCGGGCGGTGCTTTTTCTCCTATCGGAGACGTCACGACAATCATGCTGTGGAATGCGGGCATGATCACGGCCGGCGGTGTCATCAGTGAGATTCTCATCCCGTCTCTGGTGTCGATGCTGGTACCGGCACTTCTGCTGCAGACGGCACTGAAGGGGAATATTGAATACGACGATCTGGCGAACGACCTGACGGGCGACAGGGAAATGCTGGAGTTCACCGGCATGCAGCGCAAGGCTATCTTTGCTGTCGGCGTGGGCGGTCTCTGTCTTGTACCGCTGTTCCATTACCTCACCGACCTCCCTCCTTTCGCTGGCATTCTCCTTGTGTTGGGCATTTTGTGGACCGTGACCGAACTGTTTTACCGTAGTATTCACAGGAGAAGAGGTGACAATGTTCATTTCTCAAAGCGTGTCAGCAATCTGCTGAGCCGCATTGATATGTCGACGATTCTTTTCTTCTTAGGTATTCTGATGGCTGTGGCCTGCCTGGAAGAAGTGGGTGTCCTGAAGGAACTTGGCAGCGGTCTGAATACTGCGTTCAACGGTAACCATTATGCCGTTACGGGCATCATCGGCGTACTCTCGTCCATTGTCGACAATGTACCGCTCGTCGCCGGAAGCATGGGTATGTATCCTGTTGCTGCTACAGGTGACATGGCGGTTGACGGAATCTTCTGGCAGCTGCTGGCTTACTGTGCTGGTGTCGGTGGGTCGATGCTTATCGTCGGTTCGGCCGCCGGTGTCGTCGTCATGGGGCTGGAGAAGATTACCTTCGGCTGGTATATGAAACGTATCTCATGGATAGCACTGGCTGGATACCTTGCCGGTATCCTGTCCTATTGGGTTATCCGTACGTATATCTTCACCACGCCGCTTTAAGAAATATCAGCCTGCTGGCTGTGCTGTGCAAGCCGGTCTGTCGCCTGCCGGCCTTTCTGTCCGGGCCGGTTGGGGATTTTTCAGGACAGTCTCTTGGACAGGGAATTGATGCCATTGCCTGCCCCGGGGATGTTGCATACGGAATAAACAGAACACACGCTAAGATGGAAAAGAACAGAAGGATAGATTGTTTTATACCTGATGGCAGTTTCGATGCCATCATGTCAAATTCTGCACAGTTGTGGCAGACGGGCGTTGTGCAGCAGATACATCTGCTTGTGGAGAAGCATCAGGTCATGGAGATCATGCCCCTTCATACGGATCTCCTGCGGATAGGCAGACTGCTTTCGTCGGATACAATGCGACTGATGGCGGCGTATGCAGGAGGTGAATACACCCTGCTTTACTTAAAACGAGGTCCGGTGACACTGGGCAGTCATGCTGTTGAACGTATGTTGCAGGTGGCCGAGGAGACCGCTGCTGTGATGGTGTACGCCGACCGTTATGCTGTCGAAGACGGAAAGACCGTGAAACATCCGGTGACCGACTATCAGTTAGGAAGCGTCCGGGATGACTTCGACTTCGGTTCTGTCGTGCTTCTGAAGACTGAGTACCTGAAAGCGTACGTCACAAGGGAAGCGGCAGAGGACTGGGAGTTTGCCGGCTGGTATGACCTGCGTCTTCATCTGAGCCGGTGTGGAAGGCTTTTCCATCTGGCTGAATATCTGTACACCGAGGAAGAAGACGACCTGCGTGCCAGCGGTGTGAAGCAGTTCGACTATGTGGACCCGCGCAACCGTGAGGCCCAGATAGAGATGGAGCGTGTAGCAACCGAGCACCTTTCTTCTATCGGCGCACTGGTGGACACGGCACATTACGAGCAGCCTGATTTCTATGAAGAGTCGTTTCCTGTAAAGGCTTCGGTAGTCATCCCGGTCTTCAACCGTGAGAAGACGGTGCGTGATGCGGTCGTGTCGGCACTCTCGCAGAAGACTGATTTCGCCTTCAATGTTATCGTCGTGGACAATCATTCGACGGATGGGACAACGGAGATACTCGAATCTTTCCGGAATGATGAACGGCTGATTCATCTCGTCCCAGACCGTACCGACCTTGGTATAGGCGGCTGCTGGAACTATGCCATCCATGATGTGCATTGCGGTCGCTTTGCCGTTCAGCTGGACAGTGACGACCTTTATTCGTCAGAGAACACCTTGCAGGCCATTGTCGATGCCTTCCATGAGCAGAAGGCGGCGATGATTGTAGGCTCGTACCGTATGTGCGACTTCAATCTCAACACGCTTCCGCCGGGCCTGATCAGCCACAGTGAGTGGACAGCGGACAACGGCTGCAACAATGCTTTGCGTATCAACGGTCTCGGTGCACCGCGTGCCTTCTTCACCCCGCTGGCCCGCCAGCTGCGGTTTCCCAATACCAGTTACGGTGAAGACTATGCCATGGGGCTTGCTTTCAGCCGCCGTTTCCGTATCGGAAGGATTTATGATGAGCTGTACCTCTGCCGTCGCTGGGGCGGAAACAGTGATGCCGTGCTGAGTATTGATAAGGTGAATGTCAACAACCACTATAAGGATCAGCTGCGGACGATTGAGATTCTGGCTCGTCAGAAACAGAACAGGGAGCGGGAGAAAGGGCTGACCGAATTCTTCCATAACCAGCTGGAACAGTGGCCAGACGCTGCCCGGCGTTATGAAGAGCTGAAGTGTGTACAGACACGTGAGACGGGGCCGGTCCTTGTACAGTTCAATCCTGCACGCTTGGTGAGCACAGGTGCGAAGATTGACAAGGCCTCGCTGGCCAATCGTCCTTGCTTCCTCTGCGGGAAGAACCGTCCGGCTGAACAGACCGCATTGCCTTTTTGTGACGATTTCGACATTCTTGTCAATCCGTTTCCGATACTCCCGGCTCATTTTACCATTCCTGCCAGCAAGCATCAGCCACAGGCCATCGCCGATAATTACGTACAGATACACCGCCTTCTGAGAGCTTATCCGCAATTGATGGTGTTCTACAACGGCCCGAAATGCGGTGCCAGTGCGCCGGATCACCTGCATTTCCAGGCTGGGACAAGCGGTATTCTGCCTTTGCAGCGAGACTGGCAGCAGCTCCGCAAGATGGCGGAACCGCTGTTGAAGCTGAACAATACAGAAGGAATTTATGAAATAAAGGATTACGTCTGTCCTGCTCTTGCCATCGTAAGTCGTACGGAAGCACATGATGCCGCACTGTTCAGCTATGTGTATGAAGCTCTTCCTTTGAAAGAAGACGAGACCGAACCGATGATGAATATTGTAGCGTGGCGCAGCGGAGATGCGTTTGTCACGGTCGTGTTCCCACGTGCGAAGCACCGTCCCGACTGCTATTCGGCTGAGGAAGAGACACAGTGTCTGGTTAGCCCGGGCAGCCTGGACATGGCAGGACTGCTGATATTGCCTCGTCAGAGTGACTTTGAACGCATGACCGGAGAGCGTGCCCGGGCTGTCCTGCGTGAGGTGTCTTTGTCGGACGAGGCAATGGCAGAAGTCGTGAAGCAGGTCCGCAATGAGGCTGTAGATGCCGCTTTTGACGACTGGCGGACAGAGCCTGTCGTGTCGGTAGGCATATTGGGCGGTAAGGAGATACGCTTCCGCTTGAATGGGGCTTATATTCTTGGTAACCGGACGGTAAGCGGTGAACAGACTGTGAAGCTCATGGAAGGAAAGATGCTTTGGGGATTCGGTCGCTATCAGGAGCTTAGTTTTACGCCGGCAGACGATGATGCGTCTTTCACCTTGGAGGATGTGACGATCGGAGCAGACTTCCATTGGGAGCGAAAAGAAGAGCAGACTTTTGCCGGCAGCCTTCAGCTTGTCATTGACGGAGATAAAATCTGGGCAGTCAATGTGCTCCCGGTAGAACGGTATTTGGCAAGTGTCATTTCGAGTGAGATGCGCGCCACGTCGTCGCTGGAGCTCTTGAAAGCCCATGCCGTTATATCCCGTAGCTGGCTGCTGGTGCAGATGAGAAGGCGGAAGGCCATAGAAATGGGTGTCCAGAAGGCCTTTGCACCTGTAAAGGTGTCGGAAGAAGAAGGCATCGTATGGTATGACGGCGACGCACACAAGCTGTTTGATGTCTGTGCAGACGACCATTGTCAGCGTTACCAGGGCATTACGAAAGCGACAAGTCCGCACGTCGAAGAGGCCATCAGGGCTACTCGGGGAGTGTTGCTGATGGACGGCAGCAAGATATGTGATGCCCGTTTCAGCAAGTGTTGCGGCGGTGTCACGGAGGAGTTCCAGTACTGCTGGGACAATATCCGCAAACCCTACCTGCATTCAGTGGCAGACAAGGCGCCCCTGGGGACGGCTCCTTCGGAAGACCTGACCGAAGAGAAAGCCGCACGGACATGGATTCTTTCTTCTCCTGAAGCGTTCTGCAACACGGAGGACACGGCTGTCCTGCATCAGGTTCTGAACAATTACGACCAGGAGACACATGATTTTTACCGCTGGACCGTAGACTACACACAGGAAGAACTTTCTGAACTGATTCGTCGCAAAAGCGGATTCGACTTCGGAGAAATCATCGGCCTTCAGCCGCTAGAGCGTGGCAGAAGCGGCCGTATCAGCCGTCTGAAGATCGTTGGAACGAAACTTACCCGTATCATCGGCAAGGAGCTGGAGATAAGGCGCGTGCTGAGCGAGAGCCATCTGTACAGTTCGGCATTCGTGGTAGATGCCCGTGATGTCGTGAACGGCGTTCCCCGGCATTTCCATCTCGCCGGAGCCGGATGGGGACATGGCGTAGGGCTGTGTCAGATCGGTGCCGCCGTGATGGGCGAGAAGGGTTATCCTTACGACGAGATTCTGCACCACTACTACCAGACGGCAGTAATCGAGAAACGATACAAGTAAAGCCGTCGGACAACGGTATGAACCTGTAAGATATACTCCAGATGCATGAGGATCAGACTATCATCAACGGAATACCCATAGAGAACCGGTGGCACAGCCATTGGCTCTGGCTTCCGACGCTCTATCTTACACGCGGGCTTCCTTATGTGATACTGTTGATGACCTCATTGGTCTACTTCAACAGGATGGGGCTTTCTAACGGTGCCATCACGCTGACCGCCTCCTGGTTTCTGCTGCCGTTTATCCTTCGTCCTCTACTGGGCAGGCTGGTTGTAGGGTATGGAAGCAGACGTTTCTGGATCGTTCTGACGGAGGCTGTCATGCTCCTGTGCTTTGCAGGACTGGCAATGGTTGTCCCTTCCGTCCGCTGGTTCGAGTGGACGGTTCTTTTCCTGATGGTCATGGCCACGGCTGCGGCATTGCATGATGTGGCGATCGAACGGCTCTATAAAAAAGAAGCCGCACTGCGTCATCGTCCTGCTTTTTTCGGTGTCCGTACCGTCTTCTATCTCTTTTCCATCATTGTCGGGATGGCTCTTCCAGTAACGGTGGCCGGCAATCTGGAGGTAATCAACCGGACCGTCCGCCCTTCATGGGCAACGGTTTTCTGGATCTTGTCAGTCCTTATGGCCTGCCTCACGGGCTTCCATGCGGTCGTACTCCCGAAAGATCGTCACTATGCCGGCCTCCCTATCTGGAGCGGGGTGACACGCCAGTGGTGGCATGATGTCAAGGCTGCTTTCGTCCGCCGTCCTCATTATGTGGCAAATCTCTGTTTTCTCTTCTGCTTTCTGGTGCCTGAAGGGATGTTCTTCCGGATTGTTCCACTCTTCTTGATAGATCCTGGGAGCAACGGCGGACTGGCTCTCTCTCCCCAGGAGTTAGGGCTGGTACTGGGTACGGTAGGCACGTTTTCGCTGATTGCGGGCTGTGCCTTGGGAGCGGGACTGGTGCGCAGAGACGGGCTGAAGCGTTGGCTCTGGCCGTTTGTCATGGCTCTGACGCTGCCCAAGTTCCTTTTTGTCTATCTCAGTTATTACTTTGTCTCCACCCTTTCGGTCATTAATTTCTGTATGCTGGCCGAGCAGTTCGGGGCGGGTCTTGGCCTGACGGTCTACGTGGTATGGCTTACTCATTGTACGAGGGGTAAGCATTCCACCTTTACCTATTCTTTAGGAACGGCCATTACAGCCTTTTCCGTCGTTCTGTCGGGATGGTTTACAGGCTTCCTCCAGGAGTATGCGGGCTATCGCCGTTTCTTCTTCCTTGTGGCATTGCTGGGTATCACCAGTTTTGTCGTGAGCGGTTTCGTTCCTGTCACGGATGAGATCGGGAAAAGCGGAAAGTCGGCCTGATGTTCTATGGTGCAGCCGTGAGGATGCGCCGTTTCAGGGTTAACCTTTTTAAAAAAGCAGTCGTTTTGTTTGTCTCTTACAAAAAATGTCGTACTTTCGCAGGTAGAAAGTTATAAAAAACGGTAAATCAGATGAAGATCAAGTATTTATTCATGTCAGCTGTCGTTGCCTTGATGACAGCCTGCGGCACGGCCTCGAAGGTACCGTTGACAGGTCGTACACACCGCATCAGTATTTCTGATGCCCAGCTTCTCAGTCTCAGCAACCAGGAATATGCCAAGTTCATGGCATCAGCCAAGCGTTCTACGGATGCGAAGAACACGGCTATGGTACAGCGTGTAGGGCGCAATCTCGCCCATGCCGTAGAGACCTACCTGCGCAACAATGGCTATGCCAGTGAGATAAACAATTTCAAATGGGAGTTCAATCTTGTCCAGGACAAACAGGCCAATGCCTTCTGTATGCCCGGCGGAAAGATTGTCGTCTACGAGGGTCTGCTTCCCTATACGCAGAACGAAGCCAGTCTGGCCATTGTGCTGGGGCATGAAATCGCACACGCCGTGGCCAAGCACAGTGCGGAACAGCTGACCAAGCAGATGAACCAGCAGATGGGGACAAACATCCTGGGAACGGTGCTGAACTCCACGGTCGGCAGTGGGGTGGGCGACATCGCCTCACAGGTGGCCGGCGGCTACTTCTCTTTCCGCAATCTGAAGTACAGCCGTGACAATGAGAGTGAGGCGGATTACATGGGACTGATTTTTGCTGCCATGGCAGGCTACGATCCGGCGAATGCCGTTACCTTTTGGCAGCGCATGGCTTCGAGTACCGGCAGCAACCGTACAGAAGTGCTGAGCGATCACCCTTCAGATGCCCGTCGTATAGAGAATATCAAGCGGTGGCTGCCGGAAGCGGAGAAGTATTATCATGGAAGTGTTGGTAGTCGTGTGGTGACATCAGGCACGACACGGGCAGCCGGAACTATTCATATCGGTGGTTCTGCGTCTTCCAGGCGATCGGGTAAGCGGCGTTGATCTGGCTGTTCTTCCTTTTTCAGAATTATTATTTTACGGCTATCTGTTTCCGCCATCGGTGGGAGACGGATAGCCGTAATCTGTTTATAGGATAAGCGTCCCACATTATCCACATTTCTCAGATTCCCTTGTTACATTGAATTTACCCAGGATGTTGCTTTTATGCGTGCGGCAATATTCTGCTTTCTCTTTCAGCCTCATAGCCTGCTATGCTCTCTCAGAAAGAAAGGGAAAGCTGCTCGCCTGAGAGGCTTACAGCAGCAGAGGTTACTTTTGTCGGTATTTGCTTTTTATGCTACCGTCGTTGTGCAGTGAAGAGAGTTCAGGGGCAGCAGTTCATCGGTGTTCAAGGACAAAATGGAATTTTGTAAAATGTTTTCCGATTCCAATCTGTGGATTCACTTTCTCTGTATTGATTGTTTTACCGGGAATCTGTTATCGTCGGGAAAGCCGAAAGAGATGGATGACGGGGAGGGAAATGAGTGTTTAGGAAGACCTGTAAACAGCTTGTAATCAGCAGAATAGTCCCCTGTATAAGAAAAGGTGCTTAGTTGCGTTGCAAACAGGCGTTAATTGGCGTGCAGGTAAGCACTGATTGAATCCCAGACAGGCGTTAGTCGGGATGCAGACAGTGGTATGTTTCGATTCTGTCTGACACTTCCCTCTTGTTCAATTCCGTCGCAATAGAGAAAAACATCGTTGTCATGGCGGAAGAATGTAAACATCTTTCCTTTCCGTACAGAGCGGATTTTCCGGTTGTCCCGGCTGATGCGGAAATGTACTCCTGGTCAGTATAGACTGCTTTCATTCGGATTTGAGCTGCTTTGCAATGACAGTAGAAAGTGCTTTCCCGTGTTTATAATGATAGTCTGAGAGAGTGGAAACGGGAAAATCCTCACTATTTAACTCTTTTTCCTGTGAAGATTTGACAGAATCAGGTTTTATTACTATCTTTACGGACGAAATCAAACCCTTGAAACTATGATTGATTATCTGGTACAAAATCTATGGCTGGCATGGGTGCTGGTCGGCCTCGTCTGTCTGATACTGGAAATGATGAACGGAGACTTCTACATCATGTGTTTTGCCATAGGAAGTTTCTGTGCTTCGCTCGTCTCTGTATTCGCGGATAGTGTCGTTGTACAGGTCATTGTGTTCGTTGTCTTTACGGTGTTGAGTATTTTTCTGATTCGCCCGGTAGCACTGAAGTATCTCCACCAGGGTGCAGATGGAAGAAGAAGCAACGTAGATGCGTTGATCGGCCGTGAAGGAAAAGTGACGGACACGATTGAGGCTGGTGGATACGGAAGAGTGAAAATCGACGGCGACTCGTGGAAGGCAAAGTCGGTTGACGGTACGGAAATTGGCAGGGGGAAGGGCGTGCGGGTTCTCTGGCTCGACTCTATTATTGCTACTGTTGAGCGTTGCTGATGCGTGCCCGACAGCTGATTGGAAACATTTTTTCAAACCTTCTGTCCTGTTCTTCTCCCTGCAGAGGGGTGAAAAGAGGACAGTATAAAAATTAATGCTTATGGATATTTTAACTTATGTGCTGGTTGCATTTGTTGTGTTGGCAATTGTATTTGCCAAGATGTCAATCGTCATTATCTCACAGAGCGAGACAAAAATCATCGAACGCCTGGGTAAATATTATGCAACGCTCCAGCCGGGCATCAACGTCATCATTCCTTTCATCGACCATGCAAAGGACATCGTTGCCCTGCGTGCCGGGCGTTATACCTATACCAATTCCATCGACCTGCGCGAACAGGTGTACGACTTCGACCGTCAGAATGTCATCACCAAGGATAACATTCAGATGCAGATCAATGCACTGCTCTATTTCCAGATCGTCGATCCGTTCAAGGCGGTCTATGAAATCAACAACCTGCCGAACGCCATCGAGAAACTGACGCAGACGACACTCCGCAACATCATCGGTGAGATGGAACTCGATCAGACATTGACCTCGCGCGATACTATTAATACCAAGCTGCGTTCGGTGCTCGATGATGCAACGAACAAATGGGGCATCAAGGTGAACCGTGTAGAACTTCAGGATATAACTCCTCCGGCAAGCGTCTCGCAGGCCATGGAGAAACAGATGCAGGCAGAACGGAATAAGCGTGCCACGATTCTTACCAGTGAAGGGCAGAAGCAGTCGGCCATCCTGCAGTCGGAAGGCGAGAAGCAGGCTGCCATCAACCGTGCCGAAGCTGACAAGCAGCAGCAGATTCTTATAGCCGAGGGTCAGGCACAGGCACGTATCCGCAAGGCAGAGGCAGAAGCCATTGCCATTCAGAAAATCACGGATGCAGTAGGGCAGTGTACGAATCCGGCCAATTATCTTATTGCACAGAAGTATATCCAGATGCTCACGGAACTTGCACAGAACAGCAATCAGAAGACGGTCTACCTTCCGTTCGAGGCAACCAACCTCATGGGTTCTATCGGTGGAATCAAAGATATGTTTAAAGGCTAATTGATGGAAAGTATCAATCTTTGTGTTTTTTGTGGAGCACGTCCCAACTTTATAAAAGTAGCACCCATCATCAGGGTCATCGACAGGCTTTCTGGCAGTGAAAAGCGTAGAGGGGTTTCTTATTCGCTTGTCTATGCGGGACGTGCCGATGATCCGACACTGGAGGACGGACTGTTTGCAAGTCTTTCCATCCGTCGGCCTGATGTCTGCCTTGGTGTTGAATGTGAGAATCTGAATGAGCTGACAGGGCAGGTGATGTCCAAGTTCGAGCAGTATTTGCAGGCGAATCCTACGGATATTGTCATTGTCGTCGACGATTTGGCTTCAACAATGGCTGCTGCCATTGTAACCAAGAAACAGGCCATTACGCTGGCACATATAGCAGCAGGTACACGATCCTTTGATATAACCATGCCGAAGGAAATCAACCGTCTTGTCATAGACGGTCTTTCCGACATTCTCTTTACGGCAGGATTCAGCAACAACAGCATTGCCAACAAGGAAGGTGCAGAGCTTTCAAAGGTATATATGGTGGGGAACATCCTCATTGATAACATCCGCTATAACCGTGAACGCATTGAGAAGATGCGGCTTTCGGATATTGAGGCACTGTCTGGCCTGCCGCTGAAGGAGAGAGGCTACCTTGTCTTCACGTTGAACCGCAAGGCTTTGCTGGCCGACCCGGAGAATCTTGAGAAGATGCTCCGTGTGCTGGTGGAGACGGCCGCCGGGCTGCCCGTCATCGCTCCTCTGCGCGATTCTGCCGTACAGGTCGTCCTGGCTCTTGCTCTGAAGAAGAATATCAATCTGCACAATCTTCATATTGTCAACCCGCTTGGCTATCTTGATTTTTCCTGTCTTACGGCCCACGCAAGAGGTATCATAACCGATTCTGGGAACGTAGCCGAGGAAGCTACCTTCAACAGCGTGCCCTGTATTACGTTGAACAGTTATACGGAACATATTGAGACGGTAAAGGTGGGAAGCAATGTCCTTGTCGGCGAAAATGCCGACCTGCTCCGTCGTGCCCTCGAAGACGTGGTCTCCGGACGGTGGAAGAAGTGTGGAATTCCCGAGCGTTGGGATGGTCGTTCGGCAGAGCGCATTGTCCAGATTCTCCTGGAACATCATTGATGACATCCCTTTCATGGGGACGGTGCCGTCGGTCGGGATGTGTTGAAACGGAAACAGGCTGCAGCCGTACAATCCAGATTGTGCGGTTGCAGCCTGTTTCCGGCTGTCTTGGTGAAGGGGATTCAATCTCCGTTATACTGGTCTGATTCCAGAGCAGGAGGTTATCCGAGTGGTTTCTGCAGGTGTTTCATTTTGTGTCCTCCCCATTCGTTGTCATCCACGTAGGAAAACCCGATGTGATGATAAAGCCGTTCGGCCTTAGGATTGCCTGTGTCTACAAGCAGTCCTGTCGGGAGGTTCATTGTTCTTCCTTTTTCTATGGTGGCATTGAGCAGGAGGCCTGCTATCCCTTGCCTGCGGAAAGCCTTTTCCACGCAGAGAGAATCTATATATAGCTCACCGGCTGCGGTCTCGTCTTTCATGCTCGAATAGTCCCGGCCGAAGGTTGTCAGGGCTTCTTCGATGAAGGGCTGCCTCAACTTGCGGAGCAAAGCTCCGTCGTAACTGACACAGGCGGCTGCCACTTCCCCGCTGTCGGTTACAGCTACCAGCGTGTTGCGGTAGGAGTACTGTGAGTCTTTCCGCATTATCAGTCGTTCCATCAGCTGATGGAAGTCTTCCAAGGTATGGTCTGGTCCGGCAAACCATTGGCAACAGGCAGGATCCATGGCTTCCATGATTAGCCGTGCGATTGTTCCTGCCTGTTCTCTTCTTGCATTTTCTATTCTGATCATGATAGACGTCAGAAAAGGTCTTTCACTGCCTTCCTGGCTGCTTCTCCGGCTTTCCCTTGCATTTTTCCGGCTGCGTCCTGAACGGCCTTCTTAGCGGCCTCTTTCTGTTCAGGTGTTGCTGACTTGGCAGCTTCTTTCATCTTCTCTTTCGCTTTGTCCATTTCGTCATTGATTGCTTTCTGGTCGTTCTTGGTCGCAGCATTGACAGCCCCGGTGATGGCCTGCATTTCTGGTTCATTGCCAGATGCCTTCAGTATGGACTGGATGGTCTTCCCGTTGTCCAGTACCCATTGCTGTACTTTGGTGATGTACTCCTGTGCTTTCTTCGGGTCTTTCCGGCTCATTTCCTCCATTTGCTTCATGACTGTAGCAAGCTGTGTTGCCAGTCCTTTGCCGTCGTTTGCCTTTACTTTCGCATTGAGCTGGCCGATAAGCTGGTCTGCCGTAGGCGTAGCTTCTGTTTTCCGGTTGCCTGTTGCGGCAGAATCCGTCATCGCAGAATCTGTCATAGTTGAGTCTGCATCGGCCTTGGGTGCAGTTGTCTTGCTGTCCTTGCAACCTGTCAGTGTCATTACTGTTACGGCAATCGCCATGATAAATACTTTCTTCATAATTTCCCAGTTTAAGTGATTTGATGTTCTTGAATTATATTCTTTGGATGATGTTCCTCGCATTGTATTTTTTGAATCGTTGCCAAAGATAAGTATATTTCTGCTTGTTCGTATCTTTTGTTAGAAAGATTTAACGGTTAATTGGTCGGTTGCGACCCTGTTCCGTGAACTGAGACATCTGTTATTTGGTAGGTTCGGACTGATTCTCCCCATGGCATTTAAATGTCATATATATGGAACAGAGCATACGAGAAAAATCTCTTACCTCTGCCTTCCAGTCAAATTACCTTGGACGTGCAGCAGGCTGCACTCCCGTCGGAAGATGGCATGAAGTCGGGAAAGAGACTTGGAAAGCCCTGGGGCAGGGTATGTCGCACCGGAACGTATAGTATGTATCTGATAGTGAAACTTACCCAAGTGAGGATTATTGTTTTGTTTCGCTTTATCCTCTTATCATCGTGATTATCATCTTGAATCGGTCAGCAGCATTTACGGAATGCCGTGCTCCGCTTGGAATGACAAAACTCTCTCCTGTGTTGATTACGTGCTTGACATCCTCAACCGTCAACTCCATGCTTCCATCAATGACTTGGATGAGTGCGTCGAACGGCGCTGTGTGTTCTGACAGACCTTGTCCTGCATCAAAACTGAAGAGAGTGACGCTTCCGGCATTGCTGTGTACGAGTTCTTTGCTTACAACTCCTCCTTCAGCATAGTCAATTACATTCTTTGCATTGAATACCATTCCTTTTTCCAATTTAGCCATATTCTTTATCTCCTTTGTAACTTATGATGTTTATCTTGCTGTCGGAGATGATGCAAATTCGATGCCATGCCGGAAAGCGGAAACAAATGTTACCTTTCTCTACTTGGATGGGCTGCGTAGAAAGCCTTCAGCCTGCATATCCTATCATGGATGTTGGCTATTGAAGTTTGCAAAGGGCTTTCAGATGTGTGGTAAATGCTTGTCAGACAGCTGTGATTTCATGATTCCTTAGCTGTGATGTTGCGTATCAGTCCTTCAAACTTTACGCGTTTGACAGCGGATCCCTTGAACAGCCGCCTGTAGTCTTCGACCGTAAGATGATGCCATTTATCCTTGTTCATACTGAGCAGTTCAGGCTTGGGTTGCAGATCCGGCTCAGTATTGGGAGTTGCAAATCGGTTCCAGGGGCAGGCTGTCTGGCATCGGTCGCAGCCATAGATGGTGTCTCCCATAGCAGCTTTGGCTTCTTCGGAGAGTTCTCCACGGTTCTCAATGAGCTGATAGGATAGACAGCGTCTGGCATGGAAGTCCTCTCCAGGAACAATCGCATGTGTCGGACAAGCATCTATGCAGCGATGACAGTTTCCGCAACGGTTGGGCATCGGTTCGTCATAGGCATCAACGTCGAAGGGAAGGAATATCTCGCCAAGGAAGAACATCGAACCTGCATGAGGAATGATAAGCTGGTGGTTGCGCCCCACCCAGCCCAATCCAGCCTTCTGTGCCCAGTAGCGTTCAAGGACGGGGGCCGTATCGCAGAAGCAGCGTATCGAAAGATCTTCTTCCAAAGGGAGAGGCTGTCGGTTTTTTATTTCTTCTGCCAGCTTCCTCATCTTTTCTTTCATCAGGTTGTGGTAGTCCTGACCGAGTGCATAGGCTGCAAACTGGTATTCTCCTTCCGGGAGCAGCCGGGATGGCGCATAGTTGAGTGCAAGAGAAATGATGCTACGCACGCCAGGGACAAGAAGACGTGGGTCGAGCCGTTTTTCCTGGTAGTTCGCCATGTAAGCCATAGATGCTTCCTCGCCGTTATCCAGCCATCTGCGATATTGCTGTGCAGTGGACTCGTCGACTGGTCCAGCCTTGGCTATTCCGCATGAGAAGAAACCGAGTGAGCGGGCAAAGGACTTGATGGAAGAAGCACTTAGTCCTGTAGCTGTTTGCCTGTTGAGGGCGGATGAAGACATAGACGATGATGGAATGGCCTCCTCCGACCCTCCCCGGAGGGAGGAGGTGGTTTGACGGTGATGGGCGATGGCAAATGGTGGGACGGGTGGTATCGGCTGATGGTCAGAAGTGGGTATCTGCCGGGTCATCCGGAAACACCTTGAACTTGTAGCCCTGGTCTGTGA
The DNA here is from genome assembly GCF_900454835.1 of Prevotella denticola. Lineage (GTDB taxonomy): Bacteria > Bacteroidota > Bacteroidia > Bacteroidales > Bacteroidaceae > Prevotella > Prevotella denticola. Next base: position 1,173,770 of record NZ_UGTM01000001.1, on the reverse strand, counting down.
GCCATTGCAAGGATTCAGGCAGGGCGGTACGGAGCTTATCGATGCTCTTGAGGGAATCGTGGAAGGTGATGATGGAACCGTTGCGGGCATAATGCTTCACATTGTACACGACATCTTCGGCTGTCAGCCATTTGGAGTAATCGCGTGTGACGAGATCCCACATCACTACACGATAGTTCTGTTTCACCCACCAGTAGACGGTATGGCGCAGCCAACCGTGTGGCGGTCGGAAGTAAGGGCTCTGAATCAGCGCATCCGCCTTGGTGACGTCTACGGCATAGGTCAGTGCCCAGTGTCTGAAAGAGCCCAGGTGATGGTAGGTGTGATTGCCCACTTTATGACCGCGCCGGAGCACCTCCTGATACAGTTCCGGATATTTCCTTACATTGTCGGCAACCATGAAGAACATGGCCTTGACTCCGAATCTGTCGAGAACGTCGAGAATAAATGGGGTGGCTTCGGGTATCGGTCCGTCGTCGAATGTGAGGTAGACAGAATGGTCATACTTGTCCATGCGCCAAAGGGCGTGTGGATAGAAGAGACGAAGCCAGCGGGCGGGTCGTTCGATGATCATGATGGTGGGTGGCGGATGATGAATGTTGGATGATGATGGACAGGTGAATGTCGGTTGTCGAGTGATGCCGGGCAGTGCTGGATATCAGCAATAAGCCGGAGTATGGCGGTCTGTTGAGGACGGCCAGACTCCGGCTTTTACTGTTTCCATTGCAAGTTTAGAATTTTATGATTCCTGTTGCAGTGAACCGCCCAAACTCTGGAACCGTTTGAAGAGATTCGTCAACTGGGCTGCATGACTGTTAGCCCATGTGCGGTCAAAGCGGTCGTTTTCGTTGACAAGGTTCATCATAATCTGGAAGTGCATCTTACATGAACTCTGTGACATATCGAAGTAGCGTGGAGACAGGCTCATGTAGTAGTTGGCGTACTGCAAGGAAATCTTCCACAACGCATCATAAATCTGGTGCGCCTTGGCCTTTTGTCCCAGCAGTGCGTATGCACGCGCCATATCGCCGGATCCGCTCATGTAGCTGACCGGTACGTTGTAATAAGGAATCTCTTTCTCGACTTTCTGCAGAACTTTCAGTGCCTTCCCCCTTTCGCCTTTGGCAATGAGATGGAGGGCGAGGTCGGCCATTTCGCGCCGGTGCGTCCAGCACATACGTGCCACAGTCTCGTCGATGTAGAGCCCCGGTTTGCAGAGTCCCCCCCATTTGAATCGATGCATCATCACGTCGTAGGTCTTCTCCGTATCAAAGTTACGCAGATTGACACCGTTCTCATTCTGTCCGTTCTGTGTATAGAAAGGCGTGATACGGTTTGCGAGCCCCTCCTGGATGAAGTTGTCGCCGAGGTTCATGAAGTTTTCCGAACCGACGGTGATGGCAACATAGAGCGGACGGGTCCAGTTGCAGTTGGCAATCATCTCGAGCATCATCAGGTCGCCCTTATAGAGGGCCTGCCTGCCTGCCAGAGAGATGACCATGCGGTCGGGAATCGAGTCTCCAGGACGCATCATGCCACTGCGGCGGACAGCCTCCTTGTCGATCGTCATGTAGAGCGTATCAGTAGGAATGACATGATTCTGAGGATCCTTGGAACGGACCCAATACTTGAGGACGTTCTTCAGCTCGAACGGATCGTCCCCGAACTGTGCTTTTGCCGCTGCCGGATTCTGCTTGTAGAAGTCGAGAATCTGCTGTTTGAATTCCGGTGCAACCTGTACGGCCTCATTTGTTCCGCTTACATAATCAAGACGTGGCCATGAGATGGGCACACTCGGAGAGTTGTAAGCCGGACGGCGCATCTGATCGATGTACCAGTCTGTCTGCAGGTAGGAGAGATTGCAGACACGTGCATCCGTACGCACTCCCTCTACTTCCTGATTGTACCAGAGCGGGAAGGTGTCGTTGTCACCATTGGTGAAAATGATAGGGTTGCCCTTCTGCTGCAATGAATTGAGATAGTTCTGCCCGAAGTCACGGCAGGTGTAACGTCCGGAACGGTCGTGGTCGTCCCATGTCTGGGATGCCATCTGGACAGGTACAAGCAGACACACGAGCGAGATGACGGATGCCGAGAGCACCGGTGCGGCCTTCAGCTTGCGTGCCCAGTCGTAGAGAGCCAGTACTCCCAGTCCGCACCAGATGGCGTATGCGTAGAATGAACCTGCATAAGCATAATCACGCTCACGTGGCTGACTGGGTGTTTGATTCAAGTAAATGACAATGGCCAGACCCGTCATAAAGAACAGGAAGAAGACGACCCAGAACTGCTGGATACCGCGTTTCCCGCGCCATGCCTGCCAGAACAGTCCGATCAGACCGAGCAGCAAGGGCAGACAGTAGAACACGTTGTGTCCCTTGTTGGCTTTCAGCTCGTCCGGCATTTTGCTCTGGTCGCCATAGAGTGCGTTGTCGATGAATGATATGCCGGTAATCCAGTTGCCATGTTCCGGCTCGCCGTTACCCTGCAGGTCATTCTGTCGTCCGGCAAAGTTCCACATGAAGTAACGCCAGTACATGAAGTTACACTGGTAAGAGAGGAAGAACCTGATGTTTTCCAACTGTGTCGGCATCTTCACTCCGTCCACGTCGTGTCCGGTGATTCCGCCCATCCACTGTTCGTACTGTGCTGCATGGCCTGAATCATACATCCGTGGGAAGAACATATTCTGCTCAAACACCTGTGTCGCCTTATGACGGACGAGGAAGTAGGAGTCCTTTTCATCTTTCGAAGCCTTCTCCTTTCGTTCATAGACAGGTGCTCCCTCGTCGAATTTGTAGTGCATGCCATCCTCGGCCACGGCCGGTTGACTGGAGTAGGCCTGTCCGTATAGCAGCGGCCGGTCGCCATACTGGTCGCGGCTCAGGTAGCTGCCCAGAGTAAAGATGTCTTCGGGTGAGTTCTGGTCCATCGGCGGGTTGGCCGTCGAACGGATGACAATCAGCGCATACGAAGAATACCCGATAATCAGCATCAGCATACAGAGCAGTGCCGTGTTCTTTGCGCGTGAAGAGACAAGTGCAATGGATTTTTTCCTGCCGTTGCTGTTGACAGGACGTTTCCACTGGAGCAGTACATAGACGACGGCCAGCACGACGACACCCGTGAAGAAAGCCGTCCAGCCATATCCGTAGAACGGAATGCCGATCAATGCCAGTGCGGCAAGGAAAGCAAGGTTCTGCCGGCGGTTGCTGTTGTTCTGGTAAGTCTCATAGATACCCCAGACGAAAGCGGCGACGAGCAGGATGATATATACGATGGTACCCGTGTTGAACGGCATACCCAGTGTGTTCGTAAAGAACAGCTCGAACCATCCGCCCACCGTGATGATACCTGGGACGACTCCGTAAAGAACGGCTGCCACGATCACTACTGACAGTGCGAGTGCAAAGAGCGACCCTTTCAGGTTGGCTTCCGGCACTTTCTTATAGTAATAAACCAGTACGATGGCAGGAATACAAAGGAGATTGAGCAGGTGTACGCCGATGGACAGACCGGTCATATAGGTAATCAGTACCAGCCAGCGGTCGGAATGCGGCTTGTCTGCATTGTCTTCCCACTTCAGGATAAGCCAGAATACGACGGCCGTAAAGGCAGACGAATAGGCATATACCTCTCCCTCGACGGCAGAGAACCAGAATGTGTCACTGAAAGTATAAATCAGTGCACCGACGAGCCCGGCCCCCTCGATGGCGATGGTCTTTGCAAGCGACGGTGTGTCACCGTCACGGACAATCAGTCGGCGTGACAGATGGGTAATCGTCCAGAAAAGGAACATGATACACGTTGCCGAAAGCAATGCACTCATGGTGTTGACCATGCGTGCCACCTGTGTCGGGTCGTTTGCAAAATGCGAAAAGAGGTTGGCCGTAAGCATGAAGAACGGTGCCCCGGGAGGATGCCCGATTTCCAGTTTGTAGCCTGTTGTAATGAATTCGGGACAGTCCCAGAAGCTGGCTGTCGGCTCAATCGTGGAACAATAGACGAAGGCTGCAATCAGGAATGCCAGCCATCCGATGATGTTGTCCACCAATCTGAATTGTTTCATTTATTCGATCAGAGTTTACAGTCTGCCACCCGGTATCGGACGAGCAGAGACGTTTTATTTCGAAATAATCGGTGCAAAGATAATAATATAAATTAAAACAGCACAAGGAGAAAGGCGAAAATATATTAATTTCGACTGTTGGGAAGACAGTCCCCGACCGGTTGGGACTTGCTGTCCCAACGGCCGGGAAGGGTGTTCCCAACGGCTGGGAACACCCTTCCCATATGTTGAGGCCGGTTTCCTGCACCTCCACGAGTGAGTCTGCCGGCTGTTCGCTTCGTTTCGTCTGCCGGCTGTCTGTAGAAAAAAAGCGGTTTCTCTTTATCGTCATACTCCCTCTTTCCCATCAGCCTGTCCTATCTTCCTGTTGGAGTTGTCGGCCAGGACATCATTGACAATGCTGGTAATCTGCAGCTTCAGTTCGCTGATGAACTGTGCGGCATCATACTTTTCCGCTTCGATGTCGCGGAGTTTCTTCTCCCATATACCAGTCAGTTCAGCAGAAGTGAGGAGCTTCTCGTGTATTGTGTCGATGAGGGCGATTCCCATGTCGGTTGCTTCTATGCTTTTCCGTTTTCTCCGGATATAATGCCGTTTGAAGAGCGTTTCGATGATTCCGGCACGTGAAGACGGCCGTCCGATACCGTTAGCTTTCATGGCGGCACGTAGCGTTTCGTCTTCAACGAGCTTTCCGGCTGTCTCCATGGCACGGAGCAGCGAGGCTTCCGTATAATGTTTGGGCGGGGTGGTCTGCTTCTCCGTGAGGGTGGGGGTGTGCGGCCCGGACTCTCCCTTGGCGAAAGTGGGAAGGAGGGGGGAAGTGGCAGTTCCCTCCCCCTGTCCTTCTGCCGAGGGGACAGGGCTGGCCGGTGTGTCAGTGCAGATTCTCCATCCAGGATCCAGTATTTCCTTTCCCGATACCTTGAACTCGATTTCGTCCACCTTGCCCGAAACGGTAGTCGTGGCGAATTTGCAGTCGGGATAAAAGGCGGCGATGAAACGCCGGACAATGAGGTCGTAAACCTTGTGTTCTACATCAGTAAGCCCCTGTGGTGGAATTCCTGTCGGGATGATAGCGTGGTGATCAGTTACTTTCGAAGAGTCGAACACACGTTTTGTCTTGGACAAGGGCTTTCCGCCTAATGTCTTGACAAGGCCGGCATAGGGACGTTTACCTGCGAAAGCCGTCTTGAAAAGCCCGTTCATGATCTGTGGACACTTCGGGTATATGTCGTCTGAAAGGAACTGGGTGTCCACACGAGGATAAGTTGTGAATTTCCTTTCATAGAGGGTCTGGACGGTGTTGAGCGTCATTTCCGCAGAGAAGCCGAACTTGCGGTTACAGTCTACCTGCAGCGAAGTAAGGTCGTAGAGCTGATGGGGTTGTTCTGCCCCATTCTTTTTCGTCACGTTTGTGACGGTAAACGGTTTCCCCTCGATGGTGGAGAAGGCCTGTTCGCCTTCTTCCTTGGACTTGTACTTTCCTTTCGTTGCCGTGAACTGTGTGTCACGATAGACGGTTGCCAGCACCCAGTAGGGTTCCGGCTTGAAATTGTCTATCTCCTTCTGCCGTTGTACGATGAGGGCAAGTGTCGGGGTCTGGACTCGTCCTATGGACAGAATCTGCCCTTTCCCGTAGCTGTTGTTTCCATACTTTAAAGTGTAGAGGCGTGTGGCATTCATACCCAGCAGCCAGTCGCCGATGGCACGAGAGAGACCGGCGAGGTAAAGCGGCTGGTACTGTTGCTGCTCTTTCAGGTGAGCGAATCCTTCACGGATGGCCTCATCGGTCATGGAGGATATCCACAGTCGTTTCACCGGGCATTTTATGCCGGCTTTCTGCATTACCCAGCGTTGGATCAGTTCTCCTTCCTGACCGGCATCACCACAGTTGATGATCAGTTCGGCCGAGTGGTACAGCTTCTCAATGACGGCAAACTGCTTCTTGATGCCTTCGTCTTCGATGAGTTTTATGCCGAAGCGTGGGGGAATCATAGGGAGTGCCGCCAGGCTCCAGTGCTTCCAGTTGGCGAAGTAATCATTCGGCTCTTTCAGCTCACAAAGATGGCCGAAGGTCCATGTCACCTGGTAGTTGTTGCCTTCCATGTAACCATTGCAGGGCTTGTCGGCTCCAAGAATCCGGGCTATGTCTTTCGCAACACTGGGTTTCTCTGCTATGCAAACTATCATGTTTTCTTCAAAAAAGATGACCGTGGAAGGACGGAGGGAGGATGTAGAAGCAAGAGGTAAGACAGATGCTGTTACTGTATCACCGCCCCTTTCTATACCTTTATTTTGCAGTGTAAGTCGTCTTCCGCACGTGCAAAGGTAAGTATTTCCGTGAAAATAGAGGTACGGTAACAGAAGATTGTTGCTTGTGATGCATGACAGTCTCCAAGGATGACTTCGCTCACAGGAGTGGGGCAGCGGCGGGATTATTTGTCGGCTGCCTGCTTTTCACGTGCCGCTCGGATGCTGTTCTGTATCATCTGGTAATGAGCGATGGCATGCTTGCGCGCACTGATGATCTGATATCTGTACACGAAGCAGGTTATGACAAAATAGACGACAGCCTGTGTCCACAGTGCACGGACTTCGGGCAGAATGTCATTGACAGTCCCTCCCATGGACGATATCCGCAGGTAGCCACGTACACCGAAAGTGGACGGGATGAGCCAGCTGAGGCCCTGCCATATACCGGGAATGTTGCTTTGCGGCCATGAAACACCTGTGAGAAAAAGGAACGGTACGGATGTGAAGACTACCAGCAGCATCACATTCTCCCGATAGCGTACAAGACAGGAGAGGGCCATACCGAAGAAGATGACTGCCAGCAGGTAAGGCAGGAGAAGCCGGAAAAGGTCGGCGGGACGTGCAAGCATTGTAAAACTGAAGAAATAGGGGACAGCCATGGTGATGTAAGCTGACATGACGCAATAGACCATGAAATAGCAGGAGGATTTTCCCAATACAATCTTCATGATGCCGTCATAATGTCTGCCGATAGGAACGAGGTCCTGGAAACGGTTGTTCTCTCGCGCTGTTCCTGCAGAGAGACCGATGCCCAGGAGCAGTGTCTGTTGCAGGATGAGGATCAGCACGCCAGGCAGGATAGCATTTCCATAGCCTCCTGTCGTGTTGAAGATAGGCTGTGCATCAACCGACAGGGGCTCGGTGTTCAGCTCTTCGTCGCGTTCCGTAAACGAGAACGAGCGTGGCTTCTGCCGCTCAGCTCCCATCTCGAGAGATACGGCCTGTGCCGTCTGGTAGATGGCCTTGTAGGTCAGCATCAGACTCATGTCGCAGTAGACACCCACGTGTGTCTGTTCGCCACGGTTCAATGTCCTGTCGAAATCTTCCGGGAAATAGAGAATTCCATGCACGACCTGCTTGCCTGTCAGGTCCTGTGCTTCCTGCAAGTTGTTGCAATAGCAGGCGGCATGTACATCCGGCGAGGCATCGAAATCACGGATGAATTCACGGGAAGAAGCGGAGTGGGAGAGGTCGACGACTGCGACAGGTACCTCGCGGACAACCTCATTGTTGTATATCCATGAATAAAGCAGAGGGTAGGCAAGGGGGACGAGAAGGAAGAAAATCAATACTCCTTCGTCCTTTACCGTACTCTTTGTTTCCAGCCACCAGATGTAACATATGGAGGAGAGGAAACCCAGCAGTCCTCTGTCTGCTTTCTGTGTGGTAGTGTGTGAGGAGGTTGATTCTGACATGATAGGCGATGATAAGCGATGATGGATAACAGATGACAGTTATGTGGGGGCGGGAGCGGTCTTTAGGGTATATACACATACTCCACCATAGCCCGTTTTATATTGTGTGTCACAAGAATGGGCAGGGTTGCAAAAGCCACCAGGGCAACGACATTCACCCACGCATCAATCAGTGGATAACCGTTGAAGATGCATATCTGATAAATCATATAGTAGTGGCGCAACGGGATGATTTGGGCCAAGGATTCTATCATGCCGTCCATGGCAAAGAGCGGGAAGGTCGCACCGCAGGCCGAGAATCCCACGACGGCCCACAGCGAACATATACTCATTGACATTCGCAGGGAAGGCATCAGTCCGAAGGCGAATACGCCGAATCCCTGGGAAGACAGAACCGTCAGGGCTGCAAGCAGAAGAATCATGTGCAGGCCGCCGGGATGCGGAAAGTCCAGATGACCATAGATATACCATTCATAGCCTAAGAAGATGCTCATGAAGACGAGCGTCTGTGGCAGGAGCTTTCCTGTCAGGGCTATGAAAATGTTGTTTTCAGCCATCGACATCCACTTGTGTGCTCTTCCGAATTTCAGCTCTGTTCCGATGGAGTAGGCCGTGATGAGGAACATGAACAGAATCAATATGCCGGGAATCATGATACTGCTCAGATAGACATTGTAGTTCATCCATGGATTGCCTACCATGTGCAGGTCGAGTGCTATTGGCTGGATGAAATTCTTGATTTCCATAGGAGTCTTGCCCAGCATCTGCAGCTTTGCCGACCCCATGGCCGCCGAGCTGAGTGTCGTTATTGTCTTGAGGTCCCTGAAAAGCATGTTGCCGGCGACGAGAGTCACGTTGCTGTAATAGAAGGATACTTTCGGCTGACGCTGGGAGATAAGTCTGGCTGTTGTGCCTTCCGGGATATACAGGAAGGCGTAGATTTCATTGCGCTGTATGGCTTTGCGTGCTTCGGCAACACTGTTGTAGTAGCCTGCAACGTGTGTGCTTTGGAAAGCATCCAGCTGCCGGACCATGGCGCGTGTCGTGGAAGTGTTGTCGTTGTCGACGATCCCGCAGGGTAGTTCTTCTGGCTGTCCCTCGTTCATCAAGGACGTGAAGAAGAAAATAACGACAAGTGGAAACACCACCATGCAGCAGATGTAGATGGGGTTGTGAATCATCAGCTCCACCTCCCGGGCAGAGATGTTGACGATTCTTCTTATGTAGAGAGATAGTTTCTTCATTGCAATGGGAAACATCCTGGACTGATTTTTACGGGCAGTGACAAGTGATGGCGGCGATCATGTGCGATGATAGGCGATGAAAGGTCCGCAGGGAATGCCTGTCAGGCAGTCTATGGAGGAGGATAAGACCGCTTATTTCAGTATCAGCGACATACCGGCCTTCAGGTCCTCCACTTTCTTTGTAGGCCGTGCCTTCACCTGGAACGTCTTGAGGTCATATTGTCCGTTGGTCTTTGTCGCTTTCCATACGGCGTAGGAGCCTTGATCTTTCAAAGAGGTCACGCGCATCTCTATGTTTTTGTCGAGGGCTGGCACGTAGACTTTCAGAACGGTTCCAACCTTTATCTTCTTGAGCTGATCCTCACGGACGTTGAATGTTCCCCAGATATCATCGACCATGGAGATGCTCATAATGGGACTTCCCAGACCGACGAGTTCGCCGACCTTCGGATAGATAGTCTCGACTTCACCGTCAGCGGTTGCACGCTGTACGGTCTCTTTCAGTACGGAACGGACCACGTCGATGGCGGACCGTGCGGCCTGTGCCTGCTTCTTCGCCGCTTCTTTCGTCTCCTGCCGTGCACCGTTTTTGGCAAGTTCCCACTGCGCCTTGGCAGCCTCTACGCCGGCTTTCGTTGCTTCGTAGGCTGCCATGGCCTCGTCACGTTTCTGTGCTGTCATTACACCTTCGTCATAGAGCCGCTGCATACGCCCGTAGGTCTTCTCTGCAATACCGTTGGCTGCAATGGCCTGCTGGTAGAGCTGGTAGGCACTTTCTACGGTCTCGTGGCGTGTCGGTGCTTCGGCCAGTGCGCTTAGAGCATCTGTTGCTCCGGCAGTCGCTTCTGCCACTTTTTCCTGTGCGCTGGCTTCGGGGATGGCCAGTGTGGCGAGGGTATCACCCTTATGGACGAAGTCACCTTCCTTTACCTTTATATCCGTAATCCGGCCTGGGAGTTTGCAGGCGACACGGTATTCGCTTACTTCCACTTCTCCCTGTATCACTTCCTGCGTCCTGTCTATTGTGAAATAGCCGATAACAGCAACGAGGACGACGACTGATGCAAGGCCTAAAACGGCAAGAAGGATGTTTCTATGTTGTGATTTAGCTGACATATTTCTTTGTTTATTGCGGTTTGCGATTTGATGTTTGACTTTTGAGTTGATAGTAAAGTTCAAGTCCCGGTTCTCAATATTCAGAGGATTCCAAGTGCTTTCTGTAATCCTGTCTGTGCCAGTTTGACATTGATTTCGGCATCAATGATTGCTGTCCGAGCTGTCTGCCAGGCAGTCTGAGCTGTCATGACATCGGTTACAGTCATGACGCCTTCCTTGAATCCGATGTTTGCACAGCGCAGATTTTCTTCTGCTGCCTCCATGTTTTTATGGGCTGTAGCGAGCTGTTTGCTGGCATCTTTGAGGCGGAGACGGTTTTGCTCTACTTCAAGGTCTATTTTCTTGCGTGCGTCATCCATTTCCAGTTGTGCAATGCTCGTTGCCGTCTTGCTTGCCCGCACTTTATACTTCCCCTCGCCCCAGTTCCATATCGGAACCTGGACGGTTATGCCGATGTTCCAAAGGTCGGTGAATCGTTTCTGAAAACCATTGAAGAGGTTGGGGTTGGATAATGAATAGCCGCCTGTCAGCAGCACGTGGGGAAGATAGAGTGAACGTACGAGCTTGGTGTTCTGCCGGCTCATGTCAATAGCATTCTGCAGCAGTCGAAGCTCTGGCCGCACGTCGGCGGTCTCTCTACTGTCTGAACCGGTCGTATCTCGCACTTCAAACTGCGCTGATGGCGTAGGGGTAAGGTCGGCGTCCCCTTCATCTGACAGTCTTATGTCTCCGTCCAATTCAAGGCCGCAAAGTTCGCATAATGCCATCTTTGTCAGTGAAACGCCGCTTTGGATATGGGCTATCTGCAGATCTGCCGTGTTGACGGCAACATCAACTTTGAGGCCGTCCGCACGTGTTGCCACGCCTGCCTGTATCATTTTCTTTACGTCGTCGTCCAGCTTCTGTGCAAGGTCGCGGTAGCGTATGGCCAAGGCTTCTTTCTTTTTCAGCGAGATGGCAAGCCAATACGCGTTGTCCACACCGTAGAGAATCAGCTGCCGTTTGAGACTGATGTTGTTCTCGACAACCTGCTCACCGATGGCTGCCATGTTGTTTGCAGCCTTGATGGCCCCGCCCATATAGATGGGCTGATTGACGATGATGCCGCCGCTGTAGATGTTCTTTGTGTTTGAGCGGAAGGCATCGTTGATACTTTGTCCGATGTTGTTCCCAGCCTGGGTGAGCGGTGTTGTTATGCTACCGAGAACCTGTCCAAGCTGCTGTGCTGCCTGCGGGCTGATGAGACCCTGCTGTACCAGGGAACTGAGGTTTTGTCCGATTTGTCCTCCCAGCTGTCCGACCGTATTGGTGCCGAGATTACCAAGAGCTTGTTTCTGCTTGTCGTTCAGAAGTGATATCTCCCGTGAGAAATGCTGATATCCGGCAAGAGCGTCGACACGTGGCAGATACTTCGTCTTGGCCGCCTTGTGTGTGTTTTCGGCCACATCGGCCGCCATACGAGACACCTTTAGCTGGCGGTTGTTCTGCAAGGCCAGCTCCCGGCATCGCTGCAGGGAATACACTTCCTGTGCCTGGATGCCGGGGGAGATACTGATCAGCATCAATATGTTGAATAGTTTCTTCATTACCTAAAGGGTTCTAAAAATATTCCCTGCAAAAGTACACTTTTTTACAGGGAATATACCTGAAAAGCACGTTGATAATCTTTAAAATACAAAATTACGCCTATTTTTAGGGAAATATAGAACAACTTTGAGAATATTTGTTTACCTTTGCAGACGTAATCTGTATAAAATACAAGTAGAAAACTATTTCATACTGTGAACAAGAAGGGATTCATTTACCGTGTCTTCGACCTTTACTACGACGGTTTCCGGCACATGACTTTGGGCAAGACGCTGTGGACGGTGATAATAGTCAAGCTGATTATCATCTTCCTTGTGCTGAAAGTATTCTTCTTTCCGAACTTTCTGAAGCAGAAGGCAAAACCCGGAAGAGAGGTCGACTTCATCGAGCAGCAGCTGATGAAACGGTAGCGCATACGCAGGCGGATCCTTCCCTTCACGCTGATAGAAGGACATTCAATTCTTAACTTTTAAACAAATAACAGAAAACAATGGAAAACCTACTCTTAACCATTGATCCAGGAACAGTTGACTGGTCGCGTGCGCAGTTTGCACTGACAGCCATCTATCACTGGCTTTTCGTTCCCTTGACGCTGGGTCTGGCGGTCATCATGGGAATCATGGAAACTTGTTATTATCGCACCCGGAAGGAGTTCTGGCGTATGGCCGCCCGCTTCTGGCAGCGGTTGTTCGGCATCAACTTTGCCATGGGGGTCGCCACCGGCATCATCCTCGAGTTCGAGTTCGGAACGAACTGGAGCAACTATTCCTGGTTCGTCGGCGATATTTTCGGTGCCCCGCTTGCCATCGAGGGAATCCTGGCTTTCTTCATGGAGTCGACCTTCGTCGCCGTGATGTTCTTCGGCTGGAACAAGGTGTCAGCGGGTTTCCATCTTGCTTCCACATGGCTCACAGGGCTGGGAGCTACTATTTCTGCATGGTGGATTCTCGTGGCCAACGCATGGATGCAGTATCCTGTCGGCTGCACTTTCAATCCGGAAACAATGCGCAATGAGATGACGTCATTCCTGGATGTGGCTCTGAGTCCGTTTGCCATCGACAAATTCACGCACACTGTCACTTCTGCGTGGGTGCTGGGAGCAGCGTTCACCGTCGGCGTGGGCTGCTGGTATCTGCTCCGCAAGCGTCATACGGAACTGGCCATGCAAAGTGTAAAGATCGGATCTGTCGTCGGTCTTGCAGCCTCTTTGCTGACAGCTCTCACGGGTGACAACTCCGCTTATATGGTTGCACAGACGCAGCCCATGAAGCTCGCAGCCATGGAGGCTCTCTATGAGGGCGGTACTGGTCAGGGACTTACGGGCGTAGCCTTGGTCGATCCTTTCAGGCAGCCGGATTATATGACAGATGCCGAACCACCCATGCGGATGGCTGTTCCCAACCTGCTCTCTCTCCTTGCAACGCACGATTCCCATGGTTTTGTCCCAGGTGTAAGAGACGTAATCAACGGCTACCAGAAAGCTGATGGGACGAAAGAACCTTCTTTGAAAGAGAAGCAGGAGCGTGGCCGCAATGCCATTCAGGCTCTCAGGGACTTCCGTGCCGGAAAGAACAAGGATGCCAACCGGAAGATTCTGGAACGCGACATGAAGTATTTCGGTTACGGCTATATCAAGGATGCCGGACAGCTGGTGCCGTTCATTCCCGTGAACTTCTGGGCCTTCCGTATCATGGTTGGCCTGGGGGGACTTTTCATCCTTGTGTTTGCCGTCATGCTCTTCATCGTTTACAGGAAGGACATTACCCGTCCCCGCTGGCTGCAGATACTGGGCATTGTGCTGATACCTCTGGCTTATATTGCCAGTGAGAGCGGATGGCTTGTGGCAGAGTTCGGTCGCCAGCCCTGGACAATCCAGGATATGCTTCCCACATGGGCAGCGGTAAGCGACCTCTCAAGCGGCGGCATCGCATTCACCTTCTTCCTCTTCCTCGTTCTCTTCACCGCAATGCTGGCAGTGGAGATAAGTATCATGTGTAAGCAAATCAAGAAAGGACCAGAACTATGACATACGATTTTCTGCAACATTACTGGTGGTTCATCATCTCGCTGTTAGGTGCATTACTCGTCTTCCTGCTCTTCGTACAGGGAGCGAATTCCATGATATTCCAGTTAGGAAAGACGCCGGAGGAACGTCGACTGCTCGTCAATTCGACGGGACGCAAGTGGGAGTTCACGTTCACCACACTTGTCACATTCGGCGGAGCATTCTTTGCTTCATTTCCGTTGTTTTACAGCACGAGTTTCGGCAGTGCCTATTGGGTGTGGCTGCTGATACTGTTCACATTCATTATCCAGGCTGTCAGTTATGAATTTCAGAATAAGGCAGGCAACCTTTTCGGTGTCCGCACCTTCCAGGTATGTCTGGTCATCAACGGCATTCTTGGTCCGCTGCTGCTGGGCGGGGCTGTGGCGACTTTCTTCACGGGTTCCAACTTTATCATAGAGAAAGGGAACATCACCGATGCCATGCAGCCTGTCATCTCTCACTGGGCAAACGGTTCGCGCGGACTGGATGTTCTGCTCAATCCGTGGGTAGTCGTCTTCGGTGTCTCTGTTGTCTTCCTTGCACGCATCCTCGGTACGCTGTATATCAATAATAATGTGGATGACGACATTGTCCGTGGACGTATTCGTAGGCAGCTGTTTGTCAATACGGTGCTGTTTCTTTTCTTCTTCCTTCCTTTCCTTGCCGTAGTCCTGCTGGGCGACGGTTATGCGGTCAACGAGGCCGGAGTGATCGTGATGGAGCCTATGAAGTATCTGAACAATCTCCTGACTATGTGGCCGCTGGCTGTCGTTCTTCTTGCAGGCGTTGTGTTGTTGTTGTTTGGAATTGTCAGGACCGTCCTCAAGCCTGATTATGTCCGTGGCATCTGGCCTGCCGGCATCGGTGTCGTACTCGTGATTCTTGTTCTTTTTCTTATTGCGGGATGGAACAACACGGCTTACTATCCGTCGACGGCCGACCTCCAAAGTTCGCTGACCATACAGAACAGCTCGTCAAGCGAGTTCACGCTCAAGGCCATGTTCTACGTCAGCTTCCTTGTTCCGTTTGTCCTGGCATACATTGTCTATGCCTGGCGGGCCATTGACAGAAAGGCAATCGACCGCAAGGAAATTGCGGAGGATGACCATGCCTATTAGTGTTCGGACCAGTTGAACTGAATATGATAGAATAATATAAGGTGTATCTGATCTGCTGATGGAAAAATGGCATATCAGATACATCTATTTCTTGTTCTTCCGTTAAAGGTATGGACAGGAAATAAAGCGGAGGTTTATAATGTCCGGCAGATTCCGGCATTGCATATCTGCATTACCCGCCCCCCGAATAATTATCAGTGCTGTCCGGCAGACATTCCCGTGTAAGTCAGTTTTCAGCGTCTTGCTGTACGCCATATCGACAGGAATGAACCGGCCTTCCCTGCGGATGTGCTGATGCCCGTCACTTACTGTGTTGTCGGCAGACACCAGCCGTGTTGACGGCCCACTCCTTGTCATTTATTGCCGGGACGTGCAGCTTGTAGCTGATAAAGAATTGACTCCGGCATGACTTATTCTGGTCAGGGGCATACTTCCTCGAAAACAATGTGGATTTATCTCTTTAAAAAAGAGATTATGCATGGAAAGGCTACTGCTAAAGTTTTTATCGGGCAGCATTCAGGAAAATGTAAGTGCAGGAAGGGGAGATATATGGAATCAGTTAACGACCGGTCTTTCACGTTAAAGCCATATACTCTGCACAACGGCTGTCCACACATTCAATGGAGAGCACCTTTCGTACCCTTTTTAAAAGCGAAAAGCGTTTTATCCTCATTTCCTTTGGTGATGACCGGTATGTATGTCTCATGTGTCATTCAGAAACATCTGGAGCAGACGATGGAGAGACGAAAAAGGAGGATATACTGTACACTTTATTCTTCTCACATCATGTTTGAATACATTTTGCTTAGATTACCGAGGAAAAATTTTGCTTTTTCCATGTTTTCCATTATCTTTGTACCCACAATAAGGCAGTGTCCCGGCTCTGTCGCTGGTGTCTGTAATGGATGCGAGAGGAAAGTCCGGGCAGCAAAGGGCATCCTGCTTCCGAAAATAGAAGCTATTGGTGACAGTAGATGTAGGCAGAAGAAAATAACCGCCGTCCCGCCGGGATGGTAAGGGTGAGAAGGTGGTGTAAGAGACCACCGGCAGACGGGCGACCGTCTGGCTGTGCCGTTCAGGAGCTGCAAGTTCATGTAAACCGTTGTCTGAGGGCTGCCCGCCCGAGCGCAAGCACAACGGAGGGTAGAATGCTTGAGTTGCAGGGTGACCTGCAAATTAGATAAATGACAGGCATCTTCCTATTATCGAAAGATGAGGAAGAGACGGAACCCGGCTTACAGGGGCACTGCTTTATTTTTTTCTTATACATACCCTTCTCTGTACAGTCTTCTATGTTGAAGATGATGAAGCGGGGGAAACGTCCTTCATGGATTATAAAACTTACACGTGCATGAAAGATTTAGAAGAGCAATATGTTACTGTGCTGGACGATTTCCAGCATACGGTAGAAAACCGGATCAGAAACCATAAGGACGAGATGGGCTTTCCGCAGATGCCTGCCGGCGTGAATGAAGAAGTCCTTTCCGACTATCTCTTTGATTACCAGGCAGCCTTGGACAGTGAGGGGACGGAGCGGTCACGCTATACGGTTGCCGGCATCCTGCTTTGTCTGCCGATACTGGTACTGTCTGCTTTCCCGGATACTTCTTTGCCTTTCAAAGGAGTATGGAATGTGCTTGCTGCCATTGCCGTGGGACTGGTGCTGTTTCTTATATACAGAATTCTGATGAAGGCATGGGTCCGCAACAGGATACGCCGTGTCAACCGTGATTACCCGACGGTTAAGGAATATGTTGACTGTGTGCTGGCTTTCAAGTGATTATCTTAATTGTAAAGATTGTATGGATTTACCTGATTTGCAGAAATACAAGGACAAGTTCTCCCAGCAGAGCTTCATAGAGAAGATACAGCGCATCGCGAAACGTGCTGGCGCAAAGCTGGTCTACGTGGCATTGATTCTGTACTACCTGATACAAAGTGACAAGGTCTCGTTGAAGGACAAGGCTGTCATCATCGGTGCGCTGGGCTACCTTATTTCGCCGCTTGATGTCGTGCCGGATGCTATTCCCATTGCGGGACTGGGCGATGACCTCACCGTTCTGCTCTATGCATTGGGAAAGGTGTGGACTTCGGTTGACGAAGAGATGAAGGGGAAAGCGCGGGGGAAACTGTCGAAGTGGTTTGACGATGATGAAATCAACTTCACAGAGGATCTTTTTGCGGATAATCCGACAGACACGCCGGTCTGATATTGAAAGGAGGTCTGTATGTGGCAGTACGTTGTCTTGGTCATTGTGCTCCTTTCCGCCTTCGGTTATGTCGTCTATCGGATATGGCAGGCCTTTCGTTCGGCAAGTGACCCTTGTCATGGGTGTGCAGGCTGTGCCTTGCACGACCAGCTGAAGGCGAAGCAGAAATTGAAAGGACGTAAGAGGCCTGTCTGTTTCAAGTAGATTGTCCTGGGTGGCCTTTCTGTCGTTCTTTACATCCATCTGCTTGCCTTATGGCTCTTGGAACTGTATTGAGACGTGTCCCGATAGAATCCGTATAGTCTTTTTTAAAAAAGTCTGTGAAATGTTTTGCCAGACAGAATTTATTGATTATCTTTGCACTCGCAAAATCAAAACAGCTATGGTGCTTGGGCCGGGAGGTTAGGCAATGGTCTGCAAAACCATGTAGAGCGGTTCGATTCCGCTAGGCACCTCAAGTAAAGGACTCTCGATTCCGTGAGTCCTTTTTATATTTCTATGCCGGCCACCTTTACGTGAGCCGGAATTTGTACTCATTACATTGATGCCTTGGATATTTTCTGAAACCGAACTCTTTCACAGATTCCACGAAGATGTCTTCCAATCAATTTAGGTGACTCGCAATACCGGAGGATGCAGCATGGAGTCCGCCTGTATATTTAACTTATTTTTTATTGCCACACAATCGTTATATAGTCAAAAATTGGTATCTTTGTGCGAATTTAATCAGTTAGCAGTGACTAAAGACATAGTCAAAAAGAGAGTTCGGGATATTCTGGATGAATACCTCGAAGCAAATAATCATCGCAAGACGTCAGAGCGTTATGCCATTCTGGATGCGGTGTATGATATGGGAGGACATTTCTCCTTGGAAGAGCTTGGCAAGGAGCTGGAAACAAGAAACTTCCGGGTTTCGCGTGCCACACTCTACAATACGATGCGGCTTTTCATAGAGTTGCGTCTCGTCGTCAGGCATCGTTTCATCGGTCAGACCAAATATGAAGCATGCTATGATAATGAGGATCATATCCATCAGATTTGTACTGTGTGTGGAACTGTTACAGAGATTGAATCACCGGAGATTGCAGATGCGATCAGCAACACGAAGTTCCACCGGTTCCGCAGGGATGGTTTTTCCTTATATATATATGGAATCTGCTCACGCTGTCAGACTGTCCTTTCACGTCAGAAAAGCAAGACAATAGCTAAGAGGCAAGGTAAAAAACTCACATAAAAGCAAATGAACACAGGTAAAGTAGATGTCCTGTTGGGTCTCCAATGGGGTGATGAAGGTAAAGGAAAGGTCGTAGATGTGCTCACACCGCACTACGACGTAGTGGCTCGTTTCCAAGGAGGTCCTAATGCAGGACACACGCTGGAGTTCGAAGGACAGAAATACGTTCTGCGTTCCATTCCGTCCGGTATATTCCAAGGCGGAAAGGTGAATATCATCGGGAACGGTGTGGTTCTGGCTCCAGATTTGTTCATGGGAGAGGCAAAAGAACTGGAGAAGAGCGGACATCCATTGAAAGAACGTCTGCACATCTCTAAGAAAGCACACCTCATCATGCCTACGCACCGTATCCTTGACCGTGCATACGAGGCTGCAAAAGGCAAGGACAAAGTGGGCACGACCGGTAAAGGTATCGGACCTACCTACACCGACAAGGTTAGCCGGAACGGTCTGCGGGTCGGCGACATCCTTTGTGATTTTGATCGTAAATACGCAGAACACAAGGAACGTCACATGAAGATGCTTTCAGCACTTGGATGGACCGATTTTCACGATTTTGAAAAGACGGAAAAACTTTGGATGGAGGGCATTGAATACATGAAGGAATTCCGTTTTGTTGATTCCGAACATGAAATAAACCACCTGCTGCGTGACGGAAAAAACATTCTCTGTGAAGGTGCGCAGGGAACAATGCTGGATGTCGATTTCGGTTCTTATCCTTTTGTAACGTCATCAAATACTATCTGTGCCGGTGCATGTACCGGACTGGGGATAGGCCCCAACAAAGTAGGTAACGTATATGGCATCATGAAAGCCTACTGCACGCGTGTCGGCTCCGGCCCTTTCCCCACGGAGCTTTTTGACGAAACCGGCAGGAAAATCCGTGACCTTGGACATGAGTATGGTGCTGTTACTGGCCGTGAGCGCCGTTGCGGCTGGATCGATCTCGTCCAGCTCCGTTACTCGGTAATGGTTGATGGTGTTACAGAACTCATCATGATGAAGAGTGATGTCCTCGACAGTTTTGAGACCATCAAGGCCTGTGTAGCCTACAAATTGCCCGATGGCACACAGACGACGGATTTCCCCT
Organism: Prevotella denticola; assembly: GCF_900454835.1. Lineage (GTDB taxonomy): Bacteria > Bacteroidota > Bacteroidia > Bacteroidales > Bacteroidaceae > Prevotella > Prevotella denticola. The sequence goes on along the minus strand of NZ_UGTM01000001.1, from coordinate 1,154,327 downwards.
ACGAAATAGATGATGTACAGCCTGTCTACAAAGAGTTCCGTGGATGGAAGAAAGACATGACACAATGCAAGTCGGCAGAGGAGTTTCCAAAGGAATTCTGTGACTATGTCGCTTTCCTTGAAGATTTCCTTGAGACCCGTATCGGTATCGTTTCTGTCGGTCCGGACCGTGAGCAGACAATTGTCTTGTGATTTAAGTAATATGAATAAATGGTGATAAGCGGCAGAGAGAATGTGCGATGGCATTTCTCACACAGGCTCTTCCATCACTTTAAACATAAATGAAAGAAAATGGCAAATAAACCCTCCATCCCCAAAGGAACACGCGATTTCGGTCCCGAGGAGATGGCCAAGAGAAATTATATATTCGATACTATCAGGCAGGTATATGCACTCTATGGCTTCCAGCAGATTGAAACCCCGGCTATGGAAACGCTGCATACGCTCATGGGAAAATATGGTGAGGAAGGCGACAAGCTCCTCTTCAAGATTCTCAATTCTGGAGATTATCTGAAGTCTGTCAGCGATGACGAGCTGACAGAACGCAACACGCTCAAGATGCAGACAAAGCTCTGTGAGAAAGGATTACGTTACGATCTCACGGTACCTTTCGCACGTTATGTCGTAATGCATCGTGAAGAACTTCAGCTGCCTTTCAAACGCTATCAGATTCAGCCCGTATGGCGTGCCGACCGTCCGCAGAAGGGACGTTACCGTGAATTCTACCAGTGTGACGCCGATGTCGTGGGGTCTGACTCTTTGCTGAATGAGGTCGAATTAATGCAGATTGTCGATACGGTCTTCTCGAAATTTGGTGTGCGGGTACAGATCAAGATAAACAACCGGAAGATCCTGACCGGAATTGCTGAGGTTATCGGTGAAAAGGACAAGATCGTGGACATTACTGTTGCCATCGACAAGCTGGACAAGATCGGACTTGACAACGTGAATGCTGAATTGCGCGAGAACAACATCTCGGAAGAAGCCATTGAGAAGCTGCAGCCTGTCATCAAGCTGGAAGGAACGAACGAAGAGAAACTTGCGGTCATTGCCGAATTACTGAAAGACAGCGAGACCGGCCTGAAGGGCGTTGAAGAAACTCGGTTCATTCTTGACATGCTGAAGACATCAGGACTGAAGAATGAGATTCAGCTTGACCTTACCCTGGCACGTGGTCTGAACTATTACACCGGCGCCATCTTCGAGGTGAAGGCCCTCGATGTACAGATCGGATCCATCACAGGTGGCGGCCGTTACGACAATCTCACGGGAATATTCGGTATGCCGGGACTGTCTGGAGTAGGTATCAGCTTTGGTGCAGACCGCATCTATGATGTGCTGAATGCACTTGATCTCTATCCTAAGGAGAGCGTGCAGGGCACGCAACTGCTATTCATCAACTTCGGTGAGAAAGAGACGGCCTATTGTATGCCAATCATTGCAGCCGCCCGACAGGCCGGTATTCGTGCCGAGATGTATCCGGACAACGCAAAGATGAAGAAACAGATGAGCTATGCCAATGCCAAGAGCATCGGTTTTGTTGCTCTTGCGGGCGAGTCGGAGATAGAGGCAGACAAGATTACACTGAAAGACATGGCTACAGGAAATCAGCAGTTAGTCACGGCGGAAGAAATGATAAGTCTTATTATGCAGAGATAAAAGCCAAGTATATAAAGCCGTAAAGGGATAAAGCCTTTCATGCCAAGACCGACAATCCCATAAAGACGATAAACATTCACTTTTATAGAAAGAGTCCTGGAAACTCAAGCATTGAGTTTGTATCAGGACTCTTTTTTTTGCGTATGGAGAAACCTGCTTTCTAAAGATTATAAAGACACAGACTCTTCCGAAAGAAAAATTGAAAGTATGGTTCAGTAGGTATTTTGTGGGGTCAAAACTCATTCGATTTATAAAAAACCTCTGAAAATTATAGTGGTAGGATGCTGAGAATAGGGATAAAACCGCCGGCTATTTACAACAAAAGTTTATTTTTGATTTGCTGTCATTTTTAACATTCTTCATGAATACGTTGCGCGTCAATACGTTATATATTTCTAAAGAGTGACGGAAGTGACAGGAAAAGAATTTTACGGCTGATCTGTCACAAGCATATCTGCGATGGACAAACTGCTTCTGTCCGGGCATTATAATGCCTGATGCCGTTCGTGTCGGGTCTTGACACCGATGGTGAATACCATCAATACCAACGGTGCTTACTCTCAACAGAAAAAGAGCTGTTGCCCGGAAAGGGGGGCGACAGCTCTTTTGTGTTATGGCGGAACTCACCTGTAGTGTGAGTATCTTTCGTCTCGTGATTTATTTCACCTTGTCAACAATGGCTTTGAAAGCCTCCTGATTGTTGACAGCAAGGTCTGCAAGCACCTTACGGTTGATTTCGATGCCTGCCTTGTGCAGCGCACCCATCAGCTGGCTGTAGCTCATGTCATAGAGACGAGCAGCGGCATTGATACGCTGAATCCACAGTGCGCGGAAGTTGCGTTTCTTGTTACGGCGATCACGATAAGCATAAGTCAAACCTTTTTCATAGGTGTTCTTTGCTACCGTCCAGACATTCTTGCGGGCACCGTAGTAACCCTTGGTCTTCTTCAGAATTCTTGTTCTCTTTGCTTTGGAAGCAACATGATTGACTGATCTTGGCATAGTTTTTCTTTCCTTTTAATGTTGTTTGACTAATGAATTAACGGAGTTTGAGCAGGTCGCGTACCTGCTTCAGGTTGCTACCATCCACGAGCGTCTGGTGAACAAGATTTCTCTTCTGTTTCTTTGTCTTCTTAGTCAGAATGTGACTGTGGTAAGCATGATGACGTTTGATCTTACCAGTACCGGTGAATGTGAATCTCTTCTTTGCGCCGGAATTTGTCTTCTGTTTTGGCATTTTTGTTAATTTTTAAATTGTTATTTATTCATCATCTGTGGCAACGTATATACCAGGACGTTACGCACAGGCCGCCCATTTCGCTCCCTCCTGCCGGATGGAGTCTCGATGAGCATTAGTCAATATTCAGTTTCTTCAGCGCATCAGCACCGTTCTTTGCATTGGCGAACAATCCTCCCTCTGCTTTTTTCTCCTCGGGAGCAGCCTCGACGGCATTCTTTGCACCGGCCTCTGCCTCCTCACGGTCACGTTTCTGCTGGCTCTTCTTGGCGACACCGGCCTTCTTCGGGGCAAGATAGAGAAACATCTTCTTGCCTTCGAGCTTCGGCAGCTGCTCAACCTTTGCAAGTTCCTCAAGGTCATTGGCAAAGCGAAGCAGCAGCACTTCGCCCTGTTCCTTGAAGAGAATGGAACGGCCACGGAAGAAGACGTATGCACGCACCTTGTTGCCTGCATTGAGGAACTCCTGTGCATGCTTGAGCTTGAAGTTGTAGTCGTGCTCGTCAGTCTGCGGACCAAAGCGTATCTCCTTTACTTCCTGCTTTACCTGCTTCTGTTTCAATTCCTTCTGATGCTTCTTCTGCTGGTAGAGGAACTTGGAATAGTCGATGATACGACAAACCGGTGGCTGTGCGTTAGGAGAAATCTCCACAAGGTCAACTCCTTCTTTATGAGCCAGATCCAACGCCTTCCTTGTAGGCATCACTTCGGCCCCGTTGTCGCTTACCACACGTACTTCCCGAACGCGAATCTGCTCGTTCACGCGGTACTTGAATTTCATTCTGTCATTCTTCATCCAACTATTTTAAATGTCTGATTTTGCTAAACGAGTGCAAAGTTACCATTTAATCTCTGATTTGCCAAGGATTTCATTCATATTTTTATTTGTTGTCATCGAAAATGTCCGGTAAATCAGGAAAGTCGGAGAGATGGCGGAAGAAGCCGATGCGTTGAAGTTTTTGCTGCCCCGTATGGCTTCCAGACCCCTTCCGGCCATTTCTAAAGTCTGTCCAGTGCCTTGCGGCGGTTGCCTTCGGCGGCCTTGAACTGCGACGGTGTCAGCCCTGTTACCGATTTGAACTGACTGGAAAGATAGGCTACGGAAGAATAATGCATACGCAGGGCTATCTGCGTGAGGGTCAGCTCATCATAGCAGATAAGCTCTTTCACCCGTTCAATGCGCAGTTCTATGAAATAGCGTTCTATGCTTTTACCCTCAGTCTCCGAGAAGAGCTTGGACAGTGCGCTGTAGTCCTGGTGCAGCTCCTGCGAGAGATAATCGCTGATCGTTGTCACTGGAGTCTCTTTCTGATAAAGAACCCGCTTGATGAGTGCCGACTTGACAAGGTCTACCGTCTGCTGCCGCCGATCATCAAGGAGCTTGAAGCCGATCTGTTCCAGCTCTTCACGGAGCGCTGCCAGCTGGTCGGGCGACGGACTCTCCTCAAGGGTAACCTCACCTAAATCAACCTTCAGGGCATGAAGCCCCACGTGCTGCAGTGTCTGCCTGACAGCCATCTTGCAGCGGTCACAGACCATGTTCTTTATATGCAAGGTGTTCATGCTGCCTCCTTTCTTTCGGCAGCCTCACGCGTGAACTCGCGGAAAGTATAGATGATGATGGGCAGCGTCAGCGCAAACGAACACACGTCACTGACCGCCTGACACATCTCTACCCCCGTCAGTCCGTAGCAAGAGGGGAGTAGAAAGATGAGCGGAATAAAGAACAGGCCCTGCCGGGCAGCTGCCAGCGTGTTTGCCCTCCAGGGCTTGCGGCAGGTCTGTGCAAGCATATTGCTTGCGAGGATAAACGCATTGAGAGGGAAGGTGCATAGTTGCCAGCGCAGTGCTACGGAGCCGACGGCTATCACCTCCGGGTCGTCACGGAAGACTCCGATGAGCGACCCGCTGATAATCCAGCCGACAACGGCAAGGATTATCAGGAAGGCTGTTCCGATGGCTACGGTGAACTTATAAGCTTCTTTCAGCCTGTCATACAGTCCGGCACCATAACAGAAGCCGCAGACTGGCTGGAATCCCTGCCCCAGACCGATGACGGCGGCAAAAGACAGCATGGCGATGCGCCCCACAATGCTCATTGCCGCAATGGCAGAATCGCCATACACGCCGGCAGCGACATTCAGCGACATTGTCGCCACACAGGCCAGCCCCTGCCGCATGAGCGACGGACTTCCTCCATAGAAGATTTCTTTGTAAGCCTGCCGGGAAGGTGAGAAGTTACGGAAATGGATGGCTATGTTTTCTCCTCGTCGTGTCATCAGGAAGAGTATGGCAAATGATACTGCCTGTCCGATGACCGTAGCCCAGGCAGCTCCGCTGACCCCCATTCTACAGGTGAAGATGAGGAACGGGTCGAGCAGGACATTCAGTACGGCTCCGGTCACGATTCCATACATGGCGAGGTTGGCATTTCCCTGCAGACGCATCTGGTTGTTCAGCGTAAGGGAGGAGGTCAAGAAGGGCGCGCCAAGGAGAATGATGCGCATATAGTCCTCCGTATAAGGGAGGATGGTAGGCGTGCTCCCGAGCATCACAGAGAGCGGCGTGAGGAAGATTTCGCCCAGGACAAGGATTGCCAGTCCGAAGAAGAACGAACTGAAGAACCCCGTCGAAGCCATCTTGACCGCATTGCCATGCCGGCGTGCGCCCAGCTCACGTGAGATATAATTCCCAGACCCATGACCGAAAAAGAACCCCATGGCCTGCACGAAGAACATCATGGAGAAGACGATTCCTACTGCTGCCGTCGCCTGTGTATCAATCTTGCCGACAAAGAATGTGTCCGCAAGATTGTACAGTCCCGTCACCAGCATCGAGATGATGGTCGGTATTGCCATGGTGATGATCACACGGTGTATCGGACCTTGTGTCAGGAAAGTATAGTTGTCTGTATGTCCGTGCATTGTCTTCTTTTACCTTCTGTCTTTTCTCTATGCAAATCTGCTACGTGTAGTATTCTATCAGGCCGTCTATGGGGGCGGCAATTATCTTTCCCACCTCATAGTCAAACCGTCGGGCACTCTCCCTCAACTGCTGTTCGAAGGCGGCGGCAATGCCTCCCACGGCAGATACCGCACGGATGGGAGAAGCGGAATACTTCATGACATTCTTCTGAAAGAAATCATCAAAGTTCCGGCTTACCAGACGTTCTAAATCAGTGTATTGCAGATTGTCCTTTACAAACTTTGCTATACCGGCCAGAAAGCGGTTGGCCAGCGGCTGCCGATAGACGCTGTCTATGATTCCGGCATAGGTCAGACCGCTCCACGACAGATATTTCTCACGCAGCTCTGCCGGGAGATCGCCTTTGAAGATGCCGTTGAGGAACAGCCTGCCCAATACCGCCCCGCTGCCTTCGTCGCCCAGGACATACCCCAGGGGGGGCACATTCGCCACAATCCGTCCGCCGTCATACAGACAGCTGTTGGCACCTGTTCCCAGAATGCAGGCGATACCCGCTTCACTGCCGCATACGGCATGGGCTGCACCCAGCAGGTCTCTGTCAACCATGACTTCTGCTGTGGGGAAGGCTGCTGCAAGTGCCTCGCTGACAATAGGTGCAAGGCTTTCCGTGCAGCCAGCCCCATAAAAAGCAATCTGCGATACCCTCCCGTCCGTGTCTGTTTCTCCCCGGAAGGTCCTGTCCTGATTTACAGCTCTTTGCAGTGCCGGTTTCAGTTCTTCTTCCAGTATCTTCAGAATGACATGCTTCGGCTGGTGAAACGGATTCAGTCCCTGTGTACGGACCTTCAGGACGCACCTGTTGTTATCGTTCGTCCGTCCGGCCAATGCCCAGTCTGTCTTGGATCCGCCACTGTCTGCAATCAATATCATATTTTTCTTTTTTCGTGCAAACTTACACATTTTTATTCGTTTACAGGCCTTGTCAGGCCATAAAAACCGTTTGCGGCTCTACCTTTCCTCTCTTTTTCAATTCTAAACGACAAACTTTCCGTACCTTTGTACGCATTAAGAAACCAGGAATGAGGTGACCGTGGCCCGGATGCCGGGGCGTGTTCCCTGGCAGTCCGTCGGCCGGACGGGACTGTATGGATATTCGTAAACTGTCCATGCAGAACACCTTGACCTGCAAGAGTCATCTTCTCAATAAAACAGATATGTGCAGAAAGCTATTCTTTATCACCCTTTCGCTGCTCCTCCTCACGCTTCCGGCACGTGCCGTCCTGCAGGAAGATTCGCTGAAGAATTCTCTCTCCGTGCTTCGGCACGAACTGATCACGCAGCATCTTGAACAGACGAAACAGCTCAACAAGTCGAAGTACGTGAACGAGCAGGTGATGAACCAGCTGAAGGAAATCGGCGACAAGTCGGCACAGGTGTCACTGATGCTCTATTCTCAGAAAGCCGACAACATCTTCGACCTCACCTACGCATGCCAGCAGGCAACGGAGCTGTGGAAGGACTTCCAGAACCGTACCCGCCCGTTCCACGACCTCATCACGGAGAGCAATGAGGAGATTGCACGCTATGATTCGCTCATCAACGTGCTCAGCACGATGTACACCTTCGGACTTACCGCACGGATGAAGACCGACCGCAATGTCTGTCTTACCCTTGCCGTAAGCATCCGTCGTATGCTGAAAGAGCGCAACGATTCCTATCAGGAATACATCCAGTACTATGAATACAACCGTCATCAGCTGCAGGCGCTCGATACTTACGCACAGCAGAGATACGAGGAAATCCAGGCAAGCATTTTCGCAAACGGGAGTGACAACTATATAAAGTTTCTCAAGACGGCACCCTACCGTATCAGCCACATGAACTCCTCGCTCTCCGAGAAATACACGCCGCAGAGCGTCGTGAGGTCGCAGTGGGATGTGAGATGGATCATCACGCTCTTCAGCATGATACTCGTATACGGCCTGATTGCCATCTTCATCAATTACATGAGCATCCGTTTTCTGGTCACGAAGGTGATGAAGACCGACCGTTTCGAGCAGAAAAGCCATGCCTTCCTTGCCAAACGCACCTGCATCATCATGCTCGCCTCCGTCGTCACATTCAGCATCATCCTGGTCATCATCCGTCTGCTGTCGCCTTCCAACTTCGTCCACATGGCCTGCAGCCTGCTCCTGGAATACACCTGGATGCTGGCCGTCATCTTCGCCTCCCTGCTCCTGCGTGTGGACGGGTCGCAGACACATAACACCTATCGCATTTACTATCCGCTAATCGTCGTGGCTTTCACGGTCATCACTTTCCGCATCGTCATGCTGCCCGGCTCCATCGTGACGCTGCTGTTTCCGCCCTTGCTGCTTGTCAATGCGCTGTGGCAGACAAGGATGATCTGCAAATATCACGGACTGGTTCCGCGTTACGACCTCAATCTGGCCTACTTCTCGCTGTTCGTATTCATGTTCTCCCTTGTAAGTTCATGGATCGGCTACACGATGCTGGCGGTGCAGGGCATCATCTGGTGGTCAATGCAGCTGGCTTGCATACTGACAATCGCTTTCTTCCACGATTATCTGGACCAGTACAAGAAGAGACATCCGGTAAAGAACATGCCTGTCGGCAGAATATGGCTCATCCGTTTCGTCGATGCCGTCCTCATCCCGACTGCATTGGTCATATCGTTCATCCTCGCTGTCTACTGGGCTACTGACGTCTTCAACCTCAGCGACCTGACCTGGAAACTGTTCCGGACAGACTTCATCAATTCCGACAAGTTCAGAATCAGCATTTACTCGATAGCCCTGGTAACCATTCTGTGGTTCGTCTTCAACTACCTGAACCAGACAGTCCGGGATGCCATCAAGCTGTACCTCCAGAGAAGTGACCCCTCCACGGCGGCAGCCCGGGGAACAATGTACATCAATGTCCTGCAGGTAGTCGTCTGGGGGGCATGGCTGCTGACGACCCTCAGTGTCTTCAAAATCAGCAACACATGGCTGGTTGTCGTGACGGGCGGTCTGTCGACGGGTATTGGTTTTGCCATGAAAGATATTCTCGAGAACATCTATTACGGCATCTCTCTCATGACGGGACGCATCAAGATCGGCGACTACATCATCTGCGAAGGCGTGCGGGGACGTGTCAGTTCCATCAGCTATACTTCAACCTTGATTGAGGCGCTCGACGGTTCGATCATCGCCTTCCAGAACTCCCAGCTCTTCACCAAGAACTACAAGAACATGACGAAGAACCATGGCTACGAACTGGACATCCTGGAAGTGGGCGTGGCATACGGCAGCAACATCAAGGAAGTAAAAGCCCTGCTCATCGATGCCATTACGGCTCTGGGAATCACTTACGAGAAGAAACCGGTCAATGTACTGCTCAAGAGCTTCGATGACAGCTGTATCACGTTGAAGATTCTTGTATGGGTGAATGTGCTTACACAGGGAACCGACGACAGTGTCATCATGGAATGTATCTATGATACCCTGAACAGAAACGGCATCGAGATTCCATTCCCGCAGCGTGAAATCACACTCAGGCATCAGCAGGGAGACTGATCAAAAGCCACATCAGGGAGGAATGTCCGGATTGGAAAATAACTTTACATTCTGGACGGGAAACATCCTGTCATATCCTGTTGCAGGAGCTTTCCCCGAACGGAAAACAGACACCGGAATCGTGACAGGCCGTTTCCTGGGTTCTTACTAACGCCTGATTGCGTTCCAAACAGTGCTTACTTGCAAGCCTGTTGAGGCCTGTTTGCGATGCAACTAAGCACCTTCTCGCACGGACGTGTTACCTGCCTGTCTGTGAGCGGTTTGCAAATGCGGCAGATTCCCGTCAGACTTGTCCGATGCCTTTCCTCCTCGGCGGATGCTTAGGATGGCATCACTCTGTAGTGAAGGAAGGGTATGTGTTTCCGTTAATTTTACAATCTTGCCGGGGAAATATACATTATTGATCTTCTTCCGGCTGCTCGTCCAGACAAAATGTATCGGACGACAGCATGAAGGCCGAAGCCCCCGGAGGACTGAAAAAGAAAAAGAGGGATGCGCTGTCTAAGTGACGCATCCCTCTTCTATAAATATTAAGTTTGTTCAGAACAGTGCTCTTTAGAAGTTGTAGTAGACACCGAATGTAACGTTGTTGCCGTCGAGGTCTACACCCCAGGCATCGCTTGACTTAGCTCCATCAACATCAGCCTTAGCAGACTTCCAGCCGGCGAAACCTACGTGTGCTACGAAGCTTACCTTCGGACTGAGGTTTACAGAGATACCCGGTTTTACACCTACTGACCATGCGTTTACGGAAGCAGCTGCGCCATGGGCATGGTTGACATGAGTATAACCGAAGCCGCCATCAACGAAAGCATTGATGTACTTGCTGCGTACAAAAGTGTAACGAACGTAAGGCTCTACCGTGAAATAGTTCTGGGTTTCACCCTCGATGTTGACAGGATTGCCCTTGCCCCATCCTGCGGTTGTACCGATGGCCCAGTTCTGGTTGATGTTGTAGCCGATTTCCGGGAGGACCTTGTAAGTTGTGACTGCATCAGCATCACCGCTCTTAGAAGAACCGATGCCGACATTGCCACCTACGTAAACCTGTGCGTTTGCTGCAACTGCGATGAATGCAACTGCAAGTGTCATTAAAACCTTTTTCATAATAGAAAACTTTTAATTGTTAATACTGAATATTATCTTTCTTAATGGAACTTCTGACCGTCAAAACAATCAAGGAAGTTTCTTTATCTGGCTGCAAAGTAAAGACTTTTAGGTTAAACCACCAAATTTTATCCATAAGTTTTGCATCAAGGATGTAAATGAACGTTAAACTCTTGCCGGTTCACCTTATTATATATAACTTTGCATTGCTCCTGAAGGCAGAAACTCGATGCTGGCTGCGAAACAGGAGCTGTAGATTTCAAGTATATGATGGATAAACCAATTTTCATTGCAGGTCCCTGTGTCATCGAGACTCCGGAACTGCTTGACACTGTTGCGGCTGAACTCGTGCGGCTGAACAGGAAATATGCGATAGACATTATCTTCAAGGCGAGCTTTGACAAGGCGAACCGGACGAGCCTGCACTCCTTTCGCGGTCCTGGACTCGAAAAAGGACTTGCCATGCTGCAGGCCGTCAAGGAGAAATACGGGCTGCGCCTACTGACGGATATACACGAGAGCTGCCAGGCAGAGGCCGTGGGCAGGGTCGTGGATGTCATTCAGATTCCCGCTTTCCTCTGCCGGCAGACCGACTTGCTTGTAGCTGCTGCCAGGACGGGGAAGACGGTCAACATAAAGAAAGCGCAGTTCCTCAGCGGGCGCGATATGCGCTATCCTGTACAGAAGTGCATGGAAAGCGGGGCCGGAGAGGTATGGCTCACGGAACGCGGCAACAGCTTCGGCTACAACAATCTTGTAGTCGACTTCCGCAACATCCCTGACATGAAGGAGATTGTCCCACGTGTCATCATGGACTGTACGCACAGTGTGCAGCGTCCGAGCGCAGGAGACGGGAAGACCGTCGGCGACCGCAGGTTCGTGCCTTCCATGGCGTTGGCAGCCAAGGCCTTCGGTGCGACAGGATATTTCTTTGAGGTACACCCCGACCCGGACGCCGGTCTGTCGGATGCGGCCAATATGCTTGAACTGGACAAACTGGACGGATTAATCGGGAAGCTGATATGATGGAAGCAGAACAAAGACTGACACAGGTGAGGGCGTATGCCATACAGTGCATCAAGGAGGAAACGGATGCTGCGTTCAACCTGATCAACCAGCTGGACGAGAACTTTGACAGGGCGGTGAGCCTTATGTATCACTGTACGGGGAAGGTCATCGTCACCGGAGTGGGGAAGAGCGGGAACATCGGTGCCAAGATTGCGGCGACGCTTTCTTCTACCGGCACACCTGCATTTTTTGTCAATCCGTTGGATGTCTATCATGGTGACCTGGGAGTGATGACGAAGGACGATGTTGTCCTTGCCCTTTCCAATTCCGGCCAGACAGACGAGCTGCTCCGTTTCATCCCGATGGTACTCCACATGGACATTCCCATCATCGGCATGAGTGCCAACCCGCAATCGCTGCTGGCGAAATACTCCACAGCCCACCTGAAGGTGTGGGTGGAGAAGGAGGCCTGTCCGCTGAACCTTGCCCCGACGAGTTCGACGACCGCTGCGCTTGTCATGGGCGATGCGCTGGCGGTCGCACTGATGCGTGTCAGGGATTTTAAACCACAGGACTTCGCACAGTTCCATCCGGGTGGTGAGCTGGGCAAACGTCTGTTGACAACGGCGCAGGATGTGATGCGTTCGGACGACCTGCCCATCATTCCGGAGAAGATGCATCTGGGCGAGGCAATCATCCATGTCAGTAAAGGAAAGCTGGGACTGGGCGTTTCGCTCTCTGACGGAAAAGTCGTCGGGCTGATAACCGACGGCGACATCCGCCGTGCGATGGAGCGATGGCAGGCGGAGTTCTTCGACCATACCGTGAGCGACATCATGACGAGAGAACCGAAGATGGTTCTGCCGGCGACTAAGATAACGGAAATCCAGCGGATCATGCACCAGAACAAGATTCATACCGTATTGGTATGCGATGCGGAGAGGCATCTGCTGGGTGTCGTCGACCATTACAGCTGTATGCTGTAGGAACAGGCTTCATCCGTCCTGACAGTGATATTGACACATGACAGACAAGGCATCCGGCACCTGCAAGGCTGTTGTCTGCCATTGAAGAAAAATGAGAGTGATAATCGTGAATCATAAAAAAAGAAACGCCATCACAACCGTGATGGCGTTATATTGCCTGTCTTTCCCCCTCCTGCTTTCAGCGCAAAGCAATGTGAGGGTGACTGTTCCGGGGGAACATACATCTTCGGAAACAAGAGCTGACTCCCTGCTCGTCAATCAGCTCCGCAGGAAAGGGGTGAGTTTTTCTCATGACAATTCCGTCACCCTGCTGACGACCGGACAGGAGAAGTTCGACGACCTGTTCAAGGCAATTGACCAGGCACGCTCGAGCATTCACCTGGAATACTTCAACTTCCGCAACGACTCCATCAACGAGGAACTGATACGCCATCTGGCCGCAAAGGCAAAGGAAGGCGTTGAAGTGAGGGCCGTCTTCGACGGTTTCGGCAATGCAAGCAACAACCGTCCGATGAAGAAACGGCATCTGAAGGCAATCCGTGAAAAGGGCATTGAAATCTATGAGTTCAAGCCGATGGAGTTCCCATGGCTGCACGACCTCTTCAACCGTGACCACCGCAAGATCGTCATCATCGACGGGAAGATCGCCTACACGGGCGGCATGAATGTGGCCGACTATTATATAAAAGGTACGAAGGTGGTAGGGTCGTGGCACGATATGCACTGTCGGATCGAGGGTGACGAGGTCAACACACTTCAGAAGATCTTTCTGCGGATGTGGCTGCTTGCCTCCGGAAAGAACGTGCATGGTGCAAAGTACTATCGGGGCATAACCGGTGCAGACTACATAAAAGGACTGAAACCGGACACTTGCAGGAGTGCGGGGAAGAAGATGGTGGGTATCATCAACCGTGAACCACACGTCACGAAAGATATCATCCGTTATTTCTATCTCAGTGCCATCAACGATGCAAAGGACAGTATAAAGCTCATCAACCCCTACTTCACGCTGAGCCACGCATTGAAGAAAGCACTTCGCAATGCGGTAAAGCGGGGGGTGAAAGTGGAAATACTGCTAAGTGTGAAGAGCGACATCCCTCTGACGCCCGACTGTGGATTCTACAATGCACACCGGCTGATGAAAGACGGCTGCACGGTCTGGATGTATGAACCGGGCTTTCACCACACGAAAATCATCATGGTAGACGGCCAGTTCTGTACGGTGGGGTCGGCCAATCTCAATGCGAGAAGCCTGCGGTGGGACCGCGAGGAGAACGCCGTAATCCTTGATGCCTGCACCACGCATGAGCTGGACGAGCTGTTCGAGGCACAGAAGAAAGACTGCTTCAGACTCACGGAAGCAAGATGGAGACAATGGCGTACGCCCTGGCAGCGTCTCCGCGGATGGTTCGCCCACCTGCTTTCACCGTTCCTATGAACGGTCCGACGACGTTTTCCTCAGTCCTTTCAGCGCATGGATAGCAGCTTTGGGGTCATCGGCCTTGAAGACATAACTGCCGCTGACCAGGATGTCTACGCCGGCATCGACAAGCCGGGGAGCCGTTTCTGCCTGCACGCCGCCATCTACTTCGATGAGTGCCCGGCTGCTCTCGCGCTCAATGAGCTGGCGGAGCCGCTGCACTTTCCGGATGCTGTGCTCGATGAACTTCTGTCCGCCGAACCCAGGATTCACACTCATGAGCTGGACAATGTCAATGTCCCCGATAATGTCTTCAAGGACATTTACAGGTGTTGACGGGTTCAGCGTCACGCCGGCTTTCATGCCTGCTGCACGGATAGCCTGGAGCGTCCGGTGCAGGTGGACACACGCCTCATAGTGTACATTCATGATGGCGGCTCCTGCATCGGCTGTCTGCTGGATGTAGTTCTCTGGATGTACAATCATCAGATGTACGTCCATCGGCTTGCGGCAGGCTTTGCCGACGGCCTTGATAACAGGGAAACCGAAAGAAATGTTGGGGACGAATACACCGTCCATGACATCCATGTGCAGCCAGTCTGCCTCGCTCTCGTTGATCATCTCAACTTCCTTGTCCAAATGGAGAAAGTCGGCAGAGAGCAGTGAGGGTGATACGATTGTTTCCATATTGTTCTTAGTTCAGGCAAAGAGACTGCATTTTACCGTTGATTCTGATGACACGATAGGTGTAGGCTATCTGCCGGATGATGTGAAGTGTCTTTTCAGACGGCTTCAGCTCTTCAGAGGTAAATGATCTTATCATAGGCTGATTGAAAAGTTTTGTTGAGAGTTACTTATGTCTTCTAAACGTTGGGGAAATGATATTATTATATCCGTTTACAATAATATTTTCATGTGACCACTGCTGTCCTGTCTTTTGGTTCGACAGGAATGCCCGTCTGATTGCTTCTGTTGTCGTCCTTTGGAAATCCGTTAATCCGTTTGGGAAAGAAAGCGGTTCTCCTGACTGTACAGAGGTTTAATTCAGGTTTTTTATGTAATTTTGCAGCGTGAAACCATTTGAGCATTTTACATCATCATGATCATAAAAGTATGTGGTATGCGTGAAGCCCGTAATATTCACGATGTTTTGGAGACTGGTGCAGACTGGATAGGACTTGATTTTCGCCCTGGAAGCGAACGTTATGTCAGCCAGATTCCGTCATATTCCGGCATTATACCCGATTACGGCAGTCTGTCTCCCATTCTTTCGAATGGCAGGTGTGGTCAGACGAAGAAATATCTGCTATGCGGTGTCTTTGCCGATGATATGCCGCAGAACATTGTTATGCGCGTTGTCAACTATGGGCTTGACATCGTCCAGCTTGACGGAGAAGAGAGTACCGTTATGATAGACAACCTGCGCCGCACCCTCGACCCGGACATCCATGCCGGGATACGGATTATGAAACGTATTGCGGTTACATGCCGTGAAGATATGGAATTATATAAGGATTTTGCTGATAGCGTGGACTACTTTCTCTTTGACCTGCAGGCGGGAATGGATGACTGGACCTTGCTGGAAGCATACAGAGGAGATGTTCCTTTCTTTCTGGGCGGAGCGATTGGGACGAAGAATACAGATAGACTGAAGTCTTTTTCACATCCCCGGTTCTACGGCATCGACCTGAACGAAGAGTTCGAGACGGCTCCAGCCTTTAAAGACACAACCCGGCTGAAGGTTTTTCTCGACAAACTGAGATAACCTGAGTACTTTCAAATGCGTCAATAATGCCAATGAGAACGAAATGTGCAGTCGTTGACAACTACGACTCTTTTACTTATAATCTCGTCCATATGATCAAGGAACTGGGAGCGGATGTGACGGTTCTCCGCAATGACCGGTTCGACCTCATGGACCTGATGGCGTTCGACCGTATTGTTTTGAGTCCTGGACCCGGTATTCCGTCAGAGGCGGGATTGCTGCTGGATGTAATCCGCCGTTATGCCGGTATAAGGCCTATCTTAGGAGTTTGCCTGGGACATCAGGCCATCGGAGAGGTATTCGGTGCCAGACTGCTGAATCTGTCCGATGTGTTCCACGGTGTTTCTGCAAAGGTGACACAGGTTGCCGACACACCATTGTTCGCCGGTCTGCCACGACAGTTTCCTGTGGGAAGATACCACAGCTGGGTTGTAGAACGGGAAAGCATGCCCGACTGCCTTGAGATAACGGCAGAGAGTGACGAGGGGCTGATTATGGCATTGCATCACAGAACCTATGACATCCACGGCATACAGTTTCATCCTGAAAGTGTCTTGACACCGGATGGGAAAAGAATTATGGAAAACTGGCTACATATCTGACATATATTTATTATTTTTGCAGATACAATGGCAGAGGCAGCAAGATATACAGAAGAAATTGTAGACGACGGAGCTTCCTGGTATGCGGTGAGACTCTTTACGCTCCGGCTAGAGGATGTCAGGACTTTCTTCAGGGAACAAGGGCTGGAATGCTTCATCCCTGAAAAGTATATTGATATTGAGGGGCATAACGGAAGGCCACGTCAGGTATTGCGTCCTGTTGTCCGTAAT
The DNA here is from genome assembly GCF_900454835.1 of Prevotella denticola. Taxonomy (GTDB): domain Bacteria; phylum Bacteroidota; class Bacteroidia; order Bacteroidales; family Bacteroidaceae; genus Prevotella; species Prevotella denticola. The sequence goes on along the minus strand of NZ_UGTM01000001.1, from coordinate 1,137,810 downwards.
CTTATCTTTGTAAAGCAGTTGGCTGACGAGAAGCTGTTCAGAAAGATTATCCAGACTGCAAACTATAAGATAAGCGTTCTGAGGAAATCTAAGGACTCGCAGGAGTATGCGCTTATTCCTCATGGACAGATGTATGAGTTCCGCCTGATGTGTAATCCGGAGATTACCATGCGCAAGTTCCTTTCGTCTGAGGAAGCACGAATGAAAGCGGGAGACGAAGTCTATGTGCGGTTCGGTCCGCTGAAAGGGTTGAGTGGACGGCTGGTCCGCTCGAGCAAGAAGTATTATCTTCTGAAAGAAGTCCCCGGGCTGAGCGTCATGCTCAAAGTGTCTCGATGGTGCTGTGTTCCGGTTGAGAAAAAAAGATAGTATTATTCCTCCGCATACAGCATCCTGCAGGGTTATCTACCTGCCGATAAGCAGATTCTTGATGTTTTGATTCGAAGAAGGAAGTCTTGATTCCCATTTCTTTCCTACAAGGTATCATGGACTTGTACCTGCATCATGTCTTTCAGTTCATCTGGCACACAGATGGATTCACAGTGAAGCTGTTCCAGCTTTTCCATCCCGCGTCTGGTGATGTGGAAACGTTGGCAGCGGCCGTCCTGAGAGCAGGCACGGCGTCGGATAAGTGAGGCACGTTCCAGTGCGGCAATCACTTTGGAAGTGTTTGAGCGTGTCAATCCCATCTTGTCGGAGATTTCACCTGCAAGCATCGGTCCATCATGTTCTGAAAGCAGGCAGAGCAGCATGGTTTCATTGATGTTCAGCCCAAGCTGCCGTTGCAGACTGCCTTCAAAAGCCATGATGGAACGAAAAATATCACGGATTCTGTTAATGCAATGATTGTCCATTACTGTTGTTATGGAGTCTTACTTCAGCAAGACAGACTTTATAGCCTGTTCAAACTGCGGCTTGTTCATCGCACCTGTATTCATCGTCGGTTCACCTGTCTTGGGGATGAAAAGCAATGATGGAATCGAGCGGATGCCGAAGAGAGCAGCCAATTCTGCCTCTTTGTCTACGTCGACCTTGTAGACATCAATCTTACCGGAATACTCACCTGCTATTTCCTCCAGGACAGGGGCTGTGGCCTTGCAGGGCCCGCACCATGTCGCATAGAAATCTATAATGGCAGGTTTGTCACCCTTGAACGACCACTTGTCGGGGTTCTTCTCGAAATCCATCACCTGCTTTTTGAATGTCTCTACGGTCATTTCTTTTACATTCATCTTTTTCTCTTTTTTTTCTTTTTGGTTATTTACTTCTGTTTTTCCTTTTGTCTGCGCCGAGTCCATCTGTTTTTCCAAAGTTCCGGAAGGCTTGTTGTTTTGTGTACAGGCAGTCAGCGCAAATGCCATCATGGCTGTCACAAGTGTTGCTGTACGTTTCATTCTTCAGTCTTTCTTTTTCTGTTTATACTTGCCAGAGGGCACTGTATGCCATCCAGCTGATAATGTCTTTGTTGTTTCCTGTGGAAAACACTGCAAAGATAATTGATATTCGTCTATCTCGCAAATTTCCGTTGGAAAATTATCAGTTGTTAACCAAACTGTTTGTAAGTCTTTGGAATGTTAAAAACTGATGGTCTGTTTCTCGGTTCTGCACATTTGCTTGTCTTTGTCGATACGGAATCGGCGGATAGGGTATGTCCACAGATACGTCGGACACTCTATAAGGAATGCTTGACCCTTCTAAAGTATGGATCGTATGAGAAACAGATTATCGGATGTAAACGTGTGAATCACAAAAGTGTAAAATTAATGAAAATATACCATATATCCGGTATTGCTTGTATTGCAATTATAGGGTTCTTCCGTTGAATGCGTAGACGACTTTCGTGTAAAGTGTATGGCTTTAACGTGTGGGACTGACTGGTTCCCGAGTTTATGTTATTCCCCTTTCCTGCACTTATGTTTATTGAATGCTGTATAAAAACTCAAACAGTATGATTTCCCATGTGTAATTTCTTTTAAACGGACAATTCCGCATTGTTTTCGGAAAAGCAAGCTTCTTGCTCCAATAAGTCGTGCCGGCAACAGCTCTTCTCCAGCTACAAGCCGATCCCGTCCCGGCAATATATTGCATGGAGCGGGCCGTCAACACGGCTGGTGTCTGCCGACAACTCCATAAGTGATGGGCCTCAACACATCTGCAGGAGAGGCCGGTTCATTCCTGACGCCCTCATATACAGTTGGACACTGATGGCTGATTTACATGGGAAATGTTCACCCGACTGCACTGTCCCTTGCTGGGACTCTGGAACTGCAGATATATAATGCTGGTATTTGCCGGATATTATAAGTCTCTGTTTTATGGCCTGTTTTGGAACGGATGTTGTCCGTTTCCCGGACAGAACGACACGAAAAAAGAGCGGCCTCTTTCGAGAACCGCCCTGATGAAAGGAGGAGTGGTACCACCAGGAATCGAACCGGGGACACAAGGATTTTCAGTCCTTTGCTCTACCAACTGAGCTATGGCACCATCTTTCTGCAATACTTTTTAGTGTTTGTTAGCACTCTTCCTGAATTGCGATGCAAAGGTAGTGCTTTTATTTTGTTCCTCCAAACTTTTCTAAATATTTTTCCTTGCGTTCATATTCTTTAGCAGATGTCTTAATTTTTGTTCGCGGGCCATCCCTGTGCCTTGAGTTCAAACTCATTGCCATCCCGGGTGATGAGGTAAGCACCCAAGGATTCTTTTGTGATGTATCCTATCTGTCTGATGCCCTCCATGTTCTCTATCTTTTCATGGTCTCCGATGGGGACAGTGAATAGTAGCTCATAATCCTCTCCACCGTTCAAAGCAGCAGTCGTCAGGTTCATGTTGAATTCCTCGCAGGTGGCTGCCGTCTGGTAGTCAATAGGAATGTTCTTTTCGTAAATTCTGCATCCGCAGTGGCTCATTCCGCATATTTGCTTCAGTTCGCTTGCCAATCCGTCTGAAATGTCTGTCATGGATGTGGGGCGTATGCCGGCTTCACGAAGCCGGTTGATAATGTCACCGCGTGCTTCAGGTTTCAGCTGCCGGTCGATGATATATTCTTTTCCTGCAAAATCGGGCTGGAAGTCATCGATGGCAGAACGCTCCCTGTGCAGTGCTTCAAGCCGTTTCGTGTCTTTTCTGCTCTGTGCCTCTTTCACCTTATTGTTATATTCCTCTACCTGCTGGTAGTAGACGGTCTTTTCACGTTCGAGAATCTGCAGTCCCATATAGGCTGCTCCCAGATCACCTGTCACACAGACAAGATCGGTCTCATTTGCCCCCTTTCGATAGACGATATCATCCTTACCAGCCTCGCCGATGCAGGTAATGTTGATGGCGAGCCCGGTATATGAGGAGGTTATATCCCCCCCTACGATATCAACTTCCCATTTTGCACAGGCTTTGTTCAGCCCGGCATAGAACCGGTCTATATCTTCCACCTTGAACCGTTTGCCCAGACCTAAGGAAACTGTGAGCTGACGAGGATGTCCGTTCATTGCAAAGATATTGCTCATCGTAATCATTGCCACTTTGTAGGCAAGGTGTTCCATGTCAATATAAGTAAGGTCGAATTGCACGCCTTCCATGAATAACTGTGAGGAGACGAGCGTCTCCTTGTCTGTATAGTGAATGACGGCAGCATCATCGCCAATACCCATGACAGTTGAGCTGTTGGATGGTTTGATATTCCTTTTGATACGGTCAATCAGACCGAATTCGCCGATTTCCTTTATTTCCATTTAGTACCGGTTTAATTGACATTCAGTCAAAAGACATATGTCCCTTCCACCTGTATGTCTTCTATAAGAGAATTCTTATATGTTGTAAGACTTTTTGATGAAAGAGACATCTTCTGCGTGTCTGTGTCTATGTTGTCAGAACGGATATTATGAACGTTTGATAATCTCCCGCATTATCTCTGTCATGCGTGGCTGTGCGGCATTCGCTGCTTCCTGTACTTCTTCATGGCTGACTTTTACAGGCACATCGAATCCGCCGAGGTCAGTGATGACACTGATGCCAAAGACCTTGATATTGCAGTGGCGTGCCACGATGACTTCCGGCACTGTACTCATGCCAACAGCATCAGCCCCCATCTTGTGATACATACGGTATTCAGCCGGAGTCTCGAATGTGGGGCCTTGTACACCCATATAAACGCCATGCATTACACGGATGTTCTTCTCTTTTGCTATCTCATCGGCCAGCGCAACCAGTTTGTGGTCGTAAGCCTCGTGCATATCCGGGAAGCGGGGGCCCGTCGGGAAATTCCGTCCGCGCAGAGGATGTTCCGGGAACATATTGATGTGGTCAGTGATGATCATCAGGTCGCCAATCCTGAACTCTGGATTCATACCTCCGGAGGCATTGGAAACGAACAGCGTCTCGATGCCCAGTTCGTACATCACCCTAATAGGAAAGGTAACTTCTTTCATCCCATATCCTTCATAGAAATGGAAACGTCCTTCCATGGCCATGATGTCCTTGCCGCCGAGTTTGCCGAAAATCAGTTTCCCGGCATGTCCCTCTACTGTCGAGACTGGAAAGTTGGGTATGTCGTGATAAGAGAATTCGTAGCTGTCAGTTATCTCTGAAGCTAATTGTCCGAGGCCTGTTCCCAGAATGATTGCCGTCTTTGGTCTTGTGCTCATCCTCTCTTTTAACCAAGATGCTGTTTCTTGAATTTTTTCGTACATAGGATATTATTTTTTTGTTGAATGTTTCCTCCTTGTCAAGCATGAATCTTACTTTGATCGGGAGGGCATAGATGTTGTCTTTAACGTCGTCCGATAGAGTTTCAATACCCATAAGACGTGCCTGGTCTTTCTCGGTAGTGATAATCATTCTGGGTGCTTCCATGCCGGCAAAAGCCTCATTGATGCGCCTGATGTCCTTCTGAGTGAATGAATGATGGTCGGGAAACGAAAGCATGGTCAGTGCGTTGTTGCCCGTATAGGCATTGATATCTGTTTCCAGTTGCCTGGGAGATGCTATGCCCGTGAGCAGAAGAACGTTCTTTCCTCTTATCTCTGTCAGCGGTATGGACAGTCCTTTATGGAAGATCGGCTCAAGTGGGCAATATTCCAATTTCGTGAAATAAAGCTGCTGGAAAGGATAGAGTTCCATTGCCTTGCTCAATACGCGGTAGTCTATCGGGTTGAGAGTGTCAGGACATTTCGTGATGATGACGATGTCGGCGCGATGCTTGCCTGACAGCGGCTCGCGCAGTCTTCCTGCTGGAAGAAGTTTGTCGTAGATGATGAGCCGGTGATAGTCGACCAGAAGAATATTGATGCCCGGCTGTACATACCGGTGCTGAAAGGCATCATCCAGAAGGATGACATCTGTGTCTTTTGTTTCCTCATCAGTTGTCAGACGGTCTATTCCCTCGCACCGTTTTTTGTCTACAGCTACCCGGATATCCGGGAATTTTATCTTCATCTGGTAAGGTTCGTCACCGATTTCACGCATGGGCGTGTTGTTGCCGGCCAGTACGTAGCCACGGCTCTTGCGCTTATATCCACGTGAAAGCACTGCCACTTTCATCTTGTCCTTCAGCAGCCGTATAAGATATTCCACGTGAGGAGTCTTTCCAGCCCCCCCCACGGTAATATTGCCGACAGAAATGACCGGGATGTCAAACCGTCGGGTCTTGAGAATATTCAGCTCAAACAGCTCATTACGGATGATTACGGCAAGGCCATAAAGCCAGCTGAAAGGTAACAGCCATCTGTTTATCTTGATATGGTCTCCTTCCATTCTCGGTTAGTGGATGTTGGGGAAATAAGGCAGGCGTGCCTGAATGGCACTCTGGCGGCCGAGCGTCTTCAACAGGGAGAACGGCTCATAATAGTCGCCTAAGTTGGCTCTCAGCTGTTCGCTGAGGTAGTTGTCTGGCTTTGTCTGCTCTAACAGCTGCTCGATGATGCCTGGCTCTTCCGGGTAAGAACAAGTGCTGTAACCGGACAGCTTGGCCAGCTTGGCAGCTTTCATGAGGGCTACATCCAGTCCGCCAAGCTGGTCGACGAGTCCGATTTTCCGTGCATCCTGTCCGGTAAAGACATGTCCTTGCGCTATCTTCTCAACCTGTTCGTCAGTCATTCTGCGTCCTTCTGCCACACGGTGGCGGAAGAGTCTGTACCCCCGGTCGACATATTGGCCGAGAAAGGCCATCTCCTCTTCTGTGAACGGGCGTGCCTGTGTTCCGAAGTCTGAATGCCGGTTGGTTTTCACCTCGTCAAACTTTACTCCTAATTTTTCTGCAAACAGACCACTGGCATCAGGGAACATCCCGAAGATGCCGATTGACCCGGTAATCGTTGTTGGTTCTGCTACAATCCAGTTAGCCGGGGCTGACATATAATATCCTCCCGATGCCGCCATGCCGCCCATGCTTACGACAACCGGTTTCAGTTTTTTCAGTTTCATGATCTGATGCCAGATCTGTTCAGAGGCATAAGCAGAACCGCCGCCCGAATTGATTCGCAGTACAACCGCCTTTACGTCCTTGTCTTTTCCCAGTGCCTCCAAGTCCTTGCATACGGTCTGTGCGTCAATCTTGTGACCCTGTGCGAACATACCGCCGGCCGCCCCGTCGACAATGTCGCCATAGGCATAGTAGATGGCAATCTGATTGTCATCTTCTTTCTGACTCTCATCTTCGATATTCTTCAAATCAGTGACCGAAACCTGTGGGATGTCTTTGTCGGATGGGAGGCCTAACTGCTTCTTTACCAAATCTTTCATCTGGTCTGTGTAGACAAGTCCGTCAACGAGCTTCATCTTCACGTAATCTGCCGGTGCTGCAAAGGTTATCATGCTGTCGGCGTATGCGTTCAGCTGTACGACGGACAGCTGCCTGCTTGCACCGACTTCCTTGGTTATGTTTCCCCAGATACTGTTCAGGTAGGCAGCGGTCTGTTCCCGGTTGGCATCGCTCATTCTGTCGCCCGTGAACATTTCCGGAGCACTCTTGTAGGCACCCACTTTCACAACCTGCATCTTTACGCCGACCTTTGCCAGCAGGTCCTTTATGAAGACAGGCTGGGAGGCCAGTCCATGCCAGTCTATCTGTCCCTGTGGGTTCAGGTAGACCTTGTCTGCGGCAGATGCCAGATAGTATGTTCCCTGTGTATAGGTGTCTCCGTATGCAATGATCCACTTTCCACTCTTCTTGAAGTCAAGCAGGGCATTGCGCAGAGCCTGCATCGAGGCGTATGAATCGGCTGCGAAAGCCCCTGCCTCAATGTATATACCTTTGATGTTGCCGTTCTTCTTTGCCTTATGGATACCTTCGAGCAGGTTGTCAAGACCGATGCTGCCTGTCGTACTGCCTTGCAGCTGGCTGATGATGTTGTCTTCGCCCCGCTCTGTCAGCTGTCCTGAAAGATTCAGTACGAGCACCGAATTTGCTTCTGGCTCTTTGGTTGCATCCTGCGATGCAATCATACCTGCGACGGTGATGAGTGCAAAGAAAGCCATGACAATGCTGAAGAGAAGCATTCCCACGAACGAAGCAAAAACGAATTTGAAAAACTGTTTCATAAAGGCATCTAATTACTGTTCATCTTGCAAAGATATATATAATAGATGTAAATTCCAAATAATTCAAGATTTCTTAATATCTTTGCGGTTGTTATGAAGCGTGTCGTTTTAGCAATTGATAGCTTTAAGGGATGTCTTTCTTCTGTGGAAGCTGAGGCTGCTGCTGAGGCAGGAGTCCGGGAGCATTGGAGGGATACCGAGGTCGTCAGGATTCCTGTCACGGATGGGGGCGACGGTATGCTGGGAGTCTTTTCGCAGCTTTTGGACTGTAAGGAAATTACAGTTGGCTGCCACGATGCACTCATGCGCCCCATCAGGGCAGCCTATGGAGTGAGTGCAGACGGCACTGTGATTCTCGAGACTGCCTCAGCCTGTGGTATCAGTCTTCTTAGAAAACAGGAACTGAATCCTCTGCATACTACGACTTACGGAGTCGGCGAACTGTTCGCTGATGCCTTCCGGAGAGGGTTCAGAAGGTTTGTCGTTGGACTCGGAGGATCGGCTACCTGCGATTGTGGACTGGGAATGCTGGCAGCTTTGAAGGATGCCTTTGGAGCAGGATGGCACGACAGACTTCCGCAGAATCTGGATATCACGCTGGCATCGGATGTTGATAATCCCCTCTTGGGTGAACAGGGCGCAGCTGCCGTGTTCGCTCCCCAGAAAGGGGCAACACCCCAGATGGCAGCCAGCCTGGAGCGTCGGGCACGTACTTTTGCTCGTATGGCAGCGGCTCATCTGGGCCATGACTGTTCATGGGATCGTGGTGCCGGTGCGGCAGGTGGGCTGGGGTATGCTTTCCTGCAATTCATGGATGCGAAAGCAAAGTCTGGAGCTGACATTCTCTTAGAGACGGCCGGATTTGACAAGATTGTCGATGGGGCGGACCTGATTGTAACAGGAGAGGGGAGTGCTGATGAACAGACGTTGATGGGGAAGATTTCTGGCAGAGTGCTGGAATACGGCATCCGGAAACGTGTACCTGTGATGCTGATAGCAGGGAGAGTGTCTGGTGCGGAGGCTTTGCTGCATGCCGGTTTCACCTATGTGAAATGTATAACACCGTTAGGCATGCCGCTTGAGGAAGCAATGAGGCCGGCCGTGGCAAAGGAGAATATTCGTAAGGCGTTGGCGGAGGAGGACCTGCCTTAAATCCGTCACTTATTTCATTAATATCCGACAATATAATCAGGAAGTGGGAACGGAAGGATTACCGTACCCATTCCTGTAAAAAAGAATCTCATATATGTATCAAGATAGAAATCAAAACAGTTTTCCTTTGGCAAAAGTGATTTTACCCCCTCATATTTTTTGTTTTTAAATGATTTTGTTATCTTTGCACCTGTATTAAGGAGATTGCAAGTGAAGAAAGCAGAGAACTATATTGATAATGTGCAGTTTTTCACCTTATGTAACAGGTGTAAATGTTGCTGTATCAGTATGGACTTCTTTGCAGAAAAAAAAACGAAAAAAATATGTAATTATTTGGTAGTTCCAAATAATTTTGTACTCTCTCTCTCTCTCTCTCTCTCTCTCTCTCTCTCTTAGGCTAGGCCTATTTCCGATTTCGATTTCTTATTTTCCTTTATGCGCGCATGAACTATGTCGCGCTGATGTTGCAGGCAAAGGACTGTCCAAGGTTTTCTTTGCTTTTTTGTACTATTTCGTTTTCTGCGGAAAAGGAGAAATAGGAAAGATCCTATTTTTACAATACTACAATGAAACTACAATGAACGGAGGAATCGTAAGATTATTAGATGCAAAGATGTTTTTAGCTACTGACAAATGTCGGGGAAACCGGTATCGGTCCGTCGTGTCTTGAAACGAAGAACATTCCTAACCTTCCACATAACATTTTTAAACAATATAAAAATAACACAGTATGAAGAAAGAAAAACTAAGCGAACGGAAAATTTACCTAAAACCATCCGCCTCGTCCCTCTACATCGACAGTGACAGTTATCTGCTGACTGGTAGTCCTGATACGGACTTCAAACCCCATGTAGTTCCACCTACTGATGAAGATGGGGACGACGATGACGATATCGAAGGCTGATAGATTTCAGATGCAGTAAAGAGTAAAGAACAAAAAGTAAAAAGTAAAAAAGTAAAAATGAAGAAGATATTCTTACATTATGTATTTTCAGCCCTCTTTGTGGGCGGTGTAGTGCTGTCGGCCGTCTCTTGTGCCGATGATGACTTAATGTCTGGACAAGGAGGTGCCGGTGATGTCTTAGTAGGCTTCAACGTAAACGATGTACAGACCCTGTCTATCAGCGGTTCAGGTGGCACGACACGTAGTGTCTTATCTGCAAGTCTTTCCGATGCCGACTTCTCAGGCCGCCGTCTGGAGGTACAGAGTAACAATAAGAACGATATCTGCCTGATAGAGACTACTGTTGAGGGTGTAAACCCTGTGAGGGATAATCCTGCCACTCGTGCCGAGATAAAGACTGCCATTGACGGTGACTTTTCAACGACAGGTCTGCGTAGCGGTGCTGCCACCAGTATCCTGACTACTCCAGAGTGGTTCCACGCCGAGAAGACGACGAGTGACGGCAAGCTCTACACCCCTATCAAATGGGAATGGTCGCTCCCTCACGCCTGCTTCTTTTCCGTATTCCCTTCAAAGGAGAATTATACGAAGATGAACATCGGCAAAACTTCTGCTGCGAAGGGAAGCCCTACCGTGGACTTCGAGACGGAGTCTGACGTAACGAAGCAGGTAGACTTCATGACGGCTTGCACGGGCCACGTACATTATGCCACGCATGGGGTTTCTCCGACAGCTGACCTCGACTTTCGCCACGCCCTCACTGCCATTCGCTTCGCTGTTGGTCAGAACCTTTCTTGGAATAAGTATATTGACCGTGTCGAGTTGCGCAATGCTGTGATGAAGAGCAAGTATACGCTCTCCAAGGAGTTTAGCGGTGCTGGTGCCACATGGGATCACTCCGCCGATGTACGCGGTACTGCCATTCTCTCGGACATCGTAGTCAGCACCGCCTACAACCCCAACACGACTGTCATGGGCAAGCCGGGAGACAACTACACATTCTTCATGATACCGCAGGTGCTTACGGGCAAGGGCGTGAAAGCTTACATCCACTTCACAGACGGTACAGAGATAAACGTTGACCTCAAGGGCGAATGGAAAGCCGGCACCACCCGTACCTACAAGATAAGCCAAAAGCACTCTGACTGGACCTACGTTCTCACCTCGACCAACCCGTCCCGTCCTGCCAACTATGATGAGACCACCTCACAGCACTACACCATTACCAGTTACCGTGAGAAGGACGGAGAGCAGCAGGCTGTGTCTTGGAAGGTTATCGGCTACGACGCCAATGGTGACGGCAATTTCTCTATGTCAGAGAAGCCGGATTGGTTGGTCGGTCTTAGTAAAAATGAAGGCGATGGAGGCGTGGTGGCCGAGACTGGGACAGCTATGCTTAAGAAGGCAGAAGTGAAAGACTTGTTGTTTTCACGTAACGAGGAACTCAAGAAAGCTATACCCTTAGGTAGTGCTGGTAACTACTATGACCTTTCTACGATGGGTGGACATACTGCTCGCAGTACTGCCAACTGCTATGTTATCTCAGCTCCAGGTTACTACCGCATCCCACTTGTTTACGGTAATGCTATAGAGAAAGGCAAATATAATCCAAATTCTTATACCTGTGATGTTCTTTCAGGTTCATCTTCTAAAGATCCACATATATTACGCAAGTTTAGGGATCACAACAACCAAGCTATCACGGATCCTTGGATAGAAAAAACCAACGGAAGAGCCTATGCCGGTGTCAACGGTGCCAAAATTGTCTGGGCCGACAAAGCTGATCTCGTTCACCTTACTGCCGGAACTGCTGTCATTTCACACGACGCTTCCGGTAATGCCTTCCTGCAGTTTGAGGTCAAGACTTCCGACATCAAGAGTGGTAATGCTGTGATTGCTGCGACAAAGAACGGAACGGTTGTCTGGTCATGGCATTTGTGGTTCACTCCACAGAGCGCACTCACTCCAATTGAGGTCACGAACCATCAGGGTGTGAAATACAACTTCACTACCGAGGCCCTCGGCTGGACACCCACCCAATGGGAGAGTACCGCCTACCATACCCCCCGCAGTGTAAAGTTCCGTGTCGAACAAGACCTTGTTAACAACGGCATAAAGCAGTACACTGACATTACCATCACACAGAACCCCGGAATTATCAGAAGAGGTTATGCGACGCTCTACCAGTGGGGACGTAAGGATGCCTTCCCAGGTGTTGATGAAACAACACTTGCTCAAGGCTCGATCAAAAAGGAAAAAGTCGAAGCTGTTAACGGTAATATTTTCGTCAATCTTATTCAAAATCCTCAAACTTTCTATGTCCATAGCACATTATGGGACTCCGGGAATGCTTCTATTGAAGATTATTCTTACTTGAACCTTTGGTCTGCCATCAGTCATGCAGAAACACTTTCTGAAGATGGTAATGATGCGCCTGTCATTAAGACTGTTTACGATCCTTGTCCTGTCGGCTTTAAGATGCCTGCCTCTAATGCCTTTACTGGCTTTACCGACACTGGTAAATCTGAAGGAGGAACACCTACTTATATGAGTAATCTCAACATTGATGGAATTACCGATCCCAATAAGTTCAAAAACAACTTCGGTCATGATTTTTGGACAAACAGTAATAAGGATGTTACCATCTATTTCCCTGCTTTGGGTAATCGCAGCGACAAAGACGGTACTTTGCGAGCTGTTGGCATCATAGGCTCCTTTTGGTCGGCAGTTCCAGGCAGTATTTCCCAAGGTTGTGGTCTGTTCATATATGACACCATGGTGTACCCTGTACAAAGCTACTATCGGGCTGGAGCTAATGGTGTCCGTCCTGTCACGGAATAATTCAATTTGTTATTGGTAGTGTTGTTAGCTACTTGCAAGGTTTATTTTTCATTCTTACTCTTTGGGTAGATGAGGGATTGTCAAAATCCAAATTAACGACTTGATGACTTTTAATTTGTAAGCAGTGTACTTTTTAGAATAAAAAAAGACCATTTCTTTACTCGAACACGAGTCTTGAAATGGTCTTTTTCTATTGGATTATTTTAAACTGTAAGACTTTCAAAAGGGCATTTACACTTTTGCGTACCCTCACACCCTTAAGAAATGGAATAGAAGTAATAGAAATTTCCTGTGGTTGGAAGAAAATTCGCTACGGTAAGAAATTTATGCATCCACGGTTGGGAACAAGTGTTCTGCAAAATGGATTCTTCCATTCATAGGAATTTTAATATTGTGGAACACTCTCCAAGTTTTCTGTATCCTGTTCTTTTCCATGAATCTCTCACAGACTCCACGGAGCATATCTTTTTATCTTTCTGTGTGAAAAGTCTGGATAAAACCTTGATTTGTTGCAGGGTAATTTTCCTATGTGGATAATTAATCGTAACTTTGCAAACGTTTTTCAAGCTAAAGATTGTTTATTTATGGACGAGAATCAGATGGCATCTTCCAAGAAGATCCTTCGCAGAAAACTTGATTTACTCCTGAGAACAGGACAGATTCTTATGGAGAGTTCGGCAGATACGAGCCGCGTGAAACGTAATATGGAACGTACGGCGGCTTACCTTGGACTGCCCAAGGAAAATCTGCACATGGACATCGGTTATTACATCCTTCAGGTAAATGTGAGTGACGAGACACACAGCTTCTCGAAGATGCAGCGTTGTGACAAGCACGTAATCAATATGCTTGCCATTCAGGAAATCTCGAAACTTTCGTGGCGCGCCATCCAGGAGGATTATTCTCTGGACAGATATGAAGAAGAACTTGAGAAGATTGCTCACGGCAGACATTATTATACAGACTGGATGATAGCCATCGGGGCGGGCTTTGCCTGTGGCGGTTTCTGCATCCAGTTTGGCTGCGACTGGACGGCGTTCTTCTATGCCTCCCTTGCTGCCATCTTCGGCAACCGTCTGCGGATGTACCTGAACCATTCCGGTTCGAACGTCTATGCCAATTTTGCAATTGCGGCTTTCGCCAGTACGATTCTGGCATGGCTGTCGTCTTATCTGTCGTTCCCTTCTGTTCAGGAAGCACTGCCTGCGTTCCTTCGCCCCATCCTGTACAGTTCGACCCCATGGCATCCGCTTCTTGCCTGTGCGCTTTACATTGTCCCGGGTGTTCCTTTGATTAATGCGGTCAACGACTTGCTGGACAATCATATCAATACTGGATTGGTCCGGTCGATGAACACGCTGCTCATTGTAGTCTCTATGGCGTTCGGCATTGCAATCGCCATCAAGTGCGGCAGTATTGACAACTTTGTCAAGGATCTGTCCATGACACCTCACCATAATTTCATAGAGTATGCCATTGCTGCAGCCGTATCGGCTATGGGCTTTGCTACCATTTACAACATTCCTTACCGGCTGATGCCGTGGATAGCCGTCGGGGGCATTATCTGTGTATGCTCCCGCAACTTCATCAACCTCGGGCCGGCGACGGGCAATATCGGCTTGGGTCTGGGGCTGATAGTGGGTTCACTTTGCGGCTCTGCACTGATTTCGCTGATCAACATCAAGGCCGTACACCTCCTGCATACACCGCACCAGTGTATCACCATTCCCGCTGTCATCCCGATTGTCCCGGGTGTGTTGATGTACCGTGCGCTCTACGGGCTCATTGAGATGCAAGGTGTTGTCGGTGAGGTGACATTTGCAGTCCTGAACGCCATCAACGGATCGCTGGTGTTGCTTTGTATCGCTCTTGGCGTGGCCATTCCCAATATTTTCGGACGCAAGTGGATTGCACCGCACCGCAGGGCCAAGCTGGCACGTATGATTGAGGAACGCCGCCAGCGCGGCAAGTTCGTTGACTTGCATAATTTTGTCGTAGAATAGGGTTGGAGGCCTGAAGAGGCTGGTTGTGGTTTTTATAAGATGCGAGAGTACATCAAAATAAAAACCGGCGGTCTGACAACCTCCAGTCTGTAAGACGATATTTTCTAAAAATAAGGAAAAGCCTATTTCTCTGCTCACAAAGGAGTTTTGAAATGGGCTTTTCTTGTTGTGACGTTTTAAACTGTAAGACTTTCAAAAAGGCATTCGTGCTTTGACACATTCTGGTCTGTATGTGTCTTTTTATGTCCCGGCCGTTGGGAGGTCAGTTCCCAACGGCCGGGAAGTATATTCCCGGTGCTTGGGAACAGCATTCCCGACCGGTCGGGAATGCTGTTCCCTGTGCTGGTTTACATTGCGGTAACTGTCCTCGGACAGATGTTGTCTGTAATGGTACAGGGAGTGTCGGGCTGACTTCCGGCAACAGTCCTGTGCTGGAAAGAATGGAATGGGAATCTGTAAGAGACGTTGGAAGGTGTGGGCTGGGCTTATCTCGGCTTTTTCCTAATGTAATTGACGAAAGCGAACGCTGGATGGTCTGCGGTTGCAGGGTGTGTCTCTTGCGATTCAATCTCCCATGTTCCGTTGTCATAAACCGGGAAGAAGACATCAGCATGGGGTGGGGTGGCGGCGATTTCTGTGAGATAAAGCCGGTCGGCAATGCCAAGAGCCTCCTTGTAAAGACTGGCCCCGCCGATGATGAAAGTCTGTTCGCCGG
This sequence comes from Prevotella denticola, assembly GCF_900454835.1. GTDB lineage: Bacteria > Bacteroidota > Bacteroidia > Bacteroidales > Bacteroidaceae > Prevotella > Prevotella denticola. The sequence goes on along the minus strand of NZ_UGTM01000001.1, from coordinate 1,122,665 downwards.
CACTGATATGCTGGAGAGCCTCGTCAAGTGAAGGATAGACGTCACAGTCTGGGAAGTCAGTTTCTGTCCGGCTCAGTACGATGTTCCGACGATTGGGCAGCGCACCTTTCGGCAGGGAATGAAAAGTTCTGCGTCCCATGACAACGGTATGTCCCGTTGTCAGCTGCTTGAACCGTTTCAGGTCCTCACGGATGAAATAGACCATGTCGTTCCTGTAGCCGATGGCCCGGTCGGCAGCCACGGCGGCGATGATGTTTATGTTCATGTTCATTGTTTTTTCATACAGCTACTTCTGCTGAGATATGTGGCCAGGGATGATAATCGGTCAGTTCAAAGTCTTCGTATCTGAAGCTGAAGATATCCTTGACATCAGGGTTTATCTTCATCTTCGGCAGGGGACGTGGCTCACGGGTGAGCTGTAGTTTTGCCTGTTCCAGATGGTTCAGATAGAGATGGGTGTCGCCTGTCGTGTGGATAAATTCACCTGCCTCCAGGCCTGTCACCTGTGCCATCATCTGCAGCAGCAGGGCGTAGGAGGCTATGTTGAAGGGTACGCCGAGGAAGGTGTCTGCCGAACGCTGGTAGAGCTGGAGGGAGAGTCTTCCGTCTGCGACATAGAACTGAAAAAGACAGTGGCAGGGGGGGAGAGCCATCTCGTCGACCTCCGCCGGATTCCATGCGGTAACGAGCATACGGCGGGACTCCGGACAATGCCGGATCATTTCTACTACGTTACTGATCTGGTCGATGGTCCCTCCCTTGTAGTCGGGCCATGAACGCCACTGGTGACCGTAGACGGGACCGAGATTGCCGTTCTCGTCCGCCCATTCATTCCATATTCTCACACCATGTTCCTGCAGGTAGTGTACGTTTGTGTCACCCTTTAAGAACCACAACAGCTCATAGATGATGCTTTTCAGATGAAGTTTTTTCGTTGTCAGCAGAGGGAAGCCATCTCGCAGGTCAAAGCGCATCTGGTTGCCGAAGACGGAGAGCGTTCCTGTTCCGGTACGGTCGCCTTTCTCTGCTCCTTCTGTGAGGATGCAGTTGAGGAGATTGAGGTATTGTTGCATATTTCTTTATGTGTTTATGTTCTTTCAGTAAGGACATCCGGCTTTTCCGGCGTATGGCTGCTCTTGATCCGCCATTCCTGTGGATAGAGGTTGTTGGCACGGTTGCCGAGGTTCTTTGCAAAGCCTATCGGATGTCCCTTGTAAGCAAGCAGAACGATACCGTTCGGTGCCTCATCAGGCAGTGTGACAGCCTCGTGCCGGAGGTAGGCGATTGCCGTCGGATAATCGATTTCAACCTTTGGGTAAGCCGATTTGTCGGCAGAGAGGGAGAGTGCCAGTGTGTGGTCGGGAATGAGGTTCTTGCCTTTCAGTGTCTCCTCCTTTACGCCACAGGATAATATCCGGAGGTGTTTACGTGCTTCGGCAAGGGCCTTGTCAGATGATATTGGCGTATCGTATTTCAGTCTCTCGTCTTCTCCGCATTTGCGGATGACAGCCATGAAGAATCCTTCTCCGCGTGTCCTGCCTGGAATGAAGCGGTAGACCGGGAACGCACGAGTGTCTTGCATCGGATTCCCGATAAGCGAACCGGTAATGTTCCATGCCTTCTCCGTAGGTACGGGGAGAAGTTCTGCACCGTATTCCTTGAGAATCCATGCTACATTCTCCTCATCCTCATGGGCATTGAAGGTGCAGGTGGAATAGATAAGAATGCCTCCTGGCTTCAGATTGTCCCATATGTCGGCAATGATGCTGCGTTGGAGCTGCCGGCAGTTCTCCATGTTCTGTGTGCTCCATTCTGCAATGGCCTGCGGATCCTTGCGGAACATTCCCTCGCCTGAGCAGGGTACATCGGCCATGATGACATCGAAGAGCAGCCTGGACTTCCTGTAGTCGCCAGGATAGTTGTTGGTGACGGCAACGCCCTCATGACCGAACTTCTGTACGTTCTCTGCCAGTATCTGCGCCCGCTTCCCTATAGGCTCGTTGGAGAAAAGGAACGACCCTTCGGGCAGAACGGTGCGTGCGCAAGTCGTTTTTCCACCTGGTGCCGCACACAGATCGAGTGCCATGACGGGATGCTTCACCCAGTGGCGCAGAGCGTGGGACAGGAACATGGACGATGCTTCCTGCACATAATATACACCGGCGTGGAGCAACGGGTCGAATGTGAAGCTGGGCCGGATCGCCAGCCAATAACCTTCCCTGCACCATGGAATGGGTTGCGGCTTCAGTTCCGCATTTACCTTCCAGCTGTTCATTGACAGTTTAAAAGGATTAAGCCGGATACTTACAGGTGCCGGTTCTTCCAGTGCTTTCAGGAAAAGCTGGTAGAGCGAATCGCCGAAGAGCGTGCGGGTATAGGCTGTGAAGGCTGGGGGAAGAGGAGTGTGGGTTGCTGTCATGGGTGATGATGATAAACGATGATGGGCGATGATAAGCGAAGATGAGAAATCAGGGATTGAGGTCGATGATGATTTCATTGTCATCGCTGTTCTTTTTCGTTTTCGGCTTGGGCTGCTGCTTCAGGTTGCCCTTCTCGTCAAACATCCCGTAGGTGGTCCGGAGAACAGTGAATTCCGTCCGGCGGTTCAGCTGATTGGCAATCTCCTGTTTTTCTTTGTCGAGTTTCTTGATGAAATCTTCTGTCAGGATGTCATTTTCTTTCAGCCAGGGATATTTTTCCGTGAGCTTCCTGCGTATCTTTTGGGGGCGTTCCTTGCCATAGCCTACCGGTGTGAGACGGTCGCGGACAATACCGTGTGAGGTGAGATAGGCTACTACTGCATCCGCACGTCGCTGTGAGAGACGTTTGTTGTATTCGGCAGAACCGATGTAATCGGTGTGGGCTGAAAGCTCTATTGTTACATTCGGATTTTCTTCCAGCAGCTTGACGAGTTCGTTCAGGGCTTTCTCTGATTCCGGACGGAGCGTTGCTTTGTCGAAATCATAGAAGATGTTGTCAATCAGCACAGGGACATGCAGACCTGCCAAGGGGAACTGGAGGGTATGTTCTTTGGATGCTTCAACCGGACTGACCTTTATTTCTTCCTTGTGATTCAGGAAACCGTTGCAGGTTGCAAGGAGGACGTAACTGACGCCAGGCTGTATCTCCTGCTCGAAAGAACCGTCTCCCTTGACCGCCAGTTTCCTGTTGGTTCCGTCGTCGCCCACCATGAACACCTGTGCGGCAGGCAGCTCATAACCGTCCATCTCATAGACCCAGCCCTTGACGGTCTGTATGACTTCGGGAAGCTCGAAGCTGTAGATGTGGTCCCAGCCCCGGCCGTCTCCCCGGTTGGAAGAGAAGAAGCCTCGGTTGTGCAGCCCCTCGAAGGTCATGCCGAAATCGTCACCTTGTGAGTTAAGCGGATAGCCCGGATGCTCCAGGTGATAACGGTGGTCGCTGCCCGCCTTGGCTATGTAGATGTCGAGGCCCCCCAGTCCGCCATGTCCGTTACTGGAGAAATAAAGGTCACCGTTTGGCCGGAATGTCGGAAATTCCTCGTCTCCCGGTGTGTTGACAGGGTCTCCCAGGTTCTCTACCCCTCCTGTCGTACCTCCTGTAAGGCGTACCCGCCAGATGTCGAGACCGCCTTTCCCGCCGGGCATGTCACTTGTGAAGTAAAGCCAGTTTCCGTCTGGCGATACCGCAGGATGGGCGAAACTCGACAGGGTGTCACGGCTGATTTCCAGCTTTGTTGCCTTTCCCCATGCTGCATCCGAACGGTTGCTGACGGCTATCTGGGCGTAACGTGGGTAGCTGGGGTCGGTCAGACACTGCGTGATGTACATCTCCCTGCCATCTGCGGAGAAGGCAGGTGTTCCCTCATCCGCCTCTGTATTCAGTCCGGACACAATGACTTTCGGTGTGCCCCATTTCCCCTTTTCGTCTTTCTCACTTAGGAAGATGTCCCCGGCTTTCACTCCCGTAATGCCGCTCGGCTCGTCCCCTTTCGCCTCATTGCGCGTCGAAGTGAAATACAGCTGTTCGTATTTGTCACCATAGAGCATGGGCGAGTAGTCCTGTCGGCGCGAATTGAACACGTCCATCCGCTTCACGATGTACTTTGATCCATGCGCTTTTGCGGCAGCAGCGGTTGATGCGGCTTGCATTCCTCGGGCAATGGTCTGTTCATCAGGCAGCGAATCGAGGGCGATGCGGTATTCCTTTACAGCCTCTGTGTAGCTGCCGTTCTTCATCAGATTCTCAGCCAGTTTCCTGTGTGTTTCGCCGTTATCTTCTTTATACCGGATGGCATTCCGGTAAGCAGCAATGGCCCTTTGGAAAGATGAGATGCGACTGTAGCAGTCTGCCAGCTTCAATGACAGTTCGCCACGCTGGTGTCTGTCCTTGGGCGGTGTGCGCTGGTAAGCTGTTTTGAACTGTGTCGCAGCATCGTAATATTCGCCCAAGGCAAGGTACTTCTCACCTTTCTTTATATTTCGGTCCACGCCACACGCCGTCAGCATCACCGTGATGGTGGCGGCCAGGAGAATATCCTTCCGTTGGCTGCGGAGTATGTGCAAAAGACTTAGATGGTTCATATTATGATATAACGCTGACACTATCGATTTTATTGCCTTTGTCGTTCTGATTGTCTGTGTGATGAAGCAATGGGTCCGCCAAACCCGCTCACAGTTCCACAACTGTGATGCCAGCACCGCCGAACTGTACATGCTCATCACGATAGCTTTTTACATTCGGTATGCTGGCAAGATACTGGCGGATGAGCTGGCGCAGTATGCCATTGCCTTTTCCATGGAGAATCCGAACCTGTCCAGCTCCCACAAGGATGGCATCATCGATGAAGTATTGCACCTGGTTCAGGGCCTCGTCAGCTCTCATGCCCCGTACGTCGAGCTCCTGATGGAACTGGTTACGGTGCTTGTCGATGGTCTCACGGGTCTCGCGGCTGTAATTATATGCCTGGAACTGTTGCTGTTCCGTTTGTAGGGAGGCAGCATCTACGTGCTCCAGACGGCTCATGGCCATCTTTGTTCGCATATCGCCAAAGATGACAGTCGCCTGTTTTCCATCGATAGCCTCTACCTTCCCGATGGTCGTAAGACCTTTTATCCTTACGGCATCACCTACATTCACCACACCGCCCGTCTGCTGTTTCCGCACCGCATTCTTCAGTGCTTCTGCGGCTGCCTGCTGCTTCCCGGCTCTTTCTTTCAGGTGTTGTTCGTGCCGTTCCTTGCGGCTCTTTATTTTGTCGACTTTCTTTTGGAAGTCCTCATCTGACAGCAGTCCGCTGTCCTTCATCTTCTTTTTATTGTTTTTTCCGGGTTTGTCAAGCTGACTTGAAGACTGCAAGCCCTCCTCGTAGGCTGCAAGCTCCTGCCGTATGCGCTTGGTTTCTTCTTTTTCGGCCTGCTTCTCCCTGATTTCACGGATGGTGTTTTCTATACGCCGGTTGCTCTCCTTGATGATTTCCTCAGCCTGTTCCTTTGCCCGTCTGAGAATGTCCTTGCGGCTTTGTTCCAGTGTGGCGATGTCCTTCTCATACTGTGCAATCCGCTTCTCCAGCTCCTTTTCATGGCTGTGGATGGTCTGCCGTTTGCTCTCCCAGTAACGTTTATCCCTGACAATATCCTGCAAATATTTGTCACTCTGAATATAGTCTGAACTGACAATGTCTGCTGCATCATGGATTACCTCTTCGGGTATTCCTGTCTTCCGGGCAATCTCGATGGCGAACGAACTGCCCGGTCTTCCGATGGCGAGCTGGAAGAGCGGGCGCATCTCATGGCGGTCGTAGAGCATCGCACCGTTGGCTGTTCCAGGATGGTTTTCGGCGAAGTGCTTGAGATTCTGATAGTGCGTCGTGATTACCGCCCAGACGTGTTTCTTCCAGAACTGGCGCAGGACCGCCTCCGCAATGGCACCGCCGATCTGCGGCTCGGTGCCTGTTCCGAACTCGTCGATAAGGATGAGCGTGTGTTCGGTAGCATGGCGCATCATGATTTTCATGTTCATCAGGTGAGAGGAATAGGTGCTGAGGTCGTTCTCGATGCTCTGTTCGTCGCCGATATCAATCATGATGTCCGTAAAGATCCCTGTCGTGGAACGGTCGCCGACAGGGATGGACAGCCCGCATTGGAGCATATATTGCAGCAGTCCCACCGTCTTCAGACAGACCGATTTGCCACCGGCATTAGGCCCGGAGATAATCAGGAGATGCTTGTCCTTGGTGAGCTGTATGTCAAGCGGGACCACAGATGGGGGTACGTTCCCTGTCTTATACTCCTCTTCCGATAGGATATTGTCTTCCTGTAGAGAAATCTCGTCATTTGAGTCTTTATCCGCATGGCTGTTGTCCGTTAATGACAGACGATTTGCATCTTTCCTGCTTTTGCGCTCCAAAGACAGCTGTAAGAGCGGATGTACAGCCCTTATCCAGTCGATATGTGGTTTGTCGCTCACCTCTGGCTCAAAGCTTCGGAAGAGCCTGGCAAGTTCGGCTTTTGCACGGATGAAGTCTACTGCCGCCATGAGGCTGTATGAATCGAGGATTTCCGGCACGTTCGGACGCATCTTTTTGGCAAACTCTGTGAGGATGCGGATGATTTCTCGGCGTTCATCATTTTCAAGTTCTCGGATTCTGTTGTTGGCTTCCACAACCTCGGAAGGTTCAATGTACACAGTGCGTCCGGTGGCACTTTCGTCATGGACGATACCTGATATTCTTCGTTTTAGGCCTGGGGCGACGGGGATGACCAGTCGCCCGTCGCGCAGGGTAGGCGTAACGTCTTTCTCGACAAGTCCTTCCGCCTGTGCCGAATGCAGGATGCTGTAAAGCGTCCGTGAGATACTCCCCTCCGTCCGGGAAAGTTCCCGACGAATCTGCAGCAGGTCGGGTGATGCGTTGTCACGCATCTTGCCGAATTTATCGATGATCTGTGAGATGCGCTGTACAAGTATGGGAAAGGTTGCAATACCGTCTGCAAGCGCATAGAGGGCGGGAGTGTAGTGGCGTATCTCTCCCTGTTCGGTTTCTTCTCCACGGCTCAGGAAGCTGACGATAGCAATGATGGTCTCCAGTGAACGCTTCAGATCGAACAGTTCCTCCACTTCCATGTGTGTCCCCTCCAGCCGTATTCTCGACACGCTTTCGCGTACGTCGAAGAAGTTGTCCAGCGGAAAATCATCCTGTCCCTCCTGTATCCGGCGGAACTCCCTGATTTCTTCCATCCATGTGTTTATCTGTCCGGCATCTGTGGAAAAGCTCATTTCGTCTACCCGCTCCTTGCCCAATGGTGACAGGCAGCGTTCTCGGAGGAGGGTTCTTATTTCGGTGAAACCGATTTTCTGTTCGAAGTTCTTGGGATATATCATCGTCTTATTTTCATTTTGTCATTTAATGGAAAGAGACATGGCCGGAAAGTCGTTCATGAGTACCTGTCCGTTGCTGCAGTCTTCTGGACTGCAAAATTACAAAATGTTTCTGTAAAACAGCGGGCAGAGGTGCAGAACCTTGCTCGCATAGTCTGCAATCCGGCGATATGCTTTCTGCGGCTATCTGTTAGACAATCTGTCGCCCCTCTGCTTCTTCTCCTTTCTTTCTTCCTTTTTTTCTATTCGTTTTTCCTCTTCCGAAAAGAATTTACAAAGTCACGTATTCAGCATTTGGGGAATGCAAGTCGGAATAACCTTTTCCCCATTTCGTAACTTTCAGATAATGATGTGGTTATGCTTGCTCTTGGGAAAAGGTGCTTAGTTGGATTCCAACTAAGCATTGATTGAAGCTCTATTAAGCCCTAGTAAGGTCTCAAGTAAGGCTTAGTTAGACCGCAGGTAAGGGTAAAGAGGAAACCTGTATGACTTTATTATGACATAACTGGTGATTTTCAATCTTTTAGGTGTGCGTAGCAGAACGGAGAAATCAGTCAACCTCCTCTTCAGTTGTTCCCCTCCGCTATCTTCCTTCTTCAGGCTGAAAGACGGTAGGTAGGTTCTAAAGTCAGTATATTGGCGATTCATCCGGAGGCCCTGTCTGGCAAGCTATTCTTCCTGAAAGAAAGTTTTCTTTGTTTCACCTGCATCGTAATCCGGGATTTTTTGTGTAAATTTGCACTGTACTCTACAGACAGTTTTCCCGTCCCGTAGACCTATGGGCGGGATGGAACTAACTGATGCCTTATAATATGAGAAAACTGTTTTTCGCAACCCTGTTTATATTTGCCCAGACGGCCCTGTACGCCCAGACGGACAATGTGCTCCTGAACCGCATTCTCCGGCAGGTCAGGCTCTTCCCGCAAGAAAAGACGTATGTCTGTACTGATGCTGACAGCTATCAGGCAGGGCAGCGCATCCATTTCCGTGTTTTTCTGGTGAATGCCATCACGCATCAGCCTGACAGCCTCAGCCGTTATGTGTATGTAGAACTGCTGGGGCCGGACCGGCTTGTCGTGAAGCGTGTTCGTCTGCTTCGAAGCGATCAGGGATTTGTGGGGCAGATAGATATTCCTGAAGGTGTGGCGGCGGGGCGTTATATGCTTCGTTCCTATACAAGGAACATGCTGGATCTGGAGGGATACGAAAGCCTGAAAAGCATCTTTATCGGAGGATACGGCCGGCTGTTGCCGCATAAGTATGCGTGTCCTTCCGGGCCGCAGAAGGAAAAGAGGGAGAAACTCCTGGACATCAGTCAGTCGGGAGAAGATATTCATGTGAAACTGACAGGCGTGTCTGACAGGATACAGAAAGAATACTGGCTGCTGGCACACTGCCGTTCTGTTCCGTTCTATTATGGAAAGATTTACGGGGATAAGGAGACGATTCTTCATGGAGACAGCCTTGTCCAAGGCGGAGTCTGTTCTTTCCTGCTGCTTGACAGTAATTTTGATGTGGTTGACGAGCAGCTCAGGTTTCTGTTCCCGGAGAAAGAACAATGTCCTGTCTCGGTGAAGTGGGACGATGCACACAGGACGGCAGAGGGGCTTGTTCCATTTCTTGTCGAAGCAGAGGGACTGAAGCCGGATGAGACGATGGACGTCTCGTTGCGTCTCGAGCGTGTTGAGTCGGATAATCGCAAAGGAAGCTCCGGTATTTTCAACCATTTGCTGTTTGACAGCGACCTGTATTGTTTCCCGGAGGAACCGTCCTCGGTTCTCGATGAAAAGGATACGTTGAAGGAACTTCTTGAAGGGAACGTCTGGCGCAGATACCGTATGGGTGACGTGATGAAAGGAGACTGTAGGAAAGGAGGAAACGGTGCAGAGATTTCGGCGGTAATACGTGGGAAGGTGGAGACACTGGCAGGCCACCGGCCGATAAAGGACGGCATAGTGAATCTGATATCACCTGACAAAGGATTTTATGCAACTGCAAAGACCGATGAAAAGGGATGTTTTTCTTTCGAGGGAATGGATTTCCCGGAAGGCACGCAATATGTCCTGAATGCGTTTACAAAGACCGGGAAGTCGTGGGTGAGACTGCTGCTGGATGAAGATGTGTTCCCCCCTTATGCAGGAGCGGTGCCTCCGTTTGAATGGAGCGGTGATGATACGGTGCGCGTCGATGCTACGCTGGACATTCCGGACGGAAGTATCCGGATGGAAGAGGTTCATGTGTTCAGCCATCGTCCCAGTTATGCTTCCCGCTCCGACCCTTATGCCCATGCAGCCGATTTTTCCTTCGGACTGCGCGACATCGAGGACATCGGTGCGACCTGTCTGCACGAACTGCTGAGAAGAGTCCCGGGTGTCACAGTGGAGTTTGGGAAGTGCTATGTCAGGGGTGGTGTGACGGTGGGCGGCCGTCGTCCGGCGGCCGTCGCAATCGACGGTATATTTGTCAATGAAGACTATGACCTGGACAATATTCAGATGGCCGACGTGGAAAGAGTAGATGTATTCAAGAGCGGTTCGACGGTTATCTGGGGAGCAATCGGCGGTATGGGTGTTATCTCCATCACGACGAAGAAAGGCGACTTCAAGGCGGCCGATGTACCACTGACAAATACGAAGGCATTTACCACCCTGGGTTACCAGGTGCCGCAGGGCTATACTCCCAGCCGGCGTACACCCATCTGGAGGCCTTCCCTGCGTGGCCGCAGCTTTCGTCTGCTGCTGCCGGAAACCTTCCATAAGGATTATAGAATTGTCATCGAAGGAGTGACGAGTGAGGGACGAATCGTTTGTTTTGCAGGAGAATAAGGTGGAGGCTGTCTGTCTGGACTGATGGGACAGCAGGTTTCTTGGAGTGTCCCTGTGCGTTTCCCCATCGGAATGTCCTATGTTCGTTATACTAATTTAATAGTTCTTTTTTGTTTTTTACATGGAGAACTTCCATGCTGACTGGATAATATTATACTTTTGCAGTACTGTTTGGGATAAACAGGATCAGAAAGAGTAGAAAAGATTGCAAGTATGGACAAACAGGTTTTTCAAACCGATTCGAAACAACGATGGAATCGGTTCAAATGGACGTTGCGTGTTATTGTGACGATTGTATTGTTGCTGGGAGTGGTTTTTCTGGCGATGTTTGCCTTGGAGGAAAGCCCTCAGATGCCTTTCCGTCACGACTACCGCAAGGTGGTCTTGGCCAGTACGCCTTTTCTGAAGGACAGTAAGACGGCGAAGACCTACAAGTCGTTCCGCGATTTCTTCAAGGAACAGAAGATGCACAGTAACTATGCAGGTGTTGCGGCAAGGCAGCACCGTTTCGTAGGCAAAGCAGACCGTGTTACGGCAAAGTACATTGCGGAATGGACAGATCCACGTATGGGCGTCCGTTCGGCATGGTATGTGAACTGGGATAAGCACGCTTATCTGTCATTGAAAAACAACCTGAAACATCTCAATATGGTGCTGCCGGAGTGGTTCTTCATCAACCCCAGAACGGACAAGATAGAGATAAGGATAGACCGTCGTGCCTTGAAGTTCATGCGCCATGCAGGCATACCGGTTCTGCCCATGCTGACGAACAACTATGGCTCTGCTTTCCGTCCGGAAGCTATCGGACGTATTATGCGGAATGATCGAAAGCGCATGGCGATGATCAACGAGCTGGCTTCAATATGCAGGAAGAACGGCTTTTCCGGCATCAATCTTGACCTGGAGGAACTGGATATCAATGATGATGCATTGCTGATAACTCTGGTGAAGGATTTTGCGCAGGTCTTCCATTCCCAAGGTCTCTATGTGACACAGGCCGTCGCTGCTTTCAATGACGACTACAATATGCCGGAACTGGCTAAATACGACGACTACCTCTTTCTCATGGCTTATGACGAACACAATGCAGCGAGCCAGCCCGGCCCTGTCTGTTCACAGCGGTGGGTTGAGAAAGCGACGGACTGGGCTGCAAGGAATGTTCCCAACGACAAGATCGTGCTCGGTCTGGCAGCTTACGGCTATGACTGGGTGCAGGGAAAGAAAGGCGGTACTGCCGTTTCGTTCGACCAGATGATGGCTTCTGCACAGAATGCCGGAGCCGCCGTCAGCTTCAATGATGATACCTATAACCTCAATTTCTCGTATAAGAATGAGGATGACGGCAGTCTTCATCAGGTATTTTTCCCCGATGCAGCCACTACATTCAACATCATGCGCTTCGGAGCAGAGTACCATGTAGCAGGCTATGCCGTGTGGCGGCTGGGTACGGAAGACAAGCGTATATGGCGTTTCTATGGGAAAGATATGTCATGGGAGAGTGTCGCCAGGATGTCCATCGGGCGGCTGATGCAGCTTAGCGGTACGGATGATGTCAACTTCGTCGGTGCCGGTGAGGTGCTGAATGTGACCTCAGAACCTCATCCGGGGAAGATCGCCGTGAGCATTGACAAGGACAACCGGCTGATAACAGAAGAACATTATAGGGAACTTCCCGCCACATACACCGTTCAGCGGCTGGGCCGATGCGGGGACAAGCAGCTTGTCCTCACCTTCGATGACGGGCCTGATGCGCACTGGACGCCGTCGGTGTTGAGTACGCTGAAAAAGTATCGTGTGCCTGCGGCTTTCTTCATGGTGGGATTGCAGATGGAGAAGAACCTCCCTCTTGTGAAGCAGGTCTATGATGCCGGAAACACGATAGGAAACCACACTTTCACCCATCATGACATGGCAGAGAACTCCGACCAGCGTTCGTTTGCCGAGCTGAAACTGACGCGTATGCTCTTGGAAAGCATAACGGGACAGAGCACTATTCTCTTCCGCGCCCCTTATAACGCTGATGCCGACCCCACCGGTCATGAGGAGATCTGGCCGATGGTGATTGCAAGTCGGAGGAATTATCTGTTTGTCGGAGAATCTATTGACCCGAATGACTGGCAGCCGGGTGTGACGGCAGACCAGATCTACAGGCGTGTGCTGGATGGAGTACATAACGAGTACGGACATATCATCCTGCTGCATGATGCCGGCGGTTCGACACGAAAGCCGACCGTCACTGCGCTGCCCAGGATTATCGAGACGTTACAGCGCGAAGGCTATCAGTTCATCTCTCTGGAACAGTATCTCGGCATGAATCGTCAGACTCTCATGCCTCCGGTAAAGAAAGGCAAGGAGTATTATGCCATGCAGGCAAACCTCAGTCTGGCAGAACTGATTTACCATGTCAGCGACTTCCTCACGGCCCTTTTTCTGGTGTTTCTGGTTCTCGGTTTCCTGAGGCTTGTCTTCATGTATATCCTGATGATACGTGAGAAGCGGGCAGAAAACCGCCGGAGCTATGCTCCTATAGATGCCGAGACGGCACCGGCGGTGTCGGTAATCGTTCCTGCCTATAATGAAGAGGTGAATATTGTCCGCACTATTGACAATCTGAAACAGCAGGACTATCCGGCACTCCACATCTATCTGGTGGACGACGGGAGCAAAGACCATACGCTCGGAAAGGTCATGGAAAAGTTCAGCAACGACGGGAAAGTCACTGTCCTTGCAAAGAAGAACGGCGGGAAGGCATCGGCTCTGAACTATGGGATTGCAGCCTGTAAGACGGACTTTGTGGTCTGTGTCGATGCCGATACGCAGTTGCAGGCTGATGCTGTCAGCAGGCTGATGAGGCATTTCATTGCCGATGAGGCGGGTAGGGTCGGCGCCGTGGCCGGTAATGTGAAGGTGGGCAACCAGCGCAATATGCTCACTTACTGGCAGGCTATCGAGTACACGACAAGCCAGAACTTCGACCGCATGGCTTATTCTAACATCAATGCCGTCACGGTTGTTCCCGGTGCCATCGGTGCCTTCCGCAAGAAGGCGTTGGAAGAGGTCGGCGGCTTTACAACCGACACATTGGCTGAGGACTGCGACCTTACCATGAGCATCAACGAGCATGGATACGTCATTGAAAATGAGAACTATGCCGTCGCCATGACCGAAGCCCCGGAGACGGTGCGGCAGTTTGTCAAACAACGTATCCGCTGGTCCTTCGGCGTGATGCAGACTTTCTGGAAGCACCGTTCGTCACTCTTCGCCAGGTCGAAAGGCGGCTTCGGGCTGTGGGCAATGCCGAATATGCTCATCTTCCAGTACATCATCCCGACCTTCTCTCCACTGGCAGATATTCTGATGCTGCTCGGTCTGTTTACGGGTAATGCCTGGCAGATATTCCTCTATTACCTGCTGTTCCTCCTCGTGGATGCCAGTGTGTCGATCATGGCTTATATTTTCGAGCATGAACGTCTGTGGGTGTTGCTGTGGATTATTCCCCAACGCTTCTTCTATCGTTGGATAATGTATTACGTGCTTTTCAAGAGCTATCTCAAGGCAATCAAGGGCGAGCTGCAGACCTGGGGAGTGCTGAAACGGACGGGGAACGTAGAGGCCTGAGAAGGCAACGGATTCTGTCAATCGAAACAATCTTTGCAGTACCTGTAGATTCCCGGTCTTACAGAAACCGTGTTCCCGACCGTATGGGAATACGGTTCCCAGCCGTCGGGAGTTATGTTCCCGGCAGCCGGGAATAACATTCCCAACCGCTGGGAATATCTCTATAGTGTTGAAATTGACTTCTCGTCCATGCTGTTTTTCACAGGAGAAGTCCCTCTGTTACAGTCTTGTCAGCGACCTTCCTGTGTCCCATAGCAGACGTCTTGCCCAGCGGAGAACAATCATGGCACTGGCGACTGCAACGGCGGCATCAATCCAGGTGATGTCCCAGATCATGGCGCAGAGCAGTCCGATAATCGCACCGATTTCCGTCAGTGCATCGGACAGGACGTGGAGGTAGGCAGCATGGCTGTTGTAATCAGCAGTGCCGTGATGGCCGTGTAGGACAGATGCGCTGATGGTATTCGCCACCAGACCGATAGCTGCCGTGACGAGGGCAAGTCCATAATTCTGAATTGCACCATGCGTTGTCAGTCGTTCTACGGCCTCTGCTATAATGAATACGGCCATGATTATCAGAAGAATACCGCTTGTGAATGCCGACAGATTCAGGATTTTGTCTGTGTCATATTTCGTTGTCCCATTGCTTTCCAGCCGCCGTACCAATATGTATGCAGCCCAGTTAAGCCCGATGACCAGCACGTGCGAACCCATGTGGACTCCATCCGCAAAGAGTGCCATGGAGTGGGAAGAGAGGCCTACGATGACTTCGGCCAGCATTACACAGAAAGCGAAGACGACAACGAAAGAGGTCCGTTTCTCCTGAGAAGAGCGTTCTATTTTGTTCGACATTGCTACTTTTTTTATTCAAAATCCATTATAGAAAGACCGTTGGTCATGATTCCTGCCAGTCCTGAAAACACAGGTCATAATCTCGAATTATGATTCCTGCTGCTATCCATAAATTCAAATCCGAAGTCTGTCTTTCTTTTTTTACAACTGCAGTCACTTCTGATCTGATACAGCTCATCCATTCTCTGTCATTCGTCATTTTCTCTTATTTGTTGTTTCTGTCGTACATCTGATCACAGAGCGATGTGGGAATATCGGCAATCGTTTTTAGGATGATAACGTATCTGCGGTCTATGAGATTACTCCGAAGTGCAGGAAGGCATTCCGTATTCCGTCATCGTCGACGCTTGTCGTGACATAGTCGGCCGCAGCCTGTACCGCTTCATCGGCATTGCCCATGGCAACACCGATGCCTGCCGCATGGAGTATGCTCATATCGTTGCCGCCGTCGCCGAACGCAATACACTCTTCCGGACTGATGCCGATATGCTTCGTCAGTTGCAGCAGTGCATTGCCCTTGTCGGCTCCCCGCAGGGTTATGTCTGTAAATCTCGGATTCCAGCGGGCTGATATGCAGTGGGGCATGGAAGGAAGGATCAGCCTCTCGTCCTCCACACTGAAGAATGGCGTAAGCTGAAGGACAGGCTGGTGCAGCAGTGGTTCTATGGGCTGGTGGATGTCGATGTTGGTGACCCCTAAGCCACGTACAAACACATCGTCGAAGATGCTGGTGTGGTTGTGGATTCCAATGTCTTCCTTGCCGCACACCACGACGGCATAGTTCCGGCGGCTGGCATCAGTAATCATTGTGCGTACTTCTTCTTCCGGGATAGGCATCAGTGTGATGTCTTCATCGCCGATGAAGGTTCGTGCGCCGTTGAAGGTGATGTAGCCATCTATGAGGTGACGGATGGGATCTATGTTATTGATGATGGCTACAGGACGTCCTGTGGAGATAAAGATCTTCACTCCCCGCTCTTTTGCCTGCTCGATTGTTTTTATTGTCGAGGCTGGAATCTGATGTGTCTGGAATGACACCAGCGTGCCGTCAATATCGAAGAATGCTGCTTTGATTGCCATGCTGAATCTGTTTGGGCTACAAAGGTACAAAAAAGATTCCATATATTGGTTTTATCGGAAAATATGCAAAGCCCATTTGAACATGAAACGGGGTGGGGTAGAGAAGGTCTGGAGGAAGACTTCAAAACTCAGGAACAGGTCTGGAAACAGCCTTATATTCATAGAGGTCTTATATTGGGCTGGGTGCTGACAAGGCAATGTGTGGGCTTCTCTTGCTGTTATGTTTGATTGTTTTGCCGTTTTCTGTTCAACTACTTGGAATGCAACTGGACGTGGCCTGGAATATAGGCAGAGTCGGGTAACGATGTTGCTGTCCCATCTCCTTTTCTTTTGGTGTATGTTTTGTAGAGGAGAATCTGACGTTTTGTCACTTGGAATATTATAAAGTCGTTTCGTTGAGAGAGAGAAGAGTGGTTGGGCAAAGCGGCAGACAGATTGACAGAAGAAGACCCTGTATATTCTGTATTTCGCGGTTTGCAGGTAAGGTTGTTGCCCTGTGAATCCGGTCGGGCTTGCAGGAGCAGGTTTCTGTTATCAGACAATGACGGATGCTGATACGATAAAAGTGGGTCTGCCTTTCCTCATTCTTTAATTTTGTTGTAACTTTGCAGTCATGAGTAAAGGTAAGTTACAGAAATTCGCAGAGATGGAGACGTTCCGTAATGTCTTTCAATATCCTTTCAGTGTTATCAGTGAGATTCCGTTCGATATGAAGGGAGGTTGGCGTACGCAGTATTTCCATAATGACAACCCGATTGTGCTTGAATTGGGCTGTGGGAAAGGGGAATATACTGTCGGGCTGGCACGTGTCTATCCGGACATTAACTTCATCGGGGTAGATATCAAGGGCGCACGTATCTATA
Organism: Prevotella denticola; assembly: GCF_900454835.1. GTDB lineage: Bacteria > Bacteroidota > Bacteroidia > Bacteroidales > Bacteroidaceae > Prevotella > Prevotella denticola. The sequence continues at coordinate 1,106,071 of NZ_UGTM01000001.1, read as the reverse complement.
CCGGGGCCAGACAGGCCTTGGAGGAAGGCTTGGAAAATGTGGCTTTTCTTCGTACGAACATTGAAATCATCGACCGGTTCTTCTGCGAAGACGAGGTGCAGGAGATATGGCTTACGTTCTCTGATCCTCAGATGAAGAATGTACACAAACGTTTGACATCCACCTTTTTCATGAACCGTTACCGTCGTTTTCTGGTGGATGACGGAATTATCCATCTGAAGACAGACTCAAATTTCCTCTTTACCTACACGACCTGTATGGTTAATGCAAACCATCTTCCAGTTCTTTACCGGACGGAAGATCTCTATGGCAATGTACTTGGAAGAGATGAAGCTGTTGATGGCCAGATGGACCAGAAGACGCATGAAATACTGGGTATCCATACCTATTATGAGAATCAATGGATTGAGCGTGGATTGAACATCAGGTACATGAAGTTCCGTCTGCCTCATAATGGCGAATTGGTAGAGCCTGATGTAGAGATTGAACTCGATGACTACCGCTCATACAAGCGTCCGAAGCGTAGTGGTCTGTTGACAAGCAGATAACCCGGAGATGGACGGTCTGTTCTCTATTTAGGAGAATGTCTCCGGGGAGAATAGGCACAAAAGAAAAGCGATTGGACACCCAAAGGCATCCAATCGCTTTTCTGTATTCTCGTATATCCTATTTCCTCATCTTAGCCTTGCGGGCATACTCGAAGAGTGCCGATGGCAAGTGGCAGTAGCCGGAAGGGTGTTTGTCAAGATAGTTCTGGTGATATTCTTCTGCTTTGTAGAAGTTCTTCAGCGGCTTGACTTCGACGGCAATCTTTCCGTTTATCCGTTTCCGTTCTTCTGCAAAGACCTTATTGATGGTGGGGAGATCGGCCGGATCGGTATAGTAGACCCCGGTGCGGTATTGTGTTCCGCGGTCGTTGCCTTGTCTGTTCACACTTGTCGGGTCAATTGCCTTGAAGTATAAGCCTAATAGGAACTCCAAGCTGATGACTTTCGGGTCGTAGGTGATGTGGACGGCTTCTGCAAACTGCGTCTTGTCTGTACACACCTCCTCATAGGTCGGATTCTTGATGATTCCGTTTGCATAGCCCACTTCCGTGCCCGTGACACCTTCTATCTGCTTGAGATAGTGCTCTGTGCCCCAGAAGCATCCGCCCGCAACATAGATTTCTTTCATGGGTCTTACTAAATTGATATAGGCTCCGTAGCCTTCAGCCTTCATCTTCTCAAGTGGAATGAAGCGCAGCGAAGCACTGTTGATACAATATCTTTTTCCGCCGGTCTCGGCCGGTCCGTCGTCAAAGACGTGTCCCAGATGGGCTTTCCCGGTTCTACTTCTCACCTCGGTACGCACCATGCCGTGGGATGTGTCCGTATGACCGGTGATGAGTTTCTTGTCGATAGGTTTCGAGAAAGCCGGCCATCCGCAACCAGAATCGTACTTGTCTGCTGAAGAGAAGAGCGGCTCGCCGGTCGTAACATCCACATAGATGCCTTCCCTGAATTCATGATCATACTCGTTGGTGAAAGGATGTTCAGTGGCTGCCTGCTGTGTGACGGCATATTGTTCGGCGGTCAGAGTCTTGCGTAAAGTAGCGTCATCGGGACGAGTGAACGTCGTTTTGGGCGTGATGGTATCGGTTTTTGACATATTTGTACTTGGTTTGTTCGTGCAGGATGCTGTACCGGTTATCAGAAAACCATAGCCCGCTGCCTCGGCGAGGACGGGTAAGGCAAGACTGCACAGGATGGACAGGATGTTGCGCATAAGGCGGTAGTATTAAGTTGTTTGCCTGAATAGTGAAATGGTGGAAATAGGAAGCCGCATCGGGCTGCTGGTATATTGCAGCCGTTGAAAGGGCCATCTTACACAGACAGGGATATACGGCTCGTACGTCCGTCGTAGTCTGCTTTTACGTCCGCATGGGTCCATATATCCCTGCTGTTGGGGGAGAATCTACCTGGGGGCTACTGCTTCTGCAGGAACCGGTCTACCTCTATGGCTGCCATGGCACCAGTGCCGGCTGCCACAACCCCCTGCCGGTAGGTAGGATCGGCCACATCACCGGCAGCATAGACTCCTTCAACACTGGTAGCAGTAGACTTTGGCCGTGTGACGATGAAGCCATGGTCGTCCATCTCCAGCTGTCCTTTGAACAGTTCTGTGTTAGGCGTATGGCCGATGGCAAGGAAGAAACCGTCGATGGAAATGTCATATTTCTCTTCGTTCTTCTCGCCCTTGAAACGGACGAGATGAGCACCTTCAACGCCGTTTTCACCGTAGAGACCGATTGTGTTGGTATTGTATAGTATCTCGATATTCTCCTTTTCAGTCACACGCTTGCGCATGATTTCCGCAGCGCGCAGGTAGGGTTTCCGTACGATCATGTACACCTTCTTCGCCAGCCCGGAGAGGTACATGGCCTCCTCGCAGGCAGTGTCTCCTCCTCCGACGACGGCTACTGTTCGTTTACGATAGAAGAAACCGTCGCAGGTGGCACAGGCACTTACTCCTTGGGCACGGTATTTTTCTTCATCAGCCAGACCGAGGTATTTCGCACTGGCACCAGTAGCGATGATGACGGTCTCGGCCTCAATCTCGTTGCCTCGTTCGTCTTCGAGGTGGAAAGGACGGCTGCAGAGGTCAGCCTTCACGATGGAACCGTCACGGAGATCTGCACCGTAAAGTGCAGCCTGCTGACGCATTTCGTTCATCAGCTGGTTGGCATCAATTCCTTCGTGAAAGCCCGGGAAATTCTCGACGAGAGTTGTAGTAGTCAGCTGTCCACCAGGTTGCAGTCCGGAGTAGAGCACCGGTCGGAGATTGGCGCGTCCGGCATAGATGGCTGCGGTATAGCCTGCCGGGCCGCTGCCGATTATCAGAGTCTTGGTTTTCTCCATTCTATATATGATTTGCATTTGTCCTTTGAATAGAAGGTTACTCCTACTCTGGACGGATTAATATTGTTGTACTTATTACAGAACAAACATCATGCCAAAGGATTCGGACCGTCAGTTTGTCCGGTGGAGTGGGAAGTGGGCAATGTTGACAGGTGCAGACAGGTAATGACGATATGGGATGAGGACAGGCGGCGGTGGCTGGCGTGACAGGCGATAGTGGTGTAAGTGACGCTGGCGAATGACGGCACTGTACAATGGCCCCGACCGGCTTTCGACGTTTTCTGCCGGACAAGTGCCTTATTCCATTGGGAACAGTCCGAAGAGACGGTCATCGATGATGTCTGTGACCCGCTTGAAATCCTGCGGATTATCCTGGAAGTCTGTCGTATCGCCGTCCACAATCATCAGATGTCCCTTGTAGGTCTTTATCCAGTCCTCGTATCGCTGGTTAAGTCCTCTGAGATAGTCTATGCGCATTGTCTGCTCATAGTCTCGCCCACGCTGTTGGATATGATCGATGAGACGTGGGATGGAGCAGCGGATATAAATCAGCAGATCGGGCAGTTTGACCAGTGAAAGCATAAGATCGAAGAGGTCCGTATAGTTTTTGAAATCACGTTCGGACATCAGCCCCATATCGTAAAGGTTAGGTGCGAAGATGCGTGCGTCCTCGAAGATGGTGCGGTCCTGTATGATGGTTTCTTCCGACCGTGAGATTTCTACGATGTCACGGAATCGTTTGTTGAGGAAGTATATCTGCAGGTTGAAGGACCAGCGTGTCATGTCACTGTAGTAATCTTCCAAGTACGGATTGTTGTCAACAGGCTCAAAGTGAGCTTTCCATCCGTATCGTTTAGCGAGCAATTTCGTGAGTGTCGTCTTTCCTGCTCCGATGTTTCCTGCGATGGCTATATGCATATTGTATGTATCTGTGAATGCCCGGTTCCGGTCATCTTCCTGTTGAGGAAAATGGTTTTTCCCGGCGGCAGGGCTATGGTTTCTTGTTTTATCTATGTGATGTTGTCGGTCTTCTCCTTCGTTCGGACTTTTCTTCCCTCCGGTGTGACAGGTGCGGATTCTGTACTAAAACAATCCGAACAGCGCCCGGTCTATCTTGTCGGTAATGAATCCGAAGTCCTTCGGCTGATGCTGATAGTCGAGCTTGTCGACATCGATGGTTAGGACACGTCCTTTGTACTTGTCCCTGATGAACTCGTCGTAGCGTCTGTTGAGACTCTCGAGATAATCCAGGGGCATCTTCTGTTCATATTCCCTTCCTCGTTTCTCTATGTTGGAAACGAGGTGACTGACCGAAGACCGGAGATAGATCATGAGGTCGGGGAAGCGGACAGCGTCCGTCATGTCCTCGAACAGTTCCATGTAGGTCTCGTAGTCACGGTCGTCAAGATTGCCCATGGCGTAGTTGTTTTCCGTAAAGACGTAGACGCCTTCGTAGATGGAGCGGTCCTGTACGACCGACTCTTTACTTTGCCTTATTTCCAGCAGATCCTTGAAACGTTCTTTCAGGAAGAACACCTCCATGGGGAAGGACCAGCGTTTAATGTCTTTATAATAATCTTCCAGATAGGGATTGTAGTCCACCGACTCGAACCTCGGCTTCCATCCGTACCGTCTGGCCAGCATGGTCGTGAGGGTCGTCTTGCCGCTCCCTATGTTTCCTGCAATTGCAATGTGCATAAGATAGAGTCTGCATGGCCGTCTCTCTTTCTTCACAGGGAAAGGATTCCGTGACGTGTCATGCAGAGAAAAGTTGTTTGTAATTTAGTGTTGATATCTCGCCGTTCCTATACAGCCGTTCGGCATCTGGATATGCAGCATGGCGCAGACTGTCGGTGCAATGTCGACGATATGTGTCTCCGTGTCTGTCGATCCGTGTCTGACGTTCCATCCGTAAAGCAGGAAAGGAATATGCGTATCGTAAGGGAACGGCTGCCCGTGCTGTGTTCCACGGAAGGAAGGCGAATCCTTCCCACCGAAGAACTGCGGACGGGTAACGATGCCGATTTCCCCCGACCGACCGCGGAAATAACCGTTCTCCATGCGTTCCTTGATCCATTCCGGCATGGTTGTTCCCGTCACCTTCTCCTCGTCGAAGACATAGAGGAACTGCGGGTCTTTCTTCAGCCAGTCTATCGACTCGTCAATCACTTCCTGCTTCTTCTTCCCCGCAGCAGAGATCATTGAGTCGTTGAGATAGATCTGGTAATTGTCCTCGCTCATTACCGGACTTATGCCGAATTTCCCTTGCAGATATGCATTGAGGTCTTTTACCGTCTGTTTGTAATCCCATCCGCCTGCCGGAATCCTGTGCTCCCGCATATAGTTGTAGTTGTGGGCAGCACCGTGGTCGGCCGTTAGGAAGAGCAGATAGTTCCCTTCGCCCACTTCCTTGTCGAGTACCTTAAGGAAATGTGTCAGGTCCTTGTCCAGCTGCATGTATACGGCATGGTTCTCCTCGCCTCGGGTAGAGTATTTATGTCCGATTATATCCGTTGGTGAAACGCTCACCGTGAGCATATCCGTCTCCTTTCCCTTGCCGAGCTGCTCGTTCTCCAATGCTGCTTCTGCCATCTTGAAGGTCATCGTCACGCCCTGCGTCGAGCCTTTGATATCGAACTTGGGAGCAGTATGGTTCTTTTCGTTGAAGGCTTCAACCCATTTTGGCAGCCTGTCCATATAGAATGTAGAGGTGACAAAATGTCCTGCAGATGTGTCCCACCAGTAAGCGCCGTCAGCCGCATGGCCGGCCGGCAGGATGGAGGCACGGTCCTTCAGTGCCACGCCGATTACCTTTGACCGGAAATCGGTTGCAATCTGCAGCTCGTCGCCGATGGTGGATGCCAGCATCCGTCTCGGACTCATCTGTCCTTCCGGACTGTCTGAACCGACACTCTTCACGGTCTTGTCCTCGCAGCAATAGACACTTTTGTCATCTTGATAGAAATAGTTTCCAGCTATGCCGGTAATTGCGGGGACTGACCCCGTGAAGATGGAACTATGCCCGATGGCGGTTACTGTCGGTGCGTAGTTGATGTGTGTGTTCTCATACGAGAAGCCGTGGTCGAGCAGCCGGCGCAGTCCGTCGTTTCCATATTCATTGTAATAGTAATAGAGATAATCCCAGCGCATCTGGTCGACAACGAGTCCGACAACGAGTTTCGGCCGTTGTACCTGTGCGCTGGCAGCAGCTGCCATCAGCAGTCCGGCTACGAGGAAAAGCAGTTTTTTCATTTCAGGTAATGTGTTTGAATAATGATGATGCAAACTTACAATATTTTTTTTATATTCTCGACTATTTTGTCTACTTTTGCATTCGCAGGAGCGAGAATAAACTGAAAAGGAAAGAATGCAGCATATCATCATAGCAGATAATCAGGACATCACACGGGCAAGTCTGTTCTATGTCCTTTCGCACATGGAAGATGTATCCTGTCAGGTGGCAGGTGACAAATCTGAATTGATACACCAGCTGAAGGGGTGTCCGAGAGCCATCCTGATACTGGATTATACCCTGTTCGATTTCTCCGGTACAGCCGACCTTCTTGTACTCGGACAGCGTTATCCGCTTGCACACCTGATACTCTGGAGCGAAGACCTCAGTATCGGTTTCATCCGCAGCATTGTCAATGCCGGCCGGCTGGTCAGTGTGCTTATGAAGGATGCAAGGCTGTCGGAAATAGAACAGTGCCTTGACTATGTGCTGCACGGACACCGTTTCCTCTGCCAGCATGCTGCGGACCTGCTCCTGGCACCGGCCGCATCCCTTGACAGGGATGTCGTGAAGCTGACGAAGACAGAGACTGAAATCTTAAAGGAGATTGCCTTGGGGCTGACGACGCGTGAGATAGCCGAGAAACGTTTTTCGTCATTCCATACGGTGAATACGCATCGTAAGAATATCTTTCGCAAGCTGGGAGTCAACAATGTACACGAGGCTATGCGCTACGCCATGCGGTCGGGGCTGGTGGAGGCGGCAGATTATTGTATCTAAGGTTGTCCGGAAGTGCTTCCAGACGGAGGAACGGTCTTGTCCCTGGCCCCTGCTTCTATGGTGGAAAGCATATAGTTTCCATCTTTTTCACAGAGGTTTTCCCGGGAGGAGCAGCGTTATCTTGCAGATGTCCCAAAATGAGGATGGCCGGTATTGTTTTGTCCTTAAAATTTACTCCTCCCTTACCTGTGCAACTTGGCAAATCCTTTCTTTTTTGAAATCGGTAAGGAATCTATTAGATACGAAATCGACGGTCTGTTGATGGGAATCGTAAATGGCTGGTAGACAATGAGATAAAAATCAGTATTGAGAAGAGGCTTACTTAGGGGCTAAAAGGGCATCAGTTGGTGTGCAAGTAGGCGTTACTTGGGATGCAATCAGGCGTTACTTCGGCTGCAAGTAGATGTCGGCTGCAATCCTGCCTGACATTTTCGCCTTTTCAGTATAAGCTGTGACGAGAATAAACGAGTGTGTGATAGTTCTGGAATGTAAAACTGCTTTACCAATCGTAGACTGTCGATTTCTAGGATTTTGTATTTCCTTAGATTGCTGCTACAGTTTGTAGAACACCTATTTATTGATAAGGTATATTCCACCTGCCGCCAATGCTCCGGCAATCACATACTTTATATAGAATATCTCACCGAGACAGAGACAGGAGGTGACGGCACCGACAATGGGAATCAGAGAATTGTAGATGGCTATCTTTCCGACAGGATTACAGGTGAGCAGCTTGTTGTAGAGTGTGAAGCCGAGTGTGCTGATGGCAATGAGCAGCAGCAGGCAGGTGATGCCCAATGGGGTCGTTTGCGGCAGCCGGCCTCCCATGAGCAGTCCCGGAACAATCAGCAGTACGCCACCTATGGCCAGACTGTATCCCGTTCCGACAAACACGTCAATGCGTCGTCCCAGTCCCCGTGTGAGCAAGGATGCCGATGCACCGCACAGGGCGTTGAGGATGATCATGCCGTCGCCCAGCCAGGTGAACTGTCCGCTGTCTGCTCCTCCCAGGTTCAGTGAGAGGATTCCTGCGAAACCGACAAGGCATCCGGTAATTTTCTTCACCGTCAAGCGGTCGCTTTTGAAGAAGATGCAGGCGAAGATGACGACGGAGAAGACGCTCAGCGAGTTGAGGATGGCAGCCCGGGAGCCTTCGCTGTGGGAGAGGCCGAAGTAGAAGAAAGCGTAATGCAGTGTGGTATTCATCATGCAGAAGAGCAGGATATACCACCAGTCAACTGCTTCCCGTACCTTGAAGTTCCGTTTGCCGATACCGGCTATGAGTAATATTATCAGCCCCGAGATACAGAAACGAATGCCTGCGAAGAGCATTTTCGCCCCGGTCATGTCAGATGTAATGCCGAATTCGGAAAATCCCGACTTGATCAGCGGATAGGCCCATCCCCATGCAATGGCGGCAGTGAGGGCGAAAACAGTTACCCATAACGGACGCTGGAATATACTTTTCTTTTGTGTCATTTTTGTTCTAAGTGTTATCTGACAGGTGTCTGGGAGCTGATGGCCTTCCCATTGAAGAGAGGGGGCCATTCCCTGTTACAGGTTTTGGAAACGGTCTGTCGGCGAGCTGCCTTCACGGGGGACAGACCGAAGAGCATGGTCTTCGGAGTTCTCGTTTGAGAGTGCAAAGGTACATCCTTTCCTCAACATATTCTGAACTCGCCGTACTTTTTTGTTCTTTCAGGATTAGGATATTTGTTCTGAAATGCTTATCTTTGCCGTGAAATAATATTTATGAAAACGATGAAGAAGATTTTATGTACGTTGTTCCTGACTCTTCTTGCAGTCAGTGTGTATGCGCAGCAGTCATTAGATACGCTGCGGCATGAAGTTCTGTTGGAGACGGACAGCGGAAACATCCGTATCCGGCTTTACAATGAAACGCCGCTCCATCGTGACAATTTCCTGAAGCTGGTACGCAGTGGGGCATACGATGGTGTGCTGTTCCACCGCGTCATCAGGGATTTCATGGTACAGACAGGCGATCTCGGGTCGAAGACGGCAAAGCCCGGAGATGCCGTAGGCGATACGCCAGAGAACTATTCGATTCCTGCGGAGATACATTATCCGGAACTGCTGCACCGGCGTGGTGCCGTTGCGGCAGCACGTGAGCCTGATGATGTCAATCCGAAATGGGAATCATCGGCCTCGCAGTTCTATATCGTATGGGGAGTGAAGTTCTCTGATGGACAGCTTGACCGGGCACAGGAACGACTGGATGCACATACAGGCGGCAAGGTGAAGATGACTCCGGAAGTGCGTGATATATATAAGAAAGTGGGAGGGACGCCTCATCTGGACGGTCAGTACACGGTGTTCGGACAGGTACTGGAGGGACTGGAAGTCGTCGACCGCATTCAGCGGCTGGCGGTTGATGCCCATGACCGTCCTCTGGCAGATGTCCATATCCGCAAGGCAACTGTGATAAAATAGTTCCGAGAGGGAAGTCGGCAGACTTTCCCTTACGCTGCAAAGAGTGCGGTTCAGCTGGATGATAGCAAGATGATAGTAGACGGGGATTCAACTTTTTGAATGCAACTGACATGAAACTCCGAAAAAATATGTAAGTTTGCAGTAATGAAGTTTGCAATAATTGCTGCCGGAGATGGTTCAAGGCTGGCACAGGAGGGAATAACCGATCCGAAACCGCTGGTGAGGGTAGGGGAGGAACGGCTCATCGACCGTCTGGTCAGGATATTCATGGCGAATGATGCCACGGAGATTGCAGTTGTCTGTAACGAGCACATGCCCGCCGTGGCGCAGCATCTGTCGGCCATTCAGCGTGAAGGTCTGTATGGACAGCCGGTTCCGCTGCATTATGTGGTACAGTCTACCCCCAGCTCAATGCACAGTTTCCATGCGTTGCGTAATTTCCTGCAGGATGAGCCGTTCATTCTGACGACGGTTGATACGGTTTTTGACGAGCGGATTTTCCATGATTATGTGTCGTCTTTTCTGAAAAGGATAACCCAGGGGGCGGATGCTTTGATGGGGGTTACGGATTACATCGACGACGAGAAACCTCTCTATGTGGGCGTTGATGAAGATATGCGCATCAATGGATATTATGACACTGCTCGCCCTGACTCCCGTTTCATATCGGCTGGCATTTATGGCCTGACACCTCGGACACTTTCTGTCCTGGAATGTTGTGTGGAGCAGGGGGAGAGCCGGATGCGCAATTTCCAGCGTGCCCTTGTTGCTGAGGGGCTGCAGATTGAAGCCTTTCTGCTGCCACAGGTGTTCGACATTGATCATGCGGAGGATATAAGGAAGGCCACCTCGCTCATACCGCTTCTCCCAAAGGAAAGAGGATGGATGAATGCTGATTCCGCTCTTGATGACGAGAAGGAGTGTCTGCTGATACAGCGTGCAGAACGTTTTTCGCCTGATTCCGTAGAGAAAGATCTGGCTATATTACTGGAGGTCGGGAGCCTTTTGGAGAATGCAAGGATTGTTCGTGAGGAAGATCTGACGACATTTTTTACATCTTGTTGTCAAGCAGTTCCGTCTGCCCGGTCTGCGTCGTCAGCTGTCAGCCGCCAGCCGTCAACTGTCAACTGTCAACTGTTCTCGATGGCACGCACTCCTGAAGCAATGGATTGTCTGGAGCAGTTGGAGAAGAAAGGTGTGCGAGTCATCAATCCTACGGCCGGTGTGCGGGCCTGCAGACGGAGCAATATAGAGAAGGTGATGCGTGACAACCATCTTCCTCTCCCGCCTGATGAGGGAACAGACGGTTACTGGATAAAACGCGGAGATGTTGCCGCACAGTGCAGGGACGATGTGCGTTTCTGCCGTGATGAAGGCGAACTTGCACATGCAAAAGACAGTTTTGTGCAGCGGGGTATCCAGGATGTCGTTGTCCAGGCACACGTGCAAGGTGACCTTGTCAAGTTCTATGGTGTTGAAGGTACGGGCTTCTTCCGTTGCTACTATCCCGGTGACGACGACGGAACGAAGTTCGGAGATGATCAGGTAAACGGCAGGCCGCAGCATTATCCATTCTCATCCCGCTGCTTGCAGGCTGATGCCGAAAAGCTGTCACGGCTGCTGCAAACGCCAGTGTATGGTGGAGATGCCATCATCAAACGCAACAGCGACTACGTGATCATCGACTTCAACGACTGGCCGAGTTTCTCACGTTGCAGGGAAGAAGCGGCGAGAGCGATAGTGAAAAGAGCTGCCCCCGCCCTCCTTCTGAGTAGCCAGAGAAGCAATTAGTGTGAAAGCGGTACAGAGTGGTTGCAGTCTGTCATCACCGTTTGTCACCACCTTAATATATATTGAAGAAAATGACAAAGAAACAGCAGAAAGGATATTCTGATTCCTCTTTTTGGGATGAAGTGCAAGGACAAGAAGTCGCCTGCGGTCTGGGATTCCGTGCTCTTCTCCGTTCCTCCTTCAAATCTACGGATACCGAGGAATGGCTGGATATTCACTTCACACGCCCCGTCGGACTGGTATTTGCATTGTTATGGCATCGTCTGGGGGTTACCCCCAACACGATAACCATCTTGTCTATTTTCCTTGGAGTGGCTGCCGGTATCATGTTCTTCTTCACCGATACGCTGCATAACGTGCTGGGGATTATTCTGTTGATGTTGGCTAATTTCTGCGATTCAACAGATGGTCAGCTTGCACGGCTCACTCATCAGCGGTCGATGAAAGGGCGTTGTTTGGACGGGTTTGCCGGCGAAGTGTGGTTCTTTGCTATTTATCTTGCCATCGTTCTCCGGCTTTGGAGGCAGCCCATGCCCGGTACGGAAGAGGTCTGGAGTTTCTGGGGACTGGGGCTGGCAGCTGTGGCAGGCCTGCTGTGTCATTCTCCCCAAAGTTCATTGAGCGACTATTACCGGCAGATACACCTCTATTTTCTGAAAGGCAGGGAAGGATCGGAACTGGACACTTACGCCCGGGAACATGCCATAGCAGAGCGACTGAAGGGAGAAAAAGGTGTTTTCTGGGACCGAGCTTTTCACAGAAACTATCAGAATTATTGCCGGAGCCAGGAGCGCAGGACCCCTGCTTTCCAGAAGTTTCATGCCACCTTGAAGGAACAGTATGGCAGCATTGACGGAGTGCCAAAGGAGGTAAAGGAACGCTTCCTGGCCGGCAGCCGGCCTTTGATGCCCTACACAAATCTCCTGACTTTCAACAGCCGGGCAATCCTCATCTATGTCACTTGTCTGCTGAACTGCCCATGGGTCTATCTCTTGTTTGAGATTACCGTGTATAATGTGTTGTATGTCTATATGCACAGGCGGCATGAGGAACTGTGCAGGAATCTCACTGTATGCAGCTCTTTCAGCAGCACTTTCTCTTCGTCGTCCCCGGAAAAGAACGATGTGAACAGTCTTGGGTGATGTTAGTCGGATAGTGGCGTTCTTTGTTCCCTCTCCTTACTGTCAGCTGTCATCCTGGCCACACACTCTCACCAATCATCATCAACTCATGATCAAAGAAACAGACGATGTGTTATTTTCATCACGGTCTCATCTTTTCTCCTCTGGGAATATAGAGGAGAAAGAGCCGGTTTCGTTCCTCTTCGACTTCGGCGGCACTCTTGATACAGCAGGCTGTCACTGGGGGAAGATGCTGTGGCATGCCTATGAACGAAAATGTGTCCCGATTACAGAGTCACAGTTCCGTGAAGCCTATGTATATGCTGAACGTACTCTGGACCGGCAGAACATTATCCAGCCGGACTTTACTTTCCGACAGATGCTGGCGGAGAAGTTGAGGATAGAGACCGGATTCCTGATTGATAAGGGATGGTTGCATGATGATAGGCGAATGGAAGTGAAACTGCGGGATGCGCTCGTGAAAGATCTGTATAATTCGGTAAAAGCCAACATTACGGCGGCTCGGAAAGTGCTTGAGAGGCTGAAAAAGAAACATAGGATTGGGCTGGTGACGAATTTCTATGGCAATATGTCGATTGTCCTTGATGAGTTCGGACTGTCTTCTCTCTTCGAGACTGTTACAGAAAGTGCCGTCGTCGGTGTACGGAAACCTGATCCGCAGATCTTCCGTCTGGCAGTGGCGGCGTTGAGGGAGTGGCCAGAGAATGTGGTTGTCGTGGGTGACAGCTATGCGAAAGACATTCTCCCGGCGCACGGAACAGGCTGCAAGACGGTATGGCTGAAGGGAGAAGGATGGACGGTGGATGACCCTGACATATGTGTGGTGGACCGTATCATCAAGGGCTTAGATGAATTATAATCTGTGCAAAGACAATATATGCCACTTGAATACGTTAAGATAATATTGCAGTAAAGTCACATGAAGCAAACAAACGTCATGCCCGCGGAGGGCAAGTTAGGGATTATGGTCGTTGGTTGCGGCGCAGTCGCTACGACTTTCATGACCGGAGTGTTAATGACACGTAAGGGGCTTGCAAAGCCTGTCGGCTCCATGACCCAATACGATAAGATCCGTGTGGGACGAGGAGCTGCCAAGCAGTATCTTCATTATAAGGACATTGTTCCGCTGGCGGATTTGGAAGATATCGTCTTCGGAACGTGGGACGTCTATCCCCAGAATGCGTATCAGGCTGCAGTATATGCCGAAGTCCTGAAGGCGAAAGATATAGAACCGGTACGTGAGGAACTGATGGCTATCAGGCCGATGAAGGCTGCTTTTGACAGAAACTACGCCAAACGTCTGGATGGTGACAATGTCAAGGACTGTCAGACACGCTGGGATATGGTACTGGAGCTGCAGAAGGACATCCGCAACTTCAAGCAGCAGAACGGCTGTGCGCGTATCGTTGTCATCTGGGCAGCATCTACGGAAATTTATGTTCCTTATGATGAGCAGTATCACAAGACGCTCGGCCAGTTGGAAATGGCCATGAAGTCAGACGACCGTTTGCACATCGCACCGTCCATGTGCTATGCCTATGCGGCACTGGCAGAGGGGTGTCCGTTTGTCATGGGAGCTCCGAACACGACGGTTGACATACCGGCTATGTGGGAGTTGGCAGAGAAGATGCATATGCCGATTGCCGGCAAGGACTTCAAGACGGGGCAGACACTGGTCAAGTCGGGCTTTGCACCCATCATCAAGACCCGCAACCTCGGACTGGCAGGCTGGTTCTCAACCAATATTCTGGGCAACCGTGACGGACTGGTGCTTGACGAACCTGCCAATTTCCATACAAAGGAAGTCAGCAAGCTCTCTACCCTTGAGACCATCTGCAAGGCCGATGACCAGCCCGACCTCTATGGAGACATTTACCATAAAGTGCGTATCAACTATTATCCTCCCCGCAATGACAACAAGGAGGGATGGGACAACATTGATATATTCGGCTGGATGGGATATCCCATGCAGATAAAGATCAACTTCCTCTGCCGCGACTCCATCCTCGCAGCACCGCTGCTTCTCGACCTCGCACTGCTCTCCGATCTTGCGGCACGTGCCGGCCGTTATGGCATCCAGCGGTTTCTGAGCTTCTTCCTCAAAAGCCCTATGCACGATTTCACACGTGGCGAGGAAGCCGTCAACAATCTCTTTGAACAGTACACGATGCTCAAGAATGCCATTCGTGAAATGGGCGGATACGAAGCAGATGAAGAGATTGATTAGAAATCTTCCCTGGCTTCCCGAAAAGCCTCTTTGCCCTCTTGCTGAAGGATGAGAGGCTTCAGGTGCAGGATAACCATTATGGGCTGTCCTGCATTGCTCTAAAACAATGTAAGATATGAATATGTTCTCAAATCTCAATAGACACAACCTCTCCTGCTCCCATTCCGACAGGTCGAAGAAGGAAGGGCGGACATTCATGGGGATACTCTTTTTCGCTCTCCTTTTCCTGTCAGTCTCCTTTACGGCACAGGCGTATACGCTCGACACCTTGTTTGTCAGGACAGACACCTTGCCTGCACACGGTGACTCCCTGTCATTGGACAGAGATTCACTTCTGGCGGGGAACGACTCGATAATGCAGGCCACTGATTCTCTCCTCCTGATGATGGATTCTCTGGCCAAGGTAGCTTCAAAGCCGGTCGTCATGGATAGTACGCTGCTCCAATGTTATGTAGTCGATGCGCAGACGGGAGACAGTATTCCATACGCTAACGCCGTCTATCGGAGTTTGAAAGAAGGTGTGTCGAGTGATGCGGACGGCCATTTCTCCATAGAGCGCAGACCGGGTGAACTGCTTACCGTGACGGCGGTCGGCTACAAACCACGCCGGATAAAGGTTACGTCGAGTACGCCAAGAATGCTTCATGTGACACTTATAGCTGATTCAAGGCAGCTGCAGGGAGTCGTGGTAAAGGCGAAACGCCGCCACAGATATTCCCGGAAGGACAATCCGGCAGTGGAGCTTATGCGGCGTGTCATAGCTGCCAAGAAGCAGACTCATCTGGAGAATCATGATTTTTATCAGTATGACAAGTATCAGAAAGTGACGATGGCAGTCAACGACCTCACACCTGACGAACTTGAAGGCTCCATGTTCAAGAAGGCTCCATGGCTTCTCGACCAGGTAGAGACCTGTCCTTATAACAACAAGCTCATCCTCCCTCTCTCTGTGGACGAGACCCTCACACAGCATATTTACCGCAAGAATCCACGCGATGAAAAAGATATTGTACTGGGTCAGTCTACAAAGGGTATCTCGAAACTTATCCAAACGGGAGAAGCCCTGAACACGATAGTGAAGGATCTCTTCAAGGACATCAATCTCTATGACGACCAGATCGACCTCCTTCAGAAGCGTTTCCCGTCACCGATAGGATCTACTGCCATTTCATTCTATCACTTCTATATTGATGATACCGTTTATGTAAACCAGGACCAGTGCATCCGTCTTCAGTTCATGCCTGCCAATCAGCAGGACTTCGGTTTCCGTGGTGAACTGTATGTGCTGAACGACAGTTCGCTGCACGTGAAAAAGTGTGATATGCAGCTGCCTGCCAACACTGGCGTGAATTTCGTGGATGCCATGAAGTTCGAGCAGGAGTTCACCAAGCTGGGCAATGGCGACTGGGCACTGACGACCGACAATATGATTGCCGAGCTGAAACTGACAGACTTTCTGCAGCGGGCAGTAGTCATACGGACAACCGGTATGACGAACTATGCCTTCAATCCGATTGACGAAAGGCTCTTCAAGGGAAAGGCGAAGATTGCCTATGATGCCAATGCCAAGATGCGTGACGACGAATTCTGGGCGGCACACCGGACAACGCAGCTTACGAAAAGTGAAGCGGGGATGGACTCGTTCATCAAACGGATGGCGAAGACCAGGCACTTCAAGTGGGTCATGTTTGCCTCGAAGGCCCTGATAGAAAACTTCATCGAAACAGGATCGGAGAAAACACCGAGCAAGGTAGACCTCGGCCCGGTCAACACCTTCCTTTCAAAGAACTTTGTCGACGGAATCCGTCTCCGTGCTTCTGCCCGCACCACAGCCAAGTTCAACCCGCATTGGTTCTTCGAGGGGTACTATGCCTACGGTACGAAGTCGCATCGCAACTATTATGATGCCAAGGTGACCTATTCATTCAACAAGCCTGACTATCAGCCTATCGAATTCCCTATCCGGAAAGTATCTGTAGAGCTGAGCAAGGACGTCGAGTCGCCGTCCGATAAATATCTGATACACAACAAGGACAATTTCTTCATGGCATTCCGTCCGGTAAAGGTAGAAAAAATGTATTTCTATAACCGTCAGAAAATTAACTTCATGTGGGAGACGGATTATGGTCTGGCAACCAGTCTTGAACTGCGTACAGAGGTCAATAAGCCGACCGGCAAGCTCATCTATGAGAAGATGGATGGCACGCAGATAGACAGGATGCGCATGACGGAAATAATCCTCGGCCTTGACTTCCGCCCCGGACAGACCTATGTCAACTCAAAGCAGCAGCGTATGGAGGTCAATCTTGATGCGCCGGAATTCAAGGTGACGCACACATTGGGGCTTCGCCACATTCTGGGAGGTAATTTTCACAGCAATCTTACGGAAGTCTCAATCTATAAACGGTTCTGGCTGGGCAGCTGGGGCCACATTGACACCCGGGTGCAGGGAGGCGCGCAATGGAGTAAAGTTCCGTTCCAGTTTCTTATCACGCCGCCTGTCAACACCTCCTATTTCGAGCATCAGGGAACGTTCAACCTCATGCAGAGCCTTGAATTCCTCAACGACCGCTATACTCAATTCAATCTCGCATGGGATCTGGAAGGCAAGCTCTTCAACCGTCTTCCGCTCATCAGAAAGCTGAAGTGGCGTGAATACATGGCTTTCAAGGGTATGTGGGGACATCTGACAGACAAGAACAATCCCTACCTGCCCCAGAATGCCAGTGACCCTGACCTGTATAAGTTCCCGGAAGGAACACGTGTGATGACACACGATCCCTATCTGGAGCTCGTAGTGGGTGTACATAATATCTTCAAGTGTCTGGAGGTTGATTACGTGCGCCGCCTCACCTATACGCACGCTCCGGGTATCTCGAAGAGCGGCATCAGGTTTGGCTTTAACCTGGTGTTCTGATCAGTCTGACACTTTTGTGGGTCCGGCAGAACTACATGGGAATACGGTCCCCGGCCGTTGGGAACATGGTTTCCAGTCGTTGGGAACATTGTTCCCAATGCATCGGGAACAACGTTCCCTGTACTGGGGACTGACTTTTCTCTGTGCAGATAGTAATATCCCTGCCGCCAGATTGTTCCGTGAAATCGGGCAGGCTGTTTGGAGAATATGGATACTTACAGGAAAAGAACGGAATCATATATGTAGGCAGAGGGCTGCATCAATTCCGAAGAATGTATTATAATTTAGAAAATCAAGATGTTCAAGGATATATTGCTGGTCGGGATCGGCAGCTTCGTGGGCGGCAGCCTGAGGATGGTTGTTTCTAAGTTTGTCCAGCTGGCTGTGCCCGGACTTTTCCCCTGGGGAACGCTGGCTGTGAATGTCGTGGGCTGTTTCCTGATAGGTGTCTTTTCGTCACTGTCCGGGGATGAGGGCGGTATGAGCCCTTCTGTCCGTCTTCTGTTTACGACGGGCTTCTGCGGCGGGTTTACAACGTTCTCCACGTTCATGAATGAGAATGTTGCACTGATAGAAGACGGAAATACCTTTCTGCCCTCTGCCCTTTATGTTCTTGCCTCCCTTGCTTTGGGCTTTGTCGCTGTTCTGGCTGGCCGTCAGCTCGTGCTGGTTTTCCGATGACGGATGTTTGTTCAGCTTCGTGAAGTGAAGTAGCTGAGGGCCTGAATATAAGGGAATGATGGGACAGTAGATCTTTCGTGGGGGTAGACTCATTCTGCTTATAAAAAATCTTCTAAAGTTTAGAGTGGCCAGGATGCTGACAATGAGGACAGGATTACCGACTGTTTACTGCAAAAGTTTATTTCTCATTTGCTGTCACTTTTAACATTCTTCACTAATACATTGTCTATTAGTCTGTTATACGTATTTACAGAGTGACAGCAGTGACAGGAAAAAAATCACAGCAGACCAATCACAGGCGCATCTGCCGTGAATGAATGCCAGACTATGTCTTATCCTAAAGTATATTCTTCTGCGGCAGCCTCTTTATTGGGGAATCACGATTATTCAGAAAGCTTACTTTCAGGAGAATTATAATGCTTAACATGATCCGTACTAAGCCTTGACACTATGGGCGTACACCCTCAACACCATTCGTGTTTACCCTCGGCACACTGACAGTAAAGAATCAGTGGAGGTAAATGATAATCCCCATTAATTATCTACTGGTCCGGAATGATGGCTTCCAGGTCTGCAGGTAATGCGGAAAAGGGGGAGTGTCAACACGTATAGACGTATTGACACTCCCCCTTTTCTGTTTTTTTTGTGAAGCGTGCTGTTCCTCTTGCCGTGTGCATGGATGTTCTTTTCGTCAGAACAGCTTGGAAATGCGTGTGGAACTCCCGTCAGCCCTCCCTTCTCATCTGTTCAATCAGTTCTTTCTGATGATCAGTCAGATGGTCCGGCAGCTTCACGTTGTAAGTAATGATGAGGTCGCCGAAGGTACCATCGCCACGGTCATAGCCTTTGCCACGCAGCCGGACTTTCGTACCGCCTTGTGTCAATGGCTTTACCTTCAGTTTGACTTTTTGTCCACCTGATAGCTGGATGATGATCTCACCTCCCAGGAGAGCGGTGTAGAGATCGATGCCGACGTTGGCCTCCATCTGTCCCGGTGCTTGCTGCCTGTATGCCCGTCCGGTGTTGAATCCGGATGAGCGGCGGCGGCTTCCTCCGCCAAAGAGGTCCTGGAAGAAGCTGCTGAAGCCTCCTCCTCCGCTGCCGAAGCTGCTGAAGTCGAATCCGCTGAAAGGATTTCCACCAGCCTGTCCGCCGCTTTGTTCTCCTTGGAATCCGCCAAAGCCGCCGGCCTGTTCGTAGGCTTCGGCATTGCGCCATTGCTCACCGTATTTGTCGTACTTAGCACGCTTTTCCGGATCTCCGATGACTTCAAAAGCCTCACTCAGAGCCTGGAACTTGGCCTTTGCTTTCGGATCGTTGGGGTGCAGGTCGGGGTGGAACTGCTTTGCACGTTTCCTGTAGGCTGCACGTACATCCTTCTGTGGGATGTTCCGGTCTACGCCCAGAATCTTATAGTAGTCTATAAATGCCATAATTCATCCTCCTTGATAGTTGTTTTCTTATATCGCTAAGATAGCAAAGAATGTGCCATTAGTCCATTCTGTCACGGTAATCCTCATAGGTATATTCACGCAGAACCTCCAGCTCGTTGTCCGGATGGAGCAGGGCGATGGCCGGATGGCTGATGCCGTTGAACATGTTTGTCTTCACGGTCGTGTAGTGGAGCATGTCTTCAAAGATAATGTTTTCACCTGCCTGCAGTGCATGGTCGAAGGTCCATGACCCCATCCAGTCGCCGCTCAGGCAGCTGTTTGCCCCCATCCGGTAGGTGTGTTCTCCCTTGGCACTTCCGTCTTCGTCGGCCAGACAGGCGTTGCGGACCGCAGGATGATAAGGCATTTCCAGGCAGTCGGGCATATGGCAGGTGAAACTCACATTCAGGACGGCAGTCTTGATGCCGTGGTCTTCCACCACATCGACAACCTGTGCCACGAGCGGTCCGGTCTGCCAGGCAAAGGCACTCCCGGGTTCGAGTATTACCTTGAGCCAGGGATAACGTCTCTTGAAATCCCTGAGTGTACGGATAAGGCGTGGAACATCGTAGTCCTTCCGTGTCATGAGGTGACCTCCGCCGAAGTTGACCCACTTCAGCTGCGGGAACCATCCTGCGAACTTCTCCTCTATGTGTGCCAGTGTGCGCTCAAAGACATCACTTCCACTCTCGCAATGGCAGTGTACATGGAAGCCGTCTATGTCATCGGGCAGTCTGTCGGGCAGTCTGTCGGATGATATGCCGAAGCGTGTGCCAGGCGCACAGGGATTGTAGATGAGCGTCTCGACCTCTGAATACTCAGGGTTGACACGCAGTCCGAGGCTCAGCCGCTCGTTCTCCAGCCTGGTACGGATGTGGTAACGCTCGTATTGTGTCAGGGAGTTGAAGACGAGGTGGGACGAGCAACGTGCGATCTCATCAATCTCATAATCGGTGTAGCCCGGTGAAAAGGTATGCGTCGGGGCTCCGAATTCCTCGAATCCGAGCCTTGCCTCATAGAGTGATGAAGCTGTTGTCGCCTTGATGTACTCGCGGAAGATGGGAAATGTACGCCACAGAGCGTAGGCCTTGAATGCAAGGATGATTTCAACGCCGGCCTCATTTGCCACATGGGCAATGAGTGCCAGGTTGTCTCTGAGGCGTGCTTCCTCCAGCACATACATAGGACGGGAGAGTTCGTCGTAGGTCAATGGGTTTACTTTCATGTTGCAAATATAAGGAAAAATTTGCAGTTATCGGAAATAATCTCTACCTTTGCAATGCAAATAAAGTAAAGGCATGAAACTGGTCGTCATGACTAAGTCCACGTATTTTGTGGAAGAAGACAAAATCATTAGTATGCTCTTCGAGGAGGGTCTGGATTGTCTCCACATCTCGAAGACAGATACATCCCCACTTTATTTGGAGCGTCTTCTTTCACTTCTGCCTTCTGAATTTCATCACAGAATCATAGTACATCAGCATTTTCACATGAAAGACGAGTTCGCACTGGGCGGTATCCATCTGGACAGTGCAGCTGTGTCTGTGCCCCCTGGTTACCGTGGAACGGTGGGAAGAACGTGTGATGATGTTATGCTGTTGAAGTCGATGAAGAGGCAGTCTGACTATGTTTTCCTGAAGAATATCCATCAGCCCTGCGAGGCAACGGATGACGAGGAAGAGATACTGTCGGGTGCTGAACTGGATGAAGCCGGACACCAGGGACTTCTCGGTCGGCATGTCTATGCGATGGGAGGAGTGACGATGGCGGACCTGGCGGCCTTGCGTACGCTGGGTTTTGGCGGTGTGGTAATCCGTAACGACCTCTGGAACAGGTTCTGCATCCACAGTGAACAGAACTTCAGCCCCGTCATTGAACACTTCCGAAGACTGCGTGCCTTTTGCCAGTAGCAGGCAGAATAAGCGATAGATTTATATACCTTATCAATATAAACAACGAAAAGAAATGAGTGAAAACAACTCTTTTTTGGTATTCTCAGGCACAAAGACGAGATATCTTGCTGAGAAAATCTGTGCCAGCCTCGGCTGTCCACTTGGTAATCTGGTGATGACCCGCTTCTCCGATGGCGAGTTCGTCGTTTCCTACGAGCAGAGCATCCGCGGCAAGGATGTCTTTCTTGTGCAGAGTACCTTCCCCAGCTCGGACAATCTCATGGAGCTTCTCCTGATGATTGATGCTGCCAAGCGTGCCTCTGCACGTCAGATTATCGCCGTCATGCCTTACTTCGGCTGGGCACGTCAGGACCGCAAGGACAAGCCGCGTGTGAGCATCGGTGCAAAGCTGGTAGCCGACCTGCTGGGGGTTGCGGGTATCGACCGTCTGATGACAATGGACCTGCATGCCGACCAGATACAGGGCTTTTTCAATGTTCCTGTCGACCACCTTTATGCCAGCGGCGTGCTGCTCCCTTATGTCCAGAGCCTTCATCTGAAGGACCTCGTCATTGCCAGTCCTGATGTCGGGGGGTCGAAGCGTGCCAATACATACGCCAAGTACCTCGGCTGTCCGCTGGTGCTCTGTAACAAGACGCGTGTCCGTGCCAACGTTGTTGCCACCATGCAGATTATCGGAGACGTGAAAGACAAGAATGTCGTTATCGTTGACGACATGGTTGATACTGCCGGTACCATCGCCAAGGCTGCTGATATTATGAAGGAGGCTGGTGCAAGGAGTGTACGTGCCATTGCTTCCCATTGTGTAATGAGCGGTCCTGCTACCGAGCGCGTGGAGGCTTCTGCGCTGGAGGAGATGGTCTTTACGGATTCTATCCCTTACACAGCCCGTTGTTCAAAGGTAAAGCAGATATCGGTTGCAGATATGTTTGCTGAGACGATCCGGCGTGTCCTCAACAACGAGAGTATCTCCAGTCAGTATCTCATATAAGCGGCAGATTGCTATAGGGTGAAGGTATGATGCTCTATGAAAGGCGTTATGCTGAGAGGAAAGAAACATAAGGCTGTATCAGAAGATTTCTCAGGTGGGACTTCTGATACAGCTTTTTCCTTTCCGGGTCTGTATGCTCTTTTTTCCTCCCTCCCTTTCATTCCCTGTTTCTTACCTATATACTGTCTCATTCATGTTGTTCGGCAGATTCTTTGTCTCAGACGGCATCAGCTCTTGATGTAAGTCAAAAAACGGCGGCTTCGGTGAAATAATTCAGGGAAATGTTTTGCTGTGTACGCAAACAGTAGTACTTTTGCATCGTCGAAAGACAAAATATAGATTGTTTAGGTTAGTAGTAATAGATTTAGGTTTTTAGTTATTTAGTTTAAGGTAGAACAAGAGAGATTGTTCAGGTTTCAAGAAAATAGGTTTAGTTAAAGGTAATCAGAAGATTGATTAAAGGATAACAATGATGCAAGATGATTGGGTGACGCCGTGAGGCGGAAACCCAAAAATCAAGCTCAACGCTCACAGAAATGTGAATGACAAAGGGTCCAGCAAATGATTGCTGGGCCCTTTGTCGATTTCTCCTGTCCATTTTATAGCCTTTTCCTGCTGAACGTACAACAAATGGTGGGTGTTTCAGGTGGAACGCTGACAGGCAAAAGCAGGAGGAGGAGAAGGCTTCTGTTTCCATACTTGGGGATTGGATAAACCCTCGATTCGGATGAGCCTTCTCGAGGAGCTTGTACCTGTTTGTTTTCCGGTCGGGTATTAGTGGCAATGTGACCAAGGTCTGCTTGCTTCCCTCCTGACGTTGCCGACATTGTAAGTAAGCGCCTCTTTTCATTCGTGACCGATCATCGTTTGACAGGCGGAAGACTGCCGGCAGAAATCTGATACACGTATATCGGACTGTCTCTCCCTTGCTTGTCCTGTCTGTCTATTTTGTAGAAGACACCCTCTTCTCCAGGGTCTGCATACGCTCCAGACGCTTTGCGGTTGCCAGAGACCTCGGGCTCAGTCTGCCTTTGAGGTATTCCTCCATGATCAGACCGGCTATCGGCGCAGCCATGTCAGCACCGAATCCACCATGCTCTATGTACACAGCGATTGCGATCTTCGGGCGGTTCATGGGAGCGAATCCGATGAAAGCGGAATGGTCTTTGCCCGCATTCTCGGCTGTCCCGGTCTTTCCGCATACGGGGTAGGAAGTCCTGTTGAGTTCGGTGGCGGTCCCTTTGGTCACAGCCAGCCGCATTCCTGCAACTACCGTGGCATAGGCTTCGGGGGACGCTTGGGTCTGGTGAGGGGTGAGAAAGCGTGCAGGCAAGGGCGTATGGTCTGTATTTTTATGGATGTGCGGCGTGAAGAAGAAGCCCCGGTTGGCTATCGAGGCTGCCAGGTTGCAGAGTTGGAGCGGTGTTGCGGTAATGTCTCCTTGTCCCATACCGGCCCATAGGATGGTCTTCGGCTCCCACCCTGTCTTGTATCGGTGTGTGAGATAGTTTACCCCGGCTATCAGTCCGCCCTTCTCGCCAGGCATATCTATCCCCAGCGGTCCGCCCAGCCCCATGCTTACGAGATAGTCGTGCCATGTGCTGACGGCTTTTTCCTTGGAACCGTACTTATGCCTGTCGTTCAGCATCAGCAGGTATGATTTGAGGAACCATGTGTTGCATGATACGGCCAGAGCCCCTGTCAGCGTTTCCGGCGAGTAGTGAGGATGGCATTTCACCCTGATGTTTCCGTCGCGGAATCCGTTGCGGCAGGCTATCTTTGTATCAGCTTTTACAAGACCTTCGGAAAGAAAGACCAAGGCCTGTGCGGGCTTTATAGTCGATCCGGGAGGATAGGCGGTAGCAATGGCGAGCGCATCGTCGGGACCGTCGGGTGAGTTTGTTACCATGCAGAGAATTTCCCCTGTGGCAGGGTCGACAGCGACTATGCTCCCTGTCTTTCCCTGCATGAGCTCGGTCCCAAGCTGTTGCAGCAGCGGACGGAGCGTCAGCGGGGGGGCTTCGTGGTATTCCTGTGCATACGTACCGCCCGTGACAGAGAGCACGAGAAGCAACAGTAGGGTGCGAAAGGGCATGGTCAGTTTGCTGTCAGATGATTTGCCATTGTTCTTAGAATGATATCCTATAACCATCGTTTACCTTTTTTTCTTAATCTTACAGGCCGGGATGAACTGTCTGGGCGTTCCGTGAAGCCGGGATTCCAGTTCTGTGCTTATAAGCCTGCGGATGCAAAAATACGAATAATAATCCAGGTCTGACCGTATTCTGCCGTCAGTTTATGTTTAATTCACATCCGCCCTGGTAATGGCCTGTTGTCCATGTTCCAGTGGAACTCCCGCCATGTCGGCGTGCTGAAGACTACATCCACCTTTCAAGATAAACTGCGGAATATCCTGTTCCCAAGTGCTTGGGAAGGAGATTCCCGGATATTCGGGAATACTGTTCCCGGTGTCTGGGAATAGTATTCCCGACCGGTCGGGAATGCCATGCTCCGCAGCTGCTTTCACAACTGGATGTCGGCGACTGAGGTTCCGGACATGAATCGGTCAAGGTCCACGTGCCCGTGAATACCGCGGATCTTTCCCTTTTCGGTGAACTGCCAGATGTTATGCCGCCCGGTTCCTTTGACGGCCGGCCGGGCCGGGCTGTATCTGCCAAGAAAAAGGAAGTAGCTGTTGAACCGGGGGGCAAGATGAGAATTATAGAAATTAGCCTGTGAATAGACAAGCGGCTTCTTTCCGAAATTTTTTCGTACCAGCGAGGCGAACATGGCAACGCTGTCCTGCACCTGTCTGCGAGTCCATCCTCTTACGCCTTCACGTTCTACATCAATCATCGGAATCAGATCCTGTCTGTACTTGCGGATTGTATTCAGGAAATGTCGGAACTGTTTACGGACAGGTGTAGACGAAGAGAGGTAGTGATACGATCCGCAGCGCAGCCCTTGCCGGCGTGCGCCCTTGATGTTGCGGTCGTAGTATTCGTCTTTGATGGTTGTCCCCTGCGTTGCCTTGATGTACACGAATCGTATGTTTCTGTCCTTCGCCACTTCTTTCCAGTCAATCCTGCCCTGGTGGTGTGATACGTCGATGCCGTCGTAATGGTGGCGGATACGGTTGGTCGAAGGGCGAAAAAGAATGTGTGCGGCGACTGCTGTACAGAGTGTGAGTGAAAGAAAGATGCTGATGGGGCGTAAGGCGATTTTAAACTTCATTGTCTATCAAAGTGTAACAATTCAGAAAGATTCCGGTGAATCCGGTATCCTGTCCGGACTCTGTGAGTCGGCTGCAAAATTACCATATTTTTCCTGAACAAACTTATAAAAATCCGATAATAATCATTATCTTTGCAACGTAATTACATCTCGATACGATTATCAATGAGTAGACAGGACATCACCCAGCAGCTCATCCGGACTGTGGACGAGCTCTCGGAGCCGAAAGCACTGCAAGGTCTTTTCCATGAACACCGTGAAGGAGATCCCTTGCCGTCGGCAAAGGAGCTTGAGGAGATTATCGACCTTTCACGTTCTATCCTTTTCCCAGGGTTTTACGGAAAGTCGTCTGTCAATATCGAGACCATCAAATATCAGATAGGTGTTAGCGTGGAGCGGCTGCACAAGCTGCTCAGCCGTCAGGTTATGGCAGGACTGTGTTTCGACGAGGACTGCCACTGTCCGAATGCTGATGATATGCGGCGGTGTATGCAGGAGGAAGCAGATATGATTGCAGAACGTGTCATTGCAAAGTTCCCGACCATACGCAAGATACTTTCAACTGACATACAGGCAGCCTTTGACGGTGACCCGGCGGCTGCCAACCAGGGAGAAGTCATATCCTGCTATCCTGCCATCAAGGCCATCATCAATTATCGGCTGGCGCATGAACTGGTAATGGAGGATGTTCCGCTCATTCCGCGTATGATAACCGAAATGGCGCATTCAGAGACGGGCATCGACATCCATCCCGCCGCGGCAATCGGTACGCATTTCACAATCGACCACGGTACAGGTGTCGTCATCGGTGCGACGTGTGTCATTGGCAATCATGTGAAACTTTATCAGGGAGTGACTCTGGGGGCCAGGAGCTTTCCGCTCGACAAGGACGGAAAGCCCATCAAAGGCATTCCACGCCATCCGATTCTGCAGGACGATGTCATCGTCTATGCCAATGCTACCGTTCTCGGCCGTGTCACGATTGGAAGAGGATGTGTTATCGGTGCCAATGTATGGGTTACCCGGGATATGCGTCCCCGCTCGAAGAAGTACAGGCAGAGCAAGACAGATATACTGGATACCGACTTCGAAGGCGGCGGCGGGATATAGTCACCGTTCATCATCGCCTGTCATTGCTTATAAATCACAATCACATAAATGCAAGAATTTGAACTCATCGCCAAAACCTTCATGGGTTTGGAGCAAGTATTAGCAAAAGAGCTGACACAGTTAGGTGCCAACAACGTACAGATAGGACGCCGCATGGTATCGTTCACCGGCGACAAGGAAATGATGTATCGTGCCAACTTCCAGCTGCACACGGCTATCCGAGTCCTTAAGCCTATCGCACACTTCAAGGCGAAGAGTGCTGAGGATATGTACGAGGAAGTGAAGAAAATAGACTGGAGCAAGTATATCCTCAGCGGCAAGACGTTTTCTGTCGATTCTGTTGTCTATTCCGAAGAGTTCACCAACTCGCGCTTCGTCACCTACAAGGTGAAGGATGCTATTGTCGACCAGTTCCGTGAGCGTGTGGGCACACGCCCCAATATTTCTGTCAGCAATCCTGATATCCGCCTGAACATCCACGTGGCAGAGGACGATGCGACGTTGTCGCTGGACTCGAGCGGTGAGTCGCTGCACCGGCGCGGTTACCGACAGGAAAGTGTCGAGGCTCCGCTGAATGAGGTGCTGGCTGCAGGTATGATCCTGATGACGGGATGGACGGGCGAAACGGACTTCATCGACCCTATGTGCGGGTCGGGAACACTGCCTGTTGAAGCAGCATTGATAGCCCGGAATATCTCGCCGGGCGTGTTCCGCAAGGAGTTCGCCTTTGAGAAATGGCCCGATTTCGACCAGGAACTGTTCGATATGATTTATAATGACGACTCGCAGGAACGTGAGTTCACCCATCATATCTATGGTTACGATACTGACATGAAAGCCGTGAATACGGCACGTATGAATGTGGCTGCAGCCGGTCTGTCACGGGATGTGACCATCGAACAGCTGGATTTCAAGGACTTCACGCAGCCGAAGGAAAAGAGCATCATGGTGATGAATCCACCTTATGGAGAACGCATCTCTACACCGAACCTTCTCGGTACCTACAAGATGATCGGGGAACGGCTGAAGCATCAGTTCATAGGCAATGAGGCGTGGATTCTGTCCTACCGGGAGGAATGCTTCCGACAGATTGGGCTGAAACCCAGCATCAAGATACCAGTCTATAACGGATCTCTGGAGTGCGAGTTTCGCCGCTATCAGATGTTTGACGGAAAGATGAGCAGCTTCCGTCATGAGGGCGGAGTTGTGAAGACCGAAGATGAGAAGCGGGAGATGGCGCAGAAACACCGTTTCAAGAAAGAACGCGAGTTCAAGAAACGGCTTGAAGAGAACGAAGAGAATGCGGAGACTGATATCCGTTCATTCACTTTCCACAGCCTGGAACGCAATAAATTCAACGGCGGC
Source organism: Prevotella denticola (assembly GCF_900454835.1). Classification (GTDB taxonomy): domain Bacteria; phylum Bacteroidota; class Bacteroidia; order Bacteroidales; family Bacteroidaceae; genus Prevotella; species Prevotella denticola. The sequence continues at coordinate 1,077,904 of NZ_UGTM01000001.1, read as the reverse complement.
AAGTTCCGTGAAGACCATGAACGTCGGCCTCGCTTCGGACGTGATGACGATGACCGCAGACGCTCTTCCAGACGCATTGACGACCGCAGACGTTCGTTCAGACGTGCGGACGACCGGAGGTCTGGTGGAAAACGGTTTGATAAATCTAACAAGCGCGGAGGATTCCGTGGTAAAAACACGTATAAACATGAAGATTAAATCTTTTCTCGGTCTCGTGGGGCTTTGTACCCTGATGGGACTTGTCCGTCCTACTGGAAGTATGGCACAAAAACAGTTTACACTGGAGGATTTGAACTTTGGCGGTACCAACTTCTACAAGATGCGCCCCGAAGCACGTTATCTTACGTGGTGGGGCGGGAAACTGGTACGGCAGGATCTGAACAGCTGCTTGCTGGTTGATCCGGTGAGTGGCAGAGAGAAACAGCTCTTCTCGTTGGATGAGCTGAACAGATGGGCCGGGTTGGAAAAGTCGGACGAGGTCGTCCGCCATCTCTATGCGGCCGAGTTCCCGTATGCCGACCGTCCGGTTGTGCTTGTGCAGAACGGCAGGGAGGACTTATATGTAAACTTCAAGACACACAGGCTTGAGCAGCGGTCGGACCGACCGGCCGGCTTGCAGGCTCGTCTGTGGAACAGCCAGTCTGGGGCTACGGCTTACGTTGCAGATAACCAGCTCTTTGTCACTGATGCAAAGGGACAGAAACGTCAGCTGACGACGGACGGATCACGCAATATCGTTTACGGACAAAGTGTCCACCGGGACGAGTTCGGTATCAGCGGCGGGCTCTATTGGAGTCCGAAAGGAAACCGGCTGGCTTTCTATCGCATGGACCAGAGTATGGTCGCTGACTATCCTCTTGTGGACATTCCGGAACTTGACTGGAAACCGGAGAAGGGCGAATCGCGCGCTGCCAAGGCTGCACCAATCAAGTATCCCATGGCGGGTGAGACATCCCACAAGGTCACAGTCGGCGTATATGACCTGACTACAGGAAAGACGGTTTACCTTCAAGCCGGTGACCCGACTGACCGCTATTTCACTAACATCGCATGGAGTCCTGATGAGAAAACGGTCTATATGTTTGAAGTCAACCGTGACCAGAATGATTGCCGGCTGGTATCGTATGATGCCGTAACTGGTGCTAAGCTGAAGGAACTCTACCGTGAAACGGATGCGAAATATGTAGAACCCTGTCATCCTATCCAGTTCCTTCCGTGGAATGAGAACGAGTTTGTCCTGCAGAGCCAGAAGGATGGTTATAACCATCTTTACCTCTTCAATAAAGACGGACGGCTGATCAGGCAGATTACCAGTGGCAAGTGGGTAGTCATGGATATCCTTGGTTTCAATGCAAAGCAGAAGGGGATTATCTATGTTTCCAATGAGTGTAATCCCATCCAGCGCAATGCGTGGCTTGTCAATGTGGCGACAGGAAAACGGACGCTGCTTGACAACGGCCGCGGCTGCCACTATCCAAAGCTGAGCAAGGATGGCAGTGTACTTATGGATAGTTACAGCGAGCCGGATGTCCCTCACAAGTACGAAGTCGTCACGCTGAATGGAAGACCGCAGCGTCATGATTATTTCACATCTGCTGACCCGTGGAAGGAATATAACGTACCGGAATATACAAGCGGGTCGATAAAGGCGGCTGACGGAAAGACTGACCTGTACTGGCGGATGGTGAAGCCGGTAGGATTTGATCCGAACAAGAAGTACCCGACGGTCATCTATGTGTATGGCGGGCCGCATGCTCATAATGTGGAGGCTTCATGGCACTGGGGGGCACGCGGATGGGAAACCTATATGGCACAGAAAGGTTATCTGCTCTTCATTCTTGACAACCGTGGAAGCGAACACCGTGGAAAGGAGTTTGAACAGGCTACGTTCCGTCATCTCGGGCAGGAAGAGATGAAAGACCAGATGGAAGGTGTGAAGTATCTGAAGTCTCTTCCATACGTTGACAAGGACCGCATCGGTGTACATGGATGGTCGTTCGGCGGATACATGACAATCTCACTGATTACCAACTATCCGGATGTCTTCAAAGTAGCAGTTGCCGGCGGCCCGGTCATTGACTGGAAATGGTATGAGGTCATGTATGGAGAACGCTATATGGACACACCGCAGACAAATCCGGATGGCTATGCCCAGACTTCACTCCTTCAGAAAGCAAAGAATCTCAAGGGGAAACTCCAGATCATTATTGGTCTGAACGATCCGGTGGTCGTGCCCCAGCATGCTTATTCTTTCCTGAAGGCCTGTATTGCGGCCGGTACGCAGCCTGATTTCTACGTTTATCCTGGTGAACCTCATAATATGCGCGGGCATCAGAGTGTACATCTGCATGAGCGTATCACACAGTATTTCGAGGATTATCTGGTTTCTCCCAGCTCCTCCGGGAAGAGGAAAGTCCAATAGAGCTTGATGTTTACGCCTTTTCAGGGAGCTGTTTTTTCTGAGACAGCGGCAGGAAGGCTACTTTATATACAATAACCATCAATACATACCCACGTGCAGCAGGTCTGTCCCCCTCCTTTCGGAGGGGGTGGGTGGGAGGCATTATGAACATATTACTTTTAGGCAGTGGCGGTCGTGAACACGCCTTGGCATGGAAGATTGCACAGAGTGCAAAGTGTAGCAAACTCTTCATCGCACCAGGCAATGCCGGTACGGAAGCAGTCGGTGAGAATGTCGCAATCGCAGTAGACGACTTCGACAACCTCAAGAATTTTGCCGTTGAGAAAAAGGTCGACATGATTGTCGTCGGCCCCGAAGATCCGCTGGTAAAGGGTGTCTACGATATCTTTAAGGAAGATGAGCGTACGGCCTGTATTCCTGTTATCGGCCCTTCCAAGGCAGGTGCGGTACTGGAAGGCTCCAAGGATTTTGCCAAGTCGTTCATGAAACGCCATCATATTCCGACTGCAGCCTATGAGACTTTCGACGGGACAACCATAGAGGAAGGCATGAAATTCCTCGAAACGCTCAAGGCTCCGTATGTATTGAAGGCAGACGGACTGGCTGCCGGGAAGGGTGTGCTCATTGTGCCGACACTTGAAGAAGCCAAGAAAGAGCTGCGTGAGATGCTCGGGGGGATGTTCGGCAATGCTTCAGCAAAGGTCGTCATTGAGGAATTCCTTTCTGGTATCGAATGCTCGGTATTTGTTCTTACCGACGGCACGCATTATCAGATTCTGCCAGAAGCAAAGGACTACAAGCGTATCGGTGAACACGACACAGGGCTGAATACAGGCGGTATGGGCAGCGTCTCTCCTGTTCCTTTTGCCACTAAGGAATGGATGGAAAAGGTAGAAGAACGCATTATCCGTCCTACAGTTGAAGGTCTTAAGGAAGAGGGAATTGATTACAAAGGATTCATTTTCTTCGGCTTGATCAATGTGAATGGCGAGCCGATGGTCATCGAATACAATTGCCGGATGGGCGACCCCGAGACTGAAAGTGTCATGCTGCGTCTGAAGAGCGACCTTGTAGACCTCTTGGAAGGTGTCGCAGAGGGAAACCTCGACCAGCGGAAAGTTGAGTTCGACAGGCGTTCTGCTGTCTGTGTCATGCTTGTCAGCGGTGGTTATCCAGAGAACTATGTGAAGGGTTATCCTATATCGGGACTTGACAAGGTTGATGGAGCTGTTGTCTTTCACAGCGGTACGGTGCTGAAAGACGGACAGGTCGTTACCGCCGGAGGCCGTGTCATCGCCGTGTCTTCTTATGGTGAGGACAAAGAGGAAGCACTCCAGAAGAGCTTTGCCGAGGCACAGAAGATCGTCTTCAAGGATAAATATTTCAGAAGTGACATCGGCCAGGACCTGTAGTATTCTCCACCCATCATTATTTGTCCCCGCCAGTGTATCCTTTCTTATGAGGACGTTGGCGAGGCTTCCTATCACCTGTCAATGCAAAAGAAACGTCTTCAAAATAAAATAGCTGAAAGCCGCTGGACGCAAGTGTATGTCGTCACAGCGGCTGCTCTTGTATGGATTGTTGCAGGATTACACAATCCGGCGGTAATCGTACCTGGCATCTGCCTCCTGTTGTCCACCTATCTTATGATGGAATTGAACAACGGCAATGCGCTCATCCGTATCTACAGCCGGATGGTGTCCTGTGCGTTTCTGGTGTTCACTACGATGGCCGTGTTCATTTTTCCGTCTGTCCGGTCAGCCATTGTCATGCTCGGCATGGTGGGTTACTATACCCTTGCCTTCCGCTGCTACCAGGACACGCATGCACCGGGCTGGACGTTCTATGCTTATTTCTGTATCGGCATGGTGAGCATTGTCTGGGTGCAGATTCTTTTCTTTCTTCCAGTCTTCTGGATAGTCATGCGAACCAATCTCCTTGCATTAAGTATCCGTAATTTTTTTGCATCAGTCCTTGGAGTCATGCTTCCTTACTGGTTCTTTGCGGGTTATCTGGCTGCCAAAGGAGACATTTCCGTTCTTGCAGACCACTTCACCCAGCTTGCAGTGTTTGGTGAACCATTATTCTTTAATTCTCTGAACATGAGCCAGATAGTAATAGCTCTTTTTGTGTTGATATGTGCTGCAATCGGAATTGTCCACTTCTTGAACCAGAAGCATAATGACAGTATCCGCACACGTCTTTTCTATCAGATTTTCATCACCATCGATCTTTCCGCAGCCGTATTTCTGTTTCTTCAGCCCAGACACTATGAAGCTTTGCTGAGTATGTTGATTGTGACAACAGCACCGCTGATTGCACATTTCTTCGCTCTGACGCATACCCGCCTCACCAACTGGATATTCATTCTCCTTTCTTATGCGGCCGTCATCATTATGCTTGTCAATTTATGGACGTTCTTACACACCTCCTTTTAGATTATGGCTACTGGGGAATGCTGCTGTCGGCATTTCTTGCCGGGAGCTTCTTTCCGTTCAGCAGTGAGGCTGTCATGCTCGGCCTTCTGGCTGCCGGTCTCGATCCGGTGTTGTTGCTTGTTTACGGCAGTATCGGTAATGTGATGGGGGGAATGTTCAACTATGGTCTTGGCAGGCTTGGCAAGCTGGAGTGGCTTGAGCGTTATTTTCATGTGAAGAAAACGTCCATCGACAGAGCTTACCGCTTTATGGGCGGGCATGGTGCCTGGATGGGCTTTTTTGCCTTTCTCCCCATTCTCGGGAGTGCCATAACGATTGTGCTGGGACTTACACGTGCCAATATTCTACTGTCGGTTCTCAGTATCACAATCGGGAAAGTGCTGCGCTACGCTGTACTTATATGGGGAGCTGATTTCTTTTTCTAAAGCCTTTCAAAACGGAAGATACTTTCAACGACAATTAGAAATAAGTTCTTGAACCCGTCAGCCAAGTTTAAAAGCAAGACGAAAAGCAGTCAACTGAAAAACATTAAACTGTAATTTATGATAATTCCCAACTGTCTGGGAATCGTAGTCCCAGGTGTTGGGAACATCTCTCCCAAGTATTTGGGAACATTGTTCCCAAGCGTTTGGGAAAACAGACAGGAATCAGTTGTCCATTATGGATTTCTGCTATATTCCTAATAAATAAGGATTGTGCATTAGTTTTTTTCTTCTTACCTTTGCAGAAACCAACGCATTGTAAAGCATTAAGAGTTTATGTTCAAATTCAAATGGGGTGTTGCCTTTCTGGTGGCTTCGTCCTTTTCCATGGGGGCGTATGCGGATAATACCGTCGAAAGAGGAGATACTTCTCGAGTGTATGACATTGATGGGGTGGTCATTGTTGATCAGCCCAAGGAGGCTTTCCGTCTTCGCTGGCAGCCGTTGAGCAGTACCTCGTTCGACAGCGGACAGCTGCAGAGTCTCAATGTGCAGGACGTGCGGCAGCTCTCCGTTTTCGTTCCGTCTTTTGTCATGCCCGAGTACGGAAGCCGTTACACATCTTCTGTCTATATGCGTGGCATCGGCTCGCGTGTCTATTCTCCGGCCGTGGGAATATACGTCGACGGCATACCGGTACTGAGCAGGAGCGCATTCAATTTCCATACCTATGACATCGACCGTGTGGATGTCCTTCACGGTCCTCAGGGAACACTTTATGGCATGAACACTGAAGGCGGACTGATCCGTCTTTACAGCCGTAATCCCTTTCAATATCAGGGGACAGACATCAGGCTCTCTGTCGGTACGAAACTCCTGCGCAAGATAGAAGCCAGCCACTATGAACGGCTGAATGACAAGGCCGCATTCTCCCTGGCGGGATTCTATGCCGGTCAGAACGGATTTTTCCGCAATCAGTTTAACGGTGCCCATGCCGATCTTATCAATGAGTTCGGCGGAAAGGGGCGCTTCCTCTGGCGGCCCTCCGACCGGCTGTCCTTTGACTTCATGGCAGATTATCAATATACACGGCAGAACGGTTTTCCTTACGGGCAGGTCGTTACATCGGAAGAGATTGCCGCAGCCCCCATCACGTCACCGCTCTATGGGCTGAAGGCCGGTACGCAGTCGCCCGACCAGAACCGGCAGGGGAATTATCGCCGCAACATCTTTCATACAGGGATAGGCATCAAGTACACAGGAAAGGGCTTTGACGTGAACTCCATGACCTCGTGGCAGTATCTTCATGACTATATGCTCATGGATATCGATTATCGTCCACAGGACTTCCTGCACCTTACGCAGCGGCAGCATGGGAACACGCTCCTGGAGGAACTGTCTGTCAAGAGCCGGAACAACGGCAAATGGCATTGGACGTTCGGTGCTTTCGGTTCTTATCAGTGGCTGAAGACCGTCGCTCCGGTTTATTTTGATGAGGATATGAACGCCTATCTGTCCAAAACCATCACCGACTATGCCTACAACGGCATTCTCAATTCCATGGCACGTGGTATCGCACAGGGAATGATTGCCAGAGGAATGTCCGAAGAGGCTGCCAATGTTGCTGCACGCGCACTTGCTGTCGCCAATATCGCCCGTGCCGGCGGCGTGTCTGTCAAGATGAAGATGGATCCTGTGCCCGGTCTTTTCCATACGCCGACGTTCAATCTTGGTGTTTACCATGAGAGCAACATCGACCTTAACCGGCAGCTAACGGCAACGCTCGGACTCCGTTACGACTACTCCCATGTAGCAATCGACTATGTTACATCCGCCCGTGTAGCCCTGCAGGAGAGTGTGTTCGGTGTGAATATCAGTCCGGTCATAACATCCCTGCTGAACCGTCATGAGCACGATCACTTCAATCAGCTCTTGCCAAAAATCGGATTGACTTACCGTCTGCGTAACGGAAGCAACGTTTACGCTACGTGGTCAAAGGGCTACCGTGCCGGCGGTTATAACTTCGAGATGTTCTCGGATGTGCTCCAGACAGAGACCTCGAAGGCAGCCAAGGCTGCCCGCGCCGATCTTGACATTGCACATGACGATGCTTATTATGAACGTATCGCAAAGACAATTGAATATAAGCCGGAGACGAGCTGGAACTACGAGGCGGGCACACATCTCAACCTTCTCGACAATCAGCTTCACCTCGATCTTTCCGCCTATTATATGCAGATCCGCAACCAGCAGCTCTCCGTCATGGCTGGCAATTACGGCTTCGGACGTGTGATGACGAATGCTGGCCGCAGTCATTCATGCGGTCTGGAGGCGGCTCTTCGGGGAGGCGCATTGGACAACAGGCTCATGTATGCCATCAGCTATGGCTTCACAAGTGCTCGCTTTGATGAATATACGGATTCGGTTGCGGGCGGTGGGACCATCGATTACAAAGACAGGCGGGTGCCTTTCGTCCCACAGCATACGTTGGGGGCAAGTGCCGACTATCGGATTGACGTTGACCCGGCAGCCTTGCTCGATCCGTCCAGCCGCTTCCATCTGCGCAGCGTCACCGTGGGGATGAACCTCTCTGCACAGGGCAGGATCTACTGGGATGAGCAGAACACAGTCAGTCAGAACTTTTATGCGGTACTTGGTGCCCATGCCGATGCCGATTTCGGCCCTCTGCACATCAACCTGTGGGTACGCAATCTGACCGACACGAAGTATAACAGCTTCGCCGTACAGAGTGCGGCGACCGGTAAACGTTACACCTTTGCCCAGCTGGGCAATCCTTTCCAGCTTGGGGTTGATTTCAGTATACATTTTTGACGGATTCGTATTCTGTATGTGTTCATCGGGAAACCGGATAACAGCCGGGAGGACATCCGTCATCATATCTTGATACGACCTCTCATGAATTTGGAAGAATATTTATACTGTTAAGAGATTGTACAGAAAAGACCGTCAACTCCGGTGGGAGTACTGACGGTCTTTTGCGTCCTTGGAGTGGGGCATGCCTTTCTTCTTCTCTGCAATGACGGAAAGATGTGTTATATCCTGATTTTACCTACTAATTTTCTCTGTCTTCCTTCGCCTATAACGGGGGCGTGGGCATCCTCAGGGAAGAAGAGAACAAATTGTCCCGGCCGGACCTTGAAATATTCTTTTGCTTCCTGTGTATAGAAACCGCAATCGGTATCGGAGCGGTAGGCTATGTCGGGGATGCCCAGCCCGGATATCGGTGTCCAGCCCATTGTCTCTTCCTTCAACAGGGGAACCTGCACGTCAATGTATCGTTTATGGAACTCTAACCGTTGTCTATCTTTCGGTCTCAGTTCTACTTCATCCAAATTGATGAACAAGCTGCCGCCGTCAAGCGTAATGCGACCTGCTTCCTGTCCGTTGAAATCGTGGTGGAGAATGTATTCCATCAGTTCTTTCATTCTTGGATGCAGGGCATAATACCGACTGGCTGCATTTAAATCTGCAATTATCATCTTTCCCTTGTCTGTTGATTGTTGGTGCAAATATAGGTATTTTCTTTCTGATGGCAAAGGAAAAACCATGGACATCTTCGTCCTGACTGTACGAGAGCGGACTTTCATTCCATTGCTGTCTTTCATCTTAGCAAGCGACAATGGTCGATTGTCTGAATCTGCCAAAGAGTCTGCCAAAGAAACAAAATTGCGTTAAAATACAGCTTTATATATGGTGTTTCTCCTTTTTTTAACTTACCTTTGTACGTTAAATAAAGAGAAAGCAAAATAGAAATGACAGATTATAAACCGGAGAAGAAAGAACGTGTCAATCCTTTCTTCCTGCCTTACAATACACCGCACGACACGGTGCCTTTCGACCGTATTACCCTCGCTGACTATGAAGAGGCAATGCTGGAGGGCATCCGCCGTGAGAACGAACAGATTGAGAAGATCATCAATAACCCTGAAGCACCAACCTTCGAAAATACCATCATACCGGAGGATGAGGTAAAGGGTCGCAAACATTATTATGATCTGCTGAACCGGGTGGAGAGCGCATTCTTCAATATGTTAAGTGCCGAAACCAATGATAAGATGGATGCTCTGGCTCAGAAGATGAGCCCTATACTCACCCGGCATGGCAACGATGTCAGCCTGAACCCCAAGCTGTTCGAGCGTATCAAATATGTATACGAGCACCATCGTGAGTTGACACCGGAGGAGAACCGGCTGCTGGAGAACAGCTACGACGGTTTCGTACGCAGCGGTGCATTGCTGGATGAGGCAGGGAAAGACCGTCTGCGCAGGCTCACGGAAGAGGCCTCCATGCTTTCGTTGCAGTTCTCGCAGAACCTGTTGAAGGAGAACAAGGCCTATACGCTGCACATCCTGGATGAAAAACAGCTTGACGGTCTGCCTGAAACGGCACGGGAAGCAGCGCACGAGGCTGCAAAAGAGCACGGACAGGAGGGATGGATATTCACTCTGGATGCACCGAGCTACGGACCGTTTATGATGTACAGCACGGAGCGTGAACTGCGCAAAGAACTCTACATGGCCCGTAACACACTCTGTATAAATGACAATGCGACGAACAACCTCGAGGTATGCCGGCGGCTTGTCAATCTCCGTCGTGAGATGGCACAGCTTCTGGGTTATGGTACCTTTGCCGATTACGTGATGAAGCATCGTATGGCGACAACGGTCGGGAACGTCTATAAGCTCCTCAACGACCTCATTACGGCGTATAAGCCGGCAGCCATCAAAGAACGGGAGCAAGTGAAGGCACTGGCCCGGGAGCTGGAAGGCGATGACTTCAAGATGGAGCCGTGGGATGTGGCTTACTATAGTCAGCAGTTGAAGAAGAGAAAGTTTGACCTTGACCCAGAGATGCTCCGCCCTTACTTTGAGCTGGGCAATGTCATCAAGGGGGTCTTCGGACTGGCTACGCGGCTGTATGGGATCACCTTCAAGGAAAATAAGAACATACCGGTCTATCATCCTGATGTGAAGCCCTATGAAGTATTCGACAAGGACGGCAGCTATCTGGCTGTACTCTATGTCGACTTTCATCCGCGCAAGGGAAAGCGGGATGGAGCCTGGATGACCGAGTTCCAGGGACAGTGGATTGAAAGGGACGGGACGAACGTACGTCCGCACGCCTCTCTTGTGATGAATCTTTCCAAGCCTACCGAAGATAAGCCGGCATTGCTGAGGCTGGGTGAGGTGGAGACTTTCCTGCACGAGTTCGGACACTCGTTGCATGGGATGTTTGCCAACACCCGCTTCGAGAGTCTGTCGGGGACGAATGTCTGGTGGGACTTCGTGGAGCTACCTTCACAGTTCATGGAAAACTTTGCCGTAGAGAAAGACTTCCTCCGCACGTTTGCTTTCCACTATCAGACAGGAAAGGTGATGCCCGACGAATTGATTGACAAGATTGTGTCAAGCCGCACATTCGGTGCAGCGACGGCATGTCTGCGACAGGTCAGCTTCGGCTTGTTGGATATGGCTTATTATACGCAGAAGGACGAGTTTACCGACGATATTATCCCATTCGAGAAAAAGGCATGGGCACCCGCCATCATCGACGAGCAGCGTATGGACACCTGTATGACAGTGCAGTTTTCCCATATTATGGCAGGTGGTTATGCTGCCGGCTACTATAGTTATAAATGGGCGGAGGTCCTTGATGCCGATGCTTTCAGTGTCTTCAAGAAAGAGGGTATCTTCAACCAGGCTACCGCCCAGCGGTTCCGTGACACTATTCTTTCGCGTGGTGGAACGGAACACCCCATGACACTCTATAAGCGTTTCCGTGGACAAGAGCCGACAATTGATGCGTTAATGAAGAGAGACGGCATTTCCCGATAGCTTATCTCTATTTATGATTTCTTGTCCCTCCACCTGTCATTACTTGATATTGCCTTTTCCGATTATAAAATCCTATCAGCACAATGAACAATGAACATTTCACAGATCATCCGGCAGTTTCTTCCCTCCGAGAGGGCAGGAGCAGGGCTGCCGTTGACTACCGTTATCTCCGTATGGCACATATCTGGGCAGAGAACTCCTACTGCAAACGGCGGCAGGTGGGTGCATTGGTCGTGAAGAACAAGATGATTATCAGCGATGGGTACAACGGAACTCCGAGCGGCTTTGAGAATGTGTGTGAGGATGAAGCTGGTGTCACCAAGCCTTATGTTCTCCATGCTGAAGCCAATGCCATTACGAAACTTGCACGGAGCGGTAACAACAGTGAGGGATCGACGCTCTATGTGACGGCTTCTCCCTGCATCGAGTGTGCCAAGCTCATCATTCAGGCCGGTATCAGTCGTGTCGTCTATGCCGAGAAATACCGGCTTACGGATGGGATAGACTTGTTGAAGCGGGCAGGAATTGAAGTGGAATACAGAAGCCTTGACGAGGCGGATTGTCTTTCTTCTGATGTTGTTTCCGAGAGAAGGTAGCATAATGGAAGAGATTGTCTGACAGATAAAGCTGACCGGTCAGGCTGGCTTTTAGAACCAGACTTTACAACAAGAAAATATATAATAACAGGTAAATCAGCGAGCACCCTGTTGACTTCTTCTTATCTATTTGGAGAGGACAGGGGTGGGGTCTTTATGAATCAGAACAAAACCAACCGTTTTATGCCGCTTCTGATGGCACTCTGTGTCGTCATCGGTATATTGATCGGCACTTTCTATGCCAATCACTTCTCTGGCAACCGATTGAACATCATCAACAGTGGGAGCAGCCGGCTTAGCAATCTGCTGCATATCATAGATGATCAGTATGTTGATTCGGTGAATATAGACGACCTTGTCGAGAAGGCCATCCCGGCCATTCTGTCAGAGTTGGACCCTCATTCGGTCTATATCAGTGCAAAGGATGTACAGCTGGCGACGGACGATCTCAAAGGTTCGTTCTCGGGTGTGGGGATTGAATTTGTCATCCGTGATGATACGCTGCGCATACAGAATGTTATCAAGGGCGGCCCGGCTGACCGGGCTGGGTTGCTGGCAGGCGACAAGATTGTCAGTATTAACGGTAAGACTTTCGTAGGCAAGGGTGTTACCAACGAGGAGGCGATGCACAGGCTGAAAGGACCTAAGGATTCCAAGGTCAGGATCGGGGTGAAGCGGTATGGTGAACAGGGCGTGAAGATACTTACCGTGACGCGTGGTGATGTCTCCGTCAAGAGTGTTTCTGCTTGTTATATGCTCAATGACTCGACGGGATATATTCGCATCAAGAGCTTTGGCGAGCGCACCTATGCAGAGATGCTTGCAGCTCTGCAGACACTGAATATTCAGGGAGCTGACCATCTGGTTATCGACCTTCGCGACAATGGCGGCGGTATTCTTGAAGCAGCTGTCCAAATGGCCAATGAGTTCCTGCCCAAGAACCGGCTCATTGTCTATACACAGGGACGGAAAAGCCCACGGGTAGATTATCGCAGTGACGGCAAGGGAAGCTACCAGCATATACCGATGGTTGTACTGATCAATGAGGGATCGGCTTCATCAGCTGAAATCTTTGCCGGAGCCATGCAGGACAACGACCGCGCTACGATTGTCGGTCGCCGTTCTTTCGGGAAGGGGCTGGTACAGCAGCAGATACAGTTCCCTGACGGCAGTATGATCCGTCTGACGATAGCTCGTTACTATACTCCGTCCGGTCGTTGCATACAAAAGCCGTTCAAACCCGGTGACAATGCCGACTACGAAAACGACCTTCTCATGCGTTATCAGCATGGCGAGTTCTTCTCACAGGACAGCATCAAACACGTCGGCCCGGCTTATCATACACACAACGGTCGTACTGTCTATGGCGGCGGCGGCATCACTCCTGATATTTTCGTTCCAGAAGATACCGTCAACATCACCTCCTATTACAAAGAAGCTGCCATGAGCGGGCTGATGATGCAGTATGCTTTCAATTATACTGACCGGAACAGGAAGAAGCTCAGTGAGTTCTCTGAGATGCGTCCACTGGCAAACTATCTGAAGCGTCAGGACCTCGTCTCTGACTTTGCCGACTATGCAGATAGGAACGGGTTGCGCCGCCGCAACCTGATGATCATGCGCTCACATTCACTCCTTGAAGAGTATCTGAACAGCAGGATTATCTATAATATGCTTGACGAACAGGCATGGATAGAGTATGTCAATCTTGACGATGCGACCATTAAGTCGGCTCTTAATGTGTTCCGGAGTCCTTCTATCCTCATGCTTATGCCGGGGCGGAACACAGGAACAAAGCGTAAAGTACGATGAAACATGAAAACGAGGAAATTTCAAACTGTGTCGTCTCCATCAATCGCTGACACCCTGTTAGCTCGGTCAGCTTCGACGGTCCGGTCGTCAGCCACAGGTTCTTCCTCCCTGCAAGAGGAGATTCTGAGGGGGAGTTCCAAGCTGGAACTCAGACGTTATGTCCGATCTCTCAAAAAACAGTTTACACATGAAGAGCTGATAGAACAGTCTTCAATGCTCATTCGGCGTGTTCAGGAACATCCGCGCCTGCGTTCGGCCGAGACAGTACTTCTCTACAATTCCCTGCCCGATGAGGTTTATACTCACGCCCTCATCCGTCAGCTCCATGCTGAAGGGAAGACGGTTCTGCTTCCGGTTGTCGTCAGTGAAACGGAGATGGAGATACGTCATTATACCTCTCCCTCTTCCTTTAAGGAAAGTTCCTATGGTATTCTCGAACCTGTCGGGGAAGCCTTTACTGACTTCCCTTCTATTACTTTCGCCTTGATACCCGGAATGGCATTTGATGCTGCCCGTCATCGTCTTGGACGTGGTAAAGGGTATTACGACCGCTTCCTACCTCTTCTCACCAATGCCTATAAACTTGGCATCTGCTTTCCATTTCAGTCTCTTCCTTCCATTCCGATAGACGAGTATGATCAATTAGTAGATGAGGTAATCTGCTGATATTAAGGGCATCCTTTTCGGATGCCCTTTTTTTATCTCTGCACACAGTCCCTTCGGGGGAAGAGATAATCCCTGTAAAACGACTTTTCTCAAGTGTTGCTTTTGAAATCCTCCTTATACGGAACTGTTTCCAGGTACTTCCGACTGGACCGCACAGGTTTATCCCATCAACTGTATTAATCTTCCCCTGAACTGTACAGGCTGCTCTTGTCGACTGTCTGGTCTGTCCAATCAGCTGGACAGAAGTGTACAATATCGTGACAGTCGCAATCTGAAGCCATGTTTATAACAGGGTACGTTCTGTTCAGGAAAACGTAAAGGCTTTGTGTAATTGATTATTGGCAGCTCTGCTCCCAGTCTGCTGTCAGCAAGTACTGCATACCATGGCCTCACGGGTTATGCAGTTCAATGATGTACAGGTCTGCCCATACGGTTATATCGACGATCAGAGAGATGCCTTCATGCCTGAACCGGAGAACGTTTGATGCCGGCTTGACCCGTTGGAGCTGATAGCCATGGAGCTGAAGGTCGTGTGTAAACGTGCGATAGTAACCCTTGTCCCAAAAGACTATCTGTAAAGTCCCGGTTCTATCATCAATGACAGCCAGGCTGCTGTTGTCTTTCTTTGCAAAGAGTCGGTAAAGAGGTTGTCGGATCGGGTTGTACTCTGCATTGGGGATGACGTGCCAGCCCCATAGCTGACGTGTGTCTGCCGCATCAACAATCAGTTCTGTCCGGATCTTCTGGAGACCGTATTTATTGAAAAGCAAGGGTCCGACCACTCGCTTCCCTTTCTGTACCTGATACTGCAACAGCTCGATGACTGGCAGCTGGAGTAAAGGGATATTCCCCTGTGCCGATATGCACAGAGGAATCATCAGCAAGAGAACAAGGAAGAAGTACTTCCGCCTCATGACAGCCCTTCCAACTCATTGAGCCAGTCGGTTGACATCGCATCCGAAGGCATCCGCCAGTCGCCGCGTGGGGAAAGACTGACGCTGCCCACTTTCGGTCCGTCAGGCAGACAGGACCGTTTGAACTGCTGGGAGAAGAAACGACGGTAGAAGATGCGCAGCCAATGAAGGATAACGCCGTCGGCATAGACACCGCTGAATACATTCTGCGCCAGCCAGTAGATTTTCGACGGACGGAAGCCGCAGCGGAGGACATAATAGAGGAAGAAGTCGTGCAGCTCGTAAGGACCGACGAGATCTTCCGTCTTCTGGGCAATGTCGCCCTTGTCGTCGGCTGGCGTCAGCTCGGGTGAGATCGGTGTCTCGACGATATCGTTCAGTGTCCGGCGAGAGGTTTCGTCTACACTGCTCTCGGCCACATAGCGGACAAGATATTGTGTAAGCGTTTTCGGTACACTGACATTCACGGCATACATGCTCATGTGGTCGCCGTTGTAGGTACACCAGCCGAGTGCAAGTTCGCTGAGGTCGCCTGTACCGATGACAAGTCCGCCCAGCTGGTTACTCAGATCCATCAGTATCTGCGTACGTTCACGGGCCTGTGCATTCTCGTACGTCACATCGTGTACAGTGGCATCGTGCCCGATGTCCTTGAAGTGCTGCAATACGGAAGCTGCAATGTTTATTTCATGAATCGTAATACCCAGGTTCTCCATGAGTGTCATGGCGTTGCGATAGGTGCGGTCCGTCGTTCCGAATCCAGGCATGGTGACCCCCACGATACCTTTTCGGTCGAATCCCAGTTTGTCAAAAGTCCTGACGGCTACGAGCAGAGCGAGGGTAGAGTCGAGTCCGCCGCTGATGCCGATGATGACTTTCCTGCTGTTTGTATGGACCATCCGCTTTGCCAGTCCGCAGACCTGGATATTGAAGATTTCCTCACAGGCCTCCTTCATATTCTCCGTCTTAGGAATGAACGGGTGGCTGTCGAACCGCCGGGTAAGTGTGAACTCCCGCATGGGGTTGATCGGTGGAAGGCAGTCGATCCGTGTACCCAGTTCGCCTGCCTGTCCTGTAATGCCTGCCAGTCCGGCAGCCACCGGTCGTTGCGCATTGACAAAGGTACTGTTTGTGCGGCGTTCGCTGCGCAGCCTCTCCACATCAATCTCTGTGATGATCAGCTGGGCATCGAGCCGGAAACGGTCGGACTGTTCCAGGAGCGATCCGTTCTCGAAGATCAGTGCATTGCCGCCATAGACGACATCCTGCGTGCTTTCGCCGAAGCCACAGCTGCTGTAGACGTATCCGCTGATGGTACGCGCACTCTGCTGGGCAAGGAGCGACTTCAGATAGGCGTGCTTGCCAATGAGCTCGTCGCTGGCAGAAAGGTTGAAGATAATCTCTGCACCTGCCAGGGCAAGATGGTTGCTTGGCGGTGTCGGTGCCCATACGTCCTCGCAGATTTCGATGGCGAACTTGGCACCTTGTGCCGTACGGAAAATCTGCATATCAGGCGTGACGGAGATATGATGGCCGGCAAAATGAATACGCTGTGGTCGCAGATCCTGTGAAGAGGCGAACCACCGCTTCTCATAAAACTCGCTGTAGTTCGGGAGGAATGTCTTGGCAACGATGCCCAGCAGTCTGCCCTGCTGGATGACCAGTGCACAGTTCAGGAGTAGCGGCCCGACGGCAACCGGCGCACCGACGATGGCGGTAATGTCCAGCTGGCGGGTGAAATCGAGCAGCGACAGTACTGCCTGCTCGGCATCATCCAGCAACAGTTGCTGGTGAAACAGGTCCTGACAGGAATAGCCTGTCAGCGACAGTTCGGGGAAGACGATGACCTCCACGCCCTTGCCTTCGGCAATGGCTATCTGCTTCTCCGTCTCGACGAGATTGAACTTCGTGTCGGCAACCTTCACTGCCGGGATGGCTGCTGCGACTTTTATAAGACCGTACTTCATAAACCGTGCTTTTATCTGATTGTTACCTGTGTCGCTCCATAGCCGTATTCGCGGAAGGAAGCATCCTGGTAGGAATAATGCTTGTACCTGTAGTTCAGTTCGTGGATGATGGCATGGCGCAATACGCCTTCACCCTTGCCGTGGATGAAGATGAGCTTCTTGCCCCGCTGCGCCTTGTACTCTTCGACCGTGCGGCGGAAGACATCCAGCTGGTATTCCAGTATATCGGCCGGGGACATTCCGGCTGTCGTCTCCAGCAATTGGTCTGCATGGAGGTCCACGACAATTTTGTCGTCATTGAGTATCTGCTTCGCCGGCTTCCTGCGTTCCAGCTTGTAACGTCCGGCAAGCTCGTCCGTCTTCTTTTCAAGTTCTTCTTCGGAAAGACGGCTTAGGGATGAACAGCCGGCTTTCAGCTTTGCAGTCGCCTCATCCTGGGGATTTTTCGTCAGTGGCTCGAGCATCGGATGGTCAGTGAGCCTGTCTTTCTCTACCAGTGTATAAACCAGTGCCGGCTGATCGAAGAAGACACTTTCATGGAAAGTATTGAGCTTGTAGAACTTCACGGCATCGATGTTCACCTGGATGTCACAGGCTGGCTTGAGCGTAAAGACCTTGTCCTTCTTGTAAGCATGGAACTGGATGCAGCCGTGCAGCATGCCGTTGAGGTCGGCAAGCGTAAAGTCCTCGATAAGCAGTTTCATGTTCGGTTCTAGCTCGCCCACAGCCTTGAGACTCCATTTCTTATCGTTCTCTACAGCATAGGCGAAATGGACGAAATAGTTGGAGTCGTTGACAAGATACGATTTGAAGTGGGTGGTTGAGAGGCTCTTCATATCAGTGGGTGTAAAAGCCAGATAGAGCGAAAGCTCATCCCCGCCCATGCGTTCTTTTACCGGAGCTTCAAAGTTGATGGAGGGGTCTTCGTCAGGAAAGGTACCGGTATCAATGTCACGCCAGTCCTCCCCGATTGCTTCGTCCGTATCCGAGGAAGTTAACCGCTGTCTGATGCTGCGGTTATCTTCTCCTTTCTCCATCCTGCGCTGTTGCTGGTCGATGCGCAGCTTGGCACGGTCGGAGGCGGAATCCTCTACTACGACGACCTCACTGGCCGGCGTAGGTATCTGAAATCCGTCTTCGTCTTCGACCAGTACGAGCCTGCCTTTGAAACCTGCGATGATGCCTCCGCCGGTGTCACTCAGAAATCTTACTTTGTCTCCTATTTTCATGTTTTTATTGTTTTGGGAATTAAAGGGTTGGGATACAACCGGTCTTTGTAAGCTATGCCTGATGGTATGTCCGGTTGTCCGGACTGTTGTACACATCTGTCCTGTGTGCCTGTTTACAACCGGTTGGGAATGCTGTTCCCAAAGGCCGGGAATCGTGTTCCTGATGCCTGGGACCCGGATTCCCAACCGGTTGGGAACAGTCTGCACAAGGGGGATTATGGAATCAGCAGGGACGAGTCTCCATAGCTCAGGAAGCGGAAATCGTGGCCGAGTGCATAATCATAGATCTTGCGCCAGTCGCCTTTCACGAAGGCACTCACCAGTAGCAGCAGCGTTGACTGTGGCTGGTGAAAATTGGTGACCAGTGCTTTTACAATCTTGTATGTGTAGCCGGGAGCGATGATGATCTGCGTGCTTGAGTGCAGCGCATTCAGGCCGTCCCTGTCCAGATAGGCAAGCAGATGCCTGACAGCGTCCTCGACGGTTATCACTTTTCCGTCCGTTTCCACCAGTCCTTCTGCATTATGCGGCAGGTCGTAGGGTTCCCACTGATTGACATGAAGGTCTTTCTCGGCGATCTCGGGGTCTGATACAAGTTTCACTCCCATATAATAGAGGCTTTCCAGTGTGCGGACGCTCGTCGTTCCCACGGCGATTGCACGGCAACCATGCTTCAGTAGCTTTTCCAAGGTCTGACGGCGGACGACGATGAATTCTGTGTGCATACTGTGCCCTTCAATCTCGTGACTTTTCACTGGTTTGAAAGTGCCGGCTCCCACGTGGAGAGTCAGTTCCTCTCGGTCGATGCCGTGCTCATCCAGGGCTTCCAGCACTTTGTCGGTAAAGTGGAGGCCTGCCGTCGGTGCGGCCACGGAGCCTTTGATCTTTGAATAGACCGTCTGGTAGGTTTTCTTGTCGCTTTCCTCGGTGGCACGGTTGAGGTAAGGTGGGATAGGCAGTTCGCCGACAGCCTCGAGTATTTCGGCAAACGACACGTTCGTGTTGTCCCACTCGAAGTTGACCCAGTGATTGGTGCCGCCGGCCTGTTCCTGCACTTTACTGCGGTCCATGGTTGCCGTGAGTGTCAGCTTATGTCCCTTGATTTCAAAAGCACGTCTCAGTGCCCCCTCTTTCCATTTCTTGAGGTTGCCGACCATGCAGAGCCATGCACACGCATGGTTTGTCTGGAACATCAGTTCGTAATCGGTAGGCTGGGCCGGTTCCATGAGGAAGACTTCGATGAGTGCGCCTGTCTCCTTGCGGAAATGCATACGGGCTTGGATGACCTTCGTGTTGTTGAATACCATCAGTGCTCCTTTCGGCAAGTATTCAGGAAGCTGATAGAACTTGTCTTCCGATACCTCTCCGTGTTTGTAGAGCAGGAGCTTGCTATGGTCGCGTTCGGACAGAGGGAACTTGGCGATGCGTGCATCGGGGAGTGGGTAATTGTAATTGGAAATACAGATATGCTTCGTATCTTCAGACATGATTTTTTATATTGATAAGACGGCACGGAATGCCGCATAGATGAATGTCAGTAGAAGAACACAGATGACCACATCAATATCTGCGAAACTGTAGCCTGTCTGCGTGTATTTTGTAGAGATATAATGCAGTTTGTCGCTGCATCTGGCGTAGATACGGCAGTACAAATAATAGACGAGTGCTGCGACGACCGCTCCGAACAGCATTCCGGCGAGTATATCGGAGGGGTAGTGTACGCCGAGATAGAGACGTGTGGCCGAAAGGGTGATGCTCCATGCTGTCATAAAGGCAGAAAAGATACGGTCACGCACCAGCAGGCTGAAAAAAACTGCCACGACAAAGGCATTGGCTGCATGGGAGGAGAAGAAACTGTAGCCTTCCGCTCTGTAATGGTTCGTTGCCACGACAAGTCTCTGCAGCACGTGGGATTCCAGGGGACGCGGCCGGGCAATGAGCGGCTTGATGAAACCGAGGTTGACACCGTCGACGACTGTCAGGCTTAATGCCACAGCACCGACGACGAGCATTATTTTGAGCCAGTTCTCATTGTTCTTGATGACCAGATAAAGCAGAGACGCATAGAGGGCTATCCATGTGTAGGCGGATGTCAGCGTGAGCATAAAACTGTCCATGAAGAGATTGTCGCTTCCATTGAAAGCGAGCAGTATCGACCTGTCCAGTTCTTGCAGAGCGTCTAAATTCATTGTCGGATTCTTGTGTGGAATATGATCTGTTTTGCAGCGTGCTTAAATTGCTTCTATGTGTCTGGTCCTTACCCAGCCCTGACGCCCGTCGCTCAATTGGATTTCCGTCCACTGGCTCATGCTGTGGTCGATGATTCTGACCTTGGAACCCTCGTGGAGAATGAAGGCTTCGGCTGATTGCTGGTCGGGGGTTTTCCTTACAACGGCGGAAGATGACATGATGATGCCGTGGTCATCCGAATCCAGGAGATACACCTGCTGGACAGCGAAGAACGTGTCGAGCAGGAAAAGGAAGAGAAAGGCGGGCACTGCCACCTTCACTGCTTTCCGGAAACCGTCTGAGTCGACGAAAAGATAGACGACAAGGGCTGCAAGTGACAAAGCCAGACAGACAAGACCCAGAAAAGCCCAGCAATCAACGCTCAGGTAATTGACCAGTGCCTTGTACCATGTTACGAAGAACATCTCCGACTCGGGGGTCAGGTTGTCAATCGTCTTCGACTGTGCCAGTTGGAGGTTGAAGCGGATATCCTCGTCCCCGGGCGCAAGTCGTTGTGCCCGCTCATAGGAGAGTACGGCATGGGGGATGTTGTCAAGCCTGTAATAGCTGTTGCCGAGATTATAATACAGGGCTGCTGATTCCCCCTGTTTCAGCAGTTTTTCATATCCCTTGACAGCCTGTGCATAATTTCCCTTCTGATACATCTTGTCGACATCGGCCTTTGTCTGTGCAGCCAGCTGCAAAGAAAATACGGACAGACAGATGAGAAGGAAGAAGATACGTGTCTTCCTTGACGGAGGGGTCAGTGCTTTTACGGCCTCTTCCATGTCTGAAATGGCCGTCATGGCCGTATCCAGTGTTCGTTTCATATTTCCTTTCTCGTCACCGGGCGCATAACGTTCGAACTCACATTCGTCGATAGCTGCGATGAACTTGTCAATCACTTCTTTTGCTACATTGATTTTCTCAAACCGTTCGCTGATGTTGTCACGCGACAACTGTTCAACCGGCAGGTCCAGCTTGTCGGAAGCATAACCCCATAATGTCTTCAGCACCTCATCGTAGAACTCAAGGTTTTTGTTCTTCAGCATCAGCAGCTCGGCTTCGTGTAAGCGTCCTGCAGCTATGCGGTTGGCATTCTTTCCCCGTTTCAGCACCATATCCACACGGTGGGCGAAACGGTTGCGATAGCAGAAGGAGAGGATGCCTCCTGTACTTAGAAGCAAGATGAGAATGATATAGTAGGGAGCAGAACCGAAGAAGAAGTTGCCGACTTTGTCGAGTGAGCTTTCGCCGGTCTTCAAAGGTAGGATGTCCTCGTTCGGCAAGTCTACAGACAGAATGTCTTTGGAGGTGCCATCACCTCTTGATACTTTCAGTTCCATGGGAGCGGTCTGCAATGTGACGTATTTCTTCTGCGCCAGATCATAGTAGCATAGCTTCACGGGAGGGATGGAAACGACACCTTCTTGATGCGGTACGACGACCTGGTCGTAAATCATGTTGCCTTCTGCCCCTTTTGTGGTCAGCTGTGTCTTGTCAGTCGTCTTGATGTCATACGCCTCGAATCCTTTAGGGAGCTGGATGATGGGTTGCCGGATCAGCTTCAGGTTGCCTGTTCCGCTGACGACTACACGGATGGTTACCGGGTCGCCTGCCTTCACCTCTTTTTTATTTAGCTGGGCCGAAAGGTTGAAATGGCCGACACCACCGGAGAATTCCGCTGGACGTGCCGGCAAAGGAAGGACTTTGACAGTCAGTCCTGGAGCAACGATGTTCTTCTTGATGTTTGTCGTCCCGCCGTCAATACCGAAAGCCTCAAACGGATTGAAGCCGTTGGATTCCTGGATAATGCCATGGAAAGTCAGAGAAGGGACCTTCAGAGTTCCGGTCATCTGAGGGTACATTACATATTCACTCCAGGTGACGCAATTGTAGACACGGTTTCCGATGCGTTCTCTGTGGAAGGTCTTCTGCTGTGGCAAATCAATTTCCTGTACGTGGAAGCCTGCCAGGTCCGGCATCTTGCCCATCAGCTGCCGGAGGTTCTTTGTGGTGTAGACCTTATAGGTAAGCAACACCGGCTCTTGCTCGTAGACAGTTGTCTTGTTGGCACTCACCTTGATGAACAGATCTTTTGATGAGATGGTGGTAGCTGCAGAACGTGGGTCGTCCTGTGGGTCATAGTAACCGCCACCGGAAGAAGAACGGGCGGTGGTATTGCCGGACGCATTGATTCTCACAGGAGTTGAGGCCAGTTCCTGTCCGTTTACGATGATACGGGCAGGCCCGATACTTAACATTCCCTTTCTTGTAGCTACGAAGACATAGGTAAACGAAACGGAAGACGAACTGCTGGCATGGCCGTCGATGAACTGGAAGTTGGATTGTGAAGAGGTTGCCGGTCCATACACTTTCTCAAGCCCGCCGGACAGTCTCCCCAGTTGGAACCTGTGGATGTCTTGTGTATATACGGTATATTCAACTTGAAATTCCTCGCCCACTGTAACGTGCTTGGGTGCGGCCACCCGGACACGCTGTGCCTGTATGGTGCAGACATTCAACAGTACAAGAAATAAAAATATATAGCGTTTCATATCTTCAATTTTTTCTTTACTATGTTACCAGTTCTTGTCGAGTTTTCTCTCGGAAGGCTGCCGCATGGCTCTGGATAACCGTTGCTGTGTTTCTTTCTCCTGCTGTTTGACGGCATTGAGCAGCTGCTCGGCATTGTCTTTGCTCATGCTTTGATTGTCTTGCTGCTGTCTTTTCTTCTGTTGCTGCTTATGGGATGGATTCCTGTTCGGGTTCTTCTTGTCTTTCTTTTTGTCAGACTTGGCCTTTCCTTTGCCAGAAGACTTCTTCTGCTGTTTCTTCTGTTGACGCTTGCACAGTTCAAAGTTGTAACGGGCGTTGGCATGACCGGGATTACAGCGTAAGGCATTCTTATATGCTTCTATCGCCTTGACATAATCTTTCTTTCCCTGAAGAATAGTACCGAGGTTGTTATAGCTGCTTGATTTCCGGACTGGATCTTTTTCTAATCTCGCAGCTTTCTCATATTGTTTTTCCGCTTCATCATTCTTCCCCTGTGCCTGAAGGCTTCTGCCCAGATTGTAATTGGCAATCGCATAGTCCGCTTCCTTGTCGACAGCTTTACGGTAAAGCACTTCTGCCTGCGCATAGTTCCTTGATGAGAAAAGCCTGTTGCCTTCTCTGGTAAGCTGGCTGGCTGTCTGCCCTTTGGCCGGGACAAGCACCAGCAACAGATATATTATGAAATAAAGTCGTCTTGCCATTTGTTATCGTCTTTTCTTTCTTTCAAGTATCAGGACATCTGCAATGAGCAGGATGACGACAAGCAGGGCCAGAGCCTGAAACTGTTCGTCAAAATCACTGTAGAGGACATTGTTGATTTCTCCTTTCTGCAGTTTACCGAGTTCCTTGCCGAGGACGGTATCCGCAACATTGCTGTTGTCAACATGGACATACACGCCCTGGCCGGCGGTGGCAATCCTTCTGCACATATCTTCGTTAAGATGCGTCTTCACAGGTTCACCATTTGAATCCTTTAGATCAGTGCCATCAGGCATCGGGATTGTAGATCCCTCTTTGGAACCGATTCCCAGGATGAACACCTTGATACCTTTGTTCCGTGCCTGCTTTGCCATTGCTTCGGATCCGCCTTCGTTGTCTTCACCATCCGTAATCAGTATGATGGCTTTTCCCACCTTCGAGTTCGGAGTAAAACTGTTGATGGAAAGCTGAAGAGCTTTCCCGATGTCAGTCCCCTGTGTCCCTATCAGGGAAGGATTGATGTTGTCCAGAAACATCTTGGCCGAGACGTAGTCGCCCGTTATCGGGAGCTGTACGAACGCATCACCGGCAAAGACTATCAGGCCGATCTTGTCTTCGCTGAATTTGTTCATCAGATTCTCCACAAGCAGCTTGCTCTTTTCCAAACGTGAAGGTGACACGTCTTCGGCAAGCATGGAATTGCTGATGTCGAGTGCGATGATGGTCTCTATGCCTTCCCGCTGTCTGCTGGTGGCAAGTTTGCTGCCAATCTGCGGACGGGCGACAATCAGTACAAGTAGCAGCAGGATGGCCTCTTCCAGTATGAACTTGACCCACATTCTCCTCCGACTTATCATCGGAGAGAGCTGGTGCAGAAGTTCCGGATTCCCGAATTTCCTTATTCTCTGCTTGCGTTTGCGAACGGAGTATAAGTAGATGCTTGCTGATAATGGAATCAGCAACAACAGCCACAGATAGATGGGATTGTCAAATCTAAACATTCTTCAGTTAATCTTGTAAGACAAGTTTGCAATGTTGTCCGTGACAGTGGCGGGCCTTATGGCAATCGCCTGAAAACCGTCCAGCGCAGCAACAGGTCAAGGCAGAGAATCAGCAGTGCCAGCCAGGCAAACGGAATATAAGCCTCATGCAGATGGCTGTATGACCTGGCATTCATCTTCGTCTTCTCGAGTTTGTCTATGTCCTGATAGATTCTTGAAAGCTCTGCCTGACTCTGTGCCCTGTAAAACTCTCCATTCGTCGATACGGCAATGTCCTGCAGTGTCTTGTAGTCGATAGCTCCGATTTCTTCCCCTGTCTCTTTTCCAAAGCCTATCGTATAGACCCGAATACCGAATTTTCTGGCAATTGCAGCGGCAGTCATCGGAGATATGGAACCGGCATTGTTGCTGCCGTCAGTCAGCAGAATGACAATCTTGCTTTTGGCCTTTGAATCCTTAAGTCGGCTGACTGCATTTGCCAGCCCCATGCCGATGGCTGTTCCGTCCTGCATCAGTCCGCTCGTCACGAGGTCCGTACGGACACTATGAAGAAAGTTCAGCAATGCCGCATGGTCAAGGGTCATGGGGCATTGTGTAAAAGCTTCTCCTGCAAAGATTGTTAGTCCGATGTTGTCATTGGGGCGGCCGCTGATGAATTCGGAGGCGACTTCCTTGGCGACTACCATGCGGTTAGGGTAAACGTCTTCCGTCAGCATACTTGCCGAGACGTCCATTGTCAGCATGATGTCAATCCCTTCTGTATCCTTGTCATCCCAGGCATTGTATGTCTGCGGCCGTGCCAGGACAATGACGGTCAGTGTGTAGACCATGCACCGTAAAACCATGGGAAGATGAATCATCCTCACCCTCCAGCTTCTTGGTGCATGTTGGTAAGCGAAAGTATCGCTCATCCGCATCGTCGGTTCTTTTCCCTTGCCGCAGAGGAAATACCCTATCAGATAAGGTATCAGCAGCAGCAGAAGAAGAAGGTATTCACTATTGGCAAATTCCATTTCAATATTCTTCTTTATATGTCACACCAGAAGTGCATAAGCTTTGAATGCAGCATAGACAATCAGAGCTACGGAGGCGGCAACGGACACCGTGACCGCCAGCTTGAGCAGTCTGTGTGGACGAGGCTTTTCCTCTCTCTCTGGTTCGGCAGCTGCTTCTTCCGGTTCATCGGCCTTCGTTTTGTCAATGAATCGTGCTACACTGTCAAGATAGAAAACCATATCGTTCTCACCTGTTGAGTATTTGGCGAACTTCACGAGATCGGCGGTGTTGAAGACTTCCTTCAGATCTTCTGTAACCGTTTCTCCGTCTGCTTCATGCAGGTGCTCCAGAATCTCGCAGGTGGTCATCTCCATGGCGTTGATGTGGAAACGCCGCGAGATGTATTTTCTCAGAACGTTGGTGACATCTGTGTAAAATGCCTTCTGCTCGATATACGATCTCCTGCTGGCGGAAATTTTGGCAAGGTCTTGTCTTGCCTGTTCGTAGAACGACAGCGTTTGTATCTTCTTCGGCTTCCATCCTCTCTTCCTGCTGCGGAGCACCCTGTAGAGATAAAATGATATGCCGAGGAGGACAATGGAAAGAACCAGTGATAAAGCCACCGGTATCCATTCTCCCCACGAGAAAGGAACGCGCTGAATGCCATCGGGAGGCATGGGCGTGTTCTTTACAGTGTCGACAGGCACTGTCTGCACATCCAGTGTGACCGTTCCGGTCATCTTTTCTTTTCCTCCGACCATCACTTTCTGTGCCGGAATTGTATAGTGCCGTGCATCCCATGCCGTCAGCGTATATATACGTCTGATTTTCTGTACGTTGTCTCTCAGAGTTGTGTCAGTCGCTATGCCGAGTACTTCCATGCTTGGTAGAATCTCCTTCTTTTTGTTGTACTCGGGGAAGGAGACCTTTGCTCCTTGGGGAGCAAGCACGGTAATAGTGTAATGTGAGCGTCCGCCGACCAGTATCCGGGCAGAATCCACATTTGCCGTCACATGTACCTGCGCATGGCATACTGCTGCCAGGACAAGCAATGTTATTATGACTGTATATTTTCTCATCGGCTTCTTTTTGAAAACAGCTCCATCAGCATCTTCACGTAATCATCATCTGTCGCTACGGCCATGCTGTCCACGTGGCTTTGGTCCAGAGTCTCATGGAGCCGTCGCTCTCTTTCTTCCCAATACGCATTATGCGTCTTCCGCAGGCGGACATCATGCGTGTCAATATACATCTCATGTCCAGTTTCGGCATCCACGACTTTCATCAGCCCTACATCGGGCATATCTTTCGCACGGGGGTCGTATACCTGAATTGCTACGACATCGTGTTTCTTGCTGGCTATCCGCAGCTCCTGACTGAAGTCCTTGCGGGTGTAGAAGTCGCTGATGACAAAGGCGGTGCAGCGCCGCTTCATCACCTTGTTGAGGTACTCAAGTCCTGCACCGACATCGGTTTTTCTGCTTTCAGGCGTAAAGGTGAGCATTTCGCGGATAAGGTAGAGAATATGTTTTCTTCCTTTCTTCGGTGCTATGTACTTTTCGACATGGTCGGAAAAGAAGATGATGCCGATCTTGTCGTTGTTCTGAATGGCGGAGAAAGCCAGCGTCGCAGCAATCTCCGTGGCGCATTCACGCTTTAGCTGCCCGACAGTGCCGAAGTCGAGCGAGCCGCTGACATCCACCAGCAGCATCACCGTAAGTTCACGCTCTTCCTCGAAGACCTTGACGTAGGGATGATGGAAACGCCCGGTGACATTCCAGTCAATGTCGCGCACATCATCGCCATACTGATACTCGCGCACCTCCGAGAAGGCCATGCCGCGTCCCTTGAAGGCAGAATGATACTGCCCGGCAAAGATGTTCTGGCTCAGGCCCAGTGCCTTGATTTCTATCTTACGGACTTTCTTCAGCAATTCTGTAGTATCCATATCCAATGATGATGATCGTTCTCTGTTATCCAGCTTTCTTGCCTCAAGGTGGAGATTAAGGTACCTGCACCTTGTTGATGACCTCACTGACGATTCTCTCTGTCGTCAGGTCGGCTGCTTCTGCTTCGTATGACAGTCCGATTCTGTGGCGCAGAACGTCGTGCGCAACGGCGCGCACATCCTCCGGAACGACATAGCCGCGGTGCCTGATGAAAGCGTAGGCGCGGCTTGCCTTGGCAAGGTTGATGCTTGCACGGGGGCTTCCTCCGAAGGTGATCATCTGCTTCAGTTCCGGTAGCTGGTAGCGTTCGGGATAGCGTGTGGCGAAGACGATGTCGGCGATGTACTGCATGATCTTTTCGTCAATGTACACATCTTTGACTACCCGGCGTGCCTCGAGAATCTCAGCCGCACTGACGACGGGACTGATTTCCGGCATTGCTTCCTGCAGGTTCTCGCGGATGACAAGTTTCTCTTCCTCCAGTGTAGGGTAGTCGATGATGACCTTCAGCATGAAACGGTCCACCTGTGCCTCGGGCAGCATATATGTACCCTCCTGTTCTATAGGATTCTGTGTGGCCATGACGAGGAAAGGGTCAGGCAGGTTGAAGGTGGCGTCGCCGATGGTCACCTGATGTTCCTGCATGGCTTCCAACAAGGCACTCTGCACCTTTGCCGGCGCACGGTTGATTTCGTCGGCAAGCACGAAGTTGGCGAACACAGGGCCTTTCTTCACGTGGAAGGCCTCGTCCTTCTGCGAATAGATCTGTGTGCCGACTACGTCTGCCGGTAGCAGGTCGGGGGTAAACTGGATGCGGCTGTATTTCGTGTCGACCAGTTGCGAGAGCGTCTTGATGGCAAGGGTCTTTGCCAGTCCAGGTACACCCTCGAGCAGGATGTGCCCGTCGCTGAGCAGTGAGATGAGCAGTGAGTCGACCAGGTGTTTCTGACCGACGATCACCTGGTTCATTCCTGTCGTGAGGTTCGTTACAAAGGAACTCTGGCGTTCTATACGTTCGTTCAACTCTTTGATGTCAATGGATTCTGCCATGATCTTTCAATTTATGTCGTACTTGTTTTATTTCTGTTTCAATGAATCGCAAAAGTACAACATTATGATGGATGAAGCGAATAATAGTGTCTAAATTATATTAAAATAGGAAAGGCATTCTGTTTCGAGATGTCAGCTAAGACCATGTGAAGCCTGTTCCCAACCGGTCGGGAAAGCAGGTCCCAAGCGTTGGGAACAGGCTTCCCAGCCGTTGGGAATCCTGTTCCCAACGCTTTTGTGTGAAATTTTTTTGATTGGGTCGGACATCGGTTTACTTCTTTGACTGAATGTATGGATGCTTCTGCCACTGTTCTCCCGAATTGATAGAAACCCATGTAATCACCATGTCGGGAAGGTTGACAGATGCGTCTTGCCGATGGTGGACATGCAGGGTCTGCTGTCTTGCCTGTCCGGGAAAAGCGGGTGGGGGAACAACGGATTGGAGGAAGCTGCTTTTCATAGTAGACAGTTTCTGTCTCTTGTAAATAAGCAGAACACCCGTTATAATTGAGTTCTGCGGCTCTTTTATAACGGGTGTTCTTTACAGCTGACGGGTAGAGGCTGGCATGAATGTTTTTTTAGTATGCCATCTTTCCCGTCATCGTCGGTATGCGCTTCCGGTCTGGCTTTTTCTCCGGCAGGACAAAGATAATCACTGAACCTGGTTCAGGTCAGGTTGTAAGTATGCACGCTCATCCCCTGTGCCGACGGCAGGTAATTGATTCCCCACCAGCACATCTGTAACAGACAGAAAGCGATGATGATGATCCACAGAGAAGGACGGATGGAGCGGGGGCGGTACAGCCGATAATGAATATAGACAAGATATGACAGCCAGGTGATGGCGGCCCATGTCTCTTTCGGATCCCATGCCCAGTAATGTCCCCAGGCTTCTTTTGCCCAGATGGCGCCCATGAGCATACCGAGAGTCATAAACGACAGTCCGACGTAGACGAGATTGTCTGTTATTTCCATCTCTCTGTCTGTACCGGCCTCCTTTTTGCAGAAAAGCAGGTACACCGACATGACGACTGCAGCGCCCAGCAGTGCGTATGCCATCATGTAAACAATCACATGAGGTG
The DNA here is from genome assembly GCF_900454835.1 of Prevotella denticola. Taxonomy (GTDB): domain Bacteria; phylum Bacteroidota; class Bacteroidia; order Bacteroidales; family Bacteroidaceae; genus Prevotella; species Prevotella denticola. Next base: position 1,048,018 of record NZ_UGTM01000001.1, on the reverse strand, counting down.
CAAACCATGGGCTTTGTAATGCCGGCATCAGCGTTTTGGAATGGATTTCGGGTCTGAAGAGATTGAGGCAGACGAAGACTGCCGCCAGGAGGGTCGAGAAGCCCAATATCCACTTGTATTGCCAACGGCTGTAGACGATTATGCCCGCCAGAGGAAGAAAGAAACTATACCACAGGCGTGTCTCTCCCATTGTGCGGAGCGGCGGCCGCTCCAGCGTTATCCACATTATGAGGATGTAAGCAAAAAAGACAGCAAGCCCCAATCCTGTTGCTGCGAATGCCAGCCGTCTCCGGTTGCGCCATGCAGCCCATGCTCCTGTCGTCCACAGGGCTACGGACAGCAGTGCAAAAACGATGAAGTAACTCCAGATCATAGCTTCTCCTCCTTTTTACGACTTGCTGTCAGGAACATTCCGACTGCACCAAACAGCAACATGAATATGCCTATGTAAACAACTGGCAGCCAAGGGTCTTTAACTAATTCAAAGACACTCAGATTACTCCATTTTCCCATTTGCTCGTTGTAACTGAGCTGATAGATTTTCCATCCTTCAATGGCGAACGGCCTGTTCACCTCTATCTCTGTCCGGATATTCTGTCCGCTCTGTGTGTAAATGTCAACAAGTGATGCGAAACGGCGCGGCTCACGGTTGGGCATGGCCAGCATCCTGCCGTCAGCAAGCTGGATAGCCTGAAAGGGGAAAAGGTAACTGCCACTGGTAACCCAGCCTGTTATCGTGTGTCGCCGCCTTCTCGTCAATGCTGTAGCATGATTGCCATTTGGATTTCCCCCTGTTGTTACTTTTACGAATAACGCACAGGCAGAGCCGGGAGCATCCGTAGCTGTATAGCCTTTCTTGTTGCGTGCCTGCCCCAAAGAGTCCATGCGTATGTTTGCCATCATGCCTTCAGGCATCTTACCGATCATTTTGCTGAGCATGACGGGGACAGCATTGTCAATGCGCTTGAGAATCTCAATCTTGCAGTCGAGCAGCTGTCCTGTTCTCATATTTTTCTCTACAAGCAGATTTTCCGGTTTCTCCTGCGGTAGCGGTTGTCCTTGCTTGTTGATGATCATGAGTTTAGGCGGATATTCATCGATTGTGAATTTCTCCAGCTGAATGGCCACAGGGAGATGATGGACATTGCCGAAAGCATCCAGACCACGCCATTCCGGCTGTCCTGTCTCACAATACATCTTCACTCGGAGCATATCTGCACTGCCGAGTGTACCGCATGCAAGAACAAGAAACAGGCCTGTGTGGCTTGTCAGCGTTGGCAGCCGCCGCCATGAAAAATGGGCTATCTGATTCAAAGCCACCTCTCCGACAATGGCCGTCATCCACAGATAGACAAGGATAAACGGCCAGAAATTCAGCATCTTTGTCAGTCCGATGGGGTCAGAAGAATTTGTGTCTTCTGCCGCCTGTCGGGTTATGCCCATGACAAGGGTCAGCATTGCAGCTGCGGCAATAGCCGGAACAGCCGCCTGCATGGTGGTCATGAAACGGCAGAGATAGGACTGTCTGCGCAGCATGAAGACTGCAACAAGTGCCAGAACGAATAAAACGAGCGTGATGATGTTGGCAGGCCAGGCGAAGACTCTCCATTCCAAAGGGCCCATTACCACTTGTAATAATGTGCCTGTAGCCAATAATCCGATAACAATCGCTGTTCCTTCTTTCAGCGAATAAGGTTTGTTCCACATAAATACAGTTGATAGTTGACAGCTGGATAGTTTGACGGCTTCTGGGATAACTGGGAAATCGGGCGGGGCGGGTAGGGAGTGTTTACTGTTGACTTTCTTCCTTAAAGTCTTTTTTCAGAGGCCGGTAACTTAAGGGTTCCAGGTCCATCCTGCCGCTCATCTATATGCTACCCGGCCGGTATTCGGTTTCAGATGCTTCCTTGAGTGCCGTACTCGGTTTAGAGATGAAGTCGGCATTGTCCCTGTCCAGTTTTCCTGACATCAGCCTTATGCCCATACCACTCTTTTCTTTATGTCTGACAGGAATGGCGGACTTTTTTATCTGTGAGCTACCTGGCCTGTACGAACACTTCTTATTGCAGAATCCCTTGCCTTGTTATATACTATACTGTCACTTCTGAGGTGTTCTATAAATTAACTTATTATTAATCAGCTAATTACTTGCGTATTTTCGAAAAAAGTCGTACCTTTACATATAAATATTGATATTACCTTATGAAGAAAACGACTACATATCGCCAATCAAAACAGGAGAGTCTCTTTGAAGAAGAGTTTACTCTCAAGGCTCTTTCCGCAATGGGCAACCCGCTGGAGCAGGTATCCGCTCTTGTTGATTTCGAATTCTTTCGCTCCACATTAGAGAAGACTCTACTCACAGAGGATTGTAAGACTTCAGCAGGGCGTAGACCAATAGATGTCGTTCTTATGTTCAAAGTCATATTTCTCCAACGTTATTATGGTCTGGGCGACCACCAGATAGAATATCAGATTATTGACCGCACCAGCTTTAGAGAGTTCCTAAACATACATACGGTAAGTGACGTACCTGACGAAAAGACGGTGTGGGCATGTAAGAATAAACTGGTCAAGGCCGGTGTGTTTGACACCCTGTTTGACGACTTCCGTCAATTGCTCGATGCGAAAGGTCTGAGCTTTAATGAAGGCAAGATTATTGACGCCACCTTCGTTGAAGCCCCCAGGCAGCGCAACACTCGCAGGGAAAACACTACCATCAAGAACGGCAAGGGAGATGAGCTTTGGAACGACAACCCACACAAGAAATGCCACAAGGACATTGACGCACGTTGGACTAAGAAACGGGAAGAGAAACATTATGGATACAAAGGTCATACGAAGGTTGACAAGAAATCAAAACTCATAGAGTCCTACCATACCACAGTATCAAGCATCCATGACTCCAATGTTATCTCGCAGCTTATCACGGACAAGGACAAAGGCCAGCGCCTTTATCTTGATGCTGGATATGAGGGCAGGGAAGATGTTGTCAAGGCCAATGCGATGCGTCCCGTCATCTGCGAGAAGGGACACCGCAATCATCCATTAACCAAGAAGCAGAAGAAACGTAACCGCAAGAAATCAAAGTGTAGATGCCGCGTGGAACACGTCTTCGGCTTCATTGAAGGAGCCATGCATGGTTCCTTTGTCAGAACAATTGGTATTGCCAGAGCAAAAGCGAGTTTTGCGCTCACCTGCCTTGTTTACAACATCTTTAGATATTGCCAAATCAACAAATATCAGCCACAACTTCTCTCTTGAAAAGGATAATTGTGTCTTGATGTCAAAAAATACATAAAAAATGAGGGGAATAAAACCATTTCTATAGAGAATGAAGGTCTCTTATGAGACCGATACCCCCATAACTGCATTATTGTGGGGATAACCCCACGTTAATATATGAATTAATAGAACCTACCTTCTCTTATTATCATATCATTAGACTTATATTGAAGACTTATATTGGCCAGTTGACAGCCGTCAGCCGACAGAAGTAACTGTCACCTCTCAGCTGTCAACTGTCAACCGATTACATAGGTTTCGTTATGAACCGTTTGTTCTTGCGTGCAGTCTCAATCCACCTTGGTACTATCGTATCAAGGAACTGCTTCTTCTGTTTCTTGAGCTTTGGCATATCCAGCCCAATATAAGACTGCGCTTTCGCCTTGGTAGAGATGTCGGGCAGAGGAATCTGACCTGTAAATCCGTGACGTGCTACGACACGAGCTATCTGCAGACGTGCATCTTTGGCATATTCCATGGCACTGGCGAGGAGTCGCATTACTTCCTGTGGCGCATGGAAGGCCGCACCATGGCTTGCTACGGCATAGTCCCAACGCCACTGTCCTTTGCGGAGATCGGACAATGCTGTCTGCATTTCCGCTTCCGTCGCTCCCTTGTCCCAGGCGAATTTTGCCTCGATATGGGCGGCGGCAAGCTCTCTCTCCACGTGTGTGCGGAAGTCGTAAATCTTCTGCTGGCGTTCGTAAACGTTCTGGCGCAAGGTCTCGGCATCCTGACGGTGACAGGTCTGGCAGGTACGGTCGATATGTGCCAGCGGACTCATCACGTGGTGGTCAGTAAATTTCACACCGCCTTCAGAGATGTAAGGCATATGGCAGTCGGCACAGGAGACACCGCGCTGTCCGTGGATGCCTTGCAGATAGAGTTCATAACCCGGGTGCTGAGCCTTGAGGATTTTCGTTTTGGAGAGCGGATTGATGTAATCGTAGAAGCCGATACTGTCGTAATATTCTTCTGCTGCCTCACACGTCATACCCTTTTCCTGAGGGAAATGGAGATAATTGCCATTTTCCTTTTCAAAGTAGTATTCCGTGTGGCACTGTGCGCAGACCAGGCTACGCATCTCCTGATGGGTGGCTTTCTTCACGTCTTTACCGACGCGAGCCCACGCCTCATAGAGTGCAGGACGAGCGGGACGAAGGTCCATTGTCCGTGCATCATGGCAGTCAGAGCAACCGATGGTGTTCATGACCTCTGGTCCCCAGTCGCTCCACTTGGCAGCATAGAATTTATCCGTTCCTTTCTCACGCATCAGGCGTGGAACGTCCGGTCCCTTGCAGGTCCAGCAGGTACCGGGCTGTATGTCTTCCTGTCCATCGACCCCTGGACTTCCTGTACGCAGGATCTTCCGCAGGTCTTCGATACAATGATGGTGTCCACGTGGCGTGTTATAGTCCCTTGAGAAGGAATACCCCGCCCACAGAATCACCATTTCCGGCCGCTGGGCCAGTACGTCAACCTCCTGAGAAGAGTTGTACTTGCTCACGAAGCTCGTGTCTTCAGTCATTGCCCACGTCTGGTATTCGCGTGGGAAGTCTTCTGCAAATTTCTCGTTCTGTGCGACGATGGAATCTGTCATCTGTGTCCGTCGGTTATTGAAAATGCTTGCCACTTCAGCTCTCCTTTCGAGCATGGATGAGCAGAGCAGACCAAGTACGAACACAATGACCATGGCTCCTCCGAAGAGCAACCAGCCTTGCCATTTCTTTAATGTTTTTGCCATAATTATAGGTTTTTGATTTTTATTCTATGGATGATTAAGCGGTGATGGGCGATGATAAGCGATGATGGGTGATTGATGATAAGCGATGATGGGTGAGAAGAGGGTAGTGGGGAAATTCAAGATGCGATGAGAATTCTTTACTCTCTCCCCAACGCTTTCTGCAGCCACTGCGGTACGGGAGACGGCGGCATAGGTTCTACGAACTCGGCTCCCGGCGTACTGGAGAGAGAGTTCTTGTTCATGTGAGCCACATCACGGTGACAGTCCCAGCAGGCTTTCCCCTCACCGCGTTTTGCTTCCATGTAGTCGATACGTCCGGTTTTGACAAACTCCTGGTTGAGCTGTTTGTGGCAACGGATGCAGTTGTCCATGATCACCTCAGCGGATGCTTTTTCTGCCTCGATAGACTGTGATTCACTGTGGGTCACGAAATAAGCAACATGCTTCATGCCATCCATTCCTTTGAAGGCGTAATGGGCTGCCATGTTGTTGTTCGGTACGTGGCAGTCGTTGCAAGTGGTGTTTCTGGCGTGTGCCGAATGTGACCATGTTGCATAGTATGGCGACATGATGTGGCAGTTGATACACGCTGCAGGATCATCACCTACTATATAAGTGTGTATACGGAGTAAATAAAGGAATAAACCTGTCAGTCCTACTATGATGCCGCATAGCAGTGATAAGGCGACTTTCTGCTTATATGACATACATGCCAGAAAATTCTCCAGCATACTTTTCATTCTTGTAAAGATGGTTTTTAGTTTCATAGGAATCTGACCTTGTTCGTTTTGCAAATATAGGTATTATATTTGAAACAGATTGTAAATGATTAAGAAATAATCATCATTAGTTATGATTTTAACAGATTTATTTGTTTTTCATCAAATTCCTCTTTTATATGGTCTCGGTAGAAGACGATCTGTCTGCCAGGTATGGATCAGTCTGATTTGGAAATGTCCGTGCATAAAAAATGCAGCTACAGTATTGTGTAGATACTGTAACTGCAGTTATTGTGAAAGCGGGTTGTCTGTTTACGCAGGGGCAGAAAATGTTATTTGTACTTCTGCAGGAATGTTTCGGCTTGCTTGTTGCCCAGTTCTTTTGCCTTCTGGATATTCCGGAATCCTTCTGCTTTCTGTTTATTCTCACACTGTGCAATGCCCAAGATCAGATAGGCGTCAGGAAGGGAGGCATCCAGCTGTATAGCCTGCCGTGCGGCACTTGCTGCCGCATCCATCTTGTTCAGACGCAGGAGAAGACTTCCTGCCTCAGTCGGATACAGTGGTTCTTTGGGGTCGAGGCGTGAGGCAATGAGAATATCCTGCAGTGCCTGCTGCCACATACGTCCCTTCACCTCACACTGTTCACGCATATAATAGAAGCCTGCACCGAGCCGTCCCTGATTGAAGTATTCGTAGGTGTAATAGTCCTGTATAGCCTTGCGATATTCGCCCATCTTCTCCAACTGCTGCCCCCGTGTATAGAAATAAGGTGCAGAAGTAGACACGTAGGGCGTATCGCAGAGTTCGATGCTCTTGTTGAGCAGGTCGAGAATCTCCTTGTCTGTAGCTCCCAGATGCTGTCGGCTCTGTGCCATCTCCAGATAAAGTTCGGGATTATTGAACTTTGTCCTGGTCAGTGCTTCAAACTCTGTGTAAGCCTTCTCATAGTCGCCTTTCGCAAAGATAATCTGTGCCTGAAGGTGACGGTAAGCGTCAACCTGCTTGATGGACTGTGCCTGCTGGATTTCGCCCAGAGCTTTGTCGAGACTCCATCCGACAGCCTTCACTTTCTCCTCGAGTGATGGGATGAGTACATTCTGATAGACAAGTCGGGCATAATTGTAGTGTGCTTCGTCCTTGGCCTTGGCTTTTTCTATGGCAGTCTGCAGTGTTTTGTCCGCATCGGAAATCTCTCCTTTTGCAATCTGCATATTTGCCAGAGCAAAATAGCCGTCGTTCGCCTGTGGAAACTTTTCTATGAAGTCTTTGATGACGGCCTCATGCACATTCTCTGGCTTCTCTGATGACAGCATTAATGCCACGACAGCTTCTTCCAAGGTATGTGGAAGACCGATACGGAGGCCGCTTTGGCGGAGGGACGCATCATTCTGTGACAACCCTTTCAATACAAAATCCTTGGGATAGTTTGCATCCGTTGCGCTTTGTGAAGTACCTGATATACTGAAGAGGCCGATTACCTGCCCTTTGGCGTTGACGACTGGAGCGCCGTTCAACTTATCGGTAGCAGCGGATGTCAGAATCGTATAATTGTATCTGTCCATGAATTTTTCGATACTTGAAGCATCGGCCTTCACAGCATTGCCGCTCTTTGTCATGGGGGTAATCCACAGAGATTCACTGGCAGAGACTGTTGTTGCCAGAGGTGCAGCCGAAGTTTTCCCGCTCACCTGAAATTTTGCCACATTGTAGATTTCATCGGCACCAAGCAGACACGCCACATCGTGTCGCTGTCCCTTCGCATCCACAATGACAGCTTTGTCAGCTCCGACAAAGGGCTTCCATGGGCTCACAGCAATACCGTCTGTACTGATACAGACGCCATTAGATGTTGCCAGAATGCTTCCATCAGCTTTGAAGGTGGTCAGTGTGAAAGCGGCATCAGCTGTTTTTTTTACGGTCCCAGGCTGTGCGACGACCGTTGTCAAGAAGCCCAGGAGAAAAGCGAAGGTGAGGGAAACCCTCTTTACAATCATATTCATTTTTTCTTTCATTGTATGCACTGTCATAAGATTGTTTGGTTATTTCTTACCGAGACTCAGCAGTTCGCGGGCATTCTGGAGGGCTGCGTCAGAAATGTCTGCACCTGAAAGCATCTGGGCTATTTCGCCTACACGCTGTTCTGCGGTCAGCTCATACATATGACTGCGGGTCCCTTCTGTAGTTTCTTCTTTCTCTACCTTATAATGTGAGTTTCCGAGAGCTGCTATCTGAGGCAGGTGGGTAATGGAAATTACCTGACGGTTGTTATTGCCCATTTCCTGCATGATGAGCGCCATCTTCTGTGCTGTCTTGCCGCTGACACCCGTGTCTATCTCATCAAAGATGATGGTTGGCAGTTTCACTGCACCGCTCACCATGGCTTTCAGCGACAGCATCACGCGTGCAATCTCACCACCGGAAGCCACCTGTGCAACCGGTTCCATGTCCGTACTTTTGTTGGCAGAGAAAAGAAACTGGACCTTGTCCGCGCCATCCATTGACAAAGGCTTATCCGATAAGTCTACTTTGAACCTGACGTTGGGAATGCCAAGTGGAATGAGCCGTCTGCTCATCTGTTCTTCTATAGTCTTGATTGCTTTCCGTCTACGGGCTGTCAATTCTCCAGCCAGCTTCTCACATCTAGCCAGCTTTGACTTCACTTCCTGCTCAAGCGCATCAAGTTCCTCATCACAGTTGTCTATATTCTTCAGCTGTCTTTCCATATCATTCCTGATTTCAATCAGCTCTTTCTCTGTGGACACATGGAACTTCTGTTCAAGTGCGTTTAATTGGTCAAGTTGTCGGTTGATATTGTCCAGACGTGACGGGTCGAAGTCGATGTTTACAGCTTCGCTTCCTATTTCATCTGCCATATCTTTCAATTCGATGTGTACAGAGGAAAGACGCTGTACCAGCTCATGTGCCTTTGGGTAAACGTTCTCTACCTTCTCAAGGCTTTCAAGACTTGCCGTCAGCTTACTGATAATGCCTTCATCATCGTCGTTCAAAAAATGGTCAGCTTCATAGAAAGCTGTCTTTATATCCTCTGAATGAGAGAGTGTTTTGCTCTCTTTTTCAAGTTCCTCCTGCCTGCCTTCCACCAAGTCAGCACTGTACAGTTCGCCGAACTGGAAGCGCATGAAATCCTCGTTTTCCTTAGCCTTGGAAATCTGCTCTTTTATTTCTGAAAGATGTTTCTCGGCATCTTTATAAAGCTGATACGATGATTGATACGCCGTCAGTTCCTTACGGTCCTGGGCAATAATATCCACAACATTCAGCTGGAAATCGTCTTTCTGCAGGAGCAGGTTCTGATGCTGTGAGTGAATGTCTATAAGCTGTTCGCCCAGAGTACGCATCATCTGCAATGAAACCGGCGTGTCGTTGATGAAAGCCCTCGACTTCCCTGTAGCTGTCACTTCGCGGCGGACAATCGTATCTTCTGGTTCAAAATCAATGTCATGCGCCTCAAAGAAAGATTCAAAACCATAATTGGAGAGGTCGAAATGAGCTTCGATGGTACATTTTTTTTCTCCTTGCTTTATCTGTCTACTGTCTGCCCTGTTGCCCAGAAGCAGGCCGATTGCTCCAAGGATAATACTCTTTCCCGCTCCCGTCTCTCCCGTGATAACCGAGAATCCAGAATGAAAGGCGATATCCAGCTGGTCAATCAATGTGAAGTTCTTTATATATAGATGTTTCAGCATATCTTTACTAACTTTTTGTCAATGCTAAAGGTGATGGAGTCTGGCTGTATGATTCCTATTGTTTGATTTTTTCCCATGTCGTGTTCTGACTGGCATTAATACCGAAGAGGATGTTATAAACCTGTTCTTTTTCTTTTTGCGTACCCTTACCTTTATATATATTGGCTAGCTCATCTTTCTTGTAGTCCGTCCATATTTGCGGTAACAGGCTTGTCGGACGGTTCTCGTGTGCTTTTTCCAATCCGTTTTCCAATGCAGTGGTAATATTCGTCCGGCCTCGTTCGGCATTATTGGCCATTTCATCCAGTCCTGTTCTATAGTAATCGTATTGCAGCTGGCGGAAAGGCCTCATAGCCCCATCAAGATAATCGTTAATGATGGCGAAGCGGTTGCGTGAATTGTCAAAGGCCTTCCATCCTGTAAAACTAAGGTTCTGCGCATTGTTCGTCAGGTTCATACAGCGTTGGAGAACATCTTCTCCGCCCATCGGTGAGAAAGAGTCAAGGTCCATCCCTATGATGAGATAGGCATAGTATGCAATCAAGGCCGTCAGCTGATTGTCTATATTTTCTTCGTTGAATTCTATCTGGTCGTACTGGGCAAAGGTGAAGTTGAAGTCACCGTCCTGATTGTTATAGAGTGTGGACGTGTAGGCTGCATTGTAGACAGGCCGGTTGGCCTGTATCAGGGCCGAGCAGGTGAACAGGTTGCTTCCCGGGTCATACTTGCTTACTGTAATATTAAAATTACAGCCTATACGCTCATTCCGCTGAAAGTTGAAGTGCGTCCACTGTCTTGTGTTGATAAACTGTTCCAAAGTCTGCTGGAGGTTGTCGAAGACCGATGCATCCGTACCTTGAATCTGACTATGATTCACAGTTACTTTTGCATTCAGCTCCTGTCCTTGCAGCGTATTCTTAGAGAATAGACACAAGCTCATCAATAATATCCCGAGCCACTTCTGTCTTGGGCTTCTTTGTGTAATGCTTCTCTCCTTCATTGTTGATAATCGTAATCTGGTTATCGTCCGACTGGAAAGTCGTCCCCGGAATCCTTGTGGAATTCAGTACGATGAAGTCTGCATTCTTCTTTTCAAGTTTCTTCCGGGCATTGCTCTCTTCCTCGTCAGTTTCCAATGCGAATGCCACGATACGCTGTCGTCCTCTTTTCATTCTGCCTATTTCGGCGGCAATGTCCTGCGTCGGTTTTAATTTTAGCAGCAGTCCATCGTCTTTCCTTTTGAGTTTCCGGACAGCAATTTCTTCTGGGCAGAAGTCGGCAACGGCGGCACAGAGTATGGCGGCATCGCATTGGGGGAATACCTGTGTCGCAACTTCAAACATCTCACCACTGCTCTCTACGTCAATACGGCGGATTCTGCCAGAGCAGGAAAGGTTTACCGGGCCGGCGACAAGTGTAACTTCTGCTCCTCGCCGGCAGCAATCCTCTGCCAAAGCAAAGCCCATCTTACCCGACGAATAGTTGCCTATGAAACGTACGGGGTCTATCTTCTCATAGGTCGGGCCTGCGGTGACAAGGATACGCTTTCCTTTCAGCTCACTGATATCCGCTTTTATTTCAGTTGGACTTGAGAAAAAATCCTCCATAGCCTTCACGATATTCCCCGGTTCTTCCATTCTTCCTTTTCCTTCCAGTCCGCTGGCAAGAAATCCGCTGGCCGGCTCAATGATATGATTGCCATGACTTCTCAGGATTTCTATGTTCTTCTGTGTCGAAGGATGTCTGTACATATCCAGATCCATTGCCGGAGCAACAAACACGGGAGCTTTCATAGAGAGGTAGGTTGTAATGAGCATATTGTCTGCCACTCCGCCGGCCATCTTCCCCAGAGTAGAGGCTGTACAGGGCGCAATAAGCATGGCATCTGCCCATAGGCCAAGGTCTACGTGAGAGTTCCATGTTCCGTCCTTTTGTGAGAAGAACTCGCTGACAACAGGTTTATGTGTCAGTGCGGACAGTGTGACCGGTGTGATGAATTCTTTGCCGGCAGGCGTAATGACGACTTGTACCTCTGCACCATCTTTTATCAGTTCACGGATGATGAGGCAGCTCTTGTAAGCTGCGATCGACCCTGTTATGCCTAATACTATATTCTTTCCTTTCAGCATTTCCTCATTTGTTGTTAAACTCTCTCAACCGGATACGTGTCAGAACCTGTTTCGTGTTATAGGTGAAGTCGCCTGCCAGCATCCAACTGTAATAACCTGGATCTCTGTGCAATACTTCTGCCACGTCCCAGCCTCTGTATTTCCCGAAGTTGAATACCTCGTGACGACGTGGCCTGCCGGCTGCATCAAGCAGCGTATTTCCGTCTTTGTCAGTCATCTCTTTCCATACCATGCGTCCGGCAAAGTCAACAAAATTGTTCATACGTGAAAATTCGGCCAGCTCATCCATATCGTTGGCCAGCACACGGTCGGCTTCTTCCTGTCGGTCCGGTGAATACATGTCGAGTTCTCCCTGCAGTACACGCCATGTAGCCTCTGTGTCCTGGTCGGCCTTATGCGCCTCGAAGTCTTCTTCCATTTTTCTGCCACAGTAAAACTTATATGCTGCAGCGAGGTTGCGGCGTTCCATCTTGTGATAGATGTTCTGCGCATCTATCAGCCGGCTCTTCGAAAAATCAAAGTCTACTCCTGCACGTAGGAATTCTTCTGCCAGCATCGGTACATCAAAACGGTTGGAATTGAAACCGGCGAAATCGCAGCCAGTGAATCTGTCTGCAAGTTCCTTTGCTTTCTGTCTGAAGGTCGGTGCATCTGTTACATCCTTGTCCGATATGCCTGTCAACTGTGTTACTTCAGTAGGAATCGGCTTTTCGGGATTGATAAAGATGTTCTCTCTTTCTTCCTTTCCGTCTGGAAGAACCTTGATGAAGGAGATTTGGATAATCCGGTCGTTGACAAGGTCAAGCCCTGTCGTTTCCAGGTCGAAGACAACCAGAGGTTTTGTCAAATTCAGTTTCATATCGTTGGTCTATACCACAATATATAATAATTGTAAGGGAGAATAGCCATATAGTAGAAGAAACACAGCCATTCTCCCGGTAAAATCTGTTCAGCTTATGCTTGTCAGTCGTTCAGCAGCATGGGCATAATCAGCATGAGAACATCCTCATTCTCAGGTTGTACAGCTGGTACAATCACACCTGCACGTGAGGGGTCTGCCAGCTGGATGACCACGTCGTCACTCTCAAGGTTGTTCAGGATGTCAAGCATACTTGATCCCTTGAAGCCTATGCTCATCGGATTGCCGCCATACTCGCAGACAATGCTTTCCTTGGCACTTGTTGAGAAGTCGATGTCTTCGGCATTAAGTTCCAGCAAGCCTGATGAAACGTGAAAGCGGATCAGCTGTGAAGAGTCACTTGCGAACGGAAGCACGCGGCGCAGAGCACCGATCAAGGACTTGCGGTCGATGGTAACCTGATTAGGGTTGTCCAATGGAATCACGCTGTTGTAGTTCGGATATTTCCCTTCTATCAGCCGGCAGGCCAGGTTGCCCTCTGCAAAAGACACTTCTGCTGAACGGTCGTCGAAACGGATAATGACATCACCGCCGTCTTTGGACAGTACGTTCTTCAGCAATGTCGCTGGTTTCTTGGGCAGTACAAATGCCGCAGGGGTCTCACTCTTGACAGAGAAATTCCTGTTCCTGACCAGTTTGTGACCATCACTGGCCACGATGGCAAGACCATCTTCCTTCAAGTCAAAGTAAATGCCATTCATCACCGGACGAAGCTCGTCCTGTGCTGTTGCAAAGAGCGAACGGGTCAGACTGTCCGAGAGCTTTTCCGCCCCGATGGTGACAGTAGTGGCTGTCTCAGACATCGGCTGTACCTTGGGGTATTCGTCTGCACCGAGGATGGGGAAATTGTACGAACCATTCTGATAGGTGACATAGATTTTCATCTCCTCCATGTTCACATTCAGTGCCAAAGGCTGTTCGGGCAGTTCTTTCACGGCATCGAGAATTGTGTGATTGTTCACGGCAAAGTCGCCCTCGCCTTCGCAATTCTCAAGATTTAATGTCCCACGCATGATATTCTCACTGTCTGATGCAGTAATCGTAAGCTGTCCATCGTGAACTTCAAACAAGAAGCAATCCAGGATTGGAAGGGAATTCTTGCTATTGATTACTCGAGAGAGAGTCAACAAACGGCTGCTCAAGGCAGTACTTGAAAGGTTAAATCTCATTAGTATCTATTTTAGTTAATATTTTCATTTTGCTTCATATTTGTCAAGCCGACAGAAGCCTTCCCCCATCGTCTCGCCACTTCAACGTACAAAAATACGAAAAAGGGATGTGAAAAACAAAAAATAGGTATAAAAGTTTCGGATTTTAGAACTATTTTAGTAATTTCGCAGACAGTTTATAGTAATAAAATAACCAAAACAAGTAGATAAATGGATTTACAAGGAAAAGTAATTGCAGTCCTTCCAGCACGTGAAGGCACTTCAGCTCGCGGACCATGGAAGTCACAAGAGTATGTCATTGAAACACATGATCAGTATCCAAAGAAAATGGTTTTCAATATATTCGGTGCTGACAGGATTGAACAGTTTGCCATCAAGGCCGGCGAAGAAATCAATGTCAGCTTCGATATAGATGCGCATGAGTATAATGGCCGTTGGTTTAATAACGTCCGGGCATGGAATATCCAACGGGTAGATGCTGCGGCGGTGCAGGCAGGAGTTCCCCCCGTTGCTGCTGCTCCAGGCCAGCAGGCTGCCCCTTCTTCTGCAACGGCACAGACAGCTCCGTTCCCTCCGGCACAGCCTGCAGAAGACTCCACTGACGACCTGCCATTCTGAATCGGCAGTTTCGGGTCTCGGCAGCTTTCGTTCTGTATGTTTCCGTTTCCGATACTGTCCTTTTTCGGGATAAGGCCCTTTCTGAGTATATAGCGGACTGCACAGATTTCGTGGAGACTGATTGTAGACGGAGACGGGATCGGGGTAGGGCGCCTGCCTGATATTAAAGACAGGTTGTATCAAGATGTGAGGATGCACGGCTTGTCCGTGTGTCAACGGGTTTCCTTCAGGAATGCTCAGACTATGTGTTTCTGTGGATTGTTACCGTCAGTCATTTTGGTACAGCCTTTTTTCTTTTCATTATATTATGGTATATAACAGGGAAGGCTGTTGTTCTCTCTGTTTTCAATTGGGGGAATAAGAATAAAGTCTGTGGACACGATTAAATTTGTCATAAGATGAAGAAAACAGCATTGATTACCGGAGCCACCAGTGGTATTGGTGAAGCCTGTGCTCGCAGGTTTGCAAAAGGCGGATACGATGTCATTATTACAGGACGCAGGGTACAGCACCTTGCCACATTGAAAAAAGAACTTGAGTCGGAAGATGTGCGGGTGTTGGCTGTAGCGTTCGACGTACGGAACCGCAAGGCGGCGACAGCCGCCACCAACAGTCTGCCTCCCGACTGGCAGCAGATTGATGTCCTTGTCAACAACGCAGGCCTGGCACTTGGCCTGGAGCCTGAATACGAAGGGAGTTTCGACGATTGGGAGACGATGATCGACACCAATGTCAAGGGACTTCTGACGATGACACGTCTTGTTGTGCCAGGAATGGTGAAGCGGAACAGCGGACATATTATCAATATCGGCTCTGTAGCTGGCGATGCAGCCTATGCCGGCGGCAATGTCTATTGTGCAACGAAAGCTGCCGTGAAGACAATAAGTGACGGGCTCCGTATTGACCTCGCCCATACGGCAGTACGTGTGACCACCGTTAAACCGGGGTTGGTAGAGACTCATTTCTCCCATATCCGCTTCCATGGTGATGATGTGCGTGCCGGTAAGGTTTATCAAGGTATTGAACCCCTCACAGGGTCCGACATTGCCGATGTCGTCTTTTATGCAGCCTCAGCCCCTGCACATGTACAGATTGCCGAGGTGCTTGTCCTTGCGACTCACCAGGCAAACGGCAGTGTCATGTATCGTGAACCGTAAAGACAGGTCGGCCCGAAGCTTCTGCCGTATACCGATATGAGAAAACAAGACAGATATATGGCAGATGGAAGCGACGGACGTAACAATACGTTCCATAGGCAATGCTGTCCGATAAAACATAAGCAGCATGATTTCCCATGCGTAATCTCTTTTAAACAGACAAATCCACACTCTTTTCCGGAAAGACAAGCCCCCGGACCAAAGAAGTTCTGCCGGCACAGCTTTTCTCCGGCCACAATTTGCCCCCGTTCCAGCGACAGATTGCATGGAGCGGGGCATCAGCACGACCGGTGTCTGCCGACAACTCCATGAGTGACGGGCATCAGCACATCTGCAGGAAAGGCCTGTCTATGCCTGTGGCCATGATGTATAGTAAGACACTGACGGCCGACTTACATGGGAAATGTTTACCGGGCAGCACTGATTCCATGCAGAATCTATGCTTTTTTTAGAATGTTTTTTCTGACTTTCTTTTCCTGTATGAGTTTTTTTCTCTAAATTTGTAGCATACAAAACGAACAAGAGAATACAGATTTATGAGAGTCGGACTCTTCATCCCCTGTTACGTCGATGCACTTTATCCGCAGGTTGGCGTAGCTACTTACAGGCTTTTGCGGAAGCTGAAGATAGATGTGGTCTATCCAGAACGGCAGACCTGCTGCGGACAACCGATGGCAAACGGAGGCTTCCAGCGTATGTCAGGGCATCTGGCCGAACGTTTCGAGGATGAGTTTAAAGAATTTGATTATGTCGTCACTCCAAGTGTTTCGTGTGCCGCTTTTGTACGCATGAACTATCCGCAGATACTTGACCACGACTGCCGGACACCCGAAAAGACAATGGAACTTGTGGAGTTCCTGCATGATGTGCTGAAGATAACGGAGCTTCCAGGCAGTTTTCCCCACATTGTATCGGTGCATAATTCCTGCCATGGCGTACGTGAGCTGGGATTGAGCTCTCCGTCCGAATTACAGGTGAAACCTTTCAACAAGATTATAGATCTGCTTGAACTGAAAGAAGGCATTACCGTAAAAGAGCCTGAACGGAAAGACGAATGCTGTGGATTCGGAGGAATGTTCTCGGTTGAGGAGCCTTACGTCAGCAGCAGGATGGGGAATGACAAGGTAAAAGCACACATGGCGACCGGTGCTGAAATCATCACCGGAGCCGACTGTTCGTGTCTGATGCACATGCAAGGCATATCGGCCAAACAGAAATATTCAGTGAAGTTCATGCACGTGGCCGAGATACTGGCTGCAGGGGTATGAGACATATATAATAAGGTTGAAGCGCAAATTATCAGCATGTCAACATATCATTCAAAAAGAGCAAAGGAGTTCCTGAAGAATCCCGAAGGGAAAATTTCCCGGCATGATCAGACTTTCTGGTCGTGTCGTCAGAAGCGTGACGCAGCAGCGGCTCTGCTTCCCGAATGGGAAGAACTGCGCGATCAGGCCAGCGGGATCAAGGCACACACGATTACCCATCTTGCCGATTATCTGGAACAGTTTGTGACGAACTTGGAGAAGAACGGCGTTATTGTCCACTTTGCCAAGGATGCACAGGAGTTCAACGAAATAGCATACGGTATCCTTGAAACTCATAAGGCGAGGAAGCTGGTGAAGTCGAAATCCATGCTGACGGAGGAGTGCGGATTGAATTCCTATTTGATGAAAAGAGGTATTGATGTCGTTGAGTCTGACCTCGGTGAGCGCATTCTCCAGCTGATGCATCTGAAGCCTGCCCACATTGTCATGCCGGCAATTCACCTGACACGTGACGAAGTAGGGGAGATGTTTGAGGCAAAAGGCATATCCAAGGATATTGGCAATCATGACCCTACCTATCTTACCTATTGTGCCCGCCAGAGTCTCCGCAAAGACTTTATAGATGCTGACGCAGGGATGACGGGCTGTAATTTCGGTGTGGCGGCTACAGGCGATTGTGTTGTCTGCACCAATGAGGGGAATGCGGATATGTCTACTTCTGTTCCGAAATTGCACATTGTAGCCATGGGACTGGAAAAGGTCGTCCCTGACTATGCCTCACTGGCAGTATTCCACCGTTTGCTGAGCCGTAGCGGGACAGGGCAGCCAGCCACGTCATTCACCTCTCATTTCCGGAAGCCCCGTCCGGGAGCAGAGATGCATGTCATCCTTGTTGACAATGGGCGGAGTGACATGATTGCCGATGCCGAACACTGGGAAACCCTGAAGTGTATCCGCTGTGGCGCCTGTATGAATACCTGTCCTGTTTATCGCCGATCGGGAGGTTATTCCTACAGTTACTTTATTCCCGGTCCTATCGGTGTCAACCTTGGTATGCTGAAAGATCCCAGAGCACACAGTGGAAACGTATCGGCATGCTCTCTCTGCCTGAGCTGCGATTGTGTATGTCCGGCTAAGGTGGCACCTGGCAGTCAGATTTATCGATGGCGCCAGAGACTGGAAAATTATGGGACAGAGAACAAAGAAAAGAAGGTGATGGCGGAGGGAATGAAAGCCGTCTATGAGAACTATCATGTCTATGACGCACTCCTTCGTAATTCATCTGTGGCTAACCATATTCCTGCGGTGTGGGCAGATATAAAACTGAATCCGTGGAGTATCGGGCACACCTTGCCGCACTTTGCCAGCAAACCATTCCATGCCATCTTCAAACAGGCGATGGAGGAATTGAAGAACGGGAAGTAATTGTGTTCTGCCCATCGTCTCCCCATCATCGTCCAACAGTCAAAAATCTATCACCCATCAATGGAAAAAGATGAACTATTCCGTATATTGCACCTGAATACCACCCGGCAGTTTGATATGCCCGAAATGTCTGGCAAGGGTCTCACTTATCCCGATGCTGTCAGAAAATTTGTTGAAACGAGCTGCAGCGTAGGGTGCAGGGTTATTGAAGCCAGCTCCGGTGACGACATTAATGAGATCATCCGGCAGGCTTATCCCGAATGTAAAGTGCTTGCTTCGAATGTCAAGGGAATAAAGGCCGACCGCAATCCTGATACTGTATCTGAGGCACAGGAACTCAACGGTACCGAGGTCGGGGTTGTTGAAGGACAAGTCGCTGTAGCCGAGAACGGATGTATATGGGTCCCACAGACAATGAAAGAAAGAGCTGTCTGTTTTATTTCAGAGCAGCTTGTCATTCTCGTCCATTGCGACCAGGTCGTCAGCAATATGCACGAGGCATACGCACGCATTCAGATGACGGAATACGGCTATGGCTGTTTTATTTCCGGACCGAGCAAGACCGCTGATATTGAACAGGCTCTCGTCATGGGAGCACAGGCGGCACGTGGCGTGACGGTCATTCTCATCGGCTAAACGTTAATTTTGCAAAAAACACAAATATAAGGTCCTGACAGAATGCGGTTACAAGTTTTTTTATTAACTTTGCAAGGCATAAGGAAGAAGAAATAATACAGACACAACTGATTTTTAATAAACATATAAGTTATGAAGATTGAAAAAGTACATGCTCGCGAGATTCTTGACTCACGTGGCAATCCTACAGTTGAAGTAGAGGTGACTCTCGAAAACGGTGTTATGGGTCGTGCAAGTGTTCCATCCGGTGCATCTACCGGTGAGAACGAGGCTCTTGAGCTTCGTGATGGTGACAAGAAGCGTTTCTTGGGCAAGGGTGTCCTCAAGGCTGTTGAGAATGTCAACAACCTCATTGCTCCTGCATTGAAGGGTGACTGCGTGCTGAATCAGCGTGCAATCGACTATAAAATGCTCGAACTCGATGGCACTCCTACGAAGAGCAAGCTTGGTGCTAACGCTATCCTCGGTGTCTCTTTGGCTGTAGCCCATACTGCTGCCAAGGCTCTGAATATTCCTCTGTACCGTTACATCGGTGGTGCCAACACCTACGTGTTGCCTGTTCCGATGATGAATATCATCAACGGTGGTGCACACTCTGATGCTCCTATCGCTTTCCAGGAGTTCATGATCCGCCCGGTAGGTGCTCCTTCTGAGAAAGAAGGTATCCGTATGGGTGCCGAGGTGTTCCACGCTCTTGCAAAGCTCCTGAAGAAGCGCGGCCTCTCTACGGCTGTAGGCGACGAAGGTGGTTTCGCTCCTAAGTTCGATGGCATTGAGGATGCTCTCGACTCAATCATTCAGGCTATTAAGGATGCCGGTTACGAACCGGGCAAGGATGTGAAGATTGCAATGGACTGCGCCGCTTCTGAGTTTGCTGTATGTGAAGGTGGAAAATGGTTCTACGACTACCGTCAGCTCAAGAACGGTATGCCGAAGGATCCTAACGGAAAGAAGCTCACAGCTGATGAGCAGATTGCTTACCTCGAGCATCTCATCACCAAGTATCCTATCGACTCTATCGAGGATGGTCTCGATGAGAACGACTGGGAGAACTGGGTCAAGCTGACTTCTGCCATCGGCGACCGCTGCCAGCTCGTCGGTGATGACCTGTTCGTTACCAACGTCAAGTTCCTCGAAAAGGGAATCAAGATGGGCGCAGCCAATTCTATCCTGATCAAGGTCAACCAGATTGGTTCACTCACGGAGACTCTTGAAGCGATCGAAATGGCACACCGTCACGGCTATACAACTGTAACCTCTCACCGTTCAGGCGAAACAGAGGATACAACTATTGCTGACATCGCAGTTGCTACAAACTCCGGCCAGATCAAGACGGGTTCTATGTCTCGTACAGACCGTATGGCCAAGTACAACCAGCTCATTCGTATTGAGGAGGAACTCGGTGCCTGTGCAAAGTACGGTTATGCTAAGCTGAAGTAAAGCTTTAACCTCCACCCTGTGTGGTCGTTTGAAATATGAGAAGGGATTGTTCCGATGTGGGCAATCCCTTTTTTGTATTAAAGTGTCTTCTTGATTAGTAATTCCCAACCGGTTGGGAACTGTGTTCCCGGATGTTGGGAACAGCCTTCCCAAGTATTCGGGAATGTCTTTCCCATGCACTCGGGAATATTGGATATTTGTAGTTTAATGTTCCTGGCCGATTACCTTTTGTCTTACTTTTAAACCTGATTGACGGGTTCAACTTGTTTAATTCGTTTGAGTGACAGAGCGCGGTCCTTTGTGCCGGCTTCCGGCAGGAGAAACTCCCTGTGCAGATTGAAAACTTTTCTCTGATAAATAGAGATATTCATTTTTTTTTCCTATCTTTGCCCACACAACTTAATACAAAAAATATAACTATGAAATCAGACATTGAAATTGCTCGTTCGTGTGCTATGAAGCGAATCGAGGACGTTGCCGCTACGGCAGGTATTCCTGCTGATGTCCTGGAACATTATGGAAAGTACATGGCAAAAGTTCCTCTTTCGCTGATCGATGAGGATCGTGTTGCCAGCAACCGTCTCATTCTCGTCAGTTCTATTTCCCCCACACGTGCCGGAATCGGTAAGACGACCGTCAGCATCGGACTCTCCATGGCACTCAACCGCATTGGAAAACGCTCTGTACTCGCCCTGCGCGAGCCGAGTCTCGGACCGTGTTTCGGCATGAAGGGTGGGGCTGCCGGCGGCGGTTATGCCCAGGTGGTCCCGATGGAGAAGATCAATCTCCACTTCACCGGTGACTTCCATGCCATCACGAGTGCGCACAACATGATAGCAGCTTTGCTGGACAACTATATCTACCAGCATCGCAGCGAGGGATTTACATTGAAACAGGTTCTGTGGAAACGTGTCTTGGATGTCAACGACCGCAGCCTGCGTAATATCGTCACTGGTCTTGGAAACACAACCGACGGACTTCCGGCACAGTCGGGCTTTGATATTACTCCTGCCAGCGAAATCATGGCCGCACTGTGTCTTGCTGACAGTGAGGCTGATCTCCGTCGGCGTATTGAGAACATGGTTCTCGGTATATCTTTCGACGACAAGCCATTCACCGTGCGCGATCTTGGTGTAGCCGGAGCGATAACGGTCTTGCTGATGGATGCCATTAAACCGAATCTTGTACAGACACTCGAGGGGACACCGGCACTTGTCCACGGCGGTCCGTTTGCGAACATAGCCCATGGATGTAACAGTCTGGTTGCGACAAAGATTGCCATGTCATTGAGTGATTACGCCGTGACTGAAGCAGGATTCGGTGCTGACCTTGGAGCAGAGAAATTCCTGGACATCAAATGCCGGAAGGGCGAAATACATCCTCGTGTTACGGTTCTTGTTACGACTTTGCGTGGATTGAAGATGCATGGGGGACTCGTCGGGGGCGATCCTCACGAACAGGAGCGTCAGGCTCTTGTCGAAGGCTTTGCCAATCTCGACCGCCATGTCAGGAATATGCAGCGTTTCGGACAGCCTGTAGTTGTGACGCTGAATAAATACGGAGATGACACCGAGGAGGAAATCGCACTTCTTTCCGAGCACTGCAAGATGTTAGGGGTAGGCTTCGCCGAGAACAATGTGTTTGCGAAGGGCGGAGAAGGTGCGGAAGATCTGGCCCGTCTCATTGTAGAGACTATTGACAGGCAGGGCGCAAAAAGAATCCGTATGGCGTATGCTGATGATGATACCATAGAGGAAAAGGTAAATAAGATTGCCCGGAACATTTATGGGGCACGCTCTGTTATCCTCAAGAAATCGGCGGAAAAGAAACTTGCCCGTATCCACGCATGGGGGATGGACCGCTTCCCGGTCTGCATTGCCAAGACGCAGTTCTCATTCAGCGAGGACCCCAAGCAGGTGGGTGCAGCTAAGGATTTCGATATTACTATCCGGGATTTTGTCATTAATGGCGGTGCAGAGATGATCGTGGCTATTGCCGGCGACATCATGCGTATGCCTGGTCTGCCTAAAATCCCACAGGCAGAAAAGATCGACATTGTCCGTGGACAGATAGAAGGTCTGGCCTGACATCCGGTACATGCAGTCGGCAGCGGAAGATTCTTCAAGGCATTCTGAAGTCATTGACAGATACGCCATCACGTAGCCGGTCTACATCTACGTAGTTCCAGATGCCATGTACTCTTCCGTGCTTGCTTGACTGCCATATATCATACTTTGCACCAGGGAGTTCCGGAGGTAGGTTATAGTTAGCGATGAACAGTCGGTAGCGGTTGAACTCCGGATAGAGATTCATATGGTAGTAAGCCTCATTGGTGTAAATCATTGGGGCTTGCCCCGTATGTTTCTTTACCAATCGGATAAACTCGGAAAGGTTCTTCTGGATGATGTCACGGCTCCAGTCGCATGTGCCGTCTTTCTCTACATCAACAAGGAGAAGCAGGTCCTGCTGGCTTACATCGATATTTCCCAGGAAATTTTCTACCTGCTTGTGCATGGATGTCCGGCTGGTGAGAAAATGATAGGAACCGACCAGCAGTCCCCGTTCTTTTGCCGATCTGAAATTACGCTTGTAGAGAGGGTCGACAATGGAACTTCCTTCAGTAGCTTTGATATAGACGAATTGTAGCTGAGGATTCTCGGCTATAAGCTCGTCCCAGTGTATTTTCCCCTGGTGACGGGAAATATCAAGTCCATCGAAGTCCTTGGCGTAGTCACCTTTTGTCAAGTCGTGGTACGGCCATTGATCACTGACTGTCGCATGATGCCTTTTCCACGGTTTTAAATCGATGATAAGTATTACTGCCATTGTGGTAAAGGCGGCCCCCAGCCACCACAACCTGTTCTTGCTTTTCAGTCTCCTCCTCCTGTGTTTCCGTCTCCGTTTTACCATTTCTTTTGTTGCTTGTTTTTTTATGATGCCTCCTTGGATAGCCAGGGCAAGGACGGACAGGCAGAGGCCGTCTATACCGTACTGCACAGTCCATGGGTTTGATGAGCATTGCAAAGGTAAGCATTCTTTTTCAAAGCCCCAAACCAGGCGTTTCTTGGACAGAAGGAAGGCTTTTACTGACGGATTGAATACGCCCCTGACACCTCTCTTTTCACAGATTGATATTCATCCCGAACTTTATTAATTTAATTTAAAGTGTTGGTTATCAAGAATATTTTTTGTACCTTTGCAACCGTTAATATGAAACTGAGGCGTGGTGGTAACTCATTCTCACATAGGAACACGCCGTAGAAAGCAGCTCGTTTGAACTACTTTCCAAGGTTTCGGAAATGTTTTAATGATGAGAATTTTAAAAGTAGCAAGTATTTGTTTCTTAATGATTTTTGCTTCACACAGTGAAGCATCTGCAAGGGGTGACGGATTCGACTGGGAACCGGTAATGAATGCGATTATCCAGATTGAAAGTAAAGGCAATGCAGCGGCTGTTAATGGTCCGTATGTGGGCGTTCTGCAGATTTCGCCTGTTTTGGTGAAAGAGTGCAACAATATCCTCAGAAGTTCCGGCAGCAAGAAGCGTTATTCTCTTTCCGACCGCTTCAGCGCAGCAAAGTCAAAGGAGATGTTCGTCATCATCCAGAGTTTTCACAATCCGCTGAACAGTATCGAAAGGGCTATACGCCTATGGAGCGGTGGTATTCGTTACAGCGTCTCGAAGACGCAGGCTTACCTTCGTAAGGTGATGCGTCGCATGAACTGACAGACCCTGCAGAAAAGTTAAGAAGATCCTCTTGTTGAAGAGTCCGGTTATCATTTCTTTATGGATAATAACCGGACTTTTCTTTCCTCGTCTGCCTCTTTTTTCTTACTTTTGTAATCTGACAATAATGATAAAATAAAAACTGACATGATCAGGATTCTCTTTCTGTTCCTTTCTTTCCTCTTTGCCTGCCTTTCAGGACAGGCACAGCATGTTGCGTATCACGGTTCGAAGCATTATAATATGAAGGTGAATCAATTCCGCCGTGAAGGGGCTTTGCCCGAAGGTGCAATCATCATGCTGGGCGACAGCCATTCAGAGTATGGAGGGGACTGGAACAGATTTTTCCCAAATGCGTCAAAGATTATTAACCGAGGAATCATCGGCGATGACAGTCACGGTATTTACAGCCGGCTCGATCAGGTGCTGCCTTACAAGCCTGACAAGATATTCTTTGAGTGTGGCATCAATGACCTGAGTCATGGATGGACGGTTGAGCGTACCTTTCAGGGGATTGTCCGTATCATAGAGACGATACGCAGACGTAATCCAGATACCCGGCTCTATGTCCAAAGTCTTTTGCCGCTGAATGAAAGTGTCGGAGCATGGAAGCTACTGAGGGGGAAGGAGGATATGATAATATTGCTTAACAGAAGGCTGAAAGACTATTGCGACCGTCATGCCCTCCGCTTCATCGATCTCTATACACCTCTCTTGGGTACGTATCCAAGAACCATGCGGGCAGAGTATTGTCGTGACGGGCTTCATCTTACCGTCAAGGGCTATGAAGTATGGGCCAATATCATCCGCGACTACATCGACGAATGATCCGTACAGCGGGAAGATGGAGCCAGACTTGCTTCCGTTGTTTTCTGTTGTACAGAAGTTATCCGAAGAGATTGCGGAGTGCTTCTTCCACCTTGCGTACAGGGTGAAGCTGTATGCTGTATTTGCCTGCAAGTCCCGACAAGTTGTACTTGGGGAGGATGATATGACTGAAACCGAGTTTCTCGGCTTCAGCAATGCGCTGTTCAATCCGGCTGACCGGTCGCACTTCGCCGCTGAGGCCGACCTCTCCGCACATACACCATCCCTGTTCTATCGGTGTATCGACATTCGATGAAAGTACGGCGGCAATGACACTTAAGTCCATGGCCATGTCTGTTACACGGAGACCGCCGGCAATGTTCAGAAACACATCCTTCTGCATGAGTTTGAAGCCCACCCGCTTCTCCAGTACGGCAAGCAGCATGTTCAGTCTGCGTTGGTCGAATCCTGTTGCAGAACGTTGTGGAGTCCCATAAGCTGCAGAGGAAACAAGTGCCTGTGTCTCAACAAGAAAAGGACGTACACCTTCAATAGTACTTGAAATGGCTACACCCGACAGTCCGTCATGGTCTTCTGTGAGCAGAAGCTCCGATGGATTGCTTACCTGTCGCAGTCCCTGCTGCTCCATTTCGTAGATGCCTAATTCCGAAGTAGAGCCGAAGCGGTTTTTTATGCTGCGGAGTATACGGTACATATAATGTTGATCTCCCTCAAATTGAATGACGGTATCAACGATATGTTCCAGAATCTTCGGACCGGCGATGCTGCCTTCTTTGTTGATGTGGCCGATGAGTATCACGGGGACGCCACTCGTCTTGGCAAAGCGCAACAGCGCCGATGCGCATTCACGTACCTGTGTGATGCTGCCTGGGCTGCTGTCCACGTCCTCCGTTGAAATGGTTTGGATAGAGTCTATGACGACAAGCTCTGGCTGAACGTCACGGATGTGTTCGAAGATTCTTTCCAAAGATGTCTCCGACAGGATGATGA
Organism: Prevotella denticola; assembly: GCF_900454835.1. Classification (GTDB taxonomy): domain Bacteria; phylum Bacteroidota; class Bacteroidia; order Bacteroidales; family Bacteroidaceae; genus Prevotella; species Prevotella denticola. Next base: position 1,022,254 of record NZ_UGTM01000001.1, on the reverse strand, counting down.
CGTTTTCGGCAATATCCTTTGTGATGCGCACGGCGCGCATCTTAATCTGATGAGGGCTTTCCTCACCGCTGACGTAGAGTACATGCTGCGCCATGTGGAGAATTGTCTGGAGAGTCAGCGTACTTTTCCCAATACCAGGCTCACCGCCCAAGAGTATGATGCTGCCCGGTACCAGTCCGCCTCCCAGCACCCTGTTCAGCTCTCCATCGTGCATATCTATCCGTGGTTCGTCATGTGAAGATACATCACGCAGCCGCTGCGGCTTGTTCGCCAAAGCTGAAACCGCTTCGCCCGAAGCTGCATTACGCAGTGTCGTGGCTGCATGGCGGGCTGCCTGTGAGCCCGTATCGGCAGCGATGCGGATTTCCTTGAACGTATTCCATTGTCCGCAGTTGGGACATTTGCCAATCCATTTTGCACTTTCCTGCCCGCAGTTACTGCAGACATAAGCTATCTTGTCCTTTGCCATAAGTGGGACAAAAGTAATAAGTTTTTTCTTAGTTACAAAATTTATTCTTAAATTTGCAACTGTATGAAGCGAATCGATTACTTACTCATACTGGCGGTGCTTGTGTTTGTCAGCTGCGGCAAAAGCAGCAAGGAAATACAGGCAGAGCAGCAGTCACGGAAACAGGCAGAGCAGGAGGCTTATCAGAAAGCCTACAAGATAGCTGTGATGCCGACAATGGACTGTCTTCCCGCATATCTGCTGAAGGACAGTCTGCTGTACGATACGGCCAAAGTAGATATCAGACTCTGCAGGTTCAATGCGCAGATGGACTGCGACACCGCAATGGCTGGCGGAAGCGTGCAGGCGGCTTTCACCGATCTCGTACGTGCGGAACGGCTGAAACACAAGCGCAAGGTGCTGATGCACTATCTGACAGATACGAACCTTAGCTGGCAACTTGTCGCCGACCGTGGGGAAAAGATAAGGAAACTGTCCGACCTCAGTGACAAGATCATCGCAATGACGCGATATTCTGCAACCGACCTGCTGAGCGACCTTGTCGTGAAGAAGGGGGAACCCAGATTCCAGGTCTTCCGAGTTCAGATCAATGATGTCATGGTACGGCTGAATATGCTGCAGAATCATGAAATAGATGCCTATTGGCTTGCTGAACCACAGGCTACGAAAGCCTTGCAAGCTGACAACAACGTCATCTTCAGTTCGGCTGATGCCGGTGTACACCTTGGTGTAATTGCCGTGATGGACAAGGTGCGTCGTCAGACAGAAGAAGCGGCATTTGCTGAAGCATACGACAAGGCGGTGGACCTAGTCAACAAGAACGGTGTGAAGTATTATGCCGGACTGATAAAGAAGTACATGAAGGCTGACGACGCTACGGTGCGTGCGCTACCCGACATCAAGTACACAAAGACAGGACCACCCCGGAAGGCAGACCTGCTCATGGCTCGTAACTTCCTGGCGAGTGGAAAAGAAAGGAGAAGGGAAACGAATATCAATAAAAGCGAACAACGGTGAACGTAGAGGAAATTCTTGGCAAGACAATTAACTGCTTGATGGACAAATGGCTGGGGAAGGCCATTGAAGTGTTGGAACACCTTTATGCAAAGCATCCGTCACTCATCGGTCATGGGGAGTTTGACTCCATCCGGAATGATTACCGGCTGATGGTGGACTATATGGGAAGAGGTTATGCCGACAGCCAGCGAGAGGCACTCTATTCTACGTTGCTGCAGAGGCTTTACAGGGTTGCTGCTAATCTTGAAATCAGCTGGAGATGCAAGAACATCGGTGCATACATTGATGCTTTCAGAGTGAGTGCCCATCTCAATATGAGTCATGATTTCATACGTACTGTGCTGGAGACTTTCGTGTCGGATGTCGCCATGCTTTCGCTTCAGCCGGAATCCACAAGAAAGCAAAGACAAACCGAGATATACGACCGCCATCAGCAGTTTGTCAACCGCCTTTTCAACGCCCTGTGGACTTCCTGTCAGTGGACGGAGGAAGACAGTGTTTTTTACACCGACCTGCTGCTTTCCCCTACGGTTGTTTCCGGTGATCAGCAAATCATTGCAAGTGCCATCAGCCTTGGAGCAATGAATCAGTTCGACATCAACAAATTCAAGACCCTTGTCTCTGTCTACCGCCGTGCTTCAGATGAATATGTGCGCCAGCGTGCCTTGGTCGGCTGGGTGCTGTCTGTGTTTGAGGGAATGGACATTTTTGCTGAACAAGACGATGTTGTACGTGAACTTTGTTCAGACTCTTCCATTACACGTGAACTGCTTACATTGCAGATACAATTCTTCTACAGTCAGGATGCCGAGAAGGACAATGACAAGATACAGCGTGACATCATGCCTGACATCATGCGTAATTCCAATCTTGCTGTCGGCCGACTCGGTATCATCGAGAAGGAAGAGGATGCTCTCGAAAATATCCTTCATCAGGATGCGGAGGACAGACGTATGGAGCAGATGGAAGAAAAGGTACGTAAGATGATGGATATGCAGAAGCAGGGTTCAGATATTTATTTCGGTGGCTTCAGGCAGATGAAACGCTTCCCGTTCTTTAACGAGGTGGTGAACTGGTTTACGCCCTTCTATCTGGAGCATCCGGCTCTACGTCCTGTGATGCGGAATTTCGGCGACTCAAACTTTCTGCGTATTCTCATGGACAAAGGGAATTTCTGCGAGTCTGACAAGTATTCATTTGCACTTGCTTTAGAGCATATTATCAATCAGTTGCCAGAGAACATGAAAGAAGTAATGGAGTCAGAGGATGTCCTGGGGCCTCTGGCTGCAACGGAAGACCCACAAGACGCTGTCAGCATCCGCCGCACTTATCTACAGGATCTCTATCGTTTCTTCCGGCTTTATCGCTCATCAGGCGATTTCATCAATCCGTTTGAGGACAATGGAAAAGGCGATTTTGTAGCTGATACATTCTTTTTCACCTACCGGATCTTCATGGGAACGGGACTCGACGACGTAAAACTACGACTGGCTTTACACCTGTATAAACATCACCAGTTTACCAGACTTACCGAACTGCTTGCGACTTTCCAGAGCAGTGATCCACGTTATTCGATTCTGCTGGGCTATACGAATATTGAGGCAGGCAGGTCCGAGACGGCTTATCATTTCTTTGACGAAGCCTTGAAGAGTGAGCCCGACAACCAGTGGGCATTGAGGGGAAAGGCACGGGCCGCACTCGACAGTGAAGATTACAGTACTGCAGAAGAAGTCTATGCAAAACTGTTGGAGTTGAATCCGGAACATAAAGGTTATACGGTGAACCACTGCGTAGCACTCCTGAAGCTGGGAAGGGCGGGTGAAGTGCGTGAAGAATTGTTCCGTCTTGACTATCAATATCCCGAAGACATGAATGTGAAACGTGTACTGGCCTGGGCGATGTTGTCGGACAGGAGTCTTGACAAGGCATCACAACTTTATGACAGGCTTCTTGCGGCCACGCCGGTCCACGAGGATTATCTTAATGCCGGTTACTGCCAGTGGGCACTCGGGAACATACAGCATGCTGCCGGACTGTTCCACGAATGGATGTCAAAGAGCGGGAATGGACGTGCCCGCCTCTTAGAGGAGTTCCGCAGTGATGCAGACATACTGAGCACGTATGATATTACTGATACTGACTGTTTCCTGATGCTAAGTCTGGTAGAACAGACTGCTGAAAGGTGAAGAAGAGGGAATGGAGTACAACCCTTCTCCATCTACAAGCTGATTCCGTTCCGGCAATATATTGCATGGAGTGGGGCATCAACACGACCGGTGTTTACCGTCAACACAATGCGTGGCAGGCCTCAACACATCTGCAGGGAAGCCTGGTTCGTCCCTGTTACTGTTCATATTGTAAGATAGTGATTACTGACTTACATGGGAAATGTTTACCAGGCAAGCACTGATATTTATTCGGGTCCGCTTACTACAGATAGATGCTGCCGGCATTTGCCGGATGTTATAAACCTCTGTTTCATTTCCTGCTCTATGAATTTAACGGAGAACCTTATTTACATAGCAGTACACGAGCCTGTAATCCTATAGTCTTCTGTTTCAGCCAGCACGTCAGCCACATCTTCAGGTGTGTTGAAAAGGATACCTTCTTCGAGTTCTTCGTCTGATAACTGATTAAGGAGTTCCTTGGCAGATGATTCGTCAAAAGACAGTTCTCCCTTAGCGTTTGTTCTGGAAAGCAAGGATGTAAGGATTTGCTGGCGATATTCTTCTATTGACATAATTTACATTGTTTTGTATTAATGTTGTGGTCCTATGACAAGCTATGCCGTATGCTGTCGGGTACGCTTTTATGGGCGACCGCATTCCCGGGCATTTAGGATAAAGTGCGGATGCGTTTCGTTTCCATAGTCGTGTTGATAAATGAAGCCTTCGTATGTAAAGTCTGACAGGCAGTCAGGCGATGTAATCCGGTTGCGGAGGATGTAACTTGTCATGGCACCACGACAGCTCTTGGCGTATACGCTGACAGCCTTTAGCCGGCTTCCCTGGTCGACCATGAAGTGTGGCTGAATAATATGTATCTCCTTCTGCAGCCGTTTCCAGTCGAATAAATGCTGGAACTCTTCAGTTGCCAGATGTACAAGTATGCCGTCATCAGCCTTCACGGATTCGATGAGCATATCCGTAAGACGGGGTCTCCAATAGGAGAACATATTTTTCCCTCCAGCTGACCGGAGACGGGATTTCCCCTCCAGACGATAAGGGTGGATGAGGTCTAAAGGCCTGAGCAGCCCGTATAGAAAACTTGTTATCCAGAGATGCTGGTCGGCAAAGCAAAAGTCATCCAGACTGTAATCCTGTGCTTTCAGACATTTATAAGCCTGCCCATAATAAGCGAGGAGGGCCGGCAGCAGTCTTTCCTCGCAGAAAAAGTCTTGATAACGCAGTTTGTTCTCCAGTGCAATCTTCTTGCTGCAGTGGAGTTCTCCAGCAAGCACTTCCACGGAGAGACCGCCCATCTCTAATGCCAGCTGCCCCGCTTCCTTGTGGAAACGAGGCAGGTGGGTGGTGGGAGTCGGTACTTCTGTGGTACTGACCATTATCTTTGCTGATGCTAACAGTATCTGCATTCTTATGACAATTATAAGTATTTAATGTCATGGAGCAATAGGAGACAATGGAGCGTCCCCCTGACTAATAGCAGAATGCTGTGAAGGGCTCGTTGAGAAAGCTCCATTGACTCCTGGACTATCCTACTGGCTTCTTTAGTATTTCAAGCCCATGTTGTACAGAATGAAACCATAGATATCGGCGTGTTCTTCCAGCTGTTTCGACAGCGGCTTCCCGCTTCCATGACCGGCTTTGGTGTCAATGCGGATGATGATAGGTGTATCGGCAGCATTGTCAGCCTGCAGGGTGGCGGCAAACTTAAATGAGTGGGCTGGTACGACACGGTCGTCATGGTCGGCTGTCGTAATCATTGTGGCCGGATAATGAGTGCCTGGGCGAAGGTTGTGGAGTGGGGAATAGGCACGGAGATACTCGAACATCTCTTTTGAGTCGGCACTTGTACCATAGTCCGGTGCCCAGTTCCAGCCGATGGTGAACTTATGATAACGCAGCATATCCATGACACCGACCTCTGGAATACAAACCTTGAAGAGGTCGGGACGCTGGGTCATGCAGGCACCTATAAGCAGTCCGCCGTTAGAGCCGCCGACAATGGCGAGATAGTCCTTGCTCGTGTATTTGTTCCGGATGAGCCATTCTCCGGCGGCGATGAAGTCGTCAAAGACGTTCTGCTTCTGCATCTTTGTGCCGGCAATGTGCCATTCTTCTCCATATTCGCTTCCGCCACGCAGGCAGGCCTGTGCATAGATACCACCGTTCTCGAGGAATGGAATACGGTTGGAAGAGAAGTAAGGAGGCATGGCGATGTTGAAGCCACCGTAGGCATAGAGGTATACCGGGTTCTTTCCGTTTCGCTTCAATCCTTTCTTGTAGGTAATGAAGAGTGGTATTCTGGTTCCGTCTTTACTGGGGTAGAAGACCTGCTCGCTGACATAATCGGACTCCCTGAATTTGACCTTTGGTGCAGAGTAAACCTTGCTGGTGCCTGTGGAAAAATCGTACTGGTAATTGCTTGTCGGAACAGTGAATGAGGAGAATGAGTAGAAGATCTCTTTTCGGTCTTTGTCGCCGTAGAAAGCGGCACTGCCTACTGTCGGCAGCTTGATTTCGGAAAGCTGTTTCCCGTCCATGGAATAGACGTAGGCATGATTGGACGCATCCTTCATGTAATTGAGTATCATCTTTCCGTCAGCAAAGGTAACTCCTTCAAGCATATCCTTGGACTCCGGAATGAGGGTTTTCCAGTCGCTGAATCCAGGATGTCTGAGGTCAGCCACCATCAGTCGGTTCTTCGGTGCACCGTCATTCGTGAGGAAATACATCTTGTCCCCGATGGTCTCTATCAGGCTGTATTGCAGGTCGAGGTTCGATGTCATCTGGATGAACTGGCTGTCTGGTTGTCGCAAGTCGCGTACATAGACACGATTGCCGGAACCTGCACCGCTCTCATAAAGGAACATCATCGTCTCATCCTCGTTCACGTAGACAGAATAGAAACGCATTGGGTTGGCGGGATTCTGATAGAAGAGAATATCCTCTGACTGCGGCGTGCCGATTCTGTGATAGTAAATCTTCTGGACGGAGTTTACATTACTGAACTCGTGTCCTTTCTGCGGCGCATCGTATGCGCTGTAGTAGAACCCGTCACCCTGCCATGCTGCACTTGAGAATTTTGCCCAGTTGATATGGTCGTCGAGCAGCTTGCCGGTCTTGGCATCCATCACGTAGAATTCCTGCCAGTCGCTTCCGCTTCGGGAGATGGCATAAGCCGCATATTTCCCGTTATGAGAAAAGTAAATGCCCTTCAGTGCTACGGTACCATCGGTTGACAGCTGATTGGGATTGAGAAATATGCGTGCATTCTTTTCGTCGCCGAGACGGTCCATTATATAAAGTACACTCTGGTTCTGCAGGCCGTTGTTCTTATAGAAAAGCCATTTGCCAATAGCCTTGATGAAAGAAGGGGAAGATACTTTTTCGTAGTTTGCCAGTTCTTTCATGCGTTTCAGAAGTTTCCCACGGAATGGAATGCGGGCAAGATAGTCCTGTGTCACCTTGTTCTCTGCAGCCACCCATTCGGCGGTTGCCTTGGAACTGTCATTCTCCAAGGGACGGTATGGGTCGGCCACCTGGACACCGAAGTAAGTGTCTATGGTCCCGTCTTTCGGAGCTTTCGGATACTTCAGCTTCTGTGCAGTCATGCTTGTTGCGGTCAATACGGCTGCGGTCAGTAATACTTGTTTCTTCATGTTGTTAAAGGTTAAAATAAATGAATCGTCAGGGCTTTTTATGTTGTTATGGGAGAAAAGCAATCCCGAATCAAATGGCCTGACTGATGGAACTGACTATAAAACGGAACTCCACCAGCCTGGCCTCCTTCTTATTTCAAGCTTTTCTGATACCATGCATAGAGTTTCTCTACACCAGTTTCGATCTCCACTTTGTGTGTCCATCCAAGACGGTGCAACTTGTCTACATTGATAAGTTTCCGTGGAGTACCGTTTGGCTTTCCTGCATCCCAGATGATGTCGCCCTCGAAGTGAACAGTCTTCTTTACAAGTTCTGCCAGTTCTTTTATGGTCAGTTCCTTGCCGGTACCGACGTTGATATGGCAGTTGCGGATCTCTCCAAGTGCGGGAATAGCTCCACCGCGCCCTTCAGAATTGTTGCGGTCTACTGCTCCGTCAATTCTGGCGCCATAGAAGACACTTGAATATTTCTCGATGCCTATAATATCTTTGAAGTCTACATTCAACAGTACGTAGACACTGGCATCCGCCATGTCCTCGCTCCAGAGGAACTCCCGTAACGGACTTCCGTCACCCCACAGCGTTACCTTGTTGTTCTCGATTCCGTAGAAGGAAAGGGCCTTCAAGATACGGTCTTTTGTATTTTTTCCATCGACATTTCCTTCCCCGATTTCAGTGCTCAGTCTGTCCGTCGGGTTGATGGGACGCTTGTCCATATCATTACAGATGGCATCCCAGTTGTTTTCATGAATGAGTTTAGCAAGATAAATCTTGCGCATCATGGCCGGCATGACATGAGAATTCTCCAGATGGAAATTGTCGTTCGGTCCATAGAGGTTGGTCGGCATGACGGCTATGTAATTGGTCCCATACTGGAGGTTGTAACTTTCGCACATCTTCAGTCCGGCAATTTTGGCGATAGCATACTCCTCATTGGTGTATTCCAGCGGAGAAGTCAGGAGTGCGTCCTCGCTCATGGGCTGCGGTGCTTTTTTCGGATAAATGCAGGTACTGCCGAGGAAGAGGAGTTTCTCCACACCATGCAGGTAACTTTGCTCAATGACGTTGCACTGAATCTTCATGTTCTGCATGATGAAGTCCGCTCGGTACAGGGAGTTTGCCATAATGCCTCCCACGAAGGCTGCGGCAAGGACGACGGCATCAGGCTTCTCCTCATCGAAAAAACGCTTGACGGCCCGCTGGTCGGTTAAATCCAGTTCCTTGTGACTTCGTCCGATGAGGTTTGTATATCCTCGCTGGACGAGGTTGTGCCATATTGCCGATCCGACCAGGCCGTGGTGTCCGGCTATGTATATTTTACTGTTCTTGTCCATAATCAGAAGACCACCTCCGTCCCCTTCTGTAGGAAGATAGTTCCTGACGGAATGTCCGAAAGGTGTTATTCTTTGTTATATTATATTGTGAATTAGCAGGTTGCGTTTCGCATATAGACTGGTTGTCATCCCTTCTGGTGGGGAATGGCAACCATTTTTTATATTTCTCCTTTTTAACTTTATTCTTCTGCTTTTCGTCTGTGCATCGTATTCACACGGAAGTCTTCCTGTCTCACCCCTGCTGATGCAACAGGGGGTCCTCTTTTTCTGTTGCGGTTCCTGCACAGAGATAAGGTAGGGAAAAACTTTTTTATTTCACAATGCCTTTCTCCAGATACTCTTCCAGATTGGTCCTGACCTTTTCTGCCGCACCGTCGGATGCCACCTTGGCCATATCGCTGTCTACCATCAGGTTGACAAGCTCTTCGAAACTGGTGCTGTTCGGATTCCAACCCAGTTTCGCTTTCGCCTTCGTGGGGTCTCCCCAAAGATTGACCACATCGGTAGGACGGTAGAAGTCGGGGCTTACCTCGATGAGTACATTACCAGTTGCCTTGTCGATACCCTTTTCCTCCATGCCTTCACCTGTAAACTCAAGTTCGATGCCGACCCGCTTGAAAGCATGGTAGCAGAATTCCCGTACGCTGTGCTGGACGCCTGTCGCAATGACGAAGTCTTCCGGCTTGTCCTGCTGGAGGATCAGCCACATACATTCCACGTAATCCTTGGCATATCCCCAGTCACGGAGCGAACTGAGATTGCCCAGGTAGAGCTTGTCCTGCTTGCCCTGTTTGATGCGTGCAGCGGCAAGTGTAATCTTCCGGGTGACGAATGTTTCGCCGCGTCGTTCGCTCTCATGGTTGAAGAGGATGCCCGAGCAGCAGTACATATTGTATGCCTCTCGGTATTCTCTCACGATCCAGAAGCCGTACTGCTTGGCAACAGCGTATGGACTGTAAGGATGGAACGGCGTATTCTCGTTCTGCGGAACCTCCTCTACCTTGCCATACAGTTCGGATGTAGAGGCCTGGTAGATACGGCAGGTCGCCGCCATCCCTAACTGGCGGACAGCCTCCAGGATGCGCAGTACGCCCACTGCATCGACATCAGCCGTAAATTCCGGAGAATCAAAGCTGACCTGTACGTGACTCTGTGCGGCAAGGTTGTAGATTTCGTCGGGACGCACCTTGCCGATTACCCCGAGGATACTCATAGAGTCGCTGAGGTCTGCATAGTGCAGATGGAAATGTGGCCGTCCCTCGAGATGGGCAATACGCTCGCGAAAATCCACGGACGAGCGGCGGATGGTTCCATGCACATCGTACCCCTTTTCAAGCAGCAACTCCGCCAGATAGGAGCCGTCCTGTCCGGTTATGCCTGTGATAAGAGCTGTTTTCTTCATCGTATATCTCTTGAAATTGTTTTTTCTTCTAATGATTGCACAAAGATACAAATTATAATTTATAATCAAAGTTTTCGAAGAGGATATTCTTTCGCGTCCGTTTAAAATTAAGCAGGAATCGAAGGTTTGTAGCGGATTCCGGAAATCCCTGTGGGTATTTTCCTGCGTTCCAGGCAGACCGTTTCAAGTTGCTTCTTGAAGACGTAAATATGTGCTGTTGAACATGAAAAGAGAAGCAAAAAACTTTACTTTTCATCGCCTTTGAACCATTGTTTCCCCTTTGTCATGATACACGCCGAAGGAATGTTCGTAGTCAGCCTGTATCGTAACTGTACGTCACCTGCATCCCAGATAACGCCTTCCAACATCGCAAGCAGTGCTTACTTGGGTGCCAATTGATGCCTAATCGACGTACAACTAAGCCTCTTTTGCACATGGATTTTATGTGGTTGTTTATGAGGGAGTTATGGGAGTGAAAAATCATTGTTCACTCTGTATTTCACCAATCCATCTCAGTCCCTTCCTTGACCTTATATCGGAGCAGGAACGTAAGAACTCATAGAATGGAAGAGCGCGAACTTTCTTTACAAAAAGAAAGCCTTCCCACGAGGGGGAGGCTTTGCATTTACATTTCTTAGCGGTTAGAGGTAGTTTCTTATCCTGCCATATTCTTAAGGTCTTCTTCGACAGTGGTAATGCCACTGAGGCCGAAGTTTTCAGTCAGGACTTTCAGTACGTTAGGCGAAACGAAAGCCGGCAGCGTAGGCCCGATATGGATATTCTTGATTCCAAGGTGTAGCAGGGCAAGGAGAACGATGACGGCCTTCTGCTCGTACCATGCGATGTTGAATTCGATCGGCAGGTCGTTGATGTCGTTTGCACCGAAGATTTCCTTCAGTTTCAAAGCCACTACCGCCCACGAATAGGAGTCGTTGCACTGACCGGCATCCAGAACGCGCGGAATGCCGTTGATATCGCCGAGGTTCAGTTTGTTGTATTTGAACTTGGCGCAGCCGCTGGTCAGGATTACCGTGTCTTTCGGCAGCCGCGAAGCGAACTCCGTGTAATAATCACGGCTCTTCATCCGTCCGTCGCAGCCGCTCATTGCGATGAACTTGCGGATCGCACCGCTCTTGACAGCCTCGACGACTTTGTCGGCGAGGGCGAATACCTGGGCATGGGCAAACCCACCGATAATCTCGCCCTGCTCAATGGCTGTCGGTGCCTTACAGGTCTTGGCAATCTCAATCACCTCAGAGAAGTCCTTGTGTCCGCTTTCGTCTGCCACGATATGCTTCCATCCCGGGAAACCCGTAGCATTCGTCGTGAAGACACGGTCCCTGTAGCTCGCTTTCGGTGAGGGGGGAACGATACAGTTGGTTGTAAAGACAATAGGGCCGTTGAAGGTCTCGAACTCTTCTTTCTGCTTCCACCACGCGTTTCCGTAGTTTCCTACGAGATGCTTGTACTTCTTCAGTTGTGGATAATAGTGGGCGGGGAGCATCTCGCCGTGGGTGTAGACATCAATGCCTGTCCCTTCGGTCTGTTCAAGCAGCTGCTCGATGTCTTTCAGATCGTGGCCGGAAATAAGAATGCCCGGACGGCTTCCTGTACCGATATTCACCTTTGTCAGTTCCGGATTTCCATAGGCCTGTGTATTGGCCTTGTCGAGCAATGCCATGGCATCAACACCGAACCGTCCTGTTTCCATGACAGTCGAAAGTAAGGTGTCCATGTCCGCAGACGGATCGGTGACGGTGGAAAGTGCTTTTTCCATGAAAGCAATGATTTCTTCGTTGCGTTCATGGAGGCGTGAGGCGTGCTCATAGTAAGCAGCCATGCCTTTCAGACCCAGTACGGTCAGCTCTTTCAGTGAGCGGATATCCTCATTCCCTGTGCGGAGAACACCTTCACGGTTGCCTTCTGTCTCGTAGTCTGCCTTTTCTCCGCCCCATTTTACCTCCCGGTAATCCGGCAGTGCAACATGATTCTCGCAGGCAAGTGACAGCAGGTCGCGCTTGAGGCTTACACCCTTGTCCACCTTATTTAATATGGCCTGGTCGTCGAAGTTGGCGTTGGTTATAGTTGCGAAGAGTGCATCAACGAGATAGTCACCCACCTCCTGGTCGGTCTCTATACCTGCATTGCGGAGTGCATCCGTAACTGTGGCAACACCTCTTACAACACTAAGTAACAGATCTTGCCAGCGGCTTGTCTCTGCTTTCTTGCCGCATACGCCCTGAATTGTGCATCCGGTTCCTTTTGCTGTTTCCTGACATTGGAAACAGAACATCTTGTTCTCTTTCATGTTTTTGGTTCTGTATTTTTGTTTCAAAATGTAATCATGGATGCAAAGTTATCGATTAAAAAAAGTTGAAAAGGTAACATTTGTGACATCAGATAGTTAAAAAACAACAAAATAGCCTGTGAAATACATGGCGTATATGACTTGAACAGTGTAAAAAGAAAAAGAAAATTATAAATCGGAAATACCTTATACAATGAAGAAGTCAGGATGGGAATTGTAAACTTTTTGCATGAAAGCATATTCGTTTGTATGTTTTTTTTAGCGAAATTTAATAACTAATAGATATTAAAAAACCTGCTATAAACTTGACAGTCTTAATTAAATATATTATATTTGCAAAGTAATAACAGAAATGGTAACTAAAAATCCTCGGGTTATGGCTAAGTACAATTTAACAGAGAAAAAAGAAAAGGTAGCCGCTTACCGTAGTTTGGTCAGTCCGCAACTTATGGATGAACTGAAGGAAAAGATCCTTAATATCATCCTTATCCAGCAACGTTACAAAGACAAGAACTATTCTGCCAAGCAGCTTGCTGAGGACTTAGGAACTAACACGCGCTACATTTCGGCTGTAGTTAATGTCCGATTCCACATGAACTATACGTCGTTCGTGAACAAGTTCCGTATAGAGGAGGCGATGGCACTTCTGGTGGATAAGCGGTATCAGGAGCTGAATATGGAAGAAATCAGCGATATGGTAGGCTTTGCCAACAGGCAGTCGTTCTATGCATCTTTCTACCGCATCAACGGGGTCACGCCGCGTGACTACAGAATCCATCATCGGGCACAGCTCCCCGCCGATGAGCCGCGTTCAAAGAAACGCTTAAGGGATTAAACAAGGAGCAAGTTATAAAAACATCTATGATTGAATCAACAGAAGAAGAAACTTTTAGCTTTCAGGATGAACGATTTGCCGATATACAGCTGTTGCGTTATCGGCTTCCGGGGTTCAGCGAACTGGACATCCGGCAGAAGCAATTGATTTACTGCCTCTCGAAGGCAACGCTATTTGGACGTGATATCACATTCGATCAGTTTGGCAAATACAACCTCCGCATCCGAAAGACGCTGGAGGCTGTTTATAATAGCTATCAGGGAAACCGGCAGGAAGATGATTTCTGTGCTCTGGAGCAGTATCTGAAACAGGTATGGTTTTCCAGTGGAATTTACCATCATTATGCCTGCGACAAGTTTGTGCCTTTGTTTTCTGAAGATTTCTTCCGCAGTACAGTGATGGCTGTGGATGTCAGGTCGCTGCCTCTTGAAGAGGAAGAAACGGTTGAAGCCCTGTTGGATGAGCTGTGTCCAGTCATCTTTGATCCTGCTGTTCTTCCCAAGCGGGTTGACAAGGCCGATGGCAAAGATATCGTGCTGTCGTCTGCATGCAATTTCTATGAAGGGGTGAACCAGCATGAGGTTGAAGATTTCTATACCAAGCTGAAAAAGAACGGCCCGACGGTCGGAACACCCTCTTATGGATTGAATTCTACACTCGTCAAGGAAGGAAACATAGTCCGTGAAGAGGTATGGAAAGCCGATGGCAGATATGGTCCCGCCATCAGGAAGATTGTGCATTGGCTTGACCGTGCAAAGGAGTTTGCGGAGAACAAGCGGCAGAGAGACGTAATCGGTCTGTTGATTCGATATTATGAAACGGGAGACCTTCATGATTTTGATGCGTACTCCATAGAGTGGCTGCATGAGCAGGACGGACATATCGACTTTGTCAACGGCTTTATTGAGGTGTATGGCGATCCGATGGGGCTGAAAGGCTCCTGGGAGGGAATCGTTGAATACAAAGACCTTGATGCCACCAGGCGTACGAAGGCCATTTCGGCCAACGCACAGTGGTTTGAAGACCATTCTCCGGTCAATCCCCTTTTCCGTAAGCCGAAGGTGAGGGGTGTCTCTGCAAATGTGGTTTGTGCAGCTATGCTGGGGGGAGACGAATACCCTGCTTCAGCCATTGGAATAAATCTGCCGAATGCTGACTGGATTCGTTCAGAGCATGGTTCAAAGAGTGTTACCATTTCTAATCTTACACATGCATATAATATGTCTGCCAAGGGAAACGGATTCCGTGAAGAGTTCGTCATAGATGATGAGACGATCAAGCTGATGGAACGCTTTTCCGACAAGACCGATGATCTGCACACTGACCTGCATGAGTGTCTGGGACATGGCAGTGGACGGCTGCTGCCGGGAACGGATCCGGACGCATTGAAGAATTATGGCAATACCATCGAAGAGGCGCGTGCGGATCTCTTCGGACTATATTATATTGCTGATGACAAATTGCTGGAACTCGGTCTGCTTGACAGTCCTGAAGCATACAAGGCACAGTATTACGGTTATATGATGAACGGCCTGCTTACCCAGCAGGTGCGGATAAAGCCTGACAAGCAGATAGAGGAAGCGCATATGCAGAACCGTGCGCTTGTCGCACGGTGGGCAATGGCCTTGGGAGCGGATTCAGATGTTGTCGAGCTGGTCTCCCGTGAAGAGGAAAAGTCAAGGGAGTGGAAGACTTATGTCCGCATCAATGATTATGCGGCACTGCGTCGAATCTTCGCATACGAGCTGGCAGAGATACAGCGTATCAAAAGCGAGGGTGACTTTGAAGCAGCGCGGAAGCTGGTTGAAACATATGCTATTCATCTTGACTCTGGTCTCCATGAAGAGATGCTTCGCAGATACAGGCATCTGGATATTGCTCCCTACAAGGGATTTGTCAACCCGGTGCTCACACCGGTATATGACAAGGTGGGGAAAATCTGCGATATCACGGTGGATTACACAGAGACATATACGGAACAAATGCTTCGTTATTCCCGCGAGTACCAGACGCTTTAAAATATGATTCTCCTTTTCTGAAGACATGGTTATACATCCTCTCGGTATATCTCCATAGCAAGACTGTGCAGATAGATAGGAGGAGAGACCGAAGCTGTCCATATCTGTCTTTCTGGCAGTAAAGATGTAGGCAATCCATGAGTCTGAAACGAAAAAATCCAGAGAATTGTCGCAATGACCTTTTACAAAAAACAGAAAAGGCTTCAGCTGACGGGAGAGAATGCACTGCGAGCTATGCTTGCCTTGTTCATGGTTTCTGAAAATTTGTGCAAAAAAAAAGTCCCAGACTGTTCGTCTGGGACTGAAAGATTACTTGTCTCACGACAAGTAATCTTCTAACCTTAATAATCTAATACCATGAAAAACACGTTGCAAAGATATCTGTATTTTGTTATATCTGCAAATATATAATGTTAAATAAATAAAAACACTGGAGTATCTGTCACTTAATAAACATTTTTACTTTACATACGCATAATCAGAAGGATGTTTGTTCTTACTTTATGCTATTGAGCAGGTCTAATTTCCCGTCATTCACCAGTCGCACGATTAGTTCGCCGAAGAGCGTGTTCTGCCAGGCAAACCAGTCACGGGTGAATTTTGTCGCATCATCCTTATTGAAGCTTTCATGCATGAATCCCGTACCGGCATCCGTCGTCATCAGCATTTCTATACAACGGCGAATTTCATTGTCATCACGTGATGTGAATGCACGCATCATGATTGACATCGGCCATACCATGTCATAGCCTACATGGGGACCGCCGATACCTTCACCGGCCTTTCCACGGAAGAAGTAAGGGTTGTCTTCACTCCATACGTACCGGCGTGTATTCTGGTATATCGGGTCGTCAAGACTCACGTCACCTAAGTAAGGCATGGCGAGCAGGCTGGGTACATTGGCATCGTCCATGAGGAAATAATTGCCGAAGCCATCTACCTCATAGGCATAGATTTTTCCGTACTTCGGGTGATTGTATACGGCAAACTTCTTCAACGCATCGCTTACTTCATCGGCGAGGGCAGTGCATTGGGAAGCGAGTCTATACTCTTTGTTTACTTTGGTCAATATTTCTGCTGCCTTGCGCAGGGACGAGACTGCCATAAAGTTAGATGGAACGAGGAACTGCAGTGTGGTGGCATCATCCGATGGACGGAAAGCAGAGGCTATCAAGCCTACAGGTTTTACAGGTGCGCCCCATCCTGCATTATTCATTGTATCCAATGCACGGTCGGTCACGCGCAGGAACTTGTAGCTACCCTTTCCCTCTTTCTTCTGTTGTTCTCGGAAGGTCTTGAGAATATTACCTACGGCCTTGAGCCATTCTGCACCAAAGACACTCGTGTCACCTGTCACTTTCCAGTATTCAAAGGCAAGGCGGATAGGGTAGCAAAGCGAATCTATCTCATACTTGCGCTCGTGCAGCTCGGGCTTCATATCCGTCTCGTCGCTCATCCAGCCACCATTCGGGTCCGGTTCCTTATTGAAAGCATTGGCGTAAGAGTCGATGTTGATGCACTTCATCTGTCGGTTGATGACGCCTGCCAGCATCTTCTTCAGTTTCTTATCCTTGTCAGCCAGCTGAACATAGGGCCACACCTGTGCCCCGGAATCGCGCAGCCACATGGCTGCAATATCGCCTGTGTATACAAAAGTATCAGGTGTTCCGTCTGCTTCCTCAGCATAGTGTACGGTCGTATCAAGCGTGTTCGGAAAGCAATTCTCAAACATCCAGGCCAGACGCTTATTTGTTAGTTGGCGCACAATACGCTGTATTTCTTTTTCAACAGCATCCGACCTAAAGAGTCTATCAGTCTCCTTTGGACGCTTGGAAGTGAACGTCACTGCATCAGCCGGACAGGTAAGCAAACTGACCGGTGCGTTTTCAATAGTCGATGCATGGGTTGCCTGTGTGCCAAAAGGAATGAGGGCAAGGCATACCGTTGCGATATAGATTTTCTGTTTCATATTTGTTATAATTAGTTTTCTATTGATATTCATTTATACAGTCAATGACCTTCTGACATTCAGCATCAGTCATTGTCGGGTTGCAAGGGAGGGAGAGTTCTTGCTGATGGATGGTCTCTGTGGTTGGAAACGATAGCCGGTTCCATTCTGTATAAGCCTTTTGTTGATGTGGTGGGATAGGGTAGTGGATCATTGTACGCACCCCTTTGTCATTTAAATAAACCTTTAATCGGTCACGGGAGGCACATAAGACGGGGAAAATATGATATACATTGTCTCGGTCGACATCGGCAGTCATTGTGATTAAAGAATTCTTGATACGTTGTTGGTAAGTTTTGGCAATCTCTTTTCTACGCTTATTCTCTTGATCAAGATAGTGTAGTTTCACATCCAAAACAGCTGCTTGAATCTCGTCCATACGGCTATTCACACCCTTGAAAGAGAACTCATACTTACTTGCCGAGCCATAGTTCGCAATACTGCGGATTGTCTGTGCCAACTCTTCGTCATCAGTCGTTACGGCTCCCGCATCGCCCAGTGCGCCGAGGTTCTTGCCCGGATAAAAGCTGTGGGCGGCTGCATTACCGAGGGATCCGGTGCGCTTCTTGCCCCAAAAGCAGCCATGTGCCTGTGCATTGTCTTCAATGAGAAGGAGGTTGTGAAACTGACACAACTCGCCGATCAGCGGTGTGTAAGCACATCGCCCATAGAGATGTACGAGCATGATGGCACGTGTCTTCGATGTTATAGCGGCCTCAATGAGTTGATCGTTAAGCTGTAGTGTATTGATGTCAGGTTCAACCAGTATGGGAGTCAATTTATTCTCGGTAATGGCAAGGATAGTGGCAATATAGGTATTGGCTGGTACGATAACCTCATCTCCCGTCTTCAACCGTCCTGAGTCCATGTAGGCACGGAGGATAAGTGAGAGAGCATCGAGCCCATTTCCACATGTCACGCAGTGTTCCGAGCCGATGAATTGTGCGTAATCAGCTTCGAATCGCTTTGTTTCCTGTCCTTGCAGATACCATCCGGAACGCACGACACGCTCAACGGCATTGGCGATTTCATCGCCGTGGAGGTCTGTTATATCTTTGAGAGATAGGTAGTCGATCATTTTATTTACGTATTGTTGGAAGACAAGAAGAAGTGAGTAGATCTTCAGTTATTTCCCATTCATATTGGTCGTAACATACAGCCCGTCCTCCAAAGCCTTCCTTTTGCTGAATTAACCCTGCATTGAGAAAACATCCGGAGTCCTCATTTGAAGTGCCAAAGTCGAAGTAGTGTACATCTTTATAGTCTTCTTTGATAATCTGATAACAAATGGCATCAATGGCATGAAGTTCCTTCCCCTCCGAAGTAGCAGATATATACTGTGTATGAATGACGTTATGTGTGGTATAAAGAAGGATTCCTGCAAGGTATTTCTCGTCTTGTCTGGCCATATACAAAGGAGTGTTGTCGGGAAACCGACGATGTAGCAAGGTCATTTCTTCAAGTGAATGGACAGGCTTCGCATGATGTACTTCTCGTAAGTTTGCTGTAAGTATATTCCAAAATAGGCTTAACTTCTCACTCTTTCGTTCGATTATCAGATTCTCTTTTAGGGAACTTTTAACACCATGACGTCTATCTCTTCTCCATTTTACAGGGTTCGTCTGATCAACAGCAGACGCTATATACCGATATTTAAGGTGCGCTCTACAGACGTGAAAGAGTGCGTATAAATCTTCTTCCGCTGGTATTTTATGGTAGATCCAAGGGATGCATTTATAAAGGACACGCCGTATTCCATGTGTATAGAGGAATTTGTTGATTTCAAGGAAAGCCTCACATACTCCTACGGCAGTTGCAGTTGTATTTGTAATAAGTCCTCCATAGGTCAGTCCCTGATGTGAGCAAATTGTTGCACCGACTCTATTGGCAGGTAAAAGGGCATAGAGCCGTCCTTCCCGATAGATCATCAACGAGCAATCAAGAAACCTGTCGGCATGATAATCCATGTAAGAACGATTGAAAAGGAATGTCCCCTGCTTCGATTCCTGCACGAAGTCATCCCATTCAAATTCCTGTTCTTTAGTGTATTGCCTTACTTCAAACATTCTATATCAAGATTAATACGTGGCTCAATAAAGGCCGGGTTCTGTCGAGCACGTAAAGACCAGTACTATCAAGGCCATTAATCTTATGCTGATCCTGGGATAAAAGTATTGCCTCATAACTACTTATGGCTTAAATAGTCGATAAAATCATCATAGTTGCGGATGTAATCAGCCTCGTCAAAGTTTTTTTCAGCCAATACAAGGCATACGGCACCCGATGAGAAATCATCGAGTGTACGCCATATATCAGTCTCAATAAGTAATCCTTGATAAGGATGATTCAATAAGAAGGATTCTTTCTCATGCCCATTATCAAGTGTAACGGTGAATGATCCACTTACAGCAATAATGAATTCACGGCAATGCTTATGTGCATGTCCCCCCTGGAAGTACCTGATGGGACATCATAAGTCCAATAAACACGAGCCACGTGAAAGGGGATGTCCTTCATTCCCTGGGCTACTGTCAGGTTACCACGAGGGTCAACAACCTTCTGCAATGATATTATCTTCCCCAGTGAAGTTACTTCATCATTCATCGATTTCAATAGTCCATCCTTTCAATATTTCACTTCTTCATATATGAATCAGTGCCTAATACGGTTGCAGCAATACGTCTCGTTTTATCACGCAGTGCGGTCATGTCGGTTCCAATCTCATCATAGCAGAGCGCAACACCCATACGTCGGCCTATGTGTGCAACCGGTTTGCCGAAGATCCGCAGGCGTGTATGGTCTTCCTTGCAGGCATCCAGCAGATTATAGGGCAGAGGTTTACCTGACTCGACAGGAGAGAGAATGACGGCCGAACAGCCGGCATGTTCGAGGTGGATGGCAGGTATCGGAAGGCCCATCACAGCACGGAAATGGAGTTCGAACTCGCTGAAATTGGTCGTATGCGCCAGTGTCACCATACCTGTATCATGCGGACGGGGAGACAACTCCGAGAAGATGACTTCGCCCGACCTGGTCAGGAAGAACTCGACCCCCCATATACCGTAGCCCGTCAGCGCACGCGTCACCTCGTCGGCCATATGTTCTGCCTGTTGTAAGGCCTCGTCAGAAATGGTATAAGGCTGCCAGCTCTCCCGGTAGTCACCGCCCTTCTGTACATGGCCTATAGGCGGGCAGAAGAGGGTAGGACCGTTCTTCTGTGTGACGGTAAGCAAGGTGAACTCGCTGTCAAAGTCGATGAACTCTTCGATAATGACTTCTTTTACATCGCCGCGTGCCCCTTCCATGGCATTCTTGAACGCTTCCTGGAGTTCGTCGTCATTGTGAACATAGCTCTGCCCATGCCCACTGGAACTCATCAAAGGTTTTACCACACATGGGAAGCCGATTTCGTCTGCAGCCTCCTTGAATTCCTCGTAGGTCTTGGCATAGAAGTACTTTGCAGTTCTCAATCCCAATTCGCTTGCGGCCAGGTCGCGTATTGCACGGCGGTTCATAGTGAAGTTGACAGCACGTGCCGAAGGGGCTATCTGTATGCCCTGTCGTTCATAGTCTACCAGCCGTTCTGTACGGATGGCCTCAATCTCCGGAATGATAAGGTCGGGTTCGTGAAATCCGACGACAGCGTCAAGAGCCGTACCGTCCAGCATATTGATGACTTCAGCCTCGTCTGCCACCTGCATGGCCGGTGCATTGTCGTAGCTGTCGCAGGCAATGACATACTGCCCTGCACGTTTGGCGGCAATAGCAAACTCCTTGCCCAGTTCGCCTGATCCTAATAACAAAATCTTCTTCATAAGAGGGGGTATAAGGTTAAAGGAGAAAAAGGGAGTGAGAAAGTGAGGGGAGCTGAGAAAAACAAACCATTGTCCCGGTCTCAAATCCATCCATCGGGAAGAATGCAGGAATAAGGATTTTGTCTTTAACTCCCGCCCACTCCTCGGTCTCCTTCTTATGCTCTGTATTAATTATCTTCCTTTCTTAGTATACATCCTGTCGTAATATTTCTGGTAGTCACCTGAGGTCACGTCCTGTATCCAGTCCTGATGTTCCAGATTCCAGCGGATTGTCTTCACGATACCGTCGGCAAATAGGGTCTCCGGATACCATCCCAGCTCGTTCTTGATCTTCGCAGGGTCAATGGCATAGCGTGCATCGTGGCCGAGACGGTCGGGCACATGGGTGATGAGATCGTTGTTGATCCAGTCTATATCAATGTCGCCATTGGCATCTTTCACCTGCTTCCGGAGAATTGAGCGCAGGCTCTTGTCTTTTTCCATCATGTCATGAATGGTCTTGATGGTAAGCTTGACGATGTCAATGTTCTTCATTTCATTGTGTCCGCCGACGTTGTACACCTCTCCTTCACGGCCTTCACGCACAACCATGTCTATTGCCTTGCAGTGGTCTTCAACGTAGAGCCAGTCTCTGACATTCAGCCCTTCACCATAGACCGGGAGTTTCTTTCCCTCAAGAATGTTGTTGATGATCAATGGAATCAGCTTCTCCGGGAAATGATAGGGGCCATAGTTGTTGGAGCATCGGGTGATGCTGACCGGCATGTGATAGGTATCGCGGTAAGCCATTACGAAATGGTCGGCACTGGTCTTGCTGGCAGAATAAGGACTGTGAGGACTGAGCGGTGTCTGTTCCGTGAAATAACCTTCAGCTCCCAGCGAGCCATAAACTTCATCGGTCGACACCTGATGGTAACGTTTCCCGGCCTTCCAGGTGGGGTAGCCCTGTCCGTCCTTTCCTGTCACCCACGCACGGCGTGCAGCATCCATGAGGTTCTGTGTTCCGAGGATGTTCACAGACAGGAAGAGCTGCGGATCTTCAATCGAACGGTCAACATGGCTCTCTGCAGCGAAATTGACAAGATAGTCGATGTCGTTTTCTGCAAACAGACGGTCAATGAGTTCACGGTCACGGATGTCTCCCTTCACGAAGAAGCACCGCTTATCGTCAATATCGTCTTTGATGGTTCCGAGGTTGCCTGCATAGGTGAGGGCATCGAGGATGATTACCTTGATGTCGTCATCCAGATATTTCTTATGAAGCAGGTACTTGATGTAGTTGGCGCCGATGAATCCGGCAGCTCCTGTTACTAAATAGGTTTTCATAACTAATTATTATATGTTTGTTTTTTCCTGTCTTGAATCTCGTCGTATTCTGCTCTGATCTGCCGTCTTCTCTTGTCCCTGTATCTGCGAAAGCAGAATTCTACCATGTTTATTGCAGTCATGAATATGGCGAAAAACACACCTTGTAAGTAGCCTTTCCGACAGGGCGGGTGGGCAGGCTGAGGTACGGAATAATGCGTTCATCGCCCACGTTATCGCAACATAGGAAACTGCATAAGCAATAAACTGCCAGGCGTAGATAAAGAAAATTTTCATGTCGTCTGTTGTTTTATGTTGTCTGCGGGCCTGACAGCCTGTCACCTAATGTAATAACCTCGCAGTCGGTGAATTTATTGCCCTCGATGGTCAGTCTTACCAATGTACGTTCCTTGTGCCATCCGTGCATACCGGCGGCTCCAGGATTGATGTGCAGCAGATTCAACGTCTTGTCGAACTGTATTTTGAGGATGTGCGAATGTCCGTCGACAAACAGGTCGGGGGGAGACGCATAGAGCATCCCCTGTACCGAGCGGTCATAACGTCCGGGGTATCCGCCGATATGTTTCAGCAGGACATCAACATCTTCACACTTGAAGCGCAGAATATCACGATAACGGGCACGCAGGTCATAGTCGTCGATGTTGCCGCAGACGGCACGGAAGCGAGGTTTCATAGCCTCGAACCGGTCTGCCACCTCCATCGAACCGATGTCGCCGGCATGCCATATCTCGTCGCATCCACCGAGGTAGTATTCATATTTGTCGTCCCAATAGCCATGGGTGTCAGAAATTATGCCGATTCGCTTCATTGCTGGATTTTCTTTCTGATAAACTCGCCAATCAGTTCTTTTGTTCCCTCCGGTCCCAGGATGCCGGCATCTATACACAGGTCGTAGCTCTCGGCGGCGCCCCAGGTCTTGGCCGTGTAGTAGTTGTAGTATCTGGCACGCTCGCTTTCGCCGCTCTCGATGACCTTCCTCGCCTCCTCTTCCGTACATCCTCGCCGTTCACGGACATTGGCGATTCGGATGGCCATCGGGGCAGTAATAAAGACATTCACCGTGTCGGGATTGTCACGCAGCACGTAATCGGCTGTTCTTCCGACGAACACACAGCGTGGGGTTGTCCCGGCCACCTCACGGATGGCATCGCTCTGGAACTGGTAAAGACTTTCCTGAGAAAAATTGTTTTTGTAGAAATCATTGTCTGCCAGGAGAGGGAGATGTATGTGGAAGTGGGTCTTCAGAAACCCTTTCTGCTCATCGTTCTGTTCGAAGAACTTTTCCGAAAATCCACTCTCCTTGGCTGCAAGGTTGAGTATCTCACGGTCGTAGAACTGGCATCCGAATTCTTCCGCCAGCATTCTGGCGATAACCCGGCCGCCGCTTCCGATTTGTCTGCCTACGGTAATGATCAGTTTTCTTTCCATCTTTCAGGTTATGGTTTTATGGTTGAATATCTTGTTACTGCTTTGACTGACGTACCAGCCGCCGCAGATAGACGGACATGATGATGGCTGCAACGAGTGAGGCCGTAAAGTCGCTCGACGGAAGGGAGGCCCATACACCGTCCAGTCCGAAGAAACGGGGAAGTACAGCAAGCAGCGGAATAAGGAACAGCAGCTGTCGGGAGAGGGAAAGGAAGATGCTGATTTTCACTTTCCCGATACACTGGAAGAAATTGGTCACTACCATCTGGAAGCCGATGAACGGGAACATCATCATGTTGATTCGTATAGCCTTGATAGCCTGTCGTATCAGTTCATTGTCTGTCGTGAACATACGGGCACAGTAATAAGGGGCAAGATGTGCCAGCAGCCATCCTGTTACCATGATGCCTGTCGCTGCGAGAATGGACAGCTTCACCACGCGCATCAGGCGGTCGGTCTGCTGCGCCCCATAGTTGTAGCCGGCTATCGGCTGCATGCCCTGATTCAGTCCGATAACGAACATCACGAAAATCATTGCAATGCTGTTGGCAATTCCGTAAGCACCGACAGCCATGTCCCCACCGTATCTTACCAGCTGGTTGTTGATGAAGATGACAACGACACAGGCACATACATTCATCAGGAAAGGGGAGATGCCGATGGCGATGATATTCTCTACTAAATGGCTTTTCAGCCGGTAGATGCCGCGCTTGAGATGGAGCAGCTCTTTCTGGTTGGCAAACTGCTTCATCTGCCAGCAGAGTGCCAGTACCTGTGAAATGACCGTGGCCGATGCTGCCCCCCGGATGCCCCAGTGCCACCACCAGATGAAGACGACATCCAGCAGAATGTTCATCACCACGGTGAAGATGGTTGCCATCATCGCCTGGCGCGGCTTGGAAGCTGCCCGAAGGACGGCGTTCATGCCGAAATACATATGCGAGATGGCATTGCCTGCCAGGATGATCTCCATGAAACTGCGTGCGTAGGGGAGCGTGGCATCGCTTGCCCCGAAGAAGCGCAGAATCGGGTTGAGGAACAGGAGGCAGATCAGACTGAACGAAGTTCCGATGATAAGGTTCAGCGTCACGGTATTGCCGAGGATATTCTCGGCACTTTCATAGTCGCGTTGTCCTAATTTGACGCTGATGGCCGTTGAGGCACCCACACCGACCGCCGCACCGAAGGCACTGGCAAGGTTCATGAACGGAAAGGTGATGGCAAGCCCCGATATGGCCATCGGACCTACTACCTGTCCGATGAAGACCCGGTCGATGATATTGTAGAGCGAAGCTGCCGTCATGGCGATGATTGCCGGCAGTGCATATTGCACCAGCAATTTCCCGACGGGCTTGGTGCCCAGTTCCAGCGTTGCCTTCTTATTATCCATTAAGTTCCAGCTTTTCCGTGAGTGTATGGGAACTGTCCTCATACCATGCTTGCAAAAGTACGAAAAAAAGCTGAGAAACGTCGGATTATGACCATATTTTCCACTGTCTGATGCTTCTCCGCAGTTTTCATGTGTACATTCATATTTCATCCCGGTACATGGGACTGCTGTTCCCGAGGCCTGGGACAGTTGTTCCCAGCATCTGGTACCCCTGTTCCCGACCGGTCGGGAACAGGGGTACCAGACGTTTTCCCTGATGCAGAAATTGCACGGTGAATTTATACACCGTCCAGAATCCAACGTATATGTGATGCTTTCCGTGTTTCCTTATTATGACTGACCTGAGAAACAATATAAATAGACAGGCAGTTGATAATGGACATCTGCTTATGAATAAAACTAATTTGGTGGCAGAGGATATAATTCCTGCACAAAGCATTTGTGTCTGTGCAGAAATTTACTTACCTTTGCACGCAAATCATGTTTTTGTGCAATGGAATCCATAAAAAGTTTTAATGCATATATAGAGAGTAGTATCAAGGATAACTGGGACAAGGACGCACTCACCGATTATCTGGGGGCCACACTGCAATTCCACGACGTGGCACGGAAGATAGAGAAGTTACACATCCTCTTTGAAAACAGCGGCCTGAAGCGGGGAGACAAGGTTGCCCTTTGCGGACGGAACTCTTCCGCATGGGCGGTTGCTTTTCTTGCTGCACTTACCTATGGGGCTGTGGCTGTTCCTGTCCAGCATGAGTTCAAGCCGGAACAGATATATAATATTGTCAACCACTCCGAGGCTAAACTGCTTTTCGTGGGTGACGTAGTCGCTGCGACAATCGATGGGGAGCAGATGCCGCTTCTTGAGGGTATCATCTATCTGCCGGATACCTCCCTGATTCTTTCGCGTTCGGAGACACTGACCTATGCACGTGAAAACCTCAATGCGATGTTCGGGCACAGGTATCCGAAGTTTTTTCATGCAGAGCATGTGTGCTATTTCAAGGATGCTCCGGACGACCTCGCCCTGATCAATTACACCAGCGGGACGACAGGCTTTTCAAAGGGCGTCATGCTGAGCTACCGCAGCCTGAGAAGCAATCTTGACTGGGCGACAGAGGCTTTTAAGCCGCATATCAAGCCGGCAAGCAACGTCCTCAGCATTCTACCCATGGCACATATGTACGGCATGATCTGCGAGTTCATCTGCGAATTCTGTTTCGGCAATCACATTTTCTTCCTCACTCGTCTGCCGAGTCCTTCACTGATTGCCCAGGCCTGTGCTGATATTCATCCGGCGATAGTCGTCGCCGTACCTCTGGTTGTCGAGAAAATCATTCGTAAGAATGTCTTTCCTCTGGTGCAGAACAAGGCTACGCGGATGCTGTTGAAGATGCCTGTCGTGAACAGGAAAGTGAAGGAGAGAATCTGTGCCGTAGTGACGGATGTCTTCGGAGGCAACGCCTATGAGGTGATGACTGGCGGTGCGGCGCTTAACAAGGAGATAGAAGACTTCCTGACAAGCATTGGCTTTCCCGTCACCAGCGGATACGGGGCAACAGAGACCGGACCGATGATAACCTACAGCGACCACAAGGATTTCCAACGAGGCTCGTGCGGAACGCCTGTCATCAACATGGAAGTGAAGATAGCAAGTCCTGACCCCGCAGACATCCCGGGCGAGATTCTTGCCAGGGGCGAGAACGTCATGCTGGGCTATTACAAGAATGAAGAAGCGACGAAAGCGGTGCTTGATGAAGAGGGCTGGTATCATACCGGCGACCTTGCGACAATGAGCAGGGACGGTCATGTATTCATCCGTGGACGTATCAAGAATATGCTTCTCGGGGCGAATGGCCAGAATGTTTATCCGGAGGAGATTGAAGATAAGCTGAACTCGATGACCATGGTGAGCGAGAGCGTGATCATTCAACGTGGCAATGAACTTGTCGGACTTGTCTATCCCGAGATGGAGGAAGCAAAAGAAATGGACTTCTCTACAGCCGACCTGGAGAATATCATGGAGCAGAACCGTATTGAGCTGAATGATGCCCTTCCCTCTTTCTGCAGACTCTCTGCCATCGAATTGCGTGATGAAGAGTTTGCAAAGACACCGAAGAAGAGCATCAAGCGTTATCTTTATCAGGAAGTCCAGAATCAATAAAGGGGACACCTATAAGTCCTATAAAATTTAAAGCAGTGCGGGACAGAGGTACATTCTGTCCTGCACTGCTCATTTTGTATTTTCTTCCTTATGGATGAGGAATTATAGACAGCTCATTGCATATTTCTGCACATTATATTTTGAAATGTGCTGATAACTATGTACCTTTGCACATAGATTGAAAAAATGTGCAATGGAACATATTCCGAGTTTTAATGAATTGATTGAGAAGAGCATCATCGACCATTGGGACCTTGATGCGCTCACAGATTATAAGGGGAAGACCCTTCAGTATCATGATGTTGCCAGGAAAATAGAAAAACTGCATATTATGTTCGAGGCAAGCGGAGTGCAGCGCGGCGACAAGATTGCGCTTTGCGGCCGAAATTCTTCAGCCTGGGCTGCTGCTTTCCTGGCCGTGCTTACCTATGGTGCCGTAGCTGTTCCCATCCTGCATGAGTTCCTTCCGGAGCAGATTCATAACATAGTGAACCATTCTGATGCGAAGCTCCTCTTTGTCGGCGATGTGGTTGTCACACAGATCGATGCCACCAAGATGCCAGGGCTGGAAGGAATCATTTACATACCCGATTATTCTCTGGTGGTAAGCCGTACAGACAAGCTGACTTATGCCCGCGAACATCTGAATGAAGAGTTCGGCAAGCGGTATCCGAAGTTTTTCCGACCGGAGCATGTCCATTACTATCGGGAAGAGAGTCCGGACGAACTGGCTCTGATCAACTATACCAGTGGGACAACCGGACGTTCCAAGGGCGTGATGCTGCCTTATCGCTCTCTGTGGAGCAATGCCGACTTTGCCAAGCATGTGCTGGGCGGTGTTGTGAAGCCCGGCAGTAATGTGATCAGTATTCTGCCGATGGCGCATATGTACGGCATGGCTTTTGAGTTTATCTACGAGTTTCTGTCAGGTGTCCATATCTTCTATCTGACCCGCATCCCTTCACCGGCCGTTATCTCCCAGGCACTGCTGGATGTCAAACCGGTCATTATGATAGCAGTGCCGCTGGTCATCGAAAAGATCATCCGTAAGAAAGTTTTTCCGAAGATTCAGAACAACCGTATGCGTCTTCTGCTGAACATGCCGGTTATCAGCAAGAAGGTACGTGAGAAAATACGTGAGCAGGTTTACCAGGCCTTCGGCGGCAATCTGTATGAAATCATCATCGGCGGTGCTGCGCTCAACGGTGAGATAGAGAGCTTCCTGCGCCGTATTGACTTCCCCTACACCGTTGGCTACGGCGCAACGGAGTGTGGACCCATAATCTGTTATCGTGACTGGCATACTTTCCGGCAGGGATCTTGCGGTCAGGCTGCCCTTCATCAGGAGGTTCGTATTGACAGTACTGACCCGTCTCATGTGCCTGGTGAAATCCTTACGAAAGGTCCTAACGTGCTTTTGGGTTACTATAAGAATGATGCAGATACTGCCCGGACGATTGACAAAGAGGGGTGGTTCCACACGGGCGACCTTGGCCTGATGGACGATGACGGAAACGTGTTTATCAAGGGACGTTCGAAGAATATGCTTCTTGGAAGCAACGGTCAGAATATTTATCCGGAGGAGATTGAAGACAAGCTGAACTCACTGCCGCTGGTCAATGAATGCCTGGTTATTCAAAGTGGCGAGAAGCTCCTCGGGCTGGTCCATCCTGACTATGACGAAGCCCAGAACCTGGGTCTTAATGCAGAAGATATTAAGAATATCATGGAGGAGAATCGTACGCAGCTGAATGCTATTGTCCCGGCCTATTGCAAGGTGGCTGAAATAAGAATCCAGGAGGAAGAGTTCGAGAAGACACCCAAGAAATCCATCAAGCGGTTCCTCTACACCGAATAGCCCTATACCTTCTGACATTGTTGGAAAAGAAGCCCCGTCTTTCTGTCAGAACGTATGCTGTCAGCAAGTCGTCTTGCTCATACATCATCCTGTCGTTATGTAAAGAGCACCTTGTCATTATATAACTTGTCGTTATGTAAAGAGATGAGATGGCAGCTTCCTTATTATTCTGCAAATGAATGAGAAGAAGTGCCTGCTTTTTATCCTGAAAAGATGATACAGTCATTATGGCGGATGATTATTCTCCTGCTGCCGGGGCGTTCCCGGCAGTCAATGAAGAGAGAACGGGAGCGGGACAAGATAGCGAAAAAAAATCTTTCTACCTCAGAAGATTCTGCAAGGTAGAAAGATTTGTCTTTTGTCTTGGTCGTCATCAGCTAAAGTCATCAGGCAATGTCGACTTAGTCATCAAGCAATGTCGACGAACGTACACGGCTTAATGTTTCGGGGGTCATTTGCAGATAGCTGGCGATATAGACAAGCGGAGCACGGAGGACGACCTGCGGATTGAGCTTGCACATCCGTTTGTAACGTGCCTGTGCCGTCTCGAAGCGCACGAGGTCGGCATGTATCTGCGAGGTGATGAGACTCTCTTCCAGTATCTTGCGGTAGAGAATCTGTATGTTGACATTGTGGAGAGCCACCTGCTCCAGCTTCTGTTTGGGCAGTGCATAGACGAGTGTCGGCTCCAGTGCTTCCACCTGCAATCTCGTAGGCTCTTCACGGAAGAGGCTCTCAATGCACATGAAGATGGTCCGGTCCTCTCCTAAGTGTTCAGTGATCTGCTTGCCGTTTTTGAAATAGAACTGGCGGATGAGGCCTCGTTCTATGTAATAGAAATGCTTGCAGGTTTCCCCTTCACTGAGGATCATCTGTCCTTTGGCGAATTTCATTGGTACGAGGATACTTTCCAATACATCCAGTTCTTCGTGGGTCATTGTACTGTATTTACGCGCCAGTTCGCGTGCTATATCTCTTGTATCGTTTACCAATTCTTTCATTTTTCCTTTCCTTTCTTGTTTCTCTTTTTTCTTTAGTCCAACTTCAATACGGCAAGGAATGCCTTCTGTGGAACCTGTACGTTTCCAATCTGCTTCATGCGTTTCTTACCTTTCTTCTGCTTCTCCAGGAGCTTGCGTTTCCGGCTGATATCACCGCCGTAGCATTTGGCCGTCACATCCTTACGCACTTGTTTTACGGTCTCTCTGGCAACAATCTTTGCACCGATGGCTGCCTGGATGGCAATGTCGAACTGCTGGCGGGGAATCAGGTCTTTCAGTTTCTCGCACATTCTCCTGCCGAAGACGACGGCATTACTCTCGTGGGTCAGAGTAGACAGGGCATCAACCGGCTCTCCGTTCAGCAGGATGTCAAGTTTCGCCAGTTTGGACGGGCGGAACGAGTCGATATGATAGTCGAAGGAGGCATATCCCTTGGAGATGCTCTTCAGTTTGTCGTAGAAGTCGATTACAATCTCGCCCAGCGGAATCATGAAGATGAGTTCCAGGCGGTTGCCGCTCACATAGTTCTGGCTGACAAGCTCGCCCCGTTTGTCAAGGCAAAGTGTCATAATCGGCCCGATGTATTCGCTGGATGTAATGATGGAAGCCTTGATGTAAGGCTCTTCGATATGGTCGATCATCGTCTGGTCGGGCAGACCGGATGGGTTGTGTACCTCTTTTTCGTTCCCCTGCTTGTCATATACCTTGTAGCTTACGTTGGGTACGGTGGTGATGACGTCCATGTTGAATTCGCGGTCGAGACGTTCCTGTACGATTTCCATGTGGAGCAGTCCCAAGAAGCCACAGCGGAAACCGAATCCCAATGCCTGTGAACTTTCCGGCTGGAAAGTCAGCGATGCATCATTGAGCTGGAGCTTTTCCAGAGAAGCACGGAGATTCTCGTAGTCATTCGGATCGATAGGGTAGACACCGGCGAACACCATCGGCTTCACCTCCTGAAATCCTTCGATGGCGTGTTTGCATGGGGTGTCGATATGGGTAACGGTGTCACCTACTTTCACCTCTGTGGCAGTCTTGATGCCCGAGATGATATACCCGACTTCGCCGGTTGACAGCTGCGAGGAAGGAATCATGTCCATCTTCAATACTCCCACCTCATCGGCAGTATATTCCATGCCTGTCTGCACGAACTTCACCTTGTCTCCTTTTTTAATAACGCCGTTCTCGACCTTGCAGAGTGTGATGATACCGCGGAAAGAGTTGAAGATGGAATCGAAGATGAGGGCCTGCAGCGGTGCCTTCACGTCCCCCTTCGGAGCTGGTATGTGCCTGACGATGGCTTCAAGTATCTCCGGTACGCCTTCACCGGTCTTTCCGCTGGCACGGATGATGTCTTCCGGTTCGCATCCTATGAGGTCGACGATTTCGTCTTCCACCTCTTCCGGCATGGCATTGGGCATGTCTATCTTGTTGATGACGGGGATGATTTCCAGATTATGGTCGATGGCCATATAGAGATTGGAAATAGTCTGTGCCTGTACGCCCTGGGTCGCATCCACGATGAGCAATGCTCCTTCGCAGGCTGCAATGCTCCTCGAGACCTCATAGGAGAAGTCGACGTGTCCCGGCGTGTCAATAAGATTCAGAATATATTTCTCCTTCCCTGAAGTGTACTCCATCTGAATGGCGTGGCTCTTGATGGTGATGCCTCGTTCGCGTTCCAGATCCATATCGTCAAGCATCTGCCCTTCTGTTATTCTGATCGTCTGGGTATGTTCAAGAAGACGGTCGGCCAGAGTAGATTTGCCATGGTCAATATGGGCAATAATGCAGAAATTCCTTATATGATTCATCCGTTTGTCTATAAATTCAAAGTGCAAATATAGTCATTATTATTGAGAATTAAGAACGTGAAAATAAGAAATTGCCTAATTTTTATTAACTTTGCAACGTATATGCGGTGAGGAATAACTGTGCATCAACAGCTTTGCACAGGTACTCCGGTCTGCTTTTAATATTAATCGAATGAGAAAGAAACAATGGCTTTATGCCGCACTGCTCCCGTTGACACTCTCTGCCTGCCACCGTACTCTGGAAGACAGAGCGGCGCGGGAATGTAAGGAATATACGGCGAAGAGATGCCCGACTCCCGAGGTGAACAATACAAGGATGGACAGTATGGTATTCGAGCCGTCGTCCCGTACCATCCATTACTACCATACGCTCCTGGGGACAGCAGACAACGGACAGGCTGTTGCTGCAAGAAAGTCAGAACTGCGGAAGGCTATGGGTGAGGCTTTGAAAAGAGATCCGGGAACCAAGGGGTATAAGGATGCCGGCTTCAGCTTCAGATATACCTATCATTCCGGGAAGTTTCCATCGAAAGTACTGTTTGATGTGACGTACACTGCAAAGGACTATCAGCGTTGACTACAAAAGCCGGAGAAGACAAGAAAACCTACATTGCCATAGACCTCAAATCGTTCTATGCCAGTGTGGAGTGTGCAGAGCGAGGACTTGATCCGCTGACGACTAATCTTGTCGTTGCAGATGTCAGCCGGACGGAGAAGACTATATGTCTGGCCGTATCTCCTTCACTGAAGTCCTATGGGATTCCTGGACGCGCACGTCTGTTTGAGGTAATCCAGTGTCTGAGAGATGTCAACGGAAGACGGAGGGAACAGGCTGGGAAGACATTGACGGAAAAGTCGTGCAATGCGAAAGAACTGGAGCTGCATCCGGACTGGGAAGCAGACTATATTGCCGCTGTTCCTCGGATGGCACACTATATCCGGCACAGCGCACAGATATATAATATCTACCTGCGTTATATTGCACCAGAGGATATTCATGTCTATTCGATTGACGAAGTCTTCATAGATGCAACGGCTTATCTTTACAGCTACAGGATGACAGCGCACGAACTGGCAATGAAGATGATCCATGACGTGCTACGCGAGACGGGCATTACGGCGACGGCAGGCATCGGAACGAATCTGTATCTCTGCAAGGTGGCAATGGATATCGTCGCCAAGCATATCCCGGCCGACAAGGACGGTGTGCGCATTGCCGAGCTGGACGAGCAGGGCTACAGAGAGAAACTGTGGAACCATCAGCCGCTTACCGACTTCTGGCGTGTAGGAAGAGGAACCGCACGACGGTTGCAGGCATACGGTATTGACACGATGGGGAAAATCGCCCGCTGTTCCATCGAACAAGAAGAACTGTTATACAAGATTTTCGGTGTAAATGCCGAACTGCTCATTGATCATGCCTGGGGATGGGAACCCTGTACGATGGATATGATTAAAGCCTATCGGCCTGAAAACAATTCGATGAGCAGCGGACAGGTACTGCAAGAAGCTTACGATTTCCACAAGGCGAGAATCATCGTGCAGGAAATGGCAGATGCTATCGCTTTGGAGTTAGTGGAGAAGCGTTGTGTAGCCGACCAGCTGGTACTTTCCATAGGCTACGACCGTGAGAGTCTCATCTTACAGGCAGGGCGAGAATATACGGGACCGGTCTCTGTCGACTGGTACGGCCGGAAGGTCCCGAGAAGCGATCATGGGTCGGCTGCTCTTCACCGCTTCACGTCTTCATCGAAGCTGATTGCCAAGGCAGCCCTATCCCTTTATGACGAAATTGCAGACCGCAGACTTCTCATCAGGAGGCTCAATATCTCTACCAATCATGTCGTCTGTGAAGAACAAGTGATGCAGGCTGCATCCGCACCTGTCGAACTGGATATGTTCACGGACTATGAGGCCGTAAGGAAGCGCAGGAAGGAGGAAGAAACACTGTTGACCCGCGAACGCAGGATGCAGGAGACAATCATCAACATCAAAAAAAGATTCGGAAAGAACGCCCTGCTCCGTGGTCTGAACTTTGAAGAAGGATCTACGGCAAGGGAGCGTAACCGGCAGATAGGAGGGCACAAGGCATGAAAGACAGTAATTACGATGACATTATCAACCTTCACCATCACGTTTCGAGGCGACATCCACAGATGAGTCTCTATAGTCGGGCAGCGCAGTTCGCCCCTTTTGCTGCTCTTTCCGGCTATGAGGAAGCGATAGCCGAGACGGCACGCTGTACGGTTCGGGAGGCGGAACTGATGGAGGATGACCGGCAGCTGCTCGACCGCAAGCTCTCGTGTCTCTCCTTCCGTCTGGCCGAACATCCTGTTGTCTCGATTACCTATTTCCAGCCAGATATGAAAAAATCAGGTGGGAAATATATGATAGCCACCGGTATTGTCAGGGAAATTGATGAACGTGGACGTATGATACGGATGGATGACGGCAAGCTGATCTGTATCGACACAATTGCCGCGATGGAGAGTGAAGTGTTTGCACCGGATGGAGATCAGCTTTCTGAAAACGGTCCGGCAGTGTTGTCATGGTAGCATGATGTGTGACTGTTAGAACCTGCCATGCGTCTTTCTTATTAAGCGTCTGATAAAGAAAGAACTTTACATTGTATTCATCAGAACGCCCTCTTTTCATGTATCAGAACGCCTGCTGAAGACATGACTGGGATACAGTGTTTTGCAACCAGCCGTTACCTGCGTTCCAATCAACGCCTACTTACACTCCAAGTAGTGCTTACTTGTATGCCAACTGATGCCTGTTTGCGATGCAAGTAAGCAAGGAAAATGAAGATAAATCTAAGTTTGTGCAAACTTACTGATAATGAGGAGGAAACAAAATGATTTGCATAAAACTGCTCTGTTCGTAAAAGGCAGGAAAGTGCGGATTTAAGCAGAAGTTCAGTTACTAAATCATTACCAAGATTTGAAGTAGGTAACTAAATGCAGATATAGGTAACTGAAATTATTTGGTTCGTGTGTTTGTTGCTTTGGTCGGCAGTTTTCTGCATAAGTGAAGAACGCTTTAATTCGGGTAACTTTGCCCATAAAAATTAAAGCGTATGAAAACAGTAAAGATGAAGGTGTTGCTCTACCTCAAAAAGAGCAGTTTGGACAAGTCAGGTAAGGCTCCCATCATGGGACGTATCACGCTTGGAAGGAGTATTGCACAGTTCAGTTGCAAACTGTCCTGCAATCCCGATTTGTGGAATCCTCGTGAAAGTAGAATGGACGGAAAGAGCCGTGAGGCTGTGGAAGTGAATGGAAAGCTGGAAAACTTATTATTGTCCGTCCATTCTGCTTATCAGGCTGTATTAGCTAAAGGGTGCCCATTTGATGCAACTGATATAAAAGAGGAATTTCAAGGAAGCGTTCAATCTAAGTGTATGCTTATTGAAAGACTGGATAGACTCATCAAAGAGAAAGAAAACCATATCGGCATTGACATCAAGGAGGAAAGTATATTTGGCTACTATTCCACTCGTACCCATTTGCAGAACTTTATACAAAGGAAGTATAAGGTTGCTGATTTAGCTTTCTCACAGCTTACCGAACAATTTATCTACGACTTCCAACAATACTTTATGGGTACTTGTGGGTTTCAGGAAAGTACGTTCTATAATGCCGCTACCCATCTGAAAACGGTATGCAGATTGGCTTATCGTGAAGGATTAGCCGATATTTTATTGTTTGACAAAGTCAAGGTAAGCAAAGGCGACAAGAAACTACCCAAAGCTCTTGACAGGTGTTCGCTTGACAAACTAATGAACATACAGTTTGGAGAGTTGGAGGAGGAAATGGAAATCGCAAGGGACTTGTTTGTCTTTGCCTGTCATACAGGTGCAGCCTATTGTGATTTGATGGAACTAAGTAAGGCACATCTTATGCGTGATGAAGAGGGAAGCCTTTGGCTGAAGTTCAACAGGCAGAAGACAGGCGTACTCTGCCGTATCAAGTTGCTACCCGAAGCCATCAGGATAATAGAGAAGTACAAGAGCGATGAAAGGGAAAGGCTATTGCCACAGATGAAATATGCCACCTATCAGTCGTATCTTAAAGCATTGCGCCTAAGAGCAGGCATAGCCTTTCCTTTTACCACGCATACGGCAAGGCATACCTTTGCCACGCTCATTACCCTTGAACAAGGAGTACTGATAGAAACGGTAAGCAAGATGTTGGGGCATAGTAACGTGAGTATGACCGAGCGGTACGCAAAGGTTACGCCACAGAAGCTGTTTGTGGAGTTTGAGCGTTTCCTTTCTTTCACAGAGGATATGCAGATGAGCATTTAGCAATAGTAGCATTAAAACTAAAAACATGATGAGAAGTACATTCAAAACACTGTTTTATATCAACAGACAAAAGACTAAGGCAAACGGTCTGACCTCCATACTCTGCCGTATCACGATAGATGGCAAGAACTCTGTCATTACCACAAACGAAGAATGTAAGGCTGTGGAGTGGAACACGAAACAGGGAGCAACAACGAATAAGAAAACCAATCTTCGACTGCAATCATTTAGAGAACTGGTAGAGAATACTTATCAGGAACTGCTCCTTAAAGACGGAGTGGTAAGTGCTGAACTGCTTAAAAACAGATTGCAAGGCATTGCAACTTCTCCCACCACTTTGTTGGAGTTTAGCAATACAGAACTACAATCGGTAAAGGAAGGTGTGGGCAAATCAAAGGCTGAAGGTACATACACTAACCTTTGCTATGCTAACAGGAAGCTGTGCGAGTTTATAAAGGACTTAGGGGGTAAGGATATAGAAATCCAAAACGTAACAGAGGAATTGTTTGAGAAATACCGCTTCTTTCTTAAAAAGAAAGGATTGAAAGGCTCTACCATCAACAATTATCTTTGTTGGCTGAGCCGTTTAATGTTCCGTGCGGTAAGCCAGCGCATCATTCGTTATAATCCATTTGAGCATGCAGAATATGAAAAGGTGGAAAAGGCTATCCGCTTTCTTAGTAAGAGTGATGTGAAAAAACTGATGGCTATGAAGATATGTGATAGTGATGCCGAGCTTGCCAGACAGATGTTTATCTTCTCCTGCTTCACAGGTTTAGCCATTACGGATATGGAACACTTGATGTTTGGGCATATCAAGAGTGCCGCAGACGGACAGATGTATATAAGAAAGGAGCGTCAGAAAACAAAAGTAGAATTTATAGTGCCGTTACATCCCATAGCCAAGACGATTATCGAGCAACAAAGGCAGCTACAAGCGGTGAAAGAAGAAGGCAATAATACGGATATGGATAATCGTCTTATCTTTCAACCCTGTTGCAGCAGAAGTGTGTTAGCAGCGAAGTTAAGCATCGTAGGCAAGGCTTGTGGTATCAAGCAACGCCTGTCCTATCACATGGCAAGACATACCTTCGGAACGATGTGTCTAAGTGCAGGTATTCCCATAGAAAGCATCGCCAAGATGATGGGACACGCATCAATTGCAAGTACACAGATTTATGCGCAGGTAACCGACTGCAAGATTTCGGAGGACATAAACAAACTCATCGCCAAACATCAGGAGAAGAACAAAGAAAACGATACAATGGAAACGGAAGCTATTACCATAGGGGCAATGACGATTGTTAACGCAAGCAGAAACGAAAGCATGGAGGAAACGGCATGAATACAGAAGACAGATTGCAGACAGGGACAGATTCTCGACAGAGCATAGCACGCAGCTATTTTGAATGGGGAAACGGTATGCAGGTTGTCCGCAGGGGTACAGGCGATGTAGCCATGACCGAGGGCGAACTTGCGAGGTTCTTTGGTGTGACATGGAAGAAAGTCAGTGGCAGACTTCGGGCGATAACCGAAGATTCCATCCTATCTCCAGATGAAAGGAATGCAGGTGAAAGGAAGATTGCCACAGATAAGGAGGTAAGAGGCTACGCACCGCTTTACCCACTACCGACAATCATCGCCCTTTCCTTTCAACTTGACTGCATAGAAGCCCACCTGTTCAGAAGGCATGTGTGCAGTGAGTTGATGCGTCCAAGGAACTCTGTCATTCCTATCATCATATATGACAGGGGTGTCAATAGCTGAATATGTTCCAATCCTTTTTCTTTCATTGTTTTCTTACTACATTACTACAATATGAGATAAACCGATGAAAGAAAAAGGATTACGTTGTTGTCAGTAGTTGCTTATGTGTGTTACTACGATATGACTACATACTACCAACAAGTGAACGGAAAGAATATGTTTCTATTAACTATAGAATAGAGTCAGAGAGGTTTGTGAACCAAACTCTCGTATCTCGTTGTATATAAACTTTCTATATGTTTTGACAAATCATCAGTGTAGCATTTTTGTAGCAGTATTCTGACCGCTTAATGACTACCATTCTGACTACCTATTGAAAGCTCAACCGCTCTCTTTTCTTGGGTACAAAGATATATAAAAATGTACTACCATCCAAATCTTTGCGTCATAAATATTTAGAGATTTTACTGCTACATTTTCCAGTGCAAGGTGCAAGCCCTTATATATAAAGGGTCTTGCACCTTGCACTGCGTATTTTTTAAAACAATTTTAATTGTCTAAACCGTATTTCATATTGTCTTTTTTCAGATTAAAATCATTATATTAGCCAATATATTATGTGTTCCGCTACTGTTAAACAAACTTGCACTGGCTGCAAGACAGATTGCATAGTATGCAAACATTTTCATGTAGCGGGTTGCTCTTGTGACAGTGCTTTAGTAATTTTATAAGTATGAAAGAATTATTGGAAATGCTGAAGTCGGCAAGAGTGAAAAATGGTTATTCGCAGGAGTATCTGTCTGTTATTCTGAAAGTTAGTTCGAGCCGAATCTCGCGCTGGGAAAAAGGAAAGACAGCAATGACCCTTGATCAAGTTCTGATGTACGCTTCTAAAGTGGACATCCAGCCTACCAAAATATTCGAGTTTCTTGCACGTAATGGGCAGACTGATCCTTTACCTATAGCAGAAATTCACCTGGAGGTTTTCACTGAGGAAGCATTCAGAAGACTTTCACAGTTAGTCTGTGAACTCGGAATAGAACATGTAACAATTAAAACCAAACGATTACGCTGATGGAAATAATCGCAGTAGAAAGCCAAGCCTATCAAGAACTGATAGACAAGCTCAATCGTATTGAGCAGTATGTTGAGCGCACCTCCCGTCTTATCCAAGACATTGACGACGAGCTGGAGATGACCACGAAAGACCTAATCGGGACTCTGAATGTTTCAGAGTCCACCCTTTACCGCTGGCGCAAGAAGCAGCTGGTGCGTTACCGCTACACGGAGGGCGGCGATGTGCGCTACTTTTTCAAGTCAATCATTATTGCCGTGAAATGTAGCCGGCTCCGTGTATCAGGGATGAGGAACGATGAGATTCTCGGACGACTCAACCGCTTCAAGGACAATCTTATAATGAGTTCTTGCCTTAATCCTAAAAATAGATAAAGTATGATAGATAAAGAACAAATACTTTTGCTTACACAAGGAGGGTTGAACGTGTTCTCCCATTTCCTTGGCTTTGAGGTGAACCTTCATCGCAACTTCCGCAGTCCTTTCTATGATGACAGGCGGGCTTCCTGTCATATTTTCTATGACAGGAAGAGCTCATCCTATAAGTTCTATGATCATGGCGATACCGCCTATTCAGGAGACTGTTTCTGGTTTGTGGCAACCTTGCACAGCCTAAACCTGAAGACCGATTTCCCAAAAGTCTTGAAAATCATCGTACAAGAACTGGGACTGTATTCTTTGTATGACGGTGAGAGGTGTAGTGAGGGCAAAATTGCTACGCCGATTCAGAAAAGTCTAGTCATCCCAAGTTCAAAGGCTGACATTACCGAAAGTAAGGAAGAACGTCCATACAGTTTCGAGATACAGCCATTTGACAATGGGCTGCTGAACTATTGGGGGCATTATGGCATCCATGAGGATACACTCCGCCTTTTTCGGGTACGGAGTCTTAAACGCTATGAGAGTATTTCTTCTGATGGAAGAAAATTTGAACTTTATGGCTCACCTACGGAACCTATCTTTGCTTATATCGGAAACGGGTATGTCAAAATATACCGTCCCCACAGCCCGAAAATCCGCTTTCTTTATGGTGGGCGGATGCCTGCCACCTATTGCTTCGGAATGGAGCAGATTCCTGCCAAAGGAGATATGCTCTTCATTACAGGCGGGGAAAAGGATGTACTCTCATTGTATGCACACGGCTTCAATGCAATCTGCTTCAACAGTGAAACGGCACAGATACCGACAAGCATCATCGAGAGCCTTCAGCTTCGCTTTCGACATATCATACTTCTGTATGATGCTGACGAGACAGGCGTACGCGAGAGTCACAGACAAGCAGAACATCTGGCAGAATACAAAGTATTGAACCTTTCACTTCCGCTAAGTGGTACGAAGTCTGAAAAAGACATTTCAGATTTCTTTGCCTTGGGCAACGGGGCAAAGGAACTGAAAGAGCTGCTTGCCAAGATGTTCTCAGACCTATACAGCCAAACCATGATGATGTTACGTTCCTGTGAAATTGACTATGAGAATCCACCGGACATTTCCAAATCAGTAGTAGCAGTAAACGGTGTGCCACTCGGCACGCAGGACAATCTGTTCTGCATTACTGGAGGTGAGGGGACAGGCAAGAGCAACTATGTCGGAGCCATCCTTGCCGGAGCGTTGGGAGAAAAACGATTGCCGATAGAGAATACCTTGGGATTGGAGATTACCGCCAATCCCAAAGGCTTGGCAGTCCTGCACTATGACACGGAACAGTCCGAGGCACAGCTGCACAAGAACTTGGGTAAGACACTGCGTAGGGCTTCTCTGACGGCAGTACCGGAGTTTTGCCATTCCCTGTATCTTGCCTCTCTGTCCCGCAAGGACAGGCTGAAGCTTATCCGCGAGAGTATGGACTTGTTCCATCACAGGCATGGAGGCATCCATCTTGTGGTGATTGACGGAATAGCCGACTTAATACGTTCCGCCAACGATGAAACGGAAAGTATTGCCATTGTGGACGAGCTTTATCGCTTGGCGGGGATTTATAATACCTGTATCATCTGCGTGCTGCACTTCGTACCGAATGGTATCAAACTCCGTGGTCATATAGGCTCGGAACTGCAACGCAAGGCGGCCGGTATTCTCTCCATTGAGAAAGACGACAATCCCGAATACTCGGTCGTAAAAGCATTGAAAGTCCGTGACGGAAGTCCGTTGGACGTACCGATGATGCTTTTCGGCTGGGATAAGACAGAGGACATGCACGTCTATCGTGGTGAGAAGTCCAAGGAGGACAAGGAAAAGCGCAAGACCGATGAACTTATCGGCGTTGTCAGAGAGGCTTTCAGAAAACCCCTCAAGCTCACTTACCAATAACTTTGTGAGGTCTTGATGCGCGAGATGGAAATCAAGGACAGAACCGCAAAGAAGTACATCGCCTATATGAAAGAACAACGTATCTTGGCACAAGATACCAATGGTAACTATCAAAAAGGAGAACTATGTCGTACTTAGAACATCATACAGAAGATACATGGCAGAAACGATTGTTTGATAAACTGATGCGTGTCGAGGACAAACTCGACCGCCTGCTGATCCTGCAAGAGCAATCTGTTGATACAACAGTCCATCCTCCCTTGAAACCCGAATACTTGGATATCATTGATGTATCCAAGATTCTCAAAGTGGAGCAAAAGACCGTTTACAACTGGGTTTGGGCAGGAAAAATCCCTTATCTCAAAGCCAATGGACGATTACTTTTTCTCAGGGAAGAGATTGACGAGATGCTGAGAAGGCGAGATAGTTGGTGATGCGTATTTGTTGGTTTTTATTGTTGTTTTGTTGTGTAAATGCAAGCAGTTACATTACAAA
Organism: Prevotella denticola; assembly: GCF_900454835.1. Taxonomy (GTDB): domain Bacteria; phylum Bacteroidota; class Bacteroidia; order Bacteroidales; family Bacteroidaceae; genus Prevotella; species Prevotella denticola. Next base: position 980,330 of record NZ_UGTM01000001.1, on the reverse strand, counting down.
ATAACGGTTACAAAATTGATAATACGTACATTAATACTGGCATAGCTCGTTAAGCTCGTACTTTTCTCTGTTTTTTGTGCTGATTATGAGATTTTATATGTACCTTTGTTGTCGTGAATAATGCATTATTTCGCGACAAAATACAATTATAATTATGACAAAAAGCATTGAAAGTAAAATACTTATAAAATCAAAGAAGTGCGGACGCGGTTCTGTATTTTTTGTGGGGGATTTTATTTCGTATGGCAATCGAGATGCCGTTAATAAGGCTTTGGAACGTCTCGTAGAAAAAGGACAGATGCTTAGGGTTGCACGTGGCATTTATTGCTACCCCAAAATGGAAAAAGTATATGGCCTGGGTATGGTTCCTCCATCGCTTGAGGATATTGCCAAAGCAATGGCAAAAAGGGATGGCGCAAGAATTGTCCCAACGGGACTTTATGCCCAATACCAGTTAGGACTGACTCAACAGATACCGATGAACATAGCTTACTTAACCGATGGCGTCTCACGTACTATAAATCTTGGCGAAGGGAAAAACATAAAATTCAAGCGCGCCTCTCCCAGATATTTCTCCATCCGTAGCCGGTTGGCCCTTCTCTTAACAACAGCCCTTAAAGACTGGAAAGTAGAGAAACTGACTGATGAGCAGGTTGCTACCATTAAAATGAAGTTAAACGAAAATCCTCACCTTCAAGTTGCCGACCTCAAACTGATGCCTTCAAAGGTAAGGGAATTTATAGTTGGTCTATATGAATAGGTTTCTTGGATTATCCGATTCACAACGGAAAAGCGTCTATGAATCAATTGCAGATAAAGTCGGGTTACCCGCACAAGTGATTGAGAAAGATTTTTGGGTAACTGCAATCTTGCAAACTATCTTTTCACTTCCTATAGCAGAGCATCTTGTTTTCAAAGGCGGCACAAGTCTGAGCAAAGGTTGGAAACTTATAGAGCGATTCTCGGAAGATATAGATGTTGCTGTCAATCCTGTTTTTCTTGGTGCTCCTGAAGGAGATCTCACAAAAAAACAAATCAAGAAATTGCGCAAGGCATCATCGCTTTTTGTTTTAGAGGAACTAACCCCTATGATTTGTGAAGAACTAAAAAGACAAGGCTTGCAGTCGTTTGTCACAGTTAATGCCCAACCCAATGGCGAAGGTGACGCCACCTATCCCGAACCACGTCAGATTTATCTTCACTATAAATCAGTTTTTGACAAGGAGCTTACATATCTCCGCCCTGATATTGTATTGGAAGTGAGTGCACGTTCATTGCTTGAACCGACAGAATCAATACAAATTAAAAGTATTATTGGAGAGCATCTTCCGATTACACCATTGGCTGACAGTGCCGTTCATACTGCTATTCCCGCAAAGACATTCCTTGAAAAGGCGTTTTTGCTTCACGAACTCTTCTCCATTCCCGGACACGGAATGATAGCAGAGCGCAAGAGCCGACATCTTTATGACCTTTACGTCATGATGAATAAAGATTTTGCAAAGAAAGCCATTGCAGATGATGCATTATGGGAATCTATTCGTCATCATAGAGAAATTTATACTTCAGTGAAAGATGTGGATTATACTCCTGATGTACGCAAACGTCTCAGGATTGTCCCCCGGAAAGATATTCTTGAAGAATGGAAATCAGACTATCAGGCAATGATGGAATCAATGATTTATGGCAAAAAGCCTTCATTTGAAGAACTGTTAGATGCACTATCCGAACTTCAAGAAAGGTTTAGGATAAGCAAATAGTAAACAACACAAGTAATCTATTAGATTTTGGCAATAACAAGCGTTATTTGCCAAAATCTAATAGAGAGAACTAAGGAATAACATTAAGGATAATGTCGCCATTTCGGTTTGAAACTCTGCGAATGTTTCTCCTCTTCTGCATCCTGAACAGAAAGGTTATCATTCCCTTTCCCGACAGAATGATTGTTGCCGGACAGACCCTCTCCTTGTTTCATTTCATCCTTTGCATCTTGTTCCTCTTCCGGAGGTGAAAGTGTTAAGACTATTTTTCTGTCCAGCTCCGCAGCTTCACTTTTAAGTGAGCGAAGCTCGTCCTCTTTTTTCCACGAGCTGTTTGCAATAGTAATGTAAACCTCCTTACCAGCAGCTACTTTTTCCATTTCCTTCTCATGCGACTCTATCACCTTCGGGATACGCTCCAAAGCATTAACGAAGTTCTGGCAGGCGAGTTTCGGGTCTGTTGCCAACTTACCGTTATTATAGGTATAGTAAATACTCTCCTGACCTTTCACAAAGAAGCGGTTCACCGAGCAGTCGAACAAGTCCTTGGAAGTACTCTCTGTCTTGACCATGATGGAAAAGCCGTAAATCTCACCGATTTTGTTGTACTCGCCCTTGGTTCGTGCCTTTTCGTCTATCTCCTGCAGACGTGCAGCAATGGCCTTGATGTCTGTACTGTCTTCCACACCTTTGATTGTCAGTTTATTTATAGGTGTACCTTCATCATCACGCTCCACACACTTCTCAAAGAGAGCTAAATCAGACTGTGCCTCTTTGATTTTGTCCGTATGGAAGGATACAGAACTCTCAATCTCTGCCAACTTGCCCGTTGCGGCATCACGCTCACGGAGGAAGTTCTTGCGCTCTGATTCCAATGTGGTAATCTTCTTGTCCAGTCTTGCTTTCTCCAAAAGGTCGGTATTGCCAGAAAGCACCGCTACGTATTCGGAGAAGTTCATGCCGCTGTCCTCGTCCATTGAACCCTCGTCAATGGTACGACTGCCAAGCGTGTTTGTCTTCAGCTGATTGATGAAAAGCTGCTTGTTGTGAAGCAGGTTGAACTTATAACTGTCTAGCGATCGCTCTACGGCATAGATAATCACATCAACCTTGTTGTCGGCAAACTCCTTGGCAACAAGGTTTCCTTTACGGATGGCACGCCCGTTACGCTGTTCCAGATCCGATGGTCGCCACGGCGTGTCAAGTTGATGGACCGCAACGGCACGTTGCTGGGCATTCACACCAGTACCCAACATGGATGTAGAACCGAAGATGATACGGATGTCGCCTCGGTTCATGGCATCCACCATCGCTTTCTTGGCCTTCTCGTTCTTGCATTCCTGAATGAAGCGTATCTCGTAGGACGGGATATGATAGTCTTCTACCAGCTTACGCTTGATTTCCGAATAGACATTGAAATGTCCACCGGGCTTATAAGTACCTAAATCAGAGAAAACGAACTGTGTACCTTTCTGTGCGTCGAACTTTCGGTAATAGTCATTGAGCATCTTGGCACAATGGCTTGCCTTGTTGTCGATATGATCTGAGTAAGCATTTTCATCTATCATTCTGAGGTCAAGGCTCATCTTGCGGGCGTAATCAGTCATTAAGAATTAAGGGAAACAGAGGGAAATACAGGGAATGTAACTATTTGAAATATCATTATTTAGCATTTTCCTGCCATTATGGGGATTAGCAAAAACGAGCATCAAACGGCAGGAGTTCCGTTACCAAATCGTAACCCATCGAAGAAAAAGCAAAAAGGGGTTACGGATTGAATGTAAATAGTTGTTGTTTAGGTGTTTATTCCTCATCTTTCATTTTTCTGCATCGCTCAGGAATACTTGTTCATCTGTACCTTTGCAAACAAAGGAAATTTAGAAAAAACGACAGAAAAATGAAAGAAAACAAGCTGAAAGTATCGTTCTTCGTTCAGGCGAAACGAACCGACAAGAAAGGACTTGTGCCTGTCATCGGGCGCATCTCAGTGGGCAGAACCCATTCAGGATTCTCCACCAAGTGCAAGACTCCTCTCACTCTTTGGGACAGTCGTAAGCAACGGCTCGTCGGCAAGAGTGCAATGGCGGTGTCTGTCAATCAGAAACTCGGTGAATGCACCGCACTCATTCACGCACGCTTTCACGAATTCAGTGAAAGAGAAGAAGCCTTTACCGCCACCGACGTGAGGGATGCCTATCAGGGGCAAATCCACCGTCAGGCCTTGCTCTTGGAGAGTTTTGGGGAGTATCTCACACAGACAAAGGAACGTATCGGTATCGACCGAGCCTTAAAGACGCTCAAACTCCGTACCTACCAACTCTCCCTGCTCCGTGAGTATGTACAAAAGAAGTACAAGGTAAGCGACATTCCCCTTTCACAGTTGGACAATACCTTTATCGAGGGTTTTGAGTATTATCTTACCATCGACCGCCAACTGAAACGCAGCAGCATATCGAGTACCTTGTCTACTTTGCAGACCATCGTCCGCATGGCGGTGAAGAAAGGTGTGCTGGACTTCTATCCGTTCTTGGGCTACAGTTACGAGCGACCAAAGGGCGAGCCGAGAAGCATCACGCAAGACGAACTACAAAAGATAATTGACTTGGAGATTGAATGGGAGAACTACCGCATTGTCCGTGATTTGTTCGTCTTCTCCTGCTTTTCAGGACTGGCTATCTCTGACGTGCGCAATCTCAGAGAGGAAAACATCGTCTTGGAAGAGGGTGAACTCTGCATCAAGGGTAGGCGCATGAAGACTAAGACCCCATACCGTGTACAGGTACTTCCTCCTGCTTGGGCGATAATGGAGCGGTACAGGGGAAAGCGTGCAGGTTTTGTCTTTGACGTGCCGACCACAGATGTTATCCTCAATGGCATACACCACATACAGAGAAACATCGGGATGGAAACTCCGCTGACCTTTCACATGGCAAGACACACCTTTGCATCGCTTATCACGCTTTCGGCAGGCGTTCCTATTGAAACGGTGAGCCGTATGCTCGGACACACAAATTTGAGAACAACACAAATTTATGCAGCTGTTTCCTCCGAGAGAATCCATCGAGATATGCAGAAAGTGCAGCAACGCATACAAGATACATTCACCTTAAAACTTTGACATTATGGCACGAAGCACATTCAAGACACTATTCTATATCAACCGTTCCAAACAAAAGAAAAACGGCAGCTGCCCGATTATGGGACGCATCACCATAGACGGTGAGCAGGTGCAATACAGCACGGGCAAGGAAATCGCTCCCGAACTTTGGGACAGCCATAAGGGACGATGCAAAGGAACAGGCGAAGAAACAAAAGAAATCAACCGCTATTTACAAAGCAAAGAGGAACAAGCCAAAGCGAAGTATCAAGAATTAGTCTGGCAACGTGGCTATATCACTGCCGAGCTGCTGAAACGTGAACTTATGGAAGAAGACAAGCCCAAAGGTTTTCTTTTGGAGGAAGCACGACTATTTATTGAAGAAAAGCGTCCATGCGTAGGACTGACGATTGCCAAGCCGACTTTTGCCAATTACATCTATGCAGCGCAGCTCATTAAATCCTATCTGTGTGAACGCTTAGACCAGGAAGATATTCGATACGCACAGCTGGACTATGGCTTTATCGAAGGATTGGATTTCTACCTTAAACCCGTTGGCGGAATTAAAATGTAGCTATAATGATATACAAAAAGTTGCACATATCGTTGATTTTTAGTAACTTAGTGAAGTCAAAACCATTAAGTACAAATCCTCGTATGTGCAACTTATACACAAAATTCGTCAAAATCCTTGAGATATGCAAGCAATTCTCTCACAACCTTGTCAATGAGCAGGGAAATATACCCCGTCGTGGTCCCATGCCAAAATTTTCAGATTTGGAGGTCGTTGCCTTGTCCTTGACAGCGGAATCAGAGAGCATTGATAGTGAAAAATGGCTTTTTGATTATAAGCTTCAGGAGTACAAAGACAAAATACCTAACCTCATATCTCGCAGGCAATTCAACGACCGTAGAAAGAATACCGCAGGATTATGCGAAGACATACGAAAGAGAATCGCTGCCCAAATGGACGGTGGGGAAACTCAATTCTTCGTAGATTCCAAGCCGATAGCCGTATGCAGGGTTGCCAGAGGGAAGCGTTGCAAGATGGGGCGAATGGGAGATTTCTCACAAGCACCGGATTTCGGCTTCTGTGCATCTCAAAATATGTATTACTTTGGCTATAAACTCAATGCACTCTGTGGGTTAAGTGGGGTGATACACTCCTATGACTTGTCAAAGGCCAGCGTGCATGACCTCAATTATATGAAAGATGTCAAGCTGGTCTATCATGACTGTAACATCTATGGCGACAAGGGATATATAGGGGCTGATGTTCAACTCGATCTTTTCCAAACGGCTCACATTAGATTGGAATGTCCATATAGGCTGAACCAAAAGAATTGGAAACCAAAATTAATCCCTTTTGCCAAAGCCAGAAAAAGGATTGAAACTCTCTTCTCACAACTCACAGATCAATTTTTGGTTATCAGGAATTATGCGAAAATAACAAATGGTCTGTTTGCCCGAATAATCGGGAAAATTAGTGCGCTGACCATATTACAATATGTCAACTTTATTAATAACAAACCCATCGGAAGAATTAAATACGCACTAAATTAATTCCGCCAACGGGTTACCTTAAATCAGAGCGCAATCTCTCCCTTGCCACCATTCAGATTGTTGTCATTTTCTTACGGAAAATCATCGGCATCGGGCAGCAGAAGAAATACATCCGCATCGATCCCTTTGTGGACTACAAGGCGGAACTACCACACCGAACACGCAGGTATCTCACAACCGAGGAACTGCAACGAGTACTACAAACGCCCATCATTGACAAGCAATTTGAGCGAGCAAGGCAACTATTCCTTTTCTGTGCCTTCACCGGTTTGGCTCGTGTGGATATGCAACGGCTCAAACCGAAGCATATCATCTATAATGCTGACGGCACGGCGGAAATCCGCATCAAAAGGCAGAAAACCGATGTGGAAGCGATTATCCCACTTCTGCCCATTGCCAAGCAAATCCTTTCGCTCTATATCAAGGACAAGAAAGCGGACGACTTGATATTCCCCAATCTCACAATTAGGAAGGCATCTTTAGCTTGTGTGAACATCGGGCAGATATGCCGAATAGAGAAAGGCTTGACCTTTCACATGGCTCGCCACACATTCTCAACCACGATTTGCCTTTCCAATGGTATTTCGATGGAAACGCTCAGCAAGATGCTCGGACACAGCAATATCGGTACGACACAAATATACGGAAAGATAACTGACCACAAGATACAGGAGGACATGACTGCACTCACAGACAGGGAGCATTCAGCCTTTGAAGGTTATTGTGAGTCGATAGCACGGCAGAACGTTCCATTGCAACAAGCATAAAAAGGAAGTAATTACCAAACATTTATTATTCACGATTGAAAACCAAACGATTATGAAAGAGAACAACAAACAGGAACTTTCCTACTTTCGGTTGAAATTAAGAAGTTATATGAGTGAGCATCACCCCGAAAGATTGCACGACACGGAGTTTATCACCACACGGGCAGACATGGCTCTCACTGCTTACTGCGATGCCGTGGCACAAGGTTTTTCGCACCCCGAAGCAGAGAGCATAGCAAGTGAGGTATTGTATCAAGGTTTGCATTTTTCCAAGTATGATACGCTTGTATCCGTGTTGGAAAACGAGTTTGAGAGGGAACTGCCTGCACCACTCCCTGAGAAGCTTGCACCCATATTGTTGTCGAACAAGGCTGTTCAAGCCACATTCGACAAGTTCGGTTTGACGGACACATTTGCCGCAAGCGGACAATACGACCGTCTTTACACCGAACTCACAGGCACGATAGTGCTGCTCATCGAGAGCAACAACCTACCAACAATCAGACTGACAGAGGAAGCAAGCCCGAAGGCGTTGTAAGCAAAGGCGCACGCAAAGTCCCTGATGCCGTTTCTTATCGTGCAAAGGTACAACGGCAGCCTGTCTGCCCTGACAAGGTCAAGTCCTGCGGATGGAGAGAAGAATCTCCACCGCAGGATTTTTCTTTTTCAAGGTGGTATTGCCATTTTCAATAGCCATGCGGTTGTATTCATCTCTCCCAACCTTGCAGGGCAGGGCTGCCGTAGAGAGTATAGGCACGACAAGAATACGGCATACTCAGGCTCTTTGGACGCAAGGCGTAACAACCAACAACAGATAGGACTGACGATAATACGGACAATCTGTTGTTTGTACAATTTGTTGTCATGACTATCTGTTGTCAAAACTATATATCGTCAAAATAATCTATCGATAAAACTATCTATCGATAGTTCTACATATCGATTTGTCGAACTATCGAACTGTCGAGAGAATAATTGCTATGTGATAAAAGGAAAGAACCGGCACCTCTTCTCATTACCGCAATCATACCATTCTTATACAGAACATAAGAGTTTTTCTGCGGCGACTCCAAATCTGATGGGGAAAGCTACCAGCCTTTGCGCTTAAAGATTAGGAGCTTTCTATGAAAAGCTTATAAGCAATCTATAAAAAGCTTATAAGTAATCTGACAAAAGCTTATAAGTAATTTACAAAAAGCTTAAGAGCTTTTTAATGAAAGCTTAGGAGCTTTTCTGACTGATAGACTAACTTCTCTTCTCTTCCTTCTATTTCCCTGCTTTTCCTCATTTCTTGCAGCGGTGCTTCCGAGGGTTTACTTTTGCACTCAATAAGTACGGCAATGGACTGCATATTAGTTCGTTTGCCGAGTAACAATAAAGTAATCAAAACAAAATCAAGGAAATGAAACTCATTATCATCGACCGCAAAGCGTGGGAGCGGCACAGCTCCGACTTTGCAGACTTTATTCATCGTATCGAACAACTCATCGGCAATCCGCCCGAAAAGGACGATTGGCTCGACAACGAAGCCGTATGTCGCAGACTCGGCATCAGCAAACGTACCCTGCAATCTTATCGGGATACAGGCAGAATACCCTTTTCCATCATTGGGCATAAATGTTATTACAAGGAGAGTGACATCACAAATTTACTGAACGCAAACAATGAATGAATTATGTCGGAGAATGAAATCATTACACAGCAAGACCCTCAAATGCAGATGTTTGCACAACTGATGGAGGGTACTTTGAAGAAACTGGAGCGTTATTGTTCTACAGCCCGACCGATGTTAGGCGGAGAGGTTTACCTCACTGGCGAGGAGGTTTGCAGTCTGTTACGTCTGAGTACCCGCACACTTCAGGACTATCGGGACAGCGGAACGATAGCCTACTGCAAAATCGGAGGCAAGATACTTTACAGGCAAAGCGACATACAAGCTATGCTCGAAAGACATTATAACGCAATACCCAAGAAATTATGGCAAGAATAGATGAACAAAGGAAACAACGTCTGGAACAAGCCCTTCGAGATATGGGCAATTATGGCGTTAAGCTCCGCAAGCCCGAAGAGTTGCCCGATTTTGACCAGCCGATAGATTATGAAGAGGAAAAGAAAAGATTTGAGCCTGTTAAAGTTGAGGAACAAAATGACAAGGAGAGCCACAAGGACTATTCTCAACCGTCCTATCAAGAAACAGAGTTGTCACCAACGGAAAGGGCTACTTCTATCGAAGAGAATTATCAACGAATGGGAAAAACAAAGGACAGGAAGCAATTATCCGAGTTTCAGGGGAAATATCTCCAGCCCTTTCGCAACAGCCACCGCAAAGCCGTGTATGTATCAGAGGAAACTCAACGAAAGTTGGACTTCGTGGTGAGGAAAATCGGTGAGCAGGGAGCAAGCGTTTCTGGATATGTGGAGCAGGTGCTTCGAGAACATCTCGACCAATACAAAGATGATGTGGAAAGATGGCGGAAACTCTGAAGTACTGCATTCCTCGAATGCAAGCCTACGCTGAGTTACTGTATTCAGTGAATGCAGTAACACGGCATGGGCTTATAATCCCATTTTCTACATCAGCAAGGTGTGTCTTTGTACCACAAATTGCCATTTGTACCACAAAGACCCTTGCCCCGAAGGGGGGATTAAATCACTCCAAAGTCGTGATTAGAAAAACAAAAATAAGAGAATATGGCAAGCGATAAATCAAGGAAAAGAGTAGTGAAAAAGCAGTGAGTTTAACCATTGACTATCGAGAGAGATAAGGAATGTGTGATGGGATTATATTCCCCCAAGCATTTTTTGCAGCAGATTGCCCGATGTTCGAGTTATCTGGAAATCTACCGTCTGGTTTTCCACAGATTTTATCTCAGTTACCTTGAAACGGCAAAGGGCTTCCTGACGCTCCAATGTGTCACGGACGGAAGAAAGGTCCTGTATCTGCCCGGCAAACGTTCTATAGGGAGATTGCAGATAAATCATTTGTCCGTTTACATTGTCGGGGCGTTTATTCTCGAACTTTAATAAGATGGTTATATCTGTGCTGTCCGCTGGTGTTGCGGTTGTTGCTCCGTGTACGGTAGCCGTTCCCAAATACACTTGTTTATAAGGCAGGAAATAGGCTACGGCTAACAGAAAAAGCAAAATAGCTCCTATGGCAGTAATACCATAACGAACGAGAGATGAGGGTATCTGCCCCACGATGCTGCGTACTTTTTCGCTGCGGAGCTCAAAACTCCGTTCCTGTTTATTTTCCTGTTTTTCCATATCAGTTACCCAATTCTAATTGGTTTTTCACTAAGGCAAAGTATTTGCCACGTTTGGACGTGAGTTCTTCGTGTGTACCCACTTCTGTGATTTTGCCCTCGTCAAGCACTACTATCTGGTCGGCATTGCGGACGGTGGAAAGACGGTGTGCCACCACGACAACGGTTTTTCCCTTGTAGAACTCCGAAAGGTTTTCAGTAATGGCTCGTTCATTGTTGGCATCTAGGGCATTGGTGGCTTCGTCCAAGAAGACGAACATCGGATTCTTATAGACTACCCTTGCAATCAAAATGCGTTGCCGTTGCCCCTGACTGATACCTTGTCCGTCTTGTCCAATCATTGTGTTGTAAGCCAAAGGAAGGGCTTCGATGTAGTCTGCGATGTTTGCTACACGGGCAGCATGACGAATACGTTCGATGTCGGGTTCATCGTCAGATATTGCGATGTTTCTCGCAATGGTATCGGAGAAGAGATATCCCTCCTGCATCACTGCACCGCATTGGCTTCGCCACCAGCCGAGGTTGTATTCACTCAAATTGGCATTGCCTATCTGAATACTTCCGTTTAATGGCTCATAGAATCCCAAAAGGAGTTTTACGAGCGTTGTCTTTCCGCTTCCACTCGCTCCCACGATTGCCGTTACCTTGCCGTTGGGAATAGAGAGATTGATGTCGGAGAGAATATCTTTCGGACTGTAGATATCATATTTGAAGAATAGGTCTTTTATCGTGAGGGAATGTCCTTCGGTGGTCTTGTCCGTATAGGCGGTATGTGTCCGTTCGACATTTTCCTCGTTGGTCTCGGTGTGGATTTCGTTCATGCGGTCAAGGCTGATGCTTACGTCTTGCCATGAGTAGATAAACTGGATGAGTTGTTCCACAGGGCTGTTGAGCTGTCCGATGATGTACTGTACCGCCAGCATCATACCGAGTGTCATATTTCCGTGTATTACGGCTGTGGCTGCAAGTACGGTAATGAGGATGTTCTTCACCTCATTGATGGTGATGCTTCCTGCCTGTTGCACTTGTTGCAGATTGAGCGATTGCAGATTGACCTTAAACAGGTCGGCTTGTACGTCCTCCCATTCCCAACGTTTGCGCTGCTCGCATCCTTGCAGCTTGATTTCCTGCATACCTCCTATGAGTTGGTAGGTTACATTACGGTTGCGCCCTGCCTGCTCAAAGTATTTGTAGTCCAACTGTCTACGCTTTTTGAGAAAGAGTATTATCCAGCTTGCGTAAAGCGATGTCCCAAACAAGAAGACAAGGAAGATGCCGAGATTATAGACAGCAAGAACGACACCGAAGATCAGAAATGTGAAGAAAGAGAAAAGCAGACTTAGACTGCTTGAGGTAAGAAACTGCTCAACACGGCGATGGTCTTCAATGCGTTGCAAAAGGTCGCCCATCAGCTTGGTATCGAAGAACTTCATCGGTAGTTTCATCAGCTTGATGAAGAAGTCTGAGATGAGCGAGATGTTGATACGGGTGGAGATGTGCAGGAGTATCTTTGAGCGGATAAAGTCAATGGCGGTACGGCTAAAGAGGAGCATCATCTCAGCCAGCAGCACCAGCCACACAAAGCCGACATCCTTTCCCCCTATACCTGTATCTACAATAGCTTGGGTGAGGAACGGGAAGACAAGTTGCAGGAGTGAGCCGAGTAACAAACCGAGAATGAGTTGCGTAAAAAAACGCTTGTATTTCTTGAGATAGCTCCAGAGGAATTTCACTCGCCTTTGAGTCGGCACTGCTTTCGTATCGTTTTGAGCATAGAATTGTTCCGTCGGCTCGAGGAGCAGTACAATACCTTTTTCTTCACCGTTTGTCTTGGTACTAACCCAATGCTCGCAGAATTCCTCCTTGGTATAGGTAACAAGTCCCTTGCCCGGATCTGCTACATATACGGTATATTTTCCTTTATTGTGCTTTTTTATCTTATAGACAACGACAAAATGGTTCTGATTCCAGTGTATAATACAAGGCATCGGATCCTCTTGGTATAGCATTTCAAAACTCAAACGTCCTCCAATGGTCTTGAAACCGAGGTTTTCTGCAGCCTTGCTGATACCAAGAAGAGAAACACCTTCTTTGCCTAAGGAACAGATTTTCCGCAATTGCTCCTTATCAGCTTGCTGTCCATAATGTTTGGCTATCATCGCCAAACAGGAAGGACCGCAATCCATAGCATCTCGCTGTCGTTTTATTGCAAAACTCATTATTAAAATCAAAAATTATTATTATTTCTCTCCTTTAATGACGGATGATTCACTGCTTGTGTTGCTGTTTATGCGTTTTGAAGCCTCCTTGTATTTTTTACCATACGATAGGTTCAGCGTAAGGTTTAAACGTATAAGATTTCTTGTTTCATCAAGATATTCATAGCGTTTGTAAGGAGCCACGCTTGAATAGTTTTCTTGTGCGGAAATATGCTTCAAAGAAAACAGATTCAGCACATCGGCAGAAAGGCTGAGTTTATTTGTCTGATAGCCAAACGACAACATGTGGCCGTCTTCATACCGATAAAGCGTTTCTCCCCAAAACCTGTCCTGCACATTCTTGCGAAACTGCCATCTCATAGTGAATTGTTTATAGTAAACAGAAACCTGACCCCCATAGTAGGGTATTGTTTTGCGGTGAGTGTATTGGTTGCCATTGCTTTTATAAAATTTTAAGCCGGTATAAACTTTGAACGACAGCAGATTGCCAAAAGGCTGCCCTCCATATTCAAATTCCGCATTATAGTTCTGAAAATTCTTGTGATTTTCCATGGTTCTGACCACCTTTTCATTATCCAGATATGTGCATTCCATGATTGGCGACTTTGAATATGTTTCATTCAAGTAGAGAGCCAATGCTGTTTTTGTGAATTTATAATTGAATACCAACGCATTATAGAAATCAATCTGCGGCTTGAGATTAGGATTACCTCGCTGTATCTGTATAAAATCTATATCCTGTGAATAGTCAGAAATAGCCGAAAGTGTAGGCATTATATTAGAGACCGACCCCTGATAACGAAGTTCGATTTTTGGAGAAACGGTATAACGGACGAATAGCATCGGACGAATCGTAAAGGTGCTTTGTTTTTGTTCTCCCACATGCATCCATCGCTGGTTCAGTCCAATGCCCACTCGGCAATAAAGTTCGCTCCATGCCTTTCCCCATTGTGCATAAGAATAAAGGTTGGTCTGGCGTTGGCCTGTGTGATGCTTCTGTGTCATATCGTTTCGGACTGAATTGTAGTCGCTTTTGGTAAACTGCTGGTTGAAGTTTGCTCCAATGGTCAAAGTTCCCCAATTCTGCCTGTTCTCGTATAATTGCGACAGCGCATAGCCTTTTTGAATCTCACGGACATTACTGCAGAATTGGTTGGATTCACTTTCGTTGTCTGCCTCCTGATACAGACGGTTGTATTTCCCTTTGTTGTATTGACCAGAGAGATTCATTACATATAGTTGATTTTCTCCTATGGGCAACTGTATATATAGTTGCGAATAAGGATTTGTGGCCGATGATTTCGCATTGTCGTATAAGTTGAGTGCTGTCCCTTTATAGTGTAAATCACTGTTCCACTCTTTATACGGTGCATTTTGGATGGCTGTCCCCAGTGAAAAGTTAATTATTTTCTTGTTCTCCTGATAGTTGTAATTGAAATGTACGTTGTGATTGTCGTATCTGTATCGTCCAGGATGCCCCAGTTCGGTTCTCGAAAAGTTCTCATTTTGCAGATTAAAGTCCTCTTCATATTCCCTGCTGAGGTGTTTCCAATTGCGGTATGCCATATTGTAGTCTAATGAAAACTGGCTGTTCCAGCGGTTGAATTTCAAGGAAATGTAGTCCTCTCCGAAACTCGTTAAAAGCCCCTGCCACAAAGAAAGGTAAACCCTTGCGCCAACTTGGTCGTTTTTGGTAATAAAATCCAAGACCACGTCTGCATTGCCATACCGTGCTTCCGGCGTGTCGTGGTATTCTACGCGCTGTATAATTTCCGGGGAAAGTGCAGCAATTTCAACGGCTGATACCTCCCTTCCGTTAAGCAATGTCTTAACGCTTCCGCCACCGTTCAGTGTCAGGCTTTTTGTTAGTGGGTCAACATTAATCCTCGACAGGTTCATCTTGTCAAGCATAACCATAGCGTCAGGACTGTTTCTTTGAAATTCATTGGGGAAAATTCTCTTGCTTCCATTTTGAAAACTTATGCTGCTTCCCACAACGGTAACTTCGTCCAACGTAGTAAGACTGTCTTTAAGGAACATTGTCCCAATGTTCAGATCCTTTGTTATGCGGTCTATCTTTATTGTGTCAGTAGTATATCCGACATGTGATGCAACCACATAATAAAAATTGTTTTTTGCGAGATTTGAGAATGAAAACATTCCTTTCTGTGTTTGTACGGCAGAGACAACCGTATGGCTTTTGGTGTACAGCTCTACATTGGATTCAAGGGTGTCACCATTCTCGATGAGGACTTTTCCAATAATAGAATACTGCGCATTTATGTTGCTAAATGTGCAAACCATGAACGCGAACAAAAATAGTCTTTGCATATAGATTATATTAAAATTTCAGATAGAAGGTGTTTTAATCCTCAGTTTATCCAAATGTAAACAAATACATTTTTCTATTACTCCGTTATCTTTGTAGAGTGAGCAAATGTCAAAATTCCCATTGTCAAACATATTCTTGATTCGATAAAAGGCGCATCCTCCCATGCAAATAGGTATAAATTCGCAATCCTTACATTTTTCATCTTCAAAACAATTGGCTGATAATACATATTTTCGTATTAAATCTTTGTTTTTGAAGTCTTGATCGTTAATATAACCAATTATTTTCTTGCTATCTCCAAGTTCATTCCAACATTTATATAACTCTCCTAAAGGACCAATTAAAAAGGAGTTTAGATGAGTTGCCGAACACCCTTTACCTTGTAAAACAGGATAGAAATTGACGGCTTCTGTTAATCCATAAAACAAATCTCGAACGTCATCGTGTAATAAAGATTGACATCCCATACATTTGTTTACAGTGTCTTCTATTCGTAATATGCCTGGATATATTGTTATATTTGGATAAGAACTCCATTTTTCAAGCAACTCATTTCTGATATTCTCAAAATCTCCAACATTATCCTTGTCAAGATTAACGCGAACAGAAATTTGCGTACTAGGCATGCTTTTCAAAATACAGTCAATATTTCTAACTATTTTATCAAAAGTTCCCAACCCACTTTTTTTTAGTTTTCTCAAATTATCGTGACGTGGTTTATTGCCATCTAATGTGATTTGAATTGAGTTAAGTGGATATTTGGAAAAAAGAGAAAGCATCTTTTCATTTATCAAATATCCGTTTGTAACAAGGAAATGATGAGATATTTTAATATTTGGTATCTCGATACTAATTCTATTCAGAATTTTTTCTATAATATCTATTGCCATTAACGGCTCTCCCCCATACCATGTAATATATAGATATTCAAGATGTTTGTAACGTTTTATAAAAAGAATTATATTTTCAATTACGGCATCAGACATTCTTATGGGTCTTTTGTTCTCTTCAAAACAATAAGGACAATTAAAGTTACAATCGCTTGTTGGTGCTATTGTTAAAAGTAGTTTTTGATGGGAGAAAACTTCCATAAAATAATCCATCTTTATTTTACGGTAATAATTGGTTTCTTCTTCAACAGTGGTAATGATATTGACTGTTTTCAATTTTTGGAAAATCTTCTCTGGAATACGGCTTATTGAAGAAGGATTTTTTTTACATTCGCAGACCGAGTCATAAATTTTACGACTCACTTTATGTAGAGAATTGTTGTTTGACAAATAAAAATAAGCTTTTTCATCTGATGATAAAAAAGGAATGCAATACTTAGAAATAATAAAATCACTCATATTTAAGAATATATAAAAAGCCATATCAAATCAACAGGACTAAATCCAACTAATTCGATATGGCTAATAAAGATTATCCAAATTGTAATTGTCTTATTGTTGAATGTGCACTATTACTATTTGCAGACCCACAAGTGCAATCAGAAGGAGCTGCAATCTTGTTACTGTTTGCTGATCCACAAGTACAATCGTTACTACCGTGTTCTGTTTGTTCCGTATTGCTATTTCCCGAGCCACAATTGCAATCATTCATGTTGTTAGAAAGACCTCCATGCAACATTCCCATTAAGTTAGAATCTAAATTTTCAATTCCATCAATAATGGTGATAAAATCATTTTCTATCATAGATAGTAGTGTTTATATAATTCTACTCATGTCGCTTTTCGAATCCGCGTCCTTTATTTCATACAGTTTCCCGAGTTATTCGGTAGGAATTACTGCATTGCAGATAACTGCAACTTCCAAGCTAATAGCTTGTGTTTTTTATTTTTTCTAAATGCAAGTTATTCTTTAATTCTTATTCCGTTCTCTTTTGTTTTTTACAAACTCCTTGCAAGGGACTTCATAAATACAGAGGCTAACTATCATACAGATAGAAGCACTGTTCCATACGAGAACCTTCCACTTTCCGGTACAAGAAGAAGTATCTTGTTTCCACGTTTAATTTCTTTTGTCCTTATGAGTTCTTCCAATCCGACATAAATGGCAGCCGAACCGATGTTGCCTACAGAAGTAAGGTTTGTAAACCACTTCTCTTTTGTCAGAGCAATGTTACGAGCAGCAATTTCGTCATTTAATTTCTCATAGAAAAACATTGATGATACATGAGGTATAATATAGTCTATCTCTTCTGCTTTTACATGATGTTTGGCAAGTACGGTTTCGATATGGTCTACCCAGTACTTGATGATGTATTTCTTTAGCTGCCGAATGTCCTGTTTGCCAACAAGCACGGCACGTTCCTTAATCTCATTAGGAGAGAACTCCTTCCAACTTTTGAGCCGCCCATCTTCTTGCAACTCTGATGCCATGAACATACAGGTAGGTAGTTCGTTGGCATAGGAAGTCATATCGACCCATTCGATTTTGAGAGGACATATTCCTTCGGGATGATCTTGCACCAATACCGCTCCTGCACCATCAGAAAGCATAAATCGCATAAAATCCTTCTCAAAAGCCATATAAGGGTCTTTGTCAGGATTGTCATGTGTAGCTTCATACTCCGGGTCATAAAATTTGGATACCAATGCAGGTGAAGTTAATTCTGATGCCACGCATACAGCTTTTTGATGCAGTCCTGCAAGAATATTGCTATAGCATATTTTCAATGCCTGCAATGAGGTAAGGCATACACCTGCAGAGGAAAATATTTCCATAGGATAGTTGGCTAATTCTCCATGAACCATAGACGCATGGGAAGGAAGCAATTGATCGGGTGTGCTTGTCCCACAAGCCAAAAGGGTCAAGTCGTCAGGAATATTTCCATTTTCAAACAGCCCACATACGGCTTCTTTTGCCAATTCTGCATTCGAGTGTGTTAGGCTTTGATTTTTGTCCAACCCGTAATATCTCGTTTTGATGCCATTTTGTCTAAGGACAATGGAACGAACCCTTGACGGATTTCCACCAATTTTTCCGATATAGTCTTCCATATCCTCATTGGCGATGGGAGAATTAGGAAGATATGCCGATACGCTATTGATATATGCTGCTTTTTCCATAGGAATATTATTTGGTTATTAAATAGTATATTGTGTATATTTGCTCTTTCAATTCGGAAATAGAAAGTTGGCTGCTCAATGCACTTCTGTATGACAATCCAAGATATATATTTCTAATGGAAGATATAATCTTTTCTGTTTCCACAGTTTGAGTAATCTCTCCTTTCTGTTTGGCAAGCTCTATCACCTCTTTCCACTCAAGGCTCTTTCTTTTCTCGTATTCTTGAAATTTCTCTTTCCAATCCGGATAGTTGTCTTTCAGATACAAGATAAATGACATGAAATTGGCAGGAGTGACTGTGCCTTTTGTCATTATAAAAAATGATTTCATACGGCGACCGATGTTTTCTACACGATTATCAATGAAGTCCTTTAATGGTGTAGAGCTTGTAAGTTCAAGAAAGTCTGTAGCATCATTTGTCAAGAATTCAAATACAAACCTATCAACGGCATGATTGAATATATCCTCCTTATTCTTGAAGTGATGGAACATATTGCCACGAGAAATGCCAGTAGCTTCCACTAAATCCGAAAATGATACTGCTGCATAACCTTTTTTCAGAAACAGCCTGAACGATTCATTAAGGATAATGTCCCTTTTGCTTATGCTTTCTTTATCTATTTGTTTTTCCATTATTTCATTATACTAGAATTAGAACAGAACGTTTGTTCTGTGTTTATAAGTGCAATATTATGCAAATTATTTCAATCTGCCAAATTTTTCGGAGGATTTTTCTCCAAAAAGTTTCATTTTTCTTATTTTGCAATGCAAAAGAGTTGATTCTGGGTATTTTTTGCAGGCTTAATAATTAGGCTGAAAATCCCGTCAAATTCCTCCCATTAGACTTTGTATGTGATTATTTTTTAGGTGTGTTTCCTATTTATTTCCGTAAAAGCACACTGTTTTCATCAGAAAAGCATTATCTTTGCACAATCAATTTAAGTGTTCTTTGAGGCATTGCAGAATAAAGAAGGAGAAAGAAACTCGCTCGTTTCCAAGTCGTAACCCATTTATCCATTATTCATTCTTATTTTATTGGTTATCTGAAAGATACAAATATCTTGAATCTTTTGCGGGCGTAGTCTGTTGCAATCAGCATCTTTGCCCTTTCCTCGCTCTCACTCAGAGGTGCTCGTCCCAAAAGCGTGGCATCGCCACTCTTGGCAAACTCCATCAGCTTTCCGATAAAGACTTCCTGTTCGGGCGTGGGTGGTATGTTGTGTAGTATCTCGTTCTTCTCCGGACGGTCAATACCGATGTCCTTGGCAGTGCGAAAATCGCATATCTCCGCATAGAAGGCGGCAAGTTCGGGCACTTTGATGAACGTCCTAAACCGCTCTTTCTGAATGATGTCGTTTGTGATGGAGAACTCGTAGTCGGTAGATTTCTTGGCAAAGACGGCTGCCCATGCGTCAAAGCTGTTGATACCCTGCTTCTCCAAAGCCTGCGGACGGAGGTATTTGAAGAGCAAATACAATTCTGTCAGACTGTTGGAAATAGTCGTTCCCGAAAGGAAAGTGGCTCCCAAATCCTTGCCGGACCTCTCTTGTATGGTACGAATGGCAAAGAGCATGTTTAAGGCACGCTGTGAGCCATCAGGATTGCCCAAGCCCGACACCCTGTCATGGCGGGTGTTGAACATCAGGTTCTTGAATTGGTGGCTCTCATCGACAAAGAGGTGGTCAATACCCATCATCTTGAAGTCCACGGCATCGTCCTTACGCTCAGCGATGCTGTCCTGTATGTTCTGCAGCTTTGCTTCCAGTGTCTGCTTGCGTTTTTCCAGTCCTTTGAGCATCCCACGGGAGATGTCTCTTCCTTGTTGTCGCAACACTTCGAGATTCTCTTCCACGGAATCCAGTTCCTTTTGCATAATCGCTTCCTGTATCTCCAAGGCCTGCGGTATCATGCCGAACTGCTCGTGCGTGAGGATGATGCAGTCCCAATCGTTGTTCTTGATATCGTTGAAGATACGTTGTCTGTTCTGCTTATTAAAATCGTTCTTACCTGGATAGAGTACCTTAGCATTAGGATAAGCTTTCCTAAAGGTATCGGCAATATCGAAGACGTTTGCCTTTAGTCCGATAATCATCGGCTTGTTTGAGAGTCCCAATCGCTTCATCTCGTAGGCAGCCGTACACATGATGAGTGTCTTTCCCGCTCCCACCTCGTGATCGCAGATGCCGCCACCGTTGGTTTTGAGCATCCACACGGCATCCTTCTGACTCTTGTAGAGGTCTGCAATACCCAATCGTCTGAGGTCAAGGTCGGGAAACGTCTGGTGCGTGCCGTCAAAGTTGGGTCGCACAAAACAGTTGAAAAGACGATTATAACGGTCAGAGAGTTGTTGCTTGAACGTGTCAGGTGTACGTCCGAGCCAATCAACAAAGCCCTGCCTGATTTCCTCAATCTTGGCATTTGCCATCTGTATGGCATGTCCGTCCCTTACTTTGATAGTTTTCGTCTCTCCCGTAACCTTGTCCGTCATCTCCTTGCTCTTGTTGATGTCGGGAATGGTATTGTGTAGGGCATGCTTTAAGAGATTGATACCGTCATAGCGGCGGAACTCACCCTGTACGGCATACTTGTGCCAGATATTGGCATTCTTTCGGTCGCAGACAATGGAATACTCGTCCATGTTGGAATGGTAGGATACGCCAATATCCGTCCCGAAGAACTCCGAGGCGAACCTGCCATAGACTTTGGCAGGTATCCAGCGTTCACCGAGATTAAAGTCAAGGTCTGCAAATGGAATGGGTGTTGGCGTGGCTGCACGCAAGGCAGCAAGGCTCTGCTTTGCCTCTTCGTGGTCGGGATGGTCCAAGAGCCACGACTCGATACGCTCCGCCTTTTCTATTACATTGCCCGAAATGAACTTGTCCGCCACTTCGTAGGCATTCTCTTCGGGATTGTAATAGATGCGACCTTCCAAGGAAGAAATGATGTCGCTTTCCTCCATATCAGGTAAAAGCGAACTCATATAGTCAAGTTCCACCGTACCGTACTTGTTGAGCGATGCACCCAATGCCTCCATCGGGTCTGCGGCAACGGTCAGTTCCGTGGTAGAAAATGCCGTTGGATGGTCGAAGATGTCCGCCTTGATGTACCTGCCGTTTTCGGAGCGTTCCAAGAAGAGCATTTCCACGCCTGTAGCATCCATCTTGATGATGTCGGTGTTCGCCTTCTGGTTAAAGTAGCCCCAGCGTGCAACATAGTCATCATACAGGTGGTTGAGCCTGCTGCGGTCTTCCCTGTCTTCTGCATGGTTCTCTGCCTCGTAGTCATAGAGACGATGATAGCACTCCCGTATCTCGATATAGCTTTTTAGACGGGAAAGCTGCGCATACGGCAAGTCCATCGGGTTAAAGGTGGGATGTCGCTTCAGATCAGAAAGAAACCCCACCTGCCCTTTCTGCACGACAATGGAGCCGTCCCTCAGGTGAGAGTCCGGCGAAGAGAGAAAAGGGCGTGGGGAAGCGTCAAACTCCTTTCTGACTTCCGCTATCGGTTTTGGCTTGCGCTCCTCGTCTTCGTTCATGAAGTCGAAAAGGGATGGCTCACGTGAAGAGGAAGAAGCTGCTTTCCTGCTACTACGGGTACGCCGTTGAGGAGAGGTTACTGACTTTTGTATCTTGGACTCCGATGGTTTCTGGGGAGCAGTTTGTGTTACAGGACGGTGCGCCTGTGAAGTTCCTGAATTATCCTTGATTTCATTGTTCACACGGCTGACCTCTCTTGTCCAAAGGCTGTATTCTTCCGGGGCAAACAGTGACAGCTGCTCCGGTTGTCCGATGTCTTCCATATTATTGTCCACCACTGGATGATGATCGTCGTCAAAGAACACCGTCTGTCCGTTCATCTCTCTTGGGGCTTCAATATCCGTACGGATTTCCGACCTTTCCTGTTCGTATTGTCGGTGAAGTGTCAAGGCGGGTACACCTTCGGGTGCAGGTTCAACGTTTATGGATGGTTGCTCTGACACAGATTGCTGTGGTACAGACTCCGATGATGGTGGTTGCAATGGAGTAGTCTCTCCATTGGAAACGGTATTTTCTGTTGCCTGTGCCTTGGTAATGGTAAAATCGTCCGGTTCTATGACTTGCCCGACATTAATTTCTGTTTCAGTTTCCAACTCTTCCTTGGATATCTTGATTCCAGAAGTACCGTTCACAGTCTTCTTAACCGTGTCTTCTGTATTTGTTACCGCTTCTTCCTTGATTTCCTCTGCCACCACTTCTTCTTTGGTATATTGTTCCCTGACGATTTCTTCCAACTCGGCTATCTCGTGCAATTTCTTAGGAGAGAAATACAGGTCGCGTTCAATCCCCAGTCCTCTTACCTTCACGCCTTCCATCTCATCAAGGGACATATTGCCAAGTTCCCAGCCATAGCCCATCGTGACGGCACCAAAACCAATGCGGCTCTTGGGGTCATATTCCAGAAGGTAGGCTGTGTATGCTCCCATAGGGAAGAAATAGCGTGCGTAGGCAACCTTATCGCCTATGAGTTCCTTTTCCGTGCTGTAAAGTTTTGGCAACTGTTTCCTGATACTGTCGGGCATGAGGTTATGGGCGTCAGTATCGTCTTCCTCCTTTGTTTCCAGCATTTGCGGTTTTCCTTCCGCCTGCACGGAAACTCCTAATTTTTGCAGCATTTCATCAACCCTCACCTGCCATTCTTCCTCTGTCATCGGTATACCGGTCTGATATAGCTTACGGTCGATACGTTGTCCCATTTCAAGGGAGATTCGTGTTCGGAGACTTTCTGCCATTTCCTCAATCCCTCCCGTGAATCGATACTCCCATGCAGGTCTTCCGTAAGGGTCTGTACCCATTATGCGCTCTGTGGCAATGGTGCGATGAGAAATGTCCTTCCATTCTCCTACAAAAAGAGAGTTATGCTTGAAGACGACAGAAGAGCCTTCTTCCTTGGGAACAGAAACGGTTTCTACGAACTGCTGTTCGATGCCCTTGCTGATTTCTTTACCTGTCTGCTTCTGCAGGACGATGAGGTCACTGCCTACGTCCGTTCCTGCATTGTCTGAAAACATACCCGATGGCAGTCGGAGAGCGGAGATAAGGCGGCTGTTCTGCATGAGATAACGACGTATGGCTTCATTGCGAGGACTGTCCAAAACACCCTGTGAAGTGATGAATGCCAGTAAGCCACCTTCCTTGATGCAGTCCAGACCTTTCACGAAGAAGTAATTGTGAATGGCACGTGTGGACTCACGCTTGAGAGCGTCCTTGCCTTTGCTGTATTCTCGGTCATAAACCATGAAATCACCAAAGGGAATGTTACTTGTTACAAGGTCATACTTGTCCTTGTCTTCTAACTCTCCAATGGCTTCAAAAGGCTCATTCCGGACGAAAATGTTACCTTTGCCATAAGGGTGCAGGGCTTGGCTGATACGAGCAGTGAGCAGGTCCTTTTCCATTGCATCTACAACTCCAGCCTGCCTTGCAAAGGTTTCGGCAAAGGCACCCATGCCAGCCGAAGGATCCAAACATCGACGTATGGGTACATTTACAGAAGTGAGAGCATCGGCAATGGCGGTGACGATACGGGTATCGGTATAGAAGGAGGTCAGTACACTTGCCTTGATGCTCTCCCAATACCGCTTGGCGGTATTGGCATCTAAGGCTTCACGATAAATCATCTGCTTGAGCTGTTGGGTAGGTTCAAAGAGATTCTGCTCAGACTTGCTCCAATAGCGTATGTCGTCGGGGGTGTCCGTGCGATTAAGCACGCATTTCAAGCCACCGAAGCCCTGATAGTTCCGTAAGATACTTTTCTCAGCTTCGGTGGCTTCGCGGCGTTCTTTTTCTAATCGCAAGACCACACGGATGGCTTCCGTGTTGGCTTGCAGGACTTCTTTCTTATTGTATGCCATAGTGTTTTCTTTTAATAAAGTGGAGGTAAAAAGGTCGGGAGGCAATACTTGTATCTCCCAACCTATATCTGTAATTCTCCGTTTCTGTCGGGATTATCTCCCTCGTTGTTTTCCTTTCTTATTTTCAAATACAAAGGATGTGGTATATTCTTCATTCAGCACCAGACGGGCGTTGAACTTCTTACCGGCCTTGCTGGTCAAGCCATTGAGGACGGGTGTTCGTCCTGTGGTTATCAAGTCCCGGATATTGTCCTCGAAGAGCAGCGTGCCGCAGACTTCGCGGAAAACATGGAAGTTGCAGTCCTTGTTTCTGCACTTGGCTACCTTGGCATAGATGCCCACGCTCTCACTGCCGCACTTGGGACAGCGGTAGGTCGGGTAAGACTTCTGTTCAGAAGCAAGCGAGAGCAGTTCCTCGCAGATGGTACTAATATAGGAGTTGATACCTTGTGCAAAACTTTCGGGCGGCATCTGACCTGCCTCGATAGCGGCAAGAGCCAGTTCCCAACTGCCTGTCATCTCCGCATTGGCAATCTTCTTGTCCTTGACAATCTCATAGACTGCCAGCCCTTTCTCGGTAGGTATGATGGCTTTCTTGTCCCTTCGGATATAATCACGGAGGATGAGCGTTTCGATGATATTGGCTCTTGTAGCAGGTGTGCCAATACCGCATTCCGCCATTGCCTTCTTGCTTTCTGCATCCTCCACTTCCTTGCCTGCGTTCTCCATAGCGGAGAGCAGGGTGGCTTCGGTATAGAGCGGTTTCGACTTGGTCTTGTGTTCGGTAATCTCGGCATTGAGAAGTGGTAGGAGTTCACCCTCTGTTAAATTGGGCAATGTGGCAAGTAACTCTTCCTCGTCATCTGATTTGACTTCTTTCTGCACGGCTTTCCAGCCCAAGGAGATTTGTCGGCATGCTTTCCAAGTAAAGGTGTTGGTGCCGTCCGTGAACAGCACCTGCATACGTTCTTCCTCGGAGTCAGGCGAAAAGGCTTCGATAAAACGGGTTACCACCATATTATATAGGATTGCTTCATCCGCCAATAAGCCGGAAGGTGTTTCTCCCGTGGGGATAATAGCGTGGTGGTCGGTTATCTTAGCGTTGTCCACCGAGTGGCGGTTAAGCGGATTGGATAGGGGCTTACCTATCTTGTGGAGCAGGGCGGGTACTTCCTCAAAGACGTCCTCGCTGATATATCTGCTGCCTGTGCGTGGATAGGTTGTGATTTTCTTCTCATAGAGGCTTTGGGCTATCGAGAGGGTCTTGTCTGCAGAAAAGCCGTGGCGTCTGTTGGCATCTTTCTGCAAGGCAGTAAGGTCGTACAAGAGTGGTGGCGGTGTACCAGCCACCTTTCTTACGACCGATTCCACTGTAAGCTGGCTCTGACTGCGAAGTGCAGCGAGAGCAGTCTGTGCCGATGCTTCACTCTCATTGTCTTTACAGCCAACGGCTTTCAGCGACAAGCCCTCTTTTTCTGTGTGAACGGATAATTTCCAATAGGGCACGGAAGAAAAATCACGATTCTCTATGTACCGACGGCAGACCATAGCAAGTGTTGGGGTCTGTACCCGTCCCAAAGAATAGCCTCCCTTGCGGGCGATAGACAATGCACGGCTTGCATTGATACCCACCAACCAGTCGGCTTCGCTTCTTGCCTTGGCGGAATGATAGAGATTGTCGTAACAGTTTCCAGGTTTGAGATTGGAAAGTCCTTCACGGATAGCCTTGTCTGTGAGTGAACTTATCCAAAGGCGGTCGAAAGGCTTTCGACAATTTAGATATTGATAGATATAGCGGAAGATGAGCTCACCCTCACGCCCTGCATCGGTGGCAACGATGATGCGGTCTGCCTTGTCAAAGCAGGAGCGTATCACCTTGAGTTGCTTCAATGCTGCTGGATCTGATACATACTCCTTGTCCTTACGCACTTGTCGTACCACTAACTGAAAGGGATTGGGACGAATGGGTAAGTCCTCACGCTTATAAGCGGAAAAACCATAGGATTCGGGCATGGCAAGGGCGATGAGGTGTCCCATTGCCCAAGTAACGACATAGCCGCAGCCTTCCATATATCCGTCCTGCTTGCTCGTTGCTCCTACGATGCGGGCAATATCTCTGGCTACCGAGGGTTTCTCGGCAATAATACAAGTTGTCATAGTGCTGAATGGTTTTAAGGTTACAATCTACGTCCACGGGACTTCTTCTGCTTGTTCTCGTCCTGCTTTTGCTTCTGCTCGGCAGTAGGTTGTGTCTGTCCCGTTTTGAGAGGCTCTTTCACATCCTTGGTGGCTTCATTCGTCTTGCCGTGGTTATTGACAGCTACCTGTGTTTTGTGTTCTTCGGCTACGGTAACCACTTTTTCTTTGCCGGTTTCCTGCTTCTTGTCAGGATTCCACTTGTAAAAACGTGGGCGGTTCTGCTCCTTGTCCATACGAACGTATGCGTTGAAAGGTTGCCCTTGTTTATCCACCATATTCTTTAGATATAGTGTACGACCGCTATCCAAGGCTTCACGCTGTTTATCTGATAACTCTAAGCCGCAAAGCTTATGTGGGATGCCTTGCTGCTGTGTCTGTTTGTGTTCCTGTCGTTCTCTTAAACTCTTGCTGTCGCCAAAGATAAACTCAATGCCCTTTCGCTCGGCATTAACTTGAAGCGTGGCATCAAAGGACTTACCGCTCTTGGCAGTCATACCTTCCACCTTCACGGCTTTGCCTTCCACGAGGTCTTTGTATTGTACATCAGAGAGCGTAACGCCCTTGATTTCCTTGGGAATGTTCACACGGTCGGCACGCAGGGTTATAATTTCGTTGGTCTGCGGGTCGATGGAGACGTAGGCAGAGAAAGGTTCGCCATTCTTGGGTGTTACTTCAATGGTCTTGCCGAGATTACCCGTAGTGAGGAGTTGCTCCTTTTCTTCGGGAGAGAACTTGTAGCCCATATAGGGAAAGTCAAGCTGTGGTTCTTTTCTCAAAGGATGAATTGCCAAACCGATATTGCCATTATCGTCCGTACGGAACGCAAGGCGGGCTTCGGTGTAGATAGTCGTTTCGCCAAAGGGAACGGCAATCGTCAAGAGGTTGGTCTTCTGCCAGTTAAGCATTTTTTCCAACTCTCCACTCTGTTCCAATCTCTCACGGGACAGTCCAAGGTTGTCGAGCATCTTCCAGTCCACTTTCTCGGGGTCGATGGCAGTGGTATTCTTCTTTTGCGGCAGATAATCCTCAAAGGACACTCCAATCTCTGCCAGCTGCTGCTTGCTTTCGAGCTTCTCACGGCTTTGCAGCATGGTGCGCAGGTTATCCACGCCCTGCTCCACATTGTCTGCCAATACTTTGTACAGTCCAAAATGAGTTGGGTTATTAAACTGTTTGAGGAAGTTGGCCATGAAGTTCTTCAGAAGTCCGTCCTTGCTATTGAACTTCAAGAACGCTGCCTGATTGGCAGCGGCAGCCTCTGTGGTCTTGAGGTTTCCCTTGTCGTCAACACCGGACACGACGGACAGCTTGCCCGCTTCCTGCTCATTTTTTACTTCCGTGCGGTCTTCCAAGACCAGCACGTAATTGTCATTGCTGTTTGATTCCATTGCTTGATAATTTTTATGGTGAATACTTTTATCAAGCAGCTAAATTATAGGTATATGAAGAGATATAAAAGTTTTCGGGAAAAGTGGGAAATAAAAGGAATTTATGTGAAATAACCTGTTGTACTTAGTTTACAGGATAACCTCAAAAATCACTTAGCTAGAATATCGTTTCCATAATAAGAATATTCAATTGCTATTCACAAAAAATAAACTGAAAGTCTGCAAACCGTTTATCTATAGGCGATACAGGCATTTTTACTCTATGGGGACTTGTATTTTAGTTCCAAATAGTAAGCATCACAAAAATGCTTGTTCTTATTAGAAAATGACTTATTTTTTGGATTTAAAGTCAAAAAAAGTGGTGTTAAAGACGATTTCTATTACACAGATTGGAAGAAAAAAGTTTTACTGGACGACTTAAAAATCCCCCAATTATCACGCTAGATAAGTGGGGAATATACTTGTTATGTATCGTTCAATTAAGGCATTTTTTAATGATTTCATCACTAATGCCGTTTTCTTTCATTTTCTCTGCAACAGTATGTTTGTAATCAGTCAGATCTTGATAGTGGAATATCATATTCCCTAAATCCTCCAAAGCTTTTTCTATGCGTTTGCGACCAACCTCTGTGTTTAAGTCTATTTCTGCAAATTTAGAGCGATCCCTATGCAGGTTAAGGTAATATATACCACCAATAATCAGTGCAGATATGGCTGAGATGTCTGTATCCTTAAATTTTGTCTCGTAGATATTGACAAGAGGCAAAGTGTGCATTTCACGAAGCATGGCTGTACGAACAGTTGTCTCATTCCCTTCTGCAATTTCCCAACGTAATAGTTCTAACATCACAGATTTTTCTTGAAGTTCCTCCTGCAGATTCTTGAGAATATTGATATACCCTAATTTTGAATCTGTCGGAAATTCAATTCCAGTCAGGACACCCTTAAACCAATAATCGTATCTCTTAACGAATTCATCATAAAACTCGCTAAGATTGTCATATCTGTTATAGAAGACAAGCGGTTCAATCCTGGCTTTCTTAATAAGTTCTGTCACCAGCATTGATGCAAAGCCTTTTTTCTTAATCAGACTTTCTGCTGCCTTGATAATGTCTGCCTGTATGTCGACGTTTGTCCTTCTATATCTTTTGGTTTTGTTTTCTTCTTCTGCCATTTAAAAAGGTATTGATTTTCTGATTTCCACAAGAGCGGTTACCAATTGTTCCAACTGTACTGTTTCATGGGAAGCCAACACGCTGACTCTAAGCCGTGCTTCCTTAGTTCTTACCGCAGGGTATGTGATACCGCTTACAAAGATACATCTTTTTTGCAATTCTCGTGCTATTTCGTATACTTTTTTATTGTCTCTTACCATAATAGGAAATATGGCTGATATGGAGCAGCCTATATCAAAGCCTTCCTCTGTCAGTCGTTTGCGCAGATAATTGACATTAGTCCACAACTTCTTGCGAATCTCTGGTTGTGTCTGTATGAGTTCCAGTGCCTTTAGGGAAGATGCTGCAACCTGTGGAGTCATTGCTGCGGAAAAGACATTACTGTCAGCATAATATCTCAGATACTGAATCAGTTTTTCTGACGCGGCAACAAAACCACCGACACATCCGAAAGACTTACTGAAAGTTCCTGTAATAATATCTACTTGTCCCAAGCAATTATAATATTCGGCTGTTCCTCTGCCGTTTTCTCCCATAACTCCAATGCCGTGAGCGTCATCCATCATAAGAAGACAATTGTGTTTCTTGCAGACCGCAATGTATTGGGGAAGTTTTGATAAATCTCCATTCTGGGAATAGACCCCATCGATGATGACCAATCGAGTCTGATATTTTCCCGTTTCCCGTTCAAGGATCATGTCAAGATAGTCAATGTCGTTGTGTCCTATATGCTTTACATTGGTTCCAATTAAACCACTTGTGGCACTGGTATGGATATACGAATCAATGTAGGCTATGTCATTTTTTCCCAATATAGCACGGAGCAAACCTGCATTGGCACCAAATCCAGATGAGAAGAGAATTGCATCTTCCTGACCAACGAACTTTGCAATGCCTTGTTCCAACTGCTGATGGATGTCTAAATAGCCTCCTATGGCTTGAGCGGCACTTGCCCCTGTACCGTATTTCAGGACGGCATTTATGCCAGCCTCCTTGGTCTCAGTCCTTTGCGACATACCAAGGTAATCATTGGAAATGTATGCGGAAACTTCACCATCATAGCCCTCTATCTGCATTTTTGCTCCAACTCCCGTTTTTGCCATGACCCAATAACTCTTGCAGCCGAACTGCTCCATTTGGTCAATATAGCTTTGGAATTTTTGGCTACGCTCAGTAACATTCTCGTTGGGAGTAATCTCGAAATCTTTTAATGTAATAAATCTTTTTTCCATATAAACAATGTATAGATAGTAAATAATGCTACAAATGTAGCTAAAATACTAAGAAAATACAAATTTTGAAAAAAAAAAAAACTATTTTTCTTGTTTTAAACAATATGTATATGTATATTTGCAGCGTCAAGAAGATAATTTGTCGACAATATTATTGAACAGACATTACAAAGCAATGCCGGAAGCTAAAAGAAGGCAAATTAAACATCAAAATTATGAAGAAGATTAATAAAATCACAATTCTTAGTGATGACTTACTCTCTGAAACGCTCGGAGGATTATCCAATCGGACAGAAATCGAATCTCCATTCTTGGATAATTGCTCATGCACAAGACAGGATTCGTCTACTGAAAACACATTCTTAGACAATTGTAACTGTAAATAAGCAGAAGTATTAATTTGATAAGTGCAAGGAAATCTTGCACTTATCAAAATTATTTAAATATGAATATCAGTAAATATAATCATTATATAGAACAAGGAGAATCGTGTATTATCTTCAATGCCTATACTGTATCCTTTTTAATTACCAATAAAAGAGATATAAATAAGTTTCTTTTAATGGGGAATTTTGAAGAATTAGAGAAAGAACAGCCCCAACTATTCTATGATCTGTGTAAAAAAGGTATGCTTATACCTGATTTTTTTGATGAAAAAGCAACTTATATTAGCGATGTTATGGATAGGAAATTCTCGGGCAAAACTTATCACATGATTATCAATATGACCATGGATTGTAATTTAAGATGTTGGTACTGTTATGAAAACCATATTGATAATTCTGTGATAGGAGAAGATACAATCTCTTCTATTATAAAGCACATAAAGTTAAAATATGACAAAGCACCCTTTGAGTTGTTGACTTTAAGCTTTTTCGGAGGAGAACCTTTATTGTATAAAGAGAAGATTCTGCATATATTATCCCTAATAAACCCTATTGCTAGCATTAAAGGGTTTAAAATAACCATAAACTTTACCACAAACTCTACACTATTAACAAAAGATTTTGTAGATGCAATAAAAGGATACCATTCTACATTCCAGATAACTCTTGATGGATGTAGAAATATTCACAATACAATAAGAAAGTACAAAGATAAGAAAGCAATTGGTTCATATGACAGAATCTTAGAATCTTTATCTTTAATAAAAGAGCATCTTTCTGATTATGAGTTAGTATTGCGCATAAATGTTTCTCCACAGACAAGTGTAGGATTGCAATCAATGGTATCTGATATAGAGCCTTTCTTGGATCCACAAAGAGCAACAATTGCCGTACATAAAGTATGGCAAGTGAATGAAAAGAAAATAGACGATTGCATAATAAATAACTTTGTAAAGGAATGTCAAACAAGAGGATTTGTATGTACATATCTTGACTTGAAATATAAACTTTGCAGTTGTTATGCCGACAATCTAAATGAAGTTGTGATCAATTATGATGGTCGTGTTTATAAGTGTACAGCTCGAAAATTTAATGAAGCTAATTCTTGCGGATTTCTTAGAGAAGATGGTGTAATAATATGGGACTACACTAAATTAATGAACAGGATGAATTTACAAATTCCTGAACGATGCATAAATTGTGATATGCTTCCTGTCTGTTCTAAACGTTGTTCGCAGTCTCTATTAGATGAACCGAAAGAGTTTTGTGTATTGAAAGAAGGTTATTCAAAAGTTGACTATATTATTGAGTTATTGAATAATTCAATAGTCTCAAAAAAAAGAGCTAAATAAGATTAGGTGTCTTTAGCTTTTTATCAATAATTTAATGCATATATATATATGAGGTATCTTCTGCTAATTCTTTTTGGGACTATATCATTTACATCTTTTGGTGAAGGACTTAAGGGTAGAGTAATAAATGCAAAACAAGCAACAATACCTTTCGTAAATATTTTAATATATGTACAGAATAACAATAGACCTTTGGGGGGGACGACAACAGATGAAAATGGAGAGTTCACCATTAACAACCTTACCAAAGGGAATACATTAACATTTTCTTCTATCGGTTATAAAACTAAAACATGGCTATATGATGGACAGGACTCTGTAAATATCATGTTAGAAGAGGAGACACAAGTGCTTAAAGAAGTTGTTATCAAAGCTTCAAGATATAAGAAAATGGTGGATAGATTAATAATATATCCAAATAAAGAGCTTAGGGAAAGTACTAACAATGTATGGGGGGTACTTAATAAGCTCCATTTGCCTAATGCTATTATTTCCAAAGAGTCAATGGGAATTACAATGTTTGATGGAAAAAGCGTCGCCTATCAAATAAATGGTATGCCAGCTACTGCTGATGAATATCTTGCAATTTTACCCAACCAAATAAAGTCGATAGAGTTTATAGATAATCCTGGCGTTAGATATGCTACTCAAAATTTTGGTGGAATCCTTAATGTCAAGACTAAGGAAGGGGTAAAAGGTTATGGATTCGGATTCAAAACAATGGATGCTGTCACGACTTTATCAAGTGAAAATAACATCTTTCTGAAACTTAATAACGTAAAGGATCAAATCACGTTTATTTATAGCAATAAGCTCAGGCATTATACCAAGAACAGAATTGACACAAGGCTTGTATCCGATCCGCTTTCGCTCTTACAGATAAAAGAAGGCGACAACTCGGTTTATAGTTATCGGCAACATAGTCTTAAAGGTGTGTATAGTCATGTTGCTAAATCACTTCTTTTGAACGTTAATTTCAACACAGAATTCTACAATAATAACAAAGATGAAACCTTACAGAAAGTGTACACATTCAATAACTTCATAAGTAACACCGCTTTGACACCCACGTACAAATCAAATTTATATTCATTTGACATATATGCATTCCAAAAGATTTCGAAAAAGGATAATCTGATATTTGACTTGTTAACAACATGCAGAACCAGTAATTATAGATATAATTTTATGGAGACGGACCAGTCTTCCATGATTTCATTTAACTATCAGTATGGTGTGCGTGGTAAGCGTCTATCGTTTATTCCGGAACTCTTGTACGAACATAAGATAAATGACATGAATAATCTTTCTATAGGAGTAAGGATAAATTATGCCAAAACAAATAACAACTATAGCCAAGATATAATGAAGAAAGACCATTCTGACAGCTATGACATGTTTAGTTATGTACAATTGCTTGGTCGCTATAAGAAACTAAGTTATCAGATTGGACTTGGAGGGAATATTGTTAGCTATAACAAGGACAGTATCTCCTATACGAAAAGATTCATGCGCCCCATGATTAAATTTTCATATGCTCCAATCAATAATTTGACTTTCTCTTTAAATACAGAACTTATTCCCCATATACCAGAGTTGACAGATATGGCAAATATCACAAGAAAGTTGAATTCCATAGAGATAGAAAAGGGCAATCCTGACTTACGTCCTTACATAGAATATAATAATAGACTTGATGTCACCTACAATATCAGCAGATTATATTTTCAGCTAGCTTATTCGTATAGGTTCAGCCGCCATCCTTTTGCCCCGAACAGCTATATTGATGATTGTGCTATTTATTATGTTACGGATAAATATAATAAAAGTCGAGTTCATACCCTAAGTACCTTTCTCAATTATGAAGTTATTAAAGATCGATTAACATTATCGGGATCCTGCGCTTTTTCAAAAACTTTATTTCAGAAAGACAATCTCGACTACTCGAAGAAAATATGGAACTACTACGTAGAGGGTAACTTGAACTTAACAAAGAACTGGAGTATGAATTTTGGTATTATTAATAACCGTAAGGAATTTAGAGGTAATCTTTACTTAGCACAAGAAGATGCTGTCTATTTCTCTACATCTTATCACCTTAAACAATGGATGTTTACCGCAGGGATATGGGATCCATTTAGAAGTAAGATTAAGCTTTCCGAAAGGAATTATGCTAATAGCAAATTTACCAAAAGCATCATATCGTGGAATGCCGATAAAGCCAATATGGTGTATATACAAGTTTCGCTTAGCCTCAATAAAGGACATAAAGCTCAAACATTGAGGCAAAAGATTCACAATATTGACGATGAGGATGGCATTGTTAAATAAAAGTTATAAATTTCCAAATCAATTGCAACATGATACTATGCAGTGTGGAGTAGCATGCTTAGAAATGATATGCAAGTATTATAAAAAAAAATATTCTGCAAATTACCTGTCTAAGATGTGCCGTCCAACAATAGAAGGCGTATCCATGCTAAGCATCAGGAACACAGCATATGCGTTGGGGTTTGATTGTGAATGCGGTAAGATAAATGTTGAGGAGATAAAAGACATATCCTCTCCCTGCATCCTCCACTGGAATCAAAACCACTTTGTTGTACTCTACAAAGTTAAGAAAGGAAAAACTTTCTACATAGCTGACCCAAGTAAGGGACTTGTAGAATACAATATAGAAGAATTCAAGAAGCATTGGATAAGTACCTGTTCTGGTAGCGAAGAAAAAGGTATTGCAATGTTTTTAGAACCCACTTCAAAATTCTATGCCAATCCGTTTCAAAAAGATAATCAGAATGGGCAACGCTCTTTCAAGTTTCTCTTTGGTTATATTAAAAAGTACCGCCGTTACTTCGGGCAGATTGTCCTAGGTCTACTCGTAGGTAGTCTACTACAGCTCATTCTACCTTTCCTTACCCAATCGATCGTGGATGTAGGCATCAAGAACCAAGACATTGGTTTTATTTGGTTGATACTCCTGGGACAACTAACGCTCACCTTCAGCCGTACAGCTATTGACTTTATTCGCCGTTGGTTGCTGTTACAGATCTCTATTCGGATAAACATTTCGCTGGTGAGCGACTTCTTCATCAAATTGCTTAAGTTACCTATGTCATTTTTCGACACAAAGATGATGGGTGATCTCATGCAAAGAATGAACGACCACAGTCGCGTTAACAGTTTCCTTACACAGCAGACACTGAATGTCACCTTTTCCATATTTACATTCGTCGTATTCAGTATTGTATTGCTATCATATAATTGGCAAATATTCCTTATTTTCCTTTTGGGGAGCCTTTTATATGGTGGATGGTTGATGCTCTTCCTGAGACGAAGAAAGGTGTTGGACTATGAATTATTCGAACAACAGGCTATCAATAATAACAAGACCTATGAATTCATCACTTCCATGCAGGAAATAAAGCTACAGGACTGTGAGCAACGACGTCGCTGGGAATGGGAGGACGTGCAGGCCGACCTCTTCAGGGTGCAGATGAAATCGCTGAAGCTCCAGCAGACACAGGAGGCGGGCAGCATCTGCATCAACGAGCTGAAGAACATCGTCATCACGGTGGTGGCAGCAACAGCCGTGATTCACGGACAGCTTACACTGGGTATGATGCTCGCCGTACAATACATCATCGGACAACTCAACTCTCCCGTAGAACAACTGATGAATTTCTTCTATTCGGTGCAGGATGTAAAAATAAGCCTTGAGCGTATCAATGAGATACACCGCATGGACGATGAGAACGGAAAGCAAGGATTGGAAATGGCACTGAAAGAAGAAAATCAAGGCATAGACCTTGAAAACGTAAACTTCAAGTATGACCCTCATGCACTGAAAACTATCATTGATGATGTGAGCCTTACAATCCCCAAAGGCAAGGTAACAGCCATTGTGGGCGCATCGGGCAGCGGTAAAACTACTCTTATCAAACTGATGTTAGGCTATTATCCCGTATTGGGCGGACAAATCACCATTGGAGGAACGGATATAAACACACTCAACAAGAAGTGGTGGCGCAGGCAGTGTGGGGTGGTGATGCAGGACGGAGTAATCTTTTCGGAGTCGATAGCACGTAACATTGCCGTCGATGATGGCGAGATAGACAAGCAGCGGTTACAGAAAGCTGCCGAGATAGCCTGTATTCACGATTATGTGATGGGGCTGCCCTTAAAATACAACACAAAGATTGGTCGCGATGGTGTGGGATTGAGCCAAGGGCAGAAACAACGTATATTGATAGCGAGAGCCGTCTATAAGAACCCCGACTATATTTTCCTTGACGAAGCCACCAACTCGCTCGATGCCAATAATGAGCGCATGATAGTGGAACATTTGGACGAGTTCTACAAAGGCAAGACAGTAGTTATCGTGGCACACCGCCTAAGTACGGTGAAGAATGCCGACCAAATAGTGGTATTGGATAAAGGCAAGGTGGTAGAAATCGGCAACCACGAAGTACTCACAGCAAAGAGAGGCGCATATTATAACCTTGTGAAGAATCAATTGGAATTGGGCAACTAACAGCAGAAAAAGGAAGATTATGGCAGACGACAAGATAGAACTCCGTAGCGAAAAGGTAAGGCATATCATTGGAGAGATACCATCAAGGATTGTCCGTTATGGCATCACGATCATCACCATTGTGGTATTGGGACTACTGGCAGGTGCATACTTTATACCTTATCCCGAAACCATCAGTGCAAAGGTACAGATGACAAATGCCCGTCAAGGCACAATAGACATTCCCTATAAATACGTGAATACGATAACGAGAGGAATGACGGTAAGCATCGAAATTGAGGGTTACGATGCAGAAACATACGGAGCAGCCCATGGTATCATAACATCCACATCACATACACCTTGGCAAACGGCAGAAGGCAGCGTGTTTATGGCGCAGGTAAGGATAACGGATTGCAAGTATAAAATTATCAGCAGAATGACTGGTGCAGCATCTATATTAATAAGCAATGAAAGTATACTTCAAAGGATTATAGGGCGAATTATAAATGTCCAGTAACTTCCTTTTTAATTGTAATAAAGCGATGAAAGAGGGCAATATCCATGTTAGTATGTCCACATTGCTGTTCAATGGAAATGATCAAAAATGAGAAGAAACGCAATGGCAAACAATGCTACTAATGCAAACATTGCCAGAAACGTGTTATTACCGGCTACACCGACAAAGCCTATTTTCCTGACACTGATTCTGAAATCATTCAACTGACCAAAGAAGAGCTGGGTATTTGTAGTATGGCACGAGTATTGGAAATTTCAGTTACCACTTTGCTTAAAAGGATTTTACAGATAGCAAGTAAAATCAAACAACCGCCTATCGCTGTAAGATAGAGAAATAAATCATGTAGTTGCCTTCAATGTAGGCAGAGTACCAATCGTACTTTGTTGGTAATACTTAAAAGCTCTTTCCTCTTCAAAGCCAAATTTATTTATACCGATAAATTGAAAAACTATGGCTATCTTATCAGTTAGGAAATACACCATACCCGTTTTTCATTCCACCAACCATATCGAGCTGTACAATCTTACACTTCTCACTCACCTAAAACGACTAAATTGAAAAACGATTTGTTACAGCCATAGTTTGTTAGTACTGACAACTATCATAAGAATTTACTTGTGAGTATAACTCTGTTCTTTAATTACCACACCACATCCACAACGCTATATCTGTGCTTGCGCTACTTGTCTGGAAAGAGATGGGATAAGACAGGGGTATTCTTTATCCTTTGAATCTCTGTTTCCACAAGCGATAGTATCTCTTGCTT
Organism: Prevotella denticola; assembly: GCF_900454835.1. GTDB lineage: Bacteria > Bacteroidota > Bacteroidia > Bacteroidales > Bacteroidaceae > Prevotella > Prevotella denticola. The sequence continues at coordinate 942,833 of NZ_UGTM01000001.1, read as the reverse complement.
CACCTTGCGATAGTTGACTTCGATGGTCTCTTTGAGATTATCGGATCCATCTTCGTTTGTAAAGTCTGCAATCGTGGGAATTGATTCGTAGGTCTTTGTTTCTGCAGATACCTTGGCACTATCCACCACAATCTCAGCATGGAAAATCTTCTGCTCGATACGCTCGTCAAAGTTGTCGGACACCGCACCCACAAACATACCCTGTGTGAGATTACTGATTTTGCTTGCAGGGATAAGGCTGTCCATCTGTGTGGAGATAGAGGTGGATTTGTCGTTTCGATTGATGGTCATGGACTGTCGTTGCTGAAGTACCTTACCAAACCGTTCGGAAAGCGTCTTAGCCGTCTCACCGACTACCTGCCCGGAAAAAACATTTCCCACCGTATTTTGAATCACCTTGCTTTCTTTGTCTCCATAGTCACGGGTTAACTGCGAAAAGTCCTGAAAGCCCAGACACACTGCTACTTTATTACTTCGGGCTGTGGCAATCAAATTATCAAGTCCACGAAAATAAATGGTAGGCAGCTCGTCTATAATAACCGAGGATTTGAGTTGTTTCTTCTTGTTGATGAGCTTCACGATACGGCTGTTGTAAAGTCCGAGTGCAGCCGAATAGATATTCTGTCGATCAGGGTTGTTGCCCACAACAAGGACTTTCGGCTCATCAGGATTGTTGATGTCAAGTGAGAAATCATCACCCGTCATCACCCAATAAAGAGCCGGCGAAATCATGCGTGATAGAGGTATCTTGGCACTGGCGATCTGTCCCTGCAACTGGTCCTGCGCTCCACCCTCCCATGCGTCCATAAAAGGAGAAAGGTAGTTGGCAAGTTCATCGTAGGAAGTGAGTATCGGGAATATCTGTGCGTAGGGACGGTTGAGAAATTCGATGGCATGGGGAAAGGTGCAATACTTCCCGTCCTCATAGATTTTCAGAAACCAGATGATGGCAGCCAGCAAGATAATCGGTGACTCCACGAAGAAGTCTCCCTGCTTCTGAATCCACGAGCGGTTGAGATTGAGCATAATCGTATAGGCACTCTCATAGGCATCCGATATATCCGTCATAAAGGCTGGATTGATGGGATTGCAACGGTGGCTTCTGCGTGGGTCGTCAAAGTTTATCACATAGAACTGTGGTTTTACCTTGTAAGCATCCAAATGCTGGAGCAGGTGATTATAGGCAATCTCGGAAAGGTCTGGGAACTTGTAGTCGTAGATGTACATGGCAAAGCCTTTCTCTATCTGCTGCTTGATGTAGTTGTTCACGATAGCGTAGGACTTACCAGAACCCGGTGTACCGAGCACCATTGAGGCACGGAACGGATTGACTACGTTAATCCAACCATTGTTCCACTTCTTCTTATAGTAGAAGCGTGTAGGAAGATTGACAGAGTATTCATTCTCCATCAACCGAGTTTCCTGCATAAAACTCTCGTTCTCTGTATTGAAAACATCGTCCATCAGGTTGTTTTTGAGTAGTCGGCTCATCCATACGCCACCCATCAGCAGACAGATATAGCCAACGGACAGCGTAAATATATAGAGGGAAGCTACCCCGATCTTGCCGATGGGCAATACCAACAGCCACCAGTTGAGAAAGAAGAATACAAAGCCAGAGAAAAGCACCGTCCAAATCTTCGGCCACGTGATTTTCTCTTCCTTCACGCCCTTTGTTCCCAAACATGAGAGAGCAAGAAAAACCACGCAAAAGAGTTTTGTCCAGAGGACAGACGAAAACAATCCCGTCGTTCGCTGGAAATTTATCAGTATCTTATTGATGATACCAAGTGTGAAGTGCCACTGCTGAAATGCCTCGTAGCAGAACCAATAACAGTTGATAAGGAGGAATATCACCGATATGCCCCGCATAAAGTCCATAACTTTACCCAATGCTCTTAAATCATCTTCTTGTGCCATAATCGTATTGCTTTTATATTTGTTGTATTATCGTTATTTGAATTGCATTTGAATGTTGCTCAAACAAAGTTTGAAATACCTTACCTATCTTTTCCTCCGTCTGAGGTTGACTTTGCTTTGCCTGCGAAGTTTACGCTGCCAAGCCGCTTCTTTCCAATCATCGTTGCCCGTAGATACGAAAGAGTCCCCCACCATATCCTCTATGAGTTCATCGACAAGGTTATCACCCTCCTCTGCATTGGATTGTAAAGGCTGGACAGTTGCCGATTGTTCCAAACAGACAGAAGGACTGCCATACAGCGTCTTGTCCAAGAATGGGTTATGCGTTGGATTAGAGAAATAGGTGTTGAATACATTGGCGGCATATCCTTTGCCCAATCGTGAGCCATTGAGTACAACGCCCACTTTATCGTCAATGAATGTGATGCCATAGATGCGTCCGCTTTCGTTCTTTCGGATTACTGCACGCAAGCCTTGTTCTTCCAATCTTTGTTGTAGGGCCTTCTCTGTTTGAGGAGAAGAACACATCACTTCCAATATCCTGTGTCTTATTGCCAGTATCAGTGGCTTAATAGCTTGCTTTGATTTCTGTATCCTGTTCTGTACAGCAGTATAGCCCATACCACGACCAATGTCCGAGGCATGGATGGGTGTGCTTATTTTGTAGCCCTTGTCGTCAGTCGGGACATAGACAAGCCCATCGTATTTTCTTCCCCGAAACTCCGTCTTCACTTCTTCCACGGTAAGGCTGTATGCGGAAAGAACGGCATTCAGTTCGCCCAAGGAACAGAATCGGTAATGCTTAAGCACCATGAGAAGAACGATTGCCACCTGCTCTCTGATGTTTCCTTTACCAATATCCACCTTGGGCATTTCTGCTTCCTCCTTATCATTGACCTTTGAACTCGGAATAAGGTTATATTTCCTCTCTAAGACATCGGTAATCTGCTTGCTTCGCCGTTTCTCAAACTTATCGTTTATCTTTCGTCCTTTGCTATCCACTCGAAGCGACACGATGTGGATATGCTCACGGGCGATGTCATTATGCTTGAACACGATATAAGGCTGGTTGCCATAACCCAGTGCCTCCATATACTCCTTGGCAATCTGTGTGAGTGTTTCATCGGATAGTATCTCGTCCGGGTGAGGATTGAGGGAGCAATGGAACACCGTTTTCTTGGTACGGCATTTCTTGGGTATCAATGCTTCCATATCTGCAAACACCTCCTCCATCGTATAATATCCCTCCTTGTCCTGATACAACTCAGCGGCAAGGAGAATGCTTGCTTCCCCTTTCTCCACCTTTTTGAAGTTATAGCCGAGTGCCCCTCCAAGGTTCTCCGTTGCAGAAATCTTGGCAATCATTTCTTGCGGTAGTCTATGGTCAGACTGACAGCCTGCTCCTGTAAGGTGATAATTTGAGCCGACAAATTTTCTAATTTTTCAAGCATAATCTGTGCGGTTTTTACGCTGTGATAGCTGTTGATGGCACGCACGGTCTGGTTATACAACACACCAATCTTATGAATTTGTGCCGTCAGTTCAGAGAGTTTTCGGTAATATTCCACGGCGGATTTATCCACCGTTATCACCTTGAAACTCTCTCCAAGAATACGACCACGCACGAAATCCGACTTGGTCTGCGCCCCTGAACGCTGAAACAAATCAATCGCTCGCTGCTGGTCTTTGGGATTGGGAAGACGGGTGTCCCATCTGTCCCATCGTTCAATCTTATCATTCATTGTCTTTCCTTTTTGTAATTACGACTTTGGAGTAATTCTCTCCCCCCTCGGGGCAAGGGTCTTTGTCGGCAGAAACGGAGTTTGTCGGACAAAGACACACCTTGCCAATATCAAGAGTTGATACGATTGAAGTATCCACCCTTTTGGGGTGTCTGCTTCGGGACGTTACCTCCATGTATTATTCTCGCCTGCAAAGTTACGTCAGATTTTCAAATATCTCATTATCAGAGATATTCACTCTTTTTCCTCGTATTTCCCTGCACTTCATCGCTGTAATAAAATCAGCAGAAATATCATTTATTTTGCAATCAGAACGAGCGAACAATGGTATGATAACACAAGCAAAAAATATATCATATTACCGTTGGCTTGCACCAAAGATGACAAGAAGGAACAATACATATTCATAACAATTTATTGTCATGACAAACTATTGTCAATACAACAAATTGTAAGAACTTGAAATCGTCCTTTTGGACTATCGCCCGAACCATACGCAGTCAGAGCAAACTGTCTGCTGATGACTCTTAATAATGAGAGAATATCCAAACATCAAATAGACAAATAATATGAACTAAGAAATTATCATTATGGAGAACAAAGAACAACGCCCCCTTTTTCTGGGCTTCTCTTCCCAAAAGGGAGGAGTGGGAAAAAGTACTCTTGCCGAAATCGTAAGCAGCATATTGTACTACGAACAAGGCATCAACCTCTTCGTGATGGACTGCGACCTGTCGCAAGACTCTTTCTACAAACTGAGGGAACGTGAGAAAAGTATCGTTCAGGAGAGCGAAGAGCTTTCCAAATCCATGCAGGAGTACTTTCATCACCTTGGCAAAAAAGCATACAGAATTTACAAGTCTGCACCCAAGGAAGCCGTCAGGACTGCACGAAGTAAAATCGACGGTATCAGCAACGAGAAGTACCAGTTGGTTATATTTGATTTCCCGGGACATGCCGGAACAACCGAACTGATGGAACTGTCCCTTCAGATGGACTATATCCTTTCTCCGATTGAAGCCGACATTCAGTCGCTGGTTTCATGTCTGGCATACGCCAAGACTATCACGGAGATTGGAGTTTCGATGTCCGACTCTCGGATAAAGGACATTATCCTGTTCTGGAACAAGGTGGACAGAAGAGTAAGGAACATCATCATCGATGAATATACAAAGCTCATCGACGAATACGAACTCACGCTCCTGCCCGGCTATGTATATGCCACGCACCGCTTCTCTCACGAACTTTCCACATACGGACTGCGCGGAGTGTTCCGCTCTACCTATCAGCCCCCTGCAAGGGGATTACGAACGGGTACGGGGCTGGACGAACTCGTCAATGAGATAATTCAACGTCTCAAACTAAAAACGAAAACAGAAAATGGCAACGATTGAGGAAAGAAAGCAACAGCTGGAAAACAAGCTGAAGAAAATGGCAGAGGACAATGTCGTGGTGAAACCTGTCACGATACCAAACTCCTTCGACCCTTCCGAGGATACTGAGTCCTCCCCTGCAACATCAGGGGAGGAAGACAATAATTTAGAAGAGACGAAAGAAACGAAAACAGCAAAAGAAAAACTGGTAGATGAAATTGAAAGAGAGGAAACGGGGAACACGGAACAGAAACGGGAAAGGAAACCGAGAATGGAAAAGCCCGGCGTGTCCTCCCTTTCCATAGAGGACTACCGTTCCCTGTACTTTCATCCCGTCCGCTCCCAAATGCGGACAGCCTTCTCCATTAATCTGGAAACGCTGCAGAACCTGCGCAACGTGTTGCAGGACTTGGGGGAGCGTGTTTCCATAGCCGCATATATAGACAACATTCTTAGGGAACACCTGCGTGAACATTTGGAATTGCTCAACAGTGCGGCAGCAAAACAAAGACGCAAGACAACAATAACACTATGATGGAAACAATACTTTTCAGTTTTATACTGATACTCATCATCATTTGGATAATGCTGGGTATCCTGTACTTCTATATGCGGTATGTATCTCCGTATGGCATCCTTATCAAGAAAAATAAAAAGGGCAATGAGCAGACTAAGGAGAATGAAGCGACGAAGGAAAAAGACGGACAAAAAGGAGAAGGAAAAGAAGATCAAGCCGAGTTTGTACTGATTGGCAAAAGCCGTTCCATTTCCCCTATTATCCCACAAGTTCCCTCTGCTTCTTCATCTGAAAATTCAGAGCAGAATAGTAATAATTTTGCACCTCAGAACTCCGAAAAGAAAGAGGACATGAAGGAAAGGGACAACGAGATGGACGTTGATTTCGAGATGGAGCGAGTTGATGAGAATGAGGTCGCCCGTGAGGAATTAATTCTGCCCATTGAGTCCACATCGGACGAAACCGAGATGTCAGGGCAGTCCGTCCTCGCACGTGACTTAGTCCGCCTGCAAAAATGGGCAAAGGACTGTGAGGAGGCTGATGAGAAAGAAGTCAAAGAGACCATTCGGCAGCTTCAAGACTCAGATCTATTGGATAAGTACAAGGAGAACATCGCCAAGATGCAGGGTGAGCAAACTTCGCTATTGGAGAAAATCCGTAAAGCGGAAGAACAAAGCGAGCAACAAGCAATGTTGTTTTCTCAAAACTCAATACCGGCAGATTCAAGCGCTTCTGACACTTCATCCGATAATGACGACGACAAGCCTCTTTCATATTATCTGTAAACAATCAACGATGGAAGCGGGAAAAGAAAACGGCTCATTAACAGCTACAAGGTTTCCACATGAAAATGTGCCTCTCTTTCCCCTTCCTTTTAAGAACAAGCAATTTTATCACACTTAAAATTATAACATACAAATGAACAAAAAAATTACACTGATGATGCTCCTGCTGATGACTGCCACCATAGGAGCATACGCACAAGGCAATGGTATTGCCGGTATCAATGAAGCTACAAAAATGGTAACCTCCTACTTCGATCCCGGCACGAAACTCATTTATGCCGTAGGGGCGGTAGCGGGGTTGATTGGAGGCATAAAAGTATACAACAAGTTTTCAAGTGGTGACCCCGATACGAGCAAGACCGCAGCCTCTTGGTTCGGTGCGTGTATCTTCCTCATTGTGGCTGCCACTATCCTGAGAAGCTTCTTCCTGTAAGGCGATGGCAGCATTTGAAATCAACAAAGGTGTAGGCCGGACGGTAGAGTTCAAGGGCTTGAAGGCACAGTATCTCTTCCTCTTTGCAGGAGGCTTGCTTGCCGTCTTCATTCTTGTGGTCATTCTCTATCTCTGTGGAGTCAGCCAAATTACCTGTCTTATCATAGGCGTAGTGGGTGCCAGCCTTGTGGTATGGCAAACGTTCACCATGAATAGAAAGTACGGGCAATATGGGCTGATGAAAAAAGGAGCAGTACGTATGCACCCACGCTACCTTGTGAACCGCCGTACGGTCTGCCACCTTATCCGTAACCTTCAACCAAAAAAAGCGAAGCAATGAGAAATAAAAGCAAGATAACCACCTTGGAGTCGAAGTTTCCGCTGCTCTCCATCGAGCAGGGCTGCATGGTGAGCAAAGATGCTGACATCACGGTGGCTTTCCGTGTGGAGCTGCCCGAACTCTTTACCGTTACCTCTACAGAATACGAAGCAATGCACTCTGCCTGGCACAAGGCTATAAAAGTGCTACCCAATTACAGCATCGTACACAAGCAGGACTGGTTCATCAAGGAGGACTATCAAGGGAAGCTCTCTGATAGCGGACTGAGTTTCCTTGCCCGTTCCTCTGAGCGGCACTTCAATGAGCGTCCGTATCTCCACCACTCAGTCTATCTCTTCCTGACCAAGACCAACAAGCAGCGTATGGCGCAGCAGAGCAATTTTTCTTCGCTCTGCCGTGGACACCTGCTGCCCAAGGAAATCACCAACAAAGATGAGGTGATGAAGTTTATGGAAGCAGTGGACCAGTTCGAGCGTATCATCAATGATACCGAACAGATAAGGATTATCCGCATGATTGAAGACGAGTTGGTTGGCACAAATGAAAAGGGTGGACTACTCGACAGGTATTTCTCTCTATCAGAAGAAGGGCATGCGTCTTTGGAAGATATCCGCTTGGGAGCAGATCTTGTGCGCGTGGGCGACAATCGCCTGTGCCTGCATACGCTTTCCGATACGGATGACCTGCCGACAACGGTAAGTACGGATAGCCGATATGAGCGACTGTCCACTGACCGCTCGGATTGCAGGTTGTCCTTTGCCTCGCCCGTAGGGCTGATGTTGCCCTGCAACCATATCTATAACCAGTATCTCTTCATCGAGGATAGCGATGTCAACTTGGAACGCTTCGAAAAGCAGGCAAGAAACATGCACTCACTGGCACGCTACAGCCGTAGCAACCAAATCAACGAGGAATGGATACAGGAGTATCTCAATATTGCCCACTCACAGGGATTGACCTCTATCCGTGCCCACTTCAACGTATTGGCATGGAGCAGCGATAAGGAAGAACTTCGCCAGATCAAGAATGACGTGGGCTCTGCACTTGCTCTTATGGAATGCCATCCTCGCCACAACACCATTGATGCGGCAACGCTCTACTGGGCGGGCATACCCGGCAATGCGGCAGACTTTCCAGCAGAAGAGTCGTTTTATACTTTCATCGAGCCTGCCCTCTGCTTCTTTACGGCAGAGACGAACTACAAGGATTCGCTCTCTCCCTTCGGCATCAAGATGGCTGACCGCCTTTCGGGGAAACCTGTTCATCTGGACATATCGGATTTACCGATGAAAAAGGGAGTCATCACTAACCGTAACAAGTTCATCTTGGGTCCTTCGGGCAGTGGCAAGTCTTTCTTTACCAACCACATGGTACGCCAGTATTACGAGCAAGGGGCGCACGTCCTTTTGGTTGATACAGGAAACTCATATCAAGGCTTGTGTGAACTTATCCATCGCAAGACCAAGGGCGAGGACGGTGTGTATTTCACCTATACCAATGAAAGTCCGATTTCCTTCAATCCTTTTTATACTGATGATTACTTCTTCGATGTAGAGAAAAGGGAGAGTATCTGTACGCTGCTGCTCACGCTCTGGAGGAGTGCTGATGAGCATATCACGAAGACCGAGGCAGGCGAACTTGGTTCAGCCGTAAACTCCTATATCGAGCTGATATGTGCTGACCACAGCGTTACACCCTGTTTTAATACCTTCTATGAGTATCTGCGGGACGTGTACCGAAAGGATATGGAAAAGCGAGACATCAAGGTAACCCTCTCGGACTTCAATATCAATAACCTCCTTACGACATTGAAGCAATACTATCGTGGTGGTCGATATGATTTCCTGCTGAACTCGGACAAGAACATCGACCTGCTCTCTAAACGCTTCATCGTCTTTGAAATCGACCAAGTAAAGGATAATAAAGACCTCTTTCCTGTGGTAACGATTATCATCATGGAAGCTTTCATCAACAAGATGCGCCGATTAAAGGGTATCCGCAAGATGATACTCATTGAGGAAGCGTGGAAGGCGATTGCTTCGGCAAACATGGCGGACTACATCAAGTATTTGTATAAGACCGTCAGAAAGTATTTCGGGGAAGCCATTGTCGTAACGCAGGAGGTGGACGACATCATCCAATCACCCATTGTCAAGGAGAGCATCATCAACAACTCCGACTGCAAGATACTGCTTGACCAGCGCAAGTACATGACCAAGTTCGACGGCATACAGGCGATGCTCGGTCTTTCGGAAAAGGAGAAGAGCCAGATACTCTCCATCAACCAGAACAACGACCCGAATAGGCTCTACAAGGAGGTATGGATAGGCTTGGGCGGTATGCAGAGTGCAGTCTATGCCACGGAAGTGAGCATGGAGGAATACCTGACCTACACCACGGAGGAAACCGAGAAGGTGGAGGTAATGAACAGGGCAGCACAGCTCGGTGGAGACATCGAAACGGCTATCCGGCAGCTTGCACAAGAGAAACGGGCTGCACGAAATCGTTAATCGGACAAGACATGTAAAGAATGTATTGGTTTAGCCAAACGTAAACAAATAATGCTCCAAACGTGGATAATCAATTGGACAAACGTGTCCAATCAATTAGACAGTCGTGTCCAAATACTTGGACTAACTTGTCCAACTTATCCCTATAACAGCAAGCTGAATAGACATCCCTTAGTGGACATTCAGACAAACATAGTATTCACATCATAAACAAAAAGAACAATGAGAACAAGAATTTTAATGCTGCTGATTGGCTCCGTCCTTTTATTCAGCGGAAAGGCCCACGCACAGTGGGTGGTAACCGATCCCGGCAATTTTGCCGGCAACATCGTCAATTCGGTCAAGGAGATTGCCACCGCCTCCAAGACGGTGAAGAACACCCTTGACGGATTCAAGGAGGTGGAGAAACTCTACAACGACACCAAGAAGTATTATGATGCCCTGAAGAAGGTGAACAACCTTATAGGAGATGCCTACAAGGTCAAGGAGTGCATCCTGATGGTGGGCGACATCTCGGAGATTTACGTCACCTCGTATAAGAAAATGCTCTCGGACAAGAACTTCCGCCCTTCAGAACTTGCTGCAATGGCTTCGGGCTATGCCAAGCTCTTGGAACAGAGTGGGGAGAGTCTCAAGGAACTCAAGTCCATCGTCAAGTCGGGTGTCCTCTCGATGAACGACCACGAGCGTATGCAAGCCATCGACCGTATTTATACCACGCTTAGGGAAAACCGCTCGCTCGTGTCGTATTACACAAGGAAGAACATCTCCGTAAGCTACGTGCGTGCAAGAGAAAAGAACAACCTTGCCTCCGTCAAGGCACTCTACGGCAATACGGCAAGCAGGTATTGGTAAATCCACAGACTAAAAAAGAACTTGAAAGAACTTTCATAAAACACACTTGCTTATGGATTTTGCCAGTTTACACGAGCTGCTACACTCGACCTATGACGAGATGATGCCCCTCTGTGCCCAGATGACGGGTATTGCCAAGGGTATTGCGGGCTTGGGTGCGCTCTTTTATATTGCCCTTCGGGTATGGGCTTCCATAGCCCGTGCCGAGGCGATAGACGTCTTTCCCCTTCTCCGTCCCTTTGTCTTGGGTTTCTGCATCATGTTCTTCCCGACAGTCGTACTGGGTACGATGAATGCCGTTCTCTCGCCCGTAGTGCAGGGAACGGAAAGCATGGTGCACCAACAGGAGACCAACTTGGCGGAGCTTACCGCCAAACGGGATAAGTTGCAGGAGGAAGCCTACCTGCGCAATCCCGAAACAGCCTACTTGGTATCCAACGAGAAGTTCGACCAAAAGATAGAGGAGATGGGCATCATCGGACCTGAAGATGCCGTGACGATAGCGGGTATGTATGCCGAGCGTGCTGCCTATCAGACCAAGCAATGGATTATGAAGATGGTACACGACCTTTTAGAACTCCTATTCCATGCTGCAGGGCTTATCATCGACACACTGCGCACCTTCATACTCATCGTTCTTGCCATTCTCGGTCCGATAGTCTTCGGCATTGCCGTATGGGACGGGTTGTCGGGTTCGCTCACAGCATGGTTCTCACGCTATATCTCTGTATACCTGTGGCTGCCTGTCAGTTCTATCCTTACGGCACTGCTTACGAAGATACAGGTGCTGATGGTACAGAAGGACATCGAAGCGCTCAGTGACCCCAACTACCTGCCTGATTCGGGGACGTGGTACTACATCGTCTTCTTCCTTATCGGTATCGTGGGTTACTTCTGCGTTCCCACCGTTGCAGGCTGGATTATCGAAGCAGGAGGCGGTATCGGCTCTTATGGTCGCAATGTCAATCAAGCTGCACAGCGCGGTGCACAAAGTGCCTACACGGGCGGACGATATGCCGCAGCAGGTGCCGGGTCGGTTATCGGCAATGTCGGTGGACGTATCAAGGGTGCGCTGCTCAAAGGAAAATAGAAATGGAGCAATAATGCTTAATTCATCAACAGCTATAAAAGGAAAGAAAAAAATGGAATTCAAATCACTCAACAACATCGAGACCTCATTCAGACAGATAAGGCTCTACGCCTTTGTCTTTGCCATCGTCTGCGTGGCAGTAAGTGGTTATGCCCTCTATGCCTCGTACAGTTTCGCTAAGGAGCAGCGGGAGAAAATCTATGTGCTTGACCAGGGAAAGTCGCTCATGCTTGCCCTCAGTCAGGATGCAAGTCGTAATCGTCCCGTAGAGGCAAGGGAGCATGTACGTCGCTTCCATGAGCTGTTCTTCACCATTGCGCCTGACAAGGATGCCATTGAGAAGAACATGGAACGTGCCTTCGTACTGTGTGACAAGTCGGCTTTCAACTATTACAAGGACTTGGCAGAGAAGGGCTATTATAACCGTGCCATATCGGGCAATGTCAATCAGCGCATAGAGGTGGACTCTATCCACTGCAACTTCAATACTTACCCTTATACGGTAACGACTTATGCACGGGAGTTTATCGTCCGTCAGAGCAACGTTACAGAGCGCAGTCTTGTTACGACCTGCACGCTGCAGAACTCTGTCCGTTCGGACAACAACCCGCAAGGCTTCCTGATGGAGAACTTCCTCGTCAAGGAGAACAGGGACATACAGACTTATAAACGATAAGGCTATGGCAAGGAAAAGAAACTTTTTACTCTCACGTCACTATCTGCGCTTTCACCTGTGGCTCCGCCATCGGTGTGAACGGCTCACGATAAGGCAGAGAAAGGAAATCGTCTATGGGCTGAGTTTCATCTATCTGCTCTGCTCGCTTTGGATGATAGCGCAGTTCTTCCTTCCTCCAAAGAAGGAGAAACTACCCATCCCCACGGGAAAGCTGACGGACAGTCCCATACGGACGGACAGCACTTTACATGAGTTACACGGCAATTTTTACCTACAACATCATCAAACAATCAAGGAAAATGGATAATAAACAGAAAGAACAAATGAAGAAAGGCTTGGTCTTCGGAGGACTGGGACTGCTGTTTGCCCTCTCGATGTGGTTTATCTTCGCGCCTTCGGGCAAGGATAAGACTGCAGCGGAGCAGGGACTCAATGACAGCATCCCGCAGGCAACGACGGAAAAGCTCACCGAAAACAAGCTCAAAGCCTATGAATTAGGCGACAAGGCACACGAGGAGGAACAGACCCGTGAGGAGATGGGCAGACTATCGGACTATTTCGCACAGAACACCGCTCCATCAGAGGCGCAGCGTGCAGAGACGGCTGCTTCTACGGCAAAGATAGAAAGCTCCATGCATCGCTATGAGGAGAATAATCGCCTCTTGAACTCCTTTTACGCTCCCGACCCACACGAGCAGGAGCGTGAAGCCCTGCGTTCGGAGATAGATAACCTTAAAAAGGAACTCTCTGCCAAAGACAGCAGGGAGGACAATGAAGAGAAACGACAGCTTGCCTTGATGGAAAAGAGCTATCAGATGGCAGCGAGGTATCTCCCTAAAGCATCAACTCCACCTACCTTCAATAATGGTCTGACGGCAGGAAAGGAGAAGACGGAAGGAGCTGCTGGTGGCTCTGACGCTACTAAGGGCAAGACCATGCAGAATGAGAAGCCTGCAATGGAAGTTCTGCCGGAGCGCAGACAGATAGTATCCTCACTTGACCAACCTATGAGCGATGTGTACTTTATGGAGGAATACGGCAAGAAGGCTCGTAATATGGGCTTTCATTCGCTCGCAAGCACAGCTGTACCTACAATGCGCAATACGCTTAAAGTTGTAGTGGACAGGACTACTGTTCTTAAGGAGGGTGACAATGTCGTACTCCGTCTGCTGGAAAGTGCCAAGGTACAGGGACTGCACATTCCACGTCAGAGCCGACTAATAGCCGTTGCCAAGATTGAGGGTAACCGTATGCACCTGCTTATCAAAAGCATAGAAGTGTCCGGCCACATCATAGCCGTCAAACTCTCGGCATACGACATGGACGGACAGGAGGGTGTGTATATACCAGGTTCGGAGGACATCAATGCGCTTAAGGAAGTCGGGGCGAACATCGGCGGTTCAATGGGCACATCCTTTACCTTCGCTTCCTCTGCCAAAGACCAAATTATCTCAGAGGCTGCCCGTGGGGTGATGCAGGGTGCAAGTCAGCTGCTTCAAAAGAAACTGCGTACTATCAAGGTAACGCTCAAGGGTGGCTACCGCCTTTTCTTGGTTCAGTCCAAATAAAACAATCGAAAATGATAAGTAAAAAATAACATCAAATCAAAAGGAACAATGAAGAAAATTATTTTATCAATGGCTATGCTTGCCATGGTGGGAGCAACAGCCACAGCACAGGAAAACAATGATGGTCTGACACCAAACCGTCCACTTACTTCGGGAGAGCTGTTTCAAGGTATGAGCCGTGCCATACCAACGGGACGTGTCGTACTGCCGTATGGTCTGGACGTTACCTTTGACAAGACCGTGCATCTTATCTTCCCTTCTGCTATTCGTTATGTAGACTTAGGTTCACAGAATATCATTGCAGGAAAGGCAGAGGATGCAGAGAACGTACTGCGTGTAAAGGCTTCGGTGAAGGACTTTGAGACGGAAACCAATATGAGTGTCATCTGCGAGGACGGCTCTTTTTATGCTTTCAACGTAAAATATGCCGATGAGCCAGAGAAGTTAAGTATCGAGATGAAAGACTTTCCTTCCACGACGGAAGGTAGACTGCCAAGCAATCGCTCTGATATTTACTTTAAGGAACTCGGCAACGAGTCGCCCGTATTAGTAAAACTGATGATGCAAACTATCTATCAGAATGACAGACGCTGCATTAAGCACATCGGCACACAGCAGTTTGGCATGAAGTTTCTGCTTCGTGGCTTGTATGCCCATAATGGCTTGCTGTATTTCCACACCCGTATGGAAAACGGTACGAATATGCCGTACTCAGTGGATTTTATCACATTTAAGGTGGTTGATAAGAAGATGGCAAAGCGCACCGCTATACAAGAGCAGGTGCTTCAGCCACTTCGTGCCTATCATCAGGTGATGCAGGTGCGTGGCATGGGCAGTGAACACACTGTGTTTGCGCTCGAGCAGTTTTCTTTGGCGGAAGACAAGCAGCTTGAAGTGACACTCTATGAGCGAAACGGAGGGCGTACACTGACCTTTTATGTAACAGCAGAAGACCTGCAGATAGCAAAGAAGATTGATAACCTCAAACTGAAATGGTAGACATTATGAAGAAGAAAATCATTTTATCGGTTTGTGCAGCGGTGGCAATGGCTTTCAGTCTGCCATCGCAGGCACAGCGACTGATACCCAAGCAAAGGGGAATAGAGGTCGTAGGGAGTGTTCCACTTATCAAGGGTGAGAAACTCTTTACAGGTGATAATTTCGGTGTAGGCATATCGCTAACCCGTTATCTCAAAAAGGAGAACTACACCTTTGTGGGAGTTGAGTATGAACAGCAGAATATGCCGTACAGAGATTATAACGTAAAACTCAAGGATGCACTCTTACAGGTGGGCTATATGCTCCCTGTTCTCTCCGACAGAGGTAAGAACGTATTTCTCTATGGTGGCATATCCGCCTTGGGTGGCTATGAGGAACTCAACAAGGATAAAAGGCTGCTGCCCGATGGGGCGACACTGCTCGACCGCTCCCGCTTTGTCTATGGCGGTGCCGTGCATGGCTCGGCGGAAGTGTTCCTAACAGACAGGGTTCTCTTTCTTGTCAAAGCGCAGGGCCGTTTCCTCTTTGGAACGGACGTGCATCGTTTTCGTCCGGCTGTTTCTGCTGGACTAAGGTTTAACTTTTAAGTAGAAGAAAAGATGAAGAAGATATTGAATACGATTTGGGTAATGGGTGTGCTGACCCTTGCTGTGTTTTGCCTATCTGCTTGTGATAGGGATTTGGATGTTCAGCAGTCTTATCCGTTTACGGTGGAGACAATGCCGGTTCAGAAGGACATTATAAGGGGGCAGACGGCTGAGATACGCTGCACGCTGAAGCGAGGCGGTGAGTTTGCCGACACTCGCTATACGATACGTTATTTCCAGTCTGATGGCAAAGGTTTGCTAAGAAATGATAACGGTATGGTGTTCAAGCCTAACGACCGCTATCCGCTGACGAAGGATGTGTTCCGCTTGTACTACACTTCGTTGTCATCTGACCGTCAGACGATTGATGTATATGTGGAGGATAATTTCGGCAGGGTTCAGCAGCTGACCTTTAGTTTTAACAACGAGCGGGAAGAGGGCAAGGATAAGCCTGCATCTTCTCGCCACTAAGACCATAATTGATGCGAACGATAAATGCTTTCATTTTACTTTGTGTATTCTGCCTGTTCTGTCAGCCGACCCTTGCCCAGCGCAGGGTGCGGCTGGCAGACTTGCCACCTTTTGAGCGTGCAGTTGTCGTAGTGAAATACTTTGAGGGTATGCACGGCTGGAAGAATTATCCGTATGTTGGATATGGGCATCAGCTGCAACCAGGAGAGCGTTTCACAGCGGATATGACGGAACGGCAGGCAGACTCCCTGCTCCGTGCCGACCTTTGGAAATGCTTTGAACACTTCAAAGGGTATGGTAAGGATGCCCTGCTGCTGACCTTGCTTGCCTACAATGTGGGTGTAGGGCGATTGCTTGGATATGGTAAGCACCCAAAGAGTAAGCTACTGCGAAAGATAGAGGCTGGAGATAGAAACTTCTATTGGGAGTATGTTTCGTTTTGCCGATATAAGGGTAAAGTTTTGAATGGGTTAGTCAAACGCCGAAAGGTTGAGTTTGCGTTGTTCTTTATCATCTGACTATATTAAACCAAGAATTATTCCTATGATGTTGTTTCTATTTTGCTGAAAAATTGTAACTTTGTATTACGATTAAATAGGATAAGCAATGAATAAAGAAACAAAAAAGGTACTCTTCGTCTTATTGAATGAGTACACAGATTGGGAAGGTGCTTTTCTCTCTACAGCCCTTCATGTTGGCGTAATACCAGGTAGTGAAATCAAGTACAGAGTGCATACAGTTGCTCCGACATTAGATGCAGTCTGTTCCATTGGTGGATTCAAAACGTTACCTGATTATTCTTTTGAGAATATGCCCAAAGACTATGCAGCCTTAGTCCTTATCGGTGGCAATCGATGGGATTCACCTGAAGCAGAACTTGTTGCGCCATTGGTACAAGAAGCATTGGATAAGGGTAAAATAGTAGGAGCGATATGCAACGGAGCATCGTTTCTGTGTGCTCATGGCTTCTTGAACAACGTAAAACATACGGGTAATGGTCTCGACCAACTTAAACAATGGGGTGGTGAAAGATACACGAACGAAACAGGATATGTGAACGCACAGGCTGTAAGTGATAAAAACATCGTTACAGCAAATATTACTGGTCACTTGGAGTTCACTCGTGAAATGCTCTTACTTCTGAAAGCCAATACCTCGGAAAAGATTGCAGCTTGGTATGACTTTTATAAGAATGGATTTGTAAAATAGTAGTCATACTACTAAATAAAATTGATGCGTGGAGTACATCGTCTCCACGCATCAATTTTATAGTTAGCAATCACACATACATCTTATTTTATGGATGCGGTTCTGGCTGAGGTCCTGGATTGGGATGTTCCTCACCAGACTTCTTGTCAGGTGCTGAAACACGTTCGTAGCTCACGCCAGTAAGTGTAAAATACTTCTTTGAAGGGGTGAGATGTACCACAGGTTTCGTAATATGAACCTTTGGGTTGAACTCCGTTTTTCCCTTCTCAACCAATTTACTCTGGAAAGAAGGTGTAAGTGTCCCGATGTCTCCGAAGTCTACAATGTCTCCGTTCTCAACGTGCTTCTTTGCTATCTCAGCTGCAAGTCTGAGAACAGCCTCGACTTCTGCACCTGTGAACGTTGTAGCGTGTGCCACTTCATCACAGAAACTACGATGATCAACTCTCTTTCGTCCTGTAGGATGAGCCTGCACAACGATTTTCCCTTTCAAATTTCCAACTGTTCCTTTACGCTCCTTTAGCGTATAAGCAATGGGTCTGTTCGCCATAGTCATTAGTGTTGCCCCCGATTGTTAAGCCTTTGGAGGCTGGGGCTTTATCCTCCTCAACTTGTTAATAGATTTATATCAAAAAGGTAAGAAATTTCTTGATTATCTCCAAGAAAAGCACATATTTCTTTTGACACTTATCAACCCTTTTTCGCAAAGGGGTTCACCTAAATGAGTAAAACTATCTACCTATTATCAGAAAAGGGTCTACCTTTTTCGTCAAAAGGGTCTACCTTTTCAATTAAAAAGGTCTACCTTTTTTGCCGAAAAGGTAGACCCTTTTTGAAGAAACTGACAAACCTCTTCTGTAGATTTGGATATGGTTAATTAATAACCCTAATGAGAATATGCAGTATTTGGCTTTCACCTTGTCCGCCAATTTTCAATTCATCCGCATAGTTGTAGATGATGTCCTCAATCTCTGTCTTCATATCTCTGATAATTTAATGGTTCATACTTTATGCTGTTGCTTTCATTCTTCGGCTTATAAGACCTCGATTGGCATTGACAAGGTTTACAATTTGCTCGTGATATTCCGTATTCTTGTTGCATACCCCACGACTTTGCACCACTTCCAAAGTTCGTAATGATACTTCAATGGTTTCTATTCGCTTGCCTTCAATGGTAGCCGAAAGGATAAGGGAGTCTTCCTTAAGGTAGTATGCATTAGAAAATACGCAATGGTGCATTGATACACCTTCTTCCAAATGTTCCTGCACGCTCTCCAACACGTGGACTTGGATTATGCCGTCCGTAAAACAGATACCGAAAAACTTGGATTTGAGTTCCTTGAAGCGTTTCTCATCTTCGATTGCCTTCTGCTGCTTCTGTTCTATCTCCTCCCTTTCACGCAGTTTGAGAAGTTCCTCGTGCCTGCGGTCGTGTTCGCCTTTAAGGTCTGTGGGGCATAAATACTTTGGATTATGAATATCCTTTCCTAATCTTCTAAGTGTATCTACATAATCACTCCAAAGAGAAATGTCTGCTATCTCATAGCCGTTACGAACTGCAATTTTGTAGGACTGCCATAGTTCCTCAAAAGTCCTCCTGTTGCCAAGAAAGTAACGTAAATGGTCTGTGCTACCTGCCTTTAGTAATGTTTCCACACGGCTGTCTGTAAGCAATGCAGGAATAAGTTGGGTAGGCACGATACCATAGAAATTATCCTTAAAACCATTTCTACGAAGTATGTCTGTAACCTTGAACTTCGGATATATCGGTGAGTAGGCAATATGCTGATAGGCTTCATTGTCGTTACGGATAGCCATAGGGGTATAGTAAGAAAAGGTATCAACATATCTGCCCAATGTGCGTGGAATGGCAACAATGGCTTGCCGTCCTTTTGCGTTCCACCAATACTGACCGATTTCAAGTGCGTGATATTGTGCCTTACTGCCTTTCTCCATACCCACAATAAGTAGGAACATACGTAATACTTGAAACTCTCCACAAGTGGTAAGTAGGGTGAAATACTGCTTCTGCTGCAATTTACGCTCAAAGGTTTCCCTGACCAGCAACTTAACCCTGCAATGAGGGCAAGTGCAAGTTTCTCTATGTTTGTCCATTACCCAACTATGCCCACAATCCATACAAGTGGTGCGACCTTTTGGCAAGCGGTAGGCGAAGTGGTCTATGCACTCACGGAATGCCCACTTGCTTTGTTGCTTGGTTATCGGGCGAAGATGCTTGCTTTGTTCCAAAACCGCCTTTTCAAATTTGTTTCTCGGTTTCATAGGCTTAAAAATCAAATAAGGATGGTTGTACTTGGGTTACTACACTCTCAGTCTTCTTCACTCGTGCGTTACGGCTCTGTATCTTTGCAAGTTCCTCACGCTGATATTGCTTAATGGCTTCCTGTCTTGCTTCGGCTTTTTCTTCCTCTGTGAGTTCCACAATGTGATTAACGGCTACTCGGCAAGAAACAGCCTTACCCACCTCTATATCGTCCTCATCGTAGTAGTGAACAGCCATAGAGAAAATTTCATCATCATCAAAGCCGTTACAACCGCTTTTCTGCACTTCATTAAGAATGTAGGTGATGCACTCCTCGATATTCTTGTTAGGTTTCATCAAGTTGGGGGCAAACAAGGGGTCTGTCATAGCACGCTGATTGAGATACTCGGCTATTGTCCGTGTGAAATGTTCTGTTCCTTTCATTGTCGTATATGTTTTGATGTTGTTAATACTTGGGAATTTCTACTATTTGATTGATGCGTCCATATAGGTAGGCTCTTAGGCTTGTTCTGTCGGGTGCGTAATACTCTGTCCATTGTCCGTACTGATTGACAAGGTCTTTCTTCAGTACATCAAAGAAGTCAAAGCGATAGCCTTGCAGGGGAACAGCTGTGCGGAAATAGGTGTTAGAGTTCACCGCTTCACATAGCCAATTCTTTTCTTCACGGCTCATACACTCACCACGATTGAGTTTCATACGTAGGAGATATACTTTGCTATTACAAAGGCTCTCCAAAGGAGGAACGTCCCATTGTACAAACTTAATTGCCAACACTTGCTCACTCTTTTCAGCCGTAGGGTTAATGCGGTAATGAGAGGAGGAGCTATATCCTTTGCTGTTCATCGAAGATGTTGTATTTACTTTTTGCTTATCCATAGCGACATTTTTTTTATGCGTCCAAAGATCGGAGTATGCTGATTCCTTTTTGTAGCAAAATAGAGGTAGCGGGGTGGGGCTTGCACAAGGTTTTGGCGGAAAATACTACCCATAGGTGTGGAGATTTTCCAGACAAACCCAGCGGCACTGACCTTTTGAAAGCCACAAGCCCCGTACTACCTTTGCGGATAAAAAGGGAACAGCATCCGTCTTCTTCATTTCGCATATTGTGGAGCATTGGAAAGGAAGCGAAAGTGCAACGCCCATAGTGGAAAACAGAAAAGGTGGCTATCTCAAAATGCGAGATAACCACCTGATGAACGATAAATGAAAGTGTTTACAGATTACATCGTCGTGCTTCTCAAAGCACGCAAAGCAGGATGGCACAGAGTATCGCCAGCCAGAAGAGAAAGCTCAGCAGCGTAAAGGTAACTTGGAGAATGACTCTGACAATAAAGCGCAGTATCAGAAAGCCTGCAATGACTGACACGGCGGTAACGACCTGTGGCGTTACTATCTTTGAGATAAGCCAAACGACACCGATAACGATGGAGAGCAGGATGACCAGTTCGATGAAGCGTGTCCAACTGAAACGGCGGACTTGCTTGGGAGAAGTCGGCTGCTGCTTTATATTATCGGTTTTGTTCGATGCGTCTGCCTTGATGAAGGCAGGTGTGTGAACGTCTTGATTCATGATGATTGTATTCATATCGGAGCTTTTAATAGTTCAAGAGCAATAACAAGATGCGCAGGCTACACAAAGACAAGTGTTAGTATAAACTCTTGGCATGTGGAGCGGAGCGTTTATCTTGGCTCTTGACACTACAAAAGCTTCCGATGGTATTACATCAAGTCATGTTCTCACTATCGACAGTTGGCAGACCATTGACCTCAATGAGCAGAACGATTGTTCCTGTCAGTTCGGTGTAGAGTTTATCGTACTCAGGACTCGCCCCAAAGTCGTCTGTCAGTTCATACTTGTCGAAAACGCTTTGCACAGCCTTATTCTTCAGAAGCATTGGTGCTAGTCTTTCAGGAAGAGGAGAAGGAAGTTCTTTCTCGAACTCATCCTCTAAGACAGACACAAGCGTGTCGTACTTGGAGAAATGCAGTCCTTGATACAGAACTTCGCTTGCCATTACCTCCGCCTCCGGGTGAGAAAAACCTTGTGCTACAGCATCGCAGTAAGCTGTCAATGCTTCGTCTGCGCGAGCAGTTACAAACGTATTTTCATTCACTCTCTCTGGATAATGCTCTCCGAGATACGCTTCCAACTTCAAACGGAAGTAAGAAAGCTCTTTCTTTGTTGTTGTCATAATCTTCTTGGTTTAGAGTTGTACATTATTTAGAGTTGATGCCCATAGCAACATTGAACTTGTCTAACTTGCCAGCCAACTGTTCCATATCGTGTTCTATCTTCTTATTAGTAATACGGGCATAAATTTGTGTAGTTTTAATATTGGTGTGTCCCAGCATCTTCGACACACTTTCCATAGGAACGCCCTTGCTGAGCGACATGGTCGCAAATGTATGCCGGGCAAGATGGAAGGTCAGATTCTTCTTGACACCGCAAAGGTCGGCAATTTCTTTTAAATATGCGTTGGTTTTCTGATTCGTTAGGATGGGAAATAGTTTGCCGTCCCGATAGGTCTTATGACTGTACTTGGCAATGATACTCTTGGGAATGTCAAGCAATAAAACATTTGTCTCCACATTTGTTTTCTGTCTCTTGGTCATAATCCACTGCTTATCATCAAGTGTTACGATATTGTCCGGTGTGAGATTGGAAACATCAATATATGCCAGACCTGTGAAACATGAAAAGATGAAAACGTCCCTTACTAGTTCTAAGCGGTGGATATCCAGTTCTTTGTTGGCAATCTTCATGATTTCCTCGTCCGTAAGGAAGCCACGGTTTACCGGCTCCAAGTGGAAACGATGATTGAGGAATGGGTCGTGAAGAAGATAGCCACGCTTTTGCGCATAGATGGTCACGGTTTTCAGTGCCTTCAATTTCTTGACTGATGTGTTATAGGCACACCCAGCCGCCGTACTCAGATATAACTCAAAATCCTGTACTACGGATGGCGTGAACTCTGCCAGTCCAATATCTTTCTTCCCATACTTATAGATAAGGAATTCTGCGAAATGCCTTCTTAAAACGCTGTACTTTTGCAGGCTGTCCTTGCTGATGGTATGTCCGACACGCTGTCTGACACCTTCGTTGAACTTGTCGAATATAGGGAGAAAGGTCGTGTACTCCCTGTCTTTCCCGACAAAGAATGAGCGGATTTTATCCAATGACAAGGATTCATCATCCTCGAATTTGTGGTAAATGTTATTCAGCATTGTGGAAATGGAGTCCAATGCGGCATTAGCGGATAAGGCTTCTGCCGTCCGACCTTTGAGCCTGCTGGTAGTGTTATTCCACAGCGACTTGTCCACGAATATTTTCGTAGATCCGAAATTAGCCATCTCTCCGTTAAGGAATACTCGGAGCATTACAGGCGACTTTCCTTCTTTGTTCTCATAGTTTGAGCGTAGGTAGAAGGACACCTTGAAATTTGTTCTCATAATGCATCATTCTTTTGTGTAGCACTCGGCTGCAAAGTTAATACTTAATACCTTGAAGAAGAAAGAGTTGATGCCGTCAATATGGTATTCAAAATCCCGTCACTGCTACATTTTTTGCTACTGCAATTTTTGTGTAGCAGTAAGTGTAGCAGAAATTGACCGAAAGATGACTGTCAAAATATAGGGTTATGCCGTCAGGCTATGGAGGTATATACAAAGAAAAATCGTTGTAAAACCTTGATTTTACAACGATTAGCTAATTTTTGAAGGCTAAATTGACAACCCTTGTGAAGTCCTTTTGAAGCCTATTAGCGGAGAGAGAGGGTTGTGACCCTTCGGAGATTTCAATCTATGAAATGGAGGAAACGGTATGAATTCAAATAACAAATCACAGACAGATATAAAATCTTATGAGAACAAGGAGCGCAGCCGCCTTGAATGGGGCAGCAATATGCATGTAGTCTGCAAGGGAAACGGAGAAATTGCCATGACAGAGGGCGAACTTGCGAGATTCTTCGGGGTAACATGGAGGAAGTTCAATGGCAGGCTTCAAAATATAATCCACAATCCCGACCTGTACCCTGATGAAAGGTGTGCAGGTGAGAGGGTAATAGGCAGAGATAAAGAGTTGGCAGGTTATGCCCCCTTTTTACCCGCTCCCAATCATCATTGCCCTATCCTTCCAACTTGACAGTGTAGAAACCCACCTGTTCAGAAAGCATGTGTGCAGTGAGTTAATACGTCTACGGAATGCTCTCACCCCAATTATCATATATGGCAGGGGTGTCAATAGCTGAATATGTACCAATCCTTTTTCTTTCACTGTTATCTTACTATATTACTACAATACAAGATATGTAGTTGAAAGAGAAAGAATTACATTGTATCAAACAGGTGTTTATGGGTGTTGCTAAAATATGACTACATACTACTTACATGAGAGTATAAAAAAGAGGATTTTCAGTATTGCTTTGTTTTTAGACATTACTGCATACACAAATGTATTTACTTGCTTTATATTTTGCAAAAAGTCATCGAAGTGCTTTAAACAACACTATTGCATATTATTTAAATCTAGAATTTGTAGGGTTGGAATAAATTATGTATTTTTGCAGTCATATAGTACACAATTACGTCATACAATAAAACACCTATGAAATATAGATACAAAATAATACTCATATTTTTAGCTGCCGTGTTTAAACTAAGCTCTATTTGTGGGCAAACAGACACGGCTACGCTAAAAATTAGTTATAAAGCAGCATTTAAGTCTTGTGTAGAACGTCCGCAGCTGTTCGATGATATGATATTATTGGTTGGAAAGCACAGCAGCAGTTTCTATTCTGCCACTAACATAACACAACAGCAGACATTAGACAGTGTGGTACAAACCACGGGCGGAAATCTTTCTCAGGTTCTAGCAGCAAGTTCCAAGATGAGAGCAAGTTCTAAATTAGGACAACACTATGTAGTATTGAAGAACTATCCCATAGCAAACAAACTTACTTATACCACAGAACTTGTGGGGAATACAACCTTTAAGTATGAGGAGGATATGCCAACGTTAGAATGGGAACTTTTAGATGGCGACAGCATCATTGCCGAATATAGTTGCAACAAGGCAAGAACGGCTTTTCGTGGCAGAGTATGGACAGTATGGTATACGCCCGACCTCACCATAAGTGAAGGACCTTGGAAACTATGTGGATTACCAGGACTGATACTGAAAGCAGTTTCTGACAATGCCGAATATACTTTTGAATGCACAGGCATACAAAAAGGACATGGAGAAAAGATTGCTATTGCTAAGAAAAACTTTATAAATACAAATGCAGCCGACTTACAGAAACTCGAAGTTCTTACTGCTACCGACCCACAGGAAACTATCATCAGACTCAAAGGTGTGCGTGGCAGCGGTAACACAAAGAAAAGAAAGTTGACTCCTTTGTTGATAGAAGATTTGAGCAAGAAATGAAGCAAGCATTTCTCATATGGTTAATTCTCTTGTCTGCCATCACGGCAAAAGGTCAAATACTTACAGGGCAGATTGTATCTACACAAAACACATCTGTTGAGCGTGCTGCCGTGTTTTTGAAAAACGAGAAACAAACCATAGCTTACACTTTTTCAAGCCCTAATGGTAGCTTTTCCATTGATGCCAAAGGAAAAGAGTTTCGCATAATAGAGGTAAGAAAGATGGGCTACGAAACAATATCTTTGTTCATATCTGATTTCAAGAATGGGCAACATATTGTATTGCAAGAGAAAACAAACGAACTGAAAGAGGTGGTAGTGAAGTCGCAGAAGGTACGCCAAGAAGGCGATACGCTTAACTACCTTGTCAATTCTTTTAAAACTAAGCAAGACAGAACCATTGCCGATGTATTAAAAAAAATGCCAGGAATAGCCATTAACGAAGATGGATCCATAGAATATCAAGGCAAGAAAATCAATAAGTTCTATATTGAGGGAATGGATTTACTTGGTGGAAAATATACACAAGCATCAGAAAACATTGATGTGGAAAAAGTAAAGAAAATACAAGTCTTCGAGCGTCATCAACCAATCAAAGCATTGAAAAACACCAGTTTCAGTGAGCAAGCTGCACTAAATATCGTTTTGGGAGATGGCGCAAAGAACGTATGGACACATACCATAGACCTTGCTGTTGGTATGGCAATGGACAGGAAGTCTGACTTCCTCTATAACAATAGGCTTTTTTCTATGTTCTTCTCGCGAAAAGTGCAAAGTATCAGCATGTATAAAAACAACAACACAGGTAAGAGTATTGGACAGGAAGTGTCGCCAATGGCTGCCTATTTAGACGACTCTGCTCCCACAGACGGCGGAATTCTCGCCAATATTTCATTGCCAGCACCCGATATAGAAACTGCTAGAAGCCGATTTAACCAAACACACCTGTTTGCTACAAATTGGCTTTTCAAGACAAAAGGCAACAACGACTTGCGAATACAGTTGGATGCAATGGCAGACAAGACTATACAAAGGCGAACAACTTCAACCATCTATACAATGGCAGGTGGCAAGGCAATCATGGAAGACGTGTCGGCACAAAGCCATCACAACGCACTCAATGCAGAGGTGCTGTACAAGCAAAATACGGATAAGCAATACCTTACCAATGATTTGCGAGGATATATAGACTTCGACCAAAGCGATGGTACATCGCTATTGAATGGTAGAAATACTCGCCAATATGTAAAGCCACGTCAGCGCTATCTCACCGACAAACTTTCCTTCATCCGAAACCTTAACGGTAAACATTTTATTTCAGCGAATGCCTATCTCTCATTAAATTATACACCAGATTTGCTGTTGCTATCAAATGAAACTACCGAACGATTGGAAAAACATAGCATGTTGGGCGGATTTAATACTTATTGGGGACATAAAGTGGGCAAATTTCATCTGAACTACGATTTTGGAACAGATGCAAAATTACAACGAATGAACATCGAATATGATAGCATAAGTGCGAAACGAAGATATAGGGAATGGAGGAGTTTCGTTCGTCCTACATTCAGTTACAAGTCGAACAATATTCATCTCACAGCCAGTACACCGCTTTACTGGACGGAGCGATATTACGGAAGTCAGCATAAAAGCACGCTTACCATAGAACCACATTTATATATATCTGCCATGCCCACACCATCGTTAACTCTTATGGGTATCTATAACTATGCATGGCGACCTAATGAGTTTTCCTCAATGATAGACATTCCTTTGTTTACAGACTATATAACGATGCGACAAGGTTACGGGAAACTAGACTATACGCTGTCGCATTTTCTTAGAACCTCTGTAGAATATAAAGACGTGTTGAAGGGCTTCTTTGTCAATATAGGCTATAGCTTTACCAATATGCGAAACCAACGTATGTATTCGCAACGTGTTATAAACAACTCTTATCAGACGTTTGCAACAGATTTTACAGCAAATAGTACCACACATGGTATAGATGGACGAATGAGTGAAAGTTGGAACATTGCACATTTGACAACTATCCTTGGCTGTTCCTACAATTGGAGCAACTATAAGATGCTTATTGGAAATAGTTTTGTACCTTTCCAAACGCAATCTGCTAATATCTCTCTTTCCTTTTCGTTGCAACCTATTGAGTGGTTCTCCATAGAGGAGAAGAGTGTTTATAGTTATATAAGGCAACTATCAAAGGGTAATGCAGCATTCAATATTGAACCCTTGCGTTCTTTCAGTCATCAGTTGAAATGCTTTCTTATGCCTGGTAAATTCCAAATAGAGTGGAACAATGAGTTGTACCATAGCAACGACCATTCAGTCTCGTTCACATACTTTGCCGACATATCCGTATATTATCGTCGTAAACGTTACGAAATAGGACTTGTCTGCAATAATCTTCTAGGCAAGAATAAATACATCCGACAGCAAATAACCGACACTCAACAGATATATACAGCTACACAATTAAGAAGTAGAGATATTTTGCTGAAAATAATGCTATCATTGTAAAGATAAACAGGGCATCCTGTTATTATAAATAATTTAAAATCAAAAAGAAATGAAAAAAATTTTATTTTCGTTGGCACTAGCTCTTAGTTTAGGAGTAGTTGCACCACAAACAGTTGCTGCTAAAAGTAGTTCCAAAATTGAAGTAACAGAAATCAAGCACCATGATGGTTATGATGAGGTTACCTTTAGCGATGGAAGCTATGGCTTTTTCTTTGAAGATGGTACATATACCATTTATATAAAGCCTTAATTCCGCAGTATTTTTTCTTGTGAGAAAATTTTATATGTTGAGATGTCTTTTTGGGGTTCTATATGTTGATATGAGGTGCTTCGGTGTTTCTTGGTTCTTTTCTAAGCATAAAATCCCCCACCCAAACCAATGGGGAAGTATGATAGCCACAAAGAAATAGTGTTTATTCAATGAAGACTTCAGCGTAGTAAGTTTTATTTGTATATAGGTTCAGAACGTTCTGTCTTCCAGTGCGCACCCATTTTGCTGGCACGCTGACGAAATGCAGGATAAAGGCTTTCAGCCTGCTTGTCTTTTTCAACGGCTTGACCTTCTCGCTGATATGACGGACGAGATAGAGATAGAAGTTCTTCAGCATGGCGGTAACCATCATGAAAACCATGTTCTCAGCCATGAAGGAAAATGGCAGATGTGACCATCCGAAGTCATTGTTCTGTATATCGAAGTTCTTTTCGCTCGCTCCGCGTTCATTGTAGAATGTGATGATGTCCTTCTCTGTGGATGTCTGGTTGTTGGTAAGGATACAGCGGTATGTGTATATCACCCCGAACATATCCGTCTGTTCCCTGCCGTGCCTGTCTTTCAAGGGAGTACGCTGTACGACAAGCCTGTATGACTTTCCTTCTATTAAGTTGTCCATGCTGACGGAGGTGACATCGCATTTCTCATAACCAACCTCAACACTCTTCCATTCTTTCAGCTGGCCGAAGTCCTCGTGTCGGCTGCCGCAGTTGGCTGCACGTATGTAGAACGTGTTGCAACGCTGCTCTACGGTTTGGATGATTTCCTTTGAGAACGATCCACAATCGGCACGGAAACGCTCTATTACCACCCCAAGTTCTGAGGTTACACGGTCCATAATGCGACGGAGCGTGTCTTCTTGATGGAATCTCACATTAGTGTTTCCGTCACGATTCTCACCTCCGACTATGATTCCCCCAATGGAAGCCCAACCGGGGAAATAGCCAGAATCCTGCTTGTAAGAATACTTTGCATCGAACTTGTGGGCTGGAATAAACTGGTGGTCAAAGTCTAAGTCAACATGACTGCCTACCTTTATAATCCCCATTCTCCGTATCATCCGTAAAAGTAAGGTATTCAACTTTTCTGCTGTGTTGAAACTATACGACTTGTCGGAGGTCTCGCTCTTATAGACAATATTCTTTTCGGCAAGCTCCTTTAGTCCGCGCCCCACAGTGTCGGCACCGGGTAATTGCGTGTCAGGTCTCTGCTTGAACTGCCCTATAAGCACATTGATGTCCTCAAGGCATTCTCCACCACAAAGGTAGCTGAAGAAGAGAGAGCCGAAAATGCTTCCATGGCTGAATGCCTTGCCGCTGCATCCGCGTCTGCCCAACACGGATTCGGTAAGTTTTTCAAAGCCCAACCTTGAAAAAACGTCCATGATGTGATAAATTCCACCGAAAGAAGCGATATTCTCGTTTTTTATTGCTACCTTTGTCATGTCAGATTTTTGCTTACTTGTTATGTTTGCAGCACCAAGATAGGTGAAATTTCTGACATATCCAAGTGTTTTGAGAACTTTGTTTCTCAGGCACTTGGAGTTCTCACAAGAAATTGTGCTGCGGAATTAAGGATATTCCTGTATCCACTCATTTGCCGTCTTACCGGATTTTTTTACTGATAACGGTCAGATACTTTGAGGAAACACAAAACTGGGAAACGTAATACCAACCGTATGATGTTTCTCTTCTGTTTCCTGTAGTAACATCCATCAGGCAGGAACGGTGACAATGAACGACTTGCCGGATGTACAACGGAAATATCAGCAATGCTGCGACCGGTAGACGGAAACTTATGCGGAACTGCAGATAAAAATATTGGAATATAACAAAGTGTTGGCAATTAAGCCGCACTTTTTATGATGTGACGGGAATACAGACGGGATAGCAACCTCTGGTATATGTGTATTTGTCATAAGAATCTGCCAACGACTATTGCTTAAAAAAGATTTATAAATTTGCTATTTTCGATGGAAATGGGTATCTTTGCATTAAGGTTATATTCAATTTAAATGGACTTAAAACCGAAATGGCGTGAGAAATCTGCATATTATCATATTGTTGTTTTTTATCCCTTCCTGTCTCTTTGCGCAGAAGATAGAAATTGGAGACTGCACGACAAGGGATGGAGGCCGTTACCATGGACAGATGTTCCGTGGAAAACCGAACGGCAGAGGCAAGACCGTTTACAAGAAAGGAAATGTCTACGAGGGGGAATATATGAAAGGCTTTCGGCAGGGAGAAGGAACCTATACCTTCTCCGATGGTGAGAAATATACCGGGCAGTGGTTCCAGGACCAGCAGCACGGACAGGGGGTCTACTACTTCTCCAACGGTAACCGTTATGACGGTCTGTGGTATAAGGACTATCAGCAGGGGCAGGGTACGATGTATTATTACAATGGTGACAAATATGTCGGGAACTGGGACCATGACAAACGCAGCGGTGAAGGAAAATATATTTTCGCCAATGGCGCTTTCTACGATGGTTCATGGAAGAATGACATGAAGAACGGACACGGCCGATTCTGCTGGCCGGACCGGTCTTCGTTCACGGGAGACTGGGTGAATAACCTGAAAGAGGGAAAGGGAATCTATATCTATGCAGATGGTGACGAGTATAACGGCGAGTGGAAAAATGACCTGCAGAACGGAAAAGGCATCTATAAATTCAAGGACGGTGAGAGCTATGAAGGAGAATACGTGGATGGGGAACGCACAGGGCAGGGGATTTTCCGCTATAAAAACGGTGACCAGTATTCCGGGCATTTCCTGAAAGGCCTCAAGTCCGGGTTCGGTACGATGTCGTGGCACAATGGGGACATTTATACAGGATATTGGGAAAAAGGCGTACAGAACGGACAAGGAAAGCTGACAAAGAAGAACATGGATATCTATGAAGGGCAGTTCAGAAACGGTGTCGTTGAAGGTCTTGTTATTATCCATTATGCCGACGGCAGTAAGTTCCGTGGCAGCTACCACAATGGGAAACGTAACGGAAGTGCTGTCGAAGAATCTGCTACGGGCATACGCTTTGAAGGCAGTTATCGTGATGACCGTCGTGATGGGAAATTCATAGAACGGGACAAGAACGGGAAAGTGACAGCAAGCGGCCATTATGAGAATGGAAAACGCTATACAAATTAGTCTTTATAAAATATAACAAAAAACATAAAGCTTTTTCACCATGGCAACAAAGAAGACTACAACCAAGAAGACTCCTGTCAGGACGCCTTCTGCCAGAAAGACGAAAGTAGAGAATACGGCAGAGTACACCCATGTCGGACTCGTAAAGAATGATGCCTACCTGGCTCCTTATGAGGATGCAATCCGTGGACGTCATGAACATGCACTTTGGAAGATGAGCCAGCTCACGCAGAATGGCAGACAGTCGCTCTCTGACTTCGCAAATGGATACAACTACTATGGGTTGCACCGTACAGCCGACGGATGGGTGTTCCGTGAATGGGCGCCTAATGCAACGGCCATCTATCTTGTCGGTGACTTCAATGACTGGAAGGAGACGAAAAGCTATCTTTGCCATAAGATAGAAGGGACAGGCAACTGGGAGCTTGTGCTTCCGCCCTCTGCAATGCAGCACGGTCAGTTCTACAAAATGCGGGTTCATTGGGCCGGCGGAGAAGGGGAACGTATTCCTGCCTGGGCGCAGCGGGTTGTACAGGACGAAACGAGCAAGATTTTCTCTGCACAGGTGTGGACACCGGAGAAACCATACGTCTGGAAGAGAAAGACCTTCAAACCCCAGACTTCGCCCCTGCTGATTTACGAGTGCCATATCGGCATGGCGCAGGATGCAGAAAAAGTCGGTTCTTACAACGAGTTCCGGGAGAAAGTATTGCCGCGTATCATCAAGGATGGCTACAATGCCATTCAGATTATGGCCATACAGGAACATCCCTACTATGGAAGTTTTGGCTATCATGTAAGTTCCTTCTTTGCTGCCAGTTCACGTTTCGGCACCCCCGAAGAGCTGAAAGCCCTGATTGACGAGGCGCACAGAAACGGTCTTGCCGTCATCATGGACATTGTCCACTCCCATGCGGTTAAGAATGAGGTCGAGGGACTGGGCAATCTGGCCGGCGACCCCAACCAATACTTCTATCCGGGCGACCGTCATGAGCATCCGGCCTGGGATTCACTCTGCTTTGACTATGGAAAAGATGAGGTTCTCCACTTCCTCCTCTCCAACTGCAAATACTGGCTGGAAGAGTATCATTTCGACGGTTTCCGCTTTGATGGTGTCACTTCTATGCTTTATTACAGCCATGGACTGGGAGAGGCTTTCTGCAACTATGGTGATTACTTCAACGGACATGAAGATGATAATGCCATCTGCTACCTTACCTTAGCCAACTGCCTTATCCATGAAGTCAACAAGCATGCGCTTACCATTGCAGAAGAGGTATCGGGCATGCCCGGTCTGGCTGCTCGGTTTGAGGATGGCGGTTATGGCTTCGACTATCGTATGGCCATGAACATCCCTGACTACTGGATCAAGACCATCAAGGAACTGCCCGATGAGGCATGGAAGCCGTCGTCCATCTTCTGGGAAATCAAAAACCGTCGTGTGGACGAGAAGACCATCTCTTACTGCGAGTCGCATGATCAGGCACTGGTGGGCGACAAGACAATCATCTTCCGTCTGGTGGACTCGGATATGTACTGGCACTTCCGGAAGGGAGACGAGACAGAAATGGTACACCGTGGCATAGCCCTGCACAAGATGATCCGTCTTGCTACGGCAGCAGCCATCAACGGCGGTTATCTGAATTTCATGGGCAATGAATTCGGACATCCGGAGTGGATCGACTTCCCGCGTGAAGGCAATGGATGGAGCTATAAGTACGCCCGCAGACAATGGAATCTGGTGGACAACAAGGAGCTTTGTTATCATTATCTTGGCGATTTCGACCGTGAAATGCTGACGGTCATCAAGAGTGAAAAGAACTTCAACGATACGCCTGTCCAGGAGATATGGCATAATGATGGCGACCAGATTCTGGCTTTCAGCAGAGGAGAGCTGGTCTTCGTATTCAACTTCTCACCGACACGTTCTTATTCAGATTATGGCTTTCTGGTTCCGGAAGGGTCCTATCATGTGGTCCTGAATACTGACGCCAGAAAATTCGGTGGCTATGGTTTTGCCGATGATACTGTCGAGCACCTGACCAATGCCGATTCGCTCTATGCCGACCAGCATAAAGGCTGGCTGAAACTCTATATTCCGGCCCGCAGTGCTGTTGTGCTGAGAAAGAAATAATATCTAATGATGGAAAGTAAGTTTGTGCATATTGTCTGCTCGGTGCTGTTCTGTGCTTTTTCATTCTGTTATCTGTTCTTCTTTCAGGCAGATGTGATGACGGTTACGCAGCATCTTGCTTCCGGAGGGCAGACTTTCTACAGTCCGCTTGCAGGTGCTCTGTTGATAACTTTCACTTTGAAGCTGTTGCAGACTGGAGTCAGTTCTCTGATGAGATTATCCAAACGGGGCTTTGCACTGACTTACTTCCCCTCTTTTCTTGTTCTGACAGTCTTGTCCGACATACGTCCTTCTGCCTGTGGTGTCACAATAGGCAACTGGGGGTGGGGTGTTCCATTGCTGCTTGCCGTCTATGTACTGGTAGTAGTGTCCGTCAAGCGTTTTGAGCCTTATGAACCCGAATTGCGCAGTCGTGGGACGTTCTCCCAGCTGACCTGGGTCAGTCTGCTTATCTTCCTGGCCTTCTTCCTTTTCACCAGTCTCTTCAGCAATACCGACAGGTATTTCCATCAACGTGCCAAGGTCGAAGCGATGATTGACCGGAAGGATTATTCTGGCGCATTAAGCGTCGTACGGACAATGCCACATACGGATTCCGTGACTTCCATGCTTACGGTCTATGCTGTAGCACGAAGAGGGCATCTGGCTGACAGCCTTTTTTACTACCCATTAATGGGCGGTTCACGAACACTGCGTCCAGGAAAAGTCCATTCATGGTTACAGCCAGACAGTGTGTTGTTTAAGGTTACACGTAATTCGGCCAATTATCAGCTGGTTGGTTTCCTGTTGGATCGGAATCTTCACGACTTTGTCAGGTATCTTCCACAGTATTATCCGGTTGACAGCCTTCGTCCGGATTATTATCGGGAAGCCTGCCATATATTCTCCCTCCGGCAGAAAGGGCTGAAACTCAAGCCGCCCTATAAACCGGGTAGTTATGCTGCTTATTATTATGCAGAGTAGATGCCGACCAGCTCCAGTGGAACGATAGTTTTGTAGATTTATCCAAGGGATGTGGACTTCCGTCTCCTTTTTCCTATAATGGTTATGGAGCGAGTCTGTCAATCATATTAGTTTCAGGATTTTACATTCTTTTATTTACCGGTGTGTACCGTTGTTTACAGTTTATTTTTTGTCAATGAAACGAACATCAAAGATAACAAAGAAACGCTTTTTATTAGGATTTATCGCAACGACTCTTTTCCTGGCAGCCGTAAGGCTGTTGTTTCCGTCGGTTGCCAGTGACCGCAGGATAGAGAAGCCGTATGATAGGGAAGGAAACGGAGTATGCAGTCGGGAGAAATCTGACTCGGTCAAGATAGCATCACAGTCGATAGCGGGAAATACGCAACTGTCCCATTTCTTCAATGCAGATGGAAGCCTAAAGAAGAACAGGATAATAGGTGTGAGGGATTATGATGAGAGTTTTCCGGATTCCCAGCCTCAGCAGTTGGATGCTGCACTGCGTTATGGAGTAAAACCGGTTGCAGACCGTTCCGATGCGGAGAAGCGTATGAGCGAACTGGTTTACATAGGGAGCAATCCTTATTATAACATGAAGAGGCTGAGCAGCAGTGTTCCTTACCTTGTTCCACGTGCGGCTATTCTGCTTCAGGATATTGCCCGTAACTTCATGGACAGTCTGCAGACGAAGGGAGTTCCCATAAACAAACTTTTGATATCGAGTGTGCTGAGAACGAAAGAAGATGTGGAAAAACTGCGCCGGCACAATCATAATGCAACGGAGAACAGCTGTCATCTGTATGGAACGACGTTTGATATAGCTTACAACAAGTATGCTTCTGTCACTCGTCCGGTAAGAAATGATACGCTGAAATGGGTGTTGAGCGAAGTCCTGAACGATTTGCGATCACAAGGACGCTGTTTTATCAAGCATGAAAAGCATCAGGGGTGTTTCCATATTACGGTCAGGTGATGAAGACCGGTTTTTCTCGCATGGGATGAAAGCAACCTATCTGGATGTATGAGAATCTGGGATGCTTGATTTGAA
This sequence comes from Prevotella denticola, assembly GCF_900454835.1. Lineage (GTDB taxonomy): Bacteria > Bacteroidota > Bacteroidia > Bacteroidales > Bacteroidaceae > Prevotella > Prevotella denticola. Next base: position 907,946 of record NZ_UGTM01000001.1, on the reverse strand, counting down.
ACCTTTCTACTGGAATAAGAGCAAAGTCAGATTGCTTGCGGAAAGGCGTAACGTTGGGTTCTTCCGTTAAATATGCAGACATCTTTCGTATCGTATATAGCTTTAACGCGGAGGACGACCGTCTACCGAATTCATACATTTTCTTTTCCTGCACATATATTTATTGAATGCTGTCCGATAAAACTTAGACAGCATAGTTCTCCATGTGTACTATCTTTTGAACTGACAATTCTGCATTGCTTTCGGAAATATAAGCCCTCGGATCAAATAAGCTCTGCCGGCACAATTCTTATTCAGCTGCAATCCGGTTCCATCCCGGCAATATATTACGAGGAGCGGGGCGACAACACGACTGGTGTCTGCCGACAACTCCATAAGTGACGGGCATCAGCACATCAGCAGAGAGGGCCTGTTCAATCCTGTCGTCATCATATAGTAAGACGCTGATGACGCACTTACACGGGAAATGTTTACCGGACTAATGTGGAATGTGAAATAAGCATGATTTGTCCTTTTTGTACATCCCCTTTTATAAGTTTACACGGTATAAATTTATTAGGACTTCCCATAATAATCATCAGATTGCTTGGAAATCAAGGAAAAAAGAAGTACCTTTGCAGCCGCTGTCACGAGATGGCGGCATTTAAATTCAAACCTTTTATATTATAAAAAATTATGGCAACAAAAATCAGATTGCAGCGTGGCGGTCGTAAGAACTATGCTTTCTACAGCATCGTAATCGCTGACGCTCGTGCACCACGTGATGGTAAGTTTACTGAGAAGATTGGTACTTATAATCCTAATACCAATCCGGCCACAGTAGATTTGAATTTTGACCGTGCTCTTTACTGGGTTGAAATCGGTGCTCAGCCAACTGACACTGTCCGCAACATCCTCAAGGGTGAAGGTGTTTACATGATGAAGCATCTCCGTGGAGGAGTTAAGAAGGGCGCATTTGATGAGGCTGCATGTCAGCAGAAATTTGATGCTTGGAAGCAGACGAAAGTCGCAGCTACCGAAGCAGTTGAGAAGAAAGTGTCCGACGACAAGAAAGCTGCTGCTGCACGGAACCTTGAGGCAGAAAAGAAAGTTAATGAGGCTATTGCCAAGAAAGTAGCTGAGAAGAAAGCTGCCGCTGCTGCTGCAAAAGCCGAGGCCGAGGCTGCCCAGGCTGCTGAAAACGCAGCTCCTGAAGCTCCTGCAGAGGAAACCCCTGCTGAGGCTTAATTTTCCTCGTTACCAAAAGATAAGTCCACAGATTCCCAAAAAGAGTCTGTGGACTTTACTTTTTCAAAGTTTCCTATAAAGATTTAATGCAGTGGAAAACTAAGGTAATCCAATCCGTATGTCCTTTCTAATACTCCCTATACAAGTGAAGACTGCCGCCCGTGCAGACAACTGCACAGATATTGCCAATTAATAGAATTGTACGGAGATTTCCAACCTGTCGTACACGTTTGTCCAACAAATTTATATGCGTGCAGTAGAGCTATCCTTGTCCGGTTATTCTACAAGTTCTCCTATACGTATTCTTCACCTTGCAGGAATGTGCGCTGTATGATAGGTGTAGTATATGCGTAAGGGATGTAGTCGATGGACGGAATAGGTTCTGTTATGAAGAAATTGGCAACTTTCCCCCTTGTTATAGTCCCATATTCCCTGCTCAACCCCATGGCACATGCCCCATTCAGCGTTGCAGCATTGATGGCTTCGGCCGGTAGCAGACGCATCTTGATGCAGCTTAGGGAAACTATGAACTTCATGTCTCCCGATGGTGTCGAGCCAGGATTATAATCACTGGCGACCGCAAGCGGCAGTCCTTCGTCTATCATCCTCCGTCCTGGTGCGAAAGGCATATTCAAGAAAAAAGATGTTCCTGGAAGTGCAGTGGGGATGGTATGGCTGTCTTTTAACAGCTGGATTTCCGCCTCCACCATACTCTCCAGATGGTCTACTGACAGTGCATTGTGTTCTACACCGACTTCCACTCCTCCCGATGAGGCCAGCTCATCTGCATGTATCTTCGGTTGCATCCCATAAGCCGCCCCCGCCTCCAGAATCCGTGCAGTCTCTTCAGGTGTGAAGAATCCCGTATCACAGAACACATCAATGAAATCTGCCAGCTTCTCTGTCCCTACAGCCGGTATCATGTCGTTGACTATCATGTCTACATATTCTTCCTGTCGGTCTTTATAAGAACGTGGTACAGCATGCGCGCCAAGGAAAGTGGAAACAACCTTCAGCGGTGTCGTCGCCTTGATTCGGCGGATTACACGGAGCATCTTCAGTTCGTCTTCAGTATTAAGTCCATAGCCGCTTTTTATCTCTACACATCCTGTTCCTTTCCGGATGATTTCGCTAACACGTTTCATCGCCTGCAGATACAATTCATCTTCACCCAGCTCATGTAAGCGGTCGGCGGAATTGAGAATACCGCCGCCCCGACGGGCAATTTCCGCATAGCTTAGTCCACGGATTTTATCGACAAATTCCTGTTCACGACTTCCTGCGTAGACAATATGTGTATGTGAGTCGCACCATGAGGGGAGTACTGCACCGCCTTTCGCATCAATGACTTCTACATTGTCGTCTGAAAGCGGACAGTCTTCCATTTTCCCATAATCAGTGAAGTGTCCGTCTTCTACAACAAGATAGGCATTCAGGAGTGTATGCAGCGCGCCCATTTCCTTTCCTTTCAGACATATTCTTCCGTCATGCCCGATACCGGCAAGCAAACCGATGTTTATTATCAATCGCCTTTTCATCTCATGTGATTTCTCTGGTCTATGTTAGTTATGGATATATGAGAATATCAGATGGATGGGACTGTATCAGAAATCTTATCCTTTCCTTCTGATACAGTCCCTTTCTTTATTTCCGTAAGAATTCAATGGACTTAGCAATGTAGGGGGCCATAAATTCGTCTGTATCAATGAAGGGGACATCTTCCCGATAGGCTTTATGGACAGCCTCGATGGCAGGAGAAGACTTCAGCGGTCGGCGGAATTCAAGTGCCTGGGCTGCATTGAAAAGTTCTATGGCAAGCACACGCTCGGTATTCAATACGACCTGATAGAGCTTTGTAGCTGCATTGGCTCCCATGCTGACATGATCTTCCTGTCCCTGTGACGATGGAATGCTGTCAACAGAAGCAGGCGTACAATAGGTCTTGCTCTGGCTGACGATAGATGCTGCCGTATACTGCGGGATCATGAATCCGCTGTTCACACCCGGCTTTGCCACGAGGAAACTCGGCAGATTGCGAGTTCCTGATACGAGCTTGTAAATACGTCTTTCTGAGATATTGCTCAGTTCACACAAGGCAATGGCGAGGAAGTCCATCGGCTGTGCGATAGGTTCGCCGTGGAAGTTCCCGGCAGAGATGACAAGGTCATCATCCGGGCAGACGGTCGGATTGTCCGTAGCAGCATTCACCTCTATGTCAATCACCGATTTCACATAAGCAATAGTGTCTTTCGATGCGCCATGTACCTGCGGCATACAGCGGAAGGAATAGGGGTCCTGCACGTTTACTTTCGGCTGGCTGATGAGTTCACTGCCTTCAAGGAGTTCTCGTATCCGTGCAGCAGTTTCTATCTGTCCCTTGTGTGGACGTACAGCATGGACGGCATGTGTGAAAGGTTCTATTCGTCCGTCATAGGCTTCGAGGGACATTGTACCAATGATGTCTGCCCATTTGCTCAGACGTTCACTCTGTAGCAGTGACCATACGGCAAAAGCATTCATGTTCTGTGTTCCGTTGAGCAGGGCAAGTCCCTCTTTGGACACAAGTTCGATGGGTTCCCAGCCCATTCTCTTCAGTATGTCTGCTCCGGAAAGGACTTCCCCTCTATATTCAACTTCTCCCATCCCGATAAGTGGCAAAGAGAGGTGTGCCAGTGGGACAAGATCGCCTGATGCACCCAGTGAGCCTTGCATATACACGATGGGGCAAATGTCATTATTGAAGAAGTCTATCAGCCGCTCGACAGTCTGTAGCTGACAGCCGGAATAGCCATAGCTAAGTGACTGGATTTTGAGCAGTAGCATGATTTTTACAATCTCGTTGGGAATACGGTCGCCCACACCACAGGCATGAGACATGACAAGATTTTTTTGTAGCTGAGACAGACTGTCTTTGTCGATGGAAATCTTACAGAGCGATCCGAAACCTGTTGTCACCCCATAGATAGGTGTTTCAGATTCCATTATCTTTTTGTCGAGGTATGTTCTGCAACGGATAATACGCTGGCGGGCATCTTCTGAAAGTTCAAGCCGGATACCCTTTTTAATGATTTCACCGATTTGTTCTATTGCCAGATGAGTGGCACTGATTTGATGAATTTTGTCCATAGTTTTTTATAGTTTAGAAGAATAGATTCTGTTGATTAGAATGCCGTGTTGATTGTGTCGTCATCGACAAGATTAGGCAGAGTTACGCAGAGTCCCGGGGTACGTTCCATCTCTCTTCGGATGGCATCCATCGAACCGGTATTGCGTGCCCAGCTGCGTCGTGCGATGCCGTTGTTGACATCCCAAAGGAGCATCTGACGGATATGGCGTTCGGCCTCTTCGCTACCGTCGATTACCATACCAAAGCCACCGTTGATGACTTCTCCCCAACCAACACCGCCACCGTTATGGATTGACACCCATGTTGCCCCACGGAAAGAGTCGCCAATGACGTTCTGTACAGCCATGTCGGCACAGAACTGGGATCCGTCGTAAATGTTGGAAGTCTCACGGAAAGGAGAATCTGTGCCTGACACATCATGATGGTCGCGGCCGAGAACAATAGGACGTGAAATCTCTCCTCTGCGTATTGCTTCATTGAATGCCAGAGCAATCTTCGTGCGCCCCTCACAGTCGGCATAGAGGATGCGTGCCTGCGAGCCGACAACCAGATGGTTTCTTCCGGCTTCCTTTATCCAGTGGATGTTGTCGTCCAGCTGTCCCAGAATGTCAGGTGTTGCCGTCTTCCGTATCTCTTCCAACACGGCTGTCGCTATGCGGTCGGATGTTTCCAGGTCTTTCGAGTCACAGGACGAACAAACCCAGCGGAACGGTCCGAAGCCATAGTCGAAGAACATCGGTCCCATGATATCCTGCACATAAGACGGATAACGGAACCTCCCATCTTCCTTTAGAATATCAGCTCCTGCACGGCTTGACTCTAGTAGGAAAGCATTGCCGTAATCGAAGAAATACATTCCTTTTTCCGTCAGTTTGTTGATGGCAGCTACCTGACGGCGCAAGGAAGCCTGAACCTTTTCTTTGAACAATTGCGGCTCTTCTGCCATCATGCGCTTCGATTCTTCCAGACTAAGTCCCACAGGATAGTAGCCGCCTGCCCAAGGATTGTGCAGTGATGTCTGGTCACTCCCCAAATCAACGTGTATCTCCTTCTCGGCCAACCGTTCCCAGAGGTCGACTGCATTTCCTACATAAGCCATGGAGACAGTGCGTTTCTCTTCAACAGCTTTTAAAGCAGCAGGAATCAATTCATCAAGTGAAGTGTGCAGTTCATCCACCCATCCCTGGTCATACCGTTTCTGTGCTGCGAGCGGATTGATCTCTGCCGTGATGCTGACAACGCCGGCAATGTTGCCCGCCTTGGGCTGTGCCCCAGACATACCGCCTAATCCAGAAGTGACGAAAAGCATCCCCTTGATGCTTGTTTCCCCATCTTTCAGTCGCTTCCGGGCCGCATTCAGAACGGTGATCGTAGTTCCATGGACGATACCCTGCGGACCGATATACATATACGAGCCGGCTGTCATCTGTCCATACTGGCTGACTCCCAATGCATTGTCACGCTCCCAGTCGTCAGGTTTGGAATAGTTCGGTATGACCATACCATTCGTCACCACTACGCGTGGTGCATTTCTGTGTGATGGGAAAAGACCAAGCGGGTGACCGGAGTACATAACCAGTGTCTGTTCATCTGTCATTTCGCTGAGATACTTCATCACCAGCCGGTATTGCGCCCAGTTCTGGAAGACAGCACCGTTACCACCGTATGTAATAAGTTCGTGTGGGTGCTGTGCGACGGCCTTGTCGAGATTGTTCTGTATCATCATCATGATGGCAGCCGCCTGTTCCGAACGATGCGGGTATTCGTCGATGGGACGTGCATACATTTCGTAGGAAGGACGGAAGCGGTACATATAGATGCGTCCGTAATTCTGCAGTTCCTTTGCAAACTCAGGAGCCAGTATAGTATGGAACTTTTTGGGAAAGTAGCGCAAGGCATTGCGCAGGGCAAGTTTCTTTTCTTCTGGTGTGAGTATATCCTTGCGTTTCGGTGCATGGTTGATGGTGCTGTCGTATGGCTGTGGATCTGGTAAGCAATCCGGTATACCAGTACGAATATCCTTGATAAACTCTTCTTTTGTCATAGTTGTTCAGGTGTTTTATACTTGTTTTTAATATAGACTGTATCTTTATGGCATCTTTCAAATGTCTTGTCCAGACAGGACAGCCAATGAATATCTGTCCTGTCTGTCGAGTTCGAGTTCACCTTATTATATATAAAGGATTCAACTTCTTCACAGCTTGGCTTCGACGATTTTCATTATTTCCGTTTCAGCCTCCTTGGCTTTTGCTATCAACGTGTCAGCTTCAGCAATCAGCCGTTCCGCTGTTGCCTTGTCTTTCAGCCCAGAAGCATTGATTTTCACGTTCAGTCCAGCACCAAGCACTGCCGCACGGGCAGCCAGCACGCCGACTCCGGCATCTGATACGCTGTTGGGATTGCCCTCTTCCGCCATGGCACGGCAAAGTCCGAAGACTTTGAAAGAAGCCTGCATGGTGTGCAAAGGCACTTCGGTCGCAAACAGGGTTGCTTTCTGTATGGCAGCAGAGCGAGCCGCCTTTTCCTCTTCGGTCTCCTTGGGCAGACCGAAGGCGGCCATGATGCGATTGAAAGCCTCAGTATCTTCATCAACAAGCAACATGAGTTCTTGCTGGACAGCCTGTCCCTTTTCTGCCCAGTTGCTGAACTCTTCCCAGCGTGCATCCCATCCTGCCTTGTGACTGGAGAGGTTGGCCACCATGGTTCCGAGTGCTGCCCCCATAGCACCCATATAGGCGGAGATGGTGCCGCCACCAGGAGCCGGCGACTCCCGTGAGGTCTCGTCTGCAAACTCCTTTACCGTCAGATCGACCAGCCTGGGAGCCCTGTCGGCATCTTCCAGGAGATATTCAATCACTTTCTCTCGTGGATTGAATGGTTTGAGGTCGTCCAGTCCCATGGATTTGACGGCAATCTTTACAATGTCTTCCTCGGGAATACCTGTCGATCGGTTCTGCTTCCGCAGGAAATATGTACCTGCCTCGATGAGCGTACGTTTCGGAATGAGGCCTACAATTTCTGTACCTGTCACACGGATTCCACGGTTCTGTGCACACCGGCAGACCTCGTCAAAGGCAATGTGGAGTGGGGTGACGTTGATGTCGGTGATGTTCATGGAAACCTGTGCTATGCCGTATTCATCAATGTACCAGCCGATGGCTTTCGTCGCCTTCAATGTGCCTGGCAGCATAATGACTTTACCGTTTTCATCCTTCATCGGCTTGCCTACCGGTGACCCGCCTTCACGCTTCGGCCGTCCTTTTTCTCTTACGTCAAAGGCAATTGCGTTTGCACGGCGTGTTGAAGTGGTATTGAGGTTGAAGTTGGTGGCAATCAGAAAGTCACGTGCCCCGACAGCTGTACACCCGGTCCGTGCCATCTGCTCATCCCATTTGCGTGCTCCATAGTCGGGAACTTCAGAGGTAACATCCATGCGCTTGGGCAGTGCTTCATACTCTCCCTTGCGGCATACGGCAAGATTCCTGCGCTCTGGCGTTTTGGCAGCTGCTTCGTAGCAATAGCAGGGTACTTTCAGCTCTTTGGCAATGCGTTCTGCCAGCTGGCGTGCAAGTACGGCACACTCTTCCAGAGTTATACCCGAAACAGGAATGAGAGGGAGGACATCTGTTGCGCCCATTCGTGGATGCGCACCATGATGCTGCCTCATATCAATAAGCTGTGCTGCTTTCTGCACGCAACGAAAAGTGGTCTCCACGACAACAGACGGTTCACCAACGAAGGTGACGACTGTACGGTTGGTTGCTTCACCGGGATCAACATCCAGAAGTTTCACGCCTTCCATTTGTTCCACCACATCGGTAATCTGCTTGATTACTTCCTTGTTACGCCCTTCGCTGAAGTTGGGGACACATTCGATGATTTGTTTTTCTCGTACCATATAATTCATGTAGATTTAATTTTTCAGACAGTTTAGGTTTTCGTGCGCTAATTTACAAATTAGTTTCCGTTTCGCAAAACTTTTTCACGTAAAACTGCATTTGTGGCTTTACATAGGCGGAACATAGACGGGGATTCAGGCAGGACGGAACAAACAGACCTGACTATGAGATTGCTTCCTCTGTCATCTTCTGATACCGAAGATTTTCAACGTATTTCTTCTAAAACATTTGTAATCAAGTATATATAAACTATATAGAAAAGGTGCTCGGTTGCGCTGCCGTCAGGTGTTAACTGATGTGCAAATAAGCATTGTCTGGAGAATGTAAATAGGCTTTTGTTGAAATGTTGAAAACAGATGTGATGAAAGTATCTTGATTATTCATTACAAAAAGGATTTTCCCTCTTCTATTTTAGGGTTATTCCATGCTGATTGACAGTTTTTCTGATTATCTTTGCAGTCATAAGACTAACATTGAAAAAAGAATAATTATGGAAAAAGCAAACCTCAACAGCCTATTCTGCAGTTGCTGCATCGTCTTCATGACTGTCTTTTCGCTCAGTGCAATAGCGCAGGCACCGCATCGGGTACAGCCTTATTCTTTCAATAGGAGTGGTGTCTTCTATGGGCATCAGCCTGTTGCTGGAATTGATATGCAGACCTTTGTCGACCTTGGTTACGGATACGCCAAAGACAGATACAACGTCTACTATGAAGGCCGCATCCTTCCTTTTGTCGACCCGCTGACATTCCGTCTGAACGTTCCTGGCAGTACTTTTCCGGAGATTTACCCATCTTATCCTGATGAAAGCTATGCTCCGTTCCATCCGGAAGGATATGTCAAGACTTCCAATGCAGTGCTCTTCAATGGCAGGAAAATCAGCGACAATCCGCAGAACTTCCAGGACTTAGGTTGGGGATATGCCAAAGACAGCTTTGAAGTCTATTATATGGGACGGAAGATAGAGGGTGCCATGACTTCCAGCTTTAAGGTACTGAAGAATGGATACGCAGAGGATACCTTTGAGACCTATTATATGGGAAAGGTGGTGAAATAGACACATAAGTTCAGAACGAGGCAACAGGTCTTGGGAAAATGAGATTCTATCCGATTCCGATCGTTTCCTCCGGCAACAAGCCGCTCTCGTTCCGGCAACAGATGACATGGAGCGAGGCATCAACACGATCGGTGTCTGCCGACAGCTCCATAGGTGACGGGCCTCAGCACATCTGCAGGAAAGGCCCGTTTACTCCTGTCGCCATCATATACGGCAAGACACCGATGCCCGACTTATACGGGAAGTGTTTATCGGAAAGCACTGACATCTATTGGTATTCGGTTACTGTAGACATATAATGCCGGTATTTGCCGGGCATCATAAGCCTCTACATACTCTATGTCTTATCGGAAGAATCTGAAAAAGAACTCTTGGAATATATCTTATATTTTCTTGCCCGACCACAACACGACAATGACAGACAGTCCCACTATGAAGATGAAGACAAAAGAGCCGATAGCCCCCAGATAGATACGCCCGGTATGGATTTCAAGGGCGAGATTCCATAACGATATGGGAAGATGTCTGAAAGTGGATGGTTGAACGGCAAAGTCTGTTCCACTGAAATAGTCAACTTGACAGTCATGTCCCTTGAAATCAGAACTATATCCGGAAATAGTCTGGCCAACTGGTGACGTACCGGGTATTGTCGGATTGGAAAATGCCGTCCCATCGTACAAAGCCACCTTTCCTGTTTGTCTATCCCAGCGGTAAAGTCCGTCGAAAGATCCTATGATCCATTCTCCCTGCGCATTGCGCTGCCATACGGTCTGTCCCATCACACTGACCGGCGGTGTGGCTGTGATGTGTTCGGGCCGGCTGTTGAACGATCTCAGGGAGAAGAATCCTTCGGAGGTCGAAAGTAGCCATTCGTGTTCCTGTTCATCATAGCGTATCATACGCAACCGATCGTACCAGGGATTGTCGTTGTCCAATGTGGTGCCAGGAAGTGGGCGCATACTGTGTGTGGCAAGTGCAATCATGACAGGTGGACGCAACGCCCACCCTGTAAATGTAATGAAGATTGTCAGTACGAGGGTGGTTATACCTGTTTTGTTGTGCCAGTGAAGTACTTTCGTGTTTCGTGGACGCAGCCAGAACCAGACCCCTGTTACACAGAGCACTATGAGAATGAGTGCAATACCGTCGACTATGAGTTTTCCTGCTGCTCCGAAAAGAGCTCCACTGTGCAGCATCCACATCTGTCTGAAAAGGGTGGCCTTTCCTTCGTAGCCCTCAGGTGCCTGCAGCTGCAGGCAGGCGAACTGCTTGTAAGGTGGTCTGGAAATATACAGACAGGACCTGCCGAGTACGACAAGCGTGTCTCCCCGTGTAGTTATATCTGTAAGAAGTTCGTTCCCGTCCGTCTGGGGGAGTGGAACTGACTGCCAGCCTGTATGAGAATCCAGCCTGTATAAGCCCATGGTGCTGGCTGCAAAGAGTTTACCCTGCCGTGTCTGTACCACACCTCTTATCTGGCGGTAGTCGGCTCCTGCAGGAAGACCCTTATTATATTCTGCAAAATGAGAGGCTGTCGTATCAGTCCGGATAATACCGGCAGCTCCATAGATAAGTACCGCACCACGCCCTTGGTCATCCTTGCAGCGAAGCGTACCTCGCAGCAGTCCATTGTTCCATTGCTTGAAGGCGTACCGGTCAGGCAGCAGAGAACGACTGACATTAACGTCTGCGAAAAACCTGCGATGATTGAGCACTATTCCTGAAAGGCAAAACATTACAAGGAAAAAGCTGGTAAAGATTCCAAGCCATTTATGGTATTTACGCCATGTCTTACGTTTCATGATTGATAAATGTTGTGATTGTTATCGAATGAATAGGGATAAAAATGAAATGCAAATTTATAAAATTAATACGAGATCTGCAGTATTTCCTGTTGGTTTCTTTTCGGTGTTTGTACGGAAAGTACTACTTTTGCATTTGCAAATGAGATGGTAGACGAAGCATACAGACTTCGGTTTTCAGTCTTCTACTTGACATGTAAGCGAATGCAATGATGAATATGAGGATATTGCTCCCGGTAATCTGTCTGCAGCTGTGTGGCTGTATGGAAAATCATAAAACAACGGCGGTAGCGACTGATCGTGCGGACTCGAATGTGCAGGTAATGGAGAAGAGTCAGACATCAAAAGCCATAGAAACTGCCAATAAGGAAAATGCCGGTTTCAGGGATGTGACAGAGACGGAAGTGACGGTTACGGTCCCTTGTTTCGGGGTTCGCGATAGTTCCGCACTTGATATGCTGCCTCGTCCCGATGAGGCGACACACAAGGACTCTGTGGTCATTCGGCTGTTGAATGCAGGAGAGGTTTTCCTTCTGCAGCCCGGAGAAAAGGGTGTCAAGGAACTTGATACGCCCGACAAAACCTTTGTGCGTTTCAGTGTCGGGGAAGTCTGGGTGTGGAAATCGTCAGTGGAGTAGGGGGCACTCGTGGGAGTATGTGCTTTGGAAAGTTCTTAGATTACCACTGTTTTCTTTATACATTTTAGACTATCTATCTGTTCTTTGGACTATGGTATCAAGTTGTTTTATATGAATGGTATCGGAAACTTTTACTTTGCATGATGATTTTTCCGTACTTCTCTTTGGATTTTCTTGTATTATTTACTATCTTTGCTTTCTGAACTCAATCAAATCACAATATCACCAAATTATCATTCAAGACTATGGAGAAAAAATATTTCGCCCCTTCGGAGCTGATTATCAATGAAGACGGAAGCATCTTCCACCTGCATCTGAAACCTGAAAATCTTGCTGACAAAGTAATCCTCGTCGGTGATCCCGGACGAGTCGCCCTCGTTGCTTCCCACTTTGAGGATGTGGAGTGCGAAGTGTCCAACCGTGAGTTCCGTACAATAACCGGAACTTTCCATGGAAAAAGAATAACGGCACTGAGTACAGGAATCGGATGTGACAACATAGACATTGTCGTTAACGAATTGGATGCATTGGCGAACATCGACTTCAAGACGCGCAATGAACATGAAGCAATGCGCCAGCTGACCCTGGTACGTATTGGGACCTGCGGCGGACTGCAGCCATATACACCGGTAGGGACTTATATTGCATCTGTCAAGAGCATAGGCTTTGATGGCCTGCTTAATTTCTATGCCGGACGCAACCAGGTCTGCGACCTGGAGTTTGAAGCACAGTTCAAAAAACAGGTAGATTGGAATCCACAACTTGGGAATCCCTATGTTGCCTGTGCCGACAGGGAACTGGCAGAACGTATTGCCGGTGAAGACATGGTGCGTGGGGTGACTATCGCCTGCGGTGGCTTCTTCGGTCCACAAGGACGTGAGCTCCGCCTGCCTCTGATGGACTCCAAGCTGAACGAGAAGATAGAGAAGTTCTCTTATAACAACATGAAAGTGACAAATTTCGAGATGGAATCATCAGCCTTGGCCGGTCTTGCTTCGCTCATGGGGCATAAGGCCGTAACCGCTTGTATGGTTATTGCCAACCGGCTTGCCAAAGAGGCGAATGCCGGTTACAAGAACACTATCGACGGACTGATAGAAAAGGTACTGGAAAGAATCTGAAAAAATGCACCTTTCTTTATAGGAAAAGTGTATTTTCCATGCTTCCAGCATCTGTTTCTTATCACCTGTCATCATTTATCACCGCCTGCCACATTCCTCTCCTCCGGATGAGGTTGGGGCAGGTTTCCCTATCATCACATATCCAGCCTATGATTAGACAGCCGGTTACATTGCAGCCTACAACTTTTTCTCCCAGTCAAGGAGGACCTGGAAAAGCTCCCATCTGTGCTCTTGCCACCCAGCCTGGAGGAGCTATCGGTATTGTTCGTGTGAGTGGTGAAGGGGCTCTGGAAGTTACTGATAGAATCTTCCGAAGTAAAAAAGGAAAACATCTCACTGAGGCTGGAGGTTACACCTTGCACTATGGTGAAATCCTGGACAAGGACGGTGAAACCATAGATGATGTTCTCGTGAGCGTGTTCCGGACTCCACACAGCTATACCGGTGAGGACAGTACAGAGATAGCCTGTCATGGCTCCGCATATATTCTCAATAAGGTGGTACAGGTACTCATCAAGGCCGGTTGCCGGCAGGCACAGCCGGGCGAGTACACCCAACGTGCCTACCTGAATGGAAAGATGGACCTCAGCCAGGCTGAAGCTGTTGCCGATCTTATCGCCGCATCAAACCGGGCATCGCATCAGATTGCTCTCAGTCAGCTGAAGGGACATTTCAGTTCCGAGTTGTCACAGCTTCGGAAACAGCTCTTGAAAATGACTTCTCTGCTGGAGCTGGAACTGGATTTCTCCGATCATGAGGAACTTGAGTTTGCTGACCGTTCTGAACTGAAGGTACTGGCTGAGAAAATCCACAATCGGATTATAACCCTGACAGAATCCTTTGAAACCGGTAACGCATTGAAAAGAGGTATCCCGGTCGCCATCATCGGCAAGACGAATGTAGGAAAGTCGACACTCCTCAACTGTCTCCTGCACGAAGAGAAAGCCATTGTGTCCAATATCCATGGGACTACACGTGATACCATTGAAGACACAACGGAAATTCAGGGTGTTACTTTTCGATTCATCGATACGGCTGGCATCCGTCACACCGACGACCAGATTGAACAGCTGGGAATCAGACGTGCTTATGCGAAACTGGATGAGGCATCTATTGTCCTGTGGGTTGTTGACCGGCAACCTACGACAGAAGAGCGAATGGAGATGCGGCATCTGACAGAAGAGAAAAAGCTGATAACCGTCTTCAACAAGATGGACACGATGCCTGCAGCAGCCAGGTGTCCAGAGGTGAATCCGCAGGTTATCTATATTTCGGCCAAGTTGAAGCAGAATATTACCGCATTGGAAACAGCCATCTATGAAGCCGCTGGACTCCAGACGATTAATGAGAACAGTGTCATCATTACTTCTGCACGCCACTACGATGCACTTAGCCATGCAGACGAGTCCATACTTCGCATCATCAATGCGCTCAATGACGGACTCAGCGGCGATCTCATCAGTGAAGACCTCCGGATCTGTCTCGACCAGCTTGCTGACATCACGGGTGGCCAGATTACTACTCACGAAGTTCTTGGCAATATCTTCAAAAATTTCTGCATCGGTAAATAAATCTCATGGGGACATCGTGACACCGGCGGCTTATGATACCCCTCTTTATCCGATTATATTATGGGCAGGTTCTATAAATTATCCCATGCTGTGGAATTTATAGAACCTGCCCATAATAGGTTTAAAGAAGATTTCATATAGCTGAATCCTGAAACTGTGCAGAGAACAGAAGGCTATGCGTATATGCTGGATTACAAAATAAATTTATCAGTAAACGAATGCGTTTTTCCATGTTCTTACTGATTGAACGCATCTTGCAAAGCTGCTGCACTCTCGTCTCTTGCAGAGATTGAACCGCTTACTCAGCATTACGTTTGCCCTTTTCCTTCGCTGGAGGAAGAAACAGGTTCAGCACGACCCCGATAACGGCCGAGAGGCCTATGCCGCTGATAGAGAAACTGCCCCATTTCAGTACGGCCCCGCCGATACCCATCGTCAGCATTATCGAAATAATGATGATATTGCGTGTGCGGTTGAAGTCGACTTTATGCTGGATAAGGTTCTGAATGCCTACAGAAGCAATCGTACCGAAAAGAAGCAGCATAATACCGCCCAGTACGGCAGAAGGGATGCTCTGCAGCAGGGCACTCAGCTTGCCTATCACAGAGAAGACGATCGCTGTGAAAGCCGCAATGCGGATTACCTGGGGATGGGTCACCTTCGTAATGCTCATCGCTCCTGTCACTTCACTGTAAGTCGTTACCGGAGGACCGCCCAGCAGACAGGCAGCAAGACAGGCCAGACCATCGCCTAACATCGTACGGTGCAGACCGGGCGACTTCGTAAAATCCTCTTGTGAAACGGCACTTACAACATACACATCGCCCACATGCTCTATGACAGGAGCGATTGCCACAGGAATCATGTAAAGGAAAGGCTCCCATGCGAACTGCGGCAGATGGAAGTGTGCCAGAGCTGGTGGCAGCGACAGCCACGGTGCTGCTTCTACCTGCGTGAAGTCTACGATTCCCATACATGCTGCTACAATGTATCCTGCAATGATACCGCAGATAACCGGCACCAGCTTCATCAGTCCCCGTCCCATCGAAAGAACCATTACTGCCACAGCCAGTGAGACGAAAGCCAGAAGCCAGTTGGTTTTAGCCATATTTACAGCCGATGTCGACAGCGAGAGACCGATCAGGATGATGACAGGACCGATGACGACCGGCGGGAAGAGTTTGTCCAGCAGCTTCTTCCCCTGCCATTTTATCAAGGCCGACATCACGAAGTAGACAAGTGCCACACCTGCTATGCCTGCCAGCGTCCCCGACATTCCCCACTGCTTGGAAGCGGACATGATGGGTGCAATGAATGCGAAGGACGACCCTAAAAAAATAGGAACCTTACCTCTCGTGACCAAATGAAAGATAAAAGTTCCTAAACCTGCTGTGAATAAAGCCGTCGCCGGATCAAGCCCGACGAGCAAAGGGACAAGAACCGTAGAGCCGAAAGCTACAAAGAGGAATTGTATTCCCACAATAGTCTTCCGTGCTGGTGAAAGATTTAAATTACCCATGTATTGATTGTTATATTCATTTACTCCAGGAACGACAAAGACCTGATCGATTCCAACTGCAAATGTATAAAAAAGATTGTGCATTAGGGGATGGATTAACAAAAATGTTTGTTTCATAGAGAGAAAACCGTGTTCTGACATCCTGCAACTGCCTTCTGCTCCCACAAAAAGAACATTCGTTTCGAGTTTCTCAGTATTCCCATGTGTTTTTTTCGCCCGATAGAAAACATACGGAAAGGGCCGAGGACTTTTCCTTGCCGGCTGGAAGAAAAATCCTTTTCTACGTGCTCTCTCCTCCCCCAAACCCCTGAACTTGTCTTATCGAAATTGTTTGACATAATTTCTGCTTTATGATGGTTGGAAATGTGCAGAACCATACAATTGTCGTATGCAGCAACAGACTGTTTCCCAACAGATTATAATATAGCATTTTCAACTGTGCCTGTTAAGACTTCAAATAAGCACTTACAGCCATCTAACTAAGCACTGATTGGACCTCAATAAATGCCTGTTTCGAGTGCAAAAGACCGTCAATGGATTTGCTCCTATGAACTTTCTTTACAATAAAAGTGCAGAACACCATGTCCGGGAAATTAAAGACTTGCCTTCTGGAAGTTTCATCGAAGACCGGAGGCTATCCAAATTTTTGTGAGACAAGGATGACACGATCACTTCCGTCGCAGAATCACATATAGAATAACAGGAGCACCAAGGAACGGTGTCACGGCATTGAGCGGAATGACTCCCAGTTCACCTGGAATAAAACAGATGAAGTTGCACAACAAGGCTATCACGGCCCCGCAAAGTGCAGTTCCTGGAAGAAGTACCTTATGGTTCTCTGTACGAAACAGCAGACGTGCAACGTGCGGCATCGCCAGTCCGATAAAGGACACGGGACCGCAGAAGGCCGTCGTCACGGCGGTCAGCAGGCCGACAACGGCCAGCAATATATTGCGTGTCCGGCGAATATTGATTCCTAAACTCTCGGCATACTGCGGTCCCAGGAGCAGAATGTTCAACGGCTTTGTCAAAAGGAGAGACAGAAGGACTCCCGTCAGGCACAGTAAAGCAAAAAGCAACATGTGGTTCATGGAAACACCGCCGAAGTTCCCCATACCCCATACCATGTAACTCTTTACGCCGTCTTCTGATGCAAAGAAATTCAGGAGGGAGACAGCGGATGAAGCAACATATCCTACCATCAGACCGACTATCAGCAACAGGACACTGCTTCGCACCAGCGTGGAGAGAAACAGAATGAGCGCAGTCACACTGACAGATCCGGCAAAAGCCGCCATAAGGACAGCGAGGAAACCGTAAAGAGAGAACATCGATGTCGACAGCGTTCCACCCATCAGCAGCATCACCAATGCCACACCCAGACCTGCCCCGGAACTGATGCCGAACACATCAGGTCCGGCCAGAGGATTACGGAACGCCGTCTGCAGCATTAGTCCGCAGACAGACAGTGAGGCCCCGCACAGTACGGCCGTCAAGGCCTGAGGAAAGCGGGTCTCCATGACGATATACTGCCAGCTTTCTTTTCCTACATAACGGCCGGAGAGAATGCCGATTATATCGGCAAACGGTATTCGGACAGAACCCGTCGCCAGGTTCAGTACAAATAACAGGGCAATGGATATCGCCAAAACCATGAAAATGCAGGTATTCTGTTTCATCACACTAATCTGTCTGCTGCTTTCCTATTCTCACTCAATCCCTCAACTTCTTGTAGTACCGCATAGGTGCAATATGCAAGTCTGGATGAAAAAGCTGTATCAGGTCGCTCAACAGCCAGTCGGGACGCCAGCTTACTTCCTCAAAGTAGGGCGTGCTGTCCACTTTGCAGCCATAGATCTCTTTTGTCTGGTAAGGTTTCAGTCTCGCATACCCCTGGTATTCGGCCAGCAGCTTCCTGCGGTTGAAATTTCCATTATAGCACAGTACCCAGAAATCGCTCTGCCCGAATTTATCCAGGATTGTTTCAAAAGGCATTGACAGGCTTCCGCTGTGTTCGTCTTTTGCATACGCATAAAGACCGTGTGCATCCTTATATAATAGGGCCACGCTGCTTTCACCACCAGGCAGATACCATACAGCCCCCACTTTCCTGTCGGGCAGGATGCTGCGTGCAGCCTTGCTCTTCCTTGCTTTTTTACTCAAAGCCATATAGTTCTGTTCGACGACGGAAAACAGCGAGTCGGCTTCCCGTTTCTTTCCATAGAGCAGACCATAGAATTTCATCCATTCTGCACGTCCCAGAGCAGAACGTTCCATATAGTCGGCACATTCGATAATCGGTATGCCCGTCTCCTCCAGACGCCCATATCCTCCGCTGTTCTCAAAGGGCGAAAGCAGAATGGCATCGGCATGCAGATCAATGACCCGTTCAACATCAGGCTGCATAGCATTACCGCAATCCGCAATTCCATCTTTCAGGCGTGTACGTTTCTGAATGTCGGGGATGACCATATACTTCAGATCGGCTACACCGGCAATAGCTTTCTGCGCATGCAACATCTCCAGCAGACTGGCATGGGCTGTCGTGAATACTACGCTCCTGCGGAGTGGAACGGTTACTATCGTTCCATCATCAGGAATGTCTACCCGCGAGTCACGGTCAACCAAATAGTATGTATGCAGAATGGCATTCTGCTTCCAAGGATTAATCAGCCGGACGACAGTATAACCATTTGCTCGTTCTATGGTGATATTCCGGGCATACCGCAGTTCGGTTCGTGTTCCAGGCCCATTCTTCCAGATTGTCTCCTTACGGCGACTGCCACAAGAAACAAACAACAAAAGCCCGAGGATGAATACTGATAATTGGCGCATAACAGAAAAAATAATGTGCAAATTTACAAAAAAAGAGCCATTCACTTGCCTGTTAAAATTATTTTTTATACTTTAGCCGGCATATTTTCTAATCAACCTAAAATTATTAAACTAAATAACTAACGCCATGGCAGAAGAAAAGTCTAACGCTCTTAGCAGCCACGTCGAGATGAAGAAAGTCTGGGAACTTCTGGCAATCCTCGTGGTGACGGCCATCGTATGGAATCTACCCACAGGCAGTTTCGGCATTGATGGGCTGACCGTAGTACAACAACGCATTATCGCAATCTTTGTGTTCGCCACCTTGTCGTGGCTGACAGAGTGCATCCCCGCCTGGGCGACCTCTCTGAGTATCATGACCATCATGTGTGTCACGGTATCGAAGAACGCCTTTGGCATCTTTAAAAGTGACGGCATTGGCGACCTCCTTGATTCAAAGGAAATCATGGCATCTTTTGCCGACCCCATCATCATGCTCTTTCTTGCCGGGTTCGTTCTGGCAATAGCTGCATCCAAATCAGGCCTTGACACGCTTCTGGCACGTAATCTGATCAAACCTTTCGGACAAAAAAGTGAGAATGTGCTGCTGGGCTTCCTGCTCATCACAGGACTGTTCTCAATGTTCATATCGAACACTGCAACGGCGGCTCTTATGCTGACTTTCCTCGCACCTGTCTTCGCTGCATTGCCTGCCAATGGGAAAGGACGTATCGCCCTGACAATGTCCATCCCTGTTGCAGCCAACCTCGGCGGTATGGGAACACCTATCGGAACACCCCCGAACCTCATAGCCCTGAAGTATCTCAACGACCCAGAAGGATTGAATATGAACATCGACTTCATACACTGGATGGCATTCATGTTTCCACTCGTCATCATCCTGCTGCTGCTGTCCTGGAGGCTTATCCTGCATTTCTTCCCTTTCACACAGAAGACGATTCATCTGAAGATAGACGGTGAAGTACATCGCGGATGGCGTATGTGGGTGGTCATTATTACCTTTATCATCACTATCCTGTTATGGGTCATCCCGAAAAGTGTCACCGGTATAGACACCAATACCGTCTCTATGATTCCGATGGGAATCTTCGCCATTACAGGTGTCATAACAGCAAAGGACCTGCAGGAAATCAACTGGAGTGTCATCTGGATGGTAGCCGGAGGTTTTGCCATCGGACTGGGGATGAACGGCTCCGGGCTGGCGGATGCCGCCATTGAGAGCATTCCGTTCGGAGAATGGAGTCCGATTGTCATCCTGGCCATATCAGGACTGATCTGTTACTTCCTGTCCAACTTCATCTCAAATACAGCAACAGCGGCCCTTCTGGTGCCTATCCTTGCTGTGGTATGCCGAGGTATGGGTGATAAGCTGGGCAGCATCGGCGGTACAAGTACCATCCTCATCGGTATTGCCATTGCCGCATCTACAGCCATGTGTCTTCCTATTTCTACTCCGCCGAATGCCATTGCCTATTCAACGGGACTGGTCAAGCAGAATGATATGCTCAAGGCGGGACTTACCTGCGGAATCATCTCTCTTGTGCTTGGGTACATCCTGCTTTATTTCATCGGACAGCTTCATTTCCTCGGATAGAAATCTAAGAAAGAAGAGGACTTGTCGTTCCCTTGTGGACCTCATTCTTTCCGCCGAGTATGCATCTTTACAGAAACAGCCATGTCGAAGCATTATATACTGAGACATGGCTGCTTTCATATAATTTCCAGACATGATGATATGCAGAAATAAAGATTTGCATAATACCGATTCCACTTTTATTTCGTATTTTTGCAAAAGGATATCAGGTCAATTTTTGAGGTTCTGATTATGAAGAAGAAAACAGGAAAAGACATTTGCAAGATACTTAAGGATATTCGGCAGCAGATAGCAGATGCAAATGCCATCAGCTATCAGCCTTGCGAATGTCACCACAAGGGTGACTGTACAGATACTTGTCCTGTCTGTGAAGAGGAAATACGCTACTTGGAACACCAGTTGAACGTGCGTAAGAACAAAGGTTTCAGTACGAAGGTGGCAGGTGTCGCCGCAGGTATCTGTGCTACGGTTATACCCATGATGGCTACTGCACAAAAAGTTACTTCTGACGGAATACCCAATGGACGGGTAATTACAACGAAGAAAGATACTGTAAAAACAAAAAGCTATCCGAGTGATTGTAAGGACTCAATACTCATCTGCGGGAAGATCGTAGATAAAGCTGACAAGGCTCCTTTGGCTGGTGCTTCAGTATTGATTGATGGCACCCATAGTGGTGCTGCAACTAATATGGAGGGGCTGTTTTCCTTAAAGACTCCACCTGATGCTTCCTTGATTATTTCTTTTGTCGGTTATAAGAAGAAAAAGGTTCTTGCAAGAACTCTTTTACATTCTCAAGATAATATTATTGCTCTTGAGGAAGATCAGGATATACTGGGTATTGTAGTAGTCGGAGCAGCTGGAGAGTCAAGTTGCGATGATGTTTATGGTCGTAATACTTGCAAGCCGAAGTCGCACAAGGAAAAGAACAAGGAAAATAAGTAAATGATATATTGATGTTATGAGGAAAGGAAAGATTACTTGTAAGGTTCTGAAGAATATCCGGCAGAAAATAGCAGATGCAAATGGTATCAGGTACCAGCCGGCCGAGTGTCATTTCGAAGGCGACTGCACAGGTACCTGTCCAGCCTGTGAACAGGAAATCCGTTATTTGGAGATGCAGTTGAGAGAACGGATAAAAAAAGGTTGGAATATAAAAGTAGCTGGTCTGGCGGCAGGGGCTTGTGTCGCAATCGCTCCTTTTGCCTCATGCAGTAACCTGCCGAAATCTGACAAAGTACAGAAAGAAACAGACGTGCCACTTCAAGGAAAGAAAGTTGAAGTGGTGAAAACGCTTACAACAGATATGCAACATTCAGTTGTGATTAATGGTCAGGTGAGGGATAGCAATTCGGATAAACCCATCAGTCATGCCGTCGTCCGTAGGTTGGGAGGTACAAAGGGCATAGTGTTGGGTGAAGATGGACGCTTCTCTTTGCGTGTTGGCTGCAATGATACGCTTGTCTTTTCCGGTTCTGCTTCTTATTTGGACAGTGAACTGCCCGTCAGTACCCTAAAGAAATCCCATGAAGTTATGGTGTACCTATTACCTAAATGGTATGAGTTGGGGATGGTTGTACCAGATTCGCTTATTTCAGAAGATACTGATAAAAAGGCTCCCAGGTCGCATAAAGAGAAATGCAGCCAGAAATAACCGCACCGTTTATAGCCGTCAACCGGCACAGACTTGCCACTGACGGAGAAGGGGTGACGACCTTGGTCGCCTTCCATGGATGTCCGCTCCGTTGCCGGTACTGTTTAAACCCTCAATGTTTACAGGTTGATGGCGTGTGGCGCAGGCTGACCCCGGGCGAGCTGTACAGCGAGGTGGAGATTGACGACCTTTACTTTATAGCGACAGGTGGCGGCATCTGTTTTGGAGGGGGTGAGCCGCTTTTATATCCGGATTTCATCAGGACTTTCTCCAAGCTCATGAACCCGGAATGGAAGCTGACGGTAGAGACATCGATCAATGTCCCGCTTGAAAATATTAAGATGATTGCCGCATTGGTTCAGATGTGGTATATAGACATCAAAGATTTTAGTCCAACAATCTATAACGCTTATACGGGCAAGGACAATACACAGGTAATCCGTAATCTTGTGTGGCTGGCGGCGAACGGATATGCAGACAAGGTTATTCTCCGCCTGCCTTTGATACCGGATTATAATACGGAAGAGGATCGCCTGTTGAGTCAGCAGCGGTTGGAGGCCTTGGGCTTTGCTCATTTTGATAAGTTCACGTATCTTGTGTGATACTGCTGTCCGGAAAAAACTTTCCTTGCAGGTCATCCATCGCATACACACTATAGCACAGAACAGGCCTTTCCTGCAGACGTGCTGATGCTCGTCACAGATTGTGCTGACAGCATACACTAGTCGTGTTGACGGCGCACACTGCTGTCTGTTGCAAGAAACGACTTGTCGTGAAAGATGCAGTGTGTCGCCAACAGTTGGATGAAAGGGGAAGACCTGCTCCTCCCGAAACAACGAGAAATGGCCCGTTTGAAAGGGTGTTTTATGCTGTTAAAGTCTTACCTGACAGAAAGAATTGCGTGACAATAAGATCGGGCTGTACAATATATAGAGTTTCCCCTTCGTTATCTACCTGAAAAACATTATCTTTGCAATCACTAAAAGAAAGAATGTATGAAGAAATCGCTTATAGTTTTATTATTGATAGGATTGTTATTGCCTATGACGATGTCAGCACAGAGTTTCGATGCTTTATGGAAACAGGTGGAACAGGCACGGCAGAAAGACCTGCCTAAGACGCAGATCAACCTGCTGGATAAGATTGAGCGAAAGGCACGAAGGGAAAAAATATACGGGCAGTTGCTGGCAGCAAATCTTCTGTCTTTACAGCTGAAAACCAGTATTTCGCCAGATTCATTGGAGGTAGAAATAAACAATCTGAAGGAACGGGCAAAGGAAGCCGAGCGGAAGAATGAAGTTCTGGCTGCCGTCTACAACTGCATCCT
Source organism: Prevotella denticola (assembly GCF_900454835.1). Taxonomy (GTDB): domain Bacteria; phylum Bacteroidota; class Bacteroidia; order Bacteroidales; family Bacteroidaceae; genus Prevotella; species Prevotella denticola. The sequence goes on along the minus strand of NZ_UGTM01000001.1, from coordinate 884,575 downwards.
CGGAGTTCTTTCCAAAAGAGAAGATGATGGAAAAGCCGATCTGTATTTTCGCAAGGCACTTGCCAATCCGTCTCTGCTGGCACGCCAGAGAGCGGCCGACTATCAGCCGCTTGTCTCGATGGGTAAGGATGACAGCCTCTTCAATGGCGACCTGCTGCACGTTATCGGTATGGCAGCTGGTGACTACACGAAGCTAAGCCGTTACTATGCAGGACAGGGTAACAGGGAGGCCGCGTGTTACACCGCAATGCTGGCTGTTGACGAGGATGACGAAAAGGCTGTCTCCCGACTTGACTCGCTCATCCAGTTGTATGGCGATTTGCCTATCTGCGGACAGGTCGCCGTAGAACGGTACAATGCCATGGATGATGATGTACCGGTGAAGGAGAAGGTTGCTTTTATCGACAAGGCTCTCGTACGGTGGGGCACATGGAAAGGTATTGAAGCATTGCGCAATGCCCGCAAAGAACTGACTGCACCCAAATACAGTTTTGGGATGAAGAGCAACTGGACTATGCCGGGGACGCATGACAACACCGTATTGCTGGAAGTCCGCAACCTGAAGGGGATAACATTTACTATCACGCGAACGACACTGAAAGGCAATCACCAGTTCGACATGGATAATCTGGCTGATCCAGGCAGGCTGAAGCCCAGCCTGATACCATCAACGAGGCAGGTAATTCAGCGCACCTACGATGTACACAAGAACTACGAGGAGTTCAAGGATTCTTTCCAGATGCCGGCCTTGCCGCTCGGTGTCTATCTCCTGAAGATAGAGAGTCAGGACAAGTGTTTTGCCCCGGAATATGCCCTTTACTATGTGACCAATCTCTACGTGATGACCGAACGGCAACCGGGAAAGAAGTCGCGCTATGTCGTGGTGGATGCCCAGGATGGGCAGCCGGTAGCTGGTGCGACGCTTCAGCTGACGTATGGGGGACGTTATGGCAGGAAGCCGGTAACAAAGACTCTGACAACCGATAAGAATGGCGAGGCATTGATCGTATCGGAAAACTCCGAGCCGGATGTCTATGTCTGTACGGCCAACGACAAGGCCTATCCTTCGACAGGTATGTACAGCCAATTCAGTTTCTATAAGTCGGACAAGGCCGGACTGCAGTCGGAAGTATACACGGACAGGAGCATCTATCGTCCTGGGCAGACGCTGCATGCCTCTGCAATTGTCTATCAGATGACCAAGGCCGGACTCAAGACGAAAGCCGAGGAGGGCAAGACATTCAATCTCATCCTTCAGAATGTCAATGGAAAGGAGGTCGGCCGCAAGATGGTGACGACTGACCGGTTCGGTACTGCTGCGGCAGACTTTGAACTTCCGGCAACAGGGCTGACAGGTCTCTGCTCCATCGTGGCCGACTGTGGATCTCGGGCATCAAAGAGTTTCCGCATCGAAGAATACAAGCGTCCCACATTCGAGGTTCGGTTGGATGACTACAAGAGCAAATACGCCATTGGTGACACCATCAGGCTGACAGGCCACGCCAGGAGCTTTGCCGGAGTGCCTGTACAAGGGGCAAAGGTGCATTACACTGTTATGCGCCGTCCACGCCTTTGGTGGTGGGATAACGATGACATCAACCAGGAGATTAAGGCAGATGATGTCGTGACAGACGAGCAAGGCAACTTCCGTGTGACCGTTCCTCTCACACTTCCTGAGGGCGTGATAAAGGACATGAAAACTGACCACTGGGGACGTGCCCGCTTCTATGCTTTCGAGGTGGAAGCATCGGTGACGGATACTGCCGGCGAAACAAGGGACGCTTCTGTTTCGTTACCTTTGGGAACTAAGGAGACTACACTGATATGTAACATTCCTGAAAAGAACCTGCGCGACAGTCTGAAGACTATCAAGTTTGATTATCTTAATGCAGCTGGCCATACGGTGGATGGGACTGTCAGATATGTGATTGTTCCGCAACAGTCAGATGAAAGCAAGTACACCTATCATAATTACAAGACCGCCAAGGCCAATGAATCTTTTCCAGTGGGGCGCATGGTATCGGGAGCCTACCGACTGCATGCCATCTGCGGAACGGATACCGTGAATACCGATTTTATTGTTTTCTCGATGGATGACAAACGTCCTGTCGTTAAGACACACGACTGGTTCTATCTGAGCAGTCATGAATTTCCACGCAATGGCGGGCCTGTCTATTTGCAAGTAGGAACAAGTGATGAGAAGCAGCATGTGGTTTATTCCATCTATTCAGGCAATAAAATCATCGAGTCAGGTATCTTCGACCAGAGCAACAGTATTCAGACACGCAAACTATATTATAAGGAGGAATATGGGGACGGTATAACCCTCACTTACGCCTGGGTGAAGAATGGCGTGTTGTACAGCCATGCGGAGAGAATCTTACGACCGCTGCCAGACAAGCGGCTGATCGTGAAGTGGAAGTCATTCCGCAACAAACTCGTCCCGGGACAGAAAGAAGAATGGACGGCTACCATCAGCCGGCCTGACGGAAAGGCAGCAGATGCACAACTGATGGCAACGCTCTATGACAAGAGTCTGGACGAGTTCGTCTCCCATAATCTGAATCTGCATCTGTCGTTCGGTCGTGATTTGTCAAGCACCTACTGGTCGGCAGGCTACCGCAGTCCATTGAGTCTCCATGCCGCTGCAAGAGCGAAGACCAAGACTGTACCAGAGCTTTCCCTCTCGGGCTTTGACAGTAGTTTCCTGTCAGGTTTTGATTTCTGTGAGGTGGTAACTATGGGATACGCCCCCAGGAAGAACATGGTGTTGTCGCGAGCGGCCGTACCAATGGCTATGGCTGACAGCGATGCTGTTGAAAGCAAGATGTTCAGTTGTGCTGAGCAGGTTACTGCCAAAAGAGAATGCAAGGCAACTGTCAAGTACACAGCTCCGGTCATTAAAAAAGATGAAGAAACGAAGAAGGGGAAAGGCTCCCTGCGTGAGAATCTGAACGAAACGGCCTTCTTCTATCCGCAACTGCATACAGACGGTAAGGGCAATGTAAGCATTAAGTTCACGCTCCCGGAGAGCCTCACCACATGGCGTTTCCTCGGACTGGCACATGATGTTGATATGAACAACGGCATGCTCAGCGATGAGATTGTTGCACAGAAAACATTAATGGTCCAGCCCAATATGCCCCGTTTTGTGCGTATCGGTGACGAGGCAATGGTCTCCGCACGCCTGTTCAACCAGTCAGAGAAGCCGGTTCATGCGAATGCAAAGGTCGAAATTATTGACCCGATGACTGACAAAGTACTCTTTACAGACAGCAGGGCTGTCGTGTTGAAGGCTCAGGGCAGTGCTTCTGTAACGTATAGTCTGGCTTCTTTACTGTCGAAGGATGCCGACTTGCTGACGGCAGATCAGTCGCTGCTTGTTACCCGTTTCACGGTTGAGGGAGATGGTTTCTCGGACGGTGAACAGCATTATCTCCCGGTATTTCAGGATCAGGAATATGCAACGAATACATACGCTTTCAGTCAGCATGACGCTGGCATGAAGACTGTAGATGTGAGCAGACTGTTTGCAGAAAACAGTACGAAACAGAAGCTTACAGTAGAATATACAAACAATCCTAACTGGCTGATGATCCAGGCTCTGCCATACGTGGCAAAAACCGATGACAAAAATGCCATCAGTCTGGTGTCAGCCTACTATGCAAACCGCCTGGGGAAGCAGATCATCGAGACATCGCCCAATATCAGGCAGGTCATTGAACAATGGAAGAAAGAAGCGGGTAAAGAAACTTCAATGATGTCGGCACTGGAGAAGAATCAGGAACTGAAGTCATTGCCCCTGGACGAGACACCCTGGATGATAGATGCCGCCAATGAACGTGAAAGAAAGCAGATGCTCATACGTTTCTTTGACGAGAGCCAGTTGCAGAATAATCTTTCCACAACGCTGGCAGACCTAAAGAAGCTGCAGAATCCTGACGGATCTTTTTCTTGGTGGCCAGGCATGAATGGCAGTCTTTATATGACGGTTGCCGTCACGAAGACCCTTGCACGTTTACAAAATCTTACAGACAAGTCGGCCGAAGTGTCTGCAATCATCAATGCCTCCTTCCATTATATGGACAAAGAAGTGGCAAAGCGCGTAGCTGCAATGAAACGTGATGAAAAAAAATACAAGGCCACATTGTTCCCCACGGATGAGCTGTGCGATTATATTTATACACATGCTTTGTTATACCATGGGAGGACTACTGGTGATATAGACTATCTCATTGACCGTCTGACAAAGAAACCGGCAGATCTGACTATCTATGGCAAGGCGAATACAGCTGTGATACTTCAGCAATATAATAAGGGGGAGAAGGCACGGGAATATCTCCAAAGCCTGAAGGAGTATTCGGTCTATAGGGAGGAAATGGGACGCTACTTCGACACGAAGCATGCTTATTACAGCTGGCGTGACTATAAGATTCCGACAGAGGTGGCAGCAATTGAAGCCGTAAAGACAGTTACACCTGCTGACGGGAAGACGCTTGCAGAGATGCAACGTTGGCTCTTGCAGGAAAAACGTACGCAGGCTTGGGATACACCCTTGAACTCGGTGAATGCCATCTGGGCATTCATGAATAACGGAGACTGGCTGATGCAGAATGGTGAAAAAGCACAATTAATGCTGGATGGCAAGCCTCTGCAGACTCCGCAACCGACAGCCGGACTGGGTTATGTAAAGACGACAGAGTCTGTAGAGTACAGGCCGTCTGAGCACCATGAACTGACTATCAGCAAGGTAAGTGAAGGAACGAGCTGGGGTGCTGTCTTTGCGCAGTTCTTCCAACCGGCATCAGAAATAACAGATGCTGCAATGGGCTTGAAGGTCAAGCGTGAGGTTTGGGTTGACAGTACCCGACTCGCTGATACCAAAGTCCTAAAGATCGGCGACAAAGTCCGTATCCGCCTTACCATCATTGCCGACCGTGATTACGATTTCGTACAGGTCACCGACAAACGGGCAGCCTGTCTTGAGCCTGTCAGTCAGCTGAGTGGTTATCATTGGGGATATTACATTGCTCCGAAAGATTACACCACTAACTATTACTTTGACCGTATGGCAAAGGGCAAACACGTTGTGGAGACGGAATACTATATCAACCGTGCCGGTGTATATCAGACTGGTGTCTGCACAGCGCAGTGTGCCTATGCACCTGAGTACTGTGGACGTACTGGAGCGATGCGGTTAAGCGTTGAAGATTGATGGTCAAAATGAAAAGTAGTAAGAGGTGTTGTCCAGGCTCCTCTTACTCCTTCATCTCCAAAAGCAGTTGACATATCGTTTGTCTTTAACTTCCTTATCACTTTTAACTCCTAAAATTGAAATATGCTTCAAATAGAAATAGACAATGGCAGCGGTTTCTGCTTCGGTGTGACCACTGCCATCAAGAAAGCTGAAGAAGAACTGGCAAAGGGTACGAAGCTCTATTGCTTAGGCGACATTGTACATAACAGCATGGAAGTGGAACGTCTTACAAAGAAGGGCCTCATCACTATCAATCATGAGCAGATGCATAAACTTCATGATGTGAAGGTCTTGCTGCGCGCACATGGTGAGCCTCCGGAGACCTACGAACTTGCCAGACGTAACAACATAGAAATCATCGATGCGACCTGCCCGGTGGTACTTGCTCTCCAGCGACGCATCAAAACACAGTATGAGAAACGCCGTCAGACTTCTGATAGTTCGTCGGAAAAGAATAAGACTGCTGCAGCTCAATGCTTAGATTCTCAATCAACAAATAAAGAACAGGAAGATAGTCCAGCTTATTTAGGCTCTACTTCCATTTCCAAGAATCAGGTGGGGGCTGCATCCTCCATTGTCATCTTCGGCAAGAACGGTCATGCGGAAGTACTGGGCCTCGTAGGGCAGACGCATAGCCATGCTATTGTGATAGAAAAGTTTGAGGATGTGAAGAACTTGGACTTCAACCATGACATCTTTCTTTATTCACAGACGACGAAGAGCCTGGACGAGTTCCATAGGATCATCCAGTATATCCAAGACCACATCTCACCCGATGCCAGGTTCCAGAGCTTCGATACCATCTGCCGGCAGGTGGCTAACCGTATGCCGAATATTTCGGCTTTCGCTGCTCGTCACGATCTGATTCTCTTTGTGGCTGGCCGCAAGAGTTCGAATGGCAAGGTGCTTTTCCATGAATGTTTAGGAGTAAATCCAAATTCCCATCAGGTAGAGAGTGCAGACGAAATCGACATGAGTTGGTTTGACGGTGTTCAGACTGTAGGAATCTGTGGTGCGACAAGTACTCCGAAATGGCTGATGGAAGAGTGCCGCGATGCGATACTCCGCCATGACAAATGACGTGGAAGACCTGAAAGCAAAGGGGGGCTCTATACCGTTTTGCTCCTCATGTCCTATCATGGCACGAAGTTTGCAATAAGCAATGATGAAAATAGAAAAAACAAACAACATTGCTATGCAAAAAGGAAATATCGGGGTTACGACAGAGAACATCTTCCCCGTCATCAAAAAGTTTTTGTATTCCGACCATGACATCTTCCTTCGTGAGATGGTGTCAAACGCCGTCGATGCCACGCAGAAACTGAAGACACTTGCTGCAACCGGCGACTTCAAGGGTGAACTGGGTGACCTGAGTGTCCGCATCAGCCTGGATGAGAAAGCCGGCACACTGACCATCAGTGACCGTGGCATCGGTATGACAGCAGAGGAGATTGACAAGTATATCAACCAGATAGCTTTCTCCGGTGTCAATGATTTCCTTGAAAAGTATCAGGACAAGGCTGAGGCCATCATCGGACATTTCGGTCTTGGCTTCTATTCTTCCTTCATGGTTTCAAAGAAGGTCGAAATCATCACAAAAAGCTACAAAGAAGGCAGCAAGGCTGTTAAATGGAGCTGTGACGGAAGTCCCGAATATTCGATAGAGGATGCAGAAAAGGCAGACCGGGGCAGCGACATCGTGCTTTACATCGATGATGACTGCAAGGAGTTTCTGCAGAAATCGAAGATTGAGGAGCTGCTGAACAAATACTGCAAGTTCATGGCTGTACCTGTTGTCTTTGGCAAGAAGACAGAGTGGAAGGATGGAAAAAATGTTGAGACAGACGAGGACAATGTAATCAACGCCGTCGAGCCACTGTGGGTAAAGGCCCCGTCCAGCCTGAAGGACGAAGACTACAAGAGCTTCTATCGCACGCTTTTCCCAATGAACGACGAACCGCTGTTCTGGATTCATCTGAATGTTGACTATCCCTTCAACCTCACGGGTATCCTTTACTTCCCTCGTGTGAAGAATAACATCGAACTGCAGCGTAATAAGATTCAACTCTATTGCAACCAGGTGTTTGTAACCGATCAGGTTGAAGGCATCGTTCCTGAGTTCCTTACCCTGCTGCATGGTGTCATCGACTCACCTGACATACCGCTGAATGTCAGCCGAAGTTATTTGCAGAGTGATGCCAATGTAAAGAAGATTGCAACTTACATTACCAAGAAAGTGGCAGACCGTCTGCAGAGTATTTTCAAGGAGAACCGTAAGGAGTATGAAGAAAAATGGGATGACCTGAAACTTTTCATCAATTATGGAATGCTCTCCGAATCTGACTTCTACGACCGTGCCAAAGACTTCGCACTTCTGAAAGATACCGAAGGAAAGTATTTCACCTTTGAGGAGTACAAGACCCTCGTGAAAGATAATCAGACCGACAAGGAAGGATTCCTCGTCAACCTTTATACAACCAACAAGGAGGAACAGTACAGCTACATCGAGGCTGCCAGACAGAAGGGGTACAGTGTCATCGATGCAAGCGGACAGCTGGATGTGCCGACACTTTCCATGCTCGAACAGAAACAGGAAAAGACACGTTATGTACGTGTTGATTCTGACGTTGTAGACCGTATCATCCAGAAAGAAGACGCACCGAAGAACAACCTGTCTGCGAACGAGACTGCCAATCTGTCAGAGGCATTCAGATCCCAGATGCCAAAGATAGAAAAAGCCGAGTTCACAGTTGATGTCCAGTCGCTTGGGGAGGGCTTCCAGCCGGTTCTCATCACGCAGAACGAATATATGCGGCGTATGAAGGAAATGAGCCGGTTCCAGCAGGGAATGGGGTTCTATGCGCAGCTCCCAGACTCTTACAATCTTGTCCTGAATGCCGACCATCCATTAGTCAAGAAGGTACTCGACGACATGACCGCCAATACAGAAGACGAACTGAAGCCGGTTGCAAGTGAACTGAAAGGACAGGAAGCACGTCTTGCAGCCCTGCATCAGTCGCAGGACAAGAAGAAGTCGGAGGAACTCACCCAGGAGGAGAAAGACGATATGCAGAATACGCAGAAGTCAGTCTCTGAACTTAAGGATAAGCAAAAAGCCATTGTGGCCGCATATGCCAAGGGTAACGAGGTTATCCACCAGCTTATCGATCTGGCACTGCTGCAGAACGGTATGCTGCAAGGAGAGGCTCTCGACGGATTTCTCAAACGTTCGGTCAGCATGATCAAGTAGTCCGTTGGCAGAGAAGCATCTTCCATACTGGAAATTTTAATGAGAATCAATGCGGTAAAGAGCCACAGGCCTGTTATGTCCAACAGCCCTGTGGCTCTTTCGTTTATGCAGCAGCTGGAAGAGACATTGTCATCTGAATTGTCAGCCTTCGGCATGGTGTTGCCAATCTTTTGGTACTGTATTAGCAATCTTTTGAGCGTGTACTTCCAATCTTTTGGTACAGTGTCGCCAATTTATTGCCAAGGTGGTGTAGAGTAGAGTCTGTACGTATGATTTGTGCGAATCCGTCCTTTATTAGGTTACGTACGCCGCATAAGTATAGACCGTTCTTGTGGGGAAAACTTTTCGATGGCATAGCGCAACATGGTGCGCGGCATCTCTGCACGGTGACTCAAGACATAGTCATAGAGACGTTCCGGATCCCTTTTGCCTGCCTCACGGAGCATCCACCCGATAGCTTTGTGCATGAGGTCGTGCGTGTGGTGCATCATCAGGTCCCCCAGAGCGTATGTGTCCTCCAGTTGCCCCTTGCGTATGAAGGCATAGGTGGAAACTATGGCGATGCGATTGTCCCATAGCAGGGGGCTGCGGGCTAACCTGTAAAGAATGTCATGCGGCTTATCAAGCAGGTATTCGCCTACGATGAAACGACAGGACAGGTCAACGAGGTCCCAGTTGTTGATTCGTGCGGTCAGAGAGAGGTAAAGCTCAAAAAGCTGCCGGCGTAAGACTTCGTCTTTCTTCTTGCTTTTCTCCACCATGATCAGCAAGGCGCAAAGCCTTGCCTCATGCCATTCAGACAGCATCAGCTCCCGGATGTCAGCAAAAGCAATATCTTTGTGCAGCCGGGCAACAGAGCGGACATTCGGTACGGTAACGCCCAAGAATCGGTCGCCTTCGCCATACTCACCTTTCCCGGCCTTGAAGAATCTCGGAAAAACCTCCCTTTTCTCTGCAGTGGACAGTTTCCGGAGCTCAGCGGTAATCATTTCTATCGTAGGTTTCATATTCCAGTTCCATTTAATTCTTCTGGTTGCAAAGATAATGTTTTTTCTTTATAAGCAGGTTTCAAAAGTCACCGTTGTAGTATTTCAAACTACTTCTATCCGATTCTTATAATGCTTAACATGATCCGTACTAAGCCTTGACACCATGGGTGTACACCCTCAACACTATTCGTGTTTACCCTCGGCACACTGACAGTAAAGTGAGGTAAATGATAATCCCCATTAATTATCTACTGGTCCCAATATTCATATAACAAAAGTTCAATGTGGAATTTGTAGAAGGCCTATACCCGTACATCAAAGCAGACTGACAGTTTGGCAGAAGCGTTTCCGGAACATACCAGTACGGCGCTTTGGCACGCTTTTCGTATAAGGTAAGGCGAAACTACATCATCAGTAGGACAAAAAAGACAGATTAGAACTAAAAATAGATTGATTATGACAATTAAACCTTTAGCAGACAGAGTCCTCGTGCTTCCGGCACAGGCAGAAGAAAAAGTTGGTGGCATTATCATTCCGGATACGGCCAAGGAAAAGCCACAGCGTGGCAAGATTGTTGCCGTCGGCAACGGTACCAAGGATGAGGAAATGATTCTCAAGGTTGGCGATGAAGTCCTCTATGGGAAGTATGCCGGCACAGAATTGGAAAGTGAAGGAGAGAAATACCTGATGATGCGTCAGAGCGACGTATTGGCAGTAGTAGAATAGGAATAGATGTCCTTTTCTGCCCTCTGAAAGAGGAGGATACGGAAAGACTACTGACTCTCCCGGGCTTTCAGTACAATCAGAAAGAAACATATCATAAAGTTTAATAAACAACATTTACAATCATGGCAAAAGAAATAAAATTCGATACAGATGCACGCGAACTTCTGAAGAGCGGGGTAGACCAGCTGGCAAACGCAGTCAAGGTAACGCTTGGTCCTAAAGGACGCAATGTCGTTATCGGAAAGAAATTCGGTGCCCCACAGATTACCAAGGACGGTGTGACCGTTGCAAAGGAAGTGGAACTGGAAGACAATTTCGAGAATGCAGGCGCACAGCTCGTCAAGAGTGTTGCCAGCAAGACCGGTGACGATGCCGGTGACGGTACGACGACTGCTACGATCCTTACACAGGCTATCGTAAACGAAGGACTGAAGAATGTCGCAGCAGGTGCCAATCCAATGGATCTCAAACGGGGTATTGACAAGGCTGTAACCAAGGTAGTAGAGCATATTAAGGACTCGGCAGAGGTTGTAGGTGACAACTACGACAAGATTGAGCAGGTCGCTACGGTCAGTGCAAACAACGATCCCGAAATCGGAAAGTTGCTGGCAGATGCCATGCGCAAGGTGTCCAAGGATGGTGTGATTACCATCGAGGAGAGCAAAACACGTGAGACAAGTATCGGTGTCGTTGAGGGCATGCAGTTCGATCGCGGTTATCTTTCAGGTTACTTCGTTACCGATGCAGACAAGATGGAATGCGTGATGGAAGATCCTTACATCCTCATCTACGACAAGAAGATTTCTAGTGTAAAGGACTTTCTTCCGATTCTCCAGCCGGCTGCCGAAAGCGGTCGTCCGTTGCTGGTCATTGCAGAGGATGTCGACTCAGAGGCACTGACGACACTGGTCGTCAACCGTCTGCGTGCAGGTCTCAAGATCTGTGCTGTCAAAGCTCCGGGCTTCGGCGACCGTCGCAAGGCTATGCTCGAGGATATTGCTGTACTGACCGGCGGTGTAGTCATCAGCGAGGAGAAAGGTCTTTCTCTGGAAAAGGCTACACTCGAGATGCTGGGTACGGCCAAGAAGGTCACTGTCTCCAAGGACAACACGACGATTGTTGACGGTGCCGGTGCAAAGGAGGCCATCAAAGACCGTGTGGCACAGATCAAGAACGAGATTGCCGCTTCGACAAGTTCTTACGACAAGGAGAAGCTGCAGGAGCGTCTGGCCAAACTCTCCGGTGGTGTTGCAGTTCTCTACGTCGGTGCGAACTCCGAGGTGGAGATGAAGGAGAAGAAGGACCGTGTTGACGATGCACTCTGCGCTACACGTGCTGCGATGGAGGAAGGTGTTGTCGTAGGTGGCGGTACCACTTACATCCGTGCACAGGAAGCATTGAGGAACCTTAAGGGCGACAATCAGGATGAGCAGACCGGTATCAATATCGTCTGCCGTGCCATTGAGGAGCCGCTCCGCCAGATTGTCGCCAATGCCGGCGGTGAGGGTGCTGTCGTTGTCAACAATGTCCGTGAAGGCAAAGGCGACTACGGCTACAATGCACGCAAGGATGTTTACGAAGATCTCCGCGCTGTCGGTGTCATCGATCCGGCAAAGGTTTCCCGTGTTGCACTTGAGAATGCGGCTTCAATTGCAGGAATGTTCCTGACAACCGAATGCCTCATTGTTGACAAGCCTGAAGAGACTCCGGCCATGCCGGCAGCTGCTCCGGGTATGGGTGGCATGATGTAATCGGCATTTCAAACATGACATATAAAAAGGGAAGACATCAGATTGGTGTCTTCCCTTTTTCGATTTTTATGTTTCCTTTTATGTATTTCCTGGAAGTATCTTAGAATTCACTTGTGAAGTGGAAGCGGATGTGTTCAAAGTCCTGCTGTGCCATACTTAGCACATAGCCGGAGTCGGCAAGGAAGACATCACGCCCTTCATTGTCCTTTGCCATATACTGATACTTGCGCTTTTTGAAGTTCTCAAGCTCTGTTTCGTCATCCGCTTCTATCCAGCAGGCTTTGTAGAGATGTACCGGTTCCCAGCGGCATTTGGCATTGTACTCATGTTCCAACCGGTACTGGATAACCTCGAACTGAAGCTGTCCGACAGTACCGACGATGCGGCGGTTGTTGAACTGGTTGACAAACGACTGTGCTACACCCTCGTTCATCAGCTGCTCGATACCCTTGAGGAACTGCTTGGACTTCATGGGGTCGTCATTCTCAATATACTTGAACAGTTCAGGGGAGAAGCTCGGCAGACCGCGGAAATGAATCTGTTCTCCCTCGGTCAGTGTATCGCCGATCTTGAAGACACCGCCATTGTCCGGCAGACCTACGATGTCGCCTGGGTAAGCCTCCTCGACCGTACTCTTACGCTGTGCCATGAACTGGGTAGGGGAGGAGAAACGCATTGTCTTTCCGTTGCGGACGTGCAGGTAAGGCTGGTTACGCTGGAACTTTCCAGAGCACACCTTGCAGAAAGCGATGCAACTGCGGTGGTTGGGGTCGATATTAGCCGTGATCTTGAAGATGAAGCCAGTGAACTTAGGCTCTGTCGGTTCTACCATGCGTTCTTCCGCTTTTGTCGGACGTGGACTGGGAGCGATTTCTACGAAACAGTTGAGCAGTTCCTGTACACCGAAGTTGTTCAGTGCAGAGCCGAAGAATACCGGTGCAACCTCCGCACGTCGATAGGCTTCTACATCAAAGTCGGAATAGACACCGTTGACCAGTTCGAGGTCGTTGCGAAGCTGTCCGGCAAAGTCTGCACCGACCTGTGCATCCAGTTCCTTTGAGTTGATGTCTACCTCCACCTTCTCAGTCACACGCTGTTTGTTGGGCGTGAAGAGGTTCAGCTGCTGTTCATAGATGTTGTATACACCCTTGAAACGCTGTCCCTGTCCGATAGGCCATGACAGTGGACGCACGCTGATCTGGAGTTCTTCTTCCAGTTCATCCAGCACATCGAATGGGTCGCGGCCCTCGCGGTCCATCTTGTTGATGAAGATGATGACGGGCGTATTACGCATACGGCATACCTCCATCAGCTTACGTGTCTGTGCCTCGACACCTTTGGCAGAGTCTACGACGATGATGGCGGAGTCTACAGCAGTCAACGTGCGGTAAGTATCTTCGGCAAAGTCCTGGTGACCGGGGGTGTCAAGAATATTCACCTTGTAGCCCTCGTAATCGAACTCCATCACGGAAGTTGATACGGAGATACCGCGCTGTTTTTCAATATCCATCCAGTCGGATGTGGCTGTCTTGCGTATTTTATTGCTCTTGACCGCACCGGCAACCTGTATCTGACCGCCGAAGAGAAGGAATTTCTCTGTCAGTGTAGTCTTACCGGCATCTGGGTGAGAGATAATGGCGAACGTTCGCCTGCGTTCTATTTCATTCATTTGCTTTTATTTGGGGAGTTAATGGAGTAAAAAAATTAAGCCGGCAGTTTCTCTTCTATAATGTATTGGGAGGCGAAAGCGATGACTCCCCCCTCCAGAACTTCAGGCTATATCTTGCCTCCTATTATCTTTTACCTTCTTTTGTCAGCCTTGTTCCTGCAAGGATTTCATGCATTTCTTCAGTGAGTCAACCCAATAAGGAATCTTAATACCGAAGGTCTCTTTAATTTTTGTCTTGTCAAGCACCGAATAGGCCGGACGCTTTACAGGCGATGGGAACTCGTCGCTGTGACAAGGTTGTATGTCACACGCTGTATTACCAGCAAGTTCTGCAATCTTGATGGTGAAGTCGTACCAGCTGCATACTCCTTCGTTAGAGAAGTGATAGATACCGCTGTTGCCTTCATACTTGCGGTTCTCAACGATGTCGTAGATTGCCTCAGCCAGGTCGCCTGCATAGGTCGGTGTACCGCATTGGTCGAAGACAACCTTCAACTGTGGCCTGGTTGCGGTCAGATTCATCATTGTCTTGACGAAGTTATGCCCGAACTCGCTGTAAAGCCATGCTGTGCGAAGGATGATATGTTTTACGCCGGTCGCCCGTATCTTCTCCTCGCCATGCAGTTTGGTAAGGCCGTAGACACCGGTCGGCGTTCCTCTCATATCCTCTTTGCAGGGCGTGTTGTAGGGGTCGCCGCCGAAGACGTAGTCCGTACTGATGTGGACAAGCAGCCCATTCACTTCTTTCATAGCTCTTGCAAGATTCTCCGGCGCAATAGCATTGAGTGTCTCTACAATTGCACCGGCAGTCTCGGCCTTGTCGACATTCGTCCATGCAGCACAGTTGATGATACATTCAACATTATTTTCATGCACCATCCTGCGGATGTCTTCCAGATTGGTGATGTCCAGCTTCGCATATCCCTCGCATACATCCGTGAAGATATAGCGGTCTTTGCTGTGCCTGGAGACAAGCTGTATCTCATTGCCAAGCTGCCCATTGGCACCTGTTACTAAAATGTTCATAGTTTCTCTTCCTTATTCCTGGCCGAAGTCCAGTCCTTCTGCCTTGTCTTTTATATAGTAGTCTGACAGCATCCCGATGAAAGTCGTTATCTCTTTCAGGGCACGTGTCGTCTCTGATGTTATCTCTTTCTTTTGCAAGCGGAGCATCATCACGCCATAAAGCAGGTCGAAACAGGTTTCCACCTCGCTTTCTCCCAGTTGTGAAGCGACACTCTTCAGACGTTCGTCATTTGTGCGTGCCATCTTGTCTGCCGTACGTTTCGCCTTGCCTCTGAGTTCAACTATGAAAGGCAACACACGGTAGTATTCAGCAGAATAAAACGGAAACTTCGGCGATTGCAGCAGCTGTGTGTGCAGTTCCGTCAGGTCCTGCATGAGCACCTTGTTTATCTGCAGATGTCCGTTTTCCCGACATCCTTCCTGGTTCATCATGCGGACAAGGTCACCGAACCAGTCCTCTTCCTCATCCTTCTGTTCGTCCGTGTACTGGAACTGTTCGATGTACTCTTTGCGAATTCGTGTCAGCGAACAGCCGTAGGCACGGATGGTATCTTCAATCTGCCACATATAAAGCAGGTATTCTGCTATGCTCTTTTTCCTTAATTCCTTAGCAACAAACATTTTGTGAATTAATTTTTAAAAACGTATCCGATCCGGTGAACTCGCCTGCTAATAATATGAAGGGAGATGGTACAGATTGAATATTGTTCCCAACAGAATGATAATTGAAAATATAATCACGATGGCTCCAATTACCTTATTGATAATAAGAATCCCATTGACATCAAATTTTCCCCGGATCTTGTCTACCAGCCAGGTCAGTCCATACCACCACAGCAATGCTCCAATGGGTATACAGGTAAATCCAAGGATTGTCTCAAACATCCGGTGGGGCTGTATGAAGGCGAACTGGGCAAAAGTCGCCATGAAAAGAAAGATAATCAACGGGTTTGAGAAGGTTACAAGGAATGCTGTCAGTCCATTCTGGAAAATCGTTCCCTTGGTCTTCCCGCTCTGGTGCATCTTTTTCATCGGGTTGGACTTGAAGCAGTAGATGCCGAAGAGCAGAAGAATAACGCTGCCTGAAATCTGGAGAACAAGCTGGTAAGTGGGGTTCTTCAGGAAGCTGACGATAAATCCCATGCCCAGAGCGACAACAAGCGCATAAAGCGTGTCGCTGACGGCAGCTCCGATACCCGTTATGAAGCCATACCAGCGTCCTTTGTTCAAGGTGCGCTGGATGCATAATATTCCGACAGGTCCCATCGGTGCTGACGCAATAATACCAATCAGCAAGCCTTTGAAAATGAAATCCAGAATATCTAATTGAATAGGAAATTGCATGCTTGTTATTTTGAGTGCAAAATTGCAAAAATAATACGAGATAAGCAAATTTACCTGACAAAACTTTGTAGTATTGCACTTTTTTCATAACTTTGCGCATATATAGTCGAACTAAAAACTTATTATAGTCATGGACATAACAGAACAGACGCCAGTTGTTACTGGTTTGGAAAAGCCATTCGTCATTGGCTTGGATTTAGGAGGAACAAACGCTGTGTTCGGGGTTGTCGACCAGCGTGGACAGGTGCTTGCGACCAACTCGATAAAGACGCAGGCCTACAAGACTGTCGATGATTTTGTTGAAGCCGGTGTCGAAGCACTGAGACCTCTTATTGCGAAATACGGCGGTATCAGCCAGTTCCGTGCGATGGGTATCGGTGCGCCTAACGGCAACTTCTACCGTGGTACGATTGAATTTGCACCGAACCTGTCATGGGGTCACGACGGCGTGGTGCCGTTGGGCGATATGTTCTCAGAGAAACTGGGAATCCAGGTAGGTCTTACCAATGACGCTAATGCTGCTGCCATCGGTGAGATGCAGTACGGCGTCGCCCGTGGCATGAAAGACTTTATCATGATTACCCTCGGTACCGGAGTCGGCTCCGGTATCGTCATCAACGGACAGATGGTGTATGGTTCAGACGGATTTGCCGGTGAGCTGGGGCACGTTGTAATGGTTCGTGGAGAGAAGGGACGCAGCTGCGGCTGCGGACGTACCGGCTGCCTGGAGGCTTACTGTTCCGCAACGGGTGTCGCACGCACGGCCCGGGAGTTCCTGAAGGAAAGCGATGAAGATTCTTTACTGCGCGAGCTGAAGCCTGCGAAGATTACCTCTCTGGATGTCTCTATTGCCGCAGGCCGCGGCGATGCACTGGCCAAACGAGTCTATGAATTCACCGGGGAAATGCTGGGCGAAGCCTGTGCTGACTTTGCCACCTTCTCTTCTCCAGAGGCATTCATCTTCTTCGGCGGTCTGACAAAAGCCGGCGACCTGTTGATGCAGCCTATTGTACGCTCCTATAAGGAGCATGCCTTGGAGATATTCAAGGACAAACCGAAATTCCTGGTAAGTTCGCTCGACGATGCTGCTGCTGCTGTACTTGGCGCTTCAGCCATCGGTTGGGAACTGTAAGCCCCATAAGTTACCGACTGTCCGTTTCAGCCGTCCGTCCACCTGAGGCGACAAGGCCGTCCGGACAATCAGAAAGTTGTTCGTAAACAAAATTGAAGCAGGTTTTCTCGTCTGTATACTTTTGATTGGTCAGAAAGTTGAGAGACGAGGAAGCCTGCTCCTATTGTTTCCTGCGGTTTTATCTCTCTATCAGGACGTATAAAGCAGTTAATAACTTCTAAGAACAAATCAGGCATCTACAAATCCTTGTAAATGCCTGATAGTCAACATTGTGATTCCGTTGGGATTCGAACCCAAGACCCACAGCTTAGAAGGCTGTTGCTCTAATCCAACTGAGCTACGGAACCATTATGCGGCTGCAAAGTTACGTATTTAAATCCGTTCTACCAAATTCCGTTTCATTAAATTTCTGAGATGCCATTCCCGAACGAAAGGTTCTGATGTAAATCCTGTTGGCTGTCAGAAATACTCCGCAATTGCAGAAAGTATGTATAAATACATGGAACCTGCCGATAGAGCCTTGGAAGAAAGGTCCTTCCGTTAAATGAATAGACTGGGATATAAAACAGAGGCTTATAATATCCGGCAAATTCCGGCATTATATATCTACAGTAACAGAACCCGAATAAATACCAGTGCTGTCCGGTAAACATCTACCGTATAAGTCAGTCATCAGTGCCTTACTGTATATCATAGCGACAGGACATAGAACGGCCTTCCCTGCAGATGTGTCAAGGCCTGTCACATATTGTGTTGTCGGTGAACACCGGTCGTGTTGACGGCCCGCTCCTTGCAACATATTGCCGGGGACGGGAGCAGCTTGTAAATAGAGAAGCGCTGTGCCGGCAGAACTTGTCTGGTCAGGGTGCTTGTTCTTCCGGAACAATGCAGGACAGACAGCCTGTTTAAAAGAGATTATGCATGGGAAATCATGCTGTTTGCATTTTATCAGACAGCATCAAATAAACATAAGTGCAGGAAAGGGGAATATATGGATTCGCTAAACGGTCAATCCTGTGCGTCAAAGCTGTACGCCCTACAAGACAACCATCTACGTATTTAACGGAGGAACCGGGAGAAAGCTCAGCTATCTT
Source organism: Prevotella denticola (assembly GCF_900454835.1). Lineage (GTDB taxonomy): Bacteria > Bacteroidota > Bacteroidia > Bacteroidales > Bacteroidaceae > Prevotella > Prevotella denticola. Next base: position 866,337 of record NZ_UGTM01000001.1, on the reverse strand, counting down.
CTGTACTCGGGTCTCAGCTCTACCTTGGGGACTTTCATTGTGTCGCCCGCCTGCATTGTATTCCGTCCGTTCAAAACCTGGAAATAACCTATCATGTCTGCACCGAGTGTACTGCGGCTATAACTCTTCATCGTCTGTCCTTTCTTCAGTACAACAACTCGGTCGATTCCTACGATATTATAGGCACCATAGCGAATGCGGGCATCGTGGCTCATCGCTGCAAACGAATCAGCCTTCTCTTTACCGACATTTGCCTGGACATGGGATTTCCTCCGTGACATCGCAACTGTATCTGCAGACACTGCCTTGGTTGTGGGTACGGTACCGTTATCGGATGTGTTTTTTTTCTGCACAGCAACGGCTGGATTTCTGTACAGATTCTTCTTGCCAAATCTTATCCACAAAAAACCGCCGAGGATAATGATTACTACGGCAGCTGCCAGAGCGACAGTTTTCAGCATGCTGTTTGCGGATTCTTCAACGTCACTGTCATCAGCATTATCCATTGCCGTATGATCTGGTAGACTCTGTGGTTTCTCTGCCTTGGGTGACTGGGGTTCTGCTGGCATCCTCTCCTCTTCTGTGTTTTTATCATCCACCTCATTCGCATCCATATCCGTAGATGCCGGAGCATTGTCTGCCAAAGTCTTTCTCCCTTCATCTACAGCAGAAGACTGTTTCTTCTCTTCATCGGATAAGCCCCCCGTCTTCTCGGCAGGTTTCATCCCTGTTATGTGAATGGTCCTCTCCATCGAGGTCTCGATAATCTCCTCTGGCTGTTCCAGAGTTATTTCTGCTGGCCTGATGTCATGGGGGGAATCTTTTTCGTCTGTCTTTTCAGTCTCTATGCCAATCTTTCCGGTCGAACTTTCATTGGCAGAACTATCCATTTCTTCATCTGAGGGAATTCGCTCCAGGTCCTCTGTAGGGACTCCATCATTGATGACAACTGTCTCAAACTGGGAAAAAGGCTTGTTTACAAGCTCCTTCATTGCTGTATCCGGTGTGAATGTAACCTTGTCATGCCCTTCAATGAGTACACGTTCACCGGTATTGACATTGACACTTTCCCGAGGTTTCACAGACTGCACCTTGAAAGTGCCGAGTCCCTTGACCTTCACCTGTCTGCCATTCTTAAGTTCGGAACTTATGATGGCAAAGAATGTATCAACAAAGGCCATCGCATCAGCTGCCGGAAGCTTGTAAAGCCTGGCCAATGTGTTCGTTATCATCTGCATTCCTGTCTTAGCCATTTTCTGTTCCTCCTTTTCTTACTTGTCCTTTGATGTTTGCTGCAGGTTTGAAATTGAGTACCAGTTTAGGTGGAACAAGCATTCGCAACCCCGTTGACGGATTCACCATCACCCTTTCCAGCCGTTTCTTGACTTCAAACGTGCCAAACCCCGAGATGGATACCGGTTCACCCGTCTCGAAAGACTTGCCCATCATTTCAATGACAGTCCTTACCATTTTCTGGCTCTCGTCCTGCGTATAGCCTGTCCTTAAAGCTAACTCTGCTATGAATTCTTTATTATTCATACCGTTTCCTTTTATCCTTACTTTAATTCAAAATTCTGTCATAGGAGTTCATCCTCCCGGTCCTTACTGACCGAAAGACTAAAGACGTAGGTAGGATGAGACACTATCTCTTCCGTTATTGCTTCTGTGACCTGCAGCTACTGTCTGACAACTTCTCCGAAAAGGTCGAATTCGTCAGAATCAGTAATACGGACATCATAGAACCTGCCTGTCTGCAAGGTCTTTCCTTCTATCGGAATGAGGACTTCCGGATCCACCTCTGGCGAACAGAACTCCGTGCGGCCGATATAATATTCGCCCTCTGTACGGTCGATAATGACCTTGAAGACCCTGCCAACCTTCTCGCCTTCCAACTCCTCAGAGATGCCTTGCTGGATCTTCATCAGCTCATCAATCCGCTGCTGTTTGACCTTCTCTGGAACATCATCTTCATAATGTGTCGCACTGTATGTTCCCTCTTCTTCCGAATAGGCAAAAGCCCCCATCCGTTCGAAGCGGACCTCTCTGACGAATGTTTTTAACTCCTCGAAGTCCTTTTCAGTCTCTCCGGGGAAGCCCACCAAAAGCGTTGTGCGGAGATGGATATCCGGTACCCTGCGGCGTATCTCGGCTATCAGGTCGAGTGTCTCTTGCTTGGTTACATGACGATGCATACGCCCGAGCATGTGGTCGGAAATATGCTGGAAAGCAATATCCAGATACTTGCATACATTCGGTTTCCCGGCGATTACGTCAAGAAGGTCAAGGGGGAACTGGTTCGGATAGGCATAATGAAGCCGGATCCATTCAACTCCCTCTATGTCAGCCATACGGGAAATCAGTTCAGTGATATGGTGCTTTCCGTCAAGGTCGACACCATAGTAAGTCAATTCCTGCTCGATAATCTGAAATTCCTTCACACCTTGGGCTACAAGTCCCTTCACCTCGTCCAGTACATCCTCCACTGTACGCGAATGATGCCGGCCCGTAATCAGCGGAATGGCACAATAGGCACAATGACGGTCACATCCTTCGGCAATCTTCACATAGGCATAGTGGTGCGGTGTAGTAAGATGGCGGACACCGTTGCAGGCCGGTATGTCGGCCTTTCCAAGATCGCTCAGCAGCTGCTTATAGTTGAATTTCCCATAGAACTTGTCCACTTCCGGAAGCTCTGCCTCCAGTTCGTCTTTATACCGCTGTGAGAGACATCCCATGACGTAAAGCCTGTTGAGCTGTCCATTCTTCTTTCTGTTTGCAAATTCGAGAATCGTATTGATACTCTCCTCCTTAGCAGCTTCTATGAATCCGCAGGTGTTAATGACGGCAATCTCACCCTGCGGATTTTCTGCATCATGTGTACAATGATAGCCGTTGGCTTCAAACTGCTTCATGATAAGCTCCGAGTCGACGAGATTCTTAGAGCAGCCCATAGTTACGATGTCTATCTGGTTTTTCTTCATTCGTGGATGTTGAATTTCGGGATGTTGATGAACGGATATGGGATGGTGACTGGTGATTTACGGATTCCACATATTGCTACGGCACATCGAATGTCTGTTGCCGGATGGCAGTTTGCAGGTCCGTTCCTCATCATTTGACTTCTCTCCGTCATTTTACTTGAAAAGACTGTCAACGAACTGCACCTTGTCGAAGAGCTGCAGGTCTTCCATTCCTTCGCCTAAACCAATGTACTTGACAGGTACTTTCAGCTGATCGCTGATTCCTATGACTACACCGCCTTTCGCTGTCCCGTCGAGCTTTGTGATGGCGAGGGAAGTAATCTGCGTCACAGCGGCGAACTGGCGTGCCTGTTCAAAAGCATTCTGCCCCGTACTTCCGTCAAGCACCAGCAGAACCTCATGTGGCGCATCAGGGACAACCTTCTTCATCACATCCTTGATTTTCTTCAGCTCGTTCATCAGACCCACCTTGTTGTGCAAACGTCCTGCAGTGTCGATGATTACAACATCGGCTCCGTTCGCCTTGGCACTCTGCAGCGCATCAAAAGCTACACTTGCAGGGTCGGCCCCCATCTGCTGCTTCACGACGGGAACGCCCACACGGTCGCCCCAGATCTGTATCTGTTCGACGGCAGCAGCACGAAAGGTATCGGCAGCACCGAGATACACTTTCTTGCCGGCCTGCTTGAACTGGTAGGCGAGTTTCCCAATGGTCGTCGTCTTTCCGACACCATTGACTCCGACAACGAGAATCACGTAGGGACGCGCATTTTCCGGCAAGGTCCACTCATCATTGCTGCCCGTGTTGTTCTCTGTGAGCAAAGCGGTGATTTCACTTTTCAAAATACCATTCAGTTCGCTCGTCGACACATACTTATCCTTTGCGACACGTTCCTCGATACGCCGGATGATCTTGATGGTCATATCTACCCCGACGTCAGATGTGACAAGGATTTCCTCCAGATCGTCCAGAACCTCATCGTCCACCTTTGATTTTCCAGCCACTGCACGCGTAAGTTTCGAGAAAACATTCTGCTTTGTCTTCTCAAGCCCCTTGTCAAGTGTTTCTTTTTTCTTTTTACCGAATAAACCGAATAATCCCATACAATTAGCTAATTTGTCTGCAAAGATAATAAAAAGTTAGTAAAATAACAAATGCTTCCTGCTCCTGTTGCTGCCTGCCTGTATAATTTGTTTTTTCAGTTTCAACCGGCACGGAAGTCAATATTTTTATGTAAATTTGCCAGCACGGTTTCCGGAACAGATTACTTCCTATGAATCCGAAGAACAATAACAAACCTAAAACATTACGATTATGACAATCACAAAAGCAATTTACCAAGGGAAGGGAAGAGTTGAGGCTACACACATGAGGTCGGAAGTGACGGTGAATACCGATGCGGGCAAGGCCGTTGGCGGACTGGGCGAAAACCAGACACCTGTGGAACTGTTAGGCAATGCGCTGGCAGCCTGCGTGCTGACGCTCATGGGACTACAGGCTGAACGGGGCGGCATCGATTTCGCAGGCTGCTATGCTGAAGTGGGTGAGTGCGAAGAAGACATGGAGGCATTCACCGTCACACGTATTCCGATTACGTTCCACCTGAAGGCTGTCTTCGATGAGAAGCAGCGAAAGAAATTCGAGTATATCGCAAGGAAAGCCTGCTTTGTAGGAAATACGCTGACAGCCGAAAAGGTCTTCAGCTTTGTATATGAATAAAGGGCGGTCGGGCTGACAAGGCAAGACAGCCTCGTCAGCCCAATGTTTTGTCAAGACAGCTGGCTCGTATCCACGAACCTCGGCATAGGGCACAGATATTTTGTCAGTTCTGAGAATTTAGCAATACGCAGCAATCTCGGATGTACATATTTTCCTTCCTCCTCCTCATGTTCTATATAATAAGGTATGTGTACAGCCCATCCGCCTATTTTCAGAACAGGGTCTACATCAGCTGAGAACGAGTTGCCCACCGTCAGCAGCTGCCCCGTCTTGGCATGGTACTGCCTGCAGAGTCGCTGGTAGGCATCGGGGGTCTTGTCTGTCACAATGACAATATCGTCGAAGTAGGGACGCAGTCCCGAACGCCTGAATTTGTTCTCCTGGTCGAGCAGTTCACCTTTTGTAAACACTACCATGCGGTATCTGCCTGTTTCCCTCAGCTTCGCCAGCGTAGCCTTCACCCCGTCGAACGGATGTCCCGGCAGCCGTAACAGTTCCTTGCCCAATTCTATGATCTGTCCTATCTCCCTACCCATTATCTTTCCGTGACTGATGTTGACCGCATTCTCTATCAGTGAGAGCAAGAATGCCTTGCTTCCGTACCCAAGGAGTGGTATGTTAGCCTTTTCAGTGGTGCGGAGAGCGTGGGACACCTTGTCAGCCGAAGCGTAAGGGGCAAGAATCTCACAGTACACTTTCTCCACTGTATCATAGTAAGTCTGGCTACCCCACAGCGTGTCGTCTGCATCAAATGCAATCAGTGAAATCTCCGTCATAAGCCTAATTTTTAGATGTTATAGTTATCATGAAAACTCTCCCCCGTCAGACGATGTGTCTATCTCGAGGCATATAGCAGGACGGTTAGCAATCAAATTATTTCTTTTCAAAAGTCTTAATCCTCCTTCTTTTATTCTTTTCACAGCAAAGTTAAATGATTTCTTCTGAACTCCAAAGATTTATACGGCTTTTTTATCGCCGGATATGCAAATATTTACCTTTTTTAATTGTATGCGGATTCATGGAATTTGTCTACAAACGCCATCCGGATGTTAACAGTTGTATTTTTCTTCTTGCTTCCCAACGTTTTCCGAAATAATGACCAATGTATGTTCCGGGATAAAATCCTGACGGAATTTTGGACAGATCCATCTGATTCTGTATCTTTTGCATCGGTAGAAAACTAAAGTTTATATCTTTCAGGAACCTGTCAGCCAGCATAATCCAGCTGCCTCTATCTGCATGAGAAACCTCAATGGAAACTGAAATAAAATGGAATAAAGACTCCTGACAAACTCAACTCTTCCATCTTCTTGGCAATCAGTCAGAGCAGGGCAGGTGGTGAGTATGGAACAAAGAAAAGCAGAATGCAAGCAATTGCCGATGCCAAACAGAACTGTTCCCAACCGGCCGGGAACATCAGTCCCGACCGCCGGGAACCGGCTTCCCACGTGCTGGGAACATTGTTCCCAACCGGTTGGGAAACAAATCAGCTGTCAGCTGCATACAGACGGGGAAGGTCAGCATAACGGTCGAATTCCACATTGCCGGAATATCCGTAACCGGCAAACAGCTGTCGAATCCATTGTTGCTGTTCCGGCATCAAAGGCTGCTCCCCATGCAGATAGCGGTAGTAAGTGCCTTTTCCACCGAGATATGTTCTGATGGCACTACGCATTCCGGCACTGTGCCGGCTCTTTACATCATAAAAGATGTGAGAGAATCCGTATGCAACCTGTACGGTTTCAGCCTTCAGAAATCTTGGGCATGACGGCTTTCCCAGTACCGGTGGTGCGACAGTTTTACAGATTTCCATGTCATCGGGCAGGTTGCACCCCAACTGATAGCGAATACACTCTTTCTTCCTTCTGCATCCGTCCAGGAAGCAGAAAGCCCAGTCTGCAGGGATTTTTTGATGTTTTGTTTCCATAATGATAATTTTTGTTCGCTGCAAAGATACCTCTCTCCCTCCATACCGACAAGGTTCTTCTATGTAGTTATCAAGGTAGTTGATGAAAGTTTCCCCTTTGCAGCCGCATACAGAAGTGTCTCCTCTGCAAATATAACGTCAGGAGAATCCTTTGCCGATGCCGTACCGTCTCATAGTACGGTCGTCAGCTGCTGTCGTTCTATCTGCCAGCATTCCTGTCTCCTTGCTGATACCTGAAAGAAAAAAGAGCATTCGTTTGTGGTTCTCAAAAAATAGTCGTATTTTTGCAGTGGATATATTGTGTTCGGTAAAACGGGTAATGAAAAACCTTTCTGCTGTCCACTTCATTCCTGCTAAAATTAATGTTGATAGTAGACTACACGTTATTTGTTTAAATGAAAAAAATCATCTTTTCTGTCATAGTTACGGCTATGATGATGGCCATGGCTGGATGTGGCTCAAGTAAGGACGTACCTTACTACACGAATATTGATTCTGTCAGCCTGGCTGCTTCACGTGGCTTGTACGACGCACGTATCATGCCGAAGGACGAGTTGACGATTACTGTAAACACGACCGACCCTGATGCTGCCGTCCCTTTCAATCTGCAGGTGCGCAACCAGTTGAGCGGCGGCAAGCAGATCAGCACCGGCGGCGGCTCGCTGCAAGGCTATTTGGTGGACAATTCCGGTTTCATCAATTTTCCCGTAATCGGAAAGATACACGTCAGCGGTCTGACCAAGACGGAGTGTGAGGACTTGATCAAGAGCAAAATCCAGCCTTACCTGGCACGTACAGAGAATCCCATTGTTACCGTCCGCATGAGCAGCTACCGCATTACGGTCATCGGTGAGGTCACTCATCCAGGTGTGTTCCCTGTCGCAACGGAAAAGATCAGTGTGATGGAAGCTCTGGCCGAAGCCGGCGACCTGACCATTTATGGCAAACGCAACAATGTCATGCTGATCCGTGAGGATGCGACAGGCGAGAAGCATCATTTCCGTTTGAACCTGAACGATGCCAACCTCATCAATTCGCCTTATTATTATCTGCAGCAGAACGACATCCTCTATGTGGAACCGAACAGCGTGAAGGCCAAGAACTCCGGCATCGGCAGTTCTACGACCATCTGGTTCTCTTTCATCGGTATCGTGACATCAGTTGCCTCGCTGCTGGTAAATGTATTGAGAAAGTAAAATCAGCTGTGGTCTGGGTTGTTCATGGCATCCAGACCGCAACGAAAACAGAATGTGGAATGAGAGTATCTTTGACCATCCGTTTCTTGCATGGCACTCAGAATTGCTGACTGACGAGGAGGATGTAAGGGTATTCTCTTTTTTTTGAAGATTAAGATTGTGTTAAGGATATGTGTGGAATAGTTGGATATATCGGGACTAAGCGCGAGGCTTACCCCATCTTGATAAAAGGGCTGAAGCGGCTCGAGTACAGAGGGTACGACAGTGCAGGCGTTGCGTTGATTGACCATGACGGCAATCTGAATGTCTATAAGACAAAAGGCAAGGTGGCCGATTTGGAAGAGTACTGCTCAGACAAGAACATAACCGGCACCATCGGTATAGCGCATACACGATGGGCAACACATGGCGAGCCGTCTTCCGTCAATGCTCATCCGCATTACTCGCAGTCGAAGAACCTTGCCATCATCCACAATGGAATCATCGAGAATTATGCCGAGATAAAGCATAATCTGATAGAGAAAGGGATAAAGTTCCGGTCGGAAACCGATACGGAAGTACTGGTACAGTTGATAGACTATATTCAAATAAAGAAGAACCTCAGCCTACTGGAGGCCGTGCAGCTGGCATTGCACCAGGTAATCGGTGCATACGCCATTGCACTGCTTGACAAGCGCAACCCGGATACAATCATTGCTGCAAGGAAACAAAGCCCGCTCGTTGTCGGCATTGGTGACGGCGAGTTCTTCCTCGGTTCGGATGCCAGTCCGATCATCGAGTACACCGACAAGGTTGTTTATCTTGATGACGGGAACATTGCCGTGATGAAGCTGGGCGAGGAGCTGAAGGTGGTGAATATCCTCAATGAAGAACTGTCGCCGGAAGTGCGTACCGTGGATATCAATCTCGGACAGATAGAGAAAGGCGGTTACCCGCACTTCATGCTCAAGGAAATCTTCGAGCAGCCGGAGTGCCTGACCAACTGTATGCGCGGGCGCATTAATGTCGACCACAATCAGGTGACACTGAGTGCGCTGATTGACTACCGGAGCAGACTGCTCAACGCCAAGCGTATCATCATTGTCGCCTGCGGTACCAGCTGGCACGCCGGACTGATCGGCAAACAGCTGATAGAATCTTTCTGTCGCATCCCTGTTGAAGTGGAATATGCCAGCGAGTTCCGTTACGGCAACCCGGTAGTGGGCGACAGTGATGTGGTGATAGCGATTTCCCAGAGCGGAGAGACCGCCGACACGCTTGCAGCAGTGGAGCTGGCCAAGTCGAAGGGGGCGTTCATCTATGGCATCTGCAATGCCATCGGTTCCAGTATTCCGCGTGCGACGGATACGGGTACCTATATCCACGTCGGCCCGGAAATCGGTGTGGCATCCACGAAAGCGTTTACAGGTCAGGTCACCGTACTGACAATGTTCGCTCTCGCTCTGGCAAACGCCAAGGGGACTGTCGGCCATGATGAATACGTGAAAACCGTACATGGGCTGTCCGAGATACCGGTCATGATCAGAGAAGTTCTGAAGGTGAACGACAAGATAGCTGATATGGCACGTACATTCACATATGCGCGTAACTTCCTTTACCTCGGCAGAGGCTACAGCTATCCGGTGGCATTGGAAGGCGCATTGAAGCTGAAAGAAATATCCTACATCCATGCTGAAGGCTATCCGGCAGCCGAGATGAAACACGGTCCGATTGCACTGATTGACTCGGACATGCCGGTTGTGGCCATCGCAACCCACAACGGAATGTACGAGAAGGTACGCAGCAACATTCAGGAGATAAAAGCACGTCAGGGACGTGTAATCGCCTTGGTCTCAAAGGGAGACACCACTATCTCAAAGATAGCTGATGCCGTCATTGAACTCCCCGACACGATGGACTGTCTTGAACCGCTGGTGGCTACGATTCCATTACAACTGCTGGCATATCACATAGCTGTCTGCAAGGGAAAAGATGTCGACCAGCCGCGCAACCTCGCCAAGTCGGTGACGGTAGAGTAGGACAGGGATTAAATGAAGCAAAGGGGGTAAAGATGGCAAAGAAGCCTGTGAGGGTAAAGATGACCGCTATGTAGGAAGCACCGGCTATTCCTACATTCACATTAGTCCCTCGGTTTCCTTCGTTCCACCTGAATTTCCGGACTCTTTCTGGCTTCCTTGACTCCCCATAATGAAGACATATAGATATACCTTATAGATGGAAAAGAACATTCATGAAGATTGCGGTGTGGCAATGATCCGGTTGTTGAAGCCGCTGGAGTATTACCAGGAGAAGTATGGCACCTGGATGTATGGGCTGAACAAGCTCTATCTGATGATGGAGAAACAGCACAACCGTGGCCAGGAAGGGGCCGGCCTGGCTTCGGTGAAGCTGGATTCACAGCCTGGTAATGAATACATGTTCCGTGAACGTGCAGAGGGAAAGAATGCCGTTACCGAGATTTTCGCCAACGTACACAAGCATTATGAGGGTCTCTCGCAGGAACAGTTGTCTGATGTTTCTTTTGTAAAAGCACACCTTCCCTTTGCAGGAGAGCTTTATATGGGCCACCTCCGGTACTCCACTACCGGCAAGAGTGGCCTTACTTATGTCCATCCGTTCCTGCGACGGAACAACTGGAAAGCAAAGAACCTCTGTATGTGCGGCAACTTCAATATGACAAACATCGGGGATATCTTTGAAAAACTTACTGACCAGGGACAGTGTCCCCGCATCTACAGCGACACTTATATCCTGCTGGAACTGATGGGGCACAGGCTTGATCGTGAGGTGGAGCGCAACTTCATGGAGGCGCAGAAACTCGGACTTGAGAAACGTGCCATCACCGATTATATTGAAGAACACGTACAAGTGAGCAATGTCCTCAAAACGACCATGCAGGACTTTGACGGCGGATATGTCATCTGCGGACAGACGGGGTCGGGCGAGATGTTCGCCATCCGGGACCCATGGGCCATCCGACCGGCGTTCTATTACAGAAACGATGAGATTGTCGTGCTGGCAAGTGAGCGCCCTGTATTGCAGACGACATTCGACCTTGAGTGTGAGGACATACAGGAACTGAAGCCTGGTCAGGCACTGATTGTCAACCGGCGTGGTGAATGTTCGCTGCAACAGATACTCGAACCCCAGAACTATTCCGCCTGCTCGTTTGAGCGCATCTATTTCTCCCGTGGCTCCGACCGTGACATCTACAAAGAACGCGAAAAACTGGGACGGCAGCTGACGGAACCGGTGCTGAAGGCGGTCGGCTACGATACCAGCCACACCGTGCTCTCCTTCATACCGAATACGGCAGAGGTCGCATTCTATGGTCTTGTCCATGGTTTCAAGGAGTGGATTGACAAGAAGAAGGTGGAACAGATTGCCGCCTTGGGCACCAATCCGTCAGCAGAGGATGTCTACCGTATTATTCATCAGGATGTCCGTTCCGAGAAAGTGGCATGGAAGGACATCAAGCTGCGTACTTTCATTACCGAGGGCAATACCCGTAACGACCTTGCCTCACATGTCTACGATATTACCTACGAGTGCATCAAACCTTATGAGGATAACCTCGTCATCATTGACGACTCCATCGTACGTGGGACAACGCTGCGTGAAAGCATCCTACGCATACTCGACCGGCTTCATCCCAAGAAGATTGTCGTTGTATCAAGCGCACCGCAAATCCGTTTTCCTGACTACTATGGCATCGATATGCCTTGTCCTGATGAGTTCTGCGTGTTCCGTGCAGCCATCGAACTGATACGTGACCGTGGTATGGCGTCCCTGCTTGGCAAGGTGTACGAGGCGTGCAGGAAGGAACTTGCCAAACCTAAGAACGAGCCTATCGTGAATGCAGTCCGTGCCGTGTACAAACCGTTTACGGTGGATGAACTCAACAAGAAAATCATAGAGATGCTGCGCCCAGAAGGAATGACGACACCTGTAGAACTCGTGTATCAAAGTCTGGAAGGACTGCACCATGCCATTCCCGATCATCCTGGCGACTGGTACTTCACCGGCAATTATCCGACCCGTGGCGGTATGCGGCTCGTCAATCAGGCATTCATTGACTATTACGAGCGCGTACATCGCATTCAGAAGGGATGAGATGGAATTCCTTTGCCTGCAGATTCATGTCGTAATGACAAATATATATTATCTTGAATGAAAGTATTCATACTCACAAAGATATATACATATTGTCATGCTGAAGATTGGAAAGAACAAACAACCCAACAATACTAAATAATAATGAGGAACGTAACTTTAGTCCTGAGTGACGGAACAAAATTCCATGGAAAGTCGTTTGGATACGATGCTCCTGTGGCTGGAGAAGTGGTATTCAATACAGCCATGATGGGCTATCCAGAGAGCCTGACCGACCCCTCCTATGCCGGGCAGCTGCTTACAATGACTTTCCCGTTGGTAGGCAATTACGGTGTACCACCTTTCACATTCGATTCGAATGGCATTCCAACCTTCATGGAAAGTGAAAGGATATATGCCTCTGCCATCATCGTATCCGACTATACGGAGCAATATTCACACTGGAATGCCGTGGAGAGTCTGGGCGACTGGCTGAAGCGAGAGCACGTACCGGGTATAACAGGAATTGATACCCGAGAGCTTACCAAGGTGCTGCGTGAGCATGGTGTGATGATGGGTAAGATTCTCTTTGATGATGAACCAGACAATATCCCTGAGGCTGACTACGAGGGTGTTAATTTTGTAGACCGTGTTTCAACCAAGGAGATTGTCCGCTATAATGAGGGTGCCGGTAAGAAAGTTGTGCTCGTTGACTGCGGCGTGAAGGCCAATATCATCCGTTCCCTTATTAAAAGAGGTGTAGAGGTAATCCGTGTTCCCTGGAACTATGATTACACCGATATGGACTATGACGGCCTCTTCCTTGCCAACGGTCCGGGCGACCCGGATATGTGCAGCGATGCCGTTGAAATCATCCGCAAGCAGATGAACAGGAGCAAGAAGCCTATCTGCGGTATCTGCATGGGTAACCAGTTGCTGTCAAAGGCAGCGGGGGCAACGATTTACAAGTTGAAATACGGTCATCGAGGACACAATCAGCCGGTGCGTATGGTGGGGACAGAGAAGTGCTACATCACCTCACAGAATCATGGCTATGCCGTTGATGCGTCAACACTTGACAAGGACTGGCGTGAGCTGTTTGTGAACATGAACGACGGCAGTAACGAAGGAATCTGCCACAAGGAGAACCCTTGGTTTACCTCTCAGTTCCACCCGGAGGCCTGCTCCGGTCCGGTAGACACTTACTTTATGTTTGATAAATTCGTAGAGACACTGAAATAATGAAAGACGAGTCAATAAAGAAAGTCCTGATACTTGGTTCAGGCGCATTGAAGATTGGTGAGGCGGGCGAGTTCGATTACTCCGGCTCACAGGCATTGAAGGCACTGCGTGAGGAAGGCGTTTCTACGGTTCTGATCAATCCGAACATTGCTACGGTCCAGACATCCGAGGGTGTAGCAGACCAGATTTACTTTCTTCCGGTTCAACCTTACTTCGTTGAGCGTGTCATAGAGAAAGAACGTCCTGATGGCATCCTGCTGTCTTTCGGTGGGCAGACGGCATTGAACTGTGGTGTGGAACTGGACAAGAAAGGCGTACTGAGAAAGTATAATGTAAAGGTATTGGGTACTCCTGTCAGAGCTATCATGGACACCGAAGACCGCGAACTATTCGTGGAAAGACTGGACGAGATTGATGTCAGAACCATCAAGAGCGAGGCTTGTGAGGATATTCAGCAGGCCCGTCTGGCCGCAAAGACACTCGGCTATCCGGTCATCGTCCGTGCTGCTTATGCATTAGGGGGACTCGGCAGCGGCTTTGCCGATAACGAGGAAGAACTGAATACACTTTGCGAGAAGGCTTTTTCATTCTCTCCGCAGGTGCTTGTCGAGAAGAGCCTGAAGGGTTGGAAAGAGATTGAATATGAGGTTGTACGCGACCGTTACGACAACTGTATCACGGTCTGCAACATGGAGAACTTTGATCCGCTCGGCATCCATACGGGAGAGTCTATCGTCATAGCACCGTCCCAGACACTTTCCAACAGCGAGTACCATAAGCTGCGTGCGCTGTCCATCAAGATCGTCCGCCATATCGGCATCGTCGGTGAATGCAACGTCCAGTATGCCTTCGACCCCGAGAGCGAGGACTACCGGGTCATTGAGGTCAATGCCCGCCTCTCCCGTTCTTCTGCACTGGCCAGCAAGGCGACAGGCTATCCGCTTGCTTTCGTAGCTGCCAAGCTGGGTATGGGGTATGGACTGTTTGAACTGAAGAACTCCGTTACGAAGACCACTTCTGCATTCTTCGAGCCGGCACTCGACTATGTAGTCTGCAAGATACCACGCTGGGATCTCAGCAAGTTCCGCGGTGTGGACAAGGAACTGGGTTCCAGCATGAAGTCGGTCGGCGAGGTAATGGCCATCGGTCGTAACTTCGAGGAAGCGATTCAGAAGGGTCTCCGCATGATAGGTCAGGGTATGCACGGCTTTGTCGAGAACAAAGAACTGCAGATTGACGACCTCAATGCGGCACTCCGTGAGCCGACGGATAAGCGTATTTTCCTCATCTCCAAGGCGATGCACCGGGGCTACACCGTCGACCAGATTCACGACCTGACAAAGATTGACCGTTGGTTCCTCTATAAACTCCGGCACATCATCGACATTGACGAGAAACTGAAACGCAAGAATATCAACACACTTGACAAGGAACTGCTGCGTGCAGCCAAGACATACGGCTTCACCGATTTCCAGATAGCACGTGCCGTAGGACTGGAAGAGGAATGCCAGAACATGCACAAGGCAATGATGATTGTCCGCCGCCTGCGAAAGGGTTTCGGCATTCTTCCTGTCGTAAAACAGATTGACACCTTGGCTGCGGAATATCCGGCACAGACCAATTACCTCTATGTCACTTATGCTGGCGTGGCATCTGATGTCACGTTCTCCAATGATCGCAATTCGGTCATCGTGCTCGGCTCGGGTGCATACCGTATCGGCAGCTCGGTGGAATTCGACTGGTGCGGCGTCCAGGCTTTGAATACCATCCGCCGGCAGGGCTACCGATCCATCATGATCAACTATAATCCGGAGACCGTATCGACGGATTACGATATGTGCGACCGTCTTTACTTCGACGAACTGACTTTCGAGCGGGTGATGGATATCATCGATGCGGAAAATCCTCATGGCGTGATTGTATCGACAGGTGGGCAGATTCCCAACAACCTCGCCATGTACCTTGATGAGGAGAATGTGCCCATCCTCGGTACGGCGGCAAAGGACATTGACAATGCCGAAGACCGTGCCAAGTTTTCGTCGATGTTGACAGAGAACGGCATCAACCAGCCTGAATGGAGTGCATTGACCAGCATGGACGACATCGACAGGTTTGTCGATCGTGTCGGCTTCCCTGTCCTTGTCCGTCCGTCATACGTTCTCTCTGGTGCGGCGATGAACGTCTGCTCCAACAAAGACGAGCTTACACGCTTCCTGCAGCTGGCAGCCAATGTCAGCGAGGATCATCCTGTTGTAGTCAGCAAGTTCATCGAGCACGCCAAGGAAATAGAAATGGATGCTGTGGCACAGGACGGCGAAATCATGGCATACGCCATCTCCGAACACATTGAGTTCGCCGGTGTCCATTCCGGGGATGCCACCATCCAGTTCCCGCCACAGAAACTCTATGTCGAGACGGTGCGCCGTATCAAACGCATCAGCCGCCAGATTGCGAAGAAACTGCATATCAACGGACCGTTCAACATCCAGTATATGGCACGTGAGAATGACATCCTTGTCATCGAGTGTAACCTCCGTGCGAGCCGCTCATTCCCGTTTGTCAGCAAAGTACTGAAGCTGAACTTCATTGACCTTGCTACGAAGATCATGCTCGGCGTACCTGTCGAGAAACCAGGCAAGAACCTCTTCGACCTCGACTATGTGGGTATCAAGGCTTCTCAGTTCTCGTTCAACCGTTTGCAGAAGGCCGACCCGGTACTCGGTGTCGACATGAGTTCTACAGGTGAAGTGGGCTGTCTGGGCGATGACACCTCTACGGCTCTTCTGAAGTCGATGCTCTCTGTGGGGCAGCGTATTCCCAAGAAGACGGTGCTGCTTTCAACAGGCGGCGCAAAGCAGAAGGCAGAGATGCTTGATGCGGCGAAGATGTTGAAACAGCATGGTTACGAACTCTATGCGACGGTGGGCACGTCGAAGTACCTCACGGAAAATGGCATAGAGAACACCCTCGTCTATATGCCTTCTGACGAAGGGAAGCTGCCGCAAGCAATCAGCCTGCTGCACGAAAAGAAGATAGACATGGTAGTGAATATGCCGAAGGACCTTACCCCGCGTGAACTCACCAATGGCTATAAAATCCGCCGTGCAGCCATCGACCTCAATGTTCCGTTGATTACAAACAGCCGTCTGGCGAGTGCATTTATCCATGCCTTCTGCAATGTAAGTCTCGACGACATTGACATCAAGGCGTGGGGGGAATATTGATGTTTCTCTGGAGTTAGAGAGGTCAGGGGAATCAAAGAAGCCGAAGCAGCTGCTATCATTGTCATCTGTTTCCTATAAGACACTGCTGACCCTGACCTGTCTGCCTCCCCTGGCTTCCGGGACAAGGAACTGAAAGCAGTTCCTTAACTCCTTTAGCTTCTTCCAACTCCTCATGAACACTTTAAATCCTTAAAGACATGAAACATCATAGTATGAGGTCACTGCCCATGGCTCTTGCAGCTATGGCAGCAGCTGCTTTCTCATCCTGTTCTGGATGCTCTTCACGTGGTGTAGGGCATTATGATACGACACAGGTCGATACGATGATGGCTGTCAATCTCGACAGTGCCCCTTCAGACGAGGGGGCTTACGTCTCGTCCTGGTCTTATCAGAACGATTCAGCTGTGGCCACGATACAGAGCGCACCGAACAAGAATTCACAGATCACGGCCTCCAACCGCATGACCATTCGTATCCGTTATCTTGGACGTGTGGGTATTGAGGCGTGTATGATCCTTGGCGATGGTGAGCAGTTCTCCGGCAACAGTTATGACAGCACCAACTTTGTCCGCATCTATGCACGTGGCGATGAGGTGGGACGTTTTACCTACAAACCGGGTATCAGCAAGCAGACAGACTCCGCCTTCATTCAGAATCCGGTTGCCTTTGTCGATTGCTTGCGTAAGAACCGTTCACTGAAGATAGAGACAACCACCTTCACCAGTGGGTCTCTTGTCTATAGTTTCGACGCAATTCCCGGGTTGGCAGACAGAAGGCGGAAGTGACTTAGCCGTCGGGAATATTATTCCCAGCTGTTGGGAACAGTACTCCCAGCCGTCGGGAACAGTATTCCCAGTGCGTCGGGAATGAAGGTGCTCACAGTACGAAGACTTGCACTGATTGAAAAGCAAAAGCCTGACAATGTATGTCCCATCGGGATGTACAATGTCAGGCTTTCTTTTAGGATTACTGGTGTTTTCTCCAGCTTTCTGCTCTATTTCGCAATGGCTGATGCTTTCTCGCACTCTTTCATGCTTTTTCCTGTCTGGGAAGGCTCGTCAGAAGCGTTGATGTAGTAACGGCGATGAGCTTCTTCCTGACGCGGTGCAGAGAAATTGCTTACACGTTTCATATAACCGATGATGCGAGTGAGGTAGTCCACGTTTTTGGAGTGGCAATGCGGACACTCGTGGAGATAACGTTTGTCAATATGTCCACAGTCGTTGCAGATAGTGTTGGGAATATTGAAAGTGAAGTAGTTGCAGCCTTCCTGTGCCGCAACACGCAGAAGCTGTCGGTACTGGGGTTCTGAGAGATGCTCCTCAAGATTCATGTGGAGGGCCGACCCGCCGGTGAGGTGCTCAATGTACGGTGCGCCGTGCAGTTTGAACTTGTCAAGAATGGTCAGCGAATTGTCTTCTACACGATAGAAATAACTGTTGTAACAGTCACGTGGAACGAAGTAGCCGTCCTCACGGTCCCATTTGGCGTGCTTCACCCCCACGTTTTCGGCAGGAATCATCTCACAGTTGAACATTGCCTCTTTCGTCCGGAAAGCCTTGTTCTGTTTCTCTATCAGGCCGAGAACAGTCTGCACGAATTTCTTGTAGTCTTCGTTAGGCGTGATGTTTAGCCCCATGAACTCTGCCGCTTCTACAAGACCGTTGATACCGATAGTAAGATACTGACGGTCGATATTGATGTAACCGGCATCAAAAAGCGGCAGCATGTGGTTGTGCAGCAGCTCCTTGAGATTCTCGTTATACGCCAGCTGAACTTTATGGCACAATACGATTACATGCTCCAGGTACTCCTTGTAGTCGAGGTCGTGGTTGACAGCATACTGGATACAGCGGTTGAGATTGATGGTCAGCACGCTCTTCGAACCTGTCGAGACACCGCCTGCACCGAGTGTATAGGAGAAGCCGTTGTCCTGGATTTCGTTGCGCAGACGGCAGCAGGAGCTGAGCGAGTCGGCATTGTCGCTCATATAAGTGAAGAAGCTGTGGCCTTCCGAGTACATCTTGGCAGTGAAGTCACCCCATTCCTTGTCCTTGCAGTCTCCGTTCTCAGCCAGCAGTGCCATCGTCTCGACCGGGAAAGTCAGGACAGTCTTCAGACGTTCCTGGTTGAACCAGGACATGAACCGCTTCTGTAGCCACGACAGACTTTCCCAGTCAGGTTGCGATCCGTCTGGGAAGTAGAAGTTCCCGAAGAGCGACTCGAAATACGGGCGGTCGTAATAGGAGATATTCCAGAACACGGCCTGATAGTTGCGTGCGCCGGTAGGTTGGTTGAGCGAGTAGACAATCTGCTCGAAGTCATCCGTGATGATCTTGTCAATCGTGCGCTTTTTGAGGCTGAGGTCCACCACTTCGTCAGCCCGTTTCCAGTAGTCCTTACCGTATTCCTTCTGAATAAAGTAGTTCATGTACATCAGGAACTCCGGTGTGGCACAGGCTCCGGCAAGCATGGAAGAAACCATGAACACCATATTGATGAACCCACCGCAGAAGCTCTTGAGGTTTGTCGGGGCCGTAGAGTTGCCGCCGATGGAGGTCGTTCCACCGATGAGCCAGGGATACATCGTGATGGAGGCACAGTAGTTGGCGAGGTTCGTCTCGTCGTTCTTATATATAAAATGGTGGGTGAGGAGGTCGATATATTCGTCAGCCATCTCTTTGCCATACATCTTTTTGATGCGGTCGACAAGCAAGCGGCGGTTCAGCCGGATGAATCCCTGCTTCGGCAGTTCGCCGATGAGCGTAGCGATGTTCTTGTGTTCGACATTGGCATTGGCGTCAAATTTAGACCCTGTGGCAGCATTCTTTGCTACACAATAGTCGGAGAGGAACTTCATCTTCTCGAGAGTCTCACGGTCTTCTGTGTGCTGCTGGCGGTAGACGATGAAACTCTTTGCCACCTGATAGAAACCCTCCTTCATAAGTGCTGTTTCCACCTGGTTCTGTATGTCTTCCACCTTGATGTCATTCTGGATATCCAAGTCGGCGATGATCTTCGACATTGTCCCCAGATCGGTCGGCTCGTTGACACTCTCGAATGCCTTGAGGATGGCATTCATTATCTTGTCGAGGGAGAACCGTTCCTTCGACCCGTCACGCTTGGTGATTGTGAAGTTCTTTATTTCCATTGTCTTGCTTTTATTTTTAGGCGTTAATAAGCTTTGATGGACACTGTATAGACGTTGGTAAACGTTAACAGGGTACTTCTTTGTCCTTGGCGAGGAGTTGCTACAGAGTGAGCAGCAGTGTCCTTGGAGAATAGCATGAAGTTGTCCGTTTTGGATAACTTTTTCTTTTTCTCTTCATCAAAAGTTTTCCGTTTTGATAAACTTTGATGCTGCAAAGATAGGCAAAAGTATTCACTTTTCAAAGTATTCTCTGTCTTAAAAAAATGAAATAATCATCTGTTCCCGATGACTGTCAGCTGCAAATACCAGTAGGATAAAGGTTTAAGATTTAGGGCTGTAGCTGTACTTTACTTCGTGTGGTTGTAGCCTCGCTATGACTTGTAATGTTTGCGGGAAAAGTCAGGCTCTCGACATGGATTGACCGTTGTAGCCACGAGAATCGGATAATAGGATGCCATCTCAGACCCGGTACTGGTAAATAAAAAAATGTTGATGCGTTTTGTTTTAAAGGATAAATGACGTACTTTTGCAGGTCGAAACGATATGACTATGACAGATATTTCATTGATAGCCTTCGACGCCGATGACACGCTTTGGGAGTGTCAGACCTATTTTGAAAAGGTAGAGAAAGAATACTGCAGACTGCTTTCGCCTTACGCCCCGGCGGACGAAATATCGAAAGCCCTCTTTGCCACTGAAACGGCAAATATGCCCCTCTTCGGCTATGGCAGCAAAGCTTTCATACTGTCCCTGTTGGAGAACGCCGCACGGGTGAGCGATGAACAGCTGACAGCAGAGGAAGTGACGAAAATCATCGGCCTGGGTAAAAGCCTGCTGCGATTGCCGGGCAAGCCGATAGAAGGTGTGGAGAAGACGCTGGAGGTGTTGCACGAATCAGGAAAATATCATCTGGTGGTGTTCACGAAAGGTGAACTGCTCGACCAGGAAAGTAAATTCAACCGTTCCGGACTGCGTCCTTATTTTGAGGATATTATTGTCGTATCCGACAAGACGGAAGAGGCTTATCATCATCTCTGCCATCAGTTCGGCGTAAAGGTCGGACAGCTGCTGATGGTGGGCAATTCCTTCCGTTCAGACATTGAGCCTGTCCTGAAGCTCGGCGGATGGGCGGCACATATCCCTTTTCATACGGTATGGCAGCATGAGGTCGTGGAGGAGTATGACCATCCTCACCTGCTGAGGCTGAAGGAATTCGTGCAGTTGCCGGATCTGCTGTAAAGGACTTCTGAGACTGAAGCCGCTTCCCATACACCGCCTTTCCGGCTGACGGGAACGGAATCTTAACTTACAACAATCCCCCATGGCATCGCCGCCGGCCGGCGATGCCATGGGGGAATTCTGATTTCAGATCTCCCTCTCCATAAAAAGAAGAAAGGAGGGACTCCTTTCTATTCCATAGTCTTCAGAATCTCCTGACAGAGCATATGCCCCTTGATCATCATGCGGGGAATATGGAACGGACCCTTGAAGATGTTGCCTTTGGCAGGCTGTGCGACTGTCCCGTCACGGTGGAGATAGCCATACCACTCCGGATAATCCGGGTCGGGGAAATGAGCGTAGGTCCATTCGCTGATACGCTGATGGCGGTAGAGATACTCGTCATCGCCCGTGCCGAGATAGGCATAGAGCGAGGCGATGATTGTCTCACATTGCGGCCACCAGAACTTCATGTCCTGCGAATAGTCCTGCGGCGGGAGGTTACGGCAGTCACGGAAATTGATGATACCGCCGTACTGCTTGTCCCATCCCCAATCCCATGACCAGTTGAAGATGGTGAGGGCGAGGGCGAGCAGCCCCTTGTCCCAGCTGCGCCGTTTCGCTTCTTCCATGATAAACCAGGCGGTCTCGATGCAATGCCCGGGGTTGATGGTGCGTGCGATGTTCGTATCGATAAACTCGCCCTTCGGTCCTACTGTTTCCAGCAGAGCCTTGAACTCCGGGTGCATGAAGTAACGGCTGAGCAGCGAGATGGATGCATCAATCTGCCGGGTCAGCGTCGGGTCGTCGATCACCTCACGGAGGCGCGACCCCACATTGATGAGAATCATGATGATGGAGTGGCTCTGCATCTTTACACCTGCTTCGTATTTGGCAGGAAGGAAGCCCGGCGTGGAGAGGAAACGCTGTGCATCATGGAAGACCTGCAATGCCCTTTCAGCATAATGCCTGTCGCCTGTTGCCAAGGCGTATTCAGCAAAGGCTATGGCAGCGAAGGTTTCCGAGAAGACATAACGGCGTTTGCGGAGCGGTTTCCCCTCTGCCGTCACCTCAAAGTACATATGTCCATCTGTATCGAAGCAATGCTCCTCGATGAAGTCGATGGCAGACCTGGAGGCATCGAGCCATATAGGATTCTGTTCTACATTGTTGTATGCGAAGGCACAGATGAATGCCCACCGTCCCTGGAACCATACAGACTTGGTGGTGTCCATCAGCGATCCGTCACGGTCGAGGCAGGTGTAGATTCCGCCGTTCTCTCTGTCCCATCCATGGTTCAGCCAGAACGGCATAATGTTGTTTGTCAGGTCGTTCCTGTAGGCCTCGGCCCATGAACGCAAATATTCTTTCTTATCCATATTTTTAGGTGATATTGACTATATCTTTTGTTTTTAGCAGGATAGCACAGAAAGACAACCCTTCCTGTGTATGTACAAAGCAATACTTTTTACCATCAAGGTCTGGCAAAATTAGGATTAATTTGTCAATTAGCCAAGAAAATGGAAAGGAAAATCCCTTCGTGTCAGACGGATTATACGGTCATTGACGGCAGAGAGAGGATGAAATCCAATCATGCCTATGCGGTTCAAGACGGCAAGGGCGGGGGGAGACAGAGTCTTTAGAAGAGTTGTGAAATAGTTTTACATATTGTACCTGTCAGATAACAGTTTCCTGCCACAGCAGCATACAAAGAACAGATGAATGACAAGCAGTGTTATCGGGACTGCCACAGTCTGCGTTCCAATCAACGCCTGTCAGTATGTCAAGTAGTGCTTACTTGCACGCCAACTAACGCCCTTCTGCACCGCAACTAAGCACCTTTTCCAATACCATGATCAAGTCTCTGTCTATAAGTGACTTAGCTTCAAACTGTATTTTCCTCTTCTCACCCATATACCTGACTTTTGTTGAACCTGTAGAGGGTGTACACCTCCATACTCCATCCAGTTCAACCGAGAGTAAAATTTACAGACAAAACAGGAAAGCATCTGTACCTCTTTCCGGTACGACGGTCTCCTCTCCATAAATAAAAGGTGTATTGAGATGTCAATTCATTAAATGATGTATTGAGACGTCAATTAAAAAAACTGATGCGCCTTGTACACGAGGTGTCTCTCAGAATCTCCTACACGAGCGTGAGGAACTAAAAAAGGCAGACATCTCTGTCTGCCCTAAGTATTATTTCCCAGAGCCTTACCGGGCTGTTTCGGCCATTCTCCGTTGCATAAACGGTCTCACTTCTTGATGAACTTCTTTCCATTCTGGATGACGACTCCCTTGTATTCCTTGCTTACACGCTGGCCTGCGAGGTTGTAAATCGGAGCCTCCCCGTTCAGAGAGCCGTTGCTGATTTCCTCGATGCCTGACGGAACATCTTTCAAAGTAATGGTAAAGCTTTTTACACGTACCTGATGTATTGGTGTCGTAAACTCAACCTTTTTTGTATTACCTTCCCATGTTGCAGTCTTCTTGTCTGAAGAAATAGTCAGTCCATTACCAGTCTTAAAACCATCAGCCAGATAGGCACCGCCCGAATAATCATCGCATATCATAACGATCTTCACGATATCCTCCTTGGCTGATGATACGGTCAATGTGCTGCCCTTGTAGATTCGGTAAGCATACTTGTTATCCAGAGTACCTTTTGTAATAGCAATTGTAATAACATCTTTGGTAATAGCTTCTTTTGTTTCATGGTCTTGTGTCGCACTGAATGTCACAGTTTTCTGTGCAAAAGATAAAGAACTCATTGCTGCAAGTACAGCAATGAACGTCAAACGTAGAATTTTGTTCATAATAATTTGTTTTAAAGGTTTATAATAGTACAAAATTAGGTATTTCCCATGAGATATGCAACTTAATGACATATAATTTTCTTCTGTTCCGGTCAGATGGGCAGGAGACTTCCTCCTCCTTTCCCGTGCTGTGTGCGCTTACAATGTTAAAAACGTTATTTTCTTGCTGTAGGATTTGTGTTTTTCTGCAATTTGCTTTATATTTGTGACGTGTTTTTCAAGATTTAGATATTTTGCTAAATCGCATTCGAGGTTGGTCGCTTCCTGCACCAACCTCTTTTCTTGTGTGCCAGATTTGACATATTCAGAATCTTTTTTTAACTTTGCAGCACCTAACCAAACTTGATTCTATGAAACAAAACAGATTGACAGGGTTGCTTTTTGCAGTCTTTCTTCTGGCTGGTTGCGGAAAGACGGTATTGCCCGCAGAAGACGGTAAGGAGACACAGGTTCCCGCACCCTCTGACGATGATGACGACGAGCAGAAAGTCTATAGTGTGGAGGCATTCCGCAGCGGTTCGTTCGGCGACAGGTACGTATGGGTGAAAGGCTATATCGTGGGGGCGTGCAGCAGGAGTATCAGGCAGGCAGAGTGGGAGCCGCCTTTTTCGCTTGAATCAGCTGTCCTCCTGGCAGACAGTCCGGACGAATCTGATCCTGAAAGGGTCATTTCCATTCAGTTGGTAGGAAAGAGGATGAAAAGCGAGATAGGACTGGTCGCCCATCCGCAGAACCATGGCAGACCGATTGCCTTTTATGGTATGAAGCAGAAATATCTGGGAATACCTGGCATGAAGAGACATGTAGAGGCAAGCGAATGGCTTGACGAGTGACTTTTCGTGTAAAAAATTTGCAGCGAAAAATAAAAATACTTATATTTGCAAGCCAAATAAAGGATAAAAGTCAGAATCGCCTATCGAAACATCTTTACTTCATAAGAAAACAAAAATATGAAGAATCTGAATGAGATGACCGACGAGCAGTTGGCATTGGCATACATTGAAGGAAGCAACGAGGCTTTCGATTTATTGCTGTTGCGCAATCAGTCAAAGCTCTTCTCGTACATTCTCTTTGTTGTACGTGACAGGGATGCCGCCGATGACTTGTTCCAGGAGACATTCGTAAAGATAATTACAAGGCTCCAGCAGGGGAAGTACTCTCCGACAGGGAAATTCTCGGCATGGCTCATGCGCATAGCCCACAATGTCATCATGGACTGGTACCGTTTCCAGCGTGCCGACAAGGTGGTTGATGCCCCCAAGGACAATGACCTGTCGAATGTGGGGAGTGACGATACCGTTACCGATAATATAGAATGCCAGTTTATCAACAGCCAGACACTCTCAGATGTGAAGCGGCTGATGAATCTGCTTCCGGCATCACAGCGTGAGGTGGTCTTCATGCGTTTTTATCAGGAAATGTCTTTCAAGGAGATTGCCGAGACAACCGGTGTCAGCATCAATACCAGTCTGGGGCGTATGCGCTATGCCATTCTGAATCTGCGAAGAATGGTGCGTGAGCATAAGGTGAGCTTACAGCTGACATAAGACGGCCGTTCCTGTCCACAGGCAGGGAAGCTGCCTGTGGACTGGAGATACCGGAGGTCAGCAACCGGTTCCGTCCAGCCGGCAGGATGCTGCCGGCCGGGCTTCGTCCATTTGTATGCCGGCCTCTTCCGGAGAAAGTGTTACGGTGCCGTCCTCCAATACGAAACAGGGAATGCCGGCATAGCCATGTTTTCTGGCCTCGTCAAACACACTGTTGTTGTCGCGCAGGCGCAGGAACTCTTTCAGATACTTCACGTGGGAGCCGATATCGATGATTTCGTAACGGTTATCTCCCTCAACTTGCTTGTCAACGGCAATACAGTCCGGACAAGTGCTCATTCCATAAATCTTTATCATCACCTTGTCTTTAATTCTGATTTTATACTATAATTGTAATGGTCTCTTGAAAAAATTGTAATAATCTCTTGAAGAAAACAGAGTGGGAAAGAGGAAATCCACGGATAAGCCCGCCCACTTTTCATATTGTATACTCTGAATTTTCATTTCTCCCCACTTCTTTCTTCAATGGTTGCAAATTTTACTGCTGTCTACCGTAAAGCCATCTCCTGCCGGCTTAAATTTACCGCGGCCCGTGAGGAAATCAACCAGTTCGGTCGCATCCATTCCCTCGGCTGAGCAGGTATGGAAACGCTCCTCCGCGCCGAAGTGTTCGATGATTGCCTTTACCAAATCCTCCTTTGTGTTGTAACGATTGCCTTCCATCATGTGGAGAACATCATGTCCATGTGCCATTTTCCTTTTTATTAATCCTTTTTTATTAATAATGTCAGACAAAGTACTTCTTTGCCTCTGATGTTCATCAACAAATGGCGTGCCATCTGTTAACTTAACTTATTTTCAAGAGAGATTTTATCCGGAATCTATTATTATTAGTTACTTTTGTGTTCGGATAGCAGCCGTTTGAGCACAAAATCCGTCTTGCTTTTCACTTCTGTTCTGTAGAGAAAGCAGACTCATAAACATAGGATTACATATTTTCAAAAGAATAATCAACAATGAAAAAGCTCCTGGTTTCTTTTGCTGCAGCAATGGTGTTATTGACTTCATGCAGCACGGTCAAGACTGTATCAGACAATGGCAACCAGCTTCGTTTCACAGAGGCACACAACTATTTCCACATAGGCAAGACGACAGTACCGGTCATGAAGAAGATTACTTCACGAACTGTTCTCGAAAAAGAATTTGGCGAGGCAGCAACTATGGGGAAAGATGGAGAACCAACTAAGATTGATTTCCGCAGGAAGTTCGCAATTGCTTTTATCCTCCCGGAAACCAACCGGAAGACCGACCTTTCCCCACTCTCGCTTACCGTAAAAGGGAAAAACCGACTCATCTTGAAATACAAGCTGAAACAAGGAGAAGAACTGCCCTTCTCTACACAGCCGTTCTTCCTGATAGTTGTAGACAGGAAGTATGTTGATTATGCGATTGAGAAGTAAAGACAGATGAGAAATGGATGTAGTGTCCGGCTTGAAGGTTATCTTGTACACTCCTTCATCTGTCTGCCACTTCACCCAAAAAGTGAACAGATTGTCTGCGGTAGGAAGAATAAAGTTTGTTTCAAAAATCACAATTTAAAATTTGGCTGTTTGCTTTTTTTAATGTACCTTTGCACCGCAATACCGCCGATATGGCTCAGTTGGTAGAGCAACGCATTCGTAATGCGTAGGTCCCCGGTTCGAGTCCGGGTATCGGCTCCATGCGGAATTAGCACATCGGTAGTGTACGGGCTTCCCAAGCCTGGGAGGCGGGTTCGATTCCCGTATTCCGCTCAGTATCGTTTATCTTCAGTAAAGAGACAACTCACACAGAGTTGTCTCTTTTTTTTCTATCAGAACGTAATTAAATATCCTTCTGTTCTTTGCTTTTCCCATTATTATTGATAACTTTGCAATCCAGAAGGGGGTGACGATTGGAAACGCTTTATCCGGACTTCGGATTCAATGTTGCCGCCGGACTTGTAGATATTGGAGAAACAGAATTAATAACCCTGATTTAATGATTAACCTATGAGAAAAATCATCACTTTAATGCTCCTGGCTGTTGGGCTGACAGCTACGGCACAGGACTTTGACCGTTACTTTGAGGATGCCACCCTTCGGCTTGATTACATCTTTGCCGGCAATGCGAAACATCAGGCAATTGCCGTAGACGAATTGTCACGCATCCCGCACTGGTATGGAAAGCACGACCGACTGGCCGAAGTGCCGGTAGAGGGAAACGGACAGATTGTTGTCCGCGACCATCGCACACAAAAGGTCATCTACCGCAATTCATTCTCGACACTTTTCCAGGAGTGGCTGACGTATGACGAAGCAAAGAAGCCATCCGAGAAATCCTTTGAGAATGTATTTCTTGTTCCTTATCCCAAGGATTCTGCCGATGTGACCATCGAACTGAAAAACAACCGCCGAGAGGTGACAGTATCAATGACACATACAGTCGCACCGCATGACATACTCATTCGTCATATCGGTGAGCGGTCTGTGACACCCTATGAAACCCTGCAGAAAGCCGCAGACCCTACACACTGCATCCATATCGCCTATGTTGCCGAGGGATACAAGGAGGCGGAAATGCCGACCTTTATCGAGGATTGCCGTACAGCAATGGAAGCTCTCTTTGCCCACGAGCCATTCAAGTCGCTGCGACAGCGGTTCAATATCGTAGCAGTCAAGTCTCCGTCTGTGGAAAGCGGTACCTCAGAGCCCTCGAAAGGCATCTGGAAGAATACGGCTTTGCATTCGCATTTCGATACGTTCTACAGCGACCGGTATCTGACGACGCTCCATCTGAAAGATCTCCACGACTGGCTGGCCGGAACTCCTTATGAGCACATTATCGTACTCGTGAATACAGAGAAGTACGGTGGTGGCGGCATCCTGAACTCCTACAATCTCTCCATGGCGCATCATGCTTATTTCAAGCCGGTTGTCGTTCATGAATTCGGCCATTCCTTTGCAGGACTGGGAGACGAATATGCCTATGATCAGGAACAGATAAGTATGTATCCTACAGACGTAGAACCATGGGAGCCGAATCTTACCACACTTGTCGACTTCCATGGAAAATGGGAAAAACTCATCGACAAAAAGACACCGTTGCCGACACCGCAGCCTTCCGATCTGGACAAGCCGAATACTCGACGTGACAAGTGGAAGGTAGGTGCCTACGAACCGGCCGGCTATTCTCAGCACGGCGTCTACCGGGCCTTTCCAGACTGCCGTATGCGCACCAATACACATCCGGAGTTCTGTCCGGCTTGTCGCCTGGGACTGACCAAACTAATCAAATTCTATACAGGAGAGTAGTACAGAATCTGACAAAACGTTAGCCAGTAAGACAATAGAGGCAGACGTCCTTGCCGGTCCGATGAAGCCATCAAGCTGTGAACCGGGGAGGATGTCTGCCTCTTATTCCTTACTGTCGGTATCCGATCAGACTTTTTATCTCATGGTAATATCGCTGAGAATATCATCTGGCTTTTGTCCTATTTATATCGGAAGTAAGAACTGTGTGTGAAACATTTGAAAGCTGCTGTCACTGCCTTCATACACCGATGTGTTGTAAGTGGCTTGTAATGTGCGGTTTATACAGAATGTTAAAAATGACAGCAACTGAAGATGAAAACAGATTAGGGGCTGGTGAGTATGTTCTAAAAATCTACGTTGACATATCGGTACTTTTAAAGCCGTCATCTCTTTGCAGCAAATTCAACTTCTCTTTCAGTCGTATGGTCTGCTATGTTCTTTCAAAAAAGAAGCCGAATCCGATCAGCTGAAAATCAAAGATTCACCAAAGATATTTTTATGAATTCATCCGATGAAGGTGTATTTCTCCATAGTCTCCTCGGGGGACTGTACCAGCGATAAGCAAAGACTTAATGGAGGATTCAATCATTTATATATAGGACACCGATAATTTAGAATTAAAGTGTCTATGTCCGGTTTCTGACAGGATTATAGCCTGGGATGGTCATGGATCTTGCATCCTCGAAGTCTGACCGGAAACGTTATCTGCAGCTCTGTAAAGTCGGCTTTGGTAGCATGTGCATTTACACTGAATCCTAATGTGATGTTCCGCAGCTTCGGAAAGTGATAGAAAACACCGACCTGCTCATGATAAGGCTTTTCCAGCCCGTTATGTGATTTGTAACCCATGTGTCGGTAAAGATAGTAACCCAAGCTGATTCGGGCAGACAGATTCCCATAAAAAGTTTCGTGGCGCGCTTCGATGCTGACTGACCACGGACTGTGTTTTTCTCCAGTATATCCGTTCGTCTTATCGAGTTGTGCAACTCGGTTGGCATAATCTCCATAGAAGATGCCGAAGCCAAGTCCAGATGCCCAACGTCGTGTATAACGATAGAGCAGATGGGCATGGAGAGAATAGGCACCATAGAATGCGAAGCGCTCTTTCCGGTAGTCGGGTTGCCCCTGTGGCGTGTTGAATTGTGTCTGCAGCCATTCTTCAAGCAGCGTTTTCCCACCTATCCCCAATGTAAATTCCATGAACCAATACTTCAGGAACGGTTCTGTGGCAGCCGTATTTCGTCTGGTGGTAATCTTTCCCGCTTGTCCTTCAGGTTCATACACAATACCAACGAATGGTCCCAGATAGTTCGCTCCTTTGTTCGGCCGTGCCATTGCTCCATTGCTGTGATGAGCAAAGTCCATTCCACCTTTTATGCACCATTCCTTTGCGAACTTATATTGTCCGTATAGTCCTGCGGTGAAGAAGATGTTCAGGTGAGAGCCGATATACTCGTTGTCTATATCGTTCTGCTGGTTATATTTTAAAGCCGTGTAGCCGATGCCCGTACCAAGATAATAGCCCCATTGCCAGCGACGACTACGATAGAGAGGACGGTTGAAGGTACTATAGAGTGTCAGAATGTTTCCTAACTTACTGGTGTAGTCGACAGGGCGGGCTTCTCCCCATGGTTCATCACGGTGCATGGTTGTCCCATGGTTAAGGTTGTAGCGCAACCCGACAGAAAATGTTGGATAATTATATTCCGAGGCAAAGTCGTTCCCTGTCGGCGTAATATTCACTTGCATTATCATGGCGTGCGTCTCCTTCGTCTTTGTCCAGATACGGGGTTCTTTGTCCAGCGTGAGTGTCTGGGCAGGGGTATAACGTATCTCTATACCTGTTTTCTGTATAGTGACAGAGTCGGTGACATCAGCGGTGGCCGGTACAGATGCAAAGAATAATGCGGCAAGTAGAGTGGGGGGCATCATGGAGGTGACTATTGTCAGAACATCTTGATTCTATAGCCCAAAGTAACCTCAAACACATTGTTACGGGCATTCCGCATCAGTACTTTCGCCTCACGGCTGCGTGCCAGCTTTCTGAAGTAGAAGTTATAGCGTGCCTCCAGCTGCCACTGCTTCCACTCGTAGCTGATACCAAACGGAAAGGCCAGGTCGCCACTGTGAATGTCGCCTTTGATATCTTTGTCAGCACCGTGTTTCAACTTTGCATGCGCACTTACAATATAGCCCATGTGCAGACCGGTCGTAAAACTCCAGGGCAGGTCGGTCCATGGATACCAGCGTACCAGGTAGTTCGTGTTGATATAATCCAACTTGAAGTCATATGGTCCTTTTTCCTGAACAACAGTATTACCTGAGGCATCCTTCGTGTTCAGGTAACGGTAGACACCAGAAGATCCCTGCCGACTGTACTGCATTTCCACATCAACGGCGAGATTCTTTGCCACGAAGACCTCAACATAGGCTCCAGCTACCGCACCTAACTTGATGTTTCCGTTAATACCCGGCAGATTGGACAAATTCAATCCCACCTTTGGAGCAATATAAATATCCCACAACGTATGTTCACCGGATGGTCTGGTGTCTTGCACAATGGCTTCTTTCACATCCTGACAGCTTTTCTTTACAGCTTGTCCAATACGCTTCGTGTTGTTCTTGTTGAACAACTGGGCCTGGCTGGTTGACAGTGCTCCCAGAAGGACGGCTGCAATCAATAGGATTCGTTTCATGCTTGATTTTCTTTTTCTGCTGCAAATTTACATAAAAACTGTGATTTATAAGCCAGTTGGATAAAGAAAGTGTTTTTCTTTAGAGGAAAGATAATGAGACTTCTTCTATTACTTGATACATTGCACCGTTTTCCTTATGAGATGAGTCTCTCGGGGCAATTTTTCGGCTTATATTCTCTTTATATTCTCTTTTTGCTACACTAACCAACTATATTTCGATATTTCGGTCAGATTACTTTTACTTATCAAAGTTTTTAATTAACTTTGTAGCCGCTTAAAAAACAAAACTATAGGACCAAGGTAATATCTGCGAACGAATTTATCAGCCTGCCCGAAGTCAACAGAAAGGGGCATAAGAGATGCCTTGACAGATGAATATTGTCTTTGCATATTCGTTCCAAAGCGGAGAACCCGTGATAGTTTTTCTGTCTGTGAGCTTGATTCCGGCCTGCAGGGAGGAGAGAGTATATCCTATCCTGACAGCTGTTCCGCATCGTT
The DNA here is from genome assembly GCF_900454835.1 of Prevotella denticola. Taxonomy (GTDB): domain Bacteria; phylum Bacteroidota; class Bacteroidia; order Bacteroidales; family Bacteroidaceae; genus Prevotella; species Prevotella denticola. Next base: position 834,697 of record NZ_UGTM01000001.1, on the reverse strand, counting down.
CTTAAGACAGATGATTTCTCGTGTTCTCCTCTTATTGTCAGCAATATATCCTTTTCTATTCATGTCTTGTCAATACCATATAAGGTAAGTTATATAGATTCTACATCGGCAATCTGTCCCGTGAAATCAGTCGGGGCTTTGTCTCCTTTTATTTTATGCGGCAGCGATTTTTCTTTCAGCCGCATACCCGATTGTACACTTTTAGAACAGAATCAGTTTGCCTAAAAAACGAAAATCAAAAGATTTGTTCGGGACCAACCTGAACAAATACACAGAACTTACATCTATATTCATTTAAAAATTTCTAATTATGAGAAAACAAGTAACCTGGATCTGGACCATGCTGTGCATACTTTTGCTTGCAGCCTGTGAGAAACCAGTATTGGAAAATTATGATGGCGTGAAGCCTACAGGTAAATCCAAAAGCAAGTCAACAAGAATTGTGAGGATCCATCCTACTGAACTGGTTGTCGAAACAATGGAAACGCCGATGGATGACAAGGGGCAGCCTTTAAGCAGGGCCGACAAAGTTGACAAAAAGAGACTTTACGCTGTCAATGTCTATGAAAAGAAGCCTGGTGAGGAAAAGTACCAGATGTACGCCTACGGTCTATTTACCCTCCAATCGAAGATATCCATAAAAATGAATGAAAAGAATCTCTACAAGGTGGAATGTCTGATAGTCGAGGAGAATCCAGGAAGACTCTATATGGGTAAGGATGGCTACGATGTCCCATTTTTACATGGGACAAAGGAACTGACAAAGGCCTCTAACTCTTTTGTCTATTCTAAAGAGGAAAACTTAAGTGAAATAAAGAAAGGAGATACGAAGATTGAAGATGGGCGGATAGTCCATTATCCCCGTTTGGTCAAGCTCTATGGCAGTATTGATGACTTCAGCCCAAAGGCGAAGACAGACCTGACACTTGATATGAAGCGTACGGTATTCGGTCTGCATTTCAAGGTTGCACCACCAGAGGAGGGAACACTGGTGATTAATTATGTCGGCTGGCGCATCAGTCTGGGAAAAGACAGCCCTATCTACGACGATGCATCACCCTATTCTTTCAACAATATAGAAAATGCCTGCCAGCCAGATCACCAGGCTACATTAGAAGTAAAAATTGCGTGGACAAAGGATGATGGGACTTCTGAAAAAGTCACCAAAAAGTTAGTCGTGAAGCGTAATATCATGACGGTCGTTGATATCAAGGTAGAAGGCCCTAAGGGAAGAGGTATCTTATTTAAGGAAGAGTCAGGAGAAATGAAGACGGAGAATGTCGACTGGCACATATCGATGTAATCTGCAATGGAGCTTTTTGCCAGGGTCACGGTTCCAATCTGCTGCACAGATTGTCTAACCGTGACCCTGCAGAAACCCATAGAAGAGACTTCTAAAATCTGCCGAACTCCAAACATTTGGATAAAACGTACCACATACGACCTCTACAACTTTTGGGATTGCAGGCAGTCAGCCACCAAGGATTGTCGAATGAACCAATATTCTTATGAAAACAATGGGAGGAGACCTTGATAACAAACTAAGGTCTCACGCCGTTTTGTGTTACGAAACAATTGGAGCAGCAATGAGCTACCCTTGCGGTAGTGAGCTGTATGTGATTTCACCGTATAAAAGCAAAAAGCATAAAGACTTGACAGTTTTCCTGGTTTCGGTATGCCAACGTGAAATTTTCAGGACCTCCTCTAAAGAATGACTTTGTAATAAAAACAATGTACAGTAATTCCCGCATAGCCAAAAACACGATTTTTCTCTATCTCCGTATGCTGCTTTCCCTGGTAGTATCACTTTATACGTCACGGGTAGTATTACAGGTTCTCGGGGCACAGGACTACGGGCTTTACTCTGTCGTGGGCGGGATTGTCATCATGTTTGGATTCCTCAATTCCAGTATGAGTGGAGCAACTTCGAGATTTCTGACATACGAGATAGGACGTAGTGATGAAGAAAGGCTAAAAGATACATTCTCATCTGCAATGGAAGTTCATTTAGCCATTGCTCTGATGATTTTTGTCGTGGCGGAGACAGTGGGACTCTGGCTGCTGGCTTACAAACTGAATATCCCGGAAGGAAGAATGGGAGCGGCTCATGTGGTATATCAGACCTCTGTCTTGTCGATGATGGTAGGAGTGACACAGGTCCCTTACAATGCCTCCATTATCGCCCATGAGAAAATGGATGTCTATGCGTATGTGGAAATGCTCAACATCCTGTTGAAGCTGGTCATTGTCTATGTCCTGTTGATAGGAAATCTTGACAAACTGATTCTTTACGCTTTCCTTATCTTGGGTGTTTCCGTCTTCATTGCCGTCATCTACCGTGTATATTGCATCCGGAAATTCAAGGAATGCCATTTTCATGCGGTATGGAGACCTAAAGTCATAAAGCCACTCCTGACTTTCTCTGGATGGGATCTTTATGGCAATATGTCTGGAACTGTCCAACAGCAGGGAATCAATATGATTGTCAACCATTTCCTGGGAGTCATCGTCAATGCAGCCTGTGGTATTGCCACAGTTGTCAATGGGGCTGTGCTGGGCTTTGCAAACAATATTGTTATGGCTTTTCGTCCTCAGGTTATTCAAAGCTACGCCCAAGGGAATATACCTTTAATGTCTAAGTTAATGACAAATGCTTCAAAATATTGCTTGTTACTGTTTTTAATGATAAGTTTACCTTTGATAGCGGAAATGCCATATGTACTTCACCTGTGGCTGACAGATGTCCCAGACAAAACAGTGCAGATATGTAGAATTGTTTTACTTACGAATATTCCCGGATTAATAAACTCCATAATAATCATTGGAATTCATGCAACAGGTAAAATAAAAAAACTGAGTTTCATAGGTGGTTCTTTATATCTATTTACGCTGTTACCAGCCTATTTTATCCTACACTTTGGCAGCACTTTAGAAAATGTTTATTGGTGCATTTTTCTTGTTATGGTAATAATGTTTTTTTCTAATGGAGCTATTTTAAAACATAATATTCCAGAGTTTCCCCTTAGCTCTTTTTTTATAGAAACTTTCAAGAACTCCATTTTTATAACTATTGCCGCTTGTTTCGTCTTCTATTTCATCTCCAAGAAATGTCCGTCTGGCTTCTTCCAACTGGGTTTGTCAGTCTGCCTCTCTGTTCTTATGTTCGGTTCATATACTTATTTGTTTGTAATAGAGAAAGAAATACGTTGGAAACTTAATGAGAAAATCAAAATGTCCATTCGAAAATGGACTTTATGATTCTCAAATTGCCGGAATATAAAGTAAGTCCAACAGTGGCATAAACTGATAAAAAACATTTCTTTTGTTGGCTAATTGCTTGAAAGGACATCCAGTTTTATGAGACATTGGCTTTCTTATAATAAAAGCTAACAGATTAAGTCGGAAAAAGCATGACTATAGAAATCGACACAAATAAACACAAAGAACGAAACTCCTCTTTTGAGCTGCTGCGCATACTCTGTATGTTGTTTGTAATCGGAGGACATCTTATCGGGAAAGGTATGCAGATACCTTATGACGGGACTTCACCCTGGGGGGGGACTATATGCTCGCAAGACTGCTCTACAGCATTTGTGTTGTCGCTGTAAGCACTTTCATCCTTATCTCTGGATATTTCGGTATAAAGTTTAATTGGCGCAAATTAGCCAAAATATGGATGTCCGTCTTATTCTATTCATGGTTGATTGCTGTCTATAAAATTGTTGTAGAAAAGGAATTGGTGGGAAGTTTACCTTATATTCTTCCTATAACTTCTAACGAGTTCTGGTTTATATCTTGTTATTTTGTTTTATGTACTGTAGCTCCATTCTTAAACAGTCTGGTTGAATACTTATCAAAAAAGGAATTCAAAAACTTATTATTATTTTGTTCGATTATATTTTATGGCTGGGCGACATTTAACTATATATTAAATTTCAGGCAGTTTGTACCTGATTTTGGTGGAGGTATCATTAATTTCACAATCCTTTATCTGATAGGGAGATATATTAGATTACATGGATTAAAAGTTTACTCATCATTATCCTATCTCAGTATTTTTATTGGCAATACTATCTTGATGGTGTTTTCAGAATTGTTATTTTCATCTTTCCTTCACTTTGGATTTACAAGTTTCGAAAACATTAATTCAGTTTTTGTCGTGATAAATGCTGTTTCCCTCTTCTTAATCTTCAAAAACCTCCATTTTCATAATAAATGTATAAATCTCTTAGCAATGTATTGCCTGGCCGTATACATTATCCATTGTAACGATATAGGAATGACATTCCTTGCAGATACCTTTCTGTTGAGGAATTCGCATGGATTTAAAATTCTCTGGAGCGTGTTGTTTATTCCCCCTGTCGTTTACATAATTTGTGCGGCTGTAGAGTGGGGGCGTAGACTTTTGTTTACAAGGATGGAAGATATTGTCTTAAGAAGAGTATCCCAATATTGGAAGCTAAATTAGTTTCATATTTATTCTTACAAAAGATGCAGAAGATAGTTTTCCTAATGCCTCACGACGGCATTGTTTCTTCAGGAGGATATAAGGTCGTTTATGAATATGCAAATAGGTTAGCAAAAGATGGTTTCTCTGTAAGCATAGTTTATCCAAATACTAAGAGGAGCCACTCAGTAACTTTAAAAAGTAAATTAAGAGATGTTGCAAGATACGTTGTTAGATATATAAATAAAGGTTATCAGTCAAGATGGTTTAGTTTAGATAAAAGAATACGTTTAAAGTGGGTATGGTCACTTGATAATTATTCTCCAGAGGTGGGTAGCAGTGTCTTTGCTACAGCTATTGAGACGGCGTTTAGTCTTAATAAATATTCTGATGATATAAGTAAATTCTATTTTATTCAAGGCTATGAGAACTGGTTTTTTTCTGACCAACAGGTTCTTGAAAGTTACCGGTTTCCTATGAAAAAGATAGTTATAGCAAAGTGGTTACAAGAAATAGTTTCATCATGTGGTGAGCAGGCCACATTAATTCCTAATGGTTTTGACTTTAATTCTTTTTCTTGTGTAAACCCAATTGCTGAAAGAGATAAGTATAATATAATTTGTATGTATCATGTGGATAAGCTGAAGGGGATGGACGTAGCCTTTCGTGCTTTTGACCGTGTCTATGAGAGGTTTCCACGAATCAACGTAATTTTCTTTAGTGTGTATGAATGTCCTCCTGACTTACCCAAATATTGTGTTTTTGTAAAACAGCCTGATATAAAATCTCTTAAAAGCTTATACAATAAGTCTGCAATATACGTTGGACCTAGTAATATAGAAGGGTGGGGACTAACTGTAGGAGAAGCAATGCAATGTGGTTGTGCTGTAGCATGTACTGATAACAAAGGATATCTTGAAATGGCTCATAATGAAAAAACAGCGTTAACATCATCTGTTGGCGATGCTGAAGGGTTAGCAAATAATATAATCCATTTGATTGAAAATGATGGATTACGGATAAGAATTGCAAAGAATGGTGAATCTTTTATTCATAACTTTGATATTGACGAATCTTATAATTCCTTTAAAAGCATTATTACGAAAGGAAGTTAAATGATAGACGTGAGTATTATTATTGTAAATTACAATACAAAAAATATTACAGCTTCTTGTATTGATTCTATTTATAAACAAACCAAAGGATTAGATTTTGAGATAATCTTAGTTGATAACGCTTCAACTGATGGTTCTAAAGAATTTTTTGAGAAAGATTCTAGGATAAAATATATTTATTCAGAAAAAAACGGAGGCTTCGGGTATGGCAACAATTTAGGTATGAAAGTTGCAAATGGTGATTTTTTCTTTTTGTTAAACTCAGATACATTATTGTTAAATAATGCAGTAGGAGAGTTCTTTAAGTATGCAAAGTCACATAATCCAAAGACTATTTATGGTTGTTATTTACAAGGTGACGATGGTAGCTATAGAGACTCTTTTTTTTACTTTCCAGCTTTTACAATAAAAGATTTTATAAAGAGGATAGTCAAACCACATAACTATCAACCAGACTACACTAACCGGGAGGTTGAGTGTATATGTGGTGCAGATATGTTTATACCTCGGCAAGCCATAGATGAGGCTGGGATGTTTGATGAAAATATATTTCTATATGGTGAAGAAGGAGAACTTCAGTATCGTATGATGAAGAAAGGCTATAGAAGAATGCTTATAAACTCACCCCAAATAGTTCATCTTGAAGGAGAAAGCTCAGGTAATACTGCAAGATATAAATATGGTATGAAAAGTCATTTGTATATTTTAAAAAAATATATGAATCCTATTACTTATTTATGTGCATGGTTATATTATAAGATACGAATATAGTTGTCTTCGTTTTATTAAATACTGAGAAATCATCGTATTATATTGTAAGCCTATATAATATTTTTATAGTAATACAACCCGTTGGCGGAATTAATTTAGTGCGTATTTAATTCTTCCGATGGGTTTGTTATTAATAAAGTTGACATATTGTAATATGGTCAGCGCACTAATTTTCCCGATTATTCGGGCAAACAGACCATTTGTTATTTTCGCATAATTCCTGATAACCAAAAATTGATCTGTGAGTTGTGAGAAGAGAGTTTCAATCCTTTTTCTGGCTTTGGCAAAAGGGATTAATTTTGGTTTCCAATTCTTTTGGTCCAGCCTATATGGACATTCCAATCTAATGTGAGCCGTTTGGAAAAGATCGAGTTGAACATCAGCCCCTATATATCCCTTGTCGCCATAGATGTTACAGTCATGATAGACCAGCTTGACATCTTTCATATAATTGAGGTCATGCACGCTGGCCTTTGACAAGTCATAGGAGTGTATCACCCCACTTAACCCACAGAGTGCATTGAGTTTATAGCCAAAGTAATACATATTTTGAGATGCACAGAAGCCGAAATCCGGTGCTTGTGAGAAATCTCCCATTCGCCCCATCTTGCAACGCTTCCCTCTGGCAACCCTGCATACGGCTATCGGCTTGGAATCTACGAAGAATTGAGTTTCCCCACCGTCCATTTGGGCAGCGATTCTCTTTCGTATGTCTTCGCATAATCCTGCGGTATTCTTTCTACGGTCGTTGAATTGCCTGCGAGATATGAGGTTAGGTATTTTGTCTTTGTACTCCTGAAGCTTATAATCAAAAAGCCATTTTTCACTATCAATGCTCTCTGATTCCGCTGTCAAGGACAAGGCAACGACCTCCAAATCTGAAAATTTTGGCATGGGACCACGACGGGGTATATTTCCCTGCTCATTGACAAGGTTGTGAGAGAATTGCTTGCATATCTCAAGGATTTTGACGAATTTTGTGTATAAGTTGCACATACGAGGATTTGTACTTAATGGTTTTGACTTCACTAAGTTACTAAAAATCAACGATATGTGCAACTTTTTGTATATCATTATAGCTACATTTTAATTCCGCCAACGGGTTAATACACTTATTTTATATTGGAGGTAAGGCTTAAAAAGTATCAAAGAGTATGAAGGTAATTGGAATTTCTGTGATGATGCCCGCTGCGGAAAATATCCGTGGTACGAGTGCATTGCCTTATCATTTACTTGCTGGTAGAGATAAAAGTATAGAGGTAATTCTTTATTCGTATAATTTAAATCGGCTTTCAATAGAACAGATAGATTCTATTGCAAAGGAACTTAATATAAAAATTTGTTTATTGCCAGTACCATGGTGGTATAATTTTTTCCTTAGGTTTCTTTTACCATTTAGAATATTATTAAAATATCCTATTGGTAATTATATTAGCTTAAGTTTTTCACAATTAGATACTATCATTAATGATAATCCTGATGCTATATGGATTTATGGCGAGGAGTTATCTCGTGTCAGTCATCAATTAAAGGATTTTAGGCGAGTACATACATTGCCAGATTGTGAGTCTCTCTATTATTATAGGATGCTTGGTAAGCGTTTTGCAATAAGAAATAAAATAAGATTTTGGAGATCTGCATTTATGTATCCTAAGTATCTGAATATGGAGAAACAGTTTGATACATCTTCAAATATCCACTATCATTTGGTAGGTGAGGCGGATGTTGATTTCCTTAAGGAGATTTGTCCTGGAATTCAAGCTCATTTTCTTCGTCACCCTCATTATCAAGTTGCAAAACCTGCTAAGGTTATTTCTTTTAGTTCTCCAAAAATAAAGATTTTATTTGCAGGGCAGTATAACTTGTATATGCAGCAGGATGCTGATATGCTGATAGATTGTCTGATAAAATCTAAAGATCTCTCAGAACTAAAAGAACATTATGTTTATACTTTTTTAGGTAAAGGATGGGAACATCATGTAGAGAGTCTTAATAATGCAGGTTATGAAGTTCATCATATAAAATTTGTCCCCGATTATATTGAAGAAATTTGTAAACATGATATTCAGATTACACCTATATGTATTGGTACGGGTACAAAGGGAAAAGTCTTAGATGCAATAGCAAATGGTCTGTTGGTAATTGGGTCATGGTATGCATTGGAGAATATAGCTGTTGAGCATAATGTTTCCTGTATGCAATATAATGATGTCTCTGATATAATTAGGATGCTAAAAGATATATATACAAGTTCATCTCATTATGAGGAGATTGCTGAAAGTGGGCGTCAAACACTACTAAATCTTCATAATAATTTTAGTATAGCAAAACAATTATTTTCTTTATTATAAAACAAGGTCTGTAAATTAATTTTATGTATAAGAAGCTAAAAAAAATCATTGAGTTTACCTCTTTTCTGTATTATTCTTTACTAATATTGAGGCATAATATTGTTTGTAGAAAACGATTACTAATACCTTTATACAAGAATAAAGTTATGGATAATAGGTATGAACATGATGAAAATGTTATTATTTATATGGTTCAGCCTGAGACAACATTTTCTGGTGGATTATCTGATCGTCTTAGAGGAATTACCTCTATATATGGTGAATGTAAGCGTAAGAATCTTCCGTTTAAAATTGTTTTTGAACCATTGCATCTGCAGGACTATTTAGTACCTAATCAATATGATTGGCAAATTGAAGCAAAAAATATATGCTGGGACTCAAAAAAAGTTTACCCTTGTACCCTTCTGACTTATAATAATAATTTGGAAAATAGTGCACAGATAAATGCGCAAAAAAAGATTTTGCAATATTATTTAAATAAGTCATATAAGCAGATTCATATATATTCTAATATGGCTATTGCTGATAATGATTTTAGTGTTTTATTTAACGAACTTTTTCGGCCATCTGAACGATTACAAAATCAAATAGATTATCATCTCAGAAAGTTAGGTGGAGAAAAAAATATATTTCATTGACATTTCGTTTTCGACAGTTGTTGGGAGATTTCAAAGAAGGTGGAGATATTTTGCCCGAATCAGAGAGAGAGAGTTATATTTTAAAGTGTATAAAAGGTGTAGAAGAATTACATTCAAGATACCCTAGTGAGCGAATATTAGTAACAAGTGATAGTAAAAGGTTTTTAGATAGATTGTCTCATCTTGAATATGTCTATGTTATTCCTGGTGCAGTTGTACATATGGGCTTTACTTTTGACGCAAGCCAAGATATTTATATAAAATCATTTATTGATTATTTCATGTTAAGTTATGCGAAAAAAGTTTTCCAAATGACGGATAAACTTTTGTTTCTGAGTGGTTTTCCTAAAAGAGCAGCAATGTTGACTAATGCTCCTTATGAAGAAATAAATTTAATATGAAAAAAAATAGATCAAATAGAATTATTTACTTAGATGTAGTTAAATTTTTAGCTATTTGGATGGTTTGCATAGGCCATTCATATTTTTTTGTAGATATGAGTAGGGCATCAATTTTATATAATTGGATATATTCGTTTCATATGCCTTTATTTATGATGCTATGTGGATATTTCTCTTTAAAATCTTATGATAAACCAGTTGTTCCTTTTTTAAAACAAAAAACAATCCAGTTATTATTGCCTACAGTTACAATTTCTATATTGACAATAATTGTTTGTTTTCTTATAGATTTACCAGATATTGCTATAGTTGCAAGAAGTGAAGCTATAGGAGGAATGTGGTTTCTAAGAACCTTATTTTTCTGTTTTGTATACACTTATCTTTTTAAACGATTGGGATGGCAAGATTATTTTACTGCAATAGGTTCTATTGTGCTTGCACTTATTCTTCCTCATGGTTATTTTTTACAATTTAACTGGATGTTAATTTTCTTTTGGCTAGGTTACTTCCTGAAATGTTATAGACAAATTTATATGAAATACCAAGCTCTTATTACGATGTTTTCTTTACTCGTTTTTATCTTACTGTGTGTACATGAGGTTCCTAAAGTCCTCACATATCATATTTTATTTTTTACCCCATGGCAATTATTTTCTCAATTTGTCTCTGGACTTTTCGGTTCATTGTCACTGATAGGTATTTCATATTATTTTTGTCTATGGTTTAAAGATGATAATTTCTTAGTTAAGAAGATGGCTGAGGTTGGTACGTATACTTTGGGGATATATGGATTACAATCTATAATACTACAACGTATTTTTGTAAAATACGTTCATTTCGATACTCTATTTCTTTCAAATTGGATTACTGATTTCATTATTGTGCCCAGTATCGCTTTGTTTTCTGTTGTTTTCTGCTATTATTGTATATTATTTTTAAAAAAAAGCAGGATAATAAATTTATTTTTCTTTGGTAATCAATACGAGCGTTAAATAGTTGATAATATTTAATAAAGAGGTGTTCTATAAATTAACTTATTATTAATCAGCTAATTACTTGCGTATTTTCGAAAAAAGTCGTACCTTTACATATAAATATTGATATTACCTTATGAAGAAAACGACTACATATCGCCAATCAAAACAGGAGAGTCTCTTTGAAGAAGAGTTTACTCTCAAGGCTCTTTCCGCAATGGGCAACCCGCTGGAGCAGGTATCCGCTCTTGTTGATTTCGAATTCTTTCGCTCCACATTAGAGAAGACTCTACTCACAGAGGATTGTAAGACTTCAGCAGGGCGTAGACCAATAGATGTCGTTCTTATGTTCAAAGTCATATTTCTCCAACGTTATTATGGTCTGGGCGACCACCAGATAGAATATCAGATTATTGACCGCACCAGCTTTAGAGAGTTCCTAAACATACATACGGTAAGTGACGTACCTGACGAAAAGACGGTGTGGGCATGTAAGAATAAACTGGTCAAGGCCGGTGTGTTTGACACCCTGTTTGACGACTTCCGTCAATTGCTCGATGCGAAAGGTCTGAGCTTTAATGAAGGCAAGATTATTGACGCCACCTTCGTTGAAGCCCCCAGGCAGCGCAACACTCGCAGGGAAAACACTACCATCAAGAACGGCAAGGGAGATGAGCTTTGGAACGACAACCCACACAAGAAATGCCACAAGGACATTGACGCACGTTGGACTAAGAAACGGGAAGAGAAACATTATGGATACAAAGGTCATACGAAGGTTGACAAGAAATCAAAACTCATAGAGTCCTACCATACCACAGTATCAAGCATCCATGACTCCAATGTTATCTCGCAGCTTATCACGGACAAGGACAAAGGCCAGCGCCTTTATCTTGATGCTGGATATGAGGGCAGGGAAGATGTTGTCAAGGCCAATGCGATGCGTCCCGTCATCTGCGAGAAGGGACACCGCAATCATCCATTAACCAAGAAGCAGAAGAAACGTAACCGCAAGAAATCAAAGTGTAGATGCCGCGTGGAACACGTCTTCGGCTTCATTGAAGGAGCCATGCATGGTTCCTTTGTCAGAACAATTGGTATTGCCAGAGCAAAAGCGAGTTTTGCGCTCACCTGCCTTGTTTACAACATCTTTAGATATTGCCAAATCAACAAATATCAGCCACAACTTCTCTCTTGAAAAGGATAATTGTGTCTTGATGTCAAAAAATACATAAAAAATGAGGGGAATAAAACCATTTCTATAGAGAATGAAGGTCTCTTATGAGACCGATACCCCCATAACTGCATTATTGTGGGGATAACCCCACGTTAATATATGAATTAATAGAACCTACCTAAACAGTTATGGTATTATATATTATATTTTTTCTCATAGTCATATCGATTAATTATATAGCTGAAAAGAATGGTTATAGGCGACAACCTATATTAGCCTTTTCTTTCTTACTTATGGCTTTTTTTGTAGGTTTTTCAGATATGTTAGGTGGATATGATCGATATATTTATGGTGAACTATTTGATAATATTGCAGATATTACAAATGAAAAAGGGAGGTATGAAGATGCATCTCTGTTTGCACTTTATTCAACAGAAATTGGCTACGGATTTTATAATATTTTACTATCTCATCTGACTTCAAATAGGTACATTTTTATCCTATTAATAACCATCACTATATATATATTATTTTTCTTTGTTTTCAAGAAGTATTGTGTAAATTATTCATTTGCTCTTATGCTGTTTATGGGGCTTATGTTCTTTTTTACTTTTACCTATCTTAGACAGATGGTAGCGGTTGGCCTTGGTTGGCTTTCTTTCCAATATATATATAAAAGAAAATTATTAAAGTTTTTAGCTTGTGTTCTGATAGCTGCTACTTTTCATAATTCTGCTATCATATTATTGCCATTATATTTTATTCCTATTAAACGTTTTGATAAGAAGAAAGTGATGCTTTTTATGATTCTGTGCTTACTGATAGGGTTATCTGGTGGTCCCTCTGCAATATTTAGGATATATGGGGACGTTGCTGATATGCACAATCGTTCAGATTCATATATAGAAGAGGAGATTGGCTTCAAATATGAGTATATAATAGAGGCATTTGTTTTTCTTTATATTGTATTTAAAAATTATAGATATATACCCATTACGAAAAAAGATACCGTTATGCTTAATGCTTTATTAGGTTTCTGTGCAATTCTCTTACTTTTTGTACAATCTCTTAATGGAGGTCGTTTGGGATGGTTTTATATGATAGGGGTTATTGTAACTCTATCTACAATTTGTAATGGATTGAAAGAAAAAAGCCAGACCAGGGTTTTGGTCTTGTTAATGAGCTTTATTTTATTTACTCGTATTGTTTTCCAATGGGGATATATGTTGAGTCCATACAAAACTTTCTTTTCAAATGGTATTCGTGATTACGATCCTATATATGAGAAATATGAGTATGATGAAAATTATAAAGTTGATAAATTTTATCGCAAATGATAACTATACTTACTCCAGCTTATAATCGAGGTCATTTATTAGGAAAGTTATATCAGAGCCTAGTAAAACAGGACTTTGAAGACTTTGAATGGGTTATAGTAGATGATGGATCATCTGATTCAACTACTGATATAGTAGACAAGTTTATTCAGGATAAGAAAATAATTATATCATATATAAAACAGTCTAATGGGGGTAAACACAGGGCTTTAAATAGAGGAGTAATAGAGTCAAAAGGTGAGCTTATTCTTATTGTAGATAGTGATGATAGTCTCCCCAAGAACTCTTTATCAGTTATAAATCGTTACTATTTGGAGATAAAGGATAACCCTTTAATAGGCGGTGTATGTGGTTTGATGGCTCATCATGATGGAACAATTATAGGAGAAAGGAAAATCTGTTCTTCTATGAATCTTAGTTCAATAGAGATGCGCTATAAATATGGCTTTGTCGGGGATGTTTGTGAAGTTTTTAAAACAGAAATTTTACGGGAGTTTCCTTTTCCTGAGATTGAAAACGAGAAATTTTGCCCAGAAGCTTTAGTATGGAATAGGATTGCTACAAAATATAAGCTTCACTATTTTAATGAAGTTATTTATTATCGAGATTATCTTGATGGTGGATTAACTTCCAAGATTGTACGAATTAGAATGAATAGCCCTATAGCCTCTATGATATGTTATGCAGAATTAAATCAACTTGATATTCCGTTTAAGGATAAGGTTAAAGCAGCTGTTAATTATTGGAGATTTCGTTTGTGTTATAGTGGAAGTAGAAGCTATCCGAGTTTACCTGGGCTATGGAATGCTATAGCACCTTTAGGTTGGTTGATGCATTTGAATGATATACGTGTAAATAAAAGATAGTTATGAGTATTCTATAATTCATAACATCCTTAGATATATGTGAAACAGGAAAGTTAGGCATAAATTTGGTTTTCAATAGAAAGATACAGCACATGCTATAGATTAAGTGTCTTCTATGGAATATATATTATTGCTCTTGTGTAAGTTTTTGATTTTGGCGTCACTCTTGTCATTTGAAAATATTGATTATCTCTACTTTAAGATGAAATGTTAAAAGTGACAGCAAATAGTATTAAAACTTTTTGTTGTGTTTTTTATTGGAATGCTATTAATAAAGATTTGGCATTATAGAATAAAAGAAATAGGATAATGAGAATATTACAAGTTATTACATCTTTGGATATGGGTGGTGCTGAAACGTTGGTGGTTAATTTGATACCAAGGTTACAGGCTTTGGGAAATACGGTGGATTTATGTATCTTTAATGGTAAAGAGACACCATTGACCCATAGATTGAAGAAAGAGAGTCCACAGACAAAGATATATGCGTTAGGACATGGAGTTTATAATCCGCTCTATATATTAAAACTGGTAAAGGTTATGAAGAATTATGATATTATTCATACGCATAATTCTTCACCGCAACTATTTGTAGCAATCGCCAGTTTGTTTAGTCACATTAATCTTGTTTCTACAGAACATAACACATCAAATCGGAAACGAAATTGGAAATGGTATCGTCCGATTGAAAGTTGGATGTATGGAAGATACAATCATGTGATATGTATCAGCAAGATTGCGGAAGAGAAACTAAGAGAATATATGGGTGGGGAGTGGTTTGTTGAACCATCAAATAGATACAAGTCAATAACTACAATAAACAATGGGATAGATGTTAATGCTATTTCAGAAGCTGTGCCATGTAAGGAGCTATTAGGTTTAAAAGAAAAGCGTAAGGCTATTTTGATGGTAGCTGGATTCCGTAAACAAAAGAATCAAGATACTATTATTAGGGCTTTAACCCTATTAGATAAAGAAAAATACGAGATCTGGTTTGCTGGTATAGGTGAACGGATGGAAGAAGTAAAACAATTAGCTCTGTCTTTAGGTGTAAGTGAGCGAGTTAGATTCTTAGGCTTACGTACTGATATTCCAAATGTCTTGAGAGCAGCAGATGTTATCGTGATGTCTTCTCATTGGGAAGGGTTGAGCCTTAGTAATGTAGAGGGTATGAGTGCACATAAGCCTTTTATAGCTTCTGATGTAAATGGTTTGAAAGAAGTAACTAAGGGATATGGTATTCTTTTTCCACATGAGGATGCAAAGGCATTGGCAGAAGAAATCAACCGATTAGCAAGTGATGAAGCTTATTATAACGAGATTGCAGAACGCTGTTATAATAGAGCTATGGAATTTGATATTAGCAATACTGTAAGTGGTTATGCTGATGTCTATAAAAATATCTTTAATTAATATCATCAAGTTTTCTTCTTGATAAATAGATTTTTATAATTTGAAAGATATTCAAAGAAAGAAATTAATTCGCGTTACAACTGCAGATATCTCTTTGGATGGTTTACTGAAAGGGCAGTTGAAGTTCTTGAACCAATATTTTGAGGTTATTGGTGTTGCAAAGGATACAGGTGTACTAAAGGAGGTCAGTGAACGTGAGGGAATACGTGTTGTGGATGCTCCGTTGGAGCGTCCTATCAGTTTGGTGAATGATATTAAGGGCCTATGGTTCTTGTATCGCTTATTCCGCAAAGAAAAACCATGGTGTGTGCATGCTAATACTCCTAAGGGAAGTCTTTTGGCGATGATAGCAGCTTGGTTTGCTGGTGTACCTCATAGAATCTATACTGTTACAGGACTTCGTTACCAAGGGGCACATGGAGTTCTTAGAAAAATTCTAAAAGGGATGGAAGTTTGTACTTGTTTTTTTGCAAATAAAGTTATTCCCGAAGGAAATGGAGTAAAACAAATTCTGCAGGAGGATCATATAACAAAAAAGGAGTTGAATGTTATTCTGAATGGGAATATAAATGGAGTTGATATTGACTACTTTTCTCCAGACCACTTTACAGCCGAAACAAGAATAAACGGAAAGCTATATACAGGAAGTAAAGAAGATATTCGTAAAGACTTAAATCTTAGTAAAGATGATTTTGTTTTTATATTCATAGGGCGAATCGTTGGTGATAAGGGTATGAATGAACTATCTGATTCTATGAAACGTTTTCAAAAAGAAGATAAGAATGTAAAGTTACTTCTTGTTGGACGTTTTGAAACAGAACTCGACCCTTTGAAGAGTGGTAATGAGGATTTTCTTAGAAATAATCCAGATGTACGTTTTGTTGGCTATCAAAGAGATGTACGTCCATTCTTTATTGCAGCAGATGTTTTAGTTTTTCCAAGCTATAGAGAGGGGTTTCCTAATGTAGTGTTGCAAGCTGGTGCAATGGGACTACCATCTATTGTAACTAACATCAATGGATGTAATGAGATTATCAAAGAAGGTCAGAATGGTAGAATATTTCCTTCTAAAGATGCAGATGCATTATTTAAGGAAATGAATTGGTGTATAGAAAATAAAGATTTTATAAAGGTGATGGCTTCACAGTCTCGTAAAATGATAGTTGATAGATATCGTCAAGAAGAGGTTTGGAAGGCAACGCTCAAAGAATACGAAAAACTTGAAGAGTAGTTGACTATGAAGTGTGATGTTATTGTAACATATTGTTGGAATCGAGTTGGATATAATATTATTCGTAGCCTTTATGAAAAAGGCTTAAAGGTTGTAGTAGGAGACACATCATCATATAATATTTGCAGTGTCTCTAAATTTAGTGTTGGCAAATTTATCTATAGAGATTTCAAGACTGATGAGCAAGGTTTTATTGAGGATTTGAAGAAAGCTATCAAAGATTTCTCTCCCAAAGTCCTTATGCCCACGCATGATGAAGCCTTAATTATTGCAAAACACATAGATGAGCTTCCTAAGGATGTTATATATACAATGGAATCTTTTGAGAAACAAGTTCTGTTGTCTGATAAGCATCAAGCAACTATTTTATCTGATTCTGTCGGTGTACCAGTACCCCGTTTTATAGACGATATTAAGCAAGCTACATACCCAATAGTAATTAAAACAAAATTTGGGAACTCCGCAAAAGGGGTTTTCTTTCCTAAAAAATATGATGAAGCAAAGAATATTTTACTTCAATATGATACAAAAGAGATTTTAATAGAAGAGTTCTTTGCAGGTATAGACTATAGTGTAGACTGTATTAGGTATGATGGCTTCTTCCAAGCATGTACATATAGATCTTTAGTAACAAAGACAGATGGTGGAGGAACAACAACACAAAGAATTTTGGTTGAAATGCCAGAAATAGAAAGATATTCTAAGCTAATTTTAGATAAAGTTGACTATAAAGGAGTTTGTGGTATAGACTTTAAGGTTAATGAAAACACGAAGGAGGCTGTGTTTATTGAGGTTAATGCTCGATTTACTGGCGGTTTAGCAACACCAATTGCTGGTGGTTTCGATATACCTTATATTGTATATTCTCTTTTCACTTCTGGGAAGTATGAGCATAAGATTCAACCACGTATGGGGACAAAGACTAAGTGGATTCTTGGTGATATAATTACTCTTGTGGGTAAAATTCTTCGTTGCTCACTGACAATGAAAGAGTTTAATCAGATTATGAGTTGGGACTTTGATGCTTTTGATGATTATAGAAAAGAAGATAAGAAAGCTATTTTGGGTGAGTTCCTCTATTATTTTGTAAAGTTGGTAAAGAATAGAAATTTGAATCCGTAAATTAATATTATGTTTTTAAAATGGTTATTTGATAAACTTGCATCTTTGTTTGGATTGCTATTCCTTAGTCCAGTATTATTGGTTGTAGCAATTCTAATCAAGGTAAAGATGCTTGGTCCTATTTTGTTTTGTCAGAAGCGAGTGGGACAGTATGGTAAACTGTTTACTGTATATAAGTTTAGATCGATGACTGT
The DNA here is from genome assembly GCF_900454835.1 of Prevotella denticola. Classification (GTDB taxonomy): domain Bacteria; phylum Bacteroidota; class Bacteroidia; order Bacteroidales; family Bacteroidaceae; genus Prevotella; species Prevotella denticola. The sequence continues at coordinate 816,660 of NZ_UGTM01000001.1, read as the reverse complement.
CAAGGCTGAGGCTTCTGTGGCAAGTCGGGATTCAGAAGCAACTTCTATTGCTTCAACTGAACAGTGTCGTATCACACCACTTGGTGAGAAACTCAGACGTTATAAGTTGGACGAACTACCAGAACTCTGGAATGTCCTTAAGGGTGATATGAGTTTTGTTGGACCACGCCCAGACGTTCCTGGTTATGCTGATCAGTTGCAAGGCGAGGAAAGAGATATTCTTAAGTTGAAACCAGGCATTACAGGCCCGGCAAGTTTGAAGTATAGAAATGAGGAGGAACTCTTAGCTTCTGTAGAGAATCCTGCTCAATATAATGATGAGGTGATTTTCCCTGATAAAGTTAAGTTAAACCTCTATTATTTAAAGAACTATTCATTTATAAAAGATATTCAAATGATTATCTGTACGGTTCTGGGTAAGAAGATGGACTATGCAGGTGAAAAAATATAGTTAGTAAAATGGAAAGAAACCGTGTTTTACTTTGTCTCGCTCACATGAGTGGTAACGAGATGAAATACATCCAAGAGGCGTTCGACACCAATTGGGTTGTACCATTGGGACCAAATGTCAATGGCTTTGAAGATGACTTGAGACGTTTCTCTGTGTCTGTAAGTCCTTCAGACGAAAGAGGAAACTTCCTTGCAAAGGAGGCGTATCCACAAACGATTATGCCACATGAGGATAATCCTGATAATCTGTGGAAGGAGTCTTTGCCAGGGTTAGAAGATAAGCGTGTCGTGGCACTCTGTTCTGGTACATCTGCTGTACATCTTTCTTTGGTGGCTTTAGACGTGAAAGCAGGTGATGAGGTAATCTGTCAGAGCTTCACCTTCTGTGCGAGTTCGCACCCTGTAACTTATCAGGGAGCTACACCTGTCTTTGTTGATTCAGAACGGGAAACATGGAATATGGATCCTGTGTTGTTGGAGGAAGCTATCAAGGACAGAATTGCCAAGACGGGTAAGAAGCCAAAGGCTATCATCGTAGTTTATCTCTATGGTATGCCTGCAAAGATAAAGGAAATCCTTGCAGTGGCAGACAAGTATGATATTCCTGTGGTTGAGGATGCAGCCGAGGGCTTAGGCTCAAGATATGCAGGTCAGGTTTGCGGTACGTTTGGTGCGTATGGTGTTCTGTCATTCAATGGTAACAAGATGATTACCACTTCTGGTGGTGGTGCACTTGTCTGCCCTGACGAGGCTGCCCGCAACAATGTGATGTTCTATGCCACACAGGCACGTGAGGGTTATCCTTACTATCAGCATGAGAAGATTGGCTATAACTATCGCATGAGCAATGTCTGTGCAGGTATCGGTCGTGGACAGATGACCGTTCTCGATGAGCATATCGCCCATCACCGTCATATTGCCCACTTGTATGAAGAGGCTTTCAGCAAGATAGAGGGTATTACTTTCCATGCCAATCCTTCACCGGAGTATGATTCCAACTTCTGGCTGAACACAATGGTTATAGACCCTTCTGTCAAGGTAAAAGGACAGGAGAACGCCTACAAGACTACAGTGCAGGGTGCTGTAGGTGGTGCTGCTGGTGTTATCCATTCTGTAGACGATGCACATACTGATTGCGAGCCGAATGCCAATGTTGAGGCTATGCGCGTATTCCTTGACAAGGCTAACATAGAGTGTCGTCCTCTCTGGAAACCAATGCACAAGCAGCCTTGCTATAAGGATTGTCCATCATATGTCAATGGTGTCAGTGAGAGTCTCTTTAAGGTTGGCATGTGCCTGCCAAGTGGTCCACTGGTAACAGATGATGATGTGAAGTATATTGTAGAAAAGATAAAAGAGGCAATGGAATAAAGAACATCTTTTTTGAACTCATATTAAGGGCTGACGTCGTAGATCTTATTGTCTTCGGTGCCAGCCCTTTCTGTGTTTCCTCATAGATACTAGATTATGGCGATATCTTGTCAGCGAAGTTCTTGTGTCCGGACATAGAATCCGTTGTGATATATGCTGATAATGCCCAAGTAAAGTTCTTATTACACGTTGTCTGTAAACAGAATAAACCGTCAGATACGCTTCTGCCGTAAATAGGTTGTTTAAAAGTATATGGCGCAAAAGTACGAAAAAAAACTGAACGAACGAAGAAAATACCTAAAAAGTAGTATTTATTTTTGGAGATTGATTTTCTCTTTCTTGCTGATAATATCTTTTACAAGAACAGGGATGACTGGTTTCGATAACATTGTAGAAGTCAATGACTTGATAATTGTCGATATACTTTTTAATTGCGTCGTCGCATTGTAGCCTTCTGTCGTGTTGTATGTTTTTTTCTGCAAAGAGTCTTGGGGTGAAACAGCCTCATATTCTGTCCGACAGGCAGCTGCCATCCGTACGATCTGTGCAAGTCGTCCCTGCACTTCTTTTTCTTTTTTATACTGCTGATACAACCTTTCGGCATTCATGTATTGGTCGTATGCCTTTTTCCATTCCTGCATGAACATAAAGCACAGTCCCAACCGGTAGCAGACATCACCTTTCTCTCGCTCGTAGCATAAGGGCAGCGTCATATCATAATAGGGGACGGCTTTTCCATACCGTCTCATATTGAAGAAACTCTCTGCAGCAGTGTAGTAATAGACAGAACGCTCGTGCGGAGCAAAAGTGTTCAGTCCAGGAATAGCCTCTTCCAGGTATCTGGCAGCATTGTCATAATCCCACTCGTGATAGTAGCACAGTCCTATGTAAGCTTTGAACCGGTCGTTAAGCCTGTATGTTCTGTCCAGGTGTTGAAAAATCAGCAATGCCTCGTGATACTTTGCAGAAGCAAAGTACTCCAGGGCCTTTCCAAGTTCCTCTGCGTCCTTGCTCTTCTGTGCAGCGACAGGCATACAGGTATTCAACAGGAGCAGAAGCAGGATGGCTATTTCTTTTCTGATGTTTCCAGCCATATTATTCCTTTTACGATTTTCCCATCATATTGTACAAGATCAATATCAATCAATACCTTTCCCTGCTGATGATTCTCATGTGAATCTCCCATTTTCCGTTCTATCTCCTTCAGCTGCTGTTTTACTTTTTCGGGCGGAAGGTCGGTCTCGAATGTCCCTGTACAGTTCAGGAACTTGTCCGACTCTATTCCAATCGGTTCCGTCCACCGTGTTTCCGAGAAGCTGATGTCCTTATAACATTGTCTCAACAGTATCTGTGCCGCAGATACGTTCTCCTCCTGATGAGTATTGGAGCCGAGTGTGATAATTATCTTCATAGAGAATGCAAAGTTAAGCATAAGTTTTGGTTTGTTTGTGAGAATTTAAGATAATTAGTTTCGGATTGTGTAATAAAACGTGTACTTTTGCATTCATATAATCCAAAAGAACTTTTTTATGAAACGGTATATCTTCATTTCTCTCACATTCATCTCTGTACTGTCAGCCACTGCGGGCGGTCCAATCAGATGGAATCAGGTTTATCAGGCTTATATCGACCAGTACAAGGACATGGCCATCGAGGGGATGCTGAAGTATGGTGTACCGGCCAGCATCACCCTGGCGCAAGGTCTGCTGGAGAGTGGGGCAGGGCGAGGCACACTCGTTCTTCAAGGCAACAACCACTTCGGTATCAAGTGCCATGGCTGGACAGGACGTACCATCAGCCATGATGACGACGAACTCGGCGAGTGTTTCCGCGCATACGACAGTGCTCTGGAGAGCTTTGAGGACCACTGCAAATTCCTTCGTGACCGCCCGCGTTATCGAAGCCTGTTCAGTCTGGACAGAACCGATTATCGTGGCTGGGCATACGGACTGAAGCGTGCGGGCTATGCTACGAATCCGACTTACGCGCAGAATCTGATAAACATCATTGAACTATATAAACTATACGAGTACGACAAGGCAAAGCACTATGACCGCTTCATGGTCCACCACAGCGGGGAAGATGCAGTCGTCCGTGTTGCAGATGGAAAACTCCCGACACCTGTCCAGGCATTAGGCGCTCATGCAATTCATCAATATAACGAAAATTATTATATTGTCGTGAGACAGGGAGACACCTTTAAGTCCTTAAGTAAGGAGTTGGACATCAGTACACACAAGCTCGCAAGGTACAACGAGCGTAAGAAGAAGGACCCCCTTGTACCCGGTGAATACATCTGGCTGAAGAAGAAGCGGAGCAAGGTACCGAAGAATTTCAAGCGGCATCCCTATTATGTGAGAAAGTCTGAAAGTTTGTATGACATAGCACAGAAGTATGGCATACGTCTGAAGAGTCTTGTCAAGAAGAACGAGAAAATTGCCGAGCGTGGACTCCGCATGGGGGATGAAGTACGCTTATACTGATTGTCTCAAGGTTCAAAAAGAGCTGAATATAAACTGATCTTCTAAACAGAAGAAAAACGAAGGCGGGCACATCACAATAGCGTGATATGTCCGCCTTCTGCATTCGCAGGCCTATTTAGAAGTCTGTTAGACACTTGTCAAGTGTCTCTGTAATTTCTTTTTTGTCGAGATTCTGCCCTATGAACACCAGTTTCTGCATACGGTCTCCGTATGGTTCTTCCCAGTCCTTCTTCACCTTGGGGTTCTTCTCAAGAAATTCTCGCAGCTGGAACTGCGGCATAGTGGCATACCACTGACCGGCATTGCGGAGGCTCACCTGCTTTCCGGCCTGTTCGAAGACGTAGCAGACCTCCTTTTCGTTGGCAAAGTAGCAAAGCCCCTTACAGCGAATAATCTGCTTTGGCCACTTCCGTGCCACAAAGTCGTCGAAGAAGTTGATGTCAAACGGTTTCCGGGCATAATATACGAAAGTCTCGATGTTGTATTCAAGTGCCTCTCCGCTCTCTTCATTCTCCAGACCATGGTGATGGTGGTGTCCTTGATGATGTTCGTCTTCTCCATGCTCGTGGTGATGCTCGTATTCGTCTTCTTCATGCCCTTCAATCTCTGCAATCCATGAAGCTGATGTTGCCACCTCGTCGAAATTAAAGGCCTTGGTATTGATGATCTGGTCAAGATCGACATCGCCATAATTGCACTCGATAATCTCAGCCTTCGGCTGAAGCGAGCGGATGATGCTCTTGACCAGTCCTAATTCTTCTTTGCTGACATCATCAACCTTATTGAGCAGGATGATATTGCAGAACTCTATCTGCTGAATAAGCAGGTTCTCGAGATCGTCTTCCTGGAGGTCCTTCTTCAACAGGTCATTTCCAGCTGAGAACTCGTCACACATACGGCGTGCATCCACAACCGTTACGATAGAGTCGAGTACAGCCTTCCCGTTCTTCGCCAGATTCGGATACATCTGCGGGTAAGCACAGATGGTTTGTGCAATCGGTGCAGGTTCGCAGATACCACTTGCCTCAATGACAATATAGTCGAACTTTCCCTGAGATACTATCTCGTTCAACTGCTGTACCAGATCCATTTTCAATGTACAGCAGATACAGCCGTTCTGGAGAGCGACGAGAGAGTCGCCCTTCTGGTCGACTACGCCGCCGGCTTCGATGAGGTTGGCATCAATGTTGACCTCTCCGATATCGTTTACAATGACTGCAAACTTGATTCCTTTTCTGTTGGCAAGAATCCTGTTTACCAGTGTTGTCTTGCCGCTGCCTAAATAGCCTGTGAGCAGCAGGACCGGTGTCTCTTTTATCTTCATTTCCTTCTTTTTGTTTTATAGGATGGTTTTGTTTTACAAAGTTACAAAAAATATGCCATGTAACGAAAGTCCTGGGGAAAACACGTTCAGGAACGATGGAAAAATAAAAAGAGCTGCATTCGTATGATTGCAACTCTTCTGTGGGTAGTGATGGATTCGAACCACCGAAGCTAGAAGCAGCAGATTTACAGTCTGCCCCATTTGGCCACTCTGGAAACTACCCGGTTGGGTGGGCGTTGACGGATTCGAACCGCCGACCCTCTGCTTGTAAGGCAGATGCTCTAAACCAGCTGAGCTAAACGCCCTCACTTTTCGTAAGCGGTTGCAAAAGTAGTTATTTTATTTTGACTGTGCAAGTTTTAGCATTTTTTTTTGCAAGATTTGTCTTTGTCTGTGTGGTCTGTGGTATTGTCTGTAGTCTATAGACAATGTGAAGTCTCGGACCAGTAGATAATGGGGATTTGCACCCACACTACACACTGATTCTTTACTGTCAGTGTGTCGAGGGTAAACACCATTGGTGCTGAGGGTGTACACCTATGGTGTCAAGGCTCAGTACGGATCACGCTAAGTATTAATCGGACAGAAGTAGTTTGTTATTCGGATAGAAGTAGTTTGTTTGCAGGAAGTAAGCTTTTTGAATAAACATCTGCCCCCCGATAAAGAGTCTGCCACGGAAGAATATACTTTAGGATCAAACACAGTCTGACATTCATCCACAGCAGATGTGCCTGTGATCGGTCTGCTGTGAAATTATTTTCCTGTCACTGCCGTCACTCTTTAAATACATATAACACACTAATAGACAATGTGTTAGTGAAGAATGTTAAAAGTGACAGCAAATGAGAAATAAACTTTTGCAGTAAACAGTCGGTAATTCTGTCCTCATTGTCAACATCCTTCCACTTTAAACTTTAGAGGATTTTTTATAAGTAGAATGAGTCTACCCCCACGAAAGATCTACTGTCCCGAAGTCTCCCCAAGGGAGGTATAATGTCTAATCTAAAACAGGAACTGATACTCTCGTTCTGCCTGATAAACAGCTTGTCTTCCAGACAGATGAGAGCACCTGTTCATACTGTATGTTTGTCTTCGGAATGTCTGACACCTCCAGGTGCAATTGCACGGCAACTTTTTTCAACTGTTAACGAAGTTAAGGACGAAAAGTACAGCCAGGACGCAGAGTGTCCAGTTGAGGTCGTTCCATCTCCGTGTACACAGTTTCATAATTACGAAAGAGAGAATACCCAGACAGATTCCGTCTGCAATGGAATAGCAGAGTACCATCGTAATCATGGTGATAAAGGCCGGGAAAGATTCGGTGATGTCCTGCAGGTCGATCTTTTTCACCGAATCGATCATCAGTACGCCCACCATGACCAGTGCTCCGCTGGTGGCAGCACTCGGAATCAGCAGGAAGATCGGAGAAAGGAACAAGGCAATGAGGAAAAAAAGTCCTACGGTGAAAGAGGTTACTCCAGAGCGGCCGCCCTCTGCAATGCCGCTGGCACTCTCAACGTATGTCGTCAGCGTCGAGCTGCCCAGCATTGCACCGCACGTCGTTCCGATCGCATCGCTCATCATGGCTTCCTTCACATGCGGGATGTTCCCGTCCTGTTCGACAATTCCGGTTTTGTCAGCTAAGCCCATCAGCGTCCCAATGGTATCGAAGATGTTGATCAGGAGCAGAGAGAAGACAACCAGTACCGTCTTGAGCGTCAACAGACCTGTAAAGTCGAATTTGCAGAAGACCGGGCTGATGTCTTGAGGCATAGAGACCGGCAACCAGCTGTCCGGGATTACTGTCACTCCCATTGGTATGCCGATGACAGTGGTAATGATGATGCTCAGGAACAGCGAGCCCTTGACATTCTTCGCCATGAAAACGCCACTGAGCAGAATGGCAACAATACCAAGTATGCAGGTAGGGGTGAAGGCACCCAACCCGACGAATGTCGCTTCCTTTGCAACAATGATACCGGCATTCTTCAGACCGATGAATGCAATGAACATACCGATACCCGCCGATATGGCGTAGCGGAGATTGGTAGGGATGGAATTGAGAATCATCTCACGTACATTGAAGAAGGTGATGATGATGAACACGACACCCTCTATGAGCATGATGGCGAGGGAATGCTGCCAGGAGTAGCCCATCGTCTGGCAGAGTGTGTAGGCAAAGAAGGCGTTAAGCCCCATGGAAGGAGCCTGTGCGAAAGGCAGCTTCGCCATAAAGGCCAGCAGCAGCGTGGCAATGGCTGCGGCAAGTGCCGTACCGGTGAAGAGTGCGCCCTTGTCCATTCCCGTAGACGACAGGATGTCTGGATTGACGGCCAGGATATAGCTCATCGTCAGGAAAGTAGTTGCTCCGGCAATAAGTTCAGTCCGGAGCTTCATGGACTTCGGATTGAATCCGAGTGCTTTTTCTAAGAAAGTCATCATTTTCAGAGTTTGAATATGCTTTGGTTTATATTGAAGTTTCCTTTATCCAGGAATCGAGAATCATCCGCGCAATCGACAGACGTTCGGGGATATTCGGTAGGTTGTCCTTGGTGAACCATGCCCCCTTTGACAATTCACTTTGCTGAAGATGGAGGTCACCACCATCATAATCGGCATTGAACCCCACCATCAGGCCGCAGGGATAGGGCCAGGGCTGCGACCCGAAGTAGCGCAGGTTTCCAATCTGGATGCCGGTTTCCTCGGCTACCTCACGGTGTACAGCCTCCTCCAGGGTCTCACCTGTCTCGACAAAACCCGCTACAAGACCATAGAAGTCGGACTTGAAATTGCGGGCATGAACCAGCAGGACTTCATCGCCACGGTGTACGAGGACAATGATGGCCGTTGCCAGCTGCGGCCACACCTCTTTTCCGCAATTGGTACAACGCTTGGAAATGTCGGTGTGCATCTTCATCGGGGCACCGCATACACCACAGAACTTCGTATTGCCGTCCCAGTAAAGCAGTTCATGGCATTTTCCGGCCTTCAGGTAGAACTCCGTGGAAAGCAGATAGAATGACGGACGCAAGCCACACATCTCGTATTGCGGGTTGCCCGTTACGGGCTGTTCAACCATAAAAGCTCTCACCTCGATCCCATTTTCCATAGGCGTAACGTTCAGGACGTGCGTCCACGGATGCAGGGGTATCGGTGCTTCGTCGGAAAGCGGGATGGTGTAGTTGTCACCCACTTTCTCCAGCATGACATCTGTCTTGCAGAAGACAAACCAGTATTTTTTCATCTGTATGTCTGTTTATCGGTGGAAGTTCATGAAATTCCAAAAAATCTGCACAGGATTCTATTTGTGTAGACACCGTGCCACAAAAAGCCTGCCTTTCGGAGAAGTGAAACATCTGTCATCAGAGTCTTCCACACTGTATTGTCCATTTTTGGCAGCCGTGTGCCAATCTTTTGGCGACAGACTGCCAAAAATGCCCAACGGCATATGAACCGTCTTGCAATTCCTTTCAGACCGCGCTATGGAATACTTTTCTGACCGCGTCGCATTGAGGATTCGCCGGATCATCGGATTTATGTACGAAAGAAGCAGGGACCGCAGGACTTCGTGTCGGTTATTCCCCGAAAAGGAGTCTGCGGTCGCGTGCAGCAGCCGGTACAGTCCATGCTTCCGGCACGAACTTCCAATTGTGATGCGGCTGCGGCCGCATCACGCCGGCTTTTCTGATTTCTTCCATGAGATAAAACCGCTGGTCCTTAGGGCTCTCCCATATAATGCGACTTTGCAGAGAGTCGTGCGGAATGCCCGCACCTCTGGTCAGCAACTCTCCGCCGCCATTGGCACGATAGCTGTTCACTGCCACTGTGTACCATTTGTTCTCATCAAACGGCTGTCCGTTGCTCATACTGAGGATATGTACTTTCTCACCGTCAGGCTTTGTTACGTCTACTTCGTAGTCGATACCCGCAGCAGAATCAAAGTTGAACGAGAAGTTCTTGAAGCCCAGCCGCTGTGCATCGTTCTGTGTATCGGAAAGAAGAAGCAGGTGGTCGTCTGGAGACTTCATCGTATTGCACCAGAGGTCGTAACTCATCTCAAGGTGTCTGCGGATTTCCTGACCGGTAAGGCGCATCGTGCAAAGATTGTTCTCGTATTTGTATAGATTGAACATATCAGCTACGGTAACAGGGCCTGCCTGAATGGAAGAGTTGAACTGCAAAGGTGCGTTGAATGCAATGTCGGCCTTGGTGATTTTCAGTTCAAGGTCGAGTATGAGGTCGTTGAAAGCGGAGTTGCCGAAGAAGCAGTCCTTCGTATAGATGGTATTTTCGAATCTTCCGATTACCTGTCCGCTCCATCTCTTTACGGAGTCTATCTCCGGCTGGAAGTGGCGGATGAAAGCCTCATCGGCCTTCAGCTCCCTGACATCGACGAGCTCTCCTGTAGCGTTCGTCAGTGTGTATCGCCGCTTTCCTTTTACGGTCTTCGGCCTGAGCGTCAGCGTCGCCAGGGCTATGCGCTGTGCGTTGTTGGCAGGGTCGAGGCAGATGACCTCTCTGCCGGCAGCGTTTTTCTCAACGGAATTATGCGGGGTATGATCATGGCCGAAGAAGACGACATCGAACCCCGGCACCTCCTGTGCCACTTTCTTCGAAGCATCTTCGTCGTAAGCAGGTGTCTTGATCCCGCCGTCCCATCCGGAATGGAACAAGCCTACGACAACATCGGGGTTTTCCTTGGTTTTCACCTCAGCCATCGTCCTTCTTGCACATGATACCATTTCCTCAAAGCGCATACCGCTCCAGATCTTTTCCTTCAGCCAGTTGGGGATGGCCGGAGTAAGCATGCCGATGACACACACCTTGATTCCGTTGCCTTTCTTGATTGTATAATAGGGAAGAAGATAGGGTTTCCCGGTTGCCGTGCTGATGATGTTGGCACCGAGGATAGGGAAGTCCAGCTCCTTGAACCATTTGTCGTAGACGGCATGCCCAGTCTCGATGTCATGATTCCCGACAGTCGCCACATCATATCCCATGTAATTCAGGATACTGGCTGCTATGTTTGTCTTTTCAGGTGTCACATAGTTATAGTAGTAGGAGATGGGCTGTCCCTGAAGGATATCCCCATTGTCGAGCAGGTAGACGTTTTCCTTTCCGTTTTCCCGACGCAGCTTTTCAACCAACGTGCAGACCCTCGCCATGGAACCGCTCCTCGGCTTCCGACTGATAAAGTCGTAGGGGAAGAACGAGCCGTGGACATCCGAAGTTTCTATAAGTTTGATTGTAATGTCTTTCTGCTGTGCCATTGTGGAAGAACTGAGTCCTAACATGATGGTGAGTGCTATTGTAGAGAGTTTCATAATTTGATGTTTATTTCCCTTGCAAAAGTACGAAATAAAACGGAAACAGACGAAGCTACATAGTCTTGTTTTTCATGTGCCATAGAGACGGCTTCAGACAAGATGGAATACATTTTCCTGTGCGGGGAATATTGGAGGAACACGGAAGAAACCCACGTACATAGGTGCAGGCCATGTCCTGAAGATCCATCAAAGACGATTTCTCAAGACAGACCTGTCAGTGCGCGCCTTCCTCTTCCGTGTTGTTCCCGGTCAAACAATGCCCTGTGCCATCATAGCCTTGGCGACCTTGATGAATCCTGCGACATTGGCACCTTTCACATAATTGATGTAGCCGTCGGCTTCAGTACCATATTTTACGCAGTTGGCATGTATATCATCCATAATCTGGTGCAGTTTGCGATCCACTTCTTCGCAGCTCCATTTCAGCCTTTCAGAATTCTGAGTCATCTCAAGGCCGGATACAGCCACGCCTCCGGCATTGCTTGCCTTTCCCGGACAGTAGAGCACCTTTGCTTCCTGAAATATCTTTACGGCTTCAGGGGTTGAAGGCATATTCGCTCCTTCCGAAACAGCAATGACACCGTTACGGACAAGTGCGGCGGCAGCTTCTCCGTTTATCTCGTTCTGTGTAGCACAAGGAGTGGCTATATCTGCCTTCTCAAACCAGGGCTTTGCACCGGCAACGTACTTGACATCATACTTTTCTGCATATTCGCGTATACGCCCGCGGTCAACGTTCTTCAGTTCCATGATAAAGGCGAGTTTCTCCTCGTCTATTCCATCCGGATCATAGATGTATCCGTCTGAATCGGAACAAGTAACCGGTTTTGCCCCCAGCTGCAGCAGCTTCTCCATCGTGTATTGGGCCACATTGCCGGAACCGGACACGAGTACCGTCTTTCCCTTAAGGTCAACAGACCTGGTCCTGAGCATATTCTGCAGGAAATACACATTGCCGTATCCGGTCGCTTCAGGACGGATGAGGGATCCGCCGAATGTCTGTCCCTTCCCCGTCAATATGCCGGTAAACTGGTGCGTCAGCTTCTTGTATTGGCCGAACATATAGCCTACCTCACGTCCTCCCACACCGATGTCGCCGGCCGGAACATCGCAGTCAGGACCGATATAATGCCATAGCTCGCTCATGAAAGCCTGACAGAACCGCATGACCTCGGCATTCGACCTGCCACGGGGGGAGAAGTCGGAACCACCTTTTGCACCGCCCATCGGAAGTGTCGTAAGCGAGTTCTTGAAAGTCTGCTCAAAGGCAAGAAACTTCAGGATGGATTCGTTGACGGATGAGTGGAAACGGAGACCGCCCTTGTAAGGCCCGATGGCATTGTTATGCTGGATACGATACCCCATATTGGTCTGCACATTTCCCTTGTCATCTGTCCAGTTTACCCGGAACTTGATAATCCTGTCAGGTACGCAGAGACGTTCGATAAGATTGGCCCGGTCGAATGACGGGTGTCTGTTGTATTCATCCTCTATGGTGGCCAGTACCTGTGACACTGCCTGAATGTACTCCGGTTCGTATGGGAACCGATGTTCTAGCTTTTCTACGACTTCTGTTGCTTTCATACTTAACTATATGTTATTGGATGCTCTCTCCTAAATCCTGAAACGACAACGATGTTGTCAAATCTGCCTTCTACATTGCAAAGGTAATACAATTTGTTCAAATCAACGACATTTTGATACAAAACGTATTGATTTATTAAAAAATAGTCATATCCAAGATTCGAAAGGAATGATTTTCTGCTCTTCACCTTATTATATATAGTCACACACTGATGGGTTGCATTGGCAGGGGAACCGTGTTCTGACGATACAAAAAGCCCGCAACCAGATTTTCCTGGTTACGGGCATTGTACAATAATATTGTCTCCGTACTTATTTCCTGCCAAGTCCACGAAGCCACTTCAAAGGTTTTTTGATGAGTGACTTCAGTCCTGAATCCCCCTTGGAAATTGCTGGGAAGTCTTCCCGAATGTCATACTTCGTACTTCTCCTGACCGCCTTTTCCTCCGGTACACGCTGTCGGTTATTACGCTTCTTGCGCTTTCCGTTCTGTTTCCGGGCCTGCTGGCTGGTAGAATTTCCGGCGGCATTCTTGCTGCTGGCCGGTTTCCTGTCACTGCGGTTTTCATTGGCGGCTTTGGGCTGGCGTTCTTGACTCCTGCCTTTTCCCTGCCGGTTGTTCTTCTTATTACCACCTTTCTCCTCGGCTGCTGCTGGACGGTTCTCCTGTTTCTTCTGCGGAGCAGCGTTCTCCCGGCTGTTCGTCTTACGTTCCAACCCGACAGCACTGTTTTCGTCGGCAGTGCTCTGGTTCTGTACTGCAGGACGCCGGTTGCGCTGTCTGTTCCCGCCTTGCTTCTTGTCCTTATGGCTCTGCTGGTCACGGTCTTTCCTACGACGGGTCTTGGCGTTTCCCCCTCTCTTGGGCTTTCCGTTGCTCTTGTATTCAGGTCCTTCGCCCAGTTCCTCTGGAAGCGGAATCTTTTCCACCTCTTTATCCAGGAACGATTCAATCTGCTTGAAATAGTAGATGTCATCAACATTCACGAATGTGATTGCCTTTCCGTCACGGTCGGCACGGGCCGTACGCCCGATGCGGTGAACATAATCCTCGGCATCATGTGGTACGTCGTAGTTGATGACCATGGCAATGTCATCAATATCGATTCCACGTGCCACAATATCTGTGGCTACAAGTACATCGATCTGTCCACTCTTGAACTTGAACATAACATCATTACGCTGTTCCTGATCCAGATCGGAGTGCATTTCTCCGCAGTTGATGTGCTTGCGGCCTAACGATGCCGCAATCTGTTTTACCTTCTGCTTTGATCCAGAGAAGATGATGACACGCTTGAGGTCGCCTGCCTTGAAAATGTCCTTGATGATTCCCATCTTCTGTGTCTCGTAGCATACGTATGCCATCTGATGGATTTTCTCTGCCGGTTTGCTGACTGCCAGCTTGATTTCAACAGGATTCTTCAGCAGTGTTTTGGCAAGTTCCTCTATCTTTTTCGGCATGGTAGCCGAGAACATGATCGTCTGGCAGGATGCCGGCAGCTTCTTGGCAATGGTCATGATATCCTCGGAAAATCCCATGTCAAGCATACGGTCAGCCTCGTCAAGGATGAAGAAGCTCACCTTGGAGAGATCGACATTGCCAAGAGAGATATGGGAAATGAAACGTCCCGGCGTTGCGATGACGACATCGGCTCCGAGCGACAGGCTCTTCAGCTCCTGGTCGTAGCGGTTGCCGTCGTTGCCGCCATAGACAGCAACGCATGACACACCGTCAAGATAGTAGGCGAAACCCTGCATGGCCTGGTCGATCTGCTGTGCCAGCTCACGGGTCGGCGACATGATTACGCAGTTGATGGCTGACTCCGGATAACCTCCGTCTGCCAGTTTGGAAAGAACTGGAAGAAGATAGGCCGCCGTCTTGCCCGTTCCTGTCTGGGCAACGCCCAACACATCATTTCCTTTCAGAATCTCCGGAATGCACTTCTCCTGAACCGGAGTGCATTCGTCAAAACGCATATCATAAAGTGCGTCGAGTACGTTATCGTTTAAATCTAAATCTTCAAAATACATATTCTACTGTTTTTCCCTTCTTCACAAAGGGTTGTTCTTAATTCTTTTGTTCTCTGTGCCTTATCAGCTTGGCGCATGGCGATAGCAGAAGTAGGCTATGACAGCAAAGATAATGTTCGGTATCCATGCTGCCAGAAGCGGCGGTGTGTCTGCCTGAATGGCAAAAGTCGACGATACTGTCTGAAGCATGATGTAGCTGAAACTCAATGCGAGGCCGATGCCCAGATACAGTCCCATTCCTCCTTTGCGCTTTCGGGAAGAGAGTGACAGACCGATGATGGTGAGGATGAAAGACGAAAAAGACATTGCAATGCGTTTGTGAAACTCCACCTCATACTGCACCACGTTGCCCGACCCACGACTTGTCTGCTTGGAGATGTAGTCCAGCAGTTCCGGCGAAGTGAAGGTCTCCTGCTGACCCTTGGAATAGACAAGGTCGGTAGGCTCCATAAGCAGGACAGTGTCCTTTGAGGCTCCGCTCTGGATATGTTCCTTCAGCCCCTTGAGGGTTCTCATCTTCCAGTTACTAAGTCTCCAATGAAACTTCGTGTCGGCAACCGTGTCATACTGGATTTCCATTGCTGTCATGTGGCTGACAATCTTCTTGTCTTTGATCTTCACCAGCGAGAAGCCGTAGCCTCTTTTGTATTGGTTGTCATAATGCTGGATGTAGGCCGTTGTATTCTTTGCGACATACAGCTGGACATTCTCGGCCGAAGTGTTCTTCTTTGAGTTGCGGTAAAGCGACTCGAAGTTCTGACGGATTACCGTGCCATGGGGTATGACAAAGCTGTTCAGATAGAACGTCAGACCGGCAATGAGAACACATGAAATCATGTAAGGACGCATCAGTCGCCTGATAGACACGCCGGCAGCCAGCATTGCTATGATTTCCGAATTGCCAGCCAGCTTGGAAGTAAAGAAGATGACGGCAATGAATACGAACAACGGTGAAAAGAGGTTTGAATAATAAGGGATGAAATTGGCATAATAGTCAAAGACTATCGCCCGCCACGGTGCATGGTACTGCGTGAACTTCGAGAGGTTCTCGTTGAAGTCGAACACAATCGCAATGGAGATAATCAGCAGGATGGCATAGATGTATGTACCGATGAACTTCCTGATGATGTACCAGTCCAGAATGCCGACATAGCGGGTAGGGGAGAGCAACAGGAGCAGATCGCCTATCTTCCTCATGAAAGGCAGACGTCCAGCAGCATCTTGTACAACATGCAGTTCTGTTCCTTTTACTCTGTCACCAATCTCTTTGACCTTAAACATTTCATTACTCGTTAAATTCTTCTTCCCAGCTGTTCGATAACAGAGGCTTTCCACTGCACGAAGTCACCTTGCTCAATATGCGTTCGTGCATCGGTTACGAGACGGAGATAGAAAGCCAGATTATGGATGCTGGCTATCTGCATGGCAAGCAGTTCCCCGGCCTTGAAAAGGTGGTGGAGATAGGCCTTGCTTGTAATCAGATCCACGTCACAGCCTTCCGGATCTATCGGCGAGAAGTCGTCTTCCCACTTCTTGTTCTTCATGTTCATCGTGCCGTCGTAGGTGAAGAGCATTGCATTGCGGCCGTTACGGGTCGGCATGACACAATCGAACATATCCACTCCTCGCTCAATAGCTTCCAGAATATTCTGCGGTGTACCGACTCCCATCAGATAACGGGGCTTGTCTTTAGGCAGAATTTCATTGACCACCTCAATCATCTCGTACATCACTTCCGTCGGTTCACCGACTGCCAGACCGCCGATAGCATTACCATCCGCCCCCTTGTCTGCCACGAACTTGGCTGCCTCACACCGCAGGTCCTTGTAGGTACAACCCTGAACTATCGGGAAGAGACTCTGCTTGTAGCCATAGAGAGGCTCTGTCTCATTGAACCTTCTGATACAGCGGTCCAGCCAGCGCTGCGTCAGTCCCAGACTCTTCTTGGCATAAGCATAGTCGCTCCTTCCTGGAGGACATTCATCCAGCGCCATCATGATGTCGGCACCGATGACACGCTCGGTATCCATGACGTTCTCCGGTGTGAAGATATGTCTGGAACCGTCGATATGACTTCTGAACTCACAGCCTTCCTCCGTCAGTTTGCGGATACCCGTCAGGGAAAACACCTGAAAACCTCCGGAGTCGGTCAGTATGGGACGATCCCAGCCATTGAAGCCATGCAGGCCGCCCGCCGCCCTAAGTATGTCCAGTCCCGGACGCAGATAAAGATGATAAGTATTACCAAGGATGATCTGCGCCTTGACCTGCCGGCGCAATTCCTCAAAGTGTACCCCTTTTACAGAGCCGACAGTACCGACAGGCATGAAGATTGGCGTCCTTATCTGTCCATGGTCGGTTGTAATGACACCTGTCCGGGCATCACTGGCATTGTCCGTATGCTGTAATTCGAATGTCATTTCCTTGTGTCCTCTTTCTTGTCATCGGTAATGGTGAACGATACGGGGTGGTCTACCTTCTCATCGGTCAATGCAAAGTCCCATACCTGCTGGATGTTCTCTACGAAATGAAATTCCAGTCCCTTGCGATAGACTTCAGGTATCTCCTCAATGTCTTTCCTGTTCTCAGAACACATGACAATATCAGTGATACCGGCACGTTTGGCTGCAAGAATCTTCTCCTTGATGCCGCCAACCGGCAGTACCTTCCCACGCAAAGTTATCTCACCCGTCATGGCCGTGTTCTTGCGGACCTTACGCTGTGTCAATGCCGAGGCAATGCTTGTGGCAATCGTGATGCCGGCCGACGGACCGTCCTTCGGAGTAGCACCTTCCGGCACATGGATATGAACATTCCACTGTTCAAAGATGCGGTAGTCAACCCCGAGTGCATCAATATGCGCCTTGACATACTCTAAGGCAATGACAGCCGACTCCTTCATCACATCGCCGAGGTTACCCGTCAGGGTCAGCTTTCCGGCCTTCCCCTTTGAAAGAGAGGTCTCGATGAAAAGGATCTCACCACCGACACTGGTCCATGCAAGCCCCGTTACGACACCGGCATACTTGTTTCCCTGGTAGATGTCACGTGTGAAAGGCGGCTTTCCCAACAGGTCTTCCAGCTTGTCCGGTGTAATCTTCGTATAAGGCAGCTGCCCGTCCATCGCCTGTCTGAAGGCCAGTTTACGCATTGCCTTGTTGATCTGCTTCTCCAGCTGGCGCACACCGCTCTCACGTGTATAGCTTTCGATGATCTTCTCCAAAGTAGCCTTGGCAAATTTCGGTTTATCTTCCAGCAGGTCCAAACCGGTATTCTCGAGTTCCTTGGGAATCAGATGCCGTTTGGCAATCTCAATCTTTTCCTCCGTGATATAGCCGGAAACCTCAATGAGTTCCATACGGTCGAGCAAAGGGCGTGGAATCGTGTTGAGGTCGTTTGCCGTCGCAATGAACAGAACCTTCGAGAGATCGTAATCCATGTCAAGGTAATTGTCATGGAAAGCGTTGTTCTGTTCCGGATCAAGCACCTCCAGCAAGGCGGATGACGGATCACCGTTGATGGTGTTCTGGGTTACCTTATCTATCTCGTCAAGAATGAAAACGGGATTGGAGGAGCCTGCCTTCTGGATGTTCTTAAGGATACGGCCGGGCATGGCACCGATGTAGGTCTTACGGTGCCCTCTTATCTCCGACTCATCATGCAGTCCGCCCAAAGAAACACGCACATACTTGCGCTTCATGGCTTCGGCAATACTTTTCCCCAGACTGGTCTTGCCCACCCCCGGAGGGCCGAAGAGACAGAGAATCGGCGACTTCAGACTGCCGCGCAGCTGAAGGACGGCAATGTACTCAAGAATGCGCTCCTTCACTTTCTCCATACCATAGTGGTCCT
This sequence comes from Prevotella denticola, assembly GCF_900454835.1. GTDB lineage: Bacteria > Bacteroidota > Bacteroidia > Bacteroidales > Bacteroidaceae > Prevotella > Prevotella denticola. The sequence goes on along the minus strand of NZ_UGTM01000001.1, from coordinate 798,238 downwards.
TGTCAAGAATGCGTTTCGCACGCTTCAGGTCAAGGTCGTCCTTGGTATATTCATTCCAAGGCAGATTGACCATCGTCTGCAGATAGTTCACCTGTACACTGTAATCCGGGCTCTGCGGATTCAGCGTGTCCAGCTTGTCCAACTCCTTCTGAAAGGTCTTGGCAACATCATCCGACCACTTTTTGGTCTTGGCCTTTTCTATCAGTTCCTTCTTGTCGGGGGCGGCATCACCGTCACCCAGTTCCTCCTTGATATTCTTGATCTGCTGGTGCAGGAAGTATTCACGCTGCTGCTCGTCAAGATCCTCCCGCGTCTTTGAACGGATGTCCTGACGAAGATGCTGGAACTGTATTTCACGGTTGAGCACTTTCATCAATGTAAACAGACGATCCTTGATGGAGTTTTCTTCCAGCAGCCGTATCTTGTCTGTCACGGAGAAGGGCATCGACGAACATACATAATTCACGGCGACAACAGGATTGCTGATATTGTCGAGTGCGAACTGCGAGTCATCAGGAATGTCGTCACTGCCGTGAATGTATTCCTTTGCCACCAGCTTCATGTCGTCAACTGCCGTTGAAAACTCTTTGTCCCTTTTCGGCTCCGGCTCTTCCGGAAGAGATGCCGTAAGTCCTTTCATGAAAGGGTTTACAGCCGTAATTTTCTTTATCCGGCATTTGCCGAGCCCCTGCAGAATCACTGTCCGGTTGTCACCCTCATAGTTGCCAGGCATATCAAAGGCACGGACGAAGCGGGCATAGATTCCCGTCGTATAGATGTCGTCTGCCTGTGGTTCGTTTACATTGCTGTCTCTCTGGCTGACAATGGCTATGATGGCATTCGGATTCTCCTCCAGATACTTGACAAGTGTCAGGGTAGGCTTCCTGCCGACGAGGATAGGGGAGAGAATGCCCGGGAACATCACGAGATTACGAGTTACGAAGATGGGGACTTCGCCATCGACCTGCACGTTCAGGTCGGGCATATCGCCTTCGTAGTCTGTAATCATTTGTATAGAGCTGTTTTGTTTCATAAAGTTCTTTTATTCCTCTTTTAGCCTGCAAAGTTACAAAATAAAACCGAAAGACTGAAGAATAGAACTGCTTTAATCGTGCAGTCCGTATGTTGCAGTACCATCACCCTTCACGGATCTACCTGATGTAGAAGTCTTCTGTCAGCTGGCGATACCACTCCGTACGCCTTCCGTCAGGTAAGGTAAGCACTGCCTCGTGTACGTCGCAGTGCGCAGGGAAAGCCTTTGTAAATTCCATCAGGCAACGTTTTACCGGTTTCGCCTCTTTCGTCCTGACATAAACAATCTTCCGAATTGACAGACCGCAGAATAGGGCTTCCGACTCAAGTGTTTCTTTATTTTCAGCAGGTATGATTACCGACAGCTTTCCGTTCTCTTTCAGGAGTCTTTCTGCATGACGGGCGAGTTCCTGACAGGAGAGCGTGTCGGCATGTCTTGCAGTAGATCTCTGCCGCAAAGGACTTTTCAATGAATTGATAAAGTAGGGAGGATTGCACACGATGGCTTCATACCGGCATCCGTTCTGTGGATGATAGTCCTGGAGGGACGTGTGAATGATGTTTATCCTGTCTCTGAAAGGCGACCTCACAATATTAAGATGTGCATCAGCCAATGCGCCTTCGTCCATTTCAACCGCATCGATATGTGCCGACGGGAATCTCTGCGCCATCATCAGTGCGATGAGTCCTGTACCGGTCCCGATATCCAGAATGTCCGCTCCGCCTTCTGCCCATGCACCCAGCAATACGCCATCAGTTCCGACCTTCATGGCCGTATGTTCCTGACTGATGTGGAAATTCTTAAACGTAAAACCCATCTTACATATTCAGCTTGCGCAGAAGGTTCTTGTTAAGGGCCTGTACCTTCCTGCCCTGTTTTGTGATGTCCTGCCGCATCAGGTCGATGTTGTAGAAAAGTTCCGAAAAGGCCGTCTGCAGTATGTTCGGCTGCCGGTAGTCCTTGGTCCCCTTAGGGTTTACGATGATGTTGATGCCCTTGGGGACGATGGAAATGTCTACGTCGGCATCGGCCATGACCGGATCGCCGTCGTAGTGGATAATCCCTTCAGACTTCCGGTGTATATGAATGTGACTGGCTCTGAAGGTCTTTATCTTCAGATTCTTGTCCAGTGTCTTGTTGAAGAGCTCAATGGCGACCTGCGGAGCTTCGATGAGGTCGAAGGGTTCCATGATGATAATGTCGAGCAGCCCGTCGCTCATGGAAGCCTGAGGAGCGATATAGGCATTGTTCCCATACTGTGACGCATTGGCCGCTGACACGAGGAAAGCCTTGTATCGGCGCGTCCCCTCCTCGTCCTCAATCTCATAGGTCTCTGGCTGGTAGCTCAGTCCTTCCTCCAGTATCTTCTGCATATAGGTGATGGGGCCGCGCTTGCCGGCTTCTGCAAACTTCATGGAAATGAACGCATCAAAGCCCATTCCACAGGTACAGAAGAAAGGATGCCTGTTGATAAGACCGTAGTCGAGCGTATGGATGTCACAGTCGTTGAGGATGTCGATGCATTTCTTCAGATTCATCGGCAGGTTCAGATGCCTCGCAAGTCCGTTCCCCGACCCGCAGGGAAGAATGCCCATGGCGGTTTTCGTATTGACGAGCGCTCTGCCGACCTCGTTGACCGTACCGTCACCTCCCACCGCCACTACGATGTCGATGCCCTGCCGTGCAGCCTGCTGTGCAAGCTCTGTGGCATGACCGGCATACTTTGTCTCTGCGATGCGGCAGTCAAACTTTTCCTTGTCAAGCCGCTCTTCTATAAGACCGGGAATGCCGGCCTTGCTGACGGTACCCGATATGGGGTTGAGAATGAAAATGATTTTCTTCTTATTCATTGTGCCAAGATAGATCAGCGCATGGTTTGCCTGACAAAGATACATATTTATCGCTTATGACATGGAGGTTAATGAGTGAAAAAAACTTTAAAAAACACTTTTCCAACCAAATTCTCCGTTTTGTCATTCTAAATTAGTAACTTTGCAGCCTGAAAAATAATTTTATGTGGCCATTGGCTACACCTTATTAAATATAATGGGACAGTTACAAGACAAGTACAAGAGCTACCGCGATCCGCAGAAGTTTATGAAGGCAGGTGTCTATCCTTACTTCCGTGAGATTACAAGTAAGCAAGGGACAGAAGTCACTGATATTGACGGCAACGAGATACTCATGTTCGGTTCGAATGCCTATACAGGCCTGCCGAACGACCCAAGAGTGATTGCCGCCGCACATCGTGCCCTTGACAAGTACGGCTCAGGATGCGCCGGCAGTCGTTTCCTGAACGGTACGCTCGACCTCCACGTGCAGCTGGAGAAAGAGCTTGCAGCCTTTGAGGGTAAGGACGAGGCACTTGTTTTCTCCACTGGATTCTCAGTGAACGCCGGTGTTCTCGCTGTGGTCGTCGGGCGTGGCGATTATATCATCTGTGACGACCGCGACCATGCAAGCATCGTAGATGGCCGCCGTCTGAGCTTCGCCACCCAGCTTCACTATAAACATAATGACATGGAAGATCTGGAGCGTGTGCTCCAGAAACTGCCTAAGGAAGCTGTCAAGCTGATTGTCGTTGACGGCGTGTTCTCCATGGAAGGCGACCTGGCCAATCTGCCGGCAATTGTCGAGCTGAAGCATAAGTACAACTGTTCGGTCATGGTGGACGAGGCACACGGACTCGGTGTCTTCGGCCGTCAGGGAAGAGGCGTATGCGACCACTTCGGACTGACCGATGAGATAGACCTCATCATGGGAACCTTCTCGAAGAGCCTTGCCTCCATCGGCGGTTTCATTGCCAGTGACAAAGACACCATCAATTATCTGCGCCACACCTGCCGCACTTACATCTTCTCGGCAAGTAACACGCCTTCTGCAACGGCTGCGGCCCTGGAGGCTCTCCATATCATAGAACAGGAGCCGGAACGCATAGAACATCTGTGGAAAGTGACCAACTATGCCTTGAAACGCTTCAGGGAGGAGGGATTTGAAATCGGAGAGACAGAGAGTCCGATCATCCCGCTTTACGTCCGTGACATCGACAAGACGTTCCTCGTCACCAAGCTGGCGTACGAGGCCGGTGTATTCATCAATCCCGTCATTCCGCCTGCCTGTGCTCCACAGGACACCCTGGTACGCTTCGCATTGATGGCTACCCATACCGAGGAACAGGTTGAGCGCGGTGTCAAGGCCCTGGCCAAGATATTCAGAGAGCAGGGTATCATCAAGTAAGCAGCATACAGCTCTCACTGCACAAAAGGGAATACCAATAGCCGAAGGGGCCGTTCTTGCTGAACGGCCCCTTCGGCTATTATATGAAATGCCGACCCTGCCGGTTTGAAAGAACGGGAGAATTCGGCACCCGCCGGGGAAGACTCATGACAGACGAGGACAGACTGCACCCCCGCCGTCACGACGGAACACTCTTCCGGTACGGATTACCTACACGGGAAGCGTAGTCCCGACCGGTTGGGAACAGGAGTCCCAGCCACTGGGAACCGTGTTCCCAAACCTTGGGAATACAGGTCCCATACGGTTGGTTCCACTGTACAAATCGCAATGAAGCCTGCTGTGACAAGACACTGTGAAGGATTATAGGGTATAGCAAGCTGCAGTCTGGTGTGCTCATTGCGGACAGCGGTCACTCTCTTAAAATGCTAAAGACACTTATACATTCTTCTTTGACGGCCAGTCATTTATCCATTTCCACACTACCGTCTTCACCTGCCAGCATCACATTACAAGCCATCAGCTGTCATTTTTTTGCTGAAAAAAGAAGCGAAAAGTTTGGCGGTATCAGAAATAAGCACTACCTTTGCACTCGCAATTCAGAAATGAGTTCACTCATTTGGGAAAAGCGACGGGGTGTAGCGCAGCCCGGTAGCGCTCCTGGTTTGGGACCAGGCGGCCGCAGGTTCGAATCCTGTCGCCCCGACCTAAGTCTAACTCTTTAGAGAAAGGGAGACGTTAAAAATGCGGCAATAGCTCAGTTGGTAGAGCACGACCTTGCCAAGGTCGGGGTCGCGAGTTCGAGTCTCGTTTGCCGCTCTTTGACATTCTGAAATACATAATATGGAAGTTTACTTCCAGCATCATGCCCAGGTGGCGGAATTGGTAGACGCGCACGTTTCAGGTGCGTGTGTTTTACGACGTGCAGGTTCGAGTCCTGTTCTGGGCACAATGTTTTCAGAATGTCAGAAATATGTTGGAGAGGTGGCGGAATTGGTAGACGCGCTACTTTGAGGGGGTAGTGAAAATTGTTTCGTGGGAGTTCGAGTCTCCTCCTCTTCACATAAATCGTTCATCGTAAGTTGTTACTTACATCCGATGCGGCAATAGCTCAGTTGGTAGAGCACGACCTTGCCAAGGTCGGGGTCGCGAGTTCGAGTCTCGTTTGCCGCTCTTTTTTTAAAAGGGAGAAACATACATAGCATTTTCTTTATGAATTTATATCTTCGATATTTCGACAATGAAGTATTAGTACATAATGTTGACGAGGCTTTAGATTTTCTCAGTTCCATTCCGGATATTCAGCTTACCCCGGAACTGGAAGATGACATCAGGAACTATGCATCGAATGACGTGTTCTATCCGAAACGTTATAAAGTACGCCCTCGCGTCTATTTCATAGTTATCAAGACCGAAGCTGCGAATATGATGGATTTCAAGCAGAAGAAGGCACTCCGGCCCGCTGGTGACGGGATGTCACGCAAGGAAAATCCCGCCATCATGCATCTCAATGAGGAGCGTGAAGGATGGTATGAAGGCGAGCTGGACTTCAAGCGTGTCGTTCTTATTCCGGCTTCCGGCAAGCATGAGTACCGTGACACCCACTTCGTGGCACGCTGCAAGGCTTTGTCAGGATGGGATTGCTATAACCGCATCGTGGAGTACCTGAAAGACAGGGTTGACAACCGCAGCCAGTTCCCGTCGGCAAAGGGAAAGAACTTCAGGTTCAAGTATTTAGGTATGTGGAAGTAAATTCCATATACCTTTTTGTTATCGGTTTCTGATGAATAAGGTGATGTTGATCGGCAATGTAGGCCGTGACCCGGAGATACGGTATTATGAGGCCGACCAGTGTGTAGCTTCTTTCACATTGGCAACGACAGAACGTGGTTACACGCTTCCGGACGGCACATCAGTGTCCGACCATACGTACTGGCATAACATTGTCCTGTTCAGGTCGCTGGCAAAATACGCCGAGAAATACATTCATAAAGGGGATAAACTTTACATAGAGGGGCGTATACGGTATCGATCGGTTGACGACAGAAAAGGACAGCGAAGTTACATTACCGAAATCTTCGGGGAGAATCTGGAGTGGCTGGCCTCACCCCGTAAAGAAGGAAACAAGTCTGGAGAAAAGACGGAAGACGGTTCTGCCGGATCCGCAGAAAATTCTAAATTACCGTTTTAATGGATATTTTTTTAGTAGATATTTCTTCTTACATCAGCATCAATCCAATTGATTTCAGTGTTGTCATTGCAATCCTGTTTGCTGTATGTCTCCTGCTGCTTTCCGCTTTCGCCAGTGCTTCAGAGATAGCTTTCTTCAGTCTGTCTCCGGCAGATGCAGAAGCATTGGATCCGGACAAGAACCCTTCGGACCGGCTTATCCAGCAGCTCAGGGAAGACAGCGAACGCACGCTGGCGACGATTCTCATTACGAACAATCTCGTCAATGTGGCCATCATCATGCTGTGCAACTACATCTTCGACAGTCTGTTCGATTTCAAGGCAGAGTGGCTGCAGTTCCTCTGTGTTACAATTCTTTTGACGTTTATCCTGCTGCTTTTCGGCGAGATCGTACCGAAAGTCTACAGCAGGGCAAATCCACTGGCATTCTGCCGTAAGGGCGTGAAGGGGATAGTCTTCTTCCGTCGGTTTTTCTGGCCGATAGAGACAGTACTGCTGAAGAGCGGTGCCTTTGCCGAGAAGGTGGTTCAGAAGGAGAACCGCCAGCTGTCTGTTGACGATCTTGAGCAGGCCCTGGAGCTGACCGATAAAAGCGATATAAAGGACGAGCAGAGTATGCTTCAAGGAATTATCCGTTTTGGCGATGAGACTGCCAAGGAAGTGATGACCTCGCGACAGGACCTCGTTGACCTGGACATCCGCTGCTCTTACGAGGATGTACTGAAGTGCATTGTTGAAAACAACTATTCGCGAATCCCCGTCTATCAGGACAACCAGGACAACATCCGAGGCATCCTTTACATCAAGGATCTTCTGCCTCATCTGTCCAAACCGATGAATTTCAGATGGCAGAGTCTGATTCGTCCACCTTATTTCGTTCCGGAAACAAAGAAGATTGATGACCTGCTGCGTGACTTTCAAGAAAACAAGGTACACATCGCCGTCGTCGTGGATGAGTTCGGGGGAACGAGTGGAATCGTGACACTGGAGGACATTCTCGAGGAGATTGTCGGCGAAATCAACGACGAATATGATGAAGAGCAGCGCAACTATACACGCCTGGGAGTCAACACATATATCTTTGAGGGAAAGACACTGCTGAACGATTTCACAAAGATTCTTTCTCTCCCTGATGATGAGTTTGATGATATAGGGGGCGATGCTGATACACTGGCCGGTCTGCTGTTGGAAATCAAGGGGGATTTCCCTGCGGTACATGAGGTGCTGGTTTACAAGAGATATAAGTTCGAGATTCTGGCTATAGATGAGCGCAGAATCAGCAAAGTGAAAGTGACGGTCTGTGATGAGAATAAAAAGTGATGCGGACGGAAAGGTGCGCATCGGACTGCTTGAGATAGAGAAGGGGAGACAGGCGGAAGTGGATGGCGAACGTCGTCTTCTGAAAGCGATTCTGGGCTATGAACCTGTAATCAGGCACAACGAAGACGGTAAGCCGCTGATAGATGATTGTCACATCAGTATCTCTCATACCATCGGCTACGTGGCTGTCATCCTCTCGCACGACCACGAGGTAGGAATTGATGTAGAGTATGTCTCCGACCGTGTCAAACGTATTGCAGGGCGATTTCTCAGGAAAGACGAATCTTTTACAAGTCAGGAACAACTGCTTACCGCCTGGTGTGCCAAGGAGACCATGTATAAACTCTTTTCTTCCGAACATCTTGGATATCAGGAAATGAAGATTGACCCGATATCAGGAAAGATGACAAACCTAAAGCATAACATTACAATTGATTTCAGACGTGAAGTCACTCCGGCGTATGTATTGACCTATGCTTGGTACTGACCGTACGTCTTCAACATCTGTCAGCAATCGAGAACAATTTGCATAAACAGCAGTATGTGCAATCGTTTGCTCATTGCTTTTGCTGAAAATCCTCCTTTTCTGATATAATCTGTATGCCTAAATTCGTAAATTTGCAGTATCGAAAAGACAGATTGTTCAGGATAGTCGTGACAGGACGAGTATGAGAAAGGATGATTGATGTTATGTACATCTGGCTTTTCATGAGCTTGTCTTAGTCATGTGAGATTGGTAATTTAGATTGGTTTTTGTTGATTTGGTTGAGAACCCCATTTGCTTCACAAAGTAAGTGGGGTTAAAGTCGTGTTTGATAAAAATTGCATAAAACACAACAGAAAAGCCTCTATTGAGGTAAAAAATATTTAAAAAGAGATTGACAAGCGGCCTCATTCTTGCTTTTTCTCTTTATTTTACCTATCTTTGTATCAGTCATTTAACAAAGAGCGTAATATAATTACTAATTAGTCTAATTTACAGGAGGGAATTAAAATGAAGGAAACTAAGACCTTGGAATTCTTCGATGAGTATGATTTCGAAAATCAGAACAATCAAGAACGCACTGACGTACACCAGCTACTTGGTGGTGAGATCTGGTACAACTGAGAAGTTGTTTTTCGTGTTTGAATATTTACCTTATTGAGTAAAGGGACGCACTTGAATCATGGATTTGGGTGCGTCCCTTGTCTCATACAGTCATTCTGCCTCATCTATATTGAGCCTGTCAGGTTGTAACAGGAAGGCGAGGGTACAGGTCTCGGTAAAATAAAAGGAATTTCGGGACAGTAGATCTTTCGTGAGGAAGCCTCATTCTACTTATAAAAAATCTTCTAAAGTTTAGAGTGGTCAGGATACTTGACAATGAGGACAGAATTACCGACTGTTTACTGCAAGAGTTTATTTCTCATTTGCTGTCACTTTTAACATTCTTCACTAACACATTGTTTATTAGTATGTTATATATGTTTACAGAGTGACGGCAGTGACAGGAAAATAATTTCACAGCAGAGCAATCACAAGCGCATCTGCCGTGGATGAATGTCAGACTATGTTTTACCCTAAAGCATATTCTTCGGCAGCCCCTTTATCGGGGCATAAAAACTGCTTCTATCCGATTATAATGCTTGATGTGATCCATACTGAGCCTTGACACCATGGGTGTACACCTTCAACACCATTCGTGTTTATCCTCGACACACCAACAGGAAAGAATCATGTGGGTGTAATGATAATCCCCATTAATTATCTACAGGTTCGGGGACTTTGCCTAAACAAGGTCTTCGTATGCCTGATTCATCTCATTCATCAAGGTTTCAAAGTTTTCAGAGTTCAATGCAACCTTTCTGAACATCATCTCCAAGTTCTCTTCTTCAAGATTGACCGGCGTTTCATGAAGCAGTGACATCATTCCCGACAACATCAGACGATAGACTGTTGCCTGACGCAGTCCGGCCGCCTCCGTTTTTGCCAGAGTTATCCCTGAAGCATAAGCTTGCATCTGAACACGGACAAGAGACCGGATGGCCAGAGAGACAGAAACACTGTCATCGCCAGTCAGTGGTGGACAATCTGAAAAATAGGCATCGGCAGACATCAGATGACCTTCAAGCAGGGCGCACATATGCTTCTGATATTCGGTGGTCACCAGTTCATAGAGCTTTTTGTTTCCACAGGCATAACGTAGCAGAATTTTTGAGGGAGTCGAACCAGAAAAGTGATGCCGCTTCATATCCTCGGTCACAGCTTCTACATCAGAATAGTTCAGACGGACAAGGACCGGGAAAAGAACTGTAACAAAGTGGCTAGAGAAATTCTCAAAGTTATCCACAACTATCCGCTTGTATTCCTTGGCTTCCAGCCTTTTCTTTCCTGGGTACAGAACTTCGCCCTGGCCGGAGAAGAATGCATGAAAGTAGCCCCTGACCATTGCCGAGGCCACTCTTGAGCGGTTTATATCCGTTGTCCTCATATATCTTCTATGTTGCTTATTGTGCCTTTATTCTACGTCTCTGCACCTTTATTATTCTTATCTGTGCCCGCCGAAGCTACCGTTGTTGCTCGGTACGTTTGAACGTGTCGGGATTGACTGTGTCTGACTGTTCGCCGTCGAGGTCGGCATGGACGGCCGGGAAGCATTCCCGAATGAAGCCCTGCCGTTGCTGCCGGTCTGCTGCGAAACTGATGTTGAACTTTGGCGGGACTGGTAGACCGGACGATCCGTCTGTTGCCGTGAACCGCCAAAACTCTGATTGTACGACCTGTCCGGTGTCGTATTTGCATTGTCCCTGCTTGCATTGCCGAAACTGTAGTGCCGATTGTCTTGCTGTTGAGCATTCCATGAACCGCCATTCCGGTAAACTTCCTGCCTGTTCCTTGTGCGGTCCATCGTCATACCCGGACGGGGCTGACGATAACCAAAGCGTCCCTCATAATAACTGCCGGCATACCTGTTCCGGCCTCCGCGATAGGTTAAATAATCTGCCGGACGAGAGCGATAGAAATGATTACGGTCCGCATAACGATTATATACCCTGTAAGCGTAACTGTCATTATACCAGTAAACCGGACGGTAGAAATAATCTTCAACTATATAATAATTATATTGTCTGGCATCCAGAACATAGAACAGGTCGCTGTTACGCCGTGCCCAGTAGTTTCCATAAAGAGAGTTCTCCCCTTGCATATTCAGCAGATAATCAAGGTTTATCTCATAGACGGCCTCGTACTGTGCGTCGGTTAATCCGAGCTCGTAGGCCATCTTGTCTGAAAGGAACAGGGCTTCACGGCGTGCATCATCGTAAGATATTCTGCCATAAGTACTGTTGTATCCCACGTTATAACCGTCATCGTAGACCGTAGCTGTCGAAGCAACAGGACCTCCGACGCCTCCACCTATCGAGAGAAACGAACCACAGGAAGTCAGTGTGAGACCTGTAAAAATCAGTGCCAATGTGTATAAATACATCTTTTTCATATCTGTAACCCTTTAGAATGACTACTTTAGTCCTTTATCTGAAACAAAAATAGTCTTTTGGTTTCAAATATGAAGTAGGAATATTCCTATTCTGCAAGGGGGACTTCCTATTTTTTATTCCACCTCTTCTACTATCGTATTGGGAATTTCCTTCGACTTCAGCATTTCGTCAAGGCTCTTGAAAGTGTAGGCAGCCTTGTCTTTTACGAAAGTCTTTGTGAATCTGTCACGAAGGCTCATCAGCTTCTGTACAGCCTCCTGATAGGTCTCGGCGGTAATGCGGTCAGACATTGTCTTGGCATTCGCTGGTGTAAAGTCGAAATACTGTACAAGATACTGTTGGAACTGTCGCCGCTGGTTCTGGGTCATTTCCTGCAACTGCAAGTTCATCTTGTCCTTTGTCCGATGAATGACAAAGACAAGTTCGTCCGGCTCACCGCCGCGCTGACCACGGTCATATTTCTTCTCATACTCAAAATAACAATCACAGAACCCTTTCTCGGCAAGCTCCTTCAATTCCTGCATGGCAGGATCAAGGACACGGCGGCAGAAGTCGGAAAACTTCTTATAATTGTTCTCCAGTCGCAGCATCTTTCTGAATTCCAAGGTCTTGATGACGGTCCGTCCCTTGTCTACCCAGGATTCAATGAACATATAAATTCGCTGTGTGTAACGGTTCTTGCAGGCAAAGACAATCTGTTTCCCCAACCGGTGATAACCAAAGTCCAATGAGACGAGACGCTCGGCAACAGTATGGTCGAGTTTCAGGATTGCATATTTATTATAGGATCTGTCCTCCGGAATATAAACATCGCAGAGGTTGGTTGCCTTTGTGTACTTTCTTCCTTCAGCTGTCTTGTAAGGTATCTCTACAGGAATGGAAGCAAGCATCTTCAACGAATTCCGCAGCTGTGGATAGTGGTTCGGATCAACCCCCAGCTCCTTGAAAGGGAGTTTGATCGGCATACGCCCGTCTTCATCCAGTTCATCCGTCTGAAACAGATCCAGCTGAAAACCACGCTTGTTGTTCAGAATACCATGCAGAATCGATTGCAGGCTCTCGACAATAGACACCAGAATCCTCACCTGAATGAGGGAATAGTCATGGCGCATCATCGTCACTGCGATGGGCTGCAGAAGCCATGTTTCCTCTTCTATGGGGATAAGGTCGTTCGATATGGTACGGCTTTTCAGTGGAGCTTTCTGTGCTTTCGCTCCACGCTTCCGGGGGGTGACCTTCCGTGTGGTTGTCTTTTCAGTTGCCATGTCTGTCTTCTTTGCCTTCATCATGTATCCTATGATAGCTTCAAGCTACAAAGATACTGCTTTTATTTGAACTAACTGCTAAAAAGCTACGAAAATAACCGCCTGCTTTTCACAGCCCTGTAATCCGCTCGACAAGTCCGTATAAGCCTTGCCGGCAGAATCGCATTATCCCCGCGACGATAATTTTATCTTCGCGGGGATAATTCATTCTCAGGAATCTGTACTCCACAAGAAACCGACAGCAATACCGCCCCTTTCCGTATGAAGTACACCGCCGCCTGATACAGGCCGGTACATCCGGAACATGTATCGGTGAAGCCGCTAAAATGCGATGTTGAGCCCGGCCTCTACCGTAGTGTAAGTCTTCCTTATAGGGACGATAGGGGCAGTGTCATATATGAGACGGTAGGCACCATTAATGCCGATCTTCGGCGTGATGTTATATTTCAGGTCGATAGCACCGCCGAAACGCGCCGCCTTGAAGTAGCCGTCAGGTTTTGCCTGATGAATCGCTGTGGTTGTCAGTTCCCAATGGTCACCCAGATGGTGCTTGCAGCTGACGGACAGATGACTCTTGACACTACGGCTGTAAGCATGCGGTTGAGCTGCATTAGGAGTAGGATCATCCCACTTCTCAAACTCATAGAACATCCCTACTGCTGCGAACATCAGGAACTTCTCCTTGTTGACCAGACGGTAACGTGACTGCAAGCCCGTGGATATCTTATATTCCATACCGCGGCTCTCAGCCCATTGCGACTCTGCATAAGGATAAATCTCAAAGGCACGACTTAGCAGATAGCGGTATTCTACATGTACGTAACCTCCGCTTACCGTCACTTTCTTACCATAGGTTGAAAACTCAAGTTTGTTGATCAGATTGACAACACGCTTGTGTCTGATCAGTAGATTGAGATTGGCTGTATTCTTGAGTGTGAGTACATTCTCCTTCTCAGTCTTGAAATCCAGCACCGGCTGCAACGACCCCTGTATGGTCTTCGCACTGTCAATATCCATTGTCATGTTCTCCGAAAAGAGCATCTGTGAATAGGCTGGGAGGTAAGAGAATAATACCGATAACAGAAATAAGAGGGTTTTCTTTTTCATTGTTTGAAATGATGAAGCCTGTCCGAAACAAAAATAAAGACAGACGTTTCGTCTGTCCGAAAAAACGAAAGAGGACAGACACAGTTGCCTGTCCCCCACATGAATGGGATTATCCACAAGATGTTATTTGTCAATAATCTGAACCTTTTTGTTCAATTCGTCAATCTGCGCCTGAAGCTTGGCCATCTTCTTTTCCATCTTGCTCATATTCTTCTGGCTCTTGGCCAACTTCTTGTTGACGCTTTTCGTCTCCTTGAGTTTCTTTACCGTATTCTTTGCCTGCTTTACAGTGCTTGCAGGATCGGATGCCGTGAAATCAGTCGTAGCAACATTTGCGTCGGCATTGACGCTGGCAGCCTTTCCGCTGAGAGCATTGTAATTCGCTTTCTCCTTTTCGTAATCGAGCTGGAGCTTGTTCAATTTTGCAGTCAGGTTAAGTACTTTCTGCTGTTCCCTTAAATTGTCGACTGTAGCAGCGTTCTGGGAAAAGCCGGTAATGGCCGACAAAGACATTATCCCGATCAACAGTAATTTCTTCATATTAAAAAACATTTTAAATTCACACTGCAAAAATACATATTATTTCTTTATCACACAAGCAATAGTCCACATATTTTCTGATTTCATATATATGAAGACCTTTTTTAAAGGCAGGGACAGAAAATCAACTTATTATAATGTTTTTCCATTTCCGATGGGCAGAATATGCCGGATAAAAGGAAAAAATCCTTCCAAAGGTGGTTCCCAAAACCAGCCTTGAACATATCCACGTGTTCCCGGCTTCAGCTCGGATACACGGGACCATGTGTCCTGACATCATTCTGCCTCCATCCTAACAGGCAGGAAATCCCTTAAAGAGAATCTTCGGGTTGTTTCCTGTCAGCCTCTGAATGCGAGTGTTTTGTGCCCAATCCGATACCGTCCAGCAGTCCGTCCAATGCTCCGCCCAGCACACCTTCTATGGCTGTCGTAGCAGGATCGACGACATTCTCCCGTAACATTTTCTGTGCTTTCTGCCTGATCTGTTCCTTCACGTTTATCTCCGACTTCTTGTAATACTGCTCTGCCGCCTTCTGAAGGTCGTCTTCGTCAACCGTAAAGATATGTCCTAAAAGTCCCAAGGAAACGACGTAGTCCTTTCCGTTGTAGTTCACCTTTCCGAGAGAACAGACCACATAGTTGTCCACCGTCACGAGATTGTCAACAGCGGCTTCGACGACCTTCCCGGCGAACGCATTGCTGATGCTTCGGAATGCATTGTCAATGAGTTCATTGCCGGTAGTGTTGGTACTGTCGTTGGCAGCATCGTTCACCGTGGCGGTAATGACGCTCGAAAGAACCTCCTTGTGCTGTTCGGGCTTCGGACAGGTAAGTATCAGTACCGCAGCGACGACGACAAGCGTAATCAGGATGCCCGGCAGACATCCCGTATGACCTCTCTTTT
The DNA here is from genome assembly GCF_900454835.1 of Prevotella denticola. GTDB lineage: Bacteria > Bacteroidota > Bacteroidia > Bacteroidales > Bacteroidaceae > Prevotella > Prevotella denticola. The sequence continues at coordinate 783,168 of NZ_UGTM01000001.1, read as the reverse complement.
GCAGCGGCTGCGGCGGTACTTCGGTTGCCGATGGAGCAGACTGTGCCATGGGGGTTGCCTCTACAAACGGAATCCCTTCCGTCCCCGTCTGATTCTCTGTAGAGGCATTACCCTCCAGGATCCTGCGCAGTTCCTCTATCTGCCAGGCAGGAATCCACCGTGTGCCGCCAGCCGGCATTACCAGAGTCGTTGCCTGAATGCCGCGTTCTTCCAGCTCCTGGAGACTGTAGGGACCTTGTTTCTCATTATCAATGCTGATATAGTATTCCATTTGCTTCTTGTTTTTTCGGATGCGAAGTTATTTATTATTTCCCAACTGGCAAAGAAGTTTGCTTCTTTTTTGCAGAATGCGCGAATTGAATTGTTTAATGGAATTGTTTCTACGGTCGGTTTTACCAAACGGATTTTCACCTGTTTCCTTGCACATATTAAGGGGGAACACTAATTTTGCAGCATAAAGTAACAGATAGCTGATTTTAAAATAAAAAAAAGCATGATTGATTTATTACAGCCCTATGTGGCTATTGCCGTAAAGCTTATTACGGGTATGATTGGAATTCTGGCTTTCCTGCGTATAACGGGAAAGGCACAGATGGGACAGCTGACACCGCTCGACACAGTGAGCGCATTCGTAATCGGCGCACTGGTCGGTGGTGTGCTTTATAATCCGGATATGACGATATGGCATCTGATCTTTGCCTTGGCCGTCTGGACCGGTTTCAATATGCTTGTCCGTTTTGCCATGCGTTCATCGCTATTGCGCCACCTTATAAAAGGAGAGGGTGTGTTCCTGGTCAAGAACGGTATCATTAATTTCAAGAATTTCAAACGCAACAGTCTTGAAATGGAACAGTTCCGCTTGATGTTAAGGCAGAAGGGCATCTTCTCCATGTTCGATGTAGAGGATGTGCTGTTCGAGGCCAACGGTGCTGTCACCGTGCTTTCACCAGGAGAAACCTCCTATTCTGTCCTGCTGGTCAATAACGGAGAAATCGTAGAGAGCAGCCTCGCCCAGTGCGAACGGTCGCAGTCATGGGTGATACGTGCCATCAAACACAACGGATTCAAGGGCCCGTCAGAACTCTTCTGCATGGAATGGACTCCCCGGAAAGGCTTTTACTTCGTTACGTTTGAAGGACACGTAAAGCGCGGGAAAGATGAAGTCGATGCTGATGAAATCGACCCTAACAATGCACAGGTGTAGCTTTCATCCCGGAAGCCGGGATAGACAGTAAGACTGAAACATCCGAAAGAAAATGTGTCATATACCCAAGTAGGGACAGATGCCCTCGTCTGTCCAATAAATAGTCTGTTTTGCAGATAGAAGAGGGTGTATGTCCCTACAGTTTAGCTACCATATGAACTTCTGATACGGCCCCGCTGGGCTTCCGGTTCCCAACCGGTTGGGAACCGGAGTCCCGGCCGTCGGGAAGCGTGTTCCCAGGCCTCGGGAACATCATTCCCAAGGGCAGGCTGCATGAGTTTATGTGTACGGTAGGCGAGCATAGTCCATGTGACATAGACTGCCAACAGGCAGAAATCAGACCGTGCGGCACCTATAGGATTTCAGGACCTCCTCTGTCCGCAGATTCATGCAAGTGATACGAATAATGCGGACAGAAACACATCTCGCGCCTTGCTTTTCTTGCACAAACATTATTTATGTGCGCATGAATACAAGCCGTGTGTTTTAAAATATTTTAAAATAAGAGGATGAGACTTGTTTTTTTATTTTCCTTTTTACTATCTTTGTATGTTGGAAATAAAACGAGTTTACTTTAAAAGGCAATGTTTGAAAATTTAAGTGATCGTCTTGAACGCTCTTTTAAGATTCTTAAAGGAGAGGGAAAGATAACAGAGATAAATGTAGCAGAAACCCTCAAGGACGTGCGCAGAGCGCTGCTCGATGCCGATGTCAACTATAAAGTAGCCAAGTCGTTTACGGATACGGTAAAGAAAAAGGCACTGGGTATGAATGTGTTGACCGCCGTCAAGCCAGGGCAGCTCATGGTCAAGATCGTGCATGACGAGCTGGCAGAGCTGATGGGTGGTGAAGCCGTAGGACTGAACCTGGTCAACCGCCCGGCCATCATTCTGATGAGTGGTCTGCAGGGGTCCGGCAAAACGACATTCTCTGGTAAGCTGGCCAATATGCTGAAGACGAAAGAACACAAGCACCCTCTGCTGGTGGCCTGTGATGTCTATCGTCCCGCTGCCATCGAGCAGCTGAAAGTGGTGGGCGAGCAGGTGGGAGTGCCCGTCTACAGCGAGCCTGACAATAAAACAGTGAACGAGATTGCCGACCATGCTATCGCCGAGGCCAAGGCCAAGGGCAATGACGTGGTAATCATCGATACCGCCGGCCGTCTGGCGGTAGATGAGGACATGATGAATGAGATTGAAAGTCTCAAGAAGCATGTAACCCCCGATGAAACACTGTTTGTCGTTGACTCTATGACGGGTCAGGACGCAGTGAATACGGCCAAGGAGTTCAATGACCGTCTGGACTTCAATGGCGTTGTCCTCACAAAGCTCGACGGTGACACGCGCGGCGGAGCTGCCCTTTCAATCCGTACCGTTGTGACCAAGCCTATCAAGTTCATCGGTACAGGTGAGAAGATGGAGGCAGTAGATGTGTTCCATCCAGGACGTATGGCCGACCGCATTCTGGGCATGGGCGACGTAGTCTCACTTGTCGAACGTGCGCAGGAGCAGTTTGACGAGGAAGAAGCGAAGCGTCTGCAGAAGAAGATCCAGAAGAACCAGTTTGACTTCAACGACTTCTACAACCAGATTCAGCAGATCAAGAAAATGGGTAATCTGAAAGACCTCGCTTCGATGATTCCCGGTGTGGGCAAGGCAATCCGCGACGTGGACATCGACGACAATGCCTTCAAGGGGATTGAGGCCATCATCCAGAGTATGACCCCGAAGGAACGCACGAATCCGGAAGTGCTGAACAATTCCCGCCGGCAGCGTATTGCCAAAGGATCCGGCACGAATCTTCAGGAGGTGAACCGCCTGATCAAGCAGTTTGACCAGACCCGGAAAATGATGAAGATGGTCACCGGTTCGAAGATGTCAGGCATGATGAGCCGCATGAAAGGGATGCCTGGTATGCCGAACATGCCGAAGCTGTAAAAGGAAATCTATTTATCAAATAATATTTTACTATGGAATATCAGTTAATCGACGGAAAGGCAACCGCTACTGCCATCAAGCAGGAGATTGCCGGAGAAGTGAAGGCTATTGTAGCCGCAGGTGGAAAGCAACCTCATCTTGCAGCCATATTGGTGGGGCATGACGGGGGAAGCGAAACCTATGTGAAGAATAAGGTGATTGCATGTGAACAATGCGGATTCAAGTCTACCCTCATCCGTTTCGAGGCTGATGTTACCGAAGCGGAGCTTCTGGCCTGCGTAGAAAAATTGAACAAGGACGTGGATGTGGACGGGTTTATCGTCCAGCTGCCTTTGCCGAAACACATCGACGAGCAGAAAATCATCATGGCTATTGACTACCGCAAGGATGTTGACGGATTCCATCCGATCAATGTCGGGCGTATGTCCATCGGCCTTCCCTGCTTCATATCAGCGACCCCGCTGGGAATCCTAACGCTCCTGCAACATTACAAAATCGAAACTTCCGGCAGGAAATGTGTCATTCTCGGCCGCAGCAACATCGTCGGCAAGCCCATGGCACAGCTGATGATGCAGAAACAGTACGGTGACGCAACGGTGACGGTCTGCCACTCCCATTCAAAGGACCTGAAGAAAGAGTGCCGGGAAGCTGATATCATCATTGCCGCTATAGGCAGACCCGACTTCGTGACGGCAGACATGGTGAAACCGGGAGCAGTTGTCGTTGACGTCGGTACTACACGTGTTGCCGATGAAACCCGCAAGAGCGGTTTCCGGTTGAACGGTGATGTGAAGTTCGACGAGGTCGCACCTCTTTGTTCTTTCATTACCCCCGTACCGGGTGGCGTCGGCCCCATGACTATCTGCTCGCTGATGAAGAATACGCTTGCTGCGGGCAAGAGAGAATTTTACAAGTAAATGACAGCCGAAGAATATTTCCAACTGGGAAACGAATGCCGGAAGAGGGGAGACTGGCAGAATGCCTTGGCCAATTACATGGAGGCCATCGAGTTGGATCCCGATTCGCCGGCAGTCGTGGCAAAAGAGATGCTGGAGAGTATTCTCAACTTCTATAACAAGGATGCATACAATCCTTAAAATACAAAAACTATGAGCAAGATGAAAGGTGCCATCGTAGTGAACACTGACCGCTGCAAAGGATGCGAGTTGTGCATCGTTGCATGCCCGAAAGATGTGATTGCCTTGGCTCAGAAGAAGGTGAATGTCCACGGATATCCGTATGTTGAAGCCGCCGTTCCGGAGGCCTGTATCGGTTGCGCTGCCTGTGCAATGGTCTGCCCTGACGGCTGCATTATGGTTTATCGCAAGAAAGTGGAGGAATAATTTATGGCAGAACAAGAAGTAAAATTAATGAAGGGGAACGAGGCCATCGCCCATGCCGCCATCCGTTGTGGTACAGACGGTTATTTCGGCTATCCCATTACCCCTCAGAGTGAGATAATCGAGACACTGGCAGCGTTGAAGCCGTGGGAGACAACCGGCATGGTTGTCCTGCAGGCTGAGAGCGAGGTGGCATCTATCAACATGATCTACGGAGGCGCAGGTGCTGGGAAGCGGGTACTGACGAGTTCTTCATCACCTGGTGTCGCCTTGATGCAGGAAGGCATCAGCTATATGGCCGGTGCTGAGCTGCCCGGCGTGTTTGTCAATGTACAGCGCGGAGGCCCTGGCCTTGGTACGATTCAGCCAAGTCAGAGCGATTATTTCCAGGCAACGCGTGGCGGTGGTAATGGTGATTACAATGTGATTGTATTGGCTCCGAATTCCGTTCAGGAAATGGCCGATTTTGTCGATCTGGCCTTTGAACTGGCTTTCAGATACCGTAACCCGGCCATGATTCTGTCTGATGGCGTAATCGGACAGATGATGGAGAAAGTGGTTCTCCCGCCGGTGAAACCGCGCCGTACGGAGGAAGAAATCCGAAAGGAATGTCCATGGGCCTCTATCGGACGCACGCAGGACCGTACGCCGAATATCATTACGTCTCTGGAATTGAAGCCAGAAGTAATGGAACAGAGAAACCTCCACTTACAGGAGAAGTATCGGCAGATATGTGAGAACGAAGTGCGTTTCGAAGCACAGCTGTGTGACGATGCGGAATACATAATCGTCAGTTTCGGCAGTGCCGCACGTATCGGAGAGAAAGCCGTTGAGCTGGCCCGGGAGGCTGGGTTGAAGGTCGGTCTGTTCCGTCCGATAACTCTCTGGCCCTTCCCAAGCAGACAGCTTGCAGAACTCTGCAAGGGGAAGAAAGGTGTGCTGGTGAGCGAAATCAATGCCGGTCAGATGGTACAGGATGTCCGTCTGGCTGTCAACGGAGCATTGCCGGTAGAGCATTTCGGCCGTCTGGGAGGTATCGTTCCCGACCCGGAAGAGATTGTCAAGGCACTCAAGAAAACGTTGATAAAGTAATGAGGGAGGACGTGTATTATGGCAAATGAGATTATTTCACCGGAAAATCTGGTGTATAAGAAGCCTGCCTTGATGAACGAAACGACAATGCATTATTGTCCAGGTTGTTCACATGGTGTGGTTCATAAGTTGGTTGCAGAGGTAATCGAGGAAATGGGAATGAGCGACAAGGCGGTCGGAGTCTGCCCTGTGGGATGTGCAGTCTTCGCTTATCGTTATCTTGATATTGACTGGCAGGAGGCACCGCATGGACGTGCCCCGGCTGTGGCGACAGGTATCAAGCGGCTGTGGCCGGACCGCCTCGTCTTCACTTATCAGGGCGACGGCGATCTGGCTTGTATCGGTACTGCCGAGACAATCCATGCACTGAACCGTGGTGAGCACTTTCCGATCATCTTCATCAACAATGCAATCTATGGCATGACAGGTGGGCAGATGGCACCCACTACGCTTATCGGTCAGAAAACCGCAACCTGCCCTTATGGCCGTGAGCCGGCTCTTCATGGCTACAATCTGAACATTACAGAGCTGGCAAGCCATCTGAAAGGTACCTGCTATGTGACCCGCCAGAGTGTTGATACGGTCGCTTCAATCAACAAGGCGAAACGTGCGATTCGCAAGGCCTTCGAAGCAAGTATGCAGGGAAAAGGCAGCTCGCTGGTAGAGATTGTTGCCACCTGCAACAGTGGCTGGAAGCTCACTCCGGTGAAAGCGAACGAGTGGATGCGGGAAAATATGTTCCCGGAATACCAAAAGGGAGACCTGAAAGATACAACCGGCCTATAGGAATAGGAAGGTGGCTGTCAGTGGAAAACAGGTAAGATATTCCCTATTGGGACTATCTTTGATGCATTATCTGTTCCTTAATATATAAAAAGGTGTAAAATGAAAAAAGAGATAATAATTAGTGGTTTCGGCGGCCAGGGTGTACTCTCAATGGGTAAGATTCTGGCTTACTCGGGGCTGATGGAAGAAAAGGAGGTAACCTGGATGCCTGCCTATGGACCGGAACAGCGTGGCGGAACAGCCAATGTGACGGTCATCGTAAGTGACGAACGCATCTCTTCTCCCATCCTCAGCAAGTATGATGTGGCAATCGTCCTGAACCAGCCTTCACTGGATAAGTTCGAACCCAAGGTGAAACCGGGTGGCATTCTTATTTATGACGGCTATGGTGTCATAAGTCCTCCGAGACGTAAGGATATTGCAGTCTATCGCATCAACGCAATGGACAAGGCTGCAGAAATGAAGAATGCCAAGGTGTTCAATATGATTGTTCTGGGCGGATTACTCAAGGTCTGTCCTGTAGTAAGTACCGACGGACTGAAGAAAGCTCTCTTCAAGAGTCTCCCGGAACGTCATCATAACCTTATTCCACTGAATATGCAGGCTGTGGAAGAGGGTATGAAGATCATTTCCAACAGCAAGCTGGAATAAGATCTACAGTCTGGCAGGCAGAGCCAAGCTGAAGACCCTTGATTGCCATTGCAGCGATCAAGAGTGCGCACTGCTGCATGGCATTGCAGAGTCAAGCTGAAAGCCTGCAACCGGTATTGAAGAGTCAAACAGAAAAACCTGATTTTTTATAACTCTCTAATTTGTTTGAGGGACCTTAGCAGTGATGCCACGGGTCCCTTTTTTCTTGTGCTGCACCTAAGTAAGTGGACCAGATAATTAATGGGGATTATCATTTACCTCCACTGATTCTTTACTGTCAGTGTGCCGAGGGTAAACACGAATGGTGTCGAGGGTGTACACCAATGGTGTCAAGGCTTAGTACGGATCACGTTAAGCATTATAACCGGATAGAAGTAGTTTGAATGTAAGTTTTCTGAATAAACATTTCCTGATAAAGAGTCTGCCGCAGAAGAATATACTTTAGGATAAAACATAGTCTGACATTCATCCAAGGCAGATGTGCCTGTGACCGGTCTGCTATGAAATTATTTTCCTGTCACTACCGTCACTCTGTAAATACATATAACAAACTAATAAACAATGTATTAGTGAAGAATGTTAAAAGTGACAGCAAATGAGAAATAAACTTTTGCAGTAAATAGTCGGTAATCCTGTCCTCATTGTCAGCATCCTGGCCACTCTAAACTTCAGAAGATTTTTTATAAGCAGAATGAGTCTACCCCCACGAAAGATCTACTGTCCCGAAATAAGTTCCGGACTGACATATTGAAAGCTTCACTCCATAACAACATCGTATACTACTTGCCTATGCGATTTCATGTCGATCGATACCGTCGTCACAGTAACAGATTGTCCTGTAATTCCATCTTTGTGGTTTCTTTTGCTCACAACAGGGGGTGTTGTGCACATTTTTTTTCAAAAACATTTGGTTGTTTCATTATTTTTTTATTACTTTGCAGCCGATTTAAGACATTGATACAATACATTTTATTATAAATATTAATTAATTCAGAGAGAAATGAAAAAGTTAGTTTTAATGTTAGCAGCTGCTTCTATGGCAGCATCTGTATCTGCTCAGACAGTTGCAGAAAGCAAGACATTTGACAACATCTACGTAGGTATTAACGGTGGTGTTGCAACAAAGACAACAGGTCACAAGTGGTTGAGCGACCTCGATCCTAATGCAGGTATCCGTGTCGGCCGCTACTTCACTCCAGTTTTCGGTCTCGCAGTTGAGGGTAACGCATACTTCTCAAACAAGCCTTGGGGTTCAACAGGTACTGTCGTTCGTGCTACAAACGTCAGCCTGCTCGGTACTGTAAACCTGAGCAACTGGTTCGGTGGCTACAAGGGTGAGCCTCGTACATTCGAAGTCAGCGCACTCTATGGTCTCGGCTGGGCACATCTGTTCACAAGCGACAAGGCTTTCAAGGAACTTACTTCTGGTCAGCGTAACCGTATGACTTCCAAGGCAGCTCTTGATTTCGCTTTCAACTTCGGTTCAGAGAAGCAGTGGCAGGTATATGTTGAGCCTTCTATCAACTTCGCCTTCCTTGGTCAGTCTACAAAGAAGACTGTTCGAATCAAGAATACTGTACCTCCAACAACAGAATTGGTCGACTATACTACTGACTACGGCTACAAGGCAGGTTCAAATGCAGGTCAGCCAGCTTACAACATCAACAACTCATTCGTACAGCTGAATGCAGGTGTCGTTTACAAGTTCAAGAACTCTAACGGTACTCACAACTTCACAATCGTTACTCCGCGCGACCAGGCTGAGATTGACGCTCTGAACGCACAGATCAACGAGCTCCGCAACCGCAAGCCAGAGGTTATCACCAAGGAGGTTGTCAAGGAAGTTCCGGCCGTTAAGGAGTTCACCGTTTCCGACCTCGTATTCGTAACATTCGCACAGGGCAAGTATGCTCTTACAAACGACGCTAAGTCTGCTTTGAACAACATCAAGGAAGGCTCTCACGTCCAGGTTATCGGTACAGCTTCTCCAGAGGGTTCTAAGGAAATCAACGACCGTCTGTCACAGGCTCGTGCTGACGTAGTTGCCAACTACCTCAAGGCTCGTGGCGTAAACGTTGACGAGGCTACCGGCAAGGGCGTACAGGGTACGACTTCTAATCGTCTCGCAGTTGTTTACGTAAAGTAAGTATACGCAGTTCAAGAAGGTATACCCTTCAGACTGAATAGAGTTATCGGGGATGCATCAGTTGTGATGCATCCCTTTTTTGAAGACTATGACGAAGACAACAAGAGCTGTTTCCAGCAGGATGTCTCAAGGTGTAGAAGAGGACAGCCAGCATATCCGTCCTGCCAGAGAAAATATCATTGTCCGGTCTTCGTTGTATATCCACACATCTCCGGTCGTAGCAACAGGACATCAGTTATGTGAAATAGAAGGGAAAAACAAGATGGAAAAGTTATCAAAAACAGGGAGATATGAATTCCTGGCAGAGCCGTTTCATTGCGACTTCTCCAATCATCTATTCATGGGACATTTAGGCAATCACCTGCTGAATGCAGCTGATTTCCACAGCAATGAGCGCGGTTATGGGATGAACTATCTCAATACTGTCAATAAGACATGGGTGTTGAGCCGGCTGGCAATTGATATGAAGGATATGCCGCAGGCGTATGACAGGTTCTTTGTAGAGACTTGGGTTGATGACGTAATGAGGTTTTTTACAAGCCGCAACTTCAAGATAACAGGTGATACTGGTCATGTCTATGGCTATGGGAAGAGCATCTGGGCGATGATTGATGTGAGGACGCGCCAGCCTGTGGATATCACTGCCGTACGCGGCGGTCTGATTAATGAGTATATCGACCGGGAAAGTCCCTGCCCGATAGCAAAATCATCTCGTGTGAAACTGTCTTTTAATGCCGAACCCATACGGATAATAGACACCTGCTATAATGATGTCGATATCAATGGCCATATCAACTCTGTGAAATACATCGAACATGTCCTGGACTTATGGAATCTGGACTGGTACCGGCAGCATACGGTCAGGCGGTTCGAGATTGCCTATGTTGCAGAGTCGCATCAAGGCGACAGACTGTGTTTTTACCGTGAACAGGGAGATACGGAAGTGGACTTCAATATAAGAATCACAAAAGACTGTACCCGAGGAGAGGAGATTGAAGTCTGCCGTTGCAGAGTACTGTTCTCATAGGAATGTTGTCAGTACGAACGACTTTGACAGACATTCATGTTTGAACTGTATATCATAATCGGTAAAGGACGTACGCACAACACGTATGTCCTTTTTTTAACCATCTTACGAGAAAATCTGTCTGTGTCATACCGGAAACCGTCTGTCTCTGCAGAGAGAGAGTCAGCATGAGCGAAGCAGGAAGCTCCCCTCCATGCAGATGTCCTCTTCCAGCACCATTTCCCGCATCACGTCTCCAATGAGTTCCCAGTCACTGTTCAGTCGGCGTATTTCCGTGATGTGGTGTTTTTTCCCGTCAGCCAGCAGTGTCAGCAGCTGTTGCCTGATCAGTTTCCGCTCATCGCCGTCTTCAGTATCAGTATGTGAAAGGCATACATCACACTGCCCGCAATCTACCGACTTCGTTTCACCAAAATATCTAAGCAACTGTCTGCTACGACAGACACGGCCGTTCTGTGCATAGTCTATCACCGAATGGATTCGTTTCACAAACTGGGCTTTCCGGTCTTCATACACACTACGGTCAAGGACAATGTCCGCACCGTCAATACGGTCGCTCCTGTATCGGACAATCGGCGTGTTCTTTCGGGGAATGAAGTTGATGATGCGCTTCTTGCTCAGGTTGACAAGTACCGTATAGGTCTGGTTTCTGTCGAGTCCCGCCTCCTGGGCAATATAGCTCTCGTCCACATAGCCGTAATCTGAGAACAGGCCGCCATAGTTTCTGAGCAGTGCCGTGACAACTTCATTCTCCTTGTCGCTGAGCGCATCGAGACGGTAAAGGTCGTCACGGTTCAGCAGGAAACGGATGCGTGCCTGGGTATCAGGATTCTGCTCATAGTCTATGTAGCCTGCCCGCTGCAGCAAGGTGAGTGCTGCATTTGCACGGGTAGGGAAATGCTTGAAAGTGGTACAGAATCTGTCTATCGGAAATTCAAAAGTGCATCCGGCACCGCTGCCTACACCTATTTGATAAAAATAAGCCAGATGCTCGTAGACAGTCTGGACATACTCCTTTGGAGGGAAGGTGTCCTCAACACGCTTTTGCAGTGTCCGCCTGTCACTCCCATTATAAAGCAAGACAGCATACGCCTTCCTGCCGTCACGTCCGGCACGCCCGGCCTCCTGAAAGTAGGCCTCCAAAGAACTTGGGCAGTCAAGATGGATAACCACCCGCACATCCGGCTTGTCGATTCCCATGCCGAAAGCGTTTGTCGCAACTATGACCCGTATTCTGTCGTTCTGCCAGTCGTTCTGCCGTTGGTCCTTGACGGCAGGCTCCAGCCCGGCATGATACCATGTGGCAGAAATTCCATATTCCGTGAGCTTCTGCGCGACATCCTTTGTCCGCTTTCTGCTACGGCAGTAGATGATTGCTGTCTGAGGAACGGACTGAAGGATATGCACCATTTCAGCATCCTTGTCTTCCGTCTGCCGGACAACATAGGCAAGGTTCTTCCGCTCGAAACTCATGCGGAAGACATTTTTCACCTTGAATCCCAAACGTTCCTGAATGTCATCAACAACCTCCGGCGTGGCCGTTGCCGTCAATGCAAGGACAGGTGCTTCGGGTACCAGCCTGCGTATAGCAGCAATCTGCAGGTAAGAGGGACGGAAATCATAACCCCACTGGCTGATGCAGTGGGCTTCGTCAACAGTGATGAAGCTGACCTTCATGTGCCGCAGCTTTACCTGAAAGATGTCCGACCCGATGCGCTCCGGTGATATATAAAGCAGCCTGGTGCTACCGAGAACACAGTTCTCCAATGTTGCCACGATAGCATCACGGTGCATGCCGGAATAGACGGCTGCCGCCGGAATACCCTGATGACGAAGATGATCGACCTGGTCTTTCATCAGGGCAATGAGAGGCGTTATGACTATACATACCCCGTCCTGTGCCAAGGCCGGAATCTGAAAGGTGAGCGACTTTCCTCCGCCCGTCGGCATAAGGCCCAGAGTATCTTTCCCTGCGCCAATACTCTCGATAATCTCTTTCTGAATACCCCGGAAGTCAGGATAGCCCCAATACTGATGAAGAATGTCAAGATAGGTCATTAAACTTAGAACTTTATGCGTTCGCCTGAATGGAGCCGGCAGATATATCCCAAAGAAGTTCTCAGGGTGTGGAAAATCCGGAAAAGCAGTCGTATCCGGCTTATGAACTGTCTATCCCATTCTTCCTGGTTCATATTCCAACTGGTCGGGAACATTATTCCCGACACCCGGAAACACTATCTCCAACGCCTGGGAATAATGTTCCAAGTCCCTGGGACTGTTCTTTACTTTGCAGACTTTTCTATCGGTCAACTTTCGTCCGTAGGCCTGATGTCCTCAATCTGCAGCTGGACAGCTCCCCGTTTGAAAACATTATCCTCGATGGTGTAGGCTATATCGAACGAACGTTTGGACTTGATGTATCGTGCTGACGCACTCTGCCCGAAAGCAATGCCGTTCATGACATTGTTCGATTTGGAATCGACCAGTTCCAGTTTGATATGTTCCTGTTCACGCCCTACGACCTTGCTCGTTCCAAAGTCATATACATCCAGCGTGCAGAAGAGCGGCTTTGGGTTGCCAGGTCCGAACGGGGCAAAGCGTTTCAGGTCGTTGTGCAGTTTCTTGGTAATATCCTTGAAGTCGATAACCGCATCAATATCCAGTATGGCTTCACGCTGTTCAGGCTCGATGTGTTCCTCGACATAGGTCTGGAAACGTCTGCAGAACTCCTTTACATCAGTCCATTTCATTGTCATTCCGGCGGCATAGGTATGTCCGCCGAAGTTCAGCAACAGGTCACGGCAGCTCTTGACGGCTGCATATACATCGAATCCGGCCACGCTGCGGGCCGAACCCGTTGCAAGGTTCTCGTCGCGCGTCAGCACTACCGTCGGCCGGAAATAGATTTCAGTCAGCCGGGAAGCCACGATTCCAATGACACCTTTCTTCCAGTGCTCGTCATAGAGCACGATGCTCGACTGATGCTTCTGGCTTTCCAGGCGTGCCACAATCTGATTGGCCTCCTCGGTCATCTGGCGGTCTACATCCTTCCGCTGTTCATTGTATTCGTCGATGTGTTTTGCCTGCCGGAAAGCCATTCCGTATTCTCGCTCGACAAGCAGGTCGACACTCTTCTTGCCGTTTTCCATACGTCCGCTGGCATTGATACGCGGTCCTATCTTAAAGATGATGTCGCTCATGGACAGTTCGCGTCCGTTCAGCCCGCAGATGTCAATGATGGCTTTCAGCCCGAGACTCGGGTTCTGATTCAGCTGCTTCAGTCCGTGGAAAGCAAGAATACGGTTTTCGTCGACGACAGGTACCAGGTCGGCGGCAATGCTCACGGCACAGAAGTCGAGTAGGGGGATGAGCCGTGAAAACGGAATGTTGTTGTTCTTGGCGAATGCCTGCATGAACTTGAAACCTACGCCGCAGCCGCAGAGATCCTTGAACGGATAGGCATCGTCAGGCCGTTTCGGGTTAAGGATGGCCACAGCCGGCGGCATCGTCTCGTCGGGAACATGATGGTCGCAGATGATGAAGTCAATCCCCTGTTCCTTGGCATAGGCGATTTCTTTTACTGCCTTGATTCCGCAGTCGAGAATGATGATGAGTCTGACTCCTGTTTCTTTGGCAAAATCAATTCCCTTTCTGCTCACGCCATACCCTTCATCATAGCGGTCGGGAATATAGTAATCGATGTTGGAATAGAACTGTCGCAAGAATTTATATACCAATGCCACAGCCGTACAGCCGTCTACATCGTAGTCGCCATAGACGAGCACGCGTTCCTTGTGTCCCATTGCATCATTGAGCCGGTCGACAGCCGCATCCATATCCTTCATCAGAAAAGGGTTGATGAGGTCGGCAAGCTGTGGACGGAAGAACCGTTTGGCAGCACTCTCCGTCGTTATGCCTCGGCGTATCAGCAAGGCGGCGAGAATGGGGCTGATTCCCAGCTTTTCCCCCAGCTCTCCGGTAGCACTCTCCTGTTCAGCTGTGGGCGGTGTGTGGTTCCATTTGAAGTGCATTTTCAATTGTTTTTTATTTCTGAGCGTAAAGGTACAAAAAAAAAGCCAAATGTAACAGTTGTGTACGGCGAATATTTGGTTTCATGTCATTCATCGGAATTGAATCTGTCTCTCCTGATGATGCTAACGGAGATTCCGACAATCTCAGATTTAAAGGGGGAACTGTAAACACAACAATCCCGCTCCAAAGAACTTGGAACGGGATTGTTCATATATGGAAGAATGGCCGGGAGCAGACAATCAATCTGAAAATCAAAACATTGTCATGAATGCCTCCGATGCGACACTCCTCATTGCAGATTTCTTAAAGTCCCATCTTCTTGCGGATGTCCTTGGGGATGGCATTCTTGTTTACAAGATAGTCCATCGTGTTGGCGGCGATGAAGTTCTTTGTCATGTACCAGATACCCTTGTAGGCACCGGTCTCTCCCCAGGAATTCTTTACCATATAGTACTCCTTTCCGTTCTGGTCCTTGGCAATACCGAAGATGAGCATTCCGTGGTCGTCCGTCAATTCCCAGTTGTCGAAGCGTTCCTGACGCTGCTTCTGTGTAGGAACAACCTCCGGTACATTGACACCGAGGGAGTCGATGAGGTTCTTCTTCTTGGCATTCGAGAGACCGAGCCAGTGCGCCATGTCACTGCCCTTCATGCTCTCGACCTTCTTCCCGTCGACCATGTAGGCCAGCCCCTGGCGGGTGAAACCCGGTTCACTGACATCGCCGCCCCACGCTACTGTGTAACCGTTCATGACAGCATTGTCGATGATGCGCATCATCTCGTCCATCGGCAGGTTGTAAGACAGCGGGTTACGCCAATTGTCCTGTACTTCGACGGCGAACTGGGAGTAGAAAGGATGGTGTGTATAAGAAGTAATGCTTACATAATCGTTCCAGTTCAGGCCGAGGCTGGCAGCAAAGCTCTTCGGGGTGTACTGCTTGCCCTCATAGGTGAAGGTTTCCGGGCACTTGCCGAGGTAAGCGTCAAGGATACCCTGCAGTCCCTGCTTCCACTGACCGGAGATCTTATTGGCCTTGTTACGTGCAACCGCATTTACGTATGGCTCCAGAAGCGAGAAGAACTCGTTGAAGTTGTTCAGAGAATCGCCATAAAGAGATCCCGGAAACGGCATGGCACTCTCCGGACAGATACCATCGTGTTCGAGCGTGTAAAGGACATCATACGCAGATCCTCCCTGTGCAAACTGACAGTCGCCGTGCAGACGTACAACCTGTATGGCACGGTCCATGTAAGTCTTGTTGGCGACGAAGCTCTCACAGAGGTCGTAGGTCTTGCCGGTCTTCTTCAGAATCTCGGCCTCGAAATAGCTCAGCGTGGAATAGTCCCAGCACGTGCCAGACCGGTTCTGGTCCTTGATGCTTGTGATGGGAATCTGCTTTACAACTGTGAAAACAGGTTTGTTGGAGGCTGCACCCTCCTTCTTGTCCGCGGCATTTGCACTCATCGCCATCAAAGCGAGCAGTGCTGCTACTAAAGTCTTTCTCATAAATCGTAGAAAATTGGGTTGCCGTAGTGAGACGGTCTCTTGCGGCAACCTTGATGAAAATTATTGGTTTTAAATGTTTGGTTTACTTTCTGTTTGCTGCAATGAAATCTTCCACATCCTTCGGATGATACGGAATACGGTCTTTCCCGATAAAGCGGCAGCCGTCCTTTGTGATGAGAATGTCGTCCTCAAGACGGATTCCGCCGAATTCCTTGTATTCGTCTAACCTGTCAAAGTTCAGAAACTCCGCACAATGCTTCTTTGCACGCCACTCGTCGATGAGTGCCGGGATGAAATAGATGCCAGGCTCATCAGTAACGACGAATCCTTCTTCCAGCCGGCGTCCCATCCGCAGGCAGTTCGTCCCGAACTGCTCCAGGTTAGGACGTGTCTCCTCGTCGAATCCAACGTTGATCTGGTCGAACGACTCCATGTCGTGAACGTCCATACCCATCATGTGCCCCAGTCCGTGCGGCAGGAACATGGCATGTGCTCCGGCAGCTACGGCGGCATCGGTATCGCCCTTGGCAAGTCCCAGCTCCTTCATACGGTCGAAAAGAATATGGCAGATGGCGAAATGGACATCGGCGTACTTCACACCCGGTTTGGCATACTTCAATGCCGCATCGTGGCACTCTTCCACCACCTTATATATCTCGAGCTGTTTCTGAGTGAACTTCCCATTCACCGGGAACGTGCGGGTATTGTCAGAACAGTAGTGATTGATGGTCTCTGCACCACAGTCGCACAGTGCAAGCCTTCCGGATTCCAGCACCGCCATCGACGGATTCCCGTGCATGATTTCACCATGCTGTGAGAAGATAGTGGGGAACGATACCATCGAACCGTAAGAGTGGGCGATACCGTCCACCTGACCGCCGACGAACTTCTCCGTCACACCCGGCCGTGCCAGTATCATGGCAGTCGTGTGCATTTTGTATCCGATGACGGCGGCACGTTCCAGTTCCTCGATTTCTTCCTGTGTCTTCGTTGAACGCATCTTGACAACTGCACGGATAAGATCCATGCTTGCAGACTCCTTCTGCTGATTGGGATGAATGCCGAAGAGGTCGAATATCTGGATTTTGATGTCTGCACGGTAAGGGGGCAGAAAATGTACCTTGCGGTGTTCGCGCAGCGCGTTGTTGCAGATGGTCTTCAGACCTTTCATATTGACCGTATTTGCCACGCCGACAGCATCCGCCATGTCCCTTACGGAATCGACACTGCCATACCAGACGATGTCGTCAATATCAATATCATCGCCGACGAGCGTCTCGGTGTCATTGTCAATGTCGATAACGCCGACCAGTCCGTCACGCTGCTGTCCGAAATAATAGAGGAATGATGAATCCTGACGGAAAGGATAATACCCGTTCGCAGGGAAGTTTGCAGGCGATTCATTGTTGCCGAAAAGAATGATGATACCATTCCCGACAAGCTTTTTCAGCTCTGCACGGCGCTTTACATAGGTTTCTTTGTTAAACATATTTCAATAATTAGATGGTTTGATTGCAAAGATAGCTATTTTTGTTTGAAAGTTATTAACTTTGCAGATGTTTTTTAACGAGAATTTATGCAAGTCGACAGGAAAACAGGTTTGGTGTTGGAAGGAGGGGGGATGCGTGGCGTATTCACCTCCGGTGTGCTGGATGCTTTTATGAAGCATGGACTTTATTTCCGCTACACGGTAGCTGTCTCGGCCGGAGCATGTAACGGGCTGTCATACGCCAGTCGGCAACCTCGGCGCGCACGTATCTCCAACATCGATATGCTTGCCAAATACGATTATATCGGCCTGCGCCATCTGGTGACGCAGGGCTGTATCTTCGACCCGGAGCTGCTTTATCATCGCTTTCCCTACGAACTTGTCCCGTTTGATTATGACGAATATTTCCGTAACTGCAGGCATGGCGATATTTTCGAAATGGTTACAACAAACTGCCAGACAGGCTTTGCAGAGTATCTTACAGAAACATCCGGCAACACACATAGGCTCAACGAGTTGGCTCGTGCGTCCTCAAGTCTTCCTTATGTGAGCAAAATTGTCATGATTGATGGCATTCCCATGCTGGACGGCGGTATAGTCGATTCCATCCCTGTCATGCGTTCCTTAGAGATGGGCCATGAAACAAACGTAGTTGTATGTACGCGTAACAAGGGATGGCGAGAGACAGGACGCGACCACAAGCAGCCCAAATTCATCTATCGGAACTACCCCCGACTAAGGGTCGCCTTGAGCCATCGGATAGAATCATATAACCGACAGCTTGACATGGTAGATGAACTGGAACGCCAAGGGAAAATACTCGTCATCCGGCCGGAGAAGCCGGTCGTCGTCGGACGGATGGAGAAAGACATCAGCAAGCTCGAGGCTCTTTATGAGGAAGGCTTCCTGTTGGGGGAGAGATTTGCACAGGAGCATCTTCCCGCAGGTCTGTCCTCTGATACTCTTTCCCAGTCTCAACTTTAAAACTTAAGGTCTGTTCTGAAATTTCCGCACTGGTCTGTCGCCGATAGGAATCTTGTCAGCTCTTTGTGTCTTTGCTTCTATGCGGCATCTTCAGCTATGTCAAGAAGATTCATTCCGACAGCAGAACATAAGCGTGCGGGGCATCAACACGACTGGTGTTTACCGACAGCACGATGCGTGATGGGCATCAGCACATTGGCAGGAGGTGGACAGACAGGATTCTCCCTGCCACGATTATATACAGAATAATAGGTGGGGAATGGATGATTTATACGGAAATGTTGCCCGGACGGCGAATTTCTTTATAGGGGACGGAGTCTCCGGTGACGGCGGAACGTGACAGCATAGGGACAGATGGCGACACCGGTCTGCAGAAGACAAGACGGACGCAGGGACTGTGTGTAAAAGAAGTCTGGAAGTTGCTGTCACTTCCGTCACGTATCCGTGTGTCGTAAGTAGTTCGTAATGTGTGCTTTAAGCAGAATGTCAGAAATGACAGCAACCAAAGATAAAATAAATCAGGGATTGGATGGGTATGTTCTAAATAAATCCACATCGCCTGTCGGTACTGTGAAAGCTGTCGCCTCCTTGCAGCCTTTTACTTCTATATGCAAAAAAATCCAGCTTCCTCTTTCAGCCGCATCGTCTGCTATGCTTTTTCAAGAAGAAAGCTGGATCTGTCTGTTTAAAAGACTGGCATCCCTTTAAAAGTCCCCGGACTCTTTATGCGTATGAATGCATCCCTCCCAGGATGTAGTTGACTCCGAAGTAGGTTATGAGGATAGTGAGAAAGGCTAATGTGATGTATAAATGATAAGTAAACGGCTGCTTGAAGGCAGGCAGACTATGTGTATGAAGTACAACAGCATAGACCATGAAGGTTATCAACGCCCATGTTTCCTTGGGATCCCACGACCAGTAAGTCCCCCAGCTCATGTTTGCCCAGATGGCACCGATAAAGATACCGATTCCTAATGTGCTGACGGCCGGATAGAGGAAGA
This sequence comes from Prevotella denticola, assembly GCF_900454835.1. Taxonomy (GTDB): domain Bacteria; phylum Bacteroidota; class Bacteroidia; order Bacteroidales; family Bacteroidaceae; genus Prevotella; species Prevotella denticola. Next base: position 763,973 of record NZ_UGTM01000001.1, on the reverse strand, counting down.
TACGTGAAAGGACCTGCAAGGCCTCTGCCTGCTGCAGGACAGCTTCACGTTTATCCGGCATGATTCTACCGGCCAAATGCAGCAGGAGTGCTGTCAGTCCACAGATGAAGGTTATTGACAACAGGGCGTAACTCATCATGATGATACTGACATGTACGCTCAGCAGGGGAGAGTTCAGTACAGGCATCATCTGTCCGATGGCCGGATCCATCTGTGATATATGGCTTACAAGCAGGAAGAAACCCGACAGAAGAAAGCCGAAGATAATCAGAATCCGTGCCTTGTGATAGCCGGCAAGTGCAAGCAGCTGTGTAAGCCATGCAACGGTGAGCATCGTCTCATAGCCGTTTGCCATGGGTATATTGCCGGAAATCATCCAGCGCAGGCCGAGTGTATAGCTCAGGACAAGGAACGACAGAAGCAGAAGAAAGAAAAGCACAGTATATCCTTTCCGTATCGTATGTTCACCCTTCTCCGGCTTCCGACTGCCCATCAGACGATAGATAAGGAACGCAAAAGCAAAGAATCCAATCGTCAGATTGAACATAAAAAGGATGGTCGCCAGAGGCAAGGCATTGTACAACCGTTCTGCTTTATAGGCATACACATCAGGCAGGCTGTTACCGCCGTTGCGCTGCTGATAGGCAGAAAGCTGCTTGATGGCTTCGTCAGCCTGAGCGCTATTTGCCGACAGCGCATCGGCATAGAGCGTTGAAAAGAAGCCCTGCCAGTAGGCTATATCCGCCTGGTCAATGTCAGCAGGGTACTCCTGGTTGGGGGCGTACCATTCCGTCCTGCCCTTCTGTCTGTAAGGGAAGATAGCAAGAGGTGTCCCATTCTGAAGCTCCATGACAAGGTTCACCTTTTCATCCAAGGCAGCTGCAGCCTTGTGGTAGGCATCCTTGTTGCCGTTGTAATATTCTTCTATGGGAGCTTTCAGACGATAGCTGCCCATTGAGAACAAATCATTGAGAGAGACGTAATCGCCGAGATGGAACTCATCCTTGAACTCTCCATCCTTCACTTTCAATATCTTCTCATTGTCCCATTCCTTTCTCCAGAAAATGAAACCCATGAGAACCTGCTCGGCAGTCATGCCCTTATAGGCATCTTTTCCACAGAGTTTCTTTGTAAAGTCCATGGCATAGGTCTGCAAGGGGCAGATGCGGTCGTTGTGCAGTATATACAGTCTTCCGAACTTGTCGGCAGTACTTTGGGGAAACGATGGAGCGGCGGCAGCATGATGTGCAGGAAACAAGGCGAAGACGATTACCGCACACTTCCTGAGTATCGGACTCTTCAACAGCTGGCGGAATGTGCCTTTCGGACTGATGAGCAACCATATCAGAGAAAAAAACAGCAGGGCATAGCCCATATAAGTCACCGGTGTGCCGTATCGGTCGCTCTTTACCGTCACATAGCTGCCCTGTCCGTCTTCGTCGTAGCTTGACTGATAGAAGCGGTAGCCTGCATAGTCGAATACCTTGTTCATTGAGACCTGTGCGGGAATCTCTGCCCCGTCGTCTTTGATGGTGAAATGGGTTGTATAGTCGCTTGCAGCCTTTGTACCTGGATGATAACTAATCTCAAAGTCTGTAAGTTCTATTGTAAACGGTAACCGTGCCGTATCAGTTTCGTCATCCGCGACTTGCTCTGTATAAGCGTTGACAGGCTGTCCTTTCCGAAGATGCGCAACCCCTTGTGTCGAGAGCAGATGGGTGAGGAGAGCTCCTGCAAGCATGATGAAAAAGGAAAGATGCAGGAGCAGTTTGCTTTTGTCTTTCTTGAGCAGTTTGAGAATATAAGGCAGGCTTGACACGGCAAGCAGCATCCAAAGGAGCGAGAACCACCATGCACCATAGATATACCGTGCAGCAAAACCAGTTCCGTTGACGTGTTCGACAAGTGTACTCCCTGCCAGTACGATGACAGTCAGCATGTAAAAAACAAAGATGACTTTCCTGTTCATATTGTTGTGTTACAATAATAGAAAAAGAGAGCGTCAGAAGCCCGTGTCGGTTTCTGGCACTCTCTTTGGCGTATAGCTTGTTAAATGGCACGGAGGAATGCGACTACTGCATCACGGTCTGCCTTCGGCAAGTTATAGAACTTGCTGGCTGCCCAGAAGGCGTCGCTGCGCCTGTCATACGCATGCCACATAATCGCTTCGATTTCGTTGCGTGCTCGGCAGTCATGCAGACGGTCCTCCGCTCCGGTACGTTCAAGACTCAGACCACGTCCCCATAGCGGAGTCGTGCGGCACCAGCCGGTACGGATGTCGTTTGCCATGAACAGGCGGTGCTGGACGAGGTCCGTGTAGGGCCAGATGGTCTGGTGGGCATACCTGGGCAGCATCGTCTCCGGATTCTTACCGATGCTCTTGGCATAATCCCTGATGGCATTGTCAACCCAGTAGTTGTCGTTTCCGGTCTTCCATGACGGACGGTGACAGCTTGTACAGCCTATTTCCATGAAGACTTTCTTGCCACGTTGTACGACAGGGTTGTCGAGACCACGTGCAGCCGGGACAGCCAGGCCACGGTGCCAGACCATGAAGTCGTAGTAGTCCTTGTTGCTCATCTCGTCCTGTCCAGCAAACGGTCCATTGTCAACGAAATGCTTCTTGTAGGCATCGGCATCACTCTTCGCGTTGAGGCCGAGCAACATATTTACATTCTTACTGATATCCTCGTCCGTTCCGTTGCCATAGTACGGGTGCAGAATAGAGCCTGACTGCTTACCGTTCTGCTTGATGTAGCTGATGACATCCTTGTCCATCGACATGGCCTTTGCCCACATATCCGTGGTATAGAGGTAACGACGGTCAGACCGGGTAACATTTGTAATGTTCCACATGGCATTCGCACCCGGTCCGTCCTGCAATGAGGCACGGGTCATGCCGTATGTAAATTTCTTGATGGCCTTGGTGCCGTCAGCCAGCGTGTACCATGCTGTTGCAGCCCAGTCGTCAGCAGCTTTGTTCCACATGACAGGGTTCAAATCAGCCTTTTTGGCTTCTTTCTGATATTGCGCCTTCATATCCTCCTTGTCAATGGCATCGAGCAGTCCGGTACCATACAATCCAATGGTCGATTCCAGTCTGACTTCATAATTGTCAGGTTTGGGGAAAGTGTTGAAAGCTTCCTGCTTGATGGTGACTTCCGGATAGATCAGCTGGAATTTCTCACCATCAGGGAACTGTGTAGCAGAGATACCTGACGGCATCGTACCGGAAACCGTTTTCCACTCGATATTGATGCCGCTCTCATCAACAGGTGCCTTGAACGGCGTCATGGCGTTAGTCTGAGGCATACCGGTCACGTGCCTTACGTAACTGTTTGCAGCGTATGCCACACCGTCACCGTCCACACCGGCTGTCGGATGGTAGATAACCAGCAGGTAACCGTTTCCGAACGCCTTTCCGTTATAGATTGTCTGGCGTTTTCCATGACCGTAAGAAGGATGACACTGTTCACAGTTGTTGCGTACCCATGCCGGACCAAGTCCCCGGTAGGGGTTGTCCGTCAAGGTAAAGGAACGCTCGAAGAAGTTTTCACCTCTGTTGAAGCTGTCTTCCATACCAGGAACATTCGTGACAGCCGGTGTCGGGTCGGAATAAGCTCTTCCTTCCGTCGTACCCAATTCACCTCCCGGATACCACTCTTCGGCACTGAACACATCGTTCTTCTTGCCGAAATTCGTTTCTTTCTTTGCAAGTTTGTCTTCATCTGCCGGTGTAGTGGTGTCATCCGAACAGGCTGTGTTGAGTAACGGCATCATCGCCAAGGCGGCCAATACCCATCCATTATTTCTCTTCATAAATCTTATTGTAATGTTTTTGTGATGTCATGTAGGAAAGCGTCCTGCCGCATAAAATCAGTGGCAGAACGCAATCGTAGTATCTCTCCAGGAGCAGTTTTCTATTCCTTCACATCGAAGTCGTTGTCGTCCTCGAACTTCTTGTTCCAGACCTTACTGACGTACTTGACGAATGGTTTCGGCATTCTGCCGATCTTCTGGATTGCAGTCTCTATCGCAGCCTCAACCTTCCTTCCGACTGCTGTCTTGTTGCTCTGGAAGAACTTGTGGAAGCTGTATGCAGCATTGCTGTTCTTACCGTTTCTGCCACCATACCATATATTTTCAATGCTCCGGATGTTGTTCTGGAAGTCAGTGATTGAATTGTAACTGTACGGAGACTCTACATAACTGATGTCGCCAGCCTGGAACGGATTGGAAATCTTGGCGGTACCGACCTCATTCGCAATGCCAAGGCAACTGCCCTCCGTCTCGGAAAGAACCTGCGTGACAGCCACATCTATCGAAGCGAATGTACTCTTGGCCGCATCACCGGCAGACCTCATGTTCTCGCCGTATGAAAGTCCTTTCTCCGTCTGATATTTCAGATTGGCTGCCTTTACAGCTGCAAGACGAGTTGCGTTCGTCGGATTCCACGCAACCTCAAGCTCATAGACATGGTTCAGCAGGTCCTTGATGACTGCTTCAGCATACTTCAACTCATCCGAGCCTTTGATGTCGGTAAAGTTAGGATAAGTATCATTGCCTTGGAACTCTGCTACCTTACGCGGCTTACCGTTTCTGAAAAGAATGAACTCCAGAGCGTGGAAGCCCAGAATGCTCTCATCCTTGATCTCCGCAGTCGGGTTGCCGAAATAGGCGTGCAGTGCCGTGCGGTTGAGCGGCCAGGAGTCGATGTGCGGGTCGATGGAGAAGTCGGAAGCGGGCCCCATGAGGAATGCTTCACTCTTCTCCCACTGTTCACGCGCCTTGAGGAAAGCAGCACAGGCATCGTCTACATTCTTCTGGCTGATCTGCTTCTCGGAGAGTGTGCCCAGAGCAGCATGCAATGCTTCAACATCATCTCCCAGCTCCTTGTAGGTGGGGTAGATGACGTTATCCACATTGGCATTCAGAATGTTCTGCAGCTCTTTCTTCTGTTCGGCACTGAGCTGTGAAGATACGATTGCCTGGTTGGCCTCGGTCAAAGCGGTCGTCAGATCCGTACAGGCAGCCATGGCCTCATTGCCGAATTGCTTGTTGGTATAGTCTTCCTCGGAAATACCCGGATCGTCATTGCTGGAACATGCTGTAAAACCTAAACTGAGTGTGCCTGCTACAGCAAACAGCAGGGCTGATTTTCTGATCATTTTCATTTGTAATACTGTTATTGATTAAATTATGAGTTCGTACTGGGGACAGGTCAGAGGAAGAAGCCGGCATAAGCGATACCGATGTTTATGCTCGGCTCGTTGTTGTACTGGCTTTTCAGTATGCGACAGCTGTAATCAGCCTTTACCACAATCTGCGGCAACGGGTAATAGTTGATGCCGAAGCTGACATTCTTCTTTGCTGTATAATCGTAGTTCTCGTTGTTCGTCTTGGAAGCATAAGGATTATACTGCTCAAAACGCCCGAAGACATATAATTTCTGATGGTCATCACGCAGCTTCTGAATCTGTGAGAAGACATCATAACCGGCTTCTATACCGTACGAAAAAGCATTCTTGCTGACACTTGGGGTATGGTGATATGGAGAGAGCTTGTTACGACGGTTAGAGAAGTACTTCAGCTGGGCAGCATCGCCGAGATAACCATAGTCTGCCTGACCACGTACAATCCAGTTGTGTGCATTATAGGAGAAGTCGAACGAGCCGATCAGAACTGTCCCCTTGTACTTCTGGCTTGCCCCTGCAGCGTCATTGGGATAAGTGTTGCCGATGGAATTGCCACAGTAACCGCTGAGGCCAAGACGGAGACCTTTGACCGAATAGTTGTCGATACGCAAGGCAAGCGCATACTTGTTGGCCACGTCGAACTCCAGTGGAGACGACGCACCCTTATGAATCCAGTAGTCGTGAGTGAAATGGTCGGCGTTCAGACCAGCGAGAATCTGTGCCTCATAACGCCAGTCTTTCAGCTTTCCCCAGAAGCTGATACCCGTCTGATGCCAGGTGGAGGGCAGGATGGTGTTCTCTCCTTCGGGACGGTAGACCGTGAAGAAATTCAAAGGCTCATGGTGCGTATTGTTCAGGCCGACGGGCACGACGATGTGTCCGGCGCGGATGTTGAACTTTCCTCCCCAGAATGACTTCTGGAGCCAGAACTGTTCCAGTTCCACTTCACCGCCTTTTTCTGTTTCCTGTTCCCATTCTCCTCCCTCTTCATTCTCTTTCTCGTACGAAACACCGGTTCCGGCGTGTTCAAATTCTATCTCCGTTCCCATTGTCCAGCCCTTGCCGAAGTCGTAGCCAAGGTAGACAACCGCATGAGGAATATCGAACCTTCCGTGCGAAGGGTCATTCCTGTGCTCGTCGGCAAGCGTGTATCTGCTGACATGGTCGCTGTAGAAATTGCGTGAATAGGCCACTTCACCGTAGCCACCCACACTGAGTTTATTGCCTTTGGCATGATTCATTACAGAGTCAGAGGCATTTACCTGTGCCTGTATACGAGTTGTACCTGCAAGCAGTGCCGCACCTAAAATAACTCCAAGTGTAAAATTATCCATCTCTAACTTAATATATTTTATACCCGTTGGCGGAATTAAAATGTAGCTATAATGATATACAAAAAGTTGCACATATCGTTGATTTTTAGTAACTTAGTGAAGTCAAAACCATTAAGTACAAATCCTCGTATGTGCAACTTATACACAAAATTCGTCAAAATCCTTGAGATATGCAAGCAATTCTCTCACAACCTTGTCAATGAGCAGGGAAATATACCCCGTCGTGGTCCCATGCCAAAATTTTCAGATTTGGAGGTCGTTGCCTTGTCCTTGACAGCGGAATCAGAGAGCATTGATAGTGAAAAATGGCTTTTTGATTATAAGCTTCAGGAGTACAAAGACAAAATACCTAACCTCATATCTCGCAGGCAATTCAACGACCGTAGAAAGAATACCGCAGGATTATGCGAAGACATACGAAAGAGAATCGCTGCCCAAATGGACGGTGGGGAAACTCAATTCTTCGTAGATTCCAAGCCGATAGCCGTATGCAGGGTTGCCAGAGGGAAGCGTTGCAAGATGGGGCGAATGGGAGATTTCTCACAAGCACCGGATTTCGGCTTCTGTGCATCTCAAAATATGTATTACTTTGGCTATAAACTCAATGCACTCTGTGGGTTAAGTGGGGTGATACACTCCTATGACTTGTCAAAGGCCAGCGTGCATGACCTCAATTATATGAAAGATGTCAAGCTGGTCTATCATGACTGTAACATCTATGGCGACAAGGGATATATAGGGGCTGATGTTCAACTCGATCTTTTCCAAACGGCTCACATTAGATTGGAATGTCCATATAGGCTGGACCAAAAGAATTGGAAACCAAAATTAATCCCTTTTGCCAAAGCCAGAAAAAGGATTGAAACTCTCTTCTCACAACTCACAGATCAATTTTTGGTTATCAGGAATTATGCGAAAATAACAAATGGTCTGTTTGCCCGAATAATCGGGAAAATTAGTGCGCTGACCATATTACAATATGTCAACTTTATTAATAACAAACCCATCGGAAGAATTAAATACGCACTAAATTAATTCCGCCAACGGGTATTTTATATAATTTTACCTGCAAAGGTATAATATTATACAGTATTCGGCAATACCCAGTTTTGTTGATATTATCAGCCTTCCTTTTTGCCTTCTGTCTCTGTTTTCAGTCCTTTTTATCATTATATTTAGGTATCTTCGGAAGGCATTGAAGTATATATGCAGCTCTGAAAAGCAGGGCATACGCTGACACACAGTGGTCGGGACTGCCCGTCCCAAGGGCTGGGAACGCCGTTCCCAAGTACTTGGGAATTCTGTTCCCAAGCAGTCGGGAACAATCGTACCAGACAGGGCGATGTGCCTCCATGGTGTGAGGCTTTGAGAACCAAGTAGACCAGCTTGAAACAAGAACATGAATATATGTAAATAAAATCATTGTGATACAGCTTATTATTATATGACATAAAACAACATCATAAAACTTTCCCTGGCGTTCTCTCAGAGCACTCTCCATCAGAGAACAGCACTTCCTTACCTGCCTGCAAGGCGCAGGTACATGAATATATCCCGGCCGGTTCCGATCGGCTGAAACGGCTGGATAATCGCCATTCTGACAGCTGTCAAACACTTCCCGATACGGATAAGCCCCTCGAGTTGTCCTTCTCCTACCAACAAATAAGGATGAAAAATCAAATACCTAATAATAATTATTGTGTCATTGATTTTTTTTTTGTTATTTTGCATACTATATTGAAAAGAAGAACAAGATGAAGAATCAGAAGATGTATGAGCCTGAAGACAAGATGATCAATCTTATCAAGGATAATTACGACCTGCTGCAGAGTCTCGGCTGCTTCGGCATTAGTCTTGGCTTCGGAGACAAGACGGTACGCGAAGTCTGCGACGAGCAGAATGTAGATACTTATACATTCCTGTCGGTCGTCAATTTCACCATCAATGGATACAAAGGCTTTGACGACATGGACCGCCTCTCAATCCCGACACTTATGCAGTATCTGCAGGCAAGTCATACCTATTATCTTGATTTTGAGCTGCCCTCTATCCGCAAGGAGCTGACAGCCGCCCTGGACGAGACCGACAATCTGGCCCGCCTTATTCTCCGGCTCTTCGACGAGTATGCGCATGACATCCGTAACCACATGAAGTATGAAGAGAAAATGGTGTTCCCCTACGTTGAAGCCATGCTGAAAGGGGAGGCGAGCGATGCTTATGATATTGAAACCTACTCGAAGCACCATAGTCAGACAGACCTCAAACTTCGGGAACTGAAGAGCATCATCATCAAGTATCTTCCCTCTGATGCCCATCACAATAACCGGCTGACGGCTACCCTATACGATATTTACAACTGTGAGGGATGGCTGACACTGCACGCCGAGGTGGAAGAGGAAATCTTCATTCCCGTCATCCGCCGGCTGGAACAGAAAACCCAGCAGAAAGACGTCAGCCTGAAGATAACGAACATGATTACGCAGAGTCCTGACTCCAACGAGGTGCTGAGCGACCGGGAAAAGGATGTCATCGTGGCTGTAGCACAAGGAATGACAAACAAGGAGATAGCCGACCATCTCTGTATCTCGACCAACACAGTCATCACCCACCGGCGCAACATCGCACGCAAGCTGCAGATTCACTCCCCGGCCGGGCTGACCATCTATGCCATAGTCAATAATCTGGTAGACATCAGCAGTGTAAAACTGTAATGGGGGCCGTAAAACCACAGTGCCGGACTACGCTTCTGAATATTAATTTGTACCTTTACTGACAGGCATGGAAAATACAGAGATAAAGAAAGAACGCCCCAGGATGGCCATCGTCGATCCCAACACACTTGCCGTATTGGGCCTGAAACAGATATTGCAGAATGTCATGCCGATTATGACCGTTGAGACATTCTCTACGTTTCAGGATTTTGAAGATGCCCATCCGGAGTCCTTTTACCATTATTTCGTCGCACAGGTGATTGTACTGGAGAACAGACAGTTCTTCTCACAGTGCATCCACAAGACAATCGTTCTGACCATCACGAAGGATCCCAATGCACAGCTTTCGGGCTTTCACAGCTTCTGCATCAATGTACCGGAAGACGAGCTGGTCAGGGCCATTCTGAAGATAGAGCAGTATGGGCACTCAGGCGGACGTAATCTTCCGGAGCTGCCGCAGGTGCTGAAGAACAAGATTCTGAGCAACCGGGAGATTGAAGTACTGTCGCTCATTGTCCAGGGAATGATCAACAAGGAGATAGCCGAAAAGCTGAACATCAGTCTGACGACCGTCATCACGCATCGCAAAAACATCATGTACAAACTCGGCATGAGAAGCGTGTCGGCATTGACGATTTACGCCGTCATGCACGGTTACATCGACATCAACAAGATATGAACCATCTTGAAAAGCCTATATCGACACGCAAACGATATAGGCGTATGCTGAAAGGTCTACATGGAACTCTTGTTTTTACGGACATCCTCAACTCCTTTGTACTGGAAACGCAGAGTTCACCCGGGAACAACAAGTCGTCAACGAAGAAAAGGCACAACAGCGGTCACCCGCCTTGTTGTGCCTTCTCCATAGCTGTCGACAGACAGCCCATAGTGTTTCTCCTGAACCCTAATCAAATTAACCTTAAAATTACTGACAGCCTGATTTCCACTGAAACAATCAATTAATTCTACCTGAGATAACTAAAACCTGAATCTATTTACTGCTGTCCTAAATGATTTTTCTTTCCGTGGTACAAAGGTAGTCACAGGCTATGTTTCCGGACAAATAACAGCAGACAATTATCTCCCGTATAGGGAAATATTGATATACGTCAATTCCGTAACAGCGGGATATTCCGTTTCGTACACAAACTCTTCGGGACAATAGTCATGTGTTTCCATTATATAGATGGATGGTATTTCCATAAAGAACAGACATTCCCACGGCAGGATAAAAAGAAGGATAAATGAAAATAAAGGACAGGAACAGAGAAAATATCATCGGCCGGAAAGCCGGCTGTCACCCTCTGCTTCTTTTTATGATTTATGCGGTCCTTTCCTTTGCAGACTGAAATAAAAAACGTAATTTTGCAGGCATAAAAAAGAAGCCAATGCAAGCAATGATTTTTGCAGCCGGTCTCGGGACCCGCTTGAAACCACTTACTGACACAATGCCCAAGGCGTTGGTAAGGGTAGGGGATACGCCGCTGCTTGAACATGTCATCAGAAGACTGACAGAGGCAGGATGCAACCGCATGGTTGTGAATGTGCATCATTTTGCAGACCAGATAAAAAGCTACCTGAAGACACACGATTATAGCGTGGAAATCCATGTGTCTGACGAATCAGAGCAGCTCCTTGATACCGGCGGCGGCATCAAGCGAGCTGCTTCGCTTTTTGACGGACACTGGCCGGTGCTGATCCATAATGTGGACATATTGAGCAATGTAGATCTGGCTGCCTTCTATCGACATGCCCTGGAGAAAAAGGCTGATGCACTGCTCCTGGTAAGCCGACGTGTCACCCAGCGTTACCTTGTCTTTGACAAGAACCTGCGGTTGGCAGGATGGACGAACATTGCTACCGGCGAAGTGAAATCGCCTCATGCAGACATCCGCCGGCTGCATTTCGTATCACCGTCAGAAGATGTGGCTTCATATCACCAGAACAACTGCTACCTCTATGCCTTCTCGGGTATTCACGTAGTGGCTCCCTCTGCCTTGCAGGCAATCGAGGCCGTAGGGAAAGACAAGTTCCCGATCATGGATTTCTATATCAGCAACTGCGCAAGGCTGGACATCCGTGGTGAACTGAAGAACGACCTTCATCTTGTGGATGTAGGCAAACTCAACACTCTGCAGACAGCAGAAGACTTTATTGCAAATTCAGGTCGTCAGGTCTCCAGTCCGGAGGACTGATACGCCCTTTAAATATTATTATCATTCAATGCAACAGAAGATTATCATTTTGGACTTCGGCTCACAGACCACACAGCTCATCGGCCGCCGTGTACGTGAGCTTGACACCTTCTGCGAGATTCTTCCTTACAACAAGTTTCCCAAGGACGACCCGTCGGTGATCGGAGTGATTCTTTCCGGATCGCCTTATTCCGTCCACGACCCGGAGGCTTTCAAGACAGACCTCAGCCAGTTCATCGGCAGGATCCCGGTCCTCGGAATCTGTTATGGCGCCCAGTTCCTCTCTTATTCAAATGGAGGAAAGGTAGAACAGACCGGTACGCGTGAGTACGGTCGTGCCAATCTGGAGACAATCAGCCTTGACAACCGTCTCTTTGCAGGTTTCGAAAAGGGGTCTCAAGTCTGGATGAGTCATGGCGACACAATAACGGCCATCCCGGCAGATTACGAGGCCATCGCATCGACAGGAGATGTCAAGTATGCTGCATTCGCATCGAAGACGCAACCGGTATGGGCAGTGCAGTTCCACCCGGAAGTTTACCACACCCTGCAGGGGAAACAGCTGCTGAAGAACTTTGTAGTTGACATCTGCGGAAGCAGGCAGGAATGGAGTGCGGCCTCTTTCATCGAGAGCACTGTTCAGGAGATACGAGGACAGGTCGGCAATGACCGTGTCATCCTTGGTCTTTCCGGCGGTGTCGACTCTTCCGTATGTGCGGTATTGCTCAACAAGGCAATCGGCAAGAACCTTACCTGTATCTTCGTTGATCATGGCATGCTGCGCAAGAACGAATTTGCAAAGGTAATGAAGGCTTACAAGGGACTTGGACTGAACGTGACAGGCGTGGATGCTTCTGAAAAGTTCTTCAAGGATCTGGAAGGCGTGACTGACCCTGAACAGAAACGCAAGATCATCGGCCGGGACTTCGTCGAGGTATTCAATGCAGAGGCCAGGAAGATCACGGATGCCAAGTGGCTGGCGCAGGGTACAATCTATCCTGACCGCATTGAAAGCCTGAGCATTACGGGTATGGTCATCAAGAGCCACCACAATGTCGGTGGACTTCCCGATGAGATGCGACTTCGGCTCTGCGAGCCTCTCCGCTGGCTCTTCAAGGATGAAGTCCGCCGGGTGGGCCATCAGCTGGAAATGCCCGAGCGTCTTATCAAACGCCATCCTTTCCCCGGACCTGGCCTTGCTGTCCGCATTCTGGGCGACATCACCCGTGAGAAGGTACGTATTCTTCAGGATGCCGACGACATTTATATTGAAAAGATGCACGACTACACGATGCCCGATGGAACAAGTCTTTACGACCATGTATGGCAGGCAGGAACCGTACTGCTTTCTACTATCCGCTCCGTAGGCGTCATGGGCGACGAACGAACCTATGAGCATCCTGTTGCCCTCCGCGCTGTCACCTCAATGGATGCCATGACAGCCGACTGGGCACATCTTCCTTACGACTTCATGGCTGATGTCTCCAACGAGATTATCCGCAAGGTAAAAGGCGTCAACCGCGTATGTTATGACATCTCCTCCAAACCGCCCTCGACAATCGAGTGGGAATAAGATAAGGTCGCGGCAGAAGAACAGGAGGATGCGTTAAAACACGAATGCCTTTTTGAAAGTCTTACAGCCTAAAACGACACAATAAGAAAGGCCCGTTTCAAAACTCCTTTGTGAGTAGAGAAACGGGCTTTTCCCTTTTTGGAAATATCATCTTACAGATTGAAAGTTGTCAAGTCGTTGGTTTGTATTTTGAAACACTCTCGACTTACATAGTTGAGGCTGGCTGAACATATACTGAGCTTGTATGGGTGCTACAACGGTTATTCAGACGTGTACAATTCTCCTGAGATTATTTATTCGCCACCGCTACACCCGCAAGTATCAACGCACTTCCGACATACGCAATGGCAGTCATGGGCTCGCTGAGAAAGACAGCGCTTGCAACAACGGTGGTGACAGGATTGAGGTACAGATAGTTCGAAGAGGTCATGGCACCGATTTTTCCAATGACCAATGTCCACAGGACAAAGCAGAGGAAAGAGGCAACAAGCCCGAGGAAGAGCAGGTTCAAGACAACCTTCGGCATCAGCAGCATGGATGGGGCGGCGGTCCATGGATCGAAGAAGAATGCCGGTAATACCGTCACAAGCCCGTAAAAGAAAATCTTACGTGTAATGAAAATGCAGAATAAGCGTGTGAAACCTTCCTCATCAGCAGAGAATAGACAGCCCAGCATACCGATGCCAGCAGAGCCAGCAGATCGCCCCATGGATTGAGGTGCAAGACAAGGCTGCCATTGAAGATGACGATTGCCACGCCCGCCAGTGCAACCAGCGAACCGATTATCAGTGGCCAGCGTGCCTTGATGCTTCTTACGAAGGCAATGCCAAGTATCACAGTCATCAAGGGAGCCGTGCAGACTATGAAACTGACGTTGTTGACATAGGTAAGCCCTACAGCATAGTTTTCAGCGAGAAAGAAGACGGAACCTCCCGTGACACCCAGCAGCAGCATAATCAGCTCATCATGCCATGTCCGGGAAAAAAGCCGGCGTGGCGAGATGAACCATATACAGATATAGGCGATTAGAAACCGGAGAAAGAAAATCTCCAATGGGGTCAGTCCGCTGTTGTAAAGGACTTTCGTATTGACAAAGGTCGTTCCCCATACGCCGACGATGACGGCAGCGAGGAGATGCCACAGGATGATGTTATTCTTTATGACTGGCATATTTCCGAAGCGGATTTGGTGAGGTTTTCCCTTTGGTGATAAGAATCAGTACAGAGGCAATGATGAGCACGAAACCGATGACGACAGCGGTAGTGAGCGGTTCGCCCATGAGCGTGATGCCGATGGCCATTGCTGTAAGGGGCTCGAAAGCACCAAGGATTGCCACGCTGGCAGAGTCGATCAGTGTAAGCGACCGCACAAGAGTGACGTTGCTGACCGTAGTCGGAACCAGCCCGAGAAGTATGAGCGAAAAAAATGATGCCCCGTCAGGAATACGCTGTACACCGCCTGCCGTGAACGAGGCATACAGGACAAGCAGGAGCATTGCCATGAAAAAAATATAGAAATTCAGCTTGAGTGCCGGGAGTCTTCGGATACGCATATGGGGAAAAATGACCATATAGATGGCATAAAGCAGCCCAGAAGACATGGCGAGGACTATCCCCCATACCGACTTGATGCCATCCATCTGACCGATACCCCCGAGAAAGAACACACCGGCAATTGCCAGAAAAACCGCCAGAGTTATACGCAACGTTATCTTCTCATGGAAGAACAGAATGAGCAGTATCTCCGTCCATACAGGATAGGAGAACAGCAACGTCGTTGCGACACCGCCAGGCATATACTCATAGCTGCTGAAGAGACATACCGCCGATACGGCATATAGGAGGGAAAGAAACATGATGCGCAGACCGTCTCCCCACCGGATGTGCAGGGTCTGCCTACGCCAGAGCAGAACTGCCATCATCGAGAGACAGCCGAATGCAAAACGGTAAATCAGTACAGACGGCAGCGACATACCCGCCTCCATAACCGGGATGGAGAAAAGGGGAATCGTTCCGAATGTGATGGCTGAAAGGGTGGCATAGCCATAGCCCTTTATGGTAGATGAATGGTCCACAACTTATTAATGTCTGGTAAACTGTAAACGGGTGCAAAATTACGCATTTTTCTGTAATTCCAGTATCGGTACTTGAATAAAATGTCATGTGCAGACTGCAAACATTATTGCTGGATATTGCTGTACAACTGCTTTCTGATGCCGACCTTCCTCGTTCATCCTGTCTTACGCAGACAAGAACTGCTCTTACAGCATACTGATTACCAGATAATTACAGACGGTGTAAAAAAGGAGTCTAGTTGCAACGCTATTAAACACTAATTGAAATCTGACAAGTGCTTAGTTGAGGATAAGTAGTGCTTGATTGAGGTCTTATCGGGCACCTTTGTAAAACGGTATTATACCTAACTGAACATCTGATGGTTGTAAACATACAATTTATCCTCTCTGCCTTCTGTGCTTAATATGTCAGACAATTTTCATGCAAAGATATTTCGAGGCCGGGAAAACAAGGAACCACTGGTTATCGCCTGCTTTTCCGTTTTTGTATCCCATCTTCTCCTGTTGAACTGATAGTCCCGGTCATCTATAAGGAGAATATGAAAGTCTGTATGTCAGATTTGCGTGTCTTCGGTTTTTGTTTCTTGTACAAACTTTTGTTTCTTGTACAAACACAGCCGTAAGCCTGTCGGCAAAGGATTTATTTCTGTTTTTTCCCCCAATCAGCTTTTAATCGGGATATTTTATCTAAATTTGCATAAAATAAGCTGCACTCGACAAACAGAGAGCAAGCTCTCTTTTGTCCTCGTTTGCATTATTTTTGCATAAAATAAGCTGCACTCGACAGATTGAAATTAAAATTTCCTCTGCCCTCGTTTGCAGTAATTGCATAATACTTAAAGGCAAGATAAAGATGAAGAAGTATGTCCTCGATTTGAAGGTATCTTCTGCGGAACGTATCAATGCAAGGAATGTCCTTATTAAGCTGACAGACGACAAGCCCCTTCCAGAGATGCTTCCCGGTCAATTCGTAGGGGTGAGAGTGGACGGCTCGCCTTCTACCTTTCTTCGCCGTCCGATTTCCATTAATTTCGTTGATCGTGACCGTAATGAGTTGTGGCTGCTTGTTGCAACCGTAGGAGAAGGTACGCGCACGCTCGCACGCCTGCACGAGGGAGATATGTTGAATTGTGTACTCCCTTTGGGCAATACATTTACGCCTTTGTCTCATCCTGCAGAGCGTATTCTGCTTGTTGGAGGTGGTGTCGGCGTTGCCCCATTGCTCTATTTCGGTAAGCAGATCAAGGAGGCTGGTGGAAGTCCCGTCTTTTTGTTAGGTGCCCGCACGGCAGCCGATTTGGCAGAGGTTCCGCTTTTCGAGAAGTATGGAAAGGTTTGCATAACTACGGAGGATGGCTCTGCGGGTGAGAAAGGCTTTGTGACGAATCATTCAGTCCTTTCAACCGGACCTTTTGACCGTATCTCCACCTGTGGTCCTAAGCCTATGATGATGGCTGTGGCACGTTACGCCCATCAGAAGTCTATTCCTTGTGAAGCATCCTTAGAGAATATGATGGCATGCGGCGTTGGTGCTTGCCTTTGTTGTGTAGAGAAAACCACAGAAGGTAATCTCTGTGTCTGTAAAGAAGGACCAGTCTTCGATACCCGACGGTTGTTGTGGGGGGAGTAAGGTGGATGGGACAGTTAGGATTATTGGCTTTATCGGATCCGGTCAGTTGGGTCAGTTCAATTAGCCTGACAGGGCTAATAAGGATGATTCTACACAAGCAAGAACTTTATGTGGAGGCAATAATCCTTATGAGTTAAGGTGTAATTATGTAAAAAAGATAATTATAGTATGGCTGATTTAAATGTAAAGATAAATAACTTACATCTCAAGAACCCTGTAATGACAGCCAGCGGCACGTTTGGTTATGGATTGGAGTTTGCTGATTTCGTACCATTGGAAGAGATTGGAGGCATCATTGTCAAAGGAACGACGCTGAAACCACGTGAAGGGAATGACTATCCACGTATGGTGGAGACGCCTCAGGGAATGCTAAATTGTGTGGGTTTACAGAACAAGGGAGTGGATTATTTCATCGATCACATCTATCCTGAGATAAAGGATATTGATACTAATATGATAGTCAACGTGAGTGGAGATTCCCCCGAATCATATGCTGAGACGGCTGAGAGGCTTGATGCCCTGGACAGTATTCCTGCCATTGAGGTCAACATCTCTTGTCCTAACGTGAAAGAAGGCGGTATGTCGTTCGGTGTTACCTGTTCCGGTGCAGCTTCTATAGTGAAGGCTGTTCGCCAACATTACCATAAGACAATGATTGTGAAGCTCTCGCCTAATGTCACGGATATTGCCGGTATAGCATGTGCCTGCGAGGATGAAGGTGCCGACTCAGTATCGCTGATTAATACATTGATGGGAATGGCGATTGACATTGAACGGCGTTGCCCGAAGCTGAGTATCCGTACGGGGGGGCTGAGTGGTCCTGCTGTAAAGCCCGTAGCAGTCCGTATGGTCAATGATGTTGCAAAGGCTGTGAAGATACCAGTCATCGGTCTGGGCGGTATTTCCACAGCCGAGGATGCCATCGAGTTTCTTATGGCAGGAGCTACCGCTATCCAGATAGGAACTGCAAACTTCATTGATCCGCAGGTGACGATTAAAGTGCGTGACGGTATCAACGACTGGCTCGACCGTCATGGCTGCCACTCGATCACAGAGGTAATCGGTTGTGTCTGATAATGTCTAAGGAAGATTGACGATGAAGAAAATGTTATTGGTAGTCGATCCGCAGATCGACTTTATCAGTGGTTCACTCCCAGTAAAAGGCGCTGCCGAGGCGATGGATGCACTGGCAGCGTATGTAAAGGCGCATGGTGATGAATATGCAGTGAAGATAGTCACTTCAGACTGGCACCCCTACCACCACTGTTCTTTTGCCGATGAGGGTGGGCAATGGCCGCGCCACTGTGTGCAGCATTCTGCAGGTGCGGCTATATGGGAGCCGCTGTTGGTGACCCTCAATGAGTCGAAAGGAGGTTTTACCTTGTTATATAAAGGCGACAGTATCCAGAGGGATGAGTATTCCATCATGCAGAATGAGGTGTCTGCAGACGTAATAAACCGGCTGGTCCGTGCCTTGGGGATAGAACAGATTGATGTCTGCGGTCTGGCAGGGGACATCTGTGTACTGAACACCGCAGAAGACCTGAAGCGTAGGGGCGGAAATACACGTCTGAACATCCTTGAGGCCTATGCTCCGTCGCTTGACGGCGGGTCGACGCTGAAAGCATTTATAAAGACCTTGGACTGAACCGTCCAGAAACAGTGGGCATCTCCGCTTTGTTGCGCAGGAAAGAATCTGCCAGGTGATGTTCTTGCGGTACTTTCAGTATGAAGAGGGAATGCTGGAATAAGATGGATTTCAGAGTCTGTCCCATAGGAGAAAACAGTCGGGTGACCTGGCCAGTCACCCGACTGTTTTTCTTTTTCCCCGACAGTAATATGCCTGAAGTGTCAGGGTTCATGACGGCAGTATGCCTGTATGTATTGTTCCGCTTCTATCTAAAGTCTGTTTGTCCTGCTTATCAGCAGTGTGTCAAGTATCGTCATGGCAGCCATGGCCTCAACGATGGGTACTGCACGGGGCAGGACACAGGGATCGTGCCGGCCACATACGGTCATTGTGACGGGATGCCCCTCTTTATCTACAGTCTGCTGTTCCATAAGCAGAGTCGCGACAGGCTTGAAGGCCACACGGAAGTAGATGTCTTCTCCGTTGCTGATACCGCCCTGTATGCCGCCGCTGTGATTGCTCTGGAGTCTGAGGTTTGGAGTTTGAGGTTTGAGGTTTGAGGTTTGAGGTTTGTCTTTGGCAGGCAGAAAGATGTCGTTCTGCTGACTCCCACGCCATGATGAGCCGGCAAATCCCTCGCCGTATTCAAATCCCTTTACGGCGTTGATGCTGAGCATGGCGGCACCCAGCAGTGCGTGCAGCTTCCCGAATTCCGGCTCGCCCAGGCCGGCAGGACAGCCTTTGATGACACAGGTGATGACCCCGCCGATGGTATCACCATCCTGCTTTACCTGTGCTATGAGCGTTTCCATTTCCTTGGCTTTCTCCGGGTCAGGACATCGGACAGGGTTTGATTCGATGAGACTGAAGTCGTATTGGTGGTAGTCTCCGCCGAGCCGTATATCGCCGACTTGAGATGTATAGGCCGTGATACTGATACCCAGCTGCCGCAGTACGAGTTTTGCCAGTGCGCCTGCCACTACTCGGGACAGTGTGATGCGTGCCGATGCACGTCCGCCCCCACGATGATCACGGATGCCATATTTGCTGTAATAGGTATAGTCGGCATGTGACGGACGGAAGAGGTTGCGGAGGTTGTCGTAGTCCTTTGAATGCTGGTTTGTGTTGCGGACAAGGAATCCGATCGGTGCGCCAGTGGATTTCCCCTCGAACACACCGCTCAGCAGTTCCACCCGGTCGGCTTCCTTGCGGTCTGTCGTGATACGGCTCTGCCCTGGCCGGCGACGTTCAAGTTCATGCTGGATGAAATCTGTGTCAATGGAGATGCCGGCCGGCATCCCGTCGACTATACCACCCACAGCTGCGCCATGGCTCTCGCCGAAGGTGGTCAGAGTAAAGAGTTTTCCAAATGTGTTCATAAGAATAGACAATGGTGGACTTTAGTGGCAGCCGCAATTGCCGCCGCAGCTGCCTTCACCGCAGCTGTTGCTTCCTCCTCCGCAGTTACAGTCTCCTCCGCAGTCTCCTCCACAACCGCAGTGGTGCTGGTTCATCCGTTCGAAGAAGTCCTTGACTTCCGCTTCGTCTGCCACACGGTTTTCGATGATGTGCCCACGGAACTGAAGGTCCTTTCCAGCAAGAGGATGATTGAGATCAACGGTCACCTTTTCGGCCGACACCTCCAGCACCTTTCCCAGGAAACGCTGTCCCTGTTCATTCTGCAGCGGAACGATGGCATCCTTGTATATATTCTCCGAGTCGAACACGCCATCATGAGAAAACGTCTCCTTGTCGAGTGCCAGTACGCTTTTGGCATCGTGCTCACCGTAAGCCTGCTCCTTGGGGAGCGAGAACTCGAAGTCGGTGTTCTTTCCGTATTTAACGATTTCCTGCTCGAAAGCCGGCAACGCCATCTCGCAGGCAGTATAAAACTGCATGGGTTTCTGTTCCTCTGTCTTCTCGATAAAATGTTCCTGACCGTTCTCTACACTGTATAGCTCGTAGCTGACTACGATGAGTCGGTGTGTACTGTTCTCCATTATTTTCTTTTTGATGTATAAAAACTTGTTTTCTGCAAAGGTAAGGATTTAAAATGAGAAAAGGGGGTGTACTGATTGTTTTTTCGTTTTCCGGTTCTTCTGCATACGTTCTGTAAGAACAGACGGATGTTGAACCGGATGTCTGCCGCTGATTTAAATCAAACGTCTTGACGTGTGTCAAAAATACAAGAGAAAACGGATAAAAAGTGACGGGTGACCATGTCATTTCCGAATTACGCTGTAACTTTGCAATCGAAACAAAGATAAAATTTACAATTAAGTAGGATAACAACGGGTTCCCTTCGGGCAGCTCATAATGATCAAGAAAGGAAAATGATTATGAAGAAGATTGTATTGACAGTGGTAGCGGTGATGAGTATGACAATGGCTTTCGCAGCTGGTGAGAACGACAACAACACTGCAAACGCCAACGCATATAAGTTCAATGTAAGTACATACGCTCTGAGCCGTGCTCTGAATCTGAACCAGGATCAGATTGACGTGGTCGAGGACATCAACCGTACTTTTGCTGCCGAGATGATGAATGCCTCTGTTGCTGACAGCTCTGAGCGTGAGGCAAAGGTGAACGATGCCATCAAGAAGGATCTTTCCTATATGCACTACATTCTGAACAACCGTCAGTATCGTGAGTACGTAAAGCTCCTCAATGTCACACTGAACAACCGCGGGCTGAACAAGTAAGCAGCCTGTCTCGTGCTTCCATAAGGAAGTCCATACGAAATATACAAAGGTCATGGGCCGGGAAAACGGCTTGTGACCTTTTTCATGTATCCGCCTGCTCAATGCGGTTACAGAGAGTCATCTGTTCCCGACCGGCTGGAACCTCTGTTCCCAACGGCTGGTACTCCAGTTCCCAATACCTGGTACTCCAGTTCCCAATGCCTGGTACTCCTGCTCCCGATTTGATCAGACACTTCTTCCTATATTAGCCGAATCGGCAGACACCTCCTTTATAAGTCTGTGGGATTGTCTTGCACAGGCGGAATATCCAAACTGGAATGATGGAACGGTCCGGCTTCTGCCTATGGGGTACATTTTGAAGTCGGATTCTGTGCGGGAGAAATTACTTTTCTTGCAAGATTCGTTTATTTTTCGTTCCTTTGCATCTGAAGGCGGACAGAAAGTCCCTCCTTTTCGTATCAGGCTCAATAGACAAAAGCAAATGAAACGTTTTCTGTATATTCTCTTTTGGGTGTTCCTGCCAGTCAGTCTCAGTGCCCAGCGCCCCCGCTACGAGAAAATGTCGCCCTTTGTGCGTGAGGCGATGACCTCTGCACTCACCGTACGACAGCTTACCCGGGGAGAGGGTGACGACAGGCTGCTGACGGCTTTCGTGCGCATTGACGGAAATGCGGCGGAAATATTGCACCGGCATGGCTGTAAGGAACTGGCCCGGATGGGGGACATCAGCATTGCCGCCATACCTCTGAGAGAACTCGGGAGACTGTCCTGCTGCCGGCAGGTAAGCAGGATTGAGACTGGAAGACGGTGCAGCGTACAGATGGATACGACACGTGTGGTTGTCAATGCAGAGCCTGTCCATGCCGGGGACGGACTGCCGGAAGCTTATACAGGACACGGTGTCGTCGTAGGCGTGCAGGACATTGGTTTCGACCTGACGCATCCCAACTTCTATTCTACGGACATGAGCCGTTACCGCATCAAGGCAATGTGGGACCAGCTGTCACGCGACACACTGGGTTCAAGCCTTTACGTCGGGCGGGATTACGTCGGGCAGGAGGCCTTGCTCGGAATCGGCCATGCCGTTGACGGTGAGACGCAGACACACGGCACGCATACGGTGGGGATAGCGGCCGGCGGCGGAGCGGAGGGAAACGGGGTGGTTTCGCCTTATCGGGGCATGGCCTGCGATGCTGACCTGGTATTGGTCGACAATGCGGCGGACAATGCCTCGCTGATTGATCCGAAGGACTATTACAAGTACACCTACGCCACGGATGCGCTCGGCTTCAAGTACATCTTCGATTATGCCGACCGCCATCACCAGCCCTGTGTCATCAACTTCAGTGAGGGCAGCCACCAAGACTTCCATGGCGACGACCAGCTGTATTACCAGCTGCTCTCCGCCATGACAGGGCCGGGACACATTATCGTCTCGTCGGCAGGGAATGACGGGGCGAAGAACACCTACATACATAAACCGGCAGGACAGGAACGTGCCGGGGCATTTGTCAAGGGCAACCCGAACAGGGTCGGCTGCACGGCAAAGTCCGGAAAACCTTTTGCATTCCGGCTGACCTTATATGATAAGGCGGACGCCCCTGTGGTGCTGGAGGTCTCTACGGCGGATGTCTGTGCGGCCCGCGACTCGCTTCTTGCCGACTCGGCGGTGATAGACGGGAAGAAGTATGTGTGGCGTGTGCAGGCGTATCCCAACTGTTACGATTTCGGTGAGATTGCCTATGACTTTCTGCTGGGTTGTGATTCCGGTGTGGGTAACAGTCCCTATGTCTCCCTTCAGGTGATGGGCAGGGATGCCGATGTGGAACTTTACCGGATGTCGGGATATCTGTTCCCTCACACGCTCGACCCGGGACTTGACGCGGGAGACTGCAGCCGCACGGTCTTTTCGCCGGCCAGTTCGCCCGACGTAATCTGTGTCGGTGCGACTGGTTACCGCACCAGTTTCGTCAATTATCTCGGCGAACGGAAAGTATATGATAATGGTCAACACGGTGTGCGGACACCCTTCTCCGCCATGGGCCCCACGCTGGACGGCCGCACGAAGCCCGATGTCATGGCACCGGGACAGAACATCATCTCTTCTTACAGCACTTTCTTCATCAGCAATCCGAAGAACATAAACGGTCCTGTGCAGAGCGACGTGCGCCACTTCGATTACAACGGACGCACCTATGCATGGAATGCCGATGCCGGTACGTCCATGGCGGCGCCGGTCGTGACGGGTGCCATCGCACTGTGGCTGCAGGCCGATCCCCGGCTGACACCTGCCGACTGTCTGGACATCTTCTCGAAGACCTGCACGCATTATGACACGTCGCTTGCCTATCCCAACAACCTCTATGGATATGGACAGATTGATGTTGAGGCCGGTTTGCGCGAAGTGCTGCGTAGAAAGGCAGCGGGCATCAGGGAGGTTGACGGTCATGGGAAAAACAGGCTGACAGACGCACGCATTTATCTTCTAGATGGCCGGTGCGCAGGCACTTCTCAGGAGGAACTCCCCAGAGGAATATACATAAGGAACGGCAGGAAGTTTGTAAAACGGTGATTTCCGCTCCCTAAAAGTAGGTATTTTTCATAAACCATCATTTTTAGGTATTGCAGGTAATGTTTTTTCATCGTATCTTTGCAGACGTAAAAATAAATAAACAAGAATATTAAATCAGTAACAGAAATATGAAGAAGACAATTGTTGTTTACGGTTCATCAACCGGTACATGTGAAAGCATTGCAAACACCATCGCCGAGAAGCTCGGCGTTGAGGCCATTAACGTTGCAGACTTCTCGGCAGAGACAATAGCAGAGAATGACAACCTGATTCTCGGTACTTCCACATGGGGTGCGGGTGAGCTGCAGGACGACTGGTATGATGGTGTCAACGTACTGAAAGGTGCTGACCTCTCCGGCAAGACCGTAGCGATTTTCGGTTGTGGCGACGCTGAAAGCTATTCTGACACATTCTGCGGCGGCATGAAGGAACTCTATGACGCTGCACAGGGAGCGAACATCCTCCCAGGGGTGTCAACTGACGGTTATACCTTCGACGACAGCGAGGCTGTTGTAGACGGCAAGTTCGTCGGCCTTGCCTTGGATGATGTAAACGAGGGCGACCAGACAGAAGCACGCATCGACGCATGGCTGGAAGAAATCAAGCCGGCACTGTAAGACGGATCGGACTGCTTGCATTATAACTTCTTCTTACAGTAGGGGAATGACGATGATGACAGATATGATGACCGCCGACATGAAGGTGCTGATGAATCACATCTACGAGTACCAGAAGGGAGTCAGACAGATGGTTCTGTACACTTGCAACAAGAAGTACGAATCATTCGCTACGCTCCGGCTCGAACATCAGAACATCCCTTACCTTATCCAGCCGGTGGGGCACGACCGCATGAATCTCTTCTTCGGTCGCAAGGAATGTCTTGATGCCATCCGGCTGATGGTGACGAAACCTCTCAACCAGCTCTCGCCGGAGGAGGACTTCATCCTCGGTGCGATGCTGGGTTATGATATACGTGTGCAGTGCGAGCGGTACTGCGAGCGCAAGTGTCGTACTTGCAAGTGTGCGACATAAGCCATAATTATTAAATGATAATCTTGTTCGCGAAATAAATTATTTCATAATGTTTTTGTATTATAAATGGGCTTGTTGTGAAACAAGCCCTTTTAGCGTTTAAGACTTTCCCCTATAAAAAAGCACCCAATGGTTGCTCACTTGGTACCATAGCAAAAAGAAAAATGAAACAAGCACCAAATGAGTACTCATTCAGTGCTTGTTCTTTTATGGATGAAAGGAGAATTAATCCCGTCTGAATATATCTCTTGTATATACTTTCTCTTTCACATCGTCAAGACATTTATCGTAGCGGTTGGCGATGATGGCATGGCAACGCTGCTTGAAGGCGGGAAGGTCGTTGACGACAAGGCTGCCGAAGAAAGTGGCACCGTCTTCCAGTGTCGGCTCATAGATGATGACCTGTGCTCCCTTGGCCTTGATACGCTTCATCACTCCTTGAATAGAACTCTGGCGGAAGTTGTCACTGTTCGACTTCATTGTCAGGCGGTAGACTCCTATGATACATTCCTTCTCTTCATCTGGGTTATAATCGCCCCGGTCATAATAGTCATAATAGCCTGCTGTGTGCAGCACCTGGTCGGCAATGAAATCCTTGCGTGTGCGGTTGCTTTCCACAATCGCCTGAATAAGATTCTCGGGGACATCCGCATAATTGGCAAGCAGCTGCTTCGTATCTTTCGGCAGGCAATATCCGCCATAGCCAAATGATGGGTTGTTATAGAAAGATCCGATACGTGGATCAAGGCAGACACCTTGGATAATATTCGAAGTATCAAGTCCCTTTACTTCGGCGTATGTATCCAGTTCGTTGAAGTAACTTACACGCAAGGCCAGGTAGGTATTAGCAAAGAGCTTTACAGCTTCTGCTTCGGTAAGTCCCATGAAGAGGGTAGGGATGTCCTGTCTGACGGCTCCTTCTTGTAACAATCGGGCAAAGAGATGCGCCGCACGGTCGAGTCGCTCGTCGCCGTCCGGACGGCCGACGATGATACGGCTGGGGTAAAGGTTGTCGTAGAGTGCTTTGCTCTCACGCAAAAACTCTGGTGCAAAGAGGATGGTGTCGCATTTATATTTAGCCCGGATGTTCTCCGTATAGCCTACAGGGATTGTCGACTTGATCACCATGACAGCATCTGGATTCACCTTCATTACCACCTCAATGACCTCCTCGACATGACGTGTGTCAAAGTAGTTCTTTACCGGGTCATAGTTCGTCGGTGTGGCAATGACGACGAAGTCGGCATTCCTGTAGGCCGCCTCAGCGTCCAACGTCGCCGTGAGGTTCAGTTCCTTTTCGGCCAGATACTGTTCGATATAGTCGTCTTGGATTGGGGAACGGCGGTTGTTGATCAGGTCGACCTTTTCCTTTATCACGTCGACAGCCACTACCCGATGGTGCTGGCTTAATAACGTGGCAATGCTGAGACCGACATAGCCGGTCCCAGCAACAGCAATTCTCAAGTCTTTTAAGTCCTTATCCATTGTGTCTTGTTCAGATTATCTGCAAAGATACGTTTTTTCTTTGAAAGGTATAACAGATGAGAATAAAAACTTCTCTTCCCCTTTATAAAGGCAGACAGGGCCTGAAGCCTAAACCGGATGGTAAGTTTCTTCAAATGGACGGCGGTAACGTTCGCCCCAGACACCGTCCGGCATACGGACACCACAGGTAATGACCATGTTGATTTCTGTATCATAAGGCAGATGCAGAGCCTTTTTCACCAGCCGACTGTCAAACCCTTCAAGCGGACACGTATCATATCCGGCCTCACTCATTGCCAACATGAAAGTCTGGGCAGCCAGGGCACAGCTCTTGTGTACGCTGACACGTATGTCTCCTTCGCTTACCTGGCGCATTATGGGACGGAACAGACCTATGCACTGCGCCAGGGCTTTGCGGAAAAGTCCCAGCAGACCGAAGAAGCGCGAATAGACAAAAGGAATCAGCTTCGTATAATACAGTTCCTGCTTCCTGATGCGTTTCCCCTGCTTTCCGGCTGGACTGTTGCTTCTGACATTGTCCTTCTCAAATGCAAATACTGCCTGTGCGTGCTGCCTGTATTGGTCCTGTCGGGTGACAAATACGACAATCTGCTGTGCCGAACGTGCTGTCAGCTGGTCCAGACAGGCATGAGACAATTTCTCCAATACATTCTTGTCCGTGACATGATAAGCTTCCCAAAGCTGCATATTAGAACTTGTCGGAGCTAAGGTGGCCTGTTCTATACACCTTTTTACAACCGCATTGTCGAGCGTTTTGTCCGGGTCGAAATGCCTGACAGCTCTTCTGTGGTTTAAAATTTCCAGTAAACTCATAATTTCTCAATAAACTTTAATCCGTATAAGCCTTTTTGTTAAGAACGCAAAGTGTATGCCAACTTTAAACATTAATTTATTTAGAGAACCTATCTACATACGGGAGCTTTATCGGTACATTATGTCTAATGAATAAGGGGGATAGGGGAATAAAAAAAATGTGGAAGAAAAATCCCAGGTAACGCTTCTGTTGCCTGGGATTCGTTATAAAGGATAGGACTTGTCTTTCTGAGTTTATCCGCAATGGAAGTACTGGCGGACGAGCTGCTCCATCATCATCTCCTTGCCTTCGATTTCCTGACGCAGTGTGCGGTCGTTGAAGGAACGGAGCTGCTTGATGATACCATCAATCATGGCCGGAGAGAAAACATCGTACTCCTCGTAGACCTTGCGCTGACGCTCCAGACAGTCGGCTGACGCAGCACAGCTGTCAGGCAGCTGGGCCAGTGTGGCATAACGCTCGGCATTCTTCGGGTCGTGGATGTCGCCATCAGCAAAGGTACGCTCGGCTTCAGCCTCTGCATTCGCCATCTCGAAGCCATGGCGGCAGGCAACACAAAGACCCGCCAGCAGCTGGTAGATGTCAGCCGAAGCATCCGGCGACCGCATCTCTACGGTCTGCTTGCCTGAGTAGTCGCGTGCTGTGAACGGTTCTATCTCATTTGCCTTGTGGCACATATCCTCGCCGGAAGTCCAGCCCAGTGGCACACGTACCAGTACCGAACGGTTGCTCATGCCCCAGCAGACATTCGTCGGAGCCTCCTGGTGTGGAACGAGACGGAAGTAAGAGGTCGGATTCTTGTTGCCGAAAGCCGTGATGCTCTCTGCCAGATCCATCATACCGGCGATGGCACGGCGAGCATCAACAGACAGTTTTCCATGGTCGAGCATCATGTTCTTTCCGTCCTTCATGATACGCATATGGATGTGCATACCCGATCCGGCTTTACCTACGGTAATCTTCGGTGCGAAAGTAACATCAAGTCCCTCTTCATAGCCCAAGCTGCGGATAATCCATTTGGCAAGGAGCAGCTGCTCTGCACACTCGTTAGCGGGGACAGGCAGGAATTCAATCTCGTTCTGCTCGTAGCAGCGACCGTTCTCGACGAAATTGCCCACCTCGGAATGTCCGTACTTGATCTTGCCGCCGCACTCGGCAATCAGCTGCATGGCGCGCATACGGAAGTCATTGCTTTTAGCAAAAGGAGAACTCTCGTGGTAGCCGTGCTGGTCGTCGGCAGGGAAAACGCCCTCATCGTCGCGGATAACATAGTATTCCAGTTCGCCCATGGCATGGAATTCCATACCTGTCACCTTCCTGAAGGCAGCCATGGCCTTGTGAAGCGTATATTCCGGGGAAGATGCCAGCGGATTACCGTCACGGTCGAAGAACGAACAGAGCATACAGAGCGTAGGAATCTCCGAGAACGGATCAACGAATGCCGTCGAGAAACGCGGCATGACATAAAGGTCGCTGCTGGCTGCGGCGATGAAGCTGAAGAGGGAAGACCCGTCGACGCGTTCACCGTTGGTAAGGATGGTCTCCAGATATTCCGGTGTGTGCAGCATGAAGTTCAAGGTCTTCAGCCGTCCGTCACCAGCAGGATACATGAAGTTGACCATCCGGATGTTCAGGTCGCTGACAACCTGTTTGATGTCCTCCTTCGTAAACTTGTGTGCGTCTTTGCCCAAGTGTGCTTCCAGTCTGTTGGCTGAATGCTTGAAAAGGTTATTTTCCATTGTTATAGGTTTTTAGAAATTAGTATTCGATTCTGTGGGCAAAAATACACATTAATTTTATCATTCGCAATTATTTTGCGTACTATTTTTCATACTTTTCCTTTCGTCCGCATCTCTGCTTCTGACTTTTTGTATGACATTTAATCTTTTCCAGGGCTTAATGTTAGATATTTCTTTGTACTTTTGCATTGCCGAACCTATTGAAGATGATTTCTTATGACAAACGAAAGTAGAATAATCTTGGCTGACAAACGTACCATCCGCAAAGCTGTGATGGACGACCTCCCGCTCGTGATGAAACTTATTCAGCAGGGAAGAGAGAAGATGATTGCTTCGGGCAATCCCAATCAGTGGTCGGCTGCACACCCGTCGAGAAAGAAAATAACGCAAGATATAGTGCAAGGGTACTCCTATCTGCTTTGTGAAGACGGTCTCCCTGTCGCCACGTTTGCTTTTCTTCCTGGCCCCGATCCTACCTATTCTTATATAGAGGGTGGCAGCTGGATCGACGACCGTCCCTATCATGTCATCCATCGTGTGGCTTCCGCTGATGGCGTCCACGGTGTCATGGCAGATATCATCAGCTATTGTTCGTCCTTTGCATCCTCCATCCGTATTGATACCCATGCCGACAACCGCTCCATGCAGGCGGCCTTGTCCCGTTTAGGATTCGTTTACTGCGGTGTAATCTATTTGGAGAATGGAGACCCCCGTCAGGCTTATCAGCTGTCAGTATAGCTGTCTGAAGTCCCGGACAAAATCTACAGTCAGACTACAACTGTCCTATCCTGATACGCATGATGTTCTAACAGTGGGTAAGAAACTACTGTATTCCCAAATGCCTTGGCTGGACTTTGAAGGAGGTGTACTTCTGGAAACATAAATTCTGTGAGAAAAGTTTGGCTGTGAGAAATAAAAGTAATATATTTGCAGGCGAATACAAACGAAAATGAAGATTATGAGCAAGTCTTATGCGTCTTTCCATTACTTTTACTTTGCAAATGATT
The DNA here is from genome assembly GCF_900454835.1 of Prevotella denticola. Lineage (GTDB taxonomy): Bacteria > Bacteroidota > Bacteroidia > Bacteroidales > Bacteroidaceae > Prevotella > Prevotella denticola. The sequence goes on along the minus strand of NZ_UGTM01000001.1, from coordinate 734,256 downwards.
GCAAAGCGGGAAGTTGCGTGTAGATTTCAACTTATGAAAATCATATAAAACAAGAAACAGACAACGAAACGGTCCCGCCCATCAGTGAGCAGGGCCGTTTCTTGATTGACAGCCTTCTGTAGACGGAAGAAACAGTAAAACAACGGAACGGATGAAACGAATAGCCATACAAGGAGAACATGGATGTTTCCACGACATTGCAGCCCATGCCTACTTTTCCGGTGAGCAGGTACAGATTACGTGCTGTGCTACCTTCGAGGAGGTTTTTGAACAGGTGGACAACGACCCTACAGTGATTGCCCTGCTTGCCATAGAAAACACGATAGCGGGCAGCCTGCTGCACAACTACGACCTACTGCGCAAGTCGGGTACGACGGTCGTGGGAGAGCAGCGGCTCCATATCCGGCATTGCATCTGCTGCCTGCCTGATGACGACTGGGCGACAGTCGTCGAGGTCCATTCTCATCCCGTAGCCCTCATGCAGTGCCGCTCGTTCCTCGACATCCATTCCGGCATCAAAGCTGTGGAGGCAACCGATACAGCCGGTGCGGCTGCCTACATTACGCAGAACCAGTGCCACGGACAGGCTGCCATCTGCTCGGCAGAGGCTGCCCGGCTCTATGGGATGAAGATACTTGAGGACTCGATAGAAGACAACAAGCACAATTTCACACGTTTTCTTGTAGCCTGCCGTCCGCAGAGGGCCGACTTCCTTCGTCCGCTGTCCGAAGCCGACAAGGCGAGTATTGTCTTCTCGCTCCCACATGAGGAGGGTTCTCTGAGCAAAGTGCTGACAATCCTTTCCTTCTACGGCATCAACCTCACGAAAATCCAGTCGCTGCCTGTCATCGGACATGAGTGGGAATACCTCTTTTATATAGACCTGACTTTCGACAGTCTTACCCGCTATCGACAGGCGATAGATGCCATCACTCCTTTGGTGAAAAGCATCAGAATCTTAGGAGAGTACAAGGAACATTAGTTCCTGGCACACTGGGGGAACGGTCTCTGCAGACGGGACGATAACAATTGATAAAAAGCAGACAGCCTATGATACAGCCGGCAAGCCGCGTGAACGAAGTGCAGGAATACTACTTCTCGCGCAAACTGAAGGAAGTGGCGAAGATGAATGCTGACGGACAGGACATCATCTCTCTGGCCATCGGCAGTCCCGATATGCCGCCCTCGGAACAGACAATAGACAAGCTGTGCGAGGTTGCCCGGGAGACAACCGGACACGGCTATCAGCCAACGGCCGGGACGGCGGAGCTGCGTTCGGCCATGGCAGGCTTTTATAAACGGTGGTACGGTGTTGCCGTTGATGCAGGGACAGAAGTCCAACCGCTTATCGGATCGAAGGAGGGTATCCTGCACGTTACCCTGGCTTTCGTCAATCCAGGTGAACAGGTACTGGTCCCCGACCCCGGTTATCCTACTTACACCTCACTCTCCCGACTGCTCGGAGCAGAGGTCGTACCTTACGATTTGAGGGAAGACAACGGCTGGCAGCCTGACTTTGAAACACTGGAGAAAATGGATTTGAGCCGTGTCCGTCTGATGTGGACCAATTACCCGAATATGCCCACTGGCGGCAATGCCCGCCGTGAGACCTATGAACACCTGGTAGACTTTGCCCGCCGGCACGGAATCGTGGTGGTAAACGACAATCCCTACTCGTTTATTCTCAACGAAGGAGAGAAGCTGAGCCTGCTGCAGGTACCCGGTGCAAAGGACTGCTGCATCGAGTTCAACTCCATGTCGAAGGCTTATAATATGCCCGGATGGCGTGTGGGGATGTGCATCAGTAACCCGACTTTCATCTCGTGGATATTGAAAGTGAAGAGCAACATTGACTCCGGTACTTTCCGGGGCATACAGCTGGCAGCGGCGGAAGCCATGAACACGAATACGGCGGAATGGCATCAGCAGTATAACATTGAGGTTTATCGCCGCCGCCGTGTGATTGCCGAAGAAATCATGACCCTGCTGGGCTGCCGTTTCGATGCCTCACAGACGGGCATGTTCCTGTGGGGGAGGATTCCGGAGAAGTATGCTGATGCGGAACAGCTGACAGAACGCATATTGCATGAGGCACGTGTGTTCGTCACTCCCGGCTTCATCTTCGGAAGCAACGGCAGGCATTATGTCCGCATTTCCCTGTGTGCAAAGGACGAGAAAATGGCTGAAGCATGCAACCGTATCGCCGCCCTGAAATGGTAGGGCAGTCCTCCGTAGGGAGTGTCTCCATCACATAGAGTGAATTTAAGAATAAAAAAACAGATTATGGAATTAGACTTAGAACCCTTGCGACTCCCGAGCGACAATGAGCGTCCGGTAGTCATAGCCGGGCCCTGCTCGGCAGAGACAGAAGAACAGGTAATGTCAACGGCACGCAGTCTGGCAGCCAAAGGATGCCATATATTCCGTGCCGGTATATGGAAACCACGCACGAAACCGGGCGGTTTCGAAGGGAATGGCGAGACGGCCTTGCCCTGGATGAAGCGGGTGAAGGAGGAAACAGGAATGCTGATTTCAACGGAGGTGGCGACACCCGAGCACGTTGAACTGGCTTTGAAGTACGGTATGGACATCCTCTGGGTGGGTGCGCGTACCTCTGCCAATCCTTTTGCCATGCAGGCTCTGGCTGATGCCATGCAGGGGCTCGACCTCCCCGTGCTGGTAAAGAATCCTGTCAATCCCGACCTTGAACTGTGGATAGGAGCATTGCAGCGTCTCAATCAGGCAGGTTTGAAGCGGCTGGGTGTCATTCATCGTGGCTTCTCAAGCTACGACAAGAAAATCTATCGCAACGTGCCTATGTGGCAGATACCTATCGAGCTGCGGCGACGCATACCGGGGCTGCCCATCATCTGCGATCCGAGCCATATCGGCGGACGACGCGACCTGATTGCGCCGCTCTGCCAGCAGGCTATGGACCTGGGGTTCGACGGACTGATCGTGGAGAGCCACTGCAATCCGGAGAAGGCCTGGAGTGATGCCAAGCAGCAGGTAACACCCGACATCCTTGACTATATCCTTTCGCTGCTCATAGTGCGTGATGTGCATTCAACTACGGAGGACCTCCGCCTGCTCCGGTCGCAGATCGACGAGGTTGACAACTCGCTGATGGGACTTCTTGCCAAGCGGTTCCGCATCTGCCGTGAGATAGGAACGTTCAAGAAAGAGCACAATATGACGGTTCTGCAGGCTGGCAGGTATAATGAAATCCTTGAAAAGCGAGGAGCGCAGGCAAGCCTCTGCGGCATGGATGCCAACTTCGCCGCACAGGTCTTTGAACTGATTCATGAGGAGAGTGTACGCCAACAGCTGGAGATCGTGAACCAGTAAGGTGGCGGATGTTGAATGCTGGATGCTGTTGGGATAGCCTTGGAGCTGTAATGGTCTGTTGTATTTCTTCTCCACGACAGTTAAAAAGATAAACAGTTAACTGTCAGCTGTTTGTCAAGTGACCATCGGCCGCCGGCCACCTGGCATCCTGAAAAGAAAGAATATTAGTGTCGTCCGGTGGACATCTCACGTGTAAGCCAGTTCTCAGCGTCTTGCCGTATACCATAACGACAGGAATGAACCGGCCTTTCCTGCGGATGTGCTGATGCCCGTCACATATTGTGTTGTCGGCAGACACCAGTCGTGTTGACGGTCCGCTCCTTGCAATAATATTGCCGGGAGGGGCGCAGCTTGTAGCTGGAGAAAGAACTGTGCCAGCGCAACTTATCCGGTCAGGGAGGCTTACATTTCCGAAGACAATGAGGAACTGCCTGCTTAAAGGAGATTACGCATGGGAAATCATGCTGTTAAAGTTTTATCGGACACCAATAAAAGAATATGAAAATACTGATAATGGGTGCAGGAAAGATGGGAAGTTTCTTCATCGACCTGCTTAGTTTCGACCACGAAGTAGCTGCGTACGAGAAAGATGCACGCCGCCTTCGTTTTACATATAACTGTCAGAGGTTTACGGCATTGGATGAAGTGGAGAACTTCCAGCCGGAACTTGTAATCAATGCGGTGACGGTGAAATATACGATACCTGCCTTTGAAGAAGTGCTGCCGGTATTGCCGGAGGACTGTATCCTGTCTGATATCAGTTCGGTGAAGACGGGACTGAAAGACTGGTACGGTCAATGCGGACACCCCTATGTGTCTACGCATCCGATGTTCGGTCCGACCTTTGCCAATCTCAACCAGCTGAGCGAAGAGAATGCAATCATCATCAGCGAGGGTGATTACATGGGAAGGATATTCTTCAAGGACCTCTATCAAAGGCTGGACCTGAACATCTACGAATACAGCTTTGAGGAACACGACAGGACGGTAGCTTACTCGCTTAGCATTCCGTTTGTCTCTACCTTTGTCTTCGCTGCCGTGATGAAGCACCAGGATGCGCCGGGCACGACTTTCAAACGGCATATGCGTATTGCGAAAGGAGTACTGAACGAGGATGATTACCTGCTTCAGGAAATTCTCTTCAATCCTTACACGCATGACCAGGTGGCACAGATACGCACGGAACTGAAGGAGCTGCTGCAGATTATCGACAACAAGGATGCCGGGGGCATGGAGGCCTATCTTGCAAAAATCCGCAGGCACGTGAAAAACTGATGCGGCTGTCGGAAACTGAAGAAGCTGTGCCAAACTGTTTCTCTTTTCTCAGTCTTCTTTTACGGATATAATGGCAATGGCTTTATTCCATGAACTCCCAATGGGGAACTTTTATCTTTTATCAAAAACCTATACCTTTATGCGCACGTTGTTAATCCTCGTCTTCACGCTGCTCTCCGTGCCGTCGGCAGCCCAGAGCCGTCTGACCATCGTAGAACTGAATGCGGAGAACCTGTTTGATACTCGGCACGATACATTGAAGAATGACTATGAGTTCCTGCCCGATTCCCCTCGCCATTGGACACGTACCAAGTACTGGGAGAAGCTGAACAGAACGGGGCAGACCATCATTGCCTGTGGCGAGGACAGCAGCGGCTGGCATCTGCCTGACATCGTGGGCTTGTGCGAAGTGGAGAACGACAGTGTGCTCTTTGACCTTACCCGCCGTTCTCTTCTTCGCAAGGCCCGCTACGAATATGTAATGACGGCTTCGGACGACAGACGTGGTATTGACGTGGCACTGCTCTATTCGCCCTTCTCTTTCCGGCTGATAAAAGCCGATACGATACATGTTGCTCCAATGGCGGATATGCGTCCTACACGAGATATTCTGCACGTGGAAGGAGAGATAGAAAACGGCGATACGCTGCACGTCTTCCTGCTCCATGCACCGAGCCGTATGGGAGGCGAACGTTATTCCCGACCTTTCAGGCTGTATGTGGCAGGACTGCTGTGCCAGGCGGTCGATTCCCTCCGCAGTCTGTATGCTGACCCCAGAATCCTGGTAATGGGCGACTACAATGATTATGCCGACAGTCCCTCTGTCCGACTCTTATGTACCCGCGGATTCGTAAACGTATCTGCACGGGCACATGGGAACAACGGAGCCAAAGGTACTTATCGCTACCACGGAGCGTGGGGAAGTCTGGACCAGATTCTTGTGAGCGAGAATCTGTGCCCATGGGTCATCAGCTGTCATGTCCATGACGCGGCGTTTCTGTTGGAGGAAGACGATAAGTACGGAGGGGTAAAGCCACGTCGCAACTATAATGGCATGCGCTATAACAACGGCTTCAGTGACCATCTGCCATTGGTTCTGCAGATGCGACCGAAATGAATGGAAAAGGAGGATATGTCAAAACTTGATCTCCACTAAAGACAGCTATCATTGCAAAGAATAACCGCTACCAAGGAGTTGATAACCCAATGATAGCGGTTGTTCTGATATTTATGAGAGATTGAGACCGTCAATGTGAAAGGAGGCTTTTCTGAATTCTAAGTTTTGACACACCTCCTTGTTGCCCTGTGGTTTTTGACATTTACGGTGTCTACTGCTTCTTCAGCAGGTCGCGTATCTCGGTGAGGAGTTTCTCCTCGTTTGTCGGCTTCGGGTCTGGTGCCGGATCGGCAGCCTCTTCCTCTTTCTTCTTTGACAGTCTGTTGATACCCTTTACGAGGAGGAAAACACAGAAGGCAATGACGATGAAGTCGAATGTCGTCTGAAGGAAGTTGCCATAGTTGATGGTGGCAGCTTCCATCTTCTCGACACCAGGAATGTCAACAGTAGGAAGCGTGAATTTCAAGTCAGTGAACTTGACACCGCCGATGAGCCATCCGATGGGTGGCATGATGATGTCGTCGACGATGGATGAAACGATTTTGCCGAATGCGCCGCCGATGATTACACCGACTGCCATGTCAACAGCGTTACCCTTTACAGCAAAATCCTTGAATTCTTGAATAAGTTTGCTCATATTATTTATGTTGTTGATTTTGTACGTCTCTCTTGTCGTCTGCCCCCTTAACATTCTTCCTTTTGGCACATGGAGTTTGCAAACAAGGCTCGTCGTGTCACAGTCTCATCATCTTGTGGATGAAACGAGCCATTTTTTATAATATTTAATACGCAAAGCGTCTGCAAAAATAAAAAAAAAATTGTATCTTTGCAATCGTAACAAAGGAAATGTTTCTATAAGGAGGTAAAAAGAAAATTGTTTTATGAACTTTTATAAATAAATTAAGTTAAAAAATGGTAAATGTAGCTATTAACGGCTTTGGCCGTATTGGTCGTCTCGCATTCCGTCAGATGTTTGAGGCTGAAGGTTATGAGGTTGTTGCAATCAACGACTTGACAAGTCCTAAGATGCTTGCTCATCTGCTGAAGTATGATACCGCTCAGGGTGGCTTCGCCGGCAAGTACGGTGAGGGCAAGCACACTGTAGAGGCTACAGATGACTCTATCATCGTTGATGGTAAGGAAATCAAGATTTCTGCTGAGAAGGATGCTGCAAACTGTCCATGGGCTGCCAACAAGGTAGACGTTGTACTCGAGTGTACTGGTTTCTACACATCAAAGGAGAAGGCTTCTGCTCACCTCAAGGCTGGTGCCAAGAAGGTGGTTATCTCAGCTCCGGCAGGTAACGATCTTCCTACCATCGTTTTCAACACCAATCACAAGACCCTGACAGCTGATGACAAGATTATCTCTGCAGCTTCTTGTACAACCAACTGTCTGGCTCCTATGGCAGCTGCGCTGAACGCATACGCTCCAATTCAGTCAGGTATCATGTCAACTATCCACGCTTACACCGGCGACCAGATGATTCTCGACGGTCCACAGCGCAAGGGTGATCTCCGTCGTTCACGTGCAGGTGCCTGCAACATCGTTCCTAACTCAACAGGTGCTGCCAAAGCCATCGGTCTCGTTATCCCTGAACTGAACGGCAAGCTGATCGGTTCTGCACAGCGTGTTCCGACTCCGACAGGTTCTACAACTATCCTCGTTGCTGTTGTCAAGGGCAAGGACGTGACCGTTGAGGGTATCAATGCTGCCATGAAGGCTGCTTCTACAGAGAGCTTCGGTTACAACGAGGACCTGATTGTTTCTTCCGACATCATCGGTATGCGTTTCGGTTCTCTGTTCGACGCTACCCAGACAATGGTAAGCAAGATCAGCGACGACACATATCAGGTTCAGGTTGTATCCTGGTATGACAATGAGAACTCTTACACTTCTCAGATGGTTCGTACAATCAAGTACTTCGCAGAGCTGAAGTAATACCTTTACAGGAGTAAATCTGCAATTCTCTCTTGCGTAGAGAGACATTGACGGATAAAATATTAATCCCTGCCGACTTGCCGGCAGGGATTTTTTTGTTATCTTTGTGGCATGAAGGACGAACATACAGGTGGATGTACGGCCATGGGCAAGACTGTTGCAGGCCGGATGATAACCATACTCGGCCCTACGGCTTCGGGTAAGACCAGCCTTGCTGCACACCTGGCCGGCCGGCTCGGCGCAGAAATCATCAGTGCAGACAGCCGGCAGGTGTATCGCGGCATGGATGTCGGCACGGGAAAGGACCTGGCCGACTATACGGTCGATGGGCATCGCGTGCCTTACCACCTTATAGATATATGTGAGCCAGGGACGAAGTACAATCTCTTCCGTTATCAGCAGGACTTCCTCGACTGTTATGAAGATATGCGGAACAGGGGAGTACTGCCTATTCTCTGTGGCGGGACAGGGCTTTACATAGAAGCGGTGCTGAAAGGGTACAGTCTGTCTCCGGTGCCACAGAATCCGGAACTGAGAAAGTCGTTGGAGGGCAAGTCGCTTGAAGAACTGACACAGCTGCTGGCTGGACTGAAGGCAAAGAATCACTCTGTCATGCACAACAAGACGGATGTGGACTCCTGTCAACGAGCCGTCCGGGCCATAGAGATTGAGACGTACAACCTCACAAAGCCGACGGAGGAGCGGCCGTGCCCGCCCATAGAATCGCTGATAATCGGTGTGGACATTGACCGTGAGGAGCGCAGGCGCAAGATAACAGACCGGCTGAAAGCCCGGCTTGAAGCGGGTATGGTGGATGAGATAGACGGACTCCTGAAGCGTGGCATCCCTGCCGACGACCTGATTTATTACGGGCTGGAATACAAGTTCGTCACGGAGTATCTTGTCGGCAGACTGTCCTATGAGGAGATGTTCCGTCAGCTTGAAATAGCCATCCACCAGTTTGCGAAACGGCAGATGACATGGTTTCGCGGCATGGAACGGCGTGGCTTTGCAATACACTGGCTCAATGCCGGACTGCCGATGAATGCGAAGATAGAAGAAATATTGAACTTATGGTAGAAGAAGACAGATGGGGCATCGTTTATTGTCCGAAAGGTGGGTTGCTTGGCAATCCCGTGAAGCGTTGGGAACAGGCAGAACGCTGTCTGCAATCGCACCACATACTGTATGACATGGTACAGAGCGAGAATCCCCGGAGCGTGGAACGGCTGGTACGTATGCTGGTAAACAATGGTTATCGCACGATTATCATCTTCGGTGGAGACTCTGCATTGAACGATGCGGTCAACTGTCTGATGCTCATGGAGCCGGGAGAGCGTGATCGCATTGCACTGGGAGTGATTCCGAACGGGGTTCTGAACGACTTCGCCCATTTCTGGGGATTCGACGAGTCGAAGATAGAGCAGACGGTTGCATGGCTCGACAAGATGCGTGTCAGGAAGATCGATATAGGCTGTATCCGTTACCGGAACAGGAAGAATGAACATTGCAGACGTTATTTCCTCAACTGTGTGAACTTCGGTCTCGTTGCAACCATCATGAGCCTCCGCCGCCGTACCCGCCATCTGTTCGTATCCCGCCGGCTGTCTTTCATACTATCCTGTTTCCTGCTTCTCTTCCAGCGGGTGGACTTCCTCATGCACCTCCATATCAATACCGAAAAGATCAAGAACCGCATCATGACCGTCTGTATCGGAAACGCATCAGGTTATGGACAGACACCCAATGCTGTTCCGTATAACGGACTGCTGGATGTGTCTGTCGTATCCCGACCTAAGACGATGCAGATCATCGAGGGACTTTATCTTCTGTTGCGTGGGAAGATCCTGACACATCGGAGTGTCCGCCCTTACCGTACAGGTGAGCTTACGCTGAGGGTCGAGCCACATACACCTGTCAGTGTGGACGGACGGCTTTTGAACGCTGCTCCGGTCGGAGACTGTAAGATCAACGTAGAGAAGGAGGTGGTGAATTTCCTGATACCGGATTGAATTCCTGCCCGTTGATGTCCGATGCCTTGATGGACTGCTGAGATTTCCCACTGCATGGAGCCTTCAACCTTGTTGAGAATGAAAAAAAATATAGCTGTTTGGTATACTATCCCCTGTATAGATTATTCATTAACTCCTTGATATATAGTATATTGAGAGAGACAGGCCAGTCTTCCTGTTTCCAGCCTACGTGCTGATGCCAGCCACGTGTGGTGGTGTTGGCAAACACCAGTCGTGTGAGCACTCAACACCTTGACAATATGACGCTGGGAGTGCAGTTAAAAAGCTGACGAAACTTATTTGATGAGGGGGACTTTCCTAAAAACAATACAGAATTGACTGTTCAAAGTAGATTCCGTATGGAAAATCATGCTATTTAATTTTAATCGGACAGCAATGGAAAAATATATGTGTTTTGTGACTTTATTTTGATTTTTTCTTCGTATCTTTGGAGAGCCAAACAGTTTAGTCGCATGACGACCTTCTTTCGACTTGGAACCAAACAACAGAACATAAAACCTTTTAAGACATGAGCTACTTAAAATTTGAAAAGGCTCTGATGACCAATCTTCAGGACTCGCTTCCACGGGAGTTGTTGCGGACCAACCGCTCGGGAGCCTATTCCTGTTCGACCATCGTCGACTGCAACACCCGGAAGTACCATGGGCTGCTTGTCGTGCCAGTTCCGGAACTGGACGACGACAACCATGTACTGCTCAGCTCGCTTGACCCTACGGTCATCCAGCATGGGGCCGCCTTCAACCTTGGCCTGCATAAGTATCAGGGCGACAACTTCAGTCCGCAGGGACATAAGTATATCCGCGAGTTCGACTGTGACACCGTACCTACAACAGTCTATCGGGTCGGTGGTGTGCTGCTGAAGAAGGAAGTCGTTTTCCAGCACTATGAAGACCGCATTCTGATTCGCTACACCCTGATGGAGGCACATTCACAGACGACCCTCCAGTTCCGTCCTTTCCTTGCTTTCCGCAGTGTACGGCAGTTCACGCATGAGAATTCCGTTGCTGACCGTTCGTACAATGAGGTGGACAACGGCATCAGTACCCGTATGTATGCCGGCTATCCTTCACTCTTCATGCAGTTCTCGAAAGAGAACACATTCCACTTCGAGCCCTATTGGTACCGTGGACTGGAATACCCGAAGGAGCAGGAACGAGGTTATGCCTCCAATGAAGACCTGTATGTTCCGGGCTATTTCGAAATGAACATCAGCAAGGGTGAGAGTATCGTCTTCGCCGCATCGACGACAGAAAGCGACACCTCTTCATTGAAAAAATTGTTTGATACGGAGGTCAAGTCACGCAGCCCACGTGACAACTTCTTCCACTGTCTTGTCAATGCCGCCCATCAGTTCCACAACCGTTCAAAGAATGACGAACGTTATATTCTTGCCGGCTATCCGTGGTTCAAGTGCCGCGCACGTGACCAGTTCATCGCTCTCCCCGGACTTACCTTGAGCATTGAGGAGCAGGACTATTTCGAACTGGTAATGCAGACTGCCGGGAAAGGACTGCGTGAATTCATGGAGGGCAGGCCGCTCAGCGTCAACATCTATGAGATGGAGAAGCCGGATGTACCGCTGTGGTGTGTGTGGGCTATACAGCAATATGCCAAGGAGGCCGGCAAGGCACGTTGTCTGGAACTCTATGGTGCCCTGCTGCATGACATCATTGACTATATCGCTGCCGACAGGCATCCTGACCTCCGGATGGATGACAATGGCCTGCTCTATGCCGATGCCAAGGGAGAGGCCATCACATGGATGAACTCTACAAACAACGGCAAACCGGTCGTTCCACGTACAGGTTATATCGTCGAGTTCAATGCACTCTGGTATAACGCCCTTTGTTTCGTAGCTTCAATGGAGCGGGAGGGCGGCAAAGAGAAACATGCGAAAGAACTTGAAGTACTCGCAGAAAGATGCAAGGAGGCTTTCGTCAGTACTTTCCTGAACGAGTACGGTTATCTTTACGATTATGTGGATGGCAGGATGATTGACTGGAGCGTGCGTCCGAACATGATATTCGCCGTGGCACTTGACTATTCTCCGCTCGACCAGAAGCAGCGGAGGGGCGTACTGGATGTCTGTACGCGCGAACTGCTTACACCGAAGGGACTGAGATCTCTCTCTCCGAAGAGCGGTGGGTACAACCCGATGTACGTCGGGCCGCAGACACAGCGCGACCTTGCCTATCATCAGGGAACAGCCTGGCCATGGCTGGGAGGATTCTATCTTGAGGCCTGTCTGAAGCTCTATAAACAGACACGCTTGAGTTTCGTCGAACGCCAGCTAGTGGGGTATGAAGACGAAATGTTCAATCACTGTCTCAGCACACTGCCCGAACTCTTCGACGGCAACCCGCCGTTCAGTGGCCGTGGAGCCATCTCCTTTGCCATGAATGTCGCCGAGGTGCTCCGTACGTTGGAGTTACTTGAGAAGTATAAATATTAAAATGGAGGAACCTATATGAAAGTTTTAATGTTTGGATGGGAGTATCCTCCTCATGTATATGGCGGTCTGGCTACTGCCAACTTTGGTATTTCCGAGGGACTTCATGCACAAGGGGATGTCGAGACAATCCTCTGCCTGCCGCATCCTTTCGGTGATGAGGACCACACGTTTGCTGACATTGTGGCAATGGATCATGTACCCATCGCCTATCGTGAACTTGGCTATGACTATGTGAAAGACCGTCTCGGCAATCTGATGACGCCGGAACTGTACTTCAAGTTGCGTGAGCACATCTATGCCGACTTCAATTACATGCACGTCAACGACCTCGGGGCGATGGACTTCGCCGGCGGTTATCCAGGGAATTTGCATGAAGAAATCAACAACTATTCGATTATTGCCGGTGTCGTTGCCCGCACATTCGACTTCGATATCATCCACGCCCACGACTGGCTGACCTATCCTGCCGGCATCCATGCCAAGCGGGTATCGGGCAAACCGCTGTGCATCCATGTCCATGCCACAGACTTCGACCGCTCTCGTGGAAAGGTCAATCCGACGGTCTATGGCATCGAGAAGGACGGCATGGACAATGCCGACTGCATCATGTGTGTGTCAGAACTAACCCGCCAGACCGTCATCAACCAGTATCACCAGGACCCGCGTAAGGTCTTCACGGTACACAATGCCGTCTATCCGCTGAAGCAGGAGATTGCCGGAATACCGCGTCCTGACCATAAGGGAAAGGAAAAAGTCGTCACTTTCCTCGGCCGACTGACGATGCAGAAAGGCCCCGAATACTTTGTCGAGGCTGCCAACATGGTTCTTCACCGTACACGTAACGTGCGTTTCTGCATGGCAGGGTCGGGCGATATGATGGACCAGATGATTTATCTGGCTGCCGAGCGGGGCATCGCCGACCGCTTCCATTTTCCCGGCTTTATGCGCGGGAATGAAGTCTATGAATGCCTGAAGGCCTCAGATGTCTACGTGATGCCGTCCGTCAGCGAGCCGTTCGGTATTTCGCCTTTGGAGGCGATGCAGTGCGGAACGCCGACCATCATCTCCAAGCAGAGTGGATGCGCAGAGATTCTGGACAACTGTATCAAGGTAGACTACTGGGACATCCATGCACTGGCAGATGCGATGTATTCCATCTGTCACAACGAGAGCCTCTTCGATTACCTCGCTGTTGAAGGAAAGCGAGAGGTTGACCAGATAACATGGGAGAAGGTCGGCGCATGGATCCGTGAGCTTTACCTCCGTACATTGGGCTGGCAATAAGAATCTGAATGAAAGGAAACTAATGACCTATAAAACCAAAACGACAATGAAGACAATTTGTTTATATTTCGAGATACACCAGGTAATCCACCTGAAACGTTACCGCTTCTTTGACATCGGTACCGACCATTATTATTATGACAGCTTTGAAAACGAACGTACTATAGCTGAAATCGCCGAGAAAAGCTATATGCCGGCTCTGGATGCTCTGTTGCAGATGATCAGGGAGAGCGGACAGACCTTCAAGGTGACTTTCTCGCTCTCGGGCGTGGGTATTGAACAGCTTGAAATTCACGCTCCACAGGTACTTGAGAAGCTGCAGGAACTGAACAGCACCGGCTGCGTGGAGTTCCTTGCCGAGCCTTATTCCCATGGTCTGGCTTCTCTTGCCAATGAAGAGAGTTTCAAAGAAGAGGTGAAGCGTCAGGCAAAGAAAATCAAAGAGTACTTCAGTCAGACACCGAAAGTGCTCCGCAATTCCTCACTTATCTACAGTGATGAAATCGGACTGCTGGCATCCCAGATGGGTTTCAAAGGTATGCTGACCGAAGGAGCAAAGCATGTCCTGGGCTGGAAGAGCCCGCATTACGTCTATAACTGTGCGCTTGATCCGAACCTGAAACTGTTGTTGCGCGACGTGAAGTTGAGTGATGACATTTCGCTCCGCTTCAACAATTCCGACTGGGAAGGCTATCCATTGTTTGCCGACACATATATGGACGAGATTGCGGCACTCCCGGAGGAAGAGCAGGTAATCGGCATCTTCATGAACCTGTCGGCTCTCGGTATCGAGCAGCCTCTGTCGAGTAACATCCTCGAGTTCTTCAAGGCATGGCCGGCATGTGCCAGGCAGCGGGGTATCACCTTCTCTACTCCGTCTGAAATCTGCATGAAGCTGAAGAGCGTCGACAGTCTTGACGTACCCGATACATTGAGCTGGATGGATGAAGAACGTGATGTGAGCACCTGGCTGGGTAATCCGATGCAGCGCGAAGCATTCAACAAACTCTATAGTGTTGCCGACCGTGTACGCATTGTCAACGACCCGCGTATCAACCAAGATTGGGATTACCTGCAGGCAAGCGACAACTTCCGTTTCATGTCCACCAAGCCTTCCCGTGTGGGAATGGACCGTGGCATCTATGCAAGTCCGTTCGATGCCTTTACCAATTACATGAATGTGCTGGGCGATTTCCTGAACCGTGTCAACAGCCTTTATCCTGCCGAGATAGACAATGAAGAGCTGGATGGTCTGCTTACTACTATCCGTAATCAGGGTGAAGAGCTTGAGATGAAATCGAAGGAAATCTCCCGGTTGCAGGCAAAGGTCGAAACCCTGGAGAAAGAGGAAGACCGTCTGCGTGCAGAAAAGGAGAAGAAAAAACCGGTCAGGAAGTCTTCCCGTACGGGCTCTGCCGCCAGAAAAGCTGCCACGGATCCTGCTGCAAAAAAGAAAAAAAAGTCTGCCCCAGCCGGTGGGAAGGCCGAGTAAATCTTCTGTCTGAAATGTAGTCTGTAACCGCCCATACAGCTGTCTGGCTTGATCCGGATATGCTGTATGGGCGTTTTTTGCCGTTTTCCCCGACATCTCGTCTTTGTTTTTGTCAGGAAAGGATTTTCCTGGAATCGATGAGGTCTCTGGCTGGCTATGCCTTTGTGTGTCGGGAAAAGACAGTCAATTAATGCTGTCCGGTAAAACTCAAACAGCATAATTCCCCATGTGTGATTTCTTTCAAACTGACAGTTCCGCATTGTTTTCAGAGAGATAAGCCCCTCTGATCAGACAAGTACTGCCGGTACGGCTTTTCTCCAGCTGCAAGCTGCCCCCGTCCCGGCAATATCATCGCAAGGAGCGGGCCGTCAACACGACTGGTGTTTACCGACAACTCCATAAGTGATGGGCATCGACACATCACCGGTTAAGCACCCAGGTAAGTCCTGATCGGAATGCAAGTAGGCGTTAGTTGGTATGCAGTCAGAGGGTGTCTGCAATCCGGTGGGCCGGAAAGAATGGTCTCCGTCCTGAAAAACTTCACTGCTTTCAATCCTTATCTGTAATCTTTTCGCTAACTTTGTGGCATGAAACGATTGATTAACTGGAAAGAATTTGCTGTGCTCTTTGTCGTTATCGGGGGCATCTACTATCTTACGAGGTCATTGCTTGTCACAGGCGGCATCCTGGCCATTCTGCTGCTGATAGACGGTTTGTTGCGTCAGTACGACAACAAGAAGCGCGGAGAAAAGCAGGCAGACGAGATAAAAAAGAAGCTGGAGGACTAAGCCTCACCTGTTTCATGAAGTGAGTACACGTTCCGGAGGTGTCGGGTAGGGGAGAAGTATGTCATGCTCAGCATACGGGCATGGAAACGTCCGTACTCCCGGCGGCATATCGGGAGCGGCCCGGAAACAGGTCACATAAAGAATAGAATATGGAAAGACTGTTAGAGTTATATGAAAACTGGAAAGGCATCGAGCCGGTCAGTGCAGAGAAACTGGAAGGAGCCGGCAGCAACCGCACATATTACAGGCTGACGGATGGGGAAGGCGATTCCGTTATCGGTGTCATCGGGACGAGCCGCGACGAGAACCATGCCTTTGTCTATCTTGCCAGACACTTCGAAAAACGGCGGCTTCCGGTACCGCACGTGCTGGCTGTATCGGAAGATGAGATATGTTATCTGCAGTCCGATCTTGGCAACACCTCGCTCTTCGAGGCTATCCGGGGTGGACGTGAAGCCGGCGGAAGGTATAATCTTGCAGAGCAGGAACTGCTTCGCCGTACAATCCGGGAGCTGCCGAACATACAGCTGAGAGGTGCCCGCGGACTTGACTTCGGCAACTGCTATCCGCAGCCGGAGTTTGATCAGGAGAGCGTGCTCTTCGACTTGAACTATTTCAAGTACTGCTTCTTGAAAGCAACGGAGCTGGATTTCCACGAGCTGAAGCTCGAGGCGAATTTCCGAATGTTTGCCAAAGACCTGACCTCTGAGAAGATGGATGCCTTCCTCTATCGTGACTTCCAGGCACGCAATGTCATGTTGGACAAGAAGGGGAATCCTTTCTTCATCGATTTCCAAGGCGGACGGAAAGGTCCATTCTATTACGACCTTGCGTCTTTCCTGTGGCAGGCAAGTGCCAGATATTCCTTCAAGCTGCGGAGGGAGCTGGTGTTCGACTATTATCAGAGTCTGAAGAATTATACCGAGGTGCCGTCGAAGCGGCATTTTGTCAACCGGCTGTCTCTCTTTGTCCTTTTCCGTACATTGCAGGTGCTGGGGGCATACGGATTCCGCGGTTACTTTGAACGGAAGAAACACTTTGTCGATTCCATCCCCCCCGCCATACAGAATCTGCGCGACCTTCTAGCACTGGGCGAGGGTGTCTTCCCCTATCCGTATATGATGACTATGCTGCGCCGGCTTACACAGCTGCCGCAGTTTGCACGTATAGAGAAACCTGCAGCCAACAGGGCAGACGGTTTCCGGATTGCCGAGAAAGACATATACAAGGCCAATCCGCTGGACGGACCCGCCACTTTCTCCAAGTATGACGGCAAGGGGCCGCTGGTGGTACGTGTGTTCAGCTTCTCTTTCAGAAAAGGCATTCCGGAGGACACGTCAGGCAATGGCGGGGGATACGTCTTCGACTGCCGGAGCACACACAACCCGGGGCGGTACGAGCCTTACAAGAAACTCACGGGACTGGACGAGCCCGTCATCCGCTTTCTGGAGGATGACGGCGAGATACTTGACTTCCTCAAACCTGTCTACAGATTGGCCGACCATCATGTGGAACGCTACATACAGCGTGGCTTCACCGACCTGATGTTCAGTTTCGGCTGTACGGGCGGACAACACCGTTCAGTCTACTGTGCACAGCATCTTGCAGAACATCTCAATGAAAAATATGGAATAGAGGTGCAGATAACGCACAGAGAGCAGGCCGTCAGGCAGACACTGAATGCACGTTGACAGTTCCCGGTAGCTGCCAAACAATTTGATGGACTGAACCCGGTCTACCCGGACCGGTTTACGAAAAGACAAACAAGAAAGAGCGTATCAGACAGGCCGGGAAGCATAGTCTGATACGCTCTTTCGAAGAGTCCCGCTTACTTGAGTTCGGCTACAATATATTCCGACCGTGTCCCGATACGGAACTTTCCACCCCAGATGCCTATTCCCGATGATACGTAATATCCTGTGCGCCCTTTTCTCAACGGCCCGAAAGCATCCTCATAGATGACGTCTTCTAACCAGCTGACAGGCCACACCTGCCCATAGTGCGTATGCCCGGAGAACTGGAAATCAATACCGCACTGTTGTGCTTCTTCCAGATGATAGGGCTGGTGATCCAGGAGTATCGTATAATAGCCTCGTGGAGCGGACTTCATCAGTTCCTGCAAAGTGGTGCGCTGCTTATTCGTCCGGTCGTCGCGGCCTATAACAAGAAGGCTGTCTCCGCCCGCCAGAGGAACCAGAGCATGGCTGTCAACCAGCAGATGTACACCTGCCTCTCGATAGAATCTCTTGGCCTGTGGTTCACCGCTCAGATATTCATGGTTGCCCAGACAGGCATAGACGGGAGCTTTCAGTCTTCTGAACTCTGCCGCCATATTCTGGTCGGCCAGTGCACGGATGCTGCCATCGATGATATCACCGGCAACAAGGATAAGTTCTGGCTGTTCTGCATTTACTTTGTCCACCCATTTCCGGAACTCATCTGCACGGTTATGATAGCCCAGGTGCAGGTCGCTCAGCATCACCAGCCGGTGCTGGCGGCACAGATGTCTGGAGGACTCCAATACCAGCGGTACACGCACTTTGTGCAGGTAATTCAGATATCCGTAGACAAACAGACCGGTCATGATAGCCACGACGGACACCGTTCCTGCCCAGCTGTTGTAAAGAAAGGAACGGGGGATAAGATGAACCATTCTCCCCAGGTCGAGTACCAGGAACAGCATCAACAGATACAAGCCGATGAAGACAGAAGAGTTGCCCAGTTCGTATAATGTTACGGCAACCCGCATGGGCTTGTCGTCAAGTCCAAAGATAAAGTTGGTGAAAAGACAGACGATGGACAGCAGCATAGCTCCTGTGACAATCCATTTTCCGGCAACAGTGAGTGGCAGAAGCTGCCAAACGTGCCAGCTTACATATCCGCAGCCTGACAGAAGAGTCAGGAGAAACACAATTATCCAGATAATATTCATGTTGGTTTCCTTTTGAGCTAAAATAAAGTTGAATAACGATATGCCCATACGGAAGAAGCCGCACCTCTCATGAAGAGAAACGAGAGGAATGCTATCCACAGGGCATCATTGGCCAGACAGTTCCGGAGCAGACTGTACACAAGGAAGAATGTTGTCATTGCCACTGCCGTCGAGAACAACATGCCTTTGGTAGCTGTCAGACCGATAAAGACACCATCCAATATGAATGCTGCCATTCCTGCTGCCGGTATCAGATAAGCCCAGAGCAGATAGGGGCGTGCTGATGCCACGACTGCTGCGTCGTCTGTGAGAAGATGCAGGAATCCAGCTCCGCCTGCGACATACACGGCTGTAAACAACGATGCCATAATGACTCCGAAGACGAACAGACGGCGTACGATTTTATGCAGTCCCGCCCTGTCACCAGCACCATGATATCTGCCGGCCAGTGCTTCGCCAGCATAGGCAAAACCGTCCATCATATAGGAGAAGAGCGTGAACAGCGTCATCAGAAGTGTATTGACGGCCAGCATCATGGTCCCTTGTTTTCCACCTGCAGATGTGAAGAAGAAGTTTACAGCCACCAGACAAAGCGTCCGCAGGAAGATATCCTTGTTCACACGGAAGAACTCGCCCCATGCTCTCTTCACTGTCAGTACATGCCTGAGCGTTGCCCGCAGTCGCATTCCGATTCCCTTTCCGCCAGACAGGACAAACTCTTCTGTCTGGACTGTCATCCGGCGGTATGCCTCCGAAAGGGACACGGAAAATCCTGTCCATTGTGCCAGCATGGTCCCTGCAGCGACACCGCTGACATCCCAGTCCAGTATGAAGACAAAAAACAGCGAGGCGAGAATGTTGACCACGTTCTGCAGCACTGCAACCAGCAGCGGCGTCCGTGTGTCCTGCATGCCGATGAACCAGCCTGTCAGGCCATACAGTCCCAGCATGGCAGGGGCGCCCCATATCACAATCCGGAAATACGTACTGACAAGATTCCATGAGGCTTCCGGCGTGTTCATCAGCCATAACATCCCTCGTTCTATTTCCTGCTGTACCGCGATAAAGAACAGTCCTATGCCTATCCCCAAAAGAAGTGTGCGCACAAGGATAGCCAGGCATTCTCCGCCATCATGCCGTCCGAAGGCCTGCGAGGTCATGCCGCTCGTTCCCATCCGCAGGAAGCCCAGCAGCCAGTACATGACATTGAAAATCATCGTGCCGACGGCGATGGCACTGATATAGGCTTCATTTCCGATATGCCCGACGACCGCGAGGTCTACAAGTCCCAGCAGCGGGACCGTCACATTGCTTATGACGGAGGGTACTGCAAGACGGAGTATTTCTCTGTTCCACTTGTCCATCAGCTGCCTCTCTTCCTATTCTCGTATATAACCCCTTGCTGTGAGATCATAGTAAAGAGCCTCCAGTTCAGGCAATGTCAGCTGTCTGACCGAATGCTCCAGCACCCGGACAAGTTCTGCCCGCCGGGTGTCATACTCTTTTTTGTCGAAATCCATGTCTTATGTTTTTTACAGGTCTGTAAAAATCGGCCTATTCAATTGTCTCTACCGTTACCTCTTTGAACTCTGTCATGAAGTTGAGCAGATGATTCTGGTAGCGGTTGCGTTTGAGCTTCATCTCCATCGTCACGGCATAAAAATGTCCGGAAGAAGTATCTTTGCGCTGCATCTCGTAGGAGTCGATGACAACTTCCTTCTCACGCAGCCGCTGGAGCAGCTGCTGGATAGAGGCCTCTTCCGGCGTACTGAAGGTTACAGTGATGTTGCGTGTGCCGAAGTGTCTGAGGATAAAATAGAGTGCCTCCAGACAAAGAAGCACGAGGACGGTCGTAGCGATGGACAGTACGTACATGCCTGCACCAGCGGTCATGCCGATGGCTGATGTCACCCAGAGACCCGCTGCCGTGGTCAGTCCCCTTACCACATGCTTCTGGAAGATGATGGTTCCTGCGCCGATGAATCCGATGCCTGTCACCACCTGAGAGGCGATGCGGCTCGGGTCGAGTGACACCTGTTCGTAATGTCCCAGCACACCGTCAAAGCCGAACTGTGACAGAATCATGAACAGTCCGCTGCCCAGCGCAACGAGGAAATGTGTCCGGAATCCCGCCTCCTTGGCACGATATTCCCGTTCCAGCCCGATGGCTCCGCCCAGCATGGCTGCAATGAAAAGCCTCAGTATGAATTCATAAGTTATCATGTTCATGTCTTCTCTCCTTTACATATTATAGATAGATAAATCATTGTCGCAAAAATACAAAAAAACTTCATTCTTTTCACACTTCTCCTCCTTAAAATATTTTTTTCATGAATAAAAATCTCTGTTTCTTTGGAATAAGATTCGTACCTTTGTCGATATAAACACTAAAGCCAGGAATATGACAGAGAAAGAAAAACAGCAGAAAGGAATGCTTTACCAGGCCAGCGACCCTGAGGTGTTGAAAGACCTTTACCGCTGTGAGAGCGAGTGTTACGAAATCAACCGGATTTCACCGTCACGCAGGGAGGAGCGTATGGAACGACTGCGGAAGCTGTTCGGCAAGGCAGGTGAGGGGATGTTTATCGTTGGTCCGTTCTTCTGCGACTATGGCTATAATATAGAGGTGGGCGAGAACTTCTTTGCCAACACCAACTGCGTGATTCTTGATGAGGCCAAGGTGACCTTCGGTGATAATGTCTTTATTGCACCCAATTGTTCTTTCTACACTGCCGGTCATCCTCTTGATGTAGAACAGCGGAACAGGAAGATAGAATACGCTCTGCCCATCCACGTGGGCAACAACGTATGGATCGGCGGTAATGTCGTCGTTGTGCCGGGGGTGTCGATAGGCGACAATACCACAATCGGTGCCGGATCGGTCGTGACACATGACATTCCAAGCGGTGTCTTGGCAGCAGGCAATCCCTGTAAGGTCATCAAGAAGATATAGGTGTACAAGACCTGTTCCAGACTGGCAAAGGATAACTCCGACTGTCAACAGTCCGACAATCTGTCCTTGGACGAATGCAAATATAGTTCCATGCCTTCCAGCCAGATGGCATCGTATCGACCCCGTTAAGTAGGGTTCCGTATGAATCTCCATCCCGGCTTTTTCCAGCACTAAGTACTTGCTCATGAAAACGTGTTGACACCCGTCACATACCGTGTTGTCGGTGAGTCACATATCGTGTTGTCGTTAGACACCGGTCGTGTCTACGGCCCGGACCTTGTAATAATATTGACGGAACGGAGTTCCATGTGCGTCAAGGGACGGAATCCGGAGGTGCCGGAAACAGGTTCACAGACATCGCGGACGGAGTCGCCGGCCGTCAGGGATCCTGGATGTCAACGCAGGCCTGATGCTGTCTGTCCGCAGCTATCCGTTGCCGCCGCCGTGTCCCGTTCTGGGATTATGGGCACAGGCCGGAATGATCTGCGGGGATTCCAGCCCGATAGACGTGCCGGGAAGCTCCGGACCTTCCCGGCACGTCCTCGTCCGGGCCGTGCCGGGAGCCGCTGCGGACCGCCCGTCCGTCCTCCCGCACACGCCTTTCAGGTAAAAGAGATTATGATAAACATTAATATCGAATGCTATTCGAAACGATTATCTACACTCCATGCTCACTTGACTTAAAAATAAAAAATCAGAATCTGTATTTGTTTATCTCTTTAAATCCATTGAGAAAAGAACATACATCCATACGCTTCTTGCCTGACAACTGCACATCAAGAAGTTCCAGAAGAAAATCAGCAGTATTGACATAAAGGCGGGTTTTCTCAACGACGAATGTGCCACAGCGACCCATGCAGGGACGATTGGTCTTGGAAACCTTGAATATTTTTAACACCAGCGGTTTGTCCACCTCTCCTTCTATGATATGGAGTTTACTCCAGCTACCAGGATATGGGCTGAGACCACGTACGAAGTCATAAATATTCCTGGAGTTCTGGTTCCAGCAGATTTCACACGTCTCCTTGAATATCTTGGGTGCAGAATGAAGCTCAGATCCTAAAAACATCTGGGGAGTACTGATTTCATCAAGAATGTGTCCGAAGTCCATACTCTCCAGATTTTCTTCCGGCAGCTTGGAGGCGATGAGACTGATCGTTTCAAGGGCAATTTCCGCACCCAGACGCATCAGCCCATCATACACATATTCTACATCTGCTGTATCAGGTATTTCAAACGGCTTCTGCAGAATGATTCTCCCGGTGTCAATGTCCTTGTCAAGAAAGAAAGTCGTCACTCCAGTTTCCGTCTCCCCATTGATGACTGCCCAGTTTATCGGGGCTGCACCACGATACTGCGGCAGCAGAGCCGCATGGACATTAAATGTACCCAATGGCGGCATAGACCAGATTACTTCCGGCAGCATACGGAAAGCTACGACCACCTGCAAGTCGGCTTTGAAAGAACAAAGCTGCTCAACGAATGCAGGATCTTTCATCTTTTCAGGCTGGAGTACCGGCAATCCTTTCTCCACAGCATACAGCTTTACTGCAGACGGCTGCAGTCTGTCTTGATGACGGCCGACAGGTTTGTCCGGACGGGTTACGACGGCAACAACATTATAGCCGCACTCTACCAATGCTTTTAATGTTTCCACAGCAAACTCTGGAGTTCCCATGAAAACGATTCGTATGTTTTCTTTTTTCATTTTCTTTGATGATTAAACAGAGAGGAACCCTCTCTAAGCTGCACTTCCTCGCAGGCAGGTAAAGGGTCGGACTTTCCATCCTTTGCCCCAAGAAGTGAGCTTATTCTGCACTGAAATCTGCCACCAACTGCCGGTACATACTATAGAGGCGTGCTCTGGAAATGTACCCTATCAACCGACCATCCACACTCACGACAGGCAGATTCTGTGCTCCCGTACGATCAAAGGTTTTCATCACATCTTCCATCGGGTCACCGGCTCCCAGAGTTGCTGCAGGCGGTGTCATAAGCTGGCTGACATGAAACCGGTGATAAAGTTCTGTCCGGAAAATGATATACCGCAGTTTGTTGATGTCTATCTCTCCCAAAAGACTTCCGCTTTCATTCAGGACGGGAATGTAATCATTCCGGCTGGCACTGAGCGCATGGACGAGCTGCCCCATCTCCATATCCGGGCCAACCGATGTGAAGTCACGGTCGATGATTTTGTCCATACTCATCAGGGTAAGAATGGACTTGTCTGTATGATGCGTAAGAAGTTTCCCCTGTTTTGCCAGACGGACAGCATATATACTGTGATGCTCGAAGATATTAATAGTAAGGTAGGAACTGATGGTCACGATGATCAGTGGAATGAAAAGCTGATATCCCCCCGTCAGTTCGGCAATGAGGAAGATGCCAGTCAACGGTGCATGCATGACGGCAGCCATGACGGCGGCCATGCCATAAAGCGTGAAGTTCTTCTCCGGAACATAAACACCTAACTGCTGTATGTTCCACAGGCGAGCAAAGAAAAAACCACCGAAGCCGCCAATGAACAAAGCAGGAGCAAAAGTTCCTCCACACCCGCCGGCACCATTTGTAGCACTTGTCGCAAAAACCTTTGTCAACATGACGAGTCCGACGTAAAGTACGAGAAAATTTGTCTTTTCTGCAAACATAGATCCGCTCATCACCTGCATCCAGTCGGCTTCGGTCTTCCCTTCAATGAATAACCCAAGACTGCTGTACCCCTCACCATAAAGTGATGGAAAAAGGAAAATCAGCGGCGAGAGCACGAGTCCCCCGACAAGGAGTTTCAGATAAGGCCTGGAAGACAGCTTCCCATAGCCGTTCTCGCACCACGACATCATGCGCATGAAATAAAGGGAGAGAAATCCGCAGGCTATACCCAGCAGGATTGTCGGCGGAACACGGTCGAGTCCCCAGAGATAATCCATTTGAAAGTGATACATTGCCGACCCTCCTGTGAATAAGTAAGAGAAACAGGTCGCTGTAACCGAAGCTATGAGAATAGGCAAGAGCGAAGCCATGGTCAGGTCTACCATCAGCACTTCGAGTGTGAATACCAGACCGGCAATCGGAGCTTTGAAGATACCTGATACGGCCGCCGTTGCCCCGCATCCGACAAGAAGCATGAGCGTACGGTTGTCTAAATGGAAGATTTTCCCAAGGTTACTGCCTATAGCCGAGCCTGTCAGCACAATAGGAGCCTCGGCTCCTACAGAACCGCCGAAACCGATGGTTATGGCAGAGGCAACGATGGATGACCAGGTGTTGTGCGGTTTCAGCCTTGATTGTTTTGTGGAAATAGCATAAAGGACACGTGTGATTCCGTGTGAGATATTATCACGTACGACATATTTTACAAACAGACTCGTCAGCCAGATGCCTACGACAGGATAGATGAGGTAGAGCCAGTTTATGGTCGTAACTTGAAAGCCGGAAGTCACCAGTTCCTCTATTTGCTTGATAATAAAGTGAAGGACATAAGCAGCCAGTGAAGCAAGGAAACCAACTGCAAACGCAAGTACAAGGACCAGTTCACGGTCGGAGATATGCTTCTTTCTCCAAGTATCCACCCGAGATATAATTCCCAATCTTTCAGATACCTCCATCTGTCTGATCAATTATTTCCTTATAATTTTTACCTGTCCGTCAATTCCCAGCTTCACAATACTTGATGGAGTATGCGGCTTGTGCTCCTGACGTCTTGACTCGCATACATAATCAACCCCGTCTATAATTTCCTGTGAGATGTCGCAGTAATTCTGTGCTGACGGCTCACCGCTGATATTTGCCGATGTACTTACAATGGCTTTCTGAAAACGATAGCAAAGCTCATGTGAGAAAGGTTCCTTCGTGATGCGCATCCCGATAGATCCATCCTGAGCTATCAGGTTTTCCGCAAGGTTCACCGCACCGTCAAGAATCAACGTTGTCGGTTTGTCCACAGCATCTATAAGCTGCCAGGCCACATCGGGCACACTGCGCACATAACGCTGCAGACGGTCATCCGAATCCACGAGACAGATGAGTGCCTTGGAGTCATCCCTGCGTTTCAGCGCATAGACCTTTGCCACAGCTTCTGCATTCGTTGCATCACAACCTATACCCCACACCGTATCCGTCGGGTAAAGAATTATTCCGCCATTCTTCATCACGTCAATCGCTTTCTTGATATCGTCTTCCTGTTTCATCTTGGTTTATTGATACTTTCCGTATAAGCAAACGCAAAGATAGGCTAAAAAAACGAGAAATCAAAACAAAATCGGGAAAAAGGAAACATACAGTTTTTGGCGGTTGTTGTATTCGCACCAGAATATCATAGAACAGCCCAGAAGGTGAAGTCCGGTTCTCTCTGCATCCGCTTTCATACCTCCCAAACATTTCTGCATCCTATGGACTTCTGGGATGAAACAGACTGCTCATACGGGTTTCCTGTCTCCCAGGGGAAAGACAGTTTCGGCAGGGAAGTTATGGCATGATTCAATATTTTTATTTAAATTTGCAGTGTTCAAACAAGACAGAATAAGTATGAAGAGAATCACCATCCTACTACTCTTCCCGTTATTGGTAGCATCTGCCTGTAAAGACAGACAAAAGACAGAGGATTCAACATCAAAGAACGTAGACACGATTCCTATGTTGGTGACACAGGTACAGCAATGCTCCCGTCTCTATACCACAGAATATCACATTCACAAAATCATCACACACGATGACAAGATGAAGGTCTCTGGCTCGTTCATGAAACATGAATTCAGTGTGAATCTCCCTCTGGGAGACCGTCGCATAGCAATCCCCATGGATGCCACCCTCAAGGCTTATATAGATATGTTAGGCTTCAGCGATAAAAACATAAAGCGAACAGGGAAACAGCTTGTCATCACCCTACCCGACCCCAAAATCATACTGACATCAACAAAAATAGACCATAAAGATGTAAAACAGTACGTTGCGCTGACCCGTCAAAATTTCACGGATGCCGAACTGACTGGTTATGAAGCACAAGGCAGGAGGCAGATCATTGATGCCATACCACAGATGGGTATTATCGAACAGGCACAGGCAAGTGCAGCACGTCAGCTTGTACCTGTTTTCACTTCAATGGGATATAAGGAATCCGATATAACTATTTCTTTCCGTAAGAAATTTACACTTAGTGATCTACAGGAAATGATCAAAGCAAATAGAAAGGATTGACAATGGGAAACAGACAAAAAGGCGAATTCATTACCAAGATGGTGAAACAAGGAAGCGGGAAGAGCAGTCACCGGATTATCAACATAGTTCCGATGTTGTACAGATTCCGCCTCCTGATTCTCTTTGCTCTCATCAGCCTCGGCATTATTCTTTTTCTATGGCTTAATTCATCCAACAGGGTCAACGTGGAAGCTGATCAGCACATAGACATCACACCGACACAGATCCGACAGATTCAGGACATTGGACAGTGGGAATTCCTTTCTGTCAATGATGAAGAACTTATCGATACGGTAAAGCGAGGGTTCTTCTCCGATGCAGAGCTTGTACGTATCTACTATGGAACTTTACGCTTCGGCATCGATCTCCATAAAGCTCATCCTCATTGGATTCACGTTGAGAATGACAGCATTATAGCAGCCCGACTTCCATCCATAGAACTGCTTGATTCTAATTTCATCGACGAAGCCAGGTCACGCTCTTTCTTCGAGAAAGGAGACTGGTCTCCGGCTGATCGTAATCAGCTTTACGACCGGGCATACAAAAAAATGCTTGCCCGCTGTATGACATCCGAGAACCTCAAGGCCGCCGAGGAAAATGCCCGTCTGCAGTTCTCACAGTTCCTGAAGGCAATGGGATACAGGAATGTGAAGATAGCCATCACTCCAAGGAAAGACCGCTGAGAGCCTCTTTCATATCCTCTGCAAACCTTGAGTGTGTCAACAGAAAGTCTTTCTTTCCTGCTGCAAGCCTCGCATAAAGTTCCGGATTCATCGACTCCACATACGAACTGATGGCATACTCGATATCGTCTTTCTGCCGCTCGCTGTGCGAAAAGGCATAAACCTGATACTTCTGATGGAAGAAGCAGAAGGCCTCTTCAATGCTGTCTTTCGTTATCATAGTTCAATCATTTTGTACCAGACCACACACTGGAGAGGGATGCGATGATGAAAAATATTTCCACAAAGGAGCCACCATCAAAGCCTGGATAAAGTCGCCGTCCTGCAGCATCCGCTTGACTTCCTCTTTGGGATACAGACAGACGTCAATATCCTCTGTTTCATCAAGGTGCGGTCTGTCCGTCTTCTTTACCCCACGGGCAAGGAAGCAATGACAGAGATTGTCCATTACACCCGGGTTGGGGGCTATGGTCATGATTCTCTCCCACTCGCCACCGGTAAACCCGGTTTCTTCCTTCAACTCTCGCCGGGCCGCCTGCAATGGGGTCTCACCTTCTTCCATCACCCCGGCACAGATTTCTGTTGACACAATGCCGAGACCGTGCCTGTACTGGCGTTCCAGAATAATATTTCCATCTTCCGTCTCTGCTATCACATTGACCCATCCCGGGTACGAAAGTACGTAATATTCATCATATATCCTGCCATCAGGCAGCTGGACGGTATCACGTCTTGCCTTCAGCCATGGACGATTGACAACCTGCTCGGAAGAGAGCGTTTTCCATTTCATCTCCTGATCACTACGTAGCTTTACTTTCTCCATAGGGTAAACGGTCTTGGGGTTTGGACAGGCAAAGTTATCGTATTCTTTTCAAATAAGCAAATTAAAATGAACTTTGTGAAACATCTCCACTCCACGACAGACAGAAGATACATCCAGACATATAAAGCATATTCTGAAAATTCCAAGTTGGACCTTTGCCTACATGAATGTTTATTATAGACATTGCCAGCTCCTTGTGTCTTCATGCTTTTATACGGCACGCTCTGCTTTCTCTTCCAGTCGCACTGCCTTCTTATGCTCTTTCAAGGAAAAAGCTGAATCTGATCGCCTGAAAAGCAGATGTACTATAAAGGTGATTTCAGAAACTGCCATAAAAAATCATGTCTGTTGACAGATGTCTCAAATCTTTTTCATATATTTGTAACCGAGGAAGCAGGGGATTGCCGCTCCCCTATCACTCATTATCGAAGGCAGCCCCTGCGGCAGGGAGCTGTTCTATGGAGGACAAGTCTATGAGGCGTAAACCGAAAATGCACAATGAACATGAGTTTGACATCGACAACATCTATCAGGAAGATGACCGCCAACTCGAAATTCTGGAAGAATATACCTTTGAAGGACTGACCAGATAGTCCGGAAAAGAAGTCTACGCTAAAAACGGGTTCTGAAAAACCTCAAAGGATTTTCAAAACCCGTCTTTAATTATTGTTAACAAGGGAGGAAAAACCATACGTACTTATCCGTATAACATTAAATTTTAGTAACTTTGCATCCGATTATGCCGTTTCGGGCTCAGAACAAGTGCTGGAAAGATGCTCAGCCGCCCAGCGGTACAAACCCGTTTACAATAATAAAATGTACGCAATTGTAGAAATTAACGGTCAGCAGTTCAAGGCTGAGGAGGGCAAGAAGCTCTTCGTAAACCACATCAAGGATGCGGAAGAAGGCAAGGCTGTTGAGTTTGACAAGGTTCTGCTGGTTGACAACAACGGAACAGTCACAGTAGGTGCACCGACTGTTGAGGGTGCCAAGGTAGTAGCTGAGGTAGTAGCTCCTCTCGTAAAAGGCGACAAGGTAATCGTCTTCAAGATGAAGCGTCGCAAGGACTACAGGAAGAAGAACGGTCACCGTACCCACTTCACTCAGGTAGAAATCAAATCAATTAACGCTTAAAAAGGAGGACTTAAGAATGGCACATAAAAAAGGTGTAGGTAGTTCTAAGAACGGTCGCGAATCAGCTTCAAAGCGTTTAGGTGTCAAGATCTGGGGTGGACAGAAGATTGTTGCAGGCAACATCATCGTTCGCCAGCGTGGCAACAAGCACTTCCCAGGCGAGAATGTTGCACAGGGTAAGGATGACACACTGTATGCACTTGCAGACGGTGTCGTTTACTTCCACAGGGGCAAGTACAATAAGAGTACTGTCTCCGTCCTTTCCGAGGAAGCCTACGCTGCAAAGACTGTAAAGCCTGAAGCTTAAGCAAAACAAAGCAAAACTATTCCAAACAAACAACATAATCCCGGCTCCAAGTATGGAGACCGGGATTTATGCGTTCATAGGAGACCATCTGAATAGGGTGTAAGATCATTCTACTTATGAAAAAAACTCCTAAAGTTTAGAGTGGCTAGGATGCTGACAATGAGGACAGAATTACCAACTGTTTATTGCAAAAGTTTATTTCTCATTTGCTGTCACTTTTAACAGTCTTCACAAATACATTGTCTATTAGTGTGTTATATGTATTTACAGTGTGACGGCAGTGACAGGAAAATAATTTCACAACAGACCGGTCACAGGCGCATCTGCCTTGGATGAATGTCAGGCTATGTTTTATCCTAAAGTATATTCTTCTGCGGCAGACTCTTTATCGGGGGGCAGATGTTTATTCAGAAAGCTTACTTTCTGCAAACAAACTTCTATCCGAATAACAAACTACTTCTGTCAGATTAATACTTAGCGTGATCCGTACTGAGCCTTGACACCATGGGTGTACACCCTCAGCACCAATGGTGTTTACCCTCGGCACACTGACAGTAAAGAATCAGTGTGCAGTGTAAATGATAGTTCCATGGGGAAAGGAGGCTATTCATTCACTGCCCCGCAGTGTGGACACCGGCCTTTCCGGTGCAGCCGTCTGCCGCAACTGCCACAGTAATAAGTCTCGCTGCTATGCCGCATATATATACGGAAGGCATAGTAGATATAGGCGAGAAGAAGCAGATAGCCTATATAGTATAAGGTGAGAACCGAGAAGACAATGTAATTGACGGCACACACCGCTGCAAGTCCGGAAAGATAAAGGAGAGCCTCAGCCGGCTGCAGCAACCTGCGCACATCATCTACCGTCGCAATGGCAATAATCAGCATCGCCCATACAAGCACCAGGAAGATATTGAGCAGCAAGGGCTGGGAAAAGGGGTTGAGCGAAGGATGGAAGTAGAACTCACGCCATGTCTCCGGTGCAAAGAGCTGAATGCTGGCATAGAAAGCTGCCGAGAGGGCTACGATGACAGCCAGCAGCGTTGGGTACAGGGAGTTGATGTCGTTGAAGTGTACGATATGTGCGTTCTGCTTCAGTATCTTGCGGGCAAGGTATCCCACGGCTATGACAGATATGATAATCAGGAAGATGAGCAGGTGGATATTCGAAAAAGTAGAGATAAACTGCGAAATGGGATCGTCCGGATCAACCTGCTTCAACAGATGCCCCTCATGGACCCATCCAAAAGCATAGTCCTCCGTGGCTATCTCTACCCAGACTGAATCCTGCTTGTCATTCGGGAGAATGCGCACATCGGCCACCACGATGCCTTTTCCCCTCCGCACGGCAAAGGAGTCCGTCTCCATCCGGTTCACGGCTTCCTCGGGCTGCTGGCGAATCAGCATCAGAGAATCGGACGTGACGACAAAGTTGAATCCCTGTGAATAATGATGCTTTACACGGAAGGAAAGCGAATCGACGCTGCCTGCCGCTCCCTGCCAATCATCTGTTGTACTGTCGCTCTGTTTCAACAGGGAATCCCCCCCGGCTTGCAGGCGTCGGGAAATCTGGGCTTCCTGTATACTGTCGGGCAGACGGAAAGAAGAGGGTGTCTTCTTGTGGTAGCAGCCTGCCATCAGCAAACTTATTCCTAAGAGAATTATCGGTAACAGAGAATAACTTCTTCGCATATTGCTTGAATTTAAGCCTTCCAGGAGGCTGGAAAGGCTGACTTGTTAAGATTTTGCTTGTCAAAATACCCTGCGGACAGACCGCTTGGTCCAAGGCTTCGGGAAGGATTCTGCCTTATGCTGGGTGAATGTTCATCTGGCAGTGCTCACAGTCGAACTCCAGACGGAAGCGGCGTTTGTCGGGCAGTACGAGAAAGAGAGGCTCCTGCCATACAGGCTTCCGTCCGCCACGTCTGACACAGTAGCCGAGGGAATAACGGATGCAATGACGGCACTGCATGAGAATCGGAGTGCTCTTGGACGGCTCAATCTCAAAGGCCGGGCGGACCGTTCCGAGTCCCTGTTGCACATAGAACCGGCGTGCAGCATCATTGGAGATATTATATAGGTAGGGGAATTTCTCATACTGGGAAGGATTTACCGACGAGAACCGGGACTTATCACTTATCTCTTCATGTACAGAGAGACGGTGAATGGTCATGCGCTTCATTCCCCTTACCTGTTCATCAAGTCGCCCGACCACGTTACGGCGCAGTTCGGCAAGCACACTGCTTGGCAGGAAGAACCGCCCTCCCCCCTCTTCTATCTCCACATCCGTACATGTATAAACCGTATTTCCCAGTTTCGTTAGCTGGCGGACAATATTGTCGTGCTGCGGCTTCCGGGCCACCTGGAGAGCGAAAGGGACTGATGCCTCAGCCACGTCTCCCCCACTTCTCATCTCTGCTTTCACCCATATATTTCCATGAAATTCCAAAGTATCTGATGAGTGCGCTTCAGAGAGGGTGGAGGAAGTCTTGACCCCAAACCGTATCTTTATTGGAATCTTGCGCTCCGCCGTCTTCCCACTCAATATTTTATCAAAGGCCTGGTCCTGGTTACGATACAGAGCCATACCGGGTTTCAATCCTCTTGGCATCTTGAACGGATAAAGCCGGTTGCCTGCAACACGGTTTATACGAAAACCCTCTAAATGAGTGGGCGGGATGACGGGGTGACGAGCAGACGGGGCGGTTGTTTGCAGATTACTTGCACCACCGACTTGCCTGCCTGTCGGTCCGTCAGCCCGCTTGCTTGTGAGAAAGCATAGCCCATCCCCATTGGCAAAAGTCGCCGTACCGGCTACATTGAAGCTGTCGCGGCGAATTTCCTTCACCGTTCCGACAAACTCTCCCAATGCCTTTGGCGTATCAGGTGAGAAAATGTCAGCCTGCCGCCCTTTGAAGAAGTAATCGGTATAGCCACGGTTGAATGTCTTTTTCAGGTCGGGAGTGAACGAATAGCGAACCTTTCCCAGCGATGCCCGACGGAACTCGTCTGGATATCTGCGTATTATCTCGTCAATACGCTGACTGTAAGCCGAGACGACGTTCTTCACGTAGTCAACATCTTTCAGACGACCTTCTATCTTGAAGGCACACGCACCAGAGCGTATGAATGCCTCAAGGTTGTCAATCTGACTCATATCTTTCAGCGACAGTAAATGCCGCTGATGTTCTATGGTCCTGCCAGCAGAATCGACCAGATCGAATGCCAGCCGGCAGAACTGGGCACAGGCACCACGATTGGCGGAACGGCCGAAACAGTACTGTGAGGCATAGCAGATTCCACTATAGCTTACACACAAAGCGCCATGTATAAATGCTTCCAGCTCAAGCCCGGGCAGCTGTTTGTGAATCCGTTTTATCTCATCGGAAGACAGTTCACGAGCCAGCACGACACGGTCGAAACCCTGCCTGGCCAGCCATCCGGCCTTCTCTGCCGTCCGTGTATCACATTGCGTGCTGGCATGAAGGGCCACAGTGTCGGGGACTATCTTTCTGACCTCGCTCATCAGCCCCATGTCTTGTAGAAGGAAAGCGTCAACACCGGCCTTGACAAGTGTACGGACAAGAGAAAGCGTCTCCGCCAGTTCGTTATCATAGACAATCGTATTGAGGGTGACATGGACGGTAGCACGATACCGGTGGGCATACTCACACAGTGTACGGATGTCTTCCACACTATTGCCTGCCGACTGGCGGGCACCGAAGCGGGAAGCTCCGATATATACGGCATCTGCACCATGGTCGATGGCAGCAATGCCGCATGCTAAATTCTTTGCCGGGGCAAGTAATTCTATCGGAATGGGTGATGGACGATGAAAGACCGGTGATGATGAGTGCATATGGATGGGTTATATGATGGGCATGAGTGCATATGGATGGAGAATGTGAGGCGATGTGAATATGAATGATTAGAGAGGATGGATGAACTGCAAAAGTTCATCTCATCAACTCCCATCACCTATCCCCCAGCACCCAGTTAATCCAGTTGGAAAACAGTAGATTAGCATGTGCGCGCCAGGTTACAAGCGGCCCTTTCTCCGGCTTGTCCTCACGGTAATAATGCCTGGGGACTGCAACATCATTCCGTCTGCCAAGATCACGGTGATACTCCCTGTCAAGTGTATCGGGAGCATACTCCAGATGACCCGTGATAAAGTACTCGCACCCACTATGCGACATGACTATTGACACACCGCTCTCTGCCGAGTCGGCTATGACTTCGAGACCGGCTACCGGCTCAATATCTTCACGCCGTATCTCTGTATGACGGCTCTGCGGCATCTGGAAGACATCATCGAATCCACGGAAAATCGGCAGATCGGGACTCAACACAACAGTCGGAAAGATTCCAAACATCTTTTTATCCAAAGGATGCTTCGGGATACCATAGAAATGATAAAGCCCTGCCTGAGCTGCCCAGCAGATATAAAGCGTCGAGGTGATATACTGCCGCGCCCAGTCGAAGACCTCTGTAAGCTCGTCCCAATAGTCTACCTCTTCGAAAGGCATTCCCTCGACAGGCGCACCGGTGACAATCAATCCGTCGAACCGTTCCTTGCGAATATCACCAAAGTCACGGTAAAACCTCTTCATGTGTTCCGCTGTCGTATGCCTGGAGACATGACTCCGTAGCTTCATGAAACAGATTTCCAACTGAAGCGGACTGTTGGACAGCAGACGCACGAAGTCGGTTTCCGTCACTTCCTTTAATGGCATGAGGTTAAGTATAACTATGCGAAGCCGCCGTTCTACGCTTCCCTGCCCTTGCGATACATCTCTGATAAAGATGTTCTCGCGTTTCAGTATATCGATAGCGGGAAGTCCGCCGGGTAATATTAATGGCATATTCTGTATCTGACTTATCATTGAGGGCCACAGAACAGCTCCTGTCTCTGTTCGCTGATAATGAGGTACAAATTTAGATAAAATTCCCGAATTATAAATCAGTTGGAACAAAAAAAACGAAAATGAATATTTCAGAAGGCTTGTTGCCTAACGTTGAGAATGTCACAAACATTACACTTCTATCTTGAATGTCTGGGCTGGTCCGGCTGTCAGAACTGCCATCAGAACAGAAGACACAATGCAATTCTGAGAATGAAAAGAAAGCTGTGTGCGATTTTATTCGTAAATTTGCAGTCTCATGCCGAACCGTCCGGTCATGATACAGCGTTTCCTATAAAACCCACAACAGCAATATGCCGCTCTCGCTTCTCCCCAGTTTGCTCCTGCAGATATTGGTTGTCGGATACACGCCAGGTCCAGCCAACATCTATTCTCTTGCCATGTCTTTGAAGTATGGAAGGAGACAGTCACTTGTCATGTGGTTCGGCCTGCTGACAGGATTTTCCATTGCAGTATGCCTGATGGCCGTACTGGCTCACTGTATTGGGCTCGCCTTTGCGGGATATATTCAATATCTGAAATATCTTGGAGCAGCCTATATACTGTTTCTGGCATATAAGGTGAAGAAAAACAGACAGGAGTCTGGCGGAAAGCATGATGATTGCAGTTTCACAAGC
The DNA here is from genome assembly GCF_900454835.1 of Prevotella denticola. Classification (GTDB taxonomy): domain Bacteria; phylum Bacteroidota; class Bacteroidia; order Bacteroidales; family Bacteroidaceae; genus Prevotella; species Prevotella denticola. Next base: position 698,959 of record NZ_UGTM01000001.1, on the reverse strand, counting down.
GGAATGCTGGTACAGATGACAAATGCCAAGATGCCGCTGTTCGACCTGACCGCTTTCAGTACTTTTGTACTGCCCTACAGCAATGAACTGGCCGATCTGCTTGCCGTAGGAGCATGGCTGCTGATAGCCGGTCCGGGTGCCAACCTGCTTTGGCTGGCAGCAGGCAGTTGTCTCCGGAGATTCTTTACAGATTACCAGCAACAGGCTGCACGCATAAGTTCCATCACCCTGGCACTGTGTGCTGTTTATATCGCCTTGGCATAAGCTGTACACCCCATTCCAGTTCCTCCAAAACGATACGGTTTCCTTCTCCCCTGATGAATATCCCAAGCCTCCGTCTCACTATTTTCCAACAAACGATCAGCTTTCGGTCTCCTGACCAATGTCTTGAAAGAATTCAGGCAGACTTCAGTTAAAAAAATATTGCAATTTAAAGTTACGGACGTTGCCAGTATGTTTCCGGTTGCATTTCTGTCTATAGAGAGAAAAGCGGAAGCCCTTTACATAAAGGATTTCCGCTTGTTTCTTGGAGGGTGGAGGGTGGGACTCGAACCCACGACATTCAGAACCACAATCTGACGCTCTAACCAACTGAACTACATCCACCATGTCGGCTATTTCCACAGCTATGACGGCTGTTTCATTTTAGCGAGTGCAAAGGTACGGGTTTTATTTGTTTTAGGCAAACATTTCCCGTACTTTTTTGCATTTGTTTGTTATTTTGCAGGTGCAGAAGGGGTGGCAGGAGTCTGTGCGGCACCGCCCTGTGCAGCCGGAGCAGCCTGTTTCTGCTGGCTTGCACCGAAATTAGGCAAGTTGTTCGGGTTTGTCGTGTTACCCTCTGTCGCAGCCTTCTCGATAACACTCTCATCTGTGTTTGCTGTAGGTGCGACATAAGCACTGGCAACGCTGATGACGACCATGGCTATCGCCAGCCCCCAAGTAGTCTTCTCGATAAAGTCAGTCGTCTTGCGGACTCCCATGATGGCATTAGATGATGAGAAGTTTGATGAAAGCCCACCACCCTTTGACTCCTGAATCAGTACGACACCTATCATCAAGAGTGCTGCAATCACGATAAGGATTACGAATAACGTGTACATTTTCTTCTTTTATTTTTTATTGTTGTTTATTATCAGTTTCTCCAGAAACCGTATTTGGTCTGCAAAGTAACGATTTTTTTTCGGATAAACCAAATTTAATCGCTTAATTATTCCCAATGCCTTTGAATATCGCCCTTGCTTGATATAGATTCTTGCCAATGTCTCTGTGAAATACCCGGTATCCTCATTCTCGACATCTTCAATTCCATCAGGTCCTTCAGGCTCGTACTCTGTCTCTTCCTGTAAAGTGATTCTTCCCCCCTCGTTGAAGATGAAGTCGTCGATCAGCTCCTGTCCCTTGAGCTGCGGAGCCGTTTCTTTTTGCTGTCCGCTCCCGCTTTCCAACAGATAGGCAACGTAGTCTACTGTGGCATCGGCAGGAGTCGGCCTGCGCTGTGTCCCATTCTTCTGAGAATCACCGGCCTCCTCTGGAATCTGTTCGAGGAAACTGTCGATAAGCAAACTGGTGCGATCTTTCTCCTCTCCCGTCTCCCCTTCACTACCGACCGGACCATCCACAGCCTGAGTGTGCTGTGAAACCAACTGATAATGCGCTTCTTCAACGAGTTTGAATAAGACACGGCGGTCGGAAATATACACGGCGGCACGGCGCAGCTCGTCGTCGAATGTAGAGTCATGCAGTAGAAAGAGGTTCTGTAACAGCAGGATACGTGCAGGCTGGTAATAGGGATAGAGCGCAAGCATACTCCGGAGACCGTATAGGGTCTCCTTGTTCAGATTCTCCGGATGGTTGATGAGTCGGGCTATGTCCATAGAAGTTGTTGAGCAGTGATAAGCGATGACAGGCGGCAGGGGGCGGCGACGGCTGACGACAAGAAAACCGATGACAGACAGGGACGCACGAGGACAAGAAGCAGAAAAGAGCTACCAGTTGGCAACCGTGGCATTGAAAATCTGGTCGGTAAGGTCTTTCACCATCTGCGTGACAAGCTCTTCCTGTACCGAGTTCAGACTCCGGCTTGTCTCGTAGCTTGAAGTGGCAGTAAACTGCCGCTCGAAGTCTTCTCTGTGATTCGTATTGTTCGTGAAGCGTACGTTGACCGTGATGGAAAGCTCTGTCTGAGCCGAATACCCCTCACTCGACACACTCTTGTTGCGCTGCTGATACTGCGTGATTTCACCCTCGATTTTCATGTCTCCGTTGCGCTTCACCTGCTGCAGGCGGGTATGGTTGGCAAAAACATCCTTGAGCTGGTTGTTGAACATCGGTCCCATCGGGCCCCAGACATAAGTGGAACGAATGGGGAAATCGGCAATCTGTATGGTATGTACCTTATTATAGTCTATACTTGCGCCATTGAACTTATAGGACACGCTGCAGGCTGCCAGCAACAGCAGACAGACTGCCGGCACACCCCACCTTAACAGGCGGGCTGCCGTAAGTCCCTTTCCGGCCTTCATCATGTCGCCGGTAGATGGCATTCCTTTCATAGCCTCTGTTTTAATCTTTGTCTAATCCGTACTGTCTGATACGCCGATAGAGCGTACGGTCACTGATACCCAGTTCCTGTGCCGCCTTCTTCCGGTTTCCGTTGTTGCGTTCCAGTGCTTTCTCGACCAGCTGCTTTCCGATGTCGTTCAGGTTAAGTGTCTCCGGTTCGGAAATTTCTTCCGCCTCGGCATCCTCCACCTGACTGATGGCTGCCGGCGGATTGATCGTCTGCTTGTTTGCTGCAACCGGAAGATTGGAAACTGCGGGTGCTGCCGGCTGGAAACCAGCTGCACCGTTGAGCTGCCTGCTCTCCTCCAGCTGCTTGCGGACGTTGTTGAGGTCGCGGCGCAGGTCGCTTACGTTTCCTCTCAGTTCATAGAGGATTTTGTAGAGTATCTCCCGTTCACTCTCGTAGGTGTGCGTCCCGTTCCCCTGCACCGTAGACAGTTCGGTACTGTCCTGATCCCGTGGAATGAAACGGAGCAGCGTATCGGCATCGATCTCCCGTTTTTCACTGAGAACAGACATCTGCTCGGTGATGTTCTTCAGCTGGCGGACATTTCCCGGCCACTTATATTGTAGCAGTATCTGGCGTGCCTCCTCCGTGAGCGTGATTTTCGGCAGATGGTATTTTTCCGCCATCTGCATGGCAAAGAGACGGAAGAGCAGGACAATGTCCCCGCCACGGTCACGGAGCGGGGGCATCTGGATAGGAATGGTGTTCAGTCGGTAGAACAGGTCTTCACGGAACTTCCCCTCGCTGATGGCCTTGCGCATATTGACGTTGGTGGCGGCCACAATACGCACGTCCGTCTTGCGTATCTCTTGTCCGCCCACACGGATATATTCGCCTGTTTCCAGCACACGGAGCAGCCGCGCCTGCGTTGCCATGGGCAGTTCGCCGACCTCATCGAGGAAAATCGTTCCTTTGTTGGCGATACCGAAATAGCCTTCACTTTCGCCGACGGCACCGGTAAAGGAGCCCTTCTCATGTCCGAAGAGCTCGCTGTCAATAGTCCCTTCAGGGATGGAGCCACAGTTGATGGCAAAATACTTCTCGCGGCGACGGGGAGAACTGTCGTGAATAACACGTGGTATAATCTCCTTGCCCACACCGCTTTCGCCGACAATCAGTACAGACAGATCCGTAGGTGCCACCTGCAGGGCGACATCCAAAGCATGGTTCAATCCATCGCTGTTGCCTACGATGTTATATCTTTGTTTGGTTCGTTGCAGTTCTGTTGTATTCATTTAACTGACAAAATTACCTATTATATTTGACAAAACTGCAATTTTGGCAGACTTTAACAACTGTCCCATACCTTTTCGTGTTCCTTTCCGTGCTCCACATTCTGCATCCATAAAAGAAACATAACATCGTTATCTCTCCAGTTCTTCCTCCAACGGAAAGACTATCTTTTCGTGTCATCTAAGATGTGTAAACTTCAAACATGATTAAAACAAAATACTGTCAACAACAATTAAAATTAAGTCCTTAAAACAGTCAACCAAGTTGAAAAGTAAGGCGAAAAGCTGTCAGCAAAAACATCAAACCACAATGCAACAATATTCCCAACCGACTGGGGACAGGATTCCCAAGCACTGGGGACAAGATTCCCAAGCACCGGGAACAGGATTCCCAACCGGTTGGGAACCTCCATCCGAACAAACAGGCGCATACACCTAACCGACAGCTTGAGAACCGGACAGGCAGCCTCTCTGGCTGTAGAAATCTCCGGGACAGTCCTGTCAGAATCCAAGAGCAGTACCGATCAGGATTCTGCCAACTGACATAGCTACCGGGCTCTTCTCTTCTCCAACTTGATCAGCAGCAGCCCGACGGCTGTCCAGATAAGTTCGCGGATACGGACGAGGAGCGCGACAAAGACTCCGGCACTGGTGGAAAGTCCCAAGCCGGTAACAGACATGAGAAAGCCCCCCTCACGGCCTCCTAACTGCAGGGGCATGAAAAAGAGCATATTGGCAAAAAGGGAGGTGAAAGCAAGAATAAGGACACAGTCAAGGTAATTGACAGATGGGAAAAGAACCAAAAGAATGAAGAATATCTCCGACGCACTGCATATCCGGCAGGAGAGTTCGAGCAATACGACCGTAAGGAATGTACGTGGGTTCTGGTTATGAAGCGAAGCTATCTGACTGTCAATCCTGTCAAGTTCTTCCTTATGGTCCGCAACGAACGGCTCTGCCCATTTCTTAATGAAAGGAATATGACGTACAAGGTTCATCACACGGACCGCCAGCCCTTTTTTGTAGCCTGTGAGGAAGAACCAGATAGCGGAGATGCAGAACGCACCTGTCAGCGTGAGCATTGTTCCCATGAAAAAACTGACGGGCTGCGTGAAGACGAAAAGAAACATGGAAAGAAGCCAGAACCAGAAATGACTGAAGATATGCGTCATGGCATAGAGGACGACGGATGACGTTGCACGCTCTGCACCGATTTTCGGTGTCAGCTCCATGATACGGTATGGTTCGCCGCCCATCAGTCCGCCAGGCGTTGCATAATTGAGTGCGAATCCTGATACCGTAACCTTATAAAGCCAAAGGAACGAAACTCGCTTCCGCTCCATCGGGTCGTGGCTCTGGCTGCGAATAATCGTCAGCCAGGCTGCCGTATTGAAGATATAGAGGAACGCCCACAGGACAACCACCGCAAGAAACCAGTATCCGGCATGCTGGAGATTGTGCCATACATCGGCAAAGTCGAGCTGTGTCACCATGACGACAAGAACAGCCAAGCCGAAGAGGAAGAAGATGTTCTGATACTTCTTTTCCATAAACAATCGCTGATAAAGAGGCCAGACAAGATGGCTCTGTGTCCGTATTCTCCTTTCTGCTAAGGGACAGAAAAGCCGGCATGGCCCACTTGTCTCCCTGGCCACCCATCTTAATGTGCCTCTTTCGGATTGCGGTGTGCGGTCCCGTGCGGTGTGCGGTCTTCACGCTTGCGTGGGATGGCAAAGCGCACCTTGTCACTTTCGTCCCGTTTTTCCTTGTAAAGCTTCGGCAGCGGATTTCCCATGGGCTCGTCATATTCGGCACGGTTGCGGAAAATGTCGATAGCAAGGTAAACGGCGTGGCGGAAGGACTGCTCATCAGCAACTCCCTTGCCTGCCAGCGGAAGACTGTCGGGTATTTCTGCAGAAGTACGGACAAGGGGCAGTCCTGCCGTATAATTGATGCCCCGGCATGCGGAGAGAGTACGGAAGGGGGACAGTCCCTGTTCGTAATACATTGCCAGTATACCGTCGAACTCCCCGGCATGGCTGCAGCCGAAGAACGTGTCCGCCGGATAGGGACCGAAAGCCTGGATGCCCTTGTCGGCAAGCTCGTCGATAGCAGGCGAAATAAATTCCTGTTCTTCTGAACCCAGCAGTCCGTTGTCACCGGCCTTGGGGTTCAGCCCAAGTACTGCGATACGCGGACTGGAAAGACGGAAGTCGCGTCGCAGACTCCGGAAGAGAGTGGTTGCGTTATTGATGATGCTTTCCTTGGAAATGGACTCTGCCACCTGGCGCAAAGGCAGGTTACGGGTGGCAAGTGCTACACGCAGTTCCTCGTTGACAAGGACGGAAAGTCCCTGTCCTTCTGTCTCCAGATGGTCTTCGATATACCGGCTCTGGCCGCTGAAGTGGAACTGCTCGTTGTTGTCGACAGGTGCTGTCACCAATACATCGAACAAGCCCTGACGGTAGTCGTCCAAAGCCCTGTCGACAGCCCGGAGGCCTGCTGCACCCGATTCTTCTGAGGCTACCCCAAGTTCCACCTTTATCTCGTCGTCGAACACTGGCAGCAGGTTGAGCCGTCCCTCCTGTGCATCTTTCGCATCCTTGATAATGGTAAAATTCGCTTCAATACCCAGCGCATTGCGGTGGTAAGCGGCAATCTTCGGCGAGCCATAGACGATAGGCGTACAGAGTTCCAGCATCTCTGGTTCGGCAAAAGTCTTGAAAATCAATTCATATCCAATGCCGTTCGTATCTCCGTGTGTGATTGCTACGCGGACTTTTTTATTCTCGTTCATATATCTATATCTTGTATGGTTATGTTCTTTTCCTACTTACTCTTCAATGTTTACAGCTTTACCTTTTTTACCTTTTTACTCTTTTACCGTCTTACTCTTTCCCTTCCTTCCGTCCTTCTCCTTTGCCGTAGAAAGCAGACCGCAGGCGGCAAAGATGTCCTGTCCACGACTGGCACGAATCGTCGTGAAGACACCATGCTGTGTCAGATAGTTCCGGAACTCCTCCATTTTTCGGTCGTCAACGCCCTGCAATGGAGTATTGGGAATCGGATGAAAACGGATGAGGTTGATGCGGCAGTCCAGTCCTTTGAGCAGGCGCACGATGGCCTTGGCATGAGCTTCAGAGTCGTTTACATCCTTGAAGACAATGTATTCAAACGACAGACGCCGCTGGTGAGAGAAGTCATAATTGCCCAGCAGATCGACAATGCTCTCGATAGACATCCCCCTTTCTGCCGGCATCAGTTCCGAACGCTGTTCATGAAGCGGCGAGTGCATGCTGATGGCGACATGACAGTCGCTCTCCTCAAGGAAACGCTTCAGCTTGCCTTTGATGCCCACGCTGCTCACCGTGATGCGCTTGGGAGACCATCCATAGCCGAACCCGGCAGTCAGTATCTCCGTCACACGCAATACATTGTCGAGGTTGTCCATCGGTTCGCCCTGCCCCATGAAGACGATGTTCGTCAGCTTGTCACGTTCCGGAAGCGAATAGACCTGGTTGAGAATATCTGTTGCCGAGAGGCTGCCCTCAAAGCCCTGTTTCCCCGTCTGGCAGAAGAGGCAGTTCATCTTGCATCCTACCTGCGAGGAGACACACAGTGTGGCGCGGCCGTCCTCGGGTATATAGACTGTCTCGACGAACTTGCCGCTGTCCGTAGGGAAGAGGTATTTGACTGTTCCGTCCTTGGAATACTGCGCATCAGTCGGTTCCTTGCAGCCGATGGCATACGCTGCCGCCAGCTTCTCCCGGTTTGCTTTCGAGATATTCGTCATCTCGTCAATGCTTTCCACCTGTTGTGTATAAAGCCATTTAGCCATCTGTCCACCCGTGAAAGCCGGCATACCGAGCGACTTTGCGACCTCTTTCAGCTCGCCAAGTGTCATCCCCAACAGATACTTCTTCGCAGTCTCCATACTTGTTCCCAATGTTTTGTTGCTGCAAAGATAACGAAAAAAAAGCTAATATACGTGCTTTGCTTTCTTTTTATGAAGACCGGAATCATGAAAGGCAGGTCCTAAAAATCCACATTGAACTTTTGTCATCGGACTTTTGTCTATGTGAACATTGTCAACTCTTTGTGCCTTTGCTTTTATACGGCACAATCTGCTTGCTCTTTCAGTCGCACCGTCCTGCCATGCTCTTTCAAGGAGAAAGCGGAATCTGCTCGTCTGAAAGGCGAAGTACTACAAATTAGATAAAATTCCCGAATTATAAGCCAGTTGGATAAAGAAAGCGTCTTTCCTTTAGAGGAAAGTCTTTAGAATCAGCCTAAAAAAGAAGAGAAGCCTCGCCGGCCTCCCTTCCCTGTTTTAAAAATATTATGAGTTCCCGAATCGGGATTTCATGTCGGCAAAGCGTTCGTGGACCTCAAAGTGGGAAGACTTAAATACATCCTTATCCCTTTCATGGAGGATGAGTTTTCCCACCTCGTCAATCCTTCCACAGATCTGCTGGTCTACACATCCTGTAGCATACATTGCCTTTAACCCAGGCAATAATTCTTCCGTATGCAGACTGACTGCATCTGCAGTTATAAATCCTGCCAGACGGCCATCAATATACTGTACCTTGGGAAGTATTTCCGTTGCAAAGGTGATAAGACTGCTGAACCATTCCAGACAGGCTTGCCGCTGCTCCGGTTTCCTACGGGCGAGCTGTGCCATTGTGCAACTCACGTAATACTTAAATATTGAATAAAGCCCCGGCTCTTTCATGAATTCAAGCAGCTTAGCGAACTTGTCTGGTGTCACCAGTTTATACAATGTCGGGACTATGATTTCATTGGCAAAATCGCCGAAATGATAGTCATAGAAACCTTCCGACTGCCTGCAGCATTCCAGTATCAGGTCGAGACTGCTCTCATTGTTGCCCACCTCGCCTAACAGGATGATGGAAGAGACAAGTATTCCGTTATACTTCCCGTCATCAAAACCTTCCGGTATCTTGCCTTCGCTTGTTATCGTCATGACATAACGGATGATGGCTTCTAAATCAGCGCGGAGTTCCTCCTCTGGCAAGGCAAGAATACGGTCAATCAATTCGTCTTCCAACCACAAGGAATTCTCCGGCTTGCTCAGTTCCTCAACAAGCCATTTGTTATGTACGCCCCAGGCTTCGGCGTATCGCGGGGGAGTATAAGTATATTTTGTCTTAAGACCGTAAGTCGGGTTTTTCTCATAGTCGCTGTCGTCTACACCGAAGTCTGTACAAGGCACAATATATTTGAAATCTGTTCCATAAGTTTTCTTCAGTTTCAGCAGATACTTGCTGGCTTCAAACCCGCTGGAGGCAACGAGGAAATGCTTGCCGCCTTTTCCGAACTCGTACTCGATGAGCGGGACATCTTCCGTGTCTTCTTCCAGCATATACCTTGAGAGCGCAAAGCTCTTGTCGGGATCTATATCAGCCTCACCGGCAAACTCAACAGCACCGTAGACAATGTTGTGCGCTTCTTCATAGCTGCATTCTATGAGGTTATCTTCTTCTGAGGCACGGTTTAAGAAGTCCTCAAACTCGTCTTCTTCAATCCTCAACTTGTAAAAAGAATTTTTCACTCCGACACAATAAGTGTCTATGAGATAATCTGCAAAGCTGATTTTTCCTCCCGTATGCTTTCTTGTGACGATGACATATCCTTCTCCCACCTCAAACAGGCTGGAAGAACGGTAGCACAGTCCTTTCTGCAGCGTCCTGACTTTCGTCCGAAGATATTTCTCGGGCGAGAGGAACTGCTGCTGACCTTTTCCAGCTTTCTTCTTTCTTGGCATCTTGTCCTTTATAAAGTGTTATATGCGGAAACAGACGTGAAATAACATTCATAACGTCTGCCCTTCTTCACCTTGAACTGATGCGGAGGCTTTCATACTACCCCATCGACAGGAGGATGACCGAGGCTAAAGAGGCAAGGGTGATGTTCGATGAAATGACCGTGTTCTTCATTCCCAGCCATTCAGAAGCATCCGTCTTCTTCCTGCTAATATAATAAGGTGAATCTACTGCATATCATAAACCACCTGCATGAGTTTCTTTCCCAATGCGTCAGCGGCTTCCATCGTATCGGCCTCGCTGTAGACACGGATAATCGGCTCGGTATTCGACTTGCGGAGATGCACCCATGCGTCAGGGAAGTCGAGCTTCACACCGTCGATGTCCGTAACCTGCACGTCCTTCTCCTTCCCATAAAGCTCTTTCACCCGCTTGAGAATGGCATCGACATCGGTCTCCGGCGTGAGGTCAATGCGGTTCTTGGCGATGAAATACGCCGGGAAAGTCCTGCGCAGCTCGCTTGCCTTCATGCCCTTCTGTGCCAGAGAGCTGAGGAAGAGGGCGATACCGACGAGGGCATCACGTCCGTAATGGCTTTCCGGATAAATTACACCGCCATTGCCCTCGCCGCCGATGACAGCTCCCACTTCCTTCATCTTCGTGGTCACGTTCACCTCGCCGACCGCAGAGGCATAATACTTACAGCCATGTTTCTCGGTCACATCACGCAGGGCACGGGTGGAAGAGAGATTGCTTACGGTACTGCCTTTCACGTGGTCGAGAATATAGTCAGCCACCGTGACGAGTGTATATTCCTCGCCGTACATCTTGCCGTCTTCCTGGATGAATGCCAGACGGTCCACATCAGGATCGACAACGATCCCCAGATCGTAACCGCCCTTTGCGACCTCATCCATAATGCCCGTGAGGTTCTTCTCGACAGGCTCCGGATTGTGGGCAAAGTCACCCGTAGGTTCTCCATTGAGGAACTTGTATTCTACACCCAGCCGGTCGAGAAGTTTAGGCAAGATGACACCGCCGACAGAATTGATGGAGTCTACGACGACACGGAATCTGCGCTTGCGGATAGCTTCAAGGTCGAGCAGCTCGAGGTTCATCACCTCTTCAATATGCCGTCGGTCAAACGAATCATCTTCCGTATAGCTGCCCAATCCGTCTACATCTGCATATTCAAAGTCTTCACGAACCGCAATGTCGAGCACCTCTGCACCGTCGGCAGCCGTCAGGAACTCGCCCTCCTCGTTCAGAAGTTTCAGGGCGTTCCAGTGGCGGGGATTATGGGAAGCGGTGATGATGATTCCACCGTCCGCACAGCTCATACGCACAGCCAGCTCGGTCGTAGGAGTAGTTGCCAGTCCGATGTTCACTACATCAGCACCGATTCCCATCAGCGTGCCGCATACCACATTCTTGACCATCGGGCCGGAGATGCGTGCATCGCGGCCGACGACGATCTTCAGCTTCTTTCCGGGATGCTTACGCGCAATGAAAGTAGCGTATGCTGAAACGAATTTAACAATGTCCAGCGGGTTCAGTGTGTCTCCCGCACGACCTCCGATTGTACCACGGATGCCGGAAATTGATTTGATAAGTGTCATACTCCAAATGTATTTTGAGGGTATTGTCCCTTTTACCGTTTTTCCTTTTTTACCTTTCCATCAGAGTCCCCTCTGGAACGTAAGGTCGTAGAAACAGGGATAGACAGCCTGTGAGGCATTGATCTGTCCCTGCTGCGAAGGGACAATGAGCTTCACGTGCGCCAGCTTAGAGGTTGCAGAAGACAGCCTGCCCAGCCTGACATAGGGCATGGGGACCAGCCACCCACCGGGTACTGACGTACTCTTGTAGGCATCGTACATCACACTGGAAGTACGGTCGAAGGAAGCTGTATAAGTACCGCTCGTGTTCGTAACAGACATCTTGTCTACTTTCGGACCGAAGACGAGGAACTGATTAGACAGCTGCAGCGTGTCCCTGATAAGATTCCACTCCGTAAAACGACAGAGAACCGTTGCCGTCTCGCCTTTTCTGACAGGCTCGCCTGTACCCTTCTCCACAATCTGCATATACACGCCTGTATTGGAGAAATGGACATACTGGTTCTTCGTCACGTCAGTCGTATTCCCTTGGCTCGCAAACTGCCCTTCACTGATGACGTTGATGCCTTTTTTGACAATGAAAGCGTTAATGGCATTGTTCTCCCGCTCCAGCTGATCGGCATAGGTCTCGGACTTGTTACATGAGCTGAATGCCAGCACGGCTGCCATGACAACAAGGAGAAAAGTAAATTTCTTCATTCGTTTCTTTGTTTATATATGCTGTGCAAAGGTAAGAAAAGTATTTAGAAAGCTGAAATTAGAAATCAGAAAATATATTAAGCACTGCAAAAGGACTGCAGACAGCCACTTCCCGGCCAATGTGATGACCGTCACCGATCGTGCCGATGCCCGACACCAAGTGTGTTGATACCCGTCACCAAGTGTGCTGAGAGTCCACACCGTTACAATCTGTCGCATCAAGTGCATACAGGTCATACCGTTCAGGAACAAAATGCACCTTACCTGCTTTATTTACCCCCATGAACAGGAGAAACAACATCGGTAGAAGACGTTAATTACCGCAAAGTGATTATCTTTGCAGTCTGATGCAAAAAAATCATTGTTCTGCTTTACATTTTCAGTTGCTGAACTGTAAGGATAATGTATGAAACAAGAAAAGACTGACATAGAAAGGCTCTTCAAACGTTATTACCAGCCGATGTACCGGGTGGCAAGGAGCATTCTCTACGACTGTGACGAGTGCAGGGACGTGGTGAGTGACGTTTTCTCCCATGTGCTGAGCGAGCAGATCGTCCTGCTGCCAGAGACGGAAGAAGGCTACCTCGTGAGGGCTGTCCGCAACCGTTGTCTGAATATCATTGTGCAGAAGGACATACGGGAACGGACGGCGAAGCTGCTTCTGGCAGATGCTGAGACCGTCCTTTCCGAACAGGACAACGAACTGCTTGACCGGTTGATGCACATCATCGAACTTCTTGATCCGCCCATCCGTCGCCAGATTCTTTGTCTTCGACATCTGCAGGGGCTGCCCTTCCAGCGCATTGCAGACGAACTGGACGTGAGTCGGGTGACGGTCTATCATCATCTTTCAGCAGCTATCGACACCATCAAAGAACAACTAAAACAAGCACGACAATGAACAAGAATCAGTCAGAAGAGAAAAGGATGCAGTTCCTTGACATGCAGGAACATCCCGAAAAATATACCGATGAGCAGATTGAAACACTGCTTGCCGACGAGGAGATTCGTACCTTTGTGCAGGATTTAGCCATGACCAAGCGTGCCATGATACGTAATGAAGCTGGAGAAGTAAACGTAGAGGAAGAGTGGGAACACTTCTCTGCCCAGCACTCTGTACCACAACAGCGCAGCAGGATGAAGATAGCAGCATCTATCGCAGGCATTGTCTTTGCATCAGGACTTGCCTTTGCAGCAACCGTACAGTTGGGCATTCTGCCTTTCTTCGGTAACAAACAGCCAATCAATCCACAGCCACAGATACAGCGGACAACCGTAGCCGACTCATTAAAACAGATACGGGAACAACGTAAAGCTGTCATTGACAGTCTTACACGCACGCTTCTTCCACAGAAAGACAGCATCCCCGTGCAGCTGGTTGTATTTGAGAATGTATCACTGAAGACCATCATCGAGACGATGGGACAGTACTATCATGCAGAGGTGAAAGTGCTGAACCCGGGCGCAGCCCATGTACGGCTTTTCTTCAAATGGGACAAGCAGGCATCTCTCCAGCAGAACATTGAACTGCTGAATGCCTTTGACCGTGTGAACCTTACCTATTCCGACAACACCCTGACAATAGAATGAAGCTATGAAAAAGTTATTAACAACGATCGTGCTCCTCACCATGATGTGTGGAGCATCGGCCCAGCGCATCACCCGACAATACAATAATGTCTCTATGGCGCAGGCGTTGAAAGAACTCAACAGCCTGCAAAACCGTTACACAATCAACTTCATTTATGACGATCTGGAGGATTTCCGCATCACAACCAGCATCAAGAACCAGCGTGTTACCGATGCCATCCAGCAGCTGATAGGCTTCTATCCCATACGGATGACACACCGTGGGAATACAATCATGGTGGAATGTACGCACAAGACAAAACGACATCTGACGGGAAAAGTCGTTGATGAGACCGGGCAGCCCATACCTTACGCCAATATACTGCTGCTGTCAGTAGTCGACTCCAGTGCCGTTGCCGGCGGGGTGAGCAATGAAAGCGGTGTGTTCGTAGTGCCTTACGAGCCGGCAAAGGTCATTGCACGCATCAGCTACGTGGGCTACAAGACCGTTTACCGAACCTTCTCAACCGAGAATGCAGGCACTGTCCAGCTTGCACCCGATGCCTTGCAGCTGAAAGGAGTGACCGTCAAGACCGTCCGACCACAATACAAGATGACGCGGGGAGGCATGACAATCGACATTGAACACTCACTGTTGGCAAAGACGGGCAGTGCCATGGACGTACTGGCACAGCTTCCCCGTGTAACGACAAGCGACAACAGTGTACAAGTCTTTGCCAAAGGAACACCGCTTATCTATATCAACAACCGCAAGATAAGTGACATGAAGGAACTGACGGAACTCAAGTCTGACAACATCAAGAGTGTGGATGTCATCACAAGTCCCGGATCACAGTATGATGCACAGGTACAGTCCGTCATCCGCATCAAAACCATTCGCAGGCAGGATGAAGGCTTCAGCTTTCGTAATGATGCCAATGTGGAATACAATGGATGGTGGACTGGCTCGGAATCGACCAAACTGACTTATCGGACAAAGCGTCTGGAGCTGTTCAACAGTCTCTACTGGATAAATTATTTACAGCAGGAGAACAACGACCTTCACTCTCAGATACACGCAAACGGAGATGATGTTGATATTCGCCAGCACATCAACTATAAAAGCAGGCATAATGCCTTTTCCGAGCGCATAGGTACTTCTTACCTCTTCAATGACAGCAACTCTATCGGTGCTTCTTACCGTTTCTATTCCGATTACCGCATGGAAGGAACAATGGATGGGGTTCAGAATATCTATAAAAACGGCATATCAGAAGGAACCATAACGCAGAACGGGAATGTTGAGATACGTACTCCTGCCCGTCATCAGGCTGATGTGTATTATGTTGGCAGACTCGGAAAACTCGGAATAGACTTCAACGCATCCTATGTTGCCATGAGGTTTAAGGAAAACCATACCCAGACAGAGCATTCCGACCAGCTTTCCAACCGTGAGGTACATTCTTCAGGCAACCAGCGCAGCCATCTCTGGGCAGGAAAACTTGTCTTTGAATATCCGCTATGGCGTGGTAATCTGAACTGGGGAACGGAGTTCAGCTATACCAACTCCTGGGGAAACTTCACCAATAAAGAGCAGATTGTTGCATCCTCGGAGACTGACATCAAGGAAAGGAACCAGGCTGTTTTTGCAGATTACAGCCTTCCTTTGGGTAAGTTCTCCCTTAGTGCAGGACTAAGATACGAGCATGTAGTGTCAGACTATTACTCCTTCGAGACTAAACAGGACGATGCCAGCCGGCGTTACAGCAACTTCTTCCCTTCTGCGTCACTGGTATGGAACAGTGGGAAGTGGTCGCTCCAGCTTAATTACAGCAATAAGATCAACCGTCCGAGCTACCGTTCCCTGCGCAATTTCGTACAATACAACAACCGTTACGGCTATGAAGGGGGCAACCCGGAACTGCGCCCGGAACAGATACACAACATAGAAGTAAATGGAGTATATGGTTGGCTGAACCTTTCGGCTGGCTATAAATACTACAAGAATGCAATGATATGGACACATGGATTATACCAGAACAAGGCCATCTCCTTTGCTGCAGTCTACAACTATGACCATTCTGAGATGTACTATGCCTCTGTCGTCGCCTCACCTAAATTCAAATGGTATCAGCCTACGGCAGAATTAAGCTATCTGCAACAGAACTTCCATGCACCGAATGATGATGGCTCGTTAGTGAAGAACAAGCCTACAGTAACATTCTCATTGCTCAACCAGTTCGTATTCTCCAAGACATTCATGGGCAGAGTGAATTTCTGGACACGTACAAGACTTTACCAAGGCTTTCAAGAGGCAAACGGCTTTGCAAGTCTGAACCTGGCTTTACGCAAGTCATTCTACAATGAACGCCTCATACTTTCCCTTTCTGCAAACGACATCTTCGATTCCATGCGAGAACGATGGGGGCTCAGAGGCTATGGCTCCACTATGGATAAGGACTGTAACACCTATTCCCGCTCCGTCTCACTGACCGTTACCTATAATTTCAATGCAAAGCGAAGCAAGTACAAGGGGACAGGTGCGGGTAATGCAGAGAAGAACCGGCTGTAAAGGAATCGGGAATCATCCACTCATCAGAGACTTCACGTGTCCAGCACGTGAGACAACCGTAAAAATAACCGTATGAATGTTACCACGGAACAATAAAAAACACGGATGTACATGGCGTATATCCGTGCTTTTTTGTAACTTTGCAGCCAGCAAGGTTAATCTGCATACAGAGAGGAAAGCAGATATTTCAACAAACAGAAATCATTCAGACGCTAAAAAAATGACAACAACACAACACCATCACCACCGTTCCCACCACAGATCAGGATTTTACGACAACGCATCATCAAGGAATGCACGTCGACGGAAGAAGCTGAACAAAATGATGAAAATCGTTATGACTTTCTTTGCACTGGCAATTGTCGGGCTGGTCTGCTGGCTGTACAGCAACTGATCCGGCTCTTCCCTTTCCCTTACTGTCCACTGCAGACACTGTCAGGGGACAGTGGATTTTTCGTGGGGGTAGACTCATTCTACTTATGAAAGAATCTTCTAAAGTTTAGAGTGGCAGGATGCTGACAATGAGGACAGAATTACCGACTGTTTACTGCAAAAGTTTATTTCTCATTTGCTGTCACTTTTAACATTCTTCACTAACACATTGTTTATTAGTATGTTATATGTGTTTGCAGAGTGACGGCAGTGACAGGAAAATAATTTCACAGCAGATTGACCACAAGCGCACCTGCTGTGGATGAATGCCAGACTATGTTTTATCCTAAAGTATATTCTTCTGCGGCAGGCTCTTTATCAGGGATTATGATGTCTGTTCAGAAAGCTTATTTTCAGGAATAACAATACTGCTTCTATCCGATTATTATCATGCTTAACGTGATCCGTACTAAGCCTTGACACCATGGGTGTACACCCTCAACACCAATGGTGTTTACCCTCGGCACACTGACAGGAAAGAATCAGTGTGGGCGTAGATGATAATCCATTTACTGGTCACACTGTCAGTCATTATGCACAGTATGAAGATGATAGTGCGAACCGTCGTAATCTATACGCATCATCCGGTTGTGAAATTCATGCCTGTCCGACAGTGTCAGGGCAATATGCCCCATGGTACGACGCAGATTGATTTCCACTACCGGATGAAACCGGAATCCGGCATCAGGGGAACCGGAGTCACCGTCATGCGCTACAGCCATCATATCCACGCCAAAGCATCCCTGATATATACCTTGCAGACGATATGTAAGAATCAGCTCCAGCATTCCGCCCACCTTGTCCAGCACATCGCCTGGAATGTAAGCCGAAATCAGCTTGCGCTTCTCCGTCTCATCGGCAAGACTGTTGCCCACATACGCACCGTTGACCGTATGGAAGACGGATAATCCTGCATAATGAACGCCTGTCTTGTCTGAGACGAATTCCATTCCGAAATCCTTGACTTTACCGTAATATGGCTCGACCATCATACCTCCCTGTCTGGCAATGACTTTCCTTGCCCAGCTTTCCACAGGCGCATCCAGAACGGAGTCAACATAACGTATGCCTCGTCCGCTGCTGCTCCAGGGAGCTTTGATGACCGTCCTGCCCGTTTTCTCCACCAGACGTTTTACCTCTTCCACATCGCCGGCATAAAAAGCCTCTCCGACCAGCGGCAGTCCAGGAAGACATGCCCGCAGTTCTTTCAAGACCGTAGAAGAGAAACGCCGGTTGCTGAGCCTGCGTATTTCGGCAAGCCATGTTCCACCGGGCAAGACCGCCTCGCGGATGCCCACCTGTTCCAGCTGGAACTTCACAGCAGCATCCCATCCCCAGGGAGATACACGGTCAATCTGGTCCGACAGTTCCCCTACTCCACTTCTATCGACAAAACGGATCCGACCGCTGTAACGCATGAAACGCCGTGCATAATTCCTGGCAGAAGCCACGTTTTCGACCAGAACAAGGTCGCCGTCCTCAGCCCAGAGTGCAGGAAGATAATCTAAATCGTGGCGCAGCTGCCTGCCGGCATGAGGAGCCGTAAAGTACTTGTTATCATAAGCTAACGCAATATCGTGTTCGGGATTGAATACGTGCAGTGTCATCAGATTTCTTTGTTTATGTTCTGCAAAGGTACATGAAAGCAGATGCAACACAAAAAAATAAAAGTAAAAAACAACTTTTGCCATCTATAGTTTGCAAATAACAGAAATAAATAGTAACTTTGCATCTGCATTAGATAGACAACAACGGGAACAAGATGGACGCATTCTTTCGCACTCACACATATCTGGTGGAACATGTCAATGCTCCAGTGCGCCGTTGTCTTATGGATGAGATAAACTGGAACGACAGGCTCATCGGAATCAAGGGTACGAGAGGCGTGGGCAAGACTACTTTCCTCCTGCAATATGCCAAAGAACGTTATGGCTCTACAGACCGGCAGTGCCTTTATGTAAACATGAACAACTTTTACTTCCAGGGCAGAGGCATTGCCGATTTCGCAGGCGAGTTCTGCCGCAAGGGGGGAAAGGTCCTGCTGATTGACCAGGTATTCAAGCAACCGGACTGGAGCCGAGAACTTCGCCGATGCTACGACAGCTACCCGCAGCTTCAGATAGTCTTCACCGGTTCGAGTGTCATGAGGCTGAAGGAAGAAAACCCGGAACTCAACGGCATCGTCAAGAGCTACAACCTCCGGGGATTCTCTTTCCGGGAATACCTGAACCTGCAGACCGGACAGCAGTTCGAGCCTTACACGCTGAAGGACATTCAGGACCATCACGAAGAGATTACCCATGCCATCCTGTCCAAGGTTAGTCCGATGAAACACTTTCAGGATTATATCCATCATGGCTTCTATCCTTTCTTCCTGGAACATCGGAACTATTCCGAAAACCTGTTGAAGACGATGAACATGATGACGGAAGTTGATATCCTCCTCATCAAACAGATAGACCTGAAATATCTTACCAAGATAAAAAAACTGTTCTATCTCCTTGCCCTGGAAGGACCGAAAGCCCCCAACATCAGCAATCTTGCCAAGGAAATCAATACGAGCCGGGCGACGGTGATGAACTATATCAAGAACCTTGCTGACGCACGTCTCATCAACATCGTCTATCCTGTCGGGCAGGAATTCCCCAAGAAGCCGGCGAAGGTGATGCTGCAGAACTCCAACCTGATTTATGCCATCTATCCCATCCAGCTGGACCAGCAGCAGCTCATGGAGACTTTCTTCGTCAATGCACTACAGGAGGAGTGTTCCGTGAATGAAGGCAACAAACAGGGTACTTACATCATCAACCAGAAAGAAAAATTCAAGGTGTATGACGCCGGGAAGCCGAAAATGAGGTTCAACAGCGATACCACCTATACAGTATACAATGCCGAAGTGGGGAAAGGAAGACAAGTACCGCTTTGGCTGATGGGTTTCCTTTATTAGGCAAGACCAAAAACATTATAACAATATTCATTTAATAAATTTCAAAATGGCTAAAGAAAAGAAGTTTATCACTTGTGATGGTAACGAGGCCGCTGCTCATGTGAGCTATATGTTCTCTGAGGTTGCAGCAATCTATCCTATCACTCCTTCATCTCCAATGGCTGAGCACGTCGACGAGTGGTCGGCACGCGGACGGAAGAACCTCTGGGGTCAGACCGTAAGCGTACAGGAGATGCAGTCAGAGGGGGGCGCAGCAGGTGCCGTACACGGTTCACTGCAGTCGGGTGCTCTCACGACAACCTTCACCGCATCACAGGGACTGCTCCTGATGATTCCTAACATGTACAAGATTGCCGGTGAACTTTTGCCATGCGTGTTCAACGTTTCAGCACGCACACTCGCAAGTCACGCTCTTTGTATCTTCGGTGACCATCAGGACGTAATGGCTTGCCGTCAGACAGGTTTCGCCATGTTCTGCTCGGGTTCTGTCCAGGAGGTCATGGACCTTTCTGCTGTTCCTCATCTTGCTTCACTGAAGACTTCCGTTCCTTTCATCAACTTCTTCGATGGTTTCCGTACCTCCCATGAGTATCATAAGATCGAGTGCCTCGACCAGGAGGACATCCGTCCGCTGGTTGACGAAGAGGACATCAAACGGTTCCGCGACCGTGCCATGTCACCGGAGCGTCCTGTCGTACGCGGTACTGCCGAGAACCCGGAGACCTTCTTCACACACCGTGAAGCAAGCAACTCTGCCTACGAGAATGTACCGGAAGTTGTTGAACACTACCTCAATGAGCTGACCAAGATTACCGGCCGTGAGCATCACCTCTTCGATTACTATGGCGCAAAGGATGCGGAGAACATCATCATCCTGATGGGTTCTGCCACAGAAGCCGCTCGCGAGGCTATCGACTACCTGATGTCTCAAGGCAAGAAGGTGGGTATGGTTGCCGTTCATCTCTACCGTCCATTCTCTGTCAAGCACCTGTTGGCAGCAGTTCCGAAGACTGTTAAGCGTATCGCAGTGCTCGACCGTACCAAGGAGCCGGGTGCAGAGGGTGAGCCGTTGTACCTCGATGTCAAGAGCGCATTCTACGATGTCGAAAACAAGCCGCTGATAGTCGGTGGCCGTTACGGCCTCGGTTCTGCCGATACCACACCCGCCAAGATCATCGCTGTTTACAACAATCTCGAACTGCCGGAGCCAAAGGATCATTTCACTGTAGGTATCGTGGATGATGTCACCTTTACTTCTCTTCCGGAGGTTGAGGAGATTCCATTGGGCGGCAAAGGAATGTTCGAGGCTAAGTTCTATGGCCTGGGAGCTGACGGCACTGTCGGTGCTAACAAGAACTCTGTTAAGATTATCGGCGACAACACCGACAAGCACTGTCAGGCTTACTTCTCTTACGACTCCAAGAAGTCGGGCGGCTTCACCTGCTCTCACCTCCGTTTCGGCGACAGCCCGATCCGTTCTACCTATCAGGTGAACACTCCGAACTTTGTTGCCTGCCACGTTCAGGCCTACCTGAACATGTACGATGTCACACGTGGCCTGCGCAAGAACGGTACATTCCTGCTGAATACCATCTTTGACGGAGAAGAGCTTGTAAACTTCATTCCCAACAAGGTGAAATGTTACTTCGCCAAGAACAACATCACCGTTTACTACATCAATGCAACCAAGATCGCACAGGAGATCGGGCTTGGCAACCGTACCAACACCATCCTCCAGTCGGCTTTCTTCCGTATCACGGAGGTTATTCCACTCGACCTTGCGGTAGAGCAGATGAAAAAGTTCATCGTCAAGAGCTACAGCAAGAAGGGGCAGGATGTCGTAGACAAGAACTTTGCTGCCGTTGACCGCGGTAACGAGTACAAGCAGCTGGCTGTTGACCCTGCATGGGCAAACCTCCCTGACGATGAGGCCAAAGCCGACGATGCACCCGCATTCGTCAAGGAACTCGTACGCCCGATGAACGCACAGGCAGGCGACCTCCTGAAAGTGTCAGACTTCGTAAAGCACAACACGGTTGACGGTACATGGTCGGTAGGTACCGCTGCTTACGACAAGCGCGGTGTCGCTGCTTTCGTTCCTACATGGGACGCAGAGAACTGTATCCAGTGCAACAAGTGTTCATTCGTCTGTCCTCACGCTTGTATCCGTCCGTTCGTCCTCGACGAACAGGAGAAGGCCGGCTTCAACGACACCACTCTCGACATCCTCGCACCCAAGCAGCTCAAGGGCATGCAGTTCCGCATCGGCGTATCAGTTCTCGACTGTACAGGTTGCGGCAACTGTGCTGACGTCTGTCCGGGCAAGAAGGGCAACAAGGCTCTCAAGATGACACAGTTCGTTGCCGGTGAAGAAGAGGCCACGACACGTGCCGCCAAGTGGGAGTACCTCGTCAAGAACGTCAAGAGCAAGCAGAACCTGGTTGACATCAAGTCGAATGCCAAGAACTCCCAGTTTGCTCAGCCGCTGTTCGAGTTCTCAGGAGCTTGTGCGGGCTGTGGTGAGACACCGTATGTGAAGCTCGTTTCACAGCTTTTCGGCGACCGTGAGATGATTGCCAACGCTACCGGCTGCTCTTCCATCTACTCTGCTTCCGTTCCTTCCACCCCGTATACAACCAACGAGAACGGACAGGGACCAGCCTTCAACAACTCACTGTTCGAGGACTTCTGCGAGTTCGGCATGGGTATGACTTTGGGCAACAAGAAGATGCGTGAGCGCATCGTCGTGCTGCTCAATGAGCTGATGGCCGACGACAAGACACCAGCCGACTTCAAGGAGGCTGCACAGGAGTGGCTCGACAACATGCATGATGCGGATGCGTCAAAGGTTGCCGCTGCCAAGCTGAAACCGCTGATTGAAGCTGGCGCAGAGCATGGATGCCCTGTATGTGCCGAGCTGAAGACCCTCGACCACTATCTCGTCAAGCGCAGCCAGTGGATTATCGGTGGTGACGGTGCTTCCTACGATATCGGTTACGGCGGTCTCGACCACGTCATCGCTTCCGGAGAGGATGTCAACATCCTGGTACTCGATACAGAGGTTTACTCCAACACGGGTGGCCAGAGTTCAAAGTCTACTCCGCTCGGCGCCATTGCTCAGTTCGCTGCCAAGGGCAAGCGTGTACGCAAGAAAGATCTCGGTCTGATGGCTACAACCTACGGTTACGTTTACGTAGCACAGGTTGCCATGGGTGCTGACAACGCACAGACATTGAAGGCCATCCGTGAGGCTGAGGCTTATCCCGGGCCGTCGCTCATCATCGCTTACTCTCCGTGTATCAACCACGGTCTGAAGATCAAGGGCGGTATGGGTCGCAGTCAGGCGCAGGAGGCCAATGCTGTTGCCTGCGGTTACTGGCACCTCTGGCGTTACAACCCACAGTTGGCAGAAGAGGGCAAGAACCCGTTCTCTCTCGATTCCAAGGTACCGGACTGGAGCAAGTTCCAGGACTTCCTCCGCAGCGAGGTACGCTTCCTCTCTGTCCTCAAGGCTTATCCCAATGAGGGAGAAGAGCTCTTCAAGGCCTGTGAGGACATGGCGAAACTCCGTTACCAGAGTTATGTCCGCAAGACGAAGGAAGACTGGAGTGAGGAGGCTTAACGGCTTCCTGAACGGAACATCATACAGTCAAAGGACTATATAACCCTTATTCCAACCCTCATTTTATAGATGCTGCCAGACTGTCTTTCGGTCTGGAACATCTATAAAATGAGGGTTTTGACGTTTTTACAGAAACGATTTGCCAGACCTCTTATCATATATCCTAATGTGCCGGGAATCAGCGAGTCCCGGTCATCTCTCATCAGGAAATACCTATATCAGTATCCGTTGTGGTGCCTATACAACGGATTGTCCACACGTACACAAAGGAATAACTCACGCTGTCCAATGGATTTACACGGATAGCTTGTCATCAAATTCCGGATTTCCCAACTGACTGGGACAGACGTTCCCAGGCATTGGGAATCATGTCCCCAAGCACCGGGACATCTGTTCCCGACCACTTGGGACTCGTGTTCCCTGTAGCAGGATGTCTCCCACTTGCAGTTTCCAGGATTACCTGCCAGCTCTCTCTTGGTACATCCGGGGTGTCAAACCGGTCTCTCGCTTGAAGAACTTGGAGAAGGCGGATGCACTGGGAAAGTTCAGCCGGTAAGCAATCTCATAGCCCATCGCACCGTTGGTTTTCAGGAGGATTTTCGCTTCCTGGACCGTAGCCCGGTTGATCCAGTACATGACACTCTGGCCGCTGGCTTTCTTGATGGTGGCAGACAGGTGGTGCGGTGTCACGTGCATTTGTTCTGCATAGAAAGGAATGGAACGCTCGCGGGTACAGTTCCGGTGTACCAGCCGTTTGAACTGTATGAACAGCTCGTGGGCGCGTGCAGTGTGACTGCGTATTACATTTTTCTCTTCGATGTCCTTGATATATAGAACGTCAGATACAACCGACTGCAAAAGGTGCTGTATGGTCTTCCGCCTGTAAGGCTTGAGTTGCATGATGTCCCAGGTAAGATATACCATACGCAGTATGCGGTCACATTCTTCTGGAGAGGCACTGAGTATAGTCTCCTCCGGGATGTCCATGCCTTCACGGAAGACGACGACCACCACGCGTGCATCTGTGGATATTGCCTTTGCCTCAAGGATGGTGTCAGAAGGCAGCAGCATGACGGATCCTTTCTCCAGATGACAGTCCTGTAGGTTGACGCAGATATCGGCATTCCCCTTGATGGCAAGCACCAGACGGGGCTCGACGATCTGGTAGATTTTCCCCTCTTCGAGAAACCGGGTGTGCTGTATGTGCCCGCCGATGACAAGTACCACATCATCGTTCACCATAATCCGTCCCTGTTGCGGCTGCTGGTAAAGTTCTTCAAGATCAATGCTCTCCATAGAAAGCGGGTTGAGGCTTCTTGCCTTTTCCATAAGATTTCTTTATTGTATGATTTGATTGCAAAATTAACATTATATTTCGGGATATGAGATCAGATAACACGGAAATCATACAATATGGCAATTAATTCCGTGCATTTAATAAGCGTATTGTGTCAGAATAAGCCTACCTTTGCCGCAACCAACAGGAAACAATGAATTATCAAAGACGGATATATGAGAAAGAGAATATTGCTTCTTATGCTTTCGGCATTGCCGGCCGCAGTCCAGGCCCAGACCTTGGAGGAATGCCAGCAGGCTGCTGAGAAGAACTATCCTGTCATCAGGAAGTATGACCTGATTGCACAGACAACCCATCTGACAGTCAGCAATCTCCAAAAAGGCTGGCTGCCACAGATTTCCGCTTCGGCACAGGCAACTTACCAAAGTGATGTTGCGGCATGGCCGGAGAATATGCAGGGAATGTTCCAGCAGATGGGGCTCAAGATGAAAGGTCTGACCAAGGACCAATACAAGGTCGGTATCGACCTCCGGCAGACAATCTATGACGGCGGTGTTATCAGCAGTCGCAGTAGGATTGCCCGGCAGGAAGGGAAGGTGCAGAAGGCGCAGAATGAAGTGGAGCTGTATCAGGTGCGCAGGCGTGTCAACGAGATGTACTTTTCTATCCTGCTTGTCGACGAGCAGATCAGTCTCAACGATGATGTCATGGCTTTGCTGCTGTCGAGCGAGAAGAAGCTCTCGGCGATGGTCAAGGGCGGGACGGCATCGACAAGCGATTTTGAGAATGTAAAGGCAGAGCGGCTGAATGCGGAGCAGCAGAACACAAGCCTGAAAGCACAGCGGCAGATGCTGCGCCGGATGTTGAGTGCCTTTTGCGGTATTGAGGTCGACGGTCTCCGGAAACCGGATGTTCTTGAATCTGCCGCCACTGGCAACAACCGCCCGGAACTACGGTTGTTCGACAGTCAGCTGCGCCTTTCCGTAGAGCAGGAGAGGGCGTTGGATACGCAGTTGCGGCCAAAGCTGGCATTTTTCGCCCAGGGCTATTACGGCTATCCGGGACTTAATATGTTCGAAGACATGATGCGACACCGGTGGAGTCTCAACGGTATTATAGGGGTGAAGCTGTCGTGGAACATCGGTGCGCTCTATACCCGTAAGAACGACAGAGAAAAACTGAAGCTGGAGCGTGAACTGATAGAGAACGCACGTGAAGTGTTCCTGTTCAACAACCATATGGAACAGATACAGCAGACGGAGAATATCAGCCGGTACCATACCATGATGCAGAATGACAGCGAAATCATCGGCCTGCGAACCCGTGTCCGCAAAGCGGCGGAATCAAAGCTTGCCCACGGCATCATTGATGTAAACAGCCTTCTCAGGGAGATAAACAACGAGAATGCGGCCAAGACACAGCAGGCTATACACGAGATTGAGCTGCTCAAGGAAATGTACGATCTGAGATATACCAGCAACGAATGAAACAACTGACAGATATGGAAAGAATACTTTTTTTAGCCGCACTTGCCTTTGTGATGGTATCCTGCGGTGGAGACAGGAAGGATTACGACGCTACGGGGACGTTCGAAGCCACGGAGGTAACCGTGTCGGCGGAGTCTGCCGGACAGCTGGTAACATTCAATGTCACCGAGGGACAGCAGCTCAAGGGCGGGGCGACAGTAGGACAGATTGACGCCCGACAGCTTGTCCTGAAGCGTGACCAGCTGGCTACGAACAACGACCAGCTCCAGGCTACCCATGGACAACTCGAAGCAAACAGACGGCAGCTTGCCGCCAACAGGGAGGCGACGGCAAGCCGCCGGCTGGATCTGACGAGGCAGGTAGCGTCCATCCGTCAGCAGATTGCCAATCAGCAGCGTGAACGGCAGCGTTTCGCCGAACTGTTGCGAGACGGAGCTGTCGCACGGAAGCAGGTGGATGACATAGATTATCAGATTCAGGTGCTGCAGAAGCAGCTTGCCGCCACAGAAGAACAGATTGCCAGCCAGAATGCTTCTTTGGCCGAACAGGACAAGGGCATCGCTGCACAGATGGAGGGCATCAATGCGCAACAAGCCGGTGTCAATGCACAACAGGCCGGTATTCGCTCCCAGCGGGCACAGCTTGACGACCAGATAGCCCATACCTTCGTGAAGAGTCCCATCACCGGAACAGTCTTGGAGAAATATGCCGAGTGTGGCGAGTTCGTCCCTATAGGGAAACCGCTCTTCAAGATGGCCGATACGGGGAGGATGTTTATCCGTGCCTATCTCACCTCCGGACAGCTGAAGCGTGTCAGAATCGGACAGAGGGTGAAGGTCATGGCCGACTATGGTGACGGACAGAGGAAGACTTACGACGGCGTTGTCGCATGGATCTCCAGCCGTTCGGAGTTCACGCCCAAGACCATCCTCACCGACGACGAGCGTGCCGACCTCGTCTATGCGGTCAAGGTGCAGTTCCGCAACGACGGCTATGTAAAGATTGGAATGTACGGTGAAGTGAAGTTTTAGACTATGCCGATGAATGCGATTGAAGTAGACAGCTTGTCCAAACGTTATGGGAAAGTGCAGGCACTGCATGATGTCAGCTTTTCCGTCGGGAAAGGCGAGATATTCGGCATTATCGGTCCCGACGGTGCCGGCAAGACATCCCTGTACCGTATTCTCTGTTCACTGCTGCTACCCGATGACGGCACAGCCTCGGTAGATGGATACGATGTTGTCAGCGGCATGAAAGAGATACGCAGGAGAGTGGGATATATGCCGGGCAGGTTCTCGCTCTATCAGGACCTGACGGTGGAAGAGAACCTGAGGTTCTTCGCCACGCTCTTTGGGACGACGGTGGAAGAGAACTACGACTCCATCAAGGCCATCTATACACAGATTGAACCGTTCAGAAAACGCAGGGCGGGAGCACTCTCGGGCGGCATGAAACAGAAGCTGGCTCTCTGCTGCGCACTGGTCCACCAGCCGAGTGTCCTGTTCCTTGACGAACCGACAACAGGTGTCGACCCTGTCAGCCGCAAAGAGTTCTGGGAGATGCTGTCCCAGCTGAAGGAGCGTGAGATTACCATTGTCGCCTCAACGCCCTACCTGGATGAAGTAAGGAAATGTGAGCGTGTCGCTTTCCTTTCGGAAGGTCGTATCAGGGGTATCGGTACACCGGACGACATCCTCACCACTTTCAGGGACATCTTCAATCCTCCTGCCATCGAGAAGCTGGAAGCCGGAACGAAGAGCAACGAGAATGCCATCGAAGTAGAACACCTCGTCAAGGCCTTTGGCAGCTTCCATGCGGTAGACGACATATCCTTCACGGTCAGGAAAGGAGAGATCTTCGGCTTCCTCGGTGCCAATGGAGCCGGCAAGACCACAGCCATGCGTATGCTCACAGGACTCAGCCAGCCGACGGGTGGAAACGGAAAAGTAGCAGGCTTTGACATCCGTACCGAGTACGAGCAGATAAAGAAGCATATCGGCTACATGAGCCAGAAGTTCTCGCTCTACGAGGACCTTACCGTTGCCGAGAACATCAGGCTCTTTGCCGGCATCTACGGCATGGACGACGGAGAGATACGCCGCAAGACCACCGACCTGCTCGATCGGCTGGACTTCTCGGCACACCGAAACACGCTTGTATCCAGTCTGCCTTTGGGATGGAAGCAGAAGCTCGCCTTCTCGGTCAGCATCTTCCACGACCCTCATGTCGTATTCCTCGACGAACCTACGGGAGGTGTAGACCCCGCCACACGCCGCCAGTTCTGGGAACTGATCTATGACGCTGCGAAGCAGGGGATAACGGTCTTCGTGACCACTCACTACATGGACGAGGCGGAATACTGCGACCGGATTTCCATCATGGTAGACGGCAAGATCAAAGCCCTGGGCACACCTGAAGAACTGAAACAGAAACTGGGGCAGCCGGACATGGAGCATGTCTTTACATTCCTGGCACGACAGGCCACAAGATGTGCAGATTAAGAATGAAACCAATCCATAACGTATGAGGCAGTTCATAGCTTTTGTCACCAAAGAGGCAAAACATATCATCCGTGACAAGCGTACCATGCTGATGCTTTTCGGCATGCCTGTCGTCATGATGCTGATCTTCGGATTCGCCATCACCAACGACGTGCGGAACGTGCGGACAGTCATCGTCATGAGCAATGCCAGCTATGCGACGCAGCAGGCGGCTGACCGTCTGGCGGCATCGGAGTATTTCACGATCGTGAAGACCGCCGCCACACCTGCCGAAGCCGAGCAGACGATCCGTAACCAGCAGGCAGACATAGCGGTTGTCTTCGCACAGGACTTTACAGAACCGGGACATGGAATCCAGTTTATCGTGGACGGGGCGGATCCCAACATGGCACAGCTGTGGTCTAACTATGCCCGTGCCGTGCTCATGAATGCGGAGGGGACTGCCGTCAATTCACGGATGCTTTACAATCCGCAGATGAAATCCGCCTATAACTTCGTGCCTGCCATCATGGGGATGCTGCTCATGCTGGTCTGTGCCATGATGACCTCCATCTCCATTGTCCGGGAAAAAGAGAGAGGCACGATGGAGGTGCTGCTCGTATCGCCCACACGTCCGCTGCTGATCATCATCGCAAAAGTCGTTCCCTACCTGGTACTCGCCTTCCTGATTCTGACGGCAATCCTCCTCATGTCCACTTACGTCCTGGGCGTACCGCTGCATGTTTCCCTGTTCTGGATATTCGCCATCTCCACCATCTACATTCTGCTGGCACTCTCATTGGGACTGCTTGTCTCCAACATCGCAAAGACACAGCTTGCCGCCCTGCTGCTGTCGGCCATGGTGCTGCTGATGCCTATTATCAAGCTTTCCGGAATGGTATTCCCCATTGAGTCGATGCCCCGGATACTACAGTATGTGTCGGCCATCATCCCCACACGTTACTATATCAGCGCCATGCGAAAGCTGATGATCATGGGTACCGGCATCGGACAGGTTTTCCGTGAGCTGACGATTCTCCTCGGCATGCTCGTCATATTGCTTCTCCTCTCTCTCACGAGATTCAACAAACGACTGGAATAGAAACTATATGGTACTGAAATATCTTTTACGCAAGGAGTTCACCCAGATACGCCGCAACTCGTTTCTGCCACGGCTCATCATCGTCTTCCCCATCATGGTCATGTGTGTCATGCCGTGGGTAATGAACATGGAAGTGAAGAATATCGTAGTAGATGTCGTCGACAACGACCGCTCCACACAGTCGCAGCGGCTGGTGCATGAGATTGAAGCAAACAACTACTTTGTCTTTCATGGACAGCAGCCTACGTATGCGGCAGCACTCAGCAACATAGAGCATTCCACGTCGGATGCCATAGTGGTCATTCCACAGCACTACAGCAGGGATCTTGTCCTGGGACGTACGCCGCAGGTGCTGGTGGCTGCCAACGCCGTCAACGGGACAAAAGGCTCGATAGGGTCTGCCTATCTCTCGCAGGTTGTCATCGCCCATGCATCTCCTTCCGCAGCTTCTGTCCAGTCGCAGGTGTCTACCTTATATCTCTACAACAAGCAGCTGGACTTCAAACGCTTCATGATTCCCGCACTCTTTGCCATCGTGATGATGCTGATGACAGGATTCCTGCCGACGCTCAACATCGTAGGTGAGAAGGAGGCAGGGACTATCGAACAGATCAACGTGACACCCGTAAGTAAATGGACATTCATCCTTGCCAAGCTGATTCCCTACTGGATCATCGCCTTCTTCGTCGTCACCGTCTGCCTGCTTCTTTCATGGGGGATATACGGCATTGTTCCCGTGGGAAGCATTGCCCTTGTCTATCTGCTGGCGATGCTGCTGGCACTGTTCTTCTCGTCCTTCGGGCTGATTGTCTCCAATTATTCGGACACCATGCAGCAGGCCATCTTCGTCATGTGGTTCTTCGTCGTGATGCTCATGCTGCTCTCCGGCCTGTTCACGCCGACACG
Organism: Prevotella denticola; assembly: GCF_900454835.1. GTDB lineage: Bacteria > Bacteroidota > Bacteroidia > Bacteroidales > Bacteroidaceae > Prevotella > Prevotella denticola. Next base: position 668,637 of record NZ_UGTM01000001.1, on the reverse strand, counting down.
TTCCATGCCTTACGCAGCTTATCTGACTACCTATGTCAACCCGGTAAGCTATTTTATCGAGGCCATGCGGACGGTCTGCATCCGCGGAGGCGATATGGGAAGCATCTCCCACCAGGTACTCGCCCTGCTTGGAATCGGGCTTTTCATGAGCGTATGGGCTGTGCAAAGCTATAAAAAGAACTGCTGAGAAGGGGGCGGGTGAGGAGAGAGTATCGTCCCTACAGTCCACCCGCCATAGCATATTCGGACTGTTTTCGGAAAAGTAAGCCCTCACAAATAAGTTCTGCCGGCACAGCTCTTCTCCAGCTGCAAGCCGGCTCTCATTCCGGCAATATATAGCAAGGTCCGGACCGTCAGCACGACTGGTGTCTGCCGTCAACTCCATGAGTGATGGGCATCAACTCCATAAGTGACGGGGCCCAGCACACCTGCAGGGAAGACCGGTCCGTTCCTGTCGTTATCATATACAGTAAGACGCTGATGACTGACTTACACGTGAAATGGGGCTGCCGGACAGCACTGACAATCATTGATTGGCAACAGGATAAGTAAGGCTACAATCCGTTGCCAATAATTTGTCAAGGAATTGCGACAGGGCACTCAAGGACCGCTAATACGTCGTAATGTCTTGATAATCTTTGTCGAAAGTGTGAGGATGGCGTCCCGTCAGCACAGTGTTAAGCAGGCAGTTGGCAACAAGTTCCTCACTGGTCAGGTTAACTTCCGGATCTTTCTTGACCTCCTTTCCGAGGAGTACCTCCCAAGGCCCATTAAAATCCCGGTCGTCTGCACCATAGAACATCTCGTTGGTTTCCGGGTCTTCCATCAGCTGATAACGGATCAGTTTCTTTGATGCTACCGGCTTGATGCTTCTCAATAAATCGTATGCATTGCGGAACTGTCCACGCAGATGACGCCCCTTGGGATACATAAGCCCTACCTGGGGATAAATCTCATCAAAATCGTAGGCCAGAAATAACTCTTTCAACCTCATGTAATCTTTCTTGAATGTTGTTTTGTAAAATATTACGATATAACAACTTATAAAGTCATATACTTTCACATTGGCTGCTGAAAGCAGAACCGTTGTGTATGCAAAGTTACATTATTTTTTTTGATACGCTTGCAAGTTAGAACATTAATTCGTATATTTGCAGCGTTATCACTAACCACGGAGGGCATAGACAGATTTTATCCTCCCATAAACATTTCAAAATACACATGAGAAGAGACCAAGAAATTTTTGACCTTATCGAGTTGGAACACAAACGCCAGCTCAAAGGAATGGAGCTGATTGCATCTGAGAATTTCGTCAGTGACGAAGTAATGCAGGCCATGGGATCCTACCTGACAAACAAGTATGCTGAAGGTTATCCTGGCAAGCGCTATTATGGCGGCTGCCAAGTGGTTGACCAAGTAGAGACACTTGCCATCGAGCGCATAAAGAAGCTCTTCGGTGCAGAATACGCCAATGTACAGCCGCACTCCGGCGCACAGGCAAACCAGGCAGTGCTGCTTGCTGTGCTGAAACCTGGCGACACCTTCATGGGACTCGACCTTGACCAGGGCGGGCATCTCTCTCATGGCAGTGAGGTGAACACATCAGGCATCCTCTATCATCATATAGGCTATACGCTCAACCGGGAGACTGGACGTGTCGACTATGACGAGATGGAACGGCTCGCCCGGGAGCACAAGCCGAAGCTCATCATCGGCGGTGGCTCCGCTTACAGCCGTGAATGGGACTATAAGCGTATGCGACAGATTGCCGACGAGGTGGGGGCATTGCTGATGATCGACATGGCTCATCCTGCAGGACTTATCGCAGCAGGGCTGCTCGACAACCCCGTGAAGTATGCACACATCGTTACCACGACAACCCACAAGACCCTCCGCGGTCCTCGCGGCGGTGTCATTCTCATGGGCAAAGATTTCGAGAATCCCTGGGGCCTGACAACGAAGAAAGGTGTTGTGAAACCGATGTCCATGCTCCTCAATTCTGCTGTCTTCCCTGGGAACCAGGGCGGTCCGCTGGAGCACGTCATTGCAGCCAAGGCTGTCGGGTTCGGCGAGAATCTCCTGCCAAGCTGGAAGGAGTATGCCCTTCAGGTAAAGAAAAATGCTGCCGTACTCGCCCAGGCACTCGTTGACAAGGGCTTCAGCATCGTCAGCGGTGGTACGGACAACCATTCCATGCTGCTCGACCTGCGTCAGAAGTACCCTGACCTAACGGGTAAGGTGGCTGAGACGGCCCTTGTTGCAGCTGACATCACAGCCAATAAAAACAAGGTTCCGTACGATGAGCGTTCTGCTTTCCAGACAAGCGGTCTGCGTCTTGGAACAGCAGCCATGACGACCCGCGGCTGCAAGGAAGACATGATGCTGCTCTGTGCCGACCTCATCGACGAGGTGCTGGCAGACCCGGAGAACGAGCAGGTCATCAAACGTGTACGTGAGAAGGTGAATGAGACGATGAAGGATTATCCGCTCTTTGCTTACTAAGGGCAATATCATTGCTGTATCTGAAAGATACAAAACAAAAGAAGGTGTGCAGGAAATCCTGCACACCTTCTTTTGTTTCCCTGCCAGGACATTGGTTTGAAGCCTTGAGGAAACCGGGCACAATAAGGCTTTCATATTCGGCAGAGGGAGGTCCGGATGGACTTTTTTAATAGAACAGGCATGAAATCCGATATTTTTATGTAAGTTTGCAATCGCAATAGGTTCATTACCCAATATGATTAAAAAGGGAAAGCGGTGCAAATCCGCTACTGTCCCGCAGCTGTAAGCTATCCGCCGGGCAAACTGAAGCCACTGGTTCTGCTAATCCGGGAAGGCGTTTGCCCCCATTTGGATAACAAGTCAGAAGACCTGCCATTGCAAGTCGTTGCATCCCTCGAGGAAGGGCACTGCATAGAATCCTTTGAAACAAGCAAGAAGACATGAGGCGACTGGCTTCTTACACATTGTTGTTGTGCCCGATCGGAACAATGGCACAGACTGTCGGCGCAGATTCGGTTCATTCGATACAGGAGGTAGTGGTCAATGGGTTCCATATTCCCGGAAACATCTTGTCAAGTTCACCCGTACAGACGCTCTCGCACGCTGACATGGAACGGCTCGGCATCATCGACATGGGTGATGCCCTGAAGCAGTTCGCCGGCGTACAGGTAAAGGATTATGGCGGCGTAGGCGGTATGAAGACGGTCAATATCCGTGGGCTGGGTGCAGGACATACAGGGGTTATCTATGACGGCGTACAGGTCGGCGACTGCCAGAGCGGACAGGTCGACCTCTCCCGCTTCACCCTTGACAATGTGTCGCTCGTCAGCCTCCAGATAGGACAGGACGATAATATCTACCGGAGTGCCAAGTCTTTTTCATATGCAAGCCTGATAAACATCGGTACATTGCATGGCAGCAATAATGACCGCAGGAACAGCCTTGCTGCAACCGTCCGTACAGGCAGCTATGGCCTGTTCTCCCCTTCCCTACTCTACCACCGGCAATTCTCCCATCTCGGCATCAGTGCATACGGGAGCTGTGAAAGGGCCGACGGCATCTATGCGTTCAAACTGAAAAACGGCAACAGGACCATCCATGAACACCGTAACAACAGCGACATTGAGACGTGGCGGGGAGAGCTGAACATGGACTGGCAGCCCGGCAACCATCAGACGATGAAATGGAAGACTTACGGTTTCGTGTCTCACAGAGGACTGCCGGGGGCTGTCATCTATGACAACCCCTACTCTGCCGAAAGACTTGCCGACAAGAATGTGTTTACACAATTCGCCTATGAGAATAGAGTCAGCCGGCGCGTCAAGCTGAAGGCGGCTGCCAAATGGAACTACACGTGGTCGCGCTATTCGGATGTACCTGCCGCCGGCTACAAGGAGGACATCTACAGGCAACAGGAGGTCTATCTCACTGCAACATTATGGAGTGCGCCTATGCGCGGACTGCATCTGTCGATGGCACAGGATTATGCCCACAACCACCTGTCCATGACGCTTGCGCAGGCGGCCAATCCGACACGCAATTCGCTGTGGACGGCATTGGCAGCCAGCTATCATGCCAGGCAGTTCACCATCAACACCTCCCTCCTTGCAACGAATATTACGGAACAGACAGAACAGGGCCGTCCTTCTGACGGTTTTCACCGGCTCTCTCCAGCTTTCAGCCTGCAATGGCACTGTCTGGAAGGGCTTCGCTTCCGTCTCGGCTACAAGGACATCTTCCGGACACCTACGTTAAACGAACTCTATTATACAGGCGTGGGCAACAGGCATCTGCACCCGGAGAAATCAAGACAATGGAATCTTGGAGCAACCTACAGTCATGTGTTCAGCCGCATGATTCAGCTTTCGCTGACGGCTGACGGCTATTTAGGAAATGTCACAGACAAAATCATCGCTGTGCCCAAGATGTTCTACTGGCAGATGATGAATGCCGGGAAGGTACGACAGATAGGGCTCGATCTGTCTGCCAACATGGAGAAACGATGGAATGAGGGGTTGTCAGTCAGTGTTATCGGGAGCTACAGTCTTCTCAAGGCTACCGACAGAACCGACCCTGCCGATGTCTACTATGGTGACCAGATTGCCTATACTCCACGCCATTCAGGGGCTGCGAGCATACTGCTGCACACATCATGGGCCGACCTTGGTTACAATGTCTTGTGGATGGGCGAGCGTTATTCATTGGGCTATGCCATTCCGCAGAACCGAATGGCAGGCTTTGCCGACCACAGCATTACACTGTCCAAGGAACTTCGTGTCTTCCATCAGCAGCTGCGAATACAGTTCGACTTGCGCAATCTTGGAAACAAAAACTATGAGATAGTAAGGTTCTACCCCATGCCTGGTACGAACTGGCGGATCTCTATAAGCTGGAAAGGCCGTGGAAAGGTAAAAAGGTAAAAAAGGAAAAAGGGGAAGGAAAAAGAAAAAGATGCGAGGAGGAAAATGGAAAAGCAAGATGTGAAAGCAGAAGCATTAAAATCAATTATATTTAAAACAACAAGAACAATGAAAAAGAATCTTCTTGCGCTGGGCATCATCCTGATGGCTGCGCTTACGTTCACCGCCTGTAGCGATGACAATGACTTTGACGACGGCAGGCAACAGCCGGAGGTCGCCAATCCTACAACTTACGTTGCCTGCGCCGGCAATTTCAAAGCCAACGACGGCACTGTCGGCATCCTCTTCTATAATGCTACGGCACGCCCGACATCACCCTTCCGTTATTACGATGCTTATACTGCACAGAACGGAGAAGAGGTGGGCGATGCCCAGGACCTGATCGTCGTCGGCGACAAGGTGGTCATAACCGGGACGACTTCTTCAAAGATAGAAATCCTGAACCGTTTAGGACGGCTTGAAAAGAAAATCCTCATGCCGAAAGTTGAGCCACGCTATCTGGCTACAGACGGAAAGTATGTTTACTTCTCGGCATACAGCGGGAAAATCTACAAGATGAATCCCAATGATCTGCAGAAGCCGATCATCGACTCTGTTGAAGTCGGTCCATATCCGGAAGCAATCTCTGTTGCAAACGGAAAGCTCTATGCGAATATGTCTGACCACAACTTTGACAACAAGGGTAAATCCATTTCCGTTGTCGACCTCGGTTCGTTCAAGAAAGTCAAGGAGATAGAAGTAGTGCTGAACCCTTACAACCAGAGTATTGCTGTGGGCAATGACATTTATTTTGTTTCCAATTACCATAGCGAGAATGCCCTCGTGCAGAAGATTGATGCAACAACCGACAAGGTTACCAGCGTCTGCAAGGCAAGTGCCATTGCCTATGATGCACCGAAGAAAGCACTCGTATGCTTATACGCAGCTTACTATGATACGGCTAAGCGGTTCTTCTTCTATGATCTGAAGACCGGTGCGGAGGCCGACATCGCCATGACGGGACTGAGGAGTCCGCAGCAGGTGAACGTAGACAGCAAAGGACAGATTTATGTCATTGACAACCCGAGTTACAAGGCACCGAGCGAAGTGTTCTACTATTCGCCGGCAGGCAAGCTCATCCAGGGGAATATCCAGGTGGGCTACAGCGCACAGAACGTGAGATTCGCCAATTAAGCAATATTGGGGAAAGAAGACTGCTGCACGCTGACGGCGGTCTTTACAGACCGAACATATCCTATTAGCCGAGGGAGCATCGATGCAGATTGACGCTCCCTCTGCTTGTTGTCTGCCGGCAGGACAAAGTCCCTTTTCTTGCCGCCTTGCCTGCCGGGCTTGTCACACAGGGTTCGCTTATCTTCCTCCAGAATCATATTTCTTACAAATCACTTTGTCTTTCCATATCTTTTTTATACTTTTGGCAGCAGAAATCAAGAATAACGGAATGAGACAGATCATTAACCATTTCACAGACGACGACCTCTACAAGCTGACCATGTGCTGTGCCGTCATTGACAATTATCCACGTGCGCACGTGCGTTACCAGTTTGTAGACCGTGATGATATGGTCTATCCTGATGGATTCGCCCGTGAAGTGGAACACCAGATAGAGTTGCTGGAGTCGGTAGTCATTACCGATGAGGAGATAAGTTTTCTTCGCCAGAAGTGTTATTATCTGCCCGAATGGTTCTTGACTTACCTCCGTGGCTTCCGCTTTTCACGTGACTGGGTGAAGGTGTGGCAGAATGACCAGGGGCATCTTCATGTTGAGTTTGAAGGGCTGTGGGCAGACACGATACTGCTTGAAGTGAAGGTACTCGCCATCATTTCAGAGCTGTTTTATATGTTTAACGAACAGGCACGGGGATTCGATTACCAGGAACTTTATGACAAGACCTATCACAAAACTGAGCGGTTGCTTGAAGCTGGCTGCGTCTTCTCCGATTTCGGCACACGCCGTCGGGCGAGTCTGGTAGCCGAGGACACAGCCGTCCGTGCCATGAAGGACTGCTACGACAGCCGCCAATGGAAAGGCAGATTTGTCGGAACGAGCAATATCCACCTTGCCATGAAGTACGACCTGATGCCTGTCGGCACGATGGCACACGAGTTCATCTGTGCCATCGGCGGTATGTTCGGTCCGCAGATGGCCAATTACATGGCGATGGAAGCATGGCGCAAGACCTATCGGGGCGCACTCGGGACTTATCTCTACGACTCTTTCGGCTGGGACATCTTCTCTTATAATTTCTCGGAAGACTTCGCCAACCAGTTCAAGGGGCTCCGCATCGACTCCGGTGACAACTTTGAGCAGCTGGAGAAAATCATTGCCAAGTACAAGTCATTCGGCATCGATGCGCATGACAAGCAGGTACTGTTCTCGAACGCACTGGACACAGACAGGGCAATCGAGATACAGCATTATGCCGAAAGCCGTGTGAAACCGTCATTCGGCATCGGTACGCATTTCACCAACGACTTCCCCCATGTGAAGCCGATGAACATCGTCATCAAGCTGGTTGCCGTGAAAATCACGGAGTCGTGGCCCTTCTACAACGACACCTGCAAGATTTCAGAGGACAAGGGGAAGCATACGGGCAGACCTGAGGTCATCAAGAGGTTTATGGAAGCCATACATTACAAGGAGTAACGTCCACACCGCAAAAGGAGCATGCTGACGAATTGCAGAAAGACATTAATGAGGCTGTGTCAAAAGTCCATATGGGATATGTGACACACTTTCATTACCGTCTTTCCGGTTGGGGCGTACCTATCTTTTCTCCGTTGAACTTTCGATTCGCTTTAATCCTTTCTGGTAGTAAATGTAATAGAGTATTCCTGCTGTTGTCAGCCCAAAGGGAAAGGCGTACCAGACACCCAGCAGCCGGTAGTCCATTACAACTCCGAAAAAATAGCCCAGAGGCAATGACACGACAAAAAAAGCGATGAAGGCAATCCATGTCAGCGGACGCACAACAGCAATGCCGCGCAAGGCATTCGCATAGTTGCACTGCATACCGTCTCCGAACTGATAGATCATAAATGGGACAATCGGCATGGAGACCATTGAAATGACATCGGCATTATCGGTGAACAGACCACCGATAATGTGACGGCAAAGGAAAACCGGAACGGATGTAGACAGTGCAAGCAGGAAGACCAGATGGATTCCGGCAGTCGCCGTGCGTCTTACGCTCGTATAGTCGCGCTGACCCATGAAGTTGCTGATGCGCACCGCCACGGCTGCTGCCAGCCCGTAATAAATCATATAGCCCAGCTGTGAGATGGTAAGCATGACCTGATGTGCCGCTAGGGATGTCGTACCGAACCATCCCACCATCAGACTCGACAGGCTGAAGGCAGCCGCCTCCATTCCCATCTGCAATGCCAGAGGGAGACCGAGGACAGTTATCTGCCTGAAATCCGTGCGGTTCGTGTGCCCCAGTCGCCATCCTTTCCGGTATTCCCTGTATTTCCTGCCGAAGAAGAAGACACCGGCCATCACGATTGCCATCACAATCCGTGAAATCATCGTGGACAGACCAGCACCAATCAATCCCATCTCCGGTATGCCTAAATGACCGTAGATGAGTATCCAGTTGCCGAAGATGTTCATCACGTTGCCGCTGACAAGAATCCACATGGCTACTTTCGTATCGGTAATTCCGTCCGTAAACTGCCGGAAGGTATTGAACCAGCAGACAAACGGTAAGGAGACAAGCTGGATGAGGAAGTAAGGGCGTATGAGCGGAAGCAGCTCCTCCGGCTGTCCCAGCCGGTGGACGTTCAGGTAGAGGGCGGTCATGATGACTGACAGGAATACCGCCATACAGGTGTTGGCTGCCACAGCACTCTTCATCAGTTCGCCGATGCGATGGGTCTTCTCCTGTCCGTAGAGCGTTCCGACAAGGGCTGTGACAGCATAGGTGAAGCCGATGGCAAAGATAATGACCAGCGTGAACATATTGTTGACAAACGCCGCTGCCGCCAGTTCTTCCGTACTGTGATGCCCGATCATAAGTGTGTCGGCAAAGTTCAGAATAAGGTTTCCCAACTGTCCGATGATGATGGGAACGCCTAAATAAGTGAGATTACGATAGTGTGTTTCGTATTTTGAAAATTGATAAGACATACCTTTTGGTTTCTGTATAAATGATAACGGAACTGCAAAGGTACGAAATAAAAGCGTATTTCCACGCATAGTTCATGGCTTGCTTTCCGTAAGGCTGCTCCCACACTCCCTACAAGTCCCTACAGACAGGGGGACCGTTTCACGGAAAAGACGCAGATGCACCGACTGCTGAGGTAAGGGACCAGTAGATAATGAATGGGGATTATCATTTACCCACTGATTCTTTCCTGTCAGTGGGTCGATGGTAAACACTAATGGTGTTGGCGGTGTACACCCATGGTGTCAAGGCTTAGTTCGGATCACGTTAAGTATTATGATAATCGGACAGAAGTAGTCTGTTATTCTTGAAAATATGCTTTCTGAATAAACATCGTGCTCCCCCCGATAAAGAGTCTGCCGCAGAAGAATATACTTCAGGATAAAACATAGTCTGGCATTCTTTCACGGCAGATGCGCTTGTGGGCGATCTGCCGTGAAATTATTTTCCTGTCACTGCCGTCACTCAGTAAATACATATAACATACTAATGAACAATGTATTAGTGAGGAATGTTAAAAGTGACAGCAAATGAGAAATAAAATTTTTGCAGTAAACAGTCGGTAATTCTGTCCTCATTGTCAGCATCCTGGCTACTCTAAACTTTAGAAGATTTAGAAGATTTTTCATAAGTAGAATGAGTCTACCCCCACGAAAGATCTACTGTCCCGAGGTAAGGGCTGCCCTCATCTGCTCTCATCTATCGGCATTTGACCTACCCACAATAAAAAAGGAGGAGACAATAAAGTCCCCTCCCCGATAGTAAAACCCAAATGGAAATGAATTACAGGTCGAATTTGTAACCCAAAGTAATCTGGAATACGCTATTCTTCTGGTCAAGTTTGTCAACGTCGAACACCTTTGTCAATCCCCAGTTGTAACGAGCATCTACCTGGAAGTTATTGTACTCGTAAGAAATACCTACAGGGATAGAGAAATCCACCGACTTGGGCTTCAGATCGACTAAAGCTCCTCCTAAAACAGGCATCCTGAGATCAAGCTTGTCATTAACCTTGAAGCCCGGCTGTACACCCAGTTTCACGGCGAGACCTTTGACAACATAGACGTTTGCCATGATAGGTACATTGATGTAGTCCAGCTTTTCTGTGGACTTAGCACCAAAAGCGTCAAACTTAGCACCCTGCATCGAATAGAGTACGCCTGCGCTGACAGAGAAGATGTCGCTTGCCTGGTATTCCCCTTCGACACCAGCGACGAGACCTACACGTGCGTCAGAACTGTTGTTGTCTGTAAGGTTGGCGATGCTTACACCGACCTTCGGCTGGAGGTTGAATGAACCTACTGCGTGCTGTGCGAATGTAGCGACTGATGAAAACATCAATGCGGCTACTACCAATACTTTTTTCATAACTCTTTTGTTTTTAATTAGGTATAAATGTTGCCAATATGTTGTCCTTTCTATCTCGTGGCACTCTGTACAGGTGTCTTCCGAATGATGTATTATCAAATACCTCTTGTGGGCAAAGATAGTGGAAACGGATGTAATGTCAAAGCGTTTTGTGTTAAATTGTATTTATCTTGTGTTTTTGCTGATTGATTTCAATGAAAAGGTGGACAGAGAAAGATAATCTTTCAATGTCCACCTTATTTATATATAGGGGAGATACTTTATTTCACCTCACAGCTCAGTTTCTTTCCCTCTGCAAGTTCCTTCACACTGTTGAGTGTGGAAACGGCGATGTTATGAAGTGCCTCTTTGGTGAAGAAAGCCTGATGAGAAGTCAGGACAACGTTCGGTACCATCAGCAGGCGTGCCAGTACATCGTCGTCGATCATCTTTCCGCTCTTGTCCTCGTAGAAGTATTCTTTCTCTTCCTCATATACGTCGAGACCGGCCGACCCCACCTGCTTGGTGCGGAGTCCCTCAATGAGGTCCTCGGTATGGATGAGCTGTCCGCGGCCTGTATTGATGATCATTACCCCCTTCTTCATCCTGGCGATACTCTCCCGATTGATGAGGAACTTGGTGTCGGATGTCAGTGGACAGTGAAGCGAAATGATGTCACTGTGCGCATACAGTTCGTCGAGCTGGACAATCTTTACCCCATACCGTTCTGCAAACTCCTTGTCAGGGTAAAGGTCGTAGGCCATGATGTTCATCCCGAATCCGTGGAGGATTCTGATCAGTTCCTTGGCGATGCGTCCCATACCGATTACGCCGGCTGTCTTGCCGTACATATCGAAGCCCAGCAGCCCGTTGAGCGTGAAGTTACCGTCACGTGTACGGTGTACAGCACGATAGATCTTGCGGTTCAGGCTCAGCATCAAAGCTACTGCATACTCGGCCACGGCGTGTGGCGAATAGGCCGGGACACGTGTGACCTTGATACGACCTTCTGCTGCTTTGAGGTCTACATTGTTGAAACCGGCACAGCGAAGAGCAATGAGCTTCACTCCGTTCTTCACCAGTTCGTCAATCACCCGTGCATCACACTCTGCATTGACGAAGATGCAGACCACATCAGCATCCTTTGCCAGAGGAACCGTACTGATACTGAGTCGCTCCTGGTAATAGCGGATGTCGAAATTATAATCTTTATTTACTGCGTCGAACGACTTTATGTCATACGACTTTGCATCGAAGAATGCTATCCTTACTGCCATTAATCTGTTTAGTTTTAAATTATTATGAGTATCCTGAGAATTCTCTACATGCAAATGCCAGAGGGTGCCCCTTTTTGTTTCCTGACATCTCCCGGCAATCTTATGTGTTGATGCTATCTCGCCTTTTCCAAGACGATGCAAAGGTACGTATAATCTGTAATATCTGCAAATTTCTGCTCGGTTACCCGATTTATGACATGGGAAGAACAGACATTTTCCTCATTAAGAAGCATTGGTCTAAAATCGGAATCTATCCTTGAAATATGTCTGCGGGAAGTACACAAGTACAGGAGAAAACAGAAGTGGTTTTCATTTCATAGTAAATGATAATCCCCATTAATTATCTACTGGTCCAGAACAACCGCTATCATTGAGTTATTGACTCTTTGATAACGGTTATTCTTTACGAATGATGGCTGTCTTTAGTGGAAAGCGAGTTTTGACACACCCATTTCCACCTACCAGACTTATGCGACAGAAGCGTCTTCAAGACTGCTTACATAGATGTTTACTGGCTATTCTTCTCTCTACCACCGTTGCTTCAGAGAATAAATAATGTAACTTTGCAGACTCAAGACATATCATGCCATCAACATCCCAAAATCGGAAGCGTTACTATCACCAAGGCACACATCAACAACTTACTTCTTCGGCACAAAACTTTCCCATGTTTGGTCGTCAAAAAAAATACGGATCTCCGTAATGCGACGTTGCGGTTTGTCAATATATTTCACTTCTGTACGAACAGGATTTCTAGGGGATTGCTCCATAGAAGCCATAGTGGACAAAACCTCGTCTTGATGTGATGGAGCAGTGGGGGAAGAAAAATCAAGTGCTCCCTCAGATCCGGCAGAATGTACCGTACCCATCCCGCTTGTAGCTGGTGCAGCTTCAGCCTCCTGCCCCTTGAACATAGGTCCCTGCCCGTACATGAGCCAATCAAGATTAATCTTGGTGAACTTGCTCCTGATTGCCTCAACAGTATTCAGGGTAGGTTTGGTTCTTCCTGTGAAGATACTGCTGAGAGAGGCTGATGAGATTCCGATGAAATCCGAAAAGGTCTGCTGGGTCATGTGCTGACTTTCCATGAGCTGTCTGATTCTATCTTTCATAACCAAATTCTATTGTTCATAAGTAAATAGGTGATGTATGATGGCTTATTTGCCACATTCTCATCTATTTTACAAAGGTAAACATAATATTTTAAACACCCAAATCAAATGAAAGAGAATATTGTTATTGATATTTACATTTTAATACCTACAATCTGAAAGATAATATAATCAATACTGTGCATCGGTATTTACATTTACATAACAAAATCAAATATTCGATAAACAACATAATAGATAGATGAATGGATTTAATTAATTTACTGATTATCAAATCCTATCCAAAGAATATAAAATACAAATCAAGATGATATACGGATGAATGGTACAATATATTAATCCTATCGGGCTATTTCCAATAAGAAAACTACATAAAACACTGGATTACAGACGTATAAATAAAAATGAAGAATACCGCATGTATATTCATTTCTGTTTTCAAACCAAAAAGTTTAGGTTTATAGTTGAAAATAAAAGTTTGTATGTGCAAAATAGTGGACAAAGGATTGGTATCTTGAATTTACAAATGCAAAAACAAAGAGGTTAGAAAGGTTGAGTGGGTTATACGTTTGTAAATCATAATATACGTGAAACATAAATTTAATGTCGGGTAAAAGGTCCATCTTTAGCGTGCTTGGCATATTCGTGGACCAATGGAAAGCAGTATGAAAATATGCGAAAAATGAAAGGGGGAAAACGAGCTAACTCTCCTATCTACCAGCATAAAACACGAAAAAAGCACTCTTTTCAGAGTGCTCATTTTAGATCAAAAACAACATACTGTTAGGTAAAACAGAGGGAATTTTACCCTACAAAAACATAAAAACCCCTCTGTTTCTTAATGAAGAATGAAGAAAACAAGTTCTTTCATCAAATCTCCTACTCCAGTATTAGGATTATCCAGTCCTTTACTCTTTCCATCAATATCCCGTAGCTTGGAAATTATATCCATTGTTTTACGTGCTGAATAGTTTTTCAGGCCTATCATGTAATCCCTCACTCCCCAGGTATTACGTAAATCCAATGCTCCCGCAATGTCCTGTTCCGAGTTCCGCCGGGGTGCATAATGAACAATCATCAGATTCTGAAAATAGGAAAAAAGCAATGGGAGGAAAGAATAAAGAGATCCGGCTTTTGGATTACTGTCAAAATATTTCACAATCTGATTAGCCTTGAAACTGTCCTTCTGAATGATGGCATTCCTCAGCTCAAAAGCATTGAAATCCTTGCTTACCCCTATCTCCCTCTCCACCACCTCTGGTGTCACCCGGAGGTGGTCTTCCGGAAGCGAGATGAGCACCTTGTCCAACTCGGAGGCAAGACGGCTGAGGTCAGTTCCGATATGGTCGGCTATCATCTGGCACGCCTTGGGGTCGATGCTGACATTTTTCTTTTTCAGATAACCTTGGATAAAATCAGGAAGCTGATAGTCGCGCAGCCTCTTGCTTTCAAAGACGACACCGACGGCCTGCGCCAATCCGATGGCTTTCTTGCGCGCATCAATTTTCCCATTTTTATGACACCACACAAGGATGGTTGATTTTACAGGATTCTTGAGATACTTCTCCAAGGCCTCTAAAGAGCGGACATTCTGCGCTTCCTTGACAATAATCACCTGATATTCTGCCATCATGGGATAACGACGCGCCATATCAGCTACCTGGACAGCCGTAACATCCGACCCGAAACAGATGGTCTGGTTGAAATCGCGTTCTTCCGGAGAAAGGACATGGTCTGCAATATAGTCAGAAATCAGATCGATGTAATAGGCCTCATCTCCCATCAGCATATAGACTGGAGCAAACCTACGGCTCTTCAAATCCTGCATAATATGCTGAAATGTTGTTCCTTGCTTTGCTGGCATTTACTTTTTTATTAACTTTGCATAACTAATATATCGTAGCACTCTCAAGCGGCTTGCCTGGCAAGAAAGCCGGAGCAATCCACCTATTTGGTGGAAAAAGCGCCCCAAAACGGTACGGGGTTCTCCTGCAAAGTTAATAGAAAAGATATAGATTACAAAATTTTCGCATGACTTTCACCCCCTACATTTATGCCTTATTATATATAGAATATTTTGGAAATGATGCAACTAAATCTCCCTCCCTATCAGGCCAGGGTAAAGGAAGTGAACGGACGGAAACAGATTTTTGACATACTCCGCAGAAAATATGTGGCACTCACGCCAGAGGAATGGGTCCGGCAGCACTTCATTCATTACCTCATTGAGCATAAGGACTACCCTATCACCCTGCTCGCCAATGAAGTTCCACTGCAGGTCGGAGAAAAGAAAGTCCGTGCAGACAGTGTTCTTTATGACAATCGTCTTCGGCCGAGAATGATTTTCGAGTATAAAGCCTCCACCATCCCTTTGACGCAAAAGGTTTTCGACCAGATAACCGTCTACAATCTCTTGCTCCATGTCGACTACCTTATCGTGTCAAACGGACTGGAAACCTATGTCTGTAGAATGGATTATGACAAGCAGACATATAGGTTCGTAGAGAATATCCCGAATTATCATGATATTTAACGGAAGGTGAACTCAAGCCTTTCATTATACAAGAATAAATATTGACAAGCAAGACGCTTTGAAAGTCTCCTTCATAAGTCTTCTGTCTTTTCGGCTCCCAGGTTCTGCTTTCTTCCTGAAAGGGTATGGCGAATATGCAGCTGAAAGAGAAAGAAGAATAGGGTTGCATGGCACAAAGAGCTGACAATGTCCATATAAAATAAGCAAAAGTCAATGTGGAATTTCCAGAACAAGCCTTAGCCGGGTATCAGAGTTTGGCATCATCTTTGTGCTTCCTTACAGAGGAGGAGATTAACAGAAGTCAGTTCGTATAAAAAGAGAAACAATGGCAATAGGAAAATGGATCGGCGGTGCATTAGGCTGGATACTCGGCGGAGGTGTCCTGGGAGCTGTGGCAGGATTCTGCATAGGCACTATGCTCGATGAAGCAATCAATGACAGCAGTAACAGCAAAGCTGACAACAGTACAGGCAATAGGGAACAGGACTATTACAGAAGTCAAAACGGTTTTGGGGGCAGTCGACCTTTCGAGGAAGACCGTAATTCCTTTCTGTTCTCCATGCTTGTACTTTCTTCTTACATCATAAAAGCTGACGGCCGGATCATGCACTCTGAGATGGAGTTCGTGCGACAGTTCCTTCGCCACAACTTCGGTACACAGGCTGTAAGCCAGGGAGAGGACATCCTGCTGAAACTGTTTGAGCTGCAAAAGCGGCAAGGACCTTACCAGTTCAAGGAGACAATCCGCAAAAGCTGTGTAGAAATCGGGTTCCACATGAATATCAGCCAGCGGTTGCAGCTGCTCAACTATCTTGTCATCATTGCCAAGGTAGACGGCATTGTAAGCCCAGAGGAAGTAGCAGCATTGAAGGAGGTTGCCCGCTATCTTGGCCTTTCGCCTCAGGATGTAGATTCAATGCTCAACCTGGAAAGCGGTGCCAAGGACAGCAGCAGTATTGAGGAGGCCTATAAAGTATTGGGCATCTTACCGTCTGCCACAGACGAAGAGGTGAAGACTGCTTATCGCAAGATGGCACTGAAGCACCATCCCGACCGTGTCGCCTCCCTCGGAGAGGATGTGCGCAAAGCTGCTGAAAAGAAATTTCAGAAGATTAATGATGCTAAAGAAAGAATATTCAAGGCAAGAGGACTATAAAAAAGCTGAGGGGTTTACAGATCATTTGCAGACGGGCAATCGTCTGTCGAATGGCATGAAATGTAAACCCATCGGCAGATTTCAGGAGGAATCGGATATTGGAAATCTAAACAAGTAGCTATACCTTCCGGAAGTAATCCGTAAACCTAGACCTATTAATTACCATAAATATCAAAATTAAACAACCATATGGCAACAAGACTTAAAATAAAGACAACAGAGGGCGACATTGTCATCCGTCTCTATGATGAGACCCCCAGACACCGTGACAACTTTCTGAAATTAGCGAAGAATGGCTACTTCAACGGCACCCTCTTTCACCGGGTAATAAAGGACTTCATGATACAAGGGGGTGACCCTGACAGTAAAAATGCACCGAAAGGGAAAATACTGGGAACCGGCGGACCAGACTATACCATTCCGGCAGAGTTCGTTTACCCACGATATTTTCACAAGCGTGGCGCACTAAGCGCTGCCCGTACTGGAGATGAAGTAAATCCCGACAGGGAAAGCAGCGGCAGCCAGTTCTACATCGTATGGGGAAAAATCTACAAACCTGCGGAACTTAAGCAGATGGAACGTCAGATGGCCATGCAGCAGGAACAGGAAGTTTTCAACCTGCTTGCAAAAGAACATCGTGAAGAAATCATGGAGTTCCGGCGCAACCGTGACCAGGCCGGATTACAGACACTACAGGAACAACTGATTGAAGAGACAAAGAAAATCTGCAGGCAGAAGGGGAAGCCCACCTTTACAACAGAGCAGACAGAAGCCTACACAACTGTTGGCGGGACACCATTCCTTGACAACCAATACACCGTCTTCGGTGAAGTAGAAGAAGGAATCAATGTGGTTGAGCGTATCCAGAACCGCAAGACCGACCGCAATGACCGTCCTACAGAAGACGTAAAGATGGAAGCTATCGCTATACTATGACGTATGCACAGAACCGCTGATGCCCCTACAGGGAGGAAAATACAGATCCACAACCTGGCATCTTCCAGTCTGTAAGTTGAAATCGGAACAGCAGATTTTTCGTGGGGGTAGACTCTTTCTACTTATAAAAACAATTCTAAAGTTTAAAGTGGCAGTGAGGACAGAATTACCAACTGTTTACTGCAAAAGTTTATTTCTTATTTGCTGTCACTTTTAACATTTTTCAATAACACATTGTTTATTAGTATGTTATAAGCATTTACAGAGTGACGGTAGTGACAGGAAAATAATTTCACAGCAGACCGATCACAGGTGCATCTGCTGTGAATAATTTCTTGAGCAAGAACTTTCAAAAAGACATTTGCATTTCGAAATGCACTTTTTTATGTATGCCAATCAGCAGCATACTGAAAGCAGCAGGAAAACCTGCCTCCCCTTCCCACTCGGTTGAGACACATACGTTGTCCCTCCATATAAGACATACAGAAAAACGACTTATCCCAGACACAGAAAGAGACGATCCCAGAACGTCAGGTGCAACCACGATTGCATTCCGACCTTCTGAGACCGTCTCTTTTCCTGTATACATCCAGACCGGGCTTTCCGGGGAAAAGGAGCTGTCCATCTTCTATTCGACAACCAAGACTTCTGTACAGCCCAATACGACACCTGTCCGGGAAAGAGAGGAAGGGTTGCAGACTACTACTCCCCCTCTTCTTCCTCTTTCTTCTTGCGTGTCGTTCTACGCTTCTTCGGTTTCTCTTCTGTAGGCTTGTCCACTTTCACGCCTGCCAGTTCCGGGTCAATAAGGATACGGCCGCAATACTCGCAGACGATGATTTTCTTGTGCATCTTCACATCCAGCTGACGCTGGGGCGGAATCTTGTTGAAACAGCCACCACAGGCATCACGTTGTACATAAACAATGCCCAGACCATTGCGGGCACCACGCCGGATGCGCTTGAAGCTGCGGAGCAGTCCGGGTTCGATTTTCGTCTCCAGCTCTGCCGCCTTCTCTTTCAGCAGCCCTTCCTCTTCGCGCGTTTCCTGCATGATCTCATCCAGTTCATTGCGTTTCTCTTCCAAGGCACGCTGTCTGTCTTCAAGCAGAGCGCGGTTGGCATCCAGGTCTTGCTGCTTCTCTTCAACCTTGAACTGAGCCTCTTTGATTTTCTTGTTACAAAGTTCAATCTCCAAGGTCTGGAACTCGATTTCCTTGGTCAGCGTGTCATACTCACGGTTGTTTGCAACAGTATCCAGCTGCTTGTTGTAACGTTCCAGACTTGCCTGTGCCTCAACAATGTCGCCCTTCTTCTGGGCAACCGCACTCTGGTAGTCCTTGATGTCCTGTTCGATTTTCTCAATACGGGTGTGCAGACCTTCCAGCTCGTCTTCCAGGTCGCGCACCTCAAGCGGCAGTTCGCCGCGCAGTGCGCGCTTCTCGTCGATGCCGGACAATGTCGTCTGCAACTGAAAGAGATTCTTCAGTTTTTCCTCTACTGGTAAATCCTTTGGATCTTTCTTTGCCATAATTCCTTATATTAATTCAAAATTCATAATCGTAATTACCGGTGTCTGCCGGCAGACCTTTCGACACGTCTGCAATTAACCTAACTGGCTAAAAGTAAACGATGGGATTCGTATTTACCTCTGACAGGAGGCACTTCACTCCCGGGCAATCACGTGAAATCACGTCACGAAACACCTCCACAGTGTACTGCTCACTTTGATAATGTCCGATGACACAAAGCTGTATTTCCTGCTCATGCCCGAAGAACTCGTGATACCCCATCTCTCCCGTAACAAAGGCATCGGCACCAGCCTCGACAGCATCGTGCAGAAGAAAAGCCCCTGATCCGCCACAGAGAGCAACGGTACGTATCCTGCGACGAAGCAGCTCATTGGCCTGAACACACTCAACGTCAAACAGTTTCTTCAGCAACAATATAAAATCGTCGGCTGCCAACGGAGTCTCCAACTCACCAATGACACCGTCGCCTCCAATAACCGTATCGCCCATCAGCGAACTCATTACCTGTTTGCTACGTCTCAGAAACCGTACGTCTTCAAGTCCTAACTTCTCGGCTATCTTGTAGTTCACGCCTCCCACAGCCGAATCCAGATTCGTGTGCATGGCCACAATGGCAATATCGTTCTTGACCGCCTTCATGACAGTACGCTGCACATAGTCCGCATCCGACACCTGTGCCAGCTTACGGAAGATAAGCGGATGGTGTACGACAATCAGGTTGCATCCCCGGCGGATGGCTTCATCCACTATGTTTTCCGTCACGTCAAGACACAACAAAGCCCCTGATACTTCCGCCTCTGTCAACCCAACCTGCAGGCCAGCATTATCATAGCTCTCCTGCAGAGGCAAAGGCGCGAATCGTTCAAGGGCATCAACTACTTCCTTTATTTTCACGCTACGCATAAGTTTCAGACTGCAAAGATAAGAAAATTATCCGATTTCTACAATCTTTGCCGTCTATTATTTTTTCTCCTTTCGAAGCACGGTCATTCCTGAATGATCAGATAGCGCGACACGTTCCAGAACTTGTCAGCATTCGTAATCGTAAGTGTAGTCGTACCATCCTCGTTCTCTGTAAGCGTATAGCTCGCCTCCGGATTTGCTGACAGCACTTTCGGCGCATGGGAGTTGATTGTCAACGTCTTCAGTTCTTTGCGGTCTGCCTTCGTAAAATTCTCATCAATGATGTGGTTGCCGTCAATCTTCTTCGAGAAGAAGCCGGTCTTCAACAGTCCCTTTTCCTTCAGCGTCTGCTTTCTGGCAATGATATAATAGACCTCCGATGAAGTCTCCCTCTGCTGATCCATTATCCGCTTTGCTTTGAGTCTGATGTTTTCCCGCTCCAGCTCTGATATCTTAAGCTTGTCGCAAAGGGCATCCATGTCGCTGTTCCGGTTCAGGACGATGAACCTGAGCTGGTCTACACTTACATCCTTCCGGGCTGCCATTGCCTGAAGGCGCGCTACGCGTTCACTCTTCTCCTTCAGCTGCTCCGAAAGGAAGTCTATCACCTTGTAGAGGTTCTCCATCTCCGTCTTCTCGCCTGACGTGCCATCCGTCTTCCTCGTCCTCTCTTTCTGGATCCGGGCTATCTGCTTCTGCTTTTCTGCCAGCAGGGCACCGAGGGCGTTGATCTGCCGGATGATTTTCGACCGCTTGTTCGTATGCTCTGTGGCCTTGCAGAGCAATCTCTCCTGCGAATAGATGAGATCAAGATCGGCAGAAATATCGTCAATCGAAGCGGTAAGCTGGCTTATCGCCTCCGACTCCCTCGACGGAGGGGTGACATTGATTCGCTGCCTGACAGGGACCGGTCGTTTTTCCTCCACACAAGAGGTAGAAGTGAAAACACCTGCAAGTAAGATTAGAGATGTGAGTTTATTGCAGTTCATCTTCAAAATATATCGAATATCCTGCAAAGATACGCCATTTATACGAAGAATCTGCCAGATGTGTCTTAAAAATGCTAATAAAAGGTAAACGAGCATATACCCACACGGCAGGCAGCACCTGACCGGTCATCGTCACTTATAGAGTTGATGCCCATCACTTATGGAGTTGACGGCAGACACCGACCGTGCTGACGGCCCGCTCCTTGCAATATATAGCCAGGATGGAAGCCAGTTTGCAGCTGGAAAAGAGCTGTACCGGCAGAACTTATCTGATCTGGGGGCTTGCTTTTCCGAAAACAATGCGGAGAACCTACTTTTGCATCTTCGGATACTTCCTGAACCAACCGTCCATACGGAGACGCATGACCCCGAAGAACGCCTCTGAAAAGATACCCCCGCTCATCTTGCTGGTCCCCTCCCGCCGATTGACGAAGATAACAGGAACTTCCTTTATCCTGAAACCAATCTTATAGGCCGTGTATTTCATTTCAATCTGGAAGGCATAGCCTTTGAAACGAATTCTGTCCAATGGGATTGTCTCAAGGACGCGACGTCGGTAACATACAAATCCCGCCGTGGTATCATGGACGTGGAAGCCGGTCACAATCTGGACATACTTGCTGGCAAAGTAGCTCATCAGTACTCGTCCGATAGGCCAGTTGACGACATTCACACCACTGACATAACGTGACCCTACAGCAACGTCGTAGCCTTCATCGTGCGTGGCGGCATAGAGACGTGGCAGGTCATTGGGGTCGTGGCTGAAGTCTGCATCCATCTCGAAGATATAGTCGTAGCCATGTTCCAAAGCCCACTTGAAACCGGTAATATAGGCAGTCCCTAATCCTAACTTACCTGAACGCTCGATGATGAAAAGGCGGTCTGTGAACTCCGTCTCCATCAGACGGTGGACAATCTGCGCCGTTCCGTCAGGACTTCCGTCGTCAATCACCAGAATATGGAAGTACTTCTCCAGTTGGAATACCGCCCGGATGATTTTTTCCATGTTCTCCTTCTCGTTGTATGTCGGTATGATTACAATGCTGTCGCTTGTCATAGGATTGTTGTTTTAACAGGACAAATATAGTGGAAAAATATGGAACTGACAAATTTTCCGCCTGATTTTATTGATCCGGATTCTCTATGAATCCCTGGTATTCGGGTGTGAGACCGGCCATGACCGCATCATATGCTCTTTCCATTGTCTGCTTCTCAAACGCCGCCCCCTTTCCTTCCGGGAAAATCGGTTCATGAATGGTAAGACAGAGCCGGTGCCATACTGGGAAACGCCAGTCACTGGTACGCGGCATGACATCAAAAGAGCCGTTGATGGTGAGCGGGCAGACAGGCAGCTGCAGTTCATCGGCAAGCATGAAGGCTCCCCGGCGAAACCGTCCCATGTGTCCTGTGAAGCTGCGTGCGCCTTCGGGGAAAACAACGACAGACATACCCTCACGGAGCGTTTCGCGCGCCGTGTCGTAAGTCTTCTTTATCTTGCTGGCACCACTCTTGTCCACATAAATGTGGTGGGCCTTTTCACAGGCAAGACCAATCAAGGGGATTTTCCGGATAGCCTTTTTCATCATCCATTTGAAGTTACGGCCGAGGAAGCCGTAGATGAGAAAGATGTCAAAAGCTCCCTGATGATTGCTGACAAAGACATAGCTCTGTCTCGGGTCAAGATGTTCACGTCCTTTGACTTTCACGGGGAGGAGGAGCAGACGGATCGTAAGCCACGCCCAGTACTTGCCGGGATAATATCCCCAGAAGTGCCCGTTGCCCAACTGGCAGCCGACGGTGGTTGTCAGAGCGGTAAGTATGGAGGCCAAGACAAAGAGCGGTAAGACGATAAACATCGTATAGAGATTGTACAGAACGGTCAGGATCTGTACGAATACCGGACGATGGACAGTGGAATGTTGTACTTGTTGCCGGGCTGTAGGGTTGCTCATAGCGTATTCTTTTTTAATTCTATTTCTTTGTATGTAGTGTTATCACTGCAATCTCGTTGGGCATATTGAGACGGAAAGGTACGAGTCCGCCCAGTCCCGCCGTAACGTAGAGACAGCGTTCTCCCTGTCGGTATAGTCCATAGTCTTCATGCTGCCGGATACTTGTCGGCCGCCACCCGAAGAGTTGCATCTGTCCGCCATGGGTATGCCCGCAGAGGGTCAGCTGCGCTCTCGTTTTCGGCAGGACATTCCGTCTCCATGCCGACGGGTCATGCTGCAACATAATCACAAAGGCTTTCCTGCCGATACCCTTCGTCGCATTTCTGTAGTCGGAATAGTTCGGGAAAGGTGGTCGGCCGTCATTTTCCGTACCGCAGATATAGATGGAATCACCACTGGACGAGGTTATGACGATGTTCTGATTACGCAGGAGTGTCCAGCCTAACAGCTTTTCTTCTACGGCAATCAGCCGTGCTTCCTGTGCCGCCTTTTCTTTCGGATTGCCTTTGATATATTCTGTATAGTCATGGTTCCCCAGGACGGCTATCGTTCCCCTCATAGCCTGACGGATGACGGGCAGCATCTTCTCCACCTCTCTGGGACGCATATTCTGTAGGTCACCAGTGAAGCAGATGAGGTCAGGTTTCTGCTGTTCTATGCTGTCCATCTCTGCTTTCAATATTTTCTTCCGCCATCCGTCAAAGGTGCCGAGATGGAGGTCGGACAGGTGTACGATGCGATAGCCATCGAACGATGGCGGCAGATCATTGAACGACAGGTCGATGTGTCTTACACGGATGGCAGAGAAGCCCGCCGTAAGTCCATAGACGTAGACACAGAAAGCTATGGTGCCGAGGATAAGACCGACGTAATGCCCCCAGTTTCGATGAGTATGCGTAATGTACTTACGGACTATCCACCCCACGAAAGAAGAGAGGGTGAAGAAGGCTTTAGGACCGACGAACATACCGAGGAGAAAGAGATAAGTGTTCAGCCAAGTAAGGTCGGAAGGGGCAAAATTGCGGATGGAAGCCAGTGCGCAGGTATAGACGACCATACCGGCACAGGGCATCCACCACAGGAGACGTTGCCACCATGTGATGTGATACCGTTTGCGGAAATAGTGCATATCTATATACAGGTCAGACAGCACTATCACTAATATAAGGTATATGACGATTCTTGCTATCATTTCTTTAAAAGGCTGGAGCCGGGGATTCTCCTTCCTGCGTCAACCGAAAAGTCGTGCCGGCGGACATGGTCTTCCAACTGATTCTCTCCGATATTTCCCAGATCGAAACACCTGCTTTCAGGGTGTACGAACATCAAGCCGGACACACCGGCATACGGCTTTCATCATCCCCTCCGCAAGACTGATGCCAACTCCCTTCAGGTCCAGCAATCCATAAAGCCGAAAATCCACACTGATTACACATAGGGCTTCATTTCCCATTCCGGAAAGTAATCATTTCACCGCGTACAGCACTGTCAAATCTTCCATCATCCAACAGATGATGCCCGTTACAGAAAGTGTGTAAGACTCTCCATCGATAGGTGTGTCCCATCATCGGACTCCACTTGCATTTGCTTTGTATGCACGCTTCATCAACTGTCCAGGGACGATGAGGTGAGACGATTGTAATGTCCGCCTTATACCCCTTGCGCAGGAAACCGCGGGCGTCAACATGGAAGAGGCGGGCGGGGGCATGAGACATCAGTTCCACCATCCGCTCCATGTCAAGTACTTTCCCATCAACCAGCTCCAACATCGTAACAAGTGAGAACTGAACCATCGGCATTCCAGATGCTGCCCTGGCACAGCCTCCCTGCTTCTGTGCGAGCAAGTGCGGGGCATGGTCGGTGCCGACCACTGCAATCCGTCCGTCCATAAGTGCCTGACGGATGGCGGTACGGTCGGCAATGGTTTTGACTGACGGATTACACTTGATGAGGGCTTTCCGGGTAAGGTAATCCTGGGCTGAGAAAGCGATATGGGCGATGACAGCCTCCAGGGTAATCCTCCCTTCATCCTCCGGCTGATTTGCCAGCGACAACTCTCTTGCAGTAGAGATGTGTGCAATGTGCAGTCGTGTCTTGTATTTCCGTGCCAGTTCGACAGCCAACCGTGATGATGCCCAGCATGCTTCTTCACTGCGTATCTCACAGTGATGGCAGATGTCCGGGTCGTTTCCATAGCGTGCCTTGGCAGCTTTCATATTCTCATCGATCATGTGCGAATCCTCACAGTGGGTCATTACGGGGAGGGCAAGTTCTGCTGCCGTACGGAAAGTTTCCTCCAACGTTTCACGGCGGTCGACAAGCATATTTCCAGTCGATGCTCCCATGAAGAGTTTTATCCCGGGAATTGTGTGGGCATCAAGCAGAGAGAACAGTTTGCAGTTATTGTCTGCAGCACCGAAGAAAAAACTGTAGTTTACATGACTTGATCGACCTGCACGTGCCCATTTGTCGTGCAGAGCTTCCAGTGTTGTCGTCTGCGGAAGGGTGTTCGGCATCTCGAAATAGGACGTGACACCACCGTAGGCAGCTGCCCGGCTCTCGCTCTCAATGTCCGCTTTCTCGGTCAGTCCCGGTTCACGGAAATGAACATGGTCATCAATAACTCCGGGTAAAACAAAACACCCCATGGCATTGACCGTCTCGTCAAATGTACCATGGGGTGTCTGTGTTCCGTCTATAATCTCTGCGATACAATCGTCCTCTATGACGAGCGAACCGGTAAAGCTCCGCCCTTCATTGACAATTGTTCCGCCTTGGATGAGTTTCCTCATAAGTCTTTGTTGTTAGGGGTTGTGGCTGTCTGTTCCATGGAAAGCTGAAGGAATCAGAGGCAGGAAAGGAGGAAGAATGCAGGACGCAGCATCATCTGGAGATGGAATCACCGGCCATCTGTGCTGGAGTAGGAGGTGCAGCTACAGCATCAGGAGTAGTCCCGGCAGCATCAGGAGCCGCTTCAGCTGCCGGTTCCGCCGTACCGTTCATTTCTTTCTGTGCCTGTAGAAAATCGGCATAGAAAGCCTTTACCTGTGGATTCTGCTTGAATGAGTCTGTCGCCTTTGTCATGATATATTCAACCCATGACGGCAACTGGTTGATGGCGTTGGCATACATATAATCGTTCATCCACACAGGGTAGGCGTTGGGGGTCGTATCATAAGTAATACGGGTCATGAAACACCAGGGGCCGAGGATGTTGTCAAAGTTCTCCGTCACGAATTTCGTGAAGAGCTTGTCTCCCTTGGCGTATACTCCCAATGCTTTTTTGATGAGCTGAGCATTCACCGTATCCTCTTCGTGACCGTTCAGGATTGCCGCGCTCTCCTCATGGTCAATCTCTGCATACTGGTTACGCAGCTGTGTAAATTTTGTCCAGAAATCATTCAGCTTGTCGTTCAGCGGTGTCCCGCTGACACGCTGCTGCGTATTGTCCAGTCTGACCGTAATGTCTCCTTTCTCGATGACGACTGGAAACTGCAGGTTAACATCATCCATGAACACCTGTGCCACTTCCACAGAATCGATTGTCCCATGGAAAGCAAACTGTCCGTGAACAACATCACAGGAGTCCAGATTGACGAGCGAGTCGCCCTGGGCGGTCTTCAGATACAGTTTCCTTCCATCCAGACTTGAGACGTTGGATGTCCCCTGGATATTGAAAGAGTTGGCACACGATGTGAACGCCGCAAGCGTCAGGAGTGCATAGAGAACTTTATTCATAGATCATTTAACTGGTTCAATTTCTTCTCAGACAAAATTACAATCTATAATCGGACCTGAAAAACTTTTTTATTCAAATTAAAACTATCCGTAACCCTTTTAGCTTTTTTTTAGTTACTTTCCTTGTCGCCCTCTTTCTTCAGTTCATAGCTGATGCGATGTGTCGTGTACATCTCTATGACGGACGACAGAAGCAGGAGTATGACCCAGTTATGGTGAAAAATACTGACATAACTGCTGTAACCGTCCAATGAACCGGAAAACAGCGGGCGGAGAAAATGATAGCAGTCTTCCACCATGAACAGCCCGGCAAGGATGAACCCCCACCCTGCCAAGGTCATGATCCTGCGCAGGCGGCGGACAACAAGCTGTGTACCAAGATAACGCTGACGGGCCTGCACAAGCACAAAAGCGATGGCACCGACCAGCATCAGCCAGCATGCAAAGGGCTGAATCATGAGAAAGGCATACAGGCCTGCGCCTGCCACCATGATAATGCCTCCTGCAAGATAGATAATTGATTCGAGTTTATTCAGCTGTCTCATATTTAGGTGTGTTTTCTGCCGGCTGCTCATCGTCGCTCAGCACGAAGATATCTTCATCGTCAGCTTTCATGAAGTAACGCTCTCGGGCCACACGCGCAATGGCTCCGGAATCGGTCTTGAGATCTTTCAGCTGCTGCGTGTCATGCTGATACTGACGGTCATATCTCTGAATCTCAGCCTTAAGGTCATCAATCTGGTAGGCATATTCTATGCGCTTCATAAAGCTGTTCTCATCCAGCACACCCACGATGAGTGCGCCCAGAACAATAACAATATGGAACTTGAACCGACTGAAAAAGCGGTAAATATGTCCGGTAATCTTGCTCACGTCTCTGTTTTCCTTTCAGTAAAAATAAAGCAGGCGGGGCAAACAGTTCTGTTCCCAATCTGCCAGGCGCAGCTTATTTCCTGCAAAAGTAAGGAAAAGATTGCAGACGTACGCATGAAACATCTATATTTTTGGCAAATTAACAATTTAATTCTTTCCCTCTCCACCCTCTTCCCTTAACTTTTATTACCTTTGCATAAACTATCAGATTTTAAGTCTATGGATGAATATATTGTCTCGGCGCGCAAGTACCGCCCGATGTCCTTCGATTCTGTCGTGGGACAGCAGGCGCTGACCACCACGCTGAAGAATGCCGTGAAAAGCGGAAAGCTGGCCCATGCT
The DNA here is from genome assembly GCF_900454835.1 of Prevotella denticola. Taxonomy (GTDB): domain Bacteria; phylum Bacteroidota; class Bacteroidia; order Bacteroidales; family Bacteroidaceae; genus Prevotella; species Prevotella denticola. The sequence goes on along the minus strand of NZ_UGTM01000001.1, from coordinate 640,860 downwards.
TATCTTTTCTGCGGGCCACGGGGGGTGGGAAAGACCACCTGTGCCCGCATCTTTGCAAAAGCCATCAACTGCGAACACCCGACGGTCGACGGTGAAGCCTGTAATGAATGCGAAAGCTGCAAGGCGTTCGCCGAAGGACGCAGTTACAACATCTTCGAATTGGACGCTGCCAGCAACAACTCGGTCGAGAACATCAAGTCGCTGATGGAACAGACGCGAATTCCGCCACAGGTAGGACGCTACAAGGTCTTCATCATCGATGAGGTACACATGCTCTCGACGGCTGCCTTCAATGCTTTTCTCAAGACCTTGGAAGAGCCGCCTGCACACGTCATCTTCATTCTTGCGACAACCGAGAAGCACAAAATCCTCCCCACCATCCTGTCACGCTGCCAGATCTACGATTTCGAGCGCATGACTGTCCCGAACATCATCAGTCACCTTAAAAACGTGGCGGAAAAGGAAAACATACAGTATGAAGAGGAGGCACTGGCCATCATCGCCGAAAAGGCCGACGGTGGTATGCGCGATGCCCTCTCCATCTTCGATCAGGCAGCGAGTTTCTCTCAGGGAAACATCACCTACCAGAAGGTGATAGAAGACCTGAACGTGCTGGATGCAGACAATTACTTCAATATCGTCAGCCTTGCTCTGGAAAACAAGGTGAACGAAATCATGGTGCTCCTGAATGATGTACTCAACAAGGGATTCGACGGCGGCCATCTTGTCAACGGACTGGCCTCCCATGTCCGCAACGTACTGATGGCCAAGGATGCACAGACACTCCCACTGCTCGAAGTAAGCCAGCAGCAAAGGCTGCGTTATCAGGAACAGGCACAGAAGTGTCCCACCAGGTTCCTGTACAATGCCCTACAGATCATGAACCGCTGCGACGTGGAATACCGACAGAGTTCCAACAAGCGGCTGCTGGTAGAGCTGACGCTTATCCAGGTAGCACAGATCACGCAGAAGGACGATGATGTTCCAGCCTCGGGGCGTAGCCCTAAACGATTGAAATCCCTGTTCAAGAATCTTATCCTGAAGGCTCAACAGAAACCGGCTCCGCAGGTGGTCGGGAGCCTGAAACATAACGACGAGGCACATCGAAGCGATGACAGAAAAACAGTGGTGAATCCGTCGCAGGCGTTGCCATCTGCATCTGTCACACCGGTTTCCCGACCGGCGGCTAAAGTGATGTCGGGCTTGCCGAAGTCTATCAATCTGGGCGCATTGAGCATGTCATTCGACAATCTGCTGAAGAGTGACAAAAAGAAAACTCAGGAAGACGAGCCGGAAATAACCAACAAAGACGAAAACGAGGCCTTCACACAGCAGGAACTCGTTGTCCGCTGGCGGGCCATGTGTACACGTATGCCTGACAAGATGCAGGCTCTGGCACAGCGTATGAAGAATATTACGCCGACCATCACCGAGTTCCCCAACATCCAGGTACTTGCAGAGAACAACATCCAGCTCAACGAGATGCTTCCCATCAGGTCGCGCATCCGTGCCACACTGGCAAAGGATCTGCACAACGGACAGATCGGCCTTACTATCCGGCTTGCCCGCCAGGAGGAAATAAAGCCCATGCTCACCCCCCGCGAGGAACTTGACAAGTTGATGAGGAACAACAGCCCTGTGAAAAAACTCGTAGAGGCTTTGGGGCTGGATCTGGCTTAGCAGACAGCAGAAGTCATTTTCTTATTTGAAAAGACAGCCGGGCAGATTAATAACAGATCTGTTCATGGCAGGACAGTCCTGTCTGCCTTTCATTAACGACTGTCCGCAGCCCGCGGGGTTTACTTTCACATCGCAACAACTGGAAAAACGCAGCTGGTTGAAAAAAAGAAGTTACGTTGCTCTGCAAAAGAGACCAACGATGTCAGATAAGACTTAAACATGATAATTTTCCGTGCGTAATCTCTTTTAAACCGACAATTCCACATTGTTTTCGGAAAAACAAGCTCCCCTGATCACATTAGTTTCGCCGGCACAGCTCTTCTCGGGCTGCAATCCGCTCTCATCCCGGCAGCATATTGCAAAGATCAGGCCGTCAACACGGCTGGTGACTGCCTGCAACTCCATAAGTGATGGACATCAACTCCACAGGTGATGGGCATCAACACATTTGCAGGAAAGGCCGGTCCGCTCCCATCGCTATCATATACAGCAAGACGCTGACAGCCGACTTGCCGGGAAATGTTTGCCGGACAGCACCGGAATGAGACAGATGACAGCCAGACCATTTCCGTTCACGTCTGGCCTACCGGCTTCAACTTTCCGGCGGCAGACACAGTTACCCTAACGTCGTAATCCGATCAAGGTCATCCTGCTCGCCCACGACCCACAGCACATCGCCGGCCTGCAGACAGCGCGAGGGCGTTATGAGCGTAAGATTCTTCTGTCCTTCATCCACGCCCACCACCATACAGTTATACTTGTCACGGATACCACTGTCTCTGAGTGTCTTGCCAATGAAAGGACTCGTATTTGACATCGTAAAGCAACGGAGTTTCATCTCATGCTTTTCTATATCGGTATCTTCAGGCTGCAGTTCTGCCTTCATAGCATAAGAGAACAGCGTCAGCTGCTCGTCATCGCCAATAGCCTGCAGCTTGTCACCAGGAAAGAGAATCGTATTGCCGTTCGGGATATTCATGCGGTGTGAACCGCGGAGGATGCTGCTGACGTGTACGCCGAAACGGTTGCGCAGCTGCAGACTGCGCAGCGTCCTGCCGGCCCAGAGAGAATCGTCAGGCAGTTCAAGATTGGCGATGTGGATGTCACGGTCTATCAGATGGTCGGCAAAGAGCGGCTTCTTCTTCCCCTGCAGCTGTGCCTTGATGTCACGGCTGCGAAGATTCTGGATAAACAGACGTTCCAGCGTAATGCTTCTCTTCTTGAGGCGGCGCGAAAGAATCATCAGAACAAGTATACCTACGGCAATGGCAATCATCAGCGCATTCTGAAACCGTGTAAGATAATTGCAGATGTAGAAAATGAAACTGACGGCAATGACGACACGGGCAAGAATCGTGGCTATCAGCGGAAGACGGTTGATGCGACGGCCGGTCCATAACGCTTTGAATGCCTCGGAATGATTCTGCTTCATGACGATGGAACGCAGGAACGGCGAGACGAAAGCTACCGTGAGGAAACCGCAAACGGCATTGCCCGCCCAGTGACTGCCCGTCCATTCCACAGAGAAAAGCCTGCATACCGGGAGCACCGTAGAAAACATGATGGCGATGACGGCCGAAGAAAGAATGCCGTAAACAAGCGTATTGATCAGCATCTTCCTGGCAAGCACTTTCCAAAGACTGTCTGCGACGGTATTTCCGGGTGACGCACCGGTCTGTATATGTGTCAGGCGACGCACCCACCGTTTGGGTAGAAACCTGATGACAATATCATAACAAGGCTCTGCCGCACGGATCATATACGGTGTAAGGAAGGTCGTGATGACCGAGACGGCGACTACAACCGGATAGAGAAAGTCGCTGATAACGTGTAGCGACAGTCCCAACGATGCGATGATAAAGGCAAACTCACCCACCTGAGCCATCGAGAAGCCGCAGCGCATAGCGTTCTTGAGGGTCTGTCCGCCGAGCAGGTAGCCCAAGGTTCCGAACACAGCCTGCCCTGCAAGAATCGCAAGGACAAGCAGGAAAATGGGAACGGCATAGCCTGCAAGTATCTTCGGATTAACCAGCATTCCCACAGACACAAAGAAAACAGCCCCAAAGAGGTTCTTGACAGGGTCCACAAGACGGATGATCTTGTCGGCTTCGACCGTCTCTGCCAGGATGCTTCCCATGACAAAGGCACCGAAGGCAGCACTGAATCCGACCTGCGTCGACACGACTGCCATCAGACAGCAGAGGCCCAAGGCTACGACAAGAAGTGTCTCGTTGTTGAGTATCTTGCGGACAGAACGCAGGAAGAGCGGGATGACGAAAAGTCCGACGACAAACCACAGTACAAGGAAGAATCCGATTTTAAGAATGCTTCCGACAACCTGTACACCATCAGGACTGGCACCGCTGGCCAAGGTACTGAGCATTACCATCATCACTATGGCAAGAATATCCTCCAGGATAAGCACGCTCATGACGGTGGAGGCAAAGCCCTTCTGGGTAAGTCCCATATCGGAGAAAGCCTTATAGATTATGGTAGTAGAACTCATAGCAAGCATACCGCCCAGGAAAATACAGTCCATTTCTTTCCACCCGAAGCTGTAGCCTACGATGACACCCAGTGCCATCATACAGAAAATAATGGTACAGGCGGCAATGACGGGAGCAGCCCCTGTCCTGAGAATCTTCTTCACAGAGAAGTCCAGCCCCAATGAAAACAGCAGGAAGATGACGCCGATATCAGCCCAGGTCTGTATGTCGGCTTTGTCCACAACGCTCATCAGATAGGGCATATGGGGAGACACCAGGAAACCTGCCACGATATAGCCCAGCACCAACGGCTGCTTGAGCCTCTTGAACACAAGCGTTACGATTCCAGCTACGACAAGAATCAGTGCGAGGTCTTTGACCAGCGAGGGAAGCTCCGACATGATTTGTTCATCCAGATTCAACTCCTCCACAAGAGAGGAAGCCTGGACACGTGGGATTGATAGTAATTAATTTCTCCTTTTATCACCAAGATTCCTTATGGGTCTTATCGGCCCGGCCAATACATGAAAGTCATCAAACATCCGATTCTCAGGGACAGACAGGCACGTCTGTCCCTGTTTTCTGCCTGTCATCGGCATATCTGAATATCGCCACGGAATATCAATCATTAAACTCTGCCGTCAGCCGGCAGATATTGATGATAACCTGCATGGCTTTTTCCATGACCTGCACCGAGACGAACTCATAAGGGCCGTGGAAGTTGACTCCGCCGGCAAAGATGTTCGGACAGGGAAGCCCCTTGAACGAAAGCTGTGCACCGTCCGTACCGCCACGGATCGGCTGCACCTTAGGAGCGACATTGGCCTGCTGCATGGCACGGAGAACCAGCTCCACGACGTGCATATTGGGGTCGATCTTCTCCTTCATATTATAATACTGATCGTTCATTTTCAGCTCGACAGTCCCTTCGCCGTACTTTTCATTCATCTTCTTCACACAGTTCTCCATGAAGTGCTTCCGTTCTTCGAAATGGTCGCGGTCGTGGTCGCGGATGATATAGCTGAGCCTTGCTTCCTCGCAGCGGCTGTCAATGCCGAGGAGGTGGTAAAAGCCCTGGTAGCCTTCTGTCTGCTCCGGAATCTCCTCTGCCGGAATCATATCATTGAACTCACATGCCAGACGGCTCGCATTCACCATCTTTCCCTTGGCATAACCTGTATGGACACTCACACCATGGATCAGCACCTTCGCACCGGCCGCATTGAAATTCTCGTATTCCAGCTCACCCAAGTCGCCACCGTCAATGGTGTATCCCCATTCACAGCCGAACTTCTCCACATCGAAGTGATGGGCACCCTTGCCGATTTCTTCGTCCGGATTGAATGCGATGCGTATGTCACCATGTTCTATCTCATCATGATCGCGGAGGAAGCACATCGCCTGTACAATCTCGGCGATACCGGCCTTGTCGTCAGCCCCCAGCAGCGTGGTACCGTCAGTGACGATGAGGTCTTCTCCTTTGTGCTCCAGCAGTTCCGGAAACATACGCGGAGAACTGACTACGTCAGGATTCAGCTGTATGTCCCCCCCGTCATAATCCTTGATGACACGGGCCTTGATATTGGCACCGCTGGCATCGAGCGCCGTGTCGTAATGGGAGATGAAACCGATTGTAGGAATCTTCTTCTTGGTATTGGCAGGGAGCGTGGCATAGATGTACCCCATCTCGTCCATCTCGACTTCCTTCATTCCTTCATGTTCAAGTTCCTCCTTGAGATATTTCGCAAAGACCAGCTGCTTCGGTGTACTGGGCACGGTCTGGGAATCTTCAGCCGACTGTGTGTCAAACTTGGTGTAGTTGATAAATCTTTCTACTATTTCCATGATGTTACGGATATTTAGTTGTCTGTCCTGCAAAGATACGATTTAATTCTGAGAAAGCCTAATGAAGGGACATCAGCCGTCTCTTTTTATGATTTCTTATAGTCCTGATGCTTTCCTGCCGAAGAACTTGTCTACGGCAATGGCAATGGCGCCGTCGCCTGTCACGTTGCAGGCTGTCCCGAAGCTGTCCATGGCAATGTACAGCGCAATCATCAATGCCTGTGCCTCGTCGTCAAAGCCCAGAATGCTCGACAGGGGAGCCAAGGCTGCCATGATGGCACCGCCCGGGACACCGGGGGCCGCCACCATGATAATGGCAAGCATGAGGATGAAGTAAACGAAGAGACCTGTATTGTGCGGCAGACCTGTCAACAGGCAGATTGTCAAGGCACACGCCGTAATCTTCATTGCGCTGCCGCTAAGATGGATCGTAGCGCAGAGCGGGACGACAAAGCCGGCCACCTCCTTGCTTACGCCGTTCTTCTCGGTCTGCTTCAATGTCACTGGGATGGTCGCTGCCGATGAGCTGGTCCCCAATGCCGTCAGATAGGCGGGCAGCATCGTCCACAGCATCCGGAAGGGATTGCGCCTGACAATGCCACCGGCAATACAGAACTCATAGACGAGGATGAAGACGTGCAGTACGAGGATGACGAGGATAATCTGTGAGAACACCAGCAGTACCTGCCGTGCCTGCCCATTGTGGGTCATGTTGAGGAACACGCCGAATATATAAAGAGGCAGGAGCGGGATGATGGCTTTCTCGATGACCTTTTCAATGACCGTCTTGAACTCATTGAAAAGGTTTTCCATCGTGCGCAAGCCACCGTAAGCAATGCTGAGACCTACGATGAACGAAAATACCAGACTGCTCATCACGTCGATCATGGCCGGTATGGTGATGGAGAAGTAAGGTGCCAGTTCGGTTGCCTTGTCTATATGCGGCATACTGCCGCCCGTCGAAGCAATCATCGAAGGAAACAGCCATGTCCCTGTCGCATAGGACAGACCGCCGGCCACTATCGTGTCGACATAGGCAATCGCTACCGTAGCCAGCAGCAACTTCCCTGCGTCCTTTCCGATACCGGCAATGGCGGGAGTCACCAGCCCGATAATGATCAGCGGTATCATGAAACCGAGGAACTGGCTGAAGATGCCGTTGAAGGTAAGGAATATCCTTACTGCGGGTGCGGGAAGATAATAGCCCAGGAACAGCCCGAGAAGTATGGCTATGATGACGCGTGGGAGCAGTCCGATCTTGAGTTTCTTTTCCATGTTCTTTTGTTTTAGAAGGCACACAATCTGCCAGGCAGACCGGTTTGTTGAAACGAAAAAAGGATGAACAGTAAAAAACCATACATCCTTTATTGACAATCTGTAATTCTTTCGGGGGCGACCCGCCTCTATCCCTTCGCATTAGAGGATTTCTTCCAGAGGAAGTCCTGCCCTTTAGTGACTCCGCAGGGATTCAAACCCTGGACCTTCAGAACCGGAATCTGACACTCTATTCAGCTGAGCTACGGAGCCTAATAGCGGTGCAAAGATACGGTAAAGTTTGCAGAACACCAAACGAACAGCCAATATTCTTGCAAAAGATTTTGAAATCGACAGCTCGCTGACAGCCCGTCGTCTCATCTTCAAATACTGCTTATCAAGTTTGAAAAAGACCGCAATCCGTTTGTTCCCAATCGGTTGGGAACAGGTTTCCCAGCCGTTGGGAACTAAAGTACCAGGCTTTGGGGACAGAATCCCCAACCGGTCGGGAACAACATAAGCTGCAGTTTAATGTTTTACGGACTTCCACCACCTTATCTGTCAGCAAGCCATACGACAAGTCACCGGCCACAGGCATGAAGGGACTTGCCGCCCCTCTTGAGGCAAGGAAAGACTTATAGGGTGAACCTGCAAAAGATGGTTTATCTTTTATCACAAAGTGTCTGAAGAAGACGTTTTCCGTATTATTTTGAAAAGTTCTTCAAGCATATTGTTTTCAATATGACGATTATTCTATAACTTTGCAGACAATTACACCGACTGACAAACAGATTAACAGAAAGGATCAAGAATGAGTCGACTGATAAAGCCGGAAGGCTATAAAGCAGTACTTGGCAAACACCAGACCGAACAGGGAATCAAACTGATAAAAGAGTTCTTCCAGCAGAATTTAGCAACCGAACTGCGGCTGAGCCGTGTCACGGCACCGCTCTTCGTACTGAAAGGCCTGGGCATCAACGACGACCTGAACGGTGTCGAACGTCCTGTCTCCTTTCCCATCAAGGATATGGGAGAAGCACAGGCAGAAGTGGTACACTCGCTGGCGAAATGGAAACGGCTGACGCTGGCCGACTACGAGATACAACCGGGCTATGGCATTTATACCGACATGAATGCCATTCGTGCCGATGAGGAATTGGACAACCTCCATTCGCTCTATGTAGACCAGTGGGACTGGGAAGCGGTCATTACAGAAGACGACAGAACACGAGCCTTTCTGGAACGTGTCGTCCGCCGTATCTATGCAGCCATTCTCCGTACGGAATTTCTTGCCTGCGAAACCTATCCCGATCTGGAACCGTTCCTTCCGGAAGAGATACATTTCATTCATGCACAGGAACTGCTGGACAAATATCCTACGATGACCGCCAAGGAACGCGAGGATGCCATAAGCAGAGAATATGGTGCTGTATTCATCGAAGGAATCGGATGCAAGCTAAGCAACGGGGAGAAGCATGACGGGCGTGCAGCCGATTACGACGACTGGTCTACAGTGGCAGAAGACAGGAAAATGGGGCTGAATGGCGACATTCTCATCTGGTATCCCGTTCTCGGGCACAGTATCGAACTGTCGTCCATGGGCATCCGTGTAGACAAGTCTGCACTGCTCCGGCAACTGGACCTTGAAGGACAGGAGGAGCGTAAGCACCTTTTCTTCCATCAGCAGCTGCTTACCGGAAAGCTGCCGTTGAGCATCGGCGGCGGCATCGGGCAGAGCCGTCTTTGCATGATCATGCTGCACAAGGCACATATCGGAGAGATACAGGCCAGCATCTGGCCGGAAGAGATGAGAGTAGAGTGCGAGGAAGCGGGGATGGAATTGATATGATGCCTCCCCCCAACCCCTCTCCGAATGGAGAGGGGGAGTAAATACCGTGATGTCCCTGGAAGCTAACCGTAACTTTCCATGTATCAGCAACCGCTACCTTAACAGTACACCGGCAACCGTGTCCTTCCCATTCCTAAATTAACAGTACACCGGCGGCCGTTCTCTTGTTATCATACCGGCAGCTACTCTCTTGTCATCAGACTGGCAGCTGTTATCTTGCCATCATAGCGGCAATCGTTATCTATTCTATTTTCCTAATAAAATCTTGAAAACTACAAGCGATACGTTTCACTGAATGTATATAAATACGATTCACTGCTTGGAGATTATACGAAAAAAGGCAGCAGACAGTACGTTTCACTGAAAGTATATAAATACGGTTCACTGCCTGACGATTATACTCCCTAAAGACATCAGACGGTACATTTCACTGAAAGTATTATACGATTCACTGCTTGGAGATTATACCATCTAAAGGCAGCAGACGGTACATTTCACTCCCCTCTCCATTCGGAGAGGGGCCGGGGGTGAGGCTTCAGTCAATAAACCTTTTTGTTATCGCACCATATTCTTCGATCCGTCTGTCCCGAAGGAAAGGCCACCAACGGCGTACCTGTTCACTGTGGTCAAGGTTGATACTGACGACGACACTTTCCTCCTTGCCTTCACTGGCGCGATAAAGCAGTTCGCCCTGTGGCCCGACAGCGAAACTGCTGCCCCAGAACTGAATGCCGCCAGTCTGCCCGCTCGGATCCGGCTCATAGCCGACACGGTTGACGGCGACGACCGGCAGTCCGTTTGCTACGGCATGACCCCGCATGACGGTTGTCCATGCCTCACGCTGGCGTTGTTTCTCCTCGTCCGTATCGCTGATTTCATAGCCGATGGCAGTAGGATAAACGAGTATTTCCGCTCCCTGCAAAGCCATCAGCCGGGCTGCCTCAGGATACCACTGGTCCCAACAGACAAGCACGCCCAGCCGTCCCACACTCGTGTCGACAGGATGAAAACCGAGGTCGCCCGGCGTGAAGTAGAACTTCTCATAGTAGGCCGGATCATCCGGGATGTGCATCTTCCGATACCTGCCGGCTATGCTGCCGTCCTTCTCTATTACCACCGCCGTATTGTGATACAGGCCTGCCGCCCGCCTCTCAAAGAGAGATGTCACAAGAACGACCCCCAGCCTGCGTGCCAGTCCACCATAGAAGTCTGTCGACGGACCGGGGACGGGCTCGGCAAGGTCAAAGTTGCAGACATCCTCCGTCTGGCAGAAATAGAGCGAGTTGTGCAGTTCCTGCAGGACAATGAGTTCTGCACCACGGTGCGCAAGATCGGCAATGCCCTCCGCCAGCCGTTCCATATTTGTTCTTGTGTCTGCAACATTGTGCTGTTGCAGGATTCCTATCTTCAGTTCTTTCATAAGAAGCCTCCTTCCCCTACCCTCCGCCTTAGTATGGAAGCAAAGAGGAAGTTCCCATACCGAGGACATCAGGGATTGTATTGTTGTTTATCTTAAAGTGTCCCTTTCTCCAGGCCAAACCGGCTATCCGTCATAGTTCACTTCACATAATACACACGTCCCGATTTGCGTGGAGCCGCCTTTCCCTCCTTTGCAGCAAAGCCGAGGATGCAGAAGCCTATGCCTTCATAGTCGCCCTTTACTCCACACTCCTCCAGCATCTGTCTGCCGTCTGCACGGTCAAAAGTCTCCCTGGCACGGTTGATCCAGCAGCTTCCCAGACCGACGGCATGGGCTGCATTCATCAGATTGCCCATCATCAACGCACCGTCATAGACATAGTTTGGACTGCTTTTATCGGCCAGAACAGCAAGGACAACAGGGGCACCATAGAATGGATCGGCTGTTGTACCCATAATCTCGGCATTGATGACCGAGAGACGTTTGCGTACCTCTTTGTTCGTCACTTCCACGATGATGGCCGTCTGCATATTCTTTCCACTTGCAGCATAAAGACCGGCTTCCATCACCTTGTCAATCAGTTCCTGTGCCGGCATACGGTCTTCATAGGCACGTATGCTGCGGCGTGTCAGCAATGTTTCTAATGTTTCCATCGTCGTATTTTTTAGTTTTTGAGAATCAGAGAGAGGAGGTGTATGCGGCTGTCCATCGCATTCCCGAATCCGGACAAGAGACCGAAGTCGGCGTGCAGCCCCCGGGACATTTCAGCAACAGGCGTTCAAAGGGGGGACTCTGCCTGCTCCGGACGTACCAGACAACCCCCTTTCCTTTCCAGATCAATACCACTGGACGGCATTGCTGATGCCGCTCCGCTTGTCATACTTCAGCGCATCCGTCAGCGTCGAGGCATTGCAACGGAAGGTAAAGTTATACGATGTATATGGTGCCAGCACCACCGACGCGCTCATATTGAAGCAATGAAGGTCGCGCGACAGACTGGCCGTAGTCATGCTCATGGCATGGTTTTCGAAGTCGTAGCCGCTGGAGAAGTTGATGTTCCAGCCGTCACTGATGCGGATGTTCCCCGAGAAGTTCAGCGTCTGCGTGAACTTATAAGGATAACGCATCGTCTTGGTATTGAACCGTCCGGCCGTATTCTCACGCATCGTGATGCCATAGCCGATTGTCAGCGACCACGGCATATTGAAGCGCATATAACCGTTGTCGTCCGTCTCGGCAATGTTGCCGCGCTTCTTCTTTGCCGCATACTTCCCCTTTTCAAGGTCGTCATCCATATTGGATTCAATGTCCGTATCAAGACCGTCACTGTCTCCCTCCACCTTGTCATCCTCCTTGTCATCCTTATGTCCGAACCACTTCTTCAGTTTTTCCGGATTCAAAGTAAACGAGAAATTCTGCGACATTCCCTGGAAGCGGGGCAGCCGGCCATAACCCCATTCCGTATGGTTGCCGACATAAGGTTTGCCGTTGGCATCGAGCTCGTAAGCATAGGTGGCAAACTGCGCATTCATGGAGAAGGTATAGTTCTTCCACCACTTCAGACGCAGGCGCACGCTGAGGTCGCTCCAGCGATGGTAGTCGGCAGCGGCATTGTACGACATGCTCGCTCCCAGCTCGTCGATGATGCTTATCTTCCTGAAGCCCGTAGAGTCCTTGTCACTCTTGACCTTCATCTCGATGTTGTTGCTTACGTCCCAACTGATCATCTCGGTCTTGTACTTCCCGGGGACGCTGTACAATTCATCCTGATAAGGCGAGTACTCAACGAGTTTCACGTTACCGCTGGCATCCGTGTACTGGTAACTGTCATAATAACCATAACGGCGTGCGCCGAAATTAGGTGAATAGGAAAACGATATCTGCGGCGTGATGACATGGCGGATAGCCTGGATCTTATCACCAAAGAGTTTCCTGCTCGGTGTCCAGAATCCATACAGCTTCGTGCTGGCTCCCACGCTCATGCTCCAGTTATACACGTTGTGGAAGCCGTATGTGGTATCTGTCACGACCTCCTTCTGTTTTACATTGTCCCATCCCCGCAGCACTTTCTTAGAATACATACGGTCCGTAAAGTTGAACGACGGTGTGACATTGATGTAATTGAACACGGTGAAGTTCGCCTGCACAGGGATTGTATGCTGAAAGGCATTCTTCCAGTCCTTGAAAAGGTTGGCATGCAGCAGCCTGTCTTCCTTGGTGGAGATGGAATTGGACAGCTGGCCGGTATAACTCATTGAAATCTTCTCATACCACCGTTCCTTGCCCACAGCGTGCTTGCGCTTGAACGGATAGAAACGGCTCAGACTGATGTTCAAGTCAGGAAGCGTCATCTGGATAGTCGAGTCGCGCATATTCTGTGCCAGATTGGTCGTAGCACTCAAGGAGAGGCCTATACTTGAGAAATTCGTGCTCCAGCTGACGGACGATGTACGGGTAGACTGCGTAAGCGTCTGCGGATTGTACATGCTGTTGAGGTTATTGCGTTCATAGCTCGACGTGGCGAAGTTCACGCTTGCCGCCAGCGAACTGTAGGGGTTAGCCTTGGGATCCTGCCGGTGGCTCCACTGTATCTTGAAGCTCTCCTGCTCCGTGAAGTCCGGCAGTCCCTTGTCGCCGGTCTTCGAATCCTGGTAACTGAAGAGGAACGAGCCGGAATACCGGTAGCGTTTCCGGTAGTTGCTGGCTGCCGAAACGCCCCACGACCCCTTGGTGTAAATCTCCCCCAGGAGCTTCAGGTCCCACTTATCGCTGATGGCGAAATAATAACCGCCGTCGCGCAGATAGAACCCGCGGTCGTTCTCATCACCGTAGTTCGGCATGATGAAGCCACTCGAATATTTCTTCGAAAAAGGGAAGAACCCGTAGGGGATTGCCAACGGAAGGGGGACGTCGGCCACGACCAGATAGGCCGGACCGAAGACGACATCCTTGCCCGGACGCACCTTGGCACGCGAGAGGGCGATGTAGAAGTCGGGGTGAGGATCATCACAGGTGGTGTAGCGGCCATGCTGCAAATAGATGACACCCGAAGAGTCGCGCTTGCCCACCTCACCACTGAGGAAGCCGTCCTGCTGCTCGGTATAGACCCCTTTGATCAGGCCTTTTTTCGACTTGAAGTTGAAGGCCATCGTATCGCTCTTGTACTCGTCCTTGCCCATCGTGAAGAGCGGTTTCCCCTTTATGCCGTCTTCCTCCGCCGAGTCGGCCGTTCCCGTGGCGCGCACCGTACTGCTGTCAAGGTTCATGAAGACCTTGTCGCTCGCAAGCTTCATGTTCTCATAATCCACCTTCGCATTGCCATACAGAAAGGCCGTTCCCGTGGCCGCATCGTAGACGAGGGAGTCGTCAGCCGAGTACTTTACCGGTGCATCGATGCCGTTCGAGCGTGCCCGCATCATACTGTCGGCACGGATGGAGTCGTCGATGGCCTTATTATGATGGTAGATCGCCAGCTGGAGAGAATCCATCTTCGTGGTATCTGGAATATGCCTGCCGCCTTCCTTGTCCGTTCCTGTCCCCTGTCCCTGCAGCAGACTGTCAACCACAATCGTGCTGGCTTTTGCTTTCCGGGCTTTCTTACCCTTCGGAACAGGCATATTGACACTTGCCATCGCACAGACGATGGCAAACGACAGAAGGAGTATAATGCTCTTATTTCTCATTGCCTAAATAACGTGCAAAAATACTCAAATAATGCCGAAAACAACTACCATTACGCTATTTTAACGTTTTCGGGAAATCCCTCCATCCTTTCTAAAACCCGTCGACCAAGTTTAGAAGCAAGACAAAAAGCAGTCAACCAAAAACATTCAACTACACTTGCGTTGATTTCCCGATGTATCGGGAACGCTGTTCCCAACGGCTGGGAATCCTATTCCCGACAGCTGGGAATGCAGTTCCCAGACGGTCGGGAATGTTTCCGCTTCCACTCACAATAGTACAGCCTGCTGTGTCACGCTTATCCATACATTGCACAAGCACAGACAAGAATGAGCTTCCCTCTGATGAAAGAAAAAGAGATTCCTTGACTGGCCACACATATAATCCGGATTTATTTCGTAAATTTGCAGACGATACAAACCTATCAGATAAAAACCAAATTAATACAAACCGAAACTGAACTTATATCGATGACAAATCTACAGACCAAATGTTCCGCTTCATTTTCTCTGTTGATCATGGGCCTGCTGCTACTTCATACGTCGCATGCCATGGCTCAACAGAATGTTACTTTTCACATCCAGCAGCAGACAAAAGAGCCTGTTGACGCTGCAACGCTTATCATTACCGACCAGAAAACAGGCAAAGTCGTTGCCAATGGACTGACGGAAGCAGACGGAAAACTAAGCTACCAGCTCACGGACGGCAGTTACCAGCTGTATTGCGGAGCCATCGGATGCCGTGACACCACGGTTCTCTTCTCCATTCCCGACAACAACGACACTTATAACATCTACCTGCGCCCTGACGGAACAGAGCTGGAGAACGTTGTTGTTACAGCCCGCAAACGACACCCGTTGATAAAGATGGAAAGCGGAAAGATAAGCATTTCCGTAGCCCAGTCTTATCTTGCCAACCTTGGCAATTCCTTAGATGTTCTGCGCCATACACCCAGTGTGAGACTTGACAGCAAAGGGAATCTGTCGCTTTCTGCCCTCGGCAGTGCTACTGTCTATGTGAACGGAAAGCGCATACGGCTGCAAGGTGAAGCTCTTACTGCCTATCTGCGTGCTATCCCGTCTTCCAATATCGCCAGCATAACCACCTCCACCCATCCCGATGCCAGTTACGACTCGGAAGGAGCAGGCGGTATTATCGACATCACACTGAAGAACAACAACGAACGAGGACTCTATATCGCCACCTCTCATGGTGTCGCCTTCTGGAACCACCTGCGCCAGAGTTCTGATTTCAGCATGGCTTACAACAGTCGGACATGGCAGCTGGGCATCAATTACAGCCACAACATCGGGCACTATGACATGGAGTATGGCACTGACAGGATACAGGACGGCGACCGCAACTTCTCGGAGACCGACGATACCGACAAGCGTAACACCTACGCTGGCGGACTGGCTTTTGTCTTCCAGCCCAGCAAACGACACAAGCTGACGCTGAACGCATCTATTGACGCTCTGACGGGTCCGGGAGTTACGGCAACCACTACATGGATATATAAAGGTAGGGAAACGCTCCATGAAATATTGAAGGCAAGAAACGACTATACCAAACAGGAGAATACAAAATATACGACGGGCATAGGCTATCAGTTTGCCATCACAGAACAGCAAAGCATCGCTGCAAATGCCGACTGGATTCACGTTGACGGATTGAGCAGGAACCAGCAGCCCAATGCGTTCTACTCATCTGACGGAAAGCTGCTGCGGGAAGACAACTACCCGGCTGAAAACAAGAAAACTATCAACATCCTGTCGTCAACAATAGACTACAGATTGAAGAACAACCGTGGCGGAGAACTGATGGCAGGTGTCAAGGCTGCCAAGGTGGAAAGCCGTAACCGGTTCGGCTTCTATGCAAAAGGTGTGCTTGACCTCACAAGGTCAAACAGGTTTACCTATCAAGAGGAAAACCTTGAAGGCTACCTGCAATATGCTCGGCAGTGGAAGCGTTTGCAGGCTTCTGCAGGCTTGCGGGTTGAATATATGCAGACTGTAGGGACATTGAAATCCTATCAGGACGGAACAGTGATGGAAGAGAACAAGAACTGTCACACAAGGTTCTTTCCCAACCTCTCCGTCAGTTACGACCTCAACAACAGTTCAAAGCTCACACTCGCCTACAGCAAACGACAGGACAAGCCGCGATATGAAGACCTCAACCCCTTTGAATATCTGCTGGACGAGCTGACCTACTGGAAAGGAAATCCGTTTATCCAGCCGCAGATAGGCCATAAGATTTCATTAGGCTATACCAAGAACAACCTTAGCCTTACCCTCTCCTACAACCAGCTGAACGACTATTTCACACAACTTCCCGATGCTTACAAGAAGAACAGCATTGTCATGACGACCAAAAACATCGGCAGGCAGAAGCAGCTGGCACTTGACCTTATCTATAACAGACGCCTCGCATCATGGTGGGACATCAGTACAAACATCGGTGCCTGCTACTTTGTCAACCACCTTGACTACGAAACCTACAGAGAAGATTATCGTCGTCCATCGTGCAATCTTACCCTTTCAAACGACATACAACTGCCTGCAAAGATACGTATGGAGCTGTCTGCTAAATATGTAAGCAAGCGTCAAGGCAGGAGTTATGAGGTGCTCAAGCCAAGCGGAAGCATAGACATCGGACTGAGCAGACGGCTGCTCCGTGACCGCCTCTCACTGTCCTTGATGGTTACCGACCTCTTCCACACGGAACGTTGGGACAGTTACGGACGCAAGGGAGCATTGCAGTTGGACATCTGGGGGCACAGCGAAAGCCGACAGGTACTCTTCCGTGTACACTATAACTTCGGAAGCAGAAAGTTTGAAACAGACAAGAACCGGGTGAAGGAGGCGGAACGACTGTAGGAGCCTCCCTCAAGACAGACCTGGCAGACACCGGGGACTCCATTCACCGGAAACACGGACATCAGACATAAAATCCATATCTCTACGGACAAATTCAACAACATCAAAATCAAACAAGTAAAATGAGAAAAACAGTATTAGGCCTCATCGCCAGCTTCATGGTGCTTTCCGCACACGCCCAGGATCTGAAAATCAAGAAAGGAGAGGTATTACTTGACGGAACACCAGTAGCACTTGTAAAAGAAGAGAAAAGAGTCTGCGACCTGTCTACGCCTGATGGGAAAAAGGTGTTCACATTCTTCATTACGAACAGGACAAAACAAGGCGTCAGCACACCGGAAGACTGGCTCCAGTTCACATCGCCCGAAGGCGCAGTCTTTGAACTGCAGAACCCGAAAGACAGGATTGTTCTGTCCAACACAAAGTACTTTGTCTACAAGCTGTTAGACAGCAAGCCCCAGCTCATCGCCGGCAGCGGCATCAACCAATCCGCCATTGCCGACCTCTTCGGGCAAGGCTCACGTCCGTTCTCTGCAAAATGGGACAGCATCTATACCGTAGTCAAAAAGATGGAGAAAGCTGATGAGGACTTCACCGCACAGCATCCTTTCTCCATCAACGACAACGGCGACATCATCATCAACAAAGAGATGGTGGGAAAGGTGCTTGTCAATAACCCTTCATTAGGGAAAAGAAACTATTATATCAAGGACCGTGTGGGTAATCAGATAGCCGAGATCAAGCTCGAATCGTGGAGCAGCAGCGAGAACTTCAGCAATATAACGACCTGTGATGACAGGAAACTTCCCTTCCTGCAATACAAGACGGCACCCCAGCTCTCCGAGAACGAGATGGTACGCCGCATGGTATCCAAACTGCTTGCCAACGGCTATGCACTGGGAGACATGACGGAGAACATCAAGCTGCGACTGGCCAACAAGGCAAAAGCAGAAGAACAGCAGGCTGCCGACGAAGAACGACAGCTGGTGAAAGAGGCCAGGGAGGCTTCCGTGAACATCTATAATGTGCCTGGCAAGGTGGTACTTGCCGACGGTACGACACATGAGGGCAGCATCACCATCGTCTATGAATCCATTGAAAAGAAGATGGGCAAAGGGACCAGTGGCATCCTCGACCTTGACGCTCCGGCAATGGGATCAGCCGTAACACTGACGCACAACGATGCGAACGGCAAGACCGAACAGAAGTTCAAGGCTGCCGACAACGTAACCGTCTATGCAGGCGGCAAGACCTACATCGGCGTAAAAGGATCGAAAGACGGTGTGCTGACGAATGCCGGCGGCAGTGGTTCCATCAATATCGGGACACGCCACCCACAGTTCTTTGAGGTACGCTTTACCGACGGAAAGGGCAACTACATCCTGGAACATCCATTGGATAAAGACGAGCTTTATCTGAAGCTGAAGGACAGAAAGGAAGCTATCTATCTTGGCGACAAAGCTTTGTTGGGCACACGGAGCGCAAAGACAAGGACAAAACTGACAGCAGAATATCTGAACCGTCCAGATATGGATGCCTCCAAATATGACACCCGGACACTGGAAGGGCTGCGGCAGCTGATTGCCGATTACGATGCAGCCGGCAACAAGTAAGCCCTCCGCAAACGAAAATCGGACCGGAATCCACAGGGACTCCGATCCGATTTCTCTTTATATTCTCTCAAACTTTACTTTCTTTCTAAACTCTTAGCGTAAGGAATGAGCGTGCTGCCGGCTTATGCCAGACAAGTTGCACGACCCATATTGTACTCACTGATGACGTTTGTCAGATAGTTGAACAGCTTACGCATAACGCTTGCTTTCTTGATTCTCTCTTTCATAACGTTTTCCTTTCTTTTCTTGTTAAACAATCTTTTTACTTGTGTCTGCCTATTG
The DNA here is from genome assembly GCF_900454835.1 of Prevotella denticola. Lineage (GTDB taxonomy): Bacteria > Bacteroidota > Bacteroidia > Bacteroidales > Bacteroidaceae > Prevotella > Prevotella denticola. The sequence continues at coordinate 621,871 of NZ_UGTM01000001.1, read as the reverse complement.
AGACTGAAGCCCTTTCAGTGGCCACCTCTTGTTATCCTGATGAGGTGCCGGTTCTTTTGTTTTGTGTTTGCAAAGTTAGTGTACTTCCCGGCTCTGCACAAAGAAAACTGCTTTTTTACCTTGATTTTTGGGCAAAAGTTGACTTCCGTCAAAGCTGTTGACACATATCAAACGACAGAATTGACTTACATCAACTCTCCTGGTTGACTTACATCAAGCCGCACTGTCTGCTTGATCATATCGTCCACCTCCCAAAGAACCAGATTCTACATATAAGACTACAATAACAAAATGGAGGCTGGAAGATACGTATCACGTTTTCTTTTCTTACCTTTGCACCATGAACACAAACAGACATCACGGTTTCAGGCTGCCTGCAGAATGGGAACCGCAAAGCAGCGTCATGCTGATATGGCCGCACGAAGACACCGACTGGCGGCCTTACCTGAAAGAGATTACCGAGGTTTATCTCCAGATGGCGGATGCCATTACACGCCATGAGGCCTTGCTCATCACGACACGAAACACAGAACAGGTGCGCACCTTACTGGCAGAAAGACTGACAGAGAGACAGATGAGGCGGGTAACCCTCTTCGCCTGTGACAGCAATGACACGTGGGCACGAGACGTTGCTCCCATCTCCCTCGTATCGGATGCGCAGCCCAAGGGCAGCTTCCAGCCCATCCACCTGCTCGACTTCTGTTTCAACGGATGGGGCGGGAAGTTTGCAGCCGAGAAGGACAACGGTATCAACCGGCAGGTTTATGAAGCAGGACTCTTCCACGGTACACTGGAAAATCACAAGGACTTTGTGCTGGAGGGCGGTTCGATAGAAAGCGACGGAGACCATACGCTCTTTACGACAACCGGCTGCCTGACAGCTGCACACCGCAATCAGCCACTCACAAAAGAGGATATTGACAGACGGCTGCGCCTGCTCTTCCCGAATGTGGAACATGTCGTCTGGCTGGACCACGGTCAGCTGGCAGGCGATGACACCGACGGACATATTGATACCATCGTGCGGATTGCTCCGGATGAAACCTTATTATATATAGGGTGTGACGACAAGGAGGATGAGCACTACGAGGATTTCCACCTCTTGGAGGAGCAGTTGAAACGACTCCGCACACTTGACGGAAATCCTTACCGGCTGCTCCGGCTGCCGATGACGGATGCTGTCTACGATGACGGCGAGCGTCTGCCGGCGACATACGCCAACTTCCTTGTCATCAACGGGGCCGTACTCGTACCCACATACCATCAGCCCGAAAAGGACAAGGCTGCATTAGAAACCATACAGGAGGCGTTCCCCGGCCGGGAGATTATCGGTATCGACAGCCGTACAATCATAAGGCAGCATGGCTCAATACACTGTCTGACGATGCAACTGCCTTGACATCAGCCGATGCAAAAAACATACAATCTGGTAAAGGAAACGCCCTCGTCTGTCCACGATACAGATTGTCTGTCGGACAAACGAGAGCATCTATTCCTCGTGCTTACCAATCACTGGCTTTTTGCATACATATTCCCTCTTTCAATTCCACATCTGAAGAGAGACTTTTCTTCGCTGACTTTTTCTTGAGGGACCTTGTGGGCCGTCCCCATGGAACAGCAGGCAAGACGGCAAAACTACACTTACGCTTCCTTATCGTACTCGAGGTGAAAATTGATAAGGGTCTCGATGCCTTTCAGCCAGAGGTCAACTGGCATATTCTCGTTCGGCGAGTGGATGGCATTCGACTCCAGACCAAAACCCATAAGAACACTCTTCGCACCGAGCATCTTCTCAAAGGTAGAGATGATGGGGATGCTTCCACCGATACGGACTGGTAACGGACGTTTGCCGAAGACAGCCTCAAAGCCACGCTCCGCAGCCTTGTAGGCCGGGAAGTCGATCGGACAGACGTAGCCGTAACCGCCATGGTGTTTCTCCACTTTCACGGTAACGGTGTCGGGAGCGACACAGTTGAAGTAGTCGATTACCAGTTGACTGATCTTGTTGTGGTCCTGATGTGGGACAAGACGGGACGAAATCTTGGCATATGCCTTTGATGGAATGACGGTCTTGGCACCGTCACCAGTGTAACCGCCCCAAATACCGCAGACATCGAATGACGGACGATAGCCTGTACGTTCTATCGTACTGTAACCTTTCTCACCAAAGAGGGCCTTTACACCGATAGACTCCTTGTACGCTTCTTCATCGAAAGGAATCGATGCAACGAGCTTGCGTTCCTCATCGGAAGCCTCCTCCACATCATCGTAGAAACCAGGAATACGGATCTTCCCGTCAGGTCCCGTCACATCGGCAAGCAGCTTGCAGAGGACATTGATCGGATTGGCAACAGCCCCTCCGAACGTCCCGGAATGGAGGTCATGGTCGGGCCCTGTCACCTCAATCTGCCAATAGGACAGACCCCGCAGCCCCGTTGTGATGGAGGGGACATCAGGACTGATAATACCCGTGTCGGACACGAGTATCACGTCACACTTCAGCAGTTCCCTGTGTGCTTCGATGAACGGGCCGAGACTTCCGGAGCCGATTTCCTCCTCACCTTCAAAGATAAACTTCACATTATGCTTCAGCAGGTTGTGCTTGTTGACATACTCGAAAGCCTTCGCCTGCATGAACGACTGCCCCTTGTCATCATCGGCACCGCGTGCCCAGATATGGCCGTCTTTCACGACAGGCTCGAAAGGTTCAGTCTTCCACAGCTCGAAAGGCTCGGCCGGCATCACGTCATAATGCCCGTAAACCAATACCGTCTTTGCCTTCGGATCGACCATCCGCTCGGCATAAACCATCGGATTACCCTCTGACGGCATCACCTCTGCCTTATCGACACCTGCCTCAAGCAGCAGTTCCTTCCACCGTTCGGCACAGCGCACCATGTCCTCCTTATGAGCCGGTTGCGCACTTACGCTGGGTATGCGTATCAGACTGAACAGCTCCTCGAGCATCCTGTCTTTGTTCTCTTCTACATAGTTCTTGATCATAGTGATTTGATTGTTGATTTTCGTAATGTTCGCAAATATAAGCATGATTTATGACTTCTGCAAGTTTTTCCATGGTTTTTTATTCCCGCCTGGTTGGCTGGCACGGAAAGAGCAATTAACACCATAATGCAAGCGAAAAAGCACAAAAAAGTTTGGCAGTTCCATAAAGTCTTGTTAAATTTGCAGACCAGTTCTATCTGAATCGGCAAGGAACAATGGGCATTTTCGCCTCTCAAGTTTCCTCAATATCATTATGGGCTTGTTTGGATTTGACGGCAAGACGAAATGGTACGTAAGCACGCGGAGCGTCGTTAGTTTGCTCCTAAATATCAGCTATCAACAAATTAATTGGCGAAAACAATTACGCTCTCGCTGCCTAACCGAAGTACAGTAGGTTACTGGCTTTATCCGGCTATCAGATAGCTGGACGAGACATCGCTCCGAGGATGTTGTTCCGAATCCGGAGGTCAAGCGATGCAGGACAATCGGAAATAGTCTGTGTACGCCTCGCTGCACAGATGAAGACTTAGAGGATAAGATGCCGGTTGGTGGTCCAGGTCTTGCCGGCATACGAAAACCGAAGGCTGGAATAAACGTGTAGAAAGCGTATGGTTTCCTTGTGCGGACGTGGGTTCGACTCCCACCAGCTCCACTTTACGTACTCTGAACAAGAGAAAAACAAAAAATGATTAAATCAGATAATCGCCGTAACTTCAACGAGTTACGGCGATTATTCGTTTATATACTTCCCTGCTTGGGAGTACATACAGATACCGCCGAAACGCTCAAAATACTCCCAACTGGCTACAATATGGCTACAGAAAAAATCGACTTTGTAAAATTGTAGCCACTGATACCGTACAGAGTACACACAGATACCGCATACTTCATTGTTATTCAAAGAATTATGTCGAACTTTGCAGCTGTAAAAATAACGCGTAACTCACCCTTAAACGGGTCGAAAGCACGATTTACTTCTGCACTAAAAACTTGTAAGTATGAAGAGTATTTTCAGAACAAGCTTCTATCTGCGAAGCAATTATTTGAACAAAGAAGGAAAAGCATCGGTTATGATGCGTATCCATCTTAATGGAGAAAGAATGGCACTCGGCACAACAGGCGTTAGTGTTGATCCCGAAATGTGGGATAGCACACTGGGTAAAGTACGGGGACGAACCAAGGAGGCTTTGGCTACCAACGCACAACTGACGAGCATCAGCACAGACCTTCAGATGATATTCCAACGATTGGAGTTCTCAGAAGAACTCAGCCTTGAACGCATCAAATCGGAATATCTTGGTAAACGTGAGGATATGGAGACCGTTCTTTCATTGTTTACCAAATATAATAATGATATGTATGCACAGATTGGCTGTGGAGTTACCAAAGCCAATTATCGCAAGTTTGACATCTGCAAGCGTCACTTCGCCAAGTTCATTCAAGAGAAGTATGCACGCACAGACCTCAATATTATTGAACTAACCCCGATTGTCATTCACGATTTCGATGTCTATCTCAAGACGGTGGTTGGACAGAGCTTTAACACGGCCATCAAGACCTTAAAGACTTTCAAGACGGTTATCATATTTGGTCGAAAGGCTGGAGTGTTTAATCACGACCCATTCCTCAATATCCACTTCAAGACCAAAAGAGTTGATCGTGGCTTTTTGACAGACGAAGAAGTGGATACCATCATGCACAAGGAATTTGCAACGCAGCGATTGGTAAATGTTCGCGACATCTTCTTGTTCTCTTGCTTTACAGGACTTGCTTACGTTGATGTAGCCAACCTTACTCCTGACAATATCATAACGATGGACGGCAAGCAGTGGATCGTAACGGCACGTCAGAAAACTGATACGTTAAGCCATATCCTTCTTCTCGATATTCCTAAGATGATTATCAAGAAGTATGAGGGCAAAGCAAAGAATGGTAGATTGATACCCATTCTCAGCAACCAGCGTATGAACTCTTATTTGAAAGAGATAGCCGATGTTTGCGGTATCAACAAGAACCTGACCTTTCACATGGCCCGGCACACCTTTGCCACGATGATGCTCACCAAGGGTGTTCCAGTAGAATCAGTGTCCAAGATGTTAGGACACACAAGCATAACTACAACTCAGCTTTATGCCCGCATAACGAACAAGAAGATTGAGAATGATATGCTTGCCGTATCCAAGAAATTGGATAAGTTCGACTTCGCAAGTGCTCCGCCTGCAAAGGCGACCAAGCGACGTTATACCAAAAAGAGTGATACACCTATTATAATAACAAATCATTAAGACTTATGGCAACAACAAAGAAAGAGCTTTCTTACTTCCGTTTGAAGTTAGAAGCATATCTCGGAGAGCATTTTCCAGAGAGAGTGAATGACAATGCGTTTGTAACCGCTCGAGCAGACGAGGCTCTGACGGCTTACTGCGATGCCGTGGCGCAAGGTTTCTCCTACCCCGAAGCAGAGACGATGGCAAGCGAGGTGCTGTACCACAACCTGCATTTCTCAAAGTATGATACCCTTGTTTCCCTGCTGGAGCAGGAGTTTGAGAAGGAGCTGCCAAGTCCGCTTCCCGAAAGGTTAGCACTAATTTTACTGAACAACAAGGCTATTCAAGCGGTATTTGCCAGGTACGAACTTACGGACGACTTTGCGGCAGATACAGAATACGACAAACTGTACACCGAGCTGACCGGTACCATCGTGCTGCTCATCGAGGTCAATGGTCTACCAACGATAGGCGGTGAGAACATGACTTGATACTTCACCATCGGGGGCTTTTGTAGTGTCAAGAGCCAAGATAAACGCTCCACTCCACACGTCAAGAGTTTTGCAAACACTTGTCTTTGTGTAGTGTGCGCATCTTGTTATCGCTCTTGAAACTATTAAAAGTCCCGATTATGAATACAATCATCATGAATCAAGACGTTCACACACCCGCCTTCATCAAGGCAGACGCATCGAACAAAACCGATAATATCAAACAGCAGCCGACTTCTCCCAAGCAAGTCCGCCACTTCGGTTGGACACGCTTCATCGAACTCACCGTTCTGCTTTCCATCGTTATCGGTGCAGTTTACCTCATTTCGAAGATCGTTACGCCGCAAGTCGTAACCGCCGTTTCAGTTATTCTCGGTTTCCTGATACTACGCTTCATTGTCAGAGTTATTCTGCAAGTAACCTTTACAATCCTGCGTTGGCTGTTCTGGCTTGCCGTCATCGTGGCAATCCTGCTCTGTGTGCTCTAAGGCACAAGGAAAGATCTTCTTCGATTCATTCTTCTTTATGGGTGGTTATCTCGATTGAGGTAGCCACCTTTTTCATTTTCCATACCGGCGTTGCACTTTCGCTTCTAAATTCCATCTATTCCACTTTGATGTGCCATAAGTCGGTGCTGATTTCTTTTTATTCGCAAAGGTAGTAAGGGGCTACGGCTTGCACAAGGTCTGTGCCTTTGGTTTGCACGGAAAATCTCCACACCTACATTTCATTTCGGGTAGTATTTTCCTGCAAAACCTTGTGCCGGCTGCGCCCCCTACCTTCTTATTGCTACAAAAAGGAATCAGCATACTCCGATCTTTGGACGCATAAAAAAAATGTCATTATGGAACAGCAAAAAGTAAATATCACATCTTCGATGAAAGAAAAAGGATATAGCTCCTCCTCTCATTACCGCATAAGTTCGGTGGTTGATGAAAGTGAGCGTTTGGTGGCAACTAAGTTTGTGCAGTGGGACGTTGAGCCGTTGGACAGACTGAGTGGCAGTAAGGTGTATCTCCTACGTTTGAAACTCAATCGTGGGGAGCGAATGAGCCGTGAGGAAAAGAATTGGCTTGCCGAAGCGGTGAACACCAACACCTATTTCCGCACAGCCGTTCCCCTAATGGGTTATCGGTTTGACTTTATGGACGTATTGAAGAAGTATTTGGTCAATCAATACGGACATTGGTCAGAGTATTATGCACCCGACCGCACCAGCCTAAGAAGTTTCCTTTGCGGACAGATAAACCAAATTGTAGAAATCCCTAAATACTAAGCGATATGAAAGGAACAGAACATTTTACGAGAGCAATAGCCGAGTATCTCAATCAGCGTGCAGCGACAGACCCTTTGTTTGCTCCCAACTTGATGAAGCCTAACAAGAGCATCGAGGAGTGTGTAACCTACATCTTGAACCAAGTGCAGGCGAGTGGCTGCAATGGATTTGAGGACGATGAAATCTACTCAATGGCAGTCCACTACTATGACGAGGACGAAATCGAGGTGGGTAAGGCTATCACTTGCAGAGTGGCAGTAAACCATATTGTGGAACTCACGGAGGAGGAGAAAGCCGAAGCACGGCAGGAAGCCATCAAGCAGTACCAACGCGAGGAACTTGCCAAGATACAGAGCCGTAACGCAAGACCACAAAAGAGAGAAACGGCAGAGGTTGCACAACCTTCATTGTTTGACTTCTAAAAAGCAAAGACTATGGAACGATACGATTTAAGCGAAGCACGCATCTATGTAGGCACTTACGCCAAGTACAACGAAGGCTCACTAAGAGGTAAGTGGATAGACCTTTCAGAGTGTTACGACCAAGACGAGTTTATGGAAGTATGCCACGAACTCCACCAAGACGAGGAAGAACCCGAATTGATGTTCCAAGATTGGGGGAACATACCCGAAGAACTCATTGACGAGGGGCATTTGGATAGCAACTTCTTTGAACTGAGGGACGAGTTGGAGAATTTGGACGGTATGAATGTGAGTGCCTTTTGGATATGGGTAGAGAATACCGGCAAGGATTTAACCGAGTCCGTCTATTACCTAATGAGACAATTCAATTCCGCTTTTGTAGGCAGATATGTGAACAAAGAAGAGTTTGCAAGGGAAATAGTAAGTATGGAACACGAACTATCCGAGTTTGCAGAACGATATTTCGATTATGACAAATATGCGGACGAACTCTTTGACGAGGGGTATTGGTTTGAGAGTGGATATGTATTCCGTGACGAGTAAAACAAGGAGGACAGAAAATGAAACCAAGAAATAAATTTCAGAAGCAAGTGGCGGAGTTGGCTATCCAACTCCCCACCATTACCGACAAGCAAAGTCAGTGGGCATATACGCACCTTTTTGAGCATATTGCCAAGCGCAACACGAAAGGCGAACACACTTGTTTGGAGTGTGGACACCAATGGACGGACACACGGCATAAAGGCAAGACCACCATTTGCCCCCATTGCGGAACGAAACTCACCATACATACAGAACGTCAGAGGGTATCTAGAGATATTGCATACTATTGCGTACTTACCACCTTCAAAGGCTACCAAGTGATACGTTACTTCTATATGGAGGTGTACCGCAAGCAAGGGCAACCGATAAGACGATTTTGTTCTGAGGTGGTTGAGCGTTGGATGGCACCCAACGGCAAAAGCGCAGTATTGGCACGACTTCGCCCGATGAGTTGTTGGTATGATACGTGGCAGTTTGGCAGTAAGTTGGAAATCCGTCCCGACAAACTATTGTACGACATACTCCCACACGGCATTTACCCACGTTATGGAGTGATGAAAGACATTAGGCGCAACGGATTTAAGGGAGCGTTCCACGACCTTACCCCCTTTGAGTTGTTCCATTCCATTCTTACGGACAACAAGGCGGAAACCTTATTGAAGTCTGGACAAATCTCCCTACTTCGCCACTTCATTAGGGACAGATATGCCAAGATTGACAAGTATTGGGCATCTATCCGTATCTGTTTGCGCAACAGCTACCAAGTGGAGGACGGCAATTTGTGGTGCGATATGGTTGATACGCTTGCGACACTCAACAAGGACATACGCAGTCCGAAGTACGTTTGCCCCACCGACCTAAGAGCAGCACACGACCATTACCAAGCCAAGCGCAGAGCGATGAAAGAACGTGAGAACATTATCAAGAAGCGTAAGGAAGCAATGGAAGCCGAACAAGAGTACAAGCAACTCAAAGCAAAATTCTTTGGCATAGAGTTTACGGACGGCATTATCCGCATCCACGTTTTGGAGAGTGTGCAGGAGCATTTGGAGGAAGGCACAGCAATGCACCATTGCGTATATGATGCACGCTATTACAGCAAACCGCAGTCGCTTATCTTTTCTGCCACAAAGGACGGAGAGCGCATCGAGACCATCGAGGTATCATTGGAAACTATGAAAGTGGTGCAAAGTCGTGGCGTGTGCAACAAGAACACCGAGTACCACGAGCAGATACTCGCCTTGATGCAGAAGAATATGAGAACGATAGCGCAGAGAGCAACCGCATAACACAATCCATAAAACAAAGCAATATGAAAGTACAGATAGAAGGCATTATTCGCAGTTGGGCAGACGAAATCCCCAACATCATCGTGAGAGTAATCAATGCCATAAGCATAGCTGAGAACAAGGAGGAGTTGCAGACCGCACTCCTCCAAATCTCCCAAGAAACGGAACTTGACAAGTTTTTTGTCTATGGTTACGGTGCACATCATTTTTGGCTAACCCACCGTTGGCTATCGAATGGCGAGCCAATGGAACACAGATTACTAATCGCTGAATTTTGAAAATATGGAAAGGAAAGTTTATAGAGTACGCACGCAATACGTTTTTGAAGGAGTATTTGAGGTAGCAGCCACAGACCGAGAAGAAGCCGAGCGGAAAATCCTTGAAGATTGTGGAATGGTGATGGGCAGAGGAATACACAGCACACTGCCCGATGAACAAATCAATTGGGCTTTTAATACCCACCCCGAAGAGCGGATAATTGAAACAACTGAAAAGCCCTAACATAATGAGCCACGCAACCTCAAAATTGCGTGGCTTCTTTTCTTTTTCTTTGAACGAGCAGGCGACCAAAGAAAAGAAGCAAAAGAAAGTCGCAGGATTATAGATGTTTTCTATAATGTATAGACTTGTTCCCATGGATAATCAGAATTTGAAAAGTGACCATAACGAGATGTAGGTAAAAATGAAAACTGTCTTAATCCTAAACGCTCTATTATAGCTTCTGGTCTAAAGTCAAATCTCTCATTTATTAGCTGAGTCAGCATTTTATGATTATCTCTTTTCTCAGTTACAACTTGCAACATAATTGGCCTTTCTTCACCAAAAGCGTACGCTACTGAAATTGTACATTCATTTGCAAATCCGTTAGCAACAATGTTTTTGGCAACAAAACGTGCCATATATGCAGCTGTTCGATCCATCTTAGTTGGGTCTTTGCCAGAAAAGGCTCCTCCGCCATGAGGAGCTATTCCTCCATAAGTATCGACTATGATTTTTCGTCCAGTTAGTCCGGTATCATTCAAAAAGCCACCTTGTAGAAAATTTGAGTTTTGATTTATATTAAATTCTGTTTCAGATGGGTCAATAAATTTACTCAAAACATTGTCCACAATATCATTTTCCATAAAACATTTATCGACTTTACCCTTATGTTGAATATTAACTGATAATTTTTCTAGCCTATTATCATTTACTATTATTTGAATTTTTCCATCAGGTAATAGATAGTCGGAATTAAGTCTATACTTATCAATTTCTTTTGCTATTAAACTTGATAAATATACACCATAAGGTAAATAGTTATATTTATTATTGACGGCATATCCATACATAATACCTTGGTCACCAGCACCATCTTTAATGAGGCCCATTTTAAGTTGACTTGATTGGCATCTTAATAAATTTTGAACGGAAAGGAATTCTTCATATCCAATAGAGTGATACAGATCATTTACAATTTTCACTACATCTAATTCTAAATCTTCAATTCCGTCAATCTCTCCACCTACAACAACATTATGACCAGTACCAAGGCATTCTATTGCAGTGTGAGCATATTTGTTTAATTTAAGGCATTCATCTAATAACGCATCGCTTATTTGATCACAAATCTTATCAGGATGGCCTTGCAAGACGTTTTCTACAGTATATTTCATTATGATATGTTGTAATTTCTTTTTATTTCTGCCCAATCATTTGTCAATTTTTCGTTCATCTCCTTATACTTTAAGTTACTGATTGATGATTTATTATAGGCTAAAGCTGATTCATACTCAAGAACCATATAGAATGCCTGCTGAAGTGTTTCCTTTTTGGATAACTTTTTTGAAAAAATAGATTTAAATCTTTCAAATAGTGAGCGTAGTTTAAAATAAAAGCTAACATGATATGCTAAGTCCATTAAAAAGAAGAATGAAAGAAAAAGTTGTAATATAGGTATTGTCACATCTAAATTCTTGATTCCATAATATGTAAAGAAAATAAGAATCAATGCGATTATTACGTTTTTAAAAAATTTTCTTGATAGTGTAGCCTTAACTAGGCTAAAAGTGAAAAAACAATTTTCAAAACAGTTTACTAACATTTTATATGTTCCAACTTTAATGGAATCATTATCATAGTAATTAGTAACTGGCTGATCTAAAAACTTAGTTCCTAAAGAATTATCAATAAACCCTTTTCTTCTACTGCTTGCAGTCATTGGCTGCATTAAAATCTCTACAATTATATAAAGCAGTGCGTATCCTATTATAGATATATAATTGATTATTGATAATATGTTTATACATCTTACAACAAACTCATTATTTTGTTTTTGTAATAGTACTGTTAAAAAAGGACATAGAAGAAGACTCCATAAAAATCCATTTTCAACAAATCTCCATTTTTCTAAGCATTTGTAACTAATTTCATAGGGTAATATTCTTTCCATGAGGTTTTCTTGCAAAGGTATAGTTTTTTTATGAAAAAGTGTCCATTTTCCCTTCTTTTTCAACTTCAATCTTAAAGATTGAAAAATAGGAAATATTCTACTTGTCTCCGCTTAACTAGCACTTTCAAGACTTTACCTCTGTATTTGCAAAAGGTCAGAAGTTCTTTGTAGATATTTCTATCTCCAGCTTCAATCTTTCGTAGCAGCTGACTTTTTGGATGTTTTCCATAACCTAAAATTCGTCCTACACCAACATTATATGACAGCACGGCAAGTAGCAAAGCATCTTTTCCGTACTTCTTGAATATCTCAAAGCATTTCCAAAGGTCTGCCCGAAGTAGGGAGTCCGCTTGCCATTCTGACATATTGGAAGAAAATTGTTCACCGGGCAATAGTCGATGCCCATATCCGACATATGGGTAATCCTTCTTGTCGTGCATTCCCTCAAAATACTTGATGCAGACCACCGCCCGCTCAAAGGGCGGGAGATCAGCGAGCCGCCTCCGCCTACTTTGAGCTGACAATGGTTGGAAACACATTAAAAGCAAACAAAATAATATGATTGTCTTGGCTAAATTCATTGTCGTATCGGTACTTTTACTATCACTTTGGGCGTGTCCTCATTCTTCTCGTTGTTGAAGTTGAATGATAGCTTGACGGTCTGTCCGAAGTTGTCCTCCACATACACATCAATGGTTTGTCGGTCTGTGGAAGCGGAGGTGTAGTAAAGTCGGAACACATCTTTTGTAAGCGGATAGCGGTCGTTGGGCTTGAAGACTGCTCCATTGTCCATTCTTAGCGTGCCTTTCCCGTCCGGTTGGAAATATCTGATGGTGTAGCGCGTGTCGGCAAAGTTGCCTTCCCATTTGAGCATACACCTGATTTCTGCCGTTTGTCCTTTGACGATGTCCTTCTGAACGGGCATCGTCTCGACAGTGAAAGGATAAGACAGCTGAACATCCAAATCCCTATCACAAGCAGATAGGCAAAACACGGCAAGGGTCAGCACACCCATTACCCAAATCGTATTCAATATCTTCTTCATCTTTTCTTCTACTTAAAAGTTTAACCTTAGTCCTGCTGAAACAACCGGACGAAAACGATGCACGTCCGTTCCAAAGAGGAAACGTCCCTGCGCCTTTATAAGAAAGAGAATTCTGTCCGTCAGGAACACTTCCACCGAGCCATGCACGGCACCGCCATAGACAAAGCGTGAACGGTCGAGCAGTGTTGCCCCATCGGGCAGCAGTTTTTTATCCTCGTTCAGTTCCTCGTAGCCACCCAAAGCGGATATGCCACCATAAAGAAACACGTTCTTACCATTGTCGGAGAGAACAGGGTGCATATAGCCCACCTGTAAGAGAGCATCCTTGAGCTTTACGTTATAACTTCTGTACGGCATATTCTGCTGTTCATACTCTGCCATAACAAAGGTATAGTTCTCACGACCCAGATATCGGGTGAGTGATGCTCCCATGCCGAAATTGTCAGCAGCAAGGAACTTTTCTCCCTTGATAAGCGGAACACTCCCTACGACCTCTATGCCCCTTTGCTTGGGGATCAGTCGCTGTGCCTGAGATGGCAGACTGAAAGTCATAGCCACCGCAACGCAAACCGATAAAATGATTTTCTTCTTCATAATGTCTACCATTTCAGTTTGAGGTTATCAATCTTCTTTGCCAATTGCAGGTCTTCTGCCGTCACATAAAAAGTCAGCGTACGACCGCCTTTTCTCTCATAGAGTGTCACTTCTAGCTGCTTGTCTTCTGCAAGAGAGAACTGTTCGAGCGCAAACACAGTGTGTTCACTACCCATGCTACGCACCTGCATCACCTGATAATAGGCACGAAGTGGCTGCAACACCTGTTCCTGTATGGCGGTGCGCTTTGCCATCTTCTTATCAACCACCTTGAATGTGATAAAATCCACCGAGTATGGCATATTCGTACCGTTTTCCATACGAGTGTGGAAATACAGCAAGCCGTTATGGGCATACAAGCCACGAAGCAGAAACTTCATACCGAACTGCTGTGCACCAATGTGCTTAATGCTGCGTCTGTCATTCTGATAGATGGTCTGCATCATCAGCTTTACTAATACGGGCGACTCATTACCGAGTTCCTTGAAGTAAATGTCAGAGCGATTGCTTGGCAGCCTGCCTTCTGTTGTAGAGAGAAAGTCTTTCATCTCGATACTTAACTTTTCCGGTTCATCGGCATATTTTACATTAAAAGCGTAAAATGAGCCGTCCTCACAGATGACACTCATGTTAGTTTCCGTCTCAAAATCCTTCACCGAAGCCTTTACACGTAGTACGTTCTCTGCATCCTCCGCCTTCCCTGCGATGATGTTCTGCGAACCTAAGTCTACATAGCGAATGGCAGAAGGGAAGATAAGATGCACGGTCTTGTCAAAGGTAACGTCAAGACCATACGGCAGTACGACACGCCCCGTTGGTATGGCACGGCTCATCCCTTGAAAGAGCTCTCCCGAAGTAAGCGGACGGCTTGGTGTCAGACCATCATTGTTTTCCTGTGCTGTGGCTGTTGCTCCCACCATGGCAAGCATAGCCATTGATAAAATAATTTTCTTCATTGTTCCTTTTGATTTGATGTTATTTTTTACTTATCATTTTCGATTGTTTTATTTGGACTGAACCAAGAAAAGGCGGTAGCCACCCTTGAGCGTTACCTTGATGGTGCGAAGTTTCTTCTGAAGCAGCTGACTTGCACCCTGCATCACCCCACGGGCAGCCTCGGAGATAATCTGGTCCTTGGCAGAGGAAGCGAAGGTAAAAGATGTGCCCATTGAACCACCGATGTTCGCCCCGACTTCCTTAAGCGCATTGATGTCCTCCGAACCTGGTATATACACACCCTCCTGCCCGTCCATGTCGTATGCCGAGAGCTTGACGGCTATGATATGGCCGTCCACCTCAATGCTTTTGACAAGCAGGTGCATACGGTTACCTTCTATCTTGGCGATAGCTATCAGTCGGCTCTGCCGTGGAATGTGCAGTCCCTGTACCTTGGCGGTTTCAAGCAGACGAAGCACGACATTGTCGCCCTCTTTGAGCGTCGTTGTCCTGTCCACCACCACTTTGAGTGTGTTGCGCATCGTGGGTGCAGCCGCACTTGCGAGCGAATGGAAGCCCAAGTTGCGTGCTTTCGTGCCATACTCCTTGATGAAGTCAGCGTCGCTCATCGGCTGCCCCAGTGAGGACACTACCTGTTTGCGTTCCGCCAAGATTTCCATTGCAGGCAAGTCGGCCGAACCTCCGCTTATATTACTGCCCATACTCTGACCTTTGTTCGTTGCCGTTTGCCCTTTACCCTCGGTAAAGTCATTACCCAAAGATGGTGGAACGGCAGAAGCCTTGGGAAGATACTTCGCTGCCATCTGATAGCTCTTTTCCATCAAGGCAAGCTGCCGTTTTTCTTCATTGTCCTCCCTGCTGTCTTTGGCAGAGAGTTCCTTTCTAAGGTTATCTATCTCCGAGCGCAGGGCTTCACGCTCCTGCTCGTGTGGGTCGGGAGCGTAAAAGGAGTTCAAGAGGCGATTGTTCTCCTCATAACGATGCATGGAGCTTTCTATCTTTGCCGTAGAAGCAGCTGTCTCTGCACGCTGCGCCTCTGATGGAGCAGTGTTCTGTGCGAAATAGTCCGATAGTCTGCCCATCTCCTCACGGGTCTGTTCTTCCTCGTGTGCCTTGTCGCCTAATTCATAGGCTTTGAGCTTGTTTTCGGTGAGCTTTTCTGTCGTTGCCTGCGGGATGCTGTCATTGAGCCCCTGCTCCGCTGCAGTCTTATCCTTGCCCGAAGGCGCGAAGATAAACCACATCGAGAGGGCAAACAGCAGTCCTAATCCTCCGAAGACCAAGCCTTTCTTCATTTGTTCTTTCTGTTTATTATCCATTTTCCTTGATTGTTTGATGATGTTGTAGGTAAAAATTGCCGTGTAACTCCTGTAAGGTGCTGTCCGTCCGTATGGGACTGTCCGTCAGCTTTCCCGTGGGGATGGGTAGTTTTTCCTTCTTTGGAGGAAGGAAGAACTGCGCTATCATCCAGAGTGAGCAGAGCAGATAGATGAAGCTCAGCCCATAGACGATTTCCTTTCTCTGCCTTATCGTGAGCCTTTCACAACGATGGCGGAGCCATAGGTGAAAGCGCAGATAGTGACGTGAGAGTAAAAAGTTTCTTTTCCTTGCCATAGCCTTATCGTTTATAAGTCTGTATATCCCTGTTTTCCTTCACAAGGAAGTTCTCCATAAGAAAACCTTGCGGGTTATTGTCCGAACGGACAGAGTTCTGCAGCGTGCAGGTCGTAATGAGACTACGCTCTGTAACGTTACTCTGACGGACGATAAACTCTCGTGCATAGGTTGTTACCGCATAAGGGTAAGTATTAAAGTTGCAGTGGATAGAGTCCACCTCTATGCGCTGATTGACATTACCCGATATGGCGCGGTTATAATAGCCCTTCTCTGCCAAGTCCTTGTAATAGTTGAAAGCCGACTTGTCACACAGAACGAAGGCACGCTCCATATTCTTCTCAATGGCATCCTTGTCAGGCGCAATGGTGAAGAACAGCTCATGGAAGCGACGTACATGCTCCCTTGCCTCTACGGGACGATTACGACTTGCATCCTGACTGAGGGCAAGCATGAGTGACTTTCCCTGGTCAAGCACATAGATTTTCTCCCTCTGCTCCTTAGCGAAGTTGTACGAGGCATAGAGGGCATAACCACTTACTGCCACGCAGACGATGGCAAAGACAAAGGCGTAGAGTCTTATCTGTCTGAATGAGGTCTCGATATTACCAAGTGATTTAAATTCCATTTCTTTTTTCCTTTTATAGCTGTTGGTTAATTAAGCATTATTGCTCGATTTCTATTTTCCTTTGAGCAGTGCACCCTTGATACGTCCACCGACATTGCCGATGACCGACCCGGCACCTGCTGCGGCATATCTTCCGCCCGTGTAGGCACTTTGCGCACCGCGCTGTGCCGTTTGATTGACATTGCGACCATAAGAGCCGATACCACCACCTGCTTCGATAATCCAGCCTGCTACGGTGGGAACGCAGAAGTAACCTACGATGCCGATAAGGAAGAAGACGATGTAGTACCACGTCCCCGCGTCGGGCAGGTAGTTGGGGTCGCTGAGTGCCTCGATGTCCTTCTGTACCATCAGCACCTGTATCTTGGTGAGCAGTGCCGTAAGGATAGAGCTGACAGGCAGCCACAGGTAGACAGAGATATAGCGTGAGAACCATGCGGTGAGCGAACCTGCAAGACCGTCCCATACGGCTATGCCGAAGACTATCGGACCGAGAATGGAGAGGACGATGAGTATGAAGGTGCGCAGCGTGTCGATGATAAGTCCTGCGGCATGGAACAGCAGCTCCATGAGGTCATGCACCATCTTCATCACCCACTGCTTGGTCTGATAGGCAGCACGCTCGGCATACATACCCGCTATCGTCACGGCATCTTCAGGTCCGATGATGCCCATTTCCTCTATCTTCTCATCGAACTTCTCGTTGGAGACAAGGTAGGCTGTTTCAGGATTCCTAAGGTAGGCTTCCTCTTGCAACTTGTCCCGCTTGGCTGTAAGTTCTGCAAGGTTCCCCTCCTGCTGGTGTACCATCATCTCCGTTCCCTGCACTACAGGCGAGAGAACGGCATTCATCGTACCCAGTACGACTGTCGGGAAGAACATGATGCAGAAGCCCAGCACGAAGGGGCGCAGCAAGGGAAAGACGTCTATCGCCTCGGCACGGGCAATGGAAGCCCATACCCGAAGAGCAATATAAAAGAGTGCACCCAAGCCCGCAATGCCTTTGGCAATGCCCGTCATCTGGGCACAGAGCGGCATCATCTCGTCATAGGTGGAGCGTAGTAGCTCATGTAAACTGGCAAAATCCATAAGCAAAAGTGTTTTATGAAAGTTCTTTCAAGTTCTTTTTTTGTCTGTGGATTTACCAATACCTGCTTGCCGTATTGCCGTAGAGTGCCTTGACAGAGGCAAGGTTGTTCTTCTCACGGGCACGGACGTAACTTACGGAGATGTTCTTCCTTGTGTAATACGACACGAGCGAGCGGTTTTCCCTCAACGTGGTATAAATGCGGTCGATGGCCTGCATGCGCTCGTGGTCGTTCATCGAGAGGACACCCGACTTGACGATGGACTTTAGTTCCTTGAGACTCTCCCCACTCTGCTCCAAGAGCTTGGCATAGCCCGAAGCCATCGCAGCGAGTTCCGAAGGGCGGAAGTTCTTGTCCGAGAGCATCTTCTTATACGAGGTGACGTAAATCTCCGAGATATCGCCCACCATCAGGATGCACTCCTTGACCTTGTAGGCATCTCCTATAAGGTTATTCACCTTCTTCAGGGCATCGTAATACTTCTTGGTGTCGTTGTAGAGTTTTTCCACCTCCTTAAAACCGTCAAGAGTGTTTTTCACCGTCTTCGAAGCTGTTGCTATCTCCTTGACTGAATTGACGATGTTGCCGGCAAAATTGCCAGGGTCGGTTACTACCCACTGTGCGTGGGCTTTGGGAACAGAAAGGCTCAATCCTAAGAGAGCCATGAAAATGTACTTTTTCATTGTTACTATAGTTTTGATGGTTTGTACTTATTTCTTTTTATGGTTTCTTTTCTCTATGGCAAGCTGACGAATAGCCGTTTCGATGTCCCCACCGAGCTGTGCAGCCCTGTTCATCACCTCCACTTTCTCGGTTTCCTCCGTGGTGTAGGTCAGGTATTCCTCCATGCTCACTTCTGTGGCATAGACGGCACTCTGCATACCGCCCAGCCCTATCCATACCTCCTTGTAGAGTCGGTTCGGGTCGTTGTTCTGGTTGATGGATAGTATCTGGCTCTTTTCCTTTTCCGAAAGACCAAGCATCGCCTGTATGCCGTCGAACTTGGTCATGTACTTGCGCTGGTCAAGCAGTATCTTGCAGTCGGAGTTGTTGATGATGCTCTCCTTGACGATGGGTGACTGGATGATGTCGTCCACTTCCTGCGTTACGACAATGGCCTCCCCGAAATATTTTCTCACCGTCTTATAGAGATACTTGATGTAGTCCGCCATGTTTGCCGAAGCAATGGCTTTCCATGCTTCCTCAATGAGTATCATCTTGCGGATACCCTTTAATCGACGCATCTTATTGATGAAGGCTTCCATGATGATAATCGTTACCACAGGAAAGAGGTCTTTGTTGTCCTTTACTTGGTCAATCTCAAAGACGATGAAGCGTTTAGAGAGCAGGTCGATGTTCTTGTCCGAGTTCAGCAGGAAATCATATCGACCACCACGATAGTATTGCTTCAATGTCGTTAAGAGGTTGTTGATATTGAAGTCCGAGAGCGTTACCTTGATGTCTCGCTTTTCCATATCCTTTCGGTACACGTCCCGCAGATACTCATAGAAAGTATTAAAACAGGGTGTAACGCTGTGGTCAGCACATATCAACTCGATATAGGAGTTGACAGCAGAACCAAGTTCGCCAGCCTCGGTCTTGGTGATATGCTCATCAGCACTCTTCCAGAGCGTGAGCAGTAGCGTACAGATACTCTCCCTTTTCTCTACATCGAAGAAGTAATCATCCGTATAGAAAGGGTTGAAGGAAATCGGACTTTCATTGGTATAGGTGAAATACACGCCGTCCTCGCCCTTGGTCTTGCGGTGGATAAGTTCACACAAGCCTTGATATGAGTTACCCGTATCAACCAAGAGGACGTGCGCCCCCTGTTCGTAATACTGGCGTACCATGTGGTTGGTGAAGAAAGACTTACCACTGCCCGAAGGACCCAAGATAAATTTGTTACGGTTGGTGATGACTCCCTTTTTCATCGGCAAATCCGATATATCTAAGTGGACGGGCTTTCCCGAAAGGCGGTCTGCCATCTTGATACCGAAGGGTGATAGCGAGTCCTTGTAGTTCGTCTCTGCCGTAAAGAAGCAGAGGGCAGGCTCTATGAAAGTATAGAACGACTCTTCTGCAGGAAAGTCTGCCGCATTGCCGGGAATGCCCGCCCAGTAGAGCGTTGCAGCATCAATGGTGTTATGACGAGGGTGGCATTCCATAAGAGCAAGTGCAGAGCCCACGTCATTCTTGATCTGGCGAAGTTCTTCCTTATCGCTACTCCATGCCAATACATTAAAGTGGGCACGGATAGAGGTCAGTCCCTGTGAGTGGGCAATATTGAGATACTCCTGTATCCACTCCTCGTTGATTTGGTTGCTACGGCTGTAGCGTGCCAGCGAGTGCATGTTCCTTGCCTGCTTTTCAAAGCGTTCCAAGTTGACATCACTATCCTCGATAAAGAGGTACTGGTTATAGATATGGTTGCAGGGCAACATCAGACCCACGGGAGAGGCAAAGGAAAGACGGCAGTTACTTCTGTCGGTAGATAGCCGTTCATATCGGCTGTCCGTGCTTACCGTTGTAGGCAGGTCGTCCGTATCGGAAAGCGTATGCAGGCACAGCTGATTGTCGCCTACACGTACAAGGTCTGCGCCCAGACGGATGTCCTCCAATGAAGCATGTCCCTCTTCAGAAAGGGAGAAGTAACGGTCAAGCAGACCGCCCTTTTCATTTGTGCCGACTAACTCGTCTTCAGTCATGCGGACAATCCTTATCTGCTCGGTATCATTGATGATACGCTCGAACTGGTCTACGGCTTCCATAAACTTCATCACCTCCTCCTTGTTGGTGATTTCCTTGGGTAACAGGTGTCCACGGCAGAGTGAAGAGAAGTTGCTCTGCTGTGCCATACGCTGCTTGTTGGTCTTGGTAAGGAAGAGATAGACTGAATGGTGTAGATACGGACGCTCGTTGAAATGCCGTTCAGAGGAACGGGCAAGGAAGCTCAGTCCGCCATCGGAGAGCTTTCCTTGGTAGTCCTCCTTAATGAACCAGTCCTGCTTGTGTACGATGCTGTAATTGGGTAGCACTTTTATAGCCTTATGCCAGGCAGAGTGCATTGCCTCGTATTCTGTAGAAGTGACGGTAAAGAGTTCGGGCAGCTCCACACGGAAAGCCACCGTGATGTCAGCATCCTTGCTCACCAGACAGCCCTGCTCTATGGAGAGCAGCGGAAACTTCGATTCCAAGGTTGTTATCTTGCTTTTATTTCTCATTTCTTCGCTTTCTTTGGTTGAAGGTTACGAATAAGGTGGCAGACCGTACGGCGGTTCACAAGGTAGCGTGGGTGCATACGCACTGCTCCTTTCTTCATCAGTCCGTACTGCCCGTACTTTCTGTTCATGGTGAACGTTTGCCACACCACTATGGTGGCACCCACTACACCTATGACAAGACAGGCTATCTGACTGATGCCGCAGAGATAGAGAATGACCACGAGAATGAAGACTGCCAGCAGCCCTCCTGCAAAGAGGAAGAGGTACTGCGCCTTCAAGCCCTTGAACTCTACCGTCCGGCCTACACCCTTGTTGATTTCAAATGCAGCCATCGCCTTACAGGAAGAAACTTCTCAGGATAGTGGCAGCCACGATGAGAAAGATACATGCACCGAACCAAGAGGCTGCGGTCTTGCTCGTATCGGGGTCACCACTTGAGAACTTGTTGTACACTTTTATTCCTCCAATCAGACCTACCACGGCTCCGATGGCATAGATAAGCTTTGTTCCGGGATCAAAATAGCTTGTTACCATCTTTGTGGCTTCATTGATACCCGCCATGCCGTTGCCTTGTGCGTATGCTCCTATGGCTGTAGCCGTCAGCAGGAACAGCATTGTGATTTTCTTTTTGTTGTTCATTGTTCTTTTTATTTTATGTTGTTAAATGAATTATTTTCTTTTAGATAGAGGTGGTAAGGGGTGACTCGGTTTTATCGTATGACTGATATTGGTTGATTGTTTTACTTTTGAGCCACCCCTGCATTCCTCCAAAATATGAAAATCAAGAAACCATTTTTACAGATAATAGGACAGCGGTTTGTCGTCAGCATCGCCCACCGCTGTGTCAGATATGCCAGAAACAGGAGGTGTTGGGTTTTGTGATGAAAGCATTGCTGGTTGAGCACTCTGTTCTTCCTTTTCTTCCGCCTTACGGATTTTCTCCAATAGCAAGGCTTGTTCACCCAGCATCTTGGCGATGTTTTCTTTGTACTTATCCAACAGGTCTGAGTCTTGAAGCTGCAGAACGGTCTCTTTGACTTCTTCCTCATTAGCCTCCTCACTGTTCTTTGCCCACTTTTGCAGGCGGACTAAGTCACGTGCGAGGACGGACTGCTCCGAAATTTCGGCTTCGCCCGATGTGGACTCGATGGATAGGTTTAATTCCTCACGGACAATCTCATCTTCGTCCACTCTCTCCATCTCGAAATCAACGTCCATTTCGTTGTCCTCTTTCATTTCTTCCTCCTTTTCGGAGTTCTGCGGTGCAAAATTATTATTATTCTGCTTTGAATTTTCAGATGATGAAACAGAGGGAATTTGTGGGATAATCGGGGAAGTGGAACGGCTTTTTCCAATCAGTACAAACTCGGCTTGCTCTATTGTTCCTTTTCCTTTCTGTCCGTCTTTTTTCTTCGTTGCTCCTTTCTTCTTGCTATCTTCATCGCTCTTTCCGTTTTTCTTGATAATGAAGTCATACGGAGATACATACCGCATATAGAAATACAGGATACCAAGCATCATCCAAATGATGATGAGTACCAATATAAAACTGAAAAGTATTGTTTCCATCATAGTGTTATTGTTGTCTTACGTCTTTGCTTTGCTGCTGCATTATTGAGAAGTTCCTGATGTTCCCGCAGATGCTCCCGGAGGATATTATCAATATAGGAAGCAATAGATACCCTTTCTCCTAAGTCTTGTAGCACATTGCGCAGGTTCTGTAATGTCTCCAAATTGATGGAGAAAGCCGTCCGCATTTGCGAACGTACGGGATGAAAGTATAGGGAACGGTATTCCTCTATGGAAAGGGACGACATGCCAGACTTTTCTATTCTCGGTTTTCTTTCTCTTTTCGGTTCCGTGTTCCCGATTTCCTCTCCTCCAGTTTCGTCTGTTCGTTCTTCTTTTGCCGTCTTCATTTCTTCCGAACTTTTGTCTTCCTCTCGTGATGTTGCGAGGGAAGGCTCGGTGTCCTCGGATGGATCGAAGGGGTTGGGGACCGTGACAGGTTTCACCACTACATTGTCCTCTGCCATTTTCTTCAGCTTCTTTTCCAGTTGCTGCTTTCTTTCCTCAATCGTTGCCATGTTCTGTTTTTGTTTTTAGTTTGAGACGTTGAATTATCTCGGAGACGAGTTCATCCAGCCCCGTGCCCGTTCGTAATCCCCTTGCAGGAGGCTGATAGGTAGAACGGAACACGCCTCGTAGCCCGTATGTGGAAAGTTCGTGGGAGAAACGGTGTGTGGCATATACATAGCCGGGCAGGAGTGTGAGTTCGTGTCCTTGGATAAGTTTTGTGTATTCGTCAATGATGACGTTCCTTACCCTTCTGTCCACCTTGTTCCAGAACAGGATAATGTCCTTTATCCGTGAGTCGGACATAGAAACACCAATATCCGTGATGGTCTTGGCGTATGCCATACAAGAGACGAGTGACTGTATATCGGCTTCAAGTGGAGATAGGATATAGTCCATCTGAAGGGACAGCTCCATCAACTCTGTGGTCCCTGCATGACCGGGGAAGTCGAACACGACCAACTGGTACGTCTCATTGTTGATAGTGTCGATTTTATTCCGTGCAATCCTGACAGCTTCTTTGGGGCTGGACTTATAAATTCTGTATGCCTTTTTGCCGAGGTAGTGAAAGTATTCCTCCATGGACATGGAAAGCTCTTCGCTTTCCTGAACGACACTTTTCTCGCGTTCCCTCAGTTTGTAAAAGGAGTCCTGCGACAGATCGCAGTCCATCACGAAGAGGTTGATGCCCTGTTCGTAGTACAATATGCTGCTCACAATTTCAGCAAGCGTGCTTTTTCCTACTCCTCCCTTTTGTGAGGAGAACCCCAGAAAGAGGGGGCGTTGTTGTTTGTTCTCCATAATGATAATTTCTTAGTTCATATTACTTGTCTATTTGATGTTTGGATGTGCTCTCATTCTTGAGAAGTATCAGCAGACAGTTTGTTCTGGCTGCGTATGGTTCGTGCGATAGTCTGAAAGGACGATTTATAGTTCTTGCAATCTGTTGTATTGACAATAGTTTGTCATGACAACAAATTGTCATGAATATGTTTCGTTTCTTCTTTGCATCTTTGGTGCAAGCCAACGGTAATACGATGTGTCTTTTGCTTGTGTCATCATACCATAGTTCGCTCGTTTTGGCTGCAAAATAAATGATATTTTGGTTGATTTTATTACACCGATGAAACACAGGGAAACACAAGGGAAAAGAGGGAATATCGCTGATAATGAGTTATTTGAAAACTCGCCGTAACTTTGCAGGCGAGAATAATACATGGAGGTAATATCCCGAAGTAGACACCCCACGAGGGTGGATACTTCTATCGTATCATTTCTTAATACCAGCAAGGTGTGTCTTTGTAACACAAACCTCCGTTTGTACCACAAAGACCCTTGCCCCGAAGGGGAGATGAATTACTCCAAAGTCGTAATTAGAAACCAAATGGATATGGATAAGAAGGAGGAACATCGTTCAGAACGAAAAACGGCAGAAAAGCCACGTTGGGACAACTGGCATGTGCGGTTGCCCAACCCCAAAGACCAGCAAAAAGCGATTGATTTGTTTCAGCGTTCAGGAGCAGAAACGAAGTCGGATTTTGTGCGTGGGCGTATTCTTGGAGAGAGTTTTAAGGTCATCACGGTGGATAAATCCGCTGTAGAATACTACCGGAAACTCTCTGAATTGACGGCACAAATCCATAAGATTGGTGTGCTGTATAATCAGACTGTACGTGCTATCAACAGTTATCATTCGGTCAAGACCGCACAGATTCTGCTTGAAAAGTTGGCGAAACTGTCGGCTCAAATCATTGCCTTGCAGGAGCAGGCTATCAGTCTTACCATAGATTACCGCAAGAAATGATAGCGAAGATTTCAAGTACGGAGAACCTTGGAGGGGCACTCGGTTATAACTTCAAAAAGGTAGAAAAAGGGGAAGCGAGCATTCTCCATGCAGCAGAGTTGTATCAGAACAAGGAGGGACGTTATACGATGGAAGACGTGCTTGTCGACATGGAGGCTCTGATACCAAAGAAATGCCGGACAAAGAAGATGGTGTTCCATTGCTCGCTCAATCCGCACCCGGACGAGAAACTCTCCGATGAAACGCTTATGCAGATTGCCAAGGAGTATATGGAGGCACTTGGTTATGGCAAGCAACCCTATATCGTGTTCAAGCATAACGACATCGCCCGTGAGCATATACACATCGTGTCGCTTCGGGTGGATAGTCGTGGACAGAAAATTAACGACAAGTTTGAAAAACGGCGGAGCAAGCAAATTACCGATGCCTTGGAAAGAAAATTTGGTCTCATTCCAAGTTCAAAGGTTACTGAAAAGGCAGTAGCAGAAACGCCCAAGGTAGATATTGGTAAAGGGAATATCAAGGAGCAGGTGGCAAGCGTTGTCCGCATGGTGCTGGGGCATTATCGCTTCTGCTCCTTGGGCGAGCTGAACGCCATCCTTTCTGCATACAACCTTGCCGTAGAGGAAATCAAAACGGAGTTTCGGGGAAAGAAATACGATGGAGTGGTCTATGTTCCGACTGATGATAAGGGAGGCAAAATAAGTACACCCATCAACGCATCGGACATTGGTCGTGGTATGGGCTATACTGCTGTACAGAACAGGATACAGAAATCAAAGCAAGCTATTAAGCCACTGATACCGGCAATGAGACACAGGATATTGGAAGTGATGTGTTCTTCTCCTCAAACAGAGAAGGCCTTACAACAAAGATTGGAGGAACAAGGCTTGCGTGTGGTAATCCGAAAGAACGAAAGCGGACGCATCTATGGCATTACTTTCATTGATGATGAAGTGGGCATTGCGCTCAACGGCTCACGATTGGGCAAGGGGTATGCTGCCAACATATTCAATGCGTATTTCTCCAATTCAACGTACAACCCATTCTTGGACGAAACGTTGTATGGCAGTCCGTCTGTCCGCTTGGAACAATCGGCAACCGTTCAAACTTTGCAACAAAATACAGAAGAAAGCGACAACCTTGTCGATGAACTTATCGAGGATATGGTGGGTGAATCATTCAGAACTACGGGCAACGATGATTGGAAGGAAGCGGCATGGCAGCGTAAACTCCGCAGACAAAGTAAGGTAAAACTTAGACGAAGAAAACATTAAATAAACGAGCATTTCTATCTCCCCTCCCTTCGGAGGGGTTGGGGGAGGCTACAAAATAATATTATTATGGCACAAGAAGATGATTTAAGGGCATTAGGTAAGGTCATGGACTTTATGCGGGGTATATCGGTGATATTCCTCCTGATTAACTGTTATTGGTTCTGCTACGAGGCATTTCAAGAATGGCACTTCACACTCGGTATCATCAACAAGATACTGATGAACTTTCAACGCACCACGGGATTATTTTCATCTATCCTATGGACGAAACTCTTTTGTGTGGTGTTTCTTACCTTGTCATGTTTGGGAACGAAAGGCGTGAAAGAAGAGAAAATCACTTGGTCAAAGATTTGGACGGTGCTTTTCTCAGGCTTTGTCTTTTTCTTTCTCAACTGGTGGCTGTTGGCATTGCCCATTGGAAAAATTGGAGCGGCTTCACTCTATATCTTCACGCTCTCCATTGGCTATATCTGTCTGCTGATGGCAGGTGTGTGGATGAGTCGATTGCTCAAAAACAATCTGATGGATGATGTGTTCAACACGGAAAATGAAAGCTTCATGCAGGAAACACGGTTGATGGAGAATGAATACTCAATCAATCTTCCCACACGTTTCTATTACAAAAAGAAGTGGAATAAGGGCTGGATTAACGTGGTCAACCCCTTTCGTGCCTCGATGGTGCTCGGTACGCCCGGTTCGGGTAAGTCGTATGCTATTGTGAACAACTATATCAAGCAGCAGATAGAGAAAGGCTTTGCCATGTATATTTACGACTACAAGTTCCCGGATTTGTCAGAGATAGCCTACAATCATTTGCTTAACCATTTGGACGCCTACAAGGTAAAACCGCAGTTCTTTGTGATAAACTTCGACGACCCACGCAAGAGCCATCGCTGCAATCCCATCAATCCTGCCTTTATGACGGACATATCGGACGCTTACGAGAGTGCCTACACTATTATGCTCAACCTTAATCGTTCATGGATTCAGAAGCAGGGAGATTTCTTTGTTGAGTCGCCGATTATATTGCTTGCAGCCATCATCTGGTTTCTGAAAATCTATGAGAACGGCAAGTATTGCACCTTTCCCCATGCCATCGAATTCCTGAACCGTCCGTACGCACAGATATTTCCGATACTTACTTCCTACGATGAGCTTGCCAACTACCTTTCTCCCTTTATGGATGCTTGGGAGGGCGGAGCGCAAGACCAGTTGCAGGGACAAATTGCCAGTGCCAAGATACCGCTTTCACGTATGATTTCGCCGGCTCTCTATTGGGTAATGACAGGTGATGATTTCTCGCTCGACATCAATAATCCCAACGAGCCGAAGGTGTTGGTCGTGGGAAATAATCCCGACCGCCAGAATATCTACTCAGCAGCACTCGGACTTTACAACAGCCGTATCGTGAAACTCATCAACAAGAAAAAGCAACTCAAATCATCTGTGATTATCGACGAGTTGCCGACCATCTATTTCCGTGGGCTTGACAACCTCATTGCCACAGCCCGTAGTAACAAGGTTGCCGTGTGTCTGGGCTTTCAAGACTTCTCGCAGCTTACCCGCGATTATGGGGATAAGGAAAGCAAGGTGATACAAAACACAGTGGGCAATGTGTTCAGTGGGCAAGTGGTAGGTGAAACTGCCAAGACTCTCTCCGAACGCTTCGGCAAGGTGCTTCAACAACGGCAGTCTATGACAATCAACCGTAATGATAAATCCACCTCTATCTCGACCCAGATGGATAGTCTTATCCCTGCATCGAAAATCAGCAACCTCACACAGGGTATGTTCGTAGGTGCAGTGTCCGACAACTTTGACGAACGCATTGACCAAAAGATTTTCCATGCTGAAATAGTGGTGGATAGTGCTAAAGTCTCTGCCGAAATGAAGCAATACCAGTCCATTCCTGAAATCAATGCGTTTCAAAACGAAGATGGCTCCGATAATCTCAAAGAGACTATCGAAGCCAACTATAAATGTGTTAAGCGAGAAATAATTGTTTTGATTGAAAAAGAAATAAAAAGGATAAAAGAAGATCCTTCTCTTTGTCATCTTGTAAAAGAATGAGATGCAATGTCTTTATGTCATTCAAAAACTATATTTCATCTTTGCCCATATTTCAGAATTTCTGTCATACATTTGAAACTTGCCTTTGTCGGCATGGAAGTAATCATAGCCGGCGGTGAGTTCGATTTGGTCGTTCAAGGCATAGGATGCAGAGAAGCGGTTGAAAACGCCGCCATTGGTTACGTCAATATAGGCGAATGTTGAAAGTTTCAGCATATTCCGCAGCAGTTCTTTCGATATTCTTGCCGTGGCAAGGCCGGCATTACGATAAACGGAAAGACCGTCAAGGTTCCCCGCCGTATATTTGTGGCAGTATTGTGCACTGAAGTTCCAATCGTTGCCCGGATACCAGTCCACACCGGCAAGGATATTGTACGTATTTCGGCATACTACGTCTTTTCCCACACCTCTGCTTTGCGCTTCATCGAAATAGCAAGCAGCCTCGCCGCGAAGGACAATCTGTCCGACAGGCAGAGAGCAGTCGGCTCCGAGCATCGTCATCCGGCGGTATTCCCCTTTGGCTAAAAGCGACTTTCCATCGTCGGACACAGCAAGGGAAAGAGCAGGCATCTTGTTCCACGTCCGCAGGGCACTCAGAGAAAAATCAATCCCGCTGAGATTGGTCGTTATCCGCCCGCCGTACTCCATATTCCGAAGTCTTTTCTCCGGTTTGCCACTTTCCAAATCTATGGTATAGGGAAGAGGGGCTGACGGCAGAGTCAGTGCCCACGGATTGCGTCGGTCGGTGGGAAGGATGAAGAAATCCGCCACGGGATTACATATCGCCTCGAATGTTACCGAATGCCACGTGTATCTTGCATGCAAGGCATTGACGGGCATACGGATGTCATCGTAGTCCTGCGCAAGGAACTCGGTATAGTCGAACGGCGACACGCAGTCCGTAACGCGCAATGCGTCTGCCACTCCCCATACCACAATCTGCCGCCCCACCCGAAGGTCAAGGTTTCCTTTGGTGTATGCAAGATATGCCTCACGCAGTTCCAGTCCCGTGCGGTCTTTCAGTACGCCGTTGTAGGTAGCGTTCATGGAAACAAAAAGGGAAGCTGCTCCTTTTTCAAGTTTCACCTCTCCGCGCGCTCGGGTTCTCGAAGCCATCCAGTCGTTCCTGCCTTCTGTCCTGACGGCATGGTATGTGTCGAGGAAGCCTTTTACCTGAACACGCAAGGCGTTGTCATCCGTTTCTTCCTCTTGCATATATTCCGTATCAGCAGAATCATTCTCCACCGTCAGCGTATCAATCTGGGCAAATGCCTGTGCCGAGAATATCGGCACAAGCAACAGCGTCCATAATCGCAGTATTTTCATGGTCAGAGTCCTTTTTCCAGTTTGGAGACAGTGAAGAGATTGGGCGCAACCTTGACGTTGAACCGCTGGTTGTCCATCTTGATGATGGTCTTATGCCCCGTCTGTACATTCTCCATCTGCATGAGGTGCATCGTCCAGAATCCCTGCACTTTATTTATATTCGAAATGGTAAGGCTGCGATGCAGTTTATTGAGCTTATCGTAGTATTCCGCCTTAATAACCATCAGACAGTCCTGCCTGATCCATGTGATGCGCTTTGAGTATATTTCTCCCTTGTCCTTAGGCACGGACTGCACCACCCAGCATTTGTGTCCGCTTACCACTTCCTCACGCAGCAGCGTGTGTGTTTCCTCGTCCACGCTGCGTGTACTCATGTCGTCGTATGTAAAATCGCTGCCCATGAAGTAATCGGTCTTCGATGACTTTCCACTAATGCGCCTTGTCTTTTTCATGGCAGGGAGATAGAGCCATTTGTCGTCTGTCTTGCCGGGATTGTCATAGTCCCAAGTGAGAAATCCCGTGCCCTTCACGTCGCCGGGATAGGTGAAGAACATGATTTTCTTTGTGTCCTTACCTTCGTCCATTGCCCACGATTCAATTTTTCGCACACGCTTATGCCCACTTTTTTGAATAAGTGTCATTTCCACGGTGGCATAGCGTGTATCGCCATCGGCACGGTTCTTTACCTTTTGCATAATGTCTCTTCCGGTGAGACCAGCTGCTTGTGCAACACTCATTGTCATCAAGGCAATAAGGGATAAAATAAAATGTCTTGTTTTCATTTTCTTTATATTTTATGATTGAATATTTTAACCTTACTTGTTTGTTTAACTATTTGTTTTTGAACCTTTTTCCTTTCCGAACACCCGCAAATATTTGAAAAGTATCGGCGTGAGGAACAAGTCTGCCAACAATGCCGACACCATACCTGCTACAGCCAGCAAGCCCCAGTTCTTCGTCTGCGTGGCGTCCGACGACATGAAGCCGGCAAATGTAGCCGAGATGATGACCGTTGACATCACGATGGCCAGTCCCTCCGTGCGGAAAGTCTTGCGGATAGCCATGTTATAGTCATTATAACGATTATGCGCCACATGGCAATGGTTGATGAAGTGGATGGTGTCATCGACGGCGATACCCAAAACCATAGGAATGAGCGAGGCTGTCATCATGTCGAGCGGATAGCCCAGCCAGCCCATCATGCCGCCTACGATGATGGCGGGGGCGATGTTGGGTATCATTCCCACCAGTCCCACCTTCCAACTTCTGAACAGGAGTATGAGTATCACGCCAATGACCAGCACCGAGAGCAGCATCGACCACATCTGTCCACGCTCCACATACTGCTGCATCACCGTAAACTGCGGTATATTGCCCACTACCGATACATGTGCGCCGGGGAAGAGCTTGCGTGCTTCGGTTTGGAGCAAATCCATTTCTTTTTCCGCCTCGTTGGAGTTGTAGCTCTTCAACTCGATTTGCAGGCGTAGCCGCTGATAGTCATAGTCCATCCAGTATTCCGACTCCGTACCTCCGGCATTCTCATAGAGCAGCAAGAGCTGAGCCACCATGTCGGCATTGTCGGGAATGCGATATTCCTTCAGATTGTTGCCGTTGAGCGTGCAGTTCATGTCTTTCACAATGTCCGTGACGGAATTGTGCCGCTTGGTGAGCGGGTAGCTTTCCGTGGTGGTTGCCAGTTGGTCGAGTTTTTTCAAGTTCTCGGGCTTCTTCGCGTCGTCGGCATGCGGCAGTGTAATCAT
Source organism: Prevotella denticola (assembly GCF_900454835.1). Lineage (GTDB taxonomy): Bacteria > Bacteroidota > Bacteroidia > Bacteroidales > Bacteroidaceae > Prevotella > Prevotella denticola. The sequence goes on along the minus strand of NZ_UGTM01000001.1, from coordinate 590,683 downwards.
CAGGTCGTAGGAGTACATGCTTCCTAATTCCGTGTCGCAGAGGTCGAGGAATTTCTTTACATATTCCACCTTCCGTCCCATAGTCTTCTCAATGTCGAATGCCGGCTCGATGGAGAACATGCCGATGCCGCAAAAAAGCGTGATGGCTACCGAGACAATGAATATCGGGCGGTGGCGACGCAGGATGAAACTACCAAACTGCTCAAACCGTCCGCCGACGTATCCTTCGAGACTCTTAGATACGTCTATGCTTGGCTTGCGGTCTTTTCCGAATGAGAGTATTACAGGGGTAACAATCAGACAGGTAATCAATACCGAAAGCAGGCACAGCGAGGTGTTCACGCCGATAGCCTGCATGGGGACTATCTTCATAGATAGGAAAGTCATCATAGCCGCTATGGTTGTCAATCCCGACAGCAAAACACCCCATCCGGTTTCGCCTACGGCATCGGTGATGGAAGCCTTGCGCCTGCCTGTTTCCACAAACCGCGTCTTGAAGAAGTTGTACAGATGGATGTTGTAGGCAATGGAACAGGCAAAGGCCAGTATGACCGCTATCATGGCGGTAGTCATATCTATATACAGTCCGGTCCAGCCTATCACACCAAAACTTATCAGAAGACCAAACACCGACGTGAGCAACGGGGCGATGACTCCCCGCAATGAACGGGTTACGACAATCATCACCACAATGGAAACAAGGAAAGCTATGAGGAACAGCCGCCCCATTTCATGTTTCAGATAAACCACTTTTTCGTAGCTCAGATAGGGCATTCCTGCGGCAGCAGGCGACAGCTTCGCGTATTTCGCCTTGCCGATGATGTGCCCGGCTTCCTTGCCCGTGAGCATATCCGGGGCAATATCGCTCGTTTTCTTCCATACGCTATCCTCCGGGAAGGGACGCAGCTTCACCATGATCCATGTCATCGTACCGTCCTTCGACACCAGTTTCTTTGAGAGATAGGGCTTGCTGTATGCCTTGCGTCTGATTTCCTTTAGCGAAGCCTCATCCGAAGGTATCTCGTCGGGCACTATCTGCTCGATGGTCATTCCCTCCTCAGTGCCGACGGTAAATTCAAGGTCGGTGAGCGATGTAACCTTGTCGGCATACGACAGGCTGTCCTTCAGCTCCTCGCTCAACTCACGGATAAGTGTCAGGCTGCGCTTGGAGAAGACGTCCTTGTTCTTCACTAATACCGCCACGTAGTAGTCGTTGCCGAAGATGGACTTGAACGGGTCAGTCCTAAACCCCAGTTGCAAACCTACTTCTCTTAAGCGCATAATTTCATAAGTATTTATTACCTTTGCATCATGAAGAGTGACCAACTATTACGTTGCATCTTTCCAGATGTACTTGCCGACTACTTTGATGTTGTCGATATTCAAGAGGGTGTTTCCCAGTTTGACTTTTGGCTTGACGAGCGTAACTTTATGGAAAAGTCAGACCATAAGTTAGGCACTGTAAGCAGTTATGGTTTTACCAGCGAGCGTGTAATTCAGGACTTTCCTCTTCGTGGCAAAGCCGTCTACCTCCATGTTCGCCGACGCAAGTGGCGTGACAGTTCCAACGGAGAGATATTTACTTATTCATATGATGACTTGACGGCTGAGGGCAGTAAACTATCCCCCGAGTTCGTTTCTTTTTTAAAAGAATAGAATTGAGTCCACTGCAGAGAGCATCGCAAGCATCGGTGCGCACTATGGCGTAAATGGCAAGCAGTTATCCACACAGTACAAGGAACATTTCAGTGACTACCGCAGCTGGGATCAGTTGGATCATGCTCAAGACTGGCTATTGTTTGAAAATAACATAGGTGAGAGTCTAAGTATTGATGAGACCTGTCTAAGCAGTGGCGAGGTCTATACTTTTCTGACCAACAAGGCGGGAAAGGGCAGAAATGGAACTTTAGTGGCTGTGGTTAAAGGGACCAAGGCAGAGGACGTTATTCAGGTTGTCAAGAAGATAGACCTGTCCAAACGAAAGACTGTCAAAGAGATAACACTTGATTTGTCATCTTCGATGATGCGCATAGCCCGTGCCGTTTTTCCCAAAGCACTCATTACCAATGACAGGTTTCATGTGCAGAAACTGTATTATGATGCTCTGGATGACATGCGTATCGCTTACCGGTGGATGGCAAGGGATAAAGAGAATGAGGAGATAAAAGAAGCTAAAAGTGAGGGAAAGGAATATATACCATTTAGATACAGCAATGGTGACACGCGTAAGCAGTTGCTCGCCAGGGCAAAGTTCATATTGACCAAGCACAGGACCAAGTGGACTGAAGCACAGAAAGCCAGGGCGGAAATCATCTTTGAACATTATCCTACACTGAAAAAGGCATATGATCTGGCTATGAAACTTACCGATATTTATAACATCAAGAGCATCAAGGATGCTGCAAGACTGAAGCTGGCTAAATGGTTCAATGAGGTTGAAGAGCTGGGAGTGGACAATTTCTACACGGTGATTGACACGTTTGAAAATCATTATCAAACCATACTCAATTTCTTTGTAAACAGAGCAACAAATGCAAATGCTGAGTCATTCAATGCCAAGGTTAAGGCATTCAGGGCACAGTTCAGAGGAGTCACAGATATTCCTTTCTTTTTATATAGGCTTATGAAATTGTGTGCTTAAGAGAAGTAGGTTTGCAACTGGGTTTTAGGACTGACCCACTTGAACTCGTTTGTCTTGAGCAACATCGGGTCATCGCTCACGAAATAGTCGTCGAACGATGTTTTCATGACGATGCGCTTTGTACCCACGAACGAGAAAGCGATAAGCAGGGCAAACAGCCCCATTACCAACAGTCGGTGGCGTAATATCCACACCGCCAACTGCCTGAATTTTCTGTTGATGTTTTCGATTTTCATTGCTATTTATTTTTCATTATTGTTTTCCTGTTGCAGTTTTACCATCCGTGCAAATTCTCCACCTTTAGCCATGAGGTCTTCGGGCGTGCCCTGCTCGATAACCGTTCCGCCACCGAGCACCACGATGTGGTTGGCATTGCGGACGGTGCGCATGCGGTGAGCGATAATGATGACGGTCTTACCCTGCACCAGTTCGGAGATGCCCGCCTGAATCTTTGTCTCGTTCTCGGCATCAAGGCTGGCGGTGGCTTCGTCCAAGAGAATGACGGGAGCGTCTTTCAGAAGCGCACGGGCAATGGAGATACGCTGTCGCTCGCCACCTGAAAGGGTTTCGCCGTTCTCGCCGATAACGGTGTCGTATCCCTGCGGCATACGGCTGATGAAGTCGTCGCACTGTGCCAGTTGTGCCACACGCCGCACTTCCTCGTCGGTGGCATCACGCTTACCGATGCGAATATTGTCGGAAACGGAAGCATTGAAAAGCAACACGTCCTGAAACACCACGGCATAGTTGCGAAGCAGCGTCTCGGGGTCGATGTGAGCGATGTCGTTTCCGCCTAATAGAATCTTTCCACCGTCAATGTCCCAGAAGCGTGCGGCAAGTTTGGCAGTAGTGCTCTTTCCTCCTCCCGACGGACCGACAAGTGCCGTTACTTCTCCCTGCTTTGCTGTAAAGGAAACATTGTGCAATACTTGCTTTTCGGTTTCGTAGGCAAAGCTCACGTTGCGGAACTCGATGTCGTAATTATCCATTTTTACCTCCTTGCTTCCCTCCTGCTCCGGCATCGCCTCCATTTCCTTCATGCGATTGATGCGCACATCGAGGAAAGCAAGGATGGCGAGGTTGTTGCACACGTCCTGAATAGGATTATAGACCATTGCCGAAACAAGGAGAAATGCCAGATAAATAAAGATTGACACCTCGCCTCTTTGCAACAACCATGCGCCAGTGATAATGACAGTAGGCATACCCAATTTTAATATCATAGCAGAAAGATTAACAAAAACACCTGCTACAAGTTCATGGTTGACCAATTCTTTTTCATAATCTTTCAACCTCTTATCAAAACTTTGGTTATAAGCCTTTTCTCCGCAATACGATTTGATTTCCTGTACACATTCCAATCCTTCCTGTACTTGCTCGGTAACCCCACGTTTCACATGATATAGGTGTACAAATGCTTTGTCCAGCAGATGTCTTGCCAAGAGCAAAGTTGCCAGAGCCATCGGCACCACCCAAAAGAGGGCGACAGCCAGTCGCCAGTCGTAGAAGAACAGGCTTACGGCTATGATGAACATGCTCAGCACCGATGCGAACAATTGGGGTACTGCATGAGAAAATATTTGCTCCAATGAGGTGCAGTCTTCCATAATGGTAGAAGTCAGGTCGGAAAGGTTACGCTCGCCGAAGAATGCTAACGGCAGACGGCGCAGTTTCTCTGCCAAACTGATGCGGCGTTGCGCACTCTCGTTATAGATGGTGGTATAGGTGCTGTCATACTGCCACCGGGCGATGAAGAACATCATGCCCATCAACACCACTGCCAACAATATATAAAACCACAATGTGTGTTGGTCGGTGCCAACTTCCAAGTATTCCATGAGGAAGAGGAAGAGGTAAGTGGGTGGCAACATCAGCGCAAGGTTGAGTAGCGTTGAGAAGACGATACCTCTGCGCAAGTCCTTTGCCCCTTTGTCCGAAAGGGTGAAACGGTTTTGAAAATATCTAATCATCTTGGTGTCTCCTTTGATTGGTTATAGTTTCCATGCCACTGCTTTCTGATATTCGTTCCACATCGTGTGATAGCGTCCCTGCAGGGTCATCAGTTCCTCGTGCGTTCCTTGTTCGGCTATCTGCCCATTGTCCACCACCACGATGCTGTCGGCATTCTGCACGGTGGTCAGTCGGTGAGCTATCATGAGGACGGTCTTGCTGTGAGTGAGGTGTGCCAGAGCCTTTCGGATAAGATGCTCGTTCTCAGGGTCGGCAAAGGCGGTAGCCTCATCAAGCACCACGATGGGTGCATCTTTCAGAATGGCACGCGCAAGGACGATGCGTTGCTGTTCACCACCGGAGAGGTAAGTGCCCTCCGCTCCAATGACCGTATCCAAACCTTGGGGCAGTCGGTCGATGATTTCACGGCTTTGCGAGAGGTCTATCGCCCGGTCTATCTGTTCTGCCGTTGCTTCGGGATTACCATAGCGTAGGTTCTCCAAGAGCGAGGTCTTGAACAGGCGGGTATTTTGGAATACAAACGACACGCTGCGCATCAGTTGCGACTTATCCATCTGCCGGACATCCACTCCGCCGATGCTCACACTTCCCTCACACACATCCCAAAAGCGGGGAATGAGCCGTGCTATGGTTGTCTTTCCGCTGCCCGAAGACCCAACGAGTGCCACCGTCTGCCCCTCGGGAATGGTGAGGCTGAGGTGGCTGACGGCATCCTTTTCCGCGCCGTCGTATCTGAACGAGACTTCCTCAAAACAAATGTCGCAGGCTTGTGGCATCCGGGGCGTGCCGCTCTCGGGCAGCGGAGCAGTATCGGTGAGTTTCTCCAATCTGTCCACCGCCTCATTGGCAAGGAATAGATTCTGACTGAGATACATCATCTTCATCACATTGGTTGCGATGACCGGTGTGATGACGATAAAGAGAATGAGGTCGGCCACGATGATCGCCACGCTTCCCCCATGCCCAATCAGGATGATACCTACCGGTACGAGGACGAAGGCAAAGGCGTTGATGGCAACGGTATAGGCCGACATAGGCGACCGCCACATCAGCGTGTACTGGATGACAAGGTCGCGATAGCGGATGATGCTGTCGTGGAACCGCTTGAACGAGAAGACCGTCTGCTGGAAAACCTTTACTACCGGAATGCCACGGACATACTCCACCGCCTCGCCGCTCATCTTCTCCTGTGCATCGAGATACATCCGCTGGAAATCGTTGTTCTTGGGATTCATCATATAGCCCATGATGCCGAAGGCACAGATGATTGGCAGCATGGCTGCCAAGCCCAATTGCCAATCGACCGTCAGCAGTAGCACCATGACGCCAACGGGGGCAACGATGCTCCCCGCCACATCGGGCAGGATGTGCGCCACGAAGGTGTGGGTCTGCGCTGAGTCCTCGTCAATGATTTTGCGCATACGTCCCGTGTTCTGCGTGTCGAAGAATCCAAGTGGCACGCGCATGAGTCGCTGCATTGCCTTGCGACGCATGTTGGTTTCGATGCGGAACGCAGCAAGATGCGAGAACATGAGTGCAGCAAAGTAGAGCAGCACGTTTGCCACCGACACGATGAAGGCGGCAAGGGCATAGTCCCATACGGGTGCATCGGCGAGACTGCCCTCCGCGGTGAGCAGCGTGCGCACCACAAGCCACAAAAGAACGAACGGGACGAGCGAGAGCAGTCCGTTGACTGCCGACAGCCCGACGGAGCAGGGCAGCAACCACTTGCGCCCTCCCATGTAAGCTCCTAATCGTTTGAGTGTTTTGAACATATCATGATTGTTTTTTTGAATGTTATCCTATGGTTTCATCAGCTCTTTCCAACCTGCCGTTCCAAAGGTGATGTACTGCATGAGTGCTTGTTTGACTTCCTCCTCACTATATTCCTCGTGTTCCACCAATTCGCAGAAGAGAGTCGTCCAAGCCGAACTGGTGAGATGAATCAGAAATGGAGAGATGTTGGTGTTGATGTGTGGGTATCGTTCTTTCATCAGTCGGAGGTATTCCATGCCGACCTTCATTTGGTGATCAATGATTTTGTTTTTATACCCCTCCAACGAAGTTCCCTCGGCATTGAACAGCAACAGGCGCAGTTCGGGGCGGAACTGCTTGACAAGAGTGAGCATCGCCATGATGTGATTGATTTGCTGTTGCCGCAAATCGAACACGTCGAGCGAGAGAAATTCCTCATCATTATGCGAGAGGATATAGCGGTCAAGCGCGGTCAGCAATGGTTGCAATACCGCACAAAACAGTGTATCCTTACTGTCAAAATAATGATACAGGTTTCCCACAGTCACGCCAGCCTTACGCGCCACGTTTCTAATGCACGTACGCTGCACACCATTTTTGATAAACTCTCTATGGGCAACTTGCAATATGCGTTGCTTTATGTCTGTCTTCAATGTCTGCATAGTCAAATTTTAAGGAAAGGGAATATAATTCATTCATATCGCATGGGTAATCGGTGAGAATACGGTATCTTCAGAACTCCAGTTCCAGACCGATCATCACTTCCTCCGGAGCAAAGTGGATCCCAAAGCCGTCATTGCCGATTTCCCGCTCCTCACCTGTGAAATAGTTTTTCCGATAGCCCGCAAACCCCATGCGCATACAGAGGCACAGTCCTTTTGTCAGGTCCACGCATGCGCCCGGACGCAGTCCTATCTCGAAGCCGTGGTGCTTATCTGTTTTGTTCGGATCGGTTGGAGAGATGTAGTTGTAGCCGATGCCACCGTCTAAGTAGAGGTTGAACGGGCCTTTGTGAAGATAATAGTAGCGCGCGAAAGGCGAAATTTTAAGGGTGTGTGTCTTTTCGCGCTCATTATCGCCACGCTCGGAGTTGAAGGCATAACCCAACATGATGCCCGCGGCCCACGTTTCATTGAAGTGCCAGCCTATCTCGGGGCAGAACTGCAAAGTGGTGGCTTTGGTTTTCGTGTTGTTCCAATAAGTAACGGCACCGCCTATGAACAATCCCTCTTCATGATCGTCTTCTTGAAAAGCCGAAGTGTGTTGCTCTTGCGTCCGGCCGATGAGTGGAACGAGTGATAGGATAAATATAAATAGCTGTTTTTTCATTATCAAAAAGTTTATTGATAGCTATAAGAAAAGTGAACGCCGTTCAATCTGACAGGTTAAAAAACGCACTTATCATTTTGATATAATGCGTTTTTTATTTGTAGAATGAACGTTCGGAATGATTTATTCTTTATTATTCCATTTCCACGCTTCATAAGCGAGCGCAATGCTCACTATGACCAGCATAGGATGGATAAAGAGCTGCGGAAGCTCAAAGCTGAATATCAGTTCCGTGCTATGTACCGTACAGAACAGGGCTGTGAAGGCGGCGAGACAGAGATGTACCGTCTTATGCCAGCGCTTGCGGGCATAGAGCGAAAGGAGCAATCCTGTCATTGGTATCGTGAGTGAAACAACGGCCATCAATACGAGCATTGACATCGGTGCTACACCATCGTTATAAACGGCAATGTTGGCATTCCAGAAAAGAGGTATCATGTCAGTCAGAGAATGCGCGGACATGCCTGCGACTATGGCAACCCATAGAATTGAAATTTTAAGATTCTTTTTCATCCTTATATGTTTTTAATTTTGAATGTTTAATTACCGGACGAATCCGGCAGGTTTCCTAATGAAGTGCTGTTCAAAGCGGGACAGCGCTTTTTCTTTTCGAGAAGCATTGTCCCGGTGTGGGACAGCGCTTATTCTTTCATTTAAGAGAATGTGCCAACTTTTTTGATACACCCTCAACTCGTTTAGTCGAGTGAAATCACTTTATAGGCACCACTTGGCGTCTTCACGCTTGGTTGCGTGGAACCCTTCCCTGTTGCCATATCGTAACGATAGAATCCTATGCCGTTGTCGGTATGTTCACCGAAATAAATGGAGCTTTCCACCTTGATGATGGCATTGGCAGCCCAGCCGCATGACGCTGGAAGAGGAAGTATACGACCTGTTTTCTTGTTTACGTCAATCTCGTAAGGGACATAACATTTGTTGACGATATAAGTCTGATCGTTGGGATCCTTTACGAGTGAAGGTTTATAGAGGAACGTGTAGATTTTTCCATTGCCGCCATAGGTCATGTACATACCGTAGGAGCCAACTTCCGCGCCTTCGGTTGTTTGCAGGCTCATATAGAAGTCCTTGTCAAAATCCGTTTCTCCCTTCTTGATGCGCAGCAGTCCGTCTTTGTACCCCTTGCCGGGCATAAACTGACACATCATTGCCGCACGAGGTCCCGTGTTGAAATAGATGTTACCGGCTTCATCCATAACAGGCGATGTATGTCCGACCATACCGAGGCTCGTTGCACGGTCATCCTTTATAACCTTTTCTACCTTATCGGTAGCTACGTCAATGACAGCTACTTGAGCAGGCGTCGCAAGAATTTCCTTCATAGACTTTGCTTGGTTGAGAGGGAGGAACAGCTTGCCGTCACGCACAATGCCATTGCCTCCGTCCGGATCTTTATCACCCTCTGCATAGGGAGACAGGTCTATTTCCTTCGTTACGCTCATTGTGCTCGGATTGAACACGATAAGTTGTCCGCGGCTTGCACATGTGACTGCATAAGCTTTGGTATCATTCGCAAATATGATTTCAACCACATTGGGTGAACCCGGGAAGGAAAGTGAACCCACAGGATGAGAAGACAGTTGTCCATTTGCGTTTACTTCGTATTTGTGGAGAGTTTGCTCGCCACCATAACCATACATCGAGCCGGATTGAAGATAAACATACTTTCCAAGTTTCTCCATGAAGAGGTGTCCTGTGGGAAGCGTTATGGCCTTGTCGTAAGACACGGACGTACCCTCGTTGAAATTCTCGAAGCTGGTGATGAAGAAGCTGTTGTCTGATTGTGCAGACATTAGGAAATGATGCTTCTTTTCAGACTGTGGATGGTCGTCATTGTTTTCTGAACAAGATGACACTGTTGTTGCAAACAGCAGGGTAAGACAAGGCAGTACCCAAAAGATTTTTTTTGCTTTCATGCTTTTTACTTATGTTTATATTTAGTTAATAATATATTTTATCTTCAAGTGAAATGTGCGCCTTTCCATCGGATAGCGAAATTCTGCCCAGTTTTCACGGTTGAGTAGGTTCCGTATCTCAAAGCTAAGCTGGCAATGTTTGTTGAAAGAATGGTGAACGGCAACGTCCCAACTGTATCTTGCCGGTATAAGCATTGTATTGTTATTGCTTGCTTCCCAGTTGTAGCTGAATTCTTTGGTAAATCCGAACGTAGAGGAAAAGGCTGAAGAAGAAGTCTTGCCCAGCAAACCATCTTTGTGCAGGCGTAATCCGACGTTGCCAAACAGATAAGGCATATTGGGGATTCGGTAGCGGTAGTGAAAATTTTCTCCGCCGCCTACGGCATCCTTTCTCATGTCGCGGGCATCTTGCCATGTGATATTTCCCTGTATGTCCAGCCAGCGGTTCAGCTTGCTGTCGATTTCCATATCCAGCCCCATCACCCGAACCTTGCCGATATTGTCATAAGCCATGTTCATGGAGCTATACATCAGTTTAATCATGTCTTTTGCACTCATGTAGAATGCATTCACCCCGATTCGCACCTGCGGATAAGAGTTGGCATCACTAAGCCATATTGCACCTGCATTGACGTTAAAACTACGCTCCGGACGAAGTTTCTCTGAAGGGAGGAGCAATACTCCGTCACCAAACAGCTCATCGGCTATGGGCATTCTCACGGTTGATTGCACTGAGGCTTTCAGTGTCAGTGCATTATTGGGGAGAAGATGAAATGCCATTGCCTCGCTCCAGCCAATCATTGTGCTGTGGTTGGTCGATGTTTTAAGCTTGTCTTGCAACATGATTGCTTCGGCAAACGGAAGGACTTCCGAGTGGTGACTAAAAAGTTTTACTCCTATTTCGTTGGTAAATTTACCACTGTTTAGATTCAATTTATGAGACAATCCGGATACTATGGCGTGTACCGTACTTGGGTATCCGCTTGTAGGCAGACGCGAGTATTGGTCGGCAAGTTCGTCTTTTGGCATCTTCCGACCATATCGGTAATTGGTGTTCCATGTGATAAGTTGATTGCCACCAATCTTATAAGTCAGGTTGAGTAATTCACGAATGGTAGTATGCCTGTCATGTGAATCGTTTGGAACAGAGCCAATCTCTCCGCGTCCTGAACCGCTTGGGAATCTGTTACCTATGAAATCGTAACAATAATGTGAAGTATCTACTTGATTGACGAGACTAAGACCAACAATGGAATGTAGTTGTGCGGTGAGTTTACCGTTTAAGAAACTTTTCTCAAGACTCAGTGCCGCATTGGCAGAACGTGTCCGCGTAAAGGCATGCTGAATATTATTTTGCACGTTCATCAATCCTCCTTGTATCTCTTTGCGATAGTAGTCGGCACTCAATGTGATGTCAAATCGGTCGAACCATAATTGTTGGCTGCTCACACCCACGTTAAAACCTCCATGCGTGTACGCATCGTGGTCGCGATGGATAATGCGCCCCAATTCAAAAGGAGAAGAAAAACTATAATTGTTTTTAGCATAGTTCATCGTGGCACCGGCGTGGAAAGCCGTTGAGGTCTTGCCAATATATTGCTTCAGTTGCAGACTGCCGATATAGGTATTGTATGATGCTACCTCAAATGCCATTTCCAAATGATTTTTGTTGAAGTCTTTCAGCCGGATGTTCACGGCACCGCCTAATCCGTCACCTCCCAGCCATGCAGGGATGATGCCTTTGTATATCTCCACTTCATCTACCATATCAAGAGGAATGCTGCTGAGTTGAAATTCATCGGAATTTCCCATAGGCATACCATTGACAAAAATACCGACGCGCTTACCGTCCATCCCTTGTACGATAATACGTGAAGCATTGCCCAGTCCGCCTTGTTGAGCTACTTTGATACCTGCGGCATTGTCAAGAATCTCGTTTAATGTCGCAGTCTTGTATTTAAGAGATTGACCATCTATAATGGTAACTGCGGACGGGACTTCACGGTGCTTTTGAGCCTTACTCTTTCCAAACACCAGTACATCAGATAAGATGTTGTTTAATGGCTGTAATTCCACATTACAGCAAATGCTGTCCTTGACATATGATTTTTTATTGAGTATTATGTTACGACTATTATATCCTACATATTGAACAATAATCTTTTTACTGCTTTTTGGAGGAAGTTCCATTCTAAACACGCCTGCATGATTCGAAATTGTTCCGATATTAGTATTTTCTAAAATAATAGAAGCTCCATCTAACGGCAGGTGAGTTTGCTCATCCGTAATTTGCCCATAAACGATTTTTTGAGCTAACATATTCTGCCATGTGAATGAGAAAATTAGCACCAATAGGAAGTTGTGAAAAATATTTTTATTACTCATGATTACTATTAAACTCCATTATTCTTTTGCAAAAAGTACTTGTTCTATTCTTTTTCTCAAAAATGAACAATAGTTAGTTTTGTTCACAAAAAAAAGCGCACCATTCTATGATGAATGATGCGCTTCTATGCTGTTTCAATACAGAAACTCTTTGTATATGATATTTATCCTTTGTCATAAACTTTTTTTAGATGCTGCAAAGTTAGAAATAATGACATTTCTCCACAATACCCAAAAATAGTGATTTCTTATAAAACGCATTATTCAATAATGGGAGATTTCCTTGCTTTTCTCACGAGTTCCCGCCTTTTCTTTAATTCAAAATCTATAATATTATTGCTTTAATTTTGCTATTCGACAATGATTTATTCATCTTAAAAACAATGATTTATGGAATCGAACAACAATGACAATTATGTGCTGGTATTGGAAGACCGCACGGAAGTGAAGAACGAGAAAGAAGCAGGAAAACTCTCAGTGGTCTCTGGGATTGACGACAAAGGCAAGCTCCAAACAACGGAAGCCAAAAACGTGCATCAGGCAGCCTTTTTCAAGTTCAATAACAAGGACGGCTTGTTGAAGAACTTCATGACCAATTTCCTCAAACAGTTCAACGAGCCGTCACGCTTTGGACTTTACAAGGTAGTGGCAAACAACGTGGAGCAAGGTGTGGCATCGCTCCACACCATGCTGCAGAACCGTGAGAAGCCGGAGAATAAGCAGCAGTTGGCAGACAGTCAGGTGCGTTTTGATGATTTCCTGCCCAAGCAGAAGAACGCCACCGCCATCGACGAGTCGAAGATTGATTGGAAGCAGCTCGACAACCTCGGACTTACCCGTGAGCGATTGGAGCAGAGCGGAGAGTTAGACAAGATGCTGAACTGGCAGAAGAGCGACCTCGTTACCATCGCTATCCCTATGGGCGATACGACCATCTATACCGATGCCCGTTTGGCATTCCGTACCGATGGCGAGGGCAACATCGGCTTGGCAGTTCACCCTCTTCGCAAAGAGCCACAGCTCGACTTCCCCTATATGGGACACAAGTTCTCTCCCGAAGAGAAAGAGCAACTCCTTGCAACGGGCAATCTTGGCAAGACCATCGAAATTACACCCAAGAATGGTGAGCCATTTGCCGCCTACATTTCCATTGACCCGCAGACCAATGAACTCATTGCCTTGCGTGCTGACCGTGTGAACATCCCTAAGGAAATCAAGGGCGTTACACTTTCTGATGCACAGTATAAAGACCTTGTTGAGGGCAAAGCCGTGAAAGTGGAAGGAATGACCGCCAAGAGTGGTAAGTCCTTCAATGCCACTCTGCAAGTCAATGCCGAGAAGAAAGGCATCGAGTTTATCTTCGAGAACAAGCAAGGCTTGAAGGAGCGACAGCAGCACTCTCAGCAACAAGGCGCACCACATAAGCTCTGCGGTTTGGAACTCTCCGACAAGCAGCGTGAGGCATTGGATAGCGGTCGCACGCTTTATCTGAAAAATATGGTGGACAAGGAAGGGCAACCTTTTAATGCCTACGTCAAGATGGACAAGGAACAGAACCGCCCCCGCTTTTACAAGTGGAATCCTGACAAGAAGCAGGAGACCGGCAAGGAAAAGGTGGTAGCCGTAGCCGAAGAACACAAAACACAGATTGCCGTAAACAACCAAGGTAAGACCAACGAAGCCACCAAGAACGTGAACGAGCCGTTAAAGTCCGGGCAGACACAGCCCACTGCTGCCCAAAAGCAGAAGCAGGACGAGAAGAAACAACAGCGCCGTGGACGTAAGATGTAACCCTTAAAATAATACCCGAATATGATTACTTGTATTATTGCCGAGAAGCCCTCGGTCGCCAGAGATATAGCCCGTATTGTAGGAGCAAACAATAGGCAAGACGGATTTTTAGAAGGTAGCGGTTATGTGGTAACATGGGCGATGGGACATCTCATCACCCTTGCCATGCCCGAAGCCTACGGTTTTGCTGCCTATAAAGCCGAAGACCTGCCCATTCGTCCCAATCCTTTCCAGCTTATCGTGCGACAAGTGCGCAAGGATAAGGAGTACACGTCAGACCCCGCAGCACTCAAACAGCTCAAAGCTATTCGAGGTTGTTTCGACAGAGCCGACCGCATCATCGTAGCCACCGATGCAGGGCGAGAAGGTGAACTCATCTTCCGCTATATCTATCACCATTTGAACTGCCATAAGCCTTTTGAAAGACTTTGGATTTCCTCGCTTACAGACAAAGCCATTCGTGAGGGACTTGCCCATCTCAAGGCAGGAGGCGCGTATGACAATCTCTATCACTCCGCCAAGGCAAGAAGCGAAGCCGACTGGCTTGTGGGCATCAATGCCAGCCGTGCCCTGTCCATCGCTCGCAAAGGCGGTTACTCTTTGGGGCGGGTACAGACCCCGACACTCGCTATGGTCTGCCGTCGGTACATAGAGAATCGTGATTTTTCTTCCGTTCCTTATTGGAAACTCTCCATCGCAGCAGAGAAAGAGGGCATATCGCTGAAAGCCGTGAGCAGCAGTGCTTTCGAGAATGAAGCCGATGCACAGTCCGCTCTCGCCATGCTTCGCGAACAGAGCCAGCTTACCGTGACTTCGGTCGCAAGAAAGGTAGGACATACGTCGCCACCCCTCTTGTTCGACCTTACTTCTTTACAAAAGGAAGCCAATAGAAAGTACGGCTTTTCAGCAGACAAGACCCTCTCAATAGCACAAAGCCTCTATGAGAAGAAAATCACGACCTATCCCCGCACCGGTAGCCGATACATTAGCGAAGACGTTTTCGAGGAAGTACCCGTCTTGCTTGGCAAGATAGGACAAGGATTATCTTTCTCACTTAACCGCCACTCTGTGGACAACGACAAGGTAACCGACCACCATGCTATCATCCCTACAGGTGAAACTCCATCGGGACTATCGGCAGATGAAACAACTATCTACCAAATGGTAGTCCATCGTTTCATCGAAACCTTCTCTCCCGACTCAGAGGAAGAGCGGATGCAGGTGGAACTTACGGATGGTACAAACACCTTCATTTGGAAGGCGTGCCGAAATATTTCTTTGGGCTGGAAAGCCGTACAGCATAGTACTGGCACGAACGATGAAAAAGGCAAGGAGGACGAAGAACAGACTTTATCCGTATTGCCCAATCTAATAGAAAACGAGGTGTTACCACTGCTTTCTTCAGAAATTACTGTGCACAAGACCAAGCCCAAACCGCTCTATACAGAAGCGACTTTGCTTTCTGCTATGGAAAACGCAGGGAAAGAGGTATCAGATGCAGAAAGTAAAAGAGCAATGGCAGAGTGCGGCATCGGTACACCAGCCACTCGTGCCAATATCATCGAAACACTCATCTTGCGTGAATATATCCGTAGAGAAAAGAAAGCGATTGTCCCTACTGAAAAAGGCTTGGCAGTCTATGAGATTGTCAAAGACAAACGAATTGCCAATGCGGAGATGACAGGAAGTTGGGAACTGACCCTTGCCGCCATCGAAGCAGGACAGATGCCGCCCGAGAAATTCGCGCAAGGAATCAACTCCTACGTGGAGACTATTTGCGAGGAACTCCTCGCCCTTGCTCCACCGATGCAGAAATCATATCCTACTTACCGCTGCCCCAAATGTGGCAACGAAAGTGTGGGCATCTATGCCAAGATTGCCAAATGCAGGCACGAAGGCTGCGACTTCCACATCTTCCGTGAAATCTGCGGCACGTTCCTTTCCGAAGACAATATCCGTGATTTGATAATCACCGGGCGAACGCCCATTCTCAAAGGATTGACGAGTAAGGCTGGCAAAAAGTTCAACGCACGTCTTGTTCTGGGCGAAGACCACGCCACCGCCTTTGAGTTTGAAGGAAAGAAAGGAAAAGCACGAGGGAGATAGTTATTACAGACTCGGAGCTAAAATAAATTAGTCGGAAGATAGGAAAATTTCTATATGACTGAAATTATCTCCCGACTATTTTTCCGCTCCATAAAAAAGAACAACTATGGCATACAATAAGAAAGCAGTCTTGGAGGGCAACACGGAAGCCATCCGTGTGGTCCTTCGATTAGAAAAAGAACGTCGTGAAGCCACCGATGCCGAAAAAGTCTTGCTTAGAGGTTATCAAGGTTTCGGTGGTCTGAAATGCGTCTTAAACCGTTGTGATAATCCCGATGACCTTCGTTATTGGAGTGCATCGGAGCAAAACCTGTTCAAGCCTACCCAAAGACTCAAACAGATGATTTACCGTGATGCCGTCGATGCCAATACCGCTAAACGCTATTGGGAGAGCATCAAGGCAAGCGTACTGACCTCTTTCTATACCGACACCCGTATCGTCTCCGCCATTGCCGATGCCCTAAGTTCCACCGATGTGCAAGTAAGACGATGCCTGGACCCTTCCGCAGGTATGGGAGCCTTTACCGAAACCTTTGCCAAAAGTGCCGGTATGGTCGATGCTATTGAAAAAGACCTGCTGACGGCACGCATCACACAAGCCCTCCATCCTTATGGTAAGGATAATATCTTTGTTCGGCAAGAACCCTTTGAAGCTATCGGTGAATTGGAAGACAAGGACAAGTACGACCTTATCACCAGCAACATCCCATTTGGCGACTTTATGGTTTATGACCGTGATTATAGCAAGGGAGAGAATATCCTTAAACGGGAATCCACCAGAACCATTCACAATTATTTCTTTGTGAAAGGGCTGGACACTATCAAAGAGGGCGGACTTCTTGCATTTATTACCTCGCAGGGCGTATTGGACAGCCCCAAGAATGAAGCCATCCGCCGTTACCTCATGCAGAACAGCCGACTTATCTCCGCTATCCGTTTGCCTTCGGGTATGTTCTCCGAGAATGCGGGTACGGATGTGGGCAGCGACCTCATTGTCCTGCAAAAGCAGTCGGGCAAAGAAATTGGTGAGGGCATTGAGCAGCAGTTTGTACAAACTGCCTCTGTTCCCAAAGGCGATGGCTTTTCTATTGCGTTCAACCATAACTCCCTCTTCGAGGGCGAATGGAAGGATATTTCCCACCGCACGATTGCCACAGAGCGCACGATGGGTACAGACCCTTACGGCAAGCCCGCTTGGGAATATACGTTTGACGGCAGTATCGAGGATATGACTGACAGCCTGCGTACACAACTCTCTTTGGAAGTGGAGCAGCGTTTCGATCGTAAACTCTATGAAACTGGCATACCCATGAACGGGGAGGAATGGCAGGTACACGTGGACAAAATGGTGCAGAAAGTGCAAGAAAACATAAAAACGGAAGGAATACCTCAAGAACAGGAAATCAAGGATAAGGAGGAAAAGAAAGAGGACAAGGAAGATGAAAAAGAAGAAGAAAATGCCTACAATTTGATGCCCGACAGCACCAAGAAGCAACTTCCCAAGCTCTATGCAACGGAAAAACGGCTCATTGGCGACCGCACGGCATACGCTCGCTATTTCTTTCCTATGGGAGCCTATACCGCATATATGTTGGAATACGACCCCAAAGAACGCATCGGTTTTGGTGCCGTAACGATGGGCTATGGCTGGGAACTTGGGTATATGTCCCTTAAAGAAATGGAGGAAGTAAAGGTCAAAGGCTTGGGTATTGAGCGGGACTTATACTTCAAACCCACAAAATTGCACGAGATTGCGGAGCTGGAAGAGATTGTCAGAGGACAATACACCAAAGAACCCATCATTGAGGAAGTCAAGGATGAAAGCCGTCAGGAAGTTCTGAGACCCGTGCAGGAAGACACTCAACCCCAAGAGAATATCGAAGAAGGTAATAAGATAGTGGGAGATGAAGCAAAAGACGAAGCAGAGACAAAAAAAGAAGCACAAGCTGCACAGGTACTTCCAACAATAGAGCCTGAAAATGAACCTGCTCCCGAAGGTGTCCCCGTAATCACCCTTCAAAGACAATATGAGCAGGCAAGTCATGAAATTCGCACGGACGTGGAAGCCCCACGTGAAATGAACGGACAGACGGTATTCTTTGATGAAGACCATCATCCGATTATGGATAGCACCATAGAGACCGAAGCAACGGAGCAGCTCTTGTTTGCCCCGGAAGAGTATAGTCTTTGGACACAAGATGTAACCCGTGTAAATAATGAAATCAAAGAGGCTGCTCAACAAAAGAAGGTCAGCGATAACCAACCGCTTTCTGCGAGCAGGCAACCTAAACCGACAAGAAGTACACCCACCAGTCCCCGCAGAAACAAGAAAACTGCATCGACTCCCGTCAGAGAGCCCTCGCTCTTTGACTTTATGGAGGAAGCCGAGCCTCGTAAGCCACAGCCCATAGCAGAAGTCAAGAAAGAGTTTGACGCTTCACCGCGTCCCTTTCTCTCATCGCCCGACTCTCATCTGAGGGACGGCTCTATTGTCGTGCAGAAAGGACAGGTCGGTTTTCTCTCTGACTTGAAACGGCATCCTACCTTCAATCCGATGGACCTGCCCTTTGCCCAGCTCTCACGGCTGAAAGCATACATTGAGATTAGAGAAAGTTATCACCGACTCTATGATTATGAGGCGAACAACCAAGCGGAGGACAAGGAAGAGCGTGAGAAACTCAACCGGCTTTATGACGGCTATGTAGGTCGTTGGGGGTACTTTAACCAGAAGGGAAACACCGATATCATCAAGATGGATGCCACCGGAGTGGAAATGCTGTTTTTGGAACGCTCCGAGAACGGCAAATACATCAAGGCGGACATCTTCGACCATCCGACGGCTTTCTCCACCTCCGAGCTTTCCATTGCCGCAGACCCGATGGAGGCATTGGGCGCATCACTCAACAAGTACGGTACGGTGGAACTTGATTATATGAGCTCCCTGCTTCCCGATATGGAAGAGAGTGATATGCTTTCCGCCTTGGAAGGACGCATCTTCTTTAATCCCGAAGAGGACGGCTATGAGGTAGCCGACAAGTTCATTTCAGGCAATGTGATTGAAAAGGCGGAGCGTATCGAGTCGTGGCTCTTGGAGCATCCAGAGCATGAGGAAGCGAAACAGAGTCTGACTGCCCTGCGTGCCGCCACGCCAACGCCCATTCCCTTTGCTGATTTGGACTTCAATCTCGGTGAACGCTGGATACCTGCTAAAGTCTATGGTAGGTTTGCCTCGGAGTTTTTCGGGACGGATATTAGCGTATCCTACCATTCCAACATGGACGAGTACAGCATTGTCTGCGACCGAAAGAATGCCAATATCTGGCACAAGTATGCCGTACAGGGGGAGTTCCGCCGTTATGATGGCATCAATCTCCTCAAGCACGCCCTGCACAATACCATTCCCGACATCAACAAGAGTAAGGAAGTGACGGACAAGGTTACGGGAGAGAGGAAGACCATTAAAGTAAGGGACGGACATGCCATCCAGATGGCGAATGCCAAGATTGAGGAAATCAGACAGGGCTTTGTAGATTGGCTCGGACGTACGCCCGACACGTTCAAGGAGCAGTTATCCGACCGTTACAACCGCCTTTTCAATTGCTTTGTGCGACCAAACTTTGACGGCACGCATCAGACTTTTCCCGACCTTGACTTGAAACGGTTGGGCATAACCGACCTATATAAAAGCCAGAAGAATGCCGTATGGATGCTCAAGACCAACGGCGGTGGTATCTGCGACCACGAGGTGGGAGCGGGCAAGACGCTTATCATGTGTACGGCAGCATACGAGATGAAACGCTTGGGATTGGCGAACAAGCCGATGATTATCGGACTGAAGGCGAATGTTTTCGACATTGCAGACACCTTCCGCAAGGCTTACCCCAATGCCAAGGTTCTCTATCCGGGCAAGAACGATTTTAACAAGCAGAACCGCCAGCGTATATTCAACGACATCAAGAACAACGATTGGGATTGTATTATCTTAACGCATGAGCAGTTCGGTATGATACCCCAAGCCTTAGAAATACAAGAGGCTATCTTACAAAAGGAGAAAGACTCTGTAGAAGAAAACCTTGAAGTATTGCGCCAACAAGGAGCAGACATTTCCCGTGCCATGCTCAAAGGATTGGAGAAACGCAAGCAGACCTTGGAGGCGAAGTTACAGGGTATTCAAGACAGCATAGCCGAGCGCAAGGACGATGCTGTGGACTTTAAGATGATGGGCATTGACCATCTCTTTGTAGATGAGAGCCATCAATTCAAGAACTTGATGTTCAACACCCGCCACGATAGAGTGTCGGGATTGGGCAATCCTGACGGCTCACAGCGTGCGCTCAATATGCTCTTTGCCATTCGCACTATACAGGAGCGGTCGGGCAAGGATCTGGGGGCAACCTTCCTTTCGGGAACGACCATCAGCAACTCACTGACAGAATTGTACCTTCTGTTTAAGTACCTGCGCCCACAGGCATTGGAAAGGCAGGGTATCAACAGCTTTGACGCGTGGGCGGCGGTCTTTGCCAAGAAATCAACCGACTATGAGTTTTCCATCACGAATGAGATTATTCAGAAGGAACGCTTCAGAACATTCATCAAAGTGCCGGAAGTTGCCTCGTTCTATGCGGAGATTTGCGACTTCCGTACAGCAAAGGACATCGGTATCGACCGCCCTGAGAAGAACGAGATACTGCATAACATACCGCCAACTCCCGAACAGGAGGAGTTTATTGGAAAACTGATGGAGTTTGCCAAAACTGGCAATGCCACCCTTTTAGGGCGTGCGCCATTAACCGAAAAGGAGGAAAAGGCAAAGATGCTGATTGCAACTGATTACGCCCGCAAGATGAGCCTTGATTTACGCATGATTGATGAAAATGCGTACTCAGATCATATTGACAACAAGGCAAGTCATTGTGCGAAACTCTTGAATGACTATTATCAGAAGTACGATGCACAGAAAGGAACGCAGTTTGTTTTCTCTGATTTGGGGACTTACAAGCCTGGTGGAGACTTCAACATCTATTCGGAAATCAAAAGAAAGTTGGTGGAAGACTACCATATCCCAGCATACGAGATACGCTTCATTCAGGAATGCAAGAATGAGAAGGCAAAGAAAGCAATGGTGGATGCCATGAATCGGGGCGACATCCGTATTATCTTCGGTTCTACTTCTATGCTTGGAACGGGTGTCAACGCCCAGCAGCGTGCGGTGGCGGTGCATCAACTTGACACGCCCTGGCGACCATCAGATTTGGAGCAGCGCAATGGTCGGGCAATCCGTAAAGGCAATATGGTTGCCAAAGAATTTGCGGACAATAAGGTCGATGTGATTATCTATGCCGTGGAGCGGTCGTTGGACAGTTATAAGTTCAACCTACTACATAACAAGCAATTGTTTATCAATCAGCTGAAGACCAATACGCTCGGTAGTCGTACCATTGATGAAGGCTCAATGGACGAGGATAGCGGTATGAACTTTTCAGAGTATGTTGCCGTGCTATCCGGTAATACAGACTTGTTAGAGAAAGCCAAACTCGACAAGAAGATTGCCACGCTGGAATCCGAGCGTAAGAACTTTCTCCGTGAGCGTGATGCCGCAACAGGAAAGTTGGCGGAGATTGACAGCTCCGTGTCTTTCCATTCGGACAAGATTAAGGAAGCCAAGGCGGACTTGGCATGCTTTGAGAAGCGTGTGGAGCGTGATAAGGACGGCAATCCAATCAATAAACTCACCATCAAAGGCGTGGAGGACAGTACGGACCTCAAAGTCATTGCTGCACGCCTGCAGGAGATTAACGACAAGGCACGCACCAAAGGCGAGTACAACAAAATCGGAGAGATTTATGGCTTTTTCATCATGGTGAAGACAGAGAGTACCTCAAAAGATCTGTTTGACTGCTCCGTGAATCGTTTCTTTGTCAAGGGGCAGGAGAGTATCTATTATACCTATAATAATGGTAAGTTGGCTACGGATCCGAAACTTGCGTGTGAGAACTTCTTGGGTGCGCTGGGGCGAATCCCCAAGGTGATAGAATCGCATGAAAAGGAGAAAGAGAAGGTTGCTGCCAATAAGGAAATCTACACTGCTATTGCTAATGGGACGTGGAAGAAAGAGGACGAACTTCGCTCGCTCAAAGGGCAGTCGGCAGAGCTGGACAGAAAAATCACTTTGACGATTACTGCGGACAAAGAAGGAGATGAAGAACTCTCCCCAAAATCAGACTTGCAAAATCCTCCTGATACAGTTTCAGAACACAGTGCAAAAGAGACAATAGTACGTCATAAAGTAAGATTTTGAATCTAAAAGAATAAATTTGCAACAAAATTATCGAATCTCATTCAGCAAATTCAGAAATAATATGTAACTTTGCAGAACATACCGAGGGCTTGTATGGATTTGACGGCAAGATGAGATGGTATGTAAGCATGCGGAGGCTCGACGGCTACCTCCTAAATCTGAGTGGTCAAAAAATTAATTGGCGAAAACAATTACGCTCTCGCTGCCTAATCGAAGCATAGTAGATTACTGGCTTTATTGCGTCACCAGGTGATGCGACGAGACACTGCTCCAAGGATGTTGTTCCGAATCTAAGGGTCAAGCGGTGCAGGTAAATCGGAAATAGTTTGTGTATGCCTCGATGCATAGATGAAATTTAGAGGATAAGGTGTTGGTTGGTGGTTCAGGTCTTGCCAACACTCGAAAACAGAAGGCTGAAATAAGCATGTAGAAAGCATATGGTTTCCTTGTGCGGACCGGAGTTCGACTCTCCGCAAGTCCACTAAAAGAGAGGACTATTAATTGTTTTTAAGCAGCTGATAGTCTTCTTTCTTATTATGCTCTATTCAGAGATCCATAAGATTTTGAAGTTTTAATACACCGAAAAGGGACTGTATCGACAAAGTACACAGCCCCATTTCCCCTTTTTAGAGTGCTAATAAAGCGACAAAAGTCCTTATCGGCACTATTTACGTTGCAAAGGTAGTGTTTATATTCGGATTATACCTACATCATTTTTTCAAAAAAAGTTTTGAGTTTATCAATTCCTTCTTGAAACTTCTTTTGATTTTGCTTTTTTAGTTTCTCGATATTGAGCAGTTTCCACTGTACGGATGGGTATTTGCTCAAATCACCAGCACAACATAGTTCCCATTGCGGGGAGCCTTCTTCAAAAGAAATGATGAAGTCTTTGTCCTCATCGGTAAGGCAGGCATTTACCTTTCTGATAATGTCGTTACGCGAGGACTCATAATCCTTGTAAGTGAAAGGAATATCGGTCATTCCTTTGAACTGATGTTCAAGAGCCTCCTCCTGATTAATGTCATTAGGACAAAGTGATTCTATGATGGGTTTGTCGCTTCCCAGTAAGCACAGAAACAAACCGTCTTTTACTTCATCCAATGTTTCGTCTTTCATGTACTTGCAATCAAACAAATCACGTGGGTGTTGGCGACTGAGAGCAGCCGCTATCTTACCTCCATATAGTTGTGGATAAGGTACGATGCGTGCCTTACAGTTAGCTTGAAACTCATCTTTCGCCTTTGGGCAGAGGTTCATTACTTCCGCTTCTCCAAGTATGCCACGTTTGGTGCCATTCACTTCGATTTTCACCGTAGTGCCATTGTATGTGCATTGCAGTTTCCATACATCAGTTTTATGTACCACATGTATTCCCGGTACGGCTCGTTCGATGCTCGTTTTCAAGTCTTGAAGATTCAGATTGATATGTTCCAAGCTCGTTGAACGTGCCTCCAAGGGAATATAGGTAAGATCTATATCCACAGAATACCGTGGCATGTTCTGATGAAACAAGTTGATAGCCGTACCACCATGTACGGCAAAATCTTTGATTCTATAAACCAAGGGCATGATGCGTACCAATAGTGCCACTTGACTTTTATACTGATGATTATTCATAGTCGTTCAATTCTTTGGGGATTGTCATTTTATACTTACTGAGATATACCCCCGACTTTACCAACTGCAATTTTGTAGTTCCCAAATCTATCCTAGATAAGTCTAATTCTTCAAACCAATAATGGTTTGCTTTTTCTGCCATATATAAGAATAGGCGCTTCATCTTATAGTTCTTGGTTGTTTCCAATAACGATTGGACAACCTCTGAACGCAATGTTGTTAGCTGTTCCATTATATAGTACAAGTCCATGTAGTTGTATTGCCGCGGCGATAGTAACAAGCATTCCATAAAAGCCTGTTCTGGAGTAGACGCGAGTAAATTCCAATCTAAATAAGACAAAGTCGTTATTTGTGCTTGCATAAATGCGTCTGTTTTGAAAAAATGAAAATCACGGTCGAATACGTTAAGCTTCATCCATTGAGGCATTCTCTCATTGGTAGCAGTTATCACTAGCAATGGCTTACCCATTGGCACATAATGATTGAAGCCCCATAACTCTAATGCAGAATGAGCAGCTATACGGAACTTCTTTCCTAACTGTTCATTAAACGACTGCAATGCACCATAGGCAGATAGGTTATCCCCAGTACGGTACATTACACCTCTACATAGAGGTGTTAACCATCCCGATATGCGGTATCTTTTTAATAGCTGACTGGAATATCCTCGTCCTGTTAGCCATTGAGCAAACAACAATCCGTTTTTTTGTCCTAATTGGAGCATTTGGTTGATTTTGTTACCTGTAGATACACTCATAGTTTACTTGCTTGTATTTATTTCAACCGCAAAGATAAGCAAATCATTTCAAATAATAGCTTATTGGTTGAAAATAATTCCCACAAATAAACTAATAGTTGATTTACTGTCCTAAAATTTAACTATCTTCTTCATATTCATGTCTATTTTAAGATGTGCCATAAGTTAGAATTCGGCAATAAACAAATTGCTTGTTGATCACCAACATTCTCGTTTATGAAGCATATCGTCTATCTCGTCACGAAGAAACAGCAGTCTACCATTCGCTTTGAGATATGGGATCTTTCCTGCCCATACCCAATTGTAAATGGTTTTCTGCTCTACTTTGAGAATCTTCGACACGTCGATTATGTCAAGATACTCTGGTTTAAGAGGCGGATGAATAGTTGTGTCAACAGATTGCTCTTTCATCACAAGCAGTTGGTCGAGTTTGCTCTCGATAGTTCTCAAGCTGTCAAACAATCGCTTGCACCAATCGTTCTCTGTTGTCTGTTCTAAGTATGGCATAGCTCACCCTTTTGATAGTTACCACTTGCGTCCTGCGACAATATACACTGCTCTTTCATATAGGCAATGTACTTCTTTGCCGTTCGGTCTTTGATTTCCATTTCACGCATCAATACGTCACATAGTTCTTGATATGAGAGTCTTAGCTTGGTATGGAAAGCTGATTTTACAACAGCCAAAAGTTCATCCGTCTTACGCTTTTCTTTATCCTCTTTCGACTTCTCTCCACGATAGACGTGCATATCCGCATCTTTGTCCCAGCCGAAAAGCATCATCGGCACATCGAGTGGACTGCCGTCACGCACCTTCAGAGCTTTTACAACCGAATATTCAGGGTTATCGTCTTTCTCTATGGAGAGAATACCTGCCGCCTTGCGCTGTAATTCGGAACCAATATGTCCACGCAACTTAATACCGTTAGGGACAAAATGGAGCACACAGATGATGCAAGTATTATAGATTCCTGCCAAACGATAGAGTTCATCCACAATGGCTATACTCTCCGTTTCGTCATTGGCAGATCGTATCAAGTCTGCAATGCCGTCAATTACCACAAGATGTATTCCTCCGTGCTTATGGTGAAACAAGTCCATACTCTCACGAATAATTTTCAATCTATCTTTACGAGAAAGTGAAGCCAAATAAAGAGAATGGTAGAACTCTGGTACAGACGTGACTCCTGCCCGACGAAGTGTCTTCCCCAAATTCTTATGCAACTGTGCTTCTGATTGCTCTGTATCGTAATGGAGTACAGCTAATCTTTTGGGGTTGGCGGTTACCTCCAATCCCAAAGTTTGTTCTGGTTGTAAGCGTTCTGCACCAAGAGTACCGGCAAGAATGGCAGCAATGTAGTTGCTTTTGCCTGTTCCTTCTCCGCCAGTGATGCAGAACAGATTATCCTGTGTACCGAGGGGTACGCCGTTTACTGCTACCACCGACTTCGAGGCATCGGGAGGATTGTCATAGTCTATTTCACAAGATTGCAATATCATCATCGTCTGTGCATACATTTGGGTAAACATATCAGAAAGCAGTGCCTTTAAACCTTCCGAACCATTGCCTAAGGCAAAGTAATCGGAAATATCCTTTTCTGTTTTTGTGCCTTGTAAGGGCAATGTTAAGTGAAGCACCTTAAACTTGGATAGAGCTTCGACTTGTCGTTTAGTTTCTCTTAGTCCTGTTTCATCCGTATCATACAATATGATTAGATGTCGAAAACGGAGCAATAGTCCCTCAATGATATTCTCTGGTATCTGTGCTGTCTCGCTGTTGAAACAGATGGCATTGAATCCATGAGCCGAGAGTGAAAGCACATCCTTCTCTCCCCCCGTAATGAATATCATATCGCTTTTGCAGGGCAACTGCTCAAAACCAAACACATAGTCATCCACCTCCTTGCCTCCATAGAGGAAGCGCAATTTACTATTGGGACGATAAACTTTCACAAACCTGCCAAGGCAATAAGCAAACATAGGCTCTTCTCGCGTAGAAACAAGTGAGAATGGCTTGCCCTGACTTGAAACGGATTCATAGCGTGCTAATGATTTAACATGGAAGCGTAGCAAAGTCCTGGTATCAATGCCGTATCGTCGCCAATAATTTCGTTCCTCTTCTCCAAAGGGCTGTTCGATATATGTAAACCACTTCTCGCTTGTCATGGAAGTATTAAGGTCGGGTGGAGGTAATATAGGCTGCTTTGAAGGTTTTATTAAGACAGGTCGCTTATTACCGTATTCTTTTCTTTCTTCAAGACGAATATTGAGTTGTAAATCTCTGATGATTGTTTCAAGAACATTCATAAAATCTTTTCTCACGTCCAAACCGAGCATAGTTGCAGCAAACCAGAAACAATCACCTGAGTAGGCGTCATTGCCAAAGTCCTTCATGCGGTAGCAGCCAGACTTATTATCGAGGTAGATATTGCATGATGCACGCCTATCGTCATACAATGGATTACGGAAGTTGCGCTTGGGTACAAAGTTGATGGGCATGTAGAAGCAGAACACCTCCAGTCCTTTGTTCGTCCGGCTTAGTATTTCTTCTTTGATGTTCATAGTTCTTCAAATAAGGTTTGAGAATCCCCCATGTAGCCTTTAAGGACACCATCCTTGTAGGCGTTCAGACGCTGCAAAGCCTCCAAGCGGCGAAAGCCCTTGAATGTAGCCCTACCTGTCTTTACAGAAAGGTAGAGTCCTTTGAATGGATAGACCACATGATTACTTGATACATAGCGGTAAGGAATAGAGTTCGCTTCCCGCCATCTGGCAAGGGATGCCTTAGATATACCAAGCAGATGCAAGACATCTGCCGTACTTAACTCTATTTTCTCTTCTAATACAGAGTAGTCACGCTTTAGCTCTCTGATAAAGCAGGCTATCTGCCTGAACTCTTCGCGAAGAGTTTGAAGCTCATTCATTAGGGAGCGTGTTTCATGGTTTTCCATCATCATTAAGTAAGTTTTGGCAAAGTTCTACAATAGCTGACAGAAAGGGTTTCATCAGGTTCTCCTTGTCGTGTCTTGTTAGATGCCCTTTGAACTCTTCCATGAAGTTCACTATCTTCATTCCATCACTTGGCATAACCTTCATTAAAACCTTGATCAGTTCATCCAGTTCAATTGTTTCATAAAGATTCTTCACATGGGCTTTGGGTTTGGTCATCGACTCTATGGTTCCCAAAGGCAGATGTATGATTAGAACTTCTTTTCCTAAACCTGCTGCACATTTCCGATATGTGCTGATTCTGATGTCCTTTTCCATTTTGCAAGCCTTTAGGAAATTTGAATACTCGATGCTACTTGTATGAGCAGCATCTTTTGCATTGACGCATGAAAGAGCTAAAGTTTCAAGCGTAGGACAACCGATGTACAGGTGTCCCTTTTGTTCTGAGTTGCTGTTTTTGTTTGCCATAATACATTGGACTATAATGATTATGGCTGCAAAGTTCCTAATGAAATGAGCTTCTAACGGAATATCAAAATACCATTGTCTGGTAATATAATACCATTTTATATATTGATTATCAGCAGTATATCACAAGTGGCAAGGCTCTTCAGTGCACGGTGCAAGCCTATATATAGATAGGTCTTGCACCGTGCACTGAAAAATTGTAGCCACAAGCTTTCTAAAACATTTTTAGTCAAATATTTGGAAGATGTATCATCTTTTTGTAACTTTGAACCCGAAAACAAGAAGTCTATGCAACTTCTGTGCGTTCTCTCAAAAATATCTGAAATGGCTACAGATTGGCTACAGTAAAAATTGAGGTTCGGCTAAATTTCTGAATATCAAGGACTGATATAGGTAAGTTCATTTACCACCAGGTCCACCTTAACTTACTCTGAACAAGAGGAAAACAAAATGGTTGAAACCAGACAGTCGCCGTAACTCCAACGAGTTACGGCGACTGTTCGTTTATAGAACCGGGTCTTTCCGCATGGGAGGGAGACTTAGACCAACTCTTTCACATTACTTCAGCTTCTCCGCCAGTACTTCCAGCAGTTTCGCCTCTCTGAGATCCATGGCGACAATCCTACCATCCGGATCCAGGAGAATATTGGAAGGAATGCTGCGGATGCCATAGACAGCCCCTGCAGCCGACTGCCACCCCTTGAGGTCGGACATCTGCGGCCAAGTCATACCCAGTTTCTCCACGGCAGCAGACCACTGCAGCTTGTTGCTGTCGAAGCTGACGCCGATTA
Source organism: Prevotella denticola (assembly GCF_900454835.1). Taxonomy (GTDB): domain Bacteria; phylum Bacteroidota; class Bacteroidia; order Bacteroidales; family Bacteroidaceae; genus Prevotella; species Prevotella denticola. The sequence continues at coordinate 561,892 of NZ_UGTM01000001.1, read as the reverse complement.
TCTCCAGCCCTTTGTCCTTGAAACGCTTGTAAGCCTCAACGACGTTCGGCATTTCAGCGCGACAGGGGCCGCACCAGCTTGCCCAGAAGTCTACCAGCACATACTTTCCCTTGCCGACCCACTGGCTCAGCTTCACCTGCTTTCCATTGAGGTCGTCCATGGTGAGGTCTTTGTACATAGATCCCGGCTGACGAAGCTTGTAAGAGTCGAAAAGCTGCTTTACTTTCGTCATCTCAGGTTCATTGTAGTAGCCTGTCTTCGGATCACAAAGTGCCTTCAGCTGATCATATTCCACATCATACATGATGTCTGCCACGTACTTTGCCGGGAACTTTGTCGTCTTGAACTTCTCCACAATCTCCAACACGGTAGCTTTCTGCACTTTGTCAAGAGAGTCAGCCCTCATCATTATCTCATTCAGTCTGGCTTTTTCGGCATCAGTGAACGTCGTGGGATCTTTCTTCCCGAAAGCCCGGTAATCCGCCTCAAGTGTTTTATACTGTGCCTCGATCTGAGACATTTTCTGTTCATAGGGTTTGGTGTCCTGCGCCTTGGCAGCCCATGCGACCGTAGCCAGCATGGTCATCAGAATGATTTTCCTCATGTTATTCCTTAAATTTAGTACTATAATCCGATAAGGCTACAAAAGTAATGATTTTCCGCCTATCACAATGGGTTATTATGTTTTTTTATGTGTTTTGTCCTGCCAGGTGGATAAAAATGCGTACCTTTGCAGCCGCTTAATTCAAACAGGGGTACTTGGTCAACCCCCTTTAACAAAACAAGATAATGACAAAAAGTAAACAACAGGTGAGCGTGCTGTTTATGCTTTTCAGCATCCTCTTCTGCGTTTGCCTCATTTCGGCAAACATTCTCGAAACAAAGCAGATTTCCGTACTCGGCATTTCTTTGACAGGCGGACTGATTGTCTTCCCCGTCTCCTACATCATCAACGACTGCGTCTGTGAGGTATGGGGATTCCAGAAAGCACGACTGCTGATATGGACTGGCTTTGCCATGAACTTCTTCTTCGTGGCGATGGGTGCGCTGTGCGACTGGATTCCGGGTGCTCCTTACTGGACGAACGATGCCGGTTTCCACGCCATCTTCGGTCTTGCCCCACGTGTGGCGGCAGCCTCGTTCGTGGCATTCATCGTAGGATCGTTTGCCAATGCCTACGTGATGAGCCGGATGAAAATCCACGACAAGGGGCGGCATTTCTCCTGGCGCGCCATCCTCAGTACCATTGCCGGAGAAAGCTGCGACTCGATCATCTTCTTCCCCTTGGCCCTGGGCGGAGTCGTCCCGACAGAGGAACTGCCGAAATTGATGCTCTGGCAGGTATTCTTGAAGACCATCTACGAAGTCATAGCCCTTCCCGTCACCATCCGCATCGTGAAAGCGATGAAGGCACATGAGGGTGAGGATGTCTACGACAATGACGTGAACTACAGCATCTGGAAGATATTCGCATTAAACTAAAAAGAGCAAAGGAGACAGAGGGAGGCCAATTCCATACTGTTGATTGTCCGCCAAGACAGCCAGAACAGTGGGCTTAACTCCTTCTGACTACTCTGACTCCCTTAAATCCTTTAAAAGAAAATGGAAAGAAACGAAGAGGGCCTGAAATCATTAGGTGCAAAGACCCGATACAAGACGGACTATGCCCCGGAAGTACTGGAAACATTCGTCAACAAGCATCCCGGGAACGACTACTGGGTACGGTTCAACTGCCCCGAGTTCACGAGTCTCTGCCCGATTACAGGGCAGCCCGACTTTGCCGAAATCCGCATCTCATACATCCCGGACATACGCATGGTGGAAAGCAAGAGCCTGAAGCTCTACCTTTTCAGCTTTCGCAACCATGGCGATTTTCACGAAGACTGTGTAAACATCATCATGAAAGACCTTATCCACCTGATGGATCCGAAATATATAGAAGTAACAGGAATCTTCACACCGCGCGGCGGCATCAGCATCTATCCTTATGCCAACTACGGCAGAAAGGGAACGAAGTATGAACAGCTGGCTGAGCACCGTTTCATGAATCACGAGTAACTACGACGAGTAGGATTCCCGACCGTCTGGGAACAGGATTCCCGGACGCTGGGAACGACATTCCCGGACGCTGGGGACACGATTCCCAGCAGCCGGGAATTTTTCATGAATGCAGTTTAATGTTTTTGGTTGACTGCTCTCCGTCTCACTTTCAAACTTGGTTGACGGGGTTAGGAAAGCTACGTGAGACCGCCTGAAAGGCGAAAATCCATCAGAGATAGTTTTTCAGAGCCTTCCAAACAATAAAAAACGCAGCTTCCCATCCTCGTCTCGACTTTTTTTCCTATATTTGCATTGTCAGGGATCAAACAGATAAAGCTATGAAGCATTTACACATCATACTGACAGCAGCAATGCTTGGCATTGTCCTCTGTTCAAATGCGCAGAAACAGTTCCGACTGGTCAACGGGAACGGCATGGAGGCGGTTGTCAGCGACTACGGAGCACGTCTTGTCTCACTCACTGCACACAACTGGAACGGCAGGCTGGAGCCTGTCATAAAGGGATATGCAGACAAGGAAGGATATTTGAAAGACAGGGCTCTGGGTGCTACGATCATCTGCTTCGGCAAGGAGAATGCGGAAACGCTGTCGGGGAAGACCTGGGAGCTCGTCAGTTCTGACAATCAGTCCGTTTCTTTACGATATGTGACTGCTGAAGGAGAAAACGGACTGGACGGAAAGCTGAACGTTACCGTCACCTACACCCTGTCCGACCAGAACGCACTCGACATCGACTACCGGATAACGACAACAGCCAGAACACAGCTGGAGGTGACAAATGGAATCTGCTTCAATCTGTCGGGAGATATGCACCGGTCTATCCTCAAGCAGCATCTGTGGATCGATGCCTTCCTGTCCAATGCCTATAACAAACAAAGGCAGCTGACGGGTGTACTGCAGCGCATAAGGAATACACCGTTCGACTTTACCAAACCACGGGAGATCGGCGAACGCATCAAGAGTACAAACAACGGATATGACAATGCCTACCAGCTGCGCCATCCTGACAATATGCAGAAGCCGGCCGCCATTCTCTTCGACGCACAGAGCGGCCGCGCCATGACCGTCTACTCAAGCGAGCCGACTCTCTGTATCAACACCTATGGCAAGGGAAGCTGTGGCATCTCTCTGCAGCCTCTCCACTCAGGATATAATAGCGGCATGGAAAAAATAAACAACGAACTCCTTCCGGGGCAGGTTTTCCACGGTGCTACGGTATTCTTCTTCACTACCGACCCTCCGCTGATCATGCGGACAAAATAACAACACGTCTTTCCGCAGAGCACTTCATGACAATCGGCCTCCGTCGGGGAACAGAATCTATCCGGATTACACAAATGTCTCATTCTACATTGAAACCAGCTGGACCCGAGGAATAGTTACTGCAACTTGAAAAAGCTCTAATTATCTTTAAAATGCTTGGCAGACGACCACCGAATACTTATATTTGCAGGCAAATGAGGAAATACATTTTCATAATGGCTGTCGTTCTGTGTACACCGCTGTCTGCACAGAACACGAAAGGGAATTACAGCGGCGACACTTCCGCCGTGGAGCCTATAGAGTCGGTGCGCCTGCAAGGGCCACGTGAAGCCACAGAAGCAGAGAAAGCGTATGCAAGAAGGCTGGCAGAGGACCGGGCGCAGCAGGCCCAGATTGACAGCAACCTGCCTCTCATTGCGGAGAACGGACAGACCGTCACGCCCGGTGACTTCTATTATCCGGGCTGGGGATACGGCTTCGGGGCATGGCGACTGCATGAGGGACTGAATGTGAACCTCAGCGCATCGGCCTTTGCAGGCTTCGGACACGGAAACAGTCACGGTGCAGGCTTCTCTCAGGATGTTTCGTTGATGTATGTCACTAACCTGTCAAAGAAAGCGACATTGGCGGTAGGTGGATATGTAAATCATCTTACCTATCGCGGTGGCAACTACTTTGTAGGCGGTGTCAATGCCGTCCTCGGCTATCAGTTCAATGAACATTGGAGCGCATACGCTTTCGTACAGAAAGCCTTTACTTCAGACAACTTCGGGCAGGCATTCGGCTATGGATCACCTTATTGGTACGGTTACGGTGTCGGGGGCTATGCCCCGATAGGTTACGGCTTCGCACCGATGGCATACGAATATGCTCCTATGGGATGGGGGTACGGTGCTGTCGCCAGCCGTTTCATGGACAGAATCGGGGGCGGTGTAACCTATCAATGGGGGTCCCACAACCAGAATTCCATCTCCGTCAACGTTGAATTCGACCATGTCCCCACACAACGTAACGGATATTATAATACCAGCCGGTATGACTATCCCGTGAGATAGACGACAGGAACAGACGGCAGGGAGACTTTTATGCTGTTGGAGAGAACACTTCAGAGAGATTTTACCAACACACAGAAGAGAATCCACATAAAACAAAGAGTTTACCATTACCACGGCACCTCAAGCCGGACTGGTAATCGGTAAACTCTGTTTTTTTTTGCAAAGAAAACTGAGACGGATCTATTTCATCCAACGCAGACGGAGACTGTTAAGTACCACACTGACGCTGGAGAAAGCCATCAGGGCACTTGCCCATGAAGGGGTTATCTGCCAGTCAATGCCGAAAGCATAAAGCAAACCGGCTGCAAGCGGAATACAGATGATATTATAGACAAAGGCCCAGAAGAGATTCTCCCATATCATGCGGACGGTATTACGACTCAACCGTATTGCCTCTGGAATTGCAGAAAGGTCATTCCCCATAAGCGTCACCTGTGCGACATCCATGGCGACATCCGTTCCTTTTCCGATGGCAATACTTACATCAGCCAGTGCCAGAGCCTGGGTATCATTGATTCCGTCTCCGACCATGGCGACACACTTTCCTTCTGTCTGCAACCGCCTGACAAGATTTTCCTTGTCTTGTGGCAATGCTTCACTATGATAATGCTTGATGCCTGCCTTGTCAGCCCAGTAGCGTGCTGCTTCCTCCTTGTCTCCACTCATCATATAGACTTCTATTCCGCTCTGCTGCAGGGATTCCATCGCCTCACGGGCCTTGGGCTTCAATGTCTCACGCACTTCAAGCGGAAGGTTGTCAGCCTTTGTAAAGTCGATGTTCCTGTTAGGAATGGTCAGCGTGCCTGTCTTGTCCGTTATCAAGGCAGTCACCTTGCGCAGACTTTCCAAGGCTGTGGCATCCTTAATGAGAATCTGTTTCTGGGCAGCTTTGCCGATACCCACCATGAGAGCTGTCGGTGTCGCCAGTCCCATAGCACAAGGACAGGCGATGACCAACACTGCAACAGCCGACATAATAGCCTGCGGGAGATAAGTATTTCCTCCGATAACCCACCATGACAGAAACGTGACAAGGGCTATGCAGGCTACAACAGGGACAAATATCAATGCTGCCCTATCGACAACCCGCTGCACAGGAGCCTTTGACCCCTGTGCCTCCTGCACCATTCGGATGATATGTGCCAGGGCTGTGTCTTCACCGACCTGGCGGGCACGCATGCGGAACTTACCCTGACTCGGTATCGTTCCTGCCAGTACCTTTGCGCCTTTCTTTTTCTCAACTGGCGTCGGCTCTCCTGTAATCATGCTCTCGTCAACGTACGCAGCGTCTGCCGTCATGAAGCTTTCTGCGGATATAACTTCGCCATCGACAGGTACCTTCTCACCGGGACGCACCTCCAGGACATCCCCTACCCCAATTGTCGAGATAGGAACTTCCTCGATCCTGTCGCCCTCAACGACATGGGCGGTCTTTGGTGCCATGCCCATCATCTGGCGAATAGACGATGCCGTACCGTCTTTAGCCTTTTCTTCCAGTAAGCGGCCAGTCAAGACAAATGTGATGATCATTACCGATGCATCGAAATAAGTATGCCACACAACACCCCTACTCGCCCATGCCGCATCACCCCAAAACGTATTAAAGGAACTGAACAAGAATGCAATGCCTGTAGACAATGCCACCAAAGTATCCATGTTGGCAGTACCATGGAGCAGCTGCTTCCACGAAGAAACATAGAACTGACGACCGCAACAAAGCATATTCGACAGAGCTATCAGTAATGAGACCTGATTGGAAATGTCACGCGAGCCAAGGTCTATCCACCGCATCGACACACACATCACGGCAATCGCAAACAGCCACGACAGCAAAGTCCTGCGCTTCAGCAATGTGTACGTACGCTTTTCTATCTCCTCTACGGATGTTTTCTTGTCAATGACCAAATCATAACCTATCTCATTGATTTCAGTCTTCATCTTCTCAAGTGAAATCACATCAGGGTCATAGTCTATCAGAGCCGAACGGCCAGGAAGCGATACCGAGGCTGAATTGATGCCATCAAGCTCGCTCAGCTTCTTTTCAACATTGGCAGAGCATGCCGAACACGCCATGCCAATAACAGGAATGGTCTGTTTCATAATCTTTCAATCCTTACCATATAATTCATTTCTCTCCATAATAATTCACATCTTTCCATACGAAGGAAAGAAGTCCATGCTACATCCAGAAAGAAAAGGGTAAACAACCACGTACAGACAATCTCGCCCGTTGACAGTCCATACCTCTTCGGTCTTCCAGAAATCTTCAACACTCCTTAGACCACCCACCTCATTCATACAGTGAACCCGCAGGCAGGATGTAGCACAGGCTTTCACAAACTCATTTCATAACGTCCACTGTCCTCAACGGCTTCCTTGAGCCGTTCAGGGGTTACCGCATTTTCATCATATTCCACTGTAACATTCGCATCATCAAGACTGGCCTCAGCCGCCTGTACACCTGTGACAGCCTTTAAGGCATTCTCCACATTAACCTTGCAATGTACACACTTCATACCATTGACTGCAAAAACACTCTTTTTCATAATTACTATTCCTTTCTTTTGCTAATGTCATTTATTACGATAAAGTTCCTCCCTCCTGTCGCTTGCAAAGTTACATATATATTATAAAGGATGTGTTATGGAATTATGGATAAAGATTACAAGATTTCTCCATCCTCCTAAACAACCTATCCGAAATGAGACATCTACTTGACCAACAAAACAACATACTTAACCAACCATTAATACAATTCCGGTTAAGTAGCGAGAAAAATTCTATTTATTTGTTAATTATATGTTAAAATAAACAATTACTTAACCAGTACGAATAATAATATATATCTTTGTGGATAAGTAAAAGCAAATACTTAACCAAACAGAAAACAACAAAAGACAACAACACCCCCTATGGATGCAAAAGAGCTGAAAACAATCATCTCATTAGGAGAAAACAGTCGAGTTGAGTTCAAAGAACACTTCAGCAAGGACATCGCCATTGCAGACGAGATTGTCGCATTTGCAAACAGCAAAGGCGGCTACCTCATCTTCGGCATAGAAGACAAAACAGGCAACGTCAAAGGATTAAGCTACGAAGAAATACAGAAAATCAGCAGCCAGGTGGGCAATACTGCCAACGAAAACATCCGTCCTACTCTTTACGTTGAAAGCGAAACCGTGGCCATAGAGGGCAAGAAACTACTTGTCATCCATATCAAGGAAGGTATAAGCAAACCCTACAAGGACATCAGCGGGAACATCTTCGTCAAGCAGGGGGCAGACAAACGACGCATTACAGAGAACAACGAACTCCTGGAGCTGTTCTATGAGTCGGGGACTTATCATCCGGATGAAGAGGGGGTGAAGAATACAAGCATTGCAGACCTCGACAAATGGCTGGTTGACAAGTACCTCATGGAGGTGTTCCACAAGAAGGCCTCGGACTTCGGCCTTCCTTTCGAAGCTCTGATGCGCAACATGCAGATCACGACTTTAGACGGCAGGCTGACTTTAGCCGGACTTCTTTATTTCGGCAATATGCCGCAGATGTTCTGTCCGGAAATGGTTGTCAAGGCTGTCTCTTTCTATGGCAACAACATAGGAAGCGTCAACTATCGTGACAGTAGGGACATCGACGGAACAATCCCAAGGCTCTTTTCCGAGGGTATGTCATTCCTCAGAAGCAACCTGCATGCCCTACAGGACGGACAGAATTTCAATTCCGTGGGACACCTGGAGATTTCCGAAATAGCCTTGGAAGAGGTCCTGCAGAATGCACTTGTCCACCGTGACTACCTGAAGCCTGCTGCCGTACGTCTGCTCATCTTCGACAACCGGGTGGAAATCATATCTCCAGGCAAACTTCCTGGGGGCATGGACGTAGACGATATAAAACTCGGCAACAGCTTCATCCGAAACCGTCTGATGGCGAGCTTCTGCGCGAAGACAATGCTTTACCGTGGACTGGGTTCGGGCATCATCCGTGCAATGAACGAATATCCGAAGATTGACTTCATCAATGATGAATCGGGCAATCAGTTCAAGTGCGTGCTGTACCGTCCTGTCCCTTATGAAATGCCGAACATGGTGTCTGAACCGGTAATGGAATATGGCCGTCCATCAGGACACACTCCCAGCATAGAACGGTACTGTCCTACGCTTCCCAAAGAGGAGACGGAACGTGCTGAAAAAATTCTCAGGCTCTGCGTGACTCCGAAGTCGATTCTCAACATGATGGATGCTACAGGATACAAAAGCCGGACGAGCTTCCGTCGCAGGATTCTCACCCATCTGCTGGATGCACATCTGCTGGAACCGACGGACAAGAAGAGTCCGAACAGTCCGAGACAGACTTATATCACAACCTCACTCTACTGAGGCTGTGACATATCTTCTGTTATTTCATTCCTTCAGATTCTTTTCTTTAGAATTAAAAGACTATTTTTGCAACTGAACAAAGACATACACAACTATGGATGTTAAACATGCTAAGCTCATTGTCGCTATGACGGAATACGACAGAGGGGACCCGAAGCGTATCCAGCATTTCATGAAAGTACATGACTATGCCGCTGCTATCGGTATTCTTGAAGGGCTTGACCCCAAGACGCAGGATATTCTTGAGTCCGCTGCCATCCTGCATGATATCGGTATCCACATTAGCGAACAGAAATACGGTTCCTGCAACGGTAAATATCAGGAAAGAGAGGGACCGGATGAGGCGCAGAGGCTGATGGAAGGGCTGGGTGACTTCACGAAAGAAGAGATAAACCGTATCTGCTATCTCATCGGACATCATCACACGTACAGTCATATTGACGGTCCTGATTATCAGATACTCGTGGAGGCAGACTTCCTTGTAAACCTCCATGAGGACAATTGTTCGGCTCATGCGATTGAAAATGCCTGCAGAAACATTTTCAAGACAGATACCGGAATCGGAATCCTGAGGAGTATGTTTGACAAAAAGGAGACATGACAAACGGATTATCCCTTTGGCGGCACACCGGACAAGTAACTGCCTTGGATGGATTGAAGCGGAGTATCTGTTCCGCAAAAGCATGATTCTGTCTGGTCAAAACGGTTACTGGTGCTTATAATGACCGGACCCATGTAGAACCCTGTCTTGAAGTTTGGCATCTTTGATACCGGTTCTTTTTAAAGTGCATGATGACGCTCCTGCAAAGATGAAATAACCTTACATTCATTCCTTTCAAAGCATTCTCGTTTCAGCGTATGAACGTCAACAGAACATGCGTCGAAATTCATTAGTATTGCAATCAGCCACAACCTGCATCTCAATCAACGCCTGCCTGCGGTTCTTTCAAGGCCTACTTGCAGCGCAACCGAGGCCTACTTGGCATACAACTAAGCACCATCTCGATGTATATACTTATCTTTCTGAAAATCAAAAGCTTATACTTCTGTTACGAATCGTGTTATCCTTATCCGTCATAGCCTCTTCAAAGGATTACAGAAAATACAAGAGTCCAGAGTAAATCTCTTATCGGGAAAGGTAAAATATCGGGACAAAAACTATCTTCAACAGCAAATCCGTCAGACACAAAACAGAAAAGTCACCAACAGAAGGCGGGCCATACTCAAAGAGTCAATTGACAGGAAAAATCTTACGGAAACAAAGAGGGCTGCATCAAAAGTCTGTTGGCACTTTTGATGCAGCCCTTATCCGTTCCGATAATGATTACCAGAGTTTCAGACGTTCAGATTCCGGGATGAAGAGTTTGTCGCTTTCCTTTACACCAAAGGCCTTATACCATGCATCAATATGCGGAAGAGCACCGTTTACGCGCCACTCACCCAGGGAATGGGGGTCGCTCTTCACACGACTACGTATCTCCGCCTCGGTGATGTTGTTAGCCCAGACACCGGCGTATGCTATGAAGAAACGCTGCTCAGGTGTAAAGCCCATAATGACCTTACCCTTCCTTGCTTCAGGTGTCTTTTCGAAAGCGTTGAATGCGACCTCAAGTCCACCGTGGTCGGCAAGGTTCTCACCTAAAGTGAGCTTGCCATTCGCATTGAGGTCCGGCAACACCTTGATGGCACTGAAAAAGTCGGCATACTTTCCGGTACGGGCTTCAAAGTTCCTGCCGTCCTCTGCAGTCCACCAGTCGGTCATATTTCCATCCTTATCATAGTGACGTCCCTGATCGTCAAATCCGTGGGTCATCTCATGTCCGATAACCACACCAATGGCACCATAATTGAAAGCGTCATCAGCCTTTGGATCAAAGAACGGGTATTGGAGAATACCTGCCGGGAAGCAGATTTCATTTGTCGTCGGGTTATAATATGCGTTTACGGTCTGGGGAGTCATCAGCCACAGGTCCTTGTCGACCGGTTTTCCAGCTTTCTCCCTGATGGCGTCTTCCGACCAGAACTTCCGGCAGGCCTGTACGTTCTTGTAATAAGACGCTGACGGATCGATTGCAAGCTGGCTCAGATTCTTCCACTTGTCGGGATAGCCCACCTTGACATAGAAAGTGGATAGTTTTTCGAGGGCAGCCTGCTTTGTCGGATCGCTCATCCAGTCCTGCGCCTTGATGCGCTCGGCAAGACTTGCCTGCAGGTTCTTGATAAGATCTTCCATGCGCTTCTTGCTTGTTGCAGGGAAGTAACGCTCGCAGTAGATACGTCCGAGAGCCTCTCCCATCTGACTCTCCACCTGCTGTGTCGCACGTTTCCAACGCGGATAATCCTGCTTCGTCCCGCGCATTGTCTTGCTGAAGAAGCTGAAGTATTCAGCACGAACGTCATCGCTCAGATAGTTAGCCGAAGAGAGGATAACACTCCACTCCATACGCGCACGGAGTTCATCAGCACTCTCTGTCGAGGCCAGTCTGTCAACACCTGCAAGGAATGCGGGCTGACCTACAACCATCGACTGGATATACTCGCTCCTTATCCCCTCCGCATTCGCCAGCTCTTCAAGAGGAATTTCAGGATACTTCGCCTTGAACTCATCGAGTGTCATCTTATTGTAGTTGGCTTCAACGTCGCGCAGTTCCGTACGGCTTTTAGAAAGCAATGCCAGCATCGTTTCGTAACGCATAACGGCATCGCGCCTCGCCAGTGCCTGACCGTCAGAGAATCCATAGAGACGGAACATATTGACAATGAACTTTCGATAGGCATTCCGAATGTCACTCGTCGCCCTGTCATTGTCAAGATAGTACTCCTTCTGTCCGAGAGTCAGCCCGCCTTGTGAGATGTTCAGGATGTTCATCTTCGCATTCTTCTCATCGGCATCAAAGCCATAGTCGAACGGCACACCGTAACCGAAGACGGCATACTTCAGCTGGAGCGCACGGAGGTCTGACAATGTCTTTGCCTCTTCCATCTCGTCCAGCAAGGGTCTGACAGGACTGACACCCTCTTTGTTACGGCGCACAGAATCCATGGCAAGCCGATAGAAGTCACCCAGTTTCTTCTCGACTGTCCCTTCCTTACCCTGCTTTTTGAGCAAGTCTGAAAGAATGGTATTGATACGTTTGTTGTTATTCTCCTGCAACTGATCGAACGAGCCGAAACGGGAGAATGCAGCAGGGAGCGGATTGCGCTTCTGCCATCCTCCGGTCGCAAAAGTGAAGAAGTCGTCAGCCGGTCGGACCGACTTGTCAAAATTCTCGGCCTTGATACCTGCCTGACTCTGCGCCATACCAGTAATCGGGACAGATGCGATGAGCATCGTTGGTAAAAGTGTCTTGATTTTCATATAATAATAAATTAAAAGTAAATTCTTCTTTCCTACCGTCTTCTTCTCTCCTTACCCCTATACCGAAAAGGGAAAGAACTGCTTAGCTCCTGAGAGCCTCCAGATTCTCCGACAACACCATCCATCTGTCGTTCTCTTCATCAAGTTCCCGCTGAATATCTGTGTATTCCGTCACGAGTTCCATATCCGAAGCATTTTCTGCTATCATGAGGAGTTCATCAAGTTTCTGCTTCCGTGCTTCCAGCTCAGCTATCTTCGCTTCCGTCTCTTCCACGGCACGCTGTGCCTTGCGTATCTTCTTCTGCCGGGCCTTGTGTTCAGCATAGGCAGAAGACCCGGAACTCACGGAGGTATCTCCGCCCTCTTCCTTCAGAGAGGGAGCTGCCGGCTGGTTGCCGCCACGCACCGGAAAATCCAGATTGACACTTCCTTTCTCTCCAGAAGAGGCATCAAGGGAGGTGAGACTTTCAAGATAATCATAAATTCCTCCCAGATGCTCTCGCACGCACCCACCACCGAACTCATACACCTTGCTAACCAGCCCGTCGAGGAACTCACGGTCATGACTCACTATGATAGCCGTTCCGTCAAAAGCTTTGATGGCTTCCTTCAGAACTTCTTTTGAAGGAATATCAAGATGGTTTGTCGGCTCGTCGAGAATGAGGAGGTTGACGGGTTCGAGCAGGAGCTTTATCATTGCCAGACGTGAACGCTCACCACCCGAAAGCACCTTGACGCGTTTGTCGGATGTCTCGCCGCCGAACATGAAAGCACCAAGAAGGTCGTTTATCTTCAGGCGCATATCACCTGTCGCAACTCTGTCTATCGTCTCGTAGACTGTAAGGTTCTCATCCAGCAGCTGTGCCTGGTTCTGTGCAAAATACCCTATCTGTACATTATGCCCTATCTTCAGCGTACCCTCAAAAGGAATCTCTCCCATGATGCACTTCACAAAGGTTGATTTTCCTTCACCGTTCTTACCTACAAAGGCAACTTTCTCGCCTCGTTTGATTGTCAGATTGACGCCCTCGAACACCGTCTGTCCCGGTCCGTCGCCGTGCAATCTGCTTGGGTAGACTTTTTTGAGCTCCTCTGCGATGACAGGATAATCTCCACTCCGCAGACATGGGGGGAACTTCAGGTGCATTGCAGAGCTGTCCACTTCATCCACCTCTATAGGTACAATCTTTTCCAGCTGACGTATGCGCTGCTGTACCTGTACGGCCTTTGTGGGCTTATAACGGAAACGCTCAATGAAAGCCTTCATGTCGGCTATCTCCTTCTGCTGGTTCTCATAGGCACGCAGCTGCTGTTCACGGCGTTCACGACGCAGGACGAGATACTCGTCATACTTCACACGGTAGTCTTCAACGTGTCCGCAGGTAATCTCCAGCGTACGGTCCGTCACATTATTGATGAAAGCACGGTCGTGGCTCACGAGCACAACCGCCTTGGCACTCTGTGAGAGAAACTGCTCAAGCCACCGGATAGACTCTATGTCAAGATGGTTCGTCGGCTCATCAAGCAGGAGCACATCAGGACGACGGAGAAGAATCTTCGCAAGTTCGATGCGCATACGCCATCCGCCGGAGAACTCACGTGTAGGGCGGTCAAAGTCTTCCCTTGCAAAACCGAGCCCCGTCAGCGTACGTTCAATCTCGGCTTCATAATTCTCTCCTCCCATCATCATATACCGTTCATGTTCCGTTGTGAACCGATCCACGAGCTCCGCATACCCTTCACTCTCATAGTCGGAACGCTCGGCCATCTCCTCTTCCATTTTCCTGAGACGTGTTTCCATCTTTGTCGTATCAGCAAACGCCTTGCGCGTCTCTTCTTTCACAGTCGTGTCATCGGACAACTTCATCACCTGCGGGAGATAACCCACAGTCGTTTCATTGGGAACAGATACCGATCCGCCTGAAGGTTTCTGCAGGCCGCAGAGAATCTTCAGCATCGTTGATTTTCCGGCGCCGTTCTTCCCCACCAGGGCTATCCTGTCTCGCTCGTTGATGACGAATGAAACATCCTTGAACAATGGCTTCGCGCCGAATTCCACTGTCAGTCCGTCTATTGAAATCATTTTCCTTTTTCTGTTTCTGGTTGTTGAAAATCAAACTGTCTGATTATCATCAAGGAGGATTCCCTCGACACATATCACAAAGTTCGATGCTCAAGGCTCAATGTCCAAAATTCTTCCCTGCAAAGACAATATTTTACCTTGAATAGAGAGTCCCGTCACAATTGTCATTCTACAGAATCAAGGGCCTTGGGAATACTCTCCCATGGGAAGATGCACCATGGACTGGATTCTTCCACCAGCAATGACCGTATGCTCTTTTTCAAGAACCGCCTTCCAATGGCATTGTTGATACACTCGCCTTCCATGAACAACAGTCCGAACTGCTGCCACGAAACTACGTTCGTACTGATAAAGTTTATTTTCTCACGGCAAAGAGGTTCAACTTTACAGAAAGGCAGATATCCGACATCTACAGCAGATGTCAGAATATAAAGATTCAGTCCTGCTAAAAATATAGAACGGGGAAGATTGTCCTCCTCGTCATGCGCTTCCTCCAGCTCTTCCAAGACGCTGGAAACATCTGCGGCATCTCTTATTCCAAAATCTCTTTTCAGGAGTTTCCTCAGTCTTCTCATTTCATCATCTGCCAACCGACCGAACTCCATCAGACGTATCGGGAAACCTGAAGTCAGGACGGAACGGAAAGGACAGCTCAACGCCAGAGCAAGATTCTCCACAGTTGGGAGGCCCTGCCCTTTCACCTTGGAAACTGCTCCATGGGTAGCATTATACTCGGACTGCCTTTCGCTCTCAAGTTCAGCTCTACCCTCTTCTACACCTTCCTTAAAACTTTCTATGATTTCCTTGAAAAATTTGAACATAGCTTTTACATTTCACTCACCGTCTGCATCAAACGGGAATTCTTGATACATGTCATGTCACCATCTGCTGCCCTGTTCAGGCAGCCTTCTGCCATTAGCAGGACAAAGATAGCAAAAATAACTCGAACAGACAATGAAACAGATGGATAAACAACAAATATTACCCTCTAAAGTAAGGTTCTCCCGCTAAATACGTAGATGGCTGTCCTGTAGAGCATATAGCTTTAGCGTGCAGGACCGAATGTTTAACGAGTCCGTGCATTCCCTTCTCTGCACTTATATCCCTTGGAAGCTGTCCGGCAAGGCTTCAACAGCATGACACCCATGCGTAATCTCTTTTGAACAGATAATTCCACATTGTTCATGGATAAAGCAGCCCCCTGATCGAATAAGTTCTGCCGGCACAGCTCTTCTCCAGCCGCAAGCGGCTCCCGTCCCGGCAATATATTGTAAGGGTGTGAACCCTCAACACGGCTGGAGCCTGCCGTCAACACAATGTGTGCCGGGCATCAACACATCTGCAAGGAAGGCCCGTTCATTCCTTCCGTTTTCATATACAGTAAGGCACTGATGGCCGGACTTACACGGGGAATGTCTATCGGACAGCACCGTTCCACGACACATCTCTACAGACATCCGGAGGTTCTTATACAACGGCTCAGAAACAAAGAGTGCCGGAGACAAGCCTGCCCCCGGCACTCTTCCGTCGTGTATCCACGTCCGTATTACTGACGCTTGGCGAGCTGACTGTCAATATGCGCAACGGCATGGCTCGACAGATGTGCAAAGGAATCCAGAATGTCCTGGACGCTCCGTTCCTCCTCCACCTGCTCGTCAATGTACTTTGCAATGAAGTTCTGTGAAGCACGGTCTCTCTCCTCATCGGCGACGTCTGCCAGCCGGTTGATGAGCTCTGTCACGTTCTGCTCATGCGCCAGCGTATCTACGAAAACTTCCTTGGCATCCGCCCAGTCAGTCTTGACGGCATCAATCGCCGTAAGGACTACTTCTCCGCCACGGTGGAGAACAAACTGCGCCATATCCATGGCGTGCTGTCTCTCCTCCTCTGCCTGCTTGTACATCCAGCTCGAAAAACCTTTCCAGCCCTCCTTGCGGAACCAGCATGCCATCTGCAGATAGAGGTTTGACGACCACAATTCTGCGACAATCTGTGCGTTGAACGCATCCTGCATCTTCTTTGTCATATTCATTTTCTTACTCTCCTGATTTTTTTATATGATTAATGAAAATATCCTGTATCTGTCACTGACGGTGATTCATGCTGCAAAAATGGCACTTTTTACCGTCAATGGCCCAAAAATAAAGTCACATGAAAACCGCCCCGGAAAGACACCCGGGAACTATTCAATCACGACCGTCGTCCAGCCGTGTCTGTCTTCAATGGTCCCATACTGGATGCCGCGGAGGGTCTCATAGAGCCTGGTTGACCACGGTCCGGGCCTGTCGCCGAAACTGTAAACCTTTCCTGTCTCCATATCATCAAGATGAGATATGGGAGAGATGACAGCCGCCGTACCACAGGCACCAGCTTCCTCAAAACTGTCGAGTTCCTCCTCGGGGACGGGGCGGCGTTCCACCTTCATGCCCAGGTCTTCAGCAATCTGCATCAGGCTCTTGTTGGTGATGGAGGGGAGGATGGAGGTAGACTCCGGAGTTATATAGGTGTTGTTCTTGATGCCGAAGAAGTTGGCCGCTCCACATTCATCGACATACCTCTTCTCCTTTGCATCAAGGTAGAATTCAGAAGCATAGCCTTTCTCGTGTGCCCGTCGGTTGGCTCTCAGGGATGCAGCGTAATTTCCGCCCACCTTGTACATTCCCGTTCCCAGCGGTGCAGCACGGTCAGCATCACGTACGATGACATATGGATTGGCCGAGAATCCACCTTTGAAATAAGGCCCGACAGGACTGACGAATATCAGGAAACAATATTCCTCGGACGGACGGACACCTACCTGAGCAGAAGTGCCGATCAGCAACGGGCGGATGTACAGCGTTGCTCCACTCTCATAGGGCGGGATATACGCCTGGTTGAGACGGACCACTTTCTTGACCATCTCGACGAACAACTCCGTGGGAACTTCCGGCATGACAATGCCACGGCAGGTATTCTGCAGGCGGGCGGCATTCTCCTCCATACGGAAGACACGTACCTTTCCGTCGGGACACCGGTAAGCTTTCAAGCCCTCAAAAGCCTCCTGTCCGTAGTGAAGGCAGGTTGCAGCCATATGGAGTTTCAGGTATTCATCCGAACAGACTTCCACTTCTCCCCACTTCCCGTTACGGTAATAACAGCGCACGTTGTAATCAGTTGGCTGATAGCCAAATGTCAAGTTTGACCAATCCAGATTTTTCATATTAATATGTATTTAATCTAACATTCTGTGACACTAAAATACAAAAGTACGCAAAATTCTTTTACCATGCAAACCAAATACCGGGTTTGTTAATGCCCTCTCTGGCATTCCCTTCCCGCACGGGACACAGTCTACTGGTCAGAAAGCAGCTTCTGAATCTCATCATCAGTATGCTTCAATTTCTTCTTGCAGAGCTTTACAAGTTCCTGTGCCCGCTTCAGCTGTGAGACCATGGAATCAACATCCAGTTCGCCGCGCTCCATCTTCTCGACAATGTTCTCCAGCTGATGAACAGCCTCTTCGTAATTTACTTCTTTCATTGTGATTGTTTTTTGTCATTATTAATCCTGGCAGCCATAGAGAGGAAACTGGTCTATGAGATTCCGGCGATTCTATCCAGTACTGGGGAAGCCTGTAAGACCAGAGAGCCTGAAAAGACCAGAGAGAATGGAATATCAGGAAAGCAGAAAAGCTGAAAACGCCAGTTCCACAATTGCCGGGGAAAAGCTATCTCAGACTGTCCACCTTGCTCTCAATCTCTCCTTCAGCAAATCTTGTCGTGATCACATCTCCGGCCTTCAGCTCTCCCGCACTGCGGACAGCCCGGCCGTTGTGCAGCGTAATGCTGTAACCCCGTTTCAACAGCAGAGAGGGGTCGAGCAGGCGCACACGCTGATCGAGCATTTCAAGCCGGTGAGACGCTTCGGAAAGACCGAGATGCAGAGGGGGCAATGCCTGCTGCATCAGTGCATCGAGATGGAAAGCCGACCGGTGCAGGGATTCGCCCATCCGTTCTGCAAGCCTATGGAAAAGTGCGTCAAGCCGTGCCTCCTGTTTCGTACGGACAAGGGAGAAGAGCACCGGAATATGCGACCCGAAATGCCGGAGACGCATCTTTTCCGTCTCTAGTTTCCTCCTGACACCTTCGGCGAGCGTTCTCTGTGCATTCTCTACCCTCGCAAGCGTTGCCGCCAGCTGGTCAATGAGAAAAGACGCAGCAGCTGTCGGTGTCTTCACACGCAGGAACGCCACCATGTCCAGCACACTCTCATCACGCTCGTGCCCGATACCCGTTATGACCGGCAGGGGGAAGTTCGCCACATTCTCTGCAAGCTCCAATGTATCAAAGCCGCTGAGGTCGGCCGTTGCGCCACCGCCCCGGATAATGACAACAGCATCGAACTCATCCTCACGCCCGTTGATTCTGTCAAGAGCCGATATGATACCCGGCTCCACCTGTCCGCCCTGCATGACGGTCTGGAACAGTTCTATATGGAACTTGAAACCATATTCGTTCGTTTCCAACTGGTTGCAGAAATCCCCATAGCCTGCCGCAGTCTCGGAGGAGATAACGGCAATACGACTGGCGAACATAGGAAGACGAAGCTCCTTCTGCAGGTCGAACACCTCCTCTTCCTTCAGCCGGCGGACGATCTCCTGCCGCTTCCGCATCATGTCACCCATAGTAAATTCAGGATTGATGTCATCAACAATCCACGAGAAGCCGTACTGGGGATGGAACTGGGCATGCACCTGCAACATCAGCTTCATTCCCGAATGCACCTGCTGACCGGTAATGCGGACAAAGTAGGGCATGATGACCGACCATACGTTGCGCCAGCACTTGGCCGACGCCCGGGCTACCGGGACATTTCCATTCCCGTCCTTCTCTATCAGTTCCATGTAACAGTGTCCGCGGTTCTCACGGACCTCGGAGAGTTCGGCTTCTACCCAGTAGGAGCGTGCCAGAGTGGCGTCGATTGTGTCTGCCACCATACAGTTCAGTTCATAGAGCGTGAGTGCTTTCTCCATTTTATTCAAATCCCCCCCTATATAATAAGGTGTATCTTCCTCTGATTCCTCTTGCCTCCATCAAGGCACATTCAGCCCCCTCATCATCCCTCCGTACAACGGGTAGCCGACTGGTAGGCCGACCAGAAGTCCGGAACACCATACCCCATGATATTGTCAGGCCTGCGGCAGTTGCTTCCCACCCTGCGGACGAGTTCGATAATCTCCGTTGCAGACTTATGAGGCAACGCCTGCCACAGACAAGCTACCATTCCGGCAATGAGCGGACAGGCAAACGACGTACCGGTATCAGGAGTGATATACCCCCTCCCCGACACCACATTCGTCGGACAGCCATACGCCATCACATCAGGTTTGACACGACCGTCTGCCGTAGGACCGACCGACGAAAATGCAGCATTCACACCGTCAGGAGATATTGCCCCCACCGTGAGAATGTCGAAAGCATCCGCCGGAACATTGATCTTTTTCCACGATCCCATGCCGTCGTTGCCGGCACTGTTGACGAGGACCATCCCCTTTCCTGCCAGGCGGGAGGCCACTTGCGATATGGGAGCCGTACGGCCGTCCAGATCGGAATAATGATAATTCGCCGACTTGTCATCAAAGCCATGATAGCCCAAAGAGGAACTGATGACATCCACTCCTACAGAATCGGAGAACTCCGCAGCGGCTATCCAGAAGTCTTCCTCCGCCGGGCTTTCCGTAAGATAATCCTCCGTGCGAAGAAGCCAGAAAGCGGCCTTGGGGGCCGTACCCACAAAGACGGCAGGCTGGTTCATGGCTATCGTCGACAGCGTCTTGGTCCCATGATCCATCTCCTTGAAGACATCGTCGTCATATCCTGCGACGAAATTACGCGTACCACGGATGTTCACATTCCTGAAGGCAGGAATCCTGTCCACATTCATGAAACCTGCATCCAGCACGGCGATCGTCATCCCTTGCCCCATAAAGCCCAGATTATGCAGTCTCCTGCCATCCAGATTCTCCAGCTGCGCCTTCCCCATCCCGTAATAGTCGTGGACCGTTGAGTCAAGGACCTGCAGATCTGTACGGTAACGAACGCGCTGGGACAGAGGACGGACAGAGTCCGGAGAGACGAATACCAGCCTGCTGTCCTTCACGAACGGCAGCACTTTCAGGTCTTCCAGTGTCTGCCGGTTGTCGCCCCGGACGAGAACCGAATTGTTCCACTTGCTCACTGCCACAATCCTTCCTCCCTCCTTCCTGATTCGCTGGATATAGGCCGGCGACACAGGGAGATCGGTAGAGTCAAGCTGCAGCCCCTGCCGTTGCCGCCGGAGAACCGACGCTTTCGACAGAAACTGCTCCGGCCTGTCCAGGGAGTAGGGCGTACCGGCTTTGTCCACCAACGTGACACGGAACATATAACACTTTCCTCCGGGATAACCGATAAGTCCATCACCTCCACTGCCCGCCCATGCACCTGACATGATGAGGAAGAGCAGAAGTGTAGTATATATCTTGAGGCGGTTTTGCTTCATAAGCTGCAAATTTACACAAAATTAATCGGATTATACAGCGGAAAGAACAGAAAAACAAAAAGGGATTCCCAATGAACGGAAATCCTCTTTATGTGCGCCCTTAGGGACTCGAACCCTAGACCCACTGATTAAGAGTCAGTTGCTCTACCAGCTGAGCTAAGGGCGCTGCTAAACGAAAAGGCCCGGGTCAGAAGCCTGTCTGTGTGCGCCCTTAGGGACTCGAACCCTAGACCCACTGATTAAGAGTCAGTTGCTCTACCAGCTGAGCTAAGGGCGCTCATTTCGTTTTTGCGAGTGCAAAGGTACGATTTTCCTGCGAACCGACCAAACTTTTCTGTGTTTTTTTGTAATTTCCAGGTTTCAGTACTCCCCCCAGTACTACTCCGAGTACTGCCAACGTGTCTATGCACCTAAAAAGGCAACCAGGATGTTTTCAAGACAGAACGAAAGATTTGAACCTGGACTTCAGAACATCCGGGAGACGATGGCCAGAACTTCCCGGCATTTTCTCCCAGCTGCTTTCAGGAATGTCGGCAGCCTCTGGAAGAACATTTTCCCGTTTTTCAGCCCCAACTGACCTCTAATTGGAGAATTTTGTCTATATTTGCACCTGGACTTGAGACACAGGAGTGTGTCCGGTCCCATTTTGTGGGTTAACAATTCAGCGTTTGCTATTTATTCAATAACGTTCAGGAAACTTGGCGGTAGAATGAACAACAGGAATGGATGAATCAGTGAACGTCCGCGATAGTGTGGGCGTTTCTCATCTCCTGTTGTAGGTTTCCGCCAAGTACCTCTGAACGTGGATGACAATGTCCACGCTTCACATACAGGGGGTCAGTCCTAAACCCCAGTTGCAAACCTACTTCTCTTAAGCGCATAATTTCATAAGTATTTATTACCTTTGCATCATGAAGAGTGACCAACTATTACGTTGCATCTTTCCAGATGTACTTGCCGACTACTTTGATGTTGTCGATATTCAAGAGGGTGTTTCCCAGTTTGACTTTTGGCTTGACGAGCGTAACTTTATGGAAAAGTCAGACCATAAGTTAGGCACTGTAAGCAGTTATGGTTTTACCAGCGAGCGTGTAATTCAGGACTTTCCTCTTCGTGGCAAAGCCGTCTACCTCCATGTTCGCCGACGCAAGTGGCGTGACAGTTCCAACGGAGAGATATTTACTTATTCATATGATGACTTGACGGCTGAGGGCAGTAAACTATCCCCCGAGTTCGTTTCTTTTTTAAAAGAATAGAATTGAGTCCACTGCAGAGAGCATCGCAAGCATCGGTGCGCACTATGGCGTAAATGGCAAGCAGTTATCCACACAGTACAAGGAACATTTCAGTGACTACCGCAGCTGGGATCAGTTGGATCATGCTCAAGACTGGCTATTGTTTGAAAATAACATAGGTGAGAGTCTAAGTATTGATGAGACCTGTCTAAGCAGTGGCGAGGTCTATACTTTTCTGACCAACAAGGCGGGAAAGGGCAGAAATGGAACTTTAGTGGCTGTGGTTAAAGGGACCAAGGCAGAGGACGTTATTCAGGTTGTCAAGAAGATAGACCTGTCCAAACGAAAGACTGTCAAAGAGATAACACTTGATTTGTCATCTTCGATGATGCGCATAGCCCGTGCCGTTTTTCCCAAAGCACTCATTACCAATGACAGGTTTCATGTGCAGAAACTGTATTATGATGCTCTGGATGACATGCGTATCGCTTACCGGTGGATGGCAAGGGATAAAGAGAATGAGGAGATAAAAGAAGCTAAAAGTGAGGGAAAGGAATATATACCATTTAGATACAGCAATGGTGACACGCGTAAGCAGTTGCTCGCCAGGGCAAAGTTCATATTGACCAAGCACAGGACCAAGTGGACTGAAGCACAGAAAGCCAGGGCGGAAATCATCTTTGAACATTATCCTACACTGAAAAAGGCATATGATCTGGCTATGAAACTTACCGATATTTATAACATCAAGAGCATCAAGGATGCTGCAAGACTGAAGCTGGCTAAATGGTTCAATGAGGTTGAAGAGCTGGGAGTGGACAATTTCTACACGGTGATTGACACGTTTGAAAATCATTATCAAACCATACTCAATTTCTTTGTAAACAGAGCAACAAATGCAAATGCTGAGTCATTCAATGCCAAGGTTAAGGCATTCAGGGCACAGTTCAGAGGAGTCACAGATATTCCTTTCTTTTTATATAGGCTTATGAAATTGTGTGCTTAAGAGAAGTAGGTTTGCAACTGGGTTTTAGGACTGACCCCATACAGGTACTTGGCTGTGACCTTCGCGATTTGGGTACAAGGCATCGCATTAAACGGTTTAATGCAATGACAAAAGAACAGACGGCCCTGCTGAAAGGCGTGGCAATCCTGATGATGCTGTTTCTACATCTGTTCAATAATCCCAGCCTGGGGGACTACTGTAGACCAATGGTTTATCTCGATGGGAAACCACTTGTCTACATCGTCAGCCGTGCATGTAGCCCTGTCGGTATTTTCCTGATGCTGAGCGGCTATGGACTAAGCTACATTAATTTCCATGGCACTCTTTCCCTCAAAAACCAGTTTAAAAGGCTTTTGAAACTGTACATCCATTACTGGATTACTCTGCTGGTCTTCGTCAGCGTCGGGTGTTTCGTAAGACCTGAACGTTATCCCGGAAGTCCCACAGATGTCCTCATGAACGTAACGAGCCTAAGCAGCAGTTATAATTCCGAGACATGGTTTCTTTTTCCCTATATGCTGCTCTCACTGACATCCATGCAGATCTTCAGATGCATGGACAGGATAGGAATTGCCAGAAGTCTCATCATTTCATGGGGATTGTATATGGTGAGCTGCTATGTCATCAGCCGGTATGTTGCACCTGCCAAGGCATATACAGAATGGTACAGCTATGTATTGACCTACTTCGACGTGCTGTTCCCTTTTGCAATCGGCGCAGCGTTCCATCGTCAGACAGAGAAAGGAAGGGCCTCTTCTCCTTTCCTGCATTCACACAGGACAGTTACCTCCATTCTGCTGTTTTCTCTATTCATCGTAAACTGTCTTATTTCAAGCGCAGCAACCTCTTATCTGTTTGAATTCTCCTACATATACCTTTTATCACACATAAACATCAACGGCATGACCAGACGATTCCTTATAACAATGGGCAGACATTCCATGGTCATGTGGCTCACCCATTCCTATTTCTGCTATCATCTGTTCCACGACTTCATCTATGGTTTCAGATATCCGCTGGTGATTTATGTCATCCTGATTGCGATCAGTTATGGCGTATCCCTTCCGATCAGCCGTCTTGCCCAGGCAGTTATCCGGCGTGTTCCCTTTTTGAGATAATGCTCAGTCTTTTTTACCGAAAAGCAGGAAGAATCTTGGGTAAAGCTCTTAGTTTTACTTTGAAAAGACGTATATTTGCAGAAAAAACAAACAGAGACCTCAAACGCTTTACAGGAGATTATGCAGAACTTTGCAGCAATTGATTTCGAGACGGCCAATTTCGAGCGCAGCAGTGTCTGCTCGGTGGGAGTCGTAATCGTAAGGGGCGGAGAGGTTGCAGACACGTTCTATTCTCTCGTCCATCCTGAACCGAACTACTACCAATGGCGGTGTACACAGGTTCACGGGCTGACACGCGAAGATACCGACGGTGCTCCGGTCTTCAGCAAGGTATGGGCAAGGATAGAACCGCTCATCGAGGGACTTCCGCTTGTGGCACACAATGCTCCGTTCGACAAGGGATGCCTGCAGGCATGCTTTCAAACCTACCGGATGGACTATCCTGACTATGAGTTCCTTGACACGCTAAGGGCAGCACGGCGTGTCTTTCCTCACCTTTCCAACCACCAGCTGCACACTGTCTCAGCAGCCTGCGGCTACGATCTCTCCCGGCACCACCATGCTCTCGCCGATGCCGAAGCCTGCGCATGGATAGCAAGAGAGATTCTATAGTATGCTGACTGGAAGACCGGGATTCCAGTCTGTCTTCTCCGGCAGTATCGGTAATCAACGGTATTCCCAGCCGTCTGGAACACAGTTCCCGACCGTTGGGAACGACATTCCCGGCTGCTGGGAACCGTGTTCCCAGCGGCCGGGAATTCTTCATGCGCAAGCCGGCCCAGAGGGCTTTCACACCAAATAACACATATACCCCACGAACACTGCCGTCAGCACGGCACCTTCCCATCTCTCAATCCTGTACCTGGTAAAAGAGAAGAGCCACAGAAGTATCACAGAGACCACCAGCATGGACAGGTCGGTCATGGTAATCCCCCGGAGCTTCATAGGGGTTATCATTCCGGTAACACCGAGGATGGCAAGGATATTGAACACATTGGATCCGAGGACATTTCCGACAGCTATGCCGCTGTTTCCCTTGCGGGCCGAGACGACACTCGTCGCCAGTTCCGGAAGAGACGTACCACCGGCAACGATTGTCAGACCGATAACGGCCTCCGAAACACCTAGACTTGCAGCCACTCCCGTCGCTCCTTCAACAAAAAGATTGCTGCCGCCTATCAGGCACGCCAGGCCGACGACAATCCACACTGCCGAAAGCCATGCTGCCTGCGGCTTCTTCCTGTCGCTGTCACCCCCGGCCTCCTCCTCCGTTCCGGCTTCCTTGATCGTCATGTACATAAAGGTGAGAAAGAGCACAAACAGAACAGCGGCATCCCCCCTGCCGATTTCTCCGTCAAGACACATGATCAGCAATACGGCTGATGCAACAAGGGAAAAGGGAATGTCCTTCCTGACAGTATTCTTCAGGATGGCCATCGGTGCTGTCAGTGCCGACACACCTACGATGAGTAAAGTGTTGAAGATGTCGGACCCGACGATGTTACCCACCGCCAGATCGGGAGTCCCTTTCAATGCCGAAACAAGGCTCACACAGAACTCGGGCATACTCGTCCCCATCGCCACGACGGTCAGCCCGATGACAATCTGCGGCACCCGCATCTGCTCTGCCACAGCCACCGCACCGTCCGTCAGGCGGTCAGCTCCCCATAACACAAGGGCTATACCCACAAGAATCCATAAAACATTCAGTGTCATCTTTCCCGAACAGTAAAACGTCTCCTGATACGACCGTCATGGCCGTTCAAATACAAACCGATTCCATAAATCACTTCTATTGGATTTCCGCCTTTCAGACAAGCCAGTCCTTTCTCCTTCCTGAAAGCGGACAGCGGACCATGCATCTACCGGGACAGCTTATGGCGGTCGAGAATCTTGATGTTCTTCCCCTTGATTTCTATGACGCCCTCTTTCTCCAGATCGGACAGGACTCTGAGAAGGGAGAACTTCTGAATGCCGAACGAGTCGGCTATCTCCTGCCGGGACCGTTCAAGATGGATCTCGTCGCTGCCTTGTTCCCCTGCTCTTTCAAGAAGGAGGTAGGCTACTTTCTCCCGTACCGTGAAAAGACTGAGTATCTTCATCTTACGCGTCAGGAAGACATCGATATTCGACAGGATACGGATAAAATTCATACGGATGGTCTCATCCGTGTCCATCAGCGTCTTCAGTGCCTCAGGCTGCATACGGAACAGGTCGACCTTCCCGTCTGTCTCCACACTCACCGGCAGACTGCGGTCCTTTGAGAACACGAAGGCCGGCGCAACAAGATTGCCGCTGCGCAGACGGCTCACCTCAACCTGCTTCCCCGAAAGGGCCGCCATACGGCAGATCAGGAAGCCACTTACCACAATATCAACATGGCGGCAGGGCATGCCTGCCAGTGCATAGACCTCATGGGCAGGCAGCGAGACCAGCTGGTGGGGCACATTGTCCAGGGTCAGTTCTATCTCAACATCGCTCATCCCGGCAAAGAGCGGACAGGTCCGGAGCGACTTCATAACTTTATCTTCCATGGTGTGCAAAGTTAGCATTTTTCCCCGTAATACTCATGTTTTAACCAACTTTAATCTCTCACGGACACAAATGTTACCTCATAATACAGATAATCCATATACCTTTGTCGAAAAATCAAACAATATGTCAGAAACATCATTTAAACCTGCAATTCCCTTTGAGACATGGGACCTCGACCTGCTTGTCGACTATGTTCTGAAGTTCCATCACCGGAACACACGCAAGTATGGGAACGAGCTGCTGGGCAGACTGGACGAACTTGCTGCCACACACCCGGAACTGGACCGTGTGGCAGACCACTTCCGCAACAGCGTTGCCGACCTCGACGTACACTGTCAGAAAGAAGAGAACGTACTCTTCCCTTTCATCATCGACCTCTTCCACGCTTCGGAGCTGGGACAGGAGCACATGCCGTTCCATTGCGGCACGATCCAGTACCCCATCGATGCGATGATGGCAGACCATAGCGACGAGATTGAACGCCACGGGCGGATTGCCGTACTCACAAACAACTACACTGCGCCTGCGGATGCCGAGCCGGAATACGGGAAGGTTCTTGCCGACCTGCGCCGGTTCCGTGACTATCTTCTCGAACACGTCTATGTGGAGAACATGATCATCTTTCCAAGAGCACTAAAACTGGAATAAGACAATGAAAATCAAACGTGCCTACGCACCGGCGGAAGAATCCGACGGTTATCGTATCCTCGTCGACCGGTTGTGGCCGCGGGGCATCAGTAAAGAAAAAGCGCAGATCGACCTCTGGCTGAAGTCGGTTGCGCCGAGCAATGAACTGCGCAAGTGGTTCGGACACGACCCGGAGAAATTCCCCGAGTTCGAGCAACGGTATCGTGCAGAGCTGGCCGGGAGCGGAGCCTTAGACGAGCTCCGGGCTGTTCTCAGGGAACATCCCGACGCTACCCTGCTCTTTGCCGCTCACGACGAAGAACGCAACAATGCCGTCGTACTGAAAGAATTATTGGCTGAATAAGGGTTCAAGAACAGGAAAAAGACAAATTGTCACACAAAGCAGACAGAATGTCAGAGGCAACCCGCTGGTACGCTCCTTGCAGAACAGTCAGTACAAAACATTAACAAACAACTAAAGTAAAGGAGATTAAGATATGTATAGAAATTCATGGTTACCAGAAGTTTTCAATGACTTTTTGAACACGGCTAATATGCCTAAGGCAAATGCGACAGCACCGGCCATCAACGTACAGGAGTCTGACAAGGATTACACCGTAGAGCTTGCAGCACCGGGGTTGAGCAAGGACGATTTCGATGTGAACATCAACAGCGACGGTGATCTGACCATCAAAATGGAAAAGAAAGCCGAAGAGAAAGAAGAAAAGGGACACTACCTGCGGCGTGAGTTCGCTTACAGCAAGTACGAGCAGACCCTGATTCTGCCGGATGATGTCCAAAAAGAGGGGATTGCCGCCCGTGTCGCAAATGGTGTGCTGACCGTTGTCCTGCCTAAGATCAAGGTCCAGGAACAGAAAGTCGCACGTCAGATTACAGTAGACTAAAGCCGTATGCCGCTCTCTGATGGAGGGACACCGGCCTCAATGTGAGAAACGAGGAGGCAGGAATTGAGATGATTCCGTTAGAAATGAATTTGCCCCCGGACGTGTCCGCGTCCGGGGGCTTTTGTGTATGCGGAATCCTGTGCAAAGTTGCCGCAGAGCGTCTATGAGGGTTATCCGCCAGTCTTTGCAGAGCTGTCTGCAATCCGTTTCAGGAAGATCCCAAAGACTACCTTTGACGGAGATTTTCAACAACGTCAGCTTGACTGGTCAGGAGATTTTGCGTATATTTGCAGATGAAGACCATAACACTCAGCATACAAAGAACGATGAGAACGATACTTACAATCTCCGTAATACTGACCGCATTCCTGCTCTCCTGCACAGGACAGACCAACGGACAGCCACGACAGAACAGTCCGGAAACCTTGGACGAACAGTCTCGAAAAGAAAAACCGCAACGACTGGCACCACCCCATGGTTACAAAAAGGTGAAACTTCCGGAGGGTTCCTTCGCCTCATTCCTGCGCCATCTTCCCTTAAAGAAAGCCGGAAGCGACCTGCATTATTATAATGGCAGCGTCAAGCAGCACAGCTATGACGGAGCGGTAGTTGATGTCGACTTTGGCCATGGGGCTGCAGACCAGTGTGCAGATGCGGTCATCTATCTGAGAGCCGTATGGCTCTGGCGGACAAAGCAGTATGACAAGATACACTTCAACTTCACCAACGGATTCCGGGCAGACTATGTCCGTTGGGCAAAAGGCGAACGAATCCACATTGACAAGCATACGTGGAAGTGTCGGTACAGCAAAGACACTGGAACAGATTATTCCTACAAGACGTTCCGCAAGTATCTGAATATCGTCTTCACCTATGCCGGAACGGCATCACTGGAAAAGGAGCTGTCCGCCGTCACCGGCAAGGAGCTGCAGGTTGGCGATGTGATCATCAATGGCGGTCATCCCGGACATACGGTCATCGTCGTAGACAAGGCCGTCAACAAGGCAGGAGAAGCCGTCTACCTGCTTGCACAAGGATATACCCCAGCACAGGAAATTGAGATTTTCAACCAGTGGTTCTGCATCAATCCGCAGGTGAAATACCTTGAGACTCCTGGCTGGTATTTCCGTGGAAACTATGCGAAACGCTTCCGGTAAGCATAAGAGGTATCTGCAAGATTTGTTTCAAGAACCCTATTCACCTGAACTCGGGATAAGAAAAGTCTGTAATAAGCTGGTAATTAAAACAGAAGAACTCTATACCACTTATCCCGAGTCCAGGCCATTCGGGTGCCTCATGGGAAAACAGCAGGCAAGAAAAAAAGCACCGTGAACGGGTTCACGGTGCTTTTATGGTCTTAATTTTCCGCTCTGAAAGCGTTTTTACTTCCTGTCGTCGACGTTATCCCCTTCTGTCGGTTTCATCTCTTCCTCGAAGTTGGTGATGCCTGCTTTGACGAGAATCTCATACCATTGAAGGAGTTTCTTGATGTCACTGGAATGTACACGGTCACGATCGAAGTCGGGCAGAACCTCAGTAAAGTAGTCCTGCAACTCCTTGGCAGAAGCCTTGCGCCAGTTGAGCGAAGCGACCTTGCCCCCTTCCTTGTCACGTACCTTTGCCAGCACATCGCCCAGAGGAATGTCCTCGCTATCAGTGAACATGGCAATATCTGCCAGGCTCGTCACACGGTCAGTGGCGAAGGCTGGCTGGCGCTTGTGGGTTTCATCAAGAGCCTCAACGATAAGATTCATTTTACCACGGCTTACCAGCTTGTAAAGACCTGGACGCCCTGCAATTGAAAGAATTGTCTGTAACATTTTGATATAATCTTGTTTGTGATTTACTTATTCTGAAATGAAAGACAGCAGCCGGTCTACCTGCGGAGCAAGGAGACACACGCCGTCGTTGACGATTTCGTAATCGCTGCGGCGGAGAACATCCTCCTGCGGAAGCTGCCGTGCCATCCACTCGAGGGCTTTCTCCCTGCTGATTCCGTCGCGCTCCATCACCCTTCGGATGCGAACCTCAGCAGGAGCCGTCACGCATACCACCTTGTCTATATGCGTACGGCGGTCGAAACCGCTGTCAAAGAGAATGGCACTCTCAAGCCATGACAGTCCGGACTGCTCGAAGTCGCAGGCCACGGCTGGATGTATCACGGCATTGACAGCCTGCACATGGCGGTCGCTGCGGAGGAGAAACTCGGCAAGAACCGATTTCTGTAGAATACCGTTACGGAACACGCTGTCACCGACAAGTTCTTTCAGCTGCTGCCGAAGCGGAGGAGACGTGCGCATCAGTTCCTTGGCATGGGCATCACAGTCGTAGACCGCAATGCCACGTTCGGCCAGAAGCCGACAGACATAGGATTTCCCGCTGCCTATTCCTCCTGTCAATGCAACAATCATCGCTGTTCTATGAGATAATCAACCGTGGTGAGTGCCGGACGTACATTGCGCACACCGTTGGGGGAAACAAGGACATAGACATGACACTTGTCTGCAGGATGTTCTTCGACCTCCTTATAGTTGACGACGACCCGGAAGCCCGTCGGCAGCAGTTCCCTTGTCTCGGCATTCTTCGGCATTGTACGCAGCCGGTAGGCACCGACGACGAAATTCACACGTACCTTTCCCGGAAAGGTTCGCAGGACCTTGTCCGCCGGCATATTGATAGCCTCAATAGGCACTTCGACGCTCTCTTCAGTGAGCACATCGGGATAGAGCCTCATCTTCACCCTGGCAGGAATGCACTTGGCATCGGCGAACTTACGGAGGTTCACCGTCAGTTCCTTGATGTCAGTGAAATTGCTGACGTGCTGCCGCTCTGTATAAACCGTCTGGATACTGTCCAGCACACCACGCGCGGCATATACCTGCACGCTGTCGGGGATAAACTCGACATGAGCAAGATAATAGTTGTTTCCTGGCGTGACGGTCCCCAACAGTCGGACAGGCACTTTCTTGTGTCGGCCGAAATTGAAAGAGAAAGAGAACTTGCCGTTCTTGACCGAAGTGATCTTCGAACTTTTAGACAGCTGGAGATAAATCTGCCGCTGTATGTCGGCCGGAGAAATTTCTCCTCTTCCTCGTCCGTCAGTATAGATCCGGTAATCAGCGAAGACAGGTCGGAAAGCATCTTCAAGCCCATAAGCGGCAATCAGATACCCTTTGTCACGGACGGTAAAGCGGACAACAGAGTCCGGACTGCTGGTAATGACCACATTACGAGGCACATCGGCCATACGGAGTGGGATGCTGAATTCCCGCTCATACGTCTCGTTCAGTGTCATAACCAGCCAGAACGCACCGCTCAACACCAGGAAGAACAAAAAAATCAGAAACTCCTTGCTGATTATTCTCGACAAGAAGTTTCTGAAGATGCTGAATGTATGAAACGGCCTTCCTTTTCTCATCAAATGCCTTGCTCCTTTACTTGTCTATAAGGCTTACTTACTCTGGTTCTGCTGAGAAGCCTGCACACTTGCAAAGACGTAACTCTTGTCAACAGTGATGACAACACCCCGTGCAATCTCAACATCTACCTTGTTGGTAGTCATATCGATGTGCTTTACCGTTCCATAGATACCGCCTCCGGTCACGACAGTGTCGCCGGCAGAAAGGGCATTCTGGAATGCACGGATTTCCTTCTGCTTCTTCTGTTGCGGACGGATCATGAGAAACCACATGATGGCGAAGATTGCAACCATCATGATAATCATAGGCATCGGGCTGCCTTGACCTGCAGCCTGGGCTGCGAGGATAAGAGCTGTATTCATTGTTTATCAGTTATTATGTTTTCTTTTCGGTGAGGGGCGGTGACGAGAGGCTATATGTGACTATAAGCGATTATAAGCGAAAGATCATCACACTCTATTCCACCTGATCATTATTGCCGGCATCCTCTGTCTGCTCACGGGCGGCGACACGCTGGGCAGAAGTCTGCGCAATCGTAGGGCGGCGCCCCTCACGACGCGGAGTCCTGTCGGCCTGTCGGTCGTTATACGGACGGCGTGGACGAGGCTCCGGCATGGTCTTCATCATCTTACCGGTCTGGATAAGATGACGGGCGATGGTATCGAGCATACCGTTGATATATCCGCCGCTGCGCGGCGTACTGTACAGTTTGGCGAGGTCGACATACTCGTTGATGGTAACTGTCACCGGGATGTTAGGGAACGTGAGCATCTCGGCAATGGCAATCTGCATGATGATGACATCCATATAGGCCAGACGGGAGAAATCCCAGTTACGGCTCGACTCGCTCATATAGTGCTGATAGTCGTCAGCATTGAGAATCGTAGCCCGGAAGAGCTTGACGGCAAAATCACGGTCTTCCTCGTCACGGTATTCCGGCAGCAGTTCCTGGTCTTCCTTGTTGGCTGGATCGAAACGTTTGATGGTCTTGATGACGAAAGTGTCAACCACCTCCTTGTCGTCATTCCAATAGAGACTCTTCTCTTCCAGAACGGCATCCAGATCTGGATTCTCCTGAATCAGCGTACGGTAGATCTTGCGCCACACTTCACGATCCGCTTCGTAGGAATCTTCTTCGCTGCCCATATACTCCTGGTAAATGGTGCTC
The DNA here is from genome assembly GCF_900454835.1 of Prevotella denticola. Taxonomy (GTDB): domain Bacteria; phylum Bacteroidota; class Bacteroidia; order Bacteroidales; family Bacteroidaceae; genus Prevotella; species Prevotella denticola. The sequence continues at coordinate 529,162 of NZ_UGTM01000001.1, read as the reverse complement.
TGCTCGACCTGATCGCAGAGTTTACGTACAGCCTCCATATCATCTTCCCAGCGACGCTTCTGGGTCTCCATGAAGAGGTTGAGCTGTTTATTCTCTTCCAGCTGTACGGCGAACCTGTTGTTGGCGAAGCGTGATGAAGGAGCCTCCGTTCCTTCACGTACAGCACGACTGGCGGCAATCTCCACACGATGGCGTTCTTCCTGTGTGACAGATACGATTAAAGCCAGAAGGTAATTATAAAGGTCGTACGCTTTCGCCAAGCTGAAAAGAAGCTCCTTCTCAGCATTGTCCATATTCCTGTTACCGTTCTGATAGTATGCGTAGGTTAACTGGACAATCTTGATTCTTATTAATTCCCTATTGATCATTGTCTGTTCTAAAGATTGTGTTTCGTATTGAATACTTTACTTTGCAAATGTATGAATTTTCCTCCGTACGTGCAAACAATACCGTCTTTTTCTATGTTTTTTAAGACAATACTTGGTCAATCCAGCGAAAAGAGGTAACTTTGCAGCGCTTTTTGCAAATTGAGGATTGAAAATTGTGAACACTCCGCCGGATTTCCAATTCCTTGATCTCTCAGTGTGTGATGGCGAATTAAAGTTCATATTAATTTAGAGTAACACAAAATTATGAAGGAAATTAAAGTAACAGGTCAGAAGCGTACAGACCTTGGAAAGAAAGCTTCAAAGCTGGTCCGCAAAGAGGGTCTTGTTCCCTGTAACCTCTATGGCGAGGCACGCAAGGACGGCAAGCCGGTAGCATTGTCATTCACTGCTTCCATGGCAGAACTGCGCAAACTGGTTTACACACCGCACATCTACGTCGTAGAGCTGGTCATCGACGGCGAATCCCACACGGCTGTCCTCAAGGAGCTTCAGTTCCATCCGGTAACAGACGCACTGCTCCACGTAGACTTCTACGAGGTCAACGACCAGAAGCCTATCACCATCGGCGTTCCCGTGAAGCTCGTCGGCCTGGCACAGGGTGTCCGCGACGGTGGCCGCATGAATATGTCCATCCGCAAGATCAATGTCAAGGCTCCTTACCAGCAGATTCCGGAGCACCTCGACATCAACGTGACGGATCTCCGCCTCGGCAAGAGCATCAAGGTGGGCGAACTGAGCTTCGAGGGTCTCGAGCTGGTTACCCCGAAAGAGGTTGTCGTATGCTCTATCAAGGCAACACGTAACTCCATCCAGGCTGCTGCAGCCGCTGAGGAAGAACCTGCAGCTGCAGCCGAGTAATCAGTCTGGCAAACCCATAACAACAGAACATTGGACAAGTATCTGATCTGTGGACTGGGCAACCCCGGACAAACGTACGAGGGAACCCGGCACAACACAGGATATATGGTATTGGACGCTTTTGCGAAAGCGTCCAATATTGTTTTTGAGGACAAACGATACGGATTCGTAGCCGAGACAACCGTAAAGGGGCGAAAGGTCATTCTCCTGAAGCCCACCACCTTCATGAATCTTTCGGGGAATGCCGTGCGCTACTGGCTCAACAAGGAACATATCGACCAGAGCCGGCTGCTGGTCGTATCGGACGACGTGGCACTTCCGCTGGGTGCTTTCCGCCTGAAGGGAAGCGGTTCAAACGGCGGACACAACGGCCTCGGGCACATCCAGCAGCTCATCGGACAGGACTATGCCCGCCTGCGGATGGGAGTCGGCAACGACTATCCACGGGGCGGACAGGTCGACTGGGTATTGGGGCATTACTCTGACGAGGAAATGAAAGTACTCCAGCCGTCCATCGACCTGAGCATAGACATCATCAAGAGCTTTGTGCTTGCCGGCATCGACATCACGATGAACCAGTTTAACAAACTCGGAAAGAAATAACACCCGGCATTCTTACAAAAACAGGACGGAACGATGAATGACATTGCAAGAATAGACAAATGGCTGTGGGCAGCCCGCATCTTCAAGACACGCTCCATCGCAGCGGATGCCTGTAAGAACGGACGGGTCACCATAAAAGGCGTGAATGTAAAGCCTTCTCACACGATAAAGGCGGGCGAAGTGGTGAATGTAAAGAAACCGCCCGTTACCTATTCCTTTAAAGTGCTGAAGACAATCGAGCAAAGGGTGGGTGCCAAATTCATCCCGGAAGTCTATGAGAACGTAACCGAGGCCAAGCAGTACGAGCTGCTGGAGATGAGCCGTATCAGCGGCTTCGTCGACAGAGCACGTGGAACAGGACGCCCAACTAAGAAGGACCGCCGTCAGATGGATGCCTTCGTCGACCCTGCCCTATTCGGTTTTGATGAGGACGATGATGAGGATGAAACATTCTAAAATCGTTGTCTGATAGGTTTAAACAAACTGATAGACAGCATAACAAAGGCTATATCCCACTGACATTGCAACAAAGGTTATTGTAAAAATATAGGAATGCACGACTCCTACTCCGCTAATAATAATTATAAACGGATGTAAGAGTCGTGCATTCTTATATAAAAACAGCTCATTATCTTGACTTAAATCCAAATCGGTCATTCGCACAAAGCCTGCGAAATATTATTACAAAAAGCTCATGTTACGTTGTCTAAAAAGGGCAGAAACACCCTTTTTCAAACACATCTATAACTATCAACAAATCAATCGATTACAAAACACCAATGTAAAAGGTGCCTAATTGGACTTCAAAAGGGCGTTAGTAAGACCTCAAAAGGGCACCTTTTGCAAGCTAAAAGAGCGTCTTTTAGAAGCCAATTGAGCATCAACAAAAACAGAGGATGTGAAATATTATTACAAAATATACAATGATAAACATCCTTACCAACTCCCTCTACATCTATAAAAAATCACACAACGACAATATACTTATCCCATTTCTATAAAACCTTAACAAATTCTTTGTTGCTGTTAGTTTTTTTATACCTTTGTAACAAATAATCATATATAAATAAAAGAATGAAGAAATTACTAATTTTTGCACTATTCCTCGGCTTACAAACTGTGGCTATGGCACAGGAATCTAGCGGATTAGAAAAGGACAAAGCCGTTTACTTGGAGCTATTGGGCGCATCAAACCTTGCAGGTATCAACTATGATGCACGTTTCAACGACCACACACGCTTTGGATGGAGAGCCGGATTGAGCTTCGGTTATGGTCATAATTCCAGCATATTCTGGGAAGGTTCAGACGTACGTGGCTATGCTGTACCATTGGAAGTTAACTATCTCTTGGGTAGCCAAAAGAACAACCTTGAGGTTGGTGTAGGTACAAGTGTGGGTATATACAATATACACGGTATCTTTGTGGAGTCTGTAGATGGTCCGAAGTCTTCGTTGTCAGCTGACCAACAGAAGCATGCTGTGGGAGAGTATAACACTCCAGAAGGAACAAAGACCTGGCTGGCTTACAATGAGAGTCGTAACAAATTCGGCTACTATATCTTTGGAAACATCGGCTATCGTCACGTATCTAACAAGGGTTTCCTGTTCCGTGCAGGTTTCAGTCCTTCTTTTACTATTGGGGAGAAGAATGCAGTTAAGAAAGCGTTCTTCTATCCATACCTCGGCTTCGGTTGGGCATTTTAATTAAGAAACAGATAATAACAAAAGCAGGGACGTACGTATCGTGCGCCCCTGCTTTGTGTTTACAAACACTGAGAAATTAGTGAATCACCTTATCTATCATATACTCATAATCGTAATCTTTCTTCACCGAACGCTTCTTCAACTCAACACGTATTGAATCAAAAGGCTGGGTATTATCGTATGAAGTAGAGAATCTTACCAGACATCCACCCTTCACAAGTTCAGCTTCTGGAACTACTTTCATATTCTTTCGAGCAAGCACCTTTGCAGGAAAGACAATCTGTGTCCCTCCCTTTGTCAGCTGTTCCACAAACGCAGGAGAGCCATAGTCTCGGGCAAGTTTCAATAGTGAAGCCTTATCTACAGGTTTCTGCTGACACTCGTGGGTGTATCTTACGTAAAAATCTGTTACCATATCTGATTCGTCCCACGCCATAGGAACAGGATAAACCTTACTACTTCCATCTTTAGACAACGCCAACAAGAAGGTAAAACCATCATCCGTTTCTGGATAACAGATAGAAACTGGCAAATAAACAGAAGTGTTAGTTATGTCGGAAACTAAAGCAGTATAAACCTGAAATTCCTCATCCGCACCTTTCCAAATGTCTTCTCGTGTAAACACTTTCCTATCAAACAAGACTTTACCACCTTTTGAAATCGTCACAACCATCTTCTTTACAAACTCATCAGAATTCTTCACCTTAGTCTTACTATCAATAATATCAATCCGAACACGCCAGTCTCCATAGACTGTATCCATCATCACACTCTCGTTAGCGTAATCTTCTGTCTTCATTGTTTTATCCTCTTGGACAGCAAATGTACCCTCAACTTGAGCATCGGTAGGAGCTTTCCGAACTCCCGAAGCTGAACAAGCGGTAAGAATACCTATACCCACAAAGGTGAATAATAAGGCTGTAAAAATCCTTAGCTTTCTATATTTTCTCATCATTTTCCTTGTATATAATTAGTAATAAAACCGATATATAATTCGTTGCACAAAAGTAAACAAAAAGTTTAAATTTGCAAGTTTATGCCTTAAAAAATATAAATAAAAAAAGAACTACTTCCCATCTTCATATAGAAAGACGGAAAGCAGTTCTATTATCTATTCTTTTATTTTACCTTTATCCAGCTGTTCTATCACAGCCTCAGTAGCTTACTTTACAGGAATCTCCTCCAAAGTCTGAACGAGAAGTTTCCAGAATGGCTCAACAGTTGCTATCTCAAGACGCTCCTTCGCTGTATGTGGACTGCGGAGAGTTGGACCAAGACTAACAACATCCATACCTGGATACTTGCCAAGGATAACTGAACATTCAAGACCAGCGTGGTCTACCTGCACAATACCCTCTTCACCGTTCTGCTCTTTGTAGACTTTCTTCAGAAGGTTGAGTATCTCGCTCTCCGGGTTCGGGTCCCAGCCGCCGTACTGTCCGCTGAAGACCGTCTTCATACCTGCCATGTTGAAACAGCTCTCCAGCTGGGCAGAGATATAGTCGCGCATATCCTCCCGGCTCGAGCGGGCCAGGATCTTGATGGCGGCCTTGGCCGGGTCGATGGCGATGATGGCGAGGTTCGAGGAGGTCTCTACCACATTCGGATAAGACGGGATCATACGCAATACTCCATTGTGACAGGCATAGATGGCATCGATGAGGTTGTCCTGGATTTCCACTGGAAGAAGGCTTCCGGGCTTTTCTGTCTCCTCGACAAAAAATTCCACGTTCGGCTCGATACCCTTGAACTCGTCCTCGACGAGTGCCTTCTGGCAGGCGACCATTTCTTTCAGAGCCGCGACATTGGTCTGCGGCAAGGCAAGAACGACCTCTGCCTTGAACGGAATGGCATTGCGCATATTGCCTCCTTCCCAGCGTGCCAGCCGGGCATCCAGTTCGGTGACAGCCTTGCGTACCAGGCGTACCATTTCCTTGTTGGCATTAGCACGTCCCTCGTTGATTTCAAGGCCCGAGTGTCCGCCGCGCAGCCCTTTCAGGGTAACCCTGACAGCTGCCTCCTGGTCGTTGACAACCTCCTTGTACTCCAAGGTCGATGTAATGTCGACACCGCCGGCAGAACCGATAACGAACTTTCCCCATGTTTCCGAATCGAGATTCATGAGGATGTCGCTGTGCAGCTCGCCTCCGGGCATTTCGTTGACACCGAACATACCCGTCTCCTCGTCACGTGTAATCAGTGCCTCTACAGCTCCATGCTTCAGGCTCTTGTCCTCCATGACCGCCATGATGGCCGCAACGCCTACACCGTCGTCAGCACCAAGCGTCGTATTGTCGGCATATACCCATCCGTCCACGATATGGGTCGTGATCGGGTCGGTCTCGAAGTTATGATTGCTGTCGGGAGCTTTCTGCGGCACCATGTCCATGTGCGCCTGCAACAGAACAGTCTTACGGTTCTCATATCCCGGTGTGGCAGGCTTGCGCATGACGACATTGCCGCCGGCATCCACGTATGCCTCGACACCGACTCTTGCAGCAAAGTCCAGCAAGAACTTCTGCACCTTCTCTGGATGTCCTGACGGACGCGGAACCTGTGTCAGATCATCAAAGTTTCTCCAAACACCTTCCGGCTTAAGATTTCTGATTTCACTCATAATGTTGATTTTAAAAGGTTATTAAGTTATGGATTGTTTATCTGTCTTTCTTTCATTGTTCTGATATTTTATTCTTCTACCGGCCGGGTAAGCTCTGTCGGGCTCACCAGTGAGACGGGCGTATGGGTAAAGCTCAATGCAATCCACGCATATACGCCCAGAAGGACAACCAGCAACGTCTGGAGAGTATGCACGATCAGGACAAAATACAATGCCTGGTTGTCCGCCACGCCATAGAGGATGAGCATCGTCTTGACGGCGAAATGCCACGGTCCTGCTCCGTTCGGTGTCGGCACGATGACGGCAATAGAACCTACCACAAAGCTGACCAGCGCACAGGAAAGGCCGAGATGTGCCGTCGCATCGAAGCAGAAGAAAGTCAGGTAATAATGCAGGAAATAGCTCCCCCATATCGCAAGACTGTAGAAAAGGAACAGGGGGATGTTCCTTACTTTCCGCAGCGAACCGATGCCTTGCCATATACCGGCCAGCATCTCCTTCACCTTATTATATAAAGCCAGACGACGCAGCACATAATAGAAGAGGATGACAGAGGCTATACCGCAGACAGCCGTCACCAGCCAGCCTGTTGCCGAGAACATCCCGAAGACGTCGTCGATGCGCGTGCCGGTCCTTGAGAAGAAACTGGAAAACACTGCCAGCTGCATGAAGAAAGCGATGGCAGTGATGAGCAGAACAATGAGCGTATCGACAGCCCGCTCCGTTACCACCGTACCGATTGCTTTCGGAAAAGGCACCTTGTCGTACCGGTTCAAAACACCGCAACGAGCAAACTCGCCGATACGGGGAATCAGCAGGCTGACGGCGTAGGACAGGAAAACCGCATTGACGCAGACCGACGTACGGGGGTGCTCGCCGATGGGTTCGAGGCTCTGTTTCCATCTCCATCCACGGAAAGCCTGTGCCAGAACGCCGAAAGGGAGAGAAAGAAGCATCCACGTCCAGTCCATCTCATGAAAGAGAACATGACGGATGCTGAAGAAGTCGAAACCCCTATACATCCAATAAAGGATTGCACTTCCAAGCAGTAACGGCAATGCAATCTTCACAGTATTGTTGAACAGTCTCTTCGTCTTCATATAATGGAGCAAAGATAAGGAAAATGCTTTTAAATGCAAAATAAAATGTATATCTTTGTAGACGAATAAAGAAAAATTATGAAATCTGTCAAACCAAAGAAGAATCTGGGTCAGCACTTCCTTACCGATTTAAGCATTGCACACCGGATTGCCGACACCGTTGATGCCTGTCCCGACACACCTGTACTGGAAATCGGACCGGGCATGGGAGTCCTCACACAGTATCTCGTCGAGAAGCCCCGTGAAGTGAAAGCGGTGGAGATAGATGCGGAAAGCGTTGCTTATCTCTATGAGAATTTCCCCAGGCTGCGTGAGAACATTATCGGTGAAGACTTCCTTCGTATGGATCTCTCACAGATTTTCGATGGCAGGCAGTTCGTTCTTACAGGCAATTATCCCTACGATATTTCTTCGCAGATCTTCTTCAAGATGCTCGACTACAAGGATCTTATCCCCTGCTGTACAGGGATGATTCAGCGGGAAGTGGCCCTGCGGATGGCTGCCGCACCAGGTTCGAAAGCATACGGAATACTGTCTGTCCTGATGCAGGCGTGGTATGACGTGGAGTATCTCTTCACAGTGGATGAAAACGTATTCAACCCGCCGCCAAAGGTGAAGAGTGCCGTTATCCGCATGACACGGAACGACGTGACAGACTTAGGCTGTGACGAACGACTGTTCAAACGGCTGGTAAAAGCCGTATTCAACCAGCGCCGCAAGATGCTGCGCGTCAGTCTGCGCCAGCTGTTCAACACAGGCAAGCCAGCCGACGGCTTCTATGAGCAGGACATCATGACCAAGCGTCCGGAGCAGCTGTCCATACCGCAGCTTGTCGGACTGACGAACATGGTTGCCGAACAACTGGAACTCGCTTCTTTTGCGAATGGAGGAAGAGAGAGGTAGGATGTGAGGAGTTAAGGAAACTTCAGGGATTTAGGCCAAATACCTCGTGGAACAATACCTTCAGAACTGTCGGTTCGACTCCTTTAACTCCCTGACACTCTTAACACCTTTAACTCCCCTAAACTTCTTCAATTCCCCCTAATCGCTTTAGCTCTTTAACCTCCAAAACATGACCAGAAAAGAACAATACGAGCAGCTGCTACCGCAGATTGCCGCACTTATCAAGGGCGAGAAAAACCTCGTGGGCATATTGGCCAACGTGTCAGCAGCCCTGCACGACACCTTCCCGGAACGGTTCTTCTGGGTCGGGTTCTATCTTCGCCAGGATGAAAGACATCTCCGGCTGGGTCCCTTCCAGGGCTCCGTCGCCTGCTATGCCATCCCATACGGAAAGGGTGTCTGCGGCAAGGCATGGGAAGAAGGGCGAACGCTCATCGTCCCGGACGTAGAAAGTTTCCCCGGACACATCGCCTGCAGCAGTCTTTCACGTAGTGAGATTGTCGCACCGATGTACGATTCCTCACACACCTTCCGCGGCGTTCTCGACATCGACAGCACTCGTCCCGACGACTTCAACAACGATGACAAGCAAGGATTGGAGCGCATTGCTGCCCTGCTGATGGAGGAAACAGAAGGCCTCTTTGTGGAAAAATAAAGCAAAATCTTGTACATATCCGAATTAATTCCTATTTTTGTAACATAGAATAATAATACATCAATTATATGTTAGACGTAAAGCAGACATTAAATGATGCCAGCGAACGCATGGAAATGGCAGCAATGTATCTCGGTGACGAGTTGCAGCGCATCCGTGCCGGCAGGGCAAACGTAGCCATTCTCGATGGTGTACGAGTTGATTCTTACGGTTCAAAGGTACCTTTGAACCAGGTAGCTACGGTCATGGTACCCGATGCACGCACCATTGCCATCAAGCCTTGGGACAGGAAAGCCATCAAGGACATTGAAAAGGCCATCATGGATTCAGATGTGGGCATCACACCGGAAAACAACGGCGAGATGATCCGCCTGAACCTTCCCCAACCGACAGAGGAACGCCGCCGGGAACTGGTAAAGCAGTGCAACAAAATCGGCGAGCGCACAAAGGTGGAAATCCGTAATGTGCGTTCAGACATCAAGGACAAACTGAAGAAGGCCATCAAGGACGGGCTTTCAGAAGACAATGAGAAAGATGCAGAAAACGACCTGCAGAAGCTCCACGACAAGTATATCAAACAGGTGGATGCTTTACTGGAGGAGAAACAGAAAGAGATCATGACCGTTTAGACAACGGTAAAAAAGGAAAAAAGGAAGGAAAGGGAAAAAGGAAGGAAGAAAGAAAGGAAGAATAAGCGTTTGAAAATGAAGGGTACTTCATGTCAAAACTGTCTGTCAGACCTCTTCCCGCTCCCTTCTACCCGATTATCTTTTTACTTTTTTACACTCTTACTTTTTTACTTTTCATCATTTACTCACTTAGCTTCTTACCTTTTTACTTTTCAATAGTGCGCGGCTTAGTAATAAAGAACACAGGTAGCTGGTACACGGTAAAGACAGAAGACGGCAAAACGATAGACAGCAAGATAAAAGGCAATTTCCGACTGAAAGGGATTCGCTCTACCAATCCTGTGGCTGTCGGCGACTACGTCGTCATCACGCCCAACCAGGAGGGAACGGCTTTCATTACAGAGATAGAAGACCGTCGGAACTACATTATCCGGAAATCGCCCAACCTCTCAAAGCAGAGCCATATCATCGCAGCCAACATCGACCAGGCGTTCCTTATTGTCACCGTGAACTATCCCGAGACATCCACCACCTTCATCGACCGTTTCCTCGCCGGTGCAGAGGCCTATCGCATTCCAGTGACATTGGTGTTCAACAAGCGCGACCTGCTTTCCGATGATGAGCTGCGTTATCAGCATGCCGTGATGAATCTCTACGAAACAATCGGATATCAGTGCGTAGAGATACAGGCAAGTGCAGAACCTACCGATGAGTTCAGTGTGGAGATACTGAAACCGCTGCTGGCCGGAAAAATAACGCTGTTGAGCGGAAACAGCGGTGTGGGGAAATCGACGATCATCAATGCTCTCCTGCCTCATGCAAACCTTCGCACGGCAGACATCTCCGATGCGCATAACACAGGTATGCACACAACGACGTTCAGCGAGATGCTGGAACTGCCAATAGAGGGATATATCATTGATACGCCGGGTATCAAAGGTTTCGGCACTTTTGACATCGAACGGGAAGAACTGACAAGCTACTTCCGCGAAATATTCAAGTTCTCCAAGAACTGCCGCTTCTCCAACTGCACACATACACATGAACCCGGCTGTGCCGTCCGCAAGGCTGTGGAAGAACATTACATCGCCGAAAGCCGATATAACAGTTACCTCTCAATGCTTGAAGACAAAGAAGAGAACAAATATCGTGAGGCTTTTTAGCTTTACGATGTTTTGTTTTTATCGAATTATTTACATGAGAAGAAAGAATTATTTACGAGCGGAGAAATATTTTTTTTCATGAAGATAAATACTTCTCTTCACGTAAATAAATCAGAAAGAAGCCTTTCCTTGTGTCTCTATCTCATTAAAACGGATATATAGAAGACCATCAGGGTAAAGCCGGAAAAGATGCTGATCAGCACTTTGAAAAACCATTCAAGATACGCTCCCAGTTATCAGCAAACCTGCGGATGTTGGGAAAAAGGATATCAGCGCCTTCATCCAAAAGTACGGAATCAGCCAGCGGGCCACTGTTGACAGCCACCGTATAGCAACCTGCTGCCACTCCGGCACGTACACCCAGTGGCGCATTCTCGACGACAATACCTTCTGCAGGCGCATAATCACCGGCTTTCTGCAGTCCCATCAGGTAAGGATCGGGGGCGGGCTTGCCACGCTTTACGTCAAAGGCAGTTGTAATCTGATCATGCGAAACGAATTCTCCGAAATCACGGCTCAAACGTTCAATGAGCGGACGCTGCGCACTTCCGGTCACGATACCTATCTTCAATCCGCTACGCCTTATCTTCTGCATAAGGTCTGTCACGCCGTCGAAGATCTTTGCTTCCGGCATCTCGTGGAAATAACGTGCCTTTACATCGTACATCCGCTGCGCTTCTGCCTCAGTCAGTCCCTTGCCGAGCTGCACTTTGGCATACCTGCGGATGGTATCAACCCCACGTGCCCCTTCCGTTGCATAAGCGTCTTCAAGCGTGAAATGGATACCGAACTCCTTCATGGCACGCTGCCATGCAACGCCGTGGTTGGGCATTGAGTCATAAAGAACGCCGTCCATGTCAAAGAGAACGACCTTGAAACCTCCCCGAACCCCTCCGATGGAGGGGGTATCTTGCTGCCTGTGGGATAACATCATTACTCCTTTTATATCATTATCTATCATCACCCAATATATTCCCTCATTCAGAAGGGTTGGGGAAGGTTTTCTTACCTTTCATCACCCCCATCCCCTCCTTCGGAGGGGTTGGGGGAGACATCTACTTCTCTTTGGTCAGTCTTTCTTGAATAGCCTTGCTTTCAGCCTCATAGCCAGGCTTGTTGAGAAGAGCGAACATATTCTTCTTGTAAGCCTCAACACCCGGCTGGTTGAAAGGATTCACCTCCTGGACAAGACCGCTGATACCGCAGGCCTTCTCGAAGAAGTAGATAAGCTGACCGAGATAATACTCGTTCAATGCCGGAACACTGATACGGATATTCGGTACGCCACCGTCAACGTGTGCCAGACGGGTACCCAGTTCCGCCATTTTGTTCACCTCGTCAACACGCTTCCCTTCAAGGAAGTTCAATCCGTCAAGATTCTCATCATCATGCGGGAAGAGGAGCTTGGCATTAGGCTGCTCCACGGAGATTACCGTCTCGAAGATGGAACGTTCGCCCTGCTGAATCCACTGACCCATCGAGTGCAGGTCGGTCGTGAAGTCGCAGGCTGCAGGGAAGATGCCCTTGTGGTCCTTGCCCTCGCTCTCGCCGTAGAGCTGCTTCCACCACTCTGCAAAGAAGTGGAGCTTCGGCTGGAAGTTGGCAACAATCTCAATCTTCTTGCCTGCCTGAGAATAGAGACCCTGACGGACTGCAGCGTATCGGGCAGCGATATTGCTTGCAAAAGGAACGTCGTTTGCAGTCTCTTTCTCCATCTGCTGCGCACCTTCAACGAGTTTCTTCACATCGAAACCGGCTACGGCAATCGGCAGCAGACCTACCGGAGTGAGGACGGAGAAGCGGCCGCCGACATTGTCAGGAATAATGAAGGTCTTGTAACCTTCCTTGGTTGCAGCAGCACGCGCAGCCCCTTTGTGCTCGTCGGTGATGGCCACGATGACCTCCCGGGCAGCTTCCTTGCCCAGCTGGTCCTCACACTGTTTCTTCAAGAGACGGAAAGCAAGGGCGGTCTCTGTCGTCGTTCCCGACTTGGAGATATTGATGACACCGAACTTCTTTCCTTTCAGGTAAGCTGTCAGCTCAGCAAGATAATCCTCACCGATATTGTTTCCTGCAAAGAGGATAGTAGGATTCTTCTTGTCGTTGACAAGCCATGCGAAGCTGTTTCCCAAGGCCTCGATGACGGCACGGGCACCGAGGTAAGAACCGCCGATACCTGCAACGACAACCACCTCACACTTCTCACGAAGTGTATCGGCTACTGCCTGAATCTGACCGAGGAACTCCGGCGTGATGCTCGACGGCAGATGCAGCCATCCGAGGAAGTCATTGCCAGGGCAAGTAGCCTTCTCCAGCGCTTCCTGTGCGGCAGCTACATGAGGAGCATAAGCCTCTACTGCGCCCGGATTCAAGAACTGGGCGGCTTTTGAAATGTCTAACTTAATACTTTCCATTTGCGTTTATCTAAATGAGTCTGTTAATAATTTTATTTCAATCTGCGGGCTGATACGCTCGTAGAGGATATTGTAGACGGCATCGAGAATGGGCATATTGACGTGCAGCCGCCGGTTGATTTCCTTCATGCACTTCGTCCCGAAGTACCCTTCGGCGATCATCTCCATCTCAATCTGCGCCGACTTGACGCTGTATCCCTTGCCGATCATCGTACCGAAAGTATGGTTGCGCGAAAACTTACTATATCCCGTCACCAGCTGGTCACCGAGATATACACTGTCGATGATGGACCGCCGGATGGGATTGATCGTGTTGAGGAAACGGTCCATTTCCTGCATGGCGTTCGACATGAGTACCGCCTGGAAGTTGTCACCATACTTCAAACCCGAACAGATACCGGCCGCTATGGCATAAACGTTCTTCAGGACGGAAGCATATTCTATGCCCAGGACATCCGGCGAGGTCTTGGTCTTGACATAGGCGGAAGCCAGCACCTCCGTGAAAGCACGTGCCTTGTCGAGGTCTGCACAGCCCACGGTAAGATACGTGAGCCGTTCCATCGCCACCTCCTCGGCGTGCGAAGGACCTCCGATGACAGCGAGATTGTCATACGGAACACCGTAAGCCTCGTGGAAATACTCAGAGCAGACGAGGTTTTCGTCAGGTACGATTCCCTTGATAGCCGTCACGACCAGTTTTGTATTTAGCTTTGTCTTCAGTTTCTTCAGCAATGCTTTCAGATAGGGAGAAGGCGTGACGAACACCAGCGTGTCGTATTCCTGCGCAATCCAGTTGATGTCCGAAGAGAAGACAATCTCGTCCAAATTGAACCGCACCGCAGTAAGGTAAGCCGGGTTATGACCTCTCCGGCGGAACTCCTCTATCCTGTCGTCACGTCGGAAATACCAACCGATATGGTGCGTATGTTCCACGACAATCTTGGCGATAGCCGTTGCCCAGCTACCGCTTCCAATGATTGCTATTTTACCGAGGTCGAACATAACTTTCAAAAGTAAAAAGGTGAAAAGGTAAAAGGGTGAAAGGGTGAAAAGTAAGAAAGTGAAGTAAGCGGGCAATATATCATGACCTGACATTTTCACAAAGTCCTGCTTTCTGCCTTCCCTGTTACCTCTTAGCTTATTCTTTCCCCCTTCATCATCTTTCCATCCTTTCTTTTACTTTCACTTTTTCACCTTTTCACTTTCTTACTTTTCACCCTTTTTACTTTTTACTTTTTTACTTTTTACCCTTTTACTTTTCTTTTGCTCTTTCAATCCACTGCTGAATCTCGTTGACAGAAGGCTTCTCGTACCCGAGCTTGTACTTCTTGTTGATTTCACCGAGTTTCTGCTGCAGGCCCTGTGCCTTCTCGTCCTTGATGTCGGAGATGAGGTTGAAGCCGGCCTTGCGCAGCACATACACCCATGGTTCTGCCACGCCAAGCTCTGCCCATTCCTTGACAGATGACTGCGGAATCTTCGGTTCCGGCTTCATCTGCGGGAAGAGCAATACCTCCTGGATGTACTCCTTACCGGTCATCAGCATAACCAGACGGTCGATACCGATGCCGATACCGGAGGTCGGCGGCATGCCGTACTGCAGCGCACGGAGGAAATCCTGGTCGATGATCATCGCCTCGTCGTCTCCCTTGTCGGCCAGGTGCATCTGATCGAGGAAACGCTCCTCCTGATCGATCGGGTCGTTCAGCTCGGAATAAGCATTCGCCAGTTCCTTGCCATTTACCATCAGCTCGAAACGCTCTGTCAGCCCCGGCTTGGAGCGGTGCATCTTCGTCAGCGGCGACATCTCGACAGGATAATCGGTGATGAAGGTCGGCTGGATGAACGTCCCCTCACAGAACTCGCCGAAGATTTCGTCAATCAGTTTCCCCTTGCCGAAACTCTCGTCAATACCTTCCAGCTTCAGTTCGTCTACGGCGATGTGGCGGATTTCCTCTTCCGACTTGCCGGCAAGATCGAAGCCCGTCTTCTCCTTGATGGCGTCAAGGATAGGCAGCCGGCGGAAAGGAGCCTTGAAACTGATGGTCTTGTCACCCATCTGCACCTCCGGTTTTCCGTTCACTTCCGTGCAGATCTTCTCCAGCAGCCGCTCGGTGAACGACATCATCCAGTTGTAGTCCTTGTACTGCACATAAAGTTCCATGCAGGTGAACTCCGGGTTGTGGAAGCGGTCCATACCCTCGTTGCGGAAGTTCTTTCCGATTTCATAGACACCTTCAAATCCTCCGACAATCAGCCGCTTCAGGTAAAGCTCCGTGGCGATACGCATATACATATCGATGTTGAGCGCATTGAAATGGGTGATGAACGGACGCGCGCTCGCACCGCCGGGAATGCTCTGCAACGTCGGTGTCTCCACCTCCGTATATCCCGCCTCGTCGAAGAAGCGGCGCATCGTGCGCAGGACCGTTGCACGCTTGAGGAAAGTATCCTTCACGCCGTCGTTTACAACCAGGTCGACATAACGCTGGCGGTAACGCTGCTCGGGATCTTCAAACTTGTCGTATGCCTCGCCGTCCTTGTACTTGACGACCGGCAGCGGCTTCAGACTCTTCGACAGCAGCGTGATTTCCTTGGCATGAACAGAAATCTCGCCCATCTGCGTCTTGAAGACGAAACCCTTGATACCGATGAAGTCGCCGATGTCGAGCAGCTTCTTGAATACCTTGTTGTATAAGTCTTTATCCTCACCCGGACAGATGTCGTCACGGGTGATGTAAACCTGGATTCTGCCCTTGCTGTCCTGTATCTCTGCGAAGGAGGCCTTGCCCATGACACGGCGCCCCATCATACGGCCGGCAATGACGACCTCACGCTGCTCGCCCTCCTTGAACTGCGCCTTGATGTCAGTAGAGTAAGCATTGGTGGGGAACTCTGCTGCCGGATAGGGATTGATGCCCATCGCACGCAATTCCTGCAGGCTCTGGCGACGGCCGATTTCCTGCTCAGATAATTCTAAAACGTTCATATTTACAATTAAACCGAATATTCTTACTGTTTGCAAATTTACTAAATTATTCGCAAACCAGAGCTGCTTTTGCGTTTTTTATGGCAGAGAAAAGCCTTTGGGCACACGACAAAGGAATGTTCCCGACCGACAGGGAATACAGTTCCCCATTGGTCGGGAATATTGTTCCCAACGCCCGGGAATGCTGTTCCCGTCCGGTTGGGAATAACAGGGAAATGCTTTTGATTTTGCCATCTGACCAACTTTTACTACCTTTGCATAGCATTAAGCTGATCTGATTATGAACATAGACAATCTCTGGAACAGTATCCACCAGGAAGACGGACTGAGCCGCACACTCGGCATGGAGTTCATTTCCACGCCCGAAGACGACACGCTGAAGGCACGGATGGCCGTCGACGACCGCAACAAACAGCCGTTCGGTTTCCTCTCCGGCGGAGCCTCGCTGGCACTTGCCGAGAACCTTGCCGGCGTCGGTTCCATGGCGTTATGTCCCGGGAAGATGGCTCTGGGCATCAACGTCCACGGCAACCACGTGAAGGCAATGCCCTACGGCGGTACCGTTACGGCTTATGGAAGGCTGATTCACAAGGGGCATACGCTGCACGTGTGGAACATCGACATCAAAAACGACGAGGGCGAACTCATCTCCAGTGTCCAGGTCACCAACTACGTCATAGCCCCCCAGCAGAAATAAATGGAGCCGTTCTTCATCTACCGGGAGCCGTTCGACAGGACATTCCACTGCTATACACAACAGGAAAGGCCGGTACTGTTCCGTTCGCTTCCAGAACTTGACGGACACGAAGGATTCGTCATTGCACCTTTCAGCTGTGATGCAGAGCACCCTATCTGTCTTCTGAACGGAGAGAGCGGATGCACCCGTGACCTGCCTTTAGACCGTGAAGACAGCTTTGAAGCGGTTCCCGACTGGCAGACCGGCAGCATGACGGTACATCTCCCGGGCCATACCCGGGCGGACTATCACGCCGACTTCATCCGCTTCCACGGAGAACTGGAAGACGGAATGTTCCGCAAACTCGTGCTGGCAAGGTCTGCCGTGGAGTACAAAGACGAGAAACTGACACCCCGCAGCATTTTCATAAAGGCCTGCAAAAGCTATCCACGGTCGTACATTGCCCTTTTCTATACCGAGGAGACAGGAATGTGGCTCATTGCAAGCCCTGAAATCCTGCTCCGTGGCAGTGCCGACGGCTATCAGACAATGGCACTGGCGGGCACGATGAAGTACGAGGGAGAAGACATGGAGTGGTCTGCCAAGAACCGGGAGGAGCAACAGCTCGTTGCCGAATACATCCGTACCGGTCTGCAGCCTTTCGCCGCTGAGATTGCAGAGAGCACACCTTATACAGCCCGTGCAGCCCATCTGGCGCACCTCCGTACCGATTTCACTTTCCATCTCAGGGACAGGAAGCGACTGGGAAGTTTCCTGTCGGTGTTCCATCCCACCCCTGCCGTGTGCGGTATGCCCAAGGAAGCAGCGCGGCAGTTCATCCTCCGGAACGAGCATCTGCAGCGCAGTTATTACAGCGGTTTCAGCGGCCTGATCGGCCGCAGCGGCCAAGCCAGGCTCTACGTAACCCTCCGCTGTATGCAGCTCTCACGCACCGTATGCCGGCTGTATGCCGGCGGCGGGATTCTGAAGGAGAGCAACGAAGAGAACGAATGGCAGGAAACAGAAGCCAAACTCGACACGATGCGCCAGCTGCTCCGTTCCGATTAGCCTCATCCCCCATCATCCTCCCATCACCACTTATCACCGCCCATTATCACTGCCTATCATCATCGTCTATCCCCGCCTATGTACAGTTCCAAAGAAAACGTAAACATCCTCACCGCCCTGCTCGTAAAGGAAGGTATTACGAAAGCCATAGTCTGCCCCGGATCCCGCAACTCGCCCATCGTACACAACCTATGCGCCTGCCCGGATATTACGTGCTATCCCGTGACCGACGAGCGATCGGCCGGCTTCGTGGCTCTGGGGATGACGCTGGCCGACAATGAGCCTGTCGCCGTCTGTGTCACCTCCGGGTCAGCACTGCTCAACATCGCTCCAGCTGCTGCCGAAGCCTATTACCAGAACCGTCCGCTGATTATCATTTCAGCCGACAGACCGGTGCAGTGGATTGACCAGCAGGACGGGCAGACTATCCACCAGCAGAATGCCTTGGCCCCCAACGTCCGCAAGAGTGTCACACTGCCGGAGCCACATGACGACGAGGAACGCTGGTACTGCAACCGACTGGTCAACGAGGCTCTGAACGCCAGTACGATAGACGGCGGCGGTCCGGTACACATCAATGTAGCCATCGGCGAGCCCCTGTTCGACTACAGGGTTCTGCAACTTCCCGACGAACGCCGCACCATCCTGCATCGTGCAGTAACCGACGTTGCAAGGGTCTGCGAAGTAGCTGCTGATTTCTTCTGCGGAGAGAAACCGATGATTGTGCTTGGGCAGATGCTCCCCGAGGTTGTGGGCAATTCGCTGGAAGCTATCGAGGCTTTGAAACGCGTCACTGTCGTCATTCAGGAGAAACTGGCTGATGATGACATCTGCCCTTCGCAACCTATTGATGAGGTCCTGAAGAGAATAGGCGACGATGTGTCCTACCGTCCCGACCACCTTATATATATGGGAGGGACCGTGGTGAGCAAACAGCTCCGGCAATTCCTGCGCCAATGTCCGTGCAAGATTTCTGTCGTTGTGAACGAGCGTGGCGACTGCTGCGACACGTTCATGCACACGACTGATATTATCCAGGGGACACCGGAGGATGTCCTCGGCATCCTTGCCAATGAAACGGAAAACGTAGGAGAGAAAGATTTTGTAGAGAAATGGAACAAGGTTTTCGGCGAAGCCAAAGCCATCCGGCGGAAGGCAAGGCCACGTTATTCCCAGCTGTCTGTCGTCAAGGCTTTCCACGAGAAGATGCGGGAGCATGACATTGACGGCGAACTGTTCTATGGGAACAGCTCGGCCGTGCGGCTCGGCAACATCTTCTCCGACCAGTACATCTATGTCAACCGTGGGGTAAACGGAATCGAAGGGTCGTTGTCAACGGCAGTCGGCTATGCCCTCGCCCACCAGGACGAGGAGGATGTCTACTGTGTCATCGGCGACCTGAGCTTCTTCTACGACCAGAATGCACTGTGGAACGAGAAGCTGCCGCCCAACCTCTCCATCCTGCTGCTCAACAACGGCGGCGGCGGCATCTTCCACCAGCTGCCGGGACTGGAGCATTCACCTTACAGGGACAGTGCCATAGCGGGCCGGCATACGGTTTCTGCCAAGGGAATCTGTCTGGCACACGACCTCGTCTATCTCTCTGCACATAACGAGAAAGAACTTGCCAAGAACCTTGACCGGTTCTTCAATGCAGAGGAAGGCCCGGTTCTTCTGGAAGTATTCACCCATTCAGAGGACGACGCACAGGCCCTGAAGGATTACTACCTGGCCTTTTAACCGTCACTGCCAGTCCCCCTATTGCCACCACCCCTTCCGCTTGTCACCGTTTATCATCGTCTATCATCATTTTCAATAAAACCCTATGGAGAAAAGAGAATGGAAGCCCATAGCAGGCTTCAACTTCGAGGAAATCCTCTTTGAAGAGTACAATCACATCGCAAAAGTAACCATCAACCGGCCCCGTTACCGCAATGCCTTCACACCCCGTACCGTGTGGGAGATGTCGCAGGCATTCAGCTACTGCCGGGAAGCACTCGACATACGGGTCGTCATTCTGACAGGTGCGGGCGACAAGGCATTCTGCTCGGGCGGCGATATGCACGTGAAAGGACGCGGTGGATACGTCGGCGGCGACGGCGTTCCACGCCTCAATGTCCTGGACTTGCAGATGCAGATCCGCCGGCTTCCGAAGCCTGTCATCGCCATGGTGAACGGCTATGCCATCGGCGGCGGACACGTGCTTCACGTGGTATGCGACCTCACTGTCGCTTCGGACAATGCCATCTTCGGACAGACCGGGCCGAAGGTCGGTTCCTTTGACGCCGGTTTCGGGGCTTCTTATCTGGCCCGCATTGTCGGACAGAAGAAGGCGCGTGAGATATGGTTCCTGTGCCGGCAGTACTCTGCCGTCGAGGCGGAACGCATGGGACTTGTCAACAAGGTTGTTCCCTTCGACCGCCTTGAAGACGAATGCGTAGACTGGGCAGAGACGATGATGGAACGTTCCCCGCTCGCTCTCCGCATGATGAAAGCCGGCTTCAATGCCGAACTCGACGGGCAGGCTGGCATCCAGGAGCTTGCAGGAGATGCCACCATGCTCTATTACACACTCGATGAAGCACAGGAAGGCGGCAGGGCTTTCCTCGAGAAACGCAAGCCCGACTTCGACAAGTATCCGCAGTTCCCCTAACTGCTTACGGGACAAAAAGAAAGGGATGACCTGCAACTTCCGTCGCAAGTCATCCCTTTCTTTTTGTGCAACAGGAATCCCTATGGAATCCATACACACATAGTTCATACGGCAATTGCCTCTTTCCCAAATGGAAAAAGTAAAATGCTTTACTGTTTATCCGCCGTGGCCGTGGGGCAAGGCTCTTTCTCAATAGCCCGAAGCACAGTTACACCTTCCTCCACGCTCTTCACGTCGTCGACCACCATCGATCGCTTCCCGTTCTTCTCTTTCAGATTGCAACAGCGTGGATGAAAGCCAATGTAATTGAGCACCTTATCGAAGGCTGCACTCTGATAATACATGCTGTTGGGGTTGGAAACGAACTGCATCTGCATACGTCCCTGCTTGAGGATAATCTTCTCGCAGCCCAGCCGTTTGCCTACACGACGGAGTGCAACAACCTGCATCAGTTCCTCACCCTGGCGGGGAACAGGACCGAAGCGGTCCTGCAGCCGCTGCCGGTAAGCCTCGAGGTCGCGGTCGGTTTCAATATTGTCCAGCTCACGATAGAGCAGCATACGTTCTGAACTGCCGGGCACATAATTGTCCGGGAAGTACATTTCAAGGTCGCTCTCTACGGCACAGTCGTCGATGAAGTCATCGCCCGTTATCTGTTTTCCCTCGCTCATCTCTTCTGCATAAAGATCCTGAAACTCATCGTTCTTCAGTTCCATCACTGCCTGGTTGAGGATTTTCTGATAGGTCTCATAGCCCAAGTCCTCCATAAAGCCGCTCTGCTCAGAACCTAAGAGGTTGCCTGCACCACGGATGTCAAGGTCCTGCATGGCGAGATTGAAGCCACTGCCAAGGTCGGAGAAGGTCTCCAGTGCTTCCAGCCGGCGGCGTGCCTCGGTGTTCAGTGCAGCCAGGGGCGGCGCAAGGAGATAGCAGAAGGCCTTCTTGTTGGAACGTCCCACACGTCCGCGCATCTGATGCAGGTCGGAGAGTCCGAAACGGTGGGCATCGTTGATGATGATGGTATTGGCGTTGGAGATGTCTATTCCGTTCTCAACTATCGTCGTCGAAAGCAGTACATCGTAATCATAGTTCATGAATCCCATCACGATTTTCTCCAGTTCCTCGGGTTTCATCTGTCCATGTCCGATGGCGACACGGCAGTCGGGAACGTACTTCCTGATGAGGTTTGCGATTTCCTGCAAGTTGCTGATACGGTCGTTGACAAAGTAGACCTGCCCGTTGCGGCTCATTTCGAAGTTGATGGCATCGGCAATCACTTCATGCGAGAAGGTGGCGATCTCGGTCTGGATGGGATAACGGTTGGGAGGCGGTGTGCGCATGATACTCATGTCGCGTGCGCCCATCAGCGAGAACTGGAGCGTCCGTGGAATCGGGGTAGCTGACATGGTGAGCGTGTCAACGTTCGTCTTCAGCTGCCGGAGTTTCTCCTTTGTCGATACGCCGAACTTCTGTTCTTCATCGATGATGAGCAGTCCGAGGTCGTTCCACTTCACCGACTTGCCTATCAGCTTGTGCGTACCGACAAGAATGTTTATCTTCCCCTCCGCCAGGTCGGCCAGCACCTGCCTGGTCTGCCTGGCACTGCGGGCACGCGACAGATAGTCGACACGCACAGGCATATCCTTCAATCGCTTCTTGAACGTCTGGTAATGCTGGAAGGCCAGCACAGTCGTCGGCACCAGTACAGCCACTTGCTTGTTGTCGACAGCAGCCTTGAAAGCGGCACGGATAGCGACCTCCGTCTTACCGAAGCCCACGTCACCACAGACCAGCCGGTCCATCGGGCGTGCGCTTTCCATATCCTGCTTCAACTCCTGCGTGGCTTTCAACTGGTCGGGGGTATCTTCATAAAGGAACGAAGCCTCCAGTTCGTGCTGCATGAATGAGTCGGGCGAAAAGGCGAATCCTTTCTCCCGCCGCCGCTTGGCATAGAGCTTGATGAGGTCGCGTGCAATGTCCTTGATGCGCTTCTTTGCCTTTTCCTTCAGTCTGTCCCATGCACCAGAACCGAGAACAGACAGCCGGGGAGGCTCGCCGGTATCACTCCGGCGATACTTGCTGATTTTGTAAAGCGAATGGATAGACACGTCCACAATGTCGTTGTGCTGATAGACGAGGCGTATCATCTCCTGATAGGAGTCGCCGGCAGGGACCCGGACAAGCCCGGCGAACTTGCCGATACCGAAGTCAACATGAACAAGGAAGTCGCCAGGTTCCATCTCCTGCAGCTCTTTCATTGTCAATGCCATCTTGCCCTGCCGGGCCTTGTCCGACTTGAGGTTGTACTTATGGAAACGGTCGAAGATCTGATGGTCGGTGAAGAAGCAGACTTTCAGCGTACTGTCAACAAAGCCTTCATGCAGTGTCCGGTTGACCGGAGTGAAAGGGATAGAAGCCCTTTTTCCATCCTCACCGGAAGGGGAAGCAGTTCCGTCTGCTATGGACAGATTCTCGGAGTCTGCGCCCAGATTGCCATTGGACAGGGAATCGAAAATATCTCTCAAACGTGCCGTCTGCTTCTCGCTGTCAGCAAAGATATAGAGCTTGTAACCTTGGAGAAGATAGTCGCGGAGGGTCCTGGACAGGAGTTCAAAGTTCTTGTGGAAAAGCGGCTGCGGGGAGATATTGAAGCTGACCGTCGCCCGGGTGCCATCGTTCTTCCCTGTCTGTTCTGAGGCAGAATGGCTGACACCGAACTCCACACGACGGAAGTCCAGGGCATCGTCCATCCAGCGTGACACCGGGATGAGCTGCCCCTCCTTGCGGAAAGCCTGTTCCACCTCCTGCTGTTCCATCTCCGTCTTTCCTTCCAGCTTTTCAGTCATTGCCTGCGAGGTGAATCCTTCCTGATAAATCCGGTCTATGGCATCACGCACATAGAGAAAATCCTTGAAGGCCAGCACGGCATCTTTCGGCAGGAAATGCAGGAAAGGAACTTTCTCTTCCGACAGTATCATCAGTTCCGGAACGATCTCCACCCGTTTCAGCTTCTCATCCGAAAGCTGTGTCTCCACCTCAAACGTGCGGATAGTCTCGATGTCGTCGCCGAAGAAGTCGATACGGAACGGCAGCTCATTCGAGTAGGAATAGACATCTACGATGCTGCCGCGCACGGCAAACTGTCCCGGTTCGTAGACGTAGTCGGTCTCGGTGAACCCGAACGACCGCAGGGTCTTTTCCACCTCGATGATGTCGATGTGCTGTCCGACCGACAGCGTCAGCCGCCGTTCGTCCAGCTGCTTTTTCGAGACGACGAGTTCAGAAAGAGCAGAAGGATCGGTCACGATATAGAGCGGCCGTGTGCCGTCTTTCTCCGAAGCAAGCGCAGAGAGACGGGTCAGCACCTCCGTACGCAGGATTTCGTTACCGGCATCCCGCTGGCCGTACTTTACGGCACGGCGATAGGACGAGGGGAAGAACAGCACATCTGCCACCCTGTCCCCACCCTCTTGAGGCATGGCGACCGTCTTGAGATCGTTGTAGAAATAGCCGGCCTCGTCATTGTCGTTCAGCACGAAGACGGTCGTCGTCTTCCACCGTTCAGCTATCGATGCAAAGAACACCGGGGCAGCCGATGCCACGAGTCCCTGCAGGAAAACCGTCTTCACCGACACGTCTTCCTGTATCTTCTGTATCGCTCCTGCCTGCGGCAGCATAGCGTATAGTTTCCGTATATCCTGTATCTTCATCGCAGATGCGTTGTGCCTGCAAAGTTACAACAAAATTCAGACAGAGAGAACAAAACAGGGACAGCTTTACAGATAGAAAGCGAAAAACAAAGCTGAGGAGAGAACAGGTCCCAGCCTCCTGCCACATCTATTTTAACAGGATACAGACATGATTGTGCCTTTCATTTCTTACCTTTGCAGTCTTAAAAGCATAAGGAATGTACAACATAGAAATATCCTCCAGAACGCTTCACTTCCTCCATCCGGCAGGAACATCACGTGGTGTCTATACGACAAGGAAGAGCTTTTATCTCACCCTCTCCGACAGCGAACGGCCCGGAACGACAGGCACAGGAGAATGCGCCACACTGCCCGACCTGTCATGCGATGCCATGCCCGACAGGCAATATGAACAGAAACTGCGCACTTTCTGCGACGGCTTCTGCCGGACGGGACGCATCGACACCGATGCAATGCGTCCCTATCCCTCCATGCTCTTCGGACTGGAGACGGCAAAAGCACAGCTGGAAGCCAAGGGAAGCATCAATTTCTTCAATACGCCGTTCGGACGTGGCGAGGAAGGCATCACCATCAACGGACTGGTCTGGATGGGGACTTTCGACGAGATGTACCGACGGCTGGAGGAGAAACTCAGGGCGGGATTCCGCTGTGTGAAACTGAAAATCGGAGCCATCGACTTTGAAAAAGAGCTCGACCTCATCCGTCACATCCGCCAGTCCTTCACCCGCAAGCAGGTGGAACTGCGTGTGGATGCCAACGGCGGCTTCACCCCGGAGGAAGCACTGCAGCGGCTGGAACAACTGGCACAATACGGCATCCACTCCATCGAACAGCCCATCCGACAGCACCAGTGGACGGAGATGGCACGCCTGTGTGCCGGCAGCCCACTTCCGATAGCCCTCGACGAGGAACTCATCGGGGTAAACAATCCCATGGAAAAGACAAGACTGCTCGACACCATCCGTCCACAGTACATCGTCCTGAAGCCGAGCCTCCACGGCGGCATGGCGGGCACGAGAGAATGGATAAGGCTTGCCCGGGAGCGCAATATCGGTTCATGGATCACCTCCGCACTGGAAAGCAACATCGGACTGAACGCCATTGCCCAGCTCACGGCCGATGTCTACGGGCCGCATATCAGTCTGCCGCAGGGGCTGGGAACAGGGCAGCTCTTTGCGGACAACATTCCCATGCCCCTGGAAACAAGGGGCGACCAGTTATGGATAAGCCATCAGGCAAAAGGCTGTTAGGCTGACGTACCCCCGATAAAATCAAACGACAATGACACTACAGGACTTCCTTTCAGAATGGCAGAATGACAATCCTCACCTTCTCGTCCACACCAGCGGATCAACAGGAAAGCCGAAACAGCTTTGGGTGGAGAAAGAACGTATGCTCAATTCCGCCCGGATAACCTGTGACTTCCTCGGCCTGCAGCCTGACGACACCGCACTGCTCTGCATGCCGCTCGACTATATTGCAGGAAAGATGGTTGTGGTAAGAAGCCTCGAACGCAGGATGCATCTGCTTAGCGTAACGCCCTCCGGACATCCGCTTTCCGACGCATCACTGTCCCAACTGGCAGTCCCCGATGAAGAAATCACCTTTGCCGCCATGGTGCCGCTGCAGGTTTACAATTCCCTGCAAGTACCCGAAGAACACGAACGGCTGCGCCGCATCCGCCATCTGATCATAGGCGGCGGGGCAATAGACGAGAGGCTGGCGGAAGCCCTACACGACTTCCCCCACGCCGTATGGAGCACCTACGGCATGACAGAGACGCTCTCACACATCGCCCTCAGACGGCTGAACGGTCCTGATGCCAGCGACTGGTACCGGCCTTTCGACGGAGTGAAAACACGACTCAACAGCGACGGATGCCTTGTCATCGATGCTCCGGCAGTATGCCCCGGCACTCTGGTAACCAACGACAGAGCCGAGCTTCGGTCCTACGGCCGGCAGGACAATGCAACAGCCTCCTGCTTCCGCATACTCGGACGGAAAGACAATGTGATTGATTCCGGCGGCATCAAGATTCAGATCGAGGAAGTGGAAAACCGGCTGCGACCCATCCTTACAGGCGGATTCGCCATCACAAGCTGCCCGGACGAACAGTTCGGAGAAGCAGTCGTCCTGCTCACCACACAGACCGACACCTGCGCCGTCAAGGCTCTCTGCCGACAGTGTCTGCCCAAATACTGGCAACCCCGGCACATCTTCCACACCGCTACCATTCCACAGACAGATACCGGAAAGCCGGCGAGAGCCGAGATAAAGGCAGTCTCCCTCCGACTGTATAAAAACACAGCGGCCGAAGCCGCAGGCCTATAAACGGACACAGATTAGCCGGACGGTATGAAATTCCACTTGTATCTGACCATCCGGCAGACTTGCAGAAAGACGGTCTACAGGTTCAGACAACAAAGCAGGAAAGTGTCAAAAGAACCAGGAAAAGACAATGTCTTTGCTACACAGTCCGCAATTCCCAACCGGCAGGGACTTCTCTTCCCAGTGCCTGGTACTCCTGTTCCCAGATGTTGGGAACAGAAGTCCCTGCCGGTTGGGAACAATACCGCCTGTGATGTGAATCCGGTGTAACATACACCGAATACGCCCCGGAAAGCCCCCTTACGGCAACGAAAAACTTATGCGTTTGCTTGCTGAAACCGTTTTTTTTGTATAATTTTGCAGTCACAAAACCAATACATCATTATTAAATGGACGATTATCACGCGGAAAATTTCAATCTGCAGGCGTGAGGATTGCAACCGAGAGCTGCTAATCCCCACACCACCTTAACACTTTGGAGATTAGCAAATGAAGACATACTGGAACATCAACGGAAACCTGAATGTCATTAAGGAATGGCAGCCGAATTGCTGGATTCAGGTGACCTGCCCGACAGAGCAGGACCAGCAGGAACTTGAAGACACCTTCCATATCCCCGATTATTTCCTTTCGGATATCAGCGATACCGACGAGCGTGCGCGCTATGAATACGACGACGGATGGATGCTGATCATCCTCCGTATTCCCTACGTGAAGGAAATACGGTCGCGGACTCCGTACACCACCGTACCGCTGGGCATCATCCATAAGAGAGACGTGACCATCACGGTCTGCAACTTCGAGACGAACATGATGCTCGACTTCGTCAGCTACCAGCAGAAACGGGGCGAGGGATTCACTGACTACGTAGACCTTATCTTCCGCCTCTTCCTTTCTTCTGCCGTATGGTACCTGAAACGGCTGAAGCAGATCAACACCCTGATAGAGAAAGCCAAGCGCAACCTGGACAAAGGGGTGGACAACGAGAGCCTGATCGGACTGAGCCGGCTGCAGGATTCGCTCACCTATTTTATTACATCCATCCGTGGAAACGAGAATCTGCTGGCAAAACTGAAGTTCAAGCTGCAGGTAGACGAGCTGGATGCCGACCTGATTGAAGACGTGAACATCGAGATGTCGCAGGCACGGGAGACAACGAGCATCTATTCTGACATCCTCGAGTCGACGATGGACACCTACTCAAGCATCATCAACAACAACATGAACACCGTGATGCGTACGCTCACGTCGGTATCCATCGTGATGATGTTGCCGACACTCATCTCCTCCCTTTTCGGAATGAATCTCATCAACGGCATGGAAACCAACTCATGGGGATTCCCCATCGCACTGTTCCTGTCGGTAGTCGTTTCAGCCGCCTCGTGGTGGCTTCTGCGCCGCAAACGCCTGCTTTAGAATGAAGAAACGAAAATAATCAACGTAAAATTAGGTATTTTCAAACTTTTTATCTAAGTTTGCACTTGATATATATTATGGTGGACGATTGCTGCGCACGGACGCAACCGTCGGAAACCTTAAATGTGGAAAAACCCGAATCACAAACAAAAAGTGAAATGATGGACTCTCAAGAAAATGCCCTGAACCAGGGTACAGAAGAAGTAAAGCTGCCGGAAGAAGCTGCTGTCAATGACGTAGCGGAAAATACCGGAGAACAGAACGTACAAGCCGATACGGCAGCAGGAAGCCCGGATCAGCCAGCTGAAACACAGACCAGAGACGTGGAGGAAAATCCCGCAGCGAAGGCATACAGTTCAAAGAAAGAAATCATAGAACGCCTGAAGACCATCGCCGACAGTGACGAAACACCGGAGAAGGCCGAAGTGGACCATCTGAAGACGGTCTTCTACAAGCTGCACTTTGCCGAACGGGAGGCACAGCAGAAGGCTTATCTCGACAACGGGGGCGACCCGGAGAAGTACCAGGTGCTGCCCGACGAGGACGAAGAGACCTTCAAGGCTGAGATGACCATCATCAAAGAGAAACGCCAGAAAGCATTCCTCGCCCTTGAAGAGGAGAAGCAGAAGAACCTCAAGCGGAAAGAGGACATCATTGAACAGATCAAGGCAATGGTGACTACTCCGGAGGAAGCCAACAGGAACTTCGATCGGCTGAAGAAACTGCAGCAGGAATGGAAAGAGATAAAAACGGTGCCTGCAGAAAAAGCAAACGAACTGTGGCGCAACTACCAGCTCTATGTAGAACAGTTCTACGACCTGCTGAATCTCAATCGGGAGGCACGCGAATACGACTTCAGGAAGAACCTTGAGAAGAAAACCCGGCTCTGTGAAGCTGCGGAGAAACTGGCCGGTGAGCCGGATGTCATCAGTGCCTTCCACCAACTGCAAGAGCTGCACCAGGAATACAGGGAGACCGGCCCCGTCGCAAAGGAACTGCGCGAACAGATATGGACACGATTCAAGGCTGCCAGTACGGTCATCAACAAACGCCACCAACAGCACTTCGAGGAGCTCCGCAGCCGTGAGGAAGAAAATCTGAAGAAGAAAACCGCACTCTGCGAACAGGTAGAGGAAATTGCCAGACAGGAGAACAAAACCTCTGCCGACTGGGAGAAACGTACCAAGGAAATCATCGCCATCCAGCAGGAATGGAAGACCATCGGATTCGCCCCGCAGAAGATGAACGTAAAGATATTCGAACGTTTCCGCGCTGCCTGCGACGACTTCTTCGGACGGAAGGGCGAGTTTTTCAAGCAGCTCAAGGCTCAGTTCGCCGAAAATGCAGAGAAGAAGAAGGTACTTGTCGAGAAAGCACAGGCACTGACCGACTCTACAGACTGGAAGGCGACATCGGACAAGCTCATCGCCCTGCAGAAAGAATGGAAGACCATCGGCATGGTGCCGAAAAAACTGGGTGACCAGCTGTGGCACGACTTTCTGGCTGCCTGCAACCATTTCTTCGAGGCACGCAACGCCGTACACGCCGGTACACGCAACGAGGAACATGAGAACCTGGAAAAGAAACGCGGCATCATTACGCAACTGAAAGAGCTGCTTGAAAATGCGGGCGAAGACCTGCAGGAGAAGGTGCAGCAACTGACAGAACAGTACAACAAAGTCGGTCATGTCCCCTACAAAGAGAAAGACAAGCTCTATAAGGAGTACCATGAGGTGCTGGACAGACTGTACAAAGACCTCCACATAACGGCTGCCCGCAAGCGTGTGGACAACTTCCGCAACAACCTCAGAAAGGTGGCCGACCGGGGAGCTGACGCTCTCGACAATGAACGTGGCAGACTGATGCGCCGCTTCGAGCAGCTGAAGCAGGAGGTAAACACCTATGAAAACAACCTCGGATTCCTCAATATCAGCTCCAAGAAAGGCAACAGCCTCATCGATGAGATGAACCGCCGCATACAGAGACTCAAGGATGACATGGAAGAGGTGAAGCAGAAAATCAAAGCCATCGACGCCGAAAACAAATAGGTCTCACACGCCTGTCCGGTCCAGTCGGAAATAGCAGTGGACAGTCAGAGGAAAGGGCATATAACGGACAGGAGAAGCTGTGGCGTTATTATTGAGGTTTCTCTAAATAAAACAGAAATCGGTGCTGACAGCCCGTTTTAGGACATTACACATACTAACATTAAAGGGAAGACAAACGACGGAAGATTATTATAATACAAACAGAGAAGCGTGGAATGCAAGAACAAAAATTCATTTGCGTTCTTCATTTTACGACTTGGACAAGTTCAAAAGAGAGGTAAAGTCTGTTCCCAACTTGGATTTGTCGCTATTAGGAGATGTCCAGGGAAAGTCTATTCTGCATCTTCAATGCCATTTCGGCATGGATACGCTGTCTTTATCAAAGATGGGGGCTAATGTCGTGGGAGTGGATTTCTCGGAAGAGGCCATACAAACGGCAAAGTCGTTGAACGAGGAATTAGGACTGAATGCACAATTCTGCTGCTGCAACATCTACGATGCACCTGCCGTGCTGCAGGGGCAAGAGTTTGACATTGTATATACATCTTACGGCGTTGTCAATTGGCTGCCCGACTTAACCCAATGGGGGTATGTGATTTCGCAAATGCTGAAAGACGGTGGTAAGTTCGTTATTGTGGAATTTCACCCCATATTATGGATGTTCAATGAAGATTTTTCTCAAGTCCAATATGCTTATTCACGCAAAGAACCTTATATTATGGAAGAAGCCACCTATACTGATTCAGAAAAAGATAATTGTCAAAAGACCGTTACATGGAATCATGGGCTGGCTGTAGTGTTGAATGGCCTACTCAGTAACAACTTGCAGATACAGTCCTTTGGAGAGTATGATTACTCGCCTTTCAACCTATTCGGAAATATGACAGCAGGAAAGAATGGAACATTCAAAATAGCAGGAAAGGGCGGAGAGATACCGATGCTGTTTTCTGTTGTTGCCGTGAAGAATCCGCAAAGACATGGTAATATGTAGTCAGTTCGTAGTAATTGCTATTTCTACTTTCTGACTACAACGCCCAACCTTTCCCTTTCACTATATTCCCCTTATTTTATAGTAATGTAGTAAGATAATATCTGTGAAAGGGGAAAGTGTGTCAATTGATACTGCCACTTCCGTCCGTCTATGCAGTCAAGACGGCATGAAAACTGTCTGTCTATGAGAGATTCCCACGGATTCTTACAGAAAGAGACCTCTACAAAGCTCTCATATGAGACATTATAGCGAATAGTGAGATGTAGTTCACCATAATCAATTGTACTGTTTGAGAAAAATGGGATTTTGCAGAGGTCTCTGAATGGTCTCTCGCTTATTCTTTTGTAATCTCCTTCCTCGCTTCTGTCCAGGCAACGATTCCACCCAGAAGATTGGTGACAGCAAAGCCTCTCTTGGCAAGAAGCGAGGCGGCAAGTGCAGAACGCTTCCCCGAACGGCAATAGACAGCGCAGGGGCGTTCCTTGTCGAGCCGGGATAAGGCGGCTGTCAGAAAGGCAGAATCCTTCACGTTGATATTTACGGCTCCGACAATATGGCCTTCTGCATACTCTTTCGGGGTACGGACATCCACCAGCTGGACAGAATCGGACCTGACAAACTGTTCAAAATGATTGACATCCACATTCTCAAAGATATTCTGGGCTGTTGTGCCAAGACTGAATCCCAAAGCTGCCAAGATGGCTGTAAGCGTCTTTCTCATATTTCTTTAATCAATATTACACACTTTATTTAATAATTTATAGAACAAAAAAAGAGAGTTGAAAAATCAACTCTCCTCACTTGTTGGGATACCCGGATTCGAACCAGGAATGACAGGACCAGAATCTGTAGTGTTACCATTACACCATATCCCAATAGACTTGCAAATCATCTCTGAATTGCGAGTGCAAAGTTAGTGCTTTTTCTTGAAACGCCAAAACTTCTACTGACTTTTTTCACAAAAACTGCAAAAATATAGTCTGAAT
The DNA here is from genome assembly GCF_900454835.1 of Prevotella denticola. Lineage (GTDB taxonomy): Bacteria > Bacteroidota > Bacteroidia > Bacteroidales > Bacteroidaceae > Prevotella > Prevotella denticola. The sequence continues at coordinate 497,262 of NZ_UGTM01000001.1, read as the reverse complement.
GGATGCCGCAGACCCGGGAAAGCCCATCTGCCGACCCAGCCGGTCAGAACGAACTGCAAAATAAAAACAAATTTATTTTGTGCTTCATCTGTTTTACGTTACCTTTGCAATTCCTATATTATCATGTAACTTGATGGAAGGAACAAGGAAATTCATTATCATGCGACTTAAAGCAAGGAACTGGAATTTTATGATTATAATGTAACTTAATGGAAGAAACAAAGAATTTAGTAGCACTGATAACAAAAGGCATTCAAGATAAAAAAGGTCGTGGCATAGTTATTGCAGACCTGTCGGGGATCGACGGTACCATCTGCCGCTATTTCGTTATCTGCCAAGGTAACTCCACACAACAGGTAGAAGCCATTGCAGAATCAGTGAGCGATTATGTCCGCGAGACTATCGGCGAGAAACCTGTCAACTGTGCGGGACTCGGCAACAACCAGTGGGTGGCAATTGACTATGTGGATGTCATCGTCCACATCTTCCTCCCGGAGACACGCTCGTTCTACGACATAGAACACCTCTGGGAAGATGCCAAACTGACCAGCCTGCCGGATGCGGATTGACGCAGTTACCTGGTAATCGACCTTTTCATATCACAAAACCAGACATCAAAATGGACAAACCAATTCCAAACAACAAGCCGAATATGCCCAAGTTCAACATGAACTGGCTCTACATATTCGTAATCATTGCCCTGACAGTGATGTTTTTCGCCGGAGGAAACGGGCTGATAGCTTCAAGTGCCGGCGTAGAAAGAGACTACACCACCTTCAAGCAATACATTGCCAAAGGGTACGGCACGAAAGTGGTTGTCAACAGAAGTGACAACACCCTCCGTATGTACGTCAGTCCTGACCATATCCGCGACATCTTCAGACAAGGGACGCAGGAAGTGGGAAAAGCTCCTTACGTGACCGTCGAGATCGGATCGGTCGACAAGGTGGAGACTTTCCTCGACCAGGCGGTACAGCAGAAGAAAATCGCCAGCTACAGTTACGAGAACAAATCCGGCAGCACCCTCCTCGACATATTCGGTTCTATCGCACCATGGATACTCTTCTTCGGTATCTGGTATTTCCTCATGCGCCGCATGGGCGGAGGGGCCGGAGGGGGCGGAGGCGTCTTCAGCGTGGGCAAATCCAAGGCCAAGCTCTATGAAAAAGCCAACGAGATGGGTATTACCTTCAAGGATGTCGCTGGGCAGACAGGTGCCAAGCAGGAAGTACAGGAGATTGTCGAGTTCCTGAAGAACCCGAAGAAATATACCGACCTCGGCGGCAAAATCCCCAAGGGAGCACTGCTCATCGGGCCTCCGGGAACAGGCAAGACCCTTCTTGCAAAGGCTGTCGCAGGCGAAGCAGGCGTACCCTTCTTCTCCATGAGCGGTTCTGATTTCGTCGAAATGTTCGTCGGTGTCGGCGCAAGCCGCGTACGCGACGTGTTCCGTCAGGCCAAAGAGAAGTCTCCTTGTATCATCTTTATCGACGAGATTGATGCCGTCGGCCGCGCCCGTTCGAAGAATCCGGCCATGGGCGGAAACGACGAGCGTGAGAACACCCTCAACGCCCTTCTGACCGAAATGGACGGCTTCGGGACCAACTCGGGGGTCATCGTTCTTGCAGCGACCAACCGTGTCGACATGCTCGACAAGGCACTTCTACGCGCTGGACGTTTCGACCGGCAGATACATGTGGACTTGCCCGACCTCACAGAACGCAAGGCGATTTTCCTCGTTCATATGCGGCCTCTGAAACTGGAGAAGAATCTCGACATCGACCTTCTTGCACGCCAGACTCCCGGCTTCTCGGGTGCCGACATTGCCAATGTCTGCAATGAAGCCGCCCTCATCGCAGCACGTCACAACAGCAAGGACGTGTCAAAACAGGACTTCCTCGATGCTGTCGACCGTATCGTAGGCGGTCTGGAGAAGAAGACGAAGGTGATGACCGCCGAGGAAAAACGTACCATCGCCATCCACGAGGCTGGTCACGCCACCATCAGCTGGTTCTGCGAACACGCTGACCCATTGGTAAAGGTGAGCATCGTCCCACGTGGCCAGGCACTCGGTGCGGCATGGTATCTGCCGGAGGAACGACCCATCACGACCAAGGAACAGATGCTGGACGAGATGTGCTCACTGCTTGGAGGACGTGCAGCAGAAGAACTCTTCACAGGCCATATCTCAACAGGTGCCATGAACGACCTCGAGCGTGCGACAAAGAGTGCCTATGGCATGATAGCCTATGCGGGCATGGGCGACAAGCTGCCGAACATCTGCTATTACAACAATGATGAGTACAGCTTCCAGAAACCTTACTCCGATACGACAGCCAAGACGATCGACGAGGAAGTCCTGAAGATGATCAACGGACAGTATGAACGTGCAAAACAGATTCTGACCGATCACAAGGAAGGGCACAATCAGCTGGCACAGCTCCTCGTAGACCGTGAAGTCATCATGGCCGAAGACGTTGAGAAAATCTTCGGCAAACGTCCCTGGGTCAGCCGCACACAAGAGCTGCTGGAGCAGGAAGAAAAGTCGCAGCCCCAGCTTGAGGACATGCCAGAGGAGGTAAAGAAAGCCCAGGCGGAGCACGAAGCACGTATCGCACGTGAAGGGAGCGACAAAGCCAGTGATCTATAAATTAATATACAGTTATGAGCGATAAACAGAAAAACTTGATTGTCAGGGCCATTACAGGAATCATCTTCGTCGCCGTCATGGTCCTGGGCATCCTCCATCCTTACAGTCTGATTGTCCTTTTCGCATTCATCACGGGAGCTGCCTTGTGGGAATACACAGGGCTGGTAAATAACATCAAAGGCGTGAAGGTCAACCGTTTCATCTCCACCATCGCAGGTGTCTATTTCTTCCTGTCGACGGCAGGGTTGCGGCTGGCTCCTGGAGAGGGTTTCATCGTCTTCATCCCCTATGTACTGACAATTATGTACCTGTTCGTTGCAGAACTGTATCTGAAAAATGAGAATCCCGTCAACAGCTGGGCATACACCATGCTGGGACAGCTGTATATCGCCCTGCCTTTTTCCCTGATCAATATCCTGGCTTTCCAGCAGAATGAAGCGGGACAGACAACCTTCGACTTCCTGCTTCCGCTAAGTGTATTCATCTTCCTATGGACAAACGACACGGGGGCTTACGTCAGCGGTTCGCTCTTCGGCAGACACAAGCTCTTCCCGCGTATCAGTCCGGGAAAGAGCTGGGAAGGGAGCATCGGGGGCGGTATCCTCGTACTGGTCGTGGCAGGCTTCATCGGCTATTTTGCCAATATGGGTGCTACCCCCCATATACTGGACATTCCGGCATGGACAGGCCTGGGGCTGGTCGTCGTAATCTTCGGTACATGGGGCGACCTCGTCGAGAGTCTCTTCAAACGCACACTCGGCATTAAGGACAGCGGTAAGATTCTGCCGGGACACGGCGGAATGCTCGACCGTTTCGACTCGTCACTCATGGCGATACCGGCGGCCGTGGTGTACCTCTATACATTGACACTTATACAGGGCTGACCCCTACTCCATCAGCCAAAAGACATACCAAATATTCTATCAAGCAAGGACAGAAGTCCCCATAAAGGCAGGCTGGGAAGCCTGCCTTTGTTGTTTATAACACGTCCTTGCCCATGGAAAACACATATCTGCCTTTGCTTTTACAATTTTATTTTCTAACTTTGCAGCATCATCAGCAAAGACTGCATAAATTCTCAAGAAGTCCATACACTGATATTATCCAACATCCAAAACAATGAAGAAGCTCGTCTATCTTGCAGCGGCACTTGTCATGCCTTGGACTGCAGCAGCACAGAACAGTCACAGCAGACTAACCCTGACACCACGTATCGGCATGACAGTCTCCGACTTCGCCTGTTGTCCCATCCACGACCAGTACGGTCCCAAAGCCGGCTTCATCGCCGGCGCAGATCTCGAATACAGCCTCAGCCGGACCTTTTCCCTCTCTGCAGGACTCTTCTACAGCATGCAGGGAGCCAAGGAAAACGCAGTCATGCTGACGACCTTCACCCAGACTCCAGACCAAGAAACAATTTATACCGGTCCTACCGGAAGCACCCTGCGTATCGTCACGGGCAAGAATGCACACATTGATTTCGACCGGGACACCAGCCCGGGCTACTTCTATCTCACCAGTCCCAGAATCTATCTCAGTTACATCAGCGTACCTGTAACCGTACAGGCTCATGTGTGGAAAGGACTGGCCTTAAGGCTCGGAGTACAATGGGACCACCTGGCAAGTGCTCACATGAAAGCGAAACAGGAAACGAAAATCAATGGGACTGTCAGGTTCGGCGATTATGACCAGAACATAAAAAAAGAGTTCCACAAAGATGCCGTTGCCATTCCCATAGGAGTTTCCTATAGCTACAAGAACATAGAGCTGGATGCCCGTTATCTGTGGGGAGTCACGAAGATTGCCGACACGAACGATCTCAATGACAAAGAAGTGATGAACAGTACCTTTGCCATAACCTTGGGCTACAGGTTCCACCTATAGCACCACCCTTTTCAAAAACAGATCCGTCTCAATGTCCTCTTTCTCAAAGATATGCCGTCAAGACTCCTCTTCCCGGCCCGATGCAAGCGGAACACCGGAGGGAAGAAGCCTGCTTGAACGCTTCAACAGATACAATGCCCTCATCTTCGACGGACGGCTTCCTGTCCCCCGGCTGAGATGGTCGCGTGCCAGAACCCGTCTGGGACAGATGGCATGCAAACGGAAGACAAGCCTGGGGCGCACAAAATACTACGACTACACCATTTCCGTCTCAACTTATTATGAACTCACGGAAGAGCAGACAGACGATGTGCTCATCCATGAGATGATTCACTATTCCATTGCCTACACGGGACTGAAAGACACCTCTCCGCATGGTGTCATCTTCCGCAGCATGATGGAAAAGGTCAACCGGCGTTTTGGAAGACACATCACCGTCTCCGTCAACACACGCAATCTGCAGGCACGTGAGCAACAACAGCACAAGGACTATCTGGTACTGGCATTGGAGATGAAAGAAGGCGCCTGTTATCTCTCTTCCGTCAATCCGTCAGCTGCCGGAAAGCTGGCAGGTTCTCTGGCACGGACACATGGAATAGCCCATTACGCCTGGTACTGCTCAAAGGATGATTTTTTCCGCAATATGCCACGTGTACGTACACTGCGTGGCAGGCGGGTTTCCCCAGAGATTTACAAGACCCTGACAGACAAGATGACCTTGCTGAAATAAAAAAAAGAGGGATAAGAATCCGAAAGGTCTTTACAAACCGTTTCCTTTCAAATACGTAGACAAAGGTCTGAAGTCCCACCTTTTCTGTCCGAGTAAATGGTCTCCGGAAACCAGACTGACCATAGGATGCAGGAGTCCCGACACCCGGCAGAAACCTCACCATCCCTTACCTCCATTGCAGGCAAGGCTTACTTGCATCGCAACCAAGCCTTACCTGCGCTTCAATCAGGCGTTACTTGCAGTGCAAGTAGGCCTCTTTTACCACCCTGTATGTAAACAGCTGAAAATCAATCAACTTCAGAATAGATTTCATCCATACAAAGACGACACACGAAATCTGAATCAACACATTTCTTCTGCTATGGAAAATCCCGAAGCCCGGCTGCTTTATGCGGACATCCGAAGTACAACGAAGTCCTCTTTCCGTCTTTGGAAGAAAGGAAAAGTATGCTGAAAAAAAACTTACAGAAAAACAACATGAAAAAGAACTGATATACCGAGAATACCTGTATCATCCCCCTGCAACACGGACAGGCATATCTTCTTCCGATCCGTTGCAAGGGGCAGCTGCATTTTCCTAAGCGTTTTCCTCCATCAAAGCTTCCACCGTATTCCTTACCCGCCGGTCAGTTGTCAGCATGACTATATCTTCGTCAGCCCCCTTAGCACCCATATAGACAGAAGGATTGGTATGGATCATCCGGCTTGGAAAAGGTTCGCGGGCCGAGAAATGAAAGGCACGGACAGCTGTTTCCCGGTAAATACGTGCGATATTCTGTTCGTTCACACCACAGCCAGCCATGATCTTCACACGCCCTCCGGACAGCGTGTTAAGCCGCCGGAGCAGTCCAATTCCCTTTTCCGCAGTAGCTTGCTGTCCGGAAGTGAGTATTCGGCTGAACCCCAGCGCACCAATCTCTTCCAAGGCCTTTCCGGGATTCCGGCAACGGTCGAAAGCACGGTGGAAAGTAGCGCTCATCCCTTTTGCGTGCGCCATCAGAAACGCATTGGCGGCCCTGTCGATGTCGCCTTCAGCCGTCAGGCAGCCGAAGACGACACCATCCACGCCCAGCTCACGGCAAAGGTCGATGTCCGTTGCCATTCGCCGCAGCTCCTGATCCGTATAGAGAAAATCGCCTCCACGGTTCCGAATGATGACGTGCAGCCGTGCCTTCGTCAGCACTTCTCTTGCCATCTTTATCTCGCCGTACGAGGGGGTGGTGCCGCCCTCGGGGATGCCCATGCAGAGTTCCACACGGTCTGCCCCACCCCGCTGTGCCGCCAGACAGCTTTCCACACTGTTGGCACAGACTTCTATCTCAAAATCACTTCGCTTCATGTGCATCGATGTTTGGGGAAATGGTTATCTCACAGCTTGCTGCTTGTCTTCACAAGCTGTTCACCCAGTCCTATCGTATAGCCCTGTGACAGGAAGACGATCCGGTTGAAGGTGTCGGCGATGATGAATATCGGCAGCTGATCGGCATTGTGCAGTTTCATCTCCCTGGCAATCTCCTTTTGGATGCTGCCGTCCTTGTCTATACCGAAGATGGTCTTTCCCGGCAGATTCGGGAACTCGCCCTTCTGCGCCTGGAACTTCCGTGCCTCCGCCTCGTCCTTGAAGAGCAGCACGAACGGGCGGCCCCACTTGTCCAGCTTGTCCTTCATCTTCTCGATGTCGTGCAGGGCATGGTTGGTCGGTTCCTGTCCCACGCCCAGAATGCCCAGGACATAGTAGCCGCGTCCGGTCTGGCTCAGTATCGACACATTCTGACCGTTTTTATCGAACAGGTCCTCACTATTGAAACTACCGATGACTTTCACACCTTCGCTCTCCTGCCGGATGTCGAGCGGCAGTGTCGTCGTCTTTCCCGGTTCTATACGGAAGAAACGGCTGTGTGCAAGGACACTTCCGTCTGCCATGCGCTGTCCGGTGACGAGGAGGTAAGTTCCTTCATCAAGCGTTGATCCGTTCCTGAAAGTATTCGACCATGTCGCGCCGCCTCCCATATCCAGCTGTCCTTCGTCGAAGGTCATCAGCCAGGTGCGCCCGTTGACGATCTTGCTGATGGTGAAGTGGCTGTAATACTTCGGATCATCGAGGAAGCCGTCAGGCCTGAAGTTGAGTACCAGCCTGCCTGTCTTGGCTGTCTGCTGCGCCTCAGACTCAAAGTCCACGTCTACCCATTTCCCTCCCTGACGGTACTGTATCTTCGCTGTCACGGCATCCATGCGTGCCTCTATGTCCAGACTGCGTGCCACGTCCACGAAGAAGATGTCACGGCTGCGCCAGTCGGTGATACGGCTTTTCCATACGCTTATCGGTGTCTGCGGAATCCGCATTGCCTGCCCGTCGGGATTCATGCGGATGTTCTTCCTGATCCATTCCACCAGCAGGGCAGGGTTCTTTCTGAAGCGTGCCGAATCTTTGGCAAAGACCTTCTCAAAGAACCTCTTGTAGGGGGCAAGAATCATCTCACTCTCTACGCGCGGACACAGCTGGCTGCTTCGGGCATTCATGTTATCCTCCAGAATGTCCACCGGCATATCCCGCAGGTCCTTGTCGCTCAGTGTGGAGAGCAGCCGGAGGGCACGTTCCTGTCTGCCGGCATATTTCTCTACGAAAGCCTTGATGGTCTTCCAGTTTCCACGTGCCTTTATTATATAAGGTGTAGCTGCCGGGTAACGGTAGTTCTTCATTGTCTCTTCGGTCGGGAACGTGGCGATATAAGCATGGCGGACGGAGTCCTCATAAGCCAGCCGGCGTGCATTCTCTTCGCGCTGTGCCTTGGTCACGGAAGGGAGAGTAGCGTTCTGGGCAGGCGGGACGATGTCCATATCCGTCTCCTTGGGAATGTTCTTCTCGTTATAGAGAAGCCTGATGGTGATGGACTTGTCTTTCCCGAAGGAGGCCTTGGCATATCCGAACTGGTTGTCCTTGGATGCCCAGACTATCATGTCGCCCTTGCCAGCGGAGAGGAAGGTCTCCCCCTTTCTGTCCGTGTATTTCGATGCGGCCGTGTAAAACTCGGCATAATTGTAGATCTTGAAGTCGACTCGGGCATCATCGACAGGCTTTCCTTCCCTGTCCACTATCTTGAAATCAATCCTTGCCGTACTGCCGTAGTTGTCGATAAGATTGATTTCCGTGAAGTTGCTGGTGCGCAGCATCACTTCCTCCGGGCCTTCATAGTCGCCAAACGCACGGGTGTGCATGAGCATGGCACGGGAGGCCGGCTCGTTGAACCAGGCAAGATTGAGGACTGCCTCGGGTTCGCAGGCACCGATGAAGTACCATTTCCCGTCTGCCCAGGCTTCCACCCAGGCATGGTTGTCATCGGTATGTGCCCAACGGGGGGTATAGACCTGCCGGGCAGGAATGCCGATGGAACGGAGGGCGGCCACGGTGAACGTGCTCTCCTCTCCGCAGCGTCCTCGGCCGGTCCGTATAGACTGCAGGGGCGAGGATGTGCGTGCATCGGAAGGCTCATAGGTGACACGTTCGTGGCACCAGTGGTTCACTTCGAGTATGGCATCCTTCATGGACAGGCCCTTCACCCGCCCGCTCAGTTCACGATAGAAGACGGCCCGCGAGCTGTCAAGCGGTTCGTTGTTCACACGCATGGGCAAGACAAAGTGCCTGAAGAGCAGTTCGGGTACGGTCTTGCCCCAAGTCATCGTCGTCCTTGTACGCAGGGCTGTACGCACATTGTTCAGGTGATAAGCCGTAGGATAGTCCGTGGCATCGGCTATGGGCATATAGGCATACAGGAAATGTAGTGCCTCTTCCTCTTCGGGAGAGACACGTAGGCCGTGCGTGTCATAGAACTTCATGCCGATCAGTTTCATCTTGGCATGGAACGCATTTTCAACTTTCTGCCTGAAGGCGGTGTTAGTGATGAAATGCTGTGCATAGGCGGTGAAGCTGACAGTTGCAAGCAGCAGGCTCAGCAGGATTCTCTTCATAGATTTGTTTTTAGTTTTTAAGACTTTCAACAGTCAACAATATTCGTCTGCAATATTCGTAAAAAAAAACAAGATATGCAAATGTTTTCCATAGAAAATTATACGATGGACCAGGCAGAGAGATGTACGCAACGGAAAGAACCTTATAATCGGTATTTACAAGAAGCAGATGCAGTACGTAGAACCGTACCCGTATCAGACACATGGCGAATACCACACAATGATTACTGCCGGGGGGCTGATTGTCACACACCGTCTCTTCCCTTCCTTTTGGGGAAAGGACGGAGGAGTTCCCCCGGGCTGATGAATCGCCAAGACTCACCAGAGAAAACTCAATTTCACTAAAAGTAAGTATTGTGCAATACGATTTATTCTTTTAACTTTGCAGCCGTGAAATCGTAAAAGATTGGAAAGACAAGACAGACTCCATCTACAACCCTTGTGGACTTAGTCTTGAACCTGAGTAAAACATACGGACCTGTCTTCCCTCTCCTGCAACAACAGGAGAGAAAGAGGGCTTGTCCGAAAGCAAAGAAATGCAAGCTGAATAAGCAGACAGAAGATGCAATCTGAGCACATGAGCAAAAATATAATCCGAGAAACAGATGTAATCTGAGTACGTAGAAGAAGCTATCTGAATACGTGAAAGATGTAATCTGAGTACATAAATAAAAGTATCATCTGAGTATATGAACAAATCGAATTTGAACTATGAAAGGCGGCGTGGCAGACACGTCTTCTCCGCCCTCCTCTTCTGTTCCCTGTTCCTCTTCTCGCCACCCTTTGCCCCATCGCTGTCGGCACATGGGAAGGAACTTGCCGGCGGAGAGGACAAGGATGCCAAATCATCCGTTACCTTCCGGGTCGTCGCCGAACAGTCACAGGATCCGCTCATCGGTGCCGTCGTACATTGTGAGGGGGTTGCGAATCCTTCTGTCACCGACATCGACGGCCGCTGCGTCGTCAATTTCCGGCGTACCACAGAGCGGGTAAAAGTCACGGTCTCCTATATCGGTTACAAGACGATGACGAAAGTCGTTGTCATACCAGCCGACCGCACCGTGACATTGCAGCTGAAAGACGACTCCAAGCTGCTGGACAACGTGACCGTCACAGCACAGAAACGTCATACAAGCGTGTTGCAGCAGTCGTCGGCCATCAGTCAGGAAGCACTGGAGAAAGGTGGGGCTACCTCCCTGGCGAAACTGCTTGAGACCGTCCCCGGCGTGAGTTCCATCAGTACGGGAAACACAATTGCAAAACCGGTTATACAGGGAATGCACAGCAGCCGTATTCTCTTGATGAACAATGGTGTGCGTCTGGAGAGCCAGAGCTGGGGTGCCGATCATGCGCCCGAGCTCGACTATACGGGGTCGAGCATGGTGGAAGTGGTGAAGGGAGCAGAGTGCATCCGTTACGGTTTCGGTGCCATGGGCGGTGTCGTTCTGCTGAACGATGCCCCATTGCCTTACGACAACAAGAAGGTAAAGGTCAGCGGAAACGTCAACATGGGCTACGACACCAATGCACGCGGCTTCAGCGGGTCGGGCAGCGTAGAGACCGGCTACAGAAAGTTCGGTCTGCGACTGCACGGAATGTACACCAAGGGCGGCGACTACCATACGGCCGACTACGTGCTGAACAACACCGGCTACAACACCGTCAGCCTGTCGGCTCTTGCCGGCTATCAGGGCAGGAAACTGACGGCGACCCTCTTCACGAGTATCTATTACCAGCGCAGCGGCATCTATTATGCCAGTAAGATATCCGACCTGTCACAGCTGATCAAACGCTTTGAATACGGCCGGCCTGACCCGGAGACGGTCAAGCCCTTCTCCTACGAGATCAAGCCTCCTTTCCAGCAGTCGCAGCACGTGACGTTGAAAGGGGAGCTGAAATGGAACATCAGCCAGAACCATCAGCTCGACTTCACGCTGTCGTTCCAGGAGAACCTGCGCCAGGAGTTCGAGAACAGGAAGAAGGCGCAGTGGAGCTGGATTCCGGTGCAGGACCTGATGCTGAAGACCTACAAGTTCGATGTGCTCTGGCACGCGAAGTGGAAACTGTGGAAGATGACGACGGATGCCGGGCTCTCCAACACCTACCAGACCAACTTCAACTATCCCGGCACCAAGCAGCCGGCTTTCGTGCCCAACTTCGCTGCCCTTTCCATGGGCGGATACTTCCTGCACAAGGCGGAATTCGGCAGGCTGCAGTGTGCGCTGGGTATGCGCTACGACTTCCGGGTACTGTCCGTGAACGGCTACAGCAGCCTGAGCAATTACACTTACTATGATGACTTCAAGCTCTACAGCAACTTCACGATGAGTTTCGCCACGCATTACCAGTTCAGTGACAAGTGGGACGCACGTGCCAATATCGGCTGGTCATGGCGGCCGCCCGACATCAACGAACTTTACGCCATCGGCCTGCAGGACGGTTCCTACTGGGTGGTAGGCAACAAGAACCTTGCCAGTGAACGCGGCTACAAGCTCGTACTGGGTACGAAATACCGCAACACATGGTTCTCCATAGAACCGAGTTTCTTCTTCCAGCGCATCAACAGCTACATTTACGACCACATCGGAACCGGCAAGGACCGCTTCCACAACCACCCCAGCGGCAAATATCCGAAGTTCATCTACGACCAGGACGACGTGAAACTCTATGGCGGTGACATCGAGGCGACGGTAAAGCCCGTCCAGGGACTCACCTTCGTGGGCAAGGGCGAATGGATGTTCGCACGCAACATCACCCACAACGACTGGCTGCCCTTCATGCCCTCCGACCGTTACGGACTCTCCGCCACCTACGACCTGCCGCTGACGAAGGACCACAAGTACCGTTCGTCGCTCTCGCTGTCGGGCATCTACGTCACGAAACAGACACGCTTCGACCCGGACAAAGACCTCGTCCCCGACTCGCCGCCGGCTTACTTCCTGCTGAACGGCACGGCGGAGTTCCGCATCGGACTGCCGCAGAAGCGGGAGCTGAAGTTCATGGTCGTCGGAGAGAACATCCTCAACGCACTCTACAAGGAGTACACCGACCGCTTCAGGTACTACGCCCACGAACGTGGGGCGAACTTCTCCTTACGAACATTGTTTAAGTTCTAAATAACAGAAAAAATATGAAACAGCATAAAAACATACGGCTTCTGTCGGCCGTCATGGCTGCAGGACTGCTCTTCGCAGGCTGCTCCAACGACCAGGTAGACGACTTCTTCAAGAAGATTGTACAGGCTCCTCCTTCGTCCATCGAACGTGACGTGAAGGGACACGAACAGATCTATGCCGTGCATGCCATCCTGAGAATGGGTTACAAAGGCGGCATGATCGGCGTAGGACCTGACGGCAATGACTCGGTACAGGCCTACAACACCTATCATCTTGTCAGCAGTGCCACGTCCATCCCTGTCATGCAGGAGATTGACATAGCCAAGGATGACGACGGACAGATGACCATCACGACCGAGCGCGACTGCTTCGACGTGATTGCCTCAGACGACATCTATTACGGACTGGAACTGAAGTATTACGACCAGAACGGCATGCTGATCAACCACCAGTTCTCCGGTTATCCTTTCACAAAGGACAAGGAGGGCATCAACATCCCCGACGAAGACAATGCGACACTCCTGGTTCACCAGCATTTCTTCGGCATCGGCAACGCATCGCTGAACAAGGAGGTGGCAGACAGCACTTCTGCCGGACACGGACAACAGGTGCGCGGCCTGCAGATGGCCTACCCGCGCTCCCTGTCGGCACAGCCTACTTATTATGACCGCTATACCTTCCGTGCGAAAGACGGCAATCCGGAACCGGCAACCAAGTTCTCCACCTCGAACATCTATGCCCCTGACGGCTTCGTACTGGGGAAAAACCAGGTACCGTTTGATGCCGACCTGGCCTGGAAAGCCATTGAGGTGTCTGGGAAACCGGAAGCTCTGCAGCCTTACACAGTCGGCGGAAAGACCTACCGCCTCTTCAAGACAATCGACCCGATGGAGCTGAACAAGATCACCCCGGAGATTTTCACCTACGAATACCGGGACACCGACCCTGTGGAAGAGGAACTGGGCAAGCTCTTCACCGAGGCCTACAACGACGACTTCACCGACCCCGATACCGAAGCGCCGCGCCAGCGGTACGGCCACACGGTAGGCTTCCTTCGCCAGAAGCGCAGCCTCGACGTAGGCTCGGACATGGACCGTCTCGGCTTCAAGGGCATGATGCAGTTCCACCGGTCGGACATCGCTTTCCAGCTGCAGGTGCGCATCTGCCATATCATGAACAAGGGGCAGCAGCACGCAGGAGAGTCGGAGAAGCCGGCGAAATACTGCAATACGAACAACAGCGAGCACGGATTCCTGTGGGACTTCAACCAGCTGCAGCCGGGATGGGACAGCTTCGACATTGACTATCCGCTCTCTGTCCGTGTGATAGCGAACACGAAAGACGGAGAAGACAAGTGCTTTGAAGACGTAAAGCGGTTCTATCCGGCAGCCGACAAGGCACAGCTGTGGCGTATGCTTACGCAGCCCCGCGACTTCTTCATACAGTACAGACAGAACGTAGTATTGATGTAAAAAAAGATTGGGAAGATGAACAAGCTATTCAAGAATATTCTTTTGCTGTCGGCTGCCGCCCTGCTCTTCACGGCGTGCGACGACTTCGTTTTCGGCAACGTACACGTCGATTACAATGAGAACCCGCTGGGCGCAAAGGGTGTCGCCCGCAGCGGAGCCGACCGCTACGTGGACAGCCTGTCGAAAGTGAAGGTGTCCGGCGACATGGCGAACCCCGACCCCGACGGCGCCTTCAACGGATGGGCAACCTGCCTGGCGATGTTCAAGGAGGGACATTCGCACGGCGATGCCCTGATGCACGGCAACTTTGTCTATCAGAACGCTCCCTGGAAACAGGAAGAGTTCGTCATCGTACACAACAACACCGGCAAATGGCCGACGGTGGATGTGCAGCGGAAGAGTACGGTGACCTATCTGGAACAAGCCGACGGGAAGACGGGACCTGACTACATCCGCATCATCGGCGGCAAGCTGAAACGATGGGGACTCTGCCTGTACTTCTTCAACAAGGAGGGCAGACTGATGAACGATGACATCCTGAACCACTCGGATGAATACCAGATATTCTTCACCGTGAGCGAGGTGGACGACAAGGGGAATCCCTACGAGGTGATGGACTGCCGCGGGACGTGGAAACCGAACAGGGACAAGTTCGGCGACTGGAAGAAAGGCGGAACGGTCGACACGACCCCTGTTCCGTCACCGTACTTCGCCAACTCGAAGACGTGGAAGGAAAGGGCCGACCTGACTCCCAAGATCTTCGAGTACACCTATCGTGACACATGGATCCAGGATGCCATGGCCGACGGCGCACGCGAACTGTTCAACCAGCGGCTGCTCCCGCCGCTGACACGCGAGGATGCCGACTGGGCCGTCGCACCTTACGACCAGGACCGTGTCGGGCTGAAGGGGCACTTCAACTTCGACATCGAGGCCGACGAGAACGATGCCCTCCATCAGGAATGGCCGTTGGAAATCACACGTCGTACGGATCCTGCTACGGGCGAGGCGGGCCGTTACACACGTCCGTCCTATCTCCTGCCTAAGTTCTATCTCTCCGTGCGGGTGATGAAATGCCCGAAAGGGAAGAAGGCACTGATACCGAAAGAGGAGTATCTGAACCGCCACTCCACCTACGTCTTCCGCAGTCCGTTCATCTGTTCGGAATTCTACAACCCGGACGAGCCGAAGGAGTACGGGGCCGACTCGGAATGGAAGGAGCTGTTCCGGTTCAACATCCCCATCAAGGTGTTCTGCAGCAGTTTCGACACGGATCCTACGACCATCGACCCCAACGACCCGCTCTACTTCTACTTAGGACACGAAATCGGTCTGTCGCCGCTCGACGCATTGGAGGCTGCACAGAATGTCCAGACGCACGGAATCGGCGGCGGATCAGGCTTCGGCAACTGGTTCCTGTAGACAGGATGCAGGTTCCCGACCGGTCGGGAACATCTGTACCGGGCATCGGGAACAGCATTCCCAGGCACTGGGAACAGCATTCCCTGACGGTCGGGAACAAAATAAAACGTATAATCATCAAAGAATATGACAAAGCAAATGATACAAAAGAGACTGACCGCATACCTGCTCCTCGGCTTGATATTATTCGGCCTGGACAGCTGTACGCGCAACGAAATGCCCGTGAAGCAGTCCACCTCAAAGACGAAGCTGGACCACCTTATCATCAAGGAAGTGTTCTACGTAGGCCATTACTGGTACCGTGACGTAAAGGCATGGGGCATGAAGAACATGAACCAGATGTACAACGACGACCAGTACATCGCCATTTACAATCCTACCGACGAGGTGAAATACCTGGACGGACTGGCTCTGTGCGACAATGCCATCGACCCGAGCAAGGCGATACAGTTCGCCCCGAAGGACGACTTCGTCAACCGCTACTACGGAGCGGCGGGCATCTCCTATTTCCCCGGAAAGGGCAATGACTATCCCGTAAAGCCGGGGCAGACCATCATCGTGGCGAAGTATGCCATCGACCACAAGGCGCGCTTCGAGGCGGAACTGGAGGGGGAAGACCTGAAGATGTATGGCGGACTGGGGGCTTTCCTGGACCTGAGCAAGGCCGACTTTGAATGGACGAACATCAATTACGACCCCGGACACAAGAACAATCCGGATGTACCGGACCTGAACGCCATTCTCACATCGACAGACAGCAAGGGCAACATAGGTCCTTCCTACGAGTTCTCCAACATATCGGAGAGCAACGGCATCGCCTTGATAAAACTGCCCTGGACACCCGAGGACTTCCGGAAGAACTATGCCGACACCAAAGACGGAAAAGGCTATCTGCACTACATTACCGTCACGAGCAGTGCTTTCGGCGATTTCTATGCGATAGAGATTCCCTTTGAGAACGTCATCGACTGCATCACCATCTGCCCACGCCGTATGTTCCAGATGCGCCCGAGCAAGCTGGACCGTGGATACAATGCCGTCACGGACGTGTCGTTCGCCAGCATGAAACAGAGTGATTATCCCATTTTCTCCGGACTTGCGCTGATGAGGAAATGGGACGGAAAGAAGTTCGTAGACGACAACAATACCACTGCCGACTTTGAAGTGAAAGTCGCCTCGCTGTCGAGAAAGGACAGCAAGGGCAATGCGATAAAGTAGAGGGCCCGGCTGTTTTAGCCCCGGTCCAGCCCCTCATCCCCCAAAGGGGCAAAATACAAATCGACGGCCTGACAGCCCGCAATTTGTAAATTGAGATTTTCTAAAAAGCAAAGAAAAGCCCATTTCCCTACTCCGAAAGGAGTCATGAAATGGGCTTTTCTTATTGGGATGTTTTCAATCTGTAAAACCCCGGAAAGGCATTTGCATTCTGCCTCTCTCCCTATTTCTTCCCTTCTGCCAGTGACCGTTGGTTCGGAGAGGGGCCGGGGATGAGGCTGGGCTGAGGTGTCTTCTCCCCCCTTAGTCTTCCCAGAAGTCGTAGGACTGATGCTCCTTCGCACCGGAGACACCTGGGCCGTTGCCGGTGTCGTCGTGTACGTCGCCCGACTTCGGCCACTTGGAATCGCCTGAACCGATGTCGTACTGGTCTTTTTTAGAAGTGGCTGTAAGCAGTAACTCCATCTCTATAGAGGAAACTTCAATGTAAGGGTGCTGATATGTTTGTTTCATTGCGGTCATAGTTTTCATTCTCCTTTATTTTACAATGTATTTCTTACCATTCACGATGTACAGACCTGCCGGCAGTCCTTCGAGGTTCGTCGTACCGAGGCGGACAATCTGTCCGTAGACACTGTAGACGTTGTTGCGGCCGGCAAAAGGATGGGCCGACTTCGAGGTATCGGCGGCAGGAAGCGTGCTGATGCCTGTCGGATCGGTATCGATGCTCCGTGTATAGAACGCCTGCTTGGCAGCTCCCGACACGCCATTGTCTCTGCTGAGTTCTACGACTGCGGTCTGCGGGGTGAATATGACGTCTGTGCGCATAGCCTTGTAGAAGGCATTCTCCCACTTCGGATTGTTGCCGGAGTAATAATAGTAGCTGTACATCGGCACTTTGATGCCCTCGGTGTAGTTGCCGATAAAGGTGTACTTCACGCCGTCCGTTTCGTGACTGACACTCTCTGCCTTCAGCTTCTTGGCAAACTTGTCGTTGTCTGCGTCAGTATCTTTGGTTACACCTACGATAATACTGTACTCGGCATGGTGAAGACCCGGGTGAATCATGTAGGGATGGTGTGCCTTCATGCCCTTCACCTCGGTCTTGAACTGCAAGGTAATGTATTTCTTGCCGGTGATATGCGGGTCGTTGTCGCTCTTCACACCGCTGAACTCGCATACCTCCGTAGCATCACCAAAGGCATTCTTGATCTGCTCTTCCGTCAGATTGAACGGGAAGCAGACGGAATACCACTTGCTCTCGACAAGACGCTCGTCCTTGTGCGTATCCTTCAGCTTGGCAGTGAGCATGAATTCGTTCCAGCCGGCATAGTCGCCACCAGGGTTGGTAAAACGGCCATTGTCTTGTGTGGGATACCTGTTGCCGTTTTTATCAACCACCCATTTGTTTTCCCATTCAGGATAGCCAGATGCAGCATACTTATCTGTGCCTATCACCTGAAGGTATTTGTTGATATACTTTTCATAGGCCTCCTCTGGATAGTGCAGTATGGTATAATGACCGGTTTGTGTTGTGAATTGGGAAAGTTCCACGACCTCGCCCTTACCTGGCCCATTATAGGAATAACCATAAGTATAACCAGTCGGCTGGAATGCCTGTAAATCTGCTTTTGTCTTGCTGCCAAGTACATACACATCCTGTAGTGGAGAATTTGTTCCACCAAAAGCCTGGCGCTCGATGTGCTCTACACTGGCAGGGATAACGACCGTCTTCAGTCCAGTCCCCTCAAATGCTTCCTGTTTGATGGTCTTCAGCGAGTTCGGAAGGCGCACAGTTGTGAGGTTCGTACAGCTCTCGAAAGCACCCAAGCCAATCTCTTCGAGACTTTCAGGAAGAATGATGCTGGTCAGTCCTGTGCAGCCCCAGAAAGCATGGGTATCAATCTTCTTCACTCCATACAGGAAATCTACCATTGTGAGGTTTTTACAGTTGTTAAAAGCCATGTCTGCAATAGACCCTACACTTGTACCGATGGTCAGCTTATGGAGCCATTCTGTACCTGAGAAGACACTGGCACCAATCTTCGTAGTCCCTTTATTCCCATCCTTGGTAGCATTGGGGAATACCACGCTTCTCCACTTGCTAAGATTATCGTTAAACGAGAACTTGGTCTCTTTGATGCTCTCCGGCAGGACAAGTTCACCAAGTACTTTACCTCCGTTCAGAAACTTTGAATTCTGCCCCAGAGTGACAAGCATCTCATCATTAGCAAAGTCTGCCAATGCCAGATCTAAGTCTTTGATCTTTGAAAAAGGTGGAGTGGTATAGCTCCCACCGAAGAAGTTCGTCCAGTCGGTCTGCGAAATCCTCACACCGTTGGCAGTAACCAGCTTCACATGGGTGGCAGCCTTCTCTGCTTCCGTGAAATTGCTCAGGGCGAGGTCGCCGTCAGCATTCACCGTGATGACAAGCGTATCGCCTTTCATCACTTTAGTCGGACCGGCATACGCCATGATGATGGTCATGAGCATAATGCCTAAAACATAAATTCGTCTCATTCTTTTCGTTTAAATTTTACTTATTGTTTTACTCTCTCTAAATCGTATTTTAAAGCAGAGTGCCCTAATCTCACGATTAAGACACCCTTAGGAATATTACTACGGACTGCACCTTTCGTGCAGTCATTACATGAAAAGTGTTGTTTCCAGCAGGGGGCTCTCTATCCATCAGCCCTTCCTGTCTGCTATAGGGTTATTCCCTTAGTGGTCAGCCGTCCTCTTGCGAAGAGGAGGACTTTGTAGTGCCGATTTATCCAATTCGGTTGCAAATTTATACTTTTTTCTTGAGACAGGCACTTATTATTTCATCTATTTTTATAGCATATAGGATTTTTAACATTCTCGTCAGGCACTGAATTTCAAGGACGTAACATCGTACAAGTCAGTTTCTGCTCCTCTTCGCAAGAGGAGCATCCATTATCCAATCGGTTATCTCCTTATTTGCCGTATGGACGATTTCGCTGTTCAGTTCTGCAATGTATATCCTTGTCGTCCTTTCGCTGGTATGCCCCATTGCCTTTGAAATGACAGCAATGGGGATGTTCCGTTCATGAGCAAGGGTAGCCCATGTATGCCTTGCCATGTAGGACGTGATGTTCTCTGTGATGCCTGCTTCCCTTGCTACAGCTTTCAACTGCCGGTTGTGCTGTTTGAGAGCAGCCTGACACTGGCGGTGCATTGCGTGCGGTCTGTCGCTGTCCAGCAGTGGGAACACCATCGTACTTCCCTCCTGGTGCAGTTCGTCGATGACGGTCTGCATACAAGGCTCTATCTTGATACGGATGGTCTGTCCGGTCTTCTTCCGCCTGTAGATGATGCACCCGCCTTTGATGTCGTCCATCCGGAGATAAGCCATATCGGCAAATGCCATCCCCATAGCATACAGACTGAAGAGGAACAGTTGCTGGGCCGTCCGTTGCCGGCTGCCTCGCTCGGGCGATGCTGTCCGCAGCCTGTCTACGGTCGCCTTGTCCAGTGCCCGCTTCTGTGTGACGGCATTGCCCGTGAACACCTTTGCGAAAGGGTCGCCCCGTCTGCTGTCGCATTGCCTCTTTCCCTTGTTGTAAACGGCTCTCAACGACCTCATGTAGCAGGAGATGGTGTTGAGGCAGATACCCTGATGCCGCAGCCACGCTTGGTAATCCTCCATGCGCTGTGCTGTCACCATAGGGAAAGTAATCTCCTCTGTACGACAGAACACCGTAAAAGAGTTCAGTGCCGTAAGATAATTCCGGGCGGTACAGAAAGCCTCCCTCTGCCGTGCCATCCGGATCTGCTGTCGTGCGAAAGCTGTGTAGGAACGGACGGAGGATTTTCTTCTTCCTGTCTTGCAGGTCGTCTGCTTGCGCTCGACTCCAAGCCATGCCATGAACAGACAAAATTTTCTACGTATCATTTTGTTTTGGTCAGTTATATGTTTTCTTGACTGTTTCTGCAAAGGTATTAGGAAAATAATGCTAACTTTGCAGTGGAAACATGAAATCAAGCGTATTATGGGAAAAGACAATCCTTTACCTTTAAATATAAAACAAAAACAATGAAAAGAAACATCTTAATTGCCTGCGGACTGCTGGGCTGTGTGCTCACGCTCCAGGCACAGACGAAAGAGGGCGGCATTGACGCACAGATGCTGCAGCAGATCCGGAAAGCCGGGCCGACAGCGGCCGACCGTGCACTGGCCAATGCCATTGCGACAAACTCCATAGACAACCTGGCACGCAACTTCCGCAACGCCGGTCCTGTAGACACCTACTTCAGTGTGGAGACACCCAAGCAGAGCATACAAGACCAGAAAAGTTCAGGACGCTGCTGGCTCTTCACGGGACTGAACGTGCTGCGGTCCAAGTTTGCCCGCCAGCACAAAGACACGCTGAAAGTGGAATATTCGCACGTCTACCTCTCCTTCTACGACCAGCTGGAGAAGGCCAATCTGATGCTGCAGGCTGTGATAGACAATGCCGGGAAGCCTCTGGACGACCCGCGCGTGCAGTTCTTCTTCAAGAACCCGATCAGTGACGGCGGTACATTCTGCGGTCTGTCCGACCTGGCAGAGAAGTACGGTGTCGTACCGATGGAGGCGATGCCGGAGACCTACTCGGCCGAAAACACCTCCCGCATGGCGAAAATCGTATCGTCGAAGCTGCGGGAATACGGACTGGAGCTGCGCAGGATGGTGGCCGGAAAGAAGCCGAAGGCAGCCGTCAAGGCACGCAAGACGGAGATGCTTGCCAGCATCTACCATATCCTGACACTCTCGCTGGGCGAGCCGGTGAAGAGTTTCACGTATGCCTTCAAGGACAAGAACGGGAAACAGACAGGCCCGGCAAAGACCTATACGCCGCAGGAATTCTACAAGGAGACCGTGGGCGGTCCTATCAACGGGACTTTCATCATGGCTATGAACGACCCGCGCCGCCCTTACTACAAGACTTACGAAATTGAATATGACCGCCACACGTATGACGGACACAACTGGAAATACGTCAACCTGCCGATGGAGGAGATTGCCAGAATGGCCATCGCCTCGCTGAAAGACTCGACGAAGATGTACACCAGCTATGATGTAGGCAAGCAGCTCGACCGCAAGCGGGGTTATCTGGACGTTGACAACTACGACTATGCCACACTCTTCGGCACGACGTTCCCCATGGACAAGGCCGACCGCATCGCCACTTTCGACAGCGGCTCCACACATGCCATGACGCTCACGGCGGTCGATCTGGACGGGAACGGTCAGCCGAAGAAGTGGAAGGTGGAGAACTCCTGGGGAGCCGCCTACGGTCAGCAAGGCTGCCTGATCATGACCAACCGCTGGTTCAATGAATATACTTTCCGCCTGGTGGTCGACAACAAGTATGTACCTGCCGACATCCTGAAGGCTGCACAGCAGAAGCCGGTGATGGTTGTTCCGGAGGATCCGCTGTTCCAGGAGGATGAGTAAACAGTATACAGCCTCACCCCCAGCCCCTCTCCGAATGGAGAGGGGAGTGAACACCGGGAGTCCCCCACTGTGCCTACTGCTCCTTTCCACAGTAAACGGTACATTTCTTGCCGCTCCTCAGTAAACAGTACATTTCATTCCATATCCCTCTCCAATAAACGGTATGTCTCATTCCATATCCCTCCACAGTAAACAGTACATTTCTTTCCATATCCCTCTACGGTAAACGGTACGTCTCATTCCATATCCCTCCACAGTAAACATTACATTTCATTCCATATCCTTCCACAGTAAACTATATGTCCCATTCCATATCCCTCCACAGTAAACATTACATTTCATTCCATATCCTTCCACAGTAAACTATATGTCTCATTCCATATCCCTCCACAGTAAACATTACATTTCATTCCATATCCTTCCACAGTAAACTATATGTCCCATTCCATATCCTTCCACAGTAAACAGTACATTCCACTCCCCTCTCCATTCGGAGAGGGGCTGGGGGTGAGGCTTCTACTGTTCCTGCTGTCATTTCTGCCGACCCTGTATTTGTCGGCACAGTCGTTCAGAAAGGAAATCAATGCACGGCCGGAGCTTTCGGCCAGCAACTATCTTGCCTATCCCGCACCTTCGGGCAGGCTCACACCGCCTCCGGCAGGTTATGCCCCTGTTTATATCTCCCACTACGGACGGCACGGTTCACGCTATCTTATCCGGGAGCAGCAGTACACCCGCCCCTTGCAAGTACTGGAGCGGGCCGACTCGGCAGGTGTCCTCACCGGGAAGGGAAAGGAAGCAATAACGAAGATACGCCGTATGCTGGCAGAATCGTACGACAGATGGGGCGAACTGACACCCCTGGGTGCAGAGCAGCACCGGCAGATAGCACGGCGGATGTACGAGCGTTTCCCGTCCGTCTTCAACGGTCCGGTGTGGGTAGATGCCCGGTCGACGGTCGTCATCCGCTGCATCCTGTCCATGGAAAATGAGCTTCAGGAACTCCTCCGCCACAATCCGCGCCTGCAGATTCGTCACGATGCCAGTACACATGATATGTACTACATGAACCTCTCTGACGAGAAGCTCGCCCGGCGGAAGGAGAATAACGAGGTGAAAAAGACCATGGAGGAATGGGAAAAACAGCATCTGGACTATCGTCCGCTGATGTCCCGTCTCTTCAATGACACAGCCTATGCAGCCCGGAACGTGGATGCGCCGCAGCTGGCACACGACCTCTTCAGTCTGGCAGGTATCGTCCAGAACTCCGAGATACGCCGCTCGCTGTCGCTGTACGACCTCTTCACCCCCGATGAACAGTACCGCTTCTGGCAGCGTGCCAATGTCTGGTGGTATCTCCACTATGCAGGCGCACCCCAGAACGGCGGCACACAACCCTTCTCACAACGCAACCTGCTGCGCAACATCATCAGCACGGCCGACTCGTGTCTTTCCCTTCCGCATCCGGGAGCGACGCTCCGCTTCGGACATGAAACGATGGTCATGCCGCTGGCGTGCCTGCTCGACCTCAACAACAGCAATGCACAAGTGAACCAGGTAGACAGTCTTGAGGCACGAGGGTGGATCGGATCGCGCATTTTCCCGATGGCTGCCAACATACAGCTTATCTTCTACAAAAATGCCAGGAAGCCCAATGCCGACATCCTTGTGAAGGCACTGCTCAATGAAGAAGAGGCAACGATGCCGCTGCCTGCCACCGGCACACCTTATTATTATAGGTGGGACGACTTCAGAAAGTTCTATCTTGCAAAGCTCGACAGCTATCACAAGCAGTAACAGCACCCACCTTCTATTACAAAAAGAGGGACGTTATGGCATGACCTTTCTATTCCATGCCATAACGTCCCTCCTGCAACAAAACACAAGCCCATATTGTACCAATACTGTCAGGTAAATGTTTCTCGTGTAAACCGGTCATCAGTGGCTTACTGTTATGTTACCTCGACAGAGAATAAACCGGCCTTCCTGCAAGCGTGTTGACGCCCGTCACGTATGGAGTTGTCGGCAGACACCAGCCGTGCTGATGCCCCGCTCCATGCTAAAAGAGACTGCGTATGGGAGATTATGCTGCTTTGCTGTGCGATGCCTGCTCACGGTCTGCGTATGAGCCTGATTACATTCACCTCCGGCCATGCCCCGAATCTGAACGGGACAGTACCTCCGATACCCAGAGAGACATAGAGCATAGAGCCGTCCTCGACGTATTTCCCACCCCATTCGTGATAAGCCCACTTGACTGGAGAGAACCGCCCGATCTTCAACTGTCCGGCATGGGTGTGTCCGGAAAGGGTGAGGGCTATATCCGTCTTGTGCAGGACACCACGCCGCCAGTGTGTAGGGTCGTGGCTGAGAAGAATCTTGAACGTACCCGGAGACAGCCCTTCCATGGCTTTCTCCAGGTCGCCCATGCTCTTGAAAGGCGGCCGGCTGATATTCTCCACACCGATAAGTGCTATCGACTCAGAGCCTTCCGTTCCGACTTCCTGACGGCGGCGAACAATCCTGACGTGACGGTTCATCAGCAGATGCCAGCCGATTTTTTCTTCCAGATACTCCAGTACACGCTGGTTGCGCTGTGCTGCCGGCTCCCTGGCGAAAGCTCCTTTCCGTTCGCTGCGCCTGTCCCCATTCGCTGCTTCCATCCCATATTCACAGTAATCATGGTTGCCCATGACACTGTAGACACCATCCGGAGCGGTTATCCGGCCGAGGTCGGCAAGGAAAGGGAGCACCTCGTCTGCCCGCACATTCACCAGGTCGCCGGTGAAAACCACCAGGTCAGGATTCTGTTCGTTGACTATCCGCACCAGCTTCCTGATAAACCCAGGATTACGAAGATAAGTGCCGAGGTGGAGGTCGCTCAGCTGTAGGATGCGATAACCGTCAAACGCCTGCGGGAGCAGCGGCGATTCACAGGTTGCCGTCCGGACAACAATGCGCCGCCAGCCGAAGAAGAAGCCGTAGATGAAGACGGCTATCAGTGCGGCGGCACACAGCAGGGCGGCCGCCGGCGGGAGGATGAACTGCAACAGGACAAACAGCAGCTTGGGCAGGTCGAGACAGAGAAGAATGGCCGTAAAGGCACGCAGAAGTGCATTATGATAGACCCCTGCACGGAAGAGATAGAAGACTACGATGGTAGCAACAGTCGGCAGAAACCAGACAATGCCGGGCCAAAGGACATGGGACGGCAGAAGGTATCTCCATCCTACATACCCATCGGGCAGGACGAGCAGCAGGAAGAAAAGCAGTATGGGCAGCAGCTGTTCCTTGAAAGTTCTTCTCATTGATATGCTCATTTGCTCTTAGGACGGGCCTCATAGCCTTTGTTCTGCACCAGCTTGCCGTTGAGGTCTACGACACGTGCCGGAATCGGGAAGACGATGGTATGCCGGTCGGCCTCTGTCGCCGGTGCCGTGCGCTGGTCGTAGGAGCGATGGAAACGATCAAAGCGGATAAGATCGTTGCGCCGCCACCCCTCCCACATCAGTTCCATGAGCCGCTCGGCAAGGATGTTGCCCAGAGTGGCCGGCCGATAACCCATTCCGCTGCGGCTGCGTACGGCATTCATCTCGGCATCACCGTTCTCTCCGTTGCGCACTTCGGCCTCAGCCTTCATCAGCAGGACGTCGGCATAACGGAAAAGAACAATGTCATTGTCCGGACTCTTGCCGTCGTTGTAGGCATTGGGATCCACTTCGTATTTCGCCATTCTTGCCCCTGCCGTCTTGACATACGGACTGTTCGTGAGGTTCACCTCCACGGCAAGCGGCATATAGACAAGCGGGTCGCCGTTCTCCAGCCGGACGATCTCGCCGTTCACACGTACCGTGTCAGAATAAAGATTACAGGCATACCGCTTGTCAACCGTACCGGTTCCATAACCATAGGTGTGGACGGTGGAGAGCGTCGCACAGGCCCCGTTCTCAGAGGAAGTGCCCACCGCGCCGCCGTGGGCATAGTGGCGGGAACGGAACAGATACTGGAACTGGGCTTTATAGAGATGCTTGTCCATCGGGATGATAAAGATGTTTTCCGGTGAGTTCTCGTTGTGGACAGCGAAATTGCTCAGGTAGTCGGAAGCCAGCGTAAAGCCAGCCGCCGTCACTTTGTCACAGTAGTGCTTGCAGGCCTGCCAGGCGTTCAGCCGCTGTCCGTCGACTGTAAAATAAAGCTGACTGCCGTCCGGCTGCTGTCCGTCCGTCCAGTCGGCATCAGCATATACCTCGGCATTCAGCATGAGCTTGGCAAGGAGGAAATCAGCAACGGAACGCGTCATGCGTCCATAGTCTGCCCCCTCAAGATTACTGTGGCCGGCAGGAAGCAACGGTTCAACCTCCTGCAGTTCTTTCACGACAAACCCATATACCTCCGGCCGGCCGGCCTGGACGGCGTTTCCAGGCGTATCGTCCACACTCGTTATCAGCGGGACATTGCCGAACATATCCATGAGGTAAAAATAGAACATGGCACGGACGGCACGGACCTCGGCCCGGTAAGCCCTGTACTGTGCATCGGTAAGCAGATGCCTGTACTTGTCGATGACGGCAAGACCGTCATTGCAGAAGATAATCACCTTGTAAAAATACACCCAGGTATCGTAAAGCGGCTTGTCGTCAGTCTTCCAGCGATGCAGGTACAGATTCTCCCAGAAACCGCCGTCGTACCAGTCACCGCCCCGTATCGGAATCAGTGCCTCATCAGTTGTAAAGGTGTTGTAATCGTAAACCCCACGGTAAGTGCCCTGCAGTCCTTCGCTGTCCCTGTCGCTTCCAATATAGTTATATAAGGTGGCGACAGCATTGACATAGACGGCCTTCGCCGAGGTATAGACCTGCTCTTCGTCGAGGCTGTCTCTTGCATTCTCGTCCAGGCAGCCGATCAGGGTCAGAACACTTAAAAATAACAGGGTATGGCGTAAGTATTTCATGTGGGACAGTTGTTTGTGTTAAGATACCATGCTTAAAATTTGATGCTCACTCCGATGGAGTAAGTGCGGTAAGGAGGATAGGTGCGTTTGTCGTCTATACCCAGCGTATTGTCCACCACATAACTGTTGATCATCGGCGTCAGTCCGCTGTAGGAAGTGATGGTAGCGAGGTTGTTGATGTTGAACGAAAAGCGCAGGGAACTGATGTACTTGCTCCTGACGGGGGCGTTCCAGCAGATGGCGAGATAATCGAAGTTCAGATAGTCGCCACGTTCCAACCAGTAATCGGTCACGTTCTGGTCTACGATGTTGCGCCCGGGAGCTTCCGCCAGCACGTTATAGTCGGGGAAGTTCGACATGTTCAGGTAGGACAGCGCCGTCCCGTTGAAGATCTTATGGCCGAAAGCTCCGTTCATCTGCAGCGAGATGTCGAAGTTCTTGTAGCGGAAGCTGATATTGGAGCCCAGCGTCATCTTCGGCGTGGCCTGTCCCGCAATGTAGCGGTCGCCATGGTCGCTGAGGTCGATCACGCCGTCCTCGTTCAGGTCGGCGATGTCGTATTTGTAGTGTCCGTGCCCGTTGTCAACGATTCCCTTGCAGTGAGGAAGATAGAACACGCCCAGGGGCTGGCCGACAATCTGGTACAGTATGTCGCTGTTGCCGCCGTGGAAGCCGGCGCCGTTCATGCCTCCGATGGCCGTAATGTCCGATGCGGTCATCTCCCTGCCGTTGCACCTTCCGTTCAGCGAGAGCAGCTTGTTCTTCTGCCAGGACATATTGACATTGACGTTGAGTTCCATGTCCTTCTTCGAGACCGGCACGACCCCGATGCCCAGCTCGAAACCGGTGTTCGACATCGAACCGATGTTGGCCAGGAGCTTGTTGAAGGAGAAAGGCGGTACGGGCACATCATACTCGTAGAGCATATCGGTCGTCTTGGAATAGTAGCACTCTGCCGTAAGCAGCACCCGGTTGCTGAACAGGCCGAGGTCAACACCGAGGTTGAAAGTGCTTCGTATCTCCCACCGCAGGTCAGGATTGCTGTTGCGCAGCGTTCCCATCGTTACGGTCGGCGTACCATTGTAGGAAACCAGACCGGCTGGAACAAACTGTTTCATGGTCAGATAGGAACTGATGGCCCCGAGGTTGCCGGAACGGCCGTAGCCCGTTCGCAGGTCAAGCAGACTGACCGGTTTGCAGCTGTTGAGGAACCGTTCCCTCTTCATGTTCCAAGTCATCGAAACGGAAGGGAAGACTCCCCAGGTATGGCTCTTGCCCACCATCGATGAACCGTCGGTACGGGTCGTCAGATTGAGCGTATAGCGGTCGAGAAGCGTATAGGTAACAGTACCCATGAAGGAGGCAAGTCCAGGGTCTGCATAGCTGCTGCCTGTTCCTCCGTAAGGACGGTCGGATGCTGCAGCGAGGTTGTCGTAGCCGAAGCTGTTGCTGGTAAGTCCTTTCACCTGTGTCCAGAAAGCAGCCATCTTCTTTTTCTGGTATTCAGCAAGCAGGGTGGCAGAGAGGTCGTGTATGCCCCAGTGCCGTTTCCAGTCGAGGGAGATACTCCCCAGCATTTCTTCCGTCTTCCGCTCTCCCCGGTATGCCATGCCCTGCGCCCACACCCATGTAGGAGCAAATTTCGCATTCTCCGTCGAGGTATAGGAGTAAGAGCCTAAGGTAGAAAGCTGCAGTCCGTGTCCCAGTTGCAGGGACAGCTGCAGATGCGTGTTGAACGTAAGGTTCTTCTCGTCGTTGCGTTCCAGGAGCAAGGGTGCGGGGGATGCTATCTGCGAGGAGTTGCCGTTGCGTTGCCAGCCGTCTCCGATCTTACCGAAAGCCATGGTGGGATTCATTGCCGCTGTGGAGTAGGCAAGCATCTGGAGGTCGTATATCTTGTCATCCTGCTGGGAAGCCCCGAAGACCCCGAAGTCAATCTTCAGCTTCTCGTCAAAGGCAAGCTGCGAGATGTCCAGCTTTGCCGTGAAATTACTGTAGTCCTTGTTCCTGATTACCGTCTGTCCCCGCATATAACCCAGCGAAGCACGGTAGTTCGACTTCTCACTTCCACCGCTGAAAGCAACATGATGTGTATTGACAAAGCCTGTCCGTACCACCTCCTTCTGGAAATCAGTGTCAAATCCCTTGTCTACATAGTCCAGTCCCAATGCCTTTGCTGCACTGACATACTCGGCCGCATTCAGCATTCGGAGACGTTTATATACGTGTTCGAAACCTATTATCCCGTCATAATAGATCTGGAACTTGCTGCCCTTGCCGCGCTTCGTCCTTACCTCGATGACACCCGACGCACCCCGCGAACCGTACTTGGACGTCTCGGAGGCATTCTTGAGAATGGTAAAGCTCTCGATGTCGGCCGGATAAATGGTAGACAAGGTGGCCAGGTCGGAAGACACTCCATCAATGATGACCAGCGGGTCGTTGCCGCCGGTAAGAGAGGTAGTACCACGCACACGCACGCTTGTCAGCATGGCCATACGGTCCTGTCCGTTCGTGACGACATTCACGCCCACAGCCTGTCCGGACAAAGCGTCGAGCGCCGAACTGACCAGACCTTTGTTCATCTGTTTCTCTCCGATTTTCGCTATCGACCCGATGACGGGAAGCGTGTCATTGACGTGGAACGGCAGTGGCTTCTGAACCGTAATATGTGGCTTGTGTTGTCTTTGGGCATTTGCCACAACAGAAGAAACCGGCATCAAAAAGCAGCAAACAATCGTATGGGTAATGAAATTATGTCCAGTCATATTATAATAGGTAATATTTGTTATATATGCTGTTTGTTTTAGCAAATATACACAATTTCCGGGAGACAAATGCCAGATTACCATTTTTTTTGCTAAATTTGTCGATATAATTCTCCCAACGGATCTTTTTATCATGGAGAGCCTGAAGGGAAAAACCTAAATTCTTACCAAATGGAAAAGATACTTTTAGCGGCTCTGCTGATGGGGATGTCCGTGACGGGAAGCCGGGCACAAAACACCACACAGATGCCGGATTTCACGGAATGGCACGACCTTCAGGTGAACGCCGTCAACCGTTTAGCAACACACACGGACTTCTTTGCCTTTTCTCCAGAAGATGACCTCGTTGGCCAACAACCGGACAAAAAGAAATCGAAGAACTACCTCCCACTCGACGGCAACTGGAAGTTCAAATGGGTGGAGAATGCCGACCAGCGTCCGACCGACTTCTTCCGTACAGATTACGATGATTCACAGTGGAAGGACTTCCCTGTCCCCGGCATCTGGGAGATGAACGGCTTTGGCGACCCCGTCTATGTGAACATCGGCTTTGCATGGCGAGGGAACTTCAAGAACAATCCACCTGAAGTGCCTGTCAAAGACAACCACGTCGGTTCGTACCGTCGTACCATCCACATTCCGGACAGCTGGGACGGAAAGCAGGTCATCGCCCACTTCGGCTCGGTAACGTCTTGCATCTATCTGTGGGTAAACGGACAGTTCGTCGGCTACAGTGAAGATTCAAAAATCGGACCAGAGTTTGACGTGACAAGATACCTCCGGAAAGGTGACAACCTGATAGCCTTTCAGGTGTTCCGCTGGTCGGACGGCAGCTACTGCGAGGACCAGGATTTCTGGCGGCTCAGCGGTGTTGCGCGCGAAAGCTACCTCTACGCCCGTGATGCCAGACAGCACCTGAAGGACATACGTGTCACGCCAGACCTCGTAAACGACTACAAGGACGGAACGCTCAGCGTCAACCTTCAGCTTTCCGGTAGAACAAAAGCATTCCTTGTATTGGAAGATGCCGACCGTCAACTTGTCTGCAAGACTGCAGCCAGTCCGGACAAAACCGGACAGGCAAAGGCTTTCATGGAATTGAGGAATCCCAGGAAATGGACTGCGGAAACACCTTATCTATATTATCTGTATGTACATACCGAGGATGCCAGGACCGGGAAAGAGCTTGAAACAATTCCTCTCCGGGTCGGTTTCCGCAAAGTTGAAATCAAAAACGCACAGGTGCTGGTCAACGGGCAGCCAGTCCTCTTCAAGGGAGCAAACCGCCACGAGATGGATCCGGACGGCGGTTATGTGGTAACACGTGAACGGATGATACAGGACCTCAAACTTATGAAGCAGCTGAATGTCAACGCTGTGCGGACCTGCCACTATCCTGACGACCCTCTGTGGTACGATCTCTGCGACGAGTACGGGCTATATGTCGTCGCCGAGGCCAATCAGGAGAGCCACGGCTTCGGCTATGGTGAGGATGCCGTGTCAGGCACTCCCCTCTTTGCCAGACAGATCATGGAGCGCAACCAGCACAATGTAGGCACGAAATTCAACCATCCCAGTATTGTCATCTGGAGTCTCGGCAACGAGACACGGTACAGCAAGAACTTCGATGAAGCCTACGACTGGATCAAGTCGCAGGACAAGAGCCGCCCCGTCCAGTACGAACGGGCGGAGCTGAAGGGATATGCTACGGACATCTTCTGTCCGATGTACTATCCTCCGAAAGCCTGTGAGAAATATGCACAGGACGACAGTCATACCCGTCCCCTCATCCAGTGTGAGTACAATCACACAATGGGAAACTCGGGCGGCAACCTGAAAGAATACTGGGATCTCGTCCGCAGATACCCGAAATACCAAGGCGGCTTCGACTGGGATTTTGTCGACCAGGCATTGCATCGCACCCCTCATTTCGATGCTTCCCGCTCACTGGCCGACTATGAGCGTATGGCAAAGGAAGCGAACGTGAAGACCGAATACACCTATGGAGGTGATTACAACCGGCATGACCCGTCAGACAACAATTTCAACTGCAATGGCATGATCGGCCCCGACCGCCAACTGAATCCGCACGCCTATGAGGTAGGCTACGAATACCAGAACATCTGGGCTTCACCGGTCGACCTCAGACAAGGAAAGATACGCATCCACAACGAATACTTCTTCCGCGACCTCGGTAATTACCGTATGGAGTGGAGTCTCGTTAATGAAGGGGAAACCGTCAAGAGCGGTACGATTGACCAGCTGGACATTGCACCGCAGCAGACCACCGAATACACCCTGCCTATCACAGGAAAGGAATACGACGGTGAAGTCCTGCTGAATATAGACTTCAAATTGAAGGATGCCGAGCCACTGATGACAACAGGACAGACCGTGGCAGAAGCGCAGATGGAGGTGCAGCCCTGGCAGCCCGTACAGAAGAGGGAACCGGTTGTGAAGGACAAGATAAAAGTCACAGACAAGATAAAGGAAAATCTTGTCCGATTTTCCGGCAACGGCTTCAGCATCACGTTCAACCGCAAGACCGGCTTCCTCACGAGTTATCAGGTTGACGGGCACGACTTGCTGGGTGAAGGCGGAACACTGAAGCCCAACTTCTGGCGGGCCGTGACAGACAATGACATGGGGGCAGACTTCCAGAACCGCCTTTCTGTATGGCGCAATCCCACACTGATGCTGAAATCGCTGGAAGTTGAGAAGAAGACCAGATGCCTTACAGCAGTGTATGATATGCCGGAGACAGGAGCTGGCTTGCGTCTTGTCTATCATGCCACACCGGACGGCGCACTCCATGTCAGTATGGAAATGGAAATGAAGAAAGGCAGCAAGACACCGAATCTCCCCCGTTTCGGAATGTTGATGCAGCTCCCTTACAAGATGGACAGGTCGGTCTTCTACGGCCGCGGACCTGTAGAGAACTATGCCGACCGCAAACTTTCACAGCGTATCGGACGCTATGAGCAGACGGCTGACGAACAGTTCTTCCCCTACATCCGTCCACAGGAAACAGGTACGAAGAGCGACATCCGCTGGTGGCAGCAGACTGACAGCAGCAACCGTGGCTTCCGTATACAGCCTGACGAGGCAGCTTTCTCTGCCAGCGCCCTGCATTATAACATCTCAGACCTCGACGAAGGAAAGGAGAAACACCAACGTCACAGCTACCAGGTACCGTTATCGGAGTACACGAATCTCACCCTGGACGCGGCGATGATGGGGGTCGGCGGTATCGACAGCTGGGGTTCCGAACCGCTGGAGAAGTATCAGCTGCCGGCTGGGAACCGCTCCATGCACTTCTGGATCATACCGGTACGCTGAATCTTTCACAAGACAATCCGCCACAGAAACCACCCCTACAGAATAAACAGACTTCTGTAACCTGAAAGGCATTAAAACAGCCATATCAATGCATCCGCTGCAGAGATATGGCTGTTTTTGTTTTTACAGTTACTTCCTACCGCCGGACTTCTGTCCATATATGAGCATTGTCAACTCTCCCTGTATCTTTCTGTTTTCATGCGCAGATGATGGAGACAGAACCGGCGAAACGTATTTCTCTGCAGAAAAAGAGGCATTATTCAACAGACTGGCATATAATCCACTTTTTTTATGTAAATTTGTAAACAGAATATATTTCTTTCAAAATATGATTTAACGGCAGAGGAAGTCCAATCAATGAAACAGACATCCTTCACCTCCAGCTTCCTTGATTCCGGAATAACAGAGATGATAAACGAAGAATTAACATACAGGGTTCTGCGGAACTTCGGTTTCGTTCCTACCGACGACCAGCGGAACGCCATAGAAGTCTTTGCACGCTTTATGACCGACCGTAACGAGCGTTCCGTGATGCTTCTCCGTGGCAGTGCCGGTACGGGAAAGACCTCCCTGGCCGCCGCCATTGTACGAACGATGCAGGAACTGAAGCAGAGGGTATCGCTGCTGGCTCCTACCGGACGTGCCGCAAAGGTGTTCTCGCTGAATGCCGGTCAGCCGGCTGCCACCATCCACCGGTCTATCTACCGGGAGAAGGCATTTACAGGTATGGACGGAAAGTTCAACCTGAATGTCAATCTCTTCCGCGACCGGCTTTTCATGGTCGATGAGGCATCGATGATCAGCCTGTCGGCAGGCAATACGACCTTCGGCAGCGGATGCCTGCTGGACGACCTCATCCAGTATGTCTATAACGGGCGCAACTGCCGTCTGCTGCTTGTGGGCGACAAGGCACAGCTGCCACCTGTAGGCGAGGAGGAGAGCCCTGCCCTGCGTGCAGATGTGCTGCAGGCCTACGGACTGGCTGTCTATACGTGCGATCTGGACGAGGTGCTCCGGCAGAGCCAGGATTCCGGCATTCTCTACAACGCCACCCTCATCCGTCGGATGATCACCCATAATGAAGCTACACAGCTGCCGAAGATACACTTCGAAGGCTTTGCCGACATCTCCATTGTCCCCGGCGACGAACTCATCGAGAGCCTCGCTTCCAGCTATTCGAAGGTAGGTATGGACGAGACGATGGTTATCACCCGCTCCAACAGGCGTGCCAACGTCTTCAACCAGGGCATCCGAAACATGGTACTCGGACGTGAGGAGGAACTGACGGCAGGCGATATGCTGATGGTGGTGAAGAACAAGTATATGACTCCGCCGGACGGCCTCTCTCGGGAAACAGCAACAGAGCATTCCATGCCTGCCACAGCTTCCCTGACCTTCATCGCCAACGGCGACCGGGCCGTTGTCCGCCGTGTCCGCAACGTGCGGGAACTTCACGGCTTCCGGTTTGCCGATGTGACGCTGGAGTTTCCGGACTATGACACTCAGGAAGAGGAAATGACAGTCATCCTCGACACGCTCACGACAGAAGCACCCGCCTTGACACATGAACAGAACGAGCAGCTCTTCCGGAATGTGCTGGAGGACTATGCCGACATACCGCTGAAGGCCGACCGCATGAAGAAAGTCCGTGAGGACACTTACTACAACGCCCTGCAAGTGAAGTTCGGCTACGCCGTCACCTGCCACAAGGCACAGGGCGGGCAGTGGGCACACGTCTATCTCGACCAGGGCTACATGACCGATGAGATGCTCACGCCCGACTACATCCACTGGATCTACACTGCCTTTACCCGTGCCACAGAGCATCTTTATCTTGTCAACTGGCCGGAGACACAGGTGGCAAAGCCTACAGACACCGGAAAATGAGCGGCATCCTGCGGCAGACGACACAGGTCCCAAACGGTCGGGAACAGATGTCCCGGTGCTTGGGAACATGATTCCCGATGCCTGGGAACGGCCGTCCCGGCCAGTCGGGAAATCCGGAATCTGTAGCCGGAGAGAACATGGCAGCCTTTCCGGGCGATCCGCTCAAGACGTAATGTCTTCTCAGGACTTCCCTGTCCGGACAAGGTTTTGCCATAAGACGTAGGGAAAGTTGCATTTTCGGGACTTCGAGTATAGCACTGAAGCAGAAAAAAAGTAACTTTGCACCAGGAAATAAAATCACAACAATGTATATAGAGAAGATACAGTCGCCAGCCGACTTGAAACAACTGGACATTGAGGCCTTGAAGACCGTGGCCGACGAGACACGCCAGGCCGTATTGAACCGTGTAAGCAGACACGGCGGGCACGTAGGGCCGAACCTCGGTTTCGTAGAGGCTACCGTCGCCCTGCATTACGTGTTCAACGCACCGGAAGACAAGCTCGTATTCGACGTAAGCCACCAGAGCTATCCGCACAAGATACTGACGGGGCGTGTGTCTGGATTCCTCGGCGATAAGGAAGAGATGGATGCCGTCAGCGGCTATTCATCGCCTGCGGAATGCCCGGAGTACGACAACTTCGAGGTGGGGCACACCTCCACTTCCGTAAGCCTTGCCACCGGGCTGCAGAAAGCCCGCGACATCAAGGGTACGAAGGAGAACATCATCGCTGTCATCGGTGACGGTTCGCTCTCCGGCGGTGAGGCTTTCGAGGGACTGGACGAGGCATCGGAACTCGGCACAGGCATCATCATCGTCGTGAACGACAACGAAATGTCCATTGCTGAAAACCACGGCGGTATCTACAAGAATCTGCGTGCCCTGCGCGAAAGCCACGGCACCTGCGGGCACAACTGGTTCAAGGCATGGGGATTTGAATACAGATACCTGGAAGAAGGGAACGACGTGGAGAAACTCATCGAGGTGTTCAGCAGTGTGAAAGACACGGACAGGCCGACAGTCGTCCACATCCACACCGAGAAGGGACATGGCTTCTTCCCCGCCGTAGAGAACAAGGAGGCATGGCATTACAGCATGCCGTTCAACGTGGCAGACGGCAGCCGTCCGGAGCAGCCTGCACACGAGTCCTACGATCAGCTGATCAGCGACTGGATGCTGCAAGAGATGAAACAGGACAGCCGGTTCGTCGCCGTCACGTCGGGTACGCCGTCGGTTGCAGGCTTCACGCCGCAGAAACGCCGGGAGGCCGGCCGGCAGCACATCGATGTGGGGATTGCAGAGGAGCAGGCCGTAGCGATGATTTCGGGGATGGCGAAAGGCGGACTGCATCCTGTATGGACGGTGTTCAGCACCTTCCTCCAGCGCACCTACGACCAGATAGCGCAGGATCTCTGCATCAACTCCAACCCGGCAGTCATCAACGTGGCAGGGGGTGGTACGGCATCGATGAACGACATCACGCACATCTGCCTCTTCGACATCCCGATGCTGTGCAGCATTCCCGGCCTCATCTACCTTGCCCCCGCTACGTGCGAGGAATACTTTGCCATGCTTCGCTGGGCCGTCTGCCAGGACAGGAAACCCATTGCAATCCGCATACCGGGCAACGGGGTGAACCATACGGCAGAACCTGTCGACACGGAGTACGGCTATGAACCGCGATACAAAACAACGCACAAGGGGGAGAAGGTGGCCATCATTGCTGCCGGCTCTTTCTATCAGAAAGGAGAGAATGTGGTCCGTCTGCTTGACGGAAAGGGCATTGATGCGACGCTCATCAACCCCCGTTACCTGAATGCCGTGGATGCAGAGACGCTCGACGCATTGAAGGAGAGCCACGAACTGGTCGTGACGCTGGAAGACGGCAGTAAGGACGGCGGCTTCGGCGAGCGCATCGCTTCCTATTACGGCACGTCCGGCATGAAAGTGCTTGTAGGCGGCGTGAAGAAAGACCTCTACGACCGCTTCGACCTCCACCAGCTGCTGTCTGACAACCGCCTGCTCGACGAGCAGATTGTCGAGGACGTGATGGCACTCATCTCGTAGGGAGCCAGAAAAACCGTCTGGATAGTTTTCCTATCCACCACAACACTAAATTCAGCAAGAAATACTCGGGATATATGGATAATACAACTGCACTTTCCGTACATCATTTGAAAAAGACTTTCAGGACCTCATCCAATGGGAATGAGGTCCTGAAAGATGTGAATATCGTTTTGGAGAAAGGCGTTGTCGCCATCCTGGGATCGAATGGAGCAGGCAAGACGACTTTTATCAGATCCTGCACAGACCTGCTGGACTATAAAGAGGGGAAGATAGAATATTTCGGGAAAGACCTCCAGACAATGAGCAAGGAAGAAAAGAACAGGACCTTTGCGCTGCTGTCTGAAGGCAGCCGGAACATCTACTACAAGCTGACGCCATGGGAAAACATAAAGTATTTCGCCGCCGTGCGTGGCGTCCCGTTCAATGCCGTAAGTAGTCAGAGCAAGGAACTCCTCAACAAATTAGGATTATACGACAAAAGGAATCAGCTGGTAGAGAATCTGTCTCGCGGGATGCAGCAAAAGGTCGCCATCATCTGTGCGCTGAGCATGAACACCCCCGTCGTATTCCTTGATGAGCCGACCCTTGGACTGGACATTGAGAGTGCATTCGGGCTGAGCAGTTTCCTGTCATCCCCGGAAATCACTTCAAACAGATTGATCATCATGACTTCTCATGACTTTAACTTCATAGAACGCACCGCCCGGCAGATATTCAAGCTGCAAGACGGAGTCATGAAAAGGAAAGAAGATACAGCAAGCTTCGACAACTCTTTCATCCTTAAAATCCTGCATCCTGATATCGACAAGTTACAGGCCGCCAGATATGAAATTCTGGAACGGCACGACCTCTATTGTACAATCAGACTTCTCACCAC
The DNA here is from genome assembly GCF_900454835.1 of Prevotella denticola. Classification (GTDB taxonomy): domain Bacteria; phylum Bacteroidota; class Bacteroidia; order Bacteroidales; family Bacteroidaceae; genus Prevotella; species Prevotella denticola. The sequence goes on along the minus strand of NZ_UGTM01000001.1, from coordinate 459,458 downwards.
TGCACTCCTATTGGGCAAGGAAATCGACAGACTGAACCAAGAAGGACACGAGGTGACAAGCGTGGAGATAGAAGGAGAGAACTTAAAAGATTTTTATTTAAACTGATTCATCATGATGTATTTCTGGGGACTTTTGAAGGCAGAGTTTGTCAAATCCATCAAATTGGCTTTCAGGTATAAATTCAACACGCTGTTCAATATTCTCTTCTGGGCTGTGCTCATGGTATTGCTCTCCCATGTCCTCCTCCGGGGGAAACCGGAGGTCAAGACATGGGCGTTTATCTGCTCGTTCATGATCTGGCTCATCGCCAACAACTCTTTCATCTCCGTGGTGGATTCCATCGTGTCGGAGACTGTCCAGGGAACAATAGAACAGCTGTATCTCAATTCAAGATCTTTCTTCACATTACTTCTGGTCAAGGGGCTTGTGTCAAGTGTGATTACCATCATCCAGTCCGTTCTCACACTGTTTATCTGCGTTCTTCTGGTCCCTTCCGTGCAAGCGGGTCTTTTTATTCAATGGCTCTCTGTACTTCCGCTGTTTCTCATATCCATCTTCTCGCTTATAGGTCTGGGAATCATGTGCGCCTCACTGGCATTAAAATACAAGAGCATATCGTCATTCTACAGCATGGTATCCTCCATCGTCTTTGGTATCCTGACCTACGGGGCAGTCTTTATCTCTTCCAAGACAGCACTCATGTTGCTGTTTCCCTTTGCAAAGGCGAATGCGGCCATACAGCAGTTGTTGCTCCGTGGATCATCTTTGACACCGAATACCCTGACGGTCATTCTCTGCAATGATGGATTATACTTGCTCTTAGGGTATCTCTGTCTGAAATTCTTAATCATCAAGAGTAAAGAAAGCGGTTCACTGTCAAAATTCTGAAGGCAGCCTGCAGCGGCTTCACTCCTTGGTCTCATCAATGTAATGGTTCATAAAGGACAAGGTAGAATCCGACTCCTTGCTATCCGGTCAAAGCACATGAATTTCCTGAAATTACAGCTTCTAATCGTTTACCGTCTGATGAAGGGACTTGGAATAATCATCTCTGTCCTTCTGCTGTGTGTCGCAGGCTTATTGCTCTATATACTGTCATTGGCTCCGCAGACGAATATCATACTGGTTGATGCCGCTCTCGTGGCCGGATTCCATTATAGCAGAGGCGACAGGGAACTCCTGCAGATATTGTACGGAAGTGAGAAGAGGCTGCTGATGGCAGAGTATGTCCTTCTTTCCACTCCATTAATAGCTATCTGTGCGCTCCGCCTCTATTGGCTGCCACTTCTCATGTGTCTGGCAATAGCGATTGCCCTGCCTATGCTGCCCAGACCCCGGCTGCAGTTCACAATGTTTACTTTTCCTTTCCTGCTGAAAGGCTCTTATCAGTATGCCGGCAGTATGAGGACGCTGCTTATCCCTTACCTGTTGGGGATATTCGCATCCTGCATGGGGCTGCTGTACCATAACATCAATATCACCTATGCCACACTACTGCTCTTCGTATATCTGCTTGGATTCCTCATCTGTCAGCCTGTCAGGAAGAGCCATCTGATGTTCTACTCTTCCCCTTTGAGAATGATTCATTTACAGTCAATATATGCCATCGGGAATACATTCGCACTGCTATGTCCCTTCTTCGCTATCCTCCTGATACACAAAGCTGACGCCCTTGTTATCGGAGAAGTCGTCATGATATATATCCTTGCCACGATCTTTCTTTTCCAGTCGGAGCTTATCAGGTATTTCAAAATAGACAATCCGATTGTAATCATGATTGTGCTATCAGCTTTGTTCATGGTCGATGCCATAGGATATATGAAGACCGTGATGATTCCCTTGGCTGCGTTCACCACCCTTCTGTTATCTTTTATGGTCTACAGCAAATATTCAGCATGATTCAGATAAACAATATAAGGAAGAAATACGGCTCGTCCGTCATCCTTCATGGCATGACCCTCCGGTTAGAGAAAAGTAAAGCGTATGGCATCGTAGGAGAGAACGGTGCCGGCAAAAGCACATTGTTCAGGTGTCTTGCGGGCCTGGAACATTATCAGGGCAACGTCATCATGGAAGAACATTGCAGGATAGGTTATCTGCCCGATACGCCTTACTTTTACCCGCTGGTTACCAGCAAGGAGTTTCTGGAATTCTGCCTGAAAGCTGCCCATCTTCCGTGTACCGGTGAAGAAATCAATCAGTACAACAAGCTGTTTCATCTTCCGTTGAATAGCTATCCGTCGAAATACTCTTTGGGAATGAGAAAGCGTCTGATGCTCATGGCACTGATGATGCAGAAGTGTGACTTCTATATCATGGACGAACCTTTCAACGGATTGGATGTCGCAGGTGTCATCCTACTGAAAGACTGGATAGTCAAAAGAAAGAGAGAGGGAAGCACATTCCTGATATCCTCTCACATCATCTCTGCCTTGACCGATATCTGCGAGACTCTGGCATACATCCACCAAGGTAAGATGATGAAGACCTATGAGGGAAAAGAAGTCGTTCCAAAAGTCATTGAGGATGATCTAAAGAAATACATACTCAAAGAGGACATCTGAAATTACCTGTAAAACAGATTACAGGCAAATGGCATATTCCAGGCCCTTCCGTTAAATGCACAGATGGCTATCGTGAAGAGCGTATGGGCTTGACGTGAGGGACTGATGGTTTACCGAGACCATACATTCCCTTTTCCTGCACTTATGTTTATCTGATGCTATCCGATAAAACTCAAACCGCAAGATTTCCCATGACTTCTTTTAAACTGACCATTCCGCATCGTTTCCGGAAAAGCCCCCCTGTTCAGATAAGTTCTGCCCGCACAGCTCTTCTCCGGCAACAAGCAGGCTCCCCTCCAGGCAATATATGGCATGGAGCGGGCCGTCAACACGACTGGTGTCTGCCGACAACACAAAATGTGACGGGCATCAGCACATCTGAAGAAAAGGCCGTTCCACTCCTATCGCTATCATATACGGCATAACGCTGATGGCTGCCTTGCACGGCAAATGTCCATCAGGCAGCATTGATATTTATCGGGACTCGGTCACTGCAGATGTATAATGCCGGCAGTTGCCGGATATTATCTGCCTCGGTCTTATTCTCTGTCTATGCTTTTAACGAAAAAAACTATTCCTCCCCCATTCGGAAAAGAGATGGAATGAGGCCGCTATGTCAAAGCACCTCCTGCACCTCCTGCATATCCTTGATGTTCATCATGCTTTCTACGATGAACTTGACATCCTTCCGGTCGTAGACCTGCATCTCGATTGTCCCTTCGAAGATGCCGTTGTCACTGGAGATGGTTATCTTGCGGATGTTGATGCCCAGCTGATCGGAAAGCACATCGGAAATGTCGTGCAGCATTCCGCTGCGGTCGATACCCCGTATCTCTACTGTCGCATCGAAGAAGAGCCGGCGGTGCATATCCCACTTGGCATCCAGAATGCGCGTACCGTAGCTCGCCTTCAGTTTTGAAGCCACAGGACAGGACCGCTTGTGGATTTCGATGTGGTTCTTGTTGTCTATATAGCCGAGGATATCATCGCCGGGAATGGCATGACAGCAGTGTGGGAAAAGGTAGCGATGGATATTCTCCTCGCTGATGAAGACCGGTTTCTTCCGGTTGAAATCCCTGGTCACGACAATCAGTCCCTCTGCCGAAGCCGTATCGTCAGCATCCACCGGCCCGGTCACTTTCTTCCCATTCGACTTCAGGAACGGCACGTAACGCCGCCACTTGCTCACAGAGATGGCCTTCTCCCCTTTCTTCTTTCCCCGGAGTTCGTCCAGATCCGTGTCGCCGAGGATGACCGTCCTGTCGCCGACAGCAAGGAAAAGACTCTCATGCTTCTGAAGATCGTGCAAGTCACAGAGCTTGTCCAGTACGGAGGTGGTCATCTCAAGGTCGTTCGCCTTCAGCCACTTCGCCAGCTGCTCCTCCCCCGTCTTCTGTATCTCACGGCTCTCGCGGCGGAGGATGGCCTGTATCTTCGCCTTGGCCTTCGCCGTAGAGACAAAGTTGATCCATGACGGATTGACGTGCTGCGACATGGAAGTCAGAATCTCGACCTGGTCGCCGCTGTTGAGCCTGTGGCTCAACGGCACGAGTTTGTGGTTGACCTTTGCACCGATGCAATGACTGCCGAGGAAAGTGTGTATCTGGAAGGCAAAGTCGAGTGCCGTACATCCTGCCGGCATCGTCTTGATTTCGCCTTTCGGTGTAAAGACGAAGATCTCGGAGGCGAAGAGGTTGAGCTTGATGGCATCGAGGAAGTCCATGGCATCGGGCTGCGGGTCGTCGAGGATTTCCTTGATGGTACTGAGCCACTCGTTCAGTTCGCCTTCATCCTCGGTTATTTCACCGCCGTCCTTGTACTTCCAGTGGGCAGCGAAGCCCTGCTCGGCCAGTTCATCCATGTGCTCGGAACGAATCTGCACCTCTATCCACCGTCCCTTGGCCGACATGAGGGTCACGTGCAGAGCCTGGTAGCCGTTCGCTTTGGGATGGTTCACCCAGTCGCGCAGACGGTCGGGATGGCTCTTGTAAATCTGGCTGATTGCCACATAAATCTGGAAACAGTTGTTGATTTCCTCTTCCGGCGACTTCGGCCTGTAAATGATCCGTACGGCAAGAATATCATAAATCTCCTCAAAGGTGACGTGCTTGTTCTGCATCTTGTTCCAGATGGAATAAGGGCTCTTCACGCGTGCCTTGATTTCATACTGGAATCCCATCTTGTCAAGTTCGGCACGGATAGGAGCCGTGAACTCTGCGAAAAGCGCGTCACGCTGCGCCTGCGTGGAAGCCAGTTTCTTCTCGATGGAGGCGTATGCATCCGGATGCTCATAGCGGAAACTGAGGTCTTCCAGTTCGGTCTTGATCTTGTTCAGTCCCAGCCGGTTGGCAAGCGGCGCATAGATATAGAGCGTCTCACCCGCTATCTTGTACTGTTTGTTGGCAGGCTGGGAAGCAAGTGTACGCATATTGTGCAGCCGGTCGCATATCTTGATGAGGATGACACGGATGTCGTCGCTCATCGTCAGCAGCAGCTTCTTGAAGTTCTCGGCCTGTGCGGAAGCCTGCTCGCCGAAGATGCCGCCGGAAATCTTTGTCAGTCCGTCGACAATCTGCGCTATCTTCGGTCCGAAAATGTTCTCTATGTCCTCGACAGTATAGTCGGTATCTTCCACCACGTCGTGCAGCAGGGCCGCACTGATGCTCGTTGCCCCGAGTCCCATCTCCTCACAGGCAATCTGGGCGACGGCGATGGGGTGCATGATATAAGGTTCCCCCGACAGCCGGCGCACTCCTTTGTGTGCCTGCCGGGCAAAATTGAATGCCTTGGTGATGATATCCACCTTCTTCCGGTGGCGCGAGGCAAGATAGGTGTCTATCAGATGCTGGAAGGCATCGTCTACCATCTTCTCATAGTCAGTTTCCTTAACTTCTGTATTGTCCTTGTCCATTGTGCATTCTCCCTTTATATATAACAATAAGGTGAAAGAATCTTGTTAATGTACCATTACGCCTTGCCGGTAAGGTGCGGCCTGTCCAGCTGTGCCGGCGACAGCATTCCGTCATGCCAAAATTTCGCATCGGAATAGTCTGCAACCACATATCCTTCCATCATTCCCTCGGTGGAGGGAATAAGCACATCGACAGCCTTTCCGTGATTGTCAACAACCGTCTGGTGCTGTGCCCGGACAATACCGGCCGTTCCCAGTAGTGCCATGAGGAAGAGTACTATATGTCGTTTTCGGTTCATCGCTTATTGTTCGGTTGGCGCAAGTCCTGTGCGTCGCTGCTTAGAATGTCAGGCTGCAGCCAATGCCGATAGCCGACGAGCGGAAAGGAGTTCCGGATGCCGTGATGCGCTTGTCGGGGATGACTGTCGGCGCAATATGCAGGGAAAGGTTGTCCGATATGTCGAAATCAGACAGTGAGGCATCCACGTAAGCATCGATGACCGACAGCGCATAGACAGCGATGGTGGTGAAGACACTCAGGTCGCGCCAGCGGCGGTAACGGTCTTTGCGCTGCTTGAAGATGCTTTTGTACCGCTCTTCATTGGCCGGGGTGATGGTCGTCCCGAGGTGCAGGAAATTGTTGTAGCTTTGTGTAGACGGGTCGTTGTCCATGATGTCAATGTATGCCTGGGCATAGTCATGATACATCTGGTTGTTCCACGTCATAGCGTAGATGCAGCCCACGAAGCCTCCGTAGAAAATCGGCAGCTTCCAGTACTTGCGGTTGTAGACCTGGCCGGCGCCCGGCAACACGAGTGCCAGCCACAGTGCCCGCTTGGGGCTGGGCCGCCACCGGGTCCAGTCGCGTCCTTTCTTCCTTACCATGCCGGTGCTGTCCTTCCGTATTACGGAAGTGAGTCTTCCCTCATCATCCGGCGTAAGGATCGCCTTTTCCTCGATGTACTTGTCCTGTGAACCAGGCACCTCGACGACCGCCGAGTCGCCCGGATAGACAACCCTTATCGTGTCATGCTGCGGTACCTGTGCCTGTATGCCTGTCATACTGACAAGCGCACCAACCGCCATCAGGCTTCTGCGGATTATACCATTCAATCTCATCACTACCCTTTTGTCTTAACACAAGCCGCCGTTTCCCAGCCATCTGACTGCCGAAGCGAAATTCCCGGTCGGTTGGGACAACGGTTCCCGAACGGTCGGGAATAATGTTCCCGACGGCTGGGAATGATGTTCCCGAGCAGTTGGGAACCATTCCCCCGGACCGGCACCTGCAGCCCATCTTGTAGTCATTCCTTGTCCTCTCATCAACCCGGAAGAGCCTACTTCATCTTGTCCATCACCTCCATGATGTGCAGCAGCTCTTCTTCTGAATCAAACGGAATACTGATCTTACCCTTTCCTCTGGTGTTGCAGCTCATCTGCACTTTCGTGTCGAAGAATGCCGAAAGACGCTGCTTGAGGAGATTGAACTCCTCCGGCAGGCGGGTACGGGCTGCGATCTTCTTCTTGGCACTCTGGATGTCTTCACCACTGTTGAGCTGCTGGCAGAGTTCCTCTACCTTGCGGACACTGTATCCGTTCTTCAGAATCTCACGATAGAGCTTCAGCTGCAGCGAAGGACTGTCCAGCGAAAGCAGCGCACGGGCGTGTCCCATGTCGATTTCCTTTTTCTGCAATCCCATCTGTACCTGTGCCGGGAGCTTCAGCAGACGCAGGTAATTGGCAATGGCGGCACGGCTCTTGCCCACACGCTCGGCCACACGCTCCTGCGTCATGCCGCTCTTCTCCAGCAGATGTTCGTAGGCAAGGGCTATCTCGATGGCGTTCAGGTCTTCGCGCTGGATGTTCTCCACCAGTGCCAGTTCCATCACGCTCTCGTCCTTGATGGTGCGGATGTAGGCCGGAATGGCCGTCAGGCCGGCCAGCTGGCTGGCACGCCAGCGACGTTCACCGGCAATGATCTGGAAGCGGTTCTCATCGGTCTGGCGGAGCGTGATGGGCTGGACAAGTCCAAGCTCACGTATGCTGTTTGCCAACTCCTCCAGAGCCACCGGGTCGAATTCGCGGCGCGGCTGGTTGGGATTGGCTTCAATCTGGTCCAAGGCAACCTCGTTGATGGTAGAGCTGCCCTGTGTGCTTACTGATTCCGTGGAAATCAACGCGTCAAGTCCGCGCCCGAGGGCGTTGGTCTTTGCATTGCGGTTATATTTCTTGTGTACAGCCATGTTTTTGTTTTTTTGTAGGGGATAGGCGATGATGGGCAGAAATAGGCGATAATAAGCGGGGATGAGCGGGGACGGACGGGGATGACAGTCTGTAACCTTGCCTTTGCCTTGCATATTCCTTGCCACACTCCTTATTGCATTCCCTGTTTTTCCCTCACCTTACTCCTTGTTCTTTTCGATGATTTCCTTTGCCAGGCAGAGGTGGTTCTTCGCCCCTGTGGAGTCGGCATCGTAGAGGATGACCGGCAGACCGTGGCTCGGGCTTTCCGAGAGTTTCACGTTGCGCTGGATGACCGCCTTGAACACGAGTTCCTGGAAGTGGCGTTTCACCTCATCGTAAATCTGGCGGGCAAGACGCAGACGGCTGTCGTACATCGTCAGCAGGAAGCCCTCTATCTCCAGCTTCGGGTTCAGTTTGCTCTTGATGATCTTGATGGTGTTCAGCAGCTTGCTGATTCCCTCCAATGCGAAGTATTCGCACTGCACAGGAATGATTACGGAGTCGGCTGCCGTCAGCGCATTGACGGTAATCAGACCCAGCGACGGGCTGCAGTCTATCAGTATGTAGTCGTAGTCGCCGCGGACAGAGGCAAGCAGGTTGCTCATTACTTTCTCACGGCCGTTGATCTTCAGCATTTCGATTTCGGCCCCGACAAGGTCGATGTGGCTCGGGACAATGTCCAGCCCCTCTATGTCGGTGGTGTAAATGGCATCTTTTATGTCTGCATGGTCTATGATACATTCGTAAAGCGAGCAGTCCACCTCCTTGATGTCTACGCCCAGACCGCTGGATGCGTTGGCCTGCGGATCGGCGTCAATGACAAGTACGGTCTTCTCAAGCGTTGCCAGGGATGCCGCCAGATTAATAGTGGTGGTTGTCTTCCCGACACCGCCTTTCTGGTTGGCAAGTGCAATAATCTTTCCCATTTTTCTATTTAATCCAATACGTTTATCAGGCTACAAAGATACATATTTTATACGAGACAAGCGGACTTTATAAACCTTTTTTCGTACTTTTGCACGGAAATCAAAGTGAAGATTATGGATTCTAAGAAACCACTCATACTCATCTCCAACGACGACGGCTACCACTCCAACGGCATCCGCACCCTCGTCTCGTTCCTCTCCGACTTCGCCCAGGTTGTTGTCTGTGCGCCGGAGGCTGCCCGTTCGGGATTTTCATGTGCCTTCTCCGTGGTTGACTACCTGCTGCTGAAGAAACGCCACAACATACCCGGCTGTGAGGTATGGTCGTGTACAGGGACACCTGTCGACTGTGTGAAGCTGGCGCTGGACCAGATCTTTACCGGACGGAAGCCCGACCTCATCCTGGGAGGCATCAACCACGGCGACAACTCTTCCGTGAACAACCATTACAGCGGGACGATGGGCATTGCCTATGAGGGCTGCATGAAATACATTCCGTCCATCGCCTTCTCGAGCTGCGACTACGACCCCAATGCCGACCTCTCTTATCTGCGCGGTTATGTAAGAACCATTGTCAGGAAAGTTCTTGCCGAGGGACTGCCGAAAGGAATCTGCCTGAACGTGAACTTCCCGAAGACAGAAAAGTTCGCAGGCCTGAAAGTCTGCCGCATGGGGTTCGGCAGCTGGACAAACGAAGTTGTACGTTGCAGTCATCCCCGCGGATTCGACTATTACTGGATGACGGGGCATTACCGCAACGACGAACCCGAAGCAGCCGACAATGACCAGTGGGCACTGGAGCACGACTATGTCTCTGTCACACCGACGAAAATTGATGTGACCGACCATGAGCTGCTCGACAAGATGAAAACGTGGGAATCCCTTTAATTCACAGATGTTATGAAGTATTATCTGATAGTCGGAGAAGCCTCAGGCGACCTGCACGCCTCACGCCTCATGCTGTCGCTCAGGCAGTACGACCCTGATGCCGAGTTCCGTTTCTTTGGCGGCGACCTGATGACCAGAGCTGGCGGCACACGTGTGAAGCATTATCGTGAACTGGCTTACATGGGTTTTGTTCCCGTACTGCTCCATCTGCCTGTCATCTTCAGGAACATGAAGATGTGCAAAGAGGACATTGTGCGATGGAAGCCCGATGTCGTCATCCTCGTCGACTATCCGGGCTTCAACCTCAGCATTGCAAAGTTTGTAAAGAAGAACACGGACATTCCCGTCTACTATTACATCTCGCCGAAGATATGGGCATGGAAGGAGTGGCGTATCAAATCTATCAAGCGTGACGTGAGGGAGATGTTCTCCATCCTGCCGTTCGAAGTGTCCTTCTATGAGAAGAAGCACCATTACAGAATACATTACGTCGGCAACCCGACAGCCGAAGAGGTAGACAACTTCCGCCATGTCTATACGGAGACAAAGGACGAATTCTGCCAGCGGAACGGTCTGTCTGCCAAGCCCATCATCGCCATCCTTGCAGGAAGCAGAAGGCAGGAAATCAAGGACAACCTGCCTTCCATGCTCGAGGCGGCACGCCACTTTGCAGATTATCAGATGGTGATTGCCGCGGCACCTTCTATCACTGAAAGTTACTATAAGAAGTTTTTAGGTGACAGTGAGGCAAAGATGGTGAAGACGCAGACCTACGAACTTCTCGCCCACTCCACAGCAGCCCTCGTCACCAGCGGTACGGCGACACTCGAAACCGCTTTGCTGAACGTCCCGCAGGTTGTCTGTTACGAGACGCCTGTTCCTAAATTGATCCACTTTGCTTTCAAGCATATCATCAAGGTACGTTTCATCTCCCTCGTCAATCTTATTGCCGACAAGGAAATCGTACAGGAACTCCTTGCCGACCGTTTCTCTGTCCGCAACATTGCCGACGAACTCTATCGGATTCTACCTGGCCAGACCGGCCGCGACCGTATGCTCGCCGATTACCAGCTTGTACGCACGCAGCTGGGCAATGCGACAGCACCTGACAACGCTGCAAGAATCATGGTCGGGAAATTGTCGGGTAGACAAGTAGACGGACCGACGGATTGACAGGCGGGAGACCTGTCTGACCGATATTCTCAGCAATGCGCCGCCTGCCTTGCTTTTGTCTGCCATTACCCTGTCCGATACAACCACACGCTCTCCCCCTCCCAGTCTGCCCCGGACTGCTTGTGATGTATATCCTGCACCTCCGGCAGCCTCATTCCTTGCCACCGGTCATAGAACAGACGGGGAATGAGGGCGGGAATGTAGAAACCGGACAGGAAGGATTTCAGTGCTGTCCGGTAAGCATTTCCCGTGCAAGTCAGCCATCAGTGTCTTGCCGTATATGATAGCGACAGGAACGAACCGGCCTTTCCGGCAGATGTGCTGATGCCCGTCACCTATGGAGTTGCAGGCAGACACCAGCCGTGTTGACGGCCCGAACCTTACAATATATTGCCGGGATGGGACCGGCTTGTAGCTGGTAAAAAACCGTATCGGCAGCACTTGTCTGACCAGAGGGGCTTACCTCCCCGAAAAACATACGGAATTGTCCGTTCAAAAGAAATTACGCATGGGAATTATGCTGTTCGAGTTTTATCGGACAGCATTAGAAGAAATTATGAAACGGCTATTTAATATCTATTCAGAAACAGCAGGTTCCCAGCATCTCCCATATATCTTATCAGATCGTACAAATCTGTTCCTCTCAATCAGTTACATCATCATTACATCCTGTATAACCTATCCATGAAGGAAGACCGGACAAAAGAGGCCGGAAAAGAAATATTGCTTCTCATCTTGTTTTTTTGACCAAAAGACTTGCAAATATCAAATAATTGTTCTACTTTTGCAGTGTAATATTGATATAGTACACAGTAACTATAAGAAAACATACGGAATACAACATACAAGAACAATCCCAATTAAAAGAGAAATGGCTTATGATTCAAGTAAACGACCTCACCTTCAGCTATCCGGGAAACAAGCACAGAGTTTTTGAGGGGCTGACGCTCCAACTCAGCGAAAGCCGCATCTACGGACTGCTGGGCAAGAACGGAATGGGGAAAAGTACCCTGCTCTATCTTATCGCAGGATTACTGAAACCGAAGAAAGGCAGTATCCTGATAGATGGCCTCACGGCTTCACGCCGTTACCCGCAGATGTTGCAGGAACTGTATCTCGTACCGGAAGAGTACGACCTGCCCGACATGACCCTGGCAAGTTACACCAGAATCCACGAAGACTTCTATCCACGGTTCAGCAGGGAAACACTCAAGAAGTGCCTCGCAGACTTTGAGATGCCGACAGAAGTGGACATGAAACAGCTGTCCATGGGACAGAAAAAGAAGGTGTACATGAGCTTTGCCCTGGCAACAGGCTGCCGGATTATCCTGATGGACGAACCCACCAACGGATTGGACATTCCTTCCAAAGCACTCTTCCGGCAGGTAGTTGCCGGCAACATGACCGAAGGTTCTTCGCTTGTCATCTCAACCCATCAGGTGCATGACGTGGAGCAGCTGCTGGACCATATCCTCATCCTTGACAAATCTCGGATACTGCTCAATGCCGCTACAGAACAGATTACATCAGATTATACTTTCAGCATCCGTCAGCCCGCCGAGATGGACGATACCGTGCTCTATGCCGAACCGTCGCTGCAGGGAAACGCCACTATTGCACGACGAAAGGAAGGCTACAGCGAGACGCCCGTCAATCTGGAACTACTGTTCAATGCCGTGACATCAGGTAAACTAAAATAAAACTAAGGAGGACATTATTATGAAGAAACCATCCACCAAGACCATCACTGCCACTCTGTCCATCGCAGTCTGCACGCTGCTGCTCTGTTCCTGCATCATGAAGAAGCCCGACTACGGCCCGACCGTCAAGAAGACAATGACTGTCCCCAGCTTCAATAGCGTGGAACTGAACGGAAACACAGCTGTCTACTTCCTGCAAGGCAAGGAATACAGTGTCAGACTCGAAGGCAAGAAAAAGCTGCTGGACTGCATGAAAATAGGCGTGAAGAACAACGTTCTGAACGTCAACAGCACGGACGAGGCTGGCTCGAACAAAATCGTCTTCTTTGGCCATTCCCATCAGGGAGACAATACAATCAAGGTGTATATCACCTCCCCGACGCTCACGAAAATCAGCCAGGACGGCAATGCCTCGCTGGTATTCCCCGACTCCGTAACGTTCGACAGGCTCAGTCTCAACATTGATGGAAACTCTGCCGTCAAGGTACACCGGATGAAAGTGGGACAGCTCGACATGGAACTCTCGGGCAATGCAGGCGTGAAATTCAAGAATCTCACCGCTCGCCGTGCAACCTTCGACATCAGCGGCAACGCCGGAATGGAGATAAACTTCAACCGGGCAGACACCGCATCCTTCGACGTGTCGGGCAATGCCGGCATCAAACTCACGGGTACGACACGCCTGCCTATACGGCAGAACGTGACCGGAAACGGCGGAATCACAGACCACACAACAAGAACGAAATAAAGAACAAGGAGAGAAAAACATGAAAAAGTTTGATTTAAACCGCTTCGGGAAAGTGATGAGCCGTCTCATCCTCGTACGACGCCGCTCACTGACCAATACTTTCTCTGGCTTTGCCATTACTTTCTTCATCATCGCCATGCTGAACAGCCAGCCCTTTTACTGGACGGCCCTTTCACATGAAGAGATGGCATGGAATCTCGCAGGCGCACAGAACTTCATCGGCATCATCTGCCTTGTGGCATTCTTCGTCATCGCCACAATGGTCATCAAGGACCTGTCAGCCCGGCAGTCACGCCTCAACGAGATGATGCTCCCTGCCACAAACCTTGAGAAGTTCCTCGCACGGGTCCTGCTCGTAACCATCGCCTTTCCTGCTGTCATCATGGCGGCATTCCTTGCAGCAGACTGTGCGCAGCAGCTTCTCAACATGATGATTCACCACGGTGGAAGAGCCTCCCTCATCGGTGCGTTCTCCCAATTCCCAATGATGAACACGGGTCCCACGCCACTATGGGCAAAGCTGGAGGCCATGCTGCTGTCCAATGCCTTTGCCATCTTAGGCGGTATGCTCTTCCGCAAGACGGCTTGGCTGAAGACCGTGGCGGCAATGACAATCATCGCAATTTCAGTTTTGGCAGGCATTACGCTTTTCGCTTTCCTGATACAAACCAACACCGATTACGTTGTGTATCTACCAGACACACTGTGGTGCCACATCATCAACAACATCGTCTGCTGGGCATTAATCATACTGATGTATTGGGGCTCGTACAAACTCTATACACGTATGCAAGTGATCAATAACCGCTGGATAAACATTTGAACATGATAAAATTCGAGGATAACAAGGCAATATACGAACAGATGGCCGACCGCCTATGCGACGAGATCATTGCTGGAACCTATAAAGCCGACGACCGCATACCGTCTGTCCGGGAGTATGCCGTCATGCTGCAGGTAAACACCAACACCGCCGTGAAGGCTTATGAACTGCTCGCACGTGAAGAGATCATCTATAACCGGCGCGGACTGGGCTACTTCGTCTCGCCCGGCGCAAGGAAGCAGATCATGACTGTACGGCGGAAGGTCTTTCTCACCCGGACACTCCCTTCCCTCTTCCGTGAAATGAATCTCTTGGGAATCACCATGGAAGAGATTGAGGAGGAGTGGACAAAACTTCAACGGCAGTAACAATCTTATTCAGAAACAGACCCAGAAGCCAAAAGAGCTGGACCGATATGTAGTTCGCCATAAAAAACATCGGTCTACCTCCTTTGGCTTCTTTGTCATTCGGATTTCTCACAGACGTACGACGACAGCAAACGGCTATCTGTTGTCCTGCAACAGTTCGAGCAGCTCTTCCTGCGTCATAGCATGCGCGATGTCGGACCCCTCGAGGAGCGAGTCGGAAAGATTACGCTTCGTCTTGTGCAGACGGAGGATTTTCTCTTCAATGGTATGCTGGCTGATCAGATGATAGACCGTCACATTCTGCTTCTGACCGATGCGGTAGGCACGGTCGGTAGCCTGCTGTTCGATAGCCGGATTCCACCAGGGATCAAGGTGGATGACATAGTTTGCACCCGTAAGATTCAGTCCGAGTCCGCCCGCTTTCAGACTGATCAGGAAGAAGGGACACTTGCCCGTCTGGAAGTCCTTCACCAGCTTTTCGCGCATAGCCATCGGCGTGCTGCCGTCAAGGTAGAGATAAGACAGCTTCGCCTTGTCCATAGCCTGCTTCACTTCCTCAAAGAAACTCGTGAACTGGCTGAAGACAAGAGCACGGTTGCCGCTTTCGTCAAGGCTCTCGGCCAGGTCGATGAAAGCAAGCACCTTGCTGCTGGGGAGTTTCCATTTCCTGTCGACCAGCGAACAGCTGCACGCCATCTGGCGAAGGCGGGTAATCTCCGCCAGCGTACTCATCTTGTCGCCGACATTGGCACGCACCCTTTCTTCCGTTTCACGCCTGCGGACTTCATACATGGCCATTTCGTCAGACGACAATTCAACAGGCAGTTTGATTTCATTCTTCTCCGGCAGCTCATCGATGACCTCGCTCTTCGTTCTCCGCAGCAGGAAGGGTGAAATCAGTTTACGGAGCTGACTCTGCCGGTTCTTGTCGTTGTCACCCTCGATAGGCAGGATAAACTTCTTTTTGAACTGCTCGGCACTTCCCAGAAGTCCGGGATTGATGAACTGGAAGAGGTTCCACAGTTCTGCCAGATGGTTCTGGATAGGCGTACCCGTCAGTATCACCCTGCGCTGCGCCTGCAGCCGCATGGCCGCCTTCGACATCTTCGTATTGGCATTCTTGATGGTATGCGCCTCGTCCAGACAGACAACATTCCATTCACGGGCAGTGAGGTCTTCCTGCTGGATGTTCAGCAAGGCATACGTTATGATGATGATGTCGCCTGCCTTGGCTTCCTTTATGTCCTTGGAACGGTCCTCGCTCTGATTGAGTACCGTTACATTCAAAGTCGGTGCGAAACGCCGGAGCTCATTGCACCAGTTAGGTACGACCGATGCCGGAGCAACAATCAGCGATGCCCCTTTTTCCTGTTGTTCAAGCAGAAGGGCTGTTGTCTGGACGGTCTTACCCAGTCCCATGTCATCTGCCAGACAGACACCGGCACCCCATGCTGTCAGTTTCGACATCCATTCAAATCCCTCCTCCTGATAGTCGCGCAGCTGTGCCTGCAACGTCTTGGGAACGACGGGGACCTGCCTGCTGCTCTCCTCAATACGACGGCGTAATGCGTCTACAGCCTCGTTGTACTGGATGTCCAGGGTCTCATCGTCCAGCAGGTCGCCCAACAGCGACACGGCCGTCGGAGCCATCTGCAGATGTGAACGGCTCTCGTTTGTCACTGTATCGAGACGTTTCAGAATGCGCGAAAGCTGGCTGCTGATGGTGATGAATTCATTGTCGCCGATGCGGATATACTTCTGCCGGGCATTCTGGTGCATCAGGTCGAGCAGTCTCTGCAGCGAGAGGACCTGTCCATCGCTGATTTCGATATCGCCCTCCACCTCAAACCAGTTGTTCTTCGGATTAATGGCAATATGTGCCGCACTGCTGCTGACAGACGGATGACAGGTTATCCTACACCCTTCAGCCCACTCCATCACACAGACATCTTCGTGTTCCTTGCACCACTGGATGAAAGGGAGCATCGTCCGGATAGGGAGTGTCAACGATTCGGCAATACTCTCCGGCATCCATTCCTCCTCTTCAAAGAAGTCCAGTTCAGACAATCCCCTGCTGATTTGCTTCATGTTCTCCCGTTCCTGCTTCAGGTTGCGTACCAGCTGGAATTTCTTTCCGTCCCGTTCGGCAATTGCAGTAATGTTTCCTTTCCCCGGGACAAAGGCGAGGCTGTCTGAGGCACGGACAGAAGCTGTAAGCTGAAAGCTGCTGTCCGCTGCGGAGACAACACGGAGGACGATGCAGGGCTGCACATCAGCACGCTCCAGAGTGCCGAGTTCCGCCACCATATTAGAATGTATCTCGGTCTTCCCGCCGATTTCCGTAATCAGCTGGATGAGCAGCGGCTCGGCCTCAGCCGGATAAACCTTCTGCGCAAGAATATTCTTATAAGTCTTGTATTCAAAGGCTGAAGGGATAAACACGGAATAGTCTGTTTCCGTATTCTTTCTGTAGAAGAAGGACCCTTTTTCGCCTTTCTCCAGTTCTTCGACATTCGTTGAGACACCGAAGGAACCGTCCTTCCTCTTGTCGATGATCAGATAGGGCTTCTCGTAGTGGACCGTCACCGGATGCAGGTCGTAAGTAGTCCCTGTGTAAACATGGTCGCAGTCGACGAAGAGATAGATATACTTGTCAACATAAATATTATATTCCCACGGGGAAACACTTTCTTTGATATGCTGATCTACGGAATCCAGACAGGGATCATTGAGATTGAGCAGTTCGCGGACCGACAGTTCTTTTCCTACGGACCAGGCACCGTTCTTCAGCCTTCGTTTAAGAATCGGAACTATTATGCCATAACGGATAAGATACGCCAGCATTGACTCACGATCATCACTTTTCCCCTTGTCACCATCTTCACGGCTCTCTGCAATGAGCGTTTCCAACCGGAGCTGCCATACCGACTTTATCTCCAGCCTGCCAAGCACAGATGCTCCTCCAAATTTCTTATGCAGCTCCCCTGCATAGGACTTGTCTTCCGCAACTTCCACCTCATGCTTCAGGTAAGCCCAGTTCGGCTTCTCAAGAGGCCTGGACACGCTGTCAGAGAGAATGCCAAGACGGCGGTACAGCCTCCAGGTCAACCAGAGTACCATCCGCATATCTGTATTTTCAAAAAGCTTCTCATAGGCCTGCTTGGGAATCTCCGGGTCTGACTTGTCACAGAAATAAGCCTTTAACGGTGATACCAGGAAATAAGTCGGCGAATAAAAGCTTTCGCCATTCCGTTTTATCATCGTCTCGACTTTTTTCAAGGATGTCTCTGTATTGGTCAGGATGGAGGCGAGTGCGAAATAATAATTTGAAATGGGATTTATGAAGATGCCTTTCTGGGGAGCAACCTTGTTGTTCGCCGTCATCGCCTTGGTGTAGAGCTTGTAAGCCAAAGCATTGTCGCCTTTGTACAAAGCGTCAATGGCTGCTACCTGGAGACTGAAAGGATTGACAATGGACTTATGAAGATCGATGCAGAATTCACCGGTCCCCAAATAATAATAGAATGCGAAAACGGATTCCAGGGTGCGCTTCTGAAGCAGTGTATTCTTCCTGGAGTCTGATACAAGACCTTTCAGATAAGCCCAGTCAATCTCCTTATCCTGTATCAAAGCTTCACAGAGAGAGAGATTCAGAATTCCTGAGAACACATCGTCAGAAACAGACTGAAAGAACGAAGCATACTCCTTGTCACAAAGCAGGGCGGAACAGCTTCTGCAAAAATCATCAACAGTCTGCCCATAAGCCGACTCTATCGCCTCCGGTTCGGTCGGCGCAGCAAAATAAGCTGTCAGACGGACCAGCGATGCCGGTTTACCATATCTATGTTCTGCATTATAAGCGGAACGGATGCTGGTCAACAGCCTTTTGTTTTCCGCCTTGAAAAGACTGATGACAGCCGGTATCACCATTTCCTTCCCTATCTGGTAGACCTTAGGACCATTGTAATAGTATTTAAGTTCTTCCCGTAAGACTTTCTTTTTCCTCAACGAAACAAAAACCTGCTTAAAGAGAGCCGGGGACATTATCATGGCTGACAGATTCCTAAGCTTGCCTTCTGTAAGCTTGTCACTATAAAAATAAGCCATCAGCATAAGAAGCGCACGCTCATTGGAAGAAAGGGAAGAGAACGGTAACATGGGAGTAAAAAATAAATTATGATGGTACTTTAAGCAAAGAAAGACAAGGCCGGATTCACGAAAGAAGCACTGTTCCTGCCGTCATTCCTGCAAACAGATGTCATACCGACACCCGGGAACACGATTCCCGATGCCTGGGAACAGAAGTCCCGATGCCTGGGAACAGAAGTCCCGATGCCTGGGAACAGGATTCCCAAGCCTTGGGAACGGGTGTCTCAATGTTCGGTAGGATACGTTATGTGCAGAGACTGATGAAAGACAACGCCTATGCCATCCATGGATGGATGCCTGACTACTGTTCCATATAGGAAGAGAGCGCACGGAACCATCCGACACAAAACGGCAGGACAGACGGGTTGTCTGCCCTGCAGAATTGACATTCCCGACACTCTCCGTTCACTTATTTCGACTGTTCGGCAATAGCCTGCTTTATCAGCCCTTCCAATTCTTCGGCCAGTTCAGGATTATCCTTGATCATTGTCTTGGTGGCATCACGTCCCTGGGCAAGTTTCGTACCGTTGTAGCTGAACCAGCTGCCACTCTTCTGAATGATACCATATTGAACGCCCAGGTCGACAATCTCACCGATCTTTGAGATTCCCTCACCGAAGGTTATCTCAAACTCTGCCTTGCGGAAAGGAGGAGCTACCTTGTTCTTGACAACCTTTACACGAACTTGGTTACCAATCACCTGATCGCCGTCCTTGATAGATGTAACACGGCGGATATCAAGGCGTACAGAACTGTAAAACTTCAGGGCGTTGCCACCCGTTGTTGTCTCTGGGTTACCGAACATCACACCAATCTTCTCACGTAACTGGTTGATGAAGATGCAACAGGTGTTGGTCTTTGAGATAGTTGAGGTGAGTTTCCGCAGAGCCTGACTCATCAAGCGTGCCTGCAGACCGACAGCAGAGTCGCCCATATCGCCTTCTATCTCCTTCTTCGGAGTAAGGGCGGCAACAGAATCGACAACGAGGATGTCAATAGCAGAAGAGCGAATCAGCTGGTCTGCAATCTCCAAAGCCTGCTCGCCATTGTCTGGCTGAGAAATCCAAAGGTTGTCAACATCCACACCGAGCTTCTCTGCATAAAAACGATCGAATGCGTGCTCAGCATCAATGAAGGCTGCGATACCACCCTGCTTCTGTGCTTCAGCAATGGCATGGATAGCCAATGTTGTCTTACCAGAACTCTCTGGACCATAAATCTCAATGATTCTACCACGTGGATAACCGCCCACACCGAGTGCTGTGTCAAGTGCCACACTACCCGTTGGGATTACCTCTACATTCTCTATTTGCTCATCGCCCATACGCATGATGGACCCTTTACCAAAGTCTTTTTCTATCTTAGACATTGCAGCCTGCAAAGCTTTCAGTTTACCTTCAGCTGCCGATGTCGTACCTGTATTTTCTTTTGCCATATACTATTATCTTGTTTTTAATTGATAAAACATTATTTATTCTTTTTTCTGCTCTTTGGATAGGGTAAAACCTCAGCTAAGGTCTTAACAACCCTGACTGCAAAATCAGACCTTGAAACATCTAAAACGTAGTGTTCTTTAGCTCCTTCATAAGGGAATCCACGTTCGGCAGATAACATCATTGATTTAATTGCCTCGTGTTCTTTGACATAAGGTATATTGTCACAAACTATGATAACAGGCTTTTCGTCAACATAAACCATGTAGCCACCAAACATCTTCCTATATCTCACAGTCCCTGCAGCAGCTATCTGACTACTGACAAATTCAATAAAGTCTAAAGAGCAAGCCATCTTCTTATAGTTCTAAATCACCACCAAACTCTTCGTGCCAAGGTAAGCCCTGCTTATTGAGTACCTCCAAGAATGGATCTGGGTCGAAGTCTTCCACATTCCAGACTCCGGGCTTACGCCAAAGACCCTTGAAGAACATCATTGCACCAGCCATTGCTGGTACGCCAGTCGTATAGCTGACACCCTGCATACCTGTTTCATTATAGGCATCCTGGTGCTTGCAGTTGTTATAGATGTAATAAGTCTGTTCCTTACCATCCTTGATACCACGAATACGGCAGCCAATAGAGGTCTCACCATCATAGTTCTCACCGAGATCTTGTGGGTTAGGCAATACAGCCTTCAAGAACTGCAAAGGCACTATCTTAACCTTCGCTGTCTTGCCAGAGCCGTCTGCTAATGGTGCTTCATACTCAATCTCATCAATACGGCTCATGCCAAGAATCTGGATGCAGTCAAGATAAGTAAGGTACTGCTTGCCGAATGTCATCCAGAAGCGGGCACGCTTGATGGTAGGATAATTCTTCACCAGCGACTCCAGTTCTTCGTGGTGCATGAGATAAGAGTCACGGGGGCCGATGTTCGGATAGGTCAAATCCTGATGCACAGCCAATGGCTCTGTCTCAATCCATTTTCCATTCTCATAGTAAAGTCCCTTCTGAGTGATTTCACGGATATTGATCTCTGGATTGAAATTCGTTGCAAATGCCTTATGATGGTTACCAGCGTTGCAGTCTACAATATCAAGATAGTGAATCTCATCAAAGTGATGCTTTGCTGCGTATGCCGTATAAGCCTGCGAAACTCCCGGATCGAAACCACAACCGAGGATAGCTGTCAAGCCCGCCTTCTCGAACTTGTCCTTGTAAGCCCACTGCCAGCTGTACTCGAAGTGTGCCTCATCCTTTGGTTCGTAATTGGCTGTATCCAAATAGTTACAACCGCAAGCCAGACAAGCGTCCATAATCGTCAAGTCCTGATAAGGCAGTGCAAGATTGATAACCAGCTCAGGCTTGAATGAATTGAAGAGTTCCTTCAACTGCTCAACATCATCTGCATCAACCTGTGCAGTCTTGATATCAGCCTTATACCCTTTATCATGAATAGCCTTGACCAGTGCGTCACATTTCTCTTTGCGACGGCTGGCAATCATGAACTCCGTAAACACGTCCTGATTCTGGACAATCTTAAAAGCGGCTACAGTAGCAACGCCACCTGCACCAATCATTAAAACTTTTCCCATTATGTCTTATTTATTATTTTATCTTGCTGTCTATTTCCGCAGAAGAAATTCCCATCGCATTCAGTATTGAATACCCCAATATTGCTTGTCTGAAGTTACCGCATTCTATGGGCTGCATAGCAAATAACGTGATGTGCTTCAGTTCATCATCAACATCATTCAAAGTGTGCTTTATTGAATGAAGCAATGCCCCATCCTCTGCATCGGGCACAATCATGATTCGCCTTACTTCTCCATGGTTGCAAAGCGTTTTCAAGAGGTCAAGCAGAACTGCATCCTTCGTTGTGTTTTCATCACCTGTAGCAATGCTGTTGATGATAAACTCACCGAGTCTGGCATCCCTGAATGCCTGCCCGTTGAGTTCGTTACCGTAAGAAGAAGGAGCGAAATTCTCTAATTTCTGATTCTTCTTATCATGCAGAAGAACCACCTGCGTCTCATGATTACCGGGGCGCAACCGTCCGTCAAGCGCAACGTCAACCACCCACTGACTGAAGTCGGCGGCAGGAATACGGCGGTCCAGCATCCGTTCAAAATTCACGATGAGGTCGAAAGCGACACGGTCTATATAGTCGCCGTCCACGATGATGATGTTCTCACTCCATTTAATGCTCTGTGCTTCTTGTGCATTCATAGCCACAAAGATACACTAAATCAAATGAAATGCAAAACAAATAGATTATTTTTTGTCATTGCTGTCCGATAAAACTTAAACAGCATAATTTCCCATGTGGAATCTCCTTTAAATTGACAATTCCGCATTGCTTTTGGAAAAGTTCCTGGGAAAGTAAGCCCATCCTGATTCAATAAGTTCTGTTTGCTTTTGGAGAGTACAGTCCTTCTCCAACTGCAAATTACTCTCATCCCGGCAACATCCGCAATCCTTCTTTTACAAGTTATAATTTCAATTGCTTCTTCAATGCAATGCGTTTCTCCGTCAGTTCTTTATCTTCATTATAAGCCAGTGCATATCCCCAGTAGAGATAAGCCTCCTTGAAGTTTTTCTGACAATACTTTGCATCTCCCATGTTCTTGTAAATAACAAACATGAGCGGCTTGCTGGGTTCATAAAGTTCTGCAGCAGTTTTCAAATGTATAAGGGCAGCATCAAATCGTCCGAGCTTATTCTCCACAATACCCAACCTGTAGTTGCCGACAGCCATCTTGGGATTCATTTCTACAGCCTTGGTGAAATAATACACGGCAGAGTCAAGATTCTCCATATACTCAAATGCTCCTGCTGTATAATAGAGCGAATTATAAGTCGTGTCACCGGCAGCAAACACCCGTCTATAAGTATCAATACACTGTGTGAACTTTCGCTCTATGAAGTACGCTTCCCCCAAGGAACGATTGACTTCCGTATTGAAAGAGTCCGTCTTACAGTACTGCTCGCCATACATGACTGCCATTTCGGGCCTGTTATAATCCTGACTCAACAGTACGCCGATAAGATCGGCTATAACATGGCTGTCCCTCGGGAACCGTTCCACCAGTGTCATTCCATAGAAGACCTGCATGGCGATTCTCCGGGTTGCACCAAGCGAATAATACAATTCCCTGAGTGCTTCGTGGGTCAACGTGTCCACAGGGACTGCCCGCAGGAGATTTGCACATTGCTGATACGATGTACGATGATAATAACAGTCGGCGAGTTTCATTCTGACAACGTGATCATCACGCTGCACCTGCGCCTGCCTGTAAAATGAAAGAGCATTATAGTAATCATACACTCCCATACAGCTATCTCCTCTCTCGATATCCCTTTTATAATTCTGGGACATACCATACAGGGGGATACCGGATAAAATCACAAGGCATATTATGAATTTCCGCATAGTGCAGGATCTGTTTAAAGTTAAGGCACATCAAATTGTAAGACGATTTCCATGAGACCCGTCAGCCGGACAGCCCGGCCTCATAGAAATCGATTCCACTCGTTTCAGTTCAGTTTAAACCGAATAGGAATACAGTAGTACACATCTACAAACTTTCCTTTGTTTTTCCCTGGATTCCATTTCGGCATTACAGAAACCACACGCAGTGCCTCCTTGTCAAGTGACGGAGATATTGAACGCACGATGACAGGATCCTTCACCTCACCCTGGGCTGTTATGATGAATTTCACAATCACGGTCCCCTGTTCCTTATTGCGTGCTGCATCAACAGGATATTTCATGTTCTGTACCAGCCATGTATTGACACTCC
Organism: Prevotella denticola; assembly: GCF_900454835.1. Classification (GTDB taxonomy): domain Bacteria; phylum Bacteroidota; class Bacteroidia; order Bacteroidales; family Bacteroidaceae; genus Prevotella; species Prevotella denticola. The sequence goes on along the minus strand of NZ_UGTM01000001.1, from coordinate 435,724 downwards.
CATTAAACGAAGGCATTTCTTCGGATACAGTATAGACCTTTCGGGCTCCTTCCTTTTGCTTCTGATCTGTCTGCTCCTCTTCAAATGCTTCCGTGGCTGCCTCCTCATTCTCCACTGCGGGGGCTTCTGCCTCCGCTGTCAATGGTACAGCATCCTCCGTCTCTGATTTCTCTTCTTTCCCGACAGGCAAATCCGCATTACTCTTCTCAACCACCATTGGCTTTTCTTTCTGAACCATCAATGGCTTGGATACTTGCTTGTTAACACTCACTGCGGTTGCAGATCCGTTAGTTGTTGCACTGGCGATTTCGCGTGCCACAATCTCTATGTTACTCACAGCAAGCAACATTACAGCCAACGGGACATAGAGTACATACTTTGCTTTTGCTACTCCATTGGTTCGTTTCTTGTTCATCATCTTAATACGTTTCTTAAGGGGTAAGACATTAAAATTATTTGATATTGTAGCTACATTCTTTCTATAAGCCAATCCCAACAGGTGGTATTGGTACTCCTTGCTGTCTCGCCCTCCTGCCAGGACGTTATTATCAGCAAGAAACTCCAGGTTTAATCTCACTTCACGCTTCAGCAGCCAGGCAAATGGATTGACCCAGAAGACAATGGCAAACAGCTCTGCAAAGAGAATGTCAAGGGAATGGAGCTGTCTGCAATGTGCCCGCTCATGTGCGATTATCTCGTCCAGCTCCAGCAGGCTGTGTCTCATTGGATTCAGAAATATCCAGTGGAAGAATGAGAAGGGACCCTCATCCCCTTCTAACAGATAGACGTTTATGCCACACACTTCCGCCGTCTTGCACTTACGCTTTAGCAGGACAATTGCAGACAACTGCCAAAGAAGGCGCAACAACAACACAGCGACTACCATGCTATAAGCCGTCATGGCGAAAGTCTCCCAGTCAAATGAACCGTTATCACCCGGCGTAATGGTCACAATGGGAAGAATAATATCGGCATATTCGTTAGCCATGGAAACCACCCTAACGCTCTTGTTCAACCAATAAGAACAATTCAGTCCCGGTACCAAAACCGCAACGACATACATTCCCATCAGTGCTGCCCTTTTCCAAGAAAAAAAGGTGTCACTCGAAAATATTAGCTTGTAAAAGCCAAAAAGAATGACGAGTGCTATGTTTATCTTCAAAAAACAAATGCCCATAGCTTTTATATTTTCAGGTGAATATCCTTGTTTTGTTATATATTCAGGTTACATACTGTTCTGATAGCCTTATTCGTTTCCTTTTTCTATCTCGTCGATAATCTCTTTCAAGTCTTCAGGAGAAATTTCTTCTTCTTTCGCAAAGAACGAAACCATCTCACGGAATGAATTCTTGAAGTAGTTGCTTACGAAGTTACGCATGAAGTCCGACTTGTACGCTGACTGCGCAATCCGAGGTGTAAAATGGTAGGTAAGTCCCCGTTGCTCTGCATTCAGATAACCCTTCCGCTTCAGATTGTTCACCACGGAAGCTGTCGTTGTATAAGGAGGATGAGGCTCAGGCAATTGCTGAAGTATTTCCTTTGTCGTACATCTGCCCAGACGCCAGACTTGCAGCATTACCTCTTCTTCTTGTTTCGTTAGTTTTTCCATATTCAAATCATGTTTCATTAATCTGCCGCAAACTTACGATTATTTCGTAAGCGAGTCAAGTTTAAAGCGTTAAATAATATTAACAAGCAAATACTTTTATATTATATATCAGTATAATACGAATTATTAGTAGCTTTAGTAGGTGATAGGAGGGGATGGCAGACGATGATTAGTGAAGTCAGTATGATCAATCATCAGAATGTTGCAAGGGAGAAAAAATATCAACATCAAAGAGTTTAGGAGGTTATTGAAGAGGAAGATAAAAAACAAGCAGTAAGGACATCTTTGCTCCTGTAACACGTGATAAAATCAACCCGAAATTAAGATGAGAACTGCTGAATAGTTCATAACACAGGTTTTAATTCAACTTGCTGTCATTTTAACATCCTTTGCCAACAGGCTGTATATGAATATCTTGACTGTCAGGGGAAAGTGACGGGAGTGACAGGAAAATTATTCTCGGAGCATCTGTCTGTCGACAGCAAATACTCTCCCAGAAAAGACGAACATATCGTGTTTCAAAAAATGCGCATCTTATTCTTCGAATACCATTGTATATGCAATCGTTGTTTCACCGCTGGTAACTTTATGTTCCAATTACATAATGATTGCAATATCACCCGGAATATCGAATGAAACTGAAAAAGGGGGCTCATGCCCCCCTTTTCACCTGTATAATATGACTACAAATTAATCAACTCCATCACCTTGTCAACCGCTGCACTGACCCCGTCGGCGTCCTTGCCGCCGGCCTGTGCATAGTGTGGCTGACCGCCGCCGCCGCCCTTGATGAGCTTGGCAGCTTCACGGATTATCTTGCCGGCGTTCAGACCGTGCTCCTTCACCATGTCATCGCTGAGCATGATGGAAAGCTGCGGACGGTCCTCATAGACAGAGCCGAGGATGCAGACGAGTTTCTCGGGCAATGACTGACGCACCTTGAAGACGATGTCCTTGGCTGAAGCGGGGTCGACAGGCAATACCGCCTTAATGACGTGTACACCGTCAACCATCTCGACACGTTCTGCCAATGTCTTTGCTGCACGGTCAACAGCCTGGGTACGGAACTTCTCGACTTCCTTCTTCATGGCATCATTCTCCTCGACGAATCTGGTGAGGACTGCCTTGAGGTCTTTTGCATTGTTGAACATTGCCTTCAGGTCGCGCAGTGTGTCTTCGAGGACATAGATAGCGTTCTCGCAAGTTTCGCCCGTCATCGCCTCGATACGGCGCACGCCGGCAGCCACGCTGCTCTCGCCGACAATCTTGAAAAAGCCGATGCGGCCGGTTGATGTGGCATGGATGCCACCGCAGAACTCGCAGCTCGGACCGAAGCGGACAACACGTACCTTGTCGCCGTATTTCTCACCGAAGAGGGCAACAGCTCCCATCTTCTTCGCTTCCTCCAGCGGTGTATCACGGTGCTCGTCCAGCGGATAGTCCTTGCGGATCATCTCATTGACGATCTTCTCCACCTGCCGGAGTTCCTCGTCGGTAATCTTCTGGAAGTGGGAAACATCGAAGCGAAGGGTATCAGGGCTGACATACGATCCCTTCTGTTCGGCATGCTCGCCCAGAACCTGCTTCAGCGCATAGTCCAGCAGGTGGGTTGCCGTATGGTTGGCAGCCGAGGCATCACGCTTCTCGGTGTCGACGCAGGCCATAAAGTCGGCCTTTACGTTCTTCGGCAGCTGCTTGACGATGTGGATGCTCTGGTTGTTCTCACGCTTGGTATCGATGACATTCACCGTCTCGTCCTCGCTGACAAGCACACCCTGATCGCCTACCTGACCACCCATCTCGCCGTAGAAAGGCGTATGATCCAGTACAAGCTCATAAAAGCTGTTTTTCTTCTGCGTCACCTTACGGTAACGGAGGATGTGGCACTCGTATTCTGTATAGTCATAGCCGACAAATTCCTGTTCGCCCTCACGCAGCACCTCCCAGTCACCGTTCTCAACGACAGCCGCATTGCGGGCACGTGCCTTCTGCTGTGCCATCTCCTCGTTGAACTGCTTCTCGTCAACGGTATAACCGTTCTCACCGCAGATCAGCTCAGTAAGATCGAGCGGGAATCCGTAGGTGTCGAAGAGGCGGAAGGCTTCCTTGCCGTCGAGTTCCTTTTTTTCATGCGCCTTCAGCTCGTCCATTGCGCCGTTCAGCAGTGTGATGCCCTTGTCCAGCGTGCGGAGGAACGAATCCTCTTCTTCCTTCATCACCCGGCCGATCAGTTCACGCTGTGCGGCGAGTTCAGGATAGGCTGTTCCCATTTCGTGTACCAGCACGTTCAAGAGTTTGTACATGAAAGCTTCTTTCTGTCCGAGGAACGTGTAGGCGTAACGCACGGCACGGCGCAGGATGCGGCGGATAACGTAGCCGGCCTTGGCATTGCTGGGCAGCTGTCCGTCAGCGATCGAGAAGGCAACGGCACGCAGGTGGTCGGCAACGACACGCATGGCGATGTCTACCTTCTGCTCCTCGTTCACGCCCTCGCCGTTAGGACCTTCCGGGAAGGTGTGGTTGTACTTCCTGCCGGAGAGCCGCTCAATCTCGGCAATGACCGGTGTGAAGATATCCGTATCATAGTTGGAGTTCTTTCCCTGCATCAGGCGCACCAGACGCTCGAAGCCCATACCGGTATCAATCACGTGCATCTTCAGCGGTTCGAGACTGCCGTCAGCCTTGCGGTTGAACTGCATGAAGACAATGTTCCAGATTTCGATGACCTGCGGATGATCCTTGTTGACAAGTTCTTCACCGGGCACTTTCGCTTTCTCTTCCTCCGAACGGAAGTCGATATGAATCTCCGAGCAAGGCCCGCAAGGTCCCGTATCGCCCATCTCCCAGAAGTTGTCGTGCTTGTTGCCATTGACAATATGGTTCTTCGGGAAGTGCTTCTCCCAGTAACCTGACGCCTCATCGTCACGGCTGATGCCCTCTGCCTCGTCGCCTTCGAAGACCGTTACGTAAAGGTCTTTCGGGTCGAGATGGAGCACGTCAACGAGATATTCGTAAGCGTAATCGATTGCGCCCTCCTTGAAGTAATCGCCGAAGCTCCAGTTACCCAGCATCTCGAACATGGTGTGGTGGCTCAACGCCGCATCACGTCCCACCTCCTCCAGGTCGTTATGCTTGCCGCTCACACGCAGGCACTTCTGCGAATCGGTGCGGCGGCGAGGCTCCGGCTCCTTTGTTCCGAGGATAATATCTTTCCACTGGTTCATACCAGCATTGGTAAACATCAGCGTAGGGTCGTCCTTGATAACCATTGGGGCAGACGGTACGATAACATGTCCTTTCGACTCAAAGAACTTCAAGTAAGAGTCGCGGATTTCGTTTGCTGTCATCATCTTTATTTTGTTTTTAATTCAATTTTTCTATCTAAAATTGTTGCAAAGATACTGACTTTTGCGTATTTTTGCAAACAATTAGGCTGCTGAATACGCAAAAACTTCTCCTTGAGGAGCATACATCCGTTCTGTCCGACACCGAGCCTGTGTAAATAATTGATTTAAAGGACAGAATGTACAAAACGAACAGGGTCGTCCGCAGACTAAGACAATCATAATTATGAATTGTGAATTATTATTTTTGAATGATTAAAGAAACAAGACATGGCAGAGAATCCGCATAAACTGTATTATTCTATCAAGGAAGTGGCACGACAGCTCAATGTCACGGAGAGTCTGCTGCGGTACTGGGAAACAGAGTTCCCACACCTTCGCCCAAAGACTACCGGCAACCGTGTGCGCCAGTACACAGAGAAAGACATCGAGCAGATCAAGGTCATCTACAACCTCGTCAAGGTGCGCGGCTTCAAGATTGCCGCTGCCCGCAAGATGCTACAGGAGAACCGCAGCGGCGCAGACAAGAGCCAGAAGATAATGGAAAGCCTCATCTCTGTCCGCGACCAGCTGAAGGACCTCAAGAAACATCTGGACAGACTGGTATAGAATCGTCCCTGCCGGGACAGGACATATATGGACAAAGGCTCACAGAAGTTTTCGCGCTTCCGTGGGCCTTTGTCGTTATTTTGTGCGACTATCCGTAAAGCCTTCAGAACAGTCATAGCAGGGAAAAAGCGAGTGAAAGGATATTTGCTCCCCCTGGAATCTATCCTCATCCACCCTCTAATACCCGATAATAACCTGTCAGATGATATTTATCAACCGGAAAGCAAACGTAATCGGAAAAAAATGCGTAAGTTTGCAGATGGTAAAAAGCAATATGACATCTGCAATGACAGAGACCGACCATAACATATCCGACAAGAAGCTGCGGCTGACCATCCGGTTCGGCAGAAGTACAATGGCATTCGCCGTGGGTGACCCGCAGGAGAACGGCATGCTTGTTTACGAACCTTACGAGGTCAATGCGGGTATCTCCATGGCTGCCAACCTGCGTGAAGCCTTCACGGTCTCGGAGCTGCTTCAGAGCGGGTACAAACGGGTACTGGCAGAGCTGGACGCACCGGTGATGCTCATGCCGGCAGATGAGTTCAAGACGCAGGATGCCGAGGCACTCTATCATCACACCTACCACCGGCAGGGCAATGAGGAGATCCTTTCCAGCATACAGTCCGACCTGAATGCCGTTGCAGTCTTCTCCGTCAACAAAGACCTCAGGCTCGTCATCGACGACCACTTTCAGGACATCCGCTTCCAACCGCTCATGCAGTCGGTCTGGACACATCTCTACCGACGATCCTTCGCAGGACCGCGCCGGAAGCTCTACGCCTATTTCCATGAGAAACAGATGGAGGTGTTCAGTTTCCAGCAGAACCGGTTCCGCTTCAGTAATTCATACGAAGCCACGCACGCACATGATGCCCTGTATTACCTTCTTTATATATGGAAGCTGACGGGGATGGATGCAGACAAGGACGAGCTGTATCTCATCGGCGACCTGCCACATCGGGACTGGCTCGTCGAGCATATCGGACAGTATCTGAAACTCTACAGGGTCGTCGACCCGGAAACCGACTTCGGCAACATTCCACTGGCCGGACGGAAGGAGATTCCTTACGACCTTAAGGCGATTTACCTGGGCTGACAGGAAAATATTCCCGACGGCTGGGAATACGGTTCCCAGCCGTCGGGAACAGAAGTCCCAGGCCTCGGGAACACAAGTCCCGGACAGTCGGGAATATACCTGCCGGAAGCAGACAGACTTTTCTTAACCCCCACAACAAAAAACAATGCGAATCATCACAGGAAGATACAAAGGCAGACGCTTTGACATCCCACGCACTTTCAAGGCCCGCCCGACAACCGACTTCGCCAAAGAAAACATCTTCAATGTAATCAACGGCTACACCGACTGGGAAGAAACCACGGCACTCGACCTCTTTGCAGGTACAGGGAGCATCTCCCTGGAGCTTCTCTCACGGGGCTGTCCGCAGGTGGTGAGCGTCGAAAAAGACCGCGACCATGCCCGCTTCATCAGTCAGTGCATGGAGAAAATCGGCACGGAAAACCATGTGCTGATAAAAGGAGATGTCTTCCGTTTCCTGAAGAGCTGTCACCAGCAGTTCGACCTCGTCTTCGCCGATCCTCCCTATGCGCTGCCCGAGCTTCCCACCCTCCCCGACCTCATCTTCCAATACGGACTCTTGAAAGAAGACGGGCTGCTTGTCTTTGAGCATGGCAAACACGACGACTTCTCCACCCATCCGCATTTTCTCGAACACCGGAGTTATGGCAGCGTGAACTTCACGTTGTTCAAGTAAACAATCAGTCCAGGCTGGTCCAGAAAATCACCTTTGCAGTCCTTTCCTTTTCAGGCAGACAGACTCTCCTTCCGGTATATGCGACTGAAAGTGAAACCAGAATATGCCGCATAAAACCAAAAGGGACAAAGGGCTGACAATGTCCATGCAGGCAAAAGTTCAATGTGGGACTTTCAGGACATCCTTACAACAACGGACTGAGCAGCCTTACCAGCGACTCCCATAACCGCTGCAGGAAAGAGCGGTGGGTAAGGTTGCGTACATCCTCCAGGGCAACGCTCTTCCCCTGGTCGTCAAGGAAAATCGCCTTCACACGCAAGGCAATATCCCGGTCATAGAAGAAGGCGTTGGACTCAAAGTCGTTCTCAAAACTGCGGAAGTCTACATTCGTTGATCCGATGGTTGCCATTGCGTCATCTGTAACGAGAAGTTTCGAATGGTTGAAGCCTGCCTTATACAGATATACTTTCACGCCTGCCTTGACCGTCGCCATCACGTACGACCGGGAGGCCCACTCTACAATCTTCGTGTCCGTCTCGTAAGGTATCATCAGCCTTACATCGACACCCGACAGGGCTGCCGTACGCATGGCAAAGAGTATGGGATCGGTAGGAAGAAAATAAGGTGTTTCCATATAGACATAATGCTTGGCGCTGGCAAGCACCCTGACATATCCCTGCTCTATCTCCGGCCACAGACTTGTTGGGTTGCTCGTCACAATCTGGACGAGGCTGTCGTTCTCTTCTACTTTGTTCACAGGATAATAACCGTGGTCGGCAATCAGCGACTGGCTCACGAAGAACCAGTCTACCAGAAAGGCACGCTGCAGTCCGTAGACAGCAGCACCCGTTATCTTCACATGGGTGTCGCGCCATGCCAGTTTTCCGAATCCCTTCACGTAGCGCATGGCGATGTTCATGCCTCCGATAAAGCCCACCTCGCCGTCGATGACACAGATCTTGCGGTGATTGCGGTAGTTCACTTTGCTTGTAAAGACCGGGAATCGGACGGGCATGAAAGGATAGACCTCTATACCCTCGGCCCGCATACGGTCGAAAAATCGGTTCTTCGTCTTCCATGAGCCTACATCATCGTAGATGACACGCACCTCTACGCCCTGCCGCGCCTTGTCAATCAGAGCATCAGCGACAATCCGCCCCAGCGGGTCGTCGACAATGATGAAAGTGTCCAGATGAATATGGTGCTCGGCCTTTCCGATTTCCATAAGCAGCGAGGGGAAGAATTCGTACCCTGACGTGTATATTTCCGTCTCGTTGTTCTTGAAGGGCAAGGCCCAGTTCTGGTTCATGAAGAGATTGATGAGCGTACGGTACGCATCTGGCAGATGAAGCCGTTTCTGTTCAACGAACTCCAGCATGGACCGCTTCGTCAGCTGGTCCATGCTGTGCTGCCATATCTTGCGCTCCTTGCGGGTGGTCTGCCCGAAGAAGAAGTAAAGGATGATGCCCAGCATGGGGATGAACGTCAGTACCAGCATCCACGCCATTGTCTTGGCAGGCTGCCGGTTGTCCATCAGCACACGTACCATCACCATGATGATGACGACAACATAAATGACCAGGGTAAACCAGTGAACGTAAATCATCCTCTACCTCCTTTCCCGTTCCTATCTTCACGGGATGTTTTTTCTGTCAGTGCCTGTTCTTCGCAGATGCCGGATATAGGCCAGCTCATCCCGTGCAAAGTCGGCATTATCCGGATCATCAGCCATCCGGAGGAGAATCTTCTCCGCCTCGTCCAGCCGGCGCATTTCTATCAGGACATAGGTCTTGCGGCGGTAAAGGAACCGCAGCAAGAGACGGAATCTGGACTCCAACTCTTCTTCGTCTCCGTCTGACACGGCATTGCGCAGTTCGTCCAGAAAACCGTCTATGCTCCTCAGTGATCGGAAGTCACCCATATTGATGAGGCAGTTCACGTATGCCTCGGCATAGCCGGCACGGCAGAGGTCCAGGGTAAACGTTAAATAATAGAATGCACGCTCATACTGTCGCAGCTCATTGTAGCAGAAACCCAGCATGAAGCAGACTTCGAAGAAGACGTTTCGTTCCTCCCTGTTCAGCTTCAGAAAGCCGGAATAGAGCAGCCGGAATGCATTCTCCAGGCTTGCCGTGGCCTCATAGTAACGCTTCTGCTGATAGAGAACCTTGCCTCGATAGACGAACCCTCCGGCATCCATGTTTACCACATTGGCAATCAACTGCTGTTCCTCCGTAAGCTGCCTCGCTTCGCCGGAGACAATCTTGCTCTTGGCTTCCTTCCACATATAAACGAACTCATCCTGCAGCTGCTTTGTGCTGCGGAGGTCGTATGCCAGCAAAGCGGAATGCGACTCCACCTGCATCTCCTTTGTATGCAACGAACGGTCCGAAGCTGCCTGCAGGGGCAGCAGCGTCGCAGCGACCTGATAGTAGAGAATGTCGGCGCAACTGTCTGCCTGCTGGAGGCTGAAAGTCATACGGCGGCGTGTCGCAGGATGGGACGGAAGGAAAAACATCAGGTCGAGCATGGCCTTCGGACGGACGAACGCTCCGCCGGCGATCAATGCGTCCGACAGGTTGTAGGCTGCAATCGCCTCACGGTCGCTGATGACCGTAATCCCATCTGCCACGACCGTCAGTTCCGAGAATATGACATCCACCCTGCCGAAAGCCCTATCCATCCACTGCTCCAGCGTGGCCGGTTCCTTGTCATTATGACGCCATCCCGGTGCCGTCTGCTGGTGAGAAAGCTCCTGCTCGTGCAGGAGGAAGATACTGCGTGAAAAGTCTTTCACAGCCTTTTCCAGGTCGTTCGTACCCGCATTCCCGGCTTCACGTTTCACCTCACCCAGATGTCTTATGAATGAGTTCTGCCATGCAAATGCATCCACCATCGCCGACGAAAGGATATCCTTGGCACGGTCTTCATCCAGCAGGAGCATCGTCAGGATGTGCAGGTCGATGACATTCGTTTTTTCATTGACAGTATAAGTGAAGCGTGGACCGTCAGAATTGAGGTTGGACTGGTTGCACACCTGGCGCACGATGTTTATATCATTCATGTCAGCCTCGGCAAAGAAGAGAAACGACAGTTCCACCTGCGGATGCCGGCTGGAGATGCTTATGCCGAAGTGTCCGCTCTGGAAGTCGAAGCGTACCGTTGCCGCATCCTTCTCTTCCTGCCATTCTCCGGTGCAGTTGAGTGCTTTCAGGGCCTTCGACACAATCCGCCTGTTCTCGTCCGGCGTGAGGTTCGAAAGCTGAAGTGGCTGCCTGAATATTTTTCTTATCTTGTCTATCATACCAGAATATCACTACCTAATTTCTTCGCCAGCTTGTTGCGGAGGGTCTGTATCTTCATGATTTCTTCCATGATTTCCTTCATTTCCCCAGCATCCTTCACCTGCGTCAGTCTTGCATTGAGTTCTTTCAGATGGGACGAGACATAATCGAGACGGAAGTCGGCAATGAGGTGTACCACACGGTCGCACAGTGTCTTTTCCGTTTCCTTTACCTGCAGGCTCTCCGAGAGCTGAAAACGGTCGACACCCAGTTTCACGGCCGCAGATGCAACATGGATGTCGGGATGCTGCATGAAGTATTCCTCTGCCTTGAAGTTCTCCTCCCCGCTATGCTCTACAGCCTCCTGGAGCATTCTCGCATAAAGCGGATCCGAGAAGCCGAGATTGTCACTGCCGAGGTCAAAGGCTATGTACTGCGCCACTGTCAGACTGTACAGCTGCCCGCTCTCCTCGTCCTTCACGTCACGGAAGATGACCTTTTCGCCGTCTCTGACGATGACCTGCATGAGCATCTGTTCCACTTCCGGCACCTGCGGGGCAGGTACTGCTGTCTGTCCGTCTGTCTGCTGCTGTATGATTGCAGCCCGTTGCTGCTGCTGTTCTCTTGTCTGCTGTTCCCGGTCGGAATAGATGTTCCGGTTCATCTGTTCCATCAACGTACGCTCCGACACGCCGGTACGGTTGGCACACTCACGGATGTAGGTGTCACGGAGTATCGGATCTTTGATGACAGAGACACTCCGGACGATCGAACTGACGGCTTCTGAACGCTTGACAGGGTCAGTAACACCATTGAGAAGAATGTTTATTTTGAAGACGATAAAATCCGTCTGGTTGTCTTCTATATACTTTCTGAAATCCTCCGCACTGTGACTGCGTGCGAACTCATCGGGATCTTTTCCGTCAGGCAGCAGCAGTACCTTCACATTCATGCCCTCAGACAGCAGCATATCCGTTCCTCGCAGGGCGGCATGCTGCCCGGCGGCATCACCGTCATAGAGCAGAACAATGTTGGATGTGAAGCGGTGCAGGAGGCGGATCTGGTGCACGGAGAGTGCCGTCCCGCTGTTGGCGACAACATTCTCGATGCCGCACTGGTGCATGGAAACGACATCCGTATATCCTTCGACCATATAGACGAGGTCGTACTTGGCAATGGCTTTCTTCGCCTGGAAGATACCATAAAGCTCGCGTTCCTTGTGATAGATGACACTGTCGGGAGAGTTGACATACTTCTGGGTCACTCCTTTCGTGCGAGCATCCAGCAGACGGCCGCCGAAAGCCGTCACCTTACCGCTCACACCTATCCACGGGAACATCACACGCCCATTGAAACGGTCGACGAGTTCTCCGTTCTCACGCTCGAAACAGAGACCTGTCTTTATGAGAAAATTTCTCTGAAAACCTGCCTTCAAGGCAGCATCAGCAAAGGCATGACGGCCCGACAGGCAGAAACCCAACTGGAACTTACGGATAATGTCATCCCTGAAGCCGCGGCTGCGGAAATACTGCATACCGACAGCCATGCCGTCAACATCGTTGTGCAGGATATTTTCAAAATACCTCGCAGCCCATTCGTTGACCAGGAACATCGACTCCCGCTCGTTTTCCTGCTGCTTCTCCTCCTTCGTAAGTTCCCGCTCGTGTACCTCGATGTGATACTTGTTTGCAAGCCACTTCAAGGCTTCGGGGTAAGTCATCTGCTCATGTTCCATGATGAACTTCACCACATTGCCCGCCGCACCGCATGAAAAGCATTTGTAAACGCCTTTCACCGGACTGACGGAGAACGATGGTGTACGGTCATCATGGAAAGGGCACAAGCCTTTGTAGCTTGTTCCTGCCTTGCGTAAAGAAACGAAATCGCTGATTACCTCAACGATATTCGCCGCATTCATAATCCTGTCTACGGTCGGTCTGTCAATCATTATGCTACAAAGATAACATAAACCGATGATATGACAAAACAAGAACAGAAAAAAAAACAGCACCGGTCAGGCTGATATGTTCCCGACCGGTCGGGAATGCGGTTCCCAGACGTTGGGAACCGCATTCCCAAGCCTTGGGAATCCAGTTCCCGGATAGTCGGGAAACGGCGGTCCTGTAGATGTGGAGGTAAGATGTAGACGTTGTGTGATGTCGATACATCTGACTGCTGTTCTCTCCCAATCAGTTCCAAGACAGTGACGGCAGGACGGTTTTTACGGCTTTTATTTGTTTGTTTTGCAAAAAAACAGTACTTTTGCCATCAAACACGTGACAGAATTTCTAAACAACACATTATTATATTTATGAGTTTGAAAATCGTTGTACTTGCCAAGCAGGTACCTGACACAAGAAACGTGGGGAAGGATGCCATGACAGCCGAGGGAACGGTGAACCGTGCCGCGCTGCCTGCCATCTTCAACCCTGAAGACCTGAACGCACTGGAGCAGGCGCTCAGGCTGAAGGAACAGAACCCGGGGTCTACCGTGGGGATACTGACCATGGGGCCTCCACGTGCCGGCGAGATTATCCGCCAGGGGCTCTATCGCGGCACCGATACCGGCTGGCTGCTGACCGACCGCAAGTTTGCAGGTGCTGACACGCTGGCTACATCCTATGCACTGGCTACGGCCGTGAAGAAAATCGGCGATGTAGACATTATCATCGGTGGTCGTCAGGCGATCGACGGCGACACGGCACAGGTGGGGCCGCAGGTCGCACAGAAACTGGGACTCAACCAGGTTACTTACGCCGAGGAAATCCTTAAGATTGAGGACGGCAAGGCTACAATCCGCCGCCACATCGACGGAGGTGTTGAGACCGTCGTGGCACCGCTGCCGGTGCTTGTCACGGTAAACGGCACCGCTGCTCCAGCCCGTCCCTGCAATGCCCGTCTCGTGATGAAGTACAAGTATGCTACCTGTCCGATGGAACGAAAGGGCGATGAGCCTTGGACACAACTTTACGAGGAACGTCCTTACCTGACCCTGAACCAGTGGTCGGTAGCCGATGTTGACGGCGACGAGGTTCAGTGCGGCCTGTCCGGTTCGCCTACAAAGGTGAAGTCGGTACAGAACATCGTCTTCCAGGCCAAGGAGAGCAAGACGCTCACCGGCTCGGACGAGGATGTAGAGGGGCTCGTAAAGGAACTGTTAGAAGAGAAGATTATCGGATAAAAGCCTCTCCCCCAACCCCTCTCCGAATGGAGAGGGGCGTAGAATGTTCTGTCAAACATAAGATAGAACATTATGGGGAGATATCATATAAACATAAGAAAATCCCCCAGCAAGTGAAGCATTTCACTCCCCTCTCCAATCGGAGAGGGGGGCGGGGGTGAGGCCTATGAACAACGTATTTGTATATTGCGAAATAGAGGAAACCACCGTACAGGAGGTTTCACAAGAGCTGCTGACCAAGGGTCGCAAGCTCGCAAACGAGTTAGGCGTGGAACTCCACGCCATTGTTGCCGGCAGCGGTATCAAGGGGAAAGTGGAAGACCAGATTCTTCCCTACGGTGTAGACAAGCTGTTTGTCTTCGACGGCGAGGGTCTCTTCCCTTACACATCAGCACCGCACACGGACATTCTGGTGAACCTGTTTAAAGAGGAGAAACCGCAGATCTGCCTGATGGGGGCTACTGTAATCGGCCGTGACCTCGGTCCACGTGTATCGTCCTCACTGACCAGCGGACTGACAGCCGACTGTACACAGCTTGAAATCGGCGACTACGACGACAAGAAAGCCGGCAAGCATTACGAGCACCTGCTCTATCAGATCCGTCCTGCCTTCGGCGGCAACATCGTGGCGACCATCGTCAACCCTGACCACCGTCCGCAGATGGCAACCGTCCGCTCGGGTGTCATGCAGAAGGCTCTCTATGAGGGCAAGGCAAAGGGCGAGGTTGTCTATCCTGATGTAGCGAAGTATGTACCGGAGGTGGACTATGTGGTAAAGGTCATCGACCGTCATGTCGAGCCTGCACAGAACAACCTCAAGGGTGCGCCGATCGTTGTTGCCGGCGGCTACGGTGTCGGCTCAAAGGAAGGTTTCGACCTGCTCTTCAAGCTGGCAAAGGAACTCCATGGAGAAGTAGGTGCCAGCCGTGCCGCCGTGGATGCAGGCTGGGCTGACCATGACCGCCAGATCGGACAGACCGGTGTCACCGTCCACCCGAAAGTGTACATCGCCTGCGGCATCTCCGGCCAGATCCAGCACATTGCCGGTATGCAGGACAGCGGCATCATCATCTCCATCAACAACGACCCCGACGCTCCCATCAATGCCATTGCCGATTATGTCATCAATGGTACCGTTGAAGAGGTAGTGCCGAAGCTGATAAAGTATTATAAGCAGAACAGTAAGTAACGGCCCCTCCCCCGGCCCCTCCCCAAGAGGGAGGGGAGTGAAATGTACAGAGAGGTGTTGAAAGGACGGAATAGGACTATTCCACTTATATTCAGAAGACGTTATTATCTGACACGCAATCCACCATGAGCGAGGATAGGAGAAAGAAGAAGTTGGGTTATGAAACCTCATCACCTGACAGGTATCATATCTTGAAGGACTATGCAAAGGAGAATCGAAAGGAGATGACGCTTGCAGAGAGTATCCTTTGGAACGAGCTAAGAGGTATGAGGGGTGATTGCCACTTCAGAAGACAACACCCGATCGGCGACTTTATTGTCGACTTCGTATGTCTTTCTCACAACTTGGTTATAGAGGTTGATGGAGCTTATCATAATGAATCTCAGCAAATGACAGATGATGCGACGAGGACAGAATGCCTCAACGACATGGGTTTCAACGTACTTAGATTCACGAATGATGAGATTTGCACGGAACTTGATAACGTCACTGAACAAATAAACGATTTTATAAACAACGAATAAAGAAGACCCCTAACCACCAGGAACAGAACATTCTACTCCCCTCCCTTTGGGGGAGGGGAAAGGGGGGAGGGGCCACTACACTTTTAATATGGCAAATTATTATACTGACCACCCGGAAATAGCGTTCCATCTGGAGCACCCGTTGATGAAACGCATCGTAGAACTGAAAGAACGTAACTATGCTGATGCCGCTGCACACGCTGACGCACCGGTGAACTATGAAGATGCGATTGAGAACTACAAGCGCATCCTGGACATCACAGGCGACGTGGCGGCGAACATCATCGCACAGAACGCCGAGGCTGTCGACCAGGAAGGTCCGCACCTCATCGACAACCGCATGCACTATGCCAGCAAGACGCTGGAAAACATCGAGGCTACACGTCAGGCCGGACTGTGGGGTGTCTCCATGCCCCGCCGCTATGGCGGTCTGAACCTGCCGAACGTCGTCTTCTCCATGCTGTCCGAGGTGATTGCTGCCGCCGATGCCGGTTTCCAGAACATCTGGTCACTGCAGTCGTGCATCGACACACTCTATGAGTTCGGCAATGAGGAACAGCGTCAGAAGTACATCCCACGTATCTGCGCAGGTGAGACCATGTCAATGGACCTCACTGAGCCTGATGCTGGATCCGACCTCCAGCGTGTCATGCTCAAGGCTACCTTCGACGAAAAGGAAAACTGCTGGCGACTGAACGGCGTGAAGCGTTTCATCACCAACGGAGATTCCGACATCCACCTCGTCCTTGCACGTTCGGAAGAGGGTACACGTGACGGACGCGGACTGTCCATGTTCATCTATGACAAGCGCAACGGAGGCGTTGACGTGCGCCACATCGAAAACAAACTCGGCATCCACGGCTCTCCTACCTGCGAACTGGTCTATAAGAATGCGAAGGCAGAGCTCTGCGGCAACACACGCATGGGCCTCATCAAGTACGTGATGGCACTGATGAACGGCGCACGTCTCGGCATCGCCGCACAGTCGGTCGGTGTCGAGCAGGAGGCTTACAACGAAGGACTGGCATACGCCAAGGAGCGCGCACAGTTCGGAAAGAAGATCATCACGTTCCCGGCTGTCTACGATATGCTCTCCCGTATGAAGGCGAAACTCGATGCCGGCCGTTCTCTTCTGTATCAGACGGCACGCTACGTCGACCTCTACAAAGCACTGGAAGACATTGCGCGTGACCAGAGGCTCACACCGGAGGAACGTCAGGAGATGAAGAAATATACCCGTCTGGCCGATGCGTTCACACCCTTGGCAAAGGGTATCAACTCCGAATACGCCAACCAGACCGCCTACGATGCCATCTCTATCCACGGCGGTTCCGGCTTCATCATGGAGTACAAGAGCCAGCGGCTGTACCGTGACGCACGTATCTTCTCCATCTATGAGGGAACGACGCAGCTGCAGGTGGTTGCTGCCGTGCGTTACATCACCAACGGCACTTACCTCTCTATCATGAAAGAGATGCTTGAGGATGAACTCGCCTGCGACTGCATGAAGGCGCTGCGCGACCGTGTCGCCCGCCTCGTCCGGCTCTATGAAGAGGCGGTCGAGAAGGTGAATGCAGGCGAGAACCAGGATGTCCACGACTTCCTCGCACGCCGGCTGTATAACATGACTGCCGACATCATCGGTTCCCTCCTCCTCATCGAGGATGCCGCCAAGGCACCGGAGCTCTTCAAGAAGTCCGCCAACGTCTTCGTCCGTATGGCAGAAGAAGAGGTGATCGGCAGCACCGCTTACATCAAAGCCTTCAACCCGGAAGACCTTGAGCAGTTCAAGGCAACAGACGACGAGCCTACCGAAGCATAACGAACAATACACAAGAAACATCTAAAGAGGGGGGAGGATGTCAACACGTCCTCCCCATCTTTTTCCCTATCACGGAATCCGAATCATGAACCAAGAAGAATACAATCAATTGGACTACAACTACGCTCACTGTGCCGGTACGAACTGTCCGAAAGCCAATCAATGCCTGCGCCACACAGCCTACACCCTGCTCCATACGAACACACGGGAGTATTTCACCGTTACCAATCCACAGGTGATAACCGGCAGGCAGCCCTGTCCCGCCTATGATGCCGACCGCAAAGAACGCTTCGCATGGGGCATCTCCCACATTTATGACAATGTGCGGGCGGCCGATCTTCATCGTGTCAAACAGGAGGTAATGTCTTGTTTCAGCACTTCACTCTACTATCATATCAAACAGCAACGGCGCGCAATAACAGAAAAGGAGCAGTCCTGCATCCGTTCTGCCATCACTGACATGGGGTATGACGGAAACCTTATTGAGTTCGACAGATACGAAGAGCAATACCCGACATTGATGCGAATAGCACGCCAGAAATAACTCTTCAACGTTGTTTTGCATAGTTGGTTACGCTCCCGACACTGTCACCTCGGTCTTTAATAAGACAGTGTATAACGGATTGTATGACTTTATACAACCGATTGTATATAGGTATACAACGGATTGTATGACAATATACAATGAATTGTACAACGGCAGACAATTTTATACAATTACTTTGAGAGCAGAATAAAACATACGACTTTGTGGTGATATGCAGAATTACCTCTATCTTTGCAACACGTATTTAAAAGAAAAGAATATGATGAGATACATTAAAGCGAGCCTATTATTGGTAGGCTTCCTATTGGTTCAGTCTACCACAGCAATGGCACAATGCCCAATTAAAGAGCAGATTATGAATGGTGACGATGAGGGCGAAGGACTGGAAAAGGAAAGACGTGAGAGGGAGAAGACATCTGTCAGCCACACATTGATCATCTTCTTCGACAGGAAGACCGGCAACAAGCCCCTGCTGAAAGCCATCAAGAAGCAGGGCTGTACCCTCCTTTACAAATACAAGGAGTTCAGCGGGGTCGCCGTCAAGGTTGATGAAAACCAGGACATCGACAAAACCATTGCCGACTTCAGGAAAGTAAAAGGCGTCGTGAGCGTCAATAAAGACGGTATCATGCAGTTGCAGTAACAAAATCTGCTTTTATAAAGAAAAACTAAATCCAAGCCACAATGCAGGGAGCATTGCGGCTTGAATTTAATTGCAGGTTACCTCAAAAACAGAATCCACCTAACAATACATCTAATCAATCACCATGAAATAGTATTTAGTCCTCTATCAGGAAAATAGTTGTGAAGATGATAAATTTATCGTATATTTGCAATGGAATTGTTTATTACTTCGATAATGAGATTTTCACAATGCTGAACAGAATTATCATAGATGGTTACAAATCTATCCACCACGTAGATTTAGAATTGAGACCGATCAATATACTGATTGGTTCAAATGGTGTTGGCAAAACCAACTTCATTTCTTTTTTCAGACTGATAAACATCATCTATGAGCAACGTCTGCACAACTATACGATGCAGAACAGTGCAGAAAGACTGTTTCATTATGGGCGAAAGCAAACCAAAGAACTGAAAGGCTATCTGGAATTTGGCGACAATGCCTATGGGGTAACGCTTCAGGCACGGAACAACGGAAGTCTGTTTATCGCCGAAGAAAGAAGCTACTACCAATCAAGACCCAACGTTGTCTCTAACTTAGATGAAAGTTATATCAAAGACTCAACCACCTTTAGCGACAAGTGGCTGAGAGAATACCTCCAAAGTTACAAGATTTTCCACTTCCATGACACAAGTAAAGGCGCACCGTTGAGAAGCAGTGCAAATATCAATGACAACCGTTTTCTCAAGACTGACGGAAGCAACCTCCCGGCGTTTCTATATATGCTGCAAGAGAAACATCCCAAGACACTGAAAAGGATAGAACTGACGATCCGTTCTGTTATGCCTTACTTTGGTAATTTCTCTCTTGCACCATCTCTGCTCGACGAAAGCCAGATCAACTTACAGTGGAGTGATATGGAAAATAACGAGAAGTATTTCGATGCCAATGATTTATCTGATGGCAGCATACGGTTCATTGCTCTTGCCACACTACTGCAACAACCTACCTTGCCCAAAGTTATTATCATTGACGAACCAGAACTGGGCCTGCACCCGACAGCTATCGTCAAGCTGGCTGGTATGATAAAATCCGTTGCTTCCAGAAATTGTCAGGTTATCATATCCACACAGTCGGTAAACCTTATCAACAACTTTGATGCTGAAGATATTATCACTGTAGACCGCAAGGACAGGCAATCCTCTTTCAACAGACTGAACAACGACACACTGCAAAGCTGGTTAAATGATTACTCTTTAGGAGAATTATGGACAAAAAGCATAATTAACGGACAACCAAAATTGCTATGAAAAGACTGGTAATAATCGTAGAAGGCGAAACCGAAGAAAGTTTCGTCAATAATATACTCCGTCCTTTTTTCTGTTCCAAAGGACTGTATAATACCATACAATGCTTCAAGACAAAACACTCGCATGGGGGAGTTTCCAAATACTCTTACATCAAAAAGGACATTCTGAACACAATATATGAAAAAGATGTAATCGTATCAATGATGATAGATTTCTACCGTCTGCCTTCAGACTTTCCCGGTTTCAGTGATCTGACAGCAACACAAACGCACAAGGAACAAGCAGATCTGCTCGAAACAAGAATAAAGAAAGACTTGGAAGACACTCAAAAACATCAATTCGATAACTTCATCCCCTATATCCAACTTCATGAATTTGAGGCTTTGGTGTTTGCTTCCATCAATGGGATAGACTCCCTGTTTGAAAGAAACGAAATGGATTACAAAGGATTAATAGATGTCATCCAACAACATCCTAATCCCGAAGACATTAACAACCACCCCGACACGGCTCCTTCCGTGCGATTGAAAAAACTTATCCCCGGTTATAATAAAGTGTTACATGGAATAGATATTATCAATACTGTGAGGATGTCTGAGCTGCTGGAGAAATGCCCCAGATTCAAAACATGGGTGGAAAGTATGGAAGGAGCCCTTGAATAAAAGGGTAACACGACCATACTTTCCACACTATCCTCCTACCGGCTCATTGTCAGCACAACCTCTTTCCCATTCTCCAGGCTTACGGTGCCGCTATAGACCCTATTGTCCTTGCTGATCTGCTTGTCAGCAGCAGTATGGTACACCTCCAGCTGATAGCTGCCGGGAACGATGTTCTGCATCTTAAAGTCGATATCATACCGGCAGATGCAGTTTGTCGCCATATCCTTATCGGGGTACAGAACGAGGACGATTTTCCCTTCGCTGCTGCTTGCATCAACATGGAACAGTTCGATGGCACAGTTGTCCATAAAGTCGGCAAAGCGTGCATTGACGATGTTATCCGCACCGAGCGTAAGATGCAGCACAGACTTCTGTCCTACAAAATTATTATAGTATTCAGGACGGGAATCCAGCTGCGAGGCAGAGGCCTTGCAGCCTGACGACTTCACATCACTTACTCCGACATTTCCGATAACGGTATTCTCTGTGGAGCAGGCGGTCATCAGTACCAACAGGCCGAAGGCAGTCAGACGTTTGATTGTTTTCAGTTGTTTCATGTTCATTCCTGTTTAAAAGTTAGTCAATCCGATAGAAGTATAGTGCAAATATACCGTTTTTTTTCCAGTTGGAAGCTTTTTCGGTAATAAAAAACGCTATCTGATGCAGGAATGATGTAAGCGGTCCCCTTTCCCTCTCCCCACCCGAAAGGGGATGGGGAATAAGGAGGAAGTGCTCACTGTACAGGGGTCTGCTCGTAGATTTTCAGGCCGAAAGCATTGGCATACGCATAGACGTGCTCGAGAATATCGGCCATCGAATGCTCGTAGGGAATCCAGTCTTTTGTGCGTAGGAAGAAATAGAGTTCAATCGGCACACCCGCCTGTGTGGCCTCCAGCTGGCGCACGAGGAGCGTCATCTTCTCATTGACATCTTCCCGTTTGGCAAGGTAATGCTCCATATAATGGCGGAAGAGTGCCATGTTGACGACCTCCCCCTTCAGCTCCTCCTCCTTCACGAATCCCTGCTCCAGAAGCTGCTTCCGGAGGCTGTCATCCACTACACGGATGCTGCGCACGTCGAAGTAGACCATCTTCTTCACCCGCTGTCCGTCCACATCCTGCACCCCTTTCCAGTTCTGGAAGATACCGCTGACGAGTGTCAGGGGCGGCACGGTGGTGATGGTATTGTCGGCCTGCCGCACCTTTACGGTAGTGAGTGTGATGTCCATGACCGTTCCGTCCACGAATCCGCCGGGTACGGTGATATGGTCTCCGATGTGTATCATCTCGTTGCTGGTCAGCCGGATACCGGCGACGAGGCCGTCGATGGTGTCCTTGAACACCAGCATGAGGACAGCCGAAGTCGCTCCCAGGCCGGCAAGCAATGCCATCGGACTGCGATTGATGAGAATACCGATGACGACAACCACGGCGATGAAGATGGCAAGAATCTTCAGTACGCCGCAGAACGACTTGAGATACTGGCTCGTGGAACTGCCGGGGCGGGTGTTCAGATAACGCAGACGGTCGATGATGCCGGTAATCAGACGTGTCGCAGCGATGGTGAGATAGACCGCCGTGAGCCGACGCAACCCCTCCTGCACCATGGGGAACTGATAGAAGACGAGCGGCATCAGCTGCCATATCACCAGTGCAGGGGCAATGTGGCAGGCCGTTCGCAGTACCTGACGATCGAAGACAACATCGTCCCAGTGCGCTTCGGTACGCTTCACCAGCCGGAGAATGAGCGGCACGAGGATATACTTACAGAGCCGTTCGGCAAAGAATGCCAGCAGGAGGGCAACCACGGCCAGCAACACATGGCGCACGACGGGTACGGCATGGCCGTGTACACCTAACGAAAGGATAATGTTCTCTACGAAGATTCTGATTTCCTCAAGTGCGTCGTTGACAAAATGACGGGGAGGTGTTAATTTGAAATTCATCATTCACAAATCCTAAGTTCATAAGCTATTGGCACAGTGCCAAACAGATCTTGTTCTGCAGGTTGCGCATAGGACCGTTGGAGAGTCCGCCGTTGCAGATGACCGAGAAACAGAGCAGATGACCGTTGGAAGCCGTGAGGTAACCCGCCAGCGAACTGACACCTTTCACCGTACCCGTCTTGGCCCGCACATTGCCGGCCGCAGCCGTGCCGCGCATCCGTTTCCGTAAGGTTCCGTCCACTCCCGCTATCGGCAGAGCCTCATGCAGGGCTTCATAGATTTCCGGATGCTGATAGGCATACCGCAGCAGCCTTGCCTCAAGTTCGGTACTCACGTAATTATACAGAGAGAGACCGGACCCGTCAGCCACATAATAGTCACGGGGATTCAGCCCGATACGGCTGAAGAGAGAATACGCATACTGCCGTGCCTGGCGTGCCGACGCCCACCGTGTACCGCCGCTGGCAGCCAGCTGGTAGAACAGCGACTCGGCATGGAGATTGTCGCTCACCTTCATCATGCGGCGGAGCACCTGGCGGACGGAGTGCGTCTGCATCGTCAGCAGCCGGGCACTGTCAGGAAGCTGCCGGTCGGCGGTAATACCGTTCACCGTTACGCCCGCCTCCGACAATCGGCGGCGGAAACGGTCGACGAAGTCATCCTTGCGATCGACAAGCAGCGGCGAGAGCACAGGATTCTTGTCGTCCCAGCACCAGCCTTTCCCCAGCCGGTCGCGGTCCTTAAAGGAGAAGTCGGTATAGAGATTGCCCTCTACACACGTGATGCCATGATTGCGTATGACACGTGCCATCTCCGCCAGGTCCGAGGACGAGAGCATCGGATCCATACCGCCCACACAATAGAGGTCGCCATGCAGAACGAGTGTGGAATCATCCATTTCGCCAGTGCAGTAAACACGTGTCCGGAAATCGTAGTCGGCTCCGAGCCTGTCCAAGGCTGCAATGGCAGTGACGCACTTCATCGTGGAGGCCGGGCGCAGATGGAGGCGTTCACGGAACTGATAGACAGGTACATCATCGGTCAGATCCCAAACCATCACACTCGTCTGCACTGTCTCCAACAACGGGCTGCGGAGTATGCCGTCCAGCCGCATCACGGCATTCTCCTTCCAGCTGAGCAGGCTGTCTGTAGAGAAGGCCGGGATAATACTGTCCGTATCTTCTTCCTCGCTGATGGAATCGTCGTTCTCCGGCTGTACTGCAAAAGCCTTCGAGACGATGGTGTCCGCAGCCATCGTGCTGTCTAAACTGACCTGCGCCTGTACCGGCAGGCTTAACACGACACCGAGAAGCAGTGCCGGGAAGAGTCTCAATCTCATTTCTCTTTCGTTTCTATCCGTTTTCCAAGGGCTGACAGGAAACCGTCCATATTATCAGGCTGAACGCTGACAACGCTTCCGTCCTCCAGTTCTATCAGTGCGTAGACACCTAAACGGAAGGCAAACGGACGTTTCCCTATCTTCTTTATCTTCTTCAGTTCTATCCGTCTTGTCTGGCCGACCCGTCCTGTCTTCACCTGCAGCACACCGTCATCAGTCAGCACATATTCCGTATGGATGGCACGGTCCACAGCCCTGATGGTCACGACAACAAGGAGGACACCGAGGACAATCATCAGACTGTTCGTCCTGTTCCACAGACAGGAAAAGGATCCCAAGCCAAACACCACGATGGCTCCTGCGTCGTTTATCGTCACTTTATGTCGGAAAGTTCTCATATTGTGCAAAAGATTATTGGCCTTATCGCCCTTGTCAGGCGAATAAGACCAATAAGATCAACAAGGCTTCTCAGCCCATAAGCCATCATTCTAAACCAG
Source organism: Prevotella denticola (assembly GCF_900454835.1). Classification (GTDB taxonomy): domain Bacteria; phylum Bacteroidota; class Bacteroidia; order Bacteroidales; family Bacteroidaceae; genus Prevotella; species Prevotella denticola. The sequence continues at coordinate 411,462 of NZ_UGTM01000001.1, read as the reverse complement.
CGTTGCGATAACGTCCTCACGGCTGCCCGGCAGCATATCGATGACCGGTATCTCCGGCATTGTGTAGCAGCCCGGTGCAAGGCGGAAGCTGGCACGCGCCACATTCACGAGCACCTGCGCCGTAAGAGCCGGATTGTTGATGCTCATGTCGAACGAGAAACGCTGATTGTGCGTCTTCCCGCTCACGCCCTTGCGTGTCATGTGAACGCCATGCCCGACATCGTTCAGGGCAGCAACGCTCGGTACGGCAAACACGTGCAGCTCGTCGTGGGCGAAGTAGTCGTCGGCCTTGATTTCCTTGGTTACCTCCTCGAGGGTCGCCCCCTCTTCCAGTTCCACATAGACCATACGGCGGTGGATTCCCTCGCCGAGAGGAATGGTCATGGACAATGCGTCCCTCACCCCTTTCTTGCTGCGGGCAACGACAGAGTGTCCCATGGAACGGCCCGGACCGAAGTTGGTATAGGAGAGGCCTTCCGGTGCAAGGCTTTCCAGCAGCACACGTACGATAGAATCAGAACCCGGATCCCAGCCTGCTGAAATCACGCTGACGGTATTCGTGCGCTTGTTGTTCTCCATCTGCTTCGTACGGTAGTCGAGGATAGAGCCGTGAATGTCGAACGAGTCAACGGTGTTGATACCCAGTGCCGTGATTTTCTCGGAATATTCCGGACACTTGCGGGTAGGTGTGGCAAGAATAGCTACGTCCACATCCTTGAGCTTGGTAATGTCGTCAACCACCTCATACGGAGTAAGTTCCAGAGGTTTGTCCTTGTCACCCTGACGGCGTACGATACCTGCAATCTCGAAATCCCTTGCGGCTTCCAATGCCTGAACACTGTACTGACCGATATTGCCATAGCCCACAACGGCTGCTCTGATCTTTTTCATATTCCTTTTACCTTTTATAATTAGTACTCTTTATACATCTGCAAAAGTAATGTTTTCTTTGTAGAAAGTATTGCCTTGCGGCATATTTTTAACACAATTATATAGTAGCCACCCGTTGGCGGAATTAATTTAGTGCGTATTTAATTCTTCCGATGGGTTTGTTATTAATAAAGTTGACATATTGTAATATGGTCAGCGCACTAATTTTCCCGATTATTCGGGCAAACAGACCATTTGTTATTTTCGCATAATTCCTGATAACCAAAAATTGATCTGTGAGTTGTGAGAAGAGAGTTTCAATCCTTTTTCTGGCTTTGGCAAAAGGGATTAATTTTGGTTTCCAATTCTTTTGGTTCAGCCTATATGGACATTCCAATCTAATGTGAGCCGTTTGGAAAAGATCGAGTTGAACATCAGCCCCTATATATCCCTTGTCGCCATAGATGTTACAGTCATGATAGACCAGCTTGACATCTTTCATATAATTGAGGTCATGCACGCTGGCCTTTGACAAGTCATAGGAGTGTATCACCCCACTTAACCCACAGAGTGCATTGAGTTTATAGCCAAAGTAATACATATTTTGAGATGCACAGAAGCCGAAATCCGGTGCTTGTGAGAAATCTCCCATTCGCCCCATCTTGCAACGCTTCCCTCTGGCAACCCTGCATACGGCTATCGGCTTGGAATCTACGAAGAATTGAGTTTCCCCACCGTCCATTTGGGCAGCGATTCTCTTTCGTATGTCTTCGCATAATCCTGCGGTATTCTTTCTACGGTCGTTGAATTGCCTGCGAGATATGAGGTTAGGTATTTTGTCTTTGTACTCCTGAAGCTTATAATCAAAAAGCCATTTTTCACTATCAATGCTCTCTGATTCCGCTGTCAAGGACAAGGCAACGACCTCCAAATCTGAAAATTTTGGCATGGGACCACGACGGGGTATATTTCCCTGCTCATTGACAAGGTTGTGAGAGAATTGCTTGCATATCTCAAGGATTTTGACGAATTTTGTGTATAAGTTGCACATACGAGGATTTGTACTTAATGGTTTTGACTTCACTAAGTTACTGAAAATCAACGACATGTGCAACTTTTTGTATATCATTATAGCTACATTTTAATTCCGCCAACGGGTAGTAGCCCTGTCCCCACATCTCCTCCCTCTGGAGAGAGAGGCATGAAAAGCTCTGTCTGTCTTGCCATTCAGCTGTAACAGGGGATATCTGTCAGAAGACAGACTCCTTGACAGAAGAGAAATGCAAGGGGGGAGAGTCTTACTTTTGTATTGATTATTTACCAATCCGTCTATCGGGACATTCACAACAGGATCCATCAGTCTGCAGAACTGGTAGAGGAAAGATTGAACTGCCGGAGAAGAAGCCCTTGCATTCCGCATAATCAGCTTATAATCACACACATACATCCCATAACTGAAAAGGTGCTTAGTTGCAGTGTTATTAAGCCTCAATTGAAGCCCAGAAAGGCCTTAGTTGCAATGCAAGTAAGCCTTACTTAGAATGCTGTGAGTGGTCAGTTACAATGCAACGGACTCTTTACAGCCTGTTTCCCGGGTGTCTTGACGTGTGAAAAACAATGCTTCCAGCCCTTTTGATTGTAAAGTTATTTCTAAACCAGAACGCATCATCAGCCCCCTCCGCAGCTGACCAAAAAAAGCAAGACAGAGACAGCGAAACCACTTGAAAATCTCCCGACGACAACCAGTGCTGACCGAGAGGAAGGCAAAAAGGCTATTGGGGCGGACAGTGACGAGTGGACATAAGCCATGAAAAGTGGTGGAAAAGCGGTGACGAATTAATAAAGGCAAGCGGTAATCAAGCCCTTCCTTCAGAGGAGGAGGCTGGTGGACAGGTGGTGGACAGAGCTAAACATTCAAGATAGAAGTGCAATGTTTGGTGTAGAGGAATATCACTCCGGGGACGGCGCAGGTATTCTTGGAGCGTAGCGGAAAGAGGTGGACAGAGTGTTCACTTGCCTGCTTTTTATACATTAACATACAATAAAAGCTAAACCACATCGTTATTAAATCTGTATATACAAAAAGCCTTGCCACGGCAAGGAGCATATTTTTATTGGATTATGATAGAATACATCAGGGGCGAACTCGCTGACCTGACACCTGCTTTGGCGGTCGTCGAGGCACAGGGGGTAGGTTATGCGCTGAACATTTCGCTCAACACTTATAGTGCCATACAAGGCAGGACACCTGTGAAACTCTATGTACACGAGGCGATCATGACCGGCGGCCGCGACGACAGCTACACCCTCTACGGCTTTGCCAGCAGGCAGGAACGGTCACTCTATCGTCTGCTGATCACCGTCTCGGGTGTCGGAGCCAACACCGCACGCATGATCCTCTCGTCTCTGACACCTGCAGAACTGTGCAACGTCATTGCCAATGGGGATGAAAAGATGCTGAAGACGGTCAGGGGCATCGGACTGCGCACGGCACAGCGCATCATCGTCGACCTGAAAGACAAGATCATGCAGAGCGGTATCGCCGACGAACTCCACGTCAGCAGCCAACCCGGTACGCCGGCTGTCAACACTGCCATCAAGGACGAGGCCGTCAGCGCACTGACCATGCTGGGCTTCTCCCCTGCCCCATCGGCCAAAGTCGTCGTAAGCATCCTCACCGACCAGCCCGACCTTCCTGTGGAACAGGTCGTCAAGCTGGCGTTGAAGATGATAAAGTAAAGCCTCCCCCGGTCCATCATCGTTTATCACTGCTCATTACCGTCTATCATCGCTTATTACCGCCCACACATCCCCTCCTCCGGAGAGGCTTAAGGAGACCTTCCATCACCTGTCCTCTTGAAAAAAAAGCATTACATATCCCTCTTTGTCATCATGCTTCTCGGCAGTATCTGCCTGCTGGGGTGGGGACATCCAGCCCTCAACTTTACACCATTCGCAAAGCCGGTCAGAGCCGTTGCACCCCCGGACACCGTCAAGAAGGCGAAGACGGCCGAGGTGGAGATTGACGAGGAGAAGATTCCCGACTCGCTGCTCCATCCCCGATGGAAGGTGCAGCGCACTACCCCTATTACCTACGACGACCTCAAAGAGAACTCCACCGATCTCATCCGTCCGGAGAATATGCGGCAGACCGTAGAATACAACGACTCTCTCGATCGCTATATCATCGGCAACAAAATCGGCAACAGCTACGTGATGGCACCGATTATGATGACGCCGGAAGAATACCGCAGATGGACGGAGAAACGCAGCTTTGCCGATTATTACCGATCGAAGAACCAGGAGATACTGAGGGAGAAAGGAAAGGACAAGTTCGACTTCACGGACATGCACTTCTCCCTCGGACCGGCCGAAAAGATCTTCGGCCCGGGCGGCGTACGCATCAAGACACAGGGATCGGCAGAGCTGAAGTTCGGCGCCAATATCAAGAACATAGACAACCCGTCGCTGCCCATCCGCAACCGCAAGACGACAGCGATGGACTTCGACGAGAAAATCAATGTCAATGTGAACGGAAAAGTGGGTGACAAGGTGAACATGAGTCTGAACTACAACACCGATGCGACGTTCGACTTCGACACGCAGAATTTCAAACTGAGATATGAAGGTAAGGAAGACGAGATCATCAAGCTCGTTGAAGGCGGCAATGTCTCCTTCCCTTCCAACAACTCGCTCGTGCAGGGGGCATCGGCACTCTTCGGCATCCGCACAGACCTGCAGTTCGGCAAGCTGAAGCTGCAGACGGTACTCTCGCAGAAGAAGAGTTCCAATAAGAGTGTCAGCTCACGGGGCGGCAGACAGCTTACACCGTTCGAGATCGACGCTGCCGATTATGAGGAGAACCACCACTTCTTCCTCTCCCAGTACTTCCGCGACAACTATGACGCGGCGATGAAATCGCTGCCGAACCTCAAGACAGGCATAACCATCAACCGTGTGGAAGTATGGGTGACAAACAAGACAGGAACGACCAGCAACACCCGCAACATCGTAGCACTGACCGACCTCGGCGAGAACAGGAAAGTGAGCCGCACCGACCTGTGGGGACCAGGCTCCGGTCCCGTCCCGACGAACAATGCCAACACTGAGTACAGCACCCTTACACAGACCTATCCTGCCGCCCGCGACATCGACCAGGTGACAGGCATCCTCGACGGTGCAGGACTGGTGGGAGGCAACGACTACGAGAAACTGGCCAATGCCCGCCTGCTTGGCAGTTCGGAATATACGGTCAACACCGCCCTGGGATATATCTCGCTGAGAAGCGGACTGCAGACCGACCAGGTGCTGGCGATTGCCTACGAATACACCTACGGAGGCGTGACCTACCAGGTGGGAGAGTTTGCCAGCGACCACACGAACATCAACGAGGCCCTCTTCGTCAAGTCATTGAAGAACACCAGCAACAACCCCAGGCAGGGAAACTGGGATCTGATGATGAAGAACGTCTATTACCTTGCCTCAAACATCGAGCGTGACAAGTTCCGCCTTGACGTGAAATACCAGAGCGATACGACTGGTGTCTACCTTTCTTATATACCGGAGCCGCAGGTAAAAAGCCAGACGCTCATCAAACTCCTGAATGCCGACCGGCTGGACAACAATAACAATCCCCATCCTAACGGCTACTTCGATTACGTCGAGGGGTACACCGTCAGCAACGGACGTGTCTTCCTGCCGATGGCGGAACCGTTCGGCAGGGGACTACGGAAAGCCCTGACTGACAGAGGCGTCACAGCAGCCATTGCAGACAAGTATGTCTTCGAACAGCTTTACGACTCTACAAAGACCATCGCCAAGCAGATTGCCGAGAAGGACAAGTTCATGCTCACAGGGCAGTACCGGGGTACGGCGGCGAATGTCATTTCCCTCGGGGCTTATAACGTACCACAGGGATCGGTGATCGTGACGGCAGGCGGTGTGACCCTGAATGAAGGCTCTGACTACAGTGTCGATTACAGTGCCGGAGAGGTAACCATCCTCAATCAGAGCATCATTGACGCCGGAACAGCCATCAATGTCTCCCTGGAAAGCCAGAGTGCCTACCAGCAGGAACGCAAGACAATGATCGGCGTGAACTGGGAATACGACTTCTCCAAAGACTTCCAGATCGGCGGTACGTTCATGCACCTGTCCGAACAGCCGTTGACAACCAAGGTGAACATGGGGGCAGAACCGCTCAACAACACCATCTGGGGACTGAACATCAACTGGAAGAAGGAAAGCCAGTGGCTGACGAATATGCTCGACAAGATTCCGTTGCTGCACGTCAGTCAACCTTCCTACATCACATTCTCCGCCGAGTTTGCACAGCTTCTGGCCGGACAGAGCAAAGGAACACAGGACAACGCCTCCTATCTGGACGACTTCGAAGGGGCGAAGACGACCATTGACGTAAGCCAGCCGACATCGTGGATCATCTCCAGCGTACCATCCGACTTCCCCGAGCATACGGACAAGACGACCCTCAACAGCGGTTATAACCGCAGTCTGCTGGCATGGTACAACATCGACCCGCTCTTCACACGGCGCAGCAGTTCGCTGACACCGGGACATATCAAGAGCGACCTCGACCAGCTCTCCAACCATTATGTACGCGAAATTCCGGTAAGCGAGCTGTTCCCGAACCGTGACCGGAACTACAGCGGTTCCATCTCTACGCTGAATATCCTGAACCTCGCCTATTATCCTTCCGAACGCGGACCGTACAACTTCAATCCGAACATAGACATCAACGGACACCTCACCCATCCTGCCGGTACATGGGGAGGCATGATGCGCAAGCTGGACACCAACGACTTCCAGACCGCCAACATCGAATACATCGAGTTCTGGCTGCTCGACCCGTTCATCTATTCCAACCGGCTGCCGAATGCCAGCCAGTATGGCGGCGACTTCTACATCGACCTCGGCGAAGTGTCAGAAGATGTGCTGAAGGATGGCAAGAAGTTCTATGAAAGCGGTATGCCGGTAGACGGCAGCCAGTCGTGGACGACCACACAATGGGGTAAGATTCCGACGCAGAGCACCGTCACCTATGCCTTTGCCACGTCAAAGGGCAGCCGTGCCAAGCAGGACGTGGGCTTCAACGGTCTGACGGACGAAGAAGAACGACAGTTCGCATCCTATCAGAACTTCCTCACCGCAGCCCGTGCCAACACCAATCAGGCCGTCTTCGATTCTATCTGGGCGGATCCGGCCAACGATGACTACCACTATTTCCGTGGTTCAGACTGGGATGCGAAGCAGGCTTCCATTCTCGAACGCTACAAGCGTATCAACAACCCACAGGGCAACTCACCGGACAATGACAACAACAACGAGCGTTACGACACCTCGTACAAGACGACGCCCGACGTGGAGGATATCAACCAGGACTACACACTGAACGAATACGAGAAGTACTATCAGTACCACGTCAGCATCCGTCCGCAGGACCTCGTCGTTGGCCGGAACTACATTGTCGACAAGCGAGTAGCCTCTGCCTCACTGCGCAAAGGCGGTTCAGAACCCGTCACGTGGTATCAGTTCCGAATCCCGCTGGAGGAATTCCAGAAACGTGTAGGCAACATCAGCGACTTCACCAGCATCCGCTTCATGCGTATGTTCCTCACAGGTTTCGAGAAACCCATCGTCCTCCGTTTCGGCACGCTCGACCTCGTCAGCGGCAAGTGGCGGCAGTATCAGCAGAACCTCACCAACTCTGCCAGCAATACAGGTACGATGTCGGTAAGTGCCGTGAGCCTTGAGGAGAACAACGACAAGGTGCCCGTGAACTACATCCTGCCGCCGGGCATCCGCCGTGGACAGGATCCGAACCAGCCACAGCTTGTCGAAGAGAACGAGCAGTCACTCTCCATGGTCGTCAACAACCTGGGTACAGGCGAGTCGAAGGCTGTCTACAAGAACACTACCCTCGACCTGCGCCAGTACAAGCGGCTGCAGATGTTCGTACACGCCAACGCCTTCGAACAGAACACGACCAACCTGACTGACAACCAGCTGGCTGTGTTCATCCGTCTGGGATCGGATTACAAGAACAACTACTACGAGTATGAAATCCCGCTGAAGCTGTCGGCTCCGGGACATTATGATATGTACACCGGCCATGACCGCCGCATCGTATGGCCCGAGGAGAATATGCTTGACATCCCGCTGAAGCTGCTCACCTCCGTGAAGAAACAGCGCAACCAGGCACGGAGTGCAGGAACGGCAAGCTACAACCGGGCTTTCTCCGTCTACGACACCGACCGTCCTGCCAACAAGGTGACGGTGATGGGTAATCCGACACTCGGTGAAGTGAAGACGATGATCATCGGTGTACGCAACCTTTCCAGCAGTCAGAAAAGCGGTGAAGTATGGGTGAACGAACTTCGCCTGCTGGAATTCAACAACGAAGGCGGCTGGGCGGCAAGAGGACAGCTCAATCTCCAGCTGTCCGACTTCGGTACGGTGGATGTCAATGCCAGCCACAGCACCGACGGATTCGGCGGTCTGGAACAGGGTGTCAACGAGCGACAGCAGGAGACGAAGACGGATGTGTCGGTCACCACGAGCCTTGAACTGGGCAAGTTCTTCCCCGACAAGGCCAAGGTGTCCGCACCTTTATATTACAGTGTCACGAAGAGCGAAAGCCGGCCTAAGTACAACCCCCTCGATACGGACATGGAACTGAAGGACGCACTCGATGGTGCCGCCAGCCGTCAGGAACGGGACTCCATTGAATCAATCGCCGTCACCAAACGGCTGACGACGAACTTCTCGCTCTCGAACGTGCGTGTAGGCATCCAGACCAGAAACCACCCTATGCCGTACGACCCGGCCAACTTCGCCCTATCCTACAGCCATTCCCACTCTCATACATCGGGTGAGACGACCGTCTATGAGAATGAGGACAACTGGCGGGGCGCACTGAACTACAACTGGACACCGGTGTACAGGACCTGGGAGCCGTTCAGACGGCTGATCAAGAGCCGGTCCAAATGGTTCGACATCCTCAAGCGGTTCGGACTGAACTGGCTGCCGCAGAACATCACGTTCAACACCGAGATGGTGCGCAACTACTACGAACTGCAGGAACGGGACATGGAATCGACAGAGAACAATATGCTGCCGCTCACCTTCAGCGAACAGTTCCTGTGGAACCGTGACTTCGCCCTGCGCTGGGATCTGACACGCAACCTGCACATGAACTTCCAGAGTGCGACACACGCCGAGATAGAAGAGCCTTACACACCGGTCAACAAAGACCTCTACCCCGACCGATACGAGGCATGGAAAGACTCGGTGTGGACGAGCATCAAGCACTTCGGCACACCGCTCGACTACCAGCAGAACTTCACGCTCTCTTACCAGCTGCCGATCAACCTGCTGCCGATCTTCGACTGGGTGAATGCGGATGCCAACTATACAGCAGCCTATACCTGGGTACGCGGAACAAAACTGGAAGACGGGACATCACTCGGCAACACCATCACGGCCAACCGCTCGCTGAACATCAACGGTTCGTTCAACCTCGAACGGCTCTACAATCATGTGCCTTTCCTCAAGAAGACCAACGAACGATTCAACCGCACACGTCCTGTACGCCCCAAGCTGACCGATGAACAAAAGAAAGCCGAAAAGGAAAAGAAAGAGAAGAAGCCGAAAGACAAAGACGAAGAGAAGAAAAAGGCTCTGCCCCGCAACCAGAGAAGCTTCGAAAAGGAGATTGTCATCAATGCCGATTCCGCCGTCCTCGTATCACACGGCAAGAAGACGAAAAGGCTCATCGTCTCTGCCAAGGACGAGCGGGGAAAGACGTTGAAGATAAAGTGGCGCAAGGTGGGCGATACGCAGGTAAAGGTATTCAACCGCACCGACTCTGCCATCCGCATGAAACTGACCGTCACCCCCAAGGAACCCCTCGACAACAAGGGCTGGTACAAGACGGCACAGTGTGTGGCACGTGCGCTGATGATGGTGCGCTCGGCAAGTGTTTCCTATCGAAACCAGTACGCCATGGCACTGCCGGGATTCATGCCGACTGTAGGCGATGCCTTCGGACAGACACGCGGAATGGGAGCACTGTCGCCGGGACTGGACTTCGCCTTCGGCCTAATCGATGACGACTATATCGGCAAGGCACGGGACAACAACTGGCTGCTCATGAACGACAGCGTGGCCACACCGGCTACGACCAATCAGACCGAGGACCTGCAGATACGCATGACGCTGGAGCCGTTCAAGGACTTCAAGATCGACCTTACCGCCAGCCGGATGAAGACCACCTCACGGAGCATCCAGTACATGTATGCCGGCAACCCGACCACGCAGAGCGGATCATTTACCATAACCACCCTGTCACTCGGTACGGCCTTCGAGAGTCTGGGCGATGCCAACAACGGCTATCACAGTGCGGCATTCAACCGTTTCGTGCAGTCGCTCGACGGCTACCGCGACCGTGTGGAGGCGCAATACCGCAACGCCACCTACCCTGCCTCCTTCGGCGGCGGACACTTCGACCCGACAGTGGGAGCCGTCAACAAATACAGTGCCGACGTAATGGTGCCTGCTTTCCTCAATGCCTATACAAGCATGGGCGGCAACGGACTCAACATCTTCCCTGCCCTGCGCAGTCTGCTACCCAACTGGACAATCCGTTACAGCGGACTGTCACGGCTGCCTTTCTTCGAGCAGTTCTTCAAAAGCGTCAACATCAATCATGCCTACCGAAGCATCTTCGCCATCGGCTCTTACCAGAGCTACAGCACATGGCAGGAATACATGAACGGCCTCGGATTCATCGCTGATGCCACGACAGGCAATCCCATTCCAAGTTCGATGTACAACATCTCACAAGTGAGTATCAACGAGGCATTCTCACCGCTCCTCGGAATCGACCTCACCTTGCAGAACAACCTCACGGCACGCCTGGAATACCGGCAGACACGTGTGCTCTCGCTGTCCATGACAAGTGTGCAGCTGAATGAGGCCTCCTCAAAAGACTGGGTCGTAGGTGTCGGTTACCGAATCAACGACTTCAACCTCTTCAACAACGGGACACGCCATGTAGCAAGAAAGAAGAAAAAGAACATGGGAATTTCACAGCAGGACAACAGCTCGTCCCGTCAGGACAACGGACTGAACCATGACCTCAACCTCCGTCTCGACATGAGTTACCGGCGGCAGGCATCGCTCACCCGCGACATTGCCTCACTCGCCTCTTCGGCCTCAAGCGGCAACACCGCCTTCAAGTTCGCTTTCATGGGCGACTACACCTTGAGCCGTCTGGTAACGGCCAGCCTCTATTACGACCTGCAGATCAACACTCCCCTGCTCTCGTCAGGCAGTTACCCGACGACCACCCACGACTTCGGTGTAAGTCTCCGGCTCAGTCTGACGAGATAGAAACGGAAAACAGTCCTGCCAAGCTGTAGAAGCATGACAGTACAACCGCCCAATGTCCATGAAAAAAGCCTGCTGGTAAATCTGCTGCCGCATGGGTCTACAACGCCTATAATATAAAGGAGGTTATGTGCTTCCCAAACTATCATAAGCAAAATACCGGATGATTGTCTAGCAATCATCCGGTATTTTGCTGTGCGCCTGACAGGACTCGAACCTGCACAACGTAAGTTACTAGATCCTAAGTCTAGCGCGTCTACCAATTCCGCCACAGGCGCATAACGGCTGCAAAGTTACGGAATGTTTAAGAAACAGCCAAATGTTTGCGAACATCTTTTCCAGCTGTTTCGGGTCAGCAGCAGTAGCTGAATCTCCCACAAGGGTCTATACTTCTCCACTCGCTCCCGAGGAGGGGTACATGGCAGCCAATGAGTAAGGGATGACGACAAGCAGGGGGACAAACCTTAAGGGGAGCAGACCGGATGAGTGGTAACAGAACTGTCCTGACCGGCTTCCATGATGCGCTTCCCTCATTTAGAGGGGTTGGGAGAGGTCTTCAGCAGATCCCTTGCAAACTCGATGATCGTATCTCTGCCACGTGCGAAATCCTCGGAGGTGAGGTCTACCTTATGATCGGGATCAATACCGAACTCGGTCATCTTCCTGTCACGGTCGTACATCGGGCAGGCGGAGAAGCGGACACCCCAGCCATTGGGAAGTTCAGAAGAGAAGGGCAGACCGGCACCGCCGCCGGTACGGTCGCCTACAACGGTAACACCGGGGCAGCACTTCATATACTTCACAAACTCGTTGGCAGCCGAGAAGACGCTGCGGTTGGTCAGTACGACAACCGGTTTCTGCCAACGCACCCCACGTCCCGGTTTCAGATATTCCGGGCGCAACGAAGAGAAGTCGTCATGCCCCTTCCCCGTCTTGTGCTGCATATAGCCCACAAGCAGCTCCTCGTTCGTAAAGCGGGCTGCCAGTTCCTCCGCATTGTTCACGTTGCCTCCGCCATTGTTGCGGACATCCACAATCAGTCCCCGGCAGGGCTGCAGGTGAAGGAGAACATCATCCAGGTTGCCTGCACCGATACCGTTTTGGAAACTTTCACAGCGCAGGTATCCGATGTTGTCGTCAAGAATGGTATAATCCATCCCGCTTGCGATGAGATAGTCGGTCTTGAGATACCTGCGTTCAAGTGAGTCGGAATAGTTCTTGGGGTAATCCTCATGCCAGGCCCAATAGCGGCCGATGTTGAAAGAGGTATACAGATTGACGTGTCCGTCCTTCAGTTCGGAGAGCATCTTGGTCATCACCTCGAACTGCTGCTTCGCCGTCATGGACGCATCGAACTGCCGGGCATAACGGCTGTGTACCTCCTGCCAGTCAACACCTTTCTGCGAGAAGAAGCAGTAATGCTCGTCCATGATACGCCACAACGCCTCGAAGTTCCCCTGCGGATCATCGGGAAGTTCGTCATTCGTAACACAACCGGTGACCGTACCGAGCAGGGTAAGTGCGGAGATAGATGTTTTCAGAACCGTATGGAACAGCTTTCTCATGGAATAATCTTGTTGATGGAGAATTTACGTACAATGCCCAGCACGACGAGGCTGCTCCATGCGTGCTGGCGCAGACCGTTGACTTTTGCCTGCTGGTAATCGCCCAGATAGCCGATGCGGATGGTCGTATGGCGAAGCGTAAAGTCGAATGTCAGCAGCTGACGGAGGGAGGGAGCAGAGACAGGTGTCGTGACAACGAGGTTGTGGTCGTAGTTTCCACGGGTGAAGATCTCGTAATAGCTCTGTCCGTAATTGGGTGAGAACATCAGTCCGAGGAGCGGTGCCTGCAACTCATAACGCAGCTGGAAAGGACAGTTCCAAAGGTGGAAACGATAAGCAGCGACGGCATCTGGGGCAACATTCACCTGTCCGTAAGCCTGTGCGGGATTGTTGGAATTGCGGGTGTTGTAAAGGAAGCCGAGCCTTGTATCAATGCCGCCGCCTGCCTTCAGGCACAGTTCTCCTTTGCCGAGCTCCCACCTCCCGAGGGCATAGTACCAGCTGTACTGGAAATTGTAGAAACCGCCAAGTTCATTGTTGTTGTCTTTCCGATTATGGACCGACAGCAGCTGGGCCTGGTGTACCAGCTCACGGGACAATCGGCTGCCGTTCTCACGTACAGAGTGGGAGACATACCGCAGCTCCGTGCCACGGTATTCTTCTGGCGAGAGGTAAGTGTCGAGTACGTTTACGGTGCCGATACCGAGCATCTGTACATTGGTTATCACCTTGTGGCTGCGCAAGGTATCCTGTGCAACGACAGGTACAGACAACAGCAGACAGAGAGCGGGCAGCAAGGAGGTTTTCAGGTTCATGAGTCGATGTTTTGGAACAGGAAGAGGGTATCAAAAGCAGGGACACACCGTCTGTGCGCCCCTGCCTATGTCAGTCACACACTGCAAGGAATGTCACTTTGCGTCCGACAGGAGATAGAAATAATCAAGCCCCTTGTAAAATTCGCTCTGCACCTTGTCATCAATGATCACGCCACCCTCAATAAGGCGTATACCGACCTGTTTCTTTGGCGCATAGAAGCCGCCGAACGTCAGGTTGCGTCTGAAAGCGAAACCGATGGCTACTTTGTGCGTCTCGCCGCCATAGGTCAGTTTACCCAGTTCAACCTGGAACGGTGCCACATCAAACAGAATCGGATTCACACTGTAGATATTGAAAGCACACTTGATGTCCCGGGCAGGCAGAGCCTCCACGGCCTTCTTCAGCTCGAGATTGGTGATGTTGTTGGCCAGCATCTTGCTGGGGAAATTCCTGACCAGCACCGTAGAGTCCGACCTGATTTCCCAGGTAGTGCGCAGGGAGTCTTTCTTCTCTATCTTGCCGCTTTTACTGTCACTGGTATGAGAGAATAGCCATCCCTGATAGTTCCCCTGAATAGTCAGGAAAGCTGCTTTCAGCTCTGCCTGTGGAATCTGTTTGTCTTCGTAGTCATCACTCAGACAGGACGTGAAAGACAGAGTCGTTACGAGTGCAAGAATTAAAATAAACAACTTGTTTCTATTCATTGTAGTAAGTTTTGGTTATCACATTTAAGTTTATTGCTCGCAAATTTACACATTCCCTGCGTATTTCCCACACAATAACTGTTAAAAAACAGGATAGGGCCGTTTTCTTGGCAAGGAAAAAGCCACAGACAGTTACAATCTGCAGCTACAACAGATTGTAGTAAGCATGACAATGGAACTACCCAACAGTCCGCCTACACTTCTTTGTTCCTACGATATTCATTGGGCGTGCAGCCCATGCGGCGTTTAAAGAACTTACAAAGCGAACTACTGGAAGCGAAGTGGAATCTATCTGCCAATTCCTTAAGCGACTTGTTACTGTAGCGAAGTTCCACCTGTATACCGATTGTTATCGTCTTGTCTATCCATTCGCGTGCCGTCTCTTCTGTTTCGTCCTTGACCACCAGTCCCAGATAATGCGGTGTGACGCAGAGCCGAGAGGCGTAGAACGACACCTCGTGATGCTCCCGAGCATACTCGTTGACCAGCTGTATAAATGACTCGGCGAGCTGCCTGCTACGCGACAGGTTCTCGTGTGCCCTTTCCCCCTGTGATTCGTAAAGTGCCTGTACGAAGCGGAATACAGAAATGAAAAGCGCATTCAAGGGCTTTCTGTCAAATGACTCATGGATGGCAAGAGTATATAATATGCGGAGATAGTCGTGCCACATATCCTGTTCTTCCTCTGACAGGTGCAGCATGAAGTGCTGGCATGGAGAAAGGAACACCTGAGGCAGATAAGCTCCGAAGATTTTCTTCAGATACTCCTCCGTCATGAGAATGCCCTCGAAAAAAGTGCCGGGACTGACGGTATCTTCCGTCAGCTCTGTCCCCCATCCGGCAAAAAACAAGTCGCCTTCCCTGCAGAGATACTGAGCAGAATGAACGACAGGTTCACAGCTGCCCGATTTGACGACCCCCATACGGACGAACTGCATACACATGGAACCGTGTTCTTCAAGTTCTGACACGAAGAACGGACTACAGCCCGTAGAAACTACATAGTCACGGCCTACATAGGTCTGACCTTCGTCATCGTTCGGACTGTACCGTATCAATTCTTTCAAGTCGCCAAGTGAGTACCTCTTTGTCATTTTACTATTTGAGGGTAAGTGAATGTTTAAAATTGAAAATATGTATATCTGCAGTATCTTAACATGGCATCCTTACTAAATGTGTCGGATGATCCCCCGAAAACAGATGGATGTAAAGGTACGAAATTACAATTTACCCCCCCCGATTTAATATTTATTAACTAAACTATAATGTAGTTGCCAATATTCTATGCAACATAAAAGACCGTTGGGAACATACCTGCCAGCCAGAAGGAACATCTCTGACAGTAGAGATAACTTATATGATGTTTGGGAAAACTGACGAATTCAATATTTCATCTATCTTTGCAGTCCCATTAACCAATAAAGACAGCGACAACTTCAATTGTCAGGCAACTATCAGGTATTGACAAAGAGAGAAGATTATCATTTATCAAGTAAAAATATGACACAAATCAGAAAAAAGTTTATGACGCTTTCATTGTTTGCAATAAGCGTCACAGGAGCTTTCGCCCAGGCGGTAGGCTCTGATTTTAAGGTGGGAGAAATCACCTACACCGTTACCAAGAACGACCTGCAACACCATTCAGACAACTTTGTCTCAGTTGCACATATTGACGGAAAGGGAGACGTTACGGTTCCATCAACGGTTACACATCCGGAAAATCATGAAGTTTATAAGGTAAAGGAATCTACAAACTGGACGAGCTGCAGCGATGACATTACCAGCCTGACATTTTCAGAGGGCTATACAACAATGAACGACGGCTGCTACCGGTGTGCCAAGAGCCTGAAAAAAGTAACGCTGCCAGCCAGCTTTACCTCCTTAGGAAAGAATTGCTTTGAGAACTGTCCGGCTTTCGTTGAATACAAGGTGGCTGATGGAAATCCCACCTATTCCAATAACGCTGACGGGTGGCTGATCAGTAAGGATGCCAAGACGCTGGTGTCTTTTCCATCCGGAAAGCAAGGCAACGTCAACATACCGGAAGGTATCACCACACTGGCACCGACAGCCTTCATGGTATGTAAAAAGGTGGAGAAGATAACGCTGCCATCGACACTTACAAAAATTGACCAGACCCTGAGTGCATCATTTTTTGCTGTAGGAACATGGTTTGAAGTCAGCACAGCGAATCCGGCTTTCCAGTCTATCAACGGGGTACTCTGTTCGAAGGATGGAAAGACACTTGTCACATTCCCGGCACACTATGCGAAAGAAAAACTTACAGATGGAAAGTACACTGTTCCTGCATCCGTCGAGACCATAAACAGTGAGGCTTTCTGCCAGACGGAAGACTATCTTAAGGCGGTAGACCTCAGCAATACCAAGACCCTTGAGAAAGAAGCTTTCAACTGGGCAAACGGATTAGAGTCCGTGACCATCGGACGATATGTCAGCGACATAAAGGGCGGTGCTTTTCTCAGCTGTCCAGTTCTGAAGCGGTTTACTGTAGACGAGAACAATGTTACCTACAGTGGAAAAGACGACATTATTTATTCCAAAAATCAGGAGAAACTCATTCTCTGCCCTACGGCGAAGGAGGGAAAGTATGACATCCCGGAAGGAACAAAGTCTGTTGAGGAAAAGGCTTTCTATAATTCGCATCTGAAAAAAGTAAATTTCCCATCTTCCCTGGAGTCGATAGGCAACGAGAGTTTCCGCTTCTCATATCTTGAACAACTTGATTTTGGAGAAAATTCCCATCTAAAACATATTGGAAGCGTAGCATTTTCCGATTGTAAGGACCTTACGGGCAACGTTACCATACCTGCGACTGTAGAAGTTGCTGAAGGCCAGCTGTTCAACTATACGAAAATAAGCAGTATTCACATTGCAGCCGGATCAAAACTGAAACAAATTGCATGGGGCGGATTCATGTATATGGGAGAATTGGAACAGTTCATATTTGATGGGGAGAACAGCCTGGAGTCTATTGGGGAAAGAGCATTCGATGGCGATTCTAAACTGAAAAAAATTGAAATCCCCTCTGGTGTGACGACCATTGACAACAGTGCTTTCATCAACACACCATCCTTGGAGACCGTAACTTTCAAAGAACCGGCAACTATCACTTCCATTGGAAAAGGTGCTTTCGGTAACAGTGGTATCAAGAGCATCACACTGCCGGAAAGTGTAAAAGAAATCAAGGAACAGGCTTTCGACAACTGCAAGAATCTGAAAACCATCAGAATCCCAAAGAATGTCAACAATATAGAGACAGGTGCTTTCAACTTCTGCGAGAAGCTGGAGAACTTTGATGTATCCCCTGACAACGAAACCTATTCTTCCGTGGACGGCATACTCTGTTCCAAGGACAAGAAAACCCTCAAGACCTTCCCGGCAGGAAAGGCTGACAGCAGGTACACTTCACTGCCTTACTTTGAGAAGATCGGTGCCTATGCTTTTTACAATAGCAAGAACATCACCAACATTACAATTCCGCGTACCGTCACGACTATTGACACCCGTGCATTTGCCCTCTGTGACAACCTCTCCTCGCTCAGTTTCATGGGGAAAGACAATGTCCCGGAGCTGTCAGAAAACATCATGTATTCATCTCCAAAGCCTGGAAACGTATATATCTACGTCAGAAAAGCATGGTATGAAAACGATGCAAACAAAGCAACCGTCGAGACGTACAACGGTATCTTCAAGGAGGTTCACCCATCGTTCATTGTGGAAAGCGGCTACGACCGTGGACTGGAGTTCTTCCCGACATCCAACACTGCTGCCGGAGTCGTCAGCTTTGCCGAGCCGCGCATGTCTGTCATCATCCAGAAGACAGCTACCGAGAAGGCATATACTGACAAGTACAACAAGCAGTGGAATGAGAAGACCTACGATGTAAGTGCCATTCTCGACTTTGCTTTCGAGGCTTCGACACCTTCCGTGAAGATGGTTACCGTACTGGCTGACATCAGCAATATTGGCGTAGAAGCTTTCAGAGCACCGACACTGAACGAACTTTACTTCGTCGGTGATGTTCCGGCAACGCTGAGTTCTACTGCCTACAACCTGCCCGACAAGTATCCGTTCAAAGAAGGACTGACGGTCTATGTGAAGCAGTCGAAACAGAACGACTACGGTTATAAGTGGAATGTCGATGGACATGGTGTCTGCTTCCAGTGGCAGATTCCGGCCAAGACGCTTGCCAGTCGTGCTACAGCCTGCTATCCGTTCGATGTCGTCTATGACAACACAAAGGATGTAAAACCGTATGTTACCCTACGTCTGGACCCGAATAACTTCAACGCAAGACATCTGCAGGATGGTACTGCTTTCGTGTGGTCACGCAGCATTGACGACTATACCGTTCCGGCCTTTCAGCCGGTTCTCCTTGTCAGCAAGCAGAGTGCAAATGTCGAATCTTACTGTCAGATGAAAGAGACACAGAATGCCGCTGCCATCGACAAGACCGGATACACTGACTATATGCTGGGAACAGTTGAGGACACCCATCTGGAGAACAAAGACGGCTACACACTCTATGGACTGTCAAAGTCGGGGCTCTTCAAGAAGATTGCAGCCGCAGGCAACAACCTCACATGGTTCAAAGCCTATCTGAAAATCCCAAATACAGACATCCCGGCCGGTGCAAAAAGCATTGCCTTCCTCTTCGAAGATGAAAACAATACGACTGACATTCAGGAACTCAATACGGCAGCCGAGACAGGCAAAGCACCTTACTATGACCTGAACGGCATCAAAGTGGAGAAACCACAGCACGGCATATACATCCACAACAACAAGAAAGTCGTTATCAAATAAGCAGAATTATGAAGAAAACATATATACAACCACAGACCGAAATCATCGAGGCTGCCTACGGTGAGCCTGTGATGGAATGGACCAGCACGAAAGTTACTGATGATGAAATAAGTGACGATGACTTCAATGCAAAGGAAAATCCTTTCCCGGATTATGGGAACGGAGACCAGTCACAGCATTGCAGTCCTTGGGAAGATTAGGCCATCTTCCCAATAAAAAGCATATTGCCCACATCCTGTCTTCTATACAGCGGTGTGGGCGTTTTGCTGTCTGAACATTTGCACCACTCCGGTGAAATCAAGCTCTTTCAGACCGAATCACACAGTCGGACTGTACCCGAGAAACAGGACAAATCTATCCAAATCATAAAAAACGGCTTGGTTTTAAACCTAAATGTTTTAGAAAGACATAATGACGGATTGAGCTGGCTTGGAGGAAAACCTCAAATCTCAAACCTCAAACCTCAAACCTCAAACCTCAAAGTTAACCCGATTTCCCATACATATCTGCCGGACTTTTATTATCTTTGCCGACAGAAACCTAAACTATAAATTCGTAACATGAAGAAGACCTTACTATTGATTGCCGCCCTGCTGATCGGCTTCTGCAGCATGGCACAGGAAACGTACAAGCCGACAGCAGAGAACCTCAAGGCACGCGAACAGTTCCAGGACGAGAAGTTCGGCATCTTCCTGCACTGGGGACTCTACTCGATGATCGGTGCGGGCGAATGGGTGATGACAAACTGGAACATCAACCACCGGGAATACCCCAAGCTGGCAAAAACATTCTACCCCTCCGAGTTTGATGCCGACGCATGGGTATCAGCGATAAAGGCGGCCGGCGCAAAATACATCACCATCACCACACGTCACCACGACGGCTTCTCGCTCTTCAAGACGGCGACCAGCACATACAACACCGTGGACGGGACACCGTTCAAACGGGACATCATCAAAGAGCTGGCCGCTGCCTGCCAGCGGCACGGCATCAAGCTGCACCTGTATTACTCGCACCTGGACTGGGGACGGGAGGACTATCCGCAGGGACGTACAGGACTGGGGACAGGCCGGGACAAGGAGAAAGCCGACTGGAACAGCTACTATCATTTCATGAATACCCAGCTGACGGAGCTGTTAACCAACTACGGTCCTGTCGGGGCTATATGGTTCGACGGCTGGTGGGACCATGACAGCGATGCAAAACCGTTCGACTGGCAGCTGACGGAGCAGTATGCCATGATCCACCGACTGCAGCCACAGTGCCTCATCGGAAACAACCACCACCAGACACCCAACGCCGGCGAGGATATTCAGATTTTCGAGCGTGACCTGCCGGGCGAAAACAAGGCTGGACTGTCGGGACAGGACATCAGCCGTCTGCCGCTCGAGTCGTGCCAGACCATCAACGACCACTGGGGCTATTCGATTACCGACAGCAACTACAAATCGCCGAAAGATCTGATCCAGATGCTCGTCCGTGCTGCCGGAAAGAATGCCAACCTCCTGCTCAACATCGGCCCGGAACCGGGGGGTGCGCTACCCTCCCTTGCCCTCGGCCGCCTTCAGGCTATCGGTAAATGGCTGAACCAATACGGCGAAACCATCTACGGCACACGGGGCGGCATCATCGCCCCACACGACTGGGGAGTGAGTACGCAACGGGGCAACAAACTCTACATCCACATCCTAAACTGTATGGACTCCAGCCTCTTCATCCCTACTGGCAACCACAAAATCAAGTCTGCCACTGTCTTTGGCATTAACAAGCGTGTCAACTTCACAAAGACTGGCAACGGCATCACCCTCAATTTCGACACCGTCCCTACTGATATTGATTATATCGTTGAGTTGACATTGTGATGTAGGCATTTAAGATTATTAGCTTCCAAAAACAACCCGCAGCAACTACTTTAATCGCTGCGGGTTTATTTATGTATAAGTATGTTTTTCTTCCTCAAATATATGCTGCACTGATTATCAGCAATTTACATTAATATGATACAAAATATTTCCTTAATTTGAGTAGTACTAATTAGATAAACGTATTGGATGTTATCACTATAGTTACAGTTTACAGCATTATATATTTAAAATCCATAAACATTTTTTCTCTGCTTAAAAGCTGATTCTCCCCCTTCTAATATTTGACAGCATTGATTTATAGTAGCTAAATTATCTACAGAACCAGCATTATCAACTATAGAGCGTACACTAGTGCTTCTAAGAGGAATTATGAGTTCAGCGTCGCCAAGAACAGCGATATTTGGATTGTGTGTTACTATTATAACCTGGCGATGTTCTTTAATCTTCCTTAAATTCGAAACAATTGTTTTAAATATAAATTCACTATCAAGATTATCTTCAGGCTGATCTATCAATAAAGGTTTATTACTATCTGACAACATCAAGATTCCTAATAGAACGGATTGTTGCTGCCCTAAAGAAAGCTGAGAGATCGACTTTATAATAGGTTTATTGCCCCCACCATCTTGCTGTATGAATTTTGTTACTATTATTTGCGGAAGATCATCATATGACAAACACTCTAAATCTTCATAATGATTGTCTTCCAATATATTAAAGAAAATATTTTCTATATCTGCGTCTTGTAATAGCCTTTCTCCATTATACGAAATGTTACGAAATATTTCCATATTTTTATCCTTCACAGCGTGGATAAATTCACTTATAGAAATATTTGAAGCAATAATTTTCGCTTTAGAAACTTGAGAAGTACGCCATCCCATTAGAGATTTCAAGACTTCTTCAAACTCTGGAGAATAGCGCGATTCTACATATTTAATAGAAATAGAGAAGTCATCAATAGACGACTTTAAATCTTTGTTTACCTTTTGAGCAAACGAAAGATGCGACCTGTATATTTCTTTCCTGTTATTCTCTCTGTTTTCTAGTATTTCCTTACGTTCCCTCTGTAACTCGCTTAACTTTTTTTGGTCTTCATTTAATCGTTTTACTTTTTTATCATAATCAACAATATCCTTAGATATTTGATTAATTTTACCTAAATCAAATGGGATGCCTTGCTGAGTTAGTTCTATTTTTTTTGCATCAATTTTACTCTGAATTTCAGCTTCCTTTGCCCCCCACAATTTCAATTGCTCCTTTAATTCATCTATTTTTTTCTGTAGTTCACTATTTAGTTCGGTAGATTTTTGAGCAACAAGTTTACTGAAATCATCTACAATTGATTTCACACTTTTAAAATACTCTTTTCCGACAATGACCTTAGCATCGTCCATAGATGCAACATCTCTGAACAAGGAATTATCCCCTAATATCTCACGATATGTTTTAACAAGCTTATTTAATTGATCTATTAGAGTTTTTCTAAATTCCCTTTCCTGTATCAAAGCATTATGAAATTTTACAATATCCGCTGCTTTGGTTTTCTCTAATTCTTTTAACTTATTTTGTTCGTTAGTTAAAGCTTTTTTGGCTTCAGGTAATGCAGCTAAGTTTATACGCAATTTCTTCATTTCACTTTGGTTGGACCTCAATAGATTAATGTACTCATTATCTTGTTGATGAAATGAATCCAAGTTTAAAAAAGAATCAAGGAAATCTATAATGACTTTAGGGTTTTCATCACTATGCTGTAAAGTACTGGCGGTATCTCCTTGTCCGTAACTTTCTATAGGAATTAGAGCAACGCCATTATTGGGATCTGTACAATTAACAACAGATGCATTCTTTTCTCTTCGTAGAGAAATTGCTTGACCTGCCTCATCAGAATAACTAAGCAATATATTCTGTGCCCAAACCTCAGAATCACAAAGTTTTGAATTTGAGGAATTACCAGAAGTCTCTCGTATTGATTCAAGAAGTGTTGATTTTCCAGTTCCTCTACTACCAATGATACAGGTTAGATTAGGACTCAAATCTATATCTAATCCATTTAAAAGGCCTCCTTCTATTTTTATGTGTGTAATGGTGGGATGTTGCTCTGGTATACATTCTTCCAATCTAACTCTAGATTCACTACTTAGCAGTGCAAGGCGAAAAGAACGAAATGTTAATGTCGGCATTTTAATTCTAGTGAGCCTATTTTCTCCTTCAGCATTTTTTCCTAGTTTATCTAGAGTATGAGAATCTGAAGACATCAACTTTGCAAAATTACGATGCAATTGATTATTTAAAGTTGTGCGCCATAAATCTAGCAAATGTTTATGTTCTGGCTTATCATCAAGATCTGTAAATAGATTAACATCTCTTTTGTCCGTTATTTCTAATCCTAAAAGATTTTCGCATTTAAATATTTGATCCATCTGTGGACCGTAGCGATTTATTGTTTTTTCGAAACCAGACTCAAGAGTAATATGCGCAAGAATACCAATTCCGCCGTATTGGTTTGCAAAATTTAAACATTCTGCTATTCCTTGATAACAAAGAGATTTATCGTCGTTAAAAGTTAGTTTGCCATAGAATTTTTGCAAATCATCTGGCGTGTCAAAATACAGCAAAAGATGTCCTTGAGTCGTACTGACCTCTATTCCTGGAATCGCCAATATATCTATGTTTTTGTCTTTAGCATAATTAACTGCATAAAGGCTATTCAAGAATTGATTATGATCTGTTATACTTATTATTTTCAAGCCTTTAGTTATTGCTGTTTCAACAATAGCTTGTGGAGTGTTTGATGCGTCAGTTACATCAAAAGAACCAGATCCTCCATAAGAGTGGATATGTAAATCTGCCTTATAAAATAATGCTCCTGCATTCATATTATTTTATATTTTATGGTTCTGCAACCATTTGTATGTCTTCCTCGTGAATTTCATATATCTTGGTTGATTTTATTGAATAATTCTCTTGTTCATTATCCGTCCACTGCTCGCATTGTTTGATGACAGTTTCCAATGCATTGGCAATTTCCTTTGGTGGATAATGATATTTCTTTAGAAGATAGTTGATTATTCTGTGCATATCAGCACAGGATTAATTCTTCTTTTGCAAAGATATAGGATTAAGAAATTACAAACTCTCACCTTTTATACGTATCTTTCCCTCGCTTGTTTATTAAAGCTTTCTTTTCTTCACTCACCAACCTCCTTTCTACCTTTTTAACGTCTTCCGCTGGAGGCAGATTCTCTGGTATAATCCCACGTTGAATCATCATTTGCCGAACAGCTTTATTATTTTCAATATGTTCATTACTGATTTGACCTTCTCCATATAAGTCCTTTTGTTGCACATTGACGTTAGTCATCTCAGCTGCAAAATCTTTCGCTTTAATACTGATAGTCGGTAGGAAATCAGCAACAGGTCTACTTGCAGGCACTCCCATCTTCTTTTTCATTTGTGCTGTACTCAAGCGAAACAATGCCTGATCTCCTTTAGAGCGGATTACAGCAAAGCCTTTACTGTCAAC
This sequence comes from Prevotella denticola, assembly GCF_900454835.1. GTDB lineage: Bacteria > Bacteroidota > Bacteroidia > Bacteroidales > Bacteroidaceae > Prevotella > Prevotella denticola. The sequence continues at coordinate 386,882 of NZ_UGTM01000001.1, read as the reverse complement.
ACCTCTTTCATAGAGAATGCCAGATAAATGCTTTTCTGTCTCTTGCAGCTTTGTACGTGCTTTCACACGTTCTATCTCCAATAGCCTTTGCTCTATTAACTCAGCCTTACGTGTCTGCATCGCAAAATAGGTTTGTGCAAATGCTATCTGTTCTTTACGTGGGTCACCATTTTGTGCAATTAAGTAGCAGGCATAGCGAGTTAAGAGAATATCATCAATCTCTCTTTCTGATCCTGACCCAAGATTAACCATTTTCCTGACGTCAGGAAAATGGTCAGAAACCAAACTCCCTGCATTTTCACAAGCAATTCTGGCTTTATCTATTACTTTCGAGAAGTTCTCCCATTTAGAATAACCCAAAAGCAGCTGAAGTTCGCGTGCACTCCAACATTCAATCCCTTCGACCTCTACAGCCACAGCTTCAAAGCCATTGTATAATTCTTGAATTACTTCTTTTTTCATCATATCAGTTTTGTAGCTTTTATCTCATTCATAGCAGCAAGACTTAGAACACTTTGTAGCTTAGATATTAAATATCTCACACTTTATCTCCATTTACGAACAAGAAAATATATAGTGTCCTTGCACTCTTTCATAGATGAGTTTTTAGTTACACTTCCCATTAACACGGGTAACACCTTGCAAAGATAATATAAAATATTTATATAAAGAATAAAGAGAAAAGGTTTTTTACAAAAAACATTTCATACTGAATGTCAATAAAGCAAACATAGTTTTGTTTTTAGTTGCTGTCACTTTTAACACTTCACGCAACCGAAAGATTATAAACTACTTATAACGCATCGAAGCGTGACAGCAGTGACAGCAACTTTGAAAGTTTATTCAGATAGCAACTGACGTTTTAAGTTAGGATTGACGGACTGATCCGTACAGCTACGTATCGCCACCAAATACTCTGTGCCGTGCGAAGAATGCTTACTGTGGAGGTTCGGGATATTGGCAAGGACACGCCCGAAATGGGAGAGGCTTGTCAGGTGTAGCTGACTGCCATATCGCTGACGGAGCAGACTGAAGATGGAGGCAGCTGTCATATAGGCACCCTTGGTCAAGTCCTTAGGGATGGAAAAGCACTCGAAGAAGAGAGCCTCAGCAGGGGTGCGCTGTTGATATTGCACGTTGTTTGCCATAATCTCCTGGGTGTCAGCCTCATCAAACCAGTAACGCCTACCAGCCTCAAGTTCGGCAACCGCCTGTGCATAAACCTGCTCATAGTCTATGCGGTCAGGCAGACGGATTGGACCTGTCAGCGTAACCGCTATAAAACGACGGCAGCCACTGGGGTCGCTAAAGACATCCGAGACATTTGCTGTGGCGATGAAAGAGGCAATACGTGGCAGCGTGACTTGCTGTTGGCGGTAAGGCTGACGGAGTTTCACACTTGCAAGCTGCATAACATTTTTCAAAAACCGTCCTGCATCTTGGCAGACAACGTATTAAACTCATCAATATTGATAAGTAACGACTGTGTCATTGCCCGCAGCGTGTTCTGCTTCTCACTGATGACAAGGTTGTCATTATAGCCCCACTGCAACACTTCGGGTAGCAAACGTTTACAGAAGGTAGACTTCCGATAGCCTTGTCGTGAGATGAGTAGCGGTGCAACACTGTTGCCATGTGCATTATCCAAGCCCATCCATTGCGCCACCATCGCAAGAAACCACGTGTGAAACCAATCTGCCCACCGTGCATTGTCATTGGGTACACAATTAGCCAAAGCATTGATATGGTCCTTTCCGTCCCATCGCCCACGCAGACGATTCAGGAAGTCGTCCACAGGATTAAAAACCTTGACAAAGTCCGACTCCGTATATCGTCGGATATCCTTGTCCCACACATCAATTCCATCAAGTCGCGCCTTGATAGCGATAGTATTGCGCATGCGTTCATCCGCTGCCACAAAAGGTTCGTTACTGCCCGCCTTGCGGATTTCCGTACAACCTAAGGCCGTATTATGCCGCATTTCATACTTCAGCTCAAGATAGTCGAGCAGGCGGCAGGTGATGTCATGTTTCAGTTTTCCAGCCTGTCGGTTACGCTGGTTTTCAGCTTTGATTTTCTTAAGATTCTTAATTTTCATAGGAAAAAAGAGTAAAAAAGTTAAACTGTTATTCTGTCTTTCTCTTACCCTGTCTGTCATTCCGTCTTTATCTTGGCTCACACAGAGAGCACGGAGAAACAGAGGACAGAACCTGCACAGAGAAACCTAAAGGTATAAGGAGCGAAAAGATCCGTAGGAAAAAGTTAAGCTGTTATTCTGCCTTTTCTTATCCTGTCTGTCATTCTGTCTTTATCTGCACAGTATTTGGTTCACACAGAGAACAGAGAAACGGAGAAATTATTTTTAAGACGCATACCAACACTAAGTGTGTCAGTAGCAAACACGATTCGTGCGGAGCGTTAACACCAAGGAAACAAGACCTCCTTAACAGCCTGTCAACCCAACTCCTTTACACTAAAGTTAACTTCTCCATTCTTTCAGAATAAGCTAATGCCTTAACTCCTATCACTCCCTTTCACTCCTTAACTCTTAATATTTCCAGCTCGTCCGGTAGTTGTCATAAACACGTGGAGCAGTATAGCCATAACGCCGGAAAAGCCCGTCTATCCATTGCTGCTCTTCCTCACACAGCTTATTGAAGCCCCGGTGATAGCGATAGTACACAAAGCGGCTTCCGAAATACGCCTCTATCTCACGGCGCAGAGGGCGGTAGTCACTGTGCTTCACATCGTCGAAGAGATGCGAGAAGCCCCATGCCAGCCGTTCCGTCTTCATGGCATGGAACTCCTGACAGCTGTCCCCGGTCCGTGCGGAGGGGAGAACCGTCAATGCCGAATGCTGGTTAACAGGAAGTGACCTGCCCGCATGATGGCGCAGACACTGTTCTTTGAGAATACAATCGTGCATAAAGCACACTGCCCAGTCATTGGGCACGTTGGAAAAAACTGTACACATAAATAGATTGGTTTAAAAGAAAAAAACAAACTGGAAGACCCTGTCGGTTTGTAGATAAAGCACGTCCGGCGTACTGTTGGTCTTCCTGGTATCTGCCTGCAAAGATACAACACGGAGATACCCCTTGTCAAGTTTTTCACGAATTATTTTTGTCTGCTGTCACTCCCGTCACCCGCCATCAGCTTATAAACAACTGAATATTAACCAACTACACTAAATGTTAAAAATGACAGCAAACGGTTTTAAAACTTATAATTAGTTTGATAATGGACCGATTCTTTCTTATATTGCAAACTATAGACTTTTTCCGTTTAAAATACAACAAAGTACAACCTATTAATAAAAAAAGAGTATGATATACGGATACATCAGAGTAAGCAGTGACAAACAAACTGTAGAGAACCAACGTTTTGAGATTATGAACTTCTGTGAACGTCAGAAGCTCAAGATTAATGATTGGATTGAAGAAACAATCAGTGGGACAAAGAACTATGACAAGAGACAATTGGGCAAGCTATTGAAGAAAGTGGATAAAAACGACATCATCATTTGCAGCGAACTGTCACGACTTGGGCGTAACCTGTTTATGATAATGGAAATTCTCAATATTTGTATGAACAAAGAATGCCGTGTGTGGACTATTAAAGACAACTATCGGCTTGGTGATGACATACAAAGTAAGGTGCTCGCCTTTGCCTTCGGGCTGTCAGCAGAGATTGAACGCAACCTAATCAGTCAACGTACAAAGGAAGCATTGGCAAGGAAGAAGGCAGAAGGAAAGATCTTAGGCAGACCTAAAGGGCGAAGAAATAATCCTGAAAAATATAAACTTTCTGGTAAAGAAACACTTATTATTGAACTACTAAAAATCGGGACATCACAACGCAAAATAGCCAAGCTATGTAAGGTGGATCGTAACACACTCGCCCGGTTTATCAGACTGAAGAATTTGGCGGAAAGTTGAATGCGCATTTTCGTGCAGCAAGAGCTGGTGATGTGCGACTTTAATACAGCAGACAGCTGGGTCATATTATCTCCAATAGAGCAAAGCATCAAACGCAAGATAGAAGCGGTGGGAATACCTTTGAAGGATTGGGACATCAATATATATCGTGGTGTCCTCACTGGTTGTAATGAAGCTTTTATCATTAATTCTACAAAACGTAAAGAAATATTGGCAAATTGTCAGTCTGCTGAAGAAAAGGAAAGGACGGAGGAACTTATTCGACCTATATTGCGAGGACGTGACATTAAACGATATGGTTATGAGTGGGCAGATTTATGGTTAATATATATCCCATGGCACTTCCCTTATCAGTTTGATAATTCTATTCAGGGCACATCAGAGAAAGCTGAAAGAGCATTCAAGGAACAATACCCAGCAGTCTATTCACATATGTTACAATATAAGGATCCATTATCAAAGCGCAATAAAGCAGAGACGGGTATTCGTTACGAATGGTATGCTATGCAAAGGTGGGGAGCAAAGTATTGGGAGGATTTTAATAAGCCAAAGGTTATGTGGAAGATCATAGGGTGCAATATTAATTTTTGCTTTGATGAAAATCGCCTTATATGTAACAATGCTGTAGATATAATGGTTGGTAAAAAAGATTATCTTATACAATTTGTAGGTTTAATGAACAGTAAATTATTTGACTGGTATCTTAAACTTACAACGGAGGCAGAAGTACAAGGAGGCGGAATACAATTGTATGTTACAACATTAGAAAAGACCTTATTAAAACTTGATTTTCCAAGGTTCTTAACAGAAGTTATTTATAGGAGGATACAAAATAAAGCATCAGATGAAGAAGTAGATAAAGCTGTTTTTGAAGTTTATAAACTTAATATAGATGAGCAATTATTTATACTGCAAAATAGGAGGGTTAATCGGAATAAAGAGGCTGATAGAGAGTTTTAACATCTCTCTATTTCCTCTATTTCTTCCTTAGAAAATCCATAAGAGTCGTATATTAAACTATCAAGTGTCTCTTGTATCTCTTGTGAAAAATGGTTTTGTAATACTTTACTATTTTCGATTATTTTCGGGTTACTTACAGGTGGTATCGGAAATCGTATCAATGATTGAATATTGAGCATGATGTCACCTGCACCTGTCGTATCACTATTTTGATATATGTAATATCTTCCTACTTTACTGCACAAATAGGCAAGAATATAATCATTCCTACTTCCTGCAGATATAAAACTTGCAGGGGCTGTTAGAAAAGTTCCTGATGAGACAATTGAGAAAGTTAGATTTCTGCCTACCGCTTTCCAGCAAATATGTGGTTGGAAAAATAAGTCCCAATAACTAATGCTGTCTTGTGTCTCAAACCATTTATTGTTGGTTTTCTTACGAGACTTGAACTTTTTCCCATTAATCTCGTGAATAATTCCCGTCTGTTCTAACCGCTCTATACTGAACGATAAGAGGTACTCTTTCACAGCAGGATACTGCTCTATATCATAATGACGTGAAGGGAAAGTCGCAATTAACCACAATTTTGCCCACTCATAACCATATCGTTTAATGTCACGCCCCCTAAGAATAGGTCGAATAAGTTCCTCCGTCCTTTGGCGTTCCTCGTCTGATTGGCAGTTCGCAAGGATTTCTTTTCTTTTCTCAGTGGAGATAATAAAGGCATCATTAAATCCAGTCTTTATTCCATAGTTAATCTGGATATCCCAATCTTTTAAGGGGACACCCACTGCCTCTATCTTCTTCTTAATACTTTGCTCTATGGGAGAAAGGATAACCCAACTGTTAGAACCAGCCTCTGTAAAGTCGCACATCACCCTCTCTTGCTGCATGAAAATGCGCAGATTATCAATACAGTTCTTATGCTTCTTATTTGCTACAGCGCAGGCTGTTTGATGACGTGAAGTTGATTTTGAAAATAATAGAATATTTGTATCAACTGTAGCACTTTCAAAAACCTTTACTTCTTCAAAATATATCAAGAGTTTAGTATCAGTATGATCTACGAAGAATTGGCGTATTTTCTCACCATATCCTGCACGCATCCACTTATTAGAAGTGATGAAACATAGATGCCCATCATCTTTTAGTAGTTGCCAACCACGCTCGTAGAACAAGCAATAAATATCACCTGTACGTGCAAAACATTGATAGTTGCTATCAGCATATTTCTTAGCCAATACCCCGCTGTTATTCTGCAACTGAACATACGGCGGATTCCCGATTACAATGTCGAACTTCTCATTGATACCGAACATCCATTCAGGATCGAAGAATGAGCTGACTGCATTTTGGTCATACGGATCCCATTCTGCCATCTGCTTGGCATCTTCACGATTATAGTTGTTTACATCCGACAACAAATCGGCTAACTTCTCACGTATTTCTTTATCCTTTTCTCTCAGCCGATGTTTCGTTGATGCTGACTTTGCAGAGAAATGTTTATGTCGTACTTCTCGCAGTTTCTCCTTTAGAATTTCTATTTCGGGATTCTCGAATAAATCAAGTTGTGCTTCACGCTTCTTCTTCGCAATCAGCGAATCGGCAGACACAAAGTTTGTTTCGAGATTAGGCAATGTTGGTATACCAAAGTTAGGTTTTGTCTTGTCCTTCACACAATCGCAAATAAGCGAGATGAAGAAGCGGAGTTTCGTTATTTGTGCAGCAATACTCTGAATATCGCTACCGTAAAGACATTTCTCAATGATAGACAATTTCAAAGAATAGATATCCTCCTCTGGAGAGATACGTTCTATCACTTCTACCATTTTGTTCAACAAGCCCATAGGAAAAGCACCTGAACCACAAGCAGGGTCAAGCACCTTGACGTTCTTAAGCCTCTCTACAATCGACTTATATTCATCTGCCTTTGACTTATCATAAATAAAATCTCGGCTGAAAACAGAACGTACCGTTTCATCATTCCCCAGATAAGCCATCAGGCTTTCATCAACCATATAATTCACAATCTCACGTGGCGTATAGAACGAGCCACTCTGATTGCGTGCCGTTTCCTTTGTCTCAGGGTTATAAGCTCCGAGCAAGTTCTCGAAGACCTTACCAAGCAGTTCCGGATCGAGTGCTACTTGCTGTTCCTCTGGAGAGTTCTCTTCAATAGTAAAGTTGTATCGATTCAGAATAGAGATAAGTCCCATCTCTGGTTTAAAGAACAAAATGTTCGGAACGATAGCACGATGCTTAAATCGTCCATCAGCAAAGCGCCCAACAGCTCTACTGAATCCGTCAAAGCTATAACAATGCTCAACGCCATCTATATATCGTGTCTTATCCTGACATTCAAACAAACCGCCATTAAGGAAAGGAACCTCTGAGAAAAGTTTGATTACTTCCTCTTCACTGATAATAAACAATCCGGCATAACGATACAAGGTCTTGATATCACGTTTAAGCGACTTAGCAAACCTACGAACATTTCCTTTCTCATCTTTTATCTCACGATTCAGAGTTGCAAAGAAGAGGTTCTGCAGGATTGCATTATAGAAATTACCATCAGTCTCACTGTTTGGATCAAAGTCTTTCAGAATCGTTGATAAGAAGTTGGTATCAAAGATTTTGTCAGGCACAAGTTTCTTCTGTTTAATAAACCACACGAACATGATGCGGGTTATCATTCGGATCACTTTCTTTTCTATATCATCTCTATCGTCTTCCTCTATTGCAGTGTTATTGGGGAAGGTGATATTCGACTTATCATCAACAGCCCATTCATACCACTCGAACAAATCCTGATAGAACTGTCTGGTGAGTGCTTCAACAGAGAAAGCATCTGTCACATCTTTCAATGTTTGCTTACTATCTCTTAATGTCTTAAACTGGTCTACTGCCGTTCGACACCCTCTACCTTCTCCCAAGAGATAAGTGTATCGTTTTGTATCGGTTGACAGCTTCTTATAATCACCCTGCTTATCAAACGCCCAGGATTCACTGACATACGTAAAACGCAATACAGACTCATTCTTGCGGTAACAAAACATCAGAGCACCGTCATATCCACCGCGCCAATTGCTTACAAGCAGATTACGTATAGCAGCCCGATTACGTTCGATAACGACACGATCCGACAACTCTACTTCATAGACAGCTAACGTGTGTCCATCGTGCAGCGTGATCTGTCCTAAGTATAAGGCATCTTTCGCCATATCCTTATCAACAGGGACAGATAAAGGTTCTTGTCTGAACTCGACATTATGATGAAAGATGTCGTTTAACAATTCCAGCCAATTATGGCGGTTGTATGATGATTCTATGATTGAGCGATAATCCATTGTTCTTTATTTAAATGATTCACTTAAAATAATATCTGCTTCTGTTTCTGTTTCGCGTCTCAGCTCTTCGCTGTTAAGATAATAAGCATTGTACTTCTTTGCCATCGTCTTAATCCCTTCCAAGGCCTCATCACGTCCTATCTTCTTACGTACCAAATCTTTCTGCATACGCTGTAAACGCTTTGCAATATCACTAATCACTCCACGCTCAACGAGCGATTGCAATTGTACAATTTGCATGCGTTCTTCATTGTCATGAACGTCTTGTAAGAAAAGTTTCAAAAGACTAACGGCTGTCGTCACCTGCGCACCAAGATTAGGAATGCTCTTTTTGCTGGTTATCTCGTCTATCGTCTGTTCTTGATTACGCATTTGCTTAAAAGCGTCAAGAGCCCTGCGTACATGGTCGTGATGATTTGCTATTCGTTCAACTTTCTTCTCGTTACACTCTGCTTTAAAGTATTTCAAGGCATCAATCACCGAGAGTTGCTCAGGTACATCGACATCATTTACACGGAAGAAGCATTTACGCATATTTGTTTTGAGAAATACCAGGGTGTCATCGGAGAGCTGTACACCCTCCACATCTCTTGGCATACGCCCTGTACGACTGCGAAGAGACATCTTGGCAATGCGGTTATATTCCCGACGATTGTTAAGATAAAGCGAGCGGAGCTCTTCATAGAATGGTATTTCTTCATTGAACTCCCTTTCTTCCTTTTTTATCCCCTCATTAAATAACTTATCAAGATTTCGGTCGATAATTTCTTCTTGAGAGTAAATCTGATTGTCTTCTCCAAAAGTTGTATGGAAAGTCTGTATCTTTGAGAGTGCTATTTGTTTGAGCTTTATCACTTTATCGCCTTCTCTTGATGGATAGAACACATAATTATATATCTCCTTCCCCTCTGATCCGATACGATTGACACGTCCTATACGCTGCATCAGCTTGGTAGAGTTCCACGGGGTGTCATAATTCACGATAATATTCGACCGATGGAGGTTGACACCTTCAGCCAGCACATCGGTTGTTATGATGATATTATAATCGTCCTTGCGAGAACTCTTCTTATAATTTGCGTCAAAATTTTCTTGTATCGTGCGGAACAGCTTATTACGATTAGCAGCTGTAATGACCAGTACGTCATCTCTATCAATTCTACGCTGAAGATACTCTACGGTGTCAACCGACTCTGAGAAAATCACCAATTTCTGACCGGGATTATGCGATTTCTTAAACAATTCGTGCTTCAGAATATCATTGAATTTAGCAAACTTTGAGTCGTCTTTCCCTTCGACATCAACCGTAGCCCAATCATTACACAGACCTTCCAACAGAGCTTGGTCTATTCGAAGCAACTCAATAAACCTTGGATCAAAATCTTCCGCCTTAAATACTGCATTCTTTGGATTATCTTCACTTTTCATGTTTAAGCGTTCTTCTATCTCGTCATCGTTAAGTCCAAGCTCATAAAGATGATTGATATCAAGGTCGGGAGCTATAAATACACGATCATTTTCAAACATGTTTATCATGTTCTGATTTGCATCGCGGAAACGCTCAATAGATTTCTTAAAAGCACAGAAACTGCTCTCAAGACGTTTTACCAAACCATTCTGACGTATACTTGCCAAACTTCTTGAAATTAATTCGGCATTATCATACAACCCATTTGATTTCTCTGGCAAAAGGAACGCAATTGCTTGATAACGTGCATAAGAAAGATCTTTTATCAAAACCGTCATCGCAGCCTCGAAAAGGTCGGCTACATGCTCATTCATTTCATATTCTTTCTTTACAGGGGGTGCGACTCGGGGAAAACCTTTCACGTCTTTCATATAACGTGGAATCAACTCAATATCGGTTCGTGTCCGGCGTACGGTCAACGGCTTTATAACACGTTCACGTACTTTCTCCGCAAGTGCCTTAAACTTTTTCAGATCATACGTAGGATTACTGCGTAACCTTCTAAACTCTACAATCAACGGAGCAAAGAATGATGTCAAATTGGGTACGCCGTCTATCGTAGAACAGTGTGGATCTTGGAAAAGGATAATTTCGTTATAAAGATCTGCAGGAGTATTATTCATGGGGGTGGCAGAAATCAGCATAACCTTCTTCTTAAATCCCTTGATATTCCCTTGCTCTAATCGTGGCATCTTACAAATCTTTTGTAATTCCGTAAAAGCATTGTTTGATCGTGTACGGAATTTATGAGCCTCGTCAACAAGGATAAGGTCGTACTCACCTGCATTCCAATAATCAAGATTGTCATCATCAAGTACTTTCTTTAGACTTCCATTACTGATAAAACGAGTATACCGGTCAAGTCCAAAGTCCTTAAACGTCTGCTTCCAGTTCTCTTCTACTGCAGGAGGATACACGACTAATATCTTCGTATGCTCATAACCATTGTCTATACAGAACTGTTTTGCTATCATGGTGGCAATCACTGTCTTTCCCAGACCGACCACGTCAGCCAAGAAGAAGCCATCATATTTCAGAAGTTTCTTATATCCTTCTATAACAGCATCCGTCTGATATTCATAGCCCGTATAACCTTCAGGCATATCAAACGCATTCTGAGCATCGATAGCAAGCACACGGTCTGCAAAATACTCCATGAGCATCTTAACGTAAAGTTCGTATGGCGTAACGTCTCCTCCAAGATAAGTTCCCATGATAGGACCATCCTTAATATCATCAGCCAAAATAGAACAGTCTTTTGCCTCCTCCCAAAGTTGCTCAAACTCGTCGCGAGCGAATTTCACATCTTCATAATCAGTAAGTTTCACATTAAACTCATACTGACAATCTTGACTAATCCCTAATCCATTACCACTCAAATTACTTGAGCCTGTAATTGCTGCACCAAATGTATATTCATTAAACTCCTTTGGATAAAGAAGATAAATCTTTGCATGAATCTTTTTTTTCGGGTGAGCCCGAAGTTCAAGTTTCCCACTTATCAAATCTTCTACTAACTGGAAGATACCTTCTTCAACTTCTTTCGAGTATTTCGACTGTTCTATATCTTTACGCAATCTGGCTAAATAGTCTTGTTTAACCATTTTCTCAGCTCCAAAGAAAAGCTGTCCACGATTGTTTGCCTCAACAATATACTTATCCACATCAATCCCTATAAGGATTCTCACTTTTTCAATACTATTTAGAAAAGGACGAAGCGTAAAATAACCAGAAGCTCGTAGAAACCCTACTACAGAATCTAAACATTTTATCGTAGGATTATTTTCTAACAACCCTTCAAATTCCTTCATTAAAGTATTCCCCTCTCGGTTGGTAAAAAATTTCTTAGTCATGGTGATTCTGATAAATTTTTAATAAACTTTTTGACAGTGCAAGCATTGAAAGTATACCCAAGATATTCTCCGCTTTATACTATCAGCAATGGTTGTTAGCTTGATTTAGAATGCAAAAATACAATTTTTAAATGATTAAAACAAGTGACAACCATGCTTTTTTATGATAAGAAGAAAGTTGCCTCCATCTTGCTAAAAAACTCCCATAATATGAATAAAAGTGTCCTTCTCTGTTGACAGCTACGTAAAAGGGCATTGTGATGTATTTTAGAATAAAAAGTCGACTTCATTCCATTAACGCCCCTATCAGTTCTGCGGCTAATCGTGCATTATCTGAAAGTTTAATAATATTATCTTCTTCTGTTGAGAAACCGAGCAGGTGAATGCCACCGTACCAGACGATGGATCTGTCGATGATGGCACAACTGTGAGAGAGGGTTTTATTCGTATTCACAGTGACACCTAATGACTTCAGATAATCGGTCTGTTCGTCAGACTGCTTAGACAGTACAATGATGTTAATGCCATTGACAAGTAAGTTTTTAAGCATATCGGTGAGCTGGTTCTGCTGAACATGATACAGCTTCGGAGACGAGATGATAATGGAGTGCTTGGCAGCAAGAAGGTCTTTACAGAAAGGTACAAAGAATGTCTTGCCATTGAAAATCTGTCCTTCGCTGCTTGCGAGGTCAAGGTCGGGTAAAGAATCAAATAATGCTGGAGAAGATACATCTGCCACCTTGTAGCCAATAGAGGCGTAACCTTTCAGGCGTCGTTTGTACATACTGTCATAAACTGGGTGATGAAGGTCAATGTAATCGTAGATACGCACATCTATTTTGCCGGGGTATTCACGATGAAGCCGACCGGCATACTGTGCCAGAAGTCCCTTCCATGAAATGGGCAGAGCAAGAAACAAAGTGTCTAATCGTGGGTAATCAAAACCTTCACCGACATATTTTCCCGTAGCTACAACTACCAGTCTGTTTTTTACCGGAGCAATCCTCAATTGATGAAGTGCAGTCTTTTTCTCTTTAGCAGTGCCGGACCCCGTCAACCGAATGACATCTTTGCCCCTGTCATACAACATCTGTGAAAGGATTTCAACGTGTGCCGTCCTACTGGTGAGGACCATTGGGATACGCCCGGCATCTACTGCCTTACACACATCATCAACAATCAGATTGTTACGAACCTCATCATCCACCAAAGACTGATAAAGCGAGCTGATATTCTGTTTATCTTCTGTAAGTGGCCGGAAAGATGTAAACCGAGGAATAAAGTAACGATGGAAACCTTGCTGTGCCATCAGGCTTGCTGCATTTGCAGAGAACCGGATAGGGCCGCACTGCATAAAGATAATGGGCTGATGACCGTCTTTCCTAATCGGTGTAGCAGTTAATCCATACACGTAACGAGCCGTCACGCCTTTCAACACACGCTCAAAAGTAACGGAAGAGACATGGTGACACTCATCAACTATCACCATTCCATAATCACGTACAAACGGTTTCACCTCATCTCCATCTAAACACGATTGCATCAAGGCGACGTCTATCATTCCATGTAAGACATTACCTGTAGAATCAAGGCAACCAATAGGCGAAAACGCCTTATACCTTCCTCTTCTTTTCGGGCGGTCTGGCTTTTGATAATCAATATTGAGAAACTCTGATAACCGTTCTTTCCACTGACCCAGCAAGGCTTTTGAATGGACGAGTATCAGCGTGTTGACTTTCTTATACGCTATGAGTGCTGCAGCCGCAACAGTCTTGCCGAACGCTGTTGTAGCGTAAAGAACGCCATTATCGAATGCAGAAATACAATTAACAGCCTGTTGCTGCTCTGTGCGCAGCTCACCCTGGAATGTAACGGAAACAGGCTGTCCAGGTTGGGTTTTGTCCGTCAGTGTGAAGTCAATATTATTTTTATTCAAAAAGGAGGTAACGGCATCTTCGCAACCACGCGGCATCAGTAAATAATCGTCAGTAAACTCACAACAAGATATAACACGCGGCACAGAATAAGTGGACAAGCGCATTGCCTGTCTCCGATAATACTCCGGGTTCTTAAAAGCAGCAATACGCTTCAGATGATTCAGCACCTTTGCCGACACAGCCTTTATCGGAATATACAGTTTATCGGCTTTAACTATTTCTACGTTTTCATAGATGTCGCTATTACCAATAGGTTGCACAATTGGTGGTGTCCAAGGTTTCTGTTCGTCAGATACAGATAAAGGTCCCAGCTCTGCTTGTCTATGCTCTGCTAAGACTTTCTCAACTGTCCCTGCTGTCATCTTCTTAATTTGAGAAAGGAAAGCCCACTGGTCTTGATAAGCAAGGAAGTCATCATCAACGAAAACAGTATTCAACTTTCTTCGGGCACGTCCCTGCAAGGGAAGTGCAACGAGGTTACCCAATCCCCCTTCAGGAAGATAGTCTTGATTGGGAAAGAAACGATCGTACGATTTGAACGACATTCGCCCATTCCGATTCATAGCTTCTGTAAGAATAGCACTTCCTACTTGTCGTGCTTTATAAGCTGGTAAAACATCTTCAAAGAATATCCACACATGTGCACCGTTTCCTGAACGAGATCGTTCAATGGCGTAAGGAATACTCCACTCTTTGCAGACATCTATAAAAGCCTTTACATCACCTTTGTAACCATGCTCACAGTTTTTATCATCGAAATCTGTACACAAGAAAGCGCAAGAGTTATCTGGCATTATGGTGTATAGCCCGATCACATCAAGACAATCCTCATTCCTACCTTCTAAATGCCTGTAAACGGCTCTATCATTTAATGTCTCAAAATTACGATTGGGACATTCAGCACATTTATATTGCCGCTTGTCACAAACACCTGTTCGCCATTCGTTGGTACAAACAGGCTGATAGCCACCTTTGCCAGTAGTCCGACTTTGCCATCGTCTTGCATAAACATCTTCCCTTCCTCTGAAAAGACTACGGAATAACCGGATCTTCCCATCAAGAGAGAGTCGAACTGGAGGGAAAGAAATGGGTGAGTAAGGTGATGTGTCAGGGATTTTAATCCTATCTGGCACATACGTTATCCCATGTTTACGGAGCAGAACTTTCAACCGTTCGTTTTCTCTTTCTAATGCTTCGTAACGCAGGAGAAGCTGTTGATATTGTTCATTATTCATCATAGGCTTCTATTGTCAGGTGTGGATATTGCTCTTTTCAAATGCAAAAGTACAATTCCAAATAAGTAACTGTATTCTCTCTTTAACAATACAAAATTAATAAAAATATCGGTATGAGACATAAGAAGATAGAGGCATCTTAGGAGGGACTCCAATTTGTTATAATGGAATGCTGTACAGACAGAAAAAATTATGTAACTTTGCGCCCAAACAAGTAATAACTATGAACGAGCCAATAAACCTAAACAACGAAATTATAATCTATCAGAGTGAAGACGGACAAACACAGCTTGATGTCAAGCTGGAGGGAGAGAGCGTCTGGCTTAACCGACAGCAACTTGCAAAATTGTTTGACCGTGATGTAAAGACAATAGGCAAGCACATCAGCAATGCCCTAAAGGAGGAACTAAAGGGTATGGATTCAGTTGTCGCAAAATTTGCGACAACTGCCCAAGACGGCAAAACCTATCAAGTAGAATACTATAATTTGGAGATGGTAACATCCGTAGGCTATCGTGTCAGGAGTTGTCAAGGTGTAGAATTCCGACGTTGGGCTAACAACGTCCTGAAGCAGTATCTCATCAATGGGTATGCCGTGAACGAACGCATCCGCCAGCAGCAGATAGCCGAACTGCGACAACTGGTGCAGGTGGTGGGCAGGACGATAGAGCTGCAGCCTGTCTCCACAAACGACGAGAACCATGCCCTCTTTGATGTGATAGTGGATTATACCTATGCCCTTGACACACTGGATGACTATGACTATCAACGGCTGAACATCAACAAGACAACCAGTGAGGAACTCTTCCATGCCACTTATGAGAACGCCATGCACGAGATAGAGATTCTCCGTGAGAAGTTCGGTGGATCAGCTCTCTTCGGTAACGAGAAAGACGAATCCTTCAAAAGCTCTATTGGACAGATCTATCAGACTTTCAGCGGTGTGGAGCTATATCCCAGTGTAGAAGAGAAAGCTGCCATGCTGCTCTATCTCGTAACCAAAAACCACTCGTTCTCTGACGGTAACAAACGCATTGCCGCTACGCTTTTCCTCTGGTTTATGAACAATAATGGCATCCTCTATCATAAAAACGGTTCCAAGCGCATTGCCGACAATACGCTCGTTGCGCTCACGCTCATGATTGCCGAGAGCCGGACGGAGGAGAAAGATGTCATGGTAAAGGTAGTGGTGAACCTGATTAATAAGAACAACTGAGAACGATCTACCTTCTTAGTTTTGCTTTCCTCATAGTTATATGTGATGTTATATTTTATTCAGATAATCCTACTCCTTTTTGTAACGTGCTACCCGTTCATAATCCTTTTCTGTTGGGTTAGGCAGACGAGACAGATCCATATTATGCGTAAGGTCGTGCAGCTTTACGGCGGTTGCGAGAGGGTTGTCTTTGATACGATGGATATACGTTTCCCTATCAGGTGCGAAGTGGTGATTGAGTAACCGCAAAGCCACAGTTAACTCTTCTCTTTCTGCAGCAGACAGTGGTATTTCCGACTTCTCTTCCAATAAGTTCAGAACCTCATCGACCGTGTTCGGAGTTTCTTCGCTTGCATCAAGCGAGATAGCCAACCACTTGTTCTTGCCAGGTTTGTCTCATCTTAGCAACAATCGTAAGATGCCCCGCTGAAGTAATCTACTCCAGCTTTGTCCACCTGTCCTTTGTGTAACTGACAAGCCAAGGCGGCAGCACACCTCACGAGTTCTTTTCCTTTGTTAACAGATATGCTCATAATGCATTAATCGTCGTTTTCTATTCTGGAGCTTGCAGTTTCAACTGGTTAGTGGCACTAACCAGTTCACTGTTTTCTTTTTCAACTTTGTTTTGAGATATTTCCAATAGTTTCTCGTCTTTTGATAATCATCCTGCTCGTTGATGGCAGCAATGATATCAAGTACAGAGAGCCACCGTTTATTGCGTTCCTCGTCCCATATCGCCCTTACTTCACGGTCGTTGAAGGAGTGGATTAATTTCTTATGTTGCTCTGGGTGCTCTGTCATAAATGCCCCAACTATCTTATGTGCTAAAAATATATTGTTCAACAGACTTGATATAACTTTCAAACCATTTTGCATCGTTGGGTTCTACAAATGATATTGTTCGATACTCTATATTATTTAAGTTATTTAAAACATATTTCCGTTTATCTTCATTCTTACGTGTTCCTTTTCCAAAAGGCTTAGGTAGTAGCGAAGACATTCTATATGCCACATTATCACTTCTTCCGAATAAAACATACTTATCAACTTTTGTATTTCTAAGCTGATATACTCCACTTCCAAATGGGGCTATTAAGTATTCCCCTTTTCTAGGATCTGGAAAAGACTTCCAATCACTCCATCCTGTATTATATATTTTTTCTAACTCTTCCATACATGGAATTTTAATCATGGAATTTTAATTATTCAACTTACTATATTTGACTATCCTATAATTATTGCACAACGATTTTATGTTCGTTAATACCACCTGTTAGTAGCTATAACCTACTATAGGACGACTGCAAATTTAGCAATAATCTAGTGTAAGAACGAAGAAGAAGAGATATTTCTCCTCTTTCCTATTATTTAATACGTACCCTGCTGTAACGATAACTTCTACTTAGCTTATAACAAACTTGAGTTTCATACTAATGAAGCTCCAATTTCATACGTATGAAACAATAGTTTCAGACTGATGAAACTCTTGGGCCTAGCTGATAGCACTATCGCTTGGTTACAGAGAGAAGTTTTAATCTATACATACTTATAGGGGCGCATAAGTGAAGGATACTGTTCTTCATAACTATCGAATTCAATTGCAGAGCTGTCGTAACCCATCTCTGTGAAGATATCTCTTATCTCCGCCTACTCACTCTCAGTCAGTACACGCTCCTCTCGCTTGATCCGATAATAGGCTGTGCGGCCAAAGGTATAGATAAGATTCTGTCGGATGTCATCTAAATCGGCCACCCGCACGTTGTCATAGATGCGTGAGATGCCCCATGCAAAACGTTCTTTGCGGTCGGGGTCGAAGAAAGGACAGGATTGCTTTTCCGTTATCACTTTCTCGTTCACCACCATATACCGCTCCCGTCTGCTTGTTCCGAGCATCGTGTAGGCGGTATGATGTAGGCACTGGCTGGCTTTCTCGCAGTGAGTGCCAGCACAGTGTGCGTAGTCGTAGGATAATTGGTCGTATTCTTCTTGGGTCATAGGATAGATATTGTGGATAAATGATATTATGCCAATGCTCGCTTCTTAAAGAAGAGTTGGCGGTCTTTTAGTACAACAATGATAGATACGATAAGTAACAATATTGTTTGTATGCACTTGCTGTCGGGATGGGTAGAAAATATCTCATTGAAATATCCTGCTGTAATATGAAAGATAATAGCAACAAGGATATTTCGGTTGGTTTTATAATAAAGCCAGTTCATCAAGATAACAAAAGGAAAGATACTAACAATGAAGTTCAGACTATAAAGCCAGCCCTCACTCACTACATTAGCGTGATAATAATCTTTAATACCTGCAAGAGGGAAATGCCAGACTGCCCAATAAGCTGCAAACAGCATAGATGTTTTGAAGAGACTCATTCGAGAACGGAGGCAGTCTGTTCCATAACCATGCCACGCAAGTTCCTCAAGTGTAGGTGCAAGAATAAGGAGAAACCATACAGGAAAGACACCCGAAGTGAAGGTGTAATGACCTGTAATAATGAATTGCGATGGACTGTAACCGAACAACAGAGATACTGCCATAGCACACAAGATACTTGCAGGCATCAGTAGACAGGCTGTGAGATAATATTGCCACTTATCAAACGACAGACTTAAGAATCGTCCAAGGAAATCCTTCCGAAGATCTTGATGTCGAGAGACTAACATAATGGTTAGAACCATTGGGAAGCAAAGTCCAGCCACTCCCAGCAATGGGGCTGCCCATGTGCTTTCTGAATAAACTACATGATGACTTACATAACTGGCAGCAAACCAGAATATCCATGGGATAAGGGTTGCCAAGAGATAGAAAAGTACCGTATGGCGATACTTGATGACGATGTTTTCTTTCATATTGCTTAAATGCTATCAATAATCACAGATTACATAAATAACAAGATATACATGAACAGTAATAACCAATATATCACAAAATCGACACAAATATACTTCCTACATCCCAAAGAGCCAAAATGATATACTTAAAATACTGTATATCTAATATATTTTTGATTTAGATTATCCCATGTTGAGTAAAGATATGATACAGACAAAAGACTCCTCACTAAAACATTTCATTACAGGAATAGCCACCACGAGCAGTTAAACTGTACATCCATTCCCACATAAACATAAAAAGCTACATACCACTTTTTTTTAATCATTTTGGGCAGCGTGTAGGTTGTGTGAACAAGCACAGGCTGGTTTTCTCACAGTAAGTACCAGTGCAAAGTTAGTAATCGTAGATTAATTGGTTGTATTGTTTAAGGACTATAGGGTTATTATTTATAACTAACAAGTCGCAACAATATCTTTAAGACTGTTGCGACTCATCATTACAATTATCTTAATTTGTTCTATAATTCTATTCGTTCTTCAATATCATCATCTTGAATGTTTAGCACATCTGTCCTCATCCTCTTGTAGAGATGAGGATTTATACTCTGTGGTCGAATTGCTGTAAATATTCGTAACACTTCTTCATGTTGAGATAAGAACGTTCCGAACTCATCTATAATATCCTTTCTATCTGAGCCTGAGTTTAAAATAGCGACCTCACCTATTGGAGACTTTAAAGCGAAGATAGCTTGATTGTAATCTGCTTCTTTTTTGGCATCTATTTGTTTCCATCCTTCAGAAAGCATTTCATCTTTCTTTTCAAGAATCCATTTTGACTTTCCTGCTCCTTTGTTACCAATAACTAAAGTAATAATTCTCATATATCTTAGGTTTTAAAACTAAAAAAGCAGTAAGAAACGTTATCCTACTGCTTTATTTGTATTAGTTAGATATTATTTCACTTCCTCAAAATCTGCATCCTGGATGGTGTCATCCTGCTTTGGCTGCTCCTGCTGACCAGCATCTGCGCCCGGCTGAGGACCGCCCTGTGCACCTGCCTGGCTGTACATCTGTTGTGATGCTGCCTGCATAACGGTGTTGAGGTTGTTGATAGCTGTGTCGATAGCTGCAACGTCACCAGACTTGTGAGCATCACGGAGCTGCTGGAGAGCTGACTCGATGCCTGACTTCTGATCGGCTGGAATCTTGTCACCATTGTCCTTCAAGAAGTTTTCGGTGGTGAAGATCATTGAGTCAGCCTGATTCAGCTTGTCAATCTTCTCACGCTCCTTCTTGTCGTTCTCGGCGTTCTGCTCAGCCTCAGCCTTCATACGGTTGATTTCCTCCTCGCTCAAGCCACTTGAAGCCTCAATGCGGATGCTCTGCTCCTTACCTGTTGCCTTGTCCTTTGCAGACACGTTGAGGATACCGTTGGCATCAATGTCGAATGTTACCTCTATCTGTGGAACACCACGACGAGCTGGAGCAATACCTGTCAGGTTGAACTGACCGATAGACTTGTTCTGTGCTGCCATTGGACGCTCACCCTGTAGAACGTGGATAGTAACCTCTGTCTGGTTATCAGCTGCAGTAGAGAACACCTCACTCTTCTTGCAAGGGATAGTAGAGTTAGCATCGATGAGCTTTGTCATCACACCACCCATTGTCTCAATACCGAGGGTCAATGGAGTTACGTCGAGCAATACGATGTCACCCACACCACTTTCCTTGTTGAGGATAGCACCCTGAATAGCTGCACCAACAGCAACCACCTCATCAGGGTTAACACCCTTTGAAGGCTCCTTGCCAAAGTAGTTCTTTACCAATGTCTGCACAGCAGGGATACGGCTTGAACCACCTACGAGGATAACCTCATCGATATCTGATGTCTGCAACTTAGCATCACGGATAGCGTTCTGGCAAGGAACGAGACAAGCCTGAATGAGGTTGTGTGCCAACTGCTCAAACTGTGAACGAGTCAAAGTCTTTACCAAGTGCTTTGGAACACCACCCTCAGCAGTGATGTATGGCAAGTTAATCTCGGTAGAAGAAGAACTTGACAACTCAATCTTAGCCTTCTCAGCAGCTTCCTTCAAACGCTGCATTGCCATTGGGTCCTTCCTCAAGTCGATACCCTCCTCAGACTTGAAGCCGTCAGCGAGCCAGTCGATGATTACCTGATCGAAGTCGTCACCACCAAGGTGAGTGTCACCATTCGTAGAAAGTACCTCGAACACACCGCCACCGAACTCAAGGATAGAGATATCGAATGTACCACCACCAAGGTCGAATACGGCAATCTTCATATCCTTGTTCGCCTTGTCAACACCGTAAGCAAGCGCTGCGGCAGTAGGCTCATTCACGATACGCTGTACATTCAGACCGGCAATCTGACCGGCCTCCTTGGTAGCCTGACGCTGTGAGTCGGAGAAGTAAGCCGGTACGGTGATGACGGCATCCGTCACCTCCTGACCGAGGTAATCCTCAGCGGTCTTCTTCATCTTCTGCAGAATCATTGCAGAGATTTCCTGCGGAGTATATTTACGGTCGTCAATCTGTACACGTGGATAACCACCCTCATTGACCACCTTGAACGGAACACGCTCTGCTTCCTTCTTACTCTGGTCGTAAGTCTCACCCATGAAACGCTTGATAGAATAAACGGTCTTCTGCGGGTTGGTGATGGCCTGACGCTTGGCAGGGTCGCCCACCTTCCGCTCGCCGCCGTCAACGAAACCTACGACAGAAGGTGTCGTACGCTTTCCCTCGCTGTTAGCGATTACCACTGGCTCGTTGCCTTCAAATACAGCAACACATGAGTTGGTTGTTCCTAAGTCAATTCCAATAATCTTTCCCATAATCGTATATTTTTATTTTATTATTTTCTAATTTCTTTCCTGTTTTTAATGCCCTGCTGCAACCTCGCCGGCCAGCCAAGTTACGCTGTCCTTGCCGTCACAGTATTATTCGGCATCAATCGCCAACAAGGAGACAAATGACGTGCCAACGGAAAGAGACTGACAGAATGGCAGAGCAATGCAGGGTTACGACGGCATCTGTCTGTAAATGTCCCATGACAAGGAAAACGCAAATGTCCCGTGACAAGGGAAATGCCGACATGCTTTCTCGTGCCCGTCAACAAAAGAGGCAGAGACACACGTCCCATGTGTCCCTGCCCCTTTCGTTTCCATATAATATACGTCGGCGGCCTATTCGTCCGTAAAAAGATTCAGCTGTCCGGTGATTTCGTCGATGACCTGCTGCTGTGTCTTCCCGGCATCAGGATCGAGATTCTCTGCTGCCTGCTTAGCTGCTGCCGGTGCGTTTTCCTCTCCGTCCTTCCTGTTTCCATCATCCTTTCCATCCTCTTCCGGGAAGCGGAGAGGTTCCAGTTCCTCAATCTTGTCGACCGTCCACGTGGTCAGCCGCTTGCCCTTCGCCTTGAAGCCCTTGACACCGACAAACTGATCGGCATCGAACTCTTCCGTGCCACGTGCTGCATCGGCACCGCCGTAGGTCATCTGTATGCGTGGGAAAGCAGCATCCGTCAACAGTACCATCCGTGAATCGGGATTGTCGCCGACGAAGTTCTGATGCCGCTTCGAGGCCTCCATGTGGAACCGCTTCAGGTAAGGATAACCCTGGTTGTCGGCATCGAAGATGACCGCCGTCCACGCCTTGTCGGCTACGAACTTCTCTATGCGCAGGATATTGTCCTCGTAATGGTTGGAGGAATCGATGTTGGTGATGTAGAACTCGCCGTTCTTCAGCACGACAAGGATGCTGTCCTGGTCGGAGAACTCGCCGAGGAACAGTCCGTGCTCCTCGTAGTTGAGCCGCTTGACATCCGGGTCGAACCACACTTTCCGTCCGCCGAGCGTGGAGTGTCCGTGGCTCTTCAGCGAGATGCGGTGGATGCTCTCCTTGGTCAGGAGATTACCCTTTGCAGCACGTCCCTTGATGAGGATGCCGGCAAAGTCACGCTCCATGAAGATGTTCTGCTTCTTCCTGTCGGGGTTCGGATCGAGGGTAATCTTGATCAGTTCAGCCTCGCCGTTGGGATTGGCCGTAAAGTAACAGATCCGCGATCCCGGTGTCCCCAAGGTGACATCATACTCCTTGTCGCGGGTGATGGAGGTTACGTTGAACCGTTTGATATAATAAGGTCCGGTCTTTCCGTCCCGGTAGACGACATTATAAATCGTCCGTTTGTCATTCTTCTTGAACACCTGCACGTGCAGGACACCCTTGCCGACGAACACCTTGTCGGCAATGCGGATGACCTTATACTTGCCATCCCGATAGAAGATGATGACATCATCGAGGTCGGAGCAGTTCTGTACGAACTCAGCCTTCTTCAGCCCTGTACCGATGAAACCTGCCTGCCGGTCGATGTACAGCTTCTCGTTGGCATCCACCACCTTGGCCGCCACGATAGTGTCGAAGTTCTTGATTTCCGTGCGACGCAGATGGTCCTTGCCGTACTTCTCCTTCAGATGCGTGAACCACTCGATCGTGACACGCACCATCTCGCCGAGGTCCTTGTCAATCTCGGCTATCTCCGCCTTGATCTTCTGTATCAGTTCGTCCGCCTTGTCCTTGTTGAACTTCAGAATACGCTGCATCCTGATTTCCAGCAGCCGGAGGATGTCGTCCCGTGTCACCTCACGGACAAAAGTCTTCTTGTAAGGCTCGAGCTTGGAGTCGACGAAAGCCACTACCTCGTCGAGACTCCTTGCCGTCTCAAACTTACGTTCTTTATAAATACGGTCTTCGATGAAGATGCGCTCCAGCGAGTTATAGAACAGCTGTTCCTCCAGTTCGTGCTTCCGGATTTCCAGCTCCATCTTCAGCAGTGCCTTGGTATGCTCGACAGAATTGCGCAACACGTCGGAAACCGTGAGGAAACGGGGCTTGTTGTCCTCGATGACGCAGCAGTTGGGCGAGATGTTTATCTCGCAGTCCGTGAAAGCATAGAGTGCGTCGATGGTCTTGTCACTCGATGTGCCCGGCGTGAGATGTAACTGGATCTCCACCTCCGAGGCCGTCATGTCTTCCACCTTGCGTATCTTCAGCTTGCCCTTCTCGACAGCCTTGGTGATGGACTCCTGCAGCGAGCTGGCCGTCTTGGTGAACGGCACCTCACGAATGACGAGCGTCTTGCTGTCGAGCTTCTCCACCCTGGCACGCACTTTCAGCACGCCGCCGCGCTGTCCGTCGTTGTACTTCGACACATCAATGCTGCCGCCTGTAGGGAAGTCCGGATAGAGATGGAACTCCTCGCCGCGCAGACAGCTGACGGCGGCATCGCAGATGTCGTTGAGGTTATGCGGAAGTATCTTTGACGACAGACCGACGGCGATACCCTCCGCTCCCTGTGCCAGCAGCAGCGGGAACTTCACCGGGAGCGTGATCGGCTCTTTGTTCCGTCCGTCGTAGGAAAGCTGCCACTCGGTGGTCTTGGGATTGAAGACCGTCTCCAGGGCAAACTTCGACAGGCGCGCTTCGATGTACCGGGGAGCAGCGGCACGGTCGCCGGTGAGGATGTTTCCCCAGTTCCCCTGCGTGTCGATGAGCAGGTCCTTCTGCCCTAACTGCACCAGGGCATCGCCGATGGAGGCATCGCCGTGCGGATGGAACTGCATGGTATGCCCCACGATGTTCGCCACCTTGTTGTACCGTCCGTCGTCCATCCGCTTCATGGAATGGAGAATACGCCGCTGTACCGGCTTCAGACCGTCCTCGATGTGCGGTACGGCCCGTTCGAGGATTACATAGCTGGCATAGTCCAGAAACC
Organism: Prevotella denticola; assembly: GCF_900454835.1. Classification (GTDB taxonomy): domain Bacteria; phylum Bacteroidota; class Bacteroidia; order Bacteroidales; family Bacteroidaceae; genus Prevotella; species Prevotella denticola. The sequence continues at coordinate 362,291 of NZ_UGTM01000001.1, read as the reverse complement.
AGTTCTTGTACATCCCGGAGAGATGATGCACGGCCGAGGCGTCAAACCTGTCGGCAGGCTTGTAATCTGAATGGGAGTCCTGCTCCAGGACTTCCTCCTCCGGACCACGTCCGTCCAGGTCTTTTGTTTCGTCATCCATATTGCTTTCCTTCTTGTCTAAGCAGAGGATGCATCCAAGAGAATATCCGAGGACGGACGTTCTCCCTTTTGATACAACCTCGTCCAAAGACTGCAAATGTACGAAAAAAAAAGGAAACAAACAAATTCCACCTTGTCCAAGCGCCGGACGCTCCTCGTCGTATCAAGCCCCACGCCACCGACCTGATCCTGATTCACAAGCCCTGAAACATTGTCGATGACAGCTGCCGGCATACAGGAGATGAACCATGGTCATGCAGGATTACCCATGTCTAAAAAGACCCCGATTCCATATGGGTTTTCTTCCTTGTCCGTGTGACGGGTAGTTATCGGGCATGAGAAACGTTCCGGTTTTTTGTATTCGCACTTTCACCTCAGGGGGAACACCTTTCTGAAGGTCTCACAGTCTGAGACGGTACGATAAGGAAAAGACCATTCCATAACTCGTCGTTGAGTAATGAAATGGTCTTTGCTTTTCCCGGGGAACGCTGCCTGCAGATTGAGGGACTGACAGGCCGTGAAGCCGCATCCTGACACTACCTCATCCGGCAGCATTCACCGGGGGTGAAATCAGATGCCGCAAGGGGAAACCGGCACGGGAACAGGGCCGCTTAGCGGTCGGCCGGCCACATCCGGCTAAATCCAAACTGGCGATTCTTTGGTTTAATGTCAAATTTGTCGAATCTTTTTGAAAGATCCACTTCCCAGACGTATGCCTCGTCCGGAGATCCCGGAGTAGGTGTGCTCGACCAGTAGAGTGCGGCCCCCGGAGTATTGCCCTGCATCCAGCGCTTGGGATTGGAAGGACGGAAATCATCTTCGGTAGGTCCGTACCCTCCTAAAAAGGGCAGGCTGAAGTAGTCGGCCATATTGTTCGGTTTGCCAGTCCCTAACTCTCCGCTGGCGGTGTGGAAAGATCTTAATTCAGGTTTCTTGGTGCTTCTTGTATAGTCTACGCCGTCGGGTGCTTTCTCCTTCAGTTCGGCTACAGTCTTGCCCAGCTCCCGGGCGATTGTGCTCAGCTTCTTCAGCCACACTCTCCCACACCAGACATGGTCCATCAGAACATATACTTCATTATCAAAGTAGGGAGCGCCATACACCCAATACCAGAGCAGCTCGTTGATGTTGGGGCAGTCTTTACAGCTGCGGCTGGCAGCCACGGCAGGGGCTGCTCCGTCGGCACCGGCGTATGACGGGACTTCATTGTACCAGCGGGAGTCGGCGTTGCTCTTCGGGTAATGGTCAGTTGCAAATCCGCCAACGGGCTGTGCAGGGTCGGCGCTGTTCCATTCGTAGCCTTTCCAGTAGGGTTCAGCGGCATCCCACATATAATACGTATCGGCGGGATATTCCTCTACCTGGATTTTCTGGCTTATCACCTTGTTCTTGCCCGCAGTAAAGGTGACGCGCGGATAGGTCTTGGTGACGTAGCCTGTCGAAAAATTGAAATTGGGTCCGAACCTGTATCTCACGGTGAAGTTGGTATACGTGCCTGGGGCAACCACCATGATGGCGTAAGAATGGTCGTCTGCGGAAAAAGCCTCTGAAGGAATATTCAAGAGGTAATTCATCGCCCCTGAGCAGGAAATCTTCTTGTACTTCTCGTCGGTAGGGCGCGAGCTGAGGTCGATGGTGTCACCCTTGATGTCGAACCAGCCGCAGAGAGCCTGGTCGGCTGATATCTCAATGGTATAAACAGCTTCTCCGCCTACCGCATTCCTGAAGGCTTTCTGTGTGGAGAACGGCCGGAAAGTAATGTAAGAAGCTTTGTGTTCGAGCTTGAAGGTGTAAGTTCCGTCGGCCTGTCTGTGGGCTATACCCGTGGCGAAGTCTCCCGTCTGCGAATCTTCAACGTCCATCACCTGAGGACCTATATAGTTCTCTCTATCACTGATGTACACTTGATCCGCATATTCCGCATCGCTGCGATTTCTGCCCAAAAAGCGCACGCGGTATTCGGGCTTGGTAAATTCCCCCTCGAACAAGAACTTGGCTTTCGGAGTGCACACCCCGTCGTCAATTTTCCATCCCTCTCTTGTCAAATCGCGGATATTGTTATATTTATCAGCCCTCCACTCGTCATTCTCCGTGGGGTTGTCCACAAAGATACGATCATCTCTGGACCAATAGAACCTGACACCCGAACCGGTATGTTCGCCTGCGAGACGGGTGACGGGGCTGCCGGTGCTGTCTTCCATGACGAAGGCGGTAAGCCCTGCGGTGTCGGGATTCGGGTTCTGTCTGTCGGTGTCTGCATCGTCTGCGGCGCAGGCCGTGAACAGCACGGCGGCGAAGGCCAGCAGCGATAAAATGCTTACTTTCTTCTTCTTTCTTTTCATTTTCTTGTTGTTTTCGTTCGTTACCAGTCAAGTTTTTTCCCGTAGGAGGACTCTCCGTCGTCCTCTTCGTCTTCCCAGCCGAAAGAGTCGATGCGGCGCGCGTTCAGCGGCTGGCCGTCGTCGGGGGCGTCCTTGTGGTCGCCGGAGAAAGGCGTCAGAAGAAGGTCCTGCTCCATACGGACGCACTCTGCCTTCGGAGAGACATAAGTTTTTTTCCTGTTTTCCTTCTGTTTCATATATTTCTGTTTTATGAGTTGATTGCACTTATTTCCCTCTGCCCGACGGGACAGAAGAACACGGAAAAGCGGACAAAGGGAACTCATGCGAAGCCCTTTGTCTGCCGGGATTGCGGCACGCCATGCGCGCGCGTATGCGAACGTTTCTTAGAGGGAGGTCAGCGACGGTGCGCCTGTGTGTGTGTGTGTGTGTGTGTGTGTGTGTGTGTGTGTGTGTGTGTGTGTGTGTGTGTTAGCAAAATATCCGGGACTGCCAAATATAAAGCGTTAAAAGTTGCAAGGAAACTTCTGTTTCCCCGCAGGTCCTTGCTGCCGCCGTTGATATTTTCCTTTATCGTCATATTCACACAGTCAACTGCAGTCTCCTGACAAGAGACTACCGATTTCGGGGCAAAGTTAGACAAAATCTATTGAAGATGCAAATATTTTACAAAGAAATTCCATAAAAGAGAATTTCTCTATTCCCCATCCCCTACTTCGTATCAAAGCTATACGGTATCATACGCTCCGACAGATGACCGTATTCCCAACCGATTGGGAGGTGTATTCCCAACCGATTGGGAACTGTGCTCCCAGCGGTTGGGACTCCTGTTCCCAACCGATTGGGAATCGTTCTCTTGGGCCAAGGCTGTGGACTTACCTGCTGCAGACTCCTCGCATCGCTCCACCGTCCCTGATGCAAGCCCTGCATCGCCAACTTCACCTCCCATCCGACAAAACCGACATCCAAGGCCTTGAATAATCGCCTTCCGGATAAACTTTCACGACAATCCTGTCCTTATTCGGCTAAAAAAGCGTAACTTTGCGACAAAAACCAAGGTATAAAAAGATAATTATGGCACAAGAGGATGTTTTCAAGAAGATTGTAAGCCACTGCAAGGAATATGGCTTCGTCTTTCCAAGTAGTGATATTTATGACGGTCTGGCAGCTGTTTACGACTACGGTCAGAACGGTGTCGAACTGAAGAACAACATCAAGCAGTACTGGTGGCAGTCGATGGTGTTGCTGCACAGCAACATCGTCGGCATTGACGCATCCATCTTCATGCACCCGACGGTATGGAAGGCGAGCGGCCATGTTGATGCCTTCAACGACCCGCTGATTGACAACCGCGACTCGAAGAAGCGTTACCGTGCCGACAACCTCATCGAAGACCAGATCGGCAAGTACGAGGAGAAGATAGCGAAGGAAGTGGCCAAGGCTGCCAAGAAGTTCGGCGACTCCTTCGACGAAGCCAAGTTCCGTGAGACCAATCCGCGTGTCCTGGAGAACCAGAAGAAGCGCGACGAACTCCACGCCCGCTACACCGAGGCCATGCAGGGTCCCGACCTCGAGGCACTGAAGCAGATCATCCTCGACGAGGGAATCACCGACCCGATCAGCGGAACGAAGAACTGGACCGACGTCCGCCAGTTCAACCTCATGTTCTCTACCGAGGTGGGGGCCTCCGCCGAGGCTACCAACAAGATCTATCTCCGTCCGGAGACGGCGCAGGGCATCTTCGTCAACTTCCTCAACGTACAGAAGACAGGCCGTATGAAGCTGCCGTTCGGCATCTGCCAGATCGGCAAGGCGTTCCGCAACGAGATTGTCGCACGCCAGTTCGTCTTCCGTATGCGTGAGTTCGAGCAGATGGAGATGCAGTTTTTCTGCCAGCCGGGCACGGAGATGAAATGGTTTGAATACTGGAAGAAACACCGTCTGGCATGGCACGAGGCGCTGGGCATGGGCGACGAGAACTACCGTTTCCACGACCATGAGAAGCTGGCACACTACGCCAATGCCGCTACCGATATCGAGTTCCATATGCCCTTCGGCTTCAAGGAGGTGGAGGGCATCCACTCCCGTACCGATTTCGACCTCTCCCAGCACGAGAAGTTCTCGGGCCGCCAGATCAAGTATTTCGACCCGGAGCGCAACGAGAGCTATACGCCGTACGATGTAGAGACCTCTATCGGTGTCGACCGTATGTTCCTCTCCGTCATGTGCCACAGCTATACAGAAGAGCAGCTGGAGAACGGTTCGAGCCGTGTCGTACTGAAGCTGCCGGAGCCGCTGGCACCTGTCAAGTGTGCCGTACTCCCGCTGGTCAACAAGGACGGACTGCCGGAGAAGGCGCAGGAAATCGTGAACAGCCTGAAGTTCCACTTCAACACCCACATGGAAGCCAAGGACTCCATCGGCAAGCGTTACCGCCGGCAGGATGCCATCGGTACGCCGTTCTGCGTGACGGTCGACGGCGACACGCTGAACGACAACACCGTGACGCTGCGCTACCGCGACTCCATGAAACAAGGGCGTGTGTCGGTAGAGAAGCTGCGCGGCATTATCGAGGACCGCGTTTCGATTACCTCTCTGCTGAAGAAGATTGACATCGATTAGATTGAGTGGACGAGTTGACAAGTCGACAGGTCGATTGACCGTCCCGACTTGTCTTCCCAGTCCCTTTTTACAAGAAACAAGGCTATGACAAAGAAAACAAAAGCCCTTCTCCGCCGGACAGCCGGTATCTTCTGTCTCGGCGGCATTCTGCTCGCTGCCGGCAGCTTCACCTCCTGTTCCGAGGACAAGGACACCGTAGAGGAATATTCCGACTGGCAGGCGAAAAACGAGGCCTACTGGAACAGTCTCTATACCGCAACCCAGCAGAAAATAAAGAACGGTGATACGTCCTGGAGGACAATTCTCAACTATACGTTCCAGAATCAGAAGAATGACTCCAAGACACCGTCGACCTACGGTCCGGAGGATTACATCATCGTACATGTAGAGGAGGCAGGGACAGGAACGAAGAGTCCGCTGTATTCCGATTCCGTATCCGTACATTACATGGGGCGCATGATTCCCTCCACGACTTATACATCAGGACTTATTTTTGACAAGTCATGGTCGAGTGAGACCTTCAATGCTGCGACATCACGCCCTGCGCATAAGTATATAGGGCTTTCGTTCGATGAACATGGTAAAGCCCATAGTCCAGTGGATGGCTTTATTACGGCTTTGATGTCAATGCACAAAGGTGACCATTGGACAGTCTATATTCCTTATCAGTTGGGTTATGGTACAAGTGCTTATGGATTAATACCAGCATATTCAACACTTATCTTTGACTTACGGTTAGTCGACTTTGCTCACCCGGGTAAAAAGCTGAAGAATACGTAGTTGAAGTATAGTGTCATAGCCTTTCCGGAAAGGTCCAAATGACCTTTAGTCTTACATATAGGGACACAGCTTCCCGTGTGTTCGTCTTGATAGCGGCAGCGGACAGACAGGAATGTTGTCCCTATTTTGTTTTCAATAATCCAGGTTTTCATTTACCCCAACCATTTAATCATTTCCGTGCGTATCTCCTTTCGAAAATCCATCACCGACAGTCTCCTTGCCAAGATCCGCAACGACGAGACGATGAGCCGCCGTGAGCAGTTCAACCTCATTGTCCAGCTCAGCATTCCGTCTATACTGGCACAGGTGACAACAGTCCTGATGTTCTACATTGATGCGGGAATGGTAGGTTCGCTCGGTGCCAGGCCATCAGCAGCCATCGGGCTTGTTGAACCGGCTACATGGCTTTTCCTCTCGCTGGTGACCGCCGGCACAATGGGATTTTCAGTCCAGGCGGCCCACTTCATCGGTGCCAACGACTTTCCCAAGGCACGGGCGGTCATGCGCCATGGCTACGCTTTCGGAGGCCTCTACTCGCTGTTCCTCCTGCTTGTCACCTTTCTCATCGCCGACCACCTCCCTGCCTGGCTGGGCGGCGGAAGGGACATACAGCATGAGGCCTCGGTCTACTTTCTTGTCTTCTCGCTTATCATCCCCTTCCATCTGCTTGAATACACGTCGGCAGCGATGCTGAAGGCTGCAGGCGATATGCGCCGTCCCAGCATCATGGCGATATTGATGTGCCTGCTGGATATACTCTTCAACTACTTTTTCATTTTCCCCACACGTACTGTTCTCCTCCTCGGGGCAGACATGACAATGCCGGGACTCGGACTCGGTGTGGCGGGTGCAGCCCTCGGGAGTCTGCTGGCTTTCGTCTGTGCAGCTCTTCCGCTGACTTATTACGCCATCTTCCGCAGTCCCATACTGGCATGGAAGCAGGATGTTGAACGTTTCACATGGCATTGGCACTATATAGGAAACGCCGTGAAGATAGGCGCTCCTATGGCCCTGCAGTATCTCCTGATGAACGGGGCACAGCTTGTTTCCACCATGATTGTAGCCCCCCTGGGGAATATCGCCATCGCCGCTCATTCGTTTGCCATTACGGCAGAAAGCCTCTGCTATATGCCGGGCTATGGCATCAGCGAGGCAGCCACGACACTGGTCGGGCAGAGTGTGGGGGCAGGACGGCCAGACCTTCACCGCCGCTTTGCCTGGATGACGGTCTCGCTCGGAATGGCTGTCATGGCATTCATGGGACTCATCATGTATGTCTTTGCTCCGGAAATGATCGGGCTGCTGTCGCCCGTCGTCTCCATCCAGCACCTGGGGACAGCCGTCCTCCGTATCGAAGCTTTCGCCGAGCCGTTCTTCGCCGCAGCCATCGTCGCCTACAGTGTCTGCATAGGAGCCGGCGATACGTTGAAGCCTTCACTGATCAATCTGGGCAGTATGTGGCTCATCCGGCTTACAACGGCATACGCCCTTGCCTCTCGCTACGGCCTCCGTGGCGTATGGTTTGCCATGGCGGTGGAGCTTACTCTCCGCGGACTGATGTTCATCTTCTATCTGTCCCGCCATCTCCAGAAGAAATGATGCCGGTCAGGAAGTGTTTTTCTCTCTTCTAAAAGGTGATGGAAAAGGCTGCCCCCAGCACCGTCTGCGACAGGCCTCTTCTCAGCGATGTCACATTCGGTTTTACATAACGTTCTACTGAAGACACAGGGCTGCCGTTGAATGTCACGTTACGGGCAGCAGCTTCCAGGAAGTGCATGGGATCGTATACAATGGTATAATTGCGATGCGAATAATCGTAGTCAAGGAAAATCCTCCATGCCGTCAACGATTTATAGGAAAAGTTGACGGACAGTCCTGTACCTATTGTGAAAGCCTTGTTTCCCATGACCGTCAGGTAGTCCCATGAACAGTCATAAACATCGCCGTTGTCTTTCCGTTCACCCAGCACTTCGCAGGTAATCCGCCTCTTCCCCTTATACACCTCATAAGAGAAGTCCAGATCGCGCCGGTGTCCGCGCACACGTGCGTCAATATCCACGTCCCGCATATAGCTTCTGCCAAAGAGCAGCTTGGTCCCAAGGGATATACGGGAGGTCAGGGGGAGATTAAAGTAAAGTCCCCCGCTGAGAGAAAACTCTGCCAGATGGTCGGACTGCACCGTAAGTTCATAGTCATCCATGAATCCATCCAGATCGGGAAAAGTCTTTGAGAAGTCATACAGGCTCTGTTTCGTAAAGTCATCCAGATTCTTCACGGCCCTTGACACAACACGGGCTCTTCCGCCGATTCCTAAATAACGATTGAAGAAATAAGCCCCCTCACTGCTTACAGAAAGAGCATGTGAGAGCTTCAGCCCACGTGCATTTTCTTCTTCATAGTCGTCTTGCAGCACCTCATTCCCCAGCAGAATGTCCAGCCGCTGTCCACCCAGCCCCACTCCGGTCTGTATGCTGAAGAACGAAGGCCGGCTGCCGAAGACAGAGCCTGCTGTCCGGTCGGGGCGGCGCAGCCCCTGCTGTCTGAAAAGCAGGTCGGCAAGGGTATAGCCCAGTTCGGTCGACAGAATACCGATTCCGGCACCGGCGAAGGTATCGCTCACCCAATGACGGTTGTTCAGGACACGCATACAGCCGGTAGCCGTAGCCATCATATATCCCCCGATGCTGTACCACGGGCTTCGTGTGAGACCATACTCCTTGTGCAGGATGGTAGCTGCCGCAAATGCCGTAGCCGTATGCCCGGACGGGAAGGAGTTGCGGGTAGAACCGTCAGGACGTTGCTCACGGGCAGCGTACTTGATACTGTTCACAAGCAGAGCCATGACAGCATAGGATGCTGCCGCACTTACAGCATAACGTCCCCACGAGCTGCGTCCCTCCACACCGGCTGCCTTCAAGCCGGTTGTCAGCAGCAGCGGAGAATACTGCAGATAATTGTCTACAGGACTGTGGAAATTATATTGGAACTTCTGTCTCAGGCTTCTGATATTCGTCCGCTGTCCTCTCAATGCGGCTCCGGCTATGATCCAGGGAAGTCCGGAAAGCGTGAAGTCGGTGCTCATGCCAGATGGCTGGCTGTTCTTCCCACCACCTTCCGGCACACGAGAAGTCTCTGCTTTCTCCCCTATATATAATAAGGTGGAAGAATCGGGGCGTATACTGTCTCTTGCAGATGGGATATGACCAGACTTATCCCATGATGGGTGAAATAAAACGGAGTCGGTTCGTACCGGTCTGTGACCTGTATCGGCAAGACACAAGACCGGAGACAGAAGGAATCCTGCCAGGCAGTGTATAAACTTTATAGTCATGTATGTTGAAACCAAGTCTGTATGCCTGCAAAAGTACGAATTTTCCTACGATATTGATGAGAAGCACATTCTAAAAAACGCTATGGGGTGTCGTCCCTTGCCGAAATGTCCCGTTTCTTTGTCGCACTCTTTGTATTTTACTGCATATAAAAGTTCTTTCACACGATACGAGGCTATGCCGTTTCATGAAGACAGCAGGAGGGAACAGAAAGAAGGCCAAGTGGATTCATCAGGCTGTGGCATCGGAATGATGCTGAACGGTTGAATGACCAGACAGGCATCAACAGTCAGCATAAGTGAATATACAAACCGTACGCATCCGTATTCGCTCAGCAGCTACACGACTTGAAATGCAGAGTCCTCAAAATCAACTCTCCAACCCCGTTTTTATCGCTCATTATGGTAGAAAAAGGGTATAATCCAGCTTAAATTACCGGGAATTGCGTTTTTTTCTATAAAATAATGTAGACTATTCAAAAAAAACACTATCTTTGCATACCGAATTCAATTGTGTCGCTAAAATTAACAGAATTAATATTAAGCATTTATGAAAAAGTTTTTGATTGCACTTTCGATGCTCGCTATGGGTATCACAAGTACACAGGCTCAGGTTGCCTACGAAAAGGCTAAGCCGTTCGACAACGTTTATCTCGGTGCTGAGGCTGGCATTGCGGGACCTCTCAACTTCAAACACTTTGCACCGCTTAACACAGCATTAGGTTTGAAAGTGGGCAAACTGTTCAGTCCGGTTTATGGTGTAAACTTCGAAGGTCTTGCTTTCCTCGGTGACAACCGTTGGCAGACAGGTTCTTTAGGTTTCTCCAACAGCCACACTGTCGTTCGTGCCATCAACCTCGGTCTAAACGGTACGATCAACTTCACCAACCTCTTTGGCGAATACACACCTGATCGTAGATTTGAGGTAGGCGCTGAGTTTGGTATCGGTTACTGGATCACTTACGGTGACAAGCACATTATCCAGACCGACAACCTCGGTGACGACACAGAACTCACAGCCAAGACTGGCTTCACATTTGCCTACAACCTCGGCAAGGACAGAGCATGGCAGTTCTATGCTGAACCGGCAATCATCTGGAACCTTACACACGGTCCTGGCGATGCCATCCAGTTCGGCAAGCAGGCAGCACAGCTCGGTCTCTTCGTAGGTGTCAACTACAAGTTCAAGACCTCTAACGGAACACACAACTTCAAGATCTGGAACGTCGGTGATCTGAACGACGAGATCAACTCCCTCCGCAACCAGCTTAACGCTAAGCCCAAGGAGGTTGTCAAGGAAGTCATCAAGGAAGTCATCAAGGAAGTTCCTACAACCAAGACACAGACTATCAGTGTTGAAAATTTGGTATTCGTTACCTTCCAGCAGGCTAAGTATCTTCTCACAGCTCCGAACAAGAAGGCGCTCGATTCCATCAAGGCCGGCCGCCACGTACAGATTGTCGGTACAGCTTCTCCAGAGGGATCTAAAGAATTCAACGACCGTCTGTCTCAGAACCGTGCAAATGTGGTTGCAGAGTACCTCAAGGGTCGTGGTGTCATCGTTGACGAGGCTACAGGTCAGGGTGTCCAGGGTGTAACATCTAACCGTCTGGCTGTTGTTTACGTAAAATAATATAGACCAACACCTCTCTTCTGACTGGACTTCATAAAACCGGCCAGAAAGGAACAGCATAAGTGGGGATGAATCTTCAAAGATTCATCCCCACTTTCTTTTCAGGCAAGGAAGAAACACAGGAACCTCATCTGCTATATTCTTCAGACAGATAAACCGCAGGCCTGGATATGGAAAGCCTCTTCCGTGGAAGAACACTATTAAAGAAAAGCAGCCTCCTCCCCACCTCTCGACAATTCCTTCAGTTTACATTACAAGTTCTGTTTATCTTATAAATTCTGTTTATCTTATAAATTCTGTTTACCTTATAAGTCCTGCCTACCTTACATCACAGGGTTGTGTTTTTACTTGCATTACGGTACGACAGCTGTAAAATTCGGCATGAAATAACAGAATACCCATCTGTTTTATTTTGCCCTTTAAGCTATTTAGCGTATCTTTGCATTGTTTTTCATGCTATTCGACAATGTCAAACGAGAAAAGATACGCCCTTCTAAGTAAGATACAGTCACCTGCCGACCTGCGCAGACTGAGTCTGGACAGACTTCCTGAACTCTGTCAGGAGTTGCGAGAGGACATCATAGAAGAGGTTGCCGTCAATCCGGGACACCTTGCTTCCAGTTTAGGAGCAATCGAGATAACGGTGGCATGTCACTATGTTTTCAACACACCGGAAGACCGCCTTGTATGGGATGTCGGGCACCAGGCATACGGACACAAGATTCTGACCGGCCGGCGGGACAGCTTCTGCAACAACCGAAAGCTAAACGGAATGATGCCGTTCCCTTCCCCCATTGAAAGTGAATATGACACCTTCACCTGCGGTCATGCCTCCAACTCTATATCCGCAGCTCTGGGCATGGCTGTTGCAGCCAAACTGACAAAACAGCACCGCCATGTGGTAGCCATCATCGGTGACGGGGCTATGAGCGGCGGCCTGGCTTTTGAAGGTCTGAACAATGTCTCCAGCCAGCCCAACGACCTGCTAATTATCCTCAACGATAATGATATGTCGATAGACAGGGCTGTGGGCGGCATGGAACAGTATCTTTTGAACCTCGATACAAACGAGACTTACAACCGGATTCGCTTCAAGGCTTCACAGTGGCTGCACGCTAAGGGACTGCTGAACGACGAACGTCGGAAAGGACTGCTGCGCCTGAACAATGCCCTGAAGTCGGCACTGTCCCACCAACAGAATATGTTTGAAGGCATGAACATCCGTTACTTCGGTCCGTTCGATGGCAACAACATAACCGAACTGGTACGTATTCTCCGACAGCTGAAAGATATGAAAGGCCCGAAACTCCTCCATCTGCACACAAAGAAGGGGAAAGGGTATGAACCCGCAGAGAAGAGTGCTACCGTCTGGCATGCACCGGGCAAGTTCGACCCCGGGACAGGGGAACGCATCATACAGGACTGCAGCCACGAACCGCCGAAATTCCAGGATGTATTCGGCAAGACACTGCTGGAGCTTGCCAGGAAGAACCCTCGTATCGTGGGGGTCACACCGGCCATGCCGACCGGTTGTTCGATGAACATCATGATGAAGGAGATGCCCGACCGCACCTTCGATGTCGGCATTGCCGAGGCGCACGCCGTGACTTTCTCAGCCGGCATGGCAAAGGATGGACTGCAGCCTTTCTGCAACATCTACAGTGCTTTCTCGCAGCGTGCATACGACAGCATCATCCATGACATGGCCATACTGAATCTTCCGGTCGTACTCTGTCTGGACCGTGCAGGTCTGGTGGGCGAGGACGGAGCAACACACCACGGTGCTTTCGACATGGCTTTCCTGCGTCCGATTCCCAATCTCACGATTGCCTCACCGATGGACGAATGCGAACTGAGACGGCTGATGTATACGGCACAGCTGCCCGGAAAAGGCTCTTTCATCATCCGTTATCCACGCGGGCGGGGCGTACTGACGGACTGGAACTGTCCGCTCACAGAAATCAAGGTAGGAACAGGTCGCCGTCTGCATGACGGATGGGATGTGGCTGTTCTGAGCATCGGTCCTATCGGAAACGACGTTGAGAAAGCCATCAGACTGATTGAGAGTGCCGAGTCACCCGCCACAAAACACCATTGTCCATCAGTCGCCCATTACGATATGCGCTTCCTCAAGCCGCTGGATGAGAATCTACTGGAAGAAGTCGCCAGCCGTTTCTCACGCATTGTCACCATCGAGGACGGCGTTCAGAACGGCGGTTTGGGATCGGCCGTTACTGAATGGATGAACGACCATGGCTACCGTCCGCACATCACCCGCATGGGACTGCCCGACAGTTTCGTAGAGCAGGGAACCGTCCGACAGCTGTGGGAAATCTGCGGCATTGACGTAGAAAGCATCAAAAGGCAGCTGACCGTTGACCGCTGACCGTCCTTTCCGCCTGTTCCCTCTATCATCGCCTATCTTCTCCTATCCCCTCCTACAAGAATAAAAGAGCAAAGAATGAAAATCATCATATCCGGAGCATACGCCATCGGCACATATCTGGCAAAACTCCTTTCACGCGACAAGCAGGACATCATCCTGCTGGATGAAAATCCAGAGAACCTTGAAAAGATCAGCAGCGAGTTCGACCTGCTGACCATGGAATGCTCTGCAACCGACATCAGTGGACTGAAAGAGGCCGGTGCGGAACACGCCGACCTTTTCATCGCCGTCACACCGAACGAGCCGGTCAACATAGCCGCCTGCGTCATGGCGCATCAGCTGGGGGCGAAAAAAACGGTGGCACGTGTGGACAGCCCGGCATACATCGAAGAGCAGAACAAGAAACTGTTCCACAAAATGGGAGTCGACGATGTCATTTATCCCGAGATACTGGCTGCAAAAGACATCATCAACGGTCTGAAGATGTCGTGGGTACGCCAGCGCTGGGACGTTCACGACGGTGCCCTGGTAATGCTGGGAATCAAGCTGCGGGAGACCTGTGAGATCCTGGACAGGCCACTGAAAGAGATCAGCGGACCGAACGACCCTTATCATGTCGTGGCCATCAAGCACAACGACGAGACCATCATCCCAGGCGGAAACGACACTCTGCAGGTGTACGACCTCGTCTATTTCATGACAACGAGACAATACATCCCCTACATCCGGAAGATTGTCGGCAAGGAACATTACGTCGATGTGCAGAACGTCATCTTCATGGGAGGCGGCAAGACGGCCGCCCGAGCCGTGAAGATGCTGCCCGAATACATGCACGCCAAGATCATCGAACAGAGTCCTGAACGCTGCGAGGAGCTGAACAACATCTTCAACGAAGACACGCTCGTCATCAACGGTGACGGGCGCGACATTGCACTGCTGAAGGAAGAGGGCATCCGCAACACGCAGGCATTCGTGGCACTTACGTCCAATGCCGAGACCAACATCCTGGCGTGCCTGACGGCCAAACGGATGGGTGTACGCAAGACGGTCGCCTCCGTAGAGAACTTTGACTACGTGGGTACGGCAGAGAGCCTTGACATCGGCACGATCATCAACAAGAAGGCCGTTGCCGCCAGCCATATTTACCAGATGATGCTGGATGCCAACGTGGAGAACATCCGGTTCCTCATGTCGGTCAATGCCGATGTGGCCGAATTCACGCCCAGTCCCGACTCAAAGATCACCCGCAAGCCGGTGAAAGACATCAACCTGCCGAAAGGAGTCACCATCGGCGGACTGGTAAGGAACGGCGAGGGAATGCTTGTCTCCGGCAACACACAGATCGAGGCCGGCGATTCGGTGGTGATCTTCTGTTACAATGTGGACATGAAAAAGGTGGAAAAATTATTTATCTGATCATGCTGAATCTGAAACTTATCTCCAAGATTCTTGGGTCACTGCTATGGATAGAAGGACTGCTGCTGCTCAATTGTCTGGCCGTGTCATTGTGGTACCAGAGCGTCGATGTCATGCCCTTCGTCTGGAGCATCCTCATTACTGTCGGCACAGGCTTCCTGTTCCGTCTGCTGGGGCGCAATGCCGACAATCTCCTGGGTCGCCGTGACGCTTACTTCGTCGTGACTGTGGCCTGGATTCTCTTCACGCTGTTCGGCACACTCCCGTTTATGATCAGCGGATATATCCACAGCTTCACGGATGCCTTCTTTGAGGCCATGTCGGGTTTTACGACGACTGGTGCCACAATCATCGACTATCCAGAACGGCTTCCGAAAGGACTTCTCTACTGGCGTTCGCTCACCCAATGGATCGGCGGACTGGGCATCGTGTTCTTCACCATAGCCATTCTTCCCTCCATCGTAGGCGGATCGGTAAAGGTGTTCGCAGCCGAAGCGACAGGGCCCATCAAGAGCAAGCTCCATCCCCGACTGAGCACAAGTGCGAAGTCGATATGGGTTGTTTATCTGATGCTGACCGTGGCCTGCATCCTCAGTTACAAACTCTGTGGAATGGGATGGTTCGACGCCTTCAATTATTCCATGACGAGTACGGCGACCGGCGGTTTCGCCACCGAGAGCGGTTCCATCATGACGTTCCACTCCCCGGCCGAAGAGTATGTCTGTTCACTGTTCTGCTTCCTCTCGGGAGTGAATTTCACGCTTATGTATGCTTCGGCCGTAGGCATGGATATCAGGAAACTACTGAAAAACAGCGAATTCCGGCTCTATGCCCTCATGGTACTTTCGTTCGCCCTGTTCATTGCCTTCGAGCTTGTCTATCGCAACCATTACGACATCGAGCACGCTTTCCGCAGTGCCATCTTCCAGGTGGTTTCATTCATCACGACGACAGGCCTCGTCAGCGATGATGCCGGCAAGTGGCCGCACGTGACGTGGGTCGTCCTGGCAGCCTGTATGTTCTTCGGCGGCTGTTCAGGCTCTACGAGCGGCGGCATTAAGAGCATCCGGGGCGTAATGCTGCTGAAAGTGATCCGAAACGAGTTCCGGCAGATTCTGCATCCCAATGCGGTCCTGCCCATGAAGATTGACGGCGTGAACATCCCGCAGTCGAAGCGCGTGACCCTCCTGGGATTCATCGGACTGTATCTCGTACTGACACTCTTCTGTTCCTTTACGATGATTGCCTTCGGCATCGACAACACAAATGCCATCACCATCACGCTGAGTAGTCTCGGCAATGTGGGCCCGACGCTCGGCATGGAAATAGGACCGACGATGTCGTGGGCACAGCTGCCCGACATTGCCAAGTGGATCTGCTCCTTCCTCATGCTTGTCGGCCGTCTGGAACTGTTCACCGTCCTGGTACTGTTCACACCGGCGTTCTGGAAGGAGAACTGAAACGCTCCATAATCCGTCATCAGGGATTACCCGAGAACAAACATGGCACTTTTTAGGGACAGGACGGCAGTGACAGGAAAATAATTCCACAGCAGACCGGTCACAGGCGCATCTGCTGTGGATGAAGCCAGACTATGTCTTATCCTAAAATATATTCTTCTGCGGCAGACTCTTTACCGGGGGAGCATGATGTTTATTGCAGAAAACTTACTTTCAGGAGAATAGCACTACTTCTATCCGATTATTAACTACTTCTATCCGATTATTATAATGCTTGACGTGATCCGTGCTAAGCCTTGACACTATTGGTGTACCCCCTCAACACCAATGGTGTTTACCCTCGGCACACTGACAGGAAAGAATCAGTAATTATCTACTGGTTCCTCATCCGACTGCCGTGCTGCCTGTTCTAAGAATCTGTCCACATCCTCCCGAAGTCTTCGGAACGGTTCAGAGCCGACATAGCCCACGTTACGGCGGAGCATGGGAACAATCGCCTCCGTACTGTGGCTGTAACTTGAAAGTTCGTTGCGCCGCTGTGTGTCGTGTACGGCATTGCGGTTTATTTCTTCTTCGCGTTCCCGGATCAAACGGTCGCAGACACGCTTCAGGACCGGGACGACGATGTTGTCGAAAAGATGGTGTCCCTGAATATAAAGATAGGTGGTTGCAGGTGTCACACCCAATGTACGCAGCTCGTCCTTGAGCTGCAGATAACTCTCTTTCGCCGCCGGATTCTCCCGCTGCAACTGCCGTACCCGCATCTGGACCTTGTTCCGCAACCGCTGCAGGCTTTCAGCAGCTCCCCGCAAGGAGAAGGAGCCTACCTCCACCACCCTGTTGAAGTCGGAGATGGTGAACCGCCGGTGGAGTCCGTGCCTGTAATGCCAGATGCTCCACACAAAGAGCGGGTGGATGATCTCGCTGTACTGCTTCAGGAACTCCTCGAAGTTGAAGACGGCATGGTCGTTGAGGGCCACGGCCACCGTCACATCGTGCAGGCTCGGCGCATAGCATTGCAGGTTCTCGATGGCGTATGCGTATGTGTGGAACACATAAGGATTACCGTTCACCTCTGCCGACAGAGGCGTAGTTCCCTGGAGAAGATAATCGTAGTCGGCATCCACACAGGCAATCATGTTCTCGCCCATGTTCTGCGCGACGAGGTTCATCAGCACTGACCGCTTCCCCTTCGTCAGGTTGATTCTCGACGGCAGCATCACTTCAAAATAGCGGTCCTCGTTCTCGAATCCACTCAGCACGGTACGCCAGAAGAAGATGTCGTCATACGCTTCCACGTAGGCGATGATCTTCCTCCGTGCGTGCTTCCCGTTCAGCCGGTTCGCCGCTTCAATATATGCCGACGAAAGGTTGTCGCTCAGTCTTCTTCCCATCATTCATCCCCCCTGCCTGCAGTCAGTTGTCAGTGATGTCCGTCACCTCGGTCACACGGTCGATCCATCCGTTCATGATGACGGCCGGACTATGTGTGGCAAGGATGATCTGTACATTCGGGTTCAGCTCCAGAATGAGGTCGATGAGCCGTTTCTGCCAGTCGATATGCAGGCTCACCTCCGGTTCGTCCATGAAGAGGACATAATCCTTATTGTCTTCCACCAGCACCGTCAGCAGAATGACCAGCATCTGCTTCTCGCCGCTCGACAGCTGATAGGGGGCGAGCGTCTCTCCCATCAGCGAGAAACGGATCTCATTCTCCGACCGGACAATCTTCTTGCCGGTCTCGGTGAACAGGTCGTCCAGAATGTCCTGAAACCGCTTCTTAGGCTGCGATATGCGCTGTGCCTTCACCGCCGCATCGGCCTCTCCCCCCTGCAAGGTCTCTATGATACGGTTGCCGATGTTCACCTGATAATCGAGGTATTTGCGCTGAAGCTGGAAGAGCTGCCAGTCAAGTTCCGTGACGAGGTTGGTGTTTATCTTGCTGATGCTGTCCGAATCCATCAGCGGACGGTCGAACGAGCGGATGATGTCGTAGCGTATCCACCGCGCATCGTCCGGACAGACCTTCAGCCGCACGCCCTTGAGCGAGTGGCTGGGGAACTCGCCGCCCTGCGAAAGGCTGCGTACCACCTTGTTCAGAATGGTGCTCTTGCCCACACCGTTGATGCCGCTCAGGATGTTCACCTGCCGGTCCAGCGTCCACCGGATGTGCTTCTTTCCGCTCCAGAGCGAGTCGATCTCGATTTCTTCTATGTAATCAGCGTATTTCTGCATAATCGTAGAGATTGATGACAACTGTAATGCAAATATAATGTTTTTTATCTGAATGGCAATGCGAGACCGATATTTTAATTGCACAAGGTAGGTTTGAAAGCACCTGGCACAGACAACATTCAACTACAGACATACCTGTCGGCAGCCCTTTGGCTATGTGTCGCCAATCTTTTGGCGACAGGCTGCCGATTTACCGCAACAGGCTGCCGCAATACGACACGTGGCTCTGTCGCCATGGTCGTCGCCCATAAATACCACATTCATGGTAGGGAAAATAACACAAGTGGAGTATTCCACGCATCGGGAAAAGTCCGTACCTTTGCAACCGCAAACAAGATACATCCGGGGCGTGGATGCCCGATGTGACACGTGAACGGCAGAGAATTAATATCAATAAATGTATTAACCGTTTCCCCTCCACCCTCTCATTAAGGTCCACGGAAGGAACAGAAAAGAAAGGAAACCCAGTTTTATGGCAAAACAAAAGTATCACTTCGAGACACTCCAGCTCCATGCAGGACAGGAACAGGCTGACCCGGCGACAGGTTCACGTGCCGTGCCCATCTACCAGACGACCTCCTACGTCTTCAACGACTGTCAGCACGCTTCCGACCTCTTTGCGCTCAAGGCGACCGGCAACATCTACGGCCGGCTGAACAATCCGACACAGACAGCCTTTGAAGAGCGTATCGCTGCGCTCGAAGGGGGTGTGGCAGGACTTGCCGTCGCATCCGGCGCAGCAGCCGTCACCTACGCCATCACCAACATCGCTTTCGCCGGCGATCATGTCGTCGCCTCCAAGACCATCTACGGAGGTACGTACAATCTCCTGGCACACACGCTGAGCAAATACGGCATCAGCACCACCTTCTTCGACCCCGACAACTACGAGGAACTGGAGTCAGCCATCCGGGACAACACCCGGCTGGTCTACATCGAGACGCTGGGCAATCCCAACTCCAACATCTCCGACATCGAACGGTCGGCCGACATCGCCCACCGCCACGGCCTTCCGCTGCTGATAGACAACACGTTCGGCACACCTTACCTGATCCGCCCGATAGAACACGGTGCCGACATCGTCGTACATTCCGCCACAAAGTTCATCGGCGGCCACGGGACTTCCCTCGGGGGTGTCATCGTCGACGGCGGCACCTTCGACTGGAAGGCAGACCCCGGGAAGTTCCCGGGCTTCAACAAGCCGGACGCTTCTTATCACGGCCTTGTCTTCGGCGATGTGCCCGCACCGTTCGCGACACGCGTCCGCACACTGCTGCTGCGCGACCAGGGAGCAGCCATCTCTCCGTTCAATGCCTTCCTGCTGCTGCAGGGGCTGGAGACACTGAGTCTGCGGGTGGAACGGCACGTGTACAACACCAGGAAGGTACTGGAATACCTGGAGAAACAGCCGCTGGTCAAGAAGATCAACCATCCGGCCGTGGCTTCCCATCCCAACCACGACCTCTACCAGCGTTACTTTCCCAACGGCGCAGGCAGCATCTTCACCATCAAGCTTGACGGCGACCAGCAGAAGGCATTCGACTTCATCGACCATCTCAAGGTGTTCTCCCTGCTGGCCAATGTGGCCGACCTGAAGTCGCTCGTCATCCATCCGCTCTCCACCACACACTCCGAACTGAGCGTGGAGGAGGCCGCCGGTCAGGGCATCTACCCGAACACCGTCCGCCTCTCCATCGGTACAGAACATTATGAAGACATTATCGCCGACCTCGACCAGGCATTCGAGGCGGTGAAGTAAGAAACATAACAACAACATCATGGCAAAGATAGCAGACAGACTCACAGAACTTATCGGGAACACGCCGCTGCTGGCACTCCGTAAGTTCTCTGCAGGGAAGGGGCTCGAAACGCCCATCCTCGCAAAGATAGAATATTTCAACCCCGGCGGCAGCGTGAAGGACCGCATCGCACTGGCAATGATAGAAGATGCCGAAGCGAAAGGACAGCTGAAACCCGGTGCGACCATCATCGAACCGACCAGCGGAAACACAGGAGTCGGACTGGCACTGGTGGCGGCCGTGAAAGGCTACCGGCTCATCCTGACCATGCCCGAGACGATGAGCGTCGAACGGCGGAATCTTGTGAAAGCATACGGTGCCACGGTGAAGCTGACCAGCGGGAAGGACGGCATGAAGGGGGCGATCAAGGTGGCCGAAGAACTGCGCAGCTCCATTCCAGGCAGCGTCATCCTCCAGCAGTTCGAGAACCAGGCCAATCCGGAACGGCATTACCGCACGACAGGGCCGGAGATATGGCGTGATACCGACGGCAAGGTGGATGTCTTCGTAGCAGGCGTGGGGACCGGCGGTACCGTCAGCGGCATCGGACGTTACCTCAAGGAACAGAATCCGGCTGTCAAGATCGTTGCCGTCGAGCCGGCTGCCTCGCCCGTCCTGAGCGGCGGAAAGAGCGGACCGCACAAGATACAGGGTATCGGAGCCGGCTTCGTACCGGCGACTTACAGCAAGGAATACGTAGACGAAGTGTTCCAGGTAGAGAACGACCAGGCCATCCTCGCCGGCCGTCAGCTGGCACAGCAGGAAGGCCTGCTGGTCGGCATCTCTTCTGGAGCGGCCGCCTTTGCAGCAGCCGAGATAGCCCGCCGGCCGGAGAATGCAGGCAAGACCGTCGTGGCCCTTCTCCCTGACACGGGCGAGCGTTACCTCTCGACCGTGCTCTACGCTTTTGAGGAATATCCTCTTTAACACCTTTTCTCACTGTGTCTGCAAGCTGCTTCCTCCCTACGGAAGCCGGGGCCGGACACTGAGAACGAGGGTATTTCAAAACTCAGGATTCAGAAAGAACTCTTTTCCTATCGACAGTTTCAAACCCTCATAAACACCAAAACAACCGCTATCATCGAGTTATCAACTCTTTGGTAGCGGTTGTTCTTTACAAATAATAGCTGTCTTTAGCTGGAAGCGAGTTTTGACACGCCCTCTCTGTACAATATCAAATCCATGTCCGGCCGATGATTTCCCACAGCCGTTTTCAGCGGGAGGAACTCGCCGGCGGGCCTTTTAATCTTCCTCCTCTTCGTCCTCTTCCGGCTCCGCCCACTCCACACGCGCACCGTAGGCAAGGGTCTGGTTTTTCTTCCCAGTACGCGCATTGCGGGTACTGGTGGGTACGAAGCGGCACTTCACGTTCTTGACGTGCTTCCTAATGTCAAAATCCTCGGGATTGTCTACCGGCTCACTCTCCACGGTGAGATGGAAACGGCCGAGACCTTCAAGGGCCACCGTCTCTCCCTCACGCAGCCGGTAGGAGATTTCATCCACCAACGCAATGACAAGCCCGCGCACGTCACCACGCGAGAACGATGTGTTCTCCTGGATGGCATCGGCAAGTTCCTCTGTCGTCACAACGCCCGTACTGACCGTACGGGCATACCACTTGCCAGCACCTTTCTTGTCCTTGAACTTACTCTGTTCCAGTCTTATTTCTACTGCCATAACATTATGCTTATCTGTTCTCCTTCCGTAAAAATCACTGCAAATATAAGCAAAATAAACAATTCGGGCAAGATAAAAATAAACTATTTTACAAAATCATTCTACCTTTGGGCAGGTTCTAAAATAATCCTTAAGGCAGATTTTCAAAGACGGATTTCATAATACCAGTATACTACCAAAAACTTTTTAGGACAGCCCCTAATGGATGCCTCACATTAAGTCCGCAGACAGAACGACTCTTGAGAATTGGCTGAATCCATAAAGTCCATCTATCCGCATGGAGGTTTAGGAGAGGGAAATTCACTTTTTTGGATTTTTTCTGTAAAATATTTGCATTTTCAATAAATTTCGTCTAATTTTGCACCGGAAATGGTAGTCTCTTGTCAGGAGGCTACAGTTGACTGTGTGAATATGACGGCAAAGGAAAATATCAACGGCGGCAGCAAGGGCCTGCGGGGAAACAGAGGTTTCCTTGCAACTTTTAACGCTTTATATTTGGCAGTCCCGGATATTTTGCTAACACACACACACACACACACACACACACACACACAGGCGCACCGTCGCTGACCTCCCTCTAAAAAACGTTCGCATACGCGCGCGCATGGCGTGCCGCAATCCCGGCAGACAAAGGGCTTCGCATGAGTTCCCTTTGTCCGCTTTTCCGTGTCCTTTTGTCCCGTCGGGCAAAAGGAAATAAGTGCAATCAACTCATAAAACAGAAAATATATGAAACAGAAGGAAAACAGACAAGAAGCCGACGCGAGGCTCACTTACATGACACCGCAGGTGAAGGTCGTCTCTCTCGGCCACGGCCCACTGCTGCAGCAGTTCTCCGGCGGACACAACGACGCAGGCAACGACGACAGCCCCCTGCATGCCCGCCGCATCGACTCTTTCGGCTGGGAAGACGAAGAGGACGACGGAGAGTCCTCCTACGGGAAAAAACTTGACTGGTAACGAACGAAAACAACAAGAAAATGAAAAGAAAGAAGAAAAAAGCAAGCATTTTATCGCTGCTGGCCCTTGCCGCCGTGCTGTTCACGGCCTGCGCCACGGACGATGCAGACACCGACAGACAGAACCCGAAGCAGAAGCCCGACACCGCAGGATTGACGGCCTTTTCCGTAAACAACGAGGTGCTGCCCGCAGACCCCACGAGTCCCACGACGCGTGTCGTCGGCGAATATACCGGGACGGGCATCAAATTCTACTGGAATGGAGCCGAATTAGTCGGGGTGGGATCAGAGGTAGATCGCGACACACATGAACCAAAATTCTTTGGTGCCGACGGGAGCGACATCAGGGATCAGCTTAAAGCCTCGGGCAAAGACCGTACGTCCAGAGCTACGTTCTGGTTTCGTGTCGGTGAGTTGACTGCCTCCCAATATCCCATGCGCTATGTTGGAAACTGGGAATATCCTGTATTGTACAGAGCTAAAATAGAGAGCAAGCAAGAGCAGACCAAGCCCAACGATGCCCCGAATCTTGCCCAATACGGCGACTGCGGTACAGGCACGGCGTACCGGCAAGCTGACGGGAATTACACTTTCATGATCGACCACAAGGCCTCCTACATCACCTTCCTGCCCTATACCTCGCAGAAAGGTGTTGCCCGGTCCAAAATCGAGCAAATCAAGGTGACGGCCGACAAAGCTGTCTGCGGAATATTCAAATTCGACGACAACGGCATCGACCTCAGCTCCCGTCCCGCCACCACAAGGTACAACAACTACATAGAGCTGAAATTGAACGATTTCCCCATCCCGCTGACAGCTCCCAATGCCGAGGCCAATGCCGCCATCATGGTCATCGCGCCGGGCACGTACAGCAAATTCACTGTAGAATATACCATCTATGAGAACAACTCGGTTCCTCAAGGTGGTACCGGCGTTCGGGGCACCATCACCAAGGAATACAGCAACGTAACCTTTACTGCCGGCAAGAACAAGATCATCAGCCAGAACCTGCAAGTGCCCGAATACAGAGGTGATGTCTATTATATGTGGGATGCCGCCGTGGGGCAACACTATTGGAAAGGCTACGAATGGAATGGTCCGCATCCCGAACAGCCGACTTACGCTTGGGAACAAACCGGCTCCACCAATTACCCCAAGGACAATACCGACCCCCGTTGGTATAGAGAACTTCCGGACGGACTTACTCGCGACGACTACAACGATATGGAAGCCAAACGCAGTTGCAAGGACTGCCCCAATGTAAACGAACTTTACTGGTACATAATGAAAGGCGATTACTACTGGGACAACTCTCTTTGGGTTTGTATGGATCACCTCCATAAAGGAGGCCACTGGCTAAAGAAGCTGCGCGTCATCGCTAAGGAAGAAGGCAAATCCGTATCCGATTTGAAGAATGTTTCTCCCGATGGCAAAGATCATAGAAAAGAAGTTGTGGGGTCCACGGTGTCCAACAGCATTTCTTCAGGGCACTGGGAGCGTAAGCCCGCCAATATAGACGACTATTTCTATCTTCCCGATCTCCACTGTTATGATCAAACAGGTGGTCCGGGAGGAGACGCTGTCTATTGGTCAAGTACGCCTCTTTATGAGTGGGATTCGATATGGGGTCCTCGTTCTGCCAACGCAGCATACAGGGTGTTCCTTTATGGAACCCATATAGATCTGGGCACTTGGAGCGCAGATGTCGGATGTCCACAGAACTGGCCTACCGACCGCTAAGCCGCACCATGCCAGTTTCCTTTACGGAATTTGGTTTCGGCCTCGGTGAATGCAGGATGCATCGAGCAGATTCACAGCTTGACAACCTTTAATTTGTAAGTAGTATTCCCCGAGAAGCAAAGAAAAGACCATTTCTTTACTCAAAAATGAGTTTTGAAATGGTCTTTTCCTGTCGGATTGTCCCAGACTGTAAAACCTTCAGAATGGGGTTCTGCAGGAGAGAAACCATCCACCCTGCAAGTTGTCTGATTGACGTACAGGTATTTCAGCAGGCCGTAAGGCAATCACCCTCATATTCCGGCCGCCTGCAAACGTCTAAGCATTATACGCCGACAGAACCTCACCATACACCCATACAAAGACCCAAATTAAACACCCAAATAAGATTTTCAATCAAATAATTCTCTATTTGCTTGCTGGAACGAAAATCTTTCCCTACCTTTGCACTCGCCTTACAAAAAGTAAGGGCGTTTAGCTCAGCTGGTTTAGAGCATCTGCCTTACAAGCAGAGGGTCGGCGGTTCGAATCCGTCAACGCCCACAAGGGGTGTTTCCCTGTGACCTTTCGGGGTTGCAGGGAATTTTAAAGGGCGTTTAGCTCAGCTGGTTTAGAGCATCTGCCTTACAAGCAGAGGGTCGGCGGTTCGAATCCGTCAACGCCCACCTTTATGTATAAGAGAAATGAATGACTTTGCAACGCCTGTTGTGAGGTCTTTTTTATTTTATTGAGAATTTATCCGCATTCTTTTCAGAATATTATTATTATTATTTGCGCTGTTACTGATTTTATTGTTAATTTTGCACCATATTAATCAACATTGTTATGATCCTCGACACATTGACAGCCGTATCTCCCATTGACGGTCGCTACCGAAACAAGACCGAACACCTTGCCGACTATTTTTCCGAGTATGCCCTCATCCGTTACCGGGTACGTGTCGAAATCGAGTATTTCATCACGCTGTGCGAGCTGCCCTTGCCGCAACTGGAAAGTTTCGACAGCACGCTCTTCGAGTCGCTGCGTGACATCTACCGCAACTTCGACGAGGCTTCGGCGGCACGGGTAAAGGAAATTGAGAAGACGACCAACCACGACGTGAAGGCGGTTGAATACTTCCTCAAAGAAGAGTTTGACAGGATCGGCGGGCTGGAGGCCTACAAGGAGTTCATCCACTTCGGCCTGACTTCGCAGGACATCAACAACACAAGTGTCCCGCTGTCAGTAAAGGAAGCACTCGAAGAGGTGTTCTATCCGCAGGTCGAGGAGCTGATCGCACAGCTGAAGGAATACGTCGGGGAATGGAAGGATGTGCCGATGCTGGCGAAGACACATGGACAGCCGGCCTCCCCCACCCGACTGGGCAAGGAGATTGAGGTCTATGTCTATCGCCTGTCCGAGCAGCTTGCATCCCTGCGCAGCTGCAAGCTGACAGCCAAGTTCGGCGGTGCCACGGGCAACTTCAACGCCCATCACGTGGCTTATCCGCAGTATGACTGGCGTGCCTTCGGCAACCGGTTCGTCAGCGAGAAGCTGGGGCTGGAACGTGAACAGTGGACGACACAGATCAGCAACTACGACCATCTGGGCAGCGTGTTCGATGCCATCCGCCGCATCAATACCATCATCATCGACCTGGACCGTGACTTCTGGATGTACATCTCCATGGAATATTTCAAGCAGAAGATCAAGACCGGCGAGGTAGGGTCAAGTGCCATGCCGCACAAGGTGAACCCCATCGATTACGAAAACAGCGAGGGAAACCTCGGGATAGCCAACGCCATCCTGCAATTCCTGGCACAGAAGCTGCCGGTGAGCCGCCTGCAGCGCGACCTTACGGATTCCACCGTACTGCGCAATGTCGGTGTACCGCTCGGTCACAGCATCATCGCCATCCAAAGTACACTGAAAGGACTGCGCAAGCTCATCCTCAACGAGAAGAAACTGAGCGAGGACCTTGACAACACATGGGCCGTCGTGGCCGAAGCCATCCAGACCATCCTGCGCCGTGAAGCCTATCCGCATCCCTACGAGGCACTGAAGGCGCTCACCCGCACAAACGAGAAGATGACCGAAGAGACCATCCATGCGTTCATCCGCACGCTCAATGTCAGCGACAATGTGAAAGCCGAACTGATGGCTATCACCCCGCACAACTATACGGGAATTTAACCACTTCCCCAAAAGCTCTACAAGCAGACAGCAACTGAGTAGCTCCTGTCAAACGGAGTTCAAATTATAAACAAAATAAAACAACTATCATTGGCCGTGAGGCCAGTAACACCAAAACAAAAAGCAAAACAACTATGGCAGAAGAATTCGAGAACAAAGAAGTTCAGTCTGAGCAGAACGAGAACAGCCGGGAGGGCTATTCAGCAGCCGGTCAAGGCAGCTACCAGAGAGAGTACCGTGGCACAACAGGACGCACACAGCGGCCGCGTATTCACAGCCAGCGTGCTTACAGCAGCAACAAGACAAACAACGGCAACGACGAAGGCGGATTCCGTCCGGAAGGTTTCGGCTCTGGTCTGCAGAGTACAAACCGCCCGCAGCAGGGAGGCTACCGGCCACGCCAGAACAGCTACGGAGGCTACAACAACCGCGGTGGCTATCAGAACCGCCCGCAGCAAGGGGGCTACCGGCCACGCTACAACAACAACGGTGACGAAGGCGGCTACCAGCCACGGCAGGGCGGATATAACAACCGCGGTGGCTATCAGAACCGCCCGCAGCAGGGAGGTTACCGTCCTCGTTACAACAACGACGAAAACGGTTACCAGCAACAGCCTTACCGCCCACGCTACAATGCCGGAAACGGTGCTGAGGGCGAGGAAAACAATGGCTATCAGGCAAACCAGGGAGGTTATCAGCCGCGGCACGGAGGTTACCAGCCACGCGGCGGCTACCAGAACCGCGGCTATAACAACAACCGGGGAGGTTACAATCATGGAGGCTATCAGAACCGGGGAGGTTACAACAACCGTGGCGGCTACCAGAACCGCGGCGGCTACAATCAGGGCGGTTATCGCCAGCGTACAGCTGATTATGACCCGAATGCTAAATACTCGCTCAAGAAGCGGATTGAGTACAAGGAGGAGAACTTCGACCCGAATGAGCCGATCCGCCTGAACAAGTACCTTGCCAATGCCGGTGTATGCTCACGCCGTGAGGCAGACGAATTCATCCTCTCCGGCGCAGTGACCGTAAACGGAGAAGTCGTAAAGGAACTCGGCAGCAAGGTGCTGCGCTCTGACGTAGTCCTCTTCCAGGAGAAGCCGGTATCATTGGAGAAGAAAGTATATGTCCTTCTGAACAAACCGAAGGATTACGTCACCACGAGCGATGACCCGCAGCAGCGCAAGACGGTCATGGACCTCGTGAAGGGAGCCTGCCCGGAACGTATCTATCCTGTAGGCCGCCTGGACCGTAACACGACAGGTGTGCTGCTCCTTACCAACGACGGCGACCTTGCCTCAAAGCTTACCCATCCCAAGTTCCTGAAGAAGAAGGTCTATCATGTGTTCCTCGACAAGCCGGTCACAGCCAACGACCTGCAGAAAATCTCTGACGGCATCGAGCTTGAGGACGGTGAGATCAAGGCTGATGCCATTGAATATGCCGACCCACAGGACCAGACACAGGTGGGCATCGAAATCCACAGCGGCAAAAACCGCATCGTCCGTCGCATCTTCGAGAGTCTCGGCTATCGCGTTGTCAAGCTCGACCGTGTACAGTTCGCCGGTCTGACGAAGAAGAATGTACGTCGTGGCGACTGGCGGTTCCTCACGGAGAAGGAAGTGGATATGCTGCGCATGGGGGCATTTGAGTAGAAAAGCAGGCCTCTCCAAGTCCCTCAGAAAGAGGGATGCAGGAGGACAAACGGGGATAAAGACATCCCCGAAAGCTTCTATAAACGGCCTCCACGACCCCTCTAAAGAAAGGAATGTAAGAAACCAGGCAATGCCGTTACCGGTCATTGTGCATATCAGTGACTGACATTCCCTCCTCTTGAGGCACTCTGGAGGCCCTAACTACAACATTAAAGATGAAGAGAACAAAAGTCGTCGATGCACTTGCCTGCACCGACTTTGGAAAAGATATCAACGTAAAGGGATGGGTGCGTTCCCACAGAAGCAGCAAGGCTGTTGACTTCATCGCACTGAACGACGGCTCCACCATCAAAAACATCCAGGTAGTCGTCGACCCGTCAAAGATGGATGCAGAAGAGCTGAAAAGCATCACGACAGGAGCCTGCATCAGTGTTGTCGGGACGCTTGTTGAGAGCCAGGGAAAGGGACAGACTTCCGAAATCCAATGCAAGGAAGTCGAAATCTACGGTCTCTGTCCAAGCGACTATCCCATGCAGAAAAAAGGACAGAGCTTCGAATATATGCGCAAGTACGGGCATATGCGTCTGCGTACAAACACTTTCGGAGCAGTCTTCCGCATCCGCCACAACATGGCCATCGCCATCCACAGGTACTTCCATGAGCATGGATTCTACTATTTCCATACCCCGCTGATTACAGGCAGCGATGCAGAGGGAGCCGGCAATATGTTCCAGGTGACGACACTCGACCTCGACCGCATCGCCAAGTCAGGAAAGGTTGACTACAATGCAGATTTCTTCGGAAAGCGCACGAATCTCACCGTTTCCGGACAGCTGGAAGGCGAACTGGGCGCGACATCACTCGGTGCCATCTACACATTCGGACCGACGTTCCGTGCCGAAAACTCCAACACGCCCCGCCACCTGGCAGAGTTCTGGATGGTCGAGCCGGAGGTCGCCTTCATCGACAAGGACGAGCTGATGGACCTGGAGGAAGATTTCATCAAGTACTGTGTCCGGTGGGCACTGGACAACTGCAAGGACGACCTTGAGTTCCTGAACAAGATGATCGACAAGGAGCTCATCGCACGTCTGGAAGGTGTATTGAAGGAAGACTTCGTCCGCCTTACCTATACAGAGGGCATCGAAATTCTCCGGAAGGCTGTCGCCGACGGCGTGAAGTTCGAGTTCCCGATTACCGGATGGGGCATGGACCTCAGCAGCGAGCACGAACGCTATCTTGTCGAGGATCACTTCAGACGTCCTGTCATCATGACCGACTACCCGAGCGAAATCAAGTCGTTCTACATGAAGAAGAACCCCGACGGAAAGACCATGCAGGGAACCGATGTACTCTTCCCGCGCATCGGCGAAATCATCGGCGGCTCTGTCCGTGAAGAGAACTATGACGAACTGCTTGCGGAGATAGACAGCCGAGGCATGAAGCGTGAGGTGTACGACTGGTATCTCGACACCCGCAAGTACGGAACCTGCCCTCATGGCGGATTCGGTCTCGGCTTCGAACGGCTTATCCTCTTCGTTACCGGTATGCAGAATATCCGCGACGTAATTCCGTTCGCACGCACACCGAAGAACGCAGAGTTCTGAAGATTCTTCTTGCAAAGAAACAAAGGAGCGGTATATAGACCGCCTCATATAGAAACAGGGACACACAGATTTTGTGTGCCCCTGTTCTGTTTCCACACACTTTCACAGGTATGATTCTCCTGCAAAACTCTGCCGATTCCCAGATGGACACATGGGCTGCCAGATTTGAAATATCCTTACAACAATTGCTTTCCGTCCTGCCTGGAAGACGGAAAGAAGGAACCCAATATCCACTTGCAAACGACACGAAATCAGCAGATTACGATTGCTCTTGAAAACTACGCCCATCTGCATCCGAATCAAGCATTACTTGCCCTCCAACCAAGCACCAATTGAAACGCAAGTAGTGCCTGATTGGAACGCAACTCACCGTCAGTAGATTTTGAAACAAGAAATATTCTGACAAAAACAGCCATATCGAGGCATTACCTGCCAGGATATGGCTGTTTATTTATGGAGAAACGTGAGGAGGTGTGCCCGAAGCTTTTGTCTGCCCCAGGACAGACCTTCTATGTTCCATACCCTCCAGAGCCTGCCCTATAGACAGTGCCCTGTTCCTGCCGAATTATTCAGCACAGCTCTGCGATCTGACCGCAACGAGCATCCAGACCGTCTTCTCCTGATCCTTCAGGAAGTCGCTTATCAGCGAGACCGTCGTGTCGTCCTTGGCATCGGATGCAAGCTCAATAATCTTACGTTCCCGAACGATCAAAGTCTTGTAAGAATCAAGAAGAAGATCAATTCCTTCCTTGGCACAGCTTACGACACCGGCTTCCTTGATCTCAGATGTCTGCAAATAAGCACTGTAACGGCTCTCCGGCGCACTGCCCAGCTGGAGGATACGCTCTGCCACTTCATCCACTTTCTCTGCTGCATCGTTGTAAAGCTCTTCATATTTGCCGTGCATTACAAAGAAACCATGCCCCTTCACGTCCCAGTGGAAACCGCGAAGATTACTATAATACACCTGAAGGTCAGCCAACAATACGGAGAGTTCCTTTACCACGTACTGTACCTTCTTCTCATCTAAACCTAAAAATTCTAATGTTCTCATTGCTAAAACCTTTCTGTTAAGTTATTTAATCGATTCGAATGCAAAGATAGTTTTTTAATCTTCTTCAAACAACAGACTGTATCTATTCTATTGATAGATTTTTTCTATCAATATTCGTATTCTGTTGTCCAGCAGCCTTTTATTCATTATAAAACGACGGCATTTATTTTCAACCGCAGCTCAAAAACACAATTCGAGTGACAGTCGACCACTATGAAGAGAACAAAGTCTGCTCGGCGGAAAAGTCCATAGGTCGGTCACTTAGATTCAGAGAAAACACTCATCTACATTCATCAACACGCCCCCCCGAAGAATAACCTTCTGATGGCCGGACTTTAACAAGAAATAAAACAAATCTATCCGGGACCATACAAAAATAACGATAGCCATCACTGTTCATTGAACAGTTACTCCGAGCAGGTATATGTCGTTAAATAGCTTTAATTAAGGAATGGAAAAAAAGAAAAACACTGTCTGTTTGAATTTAAATTGCTAAATTTGCATGCAATAAATTTCTAAAATACAATTATGTCATCATTTGTTGCAGAAAAAATCATGATGGACGGTCTGACCTACGATGACGTCCTCTTAATCCCGGCTTATTCAGAAGTGCTGCCCAAAGAGGTGGAATTGAAGACCAAGTTCTCGCGGCACATCGACCTCAACGTACCTTTCGTGACGGCGGCCATGGACACCGTGACAGAAAGCTCGATGGCGATCGCCATTGCACGTGAAGGAGGTATCGGCGTCATCCACAAGAACATGACCATCGAGGACCAGGCACGCCAGGTCGCCATCGTGAAGCGGGCAGAGAACGGAATGATCTACGATCCGGTCACCATCCGTCAGGGACGCACCGTGAAAGATGCACTCGACATGATGGCCGACTACCATATCGGCGGCATTCCTGTCGTCGACGGGGAGAACCATCTCGTAGGTATCGTCACCAACCGTGACCTCCGTTTTGAACGCCATCTGGACAAGCTCATTGACGAAGTGATGACAAAGGAAAACCTCGTCACCACCCATCAGCAGACCGACCTTACAGCGGCTGCACAGATTCTGCAGGAAAACAAGATCGAGAAACTGCCGGTAGTCGACCGTGAGAACCGCCTCGTGGGACTGATTACCTATAAAGATATTACCAAGGCCAAGGACAAGCCCATGGCCTGCAAGGACGAGAAAGGCCGGCTGCGCGTGGCCGCCGGTATCGGCGTCACAGGCGACACGATGGAGCGCGCACAGGCCCTGGTGGCTGCAGGTGTGGATGCCATCGTCATTGACACGGCCCACGGACACTCTGCCGGCGTGATCGGCAAGCTGCACGATGTGAAAGCAGCCTTCCCCGACCTCGATGTCGTCGTAGGAAACATTGCGACAGGCGAGGCAGCGAAATTCCTCGTTGACAACGGCGCTGATGCCGTCAAGGTGGGCATCGGCCCCGGCTCCATCTGCACCACACGCGTCGTAGCCGGCGTCGGCGTACCGCAGCTTACGGCCATCTATGATGTCTACAAGGCTCTGGAGGGAACAGGCGTGCCGTTGATTGCAGACGGCGGACTGCGCTACTCGGGCGATGTCGTCAAGGCACTGGCAGCCGGCGGCAGCAGCGTGATGATCGGATCGCTCGTCGCCGGTACGGAAGAGTCGCCGGGCGACACCATCATCTTCAACGGACGAAAGTTCAAGAGCTACCGTGGCATGGGGTCGCTGGAGGCCATGGAACAGAAGAACGGTTCGCGCGACCGTTACTTCCAGAACGACATCCGGGATGCGAAGAAGCTCGTCCCGGAAGGCATTGCCGGCCGTGTACCCTACAAGGGGACAGTACAGGAGGTCATCTACCAGCTCGTCGGCGGACTGCGCTCGGGTATGGGCTACTGCGGTGCGGCATCCATCGGGAATCTGCACAGTGCCAAGTTCACCCGCATCACCAATGCCGGCGTAATGGAAAGTCACCCGCACGACATCACCATCACCAGCGAAGCTCCCAACTATTCCCGCCCGGAATAAAACAGACCGTAAACCATCCGCCCTCTTCTCTGTTCTGCCAGGGGAGAGGGTATGTGTGTTTCTTAATCACAACAATGAAATTCAAGGCACTACTATCAGTCGCACTGCTCTCCGCCACGATGGCATACGGGCAGGCAGACCCTACCATAATGACCATCAACGGACAGCCGGTGAGCCGTTCGGAGTTTGAATATTCCTACAACAAGAACAACACCGACGGGGTGATCGACAGGAAGAGCGTCGACGAATATGTACCGCTTTTCGTCAATTACAAGCTGAAAGTGCAGGCAGCTCTCGATGCACACCTTGACACGCTTCCTGCTTTCAGGAAAGAGTTTCTCGGCTACCGCAACCAGCAGATACGCCCTGCCTTCATCACAGACGCCGATGTCGAAGACGAAGCACGGAAGATATACCGCGACACCAAGCAGCAGATTGACGCCAACGGAGGCTTGTGGCATTGCGCCCATATCCTCATCGGGATGGGACAGCATACCTCGAAAGAGGAAGAAGCAGCTGCCAGACAGCTTGCGGATTCCATCTATACGGCCCTTCAGAAGGGTGCCGACTTCGCCGATCTGGCGAAGAGGTATTCAACAGACACCAGCTCTGCCAAGAACGGCGGCGACCTGCCCCGCCTCCAAAAGGGGCAGACCGTGGCCGAATTCGAGAAGGCCATGCTGACGTTGAAGCCCGGAGAGACAAGCAGACCTGTGCTTTCACCCTTCGGCTATCATATCATCAGGATGATCGGGCACGAGAGTCTTCCGCCTTACGATTCGCTCCGTTCGGACATCATGCAGTACATCGAGATGCGTGGACTGCGCGACCAGATCATCAACCAGCGGCTGGACTCCCTCGTTCAGGCTGGCGGAAAAGATATTACGCAGGAACAGATATTGGACAGGAAACTTGCGGAACTGGAAGAGAAGGACGCTGACCTGAAGCATCTCATCCGTGAATACCACGACGGACTGCTGATGGTCGAGATGAGCAACCGCACCGTCTGGGACAAGGTTGCCAAGGACGAAACGGCACTGGAGGCGTATTTCCGCAAGCACAGGAAACAATATAAGTGGGCAGAACCACGTTTCAAGGGTATCGCCTACCACGTGAAGAAAAAGGCAGACGTGGATGCCGTGAAAGAATGCGTGAAAGGGCTGCCCTTCAGTAAGTGGGCAGAACGGCTGCGCAATACGTTCAACAAGGACGGCAACATCCGCATCCGGGTCGAGAAAGGAATCTTCCGCAAGGGCGACAATGCACTCATAGACCGTGAGGTATTCGGTCAGAAAGCGACGGTCGCACCTGTCGAAGGATACCCTATTGATGCTGTCTTCGGCAAGAAGATCAAAGCTCCCGAGGAGCTGGATGACGTGCGCGACCTCGTCATCTCTAACTGCCAGGAAGAGCTGGAGAAGTCCTGGGTGGCCGCATTGCGCCGTAAATACAAGGTCGTGATAGACAAGGCCGTACTCTCAACGGTCAACAGACATTAAGAAAAAGACAATACAGAACATCGATGAAGATAAATAAAAGAAAAACAGTTGTCCTGCTTGCAGGAACAGTCCTCACGGCAATGGGGTTGCATGCCGGTACCTCCCGTGCCGGCGGTCCGGGTACACTGTCCGACTCGCTGAAGACCGTACCGGCAGCGACAGACAGGGCGAACAACGTCGTAGACGAGGTCATCTGGGTAGTGGGCGACGAACCCATCCTGAAGTCGGAAGTGGAAATCATGAAGCTGCAGGGCGAGGCAGAAGACATGAAGTGGGACGGTGATCCCGAATGTGTGCTGCCCGAACAGATTGCCGTGCAGAAACTTTTTCTCCATCAGGCGGCCCTCGACAGCATCGAGGTGACGGAGTCGGAAATCGCACAGGGCATCGACCAGCAGATCAACTACTGGATCTCTCTGCCGCAGATCGGTTCAAAGGAGAAACTCGAAGAGTTCCAGCACAAGAGCATGGCACAGATCCGCCAGGACCTGCACGACGACTACAAGAACCGCCAGCTCGTGCAGAAGATGCAGGAGAAGCTCGTCAGCGACGTGAAAGTATCACCCGCCGAAGTACGAGAATACTTCCGGAAACTTCCGGTAGACAGCGTCCCGATGATTCCGACGACGGTGGAGGTGGAGATTCTCACACAGACTCCGAAGGTCGAGCCGGAAGAAATCAACCGCATCAAGAACCAGCTGCGCGACTATACGGACCGCATCACAAAGGGCGAAACCTCCTTTGCCACGCTGGCACGTCTCTATTCGGAAGACCCCGGCTCTGCCCGCCAGGGAGGCGAGCTAGGCTATATGGGACGGGGCATGCTCGACCCTGCATTTGCCGCTGCCGCCTTCAACCTTACCGATCCGAAGAAGGTTTCGAAGGTGGTGGAAAGTGAATTCGGCTATCACATCATCCAGCTGATCGACCGCCGCGGCGACAAGGTGAACTGCCGCCATATCCTGCTGAAGCCGAATGTTTCCATGGCATCCATCGATGCGGCCAAGGAACGTCTGGATTCCATCGGCAAAGACATCAGGAACGGGAAGTTCACCTTCGAGGACGCAACGGCCTATCTCTCGGACGACAAAGACACCAAGAACAACCACGGACTGATGGTCAACTCGTCCGAGAACGCACGCACGTCACGTTTCAAGATGAAAGATCTGCCGACAGAGGTGGCTCGAGTCGTCGACACGATGAAGGTCGACGAGGTCTCCCAGCCGTTCCAGATGGTCAACCCCCGTGGCAAGGTTGTCTGTGCCATCGTGAAGCTGAAGGAACGGACACCGGAACACAGGGCCACCATCACCGAAGACTTCCAGGCGATGCGCGACATCGTTACGGCACAGCGCAGGAAAGACATCCTCCACGACTGGGTCGTGAAAAAGGTGAAGGAGACCTATGTAAGGATTAATCCCCGTTATAAAAGTTGCAAGTTCCAGTACGAAGGTTGGTTTAAATGACAGCAGACAGCAGGTTAAAAGACACATCTCGCAGGCATAGAATCCTGGTCATCATGGTTCTATGCCTGTTTGGGCTATGGCTGTCACAGCCGGTATATGCGCAGAAAACCGTGGAGAAGAAAGGCAGCAGATTCTATATCGACCATGCCGACAATCTTCGCCACAACCAGATGGTGCTGCCCGATGTGCAGATAGCCAAGGGAAATGTCCGATTCCGTTACAAGGGCACAACGCTCAAGTGCGACAGTGCCTACTTCAACGAGAAAGCCAACTGGTTCAAGGCTTTCGGACGTGTCCATATCACTCGGCCGGGCGGTATTTCCATAGACTGCCATCGCATCCATTACGACGGATTCGACCAGACGGTCCATGCCCGGAAGAACGTAGTCGTGCGGCAGCCGGGGCGTTCGCTCCACTGCGACAGTCTGGACTACAACACGGCTTCCAAGGTCGCCAACTACTTCGGCGGACGCGGAACATTGGTCTACAACGGCAATACGGTCGTCGCCGATGAAGGCGATTACAACACAGACACACATGATGCCAACTTCTTCGGAAACGTCGTCATGTTCACGCCCAAGTACCGCATCAACACACCGGAAGCCCACGGCAACACGGAGACAGGAATTGTCCATGTCGTCGGGAAGTCGGTCATCCGTACAGCCAAGGGGGAGGTCATACACACGAACGACGGAACCTACAACAGCAAGACCGACCACATGGAGCTGAACGGACGGTCTACAATCACCTCTCCGAAGCAGGACGTAGAAGGCGACAACATCATCTACAACAGCACTACAGGCGAGGCCGAGGGACACGGTAATGTAAAGATTGTCGACAAGGCGAACAAGCGTACCATCGTCGGCCAGGATGTATTCTACAACGAGAAGACGGGGCACAGCAATGCACGCGGCAATGTGAAGATCGACGACCGTAAAGCACAGCGTGTGATTACCGGCGACGACGTGACCTACAATGCAAAGACCGGCTACAGCGAGGGGCATGGCAATGTGAAGATCGTGGACAGACTGAAACAGCGCACCGTGACCGGACGCGATCTTACCTACAACAGCAATACGCACGAGGGGACGGGTGAGGGCGACGTCTACTACATCGACTACAAAAGAAAGCACGCCTTCTCAGGCGACTATCTGCACTACACGGACTCTGCGGCCATCGCCTTCGGCGGGAAGCCCGGACCGGTAGCCAAGGACTTCTCGCAGGGCGACACGCTCTTTGTACATGCCGACACCATCAGCATGAAAGGTTTCCACATGAACACCCCGGGGATGTACCGTGAAATCTACGGCGTAAACAATGTCCGGGCCTACCGGACGGACGTGCAGGCTGTGTGCGGCTTTCTGGTTGCCAACACCAAGGACTCCTGCGTGACCCTGTACGACTATCCCATCGTGTGGAGCGGCAACCGGCAGCTGGTAGGCGACTCCATCAAGGCTTACATGAACGATTCAACCATCCGCCAGGCCTACGTCTACGGCAATGCCTTCTCGATAGAAACACTGCCCGACAGGAAACATTACAACCAGATTTCTTCCCGGGATATGCGGGCCGACTTCGTTGACGGAGCTGTACGACGCATAGACGCATGGGGAAATGTGGAGGTCGTCTTCTATCACACAGACAAGGACAGCACGCTTATCGGACACAACTATACCGAGACGGATACGCTCCGGATGTACATCTCTCCCCTTCGGAAGCTGCAGAAGATATGGATGTCGAAGTCGGACGGGGTCATCAGTCCGATGACGCAGATTCCACCCGACCGTCTGACACTCCCCCATTTCGAGCTTTTTGACGAGGTACGTCCGAAAGACAAGAACGACATCTTCCGCCGTGCTGCACGCAAGACAGGTGCAACGGTGCGCAATGCAAGAGTGTCCCTACCGCCCCGACAACATATCGAATGACAATGGACAGGGCAAGCCGAAAGATGAACCGGAATGTTCCCGGTCGGTTGGGAAACGGAGTACCAAGCCTTGGGAACAGAAGTCCCGACAGCTGGGAACCGGATTCCCGGAGGGTGGGGACATTCCCTTCGGGTACGGCATATAGATTGATCTTTCACCGGAACGCCCCCGCTACATCAACTTGACAGAACAAGGTGGCAACCCGACTCCCCTAACCCCCACAACTCCTCTGACTCACTTAACTCCTTCAACTCCTCCCATAGCCCAATGCTTTTCTTCCAGTCATCCCATCCCCGCCGTTTCCACCACGAATATATGTTCGTGGACGAACGCAAGGAACTGCTCAAGGATATGGAGCAGCGTGTACGCCATGAACTGAATGAGAAGGAAGTCCCCGAAAGCAGTCGGCGGACAGAACTGCGACGCAGGATCGGCGGGTCGTTGAAACCGCAGGTACTCCGACAGCGGCACAACCGCTATACGGCGATGTGGGTATCGCTGATACTTTCAGCAGGCATCATCGCCCTGCTCACCTTATTGTTGTTCATCTTTTAAACGGATAGCTCATGAGTGACATCATACAACTTTTACCAGACAGCGTAGCCAACCAGATAGCAGCCGGCGAGGTCATCCAGCGGCCGGCCTCGGTCGTCAAGGAACTGGTGGAGAATGCGATTGATGCCGAAGCGAAGCACATCAATGTGCTGGTAGCCGACGCAGGCCGCACGTCCATCCAGGTAATTGATGACGGCAAGGGAATGTCGGAGACCGATGCACGGCTCTCTTTCGAGCGGCATGCCACTTCCAAGATCCGCAAGGCCGACGACCTCTTTTCGCTCCATACGATGGGGTTCCGCGGCGAGGCACTGGCTTCCATCGCCGCCGTTGCACAGATCGAGCTGAAGACGCGTATGGAAAGCGAGGAGCTTGGCACACACCTTTCTATCGCCGGCAGCCGTTTTACAGGTCAGGAGCCCTGTTCCTGTCCGGTAGGAAGCAACTTTCTGGTCGAGAACCTCTTTTTCAATGTCCCGGCCCGACGTAAGTTCCTGAAATCCAACACCACCGAACTGAACAACATCATCAATGCCTTCGAACGCATCGTGCTGGTCTGGCCCCAGATAGCCTTCACCCTGCACAGCAACGGTACGGAGCTCTTCAGTCTCCGTGCCTGCAACTACCGCCAGCGCATTGTGGAAATATTCGGCAAGCGGCTCAATCAGGATCTCCTGCCGATAGACGTCGATACAAGCCTATGCCGTATCCACGGATTCGTAGGCAAGCCCGAGTCCGCCCGCAAGAAAGCACCTCATCAGTATTTCTTCGTCAACGAGCGTTACATGAAGCATCCCTATTTCCACAAGGCCGTCCTGACCGCCTTCGACCGTCTCATCCCGCAGGGAGAACAGGTGCCGTACTTCCTCTACTTCGAAGTACCGGCAGAGAACATCGATGTGAACATCCATCCGACCAAGACTGAGATAAAGTTCGAGAACGAACAGGCCATCTGGCAGATACTGCTCGCGGCAGTCAAGGAAGCCGTGGGACGGTTCAACGACATCCCCTCCATCGACTTCGATACGGAAGGGAAACCGGACATCCCGGTCTTCAGCCCCAATGGAGAGACGACAGCACCGAAGATTGATTTCAATCCATCCTACAACCCTTTCAGGCCCACATCTCGGGCCACCGCGCCGAAAGGATGGGAAGAACTCTATCCAGGACCGGATGCTGAAACGGAGACCCGGCAGCCACAGCTCTTCGGACAGCAGGACACCACCGGAACAACAGACAGCGAGACGATTGTCTCCTCCGTGGCGACACAGCCCGCAGCCGAATCGATGATAGAAGACCAGGCACCCTCACATTATCAATACAAAGGATGCTACATCATGACAGCAGTGAAGTCGGGACTCATGATCATCGACCAGCACCGTGCTCACATCCGTATTCTCTATGAGGCTTACCTCCGGCAGCTATCCGAGCACAAGGCACATTCCCAGAAGGTACTGTTCCCAGAGATGGTGCAGTTCGCTGCCGCCGACCAGCTTGCCCTTGACCGTATTCTGCCCGAGATGGCAGAGATGGGCTTCCAGCTCGACAGCCTCGGAGGCGGGAGCTATGCCGTCAACGGAGTCCCGGCCGGCATTGAAGGCCTGAATGTCGTCACGCTCATCAATGAGATGGTGGCCTCAGCCGTGGACAGCGGTACGAGTGTGAAGGAGGATATCGACCGTACTCTGGCACTCAGTCTTGCCCGAAATGCTGCCATCCCACAAGGACAAGTGCTGGGAAATGCCGAAATGGACAATATCGTCAATGAGCTGTTTGCCTGTACCAACGTCAACTATACGCCGTCCGGCGAACCGGTGATAGCTATTCTTAAACAGCAGGACATCGAACACCTGTTTGACAGCTGAAAATCCGGCAGGACGAAGCGTCCTTACAGGACCTGTGGAACTGACAGAAATCAGCATACACGTTAAATTCATTATTTTTTGGGGAAATAATATTATAATTAGAATTTAATTACTATCTTTGCACCAGACTCCTGTGGGACAACAAGACCACATCGGCAGATAATAGAGAGATAAACAAATTAAGATTGTTAAATAAATAAGGTTATGAAAAAATTATTAATGATTATGGCATTGGCCGGCTGCACAATGACCGGCTTTGCTCAGGACGAGACGCTTACCGAGAAGTACAGCGTCGCTACAAATTCCTTCTGGAGCAACTGGTTTGTACAGGTCGGTGCAGACTGGAACGCATGGTACTCAAACCAGGAGCACGGCCGCAATGCGGCCGAGAGCCCATTGAAGCGTTTCCGTTCAAATCCGGGTGCTTCCATCGCTATAGGTAAATGGTTCACACCGGGTCTCGGTCTCCGTACAAAGGTACAGGGCATCTGGGGCAAGCGTGTAGGTGCCAGCCTCAATCCGGCTTCTCGCCTCGACAACGGCAACAAGTATTGGATTGCCCAGGAGCAGGTAATGTTCAATATGAGCAACCTCCTCTGCGGTTACAATGAGAACCGTGTATGGAACGTCATTCCGTTCGCTGGTGCCGGTATCGGCCGCTCTATGTCTGCAAACCGTTACGCCATGGGGCTGAGCGCAGGTGTCCAGTCTACATGGAAGGTCTGCAAGCTCATGCGTGTTTACCTTGAGGCTGGCTGGAACCGCTACGAGGGCGACCTCGACGGCGTGGGCGAGGCTACGACAAAGGCACGTGGCTGGGCTTCTCACGACAACAACCTCTACGCAGAAGTCGGTCTGAACTTCAACCTCGGCAAGGGTACTTGGAACAAGGTTCCGGATGTTGATGCCATCAACGCACAGCATCAGGCAGCTCTCGATGCACTGAATGCAAAGCTCCGCGACTCAGAGGCTGAGAACGCTCGTCTCCGTGACCAGCTTGCCAACCAGAAGCCTGTAGAGACAACATCAGAGTCTGTCAAGCAGCTGGTCAACACACCGGTTTCCGTCTTCTTCAACATCAACAAGTCAACCATCGCTTCTCAGAAGGATCTTGTAAACGTACAGGCTCTTGCAAAGTATGCAAAAGACAACAATAACAGCCTCCTTGTTACAGGTTATGCTGACAGTGCGACAGGTACTCCTGCTTACAACCAGAAGCTTTCTGAGCGTCGTGCCAACACGGTTGCCAACGAGCTTGTCAAGATGGGTGTTGAGAACAACAAGATTACTGCTGTCGGCAAGGGTGGTGTAGAGACACTGTCTCCTATCTCCTTCAACCGCCGTGCGACAGTCCAGGTTACAGAGTAATCCTCTATTTATCACGCATAAAAAAAGTGCTTCCCGTAAAAGGAAGCACTTTTTTTATGCGTGATATCATCTGTTTCTATCCTGACCTCTCGGTTTTCATTTCCTGTTCTCCCCCCATTACATGATCTGTCTTCTCCCTCTTCCATCGCTTGTTTCCGCCCGCAAACTCCATTCTCCCACTTCCGGGAAGGTCCGGAGAGATTTTCAGAGAGAGACTTCTATCCCTCTGCTGCATGGTAGGACGAGCGCACCAGCGGACCACTCACCACGTGGCGAAATCCCTTTTCCAAAGCAATCCGCTTGTATTCAGCAAACTGTTCTGGTGTGATGTAGGCTCTGACCGGCAGATGGTGGGCCGTCGGCTGGAGATACTGGCCGAGCGTGAGCCGTCGGCAGCCTGTCGCAAGGATGTCATCCATCGTCTCCAGGATTTCCTCATGCGTCTCCCCCAGACCGAGCATGAAACCAGTCTTCGCGGTGATGCCGCAGCCGGCTATCTCACGGAGGACCTCCAGACTGCAGTCATACCGGGCTACGGAGCGCACGGAAGGCGTGAGCCGGCGCACAGTCTCCATGTTATGCCCTGCCACGTGCGGACGGGTGGCCATCACCTGTCGGACAAGGTCAGACCGCCCCATGAAGTCGGGAATAAGGAGTTCTATCTTCGTGTCAGGATTCATCCGTCTGACCTCCTCAACCGTCCTTATCCAATGGGCAGCTCCATAATCCGGCAGGTCGTCACGGTCGACTGAGGTGATGACAGCATACCGCAGCCGGAGTGCCTTTATCGATTCCGCCACATGGCGCGGTTCATTGGGATCGAGATGGTGCGGACGACCGCTCAGCGTATTGCAGAACCGGCATTTACGCGTGCAGATTTCACCGCCGATCATCAGCGTCGCCGTGCGTGCCATCCAGCATTCAGCCCGGTTAGGACACAGGCCGCTGGTGCAGATGGTGTTCAGGTGATGGCGTGCCAGGATACCCGCCGTTTCACCGGTCGACTTCTTCGATGTAAGGTCGATCTTCAACCATGCAGGCTTCATCACGTGCGGTTCCCGACCGAAGAGCAGACGGAGGAACTGGCGCAGTTGCAAGCCCCGCACAATGGCAGACAGGTCCACGTCCTGCAACGTCTCGCCTACCGCCTCCCGGGTGAATGCGCATCCCTTGAGCAGTGCCAGGAAGTCGTGGTCGATGTCGCCGAGAAGGAAGTAGTCGCCAACCATATTGATGTTTCCGATGATGTTGTTCTTCAGCTCCAGATGCGCTTCCAGCGTACCGACACCCTCGAAGCGGTGCTTCCGCACGACGGTGTACTTCGGATTCTTTCCATAGACAAAGCTGTCCGATGCCAGTTCCTTCTCCAGCTCCGCCACACCCTTCATATCCTCGTCAGTCAGCTGCAGCACATCTGCACCGCACATCTCACGACGTACATAGTCCATGAAAGCAGAAATGCCGAGATGCGTATAGGCCGCAAGGTTCATGACCCGCTGTTTTACAGACTCCACTCCCTTGCTCTGCAGCTTTTCCTTTGCCGGTGTGAGTGCATTGAAGAGATGGTCGAGCCGGGTGTCGAAGAGCAGGGAATTGTGCAGCACGCTCCGGCCGGGAAGCTGGTAGAAAGCACATCCGGACACCTTCGCATTGTCAATCAGGATATCATTGCGGCCCGACAGCCGTGCGTCGATTCCCAGCCCCTGAAGCATTCTGGCCATGCGTTGCATATAGCAGGCAAAAGCCTCGTTGGCATTCGATGTGCGCGAAATATAAGAGAACTGTAAGCACCCTTCGTCGGCATAGATGCACCCGCCGCCGCTCTTGCGTCTGAAGATGTCAATCTCATGCAGCTTGCAGTAGCCGGTGTTGACCTCATTGTCTATCAGCTGGTTGCGACCCAGCATCACCGTGGGGTTCACACGCCAGCCCACGAAGTATTCGTCATCGGTGTAATGGCGTGCCACGTATTCTTCCACTGCAAAGTAGAAGGGCAGTTGATGAATGGTTTCCGGTTCCGGCAACAGTATATATTTCACAGCTTGGTATTTGATTGTTTCTGCTGACAAATGTACGAATAAAAAACCAATCAGAGAAAATAAAACCAGGAAAAACAGATGACAGGCATCAGATGGCAATCGGGCTGTCAACCTTGGTCCGCACATAACGCCGACATTTAAAAAAAACAAAAAACACGATTTCATCCTCTACTTTTTGTATTTTTGCAGTCGGACAATTCAAGAATAGACTTAAGGCAAACAGATTATGCTTAGCAGACAATTCATTTCAGCAGCCTTTATAGCCGTGACGGCTACAGGCGGTATTGCCTATGCTGCAGGCCAGCAGGGCAAAGTTATGTACAGACAGGCTGACGGCACGTATGTGGTCAACACGGCCACGCTCACTGCCAACGTAAAAGGGTTCAAGGGTGCCACTCCGTTGGAGGTGTTCATCAAGAACAACAAAGTGGTGAAGATTGAGGCACTGCCCAACCATGAAAGCCCGAAGTTCTTCGACCGCGTCAGACAGCAGCTTCTACCGAAGTTCAATGGCATGAAGCTGTCCGAGGCAGCCACGGCGCAGA
Source organism: Prevotella denticola (assembly GCF_900454835.1). Lineage (GTDB taxonomy): Bacteria > Bacteroidota > Bacteroidia > Bacteroidales > Bacteroidaceae > Prevotella > Prevotella denticola. Next base: position 318,013 of record NZ_UGTM01000001.1, on the reverse strand, counting down.
AGATTGACGGGGCGACGGGTGCCACTTATTCCTCACGTGCCGTGAAGGAGAATGTCGCCGCTGCCGTGGCTTATTACAGGAAGAACAGATAGGCAAACATACAAGAGCCGCTTTTCCCTTCCTGAAATAATCTTACACAATCATGCCGACATCACCGTATGGAACAGGTGCAAATGGCTTTTGCATCGGATCAGTAACAGACAAGTAATCAACTTGTTATAGACCGTAGAAGAAAGAGTGCTTAGTTGGCTTTCTGTCAAGGCTTAGTTAGACTTCAATCAGGCACCTTCCGAACGCCTGTCAAGGCTTGATTGAAGTCTTATCAGGCATCAGTCGGATTGGGAGAAAGAAAAAACATGACAAAAACATCCCCTCCGGGAAGCGTGCAGTTTCCGGCACACTTCCCGGAGGGGATGCTGCTTTCTTTTTCTTGTTGCTTTTACTTCACACTTCCCGCCTTGACAAGGTATTCCGCAATCTGCACAGCATTCAGTGCAGCACCCTTGCGGATTTGGTCGCCGGTGAGCCAGAGGGTGATGCTGTTGTCGTCAGCAAGGTCCTTGCGGATGCGCCCGACAAAGACATCATCTTTGCCGGCACTCTCCAAAGGCATCGGATAGATATAGTGCTGCGGATCGTCGACAAGCGTCACGCCCGGAGCCGTCTTCAAAGCTTCACGGACTTCCCCGACGGAGAGCGGACGCTCGGTCTCGAGCCAGACCGCCTCGGAGTGGCTGCGGAGCGACGACACACGGACGCAGGTGGCAGAGGTACGGATGTCGGAGTGCATGATTTTCCGTGTTTCGTTGAACATCTTCATCTCCTCTTTCGTATAGTCATTCTCCATCATCTTGTCAATCTGCGGAATGACATTGTAAGCGAGCTGGTGCGGAAACTTCTCGATGGTCTTCACCTCACCCGTCTCCACCAGTTCCTTATACTGCTGCTGCAGTTCCTGCATGGCCGCTGCACCGGCACCGGATGCGCTCTGGTAACTGCTGACGTGTACTTTCCTGATATGGCTGAGCCTGTCGATCGGATTCAGCACGACGACCATCATGATGGTGGTGCAGTTGGGATTGGCAATGATGCCACGCGGGCGTACGAGCGCATCCTCGGCATTGATTTCCGGGACGACCAGCGGCACATCGGCATCCTGACGGAACTGGCTGGAGTTGTCGATCATCACGGCACCGTACCGGGTGATGGTCTCCGCAAACTCGGCAGATGTACCCGCACCGGCACTGGTGAAAGCTATGTCAACACCCTTGAAGTCATCATTGTGCTGGAGCAGCTTCACTTCGTAATCCTTCCCCTTGAAGGTGTACTTACGTCCGGCTGAACGTGTCGAACCAAACAGCACCAGGCTGTCCAGCGGAAAGTTTCTCTCGTCCAGAAGGCGCAGGAGTTCCTGTCCTACGGCACCGCTGGCACCAACAATTGCTACTTTCATCTCTTTTATGTCTTTATTGGTTTTACGAATCCTTTGTCATTGCAAAAGTACTATTTTTCCAGCAATGCCGGCTACTGTCAGCCTTTCTTTTTTCGATTTTTGCAGCGATTTCAAATCGATTATAACTTTTTGCAAGACAATATGCACCGTACGATTACGCGATTATCTTTCGTACGACAGAAGCATAAAGTCTTCAAAGCAGAAGAACGAACCTCACGTTTGACAGTGATTTTAAACAGCTGTCATCCTCATGTGATTCTATTGCTTCCGCCTAAAAACGAACTCGTTAAAATCTGTCTTTCCACCTTCAACACTTTTTCACTCTGTTTATAAATACGTCATTAAAGCCTATTCATCTACGTAGAGGTATATCAAACTTTTTCGTAATTTCCTTCTAAAGAAAAAAGCATTTTCTTTATCCCACTGGCTTATAAATCACAGTTTTTGTGTAAATTTGCAGACAACAAGCGAATAGACTTTCATGCTGAATTTATCCCAGTATTTCCCTATCACCGACCCGACGCTGATTTTCTTCGTCGTCCTGCTGATGATACTGCTTTCGCCCATCATCATGGGACGGCTGCGCATTCCGCATATCATCGGCATGGTGCTGGCGGGTGTCGTCGTGGGACAATACGGACTGGACATACTGGAGCGTGATGCCTCGTTTGAGCTTTTCGGACGTGTCGGCCTCTATTACATCATGTTCCTTGCCGGTCTGGAAATGGACATGGAGGGGCTGAAAAAGAACCGCAACCGCGTGGCCGTCTTCGGGCTGCTGACCTTTCTCATACCGTTCGTTATGACTTACGCCATGGCATCCTGGCTGCTGCACTATACGCCTCTGGGCTCCCTTCTGCTTGCAGCCATCATGGCCTCGAACACACTGATAGCCTACCCCATCGTAGGACGGTACGGACTGACACGCCATACGAGTTCGACGCTGAGTGTGGGCTCGTCCATGATGGCGCTCTTCCTGGCACTGATTGTCATGGCCTCCATCGTCAATTCGTTCCATGGCGGCAGCGGAATCGTCTTCTGGTTGCTGTTCGTCGTGAAGTTCGCAGCTTACTGTGCCGGCCTCATTCTCGTCATTCCTCGACTGACACGCTGGTTTCTCCGCCGTTATTCGGATGCCGTGATGCAGTTCATCTTCATTCTTGCCACAGTATTCCTTTCCGCTGTACTGTCGGATGCTGTCGGATTGGAAGGCATCTTCGGTGCGTTCATGTCCGGACTGATACTGAACCGGTTTGTACCCAAAGTCTCACCGCTGATGAACCGCATCGAGTTCACGGGCAACGCACTGTTCATTCCTTACTTCCTGATCGGTGTAGGTATGCTGATCAATGTACGGCTGCTCTTTGCCGGGAGCAGAATCCTCTGGGTGGTATTCTGTCTGGTCTTCTTCGGCACATTGGGGAAAGCCGTGGCGGCTTACCTGGCAGCACGGCTCTTCCGTATGCCGTGGCTGTCGGGGCACATGATGTTCGGTCTTACCAGTGCCCATGCTGCCGGTGCCATCGCCATGGTAATGGTGGGACGGCAGCTGGAGACGGCACCGGGCAGGTATCTGTTCGGTGACGAGGTGCTGAATGGCATCGTCATCATGATTCTATTCACCTGCGTCATCTCGACCGTCATTACCGAGCGCGCGGCGCAGCGTCTCCGCCTGCAGGAGAAGGAGGAACCGCAACTGAAGAAGGACATTGACGATGAGAAGATACTCATCCCGGTGAAATACCCGGAGTATGCCGACAACCTTGTCACGATGGCGACGATGATGCGCAATCCCCGCTCCAAGCGGGATCTGGTGGCATTGAATGTGGTGTATGATGATGTGAATATGCGGCACAACCAGGCTGAGGGACAGCAACTGCTGGACCATCTCCGGCATCTGGCCAGCGCATCGGACGTACCCATGACCACACAGGTGCGTATTGCGGCAAACATCGCCAACGGCATCAAGCATGCCTTCAAGGAATTCCAGGCATCAGAGATATTGATGGGTCTGCATTTCCACAAGGAAGTCAGCCGGGGCTTCTGGGGGGAGTTTACACGGAGCCTGTACAATGGACTGAGCCGCCAGATCATCATCACCCGCATCATGCAGCCGCTGAATACCATCCGCCGCATACAGGTGGCTGTCCCCTCACGTGCGGAGTTCGAGCCGGGATTCTACCGGTGGCTGGAGCGGCTGGCGAGGATGGCCGGCAACCTGGAGTGCCGTGTTGTCTTCCACGGCCGGCAGGATACGCTGCAGCTTGTCAAGGAGTTCATCCGCAACCGTTTCCCAAGCGTCAGGGCCGAGTATGAGGAGCTGGAGCACTGGAACGAACTGCCGGAACTGGCGACAAGGATACGTGAAGACCACCTCTTCGTCATCGTGACAGCCCGCAAAGGGACCATTTCCTACAAGAGTGCGATGGAACGGCTGCCTGACGAGGTGAACAAGTGTTTCAAGGGAAAGACACTCATGATCATCTTCCCTGACCAGTACGGCAACCGGATGGACGACATGACCTTCGCCCAGCCGCAGCACACAGAGGAGCGCAGTGCCTACGAGGCTGTAAGGGAGTGGATTCAGAACAAGGTATAAGCATTGCCTCTGTCTGCCTGGTCCGTTTCACAAAACAGACTGGTCTACCCGTCCCGGCAGACCTCACCGGCCTGCCTTCCCAACAGGTTCCATCGGACAGAGAAAAGTAAAAGTATATGATTGACATTAAGAATATAACAAAGAGTTTCGGGTCACTTCAGGTGCTGAAAGGCATCGACCTGCACATTGACAAAGGCGAAGTCGTCAGCATCGTCGGGCCGTCCGGAGCCGGAAAGACCACTCTGCTGCAGATACTCGGCACACTGGACAAGCCCGACAGCGGGTCTGTCGTCGTAGACGGAGTGGATGTCGGCAGACTGTCTGCCGACAGGCTGAGCGACTTCCGCAACCAGCACTTGGGCTTCGTCTTCCAGTTCCATCAGCTTCTCCCGGAGTTTACCGCACTGGAAAACATCATGATTCCTGCCTATATCGCAGGCAGGAAGACGAAGGATGCACGGAAACGTGCCGGTGAACTGCTTGCGTTCATGGGACTGACCGACCGTGCCGGACACAAGCCTAACGAGCTCTCCGGCGGTGAGAAGCAGCGTGTAGCCGTTGCCCGTGCATTGGTAAACAATCCTGCCGTCATCCTTGCCGATGAGCCTTCGGGCAGTCTGGACACAAAAAACAAGCAGGAACTGCATCAGCTTTTCTTCGATCTTCGGGACAGATTCGGACAGACATTCGTGATCGTGACGCATGACGAGGGACTTGCCAAGATAACAGACAGGACCATCCACCTTAAAGACGGTCTGATAGAAGCCGCCCACGACCCCGCAGAAAGAAAGGGAGACTCCTGAAACAAAAACATCAGAATAAGGTCAACCATCCTTCCTGTATCACCTATCATCGCCTATCCCCGCTTATCCCCGCTTATCATCGCTTATCATCGCCTATCATTACCCAATAATCATCTCCAAAAATGTCTAAAATAAAGCTCGGAGCATACAATACGCTCACAGTACAGAAAGTCGCACTGCGTGAAGGCAACGGCGATCCGTTCGGTCTCTATCTCGACGGCGGACCGGCAGGTGAAATCCTCATGCCCCAGAAATACGTCCCGGAGGGTACGCAGATCGGCGACGAGATAGAAGTCTTCGTCTATCTCGACCAGGACGAACGCCCCATCGCCACGACCGAGAAGCCACTGGCACAGGTAGGCGACTTCGCTTATCTGGAATGTTCGTGGGTCAATGAGTATGGGGCATTCCTGTCATGGGGTGTCACGAAAGATCTCTTCTGTCCGTTCCGTGAACAGAAGAAACGAATGGAGAAAGGCAGCAGCTATATCGTCTACATCCATCTCGACGAAGAGACCTACCGGCTTGTAGCCTCGGCAAAGGTGGAACATTATCTCGACGAATGTCCGGGAGGTTACAAGCACGGACAGGAAGTTGACCTGCTGGTATGGCAGAAGACCGACCTCGGCTTCAAGGTCATCGTTGACAACCGGTATGCAGGACTTGTCTATGAAGACCAGATTTTCCAGTACATTCATACCGGCGACCGGCTCAAAGGCTACATCTCCACTGTCCGCCGTGACGGAAAGATAGACTGTACGCTGCAACCGGCCGGACACCGGCATGCTGAAGACTTTGCAGAAGTCCTGCTCCAGTATCTGAAGGACAACAGCGGTGTATGCGACCTCGGTGACAAGAGCGAGGCAGAAGACATCAAACGCCGCTTCCAGGTATCGAAGAAAGTGTACAAACGAGCCGTCGGCGACCTCTACAAACGCCATCTCATCACCGTCGAACCCCTGATGATAAAATTAGTCTGAGAGTCCCGCTCCCCTGCCCCGTTTCCTCTATCAAGAACCATCTCGACAGAAGAAACCATCAGGATAAATCTCATCATCGCCTATCATCGCTCATCACCGCCCATCACCGCCCATCATCGCCTATGCACAACCAATTCTCAAGAACCCAACTTCTCCTTGGCAAACCCGCTATCGACACCCTCAACGGCAGCCGTGTGGCGGTCTTCGGAGTCGGGGGCGTAGGAGGCTATGCCGTCGAAGTGCTTGCACGCAGCGGCGTGGGGGCTATTGACATCATCGACAACGACCGTGTGTGTCCGTCCAATATCAACCGGCAGCTCCTTGCCACCACCAAGACGGTAGGACAATATAAGGTCGATGTGGCTGAAGAACGCATCCATGCCATCAATCCCGACTGTATTGTACGCAAGCACCGGACTTTCTACCTGCCGGACAATGCCGACCAGTTCGATTTCACTCTTTATGACTACGTGATTGACTGTATTGATACGGTCAAGGCAAAGCTCGACCTCATCTTCCGTTGCCACGAGCAGAACACTCCTCTGCTTGCCTGCATGGGTGCCGCCTACAAGCTGGATGCCACCCTGTTCCGTGTGACCGACATCTTCAAGACCATCAACGACCCACTGGCGAAAATCATCCGCAAGAAACTCCGCAAGACGAATATCAAGCATCTGAAAGTAGTCTACAGCCCCGAAGAACCACTCGAGAGCATCCTGCCACTTGAAAGTCCCGGCTCGTCCGATGAAGACTGCTCCGACACCATCCGGCATTCCGTGCCCGCCTCAAACGCATGGGTACCGGCCGCAGCAGGACTAATCGCAGGAGGAGAGGCGGTGAAGGACCTTATCCTTTCAGCCCACACCATGCGCATCCGACCCGAAGAAGAGGCTGCAAGCGAACCGGCCCGCATCGCACGTGAGCGGGCTGCAATGATGCTGGAAGAGCATAAACGGATCAAAGCGGAGCAGACTGCAGCGGACAAGCAGTGCTTTTGACAAGAAATTAAAAAAGAGAAGATGAAAGATGATAACAAGTCAGAGCTCTTTACAGGTGCCGATACGATTATAAGTGCAGAATAAGTAAGCCCCCTTCTTAAATAAGTCTTTCCAACACAATGCTTCACCGACTATAAATTGCTCCCATTCCGGCAATATACGGCAGGGAGCGGGCCATCAACACGACTGGTGCTTACCGACAACTCCATAAGTGACGGCCATCAACACATCTGCAGAGAACGGGAAAACCGATTCATTCCGGCCGCTCTTATATACAGTAAAGTACCAATGAACAACTTATATTGAAAATGCTCACCGAACAGTACTAAATTTTATTTGCTGTCATTCCCGTCATCCCAAGCAGGTGTCAAAGTGATTAGCTTACAGGATATTATCTCGAAATGTTAAAATGACAGCAAATGAATTAAAAAATTATATTGTGATTATCTCTTGAAAAAAGTTGTGGTATTATAAAGGCCATTCACAATGATCAGGTTATTCGAAAGTCAGAGTTCAGAATGCGCAAGCAACTTTTACAGCCTTGTCACGTGACAGCTGTCCGGGGTTAGTACCGGGTTCTCCTTCGGGTACTTCACGATGGTAGAAGGCATAGAAGCGGATCCAGGAGTCTAAAATCTTACCGTCTTTACCATGAAAAGACATAGGGATAGTGGGGAATATCGGGAGTCCATGATGGTCGACAAACGACTTCTGGACCAGTTCACTGCAATAGATTTCCTTGTCATCGGGCATATAGAAGTGGTCGTAAGGTCTGCCGAGATAGCTCAATGCCCGTTTCATAGAAGTAGCTATATCACAGTCGGCAATTACCCTTCCCACAGCAATGAGCGGCCTCCCTTCTTTCCCCTTCGCACGGTTGAGGAAGTCGGTCAGGGCTGTAAGCACAACCCCTTTTCCGATTGCTTCCAGTGCATAATCAACGCTGTCCGTATGATGGAAAATCGCCACATGGTCAATCTTCAGTCCGTCAATGCCCTGTGTTGCATCTGTAATGGCATTGCTTTGTTCTTTCACAACAAACATCAAGTCTCCCTCACGCAGGTTGTGGAGGGAGATGTCTTCATCCTGCTCCAACGCTGACGAACAGCCACAGAACAGAATGAACAAGACTAAAAGCAGAGGCTTCAGGTTTTCCGGGAATCTTCCCATGGAGTATAAAATCTGCTGTTAATAATATATGTTTACGGGTGTCTTGTTCTGTGCAGACAGCATACCGACAAAATGTCTGAACAGCAGAAGCATCAGTTGGCCATTTCAGAAAGGAACTTGATGCGGACAAGACGGATTTCAACTTCACTGTAGTCCCCGTCCAGTTCTTCCATTGCCGTCTCGATGCTGTCGGTCTCACTGTCCATGAAGTAATCGTAGATGTCGTCAATCTGCTCCTCATCATACACCTCCTCGAGGAAGTAATCGATGTTCAGTTTCGTCCCGCTATAGACAATCTCCTCGATCTTCGTAAGCAGATCGTCGAAGTCGAGTCCCTCCGCCGTGGCAATATCGTCGAGCGGCAGCTGACGGTCGATGCTCTGGATAATCTTGACCTTCTGCATAGACTTCTTGGCTACCGTCCTGACACGCAGCTCCTCGGGACGCTCAATATGGTTCTCTTCACAATGCTGCTTTATCAGTTCGCAGAACTCCTTTCCGTAACGTTTCGCCTTGCCGGCGCCTACTCCCTGTATGTTCTGCAGCTCCTGTTCGTTGACAGGATACATCATCGCCATCTGCTCCAGAGAAACATCCTGGAAAATCACGTAAGGAGGGATTTCCAGTTTGCGGGCAATCTTCCGGCGCAGCGTCTTCAGCATGGAGAAAAGCTCCGGGTCGAGGACAGCCGTACCCGCCATCGGTTCGTCGTCTTCATACTCATCCTTGAACTCGGTGTCCATGACAATCATGAACGATTCCGGCGACTTCATAAACCGCCGCCCGGCAGCCGTCAGTTTCAGCAGTCCGTAGTTCTCGACATCCTTCTTCAGGTATCCGGCCAGCAAAGCCTGCCGGACGACAGGACTCCATATTTTCGGATCTTCTTCCTCGCCGGCACCGAACTCTTCCAGCTCGTCATGCCTGTGGTCTTTCTGGTCGTCGGTAGCCCTTCCCCTTACAAAGTCGATGACGTATTCCTGCCTGAAGTTCTCCTTCAGCACCTTGACCGCCTGGAGAACCATCAGAAGCTGCTTCTGTCCCTCAATCTTCTTCTTGGGATGCAGGCAGTTGTCGCACATTCCACAGTTGTCCTTCGGATAATCCTCTCCGAAATAATGCAGCAGCATCTTCCTGCGGCAGACAGACGACTCGGCGTAGGCTTCCGTCTCCTGCAGTAGCTGCCGCCCGATGTCCTGTTCGGCAACCGGCTTCCCCTCCATGAACTTCTCCAGTTTGTTCAGATCCTTCTTGGAGTAGAACACGATGCAGAGTCCCTCCTCTCCGTCGCGCCCGGCACGGCCGGTCTCCTGATAATAACCTTCAAGGCTCTTCGGAATGTCATAATGGATTACGAAACGCACATCCGGTTTGTCGATTCCCATACCGAAAGCAATCGTTGCCACAATGACATCCAGTTCCTCCATGAGGAAGTCGTCCTGTGTCCTGGAGCGTGTCTCGGAGTCGAGCCCGGCATGATAGGGTGCGGCCTTTATGTCATTGGCCTGCAGGACGGCGGCCAGTTCTTCCACTTTCTTGCGCGACAGGCAGTAGATGATACCGCTCTTGCCAGCATGCTGCTTGATGAACTTGATGATCTGCCTGTCGGTATCGTCGTCGCTCTTCTTCGCCCGCACCTCGTAGTACAGGTTCGGACGGTTGAAGGAACTCTTGAACTCCACGCAATCCTCAATGCCTAGACTGCGCACGATGTCCGTACGCACCTTGTCGGTAGCCGTTGCCGTAAGTGCGATGACTGGAGCAACGCCGATCGCATCAATGGCATGGCGTATCTTGCGGTACTCCGGACGGAAGTCATGTCCCCATTCCGAGATGCAATGCGCCTCGTCAATGGCGTAGAAGCTGATTTTAACCGACCGCAGGAATGCAATGTTCTCCTCCTTGTTCAGTGACTCCGGAGCGACATAAAGCAGTTTCGTATGACCCGAGACGATATCCGCACGTACCTGGTCGACCTCGGCCTTCTTCAAGGAAGAGTTGAGATAATGCGCCACACCGTCCTCCTCGCTGATGCCGTTGATGACATCCACCTGATTCTTCATCAGGGCGATGAGCGGAGAGACGACAATCGCCGTGCCCTCCATGATCAATGAGGGGAGTTGATAGCAGAGGCTCTTTCCGCCGCCTGTCGGCATCAGCACGAAAGTGTCGTGTCCGGCAAGAAGATTGCGGATGATAGCCTCCTGGTCGCCTTTGAACTTGTCAAAGCCAAAGTAATGCTTAAGTTTTCCGGTAAGATTGACGTCCTGTGTCATGTTAATAGCTGGTATGTTCCTTTCCTTTTAGGTTCGGTAGAAAAACGATACAGCCTGCCGACATGAATCCGTCTTCACATCTGCAGGCTGTATGTGTATAAGGTTACGAGGCGGCATTCGCTTTCTGAATGTGCGCCTTGTCCAATTGCTGACGGACGTATTCCTCCGTCACTTCAAACGACTTGATTCGCCGGGACGGTACGTCGAACATCGCATCCATCATCACTGCCTCGACGATGGAACGCAGACCGCGCGCACCGAGCTTGTACTCGACAGCCTTGTCCACGATGTAATCGAGTGCCGGATCCGTAAAGCTGAGCGTGATGCCGTCCATGCTGAACAGCTTGACATACTGCTTCACGATGGAGTTCTTCGGCTCGACGAGTATCTTGCGCAACGCTTCCCGGTCGAGCGGATTGAGATAGGTCAGCACCGGCAGACGGCCGATGATTTCCGGGATGAGGCCGAACGACTTCAGGTCCTGTGGTAGCACATACTTCATCAGATCGGCCTTGTCTATCCGTGCGACATTCTGCACCGAGTTGTAACCGACGGTATGCGTATTGAGCCGCTGCGCTATCTTGCGCTCGATACCGTCGAAGGCACCTCCGCAGATGAAGAGGATATTGCGCGTGTCAACATGTATGTAGTCCTGGTCAGGATGCTTGCGTCCGCCCTTGGGCGGCACGTTCACCATCGTTCCTTCCAGGAGTTTCAGCAGTCCCTGCTGTACGCCCTCTCCGCTCACGTCACGGGTAATGCTCGGGTTGTCACTCTTACGGGCAATCTTGTCTATTTCGTCGATGAAGACGATGCCGCGCTCCGCCGCTGCCACGTCGTAGTTAGCAACCTGCAAGAGACGCGACAGAATGCTCTCCACATCTTCTCCTACATAGCCGGCTTCAGTGAAGACAGTCGCATCGACAATGGTGAAAGGTACGTCAAGGAGCTTGGCAATCGTGCGGGCAAGCAAGGTCTTTCCCGTACCTGTGGACCCTACCATGATGATATTGCTCTTTTCGATTTCCACACCGTCGTCGTCCTTGGGCTGCTGCAGCCGTTTGTAATGATTGTAGACCGCTACCGAAAGATAGCGTTTCGCTTCGTCCTGACCGATGATATACTCGTCAAGGTATTTCTTGATTTCCTTCGGTTTCGGCACTTTCTTCACCTTGAAAGAATCACCTTCACCGCTCTGTTCCTGTGCCAGAGCACCTGTCTGCATGACAATGTTGTAAGCCTGCTGCGCACAGTCCTCACAGATATAACCGTTCAGACCCGTGATAAGGAGCTTCACATCTTTCTCATTCCGACCGCAAAAACTACATTTCTTCTGGGGCATTGTCTCTCCTTTACTTTACAGCATTGTTTACCGGTTTCCTCGTCAGCACCTCATCGATCATACCGTACTCCCTGGCCTCTTCAGAGGTCATCCAGTAGTTACGGTCACTGTCGTTCCACACCTTGTCGAACGGCTGGTGAGAATGGTTGCTGATGATGGTATAAAGTTCTTTCTTGAACTTCTGAATCTCACGCGCTTCTATCTCAATGTCGGAAGCCTGACCCTGTACGCCACCGAGCGGCTGATGAATCATCACGCGGCTGTGTGTCAGGGCAGAGCGTTTCCCCTCCTGACCGGCGACGAGCAGCACGGCAGCCATCGAGGCAGCCATACCCGTGCAGATGGTGGCGACATCGCTTGAGATGAACTGCATGGTATCGTAGATGCCCAGGCCGGCTGTCACGCTTCCGCCGGGAGAATTGATGTAAATCGATATATCCTTGCCCGGATCGACGGAGTCCAGATAGAGCAACTGTGCCTGCAGCGTATTGGCGGTATAATCATCGATCTGCGTACCGAGGAAGATGATGCGGTCCATCATCAGGCGTGAGAACACGTCCATCTGGGTCACGTTCAGCTGCCGTTCTTCAAGGATGTACGGGTTCAGGTACTGTGCCTGCGACTTCACCACGTCGTCCAGCACCATGCCGTTGATTCCAAGATGCCTGGTAGCATACTTTCTAAAGTCGTTCATTGTTTTCCTTTCTATAATATAAAATGTGACAAAAAACAGAGGTTACCGACCTCTCTTATCATTGCCATTTATACAAACTCCATGCCACCCGAGGCGGCATCAGCCTGCATATCTAAAGCAAAGATAAGCAAAAAAATCGATAACCTCTCTATATAAAGGAAGATTTTTCCTAAAATTATTGCCCGCTTACAAGTTTGTTGAACTCTTCAAGACTCACGCTCTTGACGTTCAGCTTGACAATTTCCTTGACAGCGGCAGCAAGTTTGCGGTCGAGTGCAGCCTCGACGAACGAGTCGATGTTCTCACGCTTCTTCAGCATCTCATCCGCATAGCCGTTCAGGTAGTCGTCCGGAACGTTTGTCATGCCATACTGGGCAAACTGCGCACGGGCCATCTGGCGCGCGCTCTCACGAACATCACTGTCTTCGACCTTGATGCCGTGGGCAGTTGCCAGCTGCTGCTTGATCAGGTGCCATGTCAGCTCCTTGATACTCTGCTCGTAGTTTTTCTCTACAAACTCCTCGCCCTTGTCCTTGTTGTTGGCCAGCATGATACGCTTCAGGATGGTATCCGGGAAAGTCAGTTTGCCGACCTTCTTCTCGCAGTAAGCACGGAGATCCTGGATGAACCTGTAGTCAGAGTCGCCTTTTAACTGCTCTTTCAGGCCCTCGGCAATCGCCTTGCGGAAACCAGCCTCGTCCTTGATGCCGGCCTGCTCACCGTAGACACCTTTCCAGAGTTCAGCGTTGTTCTCAGCCTTGACAAAGCGTGAAATCTCTGTAATCTGATAAGAGAAATTGCCCTTGTGCCCGGCAACCTCGTCCTTCTTGATTTTCAGAAGAGAAGAGACTTCTATGTCGTTGTCGGGATAAGCAGCCGTCGGATTGAAAGTGATGATATCGCCCAGCTTGGCACCGTCAAAGAGTTTTTTCTGGTCTTCTACTTTGATGTACTGCGGCATCAGCGAAGCACCCTCAACGGTAATGCCGCCTTCGAGCGTATTGCCGTTCTCGTCCAGCTCACGGAGGTCGCCCTTCAGCATATCACGCTGTTCCGGATCGAAAGTATCCACCTTGTCGTAGTGGCCGGCACGGCTCTGGAACATCTCGACCTGCTGGTCAATCAGCTTGTCGTCAACGGCAATCTCATAGTAGTCAATCTTGTTCTTGCCGTTCAGTTCAATCTTGAACTCCGGTGCGACGGCAATGTCGAACTTGAACTCATAAGGAGCTTCCTTTTCCAGATCAACACTCTCCTGGGACTCCGGGGCCATCGGCTGGCCCAGCATCTGGATTTTGTTGTCGGTTATGTATTTCTGGAGATTCTCACCCAGGATTCTGTTGATGACATCCACCTTTACCTGCATGCCGTACTGCCGCTTGACCAAGCCCATCGGCACCTGTCCCGGACGGAAACCGGGAACATTGGCACGCTTGCGATAATCCTTGAGCGTCTTCTCGACCTCATCCTTGTAATCAGCTTCCTCAACAGTGATGGTCATCAGACCGTTCACCTTGTCGGGATTCTCAAATGAAATTTTCATCTTTAATGTTCTATATTATGTTTATTATTATTTATCAAAGGCATTCATTCACGAGAAGACACGCCATCCCCTACAGTCTTTGGAGTGCAAAGGTACTTAAAAATTCGCATACCCTTATAATATATAGGTGGAAAATTGTTTTTTTAACCAAGACCCCAGAAACGCCTGCGCCGCCCCCGGAGATTCCTCTACACCAAACATTGCACTTCTATCTTGAATGTTTAAGACACCAGGAAGACATCAGACTGTTCTTGGCCGGATTCTGACGCAGTCCGTCTTCTTCCCCATGAAATGTTCCCGACAGATCAGCCGCACCCATGCAAAAGACTCCAGCAGGGTGTCTCACCAGTCACAACGACCGGGAACACTGTTCCCAACGGCTGGGAATCGTGTTCCCGACAGCCGGGAACGAGTTTCCCGACCGGTCGGGAATACGGCACAATGCAGGACGATACGACGAAGACTTTGCAGTATCCGTGGGGAAGCAGGCTACGGCCGGATAACTCCATCAGCCTCTTCCTGTGCCCGCTTACGCTGGTCGAGCAGCTGGAAGTCTTTCTTCTGCAGGACGAAGTCTGTACCGAGATACTTCTCCTTCACGATTTTGTTGGCTGCCAGCTCCTCCGGCGTCCCCTTGAAGAGGATGCGTCCTTCGAAGAGAAGATAAGCGCGGTCGGTGATGTTCAGTGTTTCATGTACATTATGGTCGGTAATGAGGATACCGATGTTGCGGAACTTCAGCCGCCACACAATGTGCTGGATGTCCTCAACGGCGATAGGGTCGACACCGGCAAACGGCTCATCGAGCATGATAAACTTCGGGTCGATCGCCAGACAGCGGGCAATCTCACAGCGTCGGCGTTCACCGCCAGAGAGGCGGTCGCCGAGGTTCTTGCGCACTTTTTCCAGACGGAATTCCCGGATGAGACTTTCCATCTTTTCGATGCGTTCCTGCTTCGACAGTTTCGTCATCTCCAGCACGCTCATGATGTTGTCCTCCACGCTCATCTTGCGGAAGACACTCGCCTCCTGCGGAAGATAGCCGATGCCGGCACGTGCGCGCTTGTAGACGGGATAATTGGTGATTTCCTGATTGTCGATGTAGACGTGCCCTTCGTTCGGAACGACAAGCCCCGTCGTCATGTAGAAGGATGTCGTCTTGCCCGCACCGTTCGGTCCGAGCAGCCCGACAATCTCACCCTGGCGCACATTGATGCTTACCCCATTGGCTACCGTACGTTTCCCGTACCGTTTCACCAGCCTGTCCGTACGGAGCACACTTTCTTTCCCTTCAGGACGTACGACGAAATTATCTGTTTCCAACATAGCTTTCCCTTTTAGCTTTTAGACAGGAGGCGTCATCAGACACCACCGCCGCAACCGCTGCAAAATTAATAAATTAAAAGCAGACAGCAGTCATAAAGACGTGAAAAGAAACAAAAGAGGGCGACTGCGGGAGGAAAGCAGCCTTTGCGACTATTAAATAATGTCTTTCCTGCCTGTTTCTGTGATATTTTGGCTAATTTTGCACATTCAAACCAAAAGGGGAAATTCATGCTTGTCTTCAAGTGGCTGAACACATTCGGCAATTATCTTATACTGATGGGACGGTCGTTCAGCCGGCCTGAACGGATGCGGATGTTCCTGAAACGCTACGTCAAGGAGATGTCGCAGCTGGGGGTCGACTCCATCGGCATTGTCCTGCTCATCTCGTTCTTCATCGGTGCGGTAATATGTATACAGATCAAGCTCAACGTGCAGAGCCCCTGGATGCCTCACTGGGTGTCGGGCTATGTGACACGTGAAATCATGCTGCTGGAGTTCTCCAGCAGCATCATGTGTCTGATTCTGTCGGGAAAGGTCGGATCGAACATAGCTTCAGAGCTGGGTACCATGCGCGTGACACAGCAGATCGACGCCCTGGAAATCATGGGTATCAACTCTGCCAGCTATCTCATCCTGCCAAAGATGCTTGGATTGATCACCATCATGCCGTTTCTTGTCATCTTCTCGGCGGCTACGGGTATCATCGGCGCATACGCCACGGCATACATCGGGCATATCATCACGCCGATTGACCTGACCGCCGGGCTGCAGCACGACTTCAATCCGTGGTTCATGTGGATGAGCATCATCAAAGGTTTCTTCTTCGCTTTCATCATCTCAAGTGTCTCCTCTTACATGGGCTACACGGTGAAAGGCGGAAGCGTCGAGGTAGGCAAGGCTTCCACTGACGCCGTAGTCTGTTCGAGCGTGCTGATTCTCTTCAGCGATGTGTTCCTGACGCAGGTGCTGAGCTAAACAGATGCCTCCCACGACCCCTCCAAAGGAGGGAAGTGGCTAACGGAACACCTATCACCGATTATCATCATCTCCAAGCCCCTACGAAGGAGGTGAGTGGCTGACGGGGACTAAATTAGAACAAGCAGAACACCACTTATGACTGAGGTTTATCAGTTATAAGAAGTAAATAATAAACCATACATCCCAACGAACAAGCTGATTGGGGCTTCCCTCCTTCGGAGGGCTGGGGAGGGAGGTTTCTCATTATGATTGAAGTAAAACATCTCTACAAGTCGTTCGGCGACAAGGAAGTGCTGAAAGACATCAACACCGTCTTTGAGGACGGTAAAACGAACCTCATCATCGGACAGAGCGGTGCAGGCAAAACCGTCCTGATGCGCTCGCTCACCGGCCTGCTCGATCCGACCAGCGGTGAAGTGCTTTATGACGGACGCAATTTTGTCAACATGACAAAGAAGGAGAAGATCCTCATGCGCCGTGAAATGGGAATGATCTTTCAGGGAGCGGCTCTCTTCGACTCGCTCACCGTACTCGAGAACGTTCGTTTCCCGTTGGATATGTTCTCGGACATGACGACACAGGAACGTGACAAAAGGGCGATGGAATGTCTTGAACGCGTGAACCTGACAGGGGCTGAACAGAAGTTCCCCGGTGAGATTTCAGGCGGTATGCAGAAACGTGTTGCCATTGCGAGGGCGATTGTAATGAACCCGAAGTATCTTTTCTGCGACGAACCGAACTCCGGGCTGGACCCGAAGACTTCACTTGTCATCGACGAACTGCTGACGAGCATCACACGGGAATTCAACATGACGACCATCATCAACACCCACGACATGAACTCGGTGATGGGCATTGGTGAAAATATCCTCTTCATCGCCGACGGTAGGAAAGAATGGCAGGGCAACAAAGACTCCGTTATCTCGTCCCGGAACAAGAAACTGAATGACCTTGTCTTCGCCTCTGACCTCTTCAAAAAAGTCAAGAGCATAGAAGAAAGCAAAACTACATTATAAAGCAAGACTACATTATAAGGAGACTCAGCAACTTATCAGTTCTGAGATATATTGAAACAAGCCTTTATCTTTCCTGCTAAAACAGGGGATAAAGGCTTATCTATTTCTATTGCTGTCCGATAAGGTTAAGCCCAAATCGGTTCATTAGGGTCTTGGAAGATTCTGTTTTATTGCCGAACAGATTATTTGTCTTTGTAACGAAGGTATAGCGGGCTACGTCAAGTTAGAAAGACAAGAGAAGACCATGTCTGCGTATTTAAAATCTGAAACATATTTACACAATTCACTGTAATCCGTCCTTAACACATACATAAAAAACTTTTCTTTCCCATTTTTAAGGATTACAGTTATATGCTTACTCTTTTATAGATTTTCATCTACCTCTACTTTTATATTTAAAATGTGCATAAATTAAATATCTAATCAATCATACCTTCACCTTCTATTTGCTTCCTGACAAAACGCCAGAATTGGTATCACTATTATTTATTCGTTTGTTTACATTGTTCTTGTGTTTACCGAAGTCTACGTTGATATATGCTTCAAGCATGAATATTCTGTTCAGGTCATGCGAAAAAGCATCCTGCCTGTTAGGTGCCAGCTTCGACCAGTTTTCTACATACTGACTATACCTGCTACTGAAAGGATTCAATATCTGAGCTTGTATACCCCAGTTATCCCTATTATAGCCGACCGATATCGAATGTAGAGTTTCCTCCTTGGTTAAAGTCTCTCCCCATAGTATTTTATGCCCTTTGCCGGCACTAGCCATCAAGAACCAATTACCTTTCAGGAAGGTAACAGAACCATTTACACCGAAATCAGAATAGGTGTGGGTATAATTATTCCCCTCACTTATGTATCTGTTGAAGTATGTGCTGACATTAATCTGACAATTTTCACCGAAAGGAATCAGCTTCAAATTTAAATTATTCTGCAATCGATGAAAACCCTTCTGATTCTCCATTGTACGTATATACTTGTTATTCTCGAACAATGTCGTCTCCATCAAAGGCTTGTCATCAAAGCTGTATCTGATAAGATAATCCAGATCCAACCATTTATACTTCCAGTTGATGGTCAAATCATTAGAGAAGAACATCACGGTCTTAAGATTAGGATTTCCTCGTCTAACTTGATAATTATCTATATTCTGGCTTACATCATTCATATCTGATAATGATGGAGAATAACCTGAAATATAGCCAGTGTATCTAACAAGTAAATTCTTGGCCAGATTGTATGACAATTTAAGTGTTGGGCGAAAGATAAGTTTACTCAGGCTTACATTTCCCTGACTGTTATATGTTCTCATTACACCACTACCCATGGTGTATACCAATTTCCCTACCTTAGACATAAATTCCACGTACCCATAGGTCTCAGCTGTTCGCATACTTACATTCGCATTGATGGTTCCACCGTAATTATTGGAAACGAAGGCCTGATTATGTTTTATGCCAAGTGATAACATGGAATTTTTAATCTTTTGCTCATAAATAGCCTCAGCGATGAGCGAATATTTATCACCTTTTGTCTGCGATGCATATTCCTCAACAGAATTTACTCCTCTCTGAACAAAATGCCTATTATTCTTAGTTTTTATATAAGTTCCTACCACATCAATAAACAGATTCTTTCCTTTAGCCAATTCTGTCTGGTAATAAATATCTAATGAAGGTATATTTTCCCTCGACTTTTCATGATCGGATATTTTATATTCCTGTCCAGCACTTGTAAGTTCGGATTCTCTGTCTGATATGGAATAAGGCATATCCATATATGACTGTCTATAGTTGATACTTAGCAGATTGTTGTTTTTACTATAGTCATAACCTAATAGGAAATTCATCCTGTCATACTTTACCTTTGTAGGCAAGCCTGTTTCCACATTGTATAGTGAAGTCGCTGTTCCATTAAAGGTTTCAACATTCTCGCGTATCCATTTCAAATCTCTGCGTTCCCAATTAGATATAAACTTTACAGACGATCTTCCAAAATGATAATTAGCGGAAACATTATAATCTCCTGTCCCGATTTTATTTATGCCATTGGTTAAATCGACTGAGAAATTTCCACCTGAGTTCCTCCGTTTCAGAATAATATTAATGACAGCTCCCACATTTCCATAACGCAATCCCGGATTATCATGGTATTCCACCTTTGCTATATCGTCTGGTCTTAGAGATTTCACCTCAGGAAGATTTGCCTTTACTCCATTAATTTGTAATTCAACTGTCCCTCCTGTAGTCATCTCTATGCTATTGTTAATAGAATTGATCTCAATGCGTGGAAGACTTAAATTCTGCAGTAACAAAAGGCCATTACTGGATGCCTTCCGTTGCAGACTGCTAGGAATAAGTATCTGTCTGTCAATTTTCTGAATTTTATTACTGCCAATGACTTTTACCTCACCTAAAGCCTTTGGTAACACCATCAGTTTGATCTTTCCCATATCAACATCATCCGATGCATTATTACAGGTAATATATTGGTCTTCATAGCCTACATATGACAGATGAACGATAAAGTTATTCGATTCTATACCTTTAATATGAAATTCACCCACATCATTTGTTACGCCACCAAACAAGAATGTCGAATCTGCCGACAGAATTCTGACCGAACATCCAATTACTTCCTTGTTGTTCTCATCTACAATGTTTCCTTTTACACTCATTTGAGAGTATGCTCCTTTGGAAAACATCAGAAACAGGAGCATCATAAAAATATGCTTCATTATTTTATAACATTTAGATAATTTTCCTCATAATATCACATTTAGATCTTTAGCCCTTGTACATCTGGGATCTGGCATAGAAAAAGATTTTCTTCTGTTATCTTTGCAATGTCTAGATAATAGGTTTATTTTCTGTTGCAAATATATTTATATCTCCAAATTATTTCGCTACACAAAAGTGTAATAGTGAATATGTTCTGTAAATACCAACTAAGAGTCTCGATTCTATAATTAATTATAGAGTGAGAATATCCTCAAAGAAGAACGATACAAAGATAGTCTTTTTATGGCACAATTCCTTGGCTTTCTGATAAAAAGTATATTTTTCATCTTAAAAAGTTGTTTTGTTCAGTTTTAAATATTATCTCTGTATATAAAATTATAAGCGTTCTTTGTTAGGCAGAAAACAGCGAAGCCAAGTAGCTCGCTCGTTTCCAAACCGTTACCTATTTAGTTGTATCAACAAGATAACTTATTTATTTTCAATAAGTTATATTTTGATAACTATTTTGGCTTGCAATTAAGCCTTAATTGAAGTGCAAGAGAGCGTAGATTGAAAATGAAGGAAGGAAAGAAAAAACAGGACAAAAAAATTCTCCCATAAGACCGACAGAGGCTAAATCCCGCATCCTTAGAAAGAATCGGATTCACAATTCTGTCAACAAAAACAAATGGAAAGATTATCATTCTCATTCGTCTTGGCTCGTTTTAATCTTCACAGCCTCATCATACTCCTCATAAACCTTGTCACATAGTGCTTCAAAACCAGGGAAATAAAAAAAATGCTGGCTATCAATATAGCTGCGGAAAGAATCGTTGTAATAGAGCTCGTGTCCAAGGAGAGAAGTTTCCTCTCGGCCATACTTCTTACTGAACTTATAGAGGTAATAACACAGATAGGCTGCAATCTCATAGCGTTCTTTCTTCGTGAATTCAGTCATCCACATAGGAAGTTTTTGCTCGTCTGTATTCAACAGATAGTCTATATAATCATTGAAGAGCCCAATCCACTCCGTATTCTCTTCTGTTGCAGGTAGCTTCAAGATGCTTTTCAA
Source organism: Prevotella denticola (assembly GCF_900454835.1). Lineage (GTDB taxonomy): Bacteria > Bacteroidota > Bacteroidia > Bacteroidales > Bacteroidaceae > Prevotella > Prevotella denticola. The sequence goes on along the minus strand of NZ_UGTM01000001.1, from coordinate 297,040 downwards.
AAGTCCTTTTCTGATTTCAACTTTTGCGTGCTTCGCCTTTCTTTTACTGGCTAAAGTATTGTCAAGAATCCAAGGGTCATCAACATCAGTATATTCTTTCAACATGTTAGCCATTACTAACTTGTTTATTTCTTCGTTCTTGTCATATCCATACTCACGCAGCAGGTCTATGAGAAACGCAGCTTCGTTCTTCTTCAACCATTCAAGAGCGTCTTTACTATCATAGAAGATAAAATTGTTTTCGTTGAAAAATATGCTATCATTGAAGTTGAAATAGAGTTTTCCACGTTTTATTGTTTTCCTGTGATTCTCATCTATGGCATATTCAGACAGCCCCTCAATCTTTACCGCACTGTCAATTGTGGGGGAAGTAATGATGTAATTGTAGTTTGGCACATAGACAAGTCTGTTCCAGAAATACTCTTGTTCGTCGAAACTGACACCTCCCATCGCCTTTTCCTGCTTAGCCCGTTCTGTTGCATTGCCATTCTTAAAGATGTACGTTCTGAAACCTCTCGTCAATTGAATATCATTACTTTGATTTACATCAACACCAAAATATTTCAGAATGGCTTCTCTGGCTCTCTCGTTATCAACGGGTTTATAGCCCTTGCGACGGATTGCTTCATCAATCAGTTCGACAGCAATATCAGTGTATTCCACTTGAGCCTTCTGCGGAAAAGAAAGAATCCCTCCATCCGAAACTTCCGTCAAGCCCAGATAATAGGCTCTGATTTGCTTATCATACTGACTTAGCAGGTCTTTCTTGACCACAACAACCGTATCAGCAGTGTTCTCCTGCTGCGGAACCTTACGCTGACTATCACAGCTGCTTCCCAAAACCATGAGCAGCAGCGTCAAAAAGATATACTTGCTTTGTTTCATCTTTTTCATTCTCTATTTCAGAAAATCCGTACAGCAATAAGGGCTCACCTTAGACAAAAGGACCAAAAGTAAGCCGAATTTCTACCGTCAGGACTACCTGTAACTTCCATCAAGACAAACAGCCTTAAAGATGAACATGCCCATTATCCACACAGTGCTCATCTCATCATCCACACGCTTTTCCTCTTTATCATCGGCACAACAACCTGTTCCGTAGTCTTGTCACCATAATGAAAAAGCAGAAAAACACTGGCTGTACTGTCTTTCTCCGAGAATACAAATGAAGCCAGCGAGATGGAATCAATCCCTTTATGCTGACTTTTCTGCTGTTCCATAAACTGCTGAAGATTAATCAGAAGCTGTTTCCGATAGCCATCGGGCAACTTTCCCGGACGGTTCTCACCCTCCAAGAAGGCTTCATACTTGCCTTTAAGCAGCTGTTCATAATAGAGTTTGGCTGCACGGGCAGCCAACTCTCCTTGGTCAACCTCTTCCTTCTTACTTCCACAAGCTGCCAACAGCAATGCCGAAGCAAAAAGAAAGGGTAGCACAATCCACTTCATATACACACCTCCTACGACTACTTCTGACGGATGAATACGTTGATCGGACAGCCATGCAGGTTCCAGTTCTCACGTATCTTGTTCTCCAGGAAACGGCGATACTGCTCCTTGACATACTGTGGCAGGTTCGCATAGAACACGAAAGAAGGAATCTGCGTGTTGGGCAGCTGTGAGCAATACTTGATTTTAATGTACTTCCCCTTTACTGACTGTGGCGGCGTCGTCTCGATGATGGGCAGCATCACCTCGTTCAGCTTCGTCGTACCGATGTGTATCTTACGGTTCTGATAGACTTCCTTCGCAGTTTCCAAAACCTTGAAGATGCGCTGTTTGGTCAGTGCAGAAGCAAAGATGATCGGGAAGTCGACGAACGGTGCCATACGCTTACGGATAGCATTCTCGAAAGTATCGATAACCTTCTGGTTCTTGTCTTCCACCAAGTCCCACTTGTTCACAACTACGACAAGGCTCTTGTTGTTGCGCTGGATGAGCTGAAAGATATTCATATCCTGCGCCTCGATGCCACGGGTTGCATCCAGCATAAGGATACAGACGTCAGAGTTCTCGATGCTTCGGATGGAACGCATGACACTATAGAACTCCAGATCCTCGGTCACCTTGTTCTTACGGCGGATACCGGCAGTATCAACCAGATAGAAATCGAAACCGAACTTGGTGTAACGGGTATAGATACTGTCACGGGTCGTACCGGCAATCTCGGTCACAATATTACGGTCCTCGCCGATGAAGGCATTGATGATGCTCGACTTGCCGGCGTTAGGACGGCCTACGACGGCAAAACGCGGTATGTCCTGGTCGACAGATTCGTCCGGAGCATCCTTCAGCTTCTCGAGCAGTATATCAAGCAGGTCGCCCGTACCGCCACCCGTAGCGGCACTGACACAGATGGGTTCTCCCAGTCCGAGCTTATAGAACTCGGCAGCCTGGTAGTATTCGCCGCTGTTGTCCACCTTGTTGGCAACAAGGAGAACCGGTAGCTTGGTACGGCGGAGAATCATTGCAACATCCTCGTCCCAGTCGGTGACACCGGTCTCGGTATCAACAAGGAAGAGCACGAGGTCGGCCTCTTCTGTCGCCACAAGCACCTGCTTGCGGATTGCATCTTCAAAGATATCATCTGATTTGACTACCCATCCGCCTGTGTCAACAACAGAGAACTCACGGCCGTTCCACTGGCACTTGCCATACTGGCGGTCACGGGTCGTACCGGCCGTGTCGCTCACGATGGCGTGACGGGTCTGGGTCAGTCGGTTGAAAAGCGTGGACTTACCTACGTTTGGGCGTCCCACGATAGCTACTAAATTTGCCATTCATACTGGTCTTTTCCCTCCTCATACTAACAGGGCTATGCCGTTATCTTGCTATGAGAAGGCGCCGGATGTGGTCAGGCATCCGATGAATATTTGCCGAGGATGACCATTCCCCAGCCCTCGCATTGTGCGAGAGTATGCCCTACTAAGCAGTCAGGGCGATTCTGTTTCTCTTATGATCAGGGAGGACTGTCAGATCCATTGGTTCCGTCAGCCTTGTCAGCCGAATTGGCCCCATAGTCACCATCAGTTCCGGAGGCCAAAAGCCCCAAGACCTCTCTACGTTTTTTTTCCGTCAGACATCCCCCGTAAGAGGCCGGAGGTTTTTACCTTTTTACTTTCTTACTTTTTCACCTTTTTACTTTCTTACTTTTCCTCTCGGATCACTCCGGATTATACCCGAAGTTGTTCAATTCCTTCTGTGAGTTGCGCCAGTCCTTGTCCACCTTCACGAAGGTCTCAAGGAAAATCTTCTTGTCGAAGAAACGCTCCAGACTCTTGCGGGCCTCGGTCGACATCTTCTTCAGTGCCATGCCCTGGTGCCCGATGATGATTCCCTTCTGGCTGCTGCGCTCAACGTAGATGACTGCATTGATATGTATCTGACGGTCATCTTCCTTGAAACGCTCAACGACAACCTCAACAGAATAAGGGATTTCCTTGTCATAATAGCGTAGAATCTTCTCACGGATGATCTCCGAGACGAAGAACCTTGCAGGCTTGTCCGTCAGCTGGTCCTTGTCAAAGAAGGCCGGACTCTCCGGCAGCAGTTCTCGGACACGCTTCATGAGAATGTCCGTCCCGAACTTGTTTTTAGCCGAAATGGGCAATATCTCTGCATCAGGAAGCAGTCCATGCCATTTCTCCACAAGCTCGACGAGCTTCGACTGGTCGCTCTCGTCAATCTTGTTGATCAGGAGAATGACCGGAATCGTCATCTTCGCGACCTTCTCCAGAAAGTCCATGTTCTTCTCCGGATTCTCGACGACATCCGTCACATACAGCAGGACATCAGCATCGGCCAGGGCTGATTCCGAGAACTGAAGCATCATCTCCTGCATCTTATAGTTCGGCTTCAGCACCCCAGGCGTGTCCGAGAAGACTATCTGGGAGTCGTCCGTATTGACGATTCCCATGATGCGGTGGCGTGTTGTCTGTGCCTTGAAAGTGGCTATACTGAGTTTCTCACCGACGAGCTGGTTCATCAGCGTGCTCTTCCCGACATTCGGGTTGCCGACGATATTTACAAATCCTGCTTTGTGCATAATATGTCTTCTAACAAAAAACGCACCTATCTTATTAGAAAAAGAAAGATGCGTTCTTTTGTGTATGATAACTTAGCGTCTTTATTTCTTAACCGCTGCAGAAGCTCCGTCATACGCCCACCTGTAATAAGAGGCACCATTGACGAAACCCGCTCCGAAAGCCGTGAAGATGATTCTGTCGCCTTTCTTCAGTTTCGATTCGAAGTCCCAGAGAACAAGCGGCATACAGGCGGCACTGGTGTTGCCGTAACGCTGGATGTTCACCAGCACCTTCTCCATCGGAACACCGATACGCTTTGCCACAGCCTCGATGATACGCAGATTGGCCTGATGACAGACAACATAATTGATGTCTTCCTGTGTCAGACCGTTGCGTTCCAGCAAAGTCGCACAGTCGTCGCCCATGGCCGTGACAGCATAACGGAACACTGTGCGCCCCTCCTGGTAAGTGTAATGCAGCCGATGGTCGACCGTGAACCGGGAAGAGGGGCATACGGAACCGCCCGCCTTGATGTGGAGGAACGGAAGTCCCTTGCCGTCCGTACGGTGGTAGGAGTCTATCAGACCGATGTTTTCCTCGGTCGTCCCTTCAACCATCACGGCACCTGCCCCGTCGCCGAAGAGCGGACAGGTCGCACGGTCACGGTAGTCGGTAATGGCCGACATCTTGTCAGCTCCGATTACGATGATGCGCTTGTGACGGCCGCTCTGGATCATGTTGCAGGCAACATCGAAAGCATACATGAAGCCGCAGCACGCAGCAGCAAAGTCAAATGCGAAAGCGTTCTTCAGCCCCAGCTTGCCCAAGACAATGGAAGCTGTAGAAGGGTGCGGATAGTCAGGAGTCGTAGTGGCGACGATGACAGCATCGATACTGTCAGGATCGGCACCGGTTTTCTTCATCAGAAGTTTGGCCGCCTTGCGTGCCATATAGGATGTGCCGAGACCTTCCTCTGTGAGAATGCGGCGCTCCTTGATGCCCGTACGGGTGGTAATCCACTCGTCATTGGTATCCACCATACGCGACAGTTCCTCGTTGTTGAGGACATAGTCGGGCACGTAACCTGCGACACCTGTGATGATCGCATTGATGTTGCTCATGTTTATTCAGCTGTTTCCTTTACGACAGCAACCTTGCCACGATAGTAACCGCAAGTAGGACAAACTGTATGGTAAACATAATAAGCGCCACAGTTGGGGCATACTGCCAATGTAGGAGCAACTGCCTTATCGTGAGTTCTTCTCTTCAGTGTACGGGTCTTTGACTGTCTTCTTTTTGGATGTGCCATAATTCTTTAAACGTTTAATATATTATTCTTTCAGTTTTAATAGAGCTTCCCAGCGCGGATCCACCGCTACCCCGTCTTCCTGACCGCTTCGGGCGGCAGAGTGCTCTTCAAGAGCTCGTATCATAGCAGGGTTGCATTTCCCAGGTGCATGCACATGCTTGATAGGGATTGCGAGGGCAATGAATTCGTAGAGGAGCCATGTGACATCGAGTATTCCTTCGTCCTCGGCCACCGTCACAAGGTCGTCCTCTTCTGAGTTTTCTGTTCCGAATTTCGCTTCGAGACGCTGCGTTGTCTCTACAGACTGCTCCATCGGTTCGAGACAGAGGTCGCACGGAACCATCACCGTGCCTGTCTCATGAAAGTCCAGGGTAAAGAAATCATTTTCCGTGCGCACGATGTCGACCGACACACGCACGCACCCCCGCCTCACTTCGGGAGCGTCAATCGCCTTAAAGTAAGTGTCATCCAGGTCGAAATCAAGGTGACTTGCACCTTTTTCCAGACCTTTCAAGTCAATCTTAAGGGTTTCCAAGTCCATAATTGGGTTGCAAAGTTACGAATATTTTTCTGATTATAAGCAAATTAAAAGTAAAAAAAGTGAGGACGCATAAAGCAAGCCCCTCTTGCATCATCATTCCTTTCCTATATAAGGCAGCCGGTAAAACGTATGCACCGGCAAGCCGGAGCAGCAGCCGGTACTGGAGCCGGCAGCCTGCGAAAGCAGGCCATGGACCATACGATGACGGACTACGGAAGCAGCGTTCCGGTGCTACGGCAATCCGACAGGGGCATTGTCACTCTGCCGTTCCGGCATGGACTTTCCACCTGTACCCGACAATCCGGCAGGCTTGCGAAAAGAGTTTCTGCCGATTCAACTGATACGGCAAAGAAACGTCTTGCAAATCAGGAAGGGTCATCAAGGGCACCGGGAATCCTGTTCCCAACCGGTCGGGAACAGGAGTACCGATGCCTGGGAACACGGGTACCGGCCGCCGGGAACAGGAGTACCAGCCGTCAGCGTACAGAAAAGGTACTCACGATTCAGCCCCCGGAAAGCGCATGAGGGAGTGCATCAGGTATCCGATTCGCAAGGACAGGCATCCTCCGTATGTCCCTGCTGATCATCTGCCCTTATATCTGGCGCATTTCCTGCTCCTTCCCAAGCTCAATGCGGAAAGTGGTTCCCTTCCCAATCTCTGAACTCTTCACGAAGATCCTTCCGTGATGGTATTCCTCCACGATGCGCCTGGCAAGGCTCAATCCCAGTCCCCAGCCACGTTTCTTGGTCGTGAAACCAGGACGGAACACATTTCTTATATCCTTCTTTTTAATTCCCCTGCCCGTGTCCGAAACCTCTACGACGACACGTCTTCCGGCCTCTTCCAGACGGATCGTGATGGAACCGGACGCACCGCCCATCGAATCGACGGCATTCTTGCAGAGATTCTCCACAACCCATTCGAAGAGTGAGGCATTCATCTTTACAATAAAGTTACCGGACGGGAACTCGGTCCTGATGTCTATCTTCCGGGATGTACGCCGGTTCATGTAGTCCACGACGTGCTGCAGCACCTCCTTCAGGTCGGCAGGGACAGGCTCGGGGACGGAGCCGATCTTGGAGAAACGGTCGGCGATGAGCTGCAGCCGTTTTACGTCCTTGTCCATCTCCGGCAACAGTTCGTCGTCGGGATAGTTTTCCCTCAGGATTGTCGTCCATGCCATCAGAGAGGAAATGGGCGTACCCAGCTGATGGGCCGTCTCTTTGCTCAGGCCCACCCACACCTTGTTCTGCTCCGCCCGCTTCGAGGTGAGCAGGGCCATGACCGCCACGACCACGAAAAGCATCACCACACCCAGCTGGATGTAAGGATAGACAGCTATGCGTTTCAGCATCAGCGATTCATCATAGCACACGTCTATGTAATCTCCACGGCGGCTGCTTAAAGGAATACGGATCACCCGCCCCGCCGATTTCATCCGCAAGGCCATATCCGCCAGTTTCGCCGTACGGTCGGCGGCATTGTGTGCCCTGACACTTACGTTACGGCAATCCGTCACAGTGCCCTCACTGTCCAGGACGACGACCGGGATAGAGTTGTTCTCGTCCAGCACCTTCAGCACCAGGCTCAGGTCCGTGTTCTCATCCGCCTCGCTCAGCGACTTCATCGCTTCTGCCCAGACCTGCATTCTGCTCCGCTCCTGCCTGGCAAGGTCATCGGTCAGGAAATGGGACACAACCAGCGAGGCGACGGCAATGATGATTGCTGCCACTACCAGGAATATCTTTACCTGCCGGATTCTGTCTGTCCACTGCATATATTCCATCTAACGACAAAGCGTGTAGATTATTGCATGGTCATAGAACAAGACTGCATCAACAGGGGAAGAACAGATTGTACGTCACGAGAATACCTTGTTTTAGGTATTGCAGGAAAGGAGGTATTTCCATACTTTTGCACATCTTTAATTATTATTTAACAAGATTGTATTCAAAATGAAAAAAAAGATTTTTCTGCCACTTGCGATAGCAGCCACGGCTGCCATTCCCTGTCATGCACAGACTGACAGCACACGAGAAGCGACTCTGCAGCTGAAGGAAGTAACCATCAGCACGACCCGCATTCCGGAGGTGAAGTCGAACGCAGCGGCAACGGTCACAATCATCGACCAGAAACAGATTGCCGAGATGAGCAAGGTCGCCCCGGATATGTCACATCTGCTGGGACTGCTCACACCGGGCATGGCACTGTCGAGCAATACAACCAGTTCGCGTTCACAGTCGCTCCGCGGCAGAAGCGCACTTATCCTGATCGACGGTATTCCGCAGTCTACCCCTCTGCGCTCTACCGACCGCGACATCCGTACGATCGACGTATCGGCAATCGACCATATCGAGATCGTGAAAGGATCAACAGCATTATACGGAAATGGTGCCATCGGCGGCCTGATCAATATCATCACCAAGAAGAATGCTGCCCACAGAGCCATCGGCGGACAGACGACGCTCTCCGGTTCTACCTACAACTTCTTCCGTCAGGGAAAGGGACAAGGATATCGTATCAACCAGCAGCTATACGGGGCAGTCGGAAATCTCGACTACCTTGTCAATGGGACATTCGGACGGACAGGAAGCAGCGTCGACGGGGACGGACAGTTCATCTCGCCCCGGTACGGACTTGGAGACACCTATACGACGAATGCACTCGTGAAACTGGGCTATGCCTTTTCGCCGAAGAACAGAATCGAACTTATGTACAACTTCTACCGCAGTCTGCAGGACACACGCCTTGTCCCTTCAGGTGGCAAATACCTGAAGCAGCCGGCCATCGGCATCGTCGGTGACAGGGATCCGCTGGCAGTGGACGAGGGAACACGCTACAACCACAATGCCTACCTGAAGTTCACGTCACATGATCTGTTCGCCCATACGGATTTTGAAACGGCTGTCTACGGATCGGGCCTGTACACCATCTTTGACTTCCGGAAAGCCAATCCGGCACAGCCACGCTGGGAGGAGACCAGCGGACAGTCGGCCGTCAAGGACCGTAAATTCGGTTTCCGCACGCAGTTCAGCACTCGTCTCATATTCTCGGACAATACTTTCACACACCTTGTCTATGGTTATGATTACCTTTTCGACAAGACGGCACAGCCCCTCGTCGACGGACGTCACTGGATGCCGTGGCTGACAAGCAACAACCATGCGCCGTTCCTGCAGACAAAGACAACGCTGTGGCAGTGGTTCAACATCAAGCTGGGCGGACGCTACGACTTCATCAATGTAAGCGTGCCCGATTACGATGTGCTGCGTAACAAGCTCTCTGCCCCGCAGGTTCATGTGAAAGGTGGCTCGCTCAGATACAACAACCTCTCGTTCAATATCGGGCTTTCCTATAACAGGTATCCCGTCTTCCAGCCTTTCATCGCTTTCTCACAGGGTTTCTCCATCTTCGACCTGGGACGCACCCTGCGTGCTGCCAAAGCGGATGTACTCGAAAAGATCTCCACCGAACCGGTAAAGACGGACAACTACGAAATAGGAGCTTATTCAAACATCAACAACTGGCTGCAGATCAACGGATCATTCTTCTACACCTACTCAAAACTGGGTAGCGACCTCAAGATTGAAAACGGATTCTGGGTAGTGAACCGTACACCGCAGAAGGTCTATGGCATTGAACTAAGCGCAGATGCACAGATTCTAAGCAACCTCAAGGCAGGAGCAAATCTTTCATGGTTCGAAGGAAAGCTGAAATCGGCATCAGGAGATTGGGACACCTATATGTCAAACATCTCCATTCCGGCCGCCAAACTGGCAATGTACGTCAATTATGCTCCGGTCAAGAACACTTATCTGAACCTACAGTACATCCATACGGGAAAACGTGACCGCTTTACACCGAATGCCGCAGGGGCATACAACGAAGGAGAAGGAAAGGTGAACCGCATCAACCTTCTGAACCTTACGGCAGGAGTAAGGCTGAAGGCATGGGATCTGAGCATGGCCGTTTCCAATCTGCTGAACTACACCTATTACACTCCATCCTCCATGCTGATGGCCCGCAATGCGGAATATGCACATGCTGACGGACGTAATATAACCTTCACTGCAAGTTTCAGATACTAAGCAACAATAAAACTCCGCAATTTATCCTACCGAGCGAATAATTTTACATCGCCCTATAGGATAAATTGCGGAGTTATAGTCTACCAAAAACTGATAGGTAAACATTGTTTCGCAATTCTCCAGAAATCATCATTCAACCCGACAAAGACCGGCCGATTAGTCATCATTCTACCCAATGCCAGACTGCTAACTGACCACCACCGACACTGTCAGGCAGGCATATTCAAGAACGTAATCATTCTTTTTCTGTTCACCATTCCCGGTGGAAAAATCCTCACAGTACAGCAGCCCTCCTCAATTGCAAGAAGTACCATACTGACAAAAGATCGAGACATCTCCAAGCCTTTCATCAACTATCATCACCTATCACTGCTCAACATCAGTCATAACATCACCGCCTATCAGCCATCTCATCATCGCCTATCATCGCTTATCATCGCTTATCACAGCCCATCACACCCTTCCCCCTCTCCGCCTTCATCCCTCCAGACGAAAAAAGGAGAGCCCCGGAGACTTGTCTCCGGGGCTCTCCCGTGTGTGAAAGGAGGCGGCCACCTACTCTCCCGCATTGCATTGCAGTACCATCGGCGCAGGCGGGCTTAACTTCTCTGTTCGGAATGGGAAGAGGTGGGACCCCGCCGCAATAACCACCTGACATGACTTCCGGACTGACTTCTCTCCTTCCCTACAGTGCTTTCCTGATGGAGAAGGATCCCTGCCAGCCGTATGAGGTGACGTATTTCCACAGGCAAGACCGTCATAGAACCCGTCCTCCGTCCCGGAAGGACACACAGCTCAAAGTCTGAGCCGCCGGCCCCCGCACTCCGACTGCCGGAGGCGGGAGACCGGGAGAAAGCTTCGGGCAATTAGTAGCGCTCGGCTTTGACGTCGCCGTCTTTACACCTGCGCCCTATCCACGTCATCGTCTGTGACGGCCCTCGTGAGGAGTTCTCATCTTGCGGACGGCTTCGCGCTTAGATGCTTTCAGCGCTTATCCGTTCCAGACTCAGATACCCGGCGGTGCACCTGGCGGCACAACCGGCTGACCGGAGGTCTGTCCGTCACGGTCCTCTCGTACTAGTGACGGCACCGCGCAAAACTCCAGCGCCCACGATAGATAGAGACCGAACTGTCTCACGACGTTCTGAACCCAGCTCGCGTGCCACTTTAATGGGCGAACAGCCCAACCCTTGGGACCTTCTCCAGCCCCAGGATGTGACGAGCCGACATCGAGGTGCCAAACCACCCCGTCGATATGAGCTCTTGGGGGGGATCAGCCTGTTATCCCCGGAGTACCTTTTATCCTTTGAGCGACGGAGTTTCCATACACGTCCGCCGGATCACTATGCCCTGGTTTCCCACCTGCTCGGCATGTCTGCCTCCCAGTCAAGCGCCCTTATGCCATTGCACTCCATGAGACCGGTTACCGATCGGTCCGAGGGCACCTTTGGAAGCCTCCGTTACGCTTTTGGAGGCGACCACCCCAGTCAAACTACCCGCCAAGCAGTGTCCGCACTACCTGCGCGTTAGACCTCAGACAGCCAAAGGGCCGTATTTCAAGGGCGGCTCCACGAATGCTGGCGCACACGCTTCGAAGCCTCCGGCCTATCCTACACATCGGATGACCAAGGTCAATGCTAAGCTGTAGTAAAGGTTCACGGGGTCTTTTCGTCCCATCGCGGGTAATCGGCATCTTCACCGATACTACAATTTCACTGAGATCATGGTTGAGACAGCGTCCGGATCATTACACCATTCGTGCAGGTCGGAACTTACCCGACAAGGAATTTCGCTACCTTAGGACCGTTATAGTTACGGCCGCCGTTTACTGGGGCTTCAATTCAATGCTTCCTATTGCTAGTGACATCTCCTCTTAACCTTCCAGCACCGGGCAGGTGTCAGGCTGTATACCTCATCTTTCGAGTTTGCACAGCCCTGTGTTTTTGTTAAACAGTTGCCTGGACCTATTCTCTGCGCCTCATATTACTATGAGGACCCCTTATCCCGAAGTTACGGGGTCAGTTTGCCTAGTTCCTTAACCATGAATCTCTCAACGCCTCAGTATATTCTACCCGACCACGTGTGTCCGTTTGCGGTACGGGGCGCAATATCATTAAGTTTAGCGGATTTTCTCGGAAGTATGATTACCTGCACTCAACTCTTCCCGAAGGAAGTGCTGTACTTTCGTGTTTCAGCTCCAGCGGCGGATTTGCCTGCCACTATCATAACCTACGCACTTAAACGCCCTGTTCCGTCAGGGCGCGGCAGTGTCACTGCTCCGTCTCCACGTCACTGATAATGCGAGTTGCGGAATATTAACCGCATCTGCCATCGCCTTCGCCATTCGGCTGAGACTTAGGACCCGACTGACCCCGGGCTGATTGGCATCGCCCGGGAAACCTCGGTCTTTCGGCGAAAGGGAATCTCACCCTTTTTATCGTTACTTATACCTACATTTGCTTTTCCATAAACTCCAGGATCAGTTACCTTCACCATTCGACGTCGATGGAATGCTCCCCTACCGATACTTTTAATTTACATTACTATCCCGCGCCTTCGGTATCTGACTTATACCCGATTATTATCCATGCCCGGACCCTCGACTAGTGAGCTGTTACGCACTCTTTGAATGAATGGCTGCTTCCAAGCCAACATCCTAGCTGTCACGGGGACCGGACTTCGTTAGACTAACTCAGACAGAATTTCGGGACCTTAGACGGCGGTCTGGATTCTTCTCCTCTCGGGGACGGACCTTAGCACCCGCCCCCTTACTGCACGGCTGCGATCCGAGAGCATTCGGAGTTCGTCAGGTCTCGACAGGCGGTGAAGCCCTCTTGACCTACCGGTCGCTCTACCTCTCGCGGACAACGCCGCACGCGGCACCTAAATGCCTTTCGGGGAGTACGAGCTATCTCCAAGTTTGATTGGCCTTTCACTCCTACACTCACCTCATCGGGAAGCTTTTCAACGCTTATCCGTGCGGTCCTCCATCCGGTGTTACCCGGACTTCAACCTGGGCAAGTGTAGATCACTTGGTTTCGCGTCTGCCCCGTCCGACTACACGCCCTATTCAGGCTCGCTTTCACTGCGGATGCGCGTCTCATGACGCTTATCCTTGCCAGACATGGCAACTCGTAGGTTCATTATGCAAAAGGCACGCCGTCACCGCTTACGCGGCTCCGACCGCTTGTAGGCGCATGGTTTCAGGAACTATTTCACTCTCCTCGTCGGAGTGCTTTTCACCTTTCCCTCACGGTACTCGTACACTATCGGTCTCACGGGAGTATTTAGCCTTGCCGGATGGTCCCGGCAGATTCGCGCAGAATTTCACGTGTTCCGCGTTACTCAGGATACCACTACGTCTCGTCATGCTTCGAATACGGGATTATCACCCTCTATGATTGTTCTTTCCAGAACATTCTCCTCACAATCCAAGTACGACAGCGTGGTCCTACAACCCCGGAGGCGCATCGCTACGCCGCCGGTTTGGGCTCTTCCCCGTTCGCTCGCCGCTACTGGGGGAATCATTAGTTTATTTTCTCTTCCTGGAGGTACTAAGATGTTTCAGTTCCCTCCGTTCGCCTCACTACATTCGTAGTGATGACAGGCCTTCAGCCTGCCGGGTTGTCCCATTCGGAAATCCCCGGATCAAAGGTTATTTGCACCTACCCGGGGCTTATCGCAGCTTATCACGTCCTTCATCGCCTCCGTGAGCCAAGGCATCCGCCATGCGCCCTTTCTTACTTTCTTCGCCTTCTCCGCAATCGCTTGCGGAGAATGTAGCTCATACTTTCAGCTGTTGTGTGATTCTGAAGAATCTGAAGTACTTGCTTCAATCATCAGAATACTGATTCTTCCCTGACGGAAAGAACCGTTCTACTTTACAGTCTTGCTTGTGTCAATATGTCAAAGATCCCGCAAAGGCAAAGGGTGAAAAGCGGGAAGGAAAGACCTCCAGCCCATACCGGTTCCCTTTGGAGTGGAGAATAACGGATTCGAACCGTTGACCCCCTGCTTGCAAAGCAGGTGCTCTAGCCAGCTGAGCTAATCCCCCGGAAAAAAGAAAGAAGTAGTCCCAGGCAGACTTGAACTGCCGACCTCCACATTATCAGTGTGGCGCTCTGACCAACTGAGCTATAGGACTGGGTCGGAAGAAAGCGATGCGGGCTTTCCTGCCGGACTTCCTCTTCTCTTGTTTCATGAAACAGAGCGCAGTGAGTACGGGAAGAAGAAACGGACCGGGCCGTCCCCGGGACCGTCATGATGCCCCGAGACGTCCCGCACGAAGGCGGGAACGGGAGCGTCCTCTCCAGAAAGGAGGTGTTCCAGCCGCACCTTCCGGTACGGCTACCTTGTTACGACTTAGCCCCAATCACCAGTTTTGCCCTAGGCCGATCCTCGCGGTCACGGACTTCAGGCACCCCCGGCTTTCATGGCTTGACGGGCGGTGTGTACAAGGCCCGGGAACGTATTCACCGCGCCGTGGCTGATGCGCGATTACTAGCGAATCCAGCTTCGTGGGGTCGGGTTGCAGACCCCAGTCCGAACTGAGACCGGTTTTCAAGATTAGATGCGGCTCGCGCCGCACCGGCGCTCTGTGCCGGCCATTGTAACACGTGTGTAGCCCCGGACGTAAGGGCCGTGCTGATTTGACGTCATCCCCGCCTTCCTCGCACCTTGCGGCGGCAGTGTCCCCGGAGTGCCCGGCATCACCCGATGGCAACTGGGGAGAGGGGTTGCGCTCGTTATGGCACTTAAGCCGACACCTCACGGCACGAGCTGACGACAACCATGCAGCACCTTCGCAGGAGTCCCGAAGGACCTCAACATCTCTGTATCGTTCTCCTGCAATTCAAGCCCGGGTAAGGTTCCTCGCGTATCATCGAATTAAACCACATGTTCCTCCGCTTGTGCGGGCCCCCGTCAATTCCTTTGAGTTTCACCGTTGCCGGCGTACTCCCCAGGTGGGATGCTTAACGCTTTCGCTTGGCCGCCGGCGCAAGGCGCCGACAGCGGGCATCCATCGTTTACCGTGCGGACTACCAGGGTATCTAATCCTGTTCGATACCCGCACCTTCGAGCTTCAGCGTCAGTTGCGCTCCCGCCGGCTGCCTTCGCAATCGGGGTTCTTCGTCATATCTAAGCATTTCACCGCTACACGACGAATTCCGCCGGCGTTGCGCGTACTCAAGGGAACCAGTATGCGCTGCAAGTCAGACGTTGGGCGCCTACATTTCACAACACACTTAATCCCCGGCCTACGCTCCCTTTAAACCCAATAAATCCGGATAACGCCCGGACCTTCCGTATTACCGCGGCTGCTGGCACGGAATTAGCCGGTCCTTATTCATGCGGTACCTGCAAAAAGGGACGCGTCCCTCACTTTATCCCCGCATAAAAGCAGTTTACAACCCGTAGGGCCGTCATCCTGCACGCTACTTGGCTGGTTCAGGCTTCCGCCCATTGACCAATATTCCTCACTGCTGCCTCCCGTAGGAGTTTGGACCGTGTCTCAGTTCCAATGTGGGGGACCTTCCTCTCAGAACCCCTACTGATCGTCGCCTTGGTGGGCCGTCGCCCCGCCAACAAGCTAATCAGACGCATCCCCCTCCGTTACCGACGGATCTTTGCTTCGAATCTGATGCCGTCATCGAAGAACATGCGGTATTAGTCTGCCTTTCGGCAGGTTATCCCGCAGTAACGGGAAGGTTGGATACGCGTTACTCACCCGTGCGCCGGTCGACGTCCATTCAGTGCAAGCACTCAATGCCGTTTCCCCTCGACTTGCATGTGTTAAGCCTGTAGCCAGCGTTCATCCTGAGCCAGGATCAAACTCTCCACTGTAAAATATGTGTCGGTGACAGGTGACGGGTGGCAGGTGATAATGAATACCACGCTAACCCGGCACCTCACCGAGTGATCTCTGTTCCAGAACGCTCATCCTCAAGAATTCAGGGTCCAAAGAACGACCGCGCCCCCGCTACGCAGGGACGCAAAAACTGATCGGTTCGTTTCTTCTACCCGTCCGGACGGCACGGATGCCCTCCGGACGCTTCCTGTACTACTTTCTCTGTCTATGTAAATCCTTTCAAAGAACTCTTTCCTTTCGTCGCTTCCGAAAACCCGCCGGACGGCTCGTCTCGCAAAGCGTGTGCAAAGGTATGGAGAAAATTCTTTCCAGCCAAATGTTTCGAGAATTATTTTTCAAAAAAGTCAAAAGCAGTCCACGGTCTTGATGCAAATCAATTAAATAACACCGGGAATGCCTCTGCAATCAACCAGGAGCCCCCGAAACAAGAAAAAGCAGAAAGAAAGCAAAAGGCAAGAAACAAGCCGTCAGACGCAAATTCGAAAACAAGGGAAGTTTCTTTTCACCCACAGCAGACAGCAATTATCCATAAACAGGCAAAGCTGCAAATCAAAACCATCAAAGCCTGTCCACCCTGCTTCAAGACAATCATCAGACGACTTGTAATACCACCATAAGCAGCCATCACTACGACACATTCCAAGAAATTGCCACCTGCCAAATGCTCAATACGAAAATCCGAGAGATTTTCAACCTATTGAATGCCCATTACACCTGACATTGCAAAATCCATCTCATGACACATTATATATATGTTATATATATGTTCGACTGCCTCCTCAAAAAGGACATCCATTTACTTTTTGATTAGCTAAAAAACATATCATCTTTTATATATACCAAAAGAAATCTGCATCTTGTCAGCATGATGCAGACAAGATGCAGATTCCGCTATATGTTCAACATTTCGGCCCCTGTCAATGCAGCAGATACTGCATTGCTTCTCCAAAGCACTTCCCACAGAAATAAATCATGTATATGGAAAGTACGGCCAAAATCCACCTATACCCCCGTGGACATCATTGGATAATCAAGAGCAGAACGTCATTATTCATAATCAGATTACTTTGCCGACTTAGTCTCTGGAGCCTCACCTATGAGATCCATAAACTGGTCAAGTTTCGGAGTAATGATAATCTGTGTACGACGGTTGCGCTGCTTGCCCAACTCGGTATCGTTAGTAGCAATCGGATTGTACTCACCACGGCCACCAGCGGTCAGACGCTTAGGATTAACACCGAAACGGTCCTGCAGATACTGTACAACAGAGGCTGCACGCAGACAGGAGAGGTCCCAGTTGTTACGGATATTCTTCATCTTGTCATTCGCTGTATTGATAGGCACATTATCCGTATTACCCTCTATCAGCACATCATAATCCTTATAGTCAGTGATGATTTTGGCAATTTTGCTCAACGTCTGCTCCGCACGTTCGTTCACCTCATACGATCCACTCTTGTAAAGCATATTGTCAGCCAAAGAGATATAAACAACCCCCTTCAGCACCTGCACGTCAACCTCCTTGAGTTCCTCACGGCTAAGCGAACGGGTAAGATTATTCGTAAGAACCATGTTCAGTGAATCGCTCTTCGACTTCACCTCAACCAAGTGGCGGATGTACTGATTACTTTCATTGATCTGGTCAACGAGTTTGGAAATATTGATATTGTTCGAGTTGGCATTCCTCAAACTGTTATCGAGACTTCCCTGCAAGGCGGCAGCACTCTCTCTTGCCTGTGCCAACTGATCCTCCAGACTTTTAATCCGTGCATTGTTGGCGGCTATTGTTTCTTTCGCACTCTGGTAGTCTGCCGTCAGCTGGTTGTTCTCCGTGCGGCAATTCTCCAGATCTTTCTTGCTGGCACAACTACTGAAAACAAGTGTACCCACAGCCAAGGCTACAATAAAAAGACTCTTTTTCATAATCATATCTTGTTTTGGGTTATTATTCTGTCGCAGAAGACAATGCAAACGGGACAAATGAAAAATCTGAATCTCATTTTTCCGAATGCAGTCTAATCTATTGCAAAGGTATTATAAAGACGTGTAAAACAAATAGTTGTATGACGAGTTTAGATATTTTTAACCTGAAACTAACAATTAACGGAACTTTTTGATGAAATTATACAGAATAAACAGTTGGAAGATGAAAAAGGTCTTTCCGTTAAGTGCATAGGCAGGAAACAAAACGGAGGCTTATAATATCCGGCTGATGCCGGCATTATACATCAGCAGTAATCGGGCCGAATAGACATCAGTGCCGGCAGGCATTTCCAGCAGTAAGCCAAAGTCATACAGTATAGCGACAGGATTGAACAGGCCTTTTCTGCAGGTGTGCTGATGCTCGTCACACATTGTGCTGACGGCAGACACCAGTCGTGTTGACGGTCAGCTCCTTGCCGTATATTGCCGGGATAGAGGCGACTTGCAGCAGAGGGAGAGCCGTACCGGAAGAATCTATTTGATCAGGAGGTGCTTGCTTTTCCGAAAACAATGCTGAATTGTCTGTTTAAAAGAGATTACACATAGGAAATCATGCTGTTCAAGTTTTGCATTCTCAGGAGAAAATGGCCCAGGTCTGTGGGTTATCTCTCCACCGTCTCCCTGCTCTATGCTGCCAACAGAACCTTGGCGGTAACCGGCTCTGGACTCAAAATCATTTTTACCCATGTGGCTTAGTATGAGGCATGATGTTCTAAATTAATTTTTACGACCTGCTTATAAGATTAAATCAATACCGTCCATCCGATAGGCAACCATGTCTTCTGCATCCGGAAAAAGTGATGCTGGCGATACCCGGTCAGCTTCTATCCAATGGAGTGATATTTCTTTTAACGAGCGAACAAACCGTCGTTAAGAAGGGGAAAATCTTTTCTTCTACGAATATGAATATTCGACGGATCAGGACGCGAACTGTTAATCTTCTGTTAAACGAACGTAATTCTCCTTACTCATTGGTTTATTTTGGCTATATTTGTACAAAACTATTCTAAACGGCGAAGCAAGACAGGATTCTGCTGGGAACTGCCGGAAAACTATGTTGACATGACAAAAGAAGACAGACAGAATGCCATTCTCGAGCAGCTTCTGGTACAGGAATCCGTACTGGTTTCCGACCTGGCAACCTCTCTGGATGTGTCGCTGGTGACGATCAGAAAGGACCTGACCGAATTGGAGAGGGCAGGAAAACTGTACCGGAGCCACGGCAAGGCCATCCTCATCAACCCATTCACCAACAACCGGTCGGTGAACGAAAAGGAAAAACTGAACGCCGAAGAGAAGCAGCTCATCGGTGCGGAAGCCGTCAGACTGCTCGTGAAGGACGACTCCATCATCCTCGCCTCCGGGACAACCATCCATGCCTTGGCCTGCAACATACAGCCTGCGGGCAGACTGACGGTCGTGTCAGCATCCCTGCGCGCCACCATGACACTGGCCGCCGACGACAACATCGACATCATACAGCTCGGAGGCATGGTCAGGCATAGCAGCATATCTGTCGTCGGGCAGTACAGCATGGAAATCCTCCGGGGCTGCTCGTTCAGCAAACTCTTCCTCGGCGTGGACGGCATCGACCTCGATTTCGGCATCTCGACGACTGATATGCGGGAAGCAGAACTGAACAGGGTCATGATGCAGGCAGCCCAGAAGACCGTCGTCCTGGCTGACTCCAGCAAATTCGGCCGGCGCGGTTTCGCCAGAATCAGCAGGCTGGAAGACGTCGACATCATCATCACCGATTCCAAAGTACCCCAGACGGTGGTGAAGAAGATAGAGGAGATGGGGATAGACCTCATCATTGCCGGTGCTGCCGGCATGCAGCAAGAACATAAAACAGAAACATACTAATTACTTACGATTATGAAAATACCATCAGAGTTTGCCCCTATCCGTCCGTTCGAGCCGGAAGAGCTGCCGGCTGTCTACGACCGGATTCTTGCCGACAAACAGTTCCAACAGGTGCTGGCGTATCTCTACCCTGATGTACCCAAGGAGGCCCTGGCGCAGAAAATGCACGGATGCAAGACCAACCTTGATTTCCAGAAAGCCTTCTGCTATCCGTTCCTCCAGCGTCTCGTCACGAAGCTGAGCCTGGGATGCAGTATCGACGCGGTGAACATCAATACACGAAACCGCTACACTTTCGTCAGCAATCACCGTGACATCGTTCTCGACTCCGCCCTTCTGGACAAACTGCTTCTCGACGTGGGCTTCGAGACAACCTGTGAGATTGCCATCGGCGACAATCTCCTCTCGCAGGACTGGGTACGCGACCTTGTCCGCATCAACAAATCATTCACCGTCGAACGTGCGCTCCATTCCGTCGAGATGTTGCGTGCCAGCAAACGTATGTCAGAATACATCCACTTTGCCGTCGCCGAGAAGAAGGAAAACGTATGGATTGCCCAGCGGCAGGGACGTGCCAAGAACTCGAACGACCTCACCCAGGCCGCCATCCTGAAGATGATGGCGATGGGCGGCGACGGTTCGATAGTCGAACGGCTGAAGCAGCTGCACATCGTCCCACTGACCATCTCTTATGAGTACGACCCATGCGACTACCTCAAGGCGCGCGAATACCAGCTGCGGCGTGATGTCCCGTTCTGGAAAAAGACGGCCGAGGACGACATGGAAAGCATGCTGGTGGGTATCAAGGGGTACAAGGGGCACATCTTCTACAAATGTGCCTCCTGCATCGACGAATGGCTCGACACGGTAGACGGAGAGCAGCCGAAGAACAAGCTCTTCGACGAAATCGCCACGCATATCGACCACGAGATTCACTGCAACTACAGGCTTTATCCGGTCAACTACGTGGCACTGGACATGATTCAGGATACACGCGTCTACGAGGAGTATTACACGCCTGAAGACTATCAGGACTTCGAGAACTACCTTGAAGGACAGATTGAGAAAATCGACATCGAGAACCGTGACGACAAGTTCCTGCGCAACTGTCTGCTGACACAGTATGCTTATCCTGCGAAGAATTACATCGCCGCATCGTCCGAAAACGGGCGTTTCAAGTCGCTGCTGAACCGCCTTACCTTTAAGAAGTAACGCTTCGTGGACAGACTCAGCAAGAAGATCCAGGGGCTGCTGACGGTGATGACGATCATCATGACATTGTTCATCACCGGCGGCTGTGAACACGATTTCTATGAGACAGGCGACAGCGGACTGTCTTATCTGCATACCGACTTCGTCGAAGCAAGGACAAACACGGCAACAGCCTTTTTCTCCGCACACACGGACGACGGTGTCCGGCTGACCCTGCAGCCTGCATTGAAGACGCTGTGGGCGACAAAGGGCGACACGACTTACCGTGCGCTGCTCTATTATAACAAGGTGGAGAACGGTGTGACGGAACCTGTCGCCATCAGTCCCGTCGCTGTCCTGCGCATACGGCTGGCACTTGATCTTCCGCCGGTACATACCGACCCTGTCGGATTTGAAAGTGCCTGGATAAGCCGGGACAGGAAATACCTGAACCTCGGACTGAAGCTGAAGACAGGAAAGAGCGACGACACCCGGGCCGTACAGTCTCTGGGGATTGTCTGCGATTCTGTCCGGAGACGGTCTTCCGGCAGCCGCATATTCTATCTCCGGCTGTATCACCGGCAGAACGGAATACCCGAATACTACAGCACCCGTGTCTTCGCAAGTATTCCGCTGGAAAATCTGGAACGGAAGGATTCCGTCGTCCTGGACATCAACACCTACAAGGGAAAAGTCAGGAAACAGTTCGCACGCTGATTATCAAAGGACTACCACACCGGTGTCCGGAAGATGAACGCCAAAAGGAATACCCTCCCGGCCCCCCACGACAAAGTCCGTCAGATTACTATATCACAAACAAAGTGCCATCTCTGAAGCCTTATGAAATACAGCATCATTGTCCCCGTATTCAACCGGCCGGACGAAGTTGACGAACTGCTGGCAAGTCTTACCGGCCAGGAAGAAAAGAATTTTGAGGTCGTCATCGTTGAAGACGGGTCACAGACTCCATGCAAGGAAGTATGCGACAAGTATGCCGACAGGCTCGACCTGCATTATTACAGCAAGGAGAACTCCGGGCCCGGACAGAGCCGCAACTACGGTGCAGAACGCGCCAAGGGCGAGTACCTGCTCATCCTCGACTCCGATGTAGTGCTTCCCCAAGGCTACCTCGGTGCTGTAAGCAAAGAACTGGAACGTGAACCAGCCGATGCCTTCGGCGGCCCCGACCGTGCGCACGCCTCCTTCACCGACACACAGAAAGCCATCTCCTACTCCATGACTTCCTTCTTCACAACCGGCGGCATCCGCGGCGGGAAGAAGAAGCTCGACAAGTTCTATCCCCGTTCGTTCAACATGGGCATCCGCCGTGACACCTATCAGGAACTGGGCGGCTTCTCACGGATGCGATTCGGTGAAGACATCGACTTCTCCATCCGCATCTTCAAGGCAGGGAAACGCTGCCGGCTGTTCCCGGAAGCATGGGTATGGCACAAGCGGCGCACCGACTTCCGCAAGTTCTGGAGACAGGTTTACAATTCAGGCATCGCCCGCATCAACCTTTACAGGAAATATCCCGACTCGCTGAAACCCGTCCATCTGCTGCCGATGGTATTTACGGTGGGCATCATATTCCTCAGCTTGCTGAGTCTTTGCGGTATCATCATGCTCTGCCTTCCCTCAACAAAGTCCACCGGCTGCATCCTCCTTCTGCTCGGCCTGATTCCTTTGCTGCTTTACAGTGCAGTGATCTGCATCGACTCGAGCCGGCAGAACCACAGTCTGAAGATAGGCCTGCTCAGCATCCGTGCAGCCTTCATCCAGCTTACTGGCTACGGATGCGGATTCATCAGCGCATGGTGGAAACGCTGCGTATGCGGAAAAGACGAGTTCTCCGCATACAATAAGACTTTCTACAAGTAATTCATGACTACGAATCATGGGCTTTGAATCAAACAGACTTTCCATCACCCACTGGGCTGAGGCCGACCGTCCACGCGAAAAGCTCGAGAGGCTGGGTGCCGGCGCACTCAGCGATGCCGAGCTGCTCGCCATCCTGATCGGTTCAGGCACAGCAGAGGAAAGCGCCGTCGCCCTGATGAAGCGTGTTCTCAACGACTGTGGCAACAATCTGAACACGCTCGGGAAACTGCCACTCCGTGACCTGATACAGTATAAAGGGATCGGTCCGGCAAAAGCGATTACTATTCTTGCCGCCTGCGAACTGGGAAAGAGACGGCAGAAAGCTGGCGTGGAAGAGGCACCGATGCTCACCAATGCAGCGAAAATCTACCATTTCATGCATACGACGATACAAGACCTCGATATAGAAGAAGGCTGGATGCTGATGATGAAACAGAACTTCCGGCTCATTGAGGCAAAGCGCATCTCGACGGGAGGACTCACGATGGCTCCCGTAGACATACGCCTCATGATGAAAGAGGCACTGCTGAAGAACACCACCATACTGGCCTTCTGCCACAATCATCCCAGCGGGAGCACGAACCCAAGCCGTGAAGACGACAAACTGACGACCTCCATCCAAAAAGCGTGCAACCTGCTCTGTATCCACTTCGCCGACCACGTCATACTTGCCGACGGCAGCTATTTCTCCTATCGGGAAGAAGGAAAGCTATGACCCACAGACCCGGAATACAAGTCCTTCTGATCTAAAAACACCCTTTCAAGACCTATCATCACGGTGCAAAGAACTTTTCTTCACACTGCGGAAGTCATTCGTCACGTCCGAAACATTTTCCTTTACACGTAAAAACGATCTTCTTTACACGTAGAAAAATATTTCTTTACGTGAAAAGAAATTCTTATCTACATGAATATAATTCATCTTCCATGCTCATCTTCCCCTTTGCAAAGCTCCTGTTACTTCTCAGAAGCCTGCGTTTACATTATCCGACTGCACGTCAGGCAGCCCCTCCTCAGGGTCGTCCATGCTGTTTACAGCTTCCTCCCGGAGGAGGAGGGGCAGAACTAAGGTATGACAAAGAGGGCCGTATCCCTTACAATCTCTTCTTCTCAGCCTGTCCGGCACCAGTTCCCTTGTATTTACTTCGTGAAGCATTGAATTTATAGGTGACCGTGAGGACCAGCTGGCGGCTGTCATACGTGCTAACCTGTATTGTTTCCATCAGTTCAGTATAACCTATTCCTCCCTCTTTCCGGGTATGGAACAGGTCCGTTCCGCCAATACGGAAAGCCAGTCTGTCCTTCAGGAATGATTTGGTGAGGTTGATGTCAAGCGAACCTGTATTGCTTGCCAATGCCCCGATTTCATCATTGCCTTTTTTGACGAAGTAGGACTCCATCGACAGCAGCCACCCTTTCCCGAAGTTGAACGTGTTGTTGAAGCTGAGTTGCCAGATAGGTTTGTTCAGTTTATAGGTCCTCACTTTTGTCTGTAAATTGAGCCATTGCTTCTGTACAGCTGCACTGAATTCGGGAGTCCAGATGCCGATGGTAGGGGAAAAGGTGAGCTGGGCGGATATCGACTTGATGCTTGGAAGGTTCGTATAGGTAATACGTGAGACGGCCGAGTTATGGTTGTCCTGCTCGCTCCAGAACACAATGGCGTGGCGGCGGTCTTTATAGGAAACACCCAGCTGGATGAACTTCCACATGGCTCCCAGAGAGAGCGTATGTATGTATTCGTGCTGGAGCAGCGGGTTACCCGACTGCATCAGAAAGCGGTTGCCGTAGGATACGTTGTTGCTCAGCTGACGGTAAGAGGGGCGGCGGGTCTTCGCGGCATAGCTCAACTGCATCTGCAGGTCTCCGATTTTGGTGGCAGCTGAGATGCTTGGAAACAGGTTGCTGAACGACCGGCTCTGGTCGGCAATGTGCAGGCCGTTCTCATAGTAGTTGAACCTCACCGCTTCCCAGCGCAGACCGACGGTCAGCTGGCAGACAGGGAGCATGTGTGTGTACTCCATGAAAGGAGCTATGTTGGACTCCTTCAGCTGTGCGAATGAGGTCGGGACATACTGCTCGGGGTTGACGTACTCGTCATTGCGGTTCGTGCTGGTGTATTCTGCACCCACAGAAAGACTACCCCCCAGGACAGGATAACCCAGGGTCAGCTTGGAAGCAAAGAGCCTGTTACGCTCCTGGTTGTCGGAAGTCACGGTGCGGCTGGTCTTGTTGCGGCTGTCTTCCTGATAGACGGTATGGTCACGCTGCTTGTTGTAAAGGTAATCGGCATTGAAGTCTATGTCCATCTTTCCTATCTTCCCGACATAGTAAAGATTGAGGAACTGGGAGGGACGATGGGTCTTGCTGCGCATGGCAGAAGTGTTGATATGGTCATAGAAGGTCTCGTTTGCCCTTACGTCACTGCTGAGCATAAAAGGGGCGGGAGAATCGTGGAGGAAGTTGACCGTGTATTTCATGCCGATGGAATTGCTGTCATTCAACTGATAGTCTGCCCCTATCGTGTTCTTGAAGCGGGATGCTTTCTCTGTAGCTTCCTGTGTGAAGTCCTGCCTCCAAAGCGTATCGGCATAGACAATTGTGGTCGTTTTGCTGGGATAGCTTCCGTTGTCAAGTGAATAGCCGTGCCCGCCGAAGAGTTCCAGACGGCCGTGGCGGTACTTCCAGTTGAGCTGTTCGACGAGGTCGACATTCTCCGACTGGTAGTAAGAAGACCGTACGTCGAAGCCGAAGCCGTCGCCCTGCACCCTCTTTGTGCGTATCTTTACCACGGCTTTCACCGTTGCATCATATCTGGAACCGGGGTTGGCAATCACCTCGACGCTCCTGATGTCGCCCGACTTCAGGCGTTCAAGTTCCGTAGCATCCCGCATCTGCCGTCCGTTGATATAGATGACCGGTGCCCCTTTGCCGAAGACCTCGTAGCCGTCTTTCTTCTTTATCAGTCCCGGAATATGCGAAAGAACATCCTCGCAGGTACCGAGCTTGCTCAGCATGGTATTCTCGATGTTCGTCTGCATGCCCTCTGCCGTCATCTTGTGCAGGGGGGCATTGCCCTTTACGACCACCTCTTTCATCAGCTGTGCGTCCTCTTTCAGTACGATTGTCAGGGTTTCCTGGTCGGAAAGGACTGTGGAAAACGGTTCGTAGCCTACGAAGGAAGCCTTGAGGATGTTGCCTGGAGCGGCATTCCTGATGCTGAAAGCACCGTCGTCGTTGGTTGTCGTACCGGCAACGAAGGCAGAATCCCCGGCTGAAAGGATAACGACATTCGCATAGGGTACAGGCTTCTTGCTTTCGTCGAGAACCTTTCCTGATACCGTTTGTGCGCTGGCACGGAGTCCCGTACAGAACAGGATGAGGAGGAATAAAAGTCTTTCCATGTTTGAATAAAGAGAGTTGTGTCGTAAGTCCCCAGGTGTCGTCACATTTCCCTGGTATTATCTGTATCTGCTGCAAATGTATAATAAAAAACGGATTTCCGCAAGGAAAAGGAAACATTTTCTGTCTGTTGTCTTTCTTTATGGTGTAGGGATTGTGCGTGCGGTTCTTCGGGTGTCTGTCGTTACAGCTGCATACCGGCAGGCCGCCAGACAGTCTGATGTCTGCCCTGTCTTTGTTCCCTCGTCTTTTGTCTGTTCTCTCCTTTTATGGTGTTTTTGTCCTTTAGTCTCGGAAAAAATGCGTAAGTTTGCACTTAGAATATAACCATAAACTATCAAGATGGAAGATTTAAAGAAAGTCTTTGCGGGCAAACTGCTCGGTATCAAGGCGATTAAGTTGCAGCCCAACGAACCTTTTACATGGGCAAGCGGTTGGAAGTCACCGTTTTATTGTGACAACCGCAAGACCTTGTCGTTCCACAACGTGCGCTCGTTTGTGAAGCTCGAGCTGGTTCATGCCATCCTTGAGAACTTCCCGGAGGCTACGGCTGTGGCCGGTGTCGCCACGGGTGCCATTGCGCAGGGCATGCTTGTTGCCGATGAGCTGGCATTGCCCTACGCCTACGTTCGTCCGAAGCCGAAAGACCATGGCATGAAGAACCAGATTGAAGGTGAGCTGCCTGCCGGTGCCAAGGTCATTGTTGTGGAGGATCTCATCTCTACCGGCGGTTCATCACTGAAGGCGGTCGCTGCCCTTCGTGAGGCTGGATTTGAAGTGGTGGGTATGGTCGCTTCTTACACCTACGGCTTCCCTGTAGCTGAAGAGGCATTCCGTGAAGCAGGGGTGAAGCTCGTCACTCTTACCGATTACGAGCATGTTGTTGAGAAAGCTCTGGAGACCGGCTATATCAAGGAGACTGATGTTCCGATGCTGCATGAGTGGCGGAAGGATCCGGCGAACTGGAGAAAATGAAAGGTTTAAAAAGGGTGTGTGTCAAAAGTTCATATAATAGCTGAACTGTAGGGGCAGAAGCCTTCGTCCGTCGATAAATATCTGTTTCGTGGACAGACGAGGACATCTGTCCCTACAATATGGCTATGTGACACGCTTTCTTCAATTCCCCAACCAATAATACAAAAGAAATGACAAAGTTTGAAAGCAGCATAAAGCAGATACCCCATTCGCAGCAGAGTGTGTACAGGATGCTGAACGATTTGAACAACGTGCAGCGGCTGAAGGACCGTTTCCCGGAAGGCTCTACGGGCAATGCCGACATGGACAAGGTGAAGGACAAACTGCAAAGTCTCTCTTTTGACCATGACTCGCTGTCGGTCAGCGTCGACCCTGTCGGTCAGATTTCCATGCGCATCATCGAGCGTGACGAGCCGAAGACGATAAAGTTTGAGAGCGACAACTCCCCATTGTCGTTCAACTTCTGGATACAGATTCTACCTGTCACCGAAACCTCTTCGAAGATGAAACTCACGATCGATGCCGATATACCTTTCTTTGCGAAGGGCATGGTGTCGAAACCGTTGCAGGAAGGCATCGAGAAGATAGCCGATGCACTGGCCATGATTCCGTTTGAATAATCACCGGGGTTAACTTGTCAACCGTTCATAATCTTATCAGCCATTCATAAGTCGGTGTTATGAAGAAAGTCCTTCCATCCATCATTGTGCTGCTTGTCCTGCTGTTGTCTTCCTGTGGTGACAATGAGTATGAAGACAGCCATGTCTTTTTCACCTTCCATAATGATACGCACCAGAATCCCGTTCTCGCATCGGCGATGAACCCGATGTCGCCGGGCGTGTATTGTACCATAAGATATGCATTCGTCAGCGGCCGCCACAGTTTCTCTTTCGAGAACAATCAGGGGATGAGGACGGACAGCCCCGTGTGGTTTGACGGCATCGACCAGCGGCTTGAAAGCTGGAGACACGTGGGCAAGAACAACGGACTTGTCGTGGGCTATGGCAATCTGGACAATCCTGCTCCCTTCTATGCTTACGACCTGCAGTGTCCCAACTGCTTCGAACCGAATGCACTGCCTCTACGTTCCTGCGAACTGAAGATAAGCAGTGACGGAGTTGCCACCTGCAACCGCTGCCGGCGTAAGTACAACCTCAACACCGGCGGGAATATCGTGGCAGGAGAGGGCGGCAGGAAGCTGACACGCTATCATGGCGTCACTACAGGACCCTATGGCGTGCTGGCTGTGAATTAAGGGACAAGCCTACAAACCGTCTGTTGCAGGTTTATTCCAGCTCTATCGCACCGTCCTTGTTCACCTTCAGCTTCGGTTTACGCTGTGGTGCTGACGGCTGCGGCTCGTGTGGCTGGACGGAAACAGTTTTATGCCTGTTCTTAGGTGAATTGTTGACAGCAACGTTTCTTCTCGGTCTTGCCGTCCCCGCACGTGATGATCTGGGGACAACTGTCCTGACAGTTGCCCTGGTCTTGTATGGACAGAAGTGTTTCGTGCGCGTGTAGGAGCCGTCTGCATTTTCTTTCCAGTTGATACAGACGAGTCCTCTGTCCGTTACAAAGGTGTCGGCAACCATGACCCCGTTGTCGTATCTCTGCCGTTCTCTCAATTTTCCGTCTTCGTCGTAGACATATCCCATACCATGTTCCCGGTTGTTACGGTAAGTGACCGTGAAAACGAGGACATGCTTCGCATCGGGAGCCGGCTGGTTGTTGTACTTTGCATAGATGCCGTCTTTCAGTCCCTGTTTATATTCGGCGATTTCTTCTATCTTGCCATGGCTGTAATAGATTTTTTTACCGTCCAGTTTTCCGTCCTTGTAATCCTCTTCTGACAGAAGTCCCCCTTTGTCGTCATAATAAATCCAATGTCCCTCCTTGGTACCGGTAAGCTCATTCCAATACTGTATGGACCATATTCTCCCGTCCGAATAGGTCTCGATGCATTTCTTTATCTGTGCTGTTCCTGCAAGCGGCAGGCAAAGCAGCAGACAAAGCAGTAGGTTATTCCTTGTCATCATCTTGGCATTTGAAGTCTGTCTTTCTGTCAACGCCCCTATGCCGCCAGTTCCGGCATGACAGAGCTACCTTTGTTTTTTATCCCGTTATCTTATGCTTCTTTATTCAGCTATTTTATATTCAGTCGGGAACAGGTAATGGCATACCCACGTTCCCTTGCGCAGGTCGAGACTGTAGCAGTAGTCTTCGTCCGACTTGCTGCTGTATCTTCTCGTTCCTCTGAGCCATATCCGCTTGTCGCCACGTATGGTCCCGTTCACTTCAATGCGGATTTCAGGAGCCTGTGTCCAGACAATCCGTCCTCTGGTGTCCCGGAGCTGGAAGACCGTAGTGGCATCGTCGTCAATGTTCGGATGATAGGCTATCAGGATATAGCGGTTGTCCTGATAGACGATCTGTGCGTCGAAAGCTGAGAACCAGTCGGATATGGGCTGGAATCCAACGAGCCGTTTCCCCTCGTCATAGTTGTCTTTTCTCACGTCTGTCCTCAGGAAATCGGCATCCTGCGGGTCGCCAAGATGGAACTTGTACTGTATGCGCCAGATCCGGTACTTTCCGCCGGAAGAGGTAGAGGAGCTGGCATTCACTTTCTCGAGACGGTAGCAAACGCTGTCGCGCACTTCACCATTCAGCTCTGCAGGCGTCAGCTTGGAGGCGAATGCGAAGGCATCTTCTGTATAGAGCCGTCCTGTCGCAGGGAAGAAGTAATAAGTCTCGGCAAGGTTGTTGGTCACCTTGAATCCCTCGCCGCTGGACCGGTCGATCAGTTCTACCCATGACATCCCTGTTTCCATGGCCTTCTTCCCGGCGAAGATCGTCTTCGACACATTCGTCATGCCCAGCGTGTCCGGGTTTATCACATAGATGAAGCGTTTGGGAACAGCCATATACCATCGTCCTGCCTGATGGAAATAAGCTATACTCGCCGCATACAGATTGAAGCCACTCCCCCGTTTCTCATCGTCATCTTTCGAGATGAGGAGCTTGTCTGCCAGCACCTCCCCTGTACTTGCATCACGGAAACCGTAGTAAAGTCCGTCGGGCTTCTCTTTCTTCTGCATATACCCGTAACCGAAGCGGCGTTCGCAGAGATAGAAGAAGCAGGGCCTGCCCTTGTGGAGCATCGGGACAAGAGCAGTGTAATTATCGTGTACCTCTACGGAATCCTTATCGCCGGAGAGCAGAGATCCGGTTGCATTGTCGCATGTATTCAGCAGGAAGAGGAAAAGTCCCACGATGAGAAAGCCTACAAGAAACCATCTGTAGGTGGCGTTTTCAAAGGATGAGCCTGCCGCCGTATATTTGGGTCTGCGGGTATCGTAGTCGAAGTGGTGGTTGACATTGATGTTGATGTCGTCATCGTCCAGATAGTACTCCGTTCCGCAATTCCTGCACCGGTATCGTTTTTCGTCGAGCTGTATGTGCTTCCCGCTGCCGCAGTTCGGACATCTCACCGGCTTTATCTTTGTTGCCATCGGCTTTCTTTACAATGTTATGAATTCTTTGTGTAATGCAGTGTCAGATAAACCAGCACAGCCTGTATGGCCGTCAGTACTGCAAACAGGATGACCCACCAGTTATCTGTCCACCGTGCGGGAGCCAGCAGTCCGCTTGCATATTCAATGATGCCCACACCAAGGAAAATCATTCCCAGACTCATCCGGTGGGTACTTTCCGCACGGAAGCAGAAGAGCAGGGCAACCAGGAGCGTATTGACAGCGATGGCAAGGCTGGTGAACAGCATATTCATCAGCGGATAGGCAGACAGGAGGAGTCCTGCCGTGACGTTTACAGCGAGTGCGGCGGCCGCAGGGACGATGACCTTTATCATAGTTTGGAAAGTATTTCGTTCTTCTTCTGTTCGTATTCTTCCTCGGTAATGAGCTGCTCGTCAAACAGTTTTTTCAGCTTACGGAGGCGTTCCGCAGCATCGCCGCCTGCGCCTTGTTCCTTGAAGATGTCCTGTGCCAGCTGCACGCCGGCACCCAGCTGCAATCCTGCTCCGGCCAGTCCGCCTTCGTTGCGGGCGGCATCGCGCAGCGCCTCCAGCTTCTGCATCCCCATGTAGTCGAGGTCCACTTCAGCGGCAGCTCTCTTCTCTGTCGTCATATCGGCGATGCGTCCGATGCGTTCCATCGTGTCGTCGTCGAAGGTGACGGAATTGACACGGAAGTCTGTCAGTTCCAGTCCCAGACGTGTCAGTTCCTCGGCGGTTCTGTGTCTCAGGTCGGCCGACATCTCCATGAGGTGTGTGTCAACCTCCCTGTAAGGATAGGCCTGTGCTGCAAGGAAAGCGGACAGCGGTGCAACGATGCGGGAGGAGACAAGATCCTGCACGTCCGATGCACTGTAATCGCTGCGTGGTCCGAGCAGTGTGACGAACATCTGTTCGGCATTGGAGATGACTACGGAGAAGTTTCCGCAGGCACCCAGGGAGACCGGGATCCTGTAGTCGGGTTCTATGTATTTCACGGGCGACGGCGTTCCCCAGAGAATGTTCACCATCTCGGCCGTACGGAAGAAGTAGAAACGCATCTTGTGCTCGCTTTCCGCCCGCTGTGCAATGTTCAGCAGTGTCGTGATGAAGGGATGGTTGGCGGTTTCCATCTCGTAGACATCAGGTTCAGTCAGGGTGGCCATCACCTTGCCGTCATATACGATGATGCAGCCCTGTCCAGGTGCGACGATGAGTTTGCTTGCGTTCTTTATCTCATCCGTCGTGGTCTCCAGCTGATGGAAAAGCAGGCTGGCATTCTGATCCTTCCATTCAATGACGGTGCGGAGCTGTCGTTTGAAGAGTTTTCTTAATCCCATAGTTGTCGTTTCTGGTCACAAACTGTTTCCCATATTTTTCGTATAAGGGGTTGTGGCTTGTCTGTTCTATCCTGCAAATATAGTGATTTGTGCTGACAGCGGCAAGAAAAACTGCGAAAAGGTGATATTCCCAACCGTTGGGAACATTCTCCCCAGGCGTTGGGAACGGATGTCCCGACCGTTTGGGAACAGGATTCCCAAACGGTCGGGAATGATCGGAAGTGTGACCATGCACTGAAAAAACAGCCGTATTGCCAATAAAGACAATGCGGCTGTTCGCAATATGATTAGTGATGTTTCAGAGAGTTTCCTATAGCTTGACGCTGAGTCCTGCATACCAGGTTGCACCGTAGACCGGAGCATACATGAATGCGGCATCGTCGGTGTGCTTCTCGTCCTGGATGTAGCTGAAGATGTTCTTCGCACCTGCGTAGACGGTACACATACCGAACCGCTTTGAAGCACGGCAGTTGAAGAGCATGAACGGGCTGGTCTTCTTGATCTTCGATGTTGCACCGGCATCCTCAGAGTTGTAGTCGATGTACATCCTGCCCTGGAGAGAACCTGTGACTGAGAAAGTCCATGTGCCGGGCGTATAGTCGAGATCGAGGTCGCCGGTCATGGATGGGAAGCGGGAGATGTGACGGCTGTCCTTGGCATACTGAAGCCGCTGCGGGAACTGCTTTACGGTCTCGTCGTCCGGATCGGACCATTCGGCACGCTCGTGCTTGAACTTGCCCTGGTTGAAGGTCCAGTTGAGTCCGGCCGTGAAGTTGCGGAAAAGGTTGGCCTTCGCACCCAGTTCAACCCCCTGCACGTAGGCATCGTCGACATTCTCCCACTGGTAGGAATAGCCGAACTTCTTCACCTCGTCGTCAGCCGGCGAGAACTGTATCTTGTCCTTCAGGTTGGTGCGGAAGATGTTTACGCTGAACTGGTATTTCCGAGCATAGTAATCGGCCGAAACGTTATAGCTGACGGCACGTTCGCCCTTGAGGCTGGACGATTTCCATACGCGCGGCGAACCGCTGCAGAGGTGAAGGTCCTCCGAGAAGCCGTAGGGGGCACGGAAACCGGTACCGACATTGGCACGGAGGATCAGCGATGGGCTAAGTTCATATTTGACGGCGATACGCGGATTGACGGAGGTCTTGCTGAACTTGGTGGAGGGGAAAGCACTGTCTGACACCTTCACGCTGGTGGAATATTCCTCCCCGGAACTGTGGGAGTCGACGCGGATGCCCGGTACGACGGTCAGCTTCGGCGTGATGTTCCATTCGTCCTGCACGAAGAAGCCCACCTCGTTGGCGTGTTTCTTGCCGATGGAGGTATAAGGCACGCCGTAGTAGGGACTTGCCTTCTCGTCTTCGGCAGAGATGACGTAGAACCCTGTCTCACGCAGCCGGGTAAAGTAGCCCTGCACGCCGGCCAGCAGGGTGTGGCTGCCGAGGATAGAGGTGAAGGTGAGGGATGGGGTGACGGTGTTCTCCTTTGCAAGATAGGGACGCATGAGTTCTACCGGCGGCGTCGCTCCGTCCTCGTCAGGATGGGCAGGGTCTTTGTGGGAGTCCATGTAATCGTGCAGGAAAGTGTCGTTGGTAGCCTGCCGTTTGTGGTAGACATAAGCAGTGGCAAGGTTCAGTTCGGAGTGTGCACCGACAGGAAGGGTATAAGCGAGGTCGGCCGAGAGGCGGTTCGTGCGGATGTCCTCGGTCTGGTCGGTATAGGGATTGAGGTACTGGTCATTGGTCATGACACCGCCGAAACGGTGCTCGTCAATCGCCTTCCCGCGCAGTACGAGCTTGTCGTTCTTGGCAAAAGGATGGTAGAAATAGAGGCTGAAGCCAAGGTTGTTCATCGTCTCGTTGACACGGTCGGACACTCCGTCCTTGTGTTTCACCTCGCTGCGGGTAAGTCCGTCCTGCGTCTCGTCCACGGCATCCATCTGCGTACGCTGGGCGAAGACACTCAGTCCGATGTTGTTGTAACGCATGGATCCGGAGCCCTTGTAGCTCTTGAAACCATAGTTGCCGAACTGGATGTCGCCGCTGACGGTGGGTTCGTAGGTAGGCTCCTTGGAAATGATGTTGATGGCACCTGCTACGGCGCTGCTGCCATAGAGAGCCGACCCGGCACCTTTCACGACTTCGAGCCGGTCGATGTCATTGGTGCCGAACTGCTGCAGTCCATATACGCCTGCAAGACCGGAATAGACCGGCTCGCCGTCGATGAGCACCTGCGTGTGCTCTGCACCCAGCCCCTGCATACGGACTTCGGAGAAGTTGCAGAACTGGCACTGCTGTTCCACGCGGATGCCCGGTACACCCTCGAGTGCTTCGTAGAGGTTCTGAGCATTCTTCTTGGTGAGTGCCTGTGAGGTGAGGACCTCTGTGCGGATGGGCACATCCTTGACGAAGTGGCTGGTACGGGTACCTGTTACGACGACCTGGCTCAGTTCCAGCGGATCCTTCTCCAGTTCGAAGTAGGCTCCTGTACCTTTGCCTGCGGTCATCATCACTTCTATCTCCTGCGGCTGATAGCCTGTAAGGGTAGCGACAACGGTCTGCTTCCCGACAGGGAGGTTCGCCATTTTGTAGTGGCCGGTGGCATCACACTGTGTCTTCAGGTTGGTACCCTTAACCTGGATTACTGCATGGGCAAGGTGCTGTCCACCCTCCTTTGCTTTCACGTCACCGAACAGCATCGCATCGGTGCTCTGTGCCATTGATGCGACAGCGCACACGATGGCAACGAAAAATACTAACAATCTTTTCATTTTAGCATTGGCTTGTAAATTTGTGCAAAAGTAGTGTCTTTCATGGAATACAGCAATACCTACTGTTAGGTGTTTGAGTGATGCGTCTGCTGGCTTTCCCTCATCATTCTGCCTGATTCTTGGGATAACTCCCATCTGTCAGCAGCAGGAATACGTCAGAACTTTAGTTTTTCTTGTCAATTTAGGAACAAGACTTGCAGGATTCAATAAAATCCTTTTATTTTGCATCATGCTTCCCGGCTGATCGGGAGCGGGGGTGTCTTTTGCGGCATCCTGTCGGGATTAGTGATATTGGAAACGATAATCTTAAGCTGTTGAAGACAATTCTCACCATAACAGGTTCGGACAGCACAGGTGGATCCGGTGTGCAGGCTGACATCAGAACGATATCGGCACTGGGAGGCTATGCGGTTTCGGCTGTCACCTCCATCACGGTGCAGAACACACTGGGCATCCAGGCTTTCCATGATCTTCCGGCAGATATTGTCAAAGGCCAGATAGAGGCAATCATCAACGACGTACAGCCCGATACGGTGAAGGTGGGCATGATCAGGACTACGGAGACACTGGCCGTTGTGGTGGATGCGCTGCTGAAATACCGTCCCCACCATATTATATACGACCCGGTTGTCACGGCAAGCAACGGTGACCGGCTTATGGCAGACGACGTGGTCAGACAGATCCGGCAGCGACTGCTGCCCCTGTGCTCGATAGTCATTCTTCGGGAAGGAGAGGCGGAAAGGCTCTTCGACTGCACTTCCTTGAAAGGACAGGGACACGGAAGAGTCCGTTCGCTGATACTTGACGACCCCATGCAGCATGGTCTTATCAACAGTTTCTCGTCGGCACTGGCGGTTTATCTCAGCCAGAACGAGCCGATGGAACAGGCCATAGAGCATGCGCGAAAGTATGTAAGGACACTCGTGGCAAGGAAAAGTGACCTTAGCGGACGGAGCAGCCAGCTGTACAATGAGTTCCTTGAGGCAGTGCAGAAGCATTACCGAACCAATCGTGATGTGGCCTTCTATGCCGACTGCCTGAATGTCTCGCCGCGTTATCTTTCTCAGGTGGCGCATCGCATCTCGGGCAAGTCGCCGAAGAACATCATTGATCATACACTCACAGAAGCCCTTGCCTGCCAGCTCCGTACGACGCAGAAGACCATCCAGGAGATTGCATATGAGCATGGCTTTGCATCACAGGCACAGTTCTCCAAGTTCTTCCGCAAACAGACCGGAATGGCACCGAGCGGCTGGAGAAAGACCTCCCCTGGCCCCTCAAAGGGCCTCCCCCCAGCCCCTCAAAGGCCTCACCCCCAACCCCTCTCCGAATGGAGAGGGGAGTAATTACCGATAAGGACTAAGATTGGCTGCTGCCCATCAACGCCTATCATCGCCTATCCCCACCTACGATCACTTATAATCACATAACAATAAAGAACCAACATGACAAATCGACAAGAACTAAACCGCAATCTCGCCCAGATGCTGAAGGGCGGCGTAATCATGGACGTGACGACCCCGGAGCAGGCACGCATTGCCGAGGCTGCCGGCGCATGTGCCGTAATGGCACTGGAACGTATCCCAGCCGACATCCGTGCAGCCGGCGGTGTATCACGCATGAGCGACCCCAAGATGATCAAGGGCATTCAGAAAGCTGTGACTATCCCTGTCATGGCAAAATGCCGTATCGGACATATCGCAGAAGCACAGATCCTACAGGCTATAGAGATTGACTACATCGACGAGAGCGAAGTGCTCTCACCGGCCGACAACATCTATCACATCGACAAGACACAGTTTGAGGTGCCGTTCGTCTGTGGTGCCCGCAACCTGAGCGAGGCATTGCGCCGTATCGCCGAGGGGGCTACGATGATCCGCACGAAAGGCGAGCCTGGCACGGGTGACGTGGTGCAGGCTGTCAGTCATATGCGACTGATGCAGAGTCAGATTCGGGAGCTTGTCGGCAAGCGGGAAGACGAACTCTTCGAGGCTGCCAAGCAGTTGCAGGCTCCCTACGACCTGGTGAAGTATGTACACGAGAACGGCAAGTTGCCTGTTGTGAACTTTGCAGCCGGCGGTGTAGCGACCCCTGCTGATGCGGCATTGATGATGCAGCTGGGTGCAGAAGGTGTCTTCGTCGGTTCGGGTATCTTCAAGAGCGGCGACCCTGCTAAGCGTGCTGCCGCCATCGTGAAGGCCGTAACGAACTACAATGACCCTAAGGAGTTGGCTAAACTATCAGAAGACTTAGGGGAAGCGATGGTAGGTATCAACGAGCATGAAATCGAGGTGCTCATGGCTGAACGTGGACAATGAGAATTGCTGTACTCGCCTTGCAGGGCGCATTCCTGGAGCATGAGAAGATGCTCCGGGAATTAGGTGTCGACTGCTTTGAAGTGCGCCAGTTGCAAGACTGGCAGCAAAAGAAAGACGGACTGATTATCCCGGGTGGTGAGAGCACCACCCAGGGTAAGCTGCTCCGCGACCTCGGTCTTCTCGATCCTGTCCGTGAGGCTGTCGAGAGTGGTCTGCCGGTTTTCGGCACTTGTGCTGGTCTCATTCTCCTTGCCCATGATGTGGAGGGAAACAGTCCGTCGGCTCCCGTACCGCCCCGGCTGGGCACAATGGCCATGACGGCTGCACGCAATGCGTACGGCCGGCAGCTGGGCAGTTTCCATACAGAGGCGTTCTTCAAGGGTGCCAAGTGTAATGTCCCCATGACTTTCATCCGTGCGCCTTATATCACGAAAGCTGCCGAGAAGGTGGAGATCTTAGCGTCTGTCGACAACCATATTGTGGCAGCCCGTCAGGGAAACCAGCTTGCCACTGCCTTCCATCCTGAACTGGACAGTGATACACACGTACATGAATATTTCCTGGAGATGATAAAAGGCCGATAACTTCCTGGAGAAGGGTGAACCGGTGACAGGTATGATAGCGACGGTAGGCGGTGATAAGCGATGATAAGCAGTAATACTTATCATCGCTTATTTTCGCTTATCACCGCCTATCATTTCCTATTATCACCTACCATTCTCCATAGCATCAACCTTCCGGGCATAAAAAAAGGACTACCGCTGTAGTCCAACCTTTGTTAACCTTAAATCTAATACTATGAAAAACACGTTGCAAAGATAACGCATATAATCCGTATCTGCAAGTTTTTTCACGTCTTTTTCTTGATTTTACGAATTTATTGATATAAATCAAGTAAAATACATGGCAAAATGATAAATCAATATAAATCCGGATCGATAATGACCACGGGCTTGATAAGATTGCGTGGCTTATCCTTCATGAGCAAGAGCGATTCTTCCATGTGGTCAAACCCCTTGAACCGGTGTGTCACAAGGTGCGAGAGGTTGAGTCGTCCGGAAGTCACCATCTTGGCGAGCTTTTCCATACGAAGCCGTCCGCCTGGCATCAGTCCGCCTTTGATGGTCTTGTGCCCCATGCCGACTCCCCATGCTATGCGTGGGATGTTGACCGTGTCTCCTGAACCCAGATAATTCACGTTGCCGATGATTCCTCCGGGCTTGAGCACCGATACCGCTTCGGCAAACGTATCGACCGTACCACCGGCAATGACAACACGGTTGACGCCCTGTCCGTTGGTGAGCTTCATCACCTGCTCCGCAATAGGTCCGTTGTGATAGTCGATGATTTCCGATGCACCGTAGGCCCGTGCCGCATCGGCACACACCTTCCTGCTCCCGACCGCATAGACGTAGGAAGCTCCGGCAAGTGCCGCACCGGCGACAGCCATCAGTCCGACCGGTCCGATGCCGATGACAAGTACTTCGTCGCCGAACTTCACGTCGGCCAGTTCAACCCCATGGAATCCCGTAGGCACCATGTCAGACAGCATGACAGCATCCACCGGGTCCATGCCTTCCGGTATCAGTGCCAGGTTTCCGTCAGCATCGTTGACATGGAAGTATTCAGCGAAGACACCGTCTTTGAAGTTCGAGAACTTCCAGCCGGCCAACATGCCGTTAGAGTGCATGGAGTAACCAGCCTGTGCCTCCAGCGAGTTCCAGTCTGGCGTGATGGCAGGGACGAGAACCCTATCACCGGGTTTGAAGTCCCTCACCATAGAACCCACTTCCACCACCTCGCCTGTCGCTTCGTGTCCGAGAATCATGTCCTTCCGGTCACCGATCGCCCCTTCCCATACCGTGTGTACGTCTGATGTGCAGGGAGCTACTGCCAATGGTCTGACAATGGCATCCATTGGCCCGCAGGTCGGACGAGCCTTTTCAATCCATCCTGCCTTTCCGATTCCTAACATTGCAAATGCTTTCATAATGAAGTAACGTTAAACAGTTAATATTTAGATCTTGTAAAGCACTCTCTTTTAGGATAATAGTCATACTGCAAATATAGACAGTATTTTCTATATTTGCAAACGATTTCCCGAAAAAAATTGACGTTGTTGTCAGCTCCGTTTTTCCGCAAACAATATCCGGACGGGGAGGAAGGAAAAATCTGTCTTTCACTTCCGGGCAGTGCATAAGCCGTAGGGAAACAGTCATGAGAACAGACTGTTCGGAGATTTCTCCCTGCCCGGCAAGTATCAGGTCTTCACGTTCCGCACCCTTCAAAAAAGATCACCCGACGGAAAATAAAGGGAGGTGTCAAAAGGGCTGTCAGCGGCAATATACGGTTCTTTCGTCCTGTATAAAGCCTGCTGACGGACACACAATCCGTGTGTCTCTGCCTTCCTGACACCTCCCTGTCGTGTCTGTTTTCCTGAATGCAGCCTATTCCAGCTCCTGGAAAGCCTTGAATATTTTTGCAGCAATCTCCTTCTGCTCCCCGGCATCAACTTGTACGTGATGTTTGAAGTCGACATCCGCCTCGCTGTTCA
This sequence comes from Prevotella denticola, assembly GCF_900454835.1. Classification (GTDB taxonomy): domain Bacteria; phylum Bacteroidota; class Bacteroidia; order Bacteroidales; family Bacteroidaceae; genus Prevotella; species Prevotella denticola. Next base: position 257,414 of record NZ_UGTM01000001.1, on the reverse strand, counting down.
TGGGCAGAAGATGGATATGTGCATGGTTCACTTCCAGGCCCAACACGACCTGTGCCACCTTCCGGCATGGAAAGACCGCCTTGATGGCACGTGCCACCTTCTTTGCAAAAACCTCGAAGGCTGCGAGTTCCTCATCCTCCATGTCGAAGATATAGTCCACCTCTTTGCGGGGAATTACCAGTGTATGCCCTTTTGTTACAGGGTCGATGTCAAGAAAAGCGTAAAACCGGTCGCTTTCTGCACACTTGTAACTGGGGATTTCTCCGGCAGCAATTTTACTGAATATTGTCATACGTACCTCCTTGTTTTGTCATTAACCTTCGATGGTGATTTTGTCTATGCGCAGCTTGATGGTGCCGCGGGGAATCGTAATTTCGACCTCATCACCCACCTTCTTGTTCAGCAAGCCCTGGGCGATAGGTGTCTTGATGGAAATCTTGTTCTGTTTCAGATTCGCCTCCGTCTCGCTGACGATGGTATACTTCATCTTCGCTTTTGTCTTCACGTCGGTCATTTCAACGGTAGACATGATCTGTACTGCCTCGGTGCTCAGGCGTGACAGATCCACGATCTTCGCCTGTGCCACGGTCATCTTCATCTCGGCAATGCGCGCTTCAAGATGACGCTGTGCCTCCTTGGCAGCATCATATTCCGAATTTTCACTCAGGTCGCCCTTGTCGGCAGCCTCGGCAATGGCAGCCGATGCCTTCGGCCGCTCAACAGACTCTAAATACTGCAAATCGGCTACGAGCTTGTCGTAACCTTCCTGTGACATATAAGCCATATCTTATTCGTTAAAGTTAATCGTTTTTCAATAGACATAAAAAAGACAGAATTCCAACATCGTTCTAAATGAATGCCGGAATCCCATTTCCTTAAATGTCTGAACCTCCTTACTTTCTGCAAAGGTAGCCTTTAAAATTGAAACGGCAAAGTTTTATAGGTTAAAAATGCTTTCTCCGGCAAAGCCGCATCTCTACAAAGACCTTGCACGCCAGTTCTCTTGCAGCCCCGGAGACAGGTCGCTGTCCATCCCGACTCATGTGGGTCTGCCCTGTTCCCGACCGGTTGGGACTTCTGTTCCCAACGGCTGGGACCCCTCTTCCCGACGGCTGGGAAATCCGTTCCCGACCGGTTGGGACTCCGGCCTGTTACAGGCTGTTCTGACCGTCAGATGCACTCAAGATGCTGCAACGGAACGTCGAAGACCATCTTCTTTCCGGTCACCGGATGCGTGAATTCAAGGTGTCCGGCGTGCAGCCAGAGCCGTCCGGCATGCTGTCCGTAGAGGCTGTCGCCGATGATGGGGGTACCCAGTCCGTCGGGATGGGCACAGTGGATGCGCAGCTGATGAGTACGGCCTGTCAGCGGATAAAGAATCACTTTCACGGCTTCCTGTCCGGTTTTGCCGTATGTAGTCTTGCCAGCGACACGGTATTCCGTGACGGCCGTCTTTCCGTTCACATAGTCGACGCACTGCCGGGGCCGGTCGTCGGGCAGTGGACTGAGAGGCTGTTCGATGCGTCCTTCCGGCGGAAGATGCTTGTCGAGGAAACTGAGGGGCAGCAAGGCCGTGTACTGTTTCCTGACAGTATGGTTCGTGAACTGCGCCTGGAGAGCCCTGTGCGCCTCCGGGGAACGGGCCACGACGAGCAGTCCGCTCGTCGCCATGTCCAGCCGGTGTACCATGAACGGTTCGTACCGGCCTTTCCACCGTTCCCTCAGGATGCTGTAGACCGATGGCAGACCGTCTCTCCCCGGGACCGAGAGCAGCCCCGGCGGCTTTGCCACAACGGCAAGGCTGTCGTCTTCATAAAGACTGTCTACTCCTGCCGTGGCAGCCGTCAGTGCTTCATGTCCGGCTTCCCTGTGAAGGGCAGGTGCGACATCCAGCCCTTGCAGCATCCATGTCAGGATGGGCTTGCATTTTCCGTTGCAGGCCGGATAAAAGTTTCCATGCTGTCTTATTTCCGCTTTCGGCGGCGGCCCCCACCAGAACATCGCCATACTGACGGGTCTGTAGCCGTGCCGGAAGGCGTACTGCAGCAGTTTCGGTTCGCAGCATTCGCCTGCACCGGAGGGTGGCAGCAACGAGGGAGCGAGACTGCCGTCAGCAGTCTCCAGGGCTGTATCCTGCAGAGTCCGGCGTGCAGCCTTGCTTCGTGCAGGGCTGTTCTGCAGGTAATAGTCACGGAAGATGTCGGTCAGGTTCTTGCATTCGCCCTTTGCATTGAGCAGTGAGAACTGGGAGAAGAGCCAGCGTTGCAGTCGGTCCGACTTCAGTTTCCGCTCCCGTTTCCAGGCTGTTATCTTTTCCTGACAGGTCTCAAGCTCAGTCTGCGCCTCGGCAATCCGTCTGGCGCAAGCGGTCTTCGTGCGGTGCAGTTCGGCCTTGAGAAACTGGCTCTGACGTATCATCTCATTGTGTTCTTCTTCTGAAATGAAAGCCTCCCTGCGGCGTCGGTCACGCAGGAACTTTGCTCCCTGCACGATTTTACGTACCTCTTCGACGGCGTTCTCAGCCTCCATCCGTACCGTCTTCAGTTTTTCTTTTGCCCCGCTGTAGGCAGACGAGATTTCCATCTGTGCTATGCGGTTGTTCAGCCGCGTTATCTCCTCCTCGTGGATTTTGAAGTAGCCGCCGGGCTGCAGGTAGTCGAAAACCGCCGGGACGAAATCGTCCCCCTCCTTGTCTATCTGTCCCGAATAAGCCTGGAGATATCCTGTCTGCCCCTCTCGTTCCACGATCAGGATGCCGTACATCTTCCCTTCGGGTGGGTCAGGTGGCAGCTCACTCTGCAGCCTTTCGGCCGCAGCACGGCAAAAGCTATCCGGTTCGTAATCGAAAGGATTATTGAACCGGGCAGGCAGGGGATGTCCTGTAGCGAGAGGATGGAACTTCATGGTGCAAAGGTAATGAAAAACCGGCAGTCAGGCAAGTCGGGGAGAAGGACGGGGCGGCTGTCTTTGAGTAATTCCTTAATGGCGCCTGCCTTGTCGGGAGACGTTTCCCATGGATAATGCTGCCTGTGGCGCAGCCGGGTCAGAACTTCCAGCGTAGCTGTATGTCAAGGTCGCTCATCATGGACGAATGGATTTGCTGAAGCCCGGAGGAGATGGTGCTCCGGTCGAAATAACGGGTGGCGGAGCAGCGGAGGATGAACATCAGACGGCAGGAGAGGTCGGCCCGGGCGAACAGGCCGCATCGCATTCCCCTGCCATAGAAAGAGGGAAAGCTGAAAGCATAAAGCGGTCCACGTTCGTAGACATAGATGCGGGAGGCAAAGTCTGAAGTGTGGAAATAGCCAGCGGTGGCCGTGAGGCTGAGCCATGCTGCCGGCGACCACGTTCCTGTCTCCGTAAGCATATAACCGGAACTGCGCTTGAGATAGCTGCTCACGGCAAGGTCTATCTGGCTTCTGCAACTCCAGGAGGCAGCTGTGTAAGTCAGGGCAATCCGCCCGCGCTGTGTCTGTTCGTGCATGAGAGCTTTCTTGCCGGCATTGTCCTTCTCCCGGATGCGAAACCGATAGCGTATCCGCAGCGACCACCTTTTGTATATATAGGCAAGCGTCATCAGGTTGTCCCATGCCTTGCTGGCAGTATGTGCGCCGAAGCGGGGATGGGAGAAGTAGGCAAGGTCGGTGTAGGCCATGAGCGACAGGCCGTGTACAATGTTCCAGTCTGCCCCCACGAGAAGACCGCTCTCGTTCTGCACGGTCGTGTTGTCACCGGTGCTGCGGGCGAAGAGTGCCGTGTACCTGTAGCCATAATAACGCTGGACGGCAAGCAGCGAAAGGCCGGAAGCGGCCTGGAAGGAAATGTTGTTCACCGTTGCGAGACTTCCCCGGCTGTCTGTTGCGGTCTCTCCGGTTACAGACCAGCGGTGATGCAGGCAGCTGTAATCCACACTGATGTTCCAGAAACCGTTGCCTGACGGAGCATAACGGCGGTAATACAGCGTAGTGTCGGGGGTCAGGTCGCTGCTGAACCGGGAGTAGATGCCTGTCAGTCCCATACGGAAAGCACCGCACGACCAGCCCAGGTGCGTCCCGGCAACAGACTGTGCGGCAGCGTCCTTGCGGCTCATCTCACGTTCGGTGCGGTGGTAGCCGGTCTTGAGGACCGTCGAGATGGTGCCGCTGTCCGAACGCGTGGCGTCAATGGTGCGGTAGGAAAGGAAGGCGGTAAGGTCAAGATGCCTCGCGACCTCCACTGTGGCAGCCGCTCCCTGCAGATAATCGGCGGCCGACCGGGAGGAGTGGGCATGAAGTCCTGCAGGCTGTCTTCCGAGTGTTGAGAGCAGGGAAGACTTTCCGAATCCGAAGGAATTGTTGATGACGAGGCCCTGTCCGAAGTTCACCCTGTACCGCCCTGCCACCAGCGTCTTCAGCCGCCCCGCCTTTCTCAGCAGGACATAGAAGCTGTAATGGTCATAACCCAGACTGTTCCCATGTGCGAAGAAAGGCTCTCCGGCATCCTGTGCCCCCACCAGTCCGGCCTGGACGTAATCGCCGTAACGGAAAGTATAACGGAAGGAGTGGGCATACGGATAGCCGAGGTAGCCGTTGCGGTCGCCCTCCCGACGGTAGAACGGAATACGGGAGGTGAAGAGCAGCGTGTGTTTCGCACCAGCCAGAATCTGTTTCAGTGCAGGGAAGGGCCTTTCCTTCTCTATGGGAGCGACACGCACGAAATAGGGAAGAAGCTGCCGGCGGACAGCATCCAGGGATTCTATCATGGCCAGCTCGCCCAGGCTCTGCATACCGTGATACTGGTAGACGTAGGCCTGCAGCTCCTCTATCTGTCCGGCTGTCAAGAACGGTATGCGCTCCAGGTCCTCCCGGGTAGCCGTGTTGAGATTGACGGGATGTGCGGCAAGGTCGGCCAGAGTCTCGAGGTTCTCTTCCCTGGTGACCGTGTGCTCTTCACCGGTGGCATAGAGTTCGTCAAGCAGTTCTTCCCATTCCAAGGACTGCTGTGCGGTCATAGTAAGACTGGCAAGTCCAAGGAGGAAGATCAGTAATAGCTTCTTCATTCTGTCGATGTCTCAAAGTATTATTGTGGCAAATTTAGTCTTTGTTTCCGAGAAAAGCAAGCGAAACGGCGGGAAAAACGTGGAAATACCGCACGTTCCATATATTCCAGACGGTCGGAAAAGCGGCATTTATACTTTTTTGTCTTTTCACTTTCGTGTCCTTTCGCAAATATTTGCTATTTTTGTCAGCATGAATTAACAACCAACGAAGACTTTCAAGCTTATGGAAAAGACCCGTGTGCAGAAACAGCACAACCTCCCGTCAGAGTGTACAACCATCATCATCGGACAGGAACAGACCGCAGACGGCTCCATGATCGTGTCGCGTTCAGAAGACTGGGACGCCATGGAGGCCAAGAACTATGAGATTTTCGAGGACACAGAGAACGGTCTCTGCGAATTCGTCGCCCGGGACAGTCCTTTCCGCTGCGAGCTTCCCGGCAAGGCGCTGGGCTACACCGCCCTCTCACCTTACAGCCTGCACCGCCACTGGGGCAGTGCGGGGTTCAACTCTGCAGGTGTGGGCATGAGTGCGACGGAGAGCATCTTCAGCAGCGACGAGGTGCTGAAATACGACCCGCTGGTGGAGAACGGCGTAGCGGAGAACTCCGTCTTCAACATCACGTTACCTTATGTCCGTACCGCACGTGAGGGCGTAGAGCGTCTGGGAATGCTCATTGAGGAGCACGGCATTGCCGAAGGATTCGGCATCGGCTTTGTGGACAACAAGGAGATATGGTATCTGGAGACAGCCTGCGGCCATCGCTGGCTGGCATGCCGTATGCCGAAGGACCAGTACTTCGTAACCGGCAACCAGAGCCGCTTCCGCACCTATGACCCTGACGACAAGGACAACTACCTTGCTTCCGCCGACCTGATTGAGTTCGCCGAGAAGCACGGACTCTATGATCCTTCACAGGGAGCCTTCGACTTCCACAAGGCCTATGCGCGCGACGTGGAACTCGATACCACCTATAACTATCCACGTGTGTGGGGGCTGCAGCGGCTCTTCTCTCCAGACATCAAGAACGATGTCACGAAGAACACCTTCCCTGTCTTTGCCCGGGCTGCACATAAGATTACGCTGACCGAGCTCCGCACGGCATTCCGCTTCCACTACGACAATACGGAGCACGACCCCTATCTCCACAGCAACCCGAAGGAGCCTTACCGACCGGTCTCCATCTTCCGCACCACGCAGACCCACCTCCTGCAGGTACGCCCGGAGCTGCCACAGGCCATCGGCTGCATCAATTACGTCGCAATGGGAATGGCCGATCTCGGCGTGTTCCTTCCGCTCTACCAGGGCATCACCTCCTACCCGGAAGCGTATACCAAGGGTACTGGCGAGTCGAGTGCCGACTCTGCCTATTGGAAGTTCCGCAAGGTGATGGTGCTGGGCATGACCAACTACAACAAGTATGCCCCGGTCATCAAGGAGGCGTATGCGAAGTTCGAGGCCGAGACCGACCAGCGGCAGCGTGAGATGGAAGAGGAGTATCTCCGTATCTACAAGACACAGCCGCTGCACGCACAGGACCTGCTGCAGGCGTTCTCCGACAGGATTCTCAACAGTGCGCTCTCGCTTGCTGACCGTCTGCAGGAGCGGCTCTTCACGCTGATGACACAGGATATCCAGCAGGAATATCTCTTCCACGGAGCGTAAGGGCAGCTGCCGCCAGGCAAATGAAAAAGACGGACAAGGCTGTATCAGCGGGCACGAATGTCCCTTGATACAGCCTTCTTTTCATATATGCATCAAGGATGCAACGGCAAGTAAAAAGTAAAAAAGCTGTCGTTTGGCAAGCGATTATAAGTTTTTTTTCCTACCTTTGCACACAGAGTTGCGCCCCCCCTCATCTTTCAGATGGGGCAGGACGTACAAAAAAGGCTCTGATAGTTCAATGGATAGAACGGAGGTTTCCTAAACCTTTGATCCGGGTTCGATTCCCGGTCGGAGTACAATAGACAGCCGCTTTCATCTCCCCCCCAAGGAGGAAGGAATGGAAGACGGCGCGGGTAAGAGCCGGACCACCAGATTTCTTAACAGAAAAAATCCCTGCTAACCATAGATTTGACAACTGATACAGTTCTGCATTCCACAACAGATCAGCAGCAGATTTAAACAACAGAATCAGCCAGTTACAACCTGACGGATACTTTCATACAAATTTCCCATATCCTTTCCACACATCGGTTTCCCTTCCCTGGTGAGGAATTCCGATAGGGTTCTCGGACAGGATGGGGGCAAGGAAGACATTATGATTGGTGCAATTATCGGAGACATTGTCGGATCACGCTTTGAGTTCGGAGCAGCTCCACAGGAAGGATTTGAACTTTTCACACCCGATTGTTCTTACACGGACGACACCGTCTGCACGGTTGCTGTAGCCGATGCGGTGCTCAACGAACGTAGCTATCAGGAGAGCCTGCTCGACTGGTGCCGCCGCTATCCTGATCCGATGGGGGGCTACGGCAACCGTTTCAACCGCTGGATCCATTCGGAGCATCCACAGCCCATGGACTCGTTCGGCAATGGGGCGGCCATGCGTGTCAGTCCTATCGGATGGCTGTTCGACGAATGGGAGGATGTGCTTGAGGAAGCAAAGAAGAGCGCCATCGTAAGCCATAACCATCCCGAGGGCGTGAAAGGAGCGCAGTGTATTGCAGAGACGATCTGCTGGCTGCGGCTGATGCGTTTCCCAAAGTCGTCGGTAGAGAAGAAAGTCCGCAAGTTCTTCGGCTATGAGCTGCCCTCCATGCGGGACATAAGAAAGATCGGTTCCGAGGGACATTTCGACGGAACGTGTCAGGAGACCGTACCCATGGCCCTGCGCTGCTTCATGGATGCCAACAGCTTTGAGGAGACCCTCCGTCTCGCCGTACTGTGCGACGGCGACACAGACACGAAAGCCTGTATCGCCGGCTCCGTGGCGGAAGCCTACTACCAGGTGCCGGAATGGATGATTGAAAAGGCCATCGGCTATCTGCCCGGTGATATGCTCAATATCCTCGGGCAGTTCTACGAGCGTATAAAAAACAGCTGTGGGAAAAAGTAAAAAAGGACAGCCCCTCCCCTTTCCTCTCTGTCTGGAGAAAAAGAAAGCGGGAGGGGCTGCTGGGTGGTGGCTCCATCCCTTTTTGTCCTGTTTTTTCTCTTCCTGATTCCCATTGGTGCTTGGTTGGACGCTGACTAAGCCTTAACTGAGGTCCAAAAGGTGCTTTCTTGCGACTCGGTCAAGGCTTAATCGGCATCCAACTAAGCACCTTTTCTTTTATGATTTATAACAGATTGATTGTCTGATGGTTGTAGCCTCTTTCCGAAAGAGTTTCAACCCGGTCTTGACACAGAGGCTGCCGTATTCCGTGTAAATATATTTCACACACCATCCTGTTCTCTGTCATCCATATCTACCCTCCTTTTCTTCCCTTACCGTGACCGGTCTTTCATAAAAGTCGCCAGCTGCTTTCGATACATGATGCCGGTTTCTTCACCTATCCGAAGCATCGCCGCAATTGCCTTCGGCCTGAAGTCCTTGACCCCGTACGATCCTAAATCCGGATTGATGTACAGGTCGGCCTTCGTCCGGTTGATGTTATACTTCCTTATGTCAGGACGCTCTGCCAGCCAGTCGATCATGCCGCCTAATCCTTTCAGAAAGGCGAAGGGCGAGCGGTAATCGTCGTGTTTACGCTGCTGAAGGTCAACAGCTATGACGATGTCAGCCCCCATCTTCCGTACGATATCCACAGGGAGATTGTTGATCATGCCGCCGTCTACGAGTATCAGCGTGTCAATCTTTACAGGTTTGTATGCTCCAGGAATCGCCATGCTGGCACGAATGTTACGTGCCAGCGGTCCCTTGTCAAGCACAATCTCCTTCCGTCTGCGGACATCGAAGGCCACGCACGAGAAAGGAATGGGCCTCCTTACGGTGCCCCGGCGCACAGGAGAATGGCTGACGAGAGAGTCGAGGAAGTGGTAGATGTGGTCGCCGTGCAACATTCCGAAGCCCTTTCTGCGCTCTGTGCCAGCCTTTCTGCGCACAGGAAAGCCGAAGAGATAACAGACTCCCTCTTCTTCCTTGAACACTTTCCCCATAAGCGTTGTGTCCCTGTCGGCCAGAAGTGCCAGCCAGTTCTGCGAACGGAAGAGTTTTTCAAGGTCGGCGGCACGGTACCCCTGGGCATACAGACCGCCGATGATTGCACCGATACTCGTTCCTGCAATATAGTCGACCGGAATGTGGGCACGTTCTATTTCCTTCAGCACGCCTATGGCAGCAGCGCCTTTCGCACCGCCGCCGCCAAGGACCAGCCCCACCCGGGGACGGGACTTCCTGGTCTTTTTCTGCTGTTGTGCCTTCACAGACAACGTACAGAAAACCAGCATCAGAAACACGAGAAAAGTTTTCTTCATGACGGCAAAATTACTGTTTTTCTGAGAAAGAACGGAGATTTCTCCGCTTTTTCTTGCTGTGACGGACGGTGTGGCGGAAACGGCCGGAATCCAGGAAAGACGGGACGGTCCTTCCAGAAAAAGCATCGGGCTGTTCCCGGCTTTGCTTTTACACAACATGAAAGATTGGAACATCTTTTTTTCATTCTCCGTCCTCCTGTTCCCCCATTCTGTCCTGATATGCGTACAGGATTAAAATTTCTGATGTAAAATTCACTTTTGTGCTGGTTTTACATTACCTTTGCGGATATGGAAAAAGGAAACCCTGGGGCTGACACGAAGCCCGCAGACTATACGATCAACGTGAGGGGACGGCTCGTCGACCTGAGCAGGCCGCTCGTCATGGGAATCATGAACGTAACGCCCGACTCTTTCTTCGCCGGCAGTCGGGTGCAGACGGAGGAAGCTATCCGCCAACGTGCCCACCAGATGGTGGCTGAAGGTGCAGGAATCATCGACGTGGGAGCCTGCTCGACACGCCCCGGCGGCGAGGTAGCCGGCGAGGAAGAGGAGATGCGCCGCCTGGCTTTCGCCCTTCCGGTCATCCGGGAGGCAGAGCCGGATGCCATCCTCTCGATTGACACGTTCCGTGCATCAATAGCCCGGAGGACGGTGGAGGAATTCGGTGCAGACATCATCAATGACGTGGAGGAAGGCCGGGATCCGGAGATGTTCCGCACAGTGGCAGAGCTGGGTACACCTTATATATTAATGTCTACGGCTGCCAGCCTGCACGACATGCTCGTCAACTTCTCCCGTGAAGTACAGGAGCTGCGTTCTCTGGGACAGAAAGACATCATCCTCGACCCGGGCTTCGGTTTCGGCAAGGGAGCGGTAGACGGCAACTATGCGCTGCTGGGGGTGATGGAGCGGTTGCAGGTCATGGGGCTTCCGCTGCTTGTCGGCATCAGCCGCAAGCGTATGATCCACCAGCTCTTGGGCATAACAGCCGCCGAGAGCCTGAACGGGACTACGGTTTTGAACACCATCGCCCTGCTGAAAGGTGCCGGCATCCTCCGTGTCCACGACGTGCGTCCTGCCGTCGAAGCCGTCAGGATCGTTGAAGCCATGCGGCAGTATACGGAAGACTAATGCGACTGGACCCGCCAAGTATTAACCAATAAGATAAACGCTCGTTCCACACCAGACGCCGCATCTTGCTTTTCTCCTTCTGGAGGAGGCAACGAGGACCGGGGAGAGTGTTAGCTTGATATTATGTTTTTCCCATTTGGAATAAAAGACGTGATAGACATCGTGCTGGTGGCACTGATGCTCTACTATCTTTACCGGCTGATGAAAGAGTCGCGTTCGCTGAATGTCTTCATCGGTATCATGGTATTTGTCATCGTGTGGCTCATCGTAAGTCAGGTGCTGGAGATGCGCCTGCTGGGCAGCATTATGGACAAGCTTGTCTCGGTCGGTGTCATCGGGCTCATCGTTCTTTTTCAGGAGGAGATACGACACTTCCTTTACAGCCTCGGCGCACACAGGAAAGTGAAGAATCTGGTGAAACTCTTTACGAAGTCCAGCAAAGAAGAAGTCGACAAGGAGACAATCATGCCCATTGTCATGGCCTGCATGAGTATGAGCCGCGGCAAAGTGGGGGCATTGATAGTCATCGAGCGTGGCGTGATGCTGGAAGACATCGTTGAGACAGGCGACCTGATAGATGCCCGTATCAACCAACGGCTTATCGAAAACATCTTCTTCAAGAACTCGCCGCTGCACGACGGGGCAATGATCATCTCCAAGCGACGCATCAAGGCAGCCGGCTGCATTCTGCCTGTCAGCCACAAGCAGGACATCCCCAAGGAGCTCGGCTTGCGCCACCGTGCGGCAATGGGTATCTCGCAGGATTCCGACGCACTGGCCATCATCGTCTCGGAAGAGACCGGACGTATCAGTGTTGCCCTGCACGGTGAATTCCAGCTGAGGCTCTCTGCCGAGCAGCTGGAGAGCATCCTGACAAAGGAGATGATTCCTGATTAGGCGGTCGGTGATAAGCAGTGATGGGCGGTGATAAGAGATGAGAGGCGATTATATCTGCCTATCACTGCTTATCACCGCCCATCACCGCCTGCTACCCCGCCTGTCTCAGTTCAGCATCAGGTTCATTTCAAGACGATCGTCCTTGAAGATATAGTCGGCCAGTTCTGCGATTGTCAGCGGACGTGTGCCAGGTAACGGACGGTCCGTGTGGCTGACGTGTCCGTTGCGGATCTGGAAGTAGGTGTTGTTCATCGGGATATCCGAATCGTTGTAGACACGGATGTTTTCCGTGCAGTCAGGATGCCGGGCGGCATAGAGCTGAAGGGCTTTCTCGGCATTGATGATGCGTATCATGGCCGGGATGTCCGCAGTCTGCCGCCTGGCATTCGGGTCGATGGAAAGAGCAATGCGGTAGTCTTCCTTGATGATGTCAAATCCTTCTTCATCGTGCAGAAGCACACAGTCTCTTGTCTGCTGCCAGTCGTTGAAGGCGGCAAAGTCCATGCTATCTACCCCGGGAGGAGGAGGCGTGCAGGTGATATGCCGGGTGTAGCCACAGCGACCGTACCAGTCGTAGAGCCATTTCTCTGCAGGAATCAGCGTGGCGAAGACGACGTCCTTGTGGTAAAGACGGAAGTGAGCCTGCGACATGAGGTTGTTGCCCACGTTCTGTTTGCGGTATTCTTCGCATACGCTTACTCCGCTGATGTAGGCAGTCCGCACCTCCTTGTCGTAATATTTCAGAGTGTAGGGAAGCGTCTGCAGGGCGGCTACCGTGCGCTGATTCATCTGGCAGATAATATTGTATTCAGGCTTGAAGACACGTGAAAAATATAATTGTATGAACGCCTCGTCATCATGGAAGGTCTCTCGCCACAAGGCAATCGTCTCCTCTCTGACCCTTTCCTGCGTCTCCTCCTGTGCCAGAGGATACTTTTCCATGACCACACTCTTCTCCAGGAGGATGTCCGGCTTGTAGGACAGCTTGGCATAGCGCAGCCCCTCCAGTCCGAGGTCTTCCTCCCGGTTCATGTATTTATATTGTTCGGGCAGATGCCGTGCGAACTCCTGGTTGATGATGGAGAACGCCCCTTCATAGGCTGTATCGGCCTTTTCAACGCAGACATCAAAAACCTTGTCGGTGACAGGACAGCCGAAGGTGAAGGCGATCAGCTTCCCCCCTACCCATATCGTACCGCCTGTGGCACCGATTTCATCCCAGAGGTCGAAGACACGTGTCATGGAGCGAAGTTCCTCGGAGAGTTCTTCCGTCTCTTCGGTATCGTCCTTCGTGACAGTCCGCCAGTTCTCTTCTACGGCGATGCATTCGGGTATCATGTCTTTGGTGAGCGGACGGTATTCATAGTCCGGATAGGCTTTGCGGAATTTGTTGCAGTGGTTGCGTTTGCCCTGCAGCTTCTTTCCGGAGAGCGTCGCCAGCTTCTCCCGGGTGTAGATGTAATCGAAATGGTCGCGGTCGGGCTTGATGAAGAAAGTGTCGGGGAAGACGGTCTCCAGGATACCCACCATATAGGAGCAGACACCCAGCATGAGAAAAGGATGGCCCAGCGTGATAGAGTCGTCACGCATCTGCCGTACGATGGCGGCGAAACGCTCACGCATAGACTCTTCCCAGTGACATTTCCATACCGGTGCCATATAGGCAAGGTGATGCCCGGTGTAAAAACGGAACACGAGAAAGCCGTCGACTTCGGCTATCTGGGTATTGTAAAGGAAACGCCATGAGATGATGTTGGCAAAGCTGAGGTCGCAGTTCTGGCGGTCGCCACACAGCGTATAGCTCTGTATCAATTCACGGTCGGTCGTCTTCACATCATGAAATCTGATCATAACTTTTCTGCTTGGTTAGGAATACAAAGATATGCAGAAAAGCTGGAACTTCCAAGGACTGGTTCTGTTTTATTTAGGAGAAAACAATGAACATGTTTGGCTGTCTGACTTAATTTTGCTATCTTTGCATGGCAAAGACCGAAATACAATCATTACAATTCAACAGAGAAATATGGACTTATTAGAGCAAATCGTTGCACGTGCGAAAGCCGACAAGCAACGCATCGTGCTCCCCGAGGCAGAAGAGGAGCGTACCCTTAAAGCAGCCGACAGAGTACTGGCTGACGACATCGCCGATCTGATCCTCATTGGAAACCCCGCCAATATCCATAAGCTCGCTGCAGAGTGGGGGCTTAAGAACATTGACAAGGCTGCCATCGTCGACCCGGAGAACAACCCGAAGCGTGAGGAGTATGCTGAAAAACTGGCCGAACTTCGCAAGAAGAAAGGAATGACGCTGGACCAGGCCCGCGAACTGGTTACGAAGAACAATCTCTACCTCGGCTGCATGATCATCAAAACGGAAGGGGCAGACGGACAGATTTCAGGTGCCCTTTCGACCACGGGCGATACGCTCCGTCCTGCTTTGCAGATCATCAAATGCGCACCGGGCATAACCTGCGTCAGCGGTGCCATGCTGATCCTCACGCACGAACAGCAGTATGGTGAGAACGGTATCGTCGTGATGGGCGACGTTGCTGTCACGCCGAATCCTACCGCCGACCAGCTGGCACAGATTGCCTATACTACGGCAGAGACCGCAAAGAGTGTTGCGGGATTCCAGAATCCGCACATTGCCATGCTGAGCTTCTCTACCAAAGGCTCTGCCAAGGATGCCAGAGACAAGGAGACAGGGAAAAGCGTTTATATCATCGACAAGGTGGTTGAGGCGACGAAGATTGCCAAAGAGAAGTTTCCGGAACTGGATGTGGACGGCGAGCTGCAGGCCGATGCTGCCCTTGTCCCTGCCGTTGCCGCCAAGAAAGCACCGGGCTCTGCCGTTGCCGGAAAGGCGAATGTGCTTATCGTTCCGAACCTTGAGGTCGGCAACATCGGTTATAAGCTCATTGAGCGTCTCGGCGGTGCGAAAGCAATCGGACCGATTCTCCAAGGTATTGCCCGCCCAGTCAACGACCTTTCCCGCGGCTGCTGCGTGGATGACATCTATTATATGGTAGCCATCACGGCGTGCCAGGCACAGGATGCGAAAAGAAAGTAACAACTCCAAAAATACAATATGAAGATATTAGTACTGAACTGTGGTAGCAGTTCCATTAAGTACAAGTTGTACGACATGGCAGATGAGTCGGTGCTGGCTCAAGGTGGTGTTGAACGTATCGGACTTGACGAGGCGTTCATCAAGGTGAAACTGAACAACGGCGAGAAGCGGCAGATAATGGCCGACCTCCCGACCCACAAGGAAGGTGTGGCACTCGTCTTCAAAGTACTGCTTGACCCGGAAATCGGAGCATTGAAGAGCCTCGACGAGATTGATGCAGTCGGCCACCGTATCGTGCAGGGTGGCGACCTCTTCGAGAAGAGCTGCATCGTCACCAAGGAAGTTGAAGACGGCATCGAGAGCCTTATCGATCTTGCACCCGTCCACAATGCCGGTCACCTGCGTGGTCTGCGTGCCGTCGATGAGCTGATGCCGCATACGCCTCAGGTAACGGTATTCGACAATGCCTTCCACAGCACGATGCCCGACTATGCTTATCTTTATGCTGTTCCATACGACTTCTACAAGAAGTACCACGTCCGTCGCTACGGCTTCCACGGAACAAGTCACCGCTACGTGTCACACCGTGTCTGCGAGATGCTGGGTGTCGATATCAAGACGCAGAGAATCATTACCTGCCACATCGGCAACGGTGCATCAGTAGCAGCCATCAAGGGCGGCAAGGTCATCGACACCTCTATGGGTCTGACACCGCTGGCCGGCCTGATGATGGGCTCCCGCTCCGGCGACATCGACCCTTCTGCCGTTACCTATCTGATGGAGAAGCTCGGCAAGCAGCCGCAGGAGATGGCGGACTTCCTGAACAAGGAGAGCGGTGTGCTGGGTATTACGGGTATCAGTTCGGATATGCGTGATATAGAGAATGCCGATAACGAAGGCAACAAGATGGCGCATCTGGCACTGCAGATGTACACCTATCGCATCAAAAAATACATCGGTGCCTACGCAGCAGCCATGAATGGCGTGGACATCATCGTGTGGACGGCAGGTGTCGGTGAGAATCAGACCGGACTCCGCTGGGATGCCTGCAAGGACATGGAATATCTTGGCATCAAGCTCGACAAAGAGCGCAACGAATGCCGTGGCGTAGAGAAGATTCTCTCTGCCGACGACTCAAAGGTCAAGGTCGTCCTTGTTCCTACTGATGAAGAGATTGTCATTGCACGTGACACGCAGGAGCTTGTCAAGAATCTGAAGAAGTAAGAAGCCAGAGGAAAAGACAGGCGGATGCTCCACACTCTCCTAAAAACGCGAAAGGTAGTTGTCTCACGACAACTACCTTTCTTTTTGACTAAACTTAATCTACAAACCTGAGTTTTAATTTTATATTATGAATGTCTTTTAATCTTCTTATTAGCAAGAAAAGTCTCGCAAATCCTTTCAACAACAAATTATCTGTCATCTATCTCAAGGACAATGCAAAGTTACAGTTTGTTTTGTAACCTCCAAATACTTTTTGATATATTTGAGTTTTCGTCTCTAAAAAAACATTTTTTATCCTTGTGAAGTCTGCATTTTCAACTTTGTTAAGGTTTGCTTTCACCTTCTACATATTCCTCAAGGAACATATGCTCGCCATCGAATACGGCGTATGTAAACTGCCATATCCAGTCGCCGAGTATCAGGAGGCGCGCTTTCCCCGACAGAGTGAGGTCGAGCTCTATGTGGCGATGACCGTAAATGTAGTAGTCAATGTCTTTGTGCGTGCGCATATACTCTTTCGTGTAACGCACGAGGTACTCCTTGTCTTCTCCCATATAGGGAGCTTCCTTTCCGTCCGCACGTTTCAGCCGGCTTTTCTTTGCCCAGTTCAAACCTAACTGCATTCCCCACCAGGGATGGAAAAAGTTGAGCAGCCGCTGGCAGCCACGGTCATGAAACACCCTGCGGAGAAACTGGAACATAGGGTCAGGGTCGCCCAGTCCGTCACCGTGCGCAAGGTAGAATACTTTGTCATAAATCTCCGTCGTAACGGGTTTGCGGTGGAGAATCACGCCGCATTCCTCCTCCAGATAGCCGTAAGTCCAGATGTCGTGGTTTCCCGTGAAGAAATGGACGTCTACCCCCATGTCCGTCAGTTCTGACAGCTTGCCCAGAAAGCGGGTGAACCCTTTGGGAACAACATACTTGTATTCATCCCAGAAGTCGAACATATCACCGAGCAGATAGACTGCGGCAGCCTTGTTCTTGATGCTGTCCAGGAAACGGACAAGGCGGCGTTCCTGTGTACGTCGGTGCTCTATGGCAAGCGAACCGAGGTGTGCGTCGGAAAGGAAATAAATATTCTTCATGCCTTTATGTTTGGAGTAGTGGGTGATAACGGATTTATGCTTCACAGCCCCGGACGAGGAGACAGTCCGGATGACAGGGGGGACCGCACGGATCATCAGAGCTGGCAAGAACGAAACGAGCAGGCCGGCAAGCCGGAACTCAGTCGAAACCCAGTTCGACGCGCGCTTCTTCGGACATCATGCTCTGGTCCCAGACCGGATCGAAGACGAGGTTGATGTTGGCAGACTTGACACCATCCACACTTTCCACTTTCGTGCGTACATCTTCGAGAATGAAGTCGGCTGCAGGACAGGAAGGGGCGGTGAAAGTCATATCCATGTCAAGGTTCCCTTTTTCATCTACATCAATCTTGTAAATCATACCGAGATCATAGATGTTGACAGGAATTTCCGGGTCGTAGACGGTCTTCAGCACGTCAACGATTCTTTCTTCTATCTTTGTCTTTTCTTCTTGTGTCATTTTATAATGTATCTTTTTGACAATGGTGTATCTTTTGCAAGGACAGTGCGAACGAGTACAATGAAAACCTGCTTTCAGATCGCCGAGTGTCGCCTATCCTCTGCAAAGATAACAATTAAAAACTATAATCACAATAGAAGCAGGTGGAAAGGTTACTGGAACTGACGTTTTCAGAAGAAAACATAGTACCTTTATACTTAAAGCATATTCTGAAAATCAGAGGCTTCCATTAAATCCACAGATAGGAAAGAAAACAGAGACCTACAATATCCGGCAGATGCCGGCATTATATATCTGTAATAACCGAACCCCGACAAACATCAGTGCTGCCTGACGGACCTCTGCCGTGCAGGTCAGCCATCGGCATACCGTATATGATAACAGGAATGAACAGGCCTTCCCCGCAGATGTGTTGATGCCCGGCACTTATCGTGTTGACGGCAGACACCAGCCGTGTTGACGGCCCTCTCCCTGCCATATATTGCCGGGACGGAAACCAGCTTGCAGCTGGAAAAGTGCTGTACCGGAAGGACTTGTCTGGCAGAGGGCTTGTTTTTCATATTAAAGCTATGCAATCCGCACGACAACCTCATCCACGTATTTAACGGAAGAACCGCAAAAAGGGATGCACCCGTCAACAGGTACATCCCTTTTGTGGTATAAAGTCCCGTCAGACAACGGGAAAATTTTATCCGTCCATCAAGACTTCATCGGCCAGCACTCAATCATCAGCCTCAGCCTTCGGCAAGACAAAGTAACCATAATGGAGATAATTGTCTTTCAGAATCCACATGATTCCCCACACCTGCGTATCGGAAACCTTGAGGACTTCGACGTTTACATCTTCGTATACAGTTACGTCACTGCCCCAATAATCGGTCTTGATTTCAACCTTTCCACCGGTTTTCCTGCCTGCTGTAAGGTCGCCGCTGAACCAGCACTTCAGATAAATGTAATCGCTATAGTTCCATTGCGCAAGCTGCTTGCCGTCCTTTGCTCCGATGGAAAAACTGCCATACGACTGTGCATGACTGTCGTCGAAGACGAAGTTCTCCTGTGTGGATGCCATGATGGCAGCCTTCTCCTCATCGGTGAAAGGAATATCGGTCGTCGTAACCGTTACCTTTACCGTCTTGCTGACGCCCATCTTGTCGGTAATGGTAAGCGTAGCCGTTCCGTTGCTGCGCCCCCGGATGGTGATGACGTTGTCTACGATGGAATAGACCTCGGCAATGTCTTCATGGTCGCTGACCGCTTCATAGCCGCCGTTCCCACCGGTGACAGTCAGCGTGGCAGAACTCTCGGTGTGTCCGGCCTTTATCTGCACGCCGACCTCCTCTTTGTCAAGAAGAATCTTCTTGTACATTGCCTTTACAAGCACACGCCTGTAATTGCCGGCAGCATCGGAGACCACGATGCCTGTAAGTCCGCTTTTTACAGCGGCCACAGTAATCGCATTCCCCTTGATTGTCAACGTTGCGACATCAGGATTCTCACAGAAAGCCCTGTATTCGCCGCCTCCGGCAGTGATGTTGAACGTGGCCGTTTCACCCACGCCGACACTCACGGTATCGGAATCGAACGTGAGGGCAGTCTCAACCTTGGGTTCCGGCTTCACTTCCGGTGTGTCTTCATCGTTGCTGCAGGCTGTAAAACCCAAGGCAAGAAATGCCGTCATTACGGCTGAATAGAAATATCTCAGTTTCATTGTTTCAAGTGTTTAGCAGGTTACCAATCTTTTGCATAACTACCCGTCCGCACGGTTTCCTCTCCATAGAAGGCACGTGTGATGTTGTTCAGACGGGTCACATAGCCGTTCTGCGGAGTCAGGCCGAAGACCATCGTACCGCCATAACCGTCAGCCTTGATGGACTGTGCAGTGCTCATGGAGATGATGCGTCCCTGTCCGAACTCCGACGAGCCCTGTATCATGCCCTTAGGCGACAAGCCTTCATAGTTGTTGGAAAGGTCGCCGTAGCGTCCATAATCCTGCAAGGCATAGTCGATGAACTCGCCCGGCTTGTGGCCGTCAACAGTCTCCAGGCTTCCCGTGCGGCTGTAGACATAGACTTCTATGAGCTTGTCGGGCATGATCCGCTTGCACTCGTAGCAGAGGCGGGATGCCGCTTCTATGGAAGGTGAGACGAAACCGGGGTAATCGCCATAGTTGGAATATTCATCGTCGAAGAACACACCGTCGAGTCCGTAGGCATCAACAACGGCTTTCAACTCCTGTGCAAACTTAATCGCACCCTCCTTGGAGAGATTGGCAACACCCGAACGGTCATGGTTTCCGAGAATGCCGAGAATCACCTTCATACCTTTCTCCTGCAACGGCTTCAGATACTTCTCCTTGTAATCGAGCAGGTGCTGCACGTTCTCATTGTTATAGTTATACACCTCACCGCTCTCAGCATTGTAGTTGATGTTACCGGAGAAAAGAACAACCTGGTCGAAGACATACTTCTTCGACTCCTTCAGCGTGTAACACAGATTGTGCAGCGGATTGGCATCGTTCACCTCCATACAGCTGATTACCTGCAAGCCGTTGTCCTTATGGCAGTTCGGCATCTTGGTAATGTCACGTACGAAAAGAACAAACTCACCCTTGTCCTTTGATGCCCGGCTTGCACCTTTCACGATCAGAGGAATGGCATAAACACCATTTTCCTTCAGATCCGCAGCCGTGGTATAGCTGACTGTCACCTTGGAAGATTTCGTCGCACCGGCATTTACCGTAGCACCACCGCTCACCGTAACGAGTGATTCGGGCAGTGCCTCGAAGGCTGTGCCATGCGTCTTGTTATAATTCTCAAGTGCCTTGGCATCATACACCAGCGTATAGTCTTCATTCGCCTTGGCTGCCTGGGTGAGGTTCACGTAAAAGTCCGTCGAACCCTTCTCATTGAAGACAAGGGAATCCTGATTGCTGCAGCCGTACTTGTCCGTGAGGAAAGCAAGACTGTTCTCCAATGGCTTGTAACCGCCTTCCGGAACAAGAGGCACATCGATACTCTCCGAGCAGGATACAGCCAGAGCCATACCGAGCATTGAGAGTGCGAATGTTTTAATATTGTTGATATTCATAAATGTCATTTTGATTAAAACGTTTAACAGATTATTTCTCTGGCAATGAAACATTATGCCATGGCAGCGGTTTGTCAGCCTTGGCATCATTACCGTTGCCCGTAGCATCCTTTACGATGTTGGGACTGGAACTGTCGTCCATCTTCCAATAGCCCACGAGACCGGGAGTCTTCGGGTCAACGCTGTAGATGTGTCCGGCAATCTCTTCCTGCGTACGGACAACATTCCAGACACGTACTTCGGACATATTGCCCTCGAACCAGCGGGCATCATCATAAGACTTGCCGATGAGGAACATACGGTCAGGAGAATCGCCCTTGATGGTAACTGTCCCCATACGAAGCGTGCCGTGCGACTGCAGCATGCCGTTGACATATACTTTCACCTCACGTGTATCAGCATTGTAGGTCATGGCCACATGCTGCCAGCGCTTGGTCAGCAGACCCTTGTTGGAGTCGTAGTCTGGGAAGTTTCCGCTGCGGGTCGCTATCTGAATCTGATTGTCAGGGAAGCCTGCATCACCGATACGCATAAGGAAGTTGCCCTCAATACCCATGATGGTAGAGATGAGCTTGCCGAATTCACGCGGATAGATGAGCGCCTCCATCGTAATCTGGTGCATGTCAGTAACCAGGTCCGGGGTCTTCCAGTCTACCTGCAGATAGTTCTTGCTCATGTCAGCTACAACATTGATGAGCGCACCTGCACGGAACACAAAGTAATAGTTCTTGGCTGACTGCAGGACGTCAATATCATTACAGTCAACCGTTACGGGCAGGACGTAGGTTGTCGAACGGTCCAGGCCGCCGAGCTTGGAGAATTCAAACTGCGCCTCATTGCTCTTCACACTGCCCTGATTGATCTTCACCTCGCCCACGATCACCTTGTAACAGGTGTCCGGCAGCAATACAGCATTGCTGTAATAAGCCTTGTTATAGGTCTCAAGCAGCTGGGGAGCTGGTGCGAAAGTTGCTTTCAGGTCTTTTTCAGCAGGACGAGACGTAGAGAGTTTCAGCGACTTCACCAGGGTACTTGCATCTTTGATAATGGTCTCACTGGTGAATGTCTTTCCATCAATGAACGCCTTACTTGCGAAGTCGACTTCATCATTGTTCTGGCAGGCTGCCATCAACAGGGCTGCTGCCAGGACAGGAACATATTTAAATAGCTTCTTCATTTCCTTTTACTCTTTAACGGTTGGATTGATAGTTGAGATGACCTTACGCAGGTTCGGATAGGTGAACGAGGCATTGTAGTAATCAACATTGGCGTTCAGCAGACCCATTCCTGCACAGGTGTAGCCGGTATGGTCGGAAGCAACGAACCGTGCAATACCGTGCATGGCCAAAGTCTTGCCCCAGTAACCGGTCTTGGTATCGGTTTCGTCGATAGACTTGTTGTTTGCCAGCAGGATGAACTTGTCGGTCGGCACACCTTCTACCGCAGCCTTGCGAACCAGATAATCAACACCCGATATGGACTTCTCATCCTGTGTCGGGATAATGAGATAGCGTGCCTGTGCAAACAGACTCTTGTCAGTTACATGCTGCGGACGCCCCATCATGATCAGTTCCTTGTCCTTATGACGTTCTTTCCAGTCCTTGGCGATACCTAAGAAAACGTTCTCCAAGGCCATAGCCTCAGCCTTTTCCTGCTCATTGAGATAATGTGTGAGCTTCGCATTGAATCCCATGATCACACCATCATAGTTATACTTGTCGGCAAGACGTAACTGTGTATTGACTGAATCAACCAGGAAACCATTGAAGTCACGGAAGTGCTTACCAGCATTCTCCGGCTTTGCCATAAAGGCCTTCTTCCGTGCTTCATAAACTGTCTTGATGGCATCACAGCTTACCAGAAACACGACTTTCATACCTTTCAGACTTCTTACTTCCTCGATTTCCTGTATCATCTGTCTGGTAACTGTTCCCGGGTTCGTCAGTACAACGTAATCCACACTGTCAGGAACAGCGTTGATATGCTGCGCCTGTGTGAATGGAACAGCCTGGCTGTTATCGAACCACGCCATCATAATCTTATGACTGCTTGCCTTGTAAGCACGGATGCCTGCAAGATAGTTCTGATAGAGTTCAGGATTCTGACGCTCTATACCGGGCTGGTTGATGTCTACAGGTTCAACATCTGTATCGCAGCCGGACATAAGCAAAGCCGCCGCACAGACCGTTGAATATGCTATATATTGAATGATATGTTTCATTTTTCTTTCTATTTAATCGGTAATCATTATTTTGCCCACCAGACATCTGTTGCCATGTTGTCGGCTCCGCCGAGCATTTCCACAGCTGCATTGTAGTTGTCAAGGTTGTTGCTGCGTTCTTCCTGTGGATAAGCCAGACGCCGGGCACCCCGCTCGTTGCTTACCACGCCGCCACTGTTGTTCACCTTCACCGGCATCAGCTTCGGGTAACCTGTACGGCGATAGTCTGACCACGCCTCCAAGCCAAGTGGGAACATAGCCAGCCACTTCTGGGTGATGATACGTTCCAACTGCTGCTCAACGGGATTGCTGTCGTCCCAGGCAACCGTGATGGATGAAACCGGTCCTGAATAGGAATTAAGTCCGGCGGGATCTGTATAGACAGCAGGTGTACTGGTATTATCAGCCAGATAAGCCGCAGCACCCTTTACGCCCCACTGCTCAAAGGACAGCTCAACACCTTTCTTATAGAAACTGCCGGCTGTACCTCCCATGTTCCAGTTCTTCAAAGCACCTTCAGCACGTAGGAAAGCCACTTCGGCCGCATTCATCCACAAGAGCCTGGTGTCGGTCTTTACATTGTAGTTGCTGTAAGCATGGGCAATCTCCGCACCCGGAATCTGGATGCCGGAACGCAAGCCATAGTAGCCGTTGGTTTCTCTTGAGAAAGTGGACTTTGTGAACATCGCTTCACGACGCGGGTCCTTGTAACCGTTCATGTAAGTGGTGATGTCGGCACCGATACGCGAGTCGCCACCGTTATACTCATACATGACAACCTCGAAAGGATTGGTATTCGACAAGGTCATGAAAGCATTGTCATCATTGGAAGTCATCACACCGACCTCATTGTTCACCGAAGCCTCTGCCTCCTGCTTTGCCAATACCGGGTCAGCCTTTGATATGCGGACAGCCAGACGAAGCCGAAGAGAATTGCCAAACTTGATCCACTTCTCGACATTACCGCCATACACCTTGTCCGCTTTAGGAGAGAAGTTGAGCGTACGATTGGCCGTCAGCGTAGCAATAGCCTCGTCCAGCTGCTTGAACATGAGCTTATACACATCTTGCTGGGAATCGTAAGGTGCAGTGATTTCACCATTCTGTCCCACCTTGGAATAAGGTATTGGACCATAGGCATCGGTAACACGATGGATACCGGCAACCTTTATGATCTGTGCGACAGCCAATGGAACAGGCTCATCCGTAGCACTCTTCACTTCGTTGAAATAGATGGAGAGCTTAGGCAGGAAGTCCCTGAACAACACACGGCTCCAGCCGTTCTCCGGACTATACTGTGCAAAGTTCTTGCCTGCAAAGCCGGCATTGGAATCGGAGAGATAACCACCATACGAGCCACCGCACAAACATTCTGTGAACTGATTGGTATTGACATCCGTAGGAATCACCCAGCTCTGCAGGTTCACCATGGCTGCGCCCAATGAATAAGCATCACGTTCCGTCTCCTTCTTCGACACACCGTAGGGATCCTGGTTATAGTCCTCGTAGCTGTTGGTACAGCCAGCCAGACTCACAACCAGGCCAGCCGATACCGTTGACAATATGATATTTCTTAAGTGTTTCATAACTTTGATTTAGAATTTAAGCTTGATGTTGAACCCGATATTTCTCGTACTGGGCGTCATGAACTTGTCTATACCCTGATAGTAGTTGCCGGTTGTAGCCGTTGTCTCAGGATCGAAAGGAGCCTTACAGTAGAACATCAACAGGTTGCGGCCTGTCACGGAAAGCGTCAGGTCGCCCAGACCGAAGAAGTGATTCTTCTTGAAGGTATAGCTGAGACTTGCTTCCTGCAAGCGGACATTCGTTGCACTGTAAGTGTAGAACTGCGGAATACCGTCACTGCCACCGATGGTCGAATACCATGATTCAGGGTTAAGGCGGTCATTGCCGTTCACCTCTACATAGCCCTTATCACGTGCCTTTGCACTTGCCTCTGATACTCCATAGAGGTCGAGTGCAGCCTGTGTTGCCGAGTAAACGATGCCGCCGAAACGTGCGCTGACCATCACACTGAGGTTGAAACCCTTATAAGAGAAATCATTGCGCCATGCCATATTCGCCTTGGGGAATACAGAGCCCAGCTTCACGTCGCCGACGTTATTGTTACGATAAACCTTGCCGTTCTTGTCGACATAGATACGTCCCTTGTCGTCACGCTTCACATCTGTCAAAGAATAAAGGTCACCTAACGTGCCGCCCTCCTTGAGAATGAAGTGTGCATTGCCCAGTCCTCCGACATCCAGACGGTCCTTGTTGATGACTGCCCCTGTCTCTGGGTGAACGTAGTTACGCACCAGCTCGTTGATACGGTTGCGGTTGGAACTCAAAGTATAGTTGCTCGACCAGCCGAAACCAGCCCAGTTATTGCTGTAACCCAGAGCTAACTCGATTCCATTGTTTGACACATTACCTGTCTGGATATAAAGAGCAGAGTAACCTGATGATACAGAGATGTCAGGATTGAAAGTCTGGTTGAAAGTCTTTGTCCAATAGAGTGTCGCATCCAGATTGAAGTGCTTGAGGAAGCGGGCCTGCAGACCGATTTCCCAAGAGTTCGTCGTCTCCGGTTTCAGGTCGTAGATCGGATAGACCATCTGGCTCTTCCACTGCTTCGTCGTATTATCCCACTCGTACTTCGGATTGGCAATGTTGCGGAGGAACGGAATACCGACAGAGGCGAACGAACCGCGTACTTTCAGGTAGTCAATGGCCTGTGGCAGCTTGACAGACTCAGAGACAATCCACGAGCCGCCCACTGACGGATAGAAGAAAGAATGCTTGTTGGAGTGAGGTCCGGCCAACATAGAAGGCCAGTCGTTACGTCCCGTGACCGTAAGGTACAGCTGGCTCTTCCATCCCAGTTCCAGACTTCCGAGAAGCGACTTCGTTTGCTCGTGATAGCCTGCCGGCAGCCGTTTCTCACGTGCCGCATCTACCTGATACTCATTGAAGACATTGGGAATCAGGTTGTCGGCTATCGGACCGTCAAGACCTGTCTGGTCCTGCTTGATGTCAGAGAGAGAAGCACCGATATTAGCCACCAGTGACAGCTTGTTCTGCAGGAAGTGCTTGTTGACATTCAGCATCACATCGCCGTACACCTGCTTGTCGTCGGTCTTTACCTTGGCATACTGGCCGTTGGCACCGGCGATGGTCGTGTTCGTGCTGGCATAGTACTTCTTCTCGAAAGTATTCGTAGCATTGTCAATACGGATACGTCCCACGACGTTCAACCAGTCTGTCACCTTATAGGTAAGTCCGGCATTCATCATGTAGCGGTACTTCTTGTTGGTACGAAGGTTACGGTAGTTGATCCAGTAAGGGTTCTGACCGACAAACTCGCTGAGCAGGTTGTCCCAGTTCTGCGTGTAGATATTGCGCGTCGTATCGAAATGTTCAAACATCGCCATATCGTTGTAGTCGTTGCCACGCGGATAGAGGTAAGCCGAAACCAGCGGATTGGCATACACACCCTGGTTGGTCATGTTGCGGTCGTTCTGGATGATATAGCTTGCACCGACATCCAGCAGCAACCTGTCGCCCAGCATACTGGATGTGTTCCGGAACGTAAAGTTGTAACGGTTGTAACGGTTGTTGGGAATGATACCGCCCGAATTCAACGCACTGGCAGAGAAGTAACTCTGGTTCTTCTCCGAACCTGTAGAAACCGTGAAAGCCTCTGTGGTCATGATGCCTGTCTTAAGATAGTCCTTCTTTGGGTCATAACCCATATAGTTGGCATCATTCAGCAGGCGTCCCCAACTGTAGCTGTTACCGCCGGCATCACGCAGACTGCTGCCTGTCCCGTAACGGTTCTGGAACTCCGGCAGACGGAAAGCCGTGGAGAACTCCGTGCTCTGACTGACGGTAAACTCCGTATGTCCCACCTTTCCCTTCTTCGTTGTGATGACAATGGCACCGTTGGAAGCACGGTTTCCATAGAGTGCCGCTGCCGCCGCACCCGTCAAGACAGACATACTCTCAATATCCTCCGGATTGATATCTGCGATAGCCTCTGTCGTACCGTTCGATCCGAAGATCGCATCACCGCTGCCGCCGAGGTTGAACATCGGCACGCCATCGATGACATACAGAACGTTGCTCGACTGCTCGATGCTGCGTGTACCACGCATCACGACCTTTGAAGCACCACCGGCACCAGACGAACTGGCATTGATGTTCACACCGGCTACCTTACCGCTGAGCGAATTGATGAAGTTGGCATCCTTGTTAGTCCCCAAAGATTCACCGCTCACCTGCTGTACATTGTAGCTCAACGCCTTCTGTTCACGCTTGATACCGAGGGCCGTGACAACCACTTCGTTCAGCTCCTTGGCACTGCCCATGGAAAGACTGATGTCGTATGTATCAGCCTTACCGACACGCACTGTCTTGGTGGTGTAGCCGATATAGGAGATTTCAAGTTCAGAACCCTCCTCCGCCATCAGCGTAAACCGCCCGTCAATATCTGTGACAGCACCACCCTGGGTACCTTTCAGACGGACAGTAGCACCGATGACCGGTTCTCCGTTCTCCTCCTTTACAACTCCTACGACTTTCTTCTTCTCGCCGGCGTTCAGCGACTTCTGCGGAACCTGTGTTGACGGAATAGAAACGGCATTTCCATCCCTTTGTCTCAATGCAGTCATGGAACTCTCCCGCATCGCATCCGTCTTGTTGAACGCAACGCCGTGAGCTTCCGTGCTCAGATTCAGACATAACAGGAATGCGGTCAGGTACAGACCATTTTTCTTGTTATTCATTCAGCTTTATTGTTAATTAGGTTAATATTTTCCAAAAGGTAATATGATGGAATCCGTCCGCTTATATTGAGGGCGGCCTGGACGCATCCTCTTCCATAGGCGGAATTTTTCATTCAGGTTTACTGTCTTACATTAGGTTTTGTATTCGGTTCTTGTCGGTTCTCAGTTTATACCCGGCAAAAGTAAGAAAAAAATTGAATTAGACAAAGAAAAAGCCCTCCTTTCTTCCGGAGTTTCCGCAAAATATGGAACCAGTAGATAATTTGTGTCAAGGCTTAGTACGGATCACGTTAAGTATTGTAATAATTCGGATAGAAATAGTTTGTGTTGTTCAATGGCCGTGACGGTCCCATTCATGTTCAGTCAAGGATACCCATGGCTTTTTCATACCGTCTGCCACATGGATTCCAATAAAAACTTCATCTGCAATTACATCTGGAACGTTCTGCCCCGACAGACGGTCAGGCAAGGAATCAATCCCTTTACAAGATACGGCTGCCGGAGCGGGAAGCTACGCATCTATTCATTATTCGCAAACCCCAGAGAGAGAACGCTGACCTTGACATTGCCGGCTTTGAGGATCTCACGGGCTGCAGCGACGAGAGTCGCCCCGGTAGTGATGACATCATCAACAAGCAGGACATGCCGGTTGCGTACGGCAGAGGCATCCGTCAGCCGGAATGCCTTTTCCACATTCTCGTTACGTTCCCAACGGCTCTTCTGCGTCTGGCTGCCATGGAAAGAGATACGTTCAAGGACGTTGCCGACTACAGGAATCCCAGTTGCAGTGCTGATGCCCCGGGCTATCTCCACGCTCTGGTTGTATCCTCTCTCCCGTTCACGCTGCCGGGCAAGCGGCACAGGGACCAGCACAGTGATGCCGTCGAAGAAGCCGTCCGCTGCAAACTCGTCGGCAACAAGGCGGCCAAGCAGCTCCCCTGTTTCGGAATGTCCGCCATACTTGAGCTGATACAACAGGCGGCTGGTGTCCGAGTGAGCCTTGTAGAAGAAGAGGGATGCCCCTCTCTCAATGGGAATTCTTCCCCAGAAGAGCCGCACAAGCCTGTTGTCACAGGCATTACGGGCATAGCCTGTACGGGGGAGGCTCTGGTTGCAGCAGGCACACATCACCTCTTCCGTAACGGTCAGACGCCCTCCGCAGATGGTACACGACCGAGGAGCAAGGGTGTCTATCAGACGGGCAAGCACACTAATCGGTCTCGTCATCGTCATCAGCAAAGTCTATGTTGCCGTCCGCCGCGGCAATCCCTTCGTCAATACACTTCCTGATCAGATCCATCGTGAACCCGCGTCCCATGGCAAATCTGATCAGCTTCATCGAGCGTTCATAGTCATTGTCAGCCTTGATGGTGCGGTACTTGCCAGCCAGCAGCGGGCGCAGGACGGCGAGATACTCTTCATCCCCGACAGCATCCAGGATGGGCGACGAGACGGTACTGTCCACCTTCTTCATCCACAGAGCCTGCTCTATCTTCCGGCGTCCCCACTTGTTGTAACGGATTTTATCGTAGACGAAAAACTCCGTATAACGGCTGTCGTCCACATAATGCAGCCTTAAGAGTTTCTCCATAATGCGTGCCTGGGCATCTTCCGCCAGTCCCCACCTGCGCATTTTTTCCAGCATTTCACCCGAGCAATGTTCGCCTTTCGCACACAGGTCGGCAAGTTTCTTCAGAGCCTGCGGCTCCGGCATAGGTCGTTTCTGTATCATGATCGGAGGGCTTTCGTGAAGCGTAACTTGCCGAACTGGTCTTCCCTAAGCATGACCTGCTTATAACCTGACTCGTCCAGCATCTCCTTCACCTTATTTATATATAATGGGTTGGTCTCGAAGTAGAGTACACCTTCATCCGACAGCGTCTGCACGCCATACTCCGCAACAGCCCGATAGAACTGCAACGGGTCGTCATCCGGTACGAAAAGGGCGGTCTCCGGCTCGTATTCCAGCACGTTCGCCGCCATTGCCGCCCTCTCCCTGTTGCAGATATAGGGCGGATTGCTGACGATGATGTCCCATTGCTGCTCCATGGCAGCAGGAGAGGGATGGAGTGCGTCTTCCATCTTCAATTCAACACGGGCATTCCATCGGTGGATATTCTCACGTGCAATCAACAAAGCATCACCCGATACATCCCACGCTGTAAGGGCGGAATTGTAAAGGTCCAGTGCCAGACTGACAGCTACGCATCCGCTACCAGTCCCCACGTCCAGCACCTGAAGCGGCACAGGAGGCTGCAGGGCACAGTAAGGGCGGTTGTAATCTTCTTCTATCCACCGGCACAGTACTTCCGTCTCCGGACGTGGAATCAGTACTCCGGACGCAACATGAAAAGGCCGCCCGCAGAACATTGCATACCCGAGAACATACTGCACCGGCTCTGCACGTTCCAGTCGTGACATGATTTTCTCCAATCCGTCAGCTTCGTCTCGTGATAATTCATTAACTTTGCCCGTATAAATATCGGTCAGCGAAATGCCAAACTGCACCTCCAGCACAAGCCGAATGATTGCCTGTGCCTCACCGTCATCGTACAAGGGAGTGAGTCTGTGCCACAAATCCTGGTATGTCATGACTGCAAAGATAGGAATTTTAAAGATATGAAACAAGAAGAAACTGACGAAATCTATATGCACCGCTGCCTGCAATTAGCACGTAACGGACAGCAGCTGGCCAAGCCGAACCCGATGGTGGGGGCGGTCATTGTGAGCAAGGATGGCAGGATTATCGGTGAAGGCTATCATGTCCGCTGCGGCGAAGGACACGCAGAAGTGAACGCTTTTGCATCTGTGAGGAAAGAGGACGAGGCTTTGCTGCACGAAGCAACGGTGTATGTCAGCCTCGAGCCTTGTTCCCATTACGGCAAGACACCTCCCTGCGCCGACCTGATTATCAGCAAAGGCGTGCGGCGTGTAGTCTGCGGCTGCATCGACCCTTTTTCCAAGGTACAGGGGCGTGGCGTGAAGAGGCTCCGTGAGGCCGGCATTGACGTGACGGTAGGTGTATTGGAAAAGGAATGCCTGGAGCTGAACAAACGCTTCATCACTTATAACACGCATCACCGACCGTACGTGATACTGAAGTGGGCGCAGACAAAAAGAGTAACAACTAACATACTATTCAACACACCAACAAACACACTATCCAACACACCAGCCAGCCCCTCCCCCTCACCCCTCCCCCATAGGGAGGGGAGTAAACACCGAGATTCCCCTGATGATCTGAGTATTATAAATGGTAGCCAGGATGAAATAACGGCTCGTGAGAAAAAAACTTCTGCGGCTTACATTGGCAACTTGCCGGGTAAGGACTATCATCCGCTGATTATCTCTACGCCCTTCACAAAGATGCTGGTACATAAGCTGAGAGCAGAGAACGACGCAATACTCGTTGGCAAAACAACGGAAGAACTGGAACATCCACAGCTGACGGTAAGGGAATGGAGCGGTCCGAATCCTGAAAAACTGGTGCTGACAAGCCATCCGACAAGAGAGGGGGAATATGCTACGCCTGCCGAAGCACTGTCACACCTCTATGAGGAGAAGAAACAGAGTCTCGTCGTCGAAGGCGGTGCAAAGACCTTACAGAGTTTCCTTGACGCAGGACTATGGGATGAGATACGCATAGAGACTGCACCTTTCACGGTCGACAAAGGTATAGAAGCCCCCAAACTCCCTGAAAAATTACGCATTACAAAGGTTGAGAAGTACGTTAATACGATTGTAACTTACGAGCGGGAACAAGATAAAACAAGGTTATAAAAGCAATATAAAGATTAACATATCACATACACATAAGCAGCATGAAATGATGAAAAATGTGTTATACTTTATTTTACTGACCTTCTTTCTATACAGTTGTCATACTGATTATAGAAGCAAAATCAACAACGCTATCCTAAATGGTGATGATGATTTGGCAATAAGCTATTTAGACAAAGCAATAGAAGACAACCCCTCTACAGAGTACTTATATATGCGGGCTGATTGCGAGATGAAAGTCGGCAAATATGAAAATGCTCTCCGTGATTACGAAAGACTACTCCAGCCCTACTCCACAGAAAAGCAAGACATTGATTCGTATATTGATATAAGCAAGGACAGCAGCGTTAACATCAATTCCATATACGAAAAACAGTTATCCGCCTACTATCATTTAGGAAGGATGGATGCTGTAGAAAGGAAGTTTGCCCAATTATCACCTTACTTTGAATATCATGATTCGAATGGAAAGAATGACTATTGGAATGGTATGATTGCCAAAAAGAAAGGACACCTGGGCGACGCATATTGCTATCTCCGCAATGCTTCAAGAAAGGGCAACACAAATGCTTTTGCAGAATTCAAGAAAATAGCTAAGGATACGGGAAGACCATCCGAAATACCTTCAGAAGTAGATTCCACAGGAATAGAGATTCAATTTACAGATGGGACAAAATGGCACTTTGCCAAACAGGGGGAAGAAACACAGGAACCTGTGAAAGTAGAGAGGAAACGGATTGCAGTAGATTATCTGGAAAAGTATATCTTAATGAACCACTTGAACAGGAACGCACTTAAATACATCCCGGGAATGCGCAACAAGGGAAAAAAGCCAGCTACAATCTGTTTAGCTTATTTCCAAAATAAAATAATACAGATAATAAAACTGCCCAATGGTAATCAATTGCCCGAAACGCTCCTTAAAAAACATGATGTATGTTCGAATGACTATGCCTCGCCAAGCAAACCACTGGTTTTAGATGTATGGGTTGTGAAATACCAGAATGCGCAGGGAGAGAAGACGTGTGAACTATATCTCATTTAAGAACGAATATAAAACAGGTTACTAAACACCATAGAAAAGAAGACTAAACCTGCTTTTTTGAAAGGCTGAAAACACATCCAACAGACACAAATGAACGGCTATAAACAAATTATCTTCATGAAAAAAGAATTTCTTTTCATGAAGATAAAAATTTATTTTCACGACAAAAAATATTTCTTTTCATGAAAATAATTTGAAAGTAATGCAGGATTAGAGGTGCAACACCTTTTTAATTGCACTTATGCGTCATGATATTCAGCACCATATCATCGGTGTTGCACATCGCTTCCTTACCTATGCTTGTGAGGTTTCGGATAGACTTATCAACGTCTTCGTCAATGATCCCCTCGGCTGCCGTCACGTGTTTGCCCTCCATGGACAGGGTGGCGGAAAGGATAGCCGTGGAGACACCGGACGAAATCTTCAGCGAACAGCTGGGCTTGGCACCGTCACAGATCATGCCGGTAAGATTGGCTATCATATTCTTTACCGAATGGCAGACATTCACGTAATCACCTCCCATCAGATAGGTGATGCCACAGCTGGAACCGATACTTGCCACCACACAGCCGCAGAGGGCTGACAGCGCACCGAGGCTCTGCTTGATGTAGATGGCGGTAAGGTGACTTAGGACGAGCGCACGGATGAGTTCTTCCCGCGTATTCTCGTTCTCCTTGGCAAAAACGGCTACCGGATTGGTGGCACAGATACCCTGGTTGCCGGAACCGCTGTTGCTCATCACAGGAATCAGGGCACCGCCCATGCGGGCATCGCAGGCAGAAGCAGTCTTGGCTATGATGTGCGAATAGATGCTGTTCCCGAAGATACCACGGCTCAGCGGACGGTCCATGATCTTCCCCAGGCAATGCCCGTAATTTCCCTTCAATGCCTCCGCCGCAGCACGGAGATTGTAGCGTTTGGCTTCCAGGATGAAGTCTATTTCCTCCACCGGAGTAGTTGTGGCAAACTTCCATACCGTACGGAGATCCAGACAGAGCTGCGCAGTATCAGCAGCAGCCGCACTCGGCTTCAGTCTGTCGAGCAGGACTTTCCCGTCGGTTTCTTCGAAGACAATGTTCGTATGGCTTCCGCTGATGACGGCCGTCGCACGGTGTCCGCCAGCCACACAGGCGACTTCGATATACAGTTTCTCCGTGATACCTTCCTTCAGCTTGATGTCAATCCGGTCCTCACCGATGAACCGCTTTCCGGCTTCCAGACTTTCCGGCGTAAGATCCTTGATGACCTCCAGCCGGTAGTCCGACTTCCCGATCAGGACACCCAGGGCAATGGCGATAGGCAGCCCGATCATCCCTGTGCCCGGGATGCCCACTCCCATGGCGTTCTTCAGGATATTGGCGGAAAGCAGTACGCTGACTTTTTCCGGTTTCTCTCCCAGCAACTCTGTGGCACGTGCGGCACACAACGCCACCGCCATCGGCTCCGTACAGCCCACGGCAGGGACTACCTGCCGGTGGATCAACTCGATAATCTGTTCTCTGATATTCGGCTCAAGCATAATGATTGTTATGGGTTTAGTCTGACGCTGTTATGATCACAAGGGTTATTCAGTTCCTCCGGCATCAGTGTGCCAAAGGCAGGATTTCGCCTAATTCCCGGCGCATGGCATCCATCTTCTGCCGTCGTTCGATAGAGAAAGTAGAGCCGTGCGCCTCCACGTAGTCGAACAGACAGTATGCTTTCTCCTGCAACATCTGCCGCAAGGGCTGCCCTTTGTAGCTCGCTTCGGCATACAGCAGTTCCGCAAGCATGCCGATCCGGTCTGTCCGCTCGTCCTCCTTCCACTGCTCTCCGGCATATTTCAGCAGGTCGCCGACAGAGAGGTTGCGCAGGTCGTCATACGCTCCAACGTATTGTCTGTAAAGGTCTTTCAACTCCTTATCCCGCTTCAGGTCGTCTTCCTTCTTCACGAGAAAACGCGACACGGCAGCGTTGAATTCCTCTATCAGGCGAATAAAATAATCTCGTTGTAACATAGTAGGTTTCCGTTTATGGTACAAAAGTAAAGAAAAAAATGGTATAAATCCACTTTTCATGGAGTTTTTACACAAAAAGTCAATGGGAACGTTTCCCGGCTTGGGCTGTGAAACAGATAATACCCGCTCCTAAAGAATCTTACTTCTTCCGGCCAAAGTCGGCCGGAATCTCGCCCCACTGCCTTGTCTCCCATTTGATGACAGGTGTCGTGACCTTATGGGTCTTGAGCCAATGCTCGGCACGGGCGATGACCTGATAGAGCTGTTCGGTCTCCGCATTGCGGACAAGTGTCGTCTTGCAATGCTTCTTGTTCACCCACAGGATGGCATTGTAGGAATCGCTGTAGATGACCTTGTCTGTTATTCCCTGCCGCTCCATCAAGGCCAAGGCGTGTACGATGGCAAGGAACTCTCCGATGTTGTTCGTCCCCAGCACGGGGCCGAAATGAAACACCTGCAGCCCGGTCTGCAAGTCGATACACCGGTATTCCATCGGTCCGGGGTTTCCGGAACAGGCGGCATCGACAGCCCAGGCAGCCCGTCCCTCCGAGACTGGGGAAGGCTGCGTACCTGTCCGTTGCTTGTAATCTGTTCGCATGTTATCTTGTCATGTATTCCTGGTCTGGCCGTCCGGCCATCACAGCTTCCGTCGCTCATATCGCTTTCCCGGCTTTTCCTGACGGCATCCCCATCAGGCCTCCTCCCCCTTCGGGGAGAGGGGCGGGACTTCCCTTACATTCTCTCCGGCACCTCAATGCCCAGCAGTGCCATACCGTTCCTGATGACTTTTGCCACATTCTTCGCCAAGACAAGCCGGGTGATCTTCTCGGCCTCGGTGTCAGCACTGAGGATGCTGTAGTCATGATAGAACTGGTTGAACTCTTTGGTCAGTTCGTAACAGTAGTTGGCGATGCCGCTGGGACTGTAGTCGATGCCTGCCTGTGCGACGGCAGTACCGAAGTCGTTGAGCTTCTGGATGAGTTCTATTTCCTTCTCGTTTAGCGGGGCATCATCGGCCAGCGATGCCGGCAGGAGGATGCCCTGCGCCGCTGCCTTGCGGAGAATGCTGCGGATGCGGGCGTAAGTGTACTGGATGAACGGACCCGTGTTGCCGTTGAAGTCGATAGATTCTTCGGGATTGAAGAGCATGTTCTTGCGTGCGTCCACCTTGAGGATAAAGTACTTCAAAGCCCCCATTCCCACGATGCGTGCTATCTCGTTCTTCTCTTCCTCGGTGATGCCCTCGAGCTTGTTCACCTTGTCTTCGCTGAGTTTCTTGGCATTCTCTATCATGGAGGCGACCAGATCGTCGGCATCGACAACCGTACCCTCACGGCTCTTCATCTTGCCGTTCGGCAGTTCGACCATGCCGTAGGAGAAGTGTACAAGATCCTTGCCCCACTTGAAGCCCAGACGGTCCAAGAGGATGGAAAGCACCTGGAAGTGGTAGTTCTGCTCGTTCCCGACGACGTAGATCATCTTGTCTATGGGGAAGTCGTTGAAGCGCATCTCGGCCGTGCCGATGTCCTGCGTCATGTAGACCGACGTACCGTCCTTTCGCAGAAGGAGCTTCTGGTCCAGCCCCTCTTTGGTGAGGTCGGCCCATACGGAGTTGTCGGCCTTGCGGAAGAACAGTCCCTTCTTCAGGCCTTCTTCCACCTTCTTCTTGCCGACAAGGTAGGTATTCGATTCATAGTAGATCTTGTCGAAGCTCACGCCCAATGCCTTGTAGGTCTCGTCGAAACCGGCATACACCCAGTTGTTCATCTTCTCCCACAGCGCACGTACCTCCGGGTCGCCCTGCTCCCACTTGACGAGCATCTCGTGTGCTTCCTTGATCAGCGGTGCTTCCTGTTCGGCTTTTTCCTTGGCGGCATCAGGTGTCATGCCCTCCTTTTCATATTGTTCCTGCAACTGTCTGCACTCTTCTTTGAAGTGCTTGTCGAAGAGGACATAGAAATCACCGATCAGGTGGTCGCCCTTCTTGCCGGCCTTCTCGGGCGTGATGCCGTTGCCCCACTTCAGCCAGGCCAGCATCGACTTGCAGATATGGATGCCGCGGTCATTGACAATGTTTGTCTTCACCACCTTGTTGCCGTTGGCTTCCATGATCTGTGCCAGCGACCATCCGAGCAGGTTGTTGCGCACGTGGCCGAGGTGAAGGGGCTTGTTGGTGTTCGGTGAAGAGTATTCGATCATTACCAGCGGACTGTCTGCCGTCACCCTTTTCTCGCCGAACTTCTCATCGGCATTGATGTCGTTCAGCAGTCCTGTCCATGCCGCCTGTGCAATGACAAGGTTGAGGAATCCCTTGACGACGTTGAAGTCGGCAACCGCCTTGCAGTTCTTCTTCAGGTATTCGCCCAGTTCCTGCGCCGTCTCCTCGGGCTTCTTGTGCGAGGTCTTCAGCAGCGGGAAGGTGACGAGGGTGAGGTTGCCCTTGAAATCGCTGCGTGTCTTCTGCAGCTGGATCATCTTCTCTGGAACCTCGGTTCCGTATAACTCCTTGACAGCTGCAAGTGCAGCACCGGTAATTTGCTCTTCTATCTTCATCTTTCGTTTGTCTTTTATTCTGATTGCAAAGTTACGGAAAATCAGCCGAATAACGGAGAAGCAGGATTGTTAATTCACCATTCATAGCCAAAAATCCATATACCCATCTCCTCCCGTTCTACGCATTCAACCCGCCAGAATACATATTTTTTAAAAAAAATCTACAGAAATATTCTTATTCTCCATATAATACCTTACCTTTGCAAACGATTAACTTCTAAATTAAAACAACATGACAAAGAAATTCCAGCAATGGGCGTATGCCCTTGCAGCGGGCGTGATTGCCCTGACAATGTGTTTCAGTATCAGTGCGTGCAGCAGTGACAATGACGACAACAACGGAGGTGACGGAATCAGTCCTGTCCTTTTCAGCGACTTCAATGGGACGATTGGCGTCAACTATCCATTGGGATTTACCGGCCAATTCGTAGGTTTCTCCATCCCGAAGAGCATGGCGGGAAAAGAAGTCGACCTGACGAAGCCGGGCGAATGGACTGCCGGCGGCTCCGTTGTGAAAGGACTGTACAACTATGATGACCATTTCTTCCAGAAAGGCAGCTATGTCTATCTTCGCCAGACCGGCGAGCACGAGATAGAGCTCCGCTTCAAGTTCATCTGGAAAGACGGGACAAAGGAAGGCAGCTACAAAGGCAGGATGACCACACAAAAGGATGCCCTCGACTGGGCGCACAAGCAAGGTCTGTATTAACAGGTAAGACTTCCGACGGACAGGGAAGTCCCTGTATCAATTGAAACAGGCGGACAGACGAAAGGGTCTGTCCGCCTGTTTTGCGGTTTCATACAGGGCATACGCATCATCCCACCTGGCTGCCGGGCTTCACCTCGCCCAGCGTCGTCGTAACGGTGAGCGACCCGTCGGAGTTGACGGCCGAGAGAATCATTCCCTGGCTCTCGATGCCCATCATCCTGCGGGGGGCGAAGTTGGCAACGAAGAGAACGTCCTTGCCTGTGAGCTGCTCCGGCTCGTAGTAAGCGGCGATACCGCTGAGAATGGTACGCTCCGTACCAGAACCGTCGTCGAGGGTGAACTTCAGCAGCTTCTTGCTCTTCTTCACCTTCTCGCACCGGAGGATGTGGCCTACACGGATGTCCAGCTTCTCGAAGTCGTCGAAAGGAATCTCCCTCTTCACCGGATCGGCCTTGTAGGCAGCCTCCTCGTTGGCCTTGCGTGTCTCTTCCAGCTTGCGGAGCTGAGCCTCGATGGCCTCGTCTTCAATCTTATCGAAAAGGAGTTCCGGTTCGGCCAGCTGCTTGCCGGCAGGAAGCAGGTCGGTAGACCCAAGCTCGCTCCAGTCGTATTCCGTCATGTTGATCATGCTGCGGAGCTTCTTGCTGCTGAACGGAAGGAAGGGTTCGAAGGCGATGCTGAGGTTGGCGACGAGCTGGAGCGAGAGGTTGAGGATGGTCTCCACGCGCTTCGGATCGGTCTTCCATACCTTCCACGGCTCACACTCGGTGATGTACTTGTTGCCGATGCGGGCAAGATTCATCGCCTCCTTCTGCGCCTCGCGGAACTTGAACGCCTCGAGATAAGCCTCCACCTTTTCCTTGACATCTTTGAACTCCTGAATAGCCTGGCGGTCGACATCGTGCAGCTCTCCGCAGGCAGGAACGACACCGTCCCAGTACTTCTTCGTCAGCTGCAGCGCACGGTTCACGAAGTTGCCGTAGACAGCCACCAGCTCAGAGTTGTTGCGTTCCTGAAAGTCCTTCCAGGTGAAGTTGTTGTCCTTGGTCTCCGGAGCGTTGGCTGTCAGCACATAGCGCAGCACATCCTGCTTTCCTTCAAAGTCGCGGAGGTACTCATGGAGCCACACGGCCCAGTTCTTGCTCGTGGAAATCTTGTTGTCCTCGAGGTTCAGGAACTCGTTTGCCGGCACATTGTCGGGCAGGATGTAACCGCCGTGCGCCTTCAGCATCGTCGGGAAGATGAGACAGTGGAAGACGATGTTGTCCTTTCCGATGAAGTGGACGAGACGCGTCTCCGGATCCTGCCACCACTTCTGCCAGCTGCCGAAACGTTCGGGATCGCTGTCGCACAGTTCCTTGGTGTTCGAGATATAGCCGATCGGCGCATCGAACCATACGTAGAGTACCTTTCCTTCAGCCCCTTCAACCGGGACAGGGATGCCCCAGTCGAGGTCGCGGGTCATGGCACGGGGCTGCAGGTCCATATCGAGCCAGCTCTTGCACTGTCCGTAGACATTCGGACGCCACTCCTTGTGGTCCTCGAGAATCCACTGCTTCAGCCACTCCTGATAGTTGTTCAGCGGCAGATACCAGTTCTTCGTCTTCCTGATGACGGGCTGCGAACCGGAGATGGTAGAGTGCGGGTTCTTCAGTTCCATCGGGCTGAGGTCGCTTCCGCACTTCTCACACTGATCGCCGTAGGCGTTGGGATTGCCGCAGTGAGGACATTCGCCCATGATGTAACGGTCGGCAAGGAACTGACGGGCTTCCTCGTCGTAATACTGTTCGCTCTCCTTTTCGACGAGCTTGCCGTCATCGTAGAGCTTGCGGAAGAAGTCGGAAGCGAACTTGTTGTGGGTGGGACTTGTCGTGCGGCTGTACACGTCGAACGAGATGCCGAACTCCTCGAACGAATCCTTGATCAGCTTATGATAGCGGTCGCACACGTCCTGCGGCGTGACACCTTCCTTCTTGGCACGGATCGTGATGGGCACACCGTGCTCGTCGCTGCCGCCGATGAAGACAACCTCCCGCTTCTTCAGCCGGAGGTAACGTACATAGATGTCTGCCGGGACATACACGCCGGCAAGATGTCCTATATGTACACCGCCGTTGGCGTAAGGCAGAGCCGCCGTCACTGTGGTGCGCTTGAATTTCTTTTCTTCCATAAAATGTCTGCTTGTTGTTTCTTTGCTGCAAAGTTACTGTAAATAAGGTAAACGGCAAAGGAATTATAGATAAAAGCCTGCTGCGGCATAAGGCTTCAGCCTGCTTTTATTGCTCTTCCGGTTCATTCCCCGCTACAAAGACATCCAAGACCCGATGCACAGGGAACAGCATTCCCAGCGTTTGGGAACTGCATTCCCGGTGTCTGGGAATGCTGTTCCCGACCGATTGGGAATGAAGTTCTCATGCCCGGTCTGACAACAGGATGCTGGCTCCGCAGCCAGAAGACGCAGACCAGAGGAATCCGTCTGACCGCCTGACACTGCAGTTCAGAATGCCACATACGGGCGCAGGCGTTCGAGAGCCTCGGGCGTGAAGTCCTTTGACAGGCGGAGCTGTGAGAGATCGGTCAGCTTTCCCTTCAGCCTTCTGTAGTCGCAGATGGCCCGGGCCTGATAGAAATTCAGGTAAGGATGGCGGCGGAGCTGGCCGAGGGTGGCCGTATTGAGATTCATCCTGTCCGTATGCGGACTGCTGACAGAGAAGTAAGGCAGCGACTCTTCCGGAAAGCCTTCTATCTCCAGCAGCTGTCCGACAGCCACGTATCCGCCCAGCCGCCTGCCGTAGCTGATGATGGCACGTGCCCACCCTGACCCTATTCCGGGGACCTTTTTCAGCTGGGTGGTGTCGGCGACAGCGAGATTGACGTGCTCGCCCACCTTCAGTTTCCGCGGATAGCGGAGCGTGTCACGGTCGTATGCCCTGTAGGGCTGGTACGTGTTCTTTTCCTTATACGCTTCGTAAGCCGTATGGGCAGCCCGCCTGTCGGCTTCTTTCCGGGCAATGTAAGCCTGTACGGAAGACAGGGTGGAGGCCGGCTCGTAATCGTCGCCGATTGTGATATAAGGTTCTAATTCCCTGTATTGTCTGCGAGTAAGGCCATAGAGACGTGCGAAGTCCATCGGCGAACGGTAGATGCCTCCTTTGGAACGGTACTTCAGGATATTACGTACCTGGAAGGGAGCAAGTCCCAGCTGCAGCAACTGGTCAGCGGTGGCGGTATTGGGATCAAAAGGGAAAAGATGTTTCCTTTCTTCCGTCACGAAATCCGGCATCCGTATCCGTCTGGAAAAGGAGGAGGAAGTCTTGCCGCCTACGCTGTCAGTTTTCACCTCTGCTGTTTCCGACGTCAGGCTACCTGAAAAGATGACCAGACCGAGACAGCCTGTGATGAACAGCAGCAGCAGGAAAACAACTTTCCGGTCGGAGCGATGAAGATAGAAGAGAGACTTAAGGTCCATAGGATATAGGTTTTAGATGATGAGGAAAAGTCTTCCCCAGCCCCTCCAAAAGAGGAAATATGATGAAAAGGGGATGAACGAAGGCCGGCGACGAAAAGCAGAGACAGAAATGGCGGACAGGAACAGACCATACTGGATAGTATCTGGCGACATCAGATGGGAGTCATCACGCCCGCCCCGGAGGAAGGGAGGAGGGAGTGCGAACTGGCACATCCGGCATCCATTCCTGCTTCAGAACACTCCTAACTGGTGCAGGAAGATGGCAAGGATAGCCAGCGGACAGATGAAGCGCACCAGGAAATAGTAAGCACCGAAGAAGATGCTGCGGGAGGTGCCCCAGTTCGTGAACTCATCCCTGACCAGCCGCTTCGGGACATACCAGCCGATAAACAGACAGGTGAGGAGACCGCCGACAGGAAGGAATATCTGTCCGGTCACGAAGTCGAAGACATCGAAGAGATCGGTACCCGCCACCTGAAGGAAGCTCCAGTCGCCCAGTGACAAGGAACATACGGCTCCGATAAGGAAACAGCCGCCCGTCACGATCATTGCCGCACGAGGACGGCTGATATGCAGTTCCTCCTGAAAAAAGGCCGTGCTCACTTCGTGCAGGGAGATGAGGGAGGTAAGGGCGGCCATGGATAGAAGGAGATAGAACGACAGGGAGATGACATATCCCACAACTGGCATGGAGGCGAACGCCTGTTCAAAGACGTTCGGCAACGTGATGAAGATGAGCGACGGGCCGCTGTCAGGACTCACGCCCACAGAGAAAGCCGCCGGGAAGATCATCAGGCCGGCAAGGATGGCGACGACCGTATCGATGACGCCGATCTGTACGGCGGAATTCAGCAGTTTCGTATGCCGGCTGTAATAAGAGGCATAGGTACAGATACAGCCCATCGCAATGCTCATGGAATAGAACGACTGTCCCAGGGCACCCAGGAAGACATCACCCGTTACCTTGCTGAAATCGGGCTTCAGCAGGAACTCGACACCCTTTCCTGCTCCCGGAAGAAGACATGAGGCGACGACAATGGCAAGAAGCAGCAGGAAAAGGGCGGGCATCATGATTTTCGAAGCACGCTCTATACCGTTCCTTACACCATGGATAATCACGTAGTGGGTGATGAGGAGTATGACAGCCGTCCACAGAACCGGTTTCCACGGATTGGTGGAAAAGTCGGAGAAATAAGACTGGAAATACGCAGGAGATCCATGCAGATGGCCCACGACAGAAGCCAGGCCGTACTGAAGACACCAGCCGGAGACAACCGCATAGTAACCGGTGATGAGGAAGCCCGTAAGGACTCCAAGGTAACCCACCCACTTCCAGGCTGTTCCATTGGACAGCTTCGTGTAGGCACGTGCGGTGTTCGAGGCTGCGTGGCGGCCGATGATGAACT
The DNA here is from genome assembly GCF_900454835.1 of Prevotella denticola. Classification (GTDB taxonomy): domain Bacteria; phylum Bacteroidota; class Bacteroidia; order Bacteroidales; family Bacteroidaceae; genus Prevotella; species Prevotella denticola. The sequence goes on along the minus strand of NZ_UGTM01000001.1, from coordinate 215,032 downwards.
CGCTGACCATGCACGGCAGGCCCAGAAGCAGGATACAACCGATATAAATCAGGATGAAGGCCGCACCGCCGTTCTGCCCTGCCATATAGGGGAAACGCCACACGTTGCCCAGACCGACAGCACCGCCTGCCGTGGCAAGAATCATTCCCAGTTTACTTCCGAACTTTGCTCTTTTTTGTTGGACCATGTAAATTTACTTTGAACAGATACGCAAAATTACGAAAAAATATCTACTTTTGTATCAAATCAAAAGTGAAATATGAATTTATACAGACATATCCTAATGGGATACCCCCTCAGCAGTGTCATTATCATCGGTATCTGGGTATTGTGTTTCATGGATATCCCGGAGACCCCACTGAGTGAAGTCCGGTTTATAGACAAGTGGACACACAGTGCCATGTACCTCATATTGGGACTGAGCATCAGCCTTGAATACCTGCGCACGAAAAGGCGTGGCAGCTACAGAACCCTCGTGCTATGGGCAGGACTCATGCCCGCTGTCATGGGCGGACTCATCGAGATTCTCCAGGCCAACTGCACGGGCGGAAGGCGGAGCGGTGAGTGGCTCGACTTCCTGGCAGATGCGGCAGGAACGGTGACGGCCTTGGCTATCGGTATTCTTCTGGTACACTGCCGCGCCAGATCCTGAACGGATTCCGACGCAGATGTGAGTTGTAGAAATGCCGGTTACCGGTCACTTCCATGCCGATAAAACCGGGCTTTTCAAAGGCTTCATCCTCACTCCCAAGTTCTACTTCCGCCATCACCAGACCTTCGTTGTCGCCATGGAATTCATCCACCTCGAAGGTATGTCCGCCGAAAGGAACAAGATACCTGTGCTTGTCTATCACCCCCGGCTCGCACAGCAGCATGAGCTGCCGCGCCTCCTCAAGCGTTATTTCCTTCTCGAATTCATAGCGGGACAGACCGCCGTCATGTGACGGTCCCTTGATGGTCAGATACCCCCTGTCATCCCGGATACGGATACGGACGGTATTGACAGCGGCAAAATACCCCTGCTGTATATGGCTGCAGCTGCTTGCCAGCCGTTTCCAGTCCATCTTCTTGTGTACCAGGAATTTCCTTTCTATCTCTAATCCGCTCATCTGCTTTTCTCATCAACAGGCCAGAACACGGTCCTTCAGCATCGAAGGACTCTGACTGCCCCTCACATCGGGGGGAGTCCTGACACTTTGCAACCGTTCACCCGACCGCTTCCCTACCTCGTTCTGACGCTGTCAGATATTCGCTGTTGCGACGATTACATAGGCAATGGCCAGCAGAATCAGCACCGCACCTATCCAGAAGATAATGCGTTTGGCCTGCTTTTCCTGTTTCTGTTCACGTACTTTGCGGTTCAGTTTGCTTCTTTCACTCATAGTTATATTCTTTTAAAAGGTTGATTCTCTGGAAAGGAGTGATGTGGAGGATAGGCAAGGATAAACGATGATGGGACGGTGATAAGCCTTACCCTGACCGGCTTCCGCAGGCCCTCGGCCTTCGAAGGATCCGGGGGAAGGTCTCGTTCCTTCCTTCTGCAGGGAAAGCGTGAGACTATTCCTCTGACGGAAACTCCATCAGGTAAGCCTTGATGAAAGCGTCAATCTTGCCGTCCATCACACCATCCACATCCGATGTCTGGTAATTCGTGCGGTGATCTTTCACCCGCCGGTCGTCGAAGACGTAGCTGCGAATCTGGCTGCCCCACTCAATCTTCTTCTTTCCGGCCTCAATCTTCGCCTGCTCCTCCATGCGCTTCTTCATCGCACGGTCGTAGAGCTGCGACTTCAACAGCTGCATGGCCTTGGCACGGTTCTTGGGCTGGTCGCGGGTTTCCGTATTCTCGATGAGAATCTCTTCCTGCTCTCCCGTGTCCGGATCTTCATACTGGTAACGCAGGCGGACACCAGACTCCACCTTGTTGACGTTCTGTCCGCCGGCACCGCTCGATCGGAAAGTGTCCCAGCTGACACGTGCCGGATCGACATATACCTCGATGGTATCGTCTACCAGCGGCGTGACAAAAACACTGGCGAAACTCGTCATGCGCTTGCCCTGTGCATTGAACGGACTGACGCGAACCAGACGGTGTACGCCGTTCTCACTCTTCAGATAGCCATAGGCATACTCGCCGCCCTCGAACTTCATCGTCACGCTCTTGATGCCGGCTTCGTCGCCTTCCTGGATGTCAGAGACCGTGACCTTATAGCCGTGTGCCTCGCCCCAGCGCATATACATCCGCATGAGCATGGACGCCCAGTCCTGGCTCTCCGTGCCGCCGGCACCGGAGTTGATCTTCATCACACACTCCATCGGGTCTTCCTCCTGGCGCAGCATATTCTTGAGTTCCAGGTCTTCAATCACCTTGAGTGCCTTGGCGTAAGCCGCATCAACTTCCTCCTCCGTAACGAGTTCGTCCTTGTAGAAATCGAAAGCCAGCTGCGTCTCTTCCGTCAGCGACCGGGCTTCATCATAGCCTTTGATCCACTTTTCAATGTCCTTGACCTTCTTCATCTGCTCCTGCGCACGCTTCGGGTCATCCCAGAAATCGGGAGCCTGCGTGCGGAGCTGCTCTTCTTCAAATTCAATCCGCTTCCTGTCAATGTCGAGATAGCGGTGCAGTGCGTCTGTACGCACCTGGATATCTTTTAGCTGGTCTGCTGTTATCATTTTTCTTCTTTTTATCGTTGGCTGAATCAAGGGGGAAATCAGGACTTGACGACATTAGCAGGGCTGGCAACACCGGCAATATCAGTAATGATAGCCAAGAGGATGATCAACCCGCCAATCTGTCCATCCATCACTCTGCCTACTCCTCATACATCTTGTCAATCACATCCTGATAATGGCGGTTGACAACCGAACGCTTCAGCTTCAGCGTATTCGTCAGTTCACCGCTCTCCATCGAGAAATGATGTGGAAGAAGCGTGAAACGCTTGATCTGCTCGTAAGGTGCGAGACGCTGCTGCAAGGTTTCGATACGCTCACGCATCATCGCATTGACCTGCCTGTTCCGGCACAGCTCTTCACGGTCGTTGAACTCGATGTGGTTCTCCTTTGCCCATTCCTCCAGCACATCGTATTCGGGAACAATCAGTGCAGAAACGAACTTCCGCTGGTCGGCGATGACGGAAATCTGCTCGATGAACTTATCCACCAGCAGCATGCCTTCCACCATCTGCGGCGCGACGTATTTGCCGTTGGAAGTCTTGAAGAGGTCCTTGATGCGCTCCTTAAGGAACAGTTCACCGTCCTTGAGATAGCCCGAGTCGCCAGTGTGGAAGAATCCGTCCTTGTCGAAGACCTCCGCATTCGTCGTATCACGGCGGAAATAGCCCGGCATGATGGTAGGCCCCTTCAGCATCACTTCGCCCTCGTCACTGATCTTTATTTCTATGCCTTCAATCGGACGGCCTACAGACCCGATGGTATAAGGCTCGCCCAGATGGTCGCAGCTGACCGTGGCCAGACTTTCCGTCAGACCGTAGCCGACGATCATGTTCAGTCCGATGCTGTGTACGAATTCCTCGACCTCAGGTGAAACGTAGGCACCTGCCGTCGGGAAGATATTCGGATGTTCCAGCCCCAGCTGCTTTCGGACGAGGCTCAAAATCGTCCTGTTGACGACCCTGTACTCCATCTCCAGTGCCAGCGGGACACGTTTTCCACGCGACAGGTACTGCACATTGCGTTTTCTTCCGACGCTCAGGGCGTGATAGAAGAGCTTGCGCTGTACGGCACCGGAATTGTCCATGCGTTCCTTGACAGCCACGTAGACCTTCTCCCAGAAACGGGGTACGGCCGACATACACGTCGGATGCGTCTCCCGCATGCTCTGCTGAATCTCCTTCGGATAAGTGTTCACGATCATCTGTGCCCCTTCGGAAAGTACCAGATAAGCCCATCCACGCTCAAAGACATGAGCGAAAGGCAGGAAATTGATGATACGGTCTTTTTCATCCACCGGCACACACCTGTCGTTTGCTTCCAGTGCCGCACGGTACATCCTGTAGGTCAGCACGACGCCCTTGCTCTCCCCCGTCGTACCGCTCGTGTAAAGAATATTGCAGATATCATCTTCTTCCGCCGCCGCCCAGCGTTCCTCGACTTCCGGTTCCCGCGGCAGTCCCTCGCCCAACTTCAGGAAATCTTCAAAGTAAATGCTGTTGGGGTCATGCGAACTGATACGCACGCTCGGGTCGAAGACGATGATGCGTTCCAGCGTAGGACAGAGTGCGGCGACACGGTGCGCCTTGTCGTACTGCTCCTGCTCGCCTGCAAAAAGGAATCTTACGCTTGCATTCTGAATCATGTATTGTATCTGCTGCTCTGAGCTGGTGGCATAAAAAGGAATACTGATTACGCGGACACCGTATGCGCCGAAGTCAGTATAAAGATACTGGATGCAGTTCTGCGCAAACACCGCAATCGTCTCCTGCGGTTTCAAGCCGAGGTTCAGCAGTGCGTTGGAAACCTCCTTCACACGCATGGAGAACTGATTCCACGAAACAGTCTTCCACTTCAGGCTGCCGAAGCTGCGGAAGGCCAGTACCGGTCTTGCACCGTATTTCTTGGCTTGTTCATGAATAAGAACAGAGAGATGACAATTCGTCTGCATTGTTTTCTGGTTTTACATGCTGCAAAAAACATGGAAGGAGCAAGGGAAACCTGCCCCACGTTTTCCAAGCGCAGCTTATTTTTTGCAAATATAAACATTTATCTGCAAAGCAGGAAATAATTTAAGTACTAAATTGCAATTTCCCCTCTCCCCTTACCTCTTGTTCTACTGCGAAAAAAAGAACAATTATGTTCTTTCACAGAGCATTTTAACCTGTCTGGAAATTGACCGGATTCACTCCGGAATTCTGCTGACCGTCACTCGGATTTCAAACAAGCCTTACTTGGGCCTCAATAGGGCCTTACTTGAGCTTCAATCAGGCCTTACTTGCACGGCAAGTAGGCACATCTTCCCATGCACCTTGTAACCAGCTGAAAATCAGATGATTCACAACCTGTTCTTACAAACATGGAAGCACATCAGAGTCCGCAGTCCACAACCTCTTCACAGAATCCTTTTTATCTTCACGAACAACCCGTCACTTCTGCCACCAGAGAATTGCGGGCGACAGAAGTCGTATGACAGAACGAGGCCCGGAGAAGAGTCCTCACACCGCTCCTCTCCGGGCCTCTCGTATATATAATAAGGTGTCAGCCGGATCAGCGCAGCCACTGTTCCGGATTCAGCTTGGCTGTTTCCTTGCGCAGCTGGAACTGCAGGATGCCGCTCCTGCCGACAGTACCGATGGTCTGGCCCGTGCCGACTTTCTGTCCCTTTCCGACACTGACAGAACCGAGGTTGGCATAGACAGAGATATAGATACCGTGGCGGACCATCACGACACTCATGCCGCCCGCCATGAAGACACCGCTCACCTCGCCCATGAAGACGCTACGGACAGCACTGCCCGGCGCACCTTTGATGTTGATGCCGTCGTTGTTCAGCCGGATGTTCGACATACCGGCGACGTTATACTGGCCGAAATGGCTGACGATACGCCCCGACAGCGGCATCGGCAGCCGGCCGCGGTTGTTGGCGAAACTGCCGGTTATGGCTCGGTCGGCAGAGCTGAGCATATCATTGCTTTCTGAAGCTGAAGCCCTTGCAGCAGCCGCCTCGCGGGCAGCGCGCTCACGGTCGGCAGCCGCTTTTCGCTCGGCCGCCACACGGGTGGCCTCAGCCTCCCGGGCAGCCTGGTCGGCACGGGCCTTCTCCTGGTCGGCACGGGCTTCCGCCTTCTCCTGGGCGGCCCGAGCTGCAGCTTCCTGTTGCTCGGCCTTGCGGATGGCCCGTTCCCGGGCGGCGGCACGCTCTTTCTGCAATGCCTCCTGACGTGTCTTCTCGGCGGCGGCACGGGCTGCAGCGGCTTTTGCGGCCGCTTCCTGGCGTGCCTTCTCGGCGGCTTCAGCAGCCGCACGGGCAGCCGCCTTGGCTTTCTCCTCACGTGCCCTGGCTTCGGCAATACGCCGTGCATTCTCACGGGCAGCCGCCTCGGCAGCCGCTTTCTTGCGTGCAAGTTCCTCCGCACGTTTTCTTGCGGCAGCGGCACGGGCAGCCGCCTGCGCCTTGGCTTCGGCGATGGCGCGGGCACGGGCCTTCTGTATCTCTATCTGGATGAGGCGGTCGATCTGAGCGTTCAACGCCTGCTGCTGCTGGCGACGCTGTGCAATGACACCCTGAAGCACCTTCTGGTCATTCTGCAGAGAGGCCACGACCGTCTGCTGCTCGACACGCTTCCGTTCCATCTGGGCATGAACCTGCCGGTCTTTGTAGAGCAGATTGCTCTTGTTTCCGCGCACCTGCTTCAGCTGCGTATGCTTCTGGTCCACCTGCTGCTGCTTGGCCTTGAGCTGCTCGCCCTGCGCCCGCTGGTAGGCGGCATACTCCCGTACGAAGCGGAGACGGCGGTACATCTGCGTCAGGCTCTTGGCAGAGAAGACGAACATGAGCTTGTCCTGTATGCTGCGGTGACGTGCCATGTAGCGCATGGATCGGATGAAACGGGCACGCCGTTCGCCCAGCTGCGCCTCGAGGGAGGAGAGCTGCCCTTTCAGGATACCGATATTCGTGTCCAGCCCTCTGATGTCGGTGGCGATGTTGTCTATCGTCCGCTGGTGCTGGCCGATTTCCGTATCAAGCCGGACAATCTTCTGCAGACGGCTGTCGACATCCTTCTGCTTTATCTTCACTTCTTCCTCGTGTTCTGATATTTCCTTCTGCAGCTGCTGGTTCTGCTTCTGCAGACCTTTGATTTCCTCTGTGGTCACATAAGCCGGAGCTTTCGCACTCTTTCTACCGGTGCGGGCATTGCGTGCGGAGGCCTTGCCACGGACGTTCTGCTGCACCTTTCCCTGTGGCGACTGGTGTCCCTTGACTTGCGGCTGCCTTCCCTTCACAAGCGGCTGCGGCTGTCCCTTCGCAGATGTCTGCCGCTGTCCTTTCACCGCAGGAGCCGGCGTTTCTGTCTTTGTCCTACGTGCTTTCTTCTGTGCAGCCCCACTCTTTCCTGTACTGACCGAAGGAGCCGGTATAGACTGGACAACAGGTGTCTTCAGCTTTGTTCCATTCTTCTTCGTATGCTGGGCGAAAGTAGTCAGCACACCGATTGACGAGAACAGGAATAATAGAAAAAGTCGTTTCATTTAAAAGTTCATTAGTTTGCCGAGGATTTCCTCTACACTTACTTTCGTGTACTTATCCGAAGGAGTCGTGAAAGGCTCCCAGTCACTGGCATCGCTGAAACCGTCGAGTTCAAAGCTGGCTTTGAGCGTCTTCGCCGGCCGCTGACCGATGGCCGGCGTATGGATTTCTACGGACTGACTGGCCGGGAACTGCTTTGAACCGAAGGGTTTGAAATCTTTATAGAACCAGGACAGTTCTGATGTGCCGTGAGTGGGGCTGGTGTAAGAGACAGCAGTGTGTGCAATCTGATCCCATCGGGCAGGTATGACCCACTTGTAGGTCATCTTGCCATCCCTCAGAACGATTTTCGCACTGCCGTCAACCTCCAGCCGATGGGTATCGACCGAGAACTGTGACATATCGGCCTCGCTCACTCTCTGCTGACGGGGGATGAACAGCTGATTCCAGAAAAGAGCCTGGAGCGTGTAGAAACTGATTCCGTTGTCACGCAGAAAAGCCACATCGTTGTAGTTTGCCTTTACGTATTGCCTGTGAATGCGGTCGATGAACAGGACATAATCCTTCGCAAACTCGATACGCCCCACCTCACTGTGAAGAATCGGAAGGAGGAGCTGCAGACGCACGACTTCATCCTTGCGCATACGGAGAATGCCCGGGACGGTGATGTCCTTACGGCCGTTGTTGACTGTAAAAGTAAGGTTCGACACGACATTCTTCTGGTAGAGCGCCTTGTCGGATATGTGCTGTATGTAGGAAAGCTTATTCCTTGTCGAATCGTCTGCTGTACGAAGTGTGTCACCGGTCGTAGACTTCAGCACAGGCTTCTGCTCCACCACCGCCTTATGCGTACCGCATGATGCCAGGACGAAGACCGCCATGCCTGCAAGCAATTTTGTTTTCGTTATCATTCTGCTATGTATTTTTTTTGTTGTATCTTTTTCTTCAGCGTAGCACTTGTGTTGCCTCCTTCGAGTGACTGCTGCCAGTACTCGAGTGCCTTTTCCATGTCGCCGGTCTGCGCATAGATGTCGCCGGCATGCTCCTTGACGACACCGCTGAGTGTCGAATCGTTGCGGATGGCCTGCTCTATGTATATCTTTGCTTCCTCATAACGTTTCTCCTGAAAGAGGATCCATGCGTAGGTATCGAGGAAGGTACTGTTGGAAGGCTCTGCCTTGATGGTCTTGTAGCTCATCTGCTCCGCCTTCGCAAGATTCCGGTTCTCCACACTGAGGTAATAGGCATAGTTGTTCAGTGCCGCCGTATTGTCCGGTTTCCACTGCAGACAGCTGTCGTAAGCCTGGAAAGCCTCATCGTTGAGTCCTTTCTCGTGGAGGATGTCGCCCATGATGGCGTAGAAGTCTGACACGATGTCGGGGTTGCTGTCAGGTTTGATCTGACCGACACCCTTTCGGAAAGTCGTCAGGGCTGCATCATTCTCATGTTTCTGGTACTGTGCCATACCCTGGAAGTAATAGAAAGCCATCTCATCCGGATTGTATTCCAGAGCCGGACGGCATATGGCAATCACCTTGTCGTAGTCCTCTGTCTCCCAGATATTCTGAATGAGCAATATCCTTGCCCTTGAATTATCAGGTTCTACTTCGATGGCCTGCTCATAGACATGATTGATGTCAGTCTTCGGCATTTTGCGGAGTGTCATGTATGCGGCTTTCAACATGAGGATGTCGGCATTCTCCTGCGGAGCCGCCAGTGCCACAGAGAAGAGCCGCATGACTTCCGTGCTGTCAGGGGTATTGTCCTTCTGGCTGGCTGCTATGACTTGCCGCAGCAGTTCCACCTTTGTATTCTGCTCCGTCTTGGCCGACTGCAGCAGTTCCCGTCTGATCGCATTCACTGTCGTCTGGTCGCCGATGCTGCTGTAGTAATCCATCATCGAGAGCCGGGCGAGCGAATTGTCAGGGTCATCCTTCAGTACGTCACGGTATTTCTGCAGGGCTTCCTTCTTCTTGCCGTTCTGCAGAAGCCAGTTCCCGAACATCACCTGATAGTTGAGTTCAAGGGGATGACTGTCGACAAGCGACTTCAGTTCGTCATACTCTTTGCGTTTCTCTCCCATCTGCTCGTAGATCTGCATCTTACTGAGCGAGATCTGCTCGTTGCTGCCTTCGACGGTCTCCAGCCGTTCCAGCGTACTGATCATCTTCCGGTAATCATTCTGCGAGCCGTAGAGCTGGTAGAGAAGCTGCAGCACATCGGTGCGTGCCTTGTTGGAACCATAGAGCCGTTCATAGGCTTTGATGGCGTCGGGATAATCTTTCTGCGTCACATAGAGCTGTCCGAGCTTTTCCTGATAGGCCGTGTTGTCCGGGTCAAGTGCCGCCGCCTTCTCGAAGTATGCACGTGCCAGGGAGTCGTTCTTCATGTCCACATAATAGCCCGCCAGCTGGAAATACACCTCCGGTGCCTGCGGATTGAGGTCACGGGCATGGCACAGAAGGTCGAAGGCAGCTGTCAGGTTGCCCATGTCCTGCTGACGCAAAGCCTCCAGATAGAAGTAATCATAGCTTTGCAGACTGTCCTTCCGGTCGGCCTGCACCGCCAGCGAAGCCCCCGTCAATGCCAAGACAAGGACCATACGGCGCATCTTTACGAAATTCAATAAACCGTTACCGAACATTCGTCTGTCTCCTTTCTTTGTCTTCACTTCATACCCGTATGTCCGTAACCGCCTTCGCCCCGTTCGGTCTCGTCCAGTTCTTCCACCTCGACAAACGCCGCCTGTTCGTGGCGTGCGATGACCATCTGGGCGATGCGTTCGCCGTCGTTGACAGTGAAAGGCGCACTGGAGAGGTTGATGAGCAGCACCATGATTTCCCCCCGATAATCGGCATCAACCGTGCCCGGAGAGTTGAGAACAGTCAGCCCATGCTTCAGGGCCAGTCCGCTGCGTGGGCGCACCTGTGCCTCGAATCCGGCAGGAAGAGCGATGTGAAGCCCTGTAGGAATGAGCCTCCGCTCCATGGGCTGCAATACAATCGGGGTGTCGATATTGGCACGGAGATCCATCCCCGCACTCTGTGAAGTGGCATAGGCAGGAAGCTGCTGATGCCCTTTATTGATTACTTTTATCCGTATCATTGACATATAATAAGGTGCAAAATTAAGCAATTAATACCATAAAACTATATTTATACGGGCTAAAAAGATGGTTTTTAGCCAATTTTAATTACTTTTGCGTGTGGCTTTCAAGATTCCGCCTCAACCCGACACCCCATCGACAATTCATCAACACCCAACACTTATGGACTGGCAACAACTCATCTCCAACAAGCGGCTCGGACAGGAAGACCGGCACGCACTGCGGCACGACGACCGCTCCGAATTCAAACGCGACAGCGACCGGCTGATTTATTCCGCACCGTTCCGGCGGCTGCAGAACAAGACCCAGGTGTTCCCGCTTCCGGGCAGCGTCTTCGTACACAACCGTCTTACCCACTCGCTGGAGGTGGCTTCACTGGGCAAGTCGCTGGGCGATGACGTAGCACGGAAACTGACGGAAGTCCATCCGGAGCTGCGCGGGACGCTCTTCGAAGAGATCGGCACGATCGTACAGACAGCCTGCTATGCGCACGACATGGGGAATCCTCCGTTCGGTCACAGCGGCGAGAAGGCCATCCAGGCATTCTTCACCGAAGGGCCGGGAGCCGGTCTGAAGAAAGATGTGAGCCGCCGCTTCTGGGACGACATCACCCACTTCGAGGGCAACGCCAATGCCTTCCGTCTGCTCACACACCGTTTCCTGGGCAGGAGGGAGGGGGGCTTCGTCATGACTTACAGTACGCTGGCCAGCATCGTGAAGTACCCCTTCAGCTCTTCCTATGCAGGGAAGCATGGCAAGTTCGGCTTCTTTGCCACGGAGGAGAAAACGTATCAGAAGATAGCAGACGAACTGGGCATCATCCGGAAAGACCGTTCGGAGATGGGCATCTGCTATGTCCGACACCCGCTGACTTACCTGATGGAGGCTGCAGACGACATCTGTTACGAGATCATGGACATTGAAGACTCGCACAAGCTCAAGCTCCTGTCGTCCGAGGAGACCGCCGACCTGCTTCTCGGCTTCTTTGATGAAGACACGAGACAGGGCATCCGCCGACGCATCGTGGACGAGGGGGTGACCGACCGGAACGAACAGGTGGTCTACTTCCGCGCCTGCGCCGTAGGCCTGCTGGAGGCGGAATGTGTCAGAGCCTTTGTCAGGCACGAGGAGGAAATTCTCAACGGGACATTCGAGGGGTCGCTCATCAAACACATCTCTGAACTCCCCCGACGGGCTTACGAGCACTGTACGGAGGTGTCCAAAGACAAGATTTACCGCAGCAAGGCCGTACTCGACGTCGAACTGTCAGGATATAAAATCATGGAGACACTCATGGAAGCCCTCATCGGTGCTGCTGCAGAGCCGGACCATTTCCACAGCCAGCAGCTCATCCACCGCTTCTCCAGCCAGTACGACATCCAGAGTCCCGACAAGGAGACCCGCATCATGGCTGTGCTCGACTATATCAGCGGCATGACGGACATCTATGCTCTGGACATCTATCAGAAGATAAACGGAATCAGCCTGCCGCTGGTATAGTGAAGCCTCCCCCAGTCTCTCAGAAGGAGGGGAGTGCCTGACGGAAGCCAGTCAGGGTAAGACTCATCACCGCCCATCATCGCCTATCACACCGCCCATCACCACCTATCACCGCTTATCACCGCTTATGGAAAATCAATATAAGAAAACCTTCCCCGACCTCATGGCTGGGAAGAAAATCATCTACGTTCACGGCTTCATGTCAGCCGGATCCACCCACACCGCACAGATTCTGCGCGACTACATGCCCCAGGCAACCGTCATCGCCCCCGACCTCCCCATACATCCCGAGGAGGCGATGGAACTGCTGCGGAATCTCGTCGGCACAGAGAAGCCTGACCTTATCATCGGCACGTCGATGGGAGGCATGTACACAGAGATGCTCTATGGTATCGACCGCATCTGTGTGAACCCTGCTTTCCAGATGGGAGCAACCCTCACCGAGAGCAATATGATGGGGAAACAGGTCTACCAGAACGAACGGCAGGACGGCGTACAGGAGGTCATCGTCACCAAAGCACTGGTGAAGGAATACAGGGACATGACCGAGCAATGCTTCTCACAGGTGAACGAGGAGGAACGGCAGCACGTCTTCGGGCTCTTCGGCGATGCCGACTCCGTCGTACACACCTTCGATCTGTTCCGGGAGCATTACCCGCAGGCCATCCGCTTCCACGGAGAACACCGCCTCATAGAAAAGGCCATCTTCCACTATCTCATGCCGGTCGTCCGATGGATTGACGACCGTCAGGAGGGACGCGAACGCCGGACAGTATTCATCGACCAGAACACTCTTGCCGACGGGTACGTAAAACCGAAGTCGAGCCTCCACAAAGCCTACGAGTTCTTACTCGACAACTACAACGTCTTCTTCGTCTGTCCTGCCCCGACGAACAGTCCGGAAGCCATTGCCAGGCAGCAGGAATGGATTGAAGAGACCTTCAGTACGCCGGCATGGAATCACGTCTTCTTCACCAACCAGCCACAGCTTCTTTATGGCGACTACCTCATCAGCAGCACCGGAAACGACGACTTCCTCGGAACAACACTGCACTTCGGCAGCGATGAGTTCAAGACCTGGGAAGAAATCATCACTTTCTTTGAACGCCTGGGAGGACAGTAAAGAACAGGGCAAAGCTATCTTTGCGGAATTATTTTCGTGAAAAGAAATATTTTTCTTCATGAAAAGAAATATTTTTCTTCATGAAAAGAAATTCTTCTCTTCACGGAAATAATTCAGGACAAGTGCCGTCTGACAGCAAAGACAAACTGTAATGACCCGGTTTCAAGGCAACAGCTTTCACACAGGACATACACTAAAGATTCTGTCCTCACGCACTGCATAATTTCAACTCCTCTTCTTCGGGAAGGACGGAGAGATACTTTTCTATGGCACACGAACTTTTCACACGCATCGCCGACATCCTTTCAGCACCGGCAGAAGCACAGCCGCGCATCATGCACGAGGCACTCGTCATCGCCTGTCACGAAGGACTGAAGGAGACCCGCCACGGTTTCGGCAACCTCTCGTCGCAGGTAGAGTCGCTCTGCCGGCAACATAACATAGCTCCACAGGACATCGTCGCCATCCAGAAGATGCGCCGGCACAGCAATTCCAGCGCACCCGTCCTGCCCGACGACGTGGCTTACGACTGCCGTGCCCTCGCTCTCTTCGTCTCTGCCGTCGTACAGGAGCCGGTTCCCCCGTTCCTTGTCGGCAGGATACCGGAACACGGACGCATGACGGAGCACATACAGATTGCAAACTACCGTTACATCCGCTGCATCGTAAGGAAGTGGAACGAGGAAACAATCCAGGTGGCCGTGACCAACCAGGACTGCAGTGAGAAGTTCCTGACGGTAGACTATACGGACACGCCGGAATATGTCGACTTCAGCTATCTGCGACCGCTGCTGCGCGAGGGGATGCAGCTGAACCTCCTCGACTGCACCGTCACACACCGGAAGGTAGTGCCAAGGCTCATCGTCGTAGAGCCCGACTATCTGCTGGATATATCCGCCATCGCCAACTGCTTTGAGAGTTACGGACACCACCCGCTGCTCTTCACGGTTAACCGGCTCGGTACACGGCCTGCCAACAAATATACCGTGCTGGGTAACTTCGCCGGGGCTGCACTCGATGACATCATCAACCATCCCGGACACTACGACATCAAGGACACCTTCCGCTCCAACTTCCGGGAAAAGGCACTGGACTTCGCCACCTGTCCCAACTTTGACGCCGCAGCCTTCAAGCAGGAGGCCGGACGGCAGGTGGAGAACATCAAGGATATTGTGGATGAAATCTTCCGCACTTTCGACCGTAGAAAAGCCATCCTCGAGCCGTCTTTCGTCTGCGAACGGCTGGGCATACAGGGACGTGTGGACCTGATGACGACCGACCTGAAGCTGCTTGTCGAACAGAAGTCGGGCAAGAACATCTTTATCGAACGCAAGTTCCGGAATCCGCACGGGTCACTCCATGTGGAGAAACATTATGTACAGCTGCTCCTCTACTACGGCATTCTGCAATACAACTTCCGCCTTACCCCGAAACAGGCACACATCCGGCTGATGTACTCGAAATATCCTCTGCCCGACGGACTGCTCGAGGTGGAGCCGCTGCAATCGCTCCTGCACGAGGCCATCCGCTTCCGCAACCAGGCCGTGGCGACGGAGTTCTGGATGGCAGAGAACGGATTTGGCAGAATACTGCCACTGCTTACCCCACAGACATTGAACACCGGGAAACAGAACGACCGGTTCTATCATGAATACCTCCTGCCACAGCTTACGGAGACACTTGCACCCCTCCACCGGCTCGACAGCCTGGAACGGGCCTACTTCATACGTATGATGACCTTTGTCATCAAGGAACAGCTTGTATCGAAAGTGGGAGCGCAGGAGGGCGTGGGAAACAGCTGTGCCGACCTCTGGAACATGCCCCTGGCAGAGAAGAAAGAGACAGGCAACATCTACACAGAACTGACCCTCATGGGCAAAGAACGCAGCACCTCGTCCAACGGCTACGACACGGTGACACTCTGCATACCCCGGCAGGGGGATGACTTCCTGCCGAATTTCCGCAGAGGCGACATGGTCTACCTCTATGCGTACAGGAAAAACGAAGAACCGGACGTGCGGAAAAGCATTCTCTTCAAGGGATCGCTGCAGGAGATACACAGCGACCGGATCGTCGTACACCTCAGCGACGGACAGCAGAACCCCGACCTGATCAGCGGAGAACGCTTCGCCATCGAACATGCTGGAAGCGACATCGGCGGCACATCGGCCATCCGGAGCCTCTACACGTTCATCACCTCGGAAACAGACCGCCGCCGGCTGCTCCTCGGCCAGCGTGCGCCACGTGTGGACAAGACCTTGAGATTGTCGTGCGGTTACCATCCCGGTTATGACGAGATTCTCCTGAAAGCGAAACAGGCGCAGGACTATTTTCTCCTCATCGGTCCTCCGGGGACGGGGAAGACCTCACAGGCACTGCAGTTCCTTGTGCGTGAACAGTTAGCAGAATGTAATAATGTTCAAAGCTCAAAGCCCAAAGCTCAAAGTTCAATCCTTCTCCTGGCCTATACAAATCGTGCTGTCGACGAGATCTGCAATATGCTTTCAGAGAATATGCTGGACTATATCCGCATGGGTAATGAGTTCAGTTGTTCCCCGGAATACAGCGACCATCTGTTACAGGAGGTCATCGACGAGAGCCCGTCTCTTCACACCATCAGGTCGACCTTGGAGAATGCGCAGATTGTGGTAGCCACCACCTCAACGATGAATTCCCGTTCTGCCCTGTTCAACATCAAGCAATTTGACCTCGCCGTCATCGACGAGGCGAGTCAGATATTAGAACCGAATATTATCGGGCTGCTGACAAGCCGGCACAAGGAAGAGCGGGCAATCCGGAAGTTCATACTGATCGGCGACCACAAACAGCTGCCGGCGGTTGTGCAACAGAGTGATGCGGAAGTGATTGTCGAAGACGAAACACTGGAAGCTATCCACCTCACCTCCTGCGCCAACTCCCTCTTCGAGCGGCTCATCCTCACAGAGCGGGCAGCAGGACGCACAGACTTCATCGGCACACTGCACAAACAAGGACGAATGCACCCTGACATTGCCGATTTTGCCAACCGCAGGTTCTATGCGAAAGAGCAACTGGAATGTGTGCCCTTGGCGCATCAGCTGGAACAGACCTTGCCTTATCATGAGGTAAGCGAAGACGAGACTGACGACATCTTGAAGACCCATCGCATGATTTTCATTCCTTCAAAATCCTGCCGGCAACTGAATGTTTCCGAAAAGGTAAACACGGAAGAAGCACAGATCATTGCCGATCTGCTCCACCGTCTGCACCGGCAGCTCGGCAGCGACTTCAATCCGCAGAAATCCGTGGGAGTCATCGTTCCCTACCGCAATCAGATAGCCATGATTCGCAAGGAAATCGAGAAACTCGGCATCCCGGGACTGGAAGAAATCAGCATCGACACGGTCGAACGCTACCAGGGCAGCCAGCGTGACATCATCCTCTATTCCTTCACGATTCAAAGCCGTTACCAGCTCGATTTCCTCACCGCCAATACTTTCTATGAGGACGGCCAGCCCATCGACCGGAAGCTGAACGTCGCCATCACACGGGCACGCAAGCAGCTGGTTCTTACCGGCAATGAGGCAACGTTAAGACAGAACCCGCTCTTCGCAGAACTCATCGACTACATCAAGGAAAAAGGTGGCTACTACGAAGACGGCTGTTGAAACGGTATGTGGAAAAGTACAGCCGGCAGGTTGTAATATACAAGGAAAAACATTATTTTTGCACTGTGTTTAGATGGAAGATGTCGTATGCCGGAAGGCGTTAAGCGTATGATTATGATGAGGAAAAAGACACTTTTCTTATTGCCGGTTCTTTGCGTGATGCTCCTGTCGTGTACGGACAGGAAACCTGTCAGCAGCGTTCATGAGGAACCGGTATTGCGGAAAGATACAGTCTCCGCAAAGAAAATGGAGGTTGCAGAAACCGTGAGGGCGAAGCCGCTTACGTATAAGATTCTTGTACCCTTCCTCTATCGCCTGTGTGACCCGGACACGCTGATAGACAGGAACTGGACTGAACTTTACCAGCAAGGAAAGGATTATTACGTTGGAAAGGCGCATTATCGAATTCGGAAAGAGGAAGACCCCTGTACAGGTGATTTGGCATCAGACCTGCGGGGAAAGCGGAAAACGATTCTGTTTGTCAATCAGCTGCCCATAAGAATGGGAAAGGTACAGGTGGCCGACGTTGAACTCTCAGACAGTTCTTACCTTGAACCCGGCACTGTCCGTAATTTCACTTTTTCCGGGAGACGTTACAAGTTGGAGGCAAAGGCGAAAGGGGAGGACATCTACAAGAATTACTGTCTGCTGCTGAACGGAGAGCGGATTGTCCGGGAAGCGCAGGTGGACGATGCTTGGTTCCGTCTTCTCTTTGCCGGCGACCTGGATGGTGACGGAAAGCTGGACCTGGTTCTTTCGGTACCGGCACATTATGAGAATCTCAGGGTCGTGCTGTTCCTGTCATCTTGTGCACAGGGCGGGCAGCAGCTTGGGAAAGCCGCCGAGGTAGATGACGACTTCAGCTGTTAGTTCCGGCCTGTATCTTGTGGGGGCCGTCAACTGACCAGTGTGGAATTTTCAGAACATACTTGAAGAATATCAGATAGCATCTTATAGCTTTCTTTTTCAAGTCAGCAGCCAAGCAGATGGGAGAGGCATTAGAACAAAAGAGGCAGAATGGGCGTATGATGTTCTTCTTTTAATGTTCCGATTCTTTTCACAATCAGCTTGCAAAGAAGAGTGTTACCCAAGTATTCGCTTAGTTACTTACAATTAACTTGTCAACTTATCATCCCGTCAACTTATAAAGCAATGTTTCAGGAAACTCCCATACAACTCTTACAACGACAGCGGTTATTGCTCCAGATGGAGTATTATGCCGAAAAGGAAACCTTCAGAAAACAGACGGAAGCCACCGGTATGCAGCGGAAAGTGAAACGGGGCGATGCCTGGTTTCCGATAAAGGTGGGCAAGCGGTTCTATAACGGACTGAACCAGCTCTGCATCGAGGTGTTCCGTACGCAGGACAGCGACATAGAACACAACTTTGAATGCGGCCGGCCGTTGTTGTTCTTCAGGTATGTTGATGGTGGAGACAAGGCGGGTGGCAGACTGAAATACTATGGTTTCACAGGTACCGTATCGTATGTGGAAGGCGACCGTATGGTAGTTGCAGTCCCCGACTCCGCCCCCTTGCCGGACCTTCAGTCGGCTTCGGAGCAGACAGGCTGTCAGTTGGGCTTTGATGAGACAAGCTACCAGATGATGTTCGATGCACTGGACCGTACAATGAAGGCAAAGGGAAACCGGCTGGCCTACCTGCGCGACTTGTTCTGTTCACGGCAGAAGGCAGAGAGATTCTCCTTTTCCCCCATTCGCCTGCCTTGGCTGAACCCTGCGCAGGAGCGGGCGGTCAACGAGGTGCTGTGGGCGAAGGACGTGGCGGTCGTCCACGGTCCGCCAGGAACAGGAAAGACGACGACACTGGTCGAAGCCATCAACGAGACACTGATGCGGGAGAGCCAGGTGCTGGTCTGTGCGCAAAGCAACATGGCCGTAGACTGGATCTCAGAGAAACTCATCGACCGGGGCATCAATGTCCTGCGCATCGGCAATCCTACCCGTGTGAATGACAAGATGCTCGGTTTCACATACGAACGGAAGTTCGAGGCGCATCCGGATTATCCACAGTTATGGTCGATACGGAAGGCTATTCGTGAATTGCGGAATAACAGGAAACGGGGATCTGAGAGCTATCATCAGAAGATGGACCGTCTGAAGAGCCGCGCCACGGAGCTTGAGATACGCATCCATACCAGTCTGTTTGGTGAGGCACGTGTCGTTGCTTCTACCCTGGTCGGGGCCGGCAGCAGGGTGATGGAGGGGCAGAAGTTCACCACCTTGTTCATAGACGAGGCAGCACAGGCACTGGAGGCTGCCTGCTGGATTGCCATCCGCAGGGCTTCGAGAGTCATCCTGGCGGGTGACCACTGCCAGCTGCCGCCGACAGTAAAGAGCATTGCCGCCTTGCGGGGAGGATTGGGCAAGACACTGATGGAACGCATCGTGGAGAACAAGCCGGAGGTCGTGACACTGCTGAAAGTGCAGTATCGCATGAACGAAGAAATCATGCGTTTCTCGTCCGACTGGTTCTATGGCGGACAGGTGGAGGCGGCTCCGCAGATCAAGTACCGAGGCATCCTCGATTATGACAACCCGATGGTATGGATTGACACCTCTGATGATACCATGACAGCAGCGTCCGGTTCAACGGCAAGTGAAGGTAATCAAACATCTGTTCCATCAGTCGAAGACAAGGAAGCCTCCTTCCACGAGCAGTTTGTCGGTTCTTCTTTCGGGCGCATCAACAAAGGAGAAGCAGAGCTGACACTCAAGACATTGAAGGATTATTTCACGAAGATTGGCAGGCAGCGTGTGCTGGACGAACGGATTGACGTAGGTATCATCTCGCCTTATCGTGCCCAGGTGCAGTACCTCCGCAGCCTGATAAAGAAGCGGGAGTTCTTCAAGCCTTATCGGAGTCTTGTCAGCGTGAATACGGTTGACGGCTTCCAGGGACAGGAGCGCGACGTGATACTCATCTCTCTTGTGCGTTCCAATGAAGAAGGGCAGATCGGTTTCCTGCGTGACCTGCGGCGTATGAATGTTGCCATAACACGTGCCCGCATGAAGCTGATAATCCTCGGCAATGTCCGGACAATGACCCGCCATCCCTTTTACAAGAAGTTGTGGGACAGCCTTTCCACAGACTCGTGATGCGCTGCCCGGTTCTTCCCAAGGAAGATGAACCGGATTCACCAGAACAGAAAACCAGTGGAATGACCTTGCGTCGTCCTGCCGCATGATACATCCGCAGAAAACAAATGCTCCGGCAAGCAAAACTTGCCGGAGCATTTCATATTGGCAGGATGAGCCTTTTATCCGTAAATGATATTCCCGTTCTCGTCCTTGTATTCGTCGAGTCCCTTCTCATAGGTAGCCATGGCGCGGAGGCTCATGCCCACATTCGAGAAGCCACCGTCGTGGAAAAGATTCTGCATGGTCACCTTGCGGGTGAGGTCGGAGAACATCACGATACAGTAGTCGGCACACTCGTCAGCACTGGCATTGCCCAGAGGCGACATACGGTTGGCAAAGTCGAAGAGCTTGTCCATGCCCTTCACACCGGCACCGGCCGTTGTCATCGTGGGCGACTGGGAAATGGTATTGATACGGACATGATGCTCACGGCCGTAGATGTAACCGAAACTGCGGGCGATACTCTCCAGCAACGCCTTCGCATCCGCCATGTCATTGTAACCGTAGAAGGTACGCTGGGCTGCAACGTAAGACAATGCCACGATGGAGCCGTAATCGTTGATGGCATCGAGCTTCTTGGCACTCTGAATCATCTTGTGGAACGAAACGGCAGAGATGTCGAGCGTGGTGTCGAGCATCTTGTAGTCCAGGTCATCGTATGTACGGTGCTTGCGGACGTTCGGTGACATACCGATGGCGTGCAGGACAAAGTCAATCTTTCCCCCGAGGATTTCCATGGAACGCTTGAAGACGTTCTCCAGGTCTTCTACATTGGTGGCATCTGCAGGAATCACTTCACAATGCAGCTTCTCCGACAGAGCACTTACCGTACCCATACGTACGGCTACAGGCGTGTTGGACAGGGTGATTACCGCACCTTCTTCCACTGCTCGTTCTGCTACTTTCCATGCGATTGACTTCTCGTTGAGGGCACCGAAAACAATACCTCTTTTACCTTTTAATAAGTTGTAACTCATAATCCCATTATTGAAATTTGGTGTAAAGGTAAGCAAAAAAGGTTGATTTGGCAAGAATTTATACATAAATAACATCTGGATGCCAGCTGGAATTATATGTTTTTTCGTAAATTTGCAACATCCTCCCGAAATGGCAGAAACTTCAGCAGAAGCCTGAAAGGGGGATGACATATATGGGAAAGCGTTTACTAACGCTTTGTTCTTGGCGATCTGAAACTTCGCAACTTTCAACTACTGTCAAGGATGAGGCAACGGTAGATGCCTTGTGGATGTGTGTACATCTAACCCGGAGTATGCTCTATCGCCAGAGAGGGTATGCCTTGGGTGAGATATATCATATCGGCGTGGCTTCTACGTTGCTCGTTCAACAGGAATGGGCAATGCGGGGACAGTAGATCTTTCGTGGGGGTAGACTCATTCTGCTTATAAAAAATCTTCTAAAGTTTAGAGTGGCCAGGATGCTGACAATGAGGACAGGATTACCGACTGTTTACTGCAAAAGTTTATTTCTCATTTGCCGTCACTTTTAACATTCTTCACTAATACATTGTCTATTAGTCTGTTATACGTATTTACAGAGTGACAGCAGTGACAGGAAAAAAATCACAGCAGACCAATCACAGGCGCATCTGCCGTGAATGAATGCCAGACTATGTCTTATCCTAAAGTATATTCTTCTGCGGCAGCCTTTTTATTGGGGAATCACGATTATTCAGAAAGCTTACTTTCAGGAGAATTATAATGCTTAACATGATCCGTACTAAGCCTTGACACTATGGGCGTACACCCTCAACACCATTCGTGTTTACCCTCGGCACACTGACAGTAAAGAATCAGTGGAGGTAAATGATAATCCCCATTAATTATCTACTGGTCCGCAATGCGAAGACCTCAGATCGCTGGACGGGTGACGGTACAGCGGTCCACGCTTTCTTTATGTTTTATCAAACCAGAAAGGCTTGTTGGGACCGGTGCAAGCAACTGCCGTAATTTATGAACTTATTATAACCCCGTTTGTTTACCTGTTGTTTTGTGATGTGCCCGCTTTTACAGGCTTCCCTCAGACGGGCAATGCCGCTGTCACGCCTATAGGCATCCTTCTTTATACGTTTCTCGGAATAGTAGACAATGATTCGTTCTCCATTCTGTCGCTTGTATTCATGGTACACCCTGTCTTTCTTGTCCAACGATAATATCATTGCCTGATGCCTGTGCTCCCACTCTTGAAGTGTGCTCCGAGTATATACTTGTAGTCGGCCTTCCGCAACAGTGCTACGTTATTCTTGTTCATCTGCCCGGAGTCAGCCACGACAACAAAATCGTTACCAAGCGTGAAACGCTGCCTGAAGTCATCAACCATCGGTATCATCGTGAATATTCTAATCATTACTCTTTCTAATTGGGCACAATTCGGGAACATTCATAAAACAAGAAAAAGCTAAGTATTGAGTAATCAATTACTTAGCTTTTCACCTTGTACCCAGACCCGGTACAATGCCGTAAAAACAAGAGAAATTAAAAGAATATATTATATTGATAATCAGCAATTTATAATTTTGTCATATTTGATAATTTTGTCCATTTTTGCCTATTTTTCGTTAGATAGTACACTTTTAGTACACTTTGATATCCGAAACTTTTTAGTATCTTTGCAAAATAAGAAAACATCTGAAAATAAACGAGTTAATGATTTTACTCGGTTTGATACGCATTTAGGTACATAACTATCAATTATGGCAAAGTTAGAGAATAAAGCAAAGGAAAACCCGAAATTGGAGCAAAATGTGCTTGCCGATGGTCGGATTAGTCTCTATTTGGAGTATTATCTCGGTAGAGAAGAAACACCTATTTTGGACGATAATGGCAAGCCTGTTTTGTATGAAACAGGTAAGATGGTGGGTAAGCCCAAAGTTCACATCAAACACAACAGACGAAAAGAAAATCTGCAGTTGTATTTAACAGCTAAGCCACGCACTCCTGCCGAGCGACAGCAAAACAAAGAAACACTTGAATTGGCTGCCAAGATCCGTGCAGAGCGTGAACAACAGTTTAAGGAAAGTATGCTCGGCTATCGTTTGAAGAAAGATAGAAATATCAACTTCTTAGACTATTATCAGGCTTACATTGATAGCTATACCAAGAAAGACCTGCGAATGATTAAGATTGCTTTGAATCGTTTTAAGGACTTTCTGAAAGAGCACTATCCTCTCTATGAGTTTAGTATCAAGCCCGATCTGATAACCAAAGAAATGATGGAACGATTTGTGGAGTATCTGCAATCGCGAAGTGTTGGTGAGGGTGCAAAGAGCATTTACCAGCGTTTCAAGAAAGTGGTGCGCTATGCTATCGACCATGAAGTGATGTTGAGAGACCCATGCAAGGGTGTGGTGTGCAAGGTAGATGAGCAGATCTTGCGTAAGGATGTATTGTCTATGGACGAAATCCAATCTTTAATCCAATGCCATTACGAAAACGAGAACCCAAATGTGCGACGAGCATTTATTCTTTGCCTGTATTGCGGTTTACGTTTCTGCGATGTGAAAGACCTGACCTATAAGAATATCGACTACACCAACCACTTGTTGAAGTTTGAGCAGAATAAGACTAAAGGACATTCTGCCAATAGTGGCGTAGTTATCCCTTTGAACGATGGTTTGCTTTCATTGATAGGAGAAGCCCCCGAAGACTTAGATTCCTCCATTTTCAACTTACCGACATACGAGAGTTGTTGCAAATCCGTAAAGCGATGGGTAAAGCGTGCAGGTATCAATAAACACATCAGCTGGCATTGTGCCCGCCATAGTTTTGCCGTGAATATCTTGAATAATGGTGCCAATATCAAGACCGTTGCAAGTCTTTTAGGGCATAGCGGATTGAAGCACACCGAAAAATATACTCGTGCAGTGGACAAATTGAAAGAGGATGCCATTAACAGCCTACCAGCACTCAACCTATAGTGTTGATTCATTTACTGGCGAAAAGAGAAGATATTTTTTCCTTTCGCCAGCTAACATCATTGTTCTGGCGTAAGAAGAATAAGTTTAGTCCAAATTGCGCATATATAGCAAGGGGCGTACTAAATATAATATATGCCAATGGAAGACGTCAAGATGTAATTATGATATAAACTAATCACACTTCATTGTTAAATATGCCTAAGTATTCAAAATGTATTACTCATTCACAATATTTAAATTTTGGCGTACGGCAATATCATTGTGTGTGAAGTTTCTGGCTGATAGTTGGGCCATACAGCGGTCATAGGTTATCCCTCTTCTTTTAGGATCATGTATAGTGAGAATGACGAC
The DNA here is from genome assembly GCF_900454835.1 of Prevotella denticola. GTDB lineage: Bacteria > Bacteroidota > Bacteroidia > Bacteroidales > Bacteroidaceae > Prevotella > Prevotella denticola. The sequence continues at coordinate 191,011 of NZ_UGTM01000001.1, read as the reverse complement.
AGCTTTCACATCTTCTACATTTTGTCCATCCTCTTTGTCTGCACGGGTGGAATCTCGATAAGTTGCTTTAATACTCATACCCCAGTGTCGACCCTTTCTCAGGCATTTCTCCTTCTCTGAAGGAATCATCTGTGATAGATTAATGTGGTACTTCTTTATCGGATGGTAATCTTCGGAACAGATGATGGTGCGCAACGATGCATCCATGCTTCTGAAAGACGGTTTTGAATACCTAGACTTTACAAGTACATTCTCTGGTTCTGCCAGCCTAAATGAATTTCTATATGTGGATGGCACACCTGCAGCACCAAGTACAACATACGTTATCTTGTCGTATGTCTGAAGCAGAATTTGCACGTCACTTTGGCAGTATTCGTTACCCTCCCCACTCTTGAAGATCGGTTCGGTAACCACTGTAACTGTTATTTCTCCCTCAAAATGGCCATTCTCGTCTATAAGTTCTTCGGGGAAGGGAATGTCTTGTATCTGATAGTCTTGTCCGTTGAAATCAGGTGAAAGCACCATTGTAAACTCATCAGAGTCATTATAAAGGATATCGCCAAGAACAGCAGGCTTTCCGAATCCTAACTCTTGACGAAGGGAATCATTGTCATACCCTTCCAACCTAGTGAACCCAGCACTGTGAATCAGTAGTGCTCTTACTAGAAGCGGATCAAAATGTTCTAACCGATAGCCAAGATTTGCGGCAAGAGATGTGACACGAGGTGTTGCATGGCTTGTTCCTTTGAAAATATCGGTCTGGTAACCTGTCTCGGAGAAAGTATATATACCAGTGACTGCATTGCCTCCATAATGGACTAAATCTGGTTTGGTGATTCCTGCTGGAGCATATCCTATACGTGAGAAGGGGGAACGGCTTCCTTCTTCCAAATCATGAGCATTGATTTTCTCATGGGCTATGCTACCTACTACTAATGACATCAGAGAGTCTGCTCCCTGTGTGATGCGAGTGCGTTCTGGATTCTCATTACGAATATTCCCACCAGATTTGCAGATAAGAATATGTTTTTCCTTTTGGATGCTGTCAAGTGTTACAGCAAAGTCAGAGAAATCATCATCGCTTACTTCTATGGTTGAGCCTTGAGAAAGGTTCCATACTTTTACCTCCGGATTTGCTGAAATAGCAGTCTTGATATGCTCTATCATCTCTTCCTCGGATATATGCATGGTGTGTTCATCTGTGTTGACTATGCAGGAGGTAATCATTGATGGGCAAGTGCCCGTCCATTCTGTGCCTTGTAGTGCATCGCCATAGTTAATAATGGCAGCCACTGAGGTTCCGTGACGTCGATTAATATCGGTTTCTTCAAGACCTGCAATGTTTTGATCATCTCCAACAATCCAGGACAGAAGGTGTGGAATGGCTGCAACGCCAGAGTCCAATAGTCCCACACTTGGATAACTTTCCCCGTTCTGAGGTGATTGTACTTCTATTTCCGTATTGTAAGGTTCTGGAGAAAAAGACAACTCGAAATAAGGCATCTTTTTCACGGAAATAACAGAGTCCATGGTTGCAAGACTGGCAACTATGCCAGGGTTGGCGTTTTCAACCGCGAAAAGCCGTAAATCATTTGTATAGTTTAGACGACGTATTGTAACACCGATTTGTTCACCAAACCTGCAGATAAGGCTTTCTGACAGATTGTTTAGGCGTTCATCGTGATAATTTACCATTCTCACCTTCAGAGTTCCTCCTTTTATGTCATTATCCACCGTTGGCCTGAATAGTCTCAGGTTGTCAATGACAGCCACGCCACAAATTCTGTCCTGACTGGCGATGGCTTGACTTGCTTGAGATACGCGTTCATTGATTCGATGAAGATCTGCACGGTTGTCCACCTTGACAAGTAATCCCCTGTGGCTTTCCTTGCCCAAAACATTCCTCTTTTCACGAATGTCAAAAACTGCACGCACATTTGCTCTGAAAGATTTCCTAGCTGTGGCATGTTCGTCTAAGGTCGCAATCATCATAATGGGCAATCCGTCGTCCTCACGTGTATCAAACTTTTGCTTAACCGCACGGAATATTTCTGACATCATTGCCGCATGATTGGAAACAGTCTCTTGCGTCGCCCACTTGGGAAGTTTGTTGTCGCCCATGCCTTCTTTCAAGAAACGGTCTTGCTCTTCGCGTGTATGTACTAATTGTATTGGTAATGTCTTCATTGTAAAATTCCCCTTTCTTATCTTTATTTTTTAAACGACAGATAGGCCTTTACTTTTCTGAGTCCTATGCCAGTTATTTTGTTAATCGTGATCTGTGACAGTCCATAATCGCTTAAGAATCGAACATAGTTTTGTTCTGACTTTTCTTTCTCTTTCAAATCATAAATGCCACTGAGTAGCGTTTCTATCTGGATACACTTCTCTTTGCTTAAAACACACTTTACTTTTGCACGATCAAAGACTGTTTTTAGGTCTGACGGTGACAATCCTTCTGCAACTTTGGCAAAAGCCTTACGACGTGAAGGGTCGGTAGTCAACTCCGACGTAAATGGCTCTGAGAATATATCAATCATTTCCTCAATCTCTGTTTGTTCTGGAAGTCCTATTTCTACTGTTTGGACAAAACGACGCCAAATTGCATTGTCCAACAATTCAGCATGGTTTGTCGCAGCAATGAGCACATGATCAGACGGCATTGCATCAATATTTTGAAGCAAGCTGTTGATGACCCGTTTGAGTTCACCCAGTTCATGCTGATCATCACGCGCTTTGGCAATAGCATCGAACTCGTCAAGAAAGAGAATGCAGGGGATACTGCTCGCATAATCGAATATTTTACGAATGTTCTTAGCTGTACTACCAAGCAAAGATGAGACTATCCCGTCGAGTCGAGCCACCACAAGAGGAAGCCCTGTTTGCTCACTGATATAGTGCGCTATACTGGTTTTTCCGCAACCTGGACGACCATACAACAGCAGGGTTTTCTTGATGTTAACACCTGCAAGTTCCAAATCCCCACGATGGATAACCATTTGGATAAAGTCTTTAATTTGACTACCTACACTCTCTGCAAGTATCACCTTGTGTCGCTCTGTATCTGAAGGGATGACTTCCACTATTTGCAAGCGACTGTCAGCATCGAGAGGCACCATCCGAACCGCATCTGCAACAGCCGCATTTTGAGGTACACCCTCAATCAATTTCTGACGGATGCATCGAGATAATGCCGTATCTCCTTTCCGTTCTAAACGATCGGCTAGCCTATTGGAGTATGCCAAGATCTTACGCCTATCGTTCGCCAAGCCTCCTTCTATGATTCTTAATATTTCCGTTTGCATAGCTAAGTACGTTAAAACTACTGCAAAGATATAAATAACTTTGCAATTGCGTTCTATCTTGTGCGTATTTTTGTTGTCTTTAACTAAAAATTGTGCGAATTAGATGTGTATTTGTTCGATTCTATTCAAAATATAATTTAAAGGCTGATTGCGAATCTTAATCTTCTCCTTATTTGAATTTTAGAATAATAGCGATATTATTGCCAGTGTAGCGGTCAAAACACACAAAAAAGCATAAAAGTAAGAGTATACCAGTGATTATTTGAATTTAAATGAAAGAAATTGAAAACAAATCACTACCTTTGTACCATTAAAATTCAATCAGATGGAAGATATTAATAGAATCAAGATGGTGTTATTCGAGAAGAAGCACACAGCCCGATGGCTTTCAGAACAGATGGGAGTGACACCATCTACTGTCAGCAAGTGGTGCACAAACACATCACAACCCGACCTTGCATCAATACTGAAAATCGCAGATTTATTAGAGGTCGATATCAGAGAACTGTTTGTGAGGGAATATAAACAATATCTACTTTCGCTGGAATCAGGTAAGAAGTAATTATATATGAGATATGGAATAGACATATTTTCTGGAGCAGGGGGATTGAGCCTCGGAGCAGAGATGGCTGGTATTAGGATTAGTACTGCCATAGAGATTAATCCGCACGCAACAAAGACCTTCCTGCGAAACCATAAAGGGGCAAAGGTGTTACAGGGTGATATTCAAAGCATTGACCCAAAGACATTGCATAGCGAGAAAAAGCCCATGTTTGTGATAATGGGCGGCCCTCCTTGTCAGGGATTCTCTCTGTCGAACACCAGAACCAGGAACATGAAGAATGAGAAGAATTATCTGTTCTTGGAATTCGTGCGTTTTGTTCAGGAAATAAGACCAGCATGGTTTGTTCTAGAGAATGTTTGGGGTCTCACCAACATAGACGATGGAAAGACGCAGAAGATGATTGAGGATTATTTCCGTGCTATTGAAGGCTATGACAACATATCTTCTTCGATTCTTTGGGCCTCCGACTATGGCGTCCCTCAAAACAGGAACCGATTCTTCATGGTAGGCAACAGACTTGGAATAGGTTTCAAGTTTCCAAAGAAACACGAAGCAAAGATAACCGTTGAAGAGGCTATTGGTGATTTACCATCTTTGCAGAATGGCGAGATGATTGATGAAGCCCCATACACCTTGACTTTGGAAGAAGCAAGCCCTTATGCTCAATTGATGCGCAAAGGTTCAGACATGGCCCGGCAAAACTATGTCTCCAGAAACAACGATTTGGTCATTGAACGATACAAGTTTATTGACCAAGGCCAGAACTGGCGCGCTATTCCTGACCACCTTATGCAGAACTATGCTGACAAGAGGCGGTGCCATAGCGGAATCTACAAGCGTCTGAGAGCTGACCTGCCTTCAGTTGTCATATCGAATTACAGAAAGAGTATGCTCATACACCCTTACGAAGACAGAGGTATATCAGTGAGAGAGGCTGCACGGCTTCAAAGTTTCCCAGATACATTCATCTTCGATGGTCCACTCATGCACATACAACAGCAGATTGGTAACGCAGTACCACCTCTGCTGTCTAAAGCGGTATTCCAAGAGATATTAAAGCAAACAAAGAAACATGAGCAAGGATAGAAGACATATACCCAAAGCCTCTACACTCATGGGGTCGCTTCGCTCTATGGGCTATTCATTTGAGTCTGCAGTAGCTGATGTCGTTGATAATAGTATCAGCGCACATGCACAAAACATACGCATCCTCTTTCCGACCAACCCTATGGACGAATTGGCGCTGGGTATACTGGATGATGGTGATGGAATGACTGCGGATGTCCTTTTTGAGGCAATGCGCTATGGAAGTTTGTCTGCTGAAGAAGAACGTTCAGAGGAAGACCTTGGACATTTTGGAATGGGTATGAAATCCGCATCATTGTCACAATGCCGTTGTCTAACTGTCGTAAGCTACGAAGGCAAGAAACTGAATGGTTTCACTTGGGACTATAATTACATTCTTGAAACTCAGGATTGGATGATAAAGGAATTGGATGCCAGAGAAATCGATGTTCTACCGTATATTGCAAAACTAAAAGAGCAAAAAAATGGAACATTGGTCATCTGGCAGGATTTTGATGTACTATCCAATTCGAGTGGCGGACAAGTATATTCGACATTGATGGAGTTGTGCTCCTCATTAGAAAGTACCCTCGCTTTGATTTATCATCGGTATTTGTCGGAAATAGGAACGTCGCGCTTGCATATTTTCATCAACGAACTCGACATAAAGCCACTAGACCCATTCCTGGAACAGCATCCTAAAACTACGGTCAAGAAAGAAATAGAGTTAGATATCAAAGACAGTAACGGAATTGAGAGAATGGTAAAAATCCGTCCGTTCATCCTGCCTTTTGCTACAGAGTTAAAAGGAAAAGACAAGCAACTGATTGGTGGTGTTGAGAATCTTCGTACAAAACAAGGATTCTACATCTATCGCAATAAGCGACTGATTATATGGGGCACTTGGTTTGGTATGAAGCAACGCGCGGAACTGACAAAGAACGCACGCATTCGTGTGGATATTCCTAATTCGCTCGATGACATATGGTCTATTGATATCAAGAAGCAACATGCCTCTATCCCCAAGCAAATTCTACATAGACTGAAAAAGGCTGTGGAGGAAGCACTTGAATTTTCTGTTCGTCAACAGACGTATAGAGGGCGTACAGAAAAAGTTGATGATAATCTTGATTACATCTGGGATAGAAAAAGAGGCAGGAATAACACATTTTTCTACCAAATAAATCGTGAAAGTAAACTTTTTCAGTTCATTCGTGACAAAATGAGCGATGAAGATTATGGTTATCTGGAAATGCTTCTTACAGAAATAGAGAACAACCTACCTATTCAACAGTTGTATATAGACAAGAGCAACGAATCAATTTCTGCACCAGAAGACACCAATGAGCGTCTTGACGATGTATATCAGATGGCAGTAACATTGGCAACTACCATGATGGACATCCGCTCTGACGGTTGGGAAGCGATTATTAACGACCTAATGAATTCCGAGCCATGGTGTAAATATCCTTCAACAAAAGAAAAACTGCTCAAAGAAAAAATCCAGTAACATGACAGATAATCAATATACAATTCTAAAACAGTTTACAAGGACTTTCATCGACCTATCCAAATCGCAAGGAAAAGAGTTAAGGCCAGAAGATATAGACACTTATATCAATCGAGCTGTTATGCTCTCGAAACTGGATTGTGACGATGTAACCAAGACACGCCTCTTCATCGATATGGAGTACGAGTATAAGATTGTTCACAATAAGGGGCAAGCGATATTCAACAATTATGACGAGAAACGTGAGTGGTACTCCAATATGGAGATTCAAGACAACTTTTTCTGGTCAAGATATAAGGATTACCTCATCAATCATTCTTCTATAAGTCGTATCAGTATCAATCTACTAGACGATGTGACATTGCCTGACATTATGAATTGTCTGGGAAATCCCAACGATGCATTGGATAAGCCTCGACTTCGTAGAGGTCTTATCATTGGTGACGTACAATCAGGCAAGACAGCGACCTATACAGGTCTGATATGCAAAGCTGCTGATGCAGGATATAAAGTGGTAATCCTGTTAACTGGAATCACAGAGAACTTGCGCAGACAAACACAGGAGCGTATTGATGAAGGTATTGTCGGTATTACACTAAAGAAAGAAGGCAAGATTGAGAAATATCCACGTGTTGGTGTCGGGATGGACAACAAGCAAATCAAGGCAACCTCTGTTACGTCAACGCTCAACGATTTTGTTGGCAACTGCAATAAAATAACGATGTCTTTGGCAAGCAACTCATTAGTTCTGTTTGTCATTAAGAAAAACGTTTCTGTTCTACAACGGCTCTATAACTGGCTGAGAGAACAGAATATTGACCCTATAAAAGGATATGTGGATGTTCCTATGCTACTTATTGACGATGAGGCAGACAATGCATCTGTGAACACACGCAAAGACGAAACAGACCCCACTCGTACCAACAAACTTATCCGACAAATATGTAATCTCTTTATGAATTCTACATATGTGGGATTCACAGCCACTCCGTTTGCCAATGTCTTCATTGATCCAGATTCGGTGGATACCATGCAGCATGCAGACCTTTTCCCAGAACATTTCATCTATGCATTGGAAGCCCCTTCAAATTATGTGGGAGCGGACAAGTTATTCTATCCCGAAGGAGCTTTCTATCGCAATCTGCGTTATATTACAGACATCACAGAACTGGATTATTCTTCAGAGGCCTACAAAGACCTCGTGCAAAACAATCCAGAAGTTCTCAATTCCGGTACATTCTATTATAAGCACAAAAAAGAATGGAATGGCATTTTGCCTGACTCCCTACGCGAGTCCATTCTCTGCTTCTGTCTGGCAAATGTTGTTCGTGATTTACGGGGACAGAGCAAGGAACCAAGAAGCATGCTGGTAAATATGTCTCGCTTTATTCATGTTCAGAAAGTGATAACAGGACATGTTGCTGAATGGTTCGAAGAGGTATTCGATGATATTCGTGTAAATTTCAATGAGGACGCGAGCAAGAACCATCATCTGCCGCTCTATGGTGAGTTACGTTCACTATGGGAAAAGCATTTCAGCCAAGTCAACGACATAACGTTTGCTCGAGTTTCCCAGAAAAGTGTTCTGTTAGCAGCATTGGAAAAGATAGAGGTGAAAATGGTCAACGGCTCCAAACAGAGTGCTTCGCTGAATTACAAGGAGAATCCATCTCTGCGAGTTATTGCTATTGGTGGTCTTTCTTTGTCTCGTGGATTGACGCTTGAAGGCCTGATGGTCAGCTATTTCTATCGGAATACAGCTACTTTTGATGTCTTGATGCAGATGGGCCGCTGGTTTGGATATCGACGAGGATACGAAGACCTCTTTCAAATCTGGACAAGTCATGTCAGTGTGTTGTGGTATGCAGAAGTAGCAAGGGCTTCTGCTGAACTAAAAAACGACATTCGTGAGATGTTTGACCAGCAACTGACTCCAAAAGATTTCGGTATCAAGGTTAGGGACAACTGTGATGATTTGCAAATCACGGCATCAAACAAGATGAGAACAGCCGTTAGCAAGGATATGATGTATTCGTTCTATGGAAACATCTACGATACACCATATATCACTTCGAAGATAGACCACAATAAGATAAATACGCAACTAGTTCAGGAAATTGCATCACACCTTTTGTCAGAAGGCTACACGCTTAGATATACAGATTACAAGAAAGCAGACAAGGATGTGAACGATACTTCCGACGGGAGTTCACGATACTTTGCTGATGTGCCTAAAGATGTGGTTGTGGAATTCCTGCGTGGTATCAAGTATTCAATGGCCAATCCTCGCTTCGATGCGAAAAACATCATCAGTTTCTTGGAAGATGAAGAGACAGAAGGAGTCGATTTGTGGGATGTCGTGTTTGAAAGCGGTAAATCACCTATGCACTATGATGTGGAAGGCCTGCGACAAGTGAAATGCATGGAACGTTCCATCTGCAACACCACTCGCAACATCATCCAGATTAGTACTCGCCGTCGTGTTATGACAGGTAGTATGGAAGGCCGTTTTGCACTTTCGAAGGAGGATATAGAGAAGGCTGAAAATGCTCAGCGCAGGCAATGGGAAATAGACGGAGAGAATAGTCAGGGAAGAGATATACCAGTCAAGGCCTATTTCAGATTCCTTCCAAAACGAAAGCCCATGCTAGTAATCATGTTTATCAAGCCAAAAGATGCTGACGGGGAAGAAGAAGAAATGCTTCGAAAATACAAGGAAGCACTTGGCGATGACTGTATCGTGGCTTTTGCGGTGGGATGTCCTGGAGTCAAAGACGAGGGCAAGGCCGTGAAATATCAGGTCAATAAAATTTTCCAACAACTAAGTATTGAGGGTGAAGAACCCGAAGAGGAGGACGACGATGAGTAATAACGAAGTGTATAAAACATTTAGAGAAGATTTCCCCAGCCGTAATTTCATCAGGTTTGGCGATAATCGTCATTTGAGCCTGTATATTGGCCGCGATGACGATGCACGATATTCTTTTGACTTCAGGGGTAAATACAAACCTGTAAGGATATCGAGTTCTGATGTTATTGCCGTTGAACAGTATAAGGATGGTGATTTGCTGACTCTGCGATTCTCTCTTGAGAATAATGACTTGTTGGAGTACTTCTGTACTTTCTGCCAAGACCTATTGGATTCAGTTAAGGTGACTAATGATGATGAAAAAGCCTACCACACTCTGCGCTCTCGATACTATTCTTGGAGGCAACTGTTCCGTCCTGATAATGCTCGTTTAACCGAAGCAGAAATCATGGGTCTTATTGGAGAGCTTTTGTTCTTGAAAGACTACATGATTCCAGAAAGAGGGATTGACGTGGCACTTGAAAGTTGGATGGGACCAGAGAAGAGTCATAAGGATTTCTCTGACCAACAAGATTGGTTCGAAGTCAAGACAATCAGTTTTGGCAAAGAGAGCGTTCGTATTTCATCTATCGAGCAACTTGACAGCAACATAGACGGGACGCTTGTTGTTTATGAACTGGAGAAAATGAGTCCTTCTTTTGAAGGTATCAGGCTAAACCAACTTGTCAATAGTATTATCGCCTTGCTGGTGAATACCCATCAACGGGAAACATTTATGGCCAAGCTGCAATTGTTTGGCTTCGACTTCTCGAATGAGAATGACAATATTGTCTTTGCTTTGAGAAATCAGTATTTATACAGGGTTGATTATGAAAATTTCCCTCGACTACATAGATCTTTATTGCCAGATGCGATTACCCGCGCTCAGTACGAATTGCTACTTACCGAAATAGAACCATTTAAATACAACTGATATGGAAATTGAAGAATATCGTAAACAGTTTATCGATGAGATTAGAAACGATGCCAGCTTAGAATGTTCTGATCCTGAGAGTCATTTTATCGAGCGAGTTCTAACAGATCTTGAAGATATTGGGGAACTAAGTGATCCTATTCCGATGTCGGTTGAAATCAGGAATTCACGAAGACAGATACTTGCCTTTGATGGTTATTCTTATGACGAAGCTGATGGTGCATTGGTTCTTATAGCCAGCGAATTCACCAATCAACGAGATACCGCTCCAACTTTGACTAACACACGAATTGAGGATCTGTTGTCTTATATGCAACGTTTCATTGAAGAAGCCGTCAACGGAAACATCCGCAATTTCTGCGATGATTCAGACCCCGCTGTTAACATTGCCAGCGAATTCAGGAAGAAGATTGGTAAGGGTATGACAGCAACGGAAATCTTGCGTTTCAAGTTCATCATTATATCGAACTATACTTTGAGCAAGCAGGTTAAGAACCTAAAGCGTCCAGACTTCTTGGGAAGACCTGTGGAACTGAACGTTTGGACATTAGAGCGTTTTTTCCAGACGTTTGTTTCTAACTCCAGCGAGACACTTGAGATTGAAACAAAAGACTACAACTGCGATGGCATCCCATGCCTGAAGGCTGATTTGGGTGACCTGAGTAACTACGATGCATATCTGGGAATTGTTCCTGGAGAATTTCTTGCCAAAATTTACTATGACTACGGAAGCAGATTGCTACAAGGTAATGTTCGTGCCTTCCTAAGTTTCAGAGGCAATGTGAACAAGGGCATACGTAGCACCATTATGAAACAACCAGAAAACTTCTTTACCTACAATAATGGAATTGCTATTGTTGCTCGTTCAGTAAGGTTTTCTGCTGATAGAACGAAGATTACGTATTTCAAAGATTTGCAAATAATCAACGGAGGACAAACTACTGCTGCATTGGCGAGTGCTATCATCAAGAATGAAGCACCAAAGGGTATGGATAATTTGTTCGTGCCAATGAAGTTGACTGTGCTGAATGTAGATGATGATATGTCGGAAGAACAAGTTCAGAACTACAACGAGTTGACCAAGACCATTTCTGAATGTGCCAACAGCCAGAATGCAGTTAAGCCTGCGGACTTCTTCTCCAACCATCCATTCCACGTGAAGATAGAACAGCTTTCCCGCAAAGTCATGGCTCCACCTATAGGTGGCAATCCATATCAAACCGTTTGGTTCTATGAGCGTTCTCGTGGTAAGTGGGAGCAGGAGCAAATGAAGCTAAATGCCCATCAGAGAGATTTGTTTAAGCAGAAAAATCCCAAGGACCAGCTGATAACAAAAGAAAAGCTGGCAAAATGCTACAATGCAATTCTTATGCATCCAGACCAAGTATGCAAGAGCTCTGCGGATAACTTTAAGGTTTTCGCTCCTTATATTGATGGTATATATGAAAATGACCGCGACAGCATTAATGACGAGTTCTTCAAGAAGTGTGTTTGCTCGATAATCATCTTTGATAAACTTGACAAGCTCATCAGTAAGGAAGAATGGTATCCGAAAGGCGGCAACAAAGCACAGATTACACCATATACCATATCAAAGTTGATGACACTACTTCCGAAAGGAACAGACCTTGATTGGGTTAGCATATGGAACAAACAGACTCTATACCCTACTTTGGCTACAGAGCTGTTGAGATTGGCTTTTTTTACTCATCAGTATCTAGAAAAGAAGGCAGAAGGTGGCCTTGTGCGTAGTTTGTCTCGTCTCATTAGTACTTGGAGCGACTTCAAGGCTGTGGAGTTCACGTTGTCTGATGCCTTCACACGTTCTCTGATTTCTAAAGAAGAAACCAAAGCAACAGAACAGGCTGCCAAGCGTGCACATAAATTCAATTCTAAGATTGATGCCTCTGTTGAGATATTCAAACTTGGTGCTCCATACTGGATGAGCGTTTATCAGGCATTAACAAAAGAGGAACTTCTTTCGTATGGTGATTGCGATTTCATCAGAAGTATCGCAACCTATATCGGTAGAGGCTCTTTACCAACTCCTGCCCAATGCCGCAGACTTTTGAAGATAGTGAATAAAGCAGAGGATAAGGGATATATTATGCCATAGAAGAAATAAAAAGATTATAAATGTCGTTTGATATTAAAAAGGTATAATATGACCATACAAGAAATAACAACTCGCAAGGAGGATCAGACATTTGATTGCAAGAGCATTCAAATTGATCCTAAAGCATTGGCTATCACCATCGTGGCATTTGCAAATGCTGATGGTGGAACGATCGCTATTGGGGTGTCTGATAAGACGAGGAAGATAGAGGGTGTAGTTCAACATACAGAGAAACTGAATGAGTTACTGCGTGTTCCTTTAGATTTCTGTAATCCTTCTGTGCCTATTACCAGCGACTTGCTGCCCTGTACTGATAAGAATGGGAACGATAACCATATCTTGTTAATGCATATCCCTGCAAGTTCAGAGCTACACGCCAATCAGGCAGACGAAGCCTATATGCGTGTTGGTGATAAGAGTAGAAAGTTGTCTTTTGAAGAGCGCATACAGCTGATGTATGACAAGGGTGAGCGTTACTATGAAGATACAGCCGTGTATGGTGCAACGGTAGATGATATTGATATGGTTGCTGTTGAAAGATATACAGAATTGATAGGTTATACCAAGTCGGCAAAACAATATCTACAAGAGAACAATGGCTTCTTGACTACAAATGCAAAGGGAGAAGAACAGGTGAGTGTGGCTTGTATTCTGCTGTTTGGTAAATATCCTCAGAAGTTCTTCCCTCGTGGGCGAACTCGCTTCATCCGCTATAAGGGTACAGAGGAGCGAGTGGGTGCAGAAATGAATGTGATAAAGGATGTAACCTTTGAAGGAACGATACTTGATCAGGTAAAAGCCACGATAGCTTATCTTGAAACCCAAGTGGAAGAGCATACTTTCCTTGGACAGCATGGACAGTTCGTTACCAATAGGGATTACCCAAAGTTTGTAATTCAAGAAATGGTTGTCAATGCTTGTTGCCACCGTGCCTACAATATTAAGGGTACGGAAATTCAAATCAAAATGCTTGATGATCGGCTTGTGTTCGAGTCTCCGGGCAGATTACCTGGAACGGTCAAACCTACAAACATACGTCATACGCACTTCTCTCGCAATCCAAAAATTGCCCAATTCCTCAAAGCGTACGACTTTGTGAAAGAATTTGGTGAGGGTGTGGATCGTGTGTGTAGAGAGTTGGAAGCTAATAGGTCGCCAATCCCTACATATCATTTGGATGATTTTATCCTTAAAATTACAGTTCCAAAAGTTATACATCGGTCTATAACCAATGGCAATGCGACTGTAAATACCAAAAATGCAACTGTAAATGCAACTACAAATAGTCCAAAAGATACTGTAAATGCTCAAAACGCGACTGTAAATGCCGAAAATGCAACTGTAAATTCCAATGATACTATAGATAGATTAATAGCAAAAGCAGCCAAACAGAAGGATAAACTTACAGCGAACCGTATCTCTATTTTACGACTGATGGTAGAAAACCCTTATATTACAAAGGAAGAAATGGCTTCTATTATAGGATTGAGTGGTAGTACAATCATGCGTAATATTGAATTTATGCGTGGCAAGTATCTTCGTAGAGTCGGCTCGGATAAAAGCGGCTTCTGGGAAATTATAGAATAGAAATATGGAAACGAATTTATTGCTTGCATTAAAACAGTTTCAGCATAATGTTGAAGTAAATCCCGATTGTTTAAGAAATTTAATAGGAGAGAAACTATTAGAAGAACAATTTTCCATGGTAGCAGACACCTTATTATTTGGTGGATTTCTGTTAATAAACAGGAGATTTGAGATTTATGCCCATTCTATAGAATTTTATTTTCATGTAGAGAAGTCGGCTAATCAAGAGTTTGTTCATGATCCTGTTATGTTTCATCGAAATAAATTAGATGATGCAGATTATAGGACTGTGAATACACCATATTTGAAGATAGGAAGTTTCTATTTGCATAAATTTGGTCTGGATATTACTTTTGAGAAAGAAGGCGAATATCGCGCATCCATTCTAATCAAAACCTTTAATGTCGTTGATAGAAATGAGCGAAGTAATAAAGCAAATTTAAATAGAGATAAGAGGATGGCAAGCTCGTATATTTATGACTATCTCCAGTTTATGGAGCCAGACAATGATACATTAAAGTCGGCTATCCAAATGGAATGGTTACCAGAATTACAAATACTGCCATCAGTTTGTTCTGTAGCAGTCCCACGCATTAATATTAATAAATTCGTCATTGATAACAATGGAAATCAAACCTCTATAAAGTCACCAGAGAAAGATACCCGACCATGGCGATACTATCGAAAAGAACCTTATCATCTGCTAACAAACTTACTAAAAGCAAGAAGGGTATGATATTATCAAGTCAAACCAACAGTGTATACTTCTCGGTTCATTTGGCCAATGATTATAGGCAATTGTACGAAGCGGTGAAGTCTGTCTTACAAGACTATCAGATACATGTAGATGTTTTGTGTAAGACTGCAGATTATTGGTGTCGTGACTATATGCCAATACAGGTTACGGATAATACTTTTGTAAAGTATAAGTACAAGCCAGACTATTTGAATAAGAGGGGAAAACGTGAGTTTATTACGAATGTAGACGAACCTTTATCTTTTCTCAATCTCAATGATAACAAGTTTATTAATCTCTCAGATATTACTATTGATGGTGGTAATGTCGTTAAGACTCCGTATCATGTTCTAATGACAGAAAAGATATTTATAGAGAACCCACAATAAGTAACTGTTCAAAATTAAGCGACATGTTTAGAGAAGTTTATACGCAAGCCTTTTCCTATATCCGCCAAAGCTCTATTGGTTGTATAGAACAGCATGTCAGAAGTTATATAATCCTGTGGTCTCATCCACTTGCCTTTGAGTATGCGCCACAGTGTCTCGGCAATGTTTAACTGTGGCGAGTATGGTGGCAGATAGAAAAGGAAGAGTCCCCTTTGTTCCCATATAGGACGAAGTTCCCTGATTTTCTTGTTTCGATGGACAGAAGCATTGTCGAGGACGACAAATGTATCCATCCTCAGATTGAACGAGATTTCATCAAGGAAACTGACAATTTTGTCTGCTGTCATTTTCTCGGATGTTGTGAAACCCTTGTAGCGGTTGTCTCTATCTATCATTCCAAAAATATTGAGACGTGCCACTCTTTGGGAGGGGATGTAAACATCTTCCCCTCGCAGTTGCCAGCCGTAAGGGACATATCCTTCTGTGCAAGTGTGGCTTTCGTCAGCATAATAGAGCCTGATGCGTCCTTCATACGCTTGTCTCTCAAGTTCTTGCAACTTCTCGACCTTGTATTCATAGAGTTGCGGCGAGGGGACTCCCCTTGGGCGTTTTCTTATTCGCTTATATCTTGCGCCAATGCTGATAAAAAACGTTTGAACGTTGCGTCGCTTACCTCTTTGCCTGAGGATTGCTCCCATGCTGCTCTGGCTTTGCTCACACTCTGCCTGTCTTGCTCTATTGCACGGCGTACCGACTCTTCGTCTGAACTGTCCATAATAGGTTTCCGACCCCGTCCGGAACAAGTCTTCAACCCCTCTATGCCTTCCGACTTGAAACGCTTTACCCAAGCGTTTACGCTTACATGGCTCATTTCCGTTTGCACACCTATGGCTACTGATGACAGACCTTCCGACTTCAGTAATACTGCACGACAACGCATACGGAAACAATGTTTCTCGCCAAAGCGAAATCCTCTATCGAGTGCCAGACGCTCTGTCTCGGCTAACCCCAATACTTTTGGTTTTCCCATAACTCAAAAAAGTAGAACGGAAATTACATATATTTATTTTGTGTAAATTAATTTTGTTCACTTACTTATCAAAATAAATTAAAATTAATCTATCGCTTAGAAAAAGCTTTCCAAACAGAGATAATAATACTTCCTTGGTGTAACAGGTCGCAAGATAAGTGTGGCCATACAGATGGTATGGTAAGATTTGTAAAAGACAAAGAATTATTAATGGCAGACTATACCAATTTTGCTCCAAGAAATGGAAAGCGAATAAGAAAGATATTAGAGGAGAATGGCTATATTGTGCATGAACTTCCATTACCTTATACTATCAATGATTCGTGGGCTTATATTAATTTTCTGCAAACATCTAAGGTAATTTTGGTGCCTGGACTCAATTTAAAAACTGATAGTATAGCCTTAGAGTATTTACAGTCTTTATTTCATAGCCAAAAGATAATACAAATACCTGCTCCTTATCTAATTAGTAAATATGGAGGAGCCTTTAATTGTATGTCATGGAATATTAAAGAATAGATTTTCCGGATGTCTTCTTTTACTATATCTACCATAATAGCTTTTTATGCCTAATTTCTTGACAAGTAGAAGTAGTTATGAAGATCACAGTGTCAAAGACGATGGAAAAAGTGATATAACCAGCCCAACCAAGTATTCTGTTTGGTTGGGCTTGTTCCATATGAGGCTACTTCAGTTTCCTTTGCATCAGACTATCTGCTTTCTGCTTTAATTCCAAATCGTAGCTATCAGCTTTCTTCTTGATATTTTTGATTGCAGTTTCGTTTCGATGAATATCAAACACATCGTTGAGCCATAGGATTTCCTTGGGGCTGCAACCTCGCCACACTCTGATAATTCGGAACTTCAAGGCATCATCTTTATATTGCTGTTTGCTTTGCCACAACCAAAAGTTGCTGACCAAAGAAACAAGACACACAACTGCGGTTATAACCACATAGGTAAAGACTTTAGACGATTTGATGTCAAAGCTGTGTTTATGGATATGTTCCTGCGGTTGTGGCTGCTCTTTCTGTTCCTGCCACTCGTGTAGCATGGTCAAGACACTTGCCATCAACTTGTCTATGGATTTGGCTTCCTCATCCTTGATGCGCATTTGTATTGCGATATACTTATTGAGTATTTCCTTTGTTCTCTGCTCGTACTGATTGAGCAATTCTTGATCCTGCAGTTCATTACTTTGCGCTGGAACAGTAGATGTAGGAAGAGAAACAGAACTGATGTCCTTTTCTTTAAGTTCCCTTACTTCCTTATAAATTATTTCCAACTTATTCTTGATTTCCTCAAAGAGGACAAATGTATTATTATCTGCCATAGTTATAAATGTATTTTACGTTTTTTCTTTTTCTTCTTTTTCTCAAGTGTATTGTAAACTTCTGCTGGGAGTGTGCCGTGAGACTGAAATAGATCTAATCCTCCCTCGATGAAGTCATTGACAAGTGTGCTCGTAGCATCTGCAACATCTGATATAAGATTGACGGTTCCTTGTGCCTGTTGACAGTTTTCTTTGTTATTCTGCTGCAAGGCAAAATCAATCTTGGAATAACTGCAACTCCTGTCCACCTTTGAGCCATTGAAGTGGTAGCCGTTCTTCTCAAAGATAATGCCTTGCACTTCCTGTGTATTGCCTTTATACTTAAAGCGCACATCAATCCCTTCATTTCTCAGGTGAGCGAGTAATGATTTCCAATTCCTGCTTTTAGGAATCTTTTCCCTTAAAGCCTGATAAATCTCATACTTGGTCTTGTCTGGTTCTTTCAAGCGGTGTTCCTTGATTTTTTCCTTGCCACTGGCAAAGTATAAATCATATTTAGTGGTCAGTTCCTTACAAATCTTCTCGCTTCTGAATCTGTCGTTTTTGTCGGAGATGGTCTTGCCGTGATTGTCTATCCTATTGAAAGCAATATGGACATGCGGATGATCCTTGTCAAAATGGCGACCTATGATATACTGCGTATCTTTTATCCCCATTTTCTCCATATACTCACGAGCGACTTGTGTCATGAACTCGTTGCTTAATTTGAGAGAATCCTGTGTGGAGAAACTCAAGGAGATATGTCCGACGACCTTACTCACTCTTGGGTTTAGATTTGTTTGGTCGATGAAGTTCTGAATGATGTGGCTAATATCATCTGTCCTTACACCCGAACTATCTATAAGTTCCGTTCCCTTCTTCGGATCGAGGATGTAGTTAATAACACCCTTGAAGCCTGAACCTTTCATAAGCTTAGCTATCATCTTCGTATCAAATTTAGGATTTCATCAATCTTGGCAAGGATAAGTTTATGGAAGGGCGCAATAGCATAGAAGCCGTCCGCATTGGCACGATGTGCCAACTGATTGAGATTGTTTGCCATACCACACAGCTTGCGGATGAAGTCAGCCTGCTCAATGGTCAAGCGTTCAATCACATTTCCTTTATCGAGAACTTTTCTTACAAATTCACTCATGGATATTCCTGCGCTTATGGCTTTGCCTTTGAGTGTATAGTAATCCTCAGTGGTAAGTTTTACCGTGATGCGGTATTTCTTTTTTTCGGCTGCGCCTTTGGTTGGACGACCGCCTTTGTTGTATTCTGATTTAGTCATAATTGTTTCTTTAATTGATTTGATGGAGACCAGCGGGATAATCCTCTACACCTATATTGGGAGGTGGAGCAAGTGGTTTGGGTATGCCCAAAACATAAACTTGCTCCCCGAAAAATAGAAGATGTAAGGCATCTACCACATTTATAATCCAAACCCCTTGTTTCTTTTTACTTCTGCTTTCTCTGGTTGCTTAATTTCTGCACATAGGTACTCGTTGAAGTCCTTAAAGCCATTGTATAGCGTGGAGCAATTAGAAACAGAATCACCTAATTCTTTGGCTAATTGTTGATAAGCATTCCTGCCTGCATCATCATTATCCAAGTAGCATTGGATGCTGTCGTAATGCGACAATTTCTCTGTAATCTTATGAATATTTGATACAGAATTGAGTACCACATAATCTTGTTGGCTTAACCCCGTCCGCTGCGGATTCTTCAGTTTCCTTAATGTCATAAAAGACAAAAAGTCCATAAAGCCCTCGAAAAGGCAACAATTCTTCTTCGACTCATGGGCATAGAAAACACTAATATCCTTTGGAGCAATGCAGCCTTTGAAGAATGGGTTGCGTATTTCATACCCACCTGCGCTATTGGGAAAACCTATCCCAAAATAATGCTTACCATTAGAGTCGTAATGAAGTTCTTTACACACAGTGGTAGCTACCTCCATATCAATGCATCTTTCATGTAAATATCTGATAAGGGCAGGGTGCGCTAAAGGTAGAACTTTTAAGTTCTCAAAGGGTTGTGTGTGTTGCGGTGATTCCTTCTTTGAATGAGGAAAAGATAAGGGATGCACACAGGCTGGGGCATTGCGCTCTATCTGCCTAATAAGATAGGACACATCGGAAGACTTATACAGTTCCTCTGCCAGAGCAATGATGTTTCCACCTTTTCCTATCCCGAAGTCATACCATTGGTTGAGATCTGTATTTACCTTGAATGAAGCTTGGAGCTCAATACGAAAGGGAGAGAGATACCACAACTTGTTACCTTGTTGTTTGATAGGTGTATGTCCCAGACTCGCAAGAAAATCTTGCAGCTTTATTGTTTTAATTTCTTGAATGTTCATATTACAGTGAAGTTGAATGGTTTGAAAAATTGATGATTTGATGAAATGAAACATAATCTACTCGTTATAAACGACTTATGTACTCATCGTAGCTTCATCACAATGCCTACCAAAGTAGAATATACTTTTATGCTTCTTAGAAGTGCCAAAATCTCGATTTCATTACTTCGTTATTTCCCTATCTCGCTTTTTAACCTTTTCCCAAAATACAGAGATTTCTCCTTTATTGCATACCTGCCTTTGTTTAGCAAGTTGTACTTTTGTGCGGACAAAAGTGTTACCGATTTAACAAAATCGGGAAATGGGGTCGCAACTCACGTAAAGGAGCCAACCAAAAGAGAAACTTGATATATTTCTCTTTTGGATAGTACAGAATACCTCTTTCATCATTCCTTTATACTGATGAGCAAAAGGATGAATGAGCAAGATGTTGCCAATCAGGAATTTATATGCTTCTTTCATCATTTCATCAAAATAAATGATTAAATGTTTGTGAGTAGTTCTTTGGTCACGGTGTAATATCTACCTGTCCGCTTGATGGGCGAATAGTTCCTGAAGCTATTGTAGTCTATCTGATAGGTGAGATAGGTAAGGCTGTTGGGAGCCGGCGAAAGTTTCCAAATATCCTGTACAATCCTTCGGACTTGGCTTTTATCAGCCTTGCAGCCTGTGTTGTTTAGTAGGCACACCATATCATTGATACAGAAAGAATATTCGGTAACCACCATCTGCTCCATTACCTCTAAGCAGAGCTCGGACATTTCTAACTCTATCTTGTTTCTATTGCTGCGTATTATACGCTGTAGAGCGGGTGTAAAAGTCAGCTTGGGTGCAAACCACATACGACTTTCCTTTTGGGTAGATAGCGTGCGATGCTGCAGAAAATAAAGAAAGGCAGGAATCTCGGCTTTCAACTTTTGCAGAAAGTCGGTATCGTCATTCTCAAGCCTGTTTATTTTTCTTACCCAATATCGGTTTTCTCCCACGTCAATGATAACTGGGAGTAACTCGTTATTGGAACAGAGCACGAACTTGGCAAAGAAGGAAATTTCGTCTCTGTCTTTGCCTTTTGCTTCCACCTTATAAGAAAGTGTCGTACTAAGGTTTTTGAGCCGCTCGCTATCTTCCCTACGGTTGAGCAAAACTTCGTCCACAACGATAAGCAGTTTTCCTGCCCAATCAGCATTGAACTGGCTACGGAAGTCCTCATTCGTGTTGAAAGTTACATTGTTCTGGAAGACAGCTTTAAGGAAATTAAGGAATGTACTCTTGCCTGTATTCCTTTCTTCTGAAACCATCAAAAGGATGGGAAGTTTCTGCACGGGTTGGAGATAGAGTAACTGCAAGTAGTCTATGCCCAACTCATATTGTTCCCCGAAGATGTGATGTATCAGGGACTCGATGTGTGGAAACTCTCCTTCTTTTGGCTGGTGCCCTATCGGTTCATAGATATTAAGAAACTTATCGACCACAGGCTGATAGTTCACATGGTTGGGAACAGTGCAAAAGCCGTCATACTTTGGGACTGTGGCGATGAAGTCTTTGCCATAGTCCTGCCGTAATGTCTCATTGTTCCACACAATACGCTTCTTGACGAAACCGCCATTGATGCGTGGTTGGTTCACAATCTTGTATAAGGTTGTACCAACACGGATAAAATCTTCGTGTGCCATAAGTTACTTCTGCATTAAAGGTTTGCTGGCCATGATGTACCTTTGGGCTTCTTGATTTATCTGTGCAGAAGTTTTAATTGGGTTCTGCCGTAGCCACGCTTCAAGTTCAGCTTTCTCAAAGTAAAGCATCTTTCCTTGTGGTTTGTAATGTGGTATCAAGTTTCCAGAAGTAAGTTTGTAGAGATAACTCTTGGAAAGATTTAAGAACTTGCTTGCTTCCTCGAAGCTAAGCACGTTCTTGTTCATGAAAACCAGTTGTTCGAGTTCTTCAACTCGCGTCTCTAATGTTTTGTCCATATTGCAAACATTTTGAATTAAACAATATGAAGGTGCACCTTCGCTAATTATTCGTTAACGAGGGCAAAATTAGAAACGATAAAAGTAATTGGCATTGAGCAATGTTTGAGGTATCAACCTATGCTCAACCTTTTTTCAGTTGTTTGATGTATTTATCAATGATTTCCCATCCTTTCGGCTGCTTCATGTTGATTTGGTCTGTTGCGGTGGAAAGGTCGGTGCGTGTCAGTGGCGTATCTTTTGTTTTCCCCAAGACAAGTTCATTACGAGCAATCGCAGATTGCCATTCATCAGTAATGAACCCTCGAAGATTAAGACTTTGCATGAGATATGCCAGCTGGCGATTGTTGTTTGATTTCAAAACACCTTTTAGTTTACAAGCAAAAAAGTCTTTGAGTATCTTGGCAGATATGTGGGTCGTGAATAATTGGATTTCGTTGATGCAAGCGGTAAGAATCTCAATTTGCTCTTCTGTAAACTCGGATTGAAATGGATTTATTCCTTTACCAACGATGACCGGTTTCTTTTTCTGCTCACATGGTTCATCGTTTACCAAGACAGAAGAGCGAGACCGATCAGTTTGTACCTCTGTCAATTCAATTCGTTCTATTTCTGCCATGAGATATTTTGCGTATCGTTCATATAGAATTGCATCAACAAGATACGAGAACATCGGCAGGACATCATTATATAAGGTGTGTGTCTCAATGTATTTCGCATATTCAAACGAAGATACAGAGAATGAGGCATATTTCTGTTTTTGTTCTTTGGTCAGTGATTCAAAGAAGGAGCTTTCCCATAAAAAGTCGCCTTCATTGTAGTACTCCTCTACACATACAAGGGCAGGATAATTCAGATAAATGGAAGATAGTTCATCGGTCATTCGGATATATTCTTTTTGCAAAATCTCTTTAAACTGCATATTGCTTACACAGCTCTTTTTCCTCAGAATATTTCCAATGAGCACATTGTAGGTCTGAGTAATGCAGTAGTTTAATATTCGTTGAATACTGTCAAGCTGTATCTTTAGATTGTCATTTTCCATTTTTGCAATTTTCTAAGATAGGTATTGTTTACAAAGATAGGGCATTCGTTGGAGAAAAAGCCAAGGAAGGGGAAAAAACAGAATAAAAGGGAAGAGTTGTCGTTAATTAAACATAAAACTAAGTGGCGAAAAACTATAAAAGTACACCTTTTTCTTTGTTTTGTTACAAAGTACACTTTTAGTACATATTAAAAAAGAAAAGCCCCTTGTAAATCAGTGATTTACAAGGGGCTTGTGGTACCAGACTCGGTACAAGATAGTGAAAACAAGAGAAACGAAAAGAATATATAATACTGATAATCAGTAATTTGAGTTTTTCTTATTTTTGCTAAATTAGCCTATTCTTGCCTGTTTTTTGTTAGATAGTACACTTTGATTTTCAAGACTTTTTAGTATCTTTGCAAAATAAGAAAACACCTGAAAATAAACGAGTTAATGATTTTACTCGGTTTGAAATGTGTGACGAGCATTTATCCTTTGCGCCTGTATTATGGTCTGCGTTTCTGCGATGTGAAAGACTTAACCTATAAGAATATCGACTATACCAACCATCTTTTGAAGTTTGAGCAGAATAAAACCAAAGGACATTCTGCCAATAGCGGTGTGGTTATCCCTTTGAACGATGGTTTGCTTTCATTGATAGGAGAAGATCCAGAAAACTTAGATTCATCCATTTTCAACTTACCCACTTATGAGAGCTGTTACAAATCAGTAAAACGGTGGGTAAAGCGTGCAGGAATCAATAAACACATCAGCTGGCACATGGCACGCCATACATTCGGTACGCTTGCTTTGAGTGCGGGAATTCCTATTGAGAGTATCGCCAAGATGATGGGACACACTTCAATCGCTAGCACACAGATATAATTGCATAGAAAGGCAACTTCTTATCATCGGCTAAAATTCGATATTCAAACCGGCAGAAGCATAAGGAGATACTTGGAAATAGCATGACCTGTCCCGAAACATACTCTTTAAGCTCCTGTCAGTGATTTCCGCAGGGCGTATGACATGAATGCCGGCCGTGAGGGGAATAGAGATGCGTTTGCCGAGTTTTATTTTGGGGCGGAAGCCGGCGATAATGTATTGGTGGGAGAAGATTTTGTCTTTTCCGTCCTGCACCATCAGCGCCATTTGTCCCTTCATTTCCGCCACGATGTTCAGACTTAAATGCCTGTTCGCATTATATCCCGCCGACATTTCCACACCGTCCATCATCGAGATTTTTACGGTATATTTTCCAGCCGTCGCCCAGTTCAGGTAAAAGGCGGGGAACAGCATCGGATAACCGAAGGAGTTATTCAAAACAATCCCCCCGCCCAATTCAAGATTCGGTTTCAGATGATAGATGAAAACCACTCCCACACTGCCTAAAACGTTCTTGAACCTGATTTTGGAAAGCTTAGTGCTCGGCATATAAATGCCGCCTCCGACGGTGGTGAGCATCGACCATCTGTCATTCAAAGGCCTTAAATGATTCAGGCTCAGGCCGAGGTTCATTATCTCGTCGATGACCAAAGGCTCCGTGAAACCTTTGTTATCGAGCCTTACATATGCTCCTCCCACACTGAGTGCCCACATGGTAGGGCGTTCGTTTTCATCGAGTTTCATCGACAGCGGAATATTGACACCGCCCTGATAAACAACCGCCGAACCTTTGCTGTTTCCCACTTTCCTGTCCGTATCGCCTTCTGTCATTCGATAATCCGATTCTCCGAAATATTCGGTTTTGAACATGATTTGGGCATTTAAGCCCGTGCAGGCAGTCATCATTAATTCTAAAAGCAATATTTTTTTCATCTTGGTATTTATGAATGAATAATAATAATAATCTGCCACAAAGTTATATGTCCGACCGCCATTTGCCAAAATCTCTTTGACGAATCACAGCTTTACCTTTGACGAATAATAATATATCTTTCATTTAATCCGTTAACTTTGCAGTATGAATATCGACTTGATAAAAAAAGACCGATACATTATTATCCCATTTTGGATATTGATGTTTTTTATTTTCTGGCTTCAGGTGATGCCGCAAACGGCGTCGGCACTCGAATCGGTGCTGTTTGCTGCACTTCTGATCATTACGATATGCCCTGTTGCCAACTACCTGAGCGGACCTTTGCTGCTGCGAGCCATGAAACAGAAAGAAGCAGGGCGGTTTGCCGGGCAGTTTGTCGCGTTATCGCTGGTTGTGGGACTTGTCTTCGTGAGCTGCATCGAACTGTTTTCCGGTTTGGAAAAGGCGGGAGTGTTTCTCGTGTCAGGCTGTTTCAACTTGTCAGCAACGCAACCTTACGCCTTTTTCGTACCTGTTTCGGCGGGTGTTATCATCAATATCGCCATTTGTGGACTGCGTTTCTTTTTGGAATATGTCAGGTCGCAGCAGCAGCTTGCCGAATATCGGTTGTGCACGCTCAGGCATCAAATGACGCCTCACTTCATGTTCAACGTGCTGAACGACATACACGTGCTGATGCAGACCGATGTGGAACTGGCGTCGGAACTGCTGATAAGGTATTCCGAGATATTGCGTTATCAGCTGTATAGCGGGGACAGGCAAAGCGTAACGCTCGGCGAGGACGTGCAATTCCTGAAAGATTTCATTGCCGTGGAGCAGTTGCGCCGGGACGACAGGCTCACGGTGTCGTGTTCGTGGGAGATTGAAAACGCACAGGTGGAAATCCCGGCATTGCTCTTCATTGCGTTTGTGGAAAATGCGTTCAAGCATGTTGCCGGTGCTGATATGGAAAAGGGATATATCGATATTTGTCTGCGGCAGGCGGGCTGTACCATCTTTCTTGAAGTAAAAAACTCTAAACCGGCATTGCCTGCAAGAAGAACAGATACGGGAGGGAGGGGACTTAAAAACATAAAAGAGCGGTTGGATATACTCTGTTTCGGAAAATATGACTTGACAATCGATGAAACGGAAAACTGCTATCATACAAAACTTGTAATTGATTTCTAAACCGATGGTGGAAATGATATTGAAAACGAACCCGTACAGGATGAAATGTTTGGTGGTGGACGACGAGTCGATTGCCGTAAAAGGAATTGCGAACTATATCGGAAAGTTGGATTTTCTGGAAGTTGCCGCTTCCTGTTCGTCGGCGTCGGAGGCAGCCGAAATCCTCCGAAACAAAGAGATTGATCTGATGTTTCTGGATATTAACATGCCCCGTCTTTCCGGATTGGACTTTTTGGAGTCGTTGGATAAACCGCCATTGACCATCATCACCACGGCATATTCGGAATATGCGCTCGATGGTTTCCGATTGCACGTTACAGATTATCTGATGAAACCCATTGCCTTTCAGCGCTTCTTTCAGGCGGTATCGAAAGCACGGGAGATGTTTCTCCTGCAAAGCGGACGCGAAGAAACAACGGCTCCGGGCATGTATATCAGGCAGGGAGATTCCTTCAAGCGGATTGCATGGGAAGACATTCTTTACGCGGAGGGTATGCAGAACTACGTAAGACTGCATTTCGAGGACAGGGTTTTGACCATTCACCAAACCATGACGTCTTTAGAAGAAATGTTGCCCCGAGAAGCCTTTTTCAGAACACACCGCTCCTTTCTTGTCAACATATCCCATATAGATACCATTTCGGGAGGGCGGATTTTCATGGGCGGGAAAGAACTTCCCGTCTCAAAGCAGCGAAAAGACGAGCTGTTGCGGTCTGTTGTGTATAAGAATCTGATAAGTAAATAGCAATGACAGTACGAGAAACTCATTGAAGTTCTCTTGTATGTGTACCAAAGGCAGTCGATATGAGAGCAGAATCCTTTGCAGAGTATGAATAATAAAGAAATTCAAGTATGTATGGCAAACTTCCGAATAAAATGGGATCACTCAATAAGAACGAGAGTGTGTCCAAATGGTCATATTCTCTTTTTCTGCACAAAGCCCCGACTTTCTCAAGCCAGGGCTTTACTATTTCCTAAAGTTTTTATGTCGTTAATTAAATATAAAACTAAGAGACGAAAAATCATAAAAGTACACCTTTCTCTTTGTTTTGTCATAAAGTACACTCTTAGTACGCCTTGAAAAAGAAAAACCCCTTGTAAATCAGCTATTTACAAGGGATTTGTGGTACCCAGACCCGCATTTGAAATATTAAATACGGGAACATCTTATTTAATCCTATTAAATCTCATTACTTAATATAAATAACTAATAATCAATGCAATAAAGTAATAACGAATTTAGTTTGGTTGAAAGTGATAAAAATAAATTTAGGATGATTGGGAACAATTTGGGAACAATTATGTATCTTTGCAGCAGAACTAAAAGCATTGATTTATGAAGGTTACTGCATTCATCCGAAAGACCGCAAAAAAGAATGATACGGATAGTATGGCTACTATCTATTTTCGTTTGCGTGACGGAAAGAAAGACATTAAGGCTGCAAGTGAGCTTGTAATTAATCCCAATCATTGGAGTAGTGAGAAGCAAGGGTACAAAGACCGTGTTGCGCTGGTTTCTGAAGAGAATAAATTACATTTGGCGCAGAGTATACAAGATATTGTGTCAGTAATTACAGAGCAATATACAGAAGAAGCAGATAGTGAATGGCTGGCAATGATTATCAACAAGTACCATCATCCTAATCGTTACAAAACGGAAGAAGAGTTGATGCAGGAAAATAAGCCAAAACTCTTGGAACTCTTTGATAAATTTCTGATAGAACATAAACTATCAGCAGTACGAGTAAAGAACTTTAAGGTTATTAGGCGTTCACTGGCACGGTATGAAATGTATGTGAAGACCGTAAAGCGTGGACATCGTGATTTTATTCTTGATGTAGATGATGTAACCTCTAACACTTTAAGGGATATGTGGGATTTCTTTGAAAATGAGCATATCTATTATGAGAAATATCCCAAGCTATATGAAGCGTTTCCAGAGAAGCGTGTTCCATTACCAAGAGGTAAGAACACTTTGATAGATAGATTTTCTCGCATAAGAACGTTCTTTATTTGGTGTTATGATAGAAAGATAACAACAAATCGTCCTTTCGATGATTTCCCATTGGACGAATGTACTTATGGTACACCCTACTATATAACATTAGAGGAGCGTGATCAGATATTTGATGCAGACCTATCCGCACATCCACAGCTTACCATTCAGAGGGACATCTTTATCTTTCAGACCTTGATAGGTTGTAGGGTGAGTGACTTATATAGGTTGACGAGAAGAAACATCGTGAATGAAGCTATTGAGTATATTCCCAAAAAGACAAGGGAAGGTAACCCTATTACTGTTAGAGTGCCATTAAATAGCAAAGCCAAGACAATATTGGCACGCTACAAGGACTATAAAGGTGCTAAATTATTCCCATATATATCAGAACAAAAGTATAATGTGGCTATCAAGCGTATTTTTCAGGAAGCTGGTGTAGATAGAATTGTAACAATCTTAGACCCTTTGACGCATGACGAAGTAAAACGCCCATTGTATGAGGTGGCAAGTAGCCATCTGGCAAGACGCACATTCATTGGTAATATCTATAAGAAAGTAAAAGACCCGAATTTAGTTTCCGCATTGTCAGGACACAAAGAGGGAAGTAAAGCCTTTAGACGGTATAGAGATATTGACGAAGAAATGAAGAAAGATTTAGTAAAACTTTTAGACTGATTGAGCTATGAAAGGAAGTTTTGAAGATTTCAAACAACTTATAAAAGAGTGGCTTGATACACATCCGAAAGAGTATGGTTCATTTGTTGAAGAGATGAACCGTAAGGATAGTGCTGGGTTTCAGAAAGTCTTTATGTTAGTTGTAAAGATTGTACCGAAGTACAAGAATGAGGTCAAGAAAAGAATGTACAATGATACACTGAAAGATTTTTCTGACTTGGAAGAGATGCTTACTAATTCAACCCTTGCAGAACGATTGGTACATGAATTTCATGACACTAATAGGCAATCTATCGTTCCTGCAATGCTTGCGTGGCTGTATTTTGGCAGAAGCTACGAGTGTATGGTAGAGCAGGGGGAGAGCCTTATTCATAATAGTAAAACAAATAGAGTTCATAGATGGATTTTGTCGTTGCTGGTCAAATACATTATTCATAAAAGTATATCTTCTGGAGAAAGAACTAAGGAGGACTGGGAGGAATTTAGATTGTATAAGCGTTCCTTGTCCACAGATACTGTTGTTGAATCTGCATTGGAGGAAGCGAAAACTTCTGATGGTAACAGTAACAATGCTATCAACAAGAAGCGTGGCAGACCAAAGGATGAAAGGAGTCTGAAGGAACTTCTGAAACCAAAAGAAAACGAAGAGCTACTTTCTAAGATAAGGAATAGAATATTAACCAAACCAAAAGAGAAAGATATTGTTTATCTCAAAATTGCTTTGGAAGAACGGGGCTTACTTAACGAATGTGATATTGCGCCATTTCATAGAGTATTATCCGACTATTACAACGTTCAATTAGTGGGACTTCGTGGTGTTCAAAATGCCTATAAAGAGCTTTCAGAGACTATTGGGAAAACAGGAATTAGGTTGATGGATAAGGGAGAAGACCGTGCTTCAATAGATGAATTCAAGACCTTTTTATCCTAATAACAGTTCGTTTAATTCGTTTAATATTTAAGCGAATTAAGCGTTTTGCAATTCGTTGAAAATCAATCATTTTTCGATATAAATTTGCAGTCGTCATCTCAACCGAGGTGGCGACTTTTTGTTTGCAAGCCACCGACAACAGGAAGTCAAACAAGCTGGTGGAGTCTAAAAAATATGACCGATATTTTATCTATCATTCAAGCCTCTAACGCACATGTGCGATTAGAGGCGTCAGGTGAGGATTTGTTGGCATTTTCCAACGATCTTATTAACCGCGCGAAAGACGAACTTACAACTATCGCTGAAGAATCACGCAAGGAGCGCTTTCTTTCAAAGGAAAAGGTAAAACAGCTATTTGGAGTTTGTGATGCTACTTTGTGGCATTGGGGAAAGAAGAACTATCTGAAGCCTATAAAGGTAGGGAACAAGGTCAGATACAGAATGTCTGATGTGCAGAAAATCTTAGGTAACGCAACCTCACAAATATAATACTATGGAAAAGGAAGAATATATCCGAGTTGGTACCACCTTATATAAATTGGTGGACCAACCCAAGTTAGGTGGTGGTTTTGTGCGCAAGCGTATCGTTTGGAACAACGAAACATTGCGCCAAGATCACGGTAAGGACTTCATTGCAAGTGTGCCTAAGTACAATGGTTTTTGTACCTTGCCAGACCATGTAAACTATCAACCTGTTGTTGCAAACTTCCTCAATCTCTATGAGCCGATAGACCATGAGCCAAAAGAAGGAACATTCCCTCATATCGAAGCCCTTGTGTCGCATATATTTGGCGAACAGTACGAGTTAGGAATGGATTATATGCAGCTGCTCTATCTAAAGCCCATTCAGAAGTTACCTATCCTTCTGTTGGTATCAGAAGAGCGCAACACAGGTAAAAGTACCTTCCTCAACTTCCTTAAAGCCATCTTTAAGGACAATGTAACCTTTAATACGAATGAGGATTTTCGCAGTCAGTTCAATGCTGACTGGACAGGAAAGCTCATTATCGTAGTAGATGAAGTACTGCTTAACCGTAGGGAAGACAGTGAACGACTAAAGAATCTAAGTACCACACATACCTACAAGGTGGAAGCCAAAGGAAAAGACCGCTCTGAAATAGCCTTCTTTTCCAAGTTTGTGCTCTGTTCCAACAACGAGTACCTCCCTCTTATCATAGATATGGGAGAAACCCGCTATTGGGTAAGAAAAATAGAAAAACTGCAATCTGATGATACAGATTTCCTCAAGAAGCTCAAAGATGAAATACCTGCCTTTCTATTTTTTCTCCAGCATCGCACACTAAGTACCCAAGAGGAAAGCCGTATGTGGTTTAATCCTAAACTTACAGAAACGCCAGCTCTTAAACGTATCATCTGCAGCAATCGCAATAAGTTGGAAATTGAGATGGCTGAACTTGCCATTGATATTATGCAACAGATGAATATCAAGGAATATTCCTTCTGTCTGAATGATATTGTTTCACTACTCAACTTCACACAGGTGAAAGCCGAAAAAGGGCAAGTGCGTAAAGTAGTACAGGATATTTGGAAGCTACAACCAGCAAGTAATACGCTTTGCTATACCACTTACCAGATAGATTACAACCGCCCCAACTATTATTCTGATGTCAGGCGCATGGGAAGGTACTATACGGTCACCCTCGAACAACTTTTAGCGTTATAACCCTTATTATTTTGATGAATTGATGAAAAGAGAATATAACTCACTGAACATAAGGGAAATAAATACTCATCAAAAAGACATCATAAATAAATCATTGATGAAGAGGTTATTGCTATCCAAAAGAGAAATTATCATGTATATACATGGTTTCTCTTTTGGTCAGCAGTAAATCCCGAACAAGTGAAGTCGCGATAATCCTACTTCGTGAAGTAGGCAGCACTTTTGTCCGCATAAAAGTACAACTTGCTCCCCAAGAAAAAATATCTTATCTGGTAAATAGTGATAAGATGAAACCGTGAAATAACGAAGTAAAGATATAAGGAAATAGTTGCACAAGCATCACTTCCCCTTTAGATTATTTTTTTGATGAAGAGTTGATGTATAATATAAACATTCATTATCAAGCACTTACAAGTAAACTCATCAAATCATCAATTTTCTAACAACATCTAAGCCGTACAATTATGAACATTGAAACAGCAAAACATATCAAATTGCAGGACTTTCTGCAAAGTATAGGGCATACACCTATCAAAATTAGTGGCGAAAAGTTATATTATAAATCGCCATTTAGAAACGAAACACAGGCATCATTCAAGGTTAACACAAAGCTCAACCTTTGGTATGACTTCGGACTTGGCAAAGGTGGTAGTATCATCGCACTTGCAGAAGAGTTATATCATTCAAGAGATATTTCCTATCTGCTTGCACAAATAGAAAAGTCAGCTCCAGGCATATCCACTATGAACTATCACTCCTACCAACCTACAAGGATTACTACTCCAGAAGAACCTGCTTTTAAGAACATAGAAGTCTGCGAACTATCTCACCCTGCCTTACTTCATTACCTCGCGGAGCGCAAAGTGGATATTGCGATAGCTCAAAAGGAATGTGTAGAACTACATTTTACCTATAAGGATAAAACCTACTTTGCTATAGGCTTTGCTAACAAGATTGGTGGCTACGAACTGCGCAACTCATTCTTCAAAGGCTGCATAGCACCTAAATCATTTACGATTATCAAATTGAAAGACCAAGCCAATAGCTGTCTGATATTTGAGGGATTTATGGATTATCTATCTTATATGACCTTGCAAAAGCAAAGCAAGGGTATCTTAACCCTTAGTGATGACAAGTCAGTGGGAGCTTCGGATTATATCATCCTTAACTCCATCACCAACTTGCAAAAGGCAAAGAGCCTTTTAATGTCCTATGAAAACCTCGTTTGTCTTTTCGACAACGATAGAGCAGGCTGGGATGCTTATGCAGAACTCTCAAAAGAGTTAGGGAATAAGGTAAAAAATGGCGCACGAGCTTACTCAAAATATAAGGATATTAACGACCTACTTTGTGATAAACCTATCATCATTCAACAACAAAAGGGAAAAGGAAGGGGGCTATAAATCATCGCTTGCTCCCCTATGGATATTTCACAAAGCGAAATACCATAGCTCATTAGGGCATTTTCTTTACGCAGCCGTTACACTCCTCTGCTAAAAATGCCCAATGAGCAAAGGAGAATCCCCTTTTGAAACCCCGAAGAGAATCACCAACCTAAACGTAAAAACAAATAATGTAAGAGGACTATGGGATACGCAGTATTACATTTAGAGAAAGCAAAAGGAGCCGACACGGGTATGTCTGCTCATATCGAACGCACCATTCATCCTAAGAATGCAGATGAAAGTCGCACTCACTTAAACAAAGAACTCATTGAGTTCCCCGATGGAATCCACTCCCGAAGTGAAGCAATAAGCCATCGCATCAATACGGCTGGTATCACTCGCAAGATTGGTAAGAATCAAGTACGAGCAATCCGGGTATTGCTCACAGGAACGCACGAGAAAATGAAGCAGGTAGAAGAAAGTGGACAACTTGGTAACTGGTGTCAAGATAACATTCAATGGTTACAAGAAACCTACGGCAAAGAAAACGTTGTGTCGGCTGTTCTGCACATGGACGAGCATACACCACATATACATGCTACGATTGTACCTATTGTTACCTGTGAACGGAGGAAAGCCCAAAAAGAGGAAGAGAATGGTAAACGTAAGTACCGAAAGAAGAAAGCTGGTACAACTCGGTTGTGTGCTGATGATGTCATGGCACGGAACAAGTTAAAAACTTATCAAGATAGCTATGCACAACTCATGAACAAGTATGGGTTACATCGTGGTATTGATGGATCTGAAGCTAAACATATCTCGACTTCTGAATATTACAAATCACTCATTGGTGCAACCGAAAACCTACAAAGTGAACTACATACACTTGAATCAAGCAAAGAACAGCTAGAATCAGAACTTAAAGAGGTGAAACAAGGAATAAAAGTAGAGAAACTGAAAAGTTCTGCAGTAACTGCCACAACAGCGATTACGGATAGTATATCTTCTCTTTTCGGGAGCAATAAGGTTAAACGTTTGGAGGAAGAGAACAAGCAACTTAAAGTCGATAAACTTGAGCTTCAACAGAGTATAAATGCTTTGTGTACTCAAATCACTACTGCAGATATACTGCACAAGCAACAGTTGGAGCTGGTGAAAAGTGAGCATACACGTTATGTAATCAACAAGCAGAAAAAAGAAAGTAAGTTGGAGGAACTTATTCCTTATTTTGCTGATATTAAGGCTATCGTGCGTGAATGCTTGCAAATGGGCTTTGTTCCTAACTTAATAAAGGCAATCGCTTGCTTCAAAAAGGTTAGTTTTAGTGGTTCACTTTACTCTAAGCAACACAATCGCAAGTTTGACACAGAGCAATCTGTTGCGTACATCAAGAATGTAGTTCGTCCAGAGCAAAAGAACAAATGGCAGTTGTTCATTGATGATTTGCCAGTAGTAGATTGGTTTAAAATGAAATATGAGCAATGGAGAGAGAAAGCGGAATTGGTATATAAGGAAAAAGCAAGAAAGAGAGGAATAAAAATATAAGTAAAATTGTTACTCTCGTGTAAAATTCGTAACTTTGCCAAATAATGTCAAGACAAAAATAGTTAATATGTTGTTTTCCGAACGAATAAAAGAATTACGTACAATAAATCAAATGCCGCAACGTCGTTTAGCTGCGGCACTTGATATTGATACGGCTACCTATTGTAAAATAGAACGAGGAGAGAGGAAAGCCAAAAAAGAACAAATTGTGATATTATCAAATTTGTTTCATGTAGCTCATGAAGACCTATTGACTTTGTGGCTAGCAGACAAGGTCTCAGATGTGATAGCAACTGATAAATCTGTTGCTTCAGATGTGTTGTCATTAGTGAGGAATGAATTAAAGCATGCAAAGTGATGCCAAAGAAGACTTATAAAGAAATAGAATTGCCTCAATCTATTGTTGAGGAAAGCCGTTCTCCGTATGGACTACACACATATATCAGCTTATTCAGTAGTGCTGGTATAGGTTGCTACGGGTTCAAAGAAGAAAATTTTTACTGTCTTGC
Organism: Prevotella denticola; assembly: GCF_900454835.1. Classification (GTDB taxonomy): domain Bacteria; phylum Bacteroidota; class Bacteroidia; order Bacteroidales; family Bacteroidaceae; genus Prevotella; species Prevotella denticola. The sequence goes on along the minus strand of NZ_UGTM01000001.1, from coordinate 156,535 downwards.
AACAGTAGAATTGTTAGAGCGAAGATTAAAGATTCAAAAGTACAATCAAAAATGTGCTTATGATAGTGGCTATATTTGCGGTGATATGACTGAGCAAGCAACACAAGACAAAGTGTTCTCTGAATTAAGATTATGGCAAAAGAATTTCAATGTAAAAGATTTGGATGTGCTTGTTGCGACTCCTCCATGTCAGGGAATGTCTGTAGCTAACCACAAGAAGAAAGATGAATTGAAACGTAATTCGCTTGTTGTGGAGTCTATAAAAATGACTAAGCAAATACAGCCTAAGTTTTTTATTTTTGAAAATGTAAGAGCATTCTTAACTTCAATTTGTACTGATATAGATGGGGAAGATAAGACTATTCGTAGTGCCATAGAGCTTAATCTCGGAGGTTCATATAATATATTGTATAAGGTTGTTAATTTCAAGGATTATGGTAATCCGTCTAGTAGGACTAGAACACTCGTCATAGGAGTAAGAAAGGACATTAGAGAAATTACTCCTTATGATGTTTTCCCAGATAAGCAACCAGAGAAAACACTCCGTGACGTTATAGGTGAATTACCTTCGCTAAAAACAATGGGAGAAATCTCCCCCACTGATATATATCATAATTTCAGAAAGTATGCCCCTAAGATGGAGGCATGGATTTCAGAAATAAAAGAGGGACAATCTGCATTTGACAATACAGATATAAATAGAATACCTCACACTATAAAGAATGGCGTAGTAGTTTATAACGCACGTAAGAACGGAGATAAATATACTCGGCAATGTTGGGATAAAGTTGCGCCATGTATTCACACACGCAACGATATAATGGCTAGTCAGAATACTGTACACCCTGTTGACAATCGTGTGTTCAGTATTAGAGAAGTCATGCTAATGATGTCCGTCCCTCATTCTTTCCAATGGTCTGATATACCCTTTGATACTCTAAACACTCTATCTATAAAAGAAAAGGAAGCCTTTCTCAAGAAAGAGGAAATGAATATCCGCCAGAATTTGGGAGAAGCTGTTCCTACTGTAATATTTAGGCAGATTGCACATAAAATTCGTAGAGTTTTGTGTGCTCCAGTTATTGCAGAACAGGATATAAAGAAACTTATTGAACAACGTAAATTGGCTGAACAAAAAAATCTTGTAGATTTTATAAAGAAATCTACAGGAAAGAAGTTTTTTGAGCTGTCAAAAATAGCAGAATTAGCCAATGCCAATAGAGACGACAACGCAGCTTATTATACTCGACAGGATATATGTTTTTCAGTCGTAAAAAACTTGCCAGATTTTAAGGGAGCTGCCGAATTAAATATTTTGGAGCCATCCGTAGGGGTCGGTAACTTTATCCCTATGTTGATAAAAAAGTATGAAGATTTACCATCTGTAAACATAGACGTTGTCGATATAGATAATAGAAGCATTGAGACCCTGCAAAACTTACTAAACCACGTGACTATTCCTGAGAATGTACATATCAACTATATATGTGCAGATTTTCTGTTGCACATTTTCAGCAAAAAATATGATGTTGTAGTAGGTAATCCTCCTTACAAAAAGCTAACTAAAGAGAAAAACTTGCTTGCATCATACAAATCAGACATTTACAATACTGATACAAACAATATTTTTGCTTTCTTTATAGAGAAAGCGATGTTATTAGGTAGTGTCGTTGCACTTATTGTTCCCAAAAGTTTGATTAATGCTCCAGAATTTAATAAGACGCGCTTATTGATGGCTAAAAAGAAGATTTCCCACATCATAGATTTTGGAGAAAAGGGATTCAAAAATGTTAAGATAGAAACTATTGCGTTTGTACTTGAAACAGCTAAGAAACCAGAAAATACAATAGTGGAATCTTATATTACAGAGCGAATAGATGTGCAAAAGCAAGCCTATCTTACTGACGATAATTTTCCTTGTTGGATTATTTATAGAAACCAAGAATTTGATAATGTAGCCAACAAATTAGAGTTTGATGTTTTTAAGGCATATAGGGATAGAGTGATAACAAAAGCGATTACAAGTAGTCATGGACAAATCAGAGTGCTAAAATCACGCAATATAGGAAATAATGAGATAGTAAACATTCCTGATTATGATAGTTATATTGATGATATAGACGGTCTTGACGTTGGAAAATTCCTAAATCATACCGATTGCGTATTATTGCCAAACTTAACTTATAATCCTCGTGCGTGCTTTTTGCCAAAGGACTGTATCGCTGATGGCTCAGTAGCTATACTTACGCTAATAGATAAGAATGACAAGGTTACAAAACAAGACCTTTCGTTTTACTCTACAGAGCAATTTACAAAGTTCTATGCTGTAGCAAGGAACTTAGGAACTCGTTCGTTAAACATTGATAATAATTCCGTTTTCTTTTTCGGGAAACTCAAATAAAATATTATGAGAGATCAAATAACATCATACCTGAATCAATTTGATTTAGATGTTAGAAAGTCTGGAGATGCTCGCTTCATGGATCAAAAGTGTACTCCAGATGTAGTATGTTTCATAGCAGATTGCATTATAAATGCTGTGGACACTACACATGAGTTTACTGTGTTAGATATTTGGGAAGCACGTTATTTTATAAAGAATGCAAAAGCAATCTTTAATAAACCTCTCCCAACTAACCCTACAGCACGTAGCGAGTATGATAAGTTTATACAACAACCTCTTAGAATGCTTGCTTATGCACATGTTTTGGAAATAGAAAAACGCTCTGGTAAGAACTATTATAGTGTTGCTAATATGGATATTCTAGATTACATTGCACAAAGAGAGCGTAATACTTTTAATTTCCTTTACTGTTATCTTGTCAAGGTATTAAGTGATAGTGGACTCTTGAAATATTTTGATACTTATAAGAATAAGTGCCTCCAAGGAAATGCTACAGCAGCAGATTTTCAAGAACTAAAGGATAGGTATGATAAATTTACCATTGGTTGCACTGCAATCAACACTAATGTTGAAGTCCATCGCATTTTCCCAAAAGTTCTCAATGTTTATGCTGTAGAAAATCAAATCAATGGTACGGAGAAAGGGCGTATGTCCCAATATGCTTTTACATTTTCTGACTTAATGTATAATCGTAAGAATTGGCGAGACTTAAACAAAGAGAAGTCTATTACACGTCAAGAAGCAGAGCAACAACAAGACATAGAACAGCAAGAAGCATATAATGCTTATTATGTTCAAAAAGCAATGAATCTACTCCGCAAGATACAGATAGATAGCGAAGTACATGATCAGTATGGAAATGGTGAAGCGACACAAGTTCATCATATCTTCCCCAAATCACAATTTCCGCAGTTGGCTCACTATTTAGAAAATTTGATTAAGCTGACAGCTACTCAGCATTATACATTAGCACATCCTAGTAATAGGACTCAGCAGATAAATCGAGATTATCAACTAACCTGCCTTTTAGCAAAGGCTGATACTGTTGAAACTTCATTGAAAACAGTTGGAGATAAATACTATCGCAAGGAGTCCTTTATCTTCGTTATAAACACAGGATTAGATCAGAATATTTCACTTAGCACATCATTTGCAGCATTAAAGAATGAACTAATTAAAATTTACAACTATGTATAAAAAATCTTTTGGAATAAATGGACAAATACAGTTTGCCAATGAGCATGAATATTATAAACTCATAGGGTTTCTTGCTAAATCTGATGGTAGTACATCATTAGTATGGGAGCATAATGAGGAACAAGGAGCTTGGGGGAGCGAAGGGCGTATTCAAATTTATAGGGCAATTCTACCAAACAATATGGGTAGGCTATCTTTATCAGCAGGCGTTGGTAATATTATAAATAGACTAAACTGTAATGAGTTTGTACAAGATATTGTAAGAAATCATGGTTTTGTCATGGGGGTACAGCAGGATAAAGAAAATGTCTTGGAAACGATACCAGATGAATTTAAAAAAGATTTTGAGGAGGGCTATAATGCTTAAATGTGAGTTATAGTTTAAACATTATTATGTCTATAATATGCGAAATGTATTATTTTATGGAGTTCTATTACATAACATAGGATTCTATTAATACATGGTATATATGGCACATCAAAAAAGTAAAAACGTATTATTTATGCCAGTAATAAAAAGCCAAGACAAAGAGACACGGGTTGAGAGGTTGCTTGTAGCCCTTGATAGTCTGTGGGGGAAACTGGTAATAATTGTAGCTATTTTATGTGTTGGCTTTAAGGGAGGATGTTATTTTCAGGAAACTAAGATGACTCGAAACCAACTACAGATAGATAAAGAACAATGGGAAAAATGGGTTGATAAAGAGGCAAATTATAGGTCTGAAATAGACAGGTTAAAACAGGAGAGACTTGAACTCAAAGCCCAAATAAATAATCTGAAGTTTCTTAAAAAGATACAATAAAATCTATTATGAAGAAAATCCAAGAGCAAACACTTAAGGAAATAGTTTCGGAACTTTATGAGGAGTTAGAAGCAAAGTCCTTGATGGATGATAGAAATATAACAGAAACAATAGATAAGTTGAATCAAAGAATCGAGATTCACGAGAAGTCGAAACGAGGATTGGCAAATCTTTGGATGTTTCTTATTGTTGTTTTTACAAGTTCACTTATAGCTAATATGCTATTATTCGATAGAAATGATACGTTGGAGTCCAAATTGAACTTGCTAGAGTATAGGGATTCTCTTTTTGAACAATTTATAGAACCCGATTCTAATTCTTTTATTACATATAGGACGGTAAATGGTAAACCTGTTACATATCATCAATTAGAGATGGAAAAAGACTCTTTAGAGAAAAAAAATATCAACATTGAAAATCTAAAAGAGCACTATAGAATACAGTTAGGTCTCGTTATACGGAATTACCCTATAACTTTTCAAAAAAGAGGAAATATTTATATGATAGAAGCACCACAAATTGATTCTGCGCTTCATTTATTACCAGTCTATAGAGATATGGTTAAATATGATCCTAGGAATCAGACGTGGATAGTTAGTAGATATAATAACTAATTCCTAGCTTAACGGGAACAATTTGGGAACATTTATAAAACAAGAAAAAGCTAAGTGTTTAATAATAAACTACTTAGCTTTTTACCTCGTACCCAGACCCGGGCTCGAACCGGGATGGATTGCTCCACTGGTGTTTGAGACCAGCGCGTCTACCTATTCCGCCATCTGGGCATGATTTTGTCGTCAGAGCAACAGGTGCAAAGTTAGGGAGAAAATCTGAATGCGGCAAATTTTTATCAGACAAAATATCAGGCACGGAATGATTCGTCATGATTTTTGGTATTTAAACAGAAAAGATTTGGAGGTATAACATATATAAGGTATCTTTGGGGGACAGAAACTGGTTAGCTTAGATAAAATAATGACTACGAAACAGAACAACTATTGCGTGATTCTTGCAGGCGGCAAGGGCAGAAGGCTCTGGCCGTGCAGCAGGGACAGGTTTCCAAAGCAGTTCATCGACTTTTTCGGTTCGGGCAGGACGCAGCTCCAGCAGACCTTCGACCGCTTTGTCCGCATTCTTCCCAGGGAGAACATCTACATCAATACCAGCCGCAGATACCTTGACATCGTCCGCAAGCAACTGCCGGAGATTCCCATGGCCCATATCATGGCCGAACCGATACACCGGAACACCGCCCCCAGCGTGGCATGGGCTGCACACCGTATCATGATGTCCAATCCCAAGGCCAACCTCATCATTTCACCCTCCGACCAGCACATTGTCAATGAGGAGAACTTTCGGCGGAATATTGCAGAAGGACTGCAATTCGTCGAGACCAATGACGCACTCCTCACGATGGGCATCAGTCCGACCCGTCCCGAACCCGGCTACGGCTACATACAGAAGGGTGCATATACGGGTACGGGCGATATTTACAAGGTACAGGCGTTTACCGAGAAGCCCGACAGGGATTTTGCCCGGATGTTTATGGAGAGCAAGGAGTGGTACTGGAACACGGGGCTGTTCCTCTCCAACGCCCGCCATCTACAGCAATCCCTTTCCAGGATTCTCCCTTCCCTCCTGCACACGGAAGAACGCACAGAAGAAATGGCCACCATAGAAGCGGAAGACGCCTTCATGCAGGAGAACTTCTCCCTCTATCCGAATATGTCGTTAGACTATGCCGTGCTGGAGAAGTCGGACAACGTCTATGTGATGAAATGTGATTTCGGATGGGCGGACCTTGGTACCTGGCACGGTCTCTACGAGGCCATGAGCAGACGTGAAGGCGACAATGTCATTATCAACTCGGACGTCATCCTTGAAAATGCGACCAACAACATCGTGAAGATGCCCGAAGGCAGACTGGCCGTCATCAACGGGCTGGACGGCTACATCGTGGCCGAGAAAGACAATGTGCTGTTTATCTGCAAGAAAGAAGACTCCTCGGCACTGGTGAGGAAATACGTCAATGAGATACAGATGAAGAGGGGGGAGAATTTTGTATGAGTCCCTCTTCCCGATTCCTCCAAGGGGGAAAGTCTGACGGAATGCGGATGGCACTGCTCACTTGCTTCCGCTATCTATCCTCAGAAGCCCCTGCAGAACGCTATTACATGAGACTATCGGAAGTTGTAACTTATTGATAATCAAATACACGGTTTTGGGCAAACTGATTTTTGCAGATGTCTCTTTTATCTGGTCATGAAGGAAAAGCCATACAGGAAAGAGAGTCCCTACCGGCCGGGAACAGGAGTTCCAGCCTTCGGGAACACGCATCCCAGGCATCGAGAACAGGGGTACCAACCGCCGGGAATTCCCGACACACGCCGATGATGTCTTCGGGAAACAGCCTGGACGGATTTCCCGCACACCTTTCTTTGCTCCATCTGTCCTATCCGCAGCATTGGTATTCATTGTCGTCCAATATTACTGACTGCCGGTCAGCTGTCTTATCCGTTGACAGACAATGTGCTGTAACGCACTCTACTATACTTCCCTACCCCATTGTCAAGGTGTGAAGAAACAATGTGTTTATACAATTTTTATGCTTTTACAGTGTTATGTTATGCAAAAGCAAAATTATAATCCGTAACCATTAACATAGATAAATCTTCAATTTATTTAAACATTCTTTGGCACATTAAATAAATATTCATACCTTTGCACCGGTTTTTATAGAGAATTTTACATTAATAATTTTGTTTTTTTATGGCGAAAAGGTTGTCAATGGTTTTAGCAGGTCTGTTCCTTTGCATAGGTGTTGCATTGGCGCAGACAGAGATTTCAGGAACTGTTGTTTCGGCTGATGACGGTGAGCCTGTGGTAGGCGCATCCGTCCTGGTTGTCGGGACACAGATGGGAACTGTTACAGACATTGATGGTAATTTCCATCTGTCTGTACCTGAAGGGAAAAGTCAGTTACGTTTCCAGTATGTAGGTCTGAAGACCCAGATTGTTCCGGTGAAGAACGGCATGCGTGTCGTGATGAAAGCAGATGCCGGTTCACTCGACGAGGTGATTGTGACAGGATACGGTAACTTCAAAAAATCAAGTTTTACGGGTGCGGCAGCCAGCATCGACCCCGGCAAGCTGGCCGATGTGCCGGTAACATCCGTCCAGGACAAGCTGGCCGGTTCCATTCCTGGCGTTACGGTGACGAGTTCGTCCGGTGCTCCAGGTTCCGTCGGCAGCATCCGTGTCCGCGGTATGGGTTCCATCAATGCGGGCAACAATCCGTTGTATGTCATCGATGGTACACCGGTGATTTCCGGCGACCTCAGTGCTGCACAGTCAAGTTATAACGAGTCGGGAACAAGTGCGCTGGCAACGCTGAACAGCAATGACATCGAGTCGATTACCGTCATCAAGGATGCCGCTGCCGCTTCACTGTACGGTTCGCGTGCCGCCAACGGCGTGATCGTCATCACGACGAAGAGCGGCAAGAAGGGCAAGACCCATGTCGACTTCCGCAGCGACTGGGGGTTCTCCAACCTTGCCATCGACTATCGTCCCATGCTGGGCGGTGACGACCGTCGTGCGCTGTTGTCCCTCGGGCTCAAGAACTTCGCACTCTACAAGAAAGGCATGAGTGAAGCCGATGCGGAAGCCTTTGCAAAGAAGAACATCGAGAACTATGCTGCCAAGCCTACTGTAGGCTATGACGAAAGCGGCAATCCCATCCAGGAGTGGACCGACTGGAAAGACCTTCTTTTCAAAACGGGACATCATCAGAACTATCAGGTAAGCCTCAGCGGCGGCAGCGAGAACACGCAGTTCTACACCTCTCTGTCCTACATGAAGCAGACGGGTATCACCGCCAACCAGGCACTGGAGCGTTTCACGGGCAATGCCAACCTGACCCACAGGTTCGGACACTTCACCTTGAACTACTCCGCCTTGTTCACGAAGATGAACCAGCAGCTTGCCAATGAAGGCACGAGCTTTACAAGCTCAATCGCCAACTATGCCTTCTTCCAGTCACCGTCCAGCATTGCCTATCTTCCTGACGGCAGCCTGGCATCAGGCGCACAGACGAAGAGCGTCGTCAAAATCAATCCGCTCTACGAGTACGAACACTCGAGCGACAAGAGCGACATCAAGCGTACGCTCAATTCGCTCAGGCTCGACTGGAACATCTGGGACGCGCTTCACTTGAGCGAGAAGGTCACCTACGACTATACCTCCAACACGGAGAACATCCTCTGGGACCGTTACTCCAACGACGGTGCGCCGGGTGCGGTGATGCAGCGGGTGGTAAGCGACCTCAGCCAGCTCAACGGCCAGACACAGCTGTCATACGTAAAGAGCTTCGGTCTGCACAACGTGGATGCGCTTCTGGGTTATGAGACGGAAAAATACACTTACAGGTACAACTACATCAACGGTACCGATTATCCCGGCGACCTCTATGAGTTCGGCAATGCCGGTACGACCAGTGCCGAGAGCAACAAGAGCGGATACACGCTTGCCAGCTGGCTGGGCCGTGTCAACTACAACTACGACAACAGGTACTATGCCGGCGTAAGCTACCGCCGTGACGGCAGCAGCCGTCTGGCAAAGGCGAACCGCTGGGGCGACTTCTGGTCGGTATCAGCCGCATGGCGTTTCGGTGCAGAGAAGTTCATGGAACCGGTGAAGCACGTCCTCAGCGACGGCAAGCTGCGTGTCAGCTACGGTGTGAACGGTACGCTGCCGAGCAACTATTACGACTACATGAACCTCTACAAGTTCGGACGCTACTACAACGGGAAGTCGGGCATGGCCATCGTCGGCATCGGCAACCCCGACCTGAAGTGGGAGAAGAACCGTGCATTCAATGTCGGTCTCGACCTTACCTTCCTCGACCGCATCTCCGTGACGTTCGATTACTATGTACGTAGCACCTCCGACCTGATCTATGACCTGCCGGTTTCAGCCGTGCCGGGCTACTTCAGCGGTGACAGTCCTTACCTGCCGACTTCTCCGAAAAATGTCGGTTCGCTGCGCAACAACGGTTACGAGGTGACCATCACGAGCAACAACATCCAGACCAAGGACTTCTCATGGACAACCTCTCTGAACTTCGGACACAACCACAACAAGCTGACGAAGATCTACGGCGACCAAGACCAGATCATCAGCGGTGTCCGCATCCACAAGGTCGGCGAGCCTTACTACAGTTTCTACGGCTACGAGTATGCAGGTGTCGACCCGGCGACAGGCAAGGAATCGTTCTATCTCAATGACGGAACTGCCGATGCCCGCAAGACGACCACCGACCCCAGCAAGGCCCACAAGGTCATCATCGGCAACCACGAGACCTCCCTCGAAGGAGGCCTGAGCAACAACCTTACCTGGAAGTTCGTCGACTTCGGTCTGAACTTCACCTTCTCTCTCGGCGGCAAGGCCTACGACGGTGCAACATGGCAGCACGACAACGGATCCTACCTCTTCCGCGGTGCCGTCCCTGCCTACTATGACATCAACAAGACGTGGAAGGGTCCCGGCGATACCAGTGCCTCGCAGCCTGTATTCCAATACGGAAACACAAGCGAGAACTCTTCGCGCTGGCTGATGCCGACAGACTATCTCCGTCTGAAGAGCCTGACGCTGGGTCTCACCGCTCCCGGCAACTGGGTATCACGCTTCGGTCTGAGCAAGGCCCGCTTCTACTTCGCCGCAAGCAACCTCCTTACATGGAAGTCGAAAGACCTCACGGTCGATCCGGAGATGCGTGTCGACGGCGTATGCACATTCCAGACACCTGCCCTCCGCACCTTCACCTTCGGTCTGGAACTGGGTTTCTAATTGTTTAACAGATGATGATTACTTATGAAAAGAACTTATAAGAACATATATACATGGATGCTGGCTGCCACAGTAGCTTTCGGCCTTGCATCCTGCGGAGACGACTTCTTCGACCAGCAGCCTTCCGACGGAGTAGATGCCGGCAAGGCACTCAAGAACAGTTCAGACCTCGAGACCGCCCGGACAGGTATGTACCAGGCGTTGAAGGGGTCATCGAATTTCACCGACTACTATGGTGCGCAGATGTTCCTTTACGGCGAGATGCACGGCGAGGATCTGCAGTATAACCAGAACTTCGGCAGCAACCGTGCCGAGTTCTACTACAAGATGGAGTACACCTCGGCAAGCAGCTTCAGACAGTCAACGGCCATCTGGCAGTCGCCTTACAAGGTCATCGGCAGTGCGAACCGCATCATCGAGGCGGCCGACGGCGGCAAGCTGTCCGACAAGACAGAGGCGGCAGCAGCCATCGCACAGTACCGTGCCGAGGCTCTGGTGCTGCGTGCCATGGCCACCTTCGACCTCACCCGCATCTACGGCAAGACCTATACCGAGGACAACGGCGCATCGCTGGGCGTGCCATTGGTGACCAAGGTGCTTGACAGCAATGAAAAGCCCGGCCGCAACACCGTTGCCGAATGTTATGCACAGGTCATCAAGGACCTCAAGGAAGCCATCAGCTCCGGTGCATTGACGACGACCTCTTCCAAGGAGAATGTCGGGTACATCAACCTCAATGCTGCAAAGGCACTGCTCGCCCGTGTCTATCTGACGAAAGGCGACTGGGCAGATGCTCTCTCGACGGCGGAGGATGTCATCAGCAACTCCGGCAAGCAGCTCTGGACCCGCGACCAGTATGTCGCTGCATGGGGCAAGGACAACAGCGCTCACTTCAACGAGATGCTTTTCGAACTGTCCGTCACCAACACCAAGGACTGGAACGACCGTGAGGGCATCGCCTACCTCTACGCCGAGAGCGGCGACAACGGCGTCGGCTACAGCGATGTATGCGCCACGAAGAACTTCGTCGACCTGCTGGCGCAGGATCCGGCCGACATCCGTGCCGATGTCTTCCAGAAGGCAACGACGGATGAGGGCGACAAGGTGTTCGGCGGAGCGAAGGTCTATCTGAACAAGATGCCGCGTGTAGGCGGTGACCCGCGTTATGCCAATGTCCCGATGCTCCGTCTCTCAGAGGTTTACCTCACGGCGGCCGAGGCCGCCTTCAAGTCGGGCGACAAGGCAAAGGCCGCACAGTATCTGAACGATGTCATCAAGAACCGCACGACAGATACCTCACGCCTGGTTACGGCTGCCGACATCACGGCAGCGCGCATCTCACTGGAACGCCGCAAGGAACTCGTGGGCGAGGGACAGCGTTTCTTCGATGCCGTCCGCAACAACGAGACCATCACCCGCTACACGGATGACGGCCACCGGGGATGGCATGATGTCCTGACAGAAGAGGCCCGGAGCTACAACCGTGATTACTACAAGTCGCTGCCGGCTATCCCAAGTTATGAGACGGATGCCAATCCGACACTCAAGGCACAGCAGAATCCCGGTTACGGCGAGTAGGTCCGCAGCCTGTTCATAGATTCTCCTTACACTGGGGAACTGACTGCATGATGCAGCCGGTTCCCCTTTTTCTATGCCATTTTAGAATTATTACAGGTCGGGGATGCGACTGTCCGGCGTTTTTTTCCTACTTTTGTCAGGACATATCAAACTTGACAAGACGATGACGCTACAACAACTTGAATACATCATGGCAGTCTACCGGCTCAGACACTTCGCAAAGGCGGCCGACTACTGCGATGTGACACAGCCCACCCTCAGTTCGATGATACAGAAACTGGAGGACGAACTCGGCGTGAAAATCTTCGACCGCAAGCGGCAGCCTATCCAGCCGACAAAGGCAGGCATGAAGGTGATAGAGGAAGCATGGAAGGTGCTTTCAAGGGCAAAGAAGCTCCGGCAGACCGTCGAAGAGGAGAAACAGACGCTTACCGGCACCTTTGAAGTGGGCGTCCTGCCCACCATCGCACCCTATCTCATCCCGCGCTTCTTTCCCCAGCTGATGAACGAACACCCGGAGATGGACGTCAGGATTACGGAAATGAAGACAGAAGATATGTGCAGGGCTGTCAGGAGGGGCGATATTGACGCCGGCATTCTGGCAAGGGTCGGCGGTCTGGAGGGAATGGACTGCACGCCACTCTACCATGAACAGTTCCTCGCCTATGTGGCTGAAAACGACCCCCTCTTCAGCAAGGAGTTCATCCGTCCGTCCGACCTGTCGGGCGAATACCTCTGGCTGCTGGACGAAGGGCACTGTTTCCGCGACCAGCTGGTGAAGTTCTGCCATCTGAAGTCGGCGGCACGGAGCAAGAAGAGCTATAACCTGGGAAGCATAGAGACCTTCATGCGGATCGTGGAGAACGGCAAGGGCGTCACCTTCATTCCGCAGCTTGCCCTGTCCCAGTTGACCGACGGGCAGAAACGACTTGTCCGGCCGTTTGCCCACCCTATTCCTTCACGTGAAATCATCCTTATGACCTCGCCCAGTTTCATCCGCCGTACGCTGCTCGGTATGTTTGCCAAATGGATCAAGGATTCATTGCCGGAGGAAATCAGCAAGTAGCATCCGGGCGACGGACCTGCGCATCCTCCACCCAAAACGGACGGCGGAAACGGGAAAGGACTATCCTTGCACAAGACGAGAAAATACTTTACAATCAATGCAGAAAATCCTTGTTCTCTTCCATCCTGACCTACGCTTTCGGAAATGAAAACGGTCACCTCGATTCCAATCAGCCCTCACCTGCTTTCCGGTTAACGCCTGCCAGCATTCCAAGCAAGGCTTACTTGCACGTCAATTAACGCCTGTCTGGCCTGCAAGTAAGCACTGTCTCGAAACGGCACTCCATATTGCTGTCTGTAAGCTATTTACAAGTGCTTCCATCTTCCTCAGATTCCGTGTACCGCCCTCTCTCCCGAAAGAAAGAGAGACATAGACTTCAGAAAGAATCCAGACATACGGGAGAGTAAATTATAAGGACAAAAAGAACACCTGTTCTTTGTAGACAATCCTAAAAACAATCCCCGGCTGTCATCACGACAACCGGGGATTTTCTTGAATACTAAGTACTTTTATCTGGTCAAGATTACTAAAGGCCTGTAACGGTATAACCGCCCTTGCAGCCTGTTCCGGACAGACACAGGAGACGGTCAGATGTCAAGCAGTTTGATGGAAGCGCGGAAGTAACCTTTGTTCGCTTCCGGATTCCACATGGCCGTAGCCGTCACCGGCATAGGATGCTTGCCGACTTTCAGCTTATAGGTCACGTTGACCCGCACATCGTTGACACCGGCCGACTTGCCGTAGAACGTAGCATGGCTGCCGTCCTCCGGGCTCAAGGCGAAGGCTGCGCCGACAGAGGGAGTCACGACGAAATCCTCGTCTTCATAAACCTTGTAAGAAGCCTGCACGAAGGTGGAATAAAGGTTCTTGTCGTTCAGAGCACCGCGGTCGCGCCCGGCAAGAATGGTCGACCAGGAAAGGCTCAGGGGGAACTTCTCGCCGAAGTCGTAGCTGACGGCGGCATCGATGAAGTGTCCTGTCGTGCGGGCATTATAGTTGAAGATACGGTACGCCTTGTCGTTGGCATAGATACCGTCGGAGAAGTTGTAAATGTCCCAGACGGCGAGTTTGAATCCGCCATGGGTGTAGGAAGCATAATAGTCGAACTCCTTGTAGTCACCGTCCGTCTGCATTCCGCCCCACAGTCCGAAGCGGAAGTGGTCGTTGTTGTCGGAGATGGAGACGTCATTGTCGAAGGTCAGTCCCTTTGAGACCTCTAGTCCGCGCCACAGATGGGCTGTCTCCAGTTCTGATACAAAGTGCAGCTTCTGTGCGTTGGCTGTGAAAGAAACAAGGCTCAAGGCAGCCGCACAGGCCATTTTGAATAGATTTTTCGTCATAGTTTTCGGTATTGTGATGAGGGCGTGCAGGATGCAAGGTTTCCGTAGGGCATACATCCCGGCCTCCCGGTCCGTCCTCATCTGGTTATGTAATGCAAGCTAAGCAGTCATGTTCAATTTTTACAATGAGAGCAGCCATACACCGCACAGACCGGCAATGGCACCGCCGACCATAGGACCGACAACAGGCACCCATGAGTAAGCCCAGTCGTTGCCGCCCTTCATGCAGATGGCGTGTGCAATGCGCGGAGAGAGGTCACGGGCAGGGTTCATGGCGTAACCGGTCGTACCGCCGAGCGACATACCGAGTGCGATGATCAGCAGCGTCACAGGAACAGGACCGAGGGCTGCCAGTCCGAACTTGAAGTGTTCCGGATCGCAGCAGTTGCCCTTTGTGCTGAAACTGATGATGATGAAGACCAGTGCCAGCGTGGCGATTACCTCGCTGAGGAAGTTCATCCCGTAGTTCCGGATGGCCGGAGCCGTGCAGAACGTCCCGAGCTTCGCAGCGTCGTTGTCGGTGGCATCGTAGTGGTCTTTGTAGAAAACCCACACGAGGATACCGCCCAGTACGCCGCCGATCATCTGTGCGGCGATGTAGACAGGGACCGAACTCCAGGGGAACATACCCGCTACAGCCAGGCCGAGTGATACGGCAGGATTGAGGTGGGCACCAGTATAGGGTCCGGCAACGAGCACACCCATGCAGACTGCGAGACCCCATGCCAGAGTGATCACCACCCATCCGGCATTCTGTCCCTTACTCTTGTTCAGCGTTACACACGCACATACACCGTCTCCGAAAAGTACCAGGACAAGTGTTCCAATCAGTTCCATCAGGAACTGGGTCGTCATAGAATATTCCATAATGTTTGAATTTAGGTAATTGTTGTTTAGGATTGTTGAGGGGGAGATAGGCGGGGATGAGCGATGATAGACAATGATAGGCGATGATGGAATTTTATAATCGCATGGTACGCCGGTTATTGCCGACAACCGCCTGTCCCCGGCCGGCTGTCTACCTGTTTGTCAGTGTCCTGCCGATGGCATCTGCCCATCCGGCCTTGGCAGCAGTTATCTCTTCGCTGTCGGCAAGAGGCTCGAAGCTGCGCTCAACCTGCCACTGGTTCTTGATTTCGTCAATGTCTTTCCAGAAGCCGACCGCCAGACCGGCAAGGTAAGCGGCACCGAGGGCGGTGGTCTCGGTAATCTTCGGGCGGACTACTTTTATGCCGAGGAGGTTGGACTGGTACTGCATCAGGAGGTTGTTGCGGGAGGCTCCGCCGTCAACCTTCAGTTCTGTAAGCGGTGCTTCCATGTCCTTCGCCATGGCCTGGGCAATGTCGTAAGTCTGGAAAGCGATGCCGTCAAGGGCGGCACGGGCGATATGCGCACGGGTCGTACCGCGCGTGATGCCGACGATCGTACCGCGGGCATACTGGTCCCAGTAAGGGGCGGCGAGGCCGGTGAGGGCAGGTACGAAGTAGACTCCGCCGCTGTCGGGCACGGTGGAAGCCAGGTCTTCTATCTCCGACGACGAGGTGATGAAGCCCAGACCGTCGCGCAGCCACTGCACGACAGAGCCTCCGACATAGATAGAGCCCTCCAGAGCATAGTCGACACGGTCGCCGATTTTCCATGCAATGGTCGTCAGCAGGTTGTTCTTCGACATGACAGGCTTCCGACCTGTGTTCAACATCACAAAGCAGCCTGTCCCGTAGGTGTTCTTGATGGCACCCGGCTCGATGCACATCTGGCCGAAGAGAGCCGCCTGCTGGTCGCCGGCGATGCCCGAGATAGGCACTTCGTGGGCGAAGATGGTGGTCTTGGTGTGTCCGTAAATCTCCGAACTCGACTTCACTTCGGGCATCATGGACAGAGGGATGTCGAGCAGTTTCAGCAGGTCCTCGTCCCATTTCAGGTCGTGGATGTTGAAGAGCATGGTGCGGGAAGCATTCGTGACATCGGTCACGTGTACCTCTCCGCGTGTCAGACGCCATACCAGCCATGCGTCAACATTGCCGAAACGGAGCTTGCCCATCTCGGCGCGTTTGCGTGCTCCCGGTACGTTGTCGAGAATCCACTTGATCTTTGTCCCGCTGAAGTAAGCGTCGACAATCAGCCCGGTCTTCTCATGAATCTTGTCCGTCAGCCCCTGTGCCTTCAGCTTGTCGCAGTACTCGGCCGTACGGCGGTCCTGCCAGACAATGGCGTTGTAGATGGGTTCTTCGGTGTCGATGTCCCATACGATGGTCGTCTCACGCTGGTTGGTGATACCGATGCCGGCAATGTCAAGACCGTTGATGTCGATGGCGGAGATGGCTTCCGCTATCACAGAAGCCTGTGACGACCAGATTTCGTTGGGATTGTGTTCTACCCATCCCGGCTGTGGGAAATACTGTGTGAACTCTTTCTGTGCAACGGACTTAATCTGTCCGTTGTGGTCAAAGACAATAGCCCTTGAACTTGTTGTGCCCTGATCGAGGGCCAGGATAAACTTCTTCTCCATGTCAGTAATAATTTGTAGGTTGTTATTTTGCGGGGTGATGATAGGCAATGGTAGGCTGTGATAGACGATGGTGGGCGTTTATAAGCGTTTATAAACCATTCAACTTCATTGTTTCTTCCACATCCAGGGCTTCGGCAAGTATCGAGACGGGGTTCTTCACTTCATATCCCGTAGACATCTCTATCTGCCACTTGCAGGTTTCGCAGTCGGTCGTCACACAGTCGGGATTGACTTCCTTTATCTGTGTGAAGAGACCGGAGCCGATCTGCTGCGACCGTTCATAGTTCTCTTTCTTGAAGCCATACGTACCGGCAATGCCGCAGCACTGGGAGTCGAGCATCACAAGTTCCAGTCCCGGAATCATCTTCAGCAGTTCCGTACTGTAGACCACCCAGCCCATCTTCTCCATGTGGCACGCTGAATGATAGGCTGCACGCATCCTGAAGTCCTTGCGGAACGCCAGCTTTATCTCGCCCCGCTCTATGAGCCGGTAAAGGAAGCGGGTGGCCAGTGTGAGGTTCTCTCTTATGTCATCGCTCTTTATGCCCAGCAGATGCGCATATTCGTCACGCATGGTAAAGGTACAGGTGGAGCTGGTCGTGAGGACCACCCGGCCTTTCTCTGCCGACTTCCGGATGGAGTTGATGTTCACTTCTCCCTGCCGGCGAGCCTGCTTACTGAGTCCGTTGGCGATCAGCGCCACGCCACAGCACTTCTCCTTCTCCAGCAGATGGACACCATAGCCTGCTGCATTCATGATCTTCACGAGGTCCTTTCCCAGCTGCGGGAAGTTATAATTGACGTAACAGCCGTGGAAATAGCTTACATGTTTCCTGTATCCGTCCTGCTTTGGGGCAGCATTGCGCTTGAACCAGGTCTCGAACTTCCGGCTGCTGTAGGCCGGGAAGCTGCGATGCTTGTCAATCCCCATCACGCCGTGGAGCACCGCCTTGACAGGTTTCAGGCCCAGGGTAGTATTCACTATGGGTGCCACCCTGTTCGCCATCGTACCGACAAAGTCAGTGTTCGCCAGCATCCTGTCGCGCAAGATAGGACCATGTGTGCTGTATTTGATGCGTGAAGCCTGAATGATATCGGCTATGCGGACACCGGAGGGACAGGCCACTTCACACCGTTTGCAGTTCAGACACATCTTCAAGGCCTCGTCGAAGAACCTGCTGTCCTTCAGTCTGTAACGCTCCAGGTCGGGGCCGGAATGCTTCGGACCGGGGTATGCCGGCTCTACTGCCGACACCGGGCAGTACGCAGTACAGATTGAACACTTCAGACACTGTTCCAAGTTATTGCCGCTGATATTCTTCAGTTGTATTCCTTCTGGCATGACCTTATCTCCTTTCTGTAATTGTTCTGGCTACCTGAAGGGCAGTCAAGAGTGAAACACCTGTACCATCGAGGAGCCTGACAGGGTTGTGTCCGCTCAGTACGGAACCCACGGCGAAGAGATTGCCGACGGTCTGCCCGTCCTTTATGGCATGAAAATCCCGGTCTGTCCGCACACCGTATTCCATGTAAGGCTGTGCGTCAAAGGCATCTTCCTTCGTCCACTCAGCACGTTTCCCGGCAGCATCGACATCAAGACCGAACACCGGTTCGAACACACGCTGGTAGTTGCTTTCAAGTCCATGGCTCATGAAAGACCCTGAGGCAAGGATGAACTGGTCGGCATAGAGAGTCTCGTCCGGCAGATGATCTGTAGTGACTGAGACGAGACGGCCGTCCTTGAACACACCGCCATTGGCCTTGTCGCCGACCAGCAGCGTACCGCCCAGACGGGCGAAGAGCCGCTTCAGGAGGATAGCCGTACGGACTCCCGATACCGACGGAGGGAGTGTCGGGAGGTATGCTATGGGCTTTTCAACCATTGTCTTCAGTTCGTCGAGACTCTTGTCGTCACTGAAGCCCAGTACAGCCGGCAGCAACAGCACATCGGCCTCTCCGCTGACGGCATTGATACAGTCGGCAACCTTGCGTAGGTTTTCCCTGTCTGCCAGTACCTTCGCTATGTTTGTCGCACGCATTTCCGTAGGACTCTTCCTCGCATGGCGCAGCTCGTCTGTCGTAAAAGACTTCACCTGACAGACCACACCTTGTTTCTTGAGACCGGCTGAGATGAATTCAGTCGGGAAGTCCAGGAACCCTTGTACATTCAGGATTTCCACACGTTTCCAAGGCAGGGTATCCGCCTCTTCGCACACAGCATATCCCTCGGTCGTCAGCCATGCCGGAATCCGTCTGCCAAGCGGAGAGAAACGGTAATGGTTCTTTTTGCTGTCACCTTTCACCTTCACGCCCGCTTCATTCAAAAGCGTCTCGGCCTCATCCGCCAGCCGGGCAATCCTTTCAAAGCCAATCTTTGCATAGGGATGCTCTGCTCCCAACTGCCAGATTGCTTCCAAGGGACGGGTGACCGGCTTTCCCTCCACATCATAGCCCAGCAGGTCGAACGAGCCGGAATGGAAGTGCAGGCTGCTTTGTCCTGCCGACACAATGCAGACGCGACGGCCTGCCTGTGCCAGTGTGATACCAGCAGTGAGTCCGCTGAGTCCGCCACCTATTATTATAATGTCGTATTTCATCGTCGATTGTTTTGATTGTGTAGATTGCTTGCCTCGTTAGAATTTTCAGGGTCTGCCGGTAGTTATTGCTTTGCTAATACCACTGGCTTTTCTGGCTTTTCTAAATTTTCCACTGTCACTAATGCTGCTAAGAAAACTGTGGCTGCCAGCCCTGCCGACACCATCAGCCTTTTCCTGCTGCCAGTCCCAACAGCCCCTGATAAATCACCGCCGTAAGCTGCGCTTCATCCAATGTACTGCCCCAAGCCACAGGACGCATCCCTTTCCAACGCTCGTTGATAAAACTGCGGAGGTCGGCCAGTGCCTTGTCCGTCTCCATTCCCGTCCGGCACATGATGCCTGCCGCACGACAGGCACAGAGCTCGCCCTGACAGGTGCCCATACCCACCCGTGTGCGTCGGCGCAGGTTGAGCAGGTCGTGGACGTGCAGTTCCTCGATGGCATATTTCACTTCACCGACGCTCACTTCCTCACATTCGCAGACCAGCGAGCGGTCTTCCTCACTTGTCTCGCTTACTTCCTGCACGCGGTTTCCCTGTCTTCCTTCGGCAGCATTATGTGCTGTAGAATAGACGTGACGGGGCCTGTCGCCCGACTTTCCTTCTGTTCCGGGAAGCGGGAGGACGGCTGTCCGACACTTCGCATCGACACCCAGTTTCCTGCAGGCCAGGTCTGTGGCCTGCTCCGCCATGAGCCTGTAGGTCATCATCTTGCCGCCTGTAATCGTAATAAGACCAGCCAGACCGTCGCGTTTTTCATGATCCAGGCAGATGATGCCACGGCTGATACTTCGTCCTGAAGGGTCGTTGTCGGCAGCGACAAGCGGACGGACACCTGCATAGGCACGCAGGATGCGTGTCGTCGCAAGGCTTGGAGCGAGTTTCTCGCCCTCCTTTATCAACAGGTCCACTTCTTCCTGCGTTACCTTCAGGTCATCAATCGTTTCGTATGGAATGCGGTCGCTTGTCGTTCCGACGACGCACACCGTATCATCCGGTACGAGAATATCCGCATCGGCAGGCTTGCGACAGCGGTTGATGACCATGTTGTTGACACGATGACCGAACACAAGGAGCGTCCCTTTGGCTGGAAACATATTCAACTTTATGCCTGCCATACCGGCAATGCCGTGTCCCCAGATACCTGCGGCGTTGATGACCAGCCGGCAATGCGCCTCGCTGTCCTCACCCGTATGGTTGTTGCGGAGCTGCACTCCCTCAATGCGTCCGTTCCTGACAATCAGGCCTGTCACCTCGTGATAAGTGAGAATATCGGCCCCATGACGGCGTGCATCCAGGATGTTCGCCGTTGTGAGATGGAAAGGGTCAATGGAAGCATCAGGCACACGCACGGCCCCGACGAGGTCGGGATTGACCGACGGCTCTATGCGGCGTGCCTCTTCCGGAGAAATGACACTGGCTTTTATTCCTGCCCTTCCGCAGGCTTCGACGAATGTCGCCTGATAATGGATGTCGTCTTCAGGCAACGTGATGAACAAGCCGTCCGACTCTTCCACACAGTGATGGGCTATACGCCGGAGAATCATATTCTCCTTGATACATTCGGAAGCCGACTCCGGGTCGGTCACAGCATAGCGCGCACCGCTGTGCAGCAGACCGTGATTGCGTCCTGTCGCTCCATTGGTGAAATCGGACTTCTCTACAAGCAGCACACGCAGTCCACGCAAGGCGCAGTCGCGTGCAGTGCCGGCACCGGTAATGCCCCCACCGATAATAATCACATCATAGTCTTTGTTTAATACGCTGCTCATTGTATAGGTTGTTCTAAACAGTCAAAAAGTCATCTTCATAATGTTTCGAAACGAAATGTACAACAGACACGGAAGCTGTTATTCAAAACATATACGTTTCTTTACGGAGCAAAGATACATAAAATACATAAATAACGCCAAATAAATTAACATCTTTTATACCTTTTATTTCGTTTAGAAAACAGATAAGTTTCGTTTGGCAGGGCACTCAGGCACATCGCAGAGAAAATCTTGCCGATGTTTTACAGGAAACCGAGGCCGGCTTCCATGTTGTATTCATGGTTTTGTGCCTGATCATGCTCCAGGGCAGAGTGCCTTTCCTGTATTATTGCTGTCCGGTAAAACTTAAACCATATCATTTCCCATACGGAATCCCCTTTAAACAGACAGTCCCATATTGTTTGAGGAAAACAGCCCACCGACCAGATAAATCCTGTCAGCTGATCAGTTACAAACAGCTTCCGGCCCAGCGGCATATTGCCAGGGTGTTGAGGGCCCACACGACTGGTGTCTGCCGACAACACCACACGTGACAGGCAGCAACACGCAGGCAGGAAATGGACAGACAGGGGCATTCCTGTCAACAGAATGCATATCAAGAAGATGCCGATAACTGGCTGAGACGACGAATGTTTACCGGACGGCATCCATTCAAGAACGAACACATACCCGCCTAAAAAGCAAAAATCCATCAAAGGTCATTTTCCGGACCTACTATATCCCAGAATTTTTCATTATCTTTCCTCTAAAGAAAAAAACTTTCTTTATCCAACCGGCTTATAAATCACAGTTTTTATGTAAATTTGCACATGGAGACACCATCCATGCAGAATCATCACATTATTTATTTACGAATTATACTTACCTGTTTATGAATAGCCCCCCAAGACCCTCCAATCCGAAGAATGCCAATATCAATCCAATAAACCTACCCAACATGAAAGTTTCAGGAAAGGTATGGATTCCTGCTGGAATCATTACAGCCGTCCTTGTAGCGAGCCTTGCCTTCTTCTCGTTTGTCAACCCCTCATACGACGAAGAGGCAGCCTTGAAGATGAAGCCGATCTTCTTCGGCAACACACGTGTCGACGACGAACCGGTGAACTCCATCACACTGGTCGCACCGACGACTACCGCCGTCTACTTCAACATTCTTCCGCAGAAGATGCAGTTCCAGTTCGACGACCTGCTGTCGAACGACAACACGCCGCTCGATGTCAACATGTACATGATCATCCAGGTGAAGAAAGGACAGACACCCGACCTGCTGCGTAACTATGGCGAGAACTGGTTTGAGAACTTCATCGAGCCTTATTTCCGCAACAAAGTACGTGAATACGTGTCTTCCTGTTCGCCGTTCGACTTGATGAGCAACCGTGAGGTGCTGGCGAAATTCGACGACCGCATCAAGCAGTCCATGCGTAACTACGTTGCCGCACTGTCGCGGAAGGCCAACTTCCCTATCGACATACAGCAGGTCATCACCGACCGCGTCATGCCGAACAAAGAGCAGCTGGAGGAAATGAACAAGACGGCTGCAAGCATCCAAGCCAAACAGACACAAGAGAAACGGGCGGAGATGGAGCTTGCACGCGCCAAGGCCGAACGCAACAAAGCCGTGGCCGACAAGGCTTACATGACCGAGCTGAACCTCTCCCCCGCACAGTTCATTCAGCTGCGGGCATGGGATGTCATCGAGAAGAAGAACGGCGCCAACATCGACGTGCTCATCGGAGGCGGCGAGACACCGATGTGGAACATCCGCCGATGACATCCGCCGTATGCCTCTTCCGCATGGGAGGCGCATCCGCATCCGGAACTGGCATCCGTCGTCCGTCCTGTAAATTGAAAAGAGAGAGGGCATCAAAAAGTCCATAGTCCATTGACGGACAGACTTTCTGATGCCCTCTCTCTTTTCTTTCCTGCCTACGACAGAGCGGAAGGATTACCTGAACTGGTTTTCCACGATTTCGCTCAGCACCTCCTTGATGTCCAGCCCTGCCGCACGTACCTGCTGGGGAATGAAGCTGGTGGCGGTCATGCCCGGGGTGGTATTGATCTCAAGCATATTGATCACGTCGTTGCCGTCCTTGTCCTTCGAGATGATGTAGTCTATGCGGATGATGCCGTTGGCATGCAGGATGTCGTAGATACGGCTGGTCTCAGCGGCAACACGCCGGGCGGTTTCCGGCGACATACGCGCCGGGGTGATTTCCTGCACCTGTCCGTTGTACTTGGCGTTATAGTCGAAGAACTCGTTGCTGGTGACCACTTCCGTGGCAGGGAAGACAACAGCCTTCGCCTTTGTCTTGTAAACGCCCTGCGAGATTTCCATTCCGTCCATGAATCCCTCCACCATCACCTCATCGCTCTCCATGAAAGCTACCCGGAGAGCCGGGGCGAGCTGGTCGGCATTCTTCACCTTTGACACGCCGAAGCTGCTGCCGTCGGCAGCCGGCTTCACGAAGCAGGGCATACCGAGCCGCCGTTCGATTTCCGCCTCATCATAGGGTTCGCCACGCCGGAGCAGGATGCTGTCGGCGACTTTCACACCGAAACCGCGCAGGTAGTTGTTGAGTACATACTTGTCGAAGGTCATTGCCTCGACCAGTACACCGCTCGTCGAATAAGGAAGGTGGAGCAGGTCGAAATAACCCTGCATGACACCGTTCTCACCCGGCTGGCCATGGATGGTGATGTAGGCATAGTCGAACTCACACCGTCTGCCGCCCATGACGAACGAAAAGTCGTTTTTGTCGATAGGAGCCAGACTGCCGTCCGGCAGTTCGACGTGCCAGTCAATCCCCTTCACGTCTACTATATATATATTATATCGCTCCTTGTCGAAGAAGGAGTACAGTCCCTGTCCGGAACGCATGGAAACGTCGTGTTCTGATGAATCGCCACCGCAGACGATGGCGATTGTCCGCTTTGAATCTTTCATTGTTTCTTTTTATTTTTAAGATAAGGGGGACTGAAGACAGGTGTCTTCGTTCTTGCGATACTGGTGCTTTGTCAATGCCAGTGTCCCTGGACCGCCGATATTCCGGGCTTTGCCGGTATTACCGGTAAGGCTGGGGCAGCCCTGTTCCCCCCGTACTATTGTCAATCATCAACATTCCACTTTCCACCGACAAACCCTCTCCACTTCTCAATCAGTGCTGCAAGGTCGTCCGGCAGGCCGCTGGTGAAGTCCATCTGCCGGCCCGTGACAGGATGGACGAAGCCCAGAGTACGTGCATGCAGTGCCTGCCGGTTGCAGATGGCGAGACAGTTGCGGATGAATGCCTTGTAAGTGCTCGACCGCTGTCCCCGCAGGATTTCTGTCCCTCCATAGCGTTCGTCGC
Organism: Prevotella denticola; assembly: GCF_900454835.1. Classification (GTDB taxonomy): domain Bacteria; phylum Bacteroidota; class Bacteroidia; order Bacteroidales; family Bacteroidaceae; genus Prevotella; species Prevotella denticola. The sequence continues at coordinate 132,076 of NZ_UGTM01000001.1, read as the reverse complement.
CGAACAGCGGATGTCCGATATGCTTCATGTGGGCACGGATCTGATGCGTCCGGCCTGTCTCGAGAACACACTCGATGAGCGTCGTGTAGCCGAACCGTTCGATGACACGGTAGTGTGTCACGGCAGGCTTGCCCGTTTCCGATCCAGGCGGAAAGACCGCCATACGCAGCCGGTCTCTCGGGTCGCGGGCAATGTTGCCTTCAATCCGTCCCTCTTCTTCGGTGAAGTTACCCCAAACAAGGGCATTGTAGCTGCGGTGCGTCGTCTTGTTGAAGAACTGTCTGCCCAGATCCGTCTTCGCATCAGGCGTCTTCGCAACGACAAGCAGTCCGCTCGTGTCCTTGTCAATTCTGTGTACCAGCCCCACTTCCGGATCGTTCGGATCGAAAGCCGGCATATCCTTCAGATGCCAGGCTACGGCATTGATCAGCGTACCGTGGAAATTGCCTGCACCGGGATGGACGACAAGCCCTGCCGGCTTGTTGATGACCATCAGCACGTCGTCTTCGTAGACAATATCCAGCGGTATGTCCTCGGCTTCTATGGTATTGTCGTGCTTCGGACGGTCGAGCATCAGCGTGATGACATCCTCCGGGCGCACCTTGTAGCTGCTCTTCACCGCCGTACCGTTTACATGGATAAATCCGGCATCGGCCGCCTTCTGGATGCGGTTGCGGCTGGAATGCTGCATCCGCTCGTAGAGAAACTTGTCTATGCGGACAGGCTCCTGGCCCTTGTCTACATTGACACGGAAGTGCTCGTAAAGCGTCCCGCCGCCCCCCTCCGCCAGGAGGAAGTCGTCGGCCATGCCGTCATCGAACAGCCTTTCATCTTCTTCGGTCATGCGTCTTTACTCTGTTGGTTTCGATGAGGACGGGTCAGCAGGAAGCCCCGACTGTGACGAAGCTCCCGGACTTCCTGTCCCCGGCTTTCCGTGTCCTTCCTCTATCTCGTTGCCGTTCTCGTCGACGGGAACTTCCACATACTCTTCCACCTCGTCGTATTTCGGCATTTTCTCTTCCACCTCGACATCTTCATATTCCGGCTCGTTCAGTCCGGCCGTATCGCTGATCTCGCGCGTACCGTCGCCCACCTGCAGGACGATGACAGCATCCGCAGGTACACGGTCGCCTGCCTGCACGTGCTTTCCGTTGACGAGAATCCCGTAGATCCAGTCTTTCTCTCCCGGTATGTATTCCGGCTCGCCTACCTTGAAGCCCATCGAGAGCAGCTGTGCCTGCGCCTCACGGAGCGAATTGTTGTCGATGATGTCGGGAATGACGAGCGACGGCGCACTGGCAGCGTTGATGGTCACGTAGATCACATGGGTGGACTTGATGCGCTTGCCGCCGGCCGGCGACTGCTCGAGAATGCAGTCGGGGGGAAGATTCTTCACATATCCCGTGTCGGTCACTTCTATCGTCAGACCGACCTTGTCCATGATGTCGACCGCCTCGTCATACTGTTTGTGGATTACATCCGGCACCACGATGGATTCGCCGTGATGGGTATAGAAGTCAAGTCCGAACCTGACTCCTATCGCCAGCATCAGCACGAGGATGACGATGGCAAGGATGTTGCCCCAGACATACGTACTGTTGAATTTATGGAAGAATTCTCTTGATGTCATTCAAATCGTTTACTTGTCTACCGATGCGCCTGTCCGTTGTCAGCCCGTCAACCTGTCAAACCGTTCACTTGCCACCCCGTCAAACCGTCTTGCAATAATGGGACAAAGGTAGATAAAAAAACGGAAAGGAGCAAAGATTAGTCTCTACTTCTTTCCGTTTTCGCATGAAAACCCACAAGGGGGAAATGCGTGTTTCTTCTTACTTCCCGTGGTGCTCGTCAGAAACGGTTAACTTCTTACGACCCTTGGCACGACGAGCAGCCAGTACACGACGACCGTCCTTTGTTGCCATTCTCTCGCGGAAACCGTGCTTGTTTACACGACGACGGTTGTGCGGCTGAAATGTTCTTTTCATTTTCTTGTCCTATTTTTGTTGTTATTTTTTTATTGTTGAAGTGCGGGATTGCAAGTCGATATGACGAAACCTGCCGTTATGGGTTGCAAAATTACTTAATCTTTTTGAATTAACCAAGGAAACGGTGTTTTTTACGCCTGTTATTTATGTTTTTTTCTATATTTTCCGTAACTTTGCACCGCATTGGCGAGACCTCATTGCGTAAAAAGTAACAAATTAGATATTAACAGATTATGATCAATTCACAGGAAATCAAGATCGGAACATGTATCCGTCTTGATGGCAAAATTTGGACCTGCATCGACTTCCAGCACCGCAAGCCGGGCAAGGGAAACACCGTTATGATTACCAAGCTGAAGAATGTGTCCGACGGCCGTGTGCTGGAGCGTACATTCCAGGTGGGATTCAAGCTCGAGGACGTGCGTGTGGAGCGTCGTCCTTACCAGTACCTTTATCAGGATGCCACGGGCTACATCTTCATGAACCAGGAGACTTTCGAGCAGATTCCAATCCCCAAGCACCAGATTACCGGTTCTGATTATATGAAAGAGGGTGACGTGGTAGAAGTTGTCACAGACACCTCCGACGGTACGATTCTCCTTGCCGAAATGCCTGTCAAGACGACACTGACCATCACGCACAGCGAGCCGGGCATCAAAGGCAACACCGCCACCAACGCTACCAAGCCTGCAACACTTGAGACGGGTGCCGTTGTACGTGTTCCGCTCTTCATCAACGAGGGTGAGGTCATCCAGATCGACACCCGCACCGGCAGCTACCTGGGCCGCGTGAACGCATAAGGAAGCCTTTGGCGGAAACGGGAAGAGGCAGGTCTGTCCTAAAATCCCACGTTGGACTTTTCATATGGACACTGCCGGCTCTTTGTATCTTTTGCTCTTATGCGGCATACTTCTCCCTCAGTCGCACAACCCCGGCAATGCTTCTTCAGGAAAACAGACAGCTCTTGCCCATTTAAAAGACAAATCACCGCAAAGGACATTTTCAGAACCTCCTTAAAGGCAACCAATAAGAAAGAGGATGTATCAGCCAATGATACATCCTCTTTTTTTAAAGGAGTATTCTGAAAATTCCACGTTGGACTTCTGTTTATCATGGACATTGTCGGCTCTTTGTTTCTTTTCGCTTTTATGCGGTATATCCTGCCCGCCTGAAAGGGAAAAAGACAAAGGCAATTTCCAGTCTACAGTTGTGATGTCGTTTCACCGGCCGCCGGTATCCCTGTTCCCAACGCCCGGTACTCCTGTTCCCGACACCTGGTACTCCTGTTCCCGACCGGTCGGGAATTCTGTTCCCAATCAGTCGGGACTGTTCCGTGCAGTCCGTGGAACGGTGCAGACTCTATCTTGCACGCATCGCATTGAGTACGGCAAGCACCATCACACCGACGTCGGCAAAAACGGCCAGCCCCATGCTTGCCATCCCGAAAGCAGCAAGGATGAGTACGGCGAGCTTGATGCCGATGGCGAACCAGGCGTTCTCCCGGGCGATGAGGATGGTGCGCCGGGACAGTCGGACAGCAAGCGCAATCTTGGACGGCTTGTCGTCCATCAGTACGACATCGGCAGCTTCGATGGCCGCATCGCTGCCCAGTGCGCCCATGGCAATCCCCACATCGGCACGTGCCAGCACCGGAGCGTCGTTGATGCCGTCGCCGACAAAGGCCACGGTTCCCTTTCCTTTCTGCGTCTCTATGAGCCTTTCCACATGACCGACCTTGTCGGCAGGGAGCAGTCCCGCATGGTATTCCGTCACGCCGGTCTGCCCGGCAATCAGCCTGGCAGCCTCTTCTCTGTCGCCTGTCAGCATGACGGTCTTGCTGACACCAAGCTGTTTCAACAGTGTAATGGCTTCAGCGGCATCGTCCTTCAGCTGGTCGGAGATGATGACATGACCGGCATATTCACCGTTGAGGGCTACATGGACTGTCGTTCCCGTATGGTCCGCACAGCGTCTGCAAGGGTGGAGTGTAATGCCGAGAGCCTCCATCATGCGTTCATTTCCCACGCTGACGGTCTTGCCGTTGATGCTTGCCGTAATGCCCTGCCCGGCAGTCTCCCGTATGTTTTCTACCGTACAGCTGTCTGCCTCATCGGGATAGGCTGTACGCAGGGCAACGGCGATGGGATGGGTGGAGAAGCGTTCGACATGAGCGGCAAGATGGAGCAGTTCCTGTTCAGAGAGGGTTTCCGGATGGACAGCCTCAACCTCGAAAGTGCCGCGTGTCAACGTCCCGGTTTTGTCGAAAACCACCGTGGAGAGCTTTGCCAGAGCATCCATATAATTCCCGCCCTTGATGAGGATTCCTTTGTGGGATGCACCGCCGATACCGGCGAAGAATGTGAGCGGAATGGAGATGACCAGTGCGCAGGGACAGCTTACGACCAGGAAAGTCAGTGCCCGGTAGAGCCAGGAACCGAAAGCGGCAGCATAGCTGTTATAGAAAAACGGAGGGATGAACGCCAATGCGATGGCGGCAATGACCACGACAGGCGTGTAGACACGTGCGAAGCGGCGGATGAACGACTCGCTGTGCGACTTGTTCTCGCCGGCATTCTCGACAAGCCGGATGATCTTCGCAGCTGTCGACTCGCTGAAAGGCTTGTCAACGCGCACCTTCAGCACTCCGGAAAGATTGACACAGCCGGAGACGACTTCCATCCCGGCAACCACGTCACGCGGCAGGCTCTCCCCTGTCAGGGCTACGGTATTGAGACTGGAGCTGCCTTCGAGGATGGTCCCGTCCAGAGGAATCTTCTCGCCGGGCTTCACGATGACCGTCTCTCCGGTATGTACTTCTTCCGGAGATACGCCCTCTGTCTTTCCGTTCCGGCTGACAAAGGCCACGTCAGGCCGGATGTCCATCAATTCTGAGATAGAGTCGCGCGCCTTGTCTTCCGCATAGTCTTCAAAAAGCTCACCCAGCTGGAAGAACAGCATGACGAACACCCCCTCGATGAACTGCGGTTCCGCACCGGGCAGGAAACCGATAAGAAGTGCGCCGACGGTGGCAAGGCTCATGAGAAAGTCCTCGTCGAACGGGTCACCCTCCATGATGCCCTCTGCCGCCTCGCCCAATACATCGTAGCCGATGAGCAGGTAGGGTACTGCATAAACGAGCAGCACCTGCCACATAGGAAGTGCCGCATAACGCTCCACCAGCCATGCTCCTGCCAGGAGTACAGCGGTGAGAATGATTCTGATAAGTTTCCTGTTCATAATCCAAAACCTGTTACTGCATTGTTATTCTGCCGCAAAGGTAAGGATTATGTTCTGCAACCGGGTTGCAAATTTAAAAGCCAAGTACGGCTTCAGGCATGATGCCGGGAATACGGCAGTTTTTTTCTTCTCGTGCAGGCTCTATTTGACGGGTTCGGCAGGCGAAGTTCTTCCAATAGCTCAATGCTCCTTTTTACCCTTTTTACTTTTTTACCCTTTTTAGTCTTTTTACCTTTTTAGTCTTTTTACCTTTTTAGTCTTTTTACCTTTTTACTTTTCAAAGCCTTTTCTTACCTTTGCACCCATGAAAATAGGAACAATAGATTTTGGAGAGCGACCGCTGTTCCTGGCTCCGATGGAAGATGTGACGGACATCGGGTTCCGAAAGATGTGCAAGCGGTTCGGTGCAGCGATGGTATATACGGAATTTGTATCGGCCGATGCCATTATCCGGAGCATCAGGTCGACCCTGTCGAAGATGGTCATCGACGACAGCGAGCGGCCCGTGGGCATACAGATATACGGAAGGGACGTGGCTTCGATGGTTGAGGCTGCCAGAATCGTGGAACAGGCAAAGCCAGATGTAATCGACATCAACTTCGGCTGTCCGGTAAAGAAGGTAGCCGGCAAAGGTGCCGGATCGGGGATGCTGAAGAACATCCCGCTGCTGCTGGAGATAACACGCGAGGTCGTGAAGGCCGTCAGCATTCCGGTCACGGTAAAGACCCGGCTGGGCTGGGACAAAGACAACCTTGTCATCACCGACCTTGCGGAGCAGCTGCAGGACTGCGGCATCCAGGCTCTGACCATCCACGGACGTACCCGTTCGCAGATGTACACCGGCGAGGCAGACTGGACCCTGATCGGCGAAGTGAAGAAGAATCCCCGCATTCATATTCCGATTATCGGAAACGGCGATGTTACGAGCGTCAGGGAGGCCGGAGAAAAGTTCGACCGTTATGGTATCGATGCCGTCATGATCGGACGTGCCACTTTCGGCTGCCCATGGATATTCCGTCAGGGAGAAGGAGAGCTGCCCCTTGACGAGAAGATAGATGTCCTGGAGGAGATGCTGCGCATCAATGTGGAACGCATTGACGAATACCGAGGTATCATCCATACGCGCCGCCACCTGGCAGCTTCGCCCATCTTCAAGGGTATCCCCGACTTCAGACAGACACGTATCTCCATGCTCCGTGCCACGAAAATGGAGGAACTGATAACCATTCTTGAGAACTGCCGGGAAAGGCTGAGGGGAATTTGAAAGGACAGAGCGAAGGATGACAGGCCGGCGGACACGCTGGCTGGAGAACGCAAGCAGCCCGCTACCTCGACAGGTAGCGGGCTGCTTATATAATAAGGTGTAAGACCTTTGTTCAGATGAATGCCAGGTTAAGCCTCGGCCGGTGCTTCGGCAAGCTCATGCGAACGCTTCTCTATCCTCTTGCCCAATACGAGATAGGCAACCGGTGAAGCGATGAAGATGGAGCTCAACGTACCGATGATGATACCGATGATCATCGCAAAAGCGAAGCTGCGGATGCTGTCGCCACCGAGGATGAAGATGGAGACAAGTACTATCAACGTAGAGACCGATGTATTGATGGTACGTGAAAGGGTCTGGTTGATAGAAGAGTTGAAAATCTCCTGGATGTCTGCCTTGGCAAGATTGTGCCTGTGGTTACGGAGGTTCTCACGGATACGGTCGTAGACAACCACCGTGTCGTTGATATCGTAACCGATAACGGTAAGGATTGCACCGATGAAGGTCTGGTCGATCTCGAGCGAGAAACCTATCCAGCCGTAGCACAATGAGAAGAATCCGATAACGATGGTCGTGTCGAGGACAAGACCGACAATTGAACCGACGGAGAATCCGATGTTACGGAAGCGCAGCAGAATGTACAGGAAAATGAAGAAGATGGCCAGCAGGACGCTCAGGAACGCATTGTAAGTGATGTTCTTGGCGATGGAAGGCCCTACCTTCGCACTCTGTATGATGGAACCGCCCTCACGGATGTCCGGATTCTTGAAGTTGGCAACGCTTGTCTGGCTGACGAAGCCGCCCCTCTTCAAGGCCTTGTAGAGAATGGTCTCAGCCTTGTCGTCCTCGAGCGGGTCGTTCGACTCGATGTTATAGTTGGTCGATATACGTACCGTCTTGCCGTCCGTACCCAGCGCAATCACATTGGTCGTCGCCGGCTTTCCGGCTTTCTCACCGACGGTATTGACGAATGCACCGTTCATCACCTTGCGCACATCCTCGACCTGTGTAGGCTTGTTCAGCGTGACAACATAGTTGCGGCCGCCCGTGAAGTCGATGCTGCGGCTCAGGCCGCGGACAACGAAGCTGACGATACAGATGACGACGGCAACACCCCATACGGTGAAGCTGCGCTTGTACATACTGAGGAAGTGGAAGTTCTTTCCCTGCATGAAGTTCTTTGAGAAGCCCGTCGAGAAAGTCAGGTTCAGCCACTTGTCGTTGCTGACACGGTTCTCGAAGACAAGACGTGTCAGGAAGACAGCCGTGAAGAACGAGATGATGATACCGATGATCCATGTCGTTGCGAAACCGCGGATAGGACCTGTACCGGTCACGAGGAGGATGACACCCGTGATGAGCGAGGTGAGGTTGGAGTCGAAGATGGCCGAGAAAGCATTGCTGTAGCCTTCATGCAGTGCCTGCTTCATACCCTTGCCAAGCCGCAGCTCCTCCTTGATTCGCTCGTAGATAAGCACGTTGGCATCAACAGCCGTACCCAGTGTCAGCACGATACCGGCGATACCCGGCATGGTCAATGCCGACTGGAAAGAAGCAAGCACGCCCAGCGTGAAGAAGAGGTTGGCAATCAGCGCCAGATTGGCCATCATGCCCGGGATGACGTTGTACATGACGATCATGTAGAGCATCAGCAGGACAAAGGCAATGACAAACGAGACGAGACCCTGCTGGATAGACTGGGCACCGAGCGTAGGACCTACGACTTCCTCCTGGACAATCTTTGCCGGAGCCGGCATACGGCCCGACTTCAGCGTGTTGGCCAGGTCCTTGGTATCCTCGATGGTGAAGTTGCCCCTGATAGACGACTGACCGCCATCAATCTCACCGTCGACACGGGGAGCTGAGTAGACAACACCGTCAAGCACGATGGCTATCGCCTTACCCACGTTTGCCTTTGTCAGGGCAGCCCACTCACGGGCACCCTCGGAATTCATTGTCATGCTGACCTCAGGACGGCCGAACTGGTCGAACTGGTCTTTGGCATCTGTCACGACATCACCTTCCATCGGCGCACGACCGTCGGCAGTGGTGATCTTCAGCGCATAAAGCTCATATACGTTCTTCTTGTTCAGACCGTCTGCCGGCTTGGCTCCCCATAGAAGTTTCAGGTCGCTTGGCAGCACCTGCTTGGCAAGCGGACTGTGAATCAGCTTGTTGATGGCGGCCGTGTCACGTACGCTGGCATAACCGACGAGGCTGAGTGCATCGCCCGGAATGGTCTGCAACATGGAGAGCAGCGGGTGCATCTTCTTCAGTGCGGCCGTCTGGGCATCTTCGCCGGCAGCAGCACTCTTGTCGGCCTTGAGAGCGAACTTCGGCGTTGCAGCCGGCTTAGCCTGTGCTTTCCGGGTTGAGTCTGCGGCAACGGTATCGGCCTTGGTATCGCCGTTGGCAAGCCGCTGGTCGAGCTGTGCAAGATAAGGGGCAACCTCCTGGTTGTTGTAAGTCTCCCAGAACTCAAGATTAGCAGAACCCTGCAGGAGCTTGCGCATACGTTCCGGCTCGCGGATACCCGGCATTTCCACCATCAGACGGCCTTCCTGCCCTTCGAGCTTCTGGATATTCGGCTGGACGACACCGTACTGGTCGATACGGTTGGTAACGACATTGTAGGAGTTGTCGATAGCTGAAGCAACCTCCTCGCGGAGTGCCTTCTCCACCTCGCTGTCAGAACTCTGCGTGCTGACCTTTCCCTTGAGCTGCTGTGTCGCAAAGACCTCGGCGAGCGAATGGCCCGGCGCTACCTTGTGGTAAGCATCGATGAAAAGCGTAATGAAGTCCTTCTGGCTGGTCATCTCTTCCTGCTTGGCCTCCGCCATCGCCTTCTGGTAAGCAGCATCCTGCTTGTGGTCGGCCAGCACGTCGACAACATCGGGCACGGAAATTTCAAGTACGACATTCATACCGCCCTTCAGGTCAAGACCGAGCCCGATCTGTGTCTCAAGGCACTTCTGGTAAGAGTAGATACCCAAATACTTGACAGAATCCTTGTAATCCTGCTGCGCAATAGGGTCCTTGATCTTTGCTGCCTGACTGTCATAGTAGCTTGTCGCCACAGAGAAAGACAGGTAGAAGATACTTGCGAGCGTCAGGAGGACGGCTACGCAAATTACTAATCCTTTGTTCTGCATTTTATTATGATTGTTTTTAATTATTGTTCCGCTACACTTGATAGACGTGCAAAGATAAGCATTTTTTCACACTTTGGGAAATTTATACCTTATAAATGTGTGCTTTTTAAGGTTTTGGACGGTATTTGAGCCAGCAACAGATAGGATAATGGTCGGAAGCAGTCACACTGTTGTCTACCTTTGCGCCATAGGGTTCAAAGTCGTCAGAGCAGAAGATATGGTCGATGCGGAAGTACATTCCGCTCTTGTGATAGCTTATCCCCGGTCCGTTGCCGCTGGCTACGTAGCAGTCGGTCAGTTCCCGGGCAATTGTCCGGTGGGTGTAGCTCAGCGGACTGTCGTTGAAGTCGCCGCAGAGGATGACCGGCACTTTCCGGTCGAGATATTTCCTGACATAACGTGCCACAGCCTCTGCCTGCGGTGCCCGTCTTACGGACACACTGCCCAATTTCCTTAGAAGATGGAACGATTCATCCTTTGCCTCCCCAGTCCCCATGTTGCCTTTCACCAGCGTCTTGAACTCCTCCTTGTCATCGGTACTCAGTCCGTTGCTCTCGAGATGATTGTTGACAACGAGCGTCTTCGTCCCTTTGATGTCCACCATATAAGCCACACTCTGGTTGCTGTTCGAGCCGTAAGGAATGCTGTCCTGCCAGAGCACAGGATACCTGCTGAGCAGTACCATGTGGTCGGCACCGGGCTTTTTCTTCACCATCAGCCTGAAATAAGGATAATGCTTCTTCAGTGCGGGATAGATCCGGTCCGTGCCTTCCATGCTTGCCTGCGCCTCCTGCAGACAGACGATATCGGCCTTGCTCTTCAGAATGTAATCTACAATCGGGTTCTGCTCTCCGCCTGGCTCACTCCAGATAGAGAACATGAAGACATTGTAGGACAGCACCTTGATGGAGCCGTGCGGTTTTTCTTCAGGCAGGTTGAACGGCGAATAGGTACGGACAGGACCGTAACAGAGGAGAAAGCCCAGCAGCGGCAGCCAGACCGTACGCAGCCTGACGAAACACCACAGCACGAGAAAGCCGAGGTTGAACGCAAGGAGTATCGGGAAGCCCAGCCCCAGATTGGCCAGCAGCGGGTGGTCGACAGGATTGAGCCGGTCGACATTGCCGACCAGCAGCATCAACAGAATCACAATGCCGTTGCCGGCGACAAGCAGCCTGAACGTAAATTTCTTGATCGTCCTGTACATTTAGTCTTTATCTCATAGTCTCTGCACCGGGGACGCTTCCCGGACCGGACGGACAGGCAAGGACAGCCCAAGCTGGTCGGAGCTGTATGTCCTGTCCGGCAAGCAGCCCCGTCTGCTACTTCCTACTACTGTCAAACAGTTTCTGTTTTTCCTCTTTTGAAAGGCTGTCATAGCCACTCTTGCGTATTTTGTCAAGGATGTGATCCACCTCCTCCTGCTCCCGTCTCTTGCGTGCGTTGTAGTCCCAGTCGCTGTCGCTGCCGGCCGTATTGCCCTGAGACGTACCTGCCCAGCCGCTGCGGCTCTGCCTGTCATAACTGCCGGCACTGCGCCCCGACCGCTGTTCCCACGTATGCTTCATGCGGTCGAAGAACTGATGCCCCTTGTTCATGCCGAAGTCACCATAGCCAGAATACGGGTGTTTCCTCCAGTACCGGATAAGCAGGAAGCCGAAGAGCATACCGCCCAGATGCGCCAGATGGGCCACACCGTCGTTGCTCGTCCCCACGGCCGAGAACAGCTCCACGGCCACGGAACCCACGACAATCCACTTCGCCTTGATGGGAATGGGGATGGGGATAATGAACATACGCTCTTCCGGAAAGAGCATACCGAACGCCAGAAGCACCGCATAGATGGCACCGGAAGCCCCGACAGTGTTCATCATGTTCAGATAAACAGCCATGGGGACAACGCTGTCGCCCATCCTCACGGAATCGTACTGTGCCAGTCCTTCCACAACATAAGTGCCATATTGTGCCAGCTCCTGGCACAGACCGGCTCCGATGCCGCAGACGAGATAATAGAAAAGGAACTTCTTTGGTCCCCACACATTCTCCACGACCATACCGAACATCCACAGCATGAACATATTCATCAGGATATGCGTGAAGTTGCCGTGCATGAACATATAGGTAATGAACTGCCAGACACGAAAGTCCGGAGCCAGAAAGAAATGCAGACCGAAAAGAGCATCCAGGTCGATGTCCATCCCCCTCAAGGCATACGTGGCAATGAACACCAGCACATTGATGACAAGAAGATTCTTCGTTACTACAGGTATATTTCGCATTTGCCGTATTCTTTATTCTATAACAACATATTGTTTTAACACTGCAAAATTACGAAATTCTCCTGTCATCAAGCAGAAAACAAGCGATATAAAGGACTTTTTTTGTGATTTTCTACACTTTTCCCTGGATTTTATTTGTTTTCTAAAAGTAAACAACTATATTTGCAGCATAATCCTGAATATTATTCACAGATAATCAACAAATAAATCAAAATTATGAACAAGACAGAGTTAATCGAGAAGATTGCAGCAGGTGCCGGTTTGAGCAAGGCTGACGCAAAAAAAGCATTAGACGCAACTACAGAGGCCATCAAAGGCGCACTCGTAGCAGGTGACAAAGTACAGCTTGTAGGCTTCGGTACATTCGCAGTCAATGAGCGTCCTGCTCATGAGGGCATCAACCCCGCAACAAAGCAGAAGATACAGATTGCAGCCAAGAAGGTTGCCAAGTTCAAGGCTGGCGCAGAGCTGGCTGATGCGGTAAACGCTTGAATCTGCAAACAAGCTGCACCAGATAAGAGGCAGGCCCGACGGGCCTGCCTCTTTCCGTAACGGACTGTACCGTCTGGCGGACAGGCCGGGCGGCCGGATGCCGTGACAGAAAGGAAAGGATGACAGTCCGGGGGAATCCGGTGAAGCCTGACCGCTACATGATTCCCGTCTGCCTGTCACCCTTCTGCTGTATTTTCTTTCTTATCTCCTTGTACGTCTTGCCCCTTGACAGCCGCCAGGTGAAGTTGAGGGTTACCATATTGCCCAGATCTCTGCTGCGCTGGAAAGTGTCCTTGTACAGATTTTCGTTAAGAACCTGCGAACGGTACATCCTGGGATGCTGCTGGAAAGGGTGCTGCAGGTAAAGCGACAGGTCGCAGTTCCCGAGGTGATAACCGGCAGTGAAATAGACGGCCGGACTGTTATGCCCCAGCTGTTCCCCCTCTACGAATTTCCAGCCGTTGTCCGCAAAGCCGGCCAGGGTCCAGCGGCCGAGATAGACCTGCACGTTGCCACCACAGGTATAGGATGTAAGGTAATGACGGTAAAGACTGCTGACATTGAAGAAACGGTTGATTCCTCCGGCCAGGGTCAGGGACAGATGCTCGGGGATGAGGTCATACTTGAGGTAGTCCTGGACGTAGAACATCCGTATGCTTCCGGCGTTCTGCTGCGAATATAGGAACTGGTCGGCCGCCGTCCGCTCATATACACCCATGTTACAGTTCAGGTTGTGCCGGTACTCCATATAGATGCCATTCGACAGATGCGGACCGTGATAGTTCAGTTCCATCAGGTTCTGGACGACACGCGACGGCTTCAGATCAGGATTGCCGACCGTCCATTCCCTGCTGTTGTTCCTGATTCTTGCATCGCTCACCATGGCATAGGAGGACACCCGGCGATAGGTCTGGAACGTATAATGTATGCCCAGTCCCTTCACGATTTCGTACCCCAGTGTCAGCTTGGGACGGAAGGTCCAGTAGTCATAACTGAAGGCTGCCTGCGAATAGGTTTTGTTCGCCACACCGGCACCGGCCGAACAGCTCAGCCGCTTCCACCGCCCTTTCAGTTCGGAAAAGAGATACAGCTCCCCGAGGTGGATTCTGTTCCGTGCCAGGACATCTCCGCTGTAATCGTTCCGGGTGTACTTCGCCATGTGCTGCAGACCAGCCGAGAGCGTGAAAGGTTTCAGCCGGTTCTCGTAGACAGCCTCGCTCCGCAGTTCCCAGGTGCGTCCGTCAACACTGTATTCATAATGGCCTCCTTCTCCATTCTGCACTCGTCTGTCTGTATAGATGCCGGAGCATACGACATTCGCCGTGACGCTCTGATGCTTCCCCAGCTGACGGAAGAAGTAAAGATCCAGTGCCGGAGAGAAACTGCTTTCCACCTGCGCCTTCCGGAAAGACTGTACGGTAGTTCCGTCATGCAGCAGGAAGTCGGAAAAACTGCCAGGGCTGTTGCTGCCGTCACCCGACAGCGTGGCCTGGAAAACATACGTGGAAGAATCGGCAAGACTGTACTTCACCTGGAACGTATTGCCCAGGGCCTGGCTCCTGTCTGCCGTCTGTTCACGTGAGACGGTGTGATGTCTGCCGTCGTTCAGCAGATAGTCGGCCGTCTCGGATGTCCGCCCGCCCCGGAAATCCTGACAGGAGAAATTGTAAGAGAAGGACAGTTCCGAGTTTTTATGGTTGAACTTCGCATAGAACATATCGTTGCTGTTCCGTGCCGTGAGCGTATGCGTCAGGTCTGCCCCCACCGTGTAGCCGCCCGCTTCCCGCTGCGTCCGTATATCGATGACGTAGGCTATCCCTTCTCCATAGCGTATGCCCGGATTGTCGATGAAATCGATGCCTTTCACAAGTTTAGGGTCCAATGAGAGCAGTTCTTCTCTGCCGGCAAGTACTCCGTTCAGCCGCAACTGCACCGTACCGTTGTTCATCAGGGACGTTACCGTGTGCATGACCTCGTCTACCCTGATGTGCGGAAGGGCCACTTTCCCTAACAGACTGTATCCGTCGGCAGCTGCCTTCCGCTGTGCTTCGGAAGGGACAATCAGCTGTCCGTCAATCTTGTTGATTACTCTTGCCGCCTTCACGGTAACCTCCTTCAGTTCCACACTCTTTGCCGTCTTGCCGCTTTCCACCTTTTCCTGTGCCGAAACAGGCAGCAGCAGAAAAGAAGACAACATCATAAACAATAATTTCCTCTTTGCCATTCCCATCTGTGTTTTTTGTCGCAAAGATAGACACTGTGCCCCGGTCGGAACGAAAATAATCACTGACAATTGCCTGACATTGCATCCACAGCCTGCACGTCCGGCATTCCCGACCGCTTGGGAATGCTGTTCCCAACGCCTGGGAATCATGTTCCCAACACCCGGGAACCATATTCCCAAGCGGTCGGGAACAGCTGGGATTCATATAAAAATGAACGTTATTGCTTTGCATTGTCTTCCATTTAAGTTACCTTTGCACCAGACAATAAAGGAAACAGTATGGACATACAGGAGATTTACAGAATTTACAGAAGCCACCCGGTCGTGACGACTGACAGCCGCGACTGCCCGCAGGGAAGTATCTTCATCGCCCTGAAAGGGGCATCGTTCGACGGCAACAGGTTTGCAGAAGCAGCCCTGCAGAAAGGCTGCAGCTATGCCGTCGTTGACGAAAAGGAATACGCAAAGGCGGATGACGGGCGTTACATTCTCGTCGATGACGCACTCGTCACCTACAAGGAACTGGCACGCGAACACCGACGGCAGTTCCCGATTCCGGTAATCGGCATTACGGGGACGAATGGGAAGACGACGAGCAAGGAACTCATCTCGGCCGTTCTGTCAGAGAAATTCAACGTACACCATACCGAGGCGAACTACAACAACGATGTCGGCGTGCCGCGTACGCTGCTCGGCATCCGCCCCGAGCACGAAATCGCCGTCATCGAGATGGGAGCATCCCATCCCGGGGATATAGAGAAGCTCGTCAAGTACGTGGAGCCCACCTGCGGACTGATCACCAACGTGGGCCGTGCCCACCTGCAGGGATTCGGCAGCTTCGAGGGCGTGAAACGCACGAAAGGAGAACTGTACGATTTCCTCAAGGCTCATGACGGCCTGCTCTTCCTCAACGAGAGCAACGCCGACCTCATGGAGATGGCAGCGCAGCGGGAATTCAGCCGTATCATCACGTACGGACAGGACGAGACCGCAGATGTGCAGGGAAACGTCGTCAGCTGTGCGCCTTTCCTGAAATTCACCTGGCAAGCTCTCAGCCATCAGCCCTCCTCCGGCGCCTGCGAAGTACAGACCCATCTCATCGGATCCTACAATCTGGACAATATGCTGGCGGCCATTGCCATCGGCCTGCATTTCGGCGTAACACCGCAGCAGGTCTGCCATGCCCTGGAGAACTATATCCCCCACAACAACCGTTCGCAGCTGACCGAGACGGCACACAACAGGCTCATCGTGGATGCCTACAATGCCAATCCCTCGAGCATGGCTGCTGCCATCGAGAACTTCCGGCTCATGCAGGTGAAGGACAAAATGGCCATCCTCGGGGATATGCGCGAGCTGGGAGCGGCTTCCTGCGAGGAACACCAGAAGGTCGTCGACCTGCTCAAAAACACTGGCATAGACAATGTCTGGCTCGTCGGCGAGGAGTTCGGCAAGACCCGCACCAGCTTCCGCAAGTTCCATGATGTAGAGGAGGTGAAGGCCGAGATAGCACGCTGCCGCCCGGAGAACCATTACATCCTGATAAAGGGCAGCAACGGCATAAAACTCTTCGAACTGCCTGCCCTTCTCTGACAAATTAGAAAAAAAGAACGAAAAACTTACGTTAGTTCCGAAAAAATGACTATCTTTGCACCCGCTTACAGAGCAATCGGGATGTAGCGCAGTTGGTAGCGCACTACGTTCGGGACGTAGGGGTCGCCAGTTCGAGTCCGGTCATCCCGACAATCGAAAAAGGGGAAGAAGCCATACGGCCTCTTCCCCTTTTGAGTTGTGTGAGGGGAGATGGCGGGGAAATGATAAGCGATGACAGGCGATGACAAGACAACAGGCGACGACAAGCTTCCGGTCATTGCCTGCAAACGCCTGTCATCGCCTGTTCCTATTCTTCAGGAAGCGGATCCTACTTCGCCGGAGTCATTACCACCTCTGCATGATTGCCGGCAGCAACCAGCTGCTTCAGGTGAGCTGCAAGCCTGGCAGGAGTGAGTGCCTCTACGGCTGCCTTGTAGCCTGTCTGGAGGTCGACACCCGTCCAGATGTACTCGTCGAGGATGTCCATCCAGTGGCCGTTGTTCTTGGCGGAAAGCTCTGCATTCTTCAGCATGAAGTCCTTTACCTTCTGCACCTTGTCGGCATCCATCTTCACCGTGTTGTCCTTCATTCCCTCGGCAAGGAGCTTCAGGGCAAGATCGGACTTGTTCGGGTCCATCGGACAGTAGCCCTGTATGATCGCCACCGCCTTGTCGCCTCGACGCTGCAGACCACCGCCGGCACTCACGGAGTAAGCGGCACTGGCATCCTCGCGGATACTCTTCAGGTAAACCATTGAGAGCACCTGTGCGGCAGCATCCGTCAGGACGGAGTTCTCAACCGTATAGGCCATCGGCGCATGCCACAGTTCAAAGGCGATGGCCTTGGGTGTCTCAGACTTGCGGGTGAACCTGTTTTCGATCTTTCCGGCAGCGAAACCCGGAACATCCTTCCAGTTCTCGGCCTTTCCCTTGGGCAGGGAAGCGATGTACTTCTCGATCAGCGGACGCAGTGCAGCCTCATCGAAGTTGCCGACGAAGTAGTAGACGAACTGTCCCGGATTGGCATAACGCTCCTTCCATATCTGGAGAATGCGGTCGTAGTTCACGCCTTTCAGCGTGTTCAGCGTCACCGGTGCGAAGCGTGCCTCGTGCCCGTAGATCGTGCAGGTGACCGAGTCGGAGAAGACACTCTCCGGCGAGAGGTCCTTGTTCTTCAACGCCAGCTCGAACTGCGACATCATCGACTTGAACGAAGCCTCGTCCTTGGTGACATCCGTGAAGTTGAGATAGAGCAGCTGCATCATCGTCTCCACATCCTTCGGGACACAGGAACCGCCGAGCATCTGGTAGTAGTTTGACAGCGTGCATGACATGGAAGCCTGCTTGCCCGAGAGAGCCTTCTGCAGTTCCTGATGCGAGAAATTGCCCAGTCCGCTGTTGCCCATGACGGCATCGAAGAGCTGCAGGTTGTCGAAGTCGGCCTTGCCATAGAGCCCTTTGCCGCCCTTGGCCACCGCCTGGAACTGGATTTCATTGTCCTTGAAGCCGGTCTTCTTCAGAATGACACGTGCGCCGTTGCTCAAAGTCAATTCCTTGTAGCCGAGCACCTTGTTCTCTTTCTCGCCGGTAATCTTGCCGGCCTTCGGCAGTCGGGTCTCGTCGAGGAGCGGTTCCTGCTTCACGTTGTCAACATAAGGTTCGATCTTCTCGCCACGTACGGCCTTGATGGTCTGTGCCATCTGCGCCTCTGTCGGATAGGTCTTGCCGGCTTTCTCCTGTGCGAAGATGAAAGCCACGAAGTTGCTGTCCTTGTCGGAGATGAGCTCCTGGGCATACTTGTTGATGACGTCCACATTCAGTGCCGGCATATCTATCAGTTGCTTCATGATCTGATACTCGTCCTCCTTGCCTGGGATAGGCTCGTTGGTGAGATAGTGGTCGCGCAGCTCGTCGCCGTACTGTGCATTCTTGATTTTGTTGCGGTTGACGTAGGCAGCCTCTATCCGGGAGAGGTATTCAGCCTTCATGCGGTCGTACTCGCCGGCAGTGAAGCCGTGCCGGCGCACACGCTGGGCCTCACGGTAGATGGCGGCCAGCGATTCAAGGTCTTTGCCGTCCTTGGCCGATGCCGACATTTCAAAGGCATCCTTGGTCTTCGAGAGGAAGTAGTCGCCATCGTCAGCACTGGCACTTGTGAACGGACAGTCAGGTTTCTGCGAGAGTTCCTCCAGCCGCTGGTCGAGCATCATGGTGATGATTTCCTTGGCGTAAGAGTCGATGTAATAGTACATATCACCTTTCTGATCATCAGGGAAAGCATCGTGCTTCATGCAGAAGCCTACCTGGCTGTAAGGCATCTCCTTGTCTTTGCCGAAGACGTAGATGGCTTCCTTGGTGTCAGGCACCTGCTCGTCTACGACCTGTGCCGCGTCGGCCGGAACAGTAGACTTCGCCCAGAGCTTCTTGATTTCGCTTTCGATATGGTCTACATCCACATCGCCGACGACGATGATGCACTGATTGTCGGGACGGTACCACTTCTTATAGTAGTCGCGGAGGTCCTGATAAGGGAAATTGTCGACAATGCTCATCAGGCCGATCGGCATACGGTGTCCGTACTTGGAGTTGGGATAGAACTTCGGCAGTACGTCGTCATAAATCCGCATGATCGGGCTGCGGCGCAGCTGCCATTCCTGGTGGATGACCCCGCGTTCCTTGTCGATTTCCTTGTCGGCAAGCGTCAGGCCGTTCGACCAGTCCTTGAGAATCAGCAGGCAGGAGTCGAGTGCGCTCTGGCGGGACGTCGGCACGTCGCAGACACGGTAGACGGTCTGGTCGATGCTGGTATAGGCATTCAGATTACTGCCGAACTCAACGCCGAGCGAACGGGTGAATTCCAGCAGTGTGGAGTCGGGGAAGTGTTCCGACCCGTTGAAGGCCATGTGCTCCAGAAAGTGGGCCAGCCCTCGCTGCTTGTCGTTCTCCTGGATCGAGCCGACCCGCTGTGCAATGTAGAAGTTGGCTACATGCTCCGGCCACTCGTTGTGCAGGATGTAGTAAGTCAAGCCGTTGCTGAGCTTGCCCTGCCTCACGTTCTTGTTCACGGGAATCGGCCCCATCTGCTGTGCAGACACCATTCCCGTCACAAAGAGCAAGACAATCAAGAATAAATGTTTGATTTTCATCTTAAACGTTGTTTTGTAAATGAATATTAGCGATTATGGCACAAAGATACACAAAAATCTGTTACTCTTCTCTGTTTTTCCTCTTTTTTTATATTTACGGAAACACACTCCCGACGGCTACCCAAGGCTTTTGTCTTTCATTGCCCGGCTACATTCCACAGTTCCGGGAAGTGGTGCCGTCGCCGGCCGTATGTAAACATTCTGCACATCCATGATGGTCTCCCAGACACGAGAAGGGCGTATTATCCGTCCTCAACCAGAGGGACGGGAACAGCGGTCCCAGGCTTTGGGGACAGGAGAACCAGGCCTTGGGAACAGGAGAACCAGACTTTGGGAACAGGAGAACCAGGCCTTGAGAATGGAAGTCCCCGACCTTGGGAATAGCAGACTGGACAGGCTTGTTTTCCCCACGTCAGCCCCCGGTAGTGGACTGAAAAGCCGCTCTCGAACTGACATTGTCATTTTTCGGCTTAGAAGCAGGAATCCGGGAAGCCGGCAGGTACAGTCCGAATCGGGGGAACACCTGCACTCGAAGCCTTAAACAATATTAATATCCGGTTTGTTCCATCTAAAAAATACTATGGAAAAGGTCGTATGTGAGAACTTTTGTGTTTCTTTGCAGCAAAGAACTGACTGCAATGCGTATTCGTGTCATCGCCTTCCTCCTGTGGCTGCTGCCGCCGGCCGTGCTCCATGCACAGCAGGTGCTGGTGTGCGATGGTGCTACGCGTTTCCCGATACGTGACGTGCTGGTCAGCGTTGACGGGAAATCCGTCGGACAGACGACATGGCAAGGACGCATCAGTCTGCCCGACTCTTTCCTGACGGCCAGTTTCAGGAAAAAGGGATATGTCCCGGAGACTCTCCTAAAGGAAGAGGTACGGCGCGATACGGTCTTCCTCTTCCCTGCCGCCCACTATCTTGACGAAGTCGTGGTTGTAGGAAAACAGACGGTCGACGGACGCGGACTGCTGAAGAAAATGCCGAAGCGGGATATCCTTGAGAAACGTCCCCCCAGCAGTCTGGGAGGGTTCGACCTGGGAATCATGCTGGACAAACGGTATCGCCGCGACCGCAGGCACGTTGCTCAACTGCGTGAGATATTCAAGAAAATGGATGGACTTGACGACAAGGAAGACCCCATTCTGAAGGCTTACCGGCAGACACAGATGGAATTGAAGGCCGACTCCATCCAGAAGAAGAACAGCAGACAACAGGACAAGTAGCCGGCTGCCGGCGACTGCAAGGAGCAAAGCCCTGTGTCCGACGGCTCCGTTCCTGTGCCGGCTATCCGGCAGACGGAAGGTCTGTCGGGGGATGGTCTGACACGGTTGTTTTCCATCGAAAACGAGAGAAGTATGTTCAGAAGAACACTTACAGAATGGGGCCGGCCACGGATGGAGCCGGCCTCTTTCCTGCCTGTCTCCCCCAGGAAAAAGAAACAAAAGCATCCCGAAAAGAAAAAAACTTCACGATTGTAAGATGCTTTTATATTGATTTTTAACGATTAGTTGTAGATTCTACGCTTTAAAAATATGACTCTTTTATTTGTCTATTTGAAGATTTTAAGATACCTTTGACAGCGGAAAAGAAGATAAAGACCTACGACTATTCTGCCCCGAAACGACAAATGACGCCCAGGCAACAGAGGCCGTATCGTCCCGGGCAACCTGCCGCTCCAGCAGATATTCAGACGACTAACAATCAGATCCGTTAGGACCATAACTTAAAAGTATAACTAATTTCAAAAAGTTCTAATCCCTCATGAGCAAATCGTTTATGAAGCGGACCGCAGTGATAGCTGTCGGTCTGACGTGTGCAATGAGTTCCTATGCCCAGTCAGTGGTACAGGGAAGTGTGAAGGATGCGTCGGGTGAGCCATTGATTGGTGCGACCATCCAAGTGAAAGGAGAACAAGGCGGTACCGTAACCGATATTGACGGTAACTTCAAGCTCCCCAATGTGAAGCCCGGTGCGACGCTCGTCTTCTCTTATGTAGGCTACAGCAACAAGGAAGTGGCTGTAGGCAACCAGTCCAATATCAATGTTTCTCTCTCCGAAGACAACAAGCAGCTCGACGAGGTCGTCGTCGTCGGTTATGCCGTAGGCACGAAGCGTACGGTGTCGGGAGCCATTGAGCGTGTAGGCAAGGGCGACATGAACAAGGGTGTCGTAACCACGGCAGCCGATGCCCTGAAGGGAAAGGTCAGCGGTGTCGTCATCAGCCAGAACGGCGGCAATACCAACTGGTTCGACGAAATAGAGCGTTCGGCCGGGCTGACACAGACCCACAACATCGCCTACTCGTCCGGCAACGACTCCGGCAACTACCGAGCCAGCGTCGGCTTCGTACAGCGTCAGGGCGCATTGAAGAACTCGGATATGCGCAACTATACCATGAAGCTGGATGCCACGCAGTACGCCTTCAACAAGAAGCTCAAGCTGGAGCTGGGTGTCCTGGGCAGTGAACGCGACGGAAAGATGCAGTACGACCCGCAGAAGATGTTCTATTCTGCCGCCGCCTACAACCCGACCTACCCGACCTACAAGAACCCGCAGACAGGCGAGTGGGACGAAGACCGCCTTGCCAACGAGATATACAACCCGCTGGGACAGCTGGAGGTACAGGACCGCTTCGACGTAGGTTCGCTCAACGCCCATGGAAAGGCGACCGTCACGCTGGCTGACGGACTCTTCCTCAGTGCCTTCGGCAGCTATACCCGCATGAACCTCGACCACAAGCGTTACGTGCCGAACGACATTCAGCAGGGACGCATCAACGGCAACGGCTGGGCATACATCCGCAACATGAAACGCACGGACATCATGGGCAACCTGCAGCTGACTTATACCAAGGACTTCGGCGAGCACCATATCGACGCACTCGCCCTGATGGAGGGCCAGCAATACAAGACCTTCTGGAATTCAGAGCAGTCGTTCAAGTTCGATACCAATTACTTCGGCTTCAACAACATGAAGGCCGGTGCCAACGTCTCCTGGGGCGATGTGGACTCTGAGTCTACGGAATATACCCTCTGCTCTTACATGGCACGTCTGAATTACATGTACGGCAACCGCTACATTGCAACCGTCAACCTCCGTACTGACGGCTCGTCAAAGCTGGGTGAAGGCCACAAGTGGGGCTGGTTCCCGTCAGCATCTGTCGCATGGGTCGTATCACAGGAACCGTTCATGAAAGAGGTGCGCTGGGTGGACAACCTGAAAGTCCGTCTCGGATATGGTGTGACGGGCAACCAGGATGTCATCGCTCCTTACAACTCACTGGCCCTCTATGCACCGAACGGCGTGACCTCGGTGAACGGTGTCAACACGACGACCTATGCCATCCAGAGCAACGACAACCCTGACCTGAAGTGGGAGGTAAAGCATACCTTCGACATCGGTATCGACTTCGCCGCTTTCCAGAACCGTCTGAACGTTACTTTGGACTGGTATACTTCCAAGACGAAGGACCTGCTCTATACCTATACCGTACCTGTTCCGCCATTCACCTACAACACCTTGCTGGCGAACATGGGTGAGATGACCAATTCGGGCTTCGAAATCGGCGTGCGCGGCGACATCATCCGCACAAAGGACTTTACCTTCAATTCCGGCATGAACCTCAGCTTCCAGAAGAACAAGCTGAACTCGCTGAGCGGCACCTATAAAGGACAGAGACTGACGACCAGTGAGCACATCCCGGTTGCCAACATCAATGCGGCCGGCCTGACGCAGAACACCGGTGTGACTTATCTCATGGAGGGACAGCCGATCGGTGTATTCTACCTGCCCCACTGCAAAGGCATCGATGACAAGGGACAGTACATCATCGAAGACCTCGACAAGAACGGAACCATCGACACCGGCGACTCCGGCGACCGCAAGGTGTGCGGACAGGCGATACCAAAGGCTTACCTTGGCTGGGATTTCACCTTCAAGTACAAGAACTGGGATCTCACCATGCAGTTCAACGGTGCCTTCGGCCATAAGATCTACAATGGTACGGGCATGACCTACAGCAACCTCAGCAACTTCCCGACCTACAACGTGCTTTCTGATGCTCCGGAGAAAGGAATCAAAGACATACAGATTTCCGATTACTGGCTGGAGAAAGGCGACTACGTGAACTTCGAGTACATCACGCTGGGCTACACCTTCAACAAGAAGCAGCTCAAGGCCGACTGGATTCAGAGCATCCATCTCGGACTGGCCGTCAACAACGTCTGCACCCTCACCGGGTACAGCGGCCTGACCCCGATGATCAACTCCGCATCGCTCGTCCGTGTCGACGAAGGCCGTACAACCTACGGGACACTGGGTGTAGACGACAAGCGTCTCTTCCCGTTGACACGCACCTTCTCGTTCAATGTGTCTGTTAATTTCTAAGGTCTTGATAAACAAAAAAGGAATACTATTATGAAGAAATATATTTTCGGAATGGCACTGCTCTCCACGGCACTGCTTGCAGCCTGCTCGCTGGACGAGACACCTCAAAGCAAGTTCAAAGAGACTGACGCTTTCGCAAATGCCACACTGACCTATGTCAACTCTGTGGCAAAGGTCTATTCAGAGATCGGAGACGGTATCTATGGCGGTACGGATGCCATCCACTGTCTGCAGGAATTCACTTCTGACGAGGCTATCCTCCCGGGACGGCAGGGCGACTGGGTAGACGGCGGCAAGTGGCAGAACTTCTTCCTCCACAACTTCGCATCGTCTGTGGACACCTACAACAACAACTGGAAGCATATCTACAAGATCATCGGGCAGTGCAACGGCTCCATCGACCAGCTCACGCCGATGCTCGGCGAACATCCCGACTACAAGCCGTATGTGTCCGAGCTGCGTGCCCTGCGCGCCATCTATTACTATTATGCGATGGATCTCTTCGGACAGGTGCCGGTAGTGACGTCTTCCAAGCAGGGAACCAGCGATGTCAACCAAAGCAACCGATCGGATGTGTTCAAATTCGTCGTCAAGGAACTGACAGAGGCCATGCCTGACCTCGCAGATGACCAGAGCCAGAAGACCGGCAAGTATTTCGGACGTATCACCAAGCCTGTTGCCTATATGTGTCTGGCAAAGTGCGCCCTCAATGCACCTGTCTACAACACGGATGACGTAGCTCCGGACAGCTACAAGGCGTTTGTCGGCGACGACAAATCGAAGGAATGCAAGGCCAGCGAGACCCTCGGTGCAAACATATCGGCAAAGGGAATGGACATCAAGATGACTGTAGACGGAACGGAACGGAACTGCTGGGAGACCGTGAAGTACTGCGTGGACAAGCTCGCAGGCTTCGGCTACACCCTCTCGCCGAACTATGCCGACAACTTCGTCACACAGAACCAGAACTCTAACGAGAACATCTTTGTACGTCCGAACGACGACAAAACGTACAAGATTACCGATTACAACCTGATCCGCTCCGTACACTACAACCATGCGAGTGCCGCCGGCTTCAACGGATGGAACGGTGCCTGCGCCACGGTACGTGCGATGAAAGTGATGGGATACAAGGAAAGCAACGAAGACCCACGCCTGCGCCAGAACTACTGGGTAGAGCAGGAGTACACCCAGCAGACCGGCGGCAAGACCGTGGACGACGGTGTCGGCGGGACGCTCTCTTACCGTCCGCTGGCAGTCGTGGTAGACTTCGATGCCAATGCCGACAAACATGACGTGAAATGCGCCGGCGCCCGTTTCAAGAAGTATGAGTACGACCCGACGGCAGCCGCACAGGGGCAGTACAACAACGACCTTGTCATCTGGCGTTATGGCGACGCACTGCTGATGAAGGCGGAAGCAGAATACCGGCTGGGCAACCATGCGGCGGCACTGACACTCGTCAACCAGGTCAGGGACCGGGCACACGCCACCCCGCGCACCTCGCTCAACCTGAATGATATTCTTGACGAACGCATGATTGAACTGGCCTGGGAAGGCGTACGGCGTCAGGACCAGATACGCTTCTGCACCTTCACCCAGCCGACGGCAGACCGTTATCCCGGTGTCAGCCACAATGCTTCTGCCGGCGATTATCTCGATGACACCCAGGGATACACCTGCGTCTATCCGATTCCTTATGAGGTGCTGAATCTGAACAAGAATCTCCATCAGAATCCAGGCTATAAGAAATAAAGCCGGTTCTGATTCCTTATCACAGCCGGGATGTCCAAGGATATTCCGGCTGTCAACTTTCAGGGAATGCAGACTCCTCTATCCTATTCTTCCTTTGTTTTTCAAAAGGATATCCGTACTTTTGCATCAGACAACACAACAGGAAGTCCGACGGGCATCCTGACAACTAAAAACTTAAACAATGAAGAAAAAAATCATCACAGCAGCAGCGGCACTGGCCATGGCAGTCCCCATGACGGCCCAGATCGGCACGAACCCACAATGGCTTGACAATGCCGTTTTCTATCAGATCTATCCTTCCTCCTACATGGATACGGACGGGAACGGTATCGGAGACCTGCCCGGCATCACCAGCAGGCTGGATTACATCAAGTCGCTGGGCGTGGATGCCTTGTGGCTGAATCCCGTATTCGAGTCGGGATGGTTTGACGGTGGCTACGATGTCATCGACTTCTACAAGATTGACCCGCGCTTCGGTACGAATACCGATATGGTGACGCTGGTCAACGAAGCCCACAAAAGAGGCATAAAAGTCTGCCTGGACCTGGTGGCAGGACACACGAGCGTGAAGTCGCCGTGGTTCCAGGAATGTGCGAACGGCGACCGCAACGGGCGTTATTCCGACTATTATATATGGACTGACACCATCTCACAGAAAGACAAGGAAGAGATTGAAGCACGCCACAGGGATGCCAATCCGGAGGGAAGCACACGCGGGCGTTATGTGGAAATGGATGCGAAACGCGGCAAATACTATGAGAAGAACTTCTTTGAATGCCAGCCTGCCCTGAATTACGGCTTTGCCCATCCCGACCCCTCTCATCCCTGGGAGCAGCCTGTGACGGCACCCGGACCGCAGGCCGTACGCCGGGAGATGAAGAACATCATGGCCTTTTGGTTTGACAAGGGTATCGACGGCTTCCGTGTGGATATGGCCTCTTCGCTCGTCAAGAACGACCCGGGGAAGAAAGAGGTGTCAAAGCTGTGGAACGAGATGAGGGCATGGAAAGACAGGCATTATCCCCAATGCGTACTGATATCCGAGTGGAGCGACCCGGCCGTCGCCATCCCTGCCGGCTTCAACATCGACTTCATGATCCACTTCGGCATCAAGGGTTATCCCTCTCTCTTCTTCGACCGCAACACACCGAACGGCCGGCCGTGGGAGGGACAGGACATCTCCAAGGAGTACAAGTTCTGCTACTTCGACAAGGCAGGGAAAGGAGAAGTGAAGGAGTTTGTCGACAACTTCACGGCAGCCTTCAACCGCACAAAGCAACTCGGCTACATCGCCATCCCGACGGCCAACCACGATTTCCAGCGTCCGAACATCGGCACGCGTAACACGATGAACCAGCTGAAGGTGGCCATGACCTTCTTCCTGACCATGCCGGGTGTACCGTTTATCTATTACGGTGACGAAATCGGCATGAAATACCAGATGAATCTTCCTACCAAAGAGGGTAGCAACGAACGTGCCGGGACACGTACTCCTATGCAGTGGGCTGCCGGTCCTACCGCCGGATTCTCCACCTGCGAGCCTGCCCAGCTCTATTTCCCTGTGGATACGGAAGACGGAAAGCTGACGGTGGAGGCACAGGAGAAAGACCCCAATTCCCTGCTGAACTTCACCCGTGAACTGGTCCGCCTGCGCCATGCCCACTCGGCATTGCATGGAAACGGAGAATGGGAACTTGTCAGCAAGGAAAGCCAGCCCTACCCCATGGTCTACAAACGTACGGCCGGCGGAGAAACCGTAGTCGTTGCCATCAATCCGAGTGCCAGAAAGGTTTCAGCAAGGATACCTCACCTTGGAAAAGCCAGGCCGCTGTCCATGACGGGAGAAGCAACTTACAAGACAGGCGGCAAAGGTGATGTCATCAACCTGAAAGCCATATCAGCCGCTGTATTCAAGATCATTGAATAAGACTTCCATTTCCAAGACCTTTACCAGGTGTATCAGAATAGCTGCCAGCAGGCATTCTGATGCACCTTTTCTGTCTGCATTCCTGAATAGACAAGGATGATTACACGGACTTCCCCACATAAAAAGCCAATGCCGGCCGATAAGACATAAGCGACATCATTTTCCATGCGTAATCTCTTTTAAACGGACAAGTCCACATTGTTTCCGGAAAAACAAGTCCCTCTGGGCAGATAAGTCCTGCCGGCACAGCTCTTCGCCGGCTGCGTTTTGCTCCCATCCCGGCAACAGACTGCATGGAGCGGGGCATCAGCACGACTGGTGTTTACAAACAACTCCATGGGTGGCGGGCATCAACACATCAGCAGGAAAGGCCTGTTCATGCCTGTCACTACCATTATATAGCAAGACACTGCCGGCTGACTTACAGGGGAAAGTTTACCGGACAGCACTGGTAACAAAACACGAAAAAGTCCGACGGGCAGGTGAAGTCAGCTCACACTTGCCGCATCGGACAGATATACACTCAGGTAGTATGGTTTACAAGGTTATCCTATAATCACTCCACGGATGCGGTCTTCAAAGGCAGACAGGGCAGCCTTGGCCCCCTCACCCAGGGCAATCGCAATCTGTTTGTAAGGAACCGTCGTCACGTCGCCGGCAGCGTATACACCAGGCAGACTGGTACGGTTGGCCACGTCAATGACAATCTCCTTGCGCGAAGTCAGCTCTACTTCGTTCCTGAAAACATCGCTGTTCGGCGACAGACCTATCTGTACGAAAACGCCGTCCAGAGGAATATTGCTTTCCTCACCGCTGATACGGTCTTTCACTGTAATGCCCGACAGCTTCTGTCCGTCACCCAGAAGCGCCGTTGTCTGGGCAGACAGGAACACTTCCACATTGGGCAGACCGGCAACTTTCCGCTGCAACACCTCATCGGCACGCAGTGCTTCGGCAAATTCAAGGACGGTCACATGACGGCAGATGCCGGCCAGGTCAATGGCAGCCTCGATGCCGGAATTACCGCCACCGATGACCGCGACATCCTTTCCTTTGTAGAAAGGGCCGTCACAATGCGGACAGAAGTGCTCGCCATAGCCGATGTACCTTTCCTCACCAGCCAGGCCGAGACGACGCCAGCCGGCACCTGTGGCAATCACCACTGCGGGTGCGGCGAAAGTCTCTCCACCACGTACAGAGACCGTCTTCTGCCTGTCTTTCAGGTTTGCGGCAACTACCTGCCGGTTGTCGAATATATCAATCGGATAGTCTGAAAGATGCGTGCGGAAATCGGCTGCGAGCTGCGTGCCGGTTGTCCTGGCGACCGAGACAAGGTTCTCGATGCCGGTCGTGTCATTCACCTGTCCGCCGATACGTTCTGCCACAACGGCCACCTTCAGCCCCTTCCGGGCGGAATAGATGGCGGCCGACACACCGGCAGGTCCGCCGCCGAGAACCAGGACATCATACGTACGGACAGGCAGCACGGCCTCCCCGTCATGGTCTGTCCCGACCTTGTCTTCCAGTTCCTGCAACAGCACGACGAGGTCGCCGCGTCCCACGTGGAGCGGTTCGCCATTGACATAGACGGCAGGAACACCCTGTATACCCAGACGTTCTATTTCGTCCTGGTACAATCCTCCGTCCACCATCTCATGGCTGATACGCGGGTTGATGAGCGCCATCACGTTCAGGGCCTGCACCACGTCGGGACAGTTCGTACAGGTAAGGGAGACGTAAGTCTGAAGCCGTATCTCACCTTTCAGTGCCTTGATGCGTGCCGCAACAGCCTCATCGGGAAGATTCTTTCCCTGTCCGTCAGCATTGAGGATGGCAAGGAGGAGCGAGGTGAACTCATGGCCGTTGGGGATACCGCGGAAACTGATTCCGGTTGCTTCTCCATTTCGGAGGATGCTGAACGAGAACCGTTCACCCTCCTGACAGACGGTGCTGATTCTGTCAGAGACAGAAGCGATGTCCTCTACAAAAGCCGAAAACTCTGCCGACTGTGCTTCTTCGCTGTTACGTACGACACTGAGCGTAATGTCTGATGAGAGCGAACTGAAGACGCTTCTCACCTGTTTAAGTATATCTGGATCTAACATGGGACTTGTTGAATTCTCTGCTTATTCTACAAAAAGTGGAGAGAAAAAGCCCGCAGGCTCCTCCCTCCACCGGGACTTCTATGACGATTCGATGTCCGTTAAAGTCTTAGAGCTTGCCGACAAGGTCGATGCTTGGCTTCAAGGTCTCACCGCCCTGCTTCCACTTGGCCGGGCAGACCTCGCCCTCGTGCGTAGCAACAAACTGGGCTGCCTCGACCTTGCGTACCAGCTCATCTGCATTCCGGCCGATACTGTTGTCCTGGATTTCAGCAATCTTGATGAGCCCTTCCGGGTTCACAAGGAACGTACCACGGTAAGCAACGCCCTCATCCTCCTTGTAGACACCGAAGCCACGGCTCAGTACGCCTGTAGGGTCGGCGAGCATGGTATACTTGATTTTCTTGATTCTCTCAGACGCATCGTGCCATGCCTTGTGTACAAAATGTGTATCGGTACTTACCGAGAACACCTCTACTCCCATCCCTTTCAACAGCTCGTACTTGTCGGCCAGGTCTTCCAGCTCTGTAGGACATACGAATGTAAAGTCGGCAGGATAGAAGAAGAAAAGCGCCCACTTTCCTTCAATGTCTTTGTTGGAAACGGTCTTGAACTGTCCGTCCTGAAAAGCCTGGACGGTAAACTCGGGTGCGTGTGCATTGATAATTGGTTCCATATCTAACTAAAACTGTTTATGTGATAAATTCTTTTGTTTTGTGGTGCAAAGATACGTCCAGTAATCAGCATCGCCAAAAGATAAAAACTATCACACAATAGAGAATATCTATCAGACAGGAACAATATAATGGGTATCAGATATTTAGAAACGGCACAAGCCCTGTTGAAAAAGATTGTCTGCCATGAAAAAATATCGGACGGAGCAGTCCCGGCACCGTCTTCAGCCTATAGAGAGGCGTGTCAGACATACGTTCATCGCCCTGTCTGACACACCTCTGAGAAACCGGAAGAGAACCTTCTTACTGTATCCGCACGCTCTTTCCGTCTTTGTAACAGGCAATGGTACGGACACCATCGGTGTAGATATCCTCACTCCCCGGCATATCCAGCGTGAAGCCGGCAGCCTTCACCTGCCCCACAAGATTGTCGTATGCCGCCTGATTGAACACGGCGATGATGATCGCCCCGTCCTTGAAGGCAATGTAACTGGACACTCCCTTGCGCATCGGCTTCGGATAATCAGCATACTTGTCGGCAGTGAGGAGCTTGGCCAGAGCACAGTTCTTGTAATACATCTTAGAGAACTTGTCCAGACGGTAAACCTCATAGTTGGGCTTCAGCTTATAGCCATACTTTTTCGTTATCGCTGCTGCCTTGTCAGGGTTCTGGTACATATCCAGTGCTTCGGCAATCGTAATCACCTCCTTCAGCGGCTCGACAGCTACAATGCTGTCTCTGTGTACAGGGGCTGCAGCAGGTTTCGTTGCAGTCTGCTGCGTACCGCAGCTGAAGAAGGTCATGGCTGCCACAAGGGCGGAGAATACGATTGATACGTTCTTTTTCATATTGTTGTTTTTGAAGATGAATGACTATGAGAAATAAAGAGCGGCAGGACCGGCTGGTTGGACAGGAGATATGCTGAACCATCTGGGACAGCAGAATCAGGACCGCAGGAAAAGCCACGACGGATATAACAGACAGAAGTTCCGGATAGCCCGTGCAGACTTTCAGCCGCCAAGGACAGCTTGCATGGAGGCCTTCACCTCAGCTGCAGAGACACAGTGCAGTGCGTGGTCTTTCATTTCCAGCAGGCAGTCGGCAAAGCGAACGGCAAGCTCCAGATCGTGGGTAGAGAGCAGGATGAGCTTGTCACGGTCATGCGCCATCCGCTGCAAGAGCCGGAAGGTCTCGACCTTGGAGGGGAAATCCAGGAACGCCGTAGGCTCATCAAGAAGAATGACCGGTGTCTGCTGGGCAAGTGCCTTGGCTATCATCACTTTCTGCCGTTCGCCGTCAGAGAGCGTCTGGATCATCCTGTGCCGCAGCGTTTCTACCCCCACGGCATCAATGGCATCGCTGACGACCCGGCGGTCACCGGCCCGCAACCGGCCGAAGAAACCGGTATAAGGCGAACGCCCAAGACCAATCACCTCTTCAACTGTCAGATTCTGTACATCGGGCTTCTGCGTCAGGACGATGCTCACCTGGCGTGCTAGCTCCCGCCGAGAGAATGTTCCGACATCCCTGCCGTCCAGCAGCAGGCTGCCGTCCAGCTTCGGAAGGAATCCCGTGAGCGTCTTCAGAAAGGTTGACTTCCCGATGCCGTTTTCCCCTGTCAGGCACGTCAGCTGTCCGCTCATCAGCTCAACGCTGATATCAGAGACGACCGGCAGGGAAGGCGAATAGCCTACAGAGAGATGAGACAGGCGGATGACCATGGCCGTAAAGTATAAGCCGTCAGACGAAGAACATCACCAGCACCTGGGCGATGATGACCCGGACGAACATACCCAGCGGATAAACCGTGGCATAACTGATGTTGCTGGTCTCGCCTTTCACAGTATCGTTGGCATAGCCCAGGGCCATCGGGTTTGCCATCGATCCGCAGAGAATACCACAGACCGTACCGAAGTCGAACTTCTTTAACCGCAGTGCAATGACTCCCACGATGACGACCGGGACAACCGTAAGGACAAACCCCAGACCGATCCACAGCAGTCCGTCAGGACGGACAACCGTAGCAAGGAAGTCCTTGCCGGCATCCAGTCCGAGGCAGGCCAGATAAAGCGAAAGCCCCAGTTTGCGCAGCATGAGCGACGCACTGCGCGTCGTATAGGCGATGAGGTGCAGACGGGGACCGAACGCACCGGCAAGGATACCCATGATGATAGGGCCACCGGCAATGCCCAGCCGTATCGGCGACTCCATTCCCGGAATCGAAACCGGAATGGTTCCCAGGGCCAGACCAAGGAGCATCCCGAGGAAGATAACAGCCAGATTCGGCTCGTTGAGCGTCTTTACAGAGTTGCCCAGGAACTTCTCGGCATGGTCGATAGCCTCCGGCTGTCCCACCAGTGTGAGGCGGTCGCCATAGCGCAGGACAAGGTCCTCGGTGGCAAGCAGTTTGATGTCGCTGCGCAGGATACGGCTCACATTGACGTTGTATGCGTCGCGCAGGTGAAGCTGTCCGAGCCGTTTGCCGTTCAGGACACCCTTCGACAACACGATGACACGGCTTTCCACTTTCGAGTCAAGGTGGTTCCAGTCCACCTGTTCCTTGTTCAGGTCGCGTTTCACCTTCTGCCCGAAAAGGATTTCAATGGCAGATACCTCTTCGCGCTTGGTTGCGACAAGCAGGTTGTCGTTCGTATGCAGCACGGTCGTTCCCTTGGGGACAATCACCTCCTCTCCACGCCAGATGCGCGAGATGATGAACTTCAGATGTGTCCCTTGCGCTACCGTGGCAATCGTCTTGCCGTCGACAGCCGGGTTAAGGACGACAAACTGACCGATGTAAGTATGGTCATCATCCGAAGCGGAGTAGACGACAAGATCGTCCGGCCTGACGAAGAACTTACGGATGAAGATCATGGCGAAGATGACGCCTACCACACCCAACGGATAGGTGACCGCCGTTGCCAGTGCCGCGCGGGCACCGCTGACTCCTGCATGCTGAAGGGCCTGCTGTCCCGCACCGAGTGCCGGCGTATTGGTGGTGGCTCCGCAGAGAATACCCACCATATCGGACATCGGGACCTTCATGGCGTAGGAAAGTGCCACAGACATCACCGTACCCAGAAGGATAACGCCCAATGACCAAAGATTGAAAGACGTTCCTTCGTGCCGGAAAGAACCGAAGAAAGTTGGGCCCACGCTCAGCCCAAGCGTATAGACAAAGATGACCAGACCGAACGTCTCACAGTAGTCCAGCATCCGGCCGTCTACCGTCAGACCGAAGCTGCCCACGGCAATACCGAAGAAGAAGACAAAGGCTATGCCCAGCGATATGCCTGCTACCCTGATTTTGCCTAAGCCCAGTCCCGCTGCACAGATGAGCGAGAGGACTACCACCGCCTGCAACGCCGAAGGAATTGAAAAGAGTCCGTTGATCCAGTTCATATTGATTTGATTTTGGAGTGGAGGAGCGGATAAAGTGTCAACGTCTTCAACCCTTTACCCACCCCTTTGTATTACAATATCCCGAGATATTTCTCCAAAGGGATTCCCCTGTTTTTGTCCTTGTTGTCCCTGTTGAGGTCTATCAGCTTGTAGACGCCGTCCATGGCCTTCTGCGTACTCGGTATCAGCAGTTCATCATCGAGAAGATGACCGATGAGGATGGCAGAGAAGATGTCGCCAGTACCCGGGAAATGGACAGGAATCTCGGTATAGGGCAGCGAAAAGAACTTGTCCGTCTTGTGGTTGTAACCCGCTACGGAAGGCGTACCGTCGACGAGAATGGAAGTGATCAGTGCCGACTTCGTACCGATTTTCCGCAGTCCGTTGAGCAGTTCCTCCGCTTCGTCAATGCTTACGCCAGCCGCTTTGAAAGTACTGTCCGTAAGATAACAGGCCTCGGTATAGTTGGGGAAAGTCAGGTCGGCAACGCCGATCATCTCGCGCATGGAACTGATGGTTGCAGGAGTTACGCCGTTATAGAGTTTCCCCTCGTCGCCCATAATCGGATCGACAAAGATCTGCGTACCCCGTGCAGCCTGTTCCCGGCAGTAGCCTGACACCAGCCTCGCCTGCCGCTCTGACGCAATGAAACCTGTCGCAATGGCATCGAAACTGAAGCCCAGCTCCTTCCAGACAGGGAACACGCCCCTGATGTAATCGGTAGTCTCAAGAATGTTGAACTTGCCATAGTCAAGCGTGTTCGACACCAATGCCGTAGGGAGGTTGTAGACGGGATGTCCCAGATAAGACAGAATGGGGAGCATGGCTGCCGTCGCCACCTTGCCGTATCCTGCCATATCGTTGATAAGAAGAATCTGTTTCTTACTCATTATATGTTTCTTTGAACTGCAAAGGTAGTGCAAAGCGTATGAACGGCAAAATAAAAACCGATAAATCGCATGACATCCCCGCCTTGCCGGCCTTTGCCTGCCGTTTTTCCAGTGGCTTGTCCATCGGCTTTCACATAGCCGGATACGGTCGTGGGAACCTGTTCCCGGCACGCTTTCCGGGCATCAGTTCCAAATTTTCTCCGTGTAAAGAAATATTTTCTTTCATGTAAAGAAATATTTATCTCCATGCAGAGAAACATTTCTCTTCATGAAAATAATTCGTCTGAAAGGTGAGAGTTCTGATCACGGCTATCACTATTTATCATCGTCCATCACCACTTTATCAACGCCTATCACCACTTATCGTCACCCATCACCACTTATCATCGCCCATCACCCGCCTAATAATATATAAATCTTATGCTTTTATTTTGTCATCCCGCTAAGTTGCAGTAACTTTGCATCCTTAAACGGGATTGGACAATAAAATCAACTATAAAACATAAGATAAGGACATGGCATATTTATTTTCATCGGAATCTGTATCTGAAGGACACCCGGATAAGGTTGCCGACCAGATCAGTGACGCACTGCTCGACCAGTTTCTGGCCTACGACGAAGACGCACGGTGTGCAATAGAAACATTCAACACTACGGGACAGGTGGTGATCATGGGCGAAGTGAGGTCTAAAGAATACGTCGACCTCCAGACAATAGCCCGGAAGACCATCAACAACATCGGCTACACAAAAGCCGAATATCAGTTCGACGGCAACAGCTGCGGCATTCTCTCTGCCATCCATGAACAGAGCGACGACATCAACCGGGGCGTCGACAACGGCGATGCCGAAAACCAGGGAGCCGGAGACCAGGGGATGATGTTCGGCTACGCCTGCGACGAAACCGACAATTACATGCCCGTCACGCTCGACCTGGCCCATCTCATCATGCGCACGCTGGCCGACATCCGAAAGGAAGGCAAAGTGATGACTTACCTCCGTCCTGACGCCAAGAGCCAGGTCACGGTGGAATACAGCGACGACAACCTGCCGCAGCGCATTGACACGATTGTCGTGTCCACACAGCATGACGACTTCATCAAGCCAGCCGACAGGTCGTACAAGGCACAGCTGGAAGCCGATAAGGCTATGGTCGAGAAAATCCACGAGGATGTCGTCGAGATTCTGATGCCGCGCGTGAAAGCGCAGATAAAATCAGAGAAAGTACTGGCTCTGTTCAAGGAGGGCATCAAATATCTCGTCAACCCGACAGGAAAATTCGTCATCGGCGGGCC
The DNA here is from genome assembly GCF_900454835.1 of Prevotella denticola. GTDB lineage: Bacteria > Bacteroidota > Bacteroidia > Bacteroidales > Bacteroidaceae > Prevotella > Prevotella denticola. The sequence continues at coordinate 96,271 of NZ_UGTM01000001.1, read as the reverse complement.
GCACGGCGATACCGGCCTGACAGGCCGCAAGATCATCGTCGACACCTACGGCGGCAAGGGCGGACATGGAGGCGGCGCCTTCTCCGGCAAGGACTCCAGCAAGGTAGACCGTTCGGCAGCCTATGCGACACGTTACATTGCCAAGAACATGGTGGCTGCCGGTGTCAGCGACGAGATGCTCGTGCAGCTGGCATACGCCATCGGTGTCGCCGAGCCGGTCAGCGTCTATGTGAACACTTACGGCCGCTCGCACGTAAAGGCTACCGACAGCGAGATTGCAGAACAGATAAAGAAGCTGTTCGACCTCCGTCCGAAGGCTATCGAGAAGACCTTGAAGCTCCGCCAGCCCATGTACCTGGAGACAGCTGCCTACGGACACATGGGCCGCAGGAACGAAGTTGTAAAGAAAACCTTTTCAAGTCGTTATCACGACACCAAGACCCTTGACGTTGAACTTTTCACGTGGGAGAAGCTCGACCGCGTGGATGAAATCAGAAAGGCATTCGGACTCAGATAGACCATGCCGACAAACGATTCCATTGTCCGACTTTCCCTGCTGCTGAAATCAACGCCGGCGGCCGGGAAGAAAACAAGCACCGGTTCTGCGGTACAGACGGATCAGGCATCTGCTCCGTCTGTCCTGCTGCGCCCCCGAAAACAGAAGACGTTTCAGCTGACTGATTTCCATTTTGCGGAAGAAGGCTACTTCAAAGGGAACAAGTACTTCAAGCTGGGACGCGGAAACATACACGCCGGCGGGGTGCCTGGCATTCCCGCACCCTATGCCATCAGCAACGACAACACGGTAACGGCCCTGCTCTTAGGCTGCTTTGTGATGGCGATGGTGGCATTCTCCGTATCACGCAATTTCATCGAGAAGCAGATCTGGGGCTTCTTCCGAATAAGCCGGCGCAAGGAGCTGGTCAGCGAGACCGACTATGAGGTACGGTTCCAACTGTTTCTGATAGCACAGACCGCCTTGCTGTCAAGCATCCTTTGTTATTTCTTCACGCACGGCGGAAGCGGAAGGCTGGAAGGAGCGTCCCAGCTCGGAACGATAGGATGTTTCTGCGCTATCTTCATGGGTTATTTCCTGCTTAAGCACTTAACCTATGGATTCGTCAACTGGGTGTTCTTCGACAAGAAAAAAAACGGACAATGGAACCACACATGGCTCTTCCTTTCCTCCCTCGAAGGGGTTCTGCTGTTCCCGATAGTCCTGCTGCAGGTGTATTTCGCTCTGTCGGTCAATGCCGCATTGGTCTATACGCTGATTGTCATATTATTCATCAAAATGCTTGCTTTCTATAAGGGTTATGCCATCTTTTTCAAAAGAAATAGTGCCAGTCTGCAAATAATTTTGTACTTTTGTGCGCTCGAACTGATGCCGCTGATGATATTGTGGGGCATTTTGCTGATTACAGATAACTATTTGGTAATAAACTTTTAGGACACGATGATAAAAAAGATCTTGGTTTCACAGCCCAAGCCGTCAAGCGACAAGTCGCCCTACTATGACATCGCAACGGACTTAGGAGTGGAACTGGTTTTCAGACCTTTCTTCAAGGTGGAAGGGCTCTCGGCGAAAGAGTTCCGTCAGCAGAAGGTCAACCCGCTGGACTATACAGCAGTGGTATTCACCTCCCGTCATGCCGTAGACAATTACTTTAGCCTTGCCAAGGAAATGCGCATCACCATTCCGGAAGACATGAAGTATTTCTGCGTGATTGAGACGATTGCGCTTTACATCCAGAAGTACGTACAGTACCGGAAACGCAAGGTGTTCTTCGGCAACACGGGGAAAATCGACAGCCTCATCCCGACCATGCAGAAGCACAAGGTGGAAAAATACCTCGTTCCGCAAAGCTCCGTGCATACGGATGCACTATCGAAGCTGCTGGATGCCAACAAGCTCAAGCACAAGGAGTGTGTGATGTACCGTACGGTAAGCAACGGCCTGACCGAGGAGGAGGTGAAGAACTTTGACTACGATATGCTCGTGTTCTTCAGCCCGACAGGTGTAAAGGCACTGAAGGAGAACATCCCCGGCTTCGAACAAGGCGACATCAAGATCGCCGCTTTCGGTCCGGCTACCGCCAGGGAAGTCGAAGTGCAGGGACTGAAGCTCGACCTGCAGGCACCCTCGAAGGAATATCCATCCATGACAGGCGCACTGCGTGCCTATCTGGAAAAACAGAAGAAGAAATAGCAAAAGAAGACGGCTTCTCTTCCGGCAGGAAAGGCCGGGGAGAAGCCGCTTTCTGCAACGAGCATACAGGAATTACAGGCTGGGACGGGAATGGAAAAGCAGGAAGAAAGACTGAGAAAGAGAGAACGCCTGTGCAGCAAGAAGCGCATAGACGCACTCTTCGTAACAGGGGGCAGTCATGCCATGACAGCCTTCCCTTTGAAAGCGGTCTATAGACTGGTCGACAGCGAGGCGGCCCCTTCCTCCCCATCAGCTGACACAGAGGCGACGGTACAGGTGCTGGTCAGCGTGCCGAAAAAGCATTTCAAGCGTGCCGTGAAGCGCAACAGAGTGAAACGGCAGGTGCGTGAGGCCTACCGGAAACACAAGAGCCTCATCACCCGTTGCATAGACGGACGGACGGACAAGCAGCTCCTGATCGCCTTCATCTGGCTTGCAGACGAACTGGCGGACACTGCGACCGTAGAGCAGCGCGTGAGCAGCCTGCTCCTGCATATAGGAGAACGTATCTGATGGAAGGAAAGAGAAGGGACAACAGCTCGTCCTATGAGGAACAGAAACAGAAGTCACGGCCTGATCTATCGAATATCTTCTCACGAGGTCTGTCATGGCTGCTGATACTTCCGATACGCTTCTACCGGCAGTTCATCTCTCCTTTCACACCGCCTTCCTGCCGCTTCACTCCTACCTGTTCGGAATACGCCAGGCAGGCTATCCTGAAGCACGGACCGTTCAAGGGACTTGCCCTTGCCATCTGGCGCATATTGAGATGCAATCCGTGGGGAGGCAGCGGATATGATCCCGTACCGTGACAAAGGACGAAAGGAAACATCGGTGCCGGCTTGTCTTCCTTGACTCCCAATAGCCTCTTTAACTCCCAATAATTCCATACAACCCATATAACTTCCCCATAACTCCATATAACTCCCAAAATAAAAGACACAGATGAAGAACTTTGTAGAAGAACTCCGTTGGCGCGGTATGCTGGCTCAGATAATGCCGGGTACCGAGGAACTGCTCCAGAAGGAGATGGTTTCAGCTTACTTAGGAACCGACCCGACAGCCGACTCGCTCCACATCGGACATCTCTGCGGCATCATGATGCTGCGGCATCTGCAACGTTGCGGCCATAAGCCTTACCTCCTCGTAGGAGGCGCAACGGGTATGATCGGCGACCCTTCAGGCAAAAGCCAGGAGCGCAACCTCCTCGATGCGGAGACCCTTTACCATAACCAGGAGGCAATCAAGAAGCAGGTAAGCAAGTTCCTTGACTTCGACGGCAGCGAGCCGAACAAGGCCGAGATGGTCAACAACTATGACTGGATGAAGGACTTTACCTTCCTCGACTTCGCCCGTATCGTCGGCAAGCACATCACCGTCAACTACATGATGGCCAAGGACAGCGTACAGAAGCGGCTCAACGGCGAGGCGCGCGACGGGCTCAGCTTCACCGAGTTCACCTACCAGCTGCTCCAAGGCTATGATTTCCTCTACCAGTATGAGAAATTCGGCGTGAAGCTGCAGCTCGGCGGCAACGACCAGTGGGGCAACATGACGACCGGCACGGAACTGATCCGCCGTACCCTGGGCAGCGAGGCAGAGGCTTACTGCCTCACCTGTCCGTTGATTACCAAGGCTGACGGAAAGAAGTTCGGCAAGACCGAGAGCGGCAACATCTGGCTCGACCGCAACCGCACGACTCCATACGCTTTCTATCAGTTCTGGCTCAATGTCAGCGACGAGGATGCCGAGAAGTACATCAAGATCTTCACGCCATTGGAGAAAGACGTCATCGACGCACTCATCGAAGAGCACCGCCAGGACCCGGGCCGCCGCACACTTCAGCGACGTCTCGCAGAAGAAGTCACCCGCATGGTCCACTCCCAGGACGACCTTGACATGGCCATTGCAGCCTCCAACATCCTCTTCGGCAAGAGCACGAAGGAGAACTTGTTACAGCTGGACGAGCAGACCTTCGCCGATGTCTTCAAGGACGTGCCGCACTATGAGGTATCAAAGGATATTCTCGGTCAGCCAGCCGTCGAGGTCTTCAACCAGGAAGGAATGCAGATCTTTCCGAGCAAAAGCGAGATGCGCAAGCTCGTCAAAGGCGGCGGCGTATCCCTGAACAAGGAGAAACTCGCAGCCTTCGACCAGCCCGTGACTGCCGACGACCTCATCGACGGCAAGTATCTTCTCGTACAGAAAGGCAAGAAGAACTACTCCCTGATCATCGTGAAATAAGTGTCCCGGACTTATTCCTACATAACCGTGAAAAGCCTTACAGAATCCCGAAAGGATTCCGCAAGGCTTTTTTAATCACTTCCGGACGAATGTCCCGCAGCTGACTTACGGGCCGAAAACATTATCATTATGAAGAAGATTATCTTTTTCCTGCAATTGACAGTGCTTCTTGTCTTCACCTCGTGCCATGGTGATGACCCTGTGCCGGACCCCACACCACAACCTCCCGCAGAGGCGGAAAACACCATCTTTGTCTATATGCCGTGGTCGGGCGACAGCGGAAACCTGTACTCCTTCTTCCTGAACAATCTTGCAGACATCAGGCAGGCTGTCCAGGCACAGGGCGGACTGGACGGCAGACACCTTGTCGTCTTCATCTCCCAGACACCCTCCAAGGGCGCACTGATCAACATCGAATACCGGCAGGGACGATGCGTGGACGACACGGTAGCCGTCTTCGACAATACGCGTCCCGGCCTGCAGCCGAACTCTGCCAGCTGGATAACCACTCTGCTGAAACGTGTACAGGAATACGCACCGGCCCGCAGCTATTCGATGATCGTGGGCTGCCATGGGCTGGGATGGCTTCCTGGGAACTACGGTGTGCAGAGCCGCCATGCGAGGTCAGTCTCGGGAAAACATGAGACAGAACGGCTGCCGCTGACACGATGGTTCGGCGGTGAGAGATACAAGACGGACATCTCTGCCCTTGACAAAGGCATCGAACAATCGGGCATCGGCAGGATGCAGTACATTCTCTTCGACGACTGCTACATGTCCACTGTGGAGGTAGCCTATGAACTCAGAAACAGTACCCGCCACATCATCGCCTGTCCCACGGAAATCATGGCACATGGCATGCCCTACGACCGTCTCTGGGCGGAGCTGTCCAAACGTGTGCCTGACTACGGACGTATCTGTGACGAGTTCTACAATTTCTATGTCAGCTATACCAGCCCCTATGGAACCATCAGCGTAATCGACTGCTCGCAGGTGGAGGGAATGATCGGTGTGATGAGAGACATCAACCGTTCGGGCAATCTCGTCACGGTCCCGGAGAATGACCTTCAGGTGATGGACGGTTACCAGCCTTCCATCTTCTTCGACATGGGCGATTACGTCAGCAAGACAGCACAGAACGAGCCAGAGCTGCTGGCCCGATTCACACGCCAGCTCGCCCTCCTGGTTCCCTACAAGCGCAACACGCCCTCGTTCTTTACGTCTGTCAGAGATCCCGAGAACGGCGACATCATACCTATCAGCACCTTCTCCGGCATCACCATCTCCGACCCGTCAAACAACCCAAAAGTCAAAAATGCACTGGGCGGGAATTCCTATTACAAGGCGACGCATTGACGGTCGGGAGTCGCAGACCGGACTCCCATAAGCCCGGGACAGGCCACTTTCTCTGCAAGGAAGAAATCACTGAAGATTAAAAAGTAACGCCCGCTTGGTTTCCAAGCGGGCGTTACTTTTTTGCGGCAGAACGGCAGATGTCCGGGACAAGGTAATTGTTTTTTGCTGATCAGACTACCGTACCGTAACCATAAACACCTTGGTTTCGTGAGGCTGCAGGTCGCCCTGCCAGGTCTTTTGTCGAAGTGTAGTCTTGTGCTCCCATACATCCCTGAACGCGTATTTCTGCGCCTTTCCTATAACTGACAGCGGCAGCTGGATACTCTGGGGCTTGTCGGAAGGATTCATGACGGCAAGTGCCAGCCGGTTGCCGCTCAGCCGACGGAGGTAGACACGGCACACGCCGGGGAAGTCGACTCTGCGGGCAGCCTCTCCGAGCGCATCTTGATTGATGGCAATCATCTCTTTGTTAAGGAGGATGCGGCGTGTGGCTTCGTTCTCGTCCAGGAGGTCGTGGCTCATTGCCAAAGGCGAAGCGAACATACACCACATGGACATCTGTGTCTGATATTCGGTATAGGTGCAGCCCACCCCACCTAAATCGCTCGAAGGGCCGCCTTTCCCGTCAAGTCCGACAATGAGCATATCCATGTCGAGCCAGTGTCCCGGTCCGGCGTATTTATAGAGCGGTTCTGTGATATCGATGATATCCAGAATCCCCATGCCGCCTTGACCGACGATGTCTTTCCACATATCACGCACATCATAGCTCACACGCCAGAGCGAACCGCCGGCCTGCCGTGCCCACCGTTCGGGGTTCAGCTGTCCCCACTCGCAGACACCCAGGGCAATCTTCCGTCCGGAGTCCTGCAGTGCGTCACCCATCTTCCTGTAGCGTTGATGGGCAACGGCACTGTCGGAAGGAGCGTGGCAGTAGTCGTATTTCAGGTAGTCGATGCCCCATTCGGCAAAGGTCTTGGCATCCTGCTTCTCGAACCCATAGCTGCCCGTATAGCCGGCACAGGTGAGCCGGGCGGCGTCGGAGTAGATTCCGAGCAGCAGCCCCTTCGAATGAACATAATCCGCCAGCGCCTTCATGCCGCTCGGGAACTTGACCGGATCGGGGATGATGTTGTTCCGCTTGTCGCGTCCTCCCTGCCATCCGTCGTCGATGAAGATGTATTTATAGCCTGCTTCCGCATAACCTGCAGAAACCATTCTGTCGGCAATCCGCCGGATAAGCTGCTCGCTGATGTCATCCTTGTACTTGTTCCAGGTCATAAAGCCCATGGGAGGTGTAAGTTCCAGAGAGTCACGGCCGAGAGCGGCGGCAGCCGGCGCAGCCAGCAGCAAGGCTGAAAAGAACAGGACTGCCTTTCTGAGTTTAGATAGTTGATAAGTCATAAATGTTGTATTTCAGGATGAAGCTCTAAACGGAAAATCCGCGGCCCCTTATTGGATCTGCGGATTTCCTGCTGTTGTCCCAGGCGGATTCGAACCACCACTGACAGAACCAAAAACTGTAGTGCTACCATTACACCATAGGACAATCGTGGGTGCAAAGGTAGTGCATTTTGGTTTAACGCCCAAATTTTGATGTATAATTTTATGAGGCAGTCCTCACCGTACCGTTCACCCTCGCAGCATCGTGTTTCAGCACAGAACATTTCGGTGTGACTTCTGCCAACGGACGGCCTTATCGGGCCGACTTCCCGCACCGCCTCTGTCTCTAAAATCAGGATTCAGAACTTACTGATTGGCAGACGGTTACGAGCACGCTTCCAAAAGGTGCCTGATTGCACGCCAAGTAACGCCCGATTGAGGCCCGAACAGGCGTTAGTTGCAGTGCAAGTAACGCCCGTTTGGAAATCAAGCAAGCATGGGTAAGAATTAATGCCGGGCAACGTTCTCCCGCAGGCATCGTTTTCCCTTTCCAAGGACAGTAGTCAAAGAGAAAAAAACCGACCGTTTCCCGGATAAAGAAACGCAGTATTCTTGGTTCTTCCGAAATATGGAGTGATAAAGCAGGCCTACTACATAGGGCACACAGAGAAACGGAGAAAACAGAGGGAAAAAACTATCACGGAGGTACCGATGGCACAAAAGAGCGACAGAGATGTAACGTACTGGCTTCTTTTATTTCTGGGACAAACGCCATTCATCATTCTCACCAACAAATGCTCTGGTAAAACTCTCAGAGAACCTCCGTTGCTCCACGCACCGACGGCGCCTCCGTTATAGGGTTTCCACCTCCGTTCACTCCCTGCCTCTGTGTGATATTTCATCAAAGTCATCAACTCACGAGACAAACCTCATCACTCCAAATTCCTGAAGACCCATATTTCTTACCCCCCGGCATCTCATTCAGTTTTTTTGTGTATATTTGCAGAAACATAATGAGAAGCCTATGAAACCTATCTCTTCCGTCATCCTGTTCCTGCTGCTCGTCAGCTCGGCCGTATGGGCAAGCATCGACAGCTATCACCGTGCAGAGACCGCCATTGTACAGGACTTGGATCAGGCTCTGTCGAAAACGCTCGCCCAGAAGCGTGAGGCATGGATAACGCCCGACACGATACAGTACTATCGGCAGCATCTGCAGATTGCCGGCCTGAAAAGCCGTTCGTTCGTCTCCTATGCGCTGGGGGAAGACAGCCATTCACTGTGCAGCAGACAGATGAAATGGGCATCCGGCAGACATCTGCTGACTTTCCAGGGCTATGCCGACTGCTCCTTCGCCACGGTATGGGGACTGTCCGACCAGCGTCTGCCCCTTGCCTTTCTGCTGTCGGCAGGGCTGTGGATGGCGGTTTCTTCAGTGTACCTGCGCCGGCATCGTGAAGGACGGATGGTGCTGGGGCGAATGGTCTATGCTGCGTCTGACCACAGCTTCCGTGACCGCCATGGAGAAAAGATTCCCTTCACACCGATGCAGCGGGAGCTGATGGAACTGTTTGTCAATGCTGCTGGAAGCAAACTCTCGAAGACTACGATTTGCGAGAAGCTATGGCCCGGGAAGCCTGATGCAAGCGAAACGCTCTATACACTTGTCCGCCGGATGAAACCCATTGTAAGTGAACGCTGCGGCTTGAAGATCGTAGCGGAAAGGGGAGACGGATACCGCCTGGAGTAGCAGGTCAGCCTCCTTGTCCGGGAGATTTGCGGTGCTCCTTGTCGTACCTGATGTTACGGGGATGATGCTCGAGGATCTCCTGCCGGAGCGTGGAGGTGTCGATATGGGTGTATATCTCGGTCGTCCCGATGCTTTCGTGTCCCAGCATCGCCTGAATGGCACGCAGGTCGGCACCGCCTTCGAGCAGGGAGGTGGCAAAGGAGTGGCGCAGGGTGTGGGGAGAAATGGTCTTTCTGATGCCGGCCTCAACGGCGTACCGCTTGATCATGATGAGAATCATCGTGCGGGTGAGGTGGTGTCCGCGGCGGTTGAGGAAGACATAATCTTCCTCGCCGGGTTTTATCTTCATCACGTTGCGGTCGGCAAACCAGCAGTCCAGTTCGTCCAGGGCACGGGGCGAGATGGGGACCAGCCGCTCTTTCGACCCTTTTCCCATCACACGGACAAACTGCTCTTCCCTGTAAAGGTCGGATAGCTTCAGATGCGTGAGTTCAGAGACACGCAGCCCGCAGGAGAACAGCACCTCGATGATGGCACGGTTGCGGTGTCCCTCCCATTTGGTCAGGTCGACAGCCTGTTCCAGGAGGTCGACTTCAGCCGTGGAAAGGACCTCCGGCAGGTGGTCCGGCTGTTTGGGCGACTCCAGCAGCTCTGTCGGGTCTGCTTCCATATAGCCGTCAAGGACAAGAAAACGATAGAACTGGCGTACACCGCTGAGGATACGGGCCAGGGAGCGGGCACCGATGCCGAGGTCGGAGACCGATGCAGCGAAGTGCTCCAGCTGCTCCAGCGTCACATCCGTCACGGGCACCTGATCGCCGGCGAGATAGCGCAGGAGCTTGTCCACATCATGCAGATAGGCATCCAGGGTATTGGGCGAACAGCCTTTCTCCAGTTTCAGATAACGGCGGAAACGGCCGACAATATCCTTTGAACTCTTGTCTGTTTCCATTTATTTTCTTATTTTTGCATACTGTATTCCGTATGCAAAGATACATCAAAAACTGATATTCGAGAAGAAAGAAACATGAAAGTAATCATTATCAACGGTCCTAACCTGAACCTGCTGGGCATCCGCGAGCCGGGGATATACGGCAAGGAATCAATGGAAACATTCCTTCCACGGCTGCGGAAACGATATGCCGGCATGGAGATTGACTATTATCAGAGCAACGTGGAGGGCGAACTGATCGACAAGCTGCAGGAGACAGGATTCTCGTATGACGGTATCATCCTCAACGCCGGAGCCTACACGCATACCAGCATCGCCCTTCTCGACTGCATCCGTTCCCTCCGCACACCTGTGATAGAGGTACACATCAGCAATGTCAACGACCGGGAAGAGTTCCGCCGGAACTCGATGATCGCCCCTGCCTGCAAGGGCACCATCCAGGGCTTCGGCCTCGACAGCTACCGGCTGGCCATAGAGGCATTGTCTGCCCTTTAGCCCCCATCATCACTCATCATCGCTTATAATTTCCCATCACAGCCTATCATCGCCCATCATCGCCCATCACCGCCTACCATCACCTACCATCACCCTAAAGATGACAACAACCGACCGCGACTCCTACCTCACCTCCCACATCGACCCCGAAAGCGATTACCTCTATCGCCTCTATCGTGCAACAAACATCCATACCATTCACGGACGAATGGCAAGCGGACATCTTCAGGGACGGCTTCTGAAGATGCTCGTCCACATGATACGCCCCAAGAACATCCTCGAGGTGGGGACATTCAGCGGCTATTCTGCCATCTGCATGGCCGAAGGATTGGAAGAGGACGGGAAACTCTATACCTATGAAATCAACGATGAGATGGAGGACTTCACAAGACCGTGGATTGAGGGGTCGCCGGTGGCCGGCAGGATCGACTTCCGCATCGGTGATGCCGCCGAAGAAGCCCCAAAACTCGGGATTGTGTTCGATATGGCTTTCGTCGACGGCGACAAGCGTACCTACACAGAAGTCTATGAAAAGATTCTGCCCATCATTCGGCCCGGCGGATACATCATTGCCGACAATACCCTGTGGGACTGGCACGTCATCGACCCGGCCTACGACCACGATGCCCAGACCATCGGCATCCGACGCTTCAACGATTTCATAGCCAATGACAATCGTGTGGAGAAAGTCATCCTGCCCTTGCGTGACGGGCTGACACTGATAAGGAAGAAAGACCTCCCACGACCTCTCTAAAGCCTCACCCCCTGCCCCCCTCTAAAGCCTCACCCCCGACCCCTCTCCGAATGGAGAGGGGAGTAATTACCGATAAAGATTAAGATTAGCTACTATCCATTACCGCCCATTACCGCCCATTACCGCCTATCACCGCTTATCACTACCTATCACTACCTATCACTGCTTATCACCGCTTATCACCGCTTATCACCACCAAATGTTTGTGATTTCCTCAAACATTCAGTACCTTTGCACGACAAAAACCATAAAATAAAGAATTATGCAGGAAACAAGACAGAACCGCATAGCACGCCTCCTCCAGAAGGAGCTGGCAAGCATCTTCCAGACGCAGACACGCATGATGCACGGCGTACTGGTCAGTGTCACACGTGTGAAGATAAGCCCTGACCTCAGCGTCTGCACAGCTTATCTCAGCATATTCCCATCTGAAAAGGGGGAAGAGCTGCTGAAGAACATCAATGCCAACGAGAAGACCATCCGTTACGAACTGGGACAGCGTGTACACAACCAGCTGCGCATCATCCCCGAACTTCGCTTCTTCATCGACGACTCCCTCGACTATCTGGACCGCATTGACGAGCTCCTGAAGAAGTAATATCCTCATCCATCACCGCTTATTATCGCCTATCATCGCTTATCACCGCTTATCACCGCTTATCACCGCTTATTACCGCTTATTACCGCTTATCCCCACCTATCCCCCAGCATGAACTTCCCCTTTTACATCGCCCGCCGTTACCTCTTCTCGAAAAAGAGCACGCATGCCATCAACGTCATCAGCCTGATCTCCGTACTCGGCGTGTCTGTGGCGACAATGGCACTGGTCGTTGTATTGAGCGGATTCAACGGATTCTCCGACCTTGTCGCCTCTTTCTTCACCAATTTCGATCCGCAATTGAAGATTGAGGCCGCTAAAGGTAAAGCCATGCCGGCCGATGATGCGCTGCTCCAGAAAGTAAAGCGCCTGCCCACGGTGGAGGTTGCAACAGAGTGTGTGGAAGACCAGGCGCTGGCCGTCTATCACGACAAACAGGCCATGGTGACCGTGAAAGGAGTGGAGGACAACTTCGATTCACTGACGCATATCAGCAACATCCTTTATGGCGACGGCGACTTCACGCTCCATGCGGCCAACCTGCAATACGGCGTTCTGGGCATCCGGTTGGCACAGGACCTCGGTACGGGCGTGGCATGGCAGGACTACCTGCAGATATACGCTCCGCAGCGGGAGGGACAATACGATGCCTCCGACCCGACAAATGCCTTCGTGAAAGACTCACTGGTGTCACCGGGTGTGCTCTTCCAGGTGAAACAGACGAAATACGACAAGGGCTACATCATTACCTCTATCGACTTTGCGCGCCGTATCTTCAACCGCCAGGGGGAGGTTACCTCACTGGAACTGCGCATGAGACCGGGTGTTGACATCGACAGGGAGAAACAGGAAATACAGGATATTCTCGGCAGGAAATACAGGGTTCTGGACCGCTACGAGCAGCAGGCCGACACCTTCAACATCATGCGCATAGAGAAACTCTTTGCCTACCTGTTCCTTACATTCATACTCATGGTGGCGTGCTTCAACATCATCGGTTCGCTCTCCATGCTCATCATCGACAAGAAAAATGATGTCATCACGCTGCGCAACCTCGGTGCGACAGACGGTCAGATACGCCGTATCTTCCTCTTCGAAGGACGTATGATCTCCGCCGCAGGAGCACTCATCGGCATTGCACTCGGGCTGCTGCTCTGCTGGCTTCAACAGACCTACGGACTTGTCCAGCTCGGTGACCAGGCCGGCAATTTCGTCGTCAACGCCTATCCTATCAGCGTCCACCCGGAGGACATCATCGTCATCTTCTTCACCGTCATCCTCGTCGGCTGGCTTTCCGTGTGGTATCCTGTGCGCTATATGAGCCGTAAACTGACGAAGGAATAAGCATCCCTCGCCCACTGACTAACAACTAAAAACCTAAACAACATGACTGAAACCTTAAACGACAAAATTATCATCTATCAAAGTGAAGATGGTAAAACCCAGCTTGACGTAAAGTTGGAACAGGAAACAGTATGGCTAACACAGAAACAAATAGCTGAACTATTTGGTACAAAGAGACCAGCCATAACAAAGCACTTAAAGAATATTTATGCTTCAGAGGAATTAACCGAAGAAAGCACATGTTCCATTTTGGAACACATGGGTAACGATGGTAGACAAAGTTACAATACGAAATATTATAACTTAGATGCTATCCTTTCTGTAGGTTATCGTGTGAACAGCAAGAATGCTACCCGTTTCCGCCAATGGGCGAACTCTGTCCTCAAGCAGTATCTTGTCAAAGGCTATGCCATCAACGAGAACATACGCAAACAGCAGATTGCAGAGCTACGCCAACTGATACAAGTCTTAGGCAGAGCCATCCAGCAACAGCCCGCAAAGACGACAGATGAAAGCAATGCTCTCTTTGATGTTGTAGTAGACTATACATACGCACTCGATACGCTCGACAACTATGACTACCAGCGACTTCACATCGCAAAGACCACCAATGAAGAGCCCTTCCATGCGACTTACGAGAATGCCATGCACGAGATAGATATGCTCCGACAGAAGTTTGGCGGCTCTGTTCTCTTTGGTAATGAGAAGGATGACTCCTTCAAAAGTTCTATCGGACAGATCTATCAGACCTTCGATGGTACGGAACTCTATCCGAGTGTAGAGGAGAAAGCGGCTATGCTTCTCTATCTTGTTACCAAGAACCACTCGTTCAGCGATGGCAACAAACGCATTGCAGCCACCCTCTTCCTATGGTTTATGAACAACAACGCTATCCTCTATCGTCCCGATGGCACTAAACGAATTGCGGACAACACACTCGTTGCCCTCACCCTGATGATTGCCGAGAGCAAGACTGAGGAAAAGGATATAATGGTAAAGGTGGTGGTAAACCTTATCAACCAAGCCAATTAATCCGCATTGCTATAAACTTTTAGTAGACAGATAGTAGTATTTCGGAAAATAATTCTTATATTTGTCGTAAATATAAGAAGCAAAGATAACAGTAAAAAGTATATCTATTTACCCCAAAAGTATAATTACAAACCAAAACATAATGACGTATGAAAAAGATTTTATCAGTGCTGATGTTACTCTTGTTGTCTATATCAATATATGCACAACAAAATGTTACTAAGTTCTTAGGTATTCCTGTTGATGGCTCCAAAGCTGCCATGATTCAAAAGCTCAAGGCAAAAGGGTTCACATATAATACAATAACTGATCGTCTTGAAGGTGAATTTAATGGTGAGAAAGTGTATATTCTTATACAAACTAACAAAAACAAAGTATGGAGAATTATTGTATACGATAAAACAAGGCGAGATGAAGGACAAATTAAAATAAGGTATAATGAGCTCTTTCAACAATTCAAAGACAATTCAAAATACACAATCTCTAAAACATCCCACAAGTTATCTGACAGCGAAAACATATCATATGAGATCTCTGTGAATAATAAACAATATGCTGCTGTTTTTTATCAGCTGCCATACGAAGAAGCACAGAATAGAATAGTATGGTTTACAATAACCAAAGATTATGGCGAATATTATATAGCTATATACTACGAAAACGACAGAAATGCTTCCCATGGGGAAGACTTATAACTATCATAGAACACATCTAAGATAAGCGAATAAGCATATACAGCTCTCACACCACATAGGTTTGAGAGCTTTTCTTTTACCCTTTTACATACAAATATCAGATCTATCCTTACTCAAAAAAACATCCAAATCCTTTGCCAGTTCGGAGATTTAGCCTTATCTTTGCAGACGGTTTGCCGCAATGGTGGAATTGGTAGACACGAGGGACTTAAAATCCCTTGGCCAGTAATGGCTGTGCGGGTTCGAGTCCCGCTCGCGGCACTTCTTTCTTAAATCTTTATGCGCATGAAGCGAATAGCATACATACTTGTGTTCTCTCTGCTGTTGGTTTCTTGTGGTATCCGCAGCGGTTACTTCAAGATGGAGGGACGCTTCCTGCACATGAATCAAGGCGAACTTTATGTCTACAGTCCCGACGGTGGTGTTGATGGATTGGATACCATCAAGATCGAAGCAGGACGCTTTGCTTACGAAAAGCCTTGCAGTAAGCCATCTACCCTGATTGTCATTTTCCCCAATTATTCTACGCAGCCCATCTTTGCCGAGTCAGGCGAAGCAGTTGAGGTGAAAGCTGACGCCTCTCACCTGAAGGAGATGGAAGTAGAAGGTACGGAGGAGAACGAACTGATGACGAAGTTCCGCAAACAGATCGCCAATGCATCTCCTCCACAGGAAGTGAAATATGCCGTTCAGTTCATAAAAGACCATCCGGAGTCTGCCGTGAGTGCCTATCTGCTCAACCGCTACCTCGTCCAGACGGAATCGCCGGACTACAAAGAGGCCGCAAGACTCTTGCCGCTCCTGATGAAAGAGCAGCCCGAAAACATCACCTTAGGACGGCTTCACCGTCAGTTGAATGACCTCGGCACACTGGCAGTAGGCAGCAGACTGCCTAAGTTCGCTGCCAGGGATGTCAACGGAAAGACCGTCAACAACACCTCTTTACAGGGAAAAGTCACCGTCATCATCAACACCTGGGCTGCGTGGAGCTATGAAAGTCTCGACCTGCAGCGCGCACTGAACGATGCCGTAAAGGCCGGGAAGATTGCAGCACTGGGTATCTGTGTGGATGCCAGTACCAAAGAGACGCGACGGACACTGGAACGCGACGGGATTGTCTTTCCCAATGTCTGTGACGGAAAGATGCTCCACACCCCCCTGCTCAAAACCTTCGGACTCACCACCATACCCGGCAATATCGTCATTCGCAACGGAAAAGTAACCGAGCGGAACATCACCGCCAATACCATCCGACAGCGTTATGGTGCCGACTAAAAACCAGAATCGTGCTTGTAAAAACATTCTGTGCAGCTGTCAACGGAATGGAAGTCACCACCGTGACCGTCGAAGTAAGTATCACACGGGGTGTACTGTTCCATCTTACCGGCCTTGCCGACGGGGCGGTAAAGGAGAGCCATGACCGTATCGCCGCCGCACTTCTCAATAACGGTTACAAATTTCCCGTAGCCGACATCACCGCCAATCTTGCTCCCGCCGACCTCAAGAAGGAAGGTTCCAGTTTCGATCTCCCGCTGGCAATAGCCATTCTGGCTGCCAACGAGAAGATGAGTCATGACCGTCTGGGCGACTTCATGCTCGTAGGAGAGCTCAGTCTCGACGGTACCCTGCAGCCCGTCAAAGGGATACTGCCCATCGCCATCAAGGCACGTGCAGAGAAATTCAAGGGCATCATCGTGCCGAAAGCCAACGAACACGAGGCGGCCGTGGTAGACACACTGGAAGTCTACGGCATGGAGAACATCCTGCAGGTCATTGACTTCTTCAATGGGACAACGGCCCCAGAGCCTTGCTTTGTCGATACCCGGAAGGAATTTTATGAGCACCAGTATGCCTTCGACCTCGACTTTGCAGATGTCCGCGGACAGGAGAATGTGAAGCGGGCATTAGAGGTGGCAGCTGCCGGCGGACACAACCTCATCATGGTAGGACCGCCCGGAAGCGGAAAGAGCATGATGGCAAAGCGACTTCCCTCCATTCTCCCTCCTTTGTCGCTCTCGGAAAGTCTGGAGACGACACAGATTCATTCCATCGCCGGCAAGCTGCACCGTGATACGGGACTGATCACGCAACGTCCCTTCCGCAGTCCGCACCACACCATCTCCGAGGTGGCACTCGTAGGCGGCGGCATGAACCCGATGCCGGGAGAGATAACCCTTGCACACAACGGAGTCCTCTTCTGCGACGAACTGCCTGAGTTCAACAAGCACACCCTGGAGGTGCTCCGCCAGCCGCTGGAAGACCGACAGATAACGATTTCGCGCGCCAAATACACCGTCACCTACCCATGCAGCTTCATGTTCGTGGCAAGCATGAATCCCTGTCCGTGCGGCTATTTCGCCGACCCAACGCACCATTGTGTCTGCACACCGGGACAGATCCAGAAGTATCTTGCCAAGATCTCCGGACCACTCATGGACCGTATCGACATCCAGTGCGAGATTGCTCCGCTGCCTTTCAAGGACATATCACAATCGACACCGGGCGAACCGAGTGCCGCCATCCGGGAAAGAGTCATCCGGGCACGTACCGTCCAGACCGAGCGGTTCCGTGACTATCGCAACATCCACTGCAACGCACAGATGTCCGAACGGATGATCCACGAGTTTGCAGAACCTGACGAAGCCTCCGTCACGCTGCTCCGCAACGCCATGGAACGGCTGAAGCTCTCTGCCCGTGCCTACAACAGAATTCTGAAGGTCGCCCGCTCCATCGCCGACCTGGAAGCATCAGAGACGGTACAGGTACAGCATATCGCAGAAGCCATCGGTTACAGGAACCTGGACAGAAGCGACTGGGCCGAGAGGTAAAATGTCCTGCCAACGAATTCATACACCCTCCAAGACTGCTCAATCGGAAAATAATGCTTACATTTGTAGCAAACATAACGAATAGGCCATGTCAAGAAAAGAGATGAATCAGATACGCTGTATCGCTGCCTTGACAGCAGGGTTTGCCAAGAAGTTTGATCTTGGTCAGCGACAGGCAAAACCGTATCTTTACATCAGCAACAACGAATTATTTTCATCAATAGTCCGTTAAATATTATGCTGCGTCAGCATCGAAACTAAATATCTCATTAATACTTTCTTTATTTAAAGGCGTGTTCGGGTTTTTCTCGAACACGTCAATAATTCGTTGCACATAGTAGGCATTGACCATCTGCGCTTTAAGTCGACCGATGGACGTGCCAAGTTCCTTGCACATGATTTTGGCCACATTGAGTGCCGTGAATGAAGAGTTGAAGGCAAAGTCAAGTTTTCTCTTGTCGCGTGCCTGACAATCTGTAAGACCGAGGAACTGCTTTGCGTCGCGAAAGCAGAACTCCTCTTGGAAACGTGTGGTATAATATTCCACCACATCGCGTCCGCTCATGTTCTCATCCGTAGCGAAGTACAGACGGCGGACACCGTTGGGCAACTCGTGGATGACAAGCGAAACGACCCTGTGCAAGGACTTGCACCATGCCTTGAGCGCATAAGCCTTGCCGGAGGTCTCCTCCAGCGCAAGCATTTCGACTTTAGACATATCGATGTTCCTCACGTCAATCTTGTCCCTCCCTCTCGTGTTATATCAAGATATCAAATAACAAAAAATTGTCGGGCGGAGATGACTCCGCCCGACAATCATTTCTCTTAATTATCTGCCACAGGGCGGACAAAGCCCCCCATGGCAGATTAGCTTAAAGCTGCGGTTCCGCACTACTCCCGAAAGAAGTGCAGGGAGCAAGCGCCGAACGTGATGTGCAGTTACTCGAATGGAATTGCCAGATTCCCGTGTGCACGGAGTCTGCCTTCCACTACTATACCACCACTGCCGAATTGCATGGAATACGCAGTTTCACCGCCAAATGGGCAGGCACTTGACGTCCAGTAGAAACCGCTTTCGCTAATGTAATGGAACCATTCTTCTTGGTACTGACCAAAAGCAGGCAAGTAGAAATAGTTGGGTTTTTCGCTGAGGAAGAGGTGTTTATAGTAGTCATTATAAACTTTGTGGTTACTGAAGGATTTGTTAGTGGTGCGCATGTCGGTCTCGTTGTCAGCTGCCAAGTCGCTTCTGAAACCGCTAATGTTGGCCTTCTTCTTAATCCACATACCGCCACTGTGTATATGACCCATAGCAGTCCAAAGCTCTTCGTCCCAATGAGGATCACCATACATAACATACCAAGACATTTCGTTGGCGTTGGGAACGTGCTGGGGAGAAGCAGGATTGAAAGTTCCGTGAGTTCCTTCACCTACGAAGCCAATTTCGTAGTTATAATAACGGTTATCACCGCTACCCGGTTTGGGATACTCTTTGCCATATCCTGGGTTGGTTGGCTGGTCAATACCATCAACGTAGCCTTCTTTGTTCCACTCATGACGGAACCAGTAAGGGCGCTTAGCATCCCACATGTAGTAAATAGGGGAGTAGTCCTTGACTTTCAACTCCGAAGGCATATCGTAGATAGTGTTGGCAGCGTAATTGAAAGCTGGGTATTCCTTAGTGACGTAGCCCGTTGTGAGGGTTTCTAAATCCTTTATCCCAAAGCGAACTCTCAAGGTGTGTGTGCCAGGCAGGATGACTACGTAGCAAGCGTTGGCTTCAGAGGTGGCAACGGCAGGGATGGGGAAGCCATCATCGTATTCTCCTTCCCCCCCAGTGGTGGAGAGGTTTATTATTGTATCTGTGCGGATACCATCGGTGAGCTGGTCTTTAGCCGGGTTGAGGGTGTAGGTACCCGCAATGTCGTTGTTAGAGAAAATCGTTATATTGGTCAGCTTGACTTTGTCGCCGTTGAGCAATTTATTATTGCCGCAATAAGGCGTGAACTTGAGGAATGCGGCCTTGTGGTCGATCTTAAAGATGAAATCTACTGTGCCAGTGGTAGCAGTAGCGATGCCCCAGCCACAATCGCCATCTTGACTGACGTGGTTGGCGTTGTTGGGTATGTGCTGGCGCTGGCCGCTCCAGATGTTTGCCTTATCTCGACCGGAATTTTGGCCAGTATAATAAACGGTGTAATTTTTGCTGGCGGAGAACCAGCCGGGCACTATGAAATCGAACGTGGCAGTTTCGCTCGTGGGAGTGTTTTCACTTTCCCGCCATTCGCCTTTGTCGTCCTTCACATAAATCTTGTCGCCTGGCTCCCACTTGAACACACCAGTGGGGCTCATGGTGGCGCGGGTGTTCGGAGCTACGGATGAGAAGGTGGCGAAGTTCTTGTCGGTCTTGGGCGTTTTGCCGCTGTCATCCTGAGCGATCTCCTCACTTGAACAGGAGGTCAGCGCCATGATCGTACCCAGCAGGGCGACCATGCAGAGCATGCGTGCCTTGAATGTTGATCGTATTTTCATTGTAATTTTCTTTTTTTGTTTTACATGTTTTTATGATTCTGTGCTGTTGCAGCTTTGTGCTTCATCGCAGTTGCAGCTTTTGCCTCATTGTCTTTCGTCAGTCGTCCCAAAGTGATTTATGACCGCTCTCTGGGGCGTCTTCCTCCTCCTCAAAAAACAATCCTTGTTTGGAATTCAAAGGTGTAGGACCTGGGGCAGGATGTGCGGGGTTGTGCTGCTGACCGGAGAAGATATCCATCAGACTGTCGTTCTCCTGAACGGTGATTATCGCGCATTGGGGATTCACGTAAACCCGTCTGTTCTTTGTCGTTTCTTCCATATATAGTTTTTATGATTAGTGAATTAAAAATTTCATTGTTCCACCCATGTCTTTTCCGTTAGCCAGGCTGGCAAAAGGACACGGAAAAGCGGACAAAGGGAACTCATGCGAAGCCCTTTGTCTGCCGGGATTGCGGCACGCTCTGCGCGTGCGTATGCGAACGTTTTTTAGAGGGAGGTCAGCGACGGTGCGCCTGTGTGTGTGTGTGTGTGTGTTAGCAAAATATCCGGGACTGCCAAATATAAAGCGTTAAAAGTTGCAAGGAAACCTCTGTTTCCCCGCAGGCCCTTACTGCCGCCGTTGATATTTTCCTTTGCCGTCATATTCACACAGTCAACTGCAGTCTCCTGACAAGAGACTACCGATTCCGGGGCAAAGTTAGACAAAATCTATTGAAGATGCAAATATTTTACAGAGAAATTCCACAAAAGAGAATTTTTCTATTCCCCACACAGACTTGTCTCCTTTTGAGTGTGCGGTGGTAGTCATGACGAGAAATCGCCATTTGTAGGTATTGTAGGTATGCGTAATTCTTTCTAACTTTGCTATCTCTATACACATTTATGACACAATATAAACATCAATACTCCGTTAATTTTTATGCTGCGTCAGCATCGAAACTAAATATCTCATTAATACTTTCTTTATTTAATGTCGTGTTCGGGGTTTTCTCGAACACGTCAATAATTCGTTGTGCGTAATAGGCATTGACCATCTGCGCTTTAAGTCGACCGATGGACGTGCCAAGTTCCTTGCACATGATCTTGGCCACATTGAGTGCCGTGAATGAAGAGTTGAGGGCAAAGTCAAGTTTTCTCCTGTCGCGTGCCTGACAATCTGTAAGGCCGAGGAACAGCCTTGCGTCGCGAAAGCAGAACTCCTCTTGGAACCGTGTGGTGTAACATTCCACCACGTCGCGTCCGCTCATGTTCTCATCCGTAGCGAAGTACAGACGGCGGACACCGTTGGGCAACTCGTGGATGACAAGCGAAACGACCCTGTGCAAGGACTTGCACCATGCCTTGAGCGCATAAGCCTTGCCGGAGGTCTCCTCCAGCTCAAGCATTTCGACTTTAGACATATCGATGTTCCTCACGTCAATCTTGTCACCTTTGACGCGGGGACGGCCGGGCTTTCCCGTGGGTTCCCCGTCCCATGTGTAGAACAAGGCTGCGTCGTGACGCAAGCGGCTCACAACATGGAATCCCATCTTCATTACCTTGTCGATGAAGGGTCTCTTGGAGAAGGCTGAGTCGGCGACAAGAACCTTGCAGATACGCTGTAAGGTTACCTTGTCGTCCTCCAATACCTTGGCATACCAGTCGTACAGGCTCATCTCTTTTTTCTCCTCGCCTTTTTCCAATGTGGTCTGCACAGCCTTGAGCATCATACACTCATGCAGGTCCACGTCTATCACACCGATGCCGAGGATCTCAAGACCGTGCTTTACCGCACCTGCACAGCCCGACCAGAACGTACCCACGTATGGGGTATGTTTCCCAGCCTTTTTGATGAAGCTCGGGGCTATGACGATGGCATTGCGACCCTTACCTTTTGAAGGCGAAAGCACTCAGCCACATGTTCATCTCAAGCCAGTTCACGCTGCGCTCTGCCGTCTGCCGGCAGCACTGCTCGCCACGATTGCCATAGCGTCCCATCTGCGTGAAATTGCATCTCCTTGGGATGACCATCAAAAGAAAAAGCATTTCCATGACGTTTGTCTGGATACTTTTGTTTAACTTTGCTCCATCTTCAGCACTAAATGCTGCTTTGCAGAGCTTCATATATCGGCTAATCAAGTTGGTTATCAGCATAAACTTTATGTTTCTTTTTCAACCCACAAAGTTACTGAAAATCAATCAGACAGCCGATTTCATTATGTTATATATTGTTATTTAATCTACTCTTTTTCAGATACTTATCATATTTGTTTTCTGCCACAATTTCTGTTGGCTTTTGGGTGAAAACTTAATAAACTGCAAAAATTTAACGGACTATTGTAATTATAAACTGCATTTTATTTCCTTATGCCCGATTGGAGTTAATCATGTACAACATCTATACTCCCACACCTAATACCGACAGCACCATCTTCAATACAAAAGTTTGCGGGTTCCTCAAACTTTCAGTACCTTTGCAGGATTAAATATAATAACAGACAAAACTATGCAAGAGACAAGACAAAACCGCATATCACGCCTCCTTCAGAAGGAGCTGGCAAGTATTTTCCAGACACAGACACGCATGATGCATGGTGTGCTGGTCAGCGTGACACGCGTCAAGGTGAGCCCCGACCTCAGTATCTGTACGGCTTACCTCAGCATCTTTCCGTCAGAGAAGGGCGACGAACTGTTGAAGAACATCAATGCCAACGAGAAGACTATCCGCTATGACTTGGGACAGCGTGTGCACAACCAACTGCGCATCATCCCCGACCTCCGCTTCTTCATTGATGATTCCCTTGACTACATAGAGCGCATTGACGAGTTGCTGAAGAAGTAATTGATGGGTGATGGGTGTTGGGTGTTGATGGTTAGTAGAAAGTCTCAATATACATCATTCAACCTGACACCCACACATCATCAACACCCAACATTAAACACCAGACACTCACACATCATCAACACCCAACATTAAACACCCATCACTCACACACCATCAACACCCAACATTAAACACCAGACACTCACACATCATCAACACCCAATATTAAACACCCGACACCCAACATTAAACACCCAACACCCAACATGAACTTCCCCTTTTACATTGCCCGCCGTTACCTCTTCTCAAAGAAGAGCACTCATGCCATCAACGTCATCAGCCTCATCTCCGTACTCGGTGTGTCTGTGGCTACAATGGCACTGGTCGTTGTGTTGAGTGGTTTCAACGGCTTCTCCGACCTTGTAGCATCCTTCTTCACTAACTTCGACCCACAACTGAAGATTGAAGCAGCAAAAGGAAAGGCTATGTCTGCCAAGGACCCGTCGCTTCTGAAGGTGAAACGCCTGCCAATAGTGGAAGTTGCGACAGAGTGTGTGGAGGATCAGGCATTGGCTGTCTATCATGACAAACAGGCTATGGTGAACGTGAAAGGTGTGGAAGATAACTTCGACTCGCTGACACATATCAGCAACATTCTCTATGGTGACGGCGACTTTACGCTCCATGCTGCCAACCTGCAGTACGGCGTTCTCGGCATCCGACTGGCTCAAGACCTCGGTACAGGGGTGGTATGGCAGGACTATCTGCAGATTTATGCACCACAGCGTGAAGGACAGTACGATGCCTCTAATCCTACTGATGCCTTCGTAAAGGATTCGTTGGTATCACCGGGAGCACTCTTCCAAGTGAAGCAGATGAAGTATGATAAGGGGTATATCATCACTTCCCTCGACTTCGCACGCCATATCTTCAACCGACAGGGTGAGATTACCTCACTTGAGTTACGCATGAAACCAGACGTCGATATTGATAAGGCGAAGAACGATATACAAACCCTCCTCGGCGATAAATACAAGGTATTGGACCGCTATGAGCAGCAAGCCGATACGTTCAATATCATGCGCATTGAGAAGCTCTTTGCCTACATCTTCCTCACGTTCATCCTCATGGTGGCATGTTTCAACATCATCGGTTCGCTCTCCATGCTTATCATCGACAAGAAGGAGGATGTCATCACCCTGCGAAACCTCGGTGCTACAGACGGACAGATACGCCGCATCTTCCTCTTTGAAGGTCGTTTGATTTCCGCTGCGGGCGCTGTCATCGGCATTGCACTCGGCTTATTACTCTGCTGGTTGCAGCAAACTTACGGACTTGTACAGCTTGGCGACCAGGCTGGAAACTTCGTTATCAACGCCTACCCTATCAGCGTTCACCCCGAAGACATCATCGCCATCTTCCTCACCGTTATCCTTGTCGGCTGGCTTTCCGTGTGGTATCCTGTGCGCTATATGAGCCGTAAACTGACGAAGGAATAAGCATCCCTCGCCCACTGACTAACAACTAAAAACCTAAACAACATGACTGAAACCTTAAACGACAAAATTATCATCTATCAAAGTGAAGATGGTAAAACCCAGCTTGATGTAAAGTTGGAACAGGAAACAGTATGGCTAACACAGAAACAAATAGCTGAACTATTTGGTACAAAGAGACCAGCCATAACAAAGCACTTAAAGAATATTTATGCTTCAGAGGAATTAACCGAAGAAAGCACATGTTCCATTTTGGAACACATGGGTAACGATGGTAGACAAAGTTACAATACGAAATATTATAACTTAGATGCTATCCTTTCTGTAGGTTATCGCGTGAACAGCAAGAATGCTACCCGTTTCCGCCAATGGGCGAACTCTGTCCTCAAGCAGTATCTTGTCAAAGGCTATGCCATCAACGAGAACATACGCAAACATCAGATTGCAGAGCTACGCCAACTGATACAAGTCTTAGGCAGAGCCATCCAGCAACAGCCCGCAAAGACGACAGATGAAAGCAATGCTCTCTTTGATGTCGTAGTGGACTATACATACGCACTCGACACGCTCGACAACTATGACTACCAGCGACTTCACATCGCCAAGACCACCAAAGAAGAGCCCTTCCACGCGACTTACGAGAATGCCATGCACGAGATAGATATGCTCCGACAGAAGTTTGGTGGCTCTGTTCTCTTCGGTAACGAGAAAGACGACTCCTTCAAAAGTTCTATCGGACAGATCTATCAGACCTTCGATGGTACAGAACTCTATCCGAGTGTGGAGGAGAAAGCGGCTATGCTCCTCTATCTTGTTACCAAGAACCACTCGTTCAGCGATGGCAATAAACGCATTGCAGCCACGCTGTTCCTATGGTTTATGAACAACAACGCTATCCTCTATCGTCCCGATGGTACCAAACGAATTGCTGACAACACCCTCGTTGCCCTCACCCTGATGATTGCCGAGAGCAAAACTGAGGAAAAAGATGTTATGGTAAAGGTGGTGGTGAACCTTATCAACCAAGCCAATTAATCCGCATTGCTATAAACTTTTCGTAGACAGATAGTAGTATTTCGGAAAATAATTCATATATTTGTCGTGAATATAATGAACAAAGTATGTCAAGAGAGGAAACAAATCAAATACGCTACATCGTCGCTTTAATAGCAGAGTTTGCCAAAAAGTTTAATCTTGGTCAGCGACAGGCGTATAATTACCTTAAACGTTTTAAGGGAATAGACTACTTGATGTCCTTTTATGATGTTCTGCACACACAGTCCTTTGAGGATGCTATTCATGACATTTCTATCATCTGTCAGAGGAATGGCGGTGCGCTAAAATAATAAAACCTATGATTCTCTATCACGGTTCTAATATTGATATTGACAAGATTGATCTTACAAAGTCCAAACCATACAAGGACTTTGGTAAAGGCTTCTATCTGTCTGCTGACAAGCAGCAAGCACAGCGTATGGCAGAACAAAGGACATCAATCTTACTTGAAGGAAAACCTACACTCAATAAATATCAATTTGATGAGACAACACTCGATTGCGATAGTTTGAGGATCTTACGTTTTGAAGAGTACAGTAAGGAATGGGCAGAGTTTGTACTAAAGAACAGAGATACCAATACAGAGCAACCTTGCCATAATTTTGATATTGTTTATGGACCTATCGCTGATGATGGTGTAACCTTTCAACTCCGACGATATAAAACAGGGATGATAAACTTAGAACAACTCGTCAACGAACTGAAATATTCAAAAGGTATAACATTTCAATATTACTTCGGAACTGAATTAGCAATATCTAAACTAAGGAAATTATGAAACTAACTGACGAACAGATTGATATGATGAAAGAGGATGTATGTGCAGAACTTATAGCCTTATTGATGAAAGACAGACAATGTACTATGTCCGAAGCAATTGATATGCTTTATAACTCTGACACTTACAGCCGTATTCAAGACCAGTCTACAGGATTATATTATCAAAGTCCTGGCTATTCATACGCTTTTCTACAACAGGAATTATTGACGGGTGACTATCGAAGGGAAATGTTCTAAAAGAAACACAGAACAAAGCGAAGCAATGATATAAAGCTAATTGCTGACTTTTTCACCCTAAACTAATAAAATTATAGTATAGAAACATATCACTGAAAAAATAAATTTATATATTTGCAACAGAGATTAAAAGCACAAGCCAATGAGTTGACAAGAACGTGCCAATTACAAAATTATAACATAAAAACGGAACAATGAAAAAGACTATTACAATCGCACTTCTTACTGCAGCAGTAATAGCTGCAACATCTTTTTTTTCATCATGCAGTATCAAAAACGATGATGACAGTGACTGGATTATTGATCGCCGGCCAGATCCTGTAACAATTGACCTTTCAAAGGTATTCACTAATGGAACGCCTAAAGAGGTGGACAGTATGACTATCCAAACAGATGAAAGAGGATTAGTTACAAGTATTAAGACTAAGGATGAAATGGTATCTTTCAAATACATTAATACAAAAACACGTGCTAGTGTAATCCCAAATGTCTTCATGAAAGTAGAACGTAATGGGAAAGCAACAGTCTATATAATGTATCTGAACAACAACGGTTTTGTTAGAAGATGCATGATAGAGCAAAAGGAAAATACAAAGGAAGATACATGGAGGTTCACTTATAACGATAATGAGCAACTAATTAATATAATCCATTCAGCAGATAACTACAAAGAACTTACTTTGACTTATAAAGATAGCAACATCTCTGAAATAGAGACAAAAACTATCGTCTCACAAACAACAACAAGAAAAAAAGATACTTATAAAGTTGCTTATACCTCAGATACAACCCCAGCCCCTATAGTGAACAAGGGTAACATTATGCTCTTCAATACAACGTTTGGTATTGACATTGGCGCAATGAAATACGCCTACTATGCAGGATTGCTTGGAAAAGCAACTAAGAACTTGCCTGTACAGCTTATTGATAAGAGCGGCAACAAAACCAACTTTACATGGACTTTCAATAGTAATGGTTTCCCAACAGCAATGACAAGCGGTAGCCATCAATACAAGTTCGGGTGGTAAAAAAAGGAGTTTTGTTTCAAAACATCTTTACTGAGTTTCTATCATATAATTATTATCATCCTTCTATAAATTACACTCGAAAAGGAAATCAGTCGGTTTTTATTTTCAAAATACAGCTCTCAAACCACACACCACACTGGTCTGAGAGCTTTTCTTTTACCCTTTTACCTACCCATCTCAAATCTACACCCACGCAAAAAAGCACAAATACAGACATTACTACATAGCTTATACTTGCCAAGCGACCATTGAAACAGTATCTTTGCAGCATGAATCACGAATTATTTTCATGAAAAAAAATATTTTTCTTCATGAAAAGAAATATTTATTTTCACGTAAATAATTTCTTTTTTTCGTGAAAAGAATTCTGCCTAAGCCCAAAGTATGTGATTATAGAGATTCGTTTCACACACTAACGGCTCACGAAAAAGATGATTATTAACCCTTATTACAAACGTAAAGCTATGACTGTAAATTACAAACTATTAAGAACAAGCGGTAAACTCGCACAACGTAAAGCACTAAGAATCGTACCTATCAAGAAAGATGTCACGGGAATAGAGAGAATCTGTCAGCGTATCCAACAAACGACAACACTCACAACAGCCGACATTCTCGGGACAATCGCTGCATTAAAAACAGAATTAGCAGAGGAGCTAAAAAGTGGGAATACAGTTCATCTACCGGGCATTGGCTTCTTCTCACTTGCCCTTAAAGGCGACATGTACGAAGACCCTAAGGCACATCGTCATCATCTCCGTAATGTTGCTGTGCGCAAAATCAGGTTCCGCCCCGACAAGGATTTTCATGAAGCATTAGGAGAGATGGAGTTTGAAAACAAGACCTATAAAGACGGTACGCCATCACTTCCCATGAGACCAGCCGTCAACGCTGCACTTGAAGAGTTATTTGATGAGAGTCCGATCATGACCGTCAGCGACCTGCGCCACCGGCTGAACCTTTCTACTGCCTATGCCTACCGGCTTGCAGCACAGTTAGAACGTGAAAAGAAAATCATCAACATCGGTTCACGTTACCGCAAGATCTACAGAAAGGCATAGGACGAAAGCTGCAGACGGACGGCATTCATCGTGACAGGCAAAAGGTAGCCTGAGAGCTACACAATATAGAAAACATCTTCCCAACACTTTGTTTTCAGAGGGGGGGCCAGAAGAAAAAGAGATTTCTTGCAGAAACATAAAAACTGATGCCCTAAACACAAAAGAGCCATTCCCAACCCTTTTACAGAGTTTAGGAATGGCTCTTTATTATTGATTAGTCCTCAGACTGTTCTTATCCAATCCACTTCACGTAAGCGAAGTCCTGACGGTGCGGCAGCAGGCTGTTCTTCGGGAACATACGCACATCGCACTTGTAGGCACCGGCCTCACTGGCCTCGAAGGAAGCCTCGAAGATGTAGTGGTTGCCCTCTGTCTTGACGAGTTTGAACGGAATGACCTTGTGGATGTTCACATCGTCGACCGGTGCATTCTTCAGGAAGACGAGTTCAAGGCCGATGGCATCGTTCAGTCCCTGCTCGTCGATCGTGTAGGTGACTTTCACCTTATGCCCTGTAGCGATGTCCTGCAGCTCTTCCTCGTTCTTGGATACAACATAGATGCTGTCCCAACGCTCGGCAACAGACTCCTTCCAGAGTGCAATCTCCTTGGCGAGTTTGTTGTCGTGGGCTTCGAGCTTGTGCGCACGCTTTGCCTGACTCTCGTAGAACTTGTCGTAATAGTCGTCCAGCTGGCGTTTCATCGTATAGTGAGGAGCAATCGTCGCAATGGAATTCTTCACAACCTTTACCCAGCCTTCAGAATAGCCTTTCTTCTTGTCCTTGTTGAAATAGAGCGGGACGATTTCGTTCTCGAGCAGACTGTAGATGGTCGCAGCATCAAGCTGGTCCTGATAGCCCTGATTCTGGTAGGTACGTTTCTCCGGCAGTGCCCATCCGGCACCCTCACGATAGCCTTCAACCCACCAGCCGTCGAGTACGGAGAGATTCACGACACCGTTCATCTCTGCCTTCTCGCCGGATGTACCACTTGCCTCGAGCGGGCGGGTCGGGGTATTCATCCAAATGTCCACGCCGGACACAAGTCGGCGTGCCAGCTGCATATCGTAATCCTCAAGGAAGATGATCTTGCCGAGGAACTGTGGCATACGGGAAATCTCGAAGATACGCTTGATGAGACCCTGACCGGCACCATCAGCCGGATGAGCCTTTCCTGAGAAGAAGAACAGGACCGGACGCTCCGGGTTGTTGACGATTTTCTCCAGACGTTCAAGGTCGGTGAAGAGCAGATGCGCACGCTTGTATGTAGCGAAGCGACGGCAGAAACCGATCATCAAGGCATTAGGATTGATTTTCTCAAGAATAGATACTACCTTGGCAGGATCGCCCTGGTTGCGGAGCCACTGTCTGGTGAACTTGTCACGGATATACTTGATGAGCTTCTGTTTCAGCGCCATGCGGGTCTCCCAGATTTCTGCATCGGGTACGTTGTAGATGGCATGCCAGATCTGCTCGTTGCTCTGGTCGCCCATGAAGCTCTTGTCAAAATACTTGTCGTAGACCTTGCGCCACTCTGTTGCGGTCCAGGTAGGGAGGTGTACACCGTTGGTAACATAACCTACGGCGTTCTCCTCCGGGAAATAGCCTTTCCACAGCGGTGCGAACATCTTCTGGCTTACCCAGCCGTGGAGCTTTGACACACCGTTGATTTCCTGACAGGTGTTGCAGGCGAAAGTACTCATGCAGAAACGTTCGCTGTGGTCGTCGGGATTGGTACGGCCCATACCGATGAACTCGTCCCATGAGATACCCAGCTTTGCAGGATAATCGCCCATGTACTTTCCGAAGAGTGCCTCGTCGAAGTAGTCGTGACCGGCAGGGACCGGAGTGTGGACGGTATAGAGTGAGGAAACACGTACCAGCTCCATGGCCTGATTGAATGTCAGCCCGCCATCGATGTAGTCGCAGAGACGCTGGAGGTTGCAGAGTGCTGCGTGTCCCTCGTTGCAGTGGTAAATATCTTTCTTGATGCCGAGTTTCTTCAGTGTGAGCATACCGCCGATACCGAGGAGAATCTCCTGCTTCAGACGGTTCTCCCAGTCGCCACCGTAGAGAGAGTGGGTAATGGGACGGTCGAACTCCGAGTTCATGTCGTTGTCGGTATCGAGCAGGTAGAGCTTGATACGTCCGACGTTCACACGCCATACAAGTGCGTGTACCTGATAGTTGCGATAAGGCACATCAACGACCACCTGGTTGCCGTTCTCATCCAGCTCACGCTCGATAGGCAGAGAGTTGAAGTTCTGTGCGTCGTATTTGGCAATCTGCTGTCCGTCCATGGAAAGGCTCTGCGTGAAATAGCCGAAACGATAGAGGAAACCTACTGCGCAGAGGTCGACATTTGAGTCGGAAGCCTCCTTGAGGTAGTCGCCGGCCAGCATACCGAGACCGCCGGAATAGATTTTCAAAGTCTGGTTCAGTCCGAACTCCATACAGAAGTAAGCGACAGAAGCACGTTTGCTGTCGGGCTTGACATCCATGTAAGAACGGAACTTCTTATAGACGTCGCCGACCTGTTTCATCAGCTTCTTGTCCTTTACAATCGCTTCCTTGCGGTCATAGCTGAGCCGATCGAGGAGCTGGACAGGATTATGTCCAACCTCTTCATAGAGCACCTCGTCAAGAGCCTTGAACATGTTGCGTGCCTCGTAATTCCACGCCCACCACATATTGTGAGCAATCTCGTCGAGACATGCCAGTTCCTTCGGCAGGGTCGACTTAACGGTTACCTCTTTCCACTGAGGCTCATTGGAATAATCTGATTTAATCTTCATAACTTAACTTAGTTTGACTGTTTTATCTTTATATCGTTATTAAAGCATTTTTTCAGCTGTTTCTTTCAGCTGCCTTCTCTAATGCAATGTCGTATGCCCGCTCGTAGTACTTGATGAACTTGCTCCACAGTGCCTTATGGGAGAGCTTCTCCGCATGAGAACGGCATTTGTTCACTTCCGTCTTCGTAAGGCTGGAATAACGGGCTACAGTTTTCCTGATGCCGTCAGCCACTTCCGAATAGTTATAGTCGGTACGGTGCAGTACCTTCACACCGTCTTCAATCTCGCTGTACGCCCCTTTCTCCGTATTCGCCCACAAGCCGAAACCGGCAAGGTCGGTCGTGATGCAGGGGACCTTGAAGGCGACGGCCTCCAACGGTGTGTAACCCCACGGCTCATAGTAAGACGGATAGACGCAGAGGTCATTTCCCAGTACGAGGTCGTAATAGCTCATATTCAGTATGCCGTCATCGCCTGTCAGGTAACATGGGACGAAGACGAGCTTTACCCTGTCATCCTTGGCATTGTTCATGCCAAGAGTCCTGAGCCGGTCCAAGACGTTGTCATCATCCATGTTGTGCAGCCAGTGGGTGAGCACAGGCATATCCAGCGGCGTATCGAACTGTCTCCCGCTATCCAGACGTTCCGCAAGCTCTTGGCGGGGACCAGCTGTCCAGCCTGGCACCTCAATGAATGACACTACCTGTTTTTGCAGGCTCTCGTCAAAGCGCAGACGGTTCATAGCTTCGATGAAGACATCAATACCTTTGTTGCGAAACTCATAACGTCCGCTGGTAGAGACAATCAAAGCATCCTCCTGTATATCGTCGCCTGTCAACGCATTGGCAACATCAAGCAGACGCCTGCGGGCCGCCTTACGCTTCTTTGTGAAGGTTGCACCCTTTGGTACAAAGTCATTCTCGAAACCGTTGGGAAGGACTACATCCACCGGCTTGTCAAGCAATTCCTTGCACTCTGTTGCCGTAATATCGCTCACTGTCGTGAAGCAGTCAACGTGGTGGGCTGTCTGTTTCTCGATAGAGTGCTTGCTCTCCATATTCAGTTCAGAAGCCATCTGGTCACCGTTATATACCCAGAGATATTCGTACAACGGCTTGTTATTACCCGCTATACTGCGACCGATACAGGTTGCATGGGTCGTGAATATGGAAGCTATCTGTGGCTGACGGTGCTGCAGTACGAGCGCAGCAAAGCCTGTCTGCCATTCGTTTGCATGGAAGACGACCTTATCTTTCTCACTGAGATAGAATTTATAGAAACTCTCTACGACAAGTGCCGTAGCATAAGCAAACATTGCTGATTCGTCATAATCGCCGTAAGCATGAAGACTGTCAACACGATAATACTCCCAGAGCTTACCAAACAACTCACTCTTCTTTTCAAAAAATGACTGGAAACCAACAAGCATGGCTATCGGTTCACCAGGAATATCCCAACGACCTACCTTTACAGACAGGCCCTCGGATGCAGCTTTCTGCTGCCAGTCAGCAAACAGCGTCTTATCCTCCTTGAAGTAAGGGGACGGTGTGTCTTGCCAGCAGTCAGGACCAAGGAAGATAACATGATCCTTCATCTTGTCCTGTAACGTCTTTGCACGAGTGGAAAGTACCGTATAAATTCCTCCGACCTTATTACACACTTCCCAGCTGGTCTCAAAAATATAATCCGGAAACAACATCTTCTCCTTTAAAATATTGATACATACCGTCTACAAAGGTAATACAAAATAAGGAAAGCAACAATTTTAATCCACACATTTTTGAATACTACTTATAATTTATTAATTAAAATCATTAACTTTGCAATTAACTAACATTCACAGACATGAAACAAAAGATTATACTGACAATAATGGCTATGCTGGCATTCTCTGCCAACATAATCGCACAAAACAACCTGCCGGACACGAAGAAGGAAACATCTTCTTCAAAAAGCGGAAAGACTGTACAAAGCAATGACTCCATCTTCAAGGCGCATCTTGTCAATGATGAATACCAGGTGTGGATGGACATCGACTTCTATCACAACAACATTACTGTGCCGCGACAGGAGATATTCGGTGAGGTACCGGGCTACTTCGGAGCAGTACGTGATACCCGCAAGTGGATTATTTCTGATGCTGCCATAAAAGGCAAGAAGGCACTCCTGACCATTATCAATGATTATGGCAGTGAAGACCTGACTGCCGAACTGAAACACAATTCTGATGGAACTTATACTCTCACCCGCCTTTCCGGCAGTACGATGAAGATCGTCGTCAACAACAAGTGGGTGAAGATTCCAAAGGAGATAACGTTCTATGCCAAATAACAAATCATTCATAGGG
>NZ_UGTM01000001.1:0-57500 GCF_900454835.1 Prevotella denticola | reverse complement strand
TGCCGGATGGTCCCGGCAGATTCGCGCAGAATTTCACGTGTTCCGCGTTACTCAGGATACCACTACGTCTCGTCATGCTTCGAATACGGGATTATCACCCTCTATGATTGTTCTTTCCAGAACATTCTTCTCACAATCCAAGTACGACTGCGTGGTCCTACAACCCCGGAGGCGCATCGCTACGCCGCCGGTTTGGGCTCTTCCCCGTTCGCTCGCCGCTACTGGGGGAATCATTAGTTTATTTTCTCTTCCTGGAGGTACTAAGATGTTTCAGTTCCCTCCGTTCGCCTCACTACATCCGTAGTGATGACAGGCCTCCAGCCTGCCGGGTTGTCCCATTCGGAAATCCCCGGATCAAAGGTCATTTGCACCTACCCGGGGCTTATCGCAGCTTATCACGTCCTTCATCGCCTCCGTGAGCCAAGGCATCCGCCATGCGCCCTTTCTTACTTTCTTCGCCTTCCCTGTAATTCCTTACAGGGAATGTAGCTCATACTTTCAGCTGTTGTGTGATTCTGAAGAATTTGAAGTTCTTGCTTCAATAATCAGAATCCTGATTCTTCCATTTAAAGAAAGAATTGTTCTACTTTACAGTCTTGCTTGTGTCAATATGTCAAAGATCTTATGCTGTGCAATCCGTTTATTCTGAAGCGACGCCTCAGGAGCAGATGACAGCGAAGCGGAGGATAAGGACTTGAACCTTTATGTGAGCCTTAAACTCTGGACTCCTACATTTATATAATACAGAGTGCAGTGAGTACAAGAAGAAAAACGAACCAGAGGTCCTTCTTACGTCATTGATGCCATAGCGTCTCGTAATAAAACGAGACGAACAAGCGTCCTCTCCAGAAAGGAGGTGTTCCAGCCGCACCTTCCGGTACGGCTACCTTGTTACGACTTAGCCCCAATCACCAGTTTTGCCCTAGGCCGATCCTCGCGGTCACGGACTTCAGGCACCCCCGGCTTTCATGGCTTGACGGGCGGTGTGTACAAGGCCCGGGAACGTATTCACCGCGCCGTGGCTGATGCGCGATTACTAGCGAATCCAGCTTCGTGGGGTCGGGTTGCAGACCCCAGTCCGAACTGAGACCGGTTTTCAAGATTCGATGCGGCTCGCACCGCACCAGCACTCTGTGCCGGCCATTGTAACACGTGTGTAGCCCCGGACGTAAGGGCCGTGCTGATTTGACGTCGTCCCCGCCTTCCTCGCACCTTGCGGCGGCAGTGTCCCCGGAGTGCCCGGCATCACCCGATGGCAACTGGGGAGAGGGGTTGCGCTCGTTATGGCACTTGAGCCGACACCTCACGGCACGAGCTGACGACAACCATGCAGCACCTTCGCAGGAGTCCCGAAGGACCTCAACATCTCTGTTTCGTTCTCCTGCAATTCAAGCCCGGGTAAGGTTCCTCGCGTATCATCGAATTAAACCACATGTTCCTCCGCTTGTGCGGGCCCCCGTCAATTCCTTTGAGTTTCACCGTTGCCGGCGTACTCCCCAGGTGGGATGCTTAACGCTTTCGCTTGGCCGCCGGCGCAAGGCGCCGACAGCGGGCATCCATCGTTTACCGTGCGGACTACCAGGGTATCTAATCCTGTTCGATACCCGCACCTTCGAGCTTCAGCGTCAGTTGCGCTCCCGCCGGCTGCCTTCGCAATCGGGGTTCTTCGTCATATCTAAGCATTTCACCGCTACACGACGAATTCCGCCGGCGTTGCGCGTACTCAAGGGAACCAGTATGCGCTGCAAGTCAGACGTTGGGCGCCTACATTTCACAACACACTTAATCCCCGGCCTACGCTCCCTTTAAACCCAATAAATCCGGATAACGCCCGGACCTTCCGTATTACCGCGGCTGCTGGCACGGAATTAGCCGGTCCTTATTCATGCGGTACCTGCAAAAAGGGACACGTCCCTCACTTTATCCCCGCATAAAAGCAGTTTACAACCCGTAGGGCCGTCCTCCTGCACGCTACTTGGCTGGTTCAGGCTTCCGCCCATTGACCAATATTCCTCACTGCTGCCTCCCGTAGGAGTTTGGACCGTGTCTCAGTTCCAATGTGGGGGACCTTCCTCTCAGAACCCCTACTGATCGTAGCCTTGGTGGGCCGTCGCCCCGCCAACCAGCTAATCAGACGCATCCCCCTCCGTTACCGATGAATCTTTGCTTCGAATCTGATGCCGTCATCGAAGAACATGCGGTATTAGTCTGCCTTTCGGCAGGTTATCCCGCAGTAACGGGAAGGTTGGATACGCGTTACTCACCCGTGCGCCGGTCGACGTCCATTCAGTGCAAGCACTCAATGCCGTTTCCCCTCGACTTGCATGTGTTAAGCCTGTAGCCAGCGTTCATCCTGAGCCAGGATCAAACTCTCCACTGTAAAATATGTGTCGGTGACAGGTGACGGGCATAAATGATAATGAATACCACGTTAGCCCGGCACTTCACCGAGTTGTCTCTGTTCCAGAACGCTTATCCTAAAGTATCAAGTAAAAAGCACCTTTCTTCTGTTCCCTGTAATTGAGGCGAGCCTCAAAAACAGGGACGATGAATTGATCGGTTCGTTTCTTTTACCCATCCATCTGATATAGAATCAGACAGACGCTTCTTGTACTACTTCTCTGTTTATGTAAATCTTTTCAAAGAACTCTTTTCTTATCCGCTTTAAGCAACTCGCCGGACGGCTCGTTTTGTAAAGCGAGTGCAAAGGTATGGAGAAAATTCATTCCCGCCAAATGTTTTGAAGAAAAACTTTCACGAAAGTGCGTTTTTTCGTATTTTATTACAAATATCAGTCTTAAAAACCTATCTACACCTTAATATAATAGACCTGTACAGTTCTTTCATCAAGCCACAAGACAGAACTTACTTCAAAGGCTTACCCCAAAAATGTAAAACCAACAGAAAGGGCAGGCTACCGATTATCGTGTTCACGGATCTCCACCCGGCGAATCTTGCCGGAGATAGTCTTCGGAAGGGCATCGACAAACTCGATGATACGAGGGTACTTGTAAGGTGCCGTTTCATGCTTGACATGATTCTGTAGTTCTTTTACGAGAGCATCACCTGCCTTGCTTCTCCATTCGTCAGCGAGAACAATGGTTGCCTTGACGACCATACCGCGCACCACATCGGGCACGCCGGTCACAGCACACTCAACAACAGCCGGATGCGTCATCAATGCACTTTCCACCTCAAACGGCCCAATGCGATAACCTGAACTTTTAATGACATCATCGGCACGGCCCACAAACCAATAATATCCGTCCTCGTCTCGCCAGGCAATATCGCCGGTATAATAAAGACCATCGTGCCATGCCCTCTCTGTCAGTTCCGGATCACGGTAATATCCTTTAAAAAGCCCGATTGGCTTTCCTGCACTGGTATCAATGCAGATTTCGCCCTTCTCGCCATCCTCACAGGCAGCCCCATCCGGCTTCAGCAGTCTGATGTCATACTGCGGGTTCGGCTTCCCCATGCTTCCCGGCTTCGGTTTGATCCAGGGGAATGTACCAAGGGTCATGGTCGTTTCGGTCTGTCCGAAACCCTCCATCATCCGGATTCCCGTAAGGTTGAAGAACTTCTGGTAAACGGCAGGCTCAAGTGCCTCACCGGCCGTGGTACAGTATTTCAGCGCAGAGAGGTCGTACTTTGCGAAATCCTCCTGTATCATGAAACGGTAGATGGTGGGGGGAGCACAGAAAGACGTGACACGGTATTTCTCCATCACTCTCATGATTTTTCCTGCCGTGAACTTCTCGTGATCATATACGAAGACCGTCGCACCGGCAAACCACTGTCCGTACAGCTTTCCCCAGACAGCCTTTCCCCATCCCGTATCTGCCACGGTAAGATGGATGCCGTTCTCGTCCAGATTGTGCCAGAAGACACCTGTGACGAGATGCCCCAGCGCATAGAGATAATCATGCGCCACCATCTTCGGTTCGCCACTGGTACCGCTGGTGAAATACATCAGCATCGTATCCCCATTCGTATTCACTTCTTCAGGACGGACGAATGCCGGTGCCTCCTGCCATTCCTTATGCCAGTCGTGAAATCCCTCGGGCACAGGATTATTCCTCTGCGCCATGGAATTGACGGCTACGAGCACTTCAACCGTCGGACTCTCCGGAACAGACTGCCTGACCTGCGTTGTGACATATTCATCGTTCACACATATAATTGCCTTCACGGAAGCACGCCGGTTGCGGTAGACAATGTCCTTCGTCGTAAGCATATGGGTAGCGGGGATGGCCACCGCACCGATTTTGCACAACGCCATCATGGCAAGCCACCACTGGTAATGCCGTTTGAGAATGAGCATCACCTTGTCGCCACGGCTGATGCCAAGACTGAGGAAGTAAGCTGCTGTACGGTCGGTCTGCTCCTTGAAACCGGCAAAGGTGGTCTTTACCTCCTCACCACGCTCACTGGTCCAGAGAAGCGCAAGTTTGTCCGGTGCTTCCTTTGCCCATTCATCCATGACGTCATAAGCGAAGTTGAAAGTATCAGGGACTCTGAAATGCAGATGCTCTCGGAAATCTTCCTCTGAAGAGAATTGAGTCTGGGTTAAATATCTTTCTATCATCTTGTTATTCTGAATATTCGTTTTTAAAAATAGAAGCAGGCGGCTCGCTGGCAGATCCGATATTCCCATCTGCCCGGCCGATACCAGAGACACCTGCGCTTACAATCTTACACACAATGCCGGATTCAGAAGCAGAATCCGGGAAATCTAAAAGATAATTGCCAGGAACTTCAGTGTCCTGTTGTCCAACGCCCGCATACAATGTGGCTGACTGGCATCGAAATAAATTGTATCACCCGGTTCAAGAACAAAATGTTTTCCACCCAAGGTAAGAGCCATACGTCCCTGCCACACCATATCAAATTCCTGCCCGGAATGCGTGTCCATGTCTACAGGCTCGTCATCCGACTTCGGTTCTACCGTCACCAGGAAAGGATCAGCCTTCCTGCCGCGGAAACCACTTGCCAGACTCTGATACTTATAGGCTTCCCTGCGCTCGACACTCATTCCCTTTCCGTTACGAGTAAGGAAATAAGCCCCCATCCGAGGTTCCTCGCCGAACATCAGCACATCAAGCGAAACACCGTATTTCCGTGAGAGCTTATACAGCCTGCTGACCGCCAGGTCGCTTTCACCGCCCTCCATTTTCAGGTATTTTTCTTCCGTTACGCCACACGTTTCCGCCATCTCCTGCACGGAGACATCCAACGACTCGCGTAAACCTTTCAATCTTTCCCCTATTTGCTTCAGTGCTTCATCCATAAATCAACACAATGCTTTTTATCGCCACAAAAGTAACAAATAAAATGATAATAGCAATAAAAAGTGTTGTATTTTCACTATTAAACCGACAAAATAAACAGAAAAATACACACACGATAATCATGTGTGCATAAAAAACTGCCCATTCCAACTCAATCCTGTCGTTTTTCCTTCCTCAAAAGAGGGAACACGCCCCCACAGTCAACAACAGGATACAATGGGAAAAGGGCAGAACCGGGGACCACTGAATTGACGAGATGGAGGACTATACCTCCTTCACCTGCCATCTGACACCGGCATCAGCAGCCACAAGGCAATATAGAG
The DNA here is from genome assembly GCF_900454835.1 of Prevotella denticola. Classification (GTDB taxonomy): domain Bacteria; phylum Bacteroidota; class Bacteroidia; order Bacteroidales; family Bacteroidaceae; genus Prevotella; species Prevotella denticola. The sequence continues at coordinate 51,886 of NZ_UGTM01000001.1, read as the reverse complement.
AATCAGCCCGGGGAAACCTGCGGTAAAAAGCGTAAGCAGCAGCCAGACAATGCGGGTAGCATCCCTGTCGAAACCAAAATAATCGGCAACTCCGGCACAGACACCTGCTATCCAGACATTGTCAGTGACACGTACTAAGCGTTTGTTATACATACTTCAAAACCTGTTGGTGAATATTACACATTCTGCAAACGACATCCGGTGCTATCCTATCTCGGGAATCACGTACGACAGGGCTTCCAGTACCTGCCCGCGTGTCGCCCCCTCACGGATTGCCACAAAGATGGTATCGTCACCGGCAATCGACCCTAATATATAAGGCGAGTCACAACAGTCAATGTCATAGGCTATCGCACTGGCATAGCCCGGCCGTGTCTTGACGATCGCCAGCTGCCCCGATATGTTCACGGAGACGTAACCACTGCGCTGCAGCATCTCCGTAGCCTTCCGGGGCGTGGTGACACGCCGGTACATCGTTTCATTCGGCAGGACATAGACATACTTTCCATTCATCGAGGCAGCTTTCGCCACCTTCAACTGCTTGAGGTCACGGCTCAGCGTTGCCTGCGTCAGTCTGAACCCTTCCTGCTCAAGCGCACGCAACAATTCTTCCTGGGAACCGAGTTCCATACTTGATATGAGCATTTTCAATGCCTCAAGTCTACTGTTCTTTACCTTCATGTACCGTATACTTATTCCTACATGAATGCAAAATTATACAATACGGTTCATATCTGCAAGCAAAACCGTCAAAAAGTAACCAGAAACGTATTTTACGAGCAGATAACCGTCTATTCTGAGACCGCACATCTGCCAAGGCTGATATTTATCACGAAACATTCACCACGCAGACGACTCCCTCTGCAAATATAAAGCATTTTCTAAAAACCTCAATTCCGCAGCATTTTCCCTTGTAAGCCAATTTTATATATAGGGATGTCTTTTGGGGCTTTATACAAATTCAGATAAAATTTTCGAATTATAAGCCAGTCGGAATAAAAAACTAAAATGAAATCTCCGAATGCTCGCTGCTTGACGTTGGAAATGTTGAAAATGTCAAGGCCAGCATACTGAAAATCCTGCGTCCCTTGCTCCAAGTCACAGAATTTGTTTATATTGGGGAATTAATTATTAACTGATGTTCAACCCAAAGTGCAGGCTTATGAAAACAGTATGCGGTCTTGACGTGCACAAAGATAGCGTTTATCTTTGTATTTTGACAGAATTTGGAGAGCTTTTTGAAAGGGCTTCGGAGTTTTAACTTATCAGCTGGAGGAAATGCGCGACCTGATGCTCAGGTACCATGTGGTAGAGGCGTCAATGGAAAGCACCAGCGTCTACTGGACTCCTATATGGTGCGTGCTTTCCCCTCTTTTCAAGCTCAATCTTGCCAATCCTTACTTCATCAGACAGCTTCCCAGACGGAAGAGCGATGTGAAGGATGCCCGATGGATTGCCGAGTGCACGGGGAAGGTACTCATACGGGGCAGTTTCGTCCCTCCTGAAGTCATACAGCAGCTGTGCCTGTATGACCGCATCTTCGACCTCAACAGGGAAATCGCAAGGAATCTTTCCAAAATTGACGCCGTGCCGCAGCGTTGCAACATACGGCTGAGCAATTATGTGTCCAATATTGACGGCAAAAGCTACAAGGCCGTGGTGAAAGGTATTTCAGAGGAGATCACCGACCTGGAAGAGCTGGTGAAGCTCATACACGGGCACCATCGTCAGCCATCACGGCAAAGACATCATCCTCGCCTCGCTCAAAGGCGTGGTCAGCCCTGCCGAGACAGACATGATAGCACAGCTGCGTGAAGAAACGGATCTGGCGGAGAAGCACAGGGAAAAGTACCGGGAAAAAAGGCTCGAGATTTGCGGAGAGAAGTTTCCCGAAGAGTTGAAGCGGCTACAGACCATACCGGAGATAAAGGAACGTTCAGCCACATCATTAATCGTAGAGATCGGAACGGACATGGACAAGCTCGAAACGGCCGCCCACCTTTCATCATGGAGCGGTCTGAAGCCGAGAAACGACGAATCCAACAAGAAGATCAAATCACGGAGCATCACCCACGGAAATGTATATCTCCGCAAAACCATCATGGAGTGCGCACGGGCCGCCGGTAGAAATACTTTCTCCATAATTAAAACCGACTTTATCCTTCCATACCTCGGAAGATCCTAACTTTTGTCAGCCTTTTTATTTGTTATTCTAATGCTTTTTGCGTATATTTGCATTTGACAAGTAGGATTGTAGTTATCTTCCTCTTTTCCTACAAATTCTATAACCATATTTACTAATTCTATATAAACCGATATGATAGATTGGGGAGAAGAAGGTAGCCCATGGCGTAATCTAAACGAGAAGGCTGAATTATTTGATAAGACGGTCAAGTACAGATGTGAACAAAAAGTGTTGAACCGTATAGACGGAATGATAACAAGTCATTCTGATACACGGCGTGAAATATCTTTGCAGTATGACTCCAAACTGAAAAATAACAGGTTTAAAGGTGAAGTGACGGAGAGTTTTGTCAAGATACGACCAGAAAATATGATGGCGGCTCTGGAGTTATTGGATAAGATTGATAGTATCAAGTGTCGTGCAGAAGTTACGGTTGACACGATGACTGGTAAGATTAACAGGGTGGTGAACTTTGAAGAAATCAAGAAACGCTGGGAGGAATATCGTGCTGATATGTTCTATACTATCAATTCTACAATGGGACGGGGTTCTGATGAAGGTAAGCAGGTAGAGAAGTTTACTGACCTTATCGACAAGCAATTTATTGATGAACCGACTTTCAGAAAAGAACTCTCAAGTAAGTTGTTTTATGATGTTTTCTTTGATAAGTATCTTTTAGGGAGAAAGCTGGAAGATGAGAAGTTCGAGCAAACCTTCTATTCTTTCCTCTTTGACCAGATACCGATTAAGACTTCTCTTACGCAAGAGTTAAGCACTGATGAAGAGACGGGACTGAAAAAGATATCACGCTATATCTCTGCTGATGATCAACGTACAAAGTTTGTCAATGAGTATGGCATCATGAAGACCTATAAAGAACGCTATCAGCCAATTATCAAGTATAGCTTTACGCAGTATAATTATGAGTTCTATCATGATATCCTCCTTGCAGATGACGGACTACCTCAAGAAATAAAGGTGAATATCATAGAGGAAGTAAAGAATAATATTGAGATATTGGTAACTTATCGTATTCACAGACTGAAATAACTATGGCACAATCATATATACCTGCTGGCACAGATGTTATCTGTACGGAGATGATGTCTACATTACCCAGCCAAATTGTGACGGAAAGAAAAGCTAAGGTTTTGTATGGCAATGAAAAGAAAGCATTACTCAACACTTGCGACAAGAAATTAACTTGCCAATTGCAGTGTCGCATCAAAGTTTCGTATTACGAGGGGCTTAGTAGTTTGCTTACTGGCTTGGCATTGGGTGCAGCAGTTGTTGCACTTACTGTTTTAACTTGTGGTGCTGGTACAGCTGTTGTTGCAGCAGCTGTACTTACTACTGGTGCCTTAGGGGGAGCTGCTATCTTTTATGGGGATAAGGCGCATGAAAGTAGACAGGCTCCGCATGAATGTGATAGTACAAAAGGAGGGACGTGGGAGTTGTTTCATCGTAAAGTTTATATAGAGAAGGCAAATGCTATATTGGAACGTTCTTTCCTTACCTGTCAGAAAGGAGGGGTTGTCTCTTTGGTGATGAGTCATGAAAAAGCTCTTGAACTTTCAAAGAAGATTAGCGATAGTAATAAGAAGATATTAGAGTTGAATTACTATTCCAATCTTTCACAAGGTTTTATAGGGTCAGTTGCTAATGCCTTTAAGGCATCAGGAGGCTGGGATGTAGCTGGACTCATCATCAGTTCGGGATTGGCGGTGTATGATTATGTTTCGGGTGCAGATGATAACTACCGTAATCAGAATATGAAGAATCAGCAGGAGTATGCTCATAAAGTCTTAAAAGGAGAGAATGCTGAGTTGGAAGCAGATGGTAGCATCTTGAAACCAGAAATGGGACGTGACGCTGGGGTAAGCGGTGTTCTTACAGCAGGAGAAGCTTCAGTAGGTGTTATTGGAAGTAATGGTGAAGTTCTCAAAACTCTTGGACGTTGGGGAGCAGAAGAAGTTTCTCAAGGTAACAATGTTTCCAGAGCTTTCTGGAGGGTCTTTGCAGGAAGAACAGCTAAAAATGTTGGAAAAGGAATGGTAAGTGAAAGTATTAAAGGTCTTAAAGACAAAACCAATTTGCAGAAGCTTGGAGTGGGTGTTGTTGCGGCTGTTATAAGTAATAGCATAGAAAAAGCTATAAATGAAAACGAGAATACTCTATATGCTAAAATGATAGATGAAATTATTAAATCTCAAGATAGTAATCTAACAGGAATAACTGTTCAATCGAATAAATCATGAAAAATATATTCAAGTATTTCCCTATGGTGACATTAGGACAAATTATAGGAACTGTTATAGTATTTCCTTTACTTCTATTTCTGATAAATATATTTTATTATTCAAATAAGTATAACGATGACGCAGAACAGTATTGCAAAGAGTATATGAATAATTCTTATGACATAGAGGTTGCAATGCCTGAAGAGAAGTCAAAGTATTATATAGAGAATGTGGATAAAGATGTTATTACATCTGAAACGTTTCGTGAAAGAATAGATAACAATTATTTTAGTAATCCGAGAGGGTTGTTTTTACCTTTTTATTCTGTAGAATATAAGAAGTATTTCAATATTATGTGTTTCTTAGGTGCTAATCTTATGCATTGGCCTTATAATAGGAAGGTTATCTTGACTGTCAACAGGGATGATATGAACAATCCAGCGTATGGAACAAAGGAGAACCCAGTGCCAGTATTGAAGGATATTGGCGTAGATGAATCTATCCGAGACAACGACCAAGATTATGATAAGGCATATATGGATAGTTTCTATCGTGAGAATGTTATACGTTATTTGAAATATAAGATGCCCAAAAGTGAGTTTAAAAGACGATTTAAGAATAAAGAATAAGTTTGTACTGCAAGGAGTAGGAATCGTATCAGCAATTAGGGGAGAATGAAAATCCAAGCACATTAGTTATGAGAAATATCTTCAAATATATTCCAATGGTTACTTTTGGGCAGATTATAGGGGGGGTATTGGTTGTCCCTTTGATATATTTTCTCATCAACAAATTGTATTTTCCATGTAAGTATAATGATAATGTTGAAGTTTATGCTGAGAACTATATTAAAAATTCAATGCGCATTAAAGTTTATATGTCTGATTATGACTCTAAATTGTATTTATCTAATCTTGAGCCAGAAACAAAAACATTAGAGACTTTTATGGTGAAGATGGATGGTAATTATTTTGCTAATCCTGAGGCACGTTACATCCCTTTCTATAGCCCTGAGTATAAGAAGTATTTTAGCATAATGTATTTTGATTTTCCTAAGGTTTATGGTTATGACAATAAGGAAGTGTATTTGACAGTAAATAAGGATGATATGATTAACCCTGAATATGGAACTAAGGATAATCCTGTTCCTGTTCTAAAGGTGGTAGGAGTTTATGAATCCATTAGAGACAATGACAGAGATTATGATAAGGCATATATGGACAGCTTCTATCGTAAGAATGTCATACGTTATTTGAAATACAAGATGCCCAAAAGTGAGTTTAAAAGACGATTCAAGAATAAAGAGTAATTCTTGATAAACCTATTCTTCTGAATATATCCAGTCTTTCTATAAGCAACAACTATGGCACAATCATATATACCTGCTGGCACAGATGTTATCTGTACAGAGATGACAGGAGGAGTTCCAGCACAATTAGGCTTGACACGTGATGCTACGGTCTTGTATGGCAAGGAAAAAAGCCTTTGCTGAATACTTGTGACAAGAAGTTGAGTTGCTCGTTACAATGTCGTATCAAACAATCTTTCTTCTCTGGACTTGCAGAATTGCTTACAGGTCTTGCACTTGGAGCTTTAGACGTGAAATTGGTTGTAATAACGGCGGGTACTGCCATCCCTATAATCTTAGCTGCAATGGGAGCTACAGCAGTGTTGATGACAAGGGCTTACTGGCAATGGTGCAAATGCTTTGCTTGGAGGTTTTGAGGGGCAGCAGGTGGAGCTGTTGCGGCTGTGTTTTGCCACCTCCTGCCGATGTGCCGAGGGTCATCACATATTGTGTTGTCAGTGGACACCAGGCGTGCTGAGGGCTCGCACGCTTACAATATGCTGCCGGGATGGGAGCAAGCTGCAGTGAAAGAAGAGTTGTACTGCCGGAAACTAACGTAACTTTCTTGATGAAAGGGGGCTTTTCCAAAGAACAATGGGGGGACACTCCCATTCTTCCATTTTCATACAAACCTATGGAGATTTATTGCAGGAAAGTTGCTTTTCATGGGGAAAAAAGCTAACTTTGCAGCCTATACTACTAATGATAAAGTACGATTTACCATGCGAAAGAAACTGTTGATCCTTGCTGCCTGCCTTTCAGCGACAGCCCTGACGGCACAGAACACGAACCGCACAGACTCCGTCAGGACACAGAAAATGGACGAAGTAGTCGTGACCCGCCGCCGGCAACTGGTCAGGAACGATATCGACAAGCTGACCTACGATGTCCAGCATGACGAGACAGCGAAGACAAAATCCACTCTGGAGATACTCAAACAGATTCCGTTCGTGTCTGTTGACGGACAGGAGAACATCAAGGTACAGGGCTCTTCCAGCTTCAAGGTGTACAAGAACGGACATCCCGACCCTGGTTTCTCAGGGCAGAACCTCAAGGAGATTCTAAAGGCAATCCCTGCCTCCACCATCAAGAAAATCGAGGTTATCACCGATCCCGGTGCCAGATATGATGCTGAAGGGACGACAGCTATCCTCAACATCGTCATGACAAACGACACAAGACTGCAAGGGGTGTCGGGCAACGTGAACCTTTCTGCCAATACATGGGGGTCAATGGGTGCGGGGGCTTACCTGACCACGAAAACAGGGAAGATCACGACTACCGTCAGCTACAATGAATACTATCAGAGCGCAAAGCAGAGCGAGGGCGGCTCGGAGGCGGCCTATCACTACATAGAGAGCGGTGAACGGTCGTTTGCCAGCCAGAACAGCTCGACAAAATACAATATACACATCGGCGACATCAGTGCCAGTTACGAAATTGACTCGCTCAACCTCCTGAGCGCGTCTGCATCCGGATTCGGATATGCGATGGACAACAATGCCCATGGGACACACGAACGCCGGGACAAAGACGGCAGTCTTATCTATCAATACGACCGCAGATCTTATACGCCAGAATACGCTTACCTGAATTTCGGCGGACGCCTCGACTATCAGCACAAGACACATCTTGACGGAGAAATACTGACCTTGTCCTATATGCTGGCTGCCACACGACGGCATAACACCAGCCGAGAGGAATACAGCAATGCTGTGAATATGCCCGTTTCCTATACCGGGTACGATCTCAACAGCCGTGAACACTTCAGCGAGCACACATTCCAGGTTGACTATATACGTCCATTCGGGAAACACCACAAGCTGGAAAGCGGCCTGAAATACATCCTCCGTCACAACAACAGCCTTACCTTCATAGATTACACCGGTACGGCAACCGACGTTGACACCCACTTCAAACACGGTACACAGGTGGCCGCAGCCTATCTTTCCTACCTTGTCACAGCGGGTAAATGGTCGGCACGCACCGGTCTGAGATACGAATACAGCTACATGAAAGGGGAATATCCCGATGGAAGCAACAACAGTTTCCATGCCCGTCTCAACGACTGGGTGCCTTCGATGAGTCTGCAATACAAGATGACAGATACCCAGTCGATGAAAATCAGCTACAGCACCAGCATCAACCGTCCGGGCATCACTTACCTCAATCCCGCCGTCATCAGTTCGCCGAACACCCGTCAGTATGGAAATGCCAGCCTGGGGAGCAGCCGCAACCAGAAGCTGCAGATCAGCTACATGCTGAATGCCCGGAAGCTGACAATGAACCTGACTCCGTATTACGACTTCACCAACAACGGTATTACAGACATCCGTTACGTCGAAGGGCGGACAATCGTGTCGACCTACGGAAATGTACAGAAACGTAGGGAAGCCGGTCTTTTGACATACACCCGGTGGCAGCCTTTCAGAGGGACAACGCTGAGTCTGAACGCTTCCGCAAAGTATGCAAGGATTGCAGTGCCTGCCCCCGAAGTGGAGAACAAGGGGTGGTCAGGCTCCGTCTTTCTGGACTATGGACAGAAACTCCCCTGGAAACTGCACTTCGACACCAGCCTTGCCCTGCAATGCGGTCGCCCCATCCATGACCCTTACGCCTATGAGGCAAGATGGCATAACTACAGATTCACGATCAACCGCAGCTTCCTCAACGACCGCCTGTCAGTGGCAGTCTACGCCAATATGCCCTTCACCACCCGTGAAAAATACAGGTATCGAACCGTACATGGAGATTACACCGGCTATAACCTCTCCTGGGACAAGACGAGATTTTTCGGTATCCGTGCTTCATGGAGCTTCGGCAAACTGAAGGCAAGTGTGAAAAAGACGGAACGAAGTATTCAGAATGACGATCTGGTGGGTGGTGTGAAGAAATGAAAAACAAGTTCGCAGAACAACCGAGACCTCTGCAGAACTCCATTAAAATGTCGAGATCATAACCATAAACCATCGGTTATCAACAGTGGTTTTCGGATGTAACAAGACTTTTGCGGAGGTCTCATACCTGCAATAGAGGCCTCATACCTGCAATAGAAATGATGTCAAATAACCGAAGTAAGGACCTGCACCCGCTTCCCGACAGCCGAGAACATTGATTTGACACAGGACTTCCTTGCAAACACAAAGTCCTGCCCACATGATATGGACAGGACTTCGTACTTTATATCTGATTACTGAAAATGTAACCGTGATTACTGAAAATGTAACCAGAAGACTTAGAGCTGCGGGCCAGCTGCAACGAGAGCCTTGCCGGCTTCGTTGTTCTCATACTTCTTGAAGTTCTTGATAAAGCGGGCAGCAAGATCCTTGGCCTTCTCATCCCACTGGGCTGCATCCTTGTAAGTGTCGCGTGGATCGAGAATCTCGGTAGCAACACCCTCGAGCTTCGTAGGAACAGTGAAGTTGAAGTAAGGAATCTGCTTTGTCGGAGCAGCATCGATGGAGTGATTCAGGATAGCGTCGATGATACCACGTGTATCGCGGATAGAGATACGCTTGCCGGTACCGTTCCAACCGGTGTTTACGAGGTAAGCCTTGGCACCGCTCTTCTGCATCTTCTTAACCAGTTCCTCAGCATACTTTGTCGGGTGAAGCTCGAGGAATGCCTGGCCGAAGCAAGCGGAGAATGTCGGTGTAGGCTCGGTAATGCCGCGCTCTGTACCAGCCAGCTTGGCTGTGAAGCCGGAGAGGAAGTAATACTTGGTCTGCTCTGCGCTCAGGATAGATACAGGAGGCAATACGCCGAATGCGTCAGCTGACAGGAAGATAACCTGCTTTGCAGCCGGACCCTGTGACTCCGGACGCTGGATGTTCTTGATGTGGTAGATCGGGTAAGAAACACGTGTGTTCTCGGTTACGCTCTTGTCAGCGAAGTCGATCTTTCCGTTCTTGTCAACCGTTACGTTCTCGAGCAGTGCGTCACGTGTAATGGCACCGTAGATGTCTGGCTCCGATTCCTTGTCGAGGTTGATGACCTTCGCATAGCAGCCGCCTTCGAAGTTGAAGACACCCTTGTCGTCCCATCCGTGCTCGTCGTCACCGATGAGCTTACGCTTCGGATCGGTAGAAAGAGTCGTCTTGCCTGTACCGGAAAGACCGAAGAAGATAGCAGTGTTCTCACCCTTCATATCGGTATTTGCAGAACAGTGCATAGCAGCTATGCCCTTCAACGGGAGGAAGTAGTTCATCATAGAGAACATACCCTTCTTCATCTCACCGCCGTACCAGGTGTTGATGATGACCTGCTCCTTGGAAGTAACGTTGAAGACAACAGCCGTCTCTGAGTGCAGACCGAGTTCTTTCCAGTTCTCAACCTTAGCCTTCGAAGCGTTGTAAACAATGAAGTCAGGCTCCTGGTCGAAGTCAGCCTCGCTCTTCGGACGGATAAACATATTTGTAACAAAGTGAGCCTGCCATGCAACCTCCACGATGAAACGGATCTTCATACGTGTATCCTTGTGTGTTCCGCAGAAACCGTCAACAACGAAAAGACGCTTGTTTGAAAGCTCCTTCTTTGCGATATCCTTTACGGCTGCCCATGCCTCTTTGGTTGCACGGTGATTATCGTTGTGGTATTCCTCAGAATCCCACCATACTGTGTCGTGAGAAGTCTCGTCATCAACGATGAACTTATCTTTAGGAGAACGGCCAGTATAGATACCGGTCTTTACGTTGATTGCACCGAGTTCTGTTTCCTGACCTACCTCGAAGCCCTCAAGGCCCTCTTTTGTCTCCTCGTTGAACAATACCTCGTAAGAAGGATTGTAGAGTACTTCTGTTGTACCTGTAATTCCGTACTTCTCAAGTACGCTCTTGTCAAACTTTGCCATTTCGTTATAAATGTATTTAGTTGAAACTTGATTTTTACATTGTCAGCGTGTCCCATAAAAGGACACCGCAAAGGTAACATAATTATTAAATTCAAACAAAAAATAGCCGAGAAAAAGTATCAAAGTATTTGCCTGTAAGGTTAAAGATTTTAAAATAATTGCCGACACTGGTATATTTGTAAATCAGACTTTGCAAAACTTCAGATTATTTCTTAAATTTGCCGAAATTTTGCACAGAGGGTTGCTCCCCATACATCTATAAAGCCTAAGATAAAGAATGGATATCATTAATTTTTCGGAACAGAATTCAATCATCAACCAGTATCTGGCAGAAATCCGCGACAAGGACTATCAGAAGAACCGGCTGCTTTTCCGCAACAATGTCATGCGCATCGGCGAGTTCGAGGCTTTTGAAATCTCCAAGACGCTGAACTACGAACCCAAGCGTGTCGTCACACCGCTGGGCACTGCACAGATAAATGTACCGACGGACAAGATTGTCCTGGCCACTATCTTCCGTGCCGGACTGCCTTTCCACAATGGCTTCCTCAACATCTTCGACCACGCCGGCAATGCTTTTGTCAGTGCCTATCGCGAATACAAGGATGCCGCCCATCACGAGGTCGGCATCCACGTGGAATATCTTGCAACGCCTGACATCAACGGCAAGACCCTCATCATTGCCGACCCGATGCTGGCTACCGGCGGCTCCATGGAGCTGGGCTACAAGGCCATTCTCTCCAAAGGAACACCTCGCCATGTCCACGTTGCCTGCCTGCTGGCTACGCCGGAGGGCATCGCACACATCCGCAAGACATTCCCCGAAGCCTCCACGACCATCTGGTGTGCGGCTATCGACGAAGGACTGAACGAGCATAAGTACATCGTCCCGGGCTTCGGCGATGCCGGTGACCTGTGCTATGGAGAGAAGATTTAGAAAGGACCTCCCCCCTTTACTTCAACCCATAAAAGTCCATCAGATTACTGCCCCATGCAGGCTGCAGCCCCATCGGCTTTTCCTTTGCAAAAAGCTGCCTGATGGTCGCCAGCTCCTCCGGGCCGTTCATACTGGGCTTCCCGGTGGCCTTGCTCATCTGATCGAAGAAGATGTAAAGGAGCAGTCGGGCGCGGGGATTATCCGGGTTGACACCTATTGCCGACTTGTAGGCAATGATGGCATCCACACAATACCGCTTCCCGTTCACTGGAGGATTCTGCACGATGAGGGCCGTGTAATAGAGCCCTTTGAGCGTCAACGCCTCTGAGCGGTCGGCATCCTCCTTCGACTGCAATGCCTCGACATCCGTCTTTACGGCATCCAGAAACAACGTGGAATAACTGTTCTGCGGGAAACGGACGGCATACTGGAGGGCAAAGAGCGTCCGGTAATAAACAGGCAGCCACGCATCAGGAGTCTGTGCCTCTATCCGTTTCAGTTCATCCATCCCTTTCACGACAGACACTGCCTCATCGGCATTCACCTTGCTTAATGCCGTCTCCAGCTGTCTGTCAGACGGACGGGCATCCTGGGCATTCACACTGGTTGCACACATAAGGGCAACGATAACGACGAGTTTAGAAACTAAAGTTTTCATACGCTTTGAATTTAACAAGTGAAACATAAATCTTCGCTGCAAAAGTATGAAACCTTCCGGCTGCCTCCAAATATCAGGGACAGACGGCGAGAATGCGGGCCGCATAGCTATCCGGACCGCTGAGATGCTATGTTTCGGGACGAATGACTAAGAACCCCTGTCACCCCGAGAGAGTGTGTCAAAAGTTGATATGGTAGCTGAACTGTAGGAACAGACCAGCATGGATTTTTCAGAACAAGCTTTTCATATATCCTCATTGATTACCATTAAAATGATGGCAAAGAGTTTATCACAACCCGGTGGACATTCTCCCGAATACTGCACATTGCAAATAAAGTACGTTGCCCTTTGGTATTTGCTGCAAGCTGTTTCCATCCGGGCGGCAGATTGCAGGCGTGCGGGCCCTCAGCACGACTGGTGTTTACCAACAGCACGGCCGGTGTCGGGCATCAGCACACCGGAAGGATATCGGTTTCGTTCCTGTCACTGTCATACATAGGACAAGGGAACTGACCGACTTATAATGGAAAAGTTTACCAGACAGCGATAATTCATTATAAGGTACTGATTCTTCGTTTATTATCCTGAATGTTGAAGACGAACAGTGTAAAAGTGAAAATGTAGTATGGAATCCGCTTGTTTCTTTCCTTTTAAAAGATTATCTTTGCAGCATGAAGACAATGGAAGAGATAAAGAAGCTCTGCCTGAGCCGCCGCAACCTGTCCGTCCTGGGCGTACAGGTGGGAATCTATGCGTTGCTCGTCTCCATCTGGTCGCTGGTCATCATGCTACTCGAACACGATGTCAGTGCCGCCAAGGAGTCGATGCGCGTCAATGCTTTCGTGCTGTTCCTGCTCCTTACCGTCTTCATGGCGAACTTCTACCTGCTTGTTCCCTATCTCTTTGAAAAGAGAAGCAAGGTGAAGCAGTGCGCCTTCTGGATTATCAATCTGCTTTTCATCCTGTTGTGGAACAAGCATATCTTTTCCATCTACAACGCCGACCTGCCCGACACCACCATCCGGATCGGATTCTACCAGTTCGGTGTGATGTGGACGATTCTCAATTATGCCATGGTGGTCGCAGCCATCTTCGTGCGCTACTATATCCGCCACAACACCCTCCGGAGACAGCTCCGCGAGCAGAAACAGAAGATGACCGAGGCCGAACTGGCATGGCTGAAGAACCAGCTGAACCCGCACTTCCTCTTCAATACGCTCAACAACATATCATCGCTGACACAGACAAGCCCGAGCAATGCGCAGAAGGCCATCGGGCAGCTGTCCGAACTGCTGCGCTACGCACTCTACGAGACGCAGCCCAAGGAGGTGAGCCTGAACGGCGAGATCGCCTTCATCAAGAACTACATCAACCTGATGACGCTGCGTTCAGCCGGCAATGTGGAGATAAAGAGTGAATTCGTCATCCACAACTCACAGCTGCTCATTGCACCGCTGGTATTCCTGACACCCGTAGAAAATGCCTTCAAGCACGGTGTGAGCGGCAACAGACCGTCGTTCATACACATATCCATCACGGAAGACAAGGGAGAAATCATCTTCCTGTGTGAGAACAGCAACTATCCGAAGACCGACATGGACAAGAGCGGAAGGGGCATCGGACTGGAGAACATGTACCGCCGGCTGGAGCTGATTTATCCTGAAAGGTATCAGATTGAGCAGCGCATCAGCAAAGGTACCTATCTTATCAAAATCACCATTAAGCCTTGCCGGCAGGCTAATCCCCCAAAGGTATAATCCCCCCGCTTATCCTCGTCCATCCCCTCCTATCCTCGCTTGTCTCCATCCATCCCCGCCTATCATCGCCTATCATCGCCCACCCCCTACAAAAGAATATGACACCATACAATCAAGAACACGCCATCCAGCGCATGAACACGCTGGCAAAGAACGGAAAAGGCTTTGTCTTCATCATCAACTACAAGGCCGACTGCGCCTATGTGGAAGAGACGGCGGCGGTCGATCCTTCCGAGCTGCTCTTTTCCTTTCCTGCGCTTGGCAACATACCTGAGGATGAGACCAGCACAGCCGGGCCGGTAGAGTGGTACACCGAGCCGCCCTCAAGGGAGGACTACGAACGGCGCATCAGCCTCGTGAAACAACGGGAGCGGGAGGGAGACAGCTATCTGGCCAACCTGACGTGCAGAATTCCTGTCCGTACCAACCTCTCGCTGCACGACATCTTCATGCGTTCAAAGGCGTTGTACCGCTGTTGGCTAAAGGACCGCTTCGTCTGTTTCTCTCCCGAGATATTCGTCCGTATCAACGGAGAAGGCGTTGTCAGTTCCTTTCCGATGAAGGGGACGATTGACGCCACACGCCCTGAAGCAGAGAAGGAGCTGATGGAAAACAGGAAAGAGGCCGCCGAGCACGCTACCATCGTCGATCTTATCCGCAATGACTTGAGCATGATAGCAGAGAAGGTGCAGGTGAAACGCTACCGGTATGTCGACCACGTGACGACGAACAAGGGCGAAATCCTCCAGACGAGTTCGGAGATTACAGGGCAGCTTTCTGCCGGCTACCGCGAGCATATCGGCTCCCTGCTCTTCCGCCTGCTCCCTGCCGGTTCCATCACGGGTGCCCCTAAACAGCGTACCATGGAGATCATCCATGAAGCCGAAGGTTACGAAAGAGGATTTTACACAGGTGTGATGGGATGTTACAGCAAAGGACAGCTGGACAGTGCGGTGATGATCCGCTTCATCGACCAGGACAGGGACGGACAGTTCTGTTACAAGGCCGGGGGCGGCATTACGGCACAGAGCAATAATGATGATGAATATAAAGAGGTGATAGAGAAGGTGTATGTCCCGATAT
Organism: Prevotella denticola; assembly: GCF_900454835.1. Classification (GTDB taxonomy): domain Bacteria; phylum Bacteroidota; class Bacteroidia; order Bacteroidales; family Bacteroidaceae; genus Prevotella; species Prevotella denticola. The sequence goes on along the minus strand of NZ_UGTM01000001.1, from coordinate 36,829 downwards.
ATTGAAACGATGAGGGTTGTTGACGGACACGTCTGCAACCTTGTTTACCACGAGCAGCGGATGAACCGCACATACAGAGAGGCATTGGGGATGGCGGGCTGTGTGCGCATCGCTGATGTCCTGAAGTCTGTAAGCCTGCCCATGGGCTGCTCGAAGCTGCGCTTCGTCTATGACAAGGAGGGCATCCACGACCTTACCTGTATGCCTTATGCACCCCGGCAAATCAACTCCCTGCGCCTTGTCTACGACAACGGCATAAGCTATTCCTACAAGTGTGCAGACCGTTCCGCACTCGACAGGCTGAAAAAACGGCAAGGCGACTGTGACGAAATACTTATCATTCGTGACAATCACCTTACCGATACTTCTTATACCAACATCGCACTCTGCGACGGTGAACAATGGTTTACACCCGCTGCTCCGCTCCTTTGCGGCACCATGCGGCAGAGTCTGCTCGACAGCGGTCTGCTCCAGGAGCGTGATATTCTTGTCACCGACCTGCCCCGTTACCGGCAGATCAGTCTCATCAATGCCATGCTGCCTCTGGGAACAACCGTCCTGCCTGTCGACAGAATCATACAGAGAACAGATGCCGAGGACATCTGAAAGCAGTGAAGCAACAGGAGCAGCTCCTCTCTTTCACCAGCCCGGGAATAAGGAAGGCAAGCAAGTAACAGCCCCGACAGCCGCCTTTACCAGTAGGATCAACGTGAGCGGAAATACAGATAGGCCAGTATGATGGCGGCCCACATGGCGACCTTCAGGATGAATTTCAGAATGCGGTTGCCTTTTCTTTCAGGGCTGTAAATGTCGCGGGTACCGCTGCGGCGGTACCGTCCCGCAGTATTCTCTGTATAAAGACCGTCGTCGCCAGCCGGCCGCCTTCTGTGTGAATTTGGAACATACTCGCCCATATAGGCATTGTATTCCACATTCATGATTCCGTCTCTGTTCGCATCCCGCAGGGCAGCGTATCGGCCAGCAAGACGCTGGTAGAGCGGATCACTGGCTCCACGGATCATCTTCATATAGTTCAGCTTGCCGGCCAGAACCCTGTTGAGGGGTACATGATGCAGGTGTCCTTTGGTCTTTCCGTGCTGCAGCTTGTAGCTTTTCCACGCAGCCTTGCAGGCATTTTCATATCCGTAGCGTTCCCAGATATACAGCAGTGAACGCACTTCGCGGACGTAATGACGGCTTACGTTCACCTTCTCCGTTACCATCAAACCCGTTACCTCCTGCCGCCTTCCGCGCCGCTGCAGGTGGGTTTTCGCCTCATTCAGCCTGAATCCGTGACGCTCAACGATGGTCTTTATCTGCTGTACAAACGCTCCCTGAGGCCGAAGTATGTCCGCATCAGAACTGAAGGTGAGATCGTCTGCATAACGGGTGAAGGTGATGCTCTGTGCTGCGGCAACGTCCGCAATTTCCCGATCCATCTCCCGGCAGACGAAATTCGACAGTGTCGGTGATGTGGCGAAGCCCTGTGCCAGCACCTCCTGGCCTTCGTCTGTACGCACTGAAGCCAGCCCTGCGACAAGATCTGCAGCCACTGGCGAGAAACCGAGAGGCTCCGTCGTCAGGCAGTCGGCCACCTGCCGGCGTGTGATGGAGGGGAAGAAATCCTTTAGGTCAAGCCCCAGTACATAGCGTTTGCCTACGTGCGGACGGGCATTGTCCACTACGGAGCGTCCGCAGACGAAACCGTAGGCCCATGGAGTAGGGTCGTCGAAAGTCTGCAGCACAATGTTCAGCGCATGAAGAATATCACGCAGTTTTCCTTTCGGGGCGATGATTTCACGATATCCGCCGTGCTTCTTGCGGAGTCTGAAAGTCCGGCAGCGTCGTTGTGTATTATACGTGTTGGCGAAGAAACGCAGCTGTGCAGGACGACTCTTGGTGAAGCAGAATGCATCAAGCACCTCATTGAGAAGTGCAGAAAGCTCTTTCGGCTCGTTGAGCCATCGTAGCCGGCTGTCAAAGTCGGCTTTCGTAAATTCATTCCCGTTTACTGTTCTGGTTGCCATAGTGCATTGTTTTCAGACAAAAAAATAGGAACGCTGTAAGGGAATTACTTTTATTGAGAACCTTCGTTATCAATAAAATGATACTTCGTATCAAACTCCGGCGAATACGCCGGAAACTACTTCTAATTCTTTCAGACGTTCCTATCGGTGACAAAGATAGATGTTTTTTTCTATCTACCAAAACTTTTCCGCCATAAAAACGTGCCGATTCAGGGCTTTTGTCATTCTTTATTGCTACTTTTGCGCTGTCAAAGGCGTATGGAATGCAATGCAACAAAAACGAAACTAACGGTAATGAACGATAAAATCAAACGAATTCTGAGTCACCCCCTACTCACCGACCGCCGTGTGCTGCTGGGACTGTGGACGGTGCTGTCGCTGGCGGGGATGCTGAAACTGCACCGCAGCCACAACAACTTTCTCATCTTCAAGGGCGTATTCTGGCATACCGTCAACGGAACGTCGCTCTATGCCGCCTACCCGGCAGAGTATGATGACGTGAACCATTACGGCCCTCTTTTCTCCCTGATCATCGCTCCTTTCGCCGTTCTCCCGGAGTGGGCGGGCATGCTGCTGTGGCTTCTGTTCCTGTCGGGCTGGCTGTTTGCGGCAGTCTACTGGTCGGGGCTGCGGAAGAGCCAGCAGGTATACATCTACTGGTTCTGCGGCTTTACTCTGCTGACGGCACTGTTCATGCAGCAGTTCAACATCGCCATTGCCGCCATCATCCTGTCGTCGTTCTTTCTCATCGAGAAGGAGCATGAAGGATGGGCGGCTTTCTTCATCGTGCTGGGGACGCTGGTGAAACTCTACGGAATCGTCGGACTGGCATTCTTCCTCTTCTCACGCCACAAGGTGCGGCTGGTGGTCTGGCTGGCGGTCTGGACTGTTGTTCTTTTCCTTGCACCGATGGCCATCAGTTCACCTGCCTACATCATAGGGCAGTATCACGAATGGTTCAGCTGCCTCGTAGGAAAGAACACGGAGAACATCCATTCCTTTGCACAGAACATCTCTCTGTTGGGTCTGGTACGGCGCACGACAGGCAATATGGACTATTCCGACCTGTGGCTCATCCTCCCGGGCATGGTGCTCTTCGCCCTGCCTTACCTCCGCCGCCGGCAGTACCGGTATCTTGCCTTCCGCGAAACCCTCCTTGCCTCGGTGCTGCTCTTCGTGATACTCTTCAGTACGGGCAGTGAGGCAAGCGGCTATATTATCGCCCTCACAGGTGCCTGTATATGGTACACGGCTGCGCCCTGGAAGCGCGGGAAGTGGGCAGTGGCACTGATGGCATTTGTTTTCATACTGTCGGGAATGGGCAACTGCGACCTCTTCCCGAAGCACATACGTCACGACTACATCCAGGCTTACGCTCTCCGTGCCTTGCCGATAAGCATCCTCTGGTTCTGGCTCTGCTATGAATTAGGCTTCAGGGACTATGCCCCAACCGAAAAGATTACAGCCCATGAGAAAGAAGACAATAGGCTATGATGCCAAACGGATCGTAAGAAACGGAACAGGTCTGGGCAGCTACGGACGTACGCTGGTCAACGACCTTGCACCCATCATGCCCGACACGACCTTGCGGCTCTACGCTCCTGATGCCGGCCGCGACGACCTCCGCTGCCAGGTGCAGCCCAGGGAGAATGTGCGGTTCTGCTATCCCCGCCACCTTCATTTCCGTCTGCAGCGTGACTGGTGGCGCATGAAAGGTGTGGTGAAGGATCTCCGGCGCGATGGGGTGGAACTGTACCACGGTCTGTCGGGAGAACTGCCGGAAGGCCTTTCGGCGGCCGGCATTCCCGGAGTCGTCACCGTCCACGACCTTATCTTCCTGCGTCATCCGGAGTTCTACCCTGCCCTTGATGCCTTCTTCTATAAGCTGAAGTTCCGCAAGATGCTGCGGGAGGCAACGCGCATCATCGCCATCAGTGCGTGTACGAAGCGTGACATATTATATTATGGCGACTTCCCTGAGGACAGGATCGACCTGGTCTATCAGAGCTGCAGCACCCGCTTCAGCCAGTCCGTCAGCCCCTCCCTGCTGGTAGAGGCACGCCGGAAGTACCGGCTTCCGCAGCGTTATGTGCTGAATGTCGGTACGGTGGAGGTACGGAAGAACATCCTCCTGGGCATCCGGGCGATGGCAAAACTGCCAGCCGACCTGCATCTTGTCATCGTAGGCCGGCAGACGAAATACCAGAAACGGCTTGATGCGGAAATCAGAAGACTGGGCCTTGGCAATCGCATACACTTCCTGCAGGGTGTTCCCAACACCCTGCTCCCGGCTGTCTATCGGCAGGCGGAGGCATTTATCTATCCCTCCCGGTACGAGGGTTTCGGCGTACCTGTCATCGAGGCCATACAAAGTGGACTGCCGGTGGTGGCTGCAACGGGCAGCTGCCTGGAAGAGGCGGGAGGCCCCGACAGCCTGTATGTGGACCCGGACGATGCTGACGGATCTGCCGCCGCTGTGCTGTCAGCGATGGAAAACCGTACAGGAATGGTTGAGAGAAGCCGGCATTACGTCAGACGGTTCGAAAATCAGGATGTCGCTTCACAGGTCCTTGAAGTCTATGGGAAAGCCTTGGGAAAGATAAACAGGTGAAAAGGCAAGACGGTAAAACTACAGACCTACTGTTCCCGACCGTCTGGGAATGAAGTTCCCGGACGGTCGGGAATACGCCTCCCAGGCCTTGGGAACAGCATTCCCAAGCGGTCGGGAATGTCGGACGTAAATCTAAAAAAAGATATTATGAACTTGAAATCGTTTTTCGTATTCTTAGCTTTATACTGGATATTGCCATCATCTGCAACCTGTCCTGACAGCATAAACCATAATCTGCAGGATTATCAATATCTCACACAGTTTACAGAAGCCAATCTTGCCACTTTCCCATACATCAACGAAATGTACGGTAAGGAATATAGAAAACATAAAAAGGCAATCAGAAAACACCTGTTGAAAGGACAAGATATAGAGACCGCAACCTGTGATTACGTGTTCTGGTTCTTTTCTCAATTCGACACGCATTTTATTGTTGACCGGCATAAATTCTGGCAGGAATACGACCGAAAGGTGCATACCCAGTACAAGGAGAAAATGGAATATGATCCACAGCCGCTTGCCTGTAGGGTTGATTCGGATACGTATCTGGTAAGAATACCCTCCTGTGGCGGGCAGAATCCCACTTTTGCATGGGTTGACAGTGTAGCGCAGGTGTACAAAAAGACAGACTGTCCCTACCTGATCCTGGACATCCGAGGCAATACAGGCGGGAATGATGCAATCTGGGAACCTTTCTTTGAAATACTTGCAGATCATAAACCTACCAAGAGTTGGAAAGTGTTATTCAGATGCAGTCCTGCGAACATAGATGTACTGATGAAACAAGGGGACATAACCCTCGCTGAAAAAGCGAAGATATCAAAGTCACAGTTTATACCCTTAAACGAAGAAGAAAACGATGAGGAGATAACTTTCTTACCAAGCAAGTTCATCAAAGTTGCAATCCTTGTCGATAATAGAACAGCAAGTTCTGGAGAGACATTAGTCCGTTTTACTAAAGATTATTGCAACCGTGGGAAAATATATGGACAAGACAATACCAGCGGAGCCAACCTGTCGGGTAATGTAACCCCTTTCCGACTCCCACACAGCGGGATTACCTGCTATTACCCCACCTGTGTCGATGAAGATTTCGCTTTGCAAATTAAAAACAAAGAATTGGGTATCAAACCAGATGTAAAGATACCTATTCCACTTCCAACCTCTCTAAAAGACAACGTTGATACATGGGTGATATGGGTTGCACGGCATTTGAAGACGAACTGAAAAAAGCAAGTCCTTTTTTATGACCTGACAAAAGACAGCGTACCAAAGGAACAGACCCTTGCGGTTCACTTTGCTACGCTGTCTTCAAACTTTTATCCTGTCCCATAATACATAAATCCCACTTTAAAGACAATTTACGACATCAAGGGGTTGGGGAAATCCATCTTCATTCGTTATAAGGGTAAGAACAGAAAAAAAACGAATAGATATCTATGTCGAAAGAAGAAACCATTGAACACCTGTTCCGAATGCACTACGGTGCAATGTTCAGGCTGGCGGTGGCAATGCTGCATGATACTGATGAGGCAAAAGATGCCGTGAGCGAAGTGTTTGCACGGCTGTTCCGTGGCAATGCCCACCTGCCAGAGAAAGGAACAGACAGCTATCTGCTTGCAAGCGTGCGCAACCAGTGCCTGGACATCATCCGACAGAAACAGATGAGGGAGCGTGTCAATAAGCTGTTGACAACAGAAACCGAGCCTGACTTATCGCTCATACAGCACCAGACGGATCGCTACATGGCATTATTGGCCTTTGCAGACAGCAGGCTGACATCACAGACCCGTACTGTCTTCCGCCTGCGCTTTGACAAGCGACTGTCCTATAAAGCCATTGCAGAACAGACCGGCATCAGTGAAGCCGCCGTCTACAAGCACTTGGCAAAGGCGATCAGGAAAATGAAAGAACAATTTAACCCCAACCAGAAATGAAGAAAGATAGTTACGGACGGATGGAAAGGCTGCTTGACATGACAGAGCATCCTGACCGATATACTGACGAACAGCTGAACGAACTGTTGCGTGATGACGAGTTGCGGCAGACCTATCAGCTCCTGTCAGACGCTGCCGGTGCATACGAGTACGGACGGGCTTCCGATAAACTGACAGATGAGGTCATAGAAGAGGAATGGCACAAGCTGATGGAAAAGAAGTCTACTTCCAGACCTGTACACCATTATAACAGACAGATTGCAGCAGCAGTCATTGGTGTTCTCACTGTATCGGGAATTGCCTTGGCTGCGGTCAGTATTGTCAAAGGTGGCAGAAAACAGTTGGCAACGGATGCAGATGTTGCAGTCACAGACAAAATGGCCCATACTGAAACATTACGGGGAAAAGACTCAATACGCACAGCTTCCACATACAACAGGCGGCAAGAAACGGGAAAGGAGGCAGGGGAGACGGTTCTTTCCAGGCAGTTTGATAATGTCATGTTGCAGGACATTGTCCGGGAGATAGCCGGTTATTATGGGATAAGAACTGTCTGTCGTAACCCCGAAGCGGGACGGCTGCGCCTGCGCTTTCTTTGGAACAGAGACCAGAGCGTAGAACGTGCAGTAGAGACACTGAACAGCTTTGAAAAAGTACAGCTGACTTTGGCTGACAGTACAATCACCATAGAGTAAAGCACTATGAGAAAGCATCTCTTTCTTGGCATACTGCTGCTGATTGCCTGTGGCGTGCAGGCACAGCACATCACCCGGAACTACAATAAGACTCCTCTGCCGTATGTGCTGACCGACATTGACAATGCCAGCCAGCGGTACACAATCAACTTCATCTATAACGAATTAGAGGACTTTACAGTCACAGCGAACCTACGTAACCGCACCGTTCCCGAAGCGGTACGGGAGGTATTGGGCTTCTATCCCATGCGCATGACCGTCAGTGACAGTATTATCTTCGTAGAGTGTACGCAGAAATCACCAGCAAAGGTCATCGGACACGTTGTTGATCAGCACAGCCAGCCTGTACCGTTTGCCAATGTAGCTTTGTTGAATCCATCGGATTCCGGCTTCATCAATGGCGGAGTGACCAATAACGGAGGCGATTTTGTCATCCCCTGCAGTCAGCGGAAGGTCTTGCTGCGGGTTTCTTTCGTTGGATTCGCTACTTACTGTAAGCTGGTCAATGTCGGCAATATCGGTACCGTCCGTATGAAGCCAGATGCATACAGGCTGAAAGCTGTGACAGTAAAAGGGATGCGTCGGGTTATCAAAAATGATGTTGACCGGCTGCAATATCTTGTCGGCAATGACCCTTTCTCCAAGGGGATGAACGGTATAGAAGTGATGGGACGTGTACCGATGCTGACTGTCAGCGACGAGATCGTCAGCATCGTAGGCAAAGGCAGTACCCACATCATGCTTGACGGGCATATCCTTGAAATGACTGCCGATGCTGTCAAGGCAAAGCTCCGCAGCCTGAAGGCGGAAGATATTGAGCGTATAGAGGTAATAACCATTCCACCGGCAAAGTATAAGGCAGAAGCCAATGCGGGATACATCAACGTCGTCATGAAGCGTGACCAGTCGAAAGGGTGGAGTGGAAGTATCAGTGAGGAGGTGCAGCGGCAGTACCGTGGGCGGTATTTCCAGGATATAAACCTCAACTATGCCGGCAGGAAACTTGAGCTGTCCACAGGTCTGGGAATGTCTTTGGATAAAGTAATCAACGAGTCTTACTGTGTCTATGACTTCAAAGACGGTCATCAGCGCAGTACAAGAAAGCGGACCATAGCCCCCTGGCCGTCGTATAATGCAGATGCCATCGTGAAATATCATGCCACCCGACGGTTGGAACTGGGTGTTATGGCATCAGTCTATGCCGACCACACATCTCCCCGGCACACGTTTGTTTCAATCAACAAGGACACGACATTTACGACAGCTCATGCCCCGGCTGTCTGGAACGACAACGTAAGTACGACACTGTATGCAGAATACAGGCTCGATTCATTAGAGAAGACTGTCAGCCTGAACTATAACATCTTCAACAGCAATGCCCCCACGCAAAGCGAGAACGTGTCGGTAACAAACGGGATGACCGAATCGCTGCGCAATGAAAGCAAGGCAAAATACCAGATAAACGCCTTGAAACTTGATTTTTCCCTGCCTTTCAAGCATCTCTATATGGAGACAGGGGCATCTTTCTCTGCCATCTGCAACAAGACAAGTCTGATGCTGGAGAACTTTGCCAACGGACAGTGGAAGTACAATGCGGCCGAAAGCAATGAATTTCTGTACAAAGAGCGAACCCTTGCAGCCTATCTATCGGTAAAGAAACAGCTCACGGAAAAGCTTCAGGTGCAGGCCGGATTACGCTACGAACATACATGGACGGAAAGCAACCAGCTCACACAGGGACAGATCAGCCGCAGTCATTACGGACGCTTCTATCCCACGCTGCACCTGAACTGGCAATTGAAAGGGAATCAGAATCTGGCATTTGCTGCCAACTGGGGGATAGAACGACCCGATTTCAACGACCTCAATCCTTTCCGTATCTATACATCCACCACTGATTACATGACAGGAAACCCTTATCTCGCAGCTGCCTATACCCGCAACATGGAGATAAACTATAGCAATGGGAAAGGACTTTATGCCGTTCTCTACAGCAGTCATGCCAAAGGGGAGACAGGCTGGAGAACCACATTCCTCGCAAACGGAAGTCAGGTAACCGGTCCCTATGACGGCCTGCGCCATGAAAAGACCGGTGTCTATGCCAATTATAACCGTAATGTGCTGGCATGGATGAACCTTAACATAGGAGGAGAAGTATATTACTATGATTCCCATTCCGATTATCAGACAGACGTGCTACAGATAAATGGATGGGGCAGGCGGGCTGAAGGTTCGCTCTCGTTCCTGCTCAACCGGCAGAAGACGCTCATTGCCGAGATCAACTATCGGCACTGGTTCCGGGAATATTTTGCACAGACTCAAAGTGATCCTCATGCTTACCTGCGGATGAGCCTTAAATACAGCTGTCTGGACGACCGCTTGAAAATGGGTCTTACCATTGGCGATCCCTTTCATCAGAATATCAACCGGAACACCATATTCTACCAGGAGTACACCAACACGAACCGATTTGACAATCATTCCCGGTATATCGGATTCCGTGCTGCATGGTCATTCGGCGGCAGGCAGGTCCACCGCACCTACCATGACAACCGTGATACGGAATCTCAGCGCGCAAAGTAGAGAAGAGAGCATAAATGACAGGAGTTATAATGCTCTTTATAATTTAGTCGTTATCATGATGTAAGTATCAAGAATGTTTGCTGTCATTTTAACATTCCCAACCAACTGGCAGTATACTAAATATTTATAAGCCTATGCCGGATGACAGGAATGACAGTAATTTTTTTCCGGGAAATTATTCATTCAGAGAACCGGTAATATGTGGCTGTGAAAATATTGATGAGATAAGACTTAATCAACTTTTCATATACCTGCCAATTCTTGCAAGTTCTTCAAAAACTTGCAAGAATTAGCAGATGTTTAGTTACTGGCCTTTCAGTATTTTCTTAATGTCATTCAGCTTGTTGAGGGCTTCAACAGGCGTAAGGTTGTTGACATCCAGACCGAGAATCTCGTCACGGATCTGCGTGAGGACAGGATCGTCGAGCTGGAAGAAGGAGAGCTGCACGCCTTCCCTGCTCTGGTCAAGCCGCTCAACGGCAGCCTTGCCGACACCCCCCACCTGCGCATTATCCGTTTCAAGCTCCTTGAGAATGACGTTCGCACGCTTGACAATGGAGCGTGGCATGCCCGCTATCTCGGCGACATGAATACCGAAGGAATGCTCGCTGCCGCCCGGTTCCAGCTTGCGGAGGAAGATGATCTTGCCGTCGACTTCCTTTACAGAGACGTTGAAGTTCCTGATACGTGGGAAGCTCTTCTCCATCTCGTTCAGTTCATGGTAGTGCGTGGCGAAGAGGGTACGTGCCTGTGCACGTGGATGTTCGTGCAGATACTCCACGATGGCCCATGCAATGCTGATGCCGTCGTAGGTACTTGTGCCGCGTCCCAGTTCGTCGAAGAGGACCAGCGAGCGTGGAGTGACATTGTTAAGGATGTTCGAGGCCTCTGTCATCTCCACCATGAAGGTAGACTCCCCCAGTGAGATGTTGTCCGAAGCCCCCACACGTGTGAAGATTTTGTCCACCATCCCGATGCGTGCCCGTTCGGCCGGGACGAAGCAGCCTATCTGCGCCAGGAGCACGATGAGTGCCGTCTGCCGCAGCAGTGCCGACTTGCCTGCCATGTTCGGACCCGTTATCATCATGATCTGCTGGTGTTCCGTATCAAGCAGCACATCGTTAGGCACGTACTGTTCGCCTATCGGAAGCTGTGTCTCAATCACCGGGTGGCGACCCTGCTTGATGTCCAATACCTCCGAACCGTCTACCACCGGGCGTACATACCGCTGCTGCTGCGACACCTTCATGAACGAAAGCAGACAGTCGAGATGGGCAATGAGGTTGGCATTGATCTGTATCTGCGGAATGAACTCCTGCATATCCTGTATCAGTTCCATGAAAAGCTGCCCCTCCATCGCCAGTATCTTCTCGTCAGCACCCAGTATCTTCTCCTCGTACTCCTTGAGTTCGGGTGTGATGTAACGCTCTGCCTGCGCCAGTGTCTGTTTGCGGATCCAATCCTCCGGCACCTTGTCCTTGAACGTATTGCGTACCTCTAAGTAATAGCCGAAAACGTTGTTGAATCCTATCTTCAGGGAGGTGATACCCGTCTGTTCTGCCTCTTTCTCCTGAATCTCCAGCAGATACTGCTTGCCGTTGTCACGGATAGAGCGCAGCTCGTCGAGCTGCCGGTCATACCCCGGTGCTATCACGTTGCCTTTCGCCGCCAGCTGCGGCGGGTCGGGCTGTATCTCCTTTTCTATTCTGTCACGCAGGGACTCGCAGAGGTTCAGCTGTTCGCCGATCCTTTTCAGCGTCTCGCTCTTTGCATAAAGACAGGCTGTCTTCACTGGCTGGATAGCCATGAGGGCGTTCTTCAGCTGCACTACCTCACGTGGTGACACCCGGCCGACAGCTACCTTTGAGATGATACGCTCCAGGTCGCCGATGCGGTGGAACTGCTCATCGATGCATTCGCGGAAATCTGGCTCACGGAAAAGATAGTCCACTACGTCCAGCCGCTCATTGATGGGTTTTGCATCCTTCAGCGGAAAGACCATCCAGCGGCGCAGCATACGTCCGCCCATCGGCGTGACGGTATTGTCGATGACATCCAGAAGTGATGCCCCGTCTTCGTTCATCGGTGCAATCAGTTCCAGGGATCGGATGGTAAAGCGGTCCATCCGCACGTACTTGTCTTCTTCAATACGTGCCAGCGAAGTGATGTGGTTGATGTGGGTATGCTGTGTTATCTCCAGATACTGCAGGATGGCGCCTGCTGCAACAACGCCGTTATGCAGGTGGTCAACGCCGAATCCCTTGAGGTTCTTCGTGCCGAAATGCTTCAGGAGCTTCTGGCGCGCTGTCTGGTCGGTAAACACCCAGTCGTCCATTTCGAACGTGCAGAGCCGTGTGCCGAAGTATCGTTCAAAGTCCTGTTTCTTCGCACGGTCGAAGAGTACCTCCTTGGGTTGGAAGTTGCCCAGCAGCTTCTCGACGTAATCAAAGGTGCCTTCACCCGTCAGGAACTCACCGGTAGATATGTCTAAGAAACTTACCCCACAGGCACCTTTACCGAAATGTACCGCTGCAAGGAAGTTGTTTTCCTTGTAGTTCAGCACGTTATCGCTCAGGGCGACCCCTGGAGTGACAAGTTCGGTGATGCCACGCTTCACCATCTTGTCCATTGCCGAAAGTCCTTTTTTCCCTTTGATGGCCTCGCGTTTCTTCTTCGGATCCTCAAGCTGGTCGCAGATGGCCACTCGCTTTCCGGCACGGATGAGTTTTGGCAGATAAGTATCGAGGGCATGATGCGGGAACCCGGCCATCTCTATTGAATCGCAGTTTCCTCCGTTGTTACGGCGTGTAAGGGTGATACCGAGTATCTTTGCCGATTCCACGGCATCCTCACCATACGTCTCGTAGAAGTCGCCGCAGCGGAAAAGCATCAGGGCACCCGGGTGCTGTGCCTTCATCGAGAAGAACTGCTTCATCATCGGAGTCAGTCCCTTGTCGTCCTTTGCCATGTCTTTTACTTCCTTATTAAGTCTGTTTCCTATTTTATCCTTAGACTTACAAAATTACAAAAATAAGGAGGAAAGCCCAAATAATTAATTACCTTTGTCAAAAATAAACACAAACATGGATATATTGATTATAGGATTAGGAGTTATCGGAACAACTTATGGTTCTGTTTTTAAAGAAGCTGGTCACAATGTTGAACATTACATTCGGGAAGGAAGTAATAAAAAAGACGTAACCAATATTGAAGTTACGTTATTAGACGGAAGAAAATCATCTAAAGGTATTCAAGTCAAGAGTGAGTATACGGTAAATCCACACTCAAAAAAAGAATATGACATGATTTTCATAAGTATTTCACAAGGAAAGATTGCCAATGTGATGGAGATACTGCAAAAAGAAGCATTCAAAGGAACAATACTCTTGTGCTGTAATCTATGGTATGACAAGCAATATCTTGACGGTATCATGCAAGGATACGATTATGTCTTAGGCTTTCCCGTTGCAGGAGGTTGCATAAGAACAAAAAGAGAAGAGCTGGTTGCAAAGGCTGAACTTGATTGTTGTTTATTCGATCATTTCATGATAGAGTCTGAAAACAAGACAACAATATCAAATTACAAGGCTGTCTGCAATCTATTCAAGTCTTGTAATATCAAACTTGAGAACCCTTATAATATGCTGGAGTGGATATGGATACACATGGCTGTCAATGCAGCAGTCATCTCGGTTATCGGGAAAAATGGAGATATAAATGACAGCACAGCTTCAGTGCATAAACTTATGAACTCTCTAAAGCTATTGACAACTGTCATAAAAACCATTCGTGAGACAACAAAAATAGCAGCTTCACGTGGCATCAATATGAAATATTACAGAAATGAATTATGGGTATATAAACTACCGGCTCAGCTTTCAGCTATTTTCATGAAACGTATGTTTGCCACAAATAATCTTACAAGAAGGATTATGGAACTACATGGGAACATTGATGACTTGCAGTATATCTGCAATAGCGTATATAACGAAGGAAAAACGAACAATGTTCCAGCCCCTGTTTTCTATCAGTATTTAGAGGATATTAGAAGAAAAATAATCGAAAGGTAAAAGAAATATAAGGAAGGAAAGGAAGCAGCTTTTTAATCTCTGTCTGATACCAGATGGTAAGGTTATCTTCGTCCCTTTCATTTCTGAAAAGCTATCACGCACAAAATTATTTTCATGAAAGAAAATGTTTTTCTTCACGAAAAGAAATATTTTTCTTCATGAACAGAAATATTTTTTTTCATGAAAATAATTCCGTCAAGGCTGATTATCGGCTGAAATAAGGATGGGAGATCAGGAGAGGAATTGTCTTTTCCGGTGTTTACAGTTACTGTTTCTGTATTATAAAATCACCTTACCGTACTGCTTGATAAAGTTATTCGTTTTCTAATTGCTCTTCAGTAACCTTTGGAGCTATGAATTTGACAGCTTCCCTAAAAGCACTTACGGAGCTGATTTTTCGCTTTCTTATTTCATCACTTGACAGCAAATTAGCCTTGTTTCCTTTATGTTCAATAAGGATAAAGGCCAAGTCATCATAGCGCACACGTAGGCTGTCGGGCACTATCTGATGATAGGCTTTCCTGCATTTCTCCTGTTTTGTAAAGGAATCTGCACGTGAGCAGAGAAAGACGATGCGGTCGTCAATTTTGTAATAGTGCGAAGGATACATATCATCAACAGACCATTCTCCACCCATAAACGCATCATGATAAGCCGGGTGGATTATAAAGACGTCATTGTTGATATCGACACCATTTGTTATAACACCATGGTCTTCTGTCCCGACAGTAATCCTGCTTCGATGCGTTGTACGATTTCTTCAGGCAGGATATTGTTCATACAGGCGAAGTCGCCACGATGGCAGGGTCTGTTGCCGAAGACGGAACAGGGACGGCAGGGCAGGGGGGTAATCTGCACGGCATCCTCCGCCTTCTGGTTCCATCCCATGAATCCGCAGTAAGGGTGTGTTGCCCCCCATACGCTTACGACCCTCGTACCGGTGAGGGAGGTCAGGTGCATGTTGGCACTGTCCATGGAGAGCATGGTGTCGAGGTGGCTCATGAGGATGAGTTCCTGTTCCAGTCCTTTAAGGGCATTGGCAACGCATAGACATTGCGGAAACTCTGCTGCCCAGCCGTTCAGCACTTCAATTTCCTGTCTGCCACCGCCGAAGAGGAAGATGCGCCAGGAAGGATGCTGTTTTGTGAGCAGAGAGATGACCTTTCCCATCTTCTCCTGTGGATACATCTTGCCGGCATGGGCAGCGAAGGGTGCGATGCCGATCCAGCATTCATCAGGCTGTTTTACACCTATTATATTAGGGAGGTTCCGGAGGTCGCCGCCTTCCTGTGGGAAGATACTCTTGAAATCAGGTTTGACAGGATAGCCCAGCTGTCCGAGCACATCCGCATAGTTGTGGAAGGAGGTGGGCTGCTGTGCGAACACCTTGTTCTCTTTCCGGCACAGCTGTCTTTTCCCTTTCTTGTGTTTGTTGATATGTGCCACAGGATAGCCGCCAAGAAGGAAGCGCAGGCGGAGGTAACGTGTGCGGAGAACATTGTGGAGGTCGGCCACGGCAGTGGGCTGCTTGGCAATCAGACGGCGGTATAGCCTGTTGAGGCCTGCCAGCCCCTTGTATTCTCCTTTCAGGTCAGCCGCCATGAAGCATACGTTCGGTGCAAGGTCCTGGAAGAAAGGCTGTGCGAAAGGACGGGAAAGAACGCTGATCCTCACATCGGGATACTGTCTCGCAAGCGAGTAGACGATGGGAACTGTCATGGCGACATCGCCCATGGCCGAGAAACGGATAATAAGGAGGTGTGGGGTCTTCATAGGATGATGGGCGGTGACGAGAGGCTGTAGGCGGTGATAGGCGATGAAGGGCGGTGATAGGCGGTGATAGGCGGTGATAGGCGGTGATAGGCGGTGATGATTCTGCCCAAGTTATCCCCCTGACAAGACCCCTCATCGGTGATTACTCCCCTCTCCATTCGGAGAGGGGTTGGGGGTGAGGCTTAGGCTTACTTCTTCTTGTTATTATAAAGTATCGGGTTTGTCGCAGGGTCGTTGTACATCTTCATCTGTCGGTACACTTTCATGTACTTCCGTCCGTGCTGGATGTCATCGAGCAGCTGGTCGATGGCGAGGCTGAGGTCCTTCTGCTGTTCGAGGAGGATGTTCAGTTTCGACCTGCATTTCTCGATGTGTTCGGCCGGTGCATCCGTGCGTTCGGTCTGCTCCTTCATGTGGTAGATTTTCAGTGCCAGAATCGACAGCCGGTCTACCGCCCATGCCGGACTTTCCGTGTTGATGGTTGCCTCGGGCAAGGGTGCCACATCTGAGTAGAGCTGACGGAAGTAGGAGTCGATCTGCTCCACAAGGTCAGTACGGTCCTGGTTGGACCGGTCGATGCGGTGTTTCAGGCTCATTCCGTTCTCCGGGTTGATGTGCGGGTCACGGATGAGGTCCTCGAAATGCCACTGGACTGTGTCTATCCAGCACTTCAGGTAGAGCCGGTTCTCGATGGAATCCCTGTCATAAGGGTTACTGATGGGGGTATCTACATTATCCGTGATGTGGTAATCGCGGATTGCCTGATTGAAAATCTCGTTACAATGCTCTGTAAATGACATTCGGTTTTTATTTTTCTGTTTATTTTGCAAATATATAGTAAAATCCTTAAAGCGCAAAATAAATACCGTTGTTTTTCTTTGTAAGAAATCCAGGGAAACCTTGCCGGACGGCGTACTGCACCAGACAGGCAACAGCATGGCAGGATAATTAAAGGTTTGAATGAACTGATATAATCATTTGATTTGTCGCCAGATAAAGTAGCAAAATGCTTAAAAAGCTGCACAAATACATATACTATGTGCAGTTAAATGTGCTTTTTTGAGTAAAAAACTTGCATACATCGAAAAAAAACAGTTCCTTTGCAAGCGCATTTTAGAATTTGGAAATCAATATTAAACAATTAAAACTTACAATTATGTCAGAAATTGAATCAAAGGTAAAGGCTATTATCGTAGATAAGCTCGGTGTTGACGAGGCTGAAGTAAAGCCTGAAGCAAGCTTCACAAATGACCTCGGTGCTGACTCACTGGACACAGTAGAGCTCATCATGGAATTCGAGAAGGAGTTCGGTATCTCTATTCCGGACGATAAGGCTGAGAAGATCGCTACCGTAGGCGACGCAATCTCTTATATTGAGGAGAACGCAAAGTAAGCGTCTGCTCAAGATAAAAGTACCAAGCAAAGCCTATCCCTTTGCTTGGCTTTTTTTTAGCTTTACTTTTTTAGTTTATATTTCAACGCATGGAATTAAAAAGAGTAGTCGTAACAGGTCTGGGTGCCGTTACTCCGTTGGGTAACACTCCTGAGGAGACCTGGCAGAACATGCTGGCAGGGAAGAGCGGTGCAGCTCCTATTACAAGTTTCGATACAACCCAGTTCAAGACGCAGTTCGCCTGTGAGGTCAAAGGCCTGAACATCAATGATTACATTGACCGCAAGGAGGCCCGCAAGCTCGACCGCTACACCCAGCTGGCAATGATCAGCGCCATCCAGGGTGTAAAGGATGCGGCAATCGACCTGGAGACGGCCGACAAGAACCGCATCGGTGTCATCTATGGTGTGGGCATCGGCGGTATCAAGACCTTCGAGGATGAGGTGAGCTACTATGCAACCCATCCGGAGAACGGTCCCAAGTTCAATCCTTTCTTCATCCCGAAGATGATTGCGGACATCGCAGCTGGACAGATCAGCATCCACTTCGGATTCCACGGTCCTAACTATACGACGACCTCCGCCTGTGCTTCTTCGAGCAATGCGCTGGCAGCTGCATTCAACCAGATCCGTCTTGGCAAGGCCGACATTATCGTCAGCGGTGGTGCTGAGGCTGCCATCTGCGCCTGCGGTGTAGGTGGTTTCAACGCCATGCACGCCCTGTCTACACGCAACGACGACCCGGAACACGCTTCCCGTCCGTTCTCTGCAAGCCGCGACGGCTTCGTGATGGGTGAGGGTGCCGGCTGCCTGATTCTCGAGGAGCTGGAGCATGCGAAAGCCCGCGGTGCCCGGATCTATGCTGAGATGATCGGTGAAGGTGAGTCGGCTGATGCCTATCACATCACTGCTTCTCACCCGGAAGGACTCGGTGCCAAGCTCGTCATGAAAGCAGCTCTTGAGGATGCAGGTCTGAAGCCGGAGGACATCGACTATATCAACGTCCACGGTACATCTACCCACGTCGGTGACATCTCCGAGGCGAAAGCCATCAAGGAGCTGTTCGGTGAGGCTGCCTACAAGCTGAACATTTCTTCTACCAAGAGTATGACCGGGCACCTCCTCGGTGCGGCAGGTGCCGTAGAGGCCATGGCGTGTGTACTGTCTGTCAGAAACGACATCGTTCCTCCTACCATCAACCACAAGGAAGATGACAAGGATCCGGAACTGGACTACAACCTGAACTTCACGTTCAACAAGGCCCAGAAACGCGAGGTACGTGCTGCGCTCAGCAATACCTTCGGTTTCGGCGGCCACAATGCTTGTGTTGTATTCAAGAAGTATGCTGAATAATATTATTGACAGGATAAGGCTCCCTTTCCGCAAGGAGAAGGAGCTTTATCTGTCCTTGTACCAGATCATCGGCATCATTCCACACGATATCACTTATTACAAGACAGCACTCCTGCACAAGAGCGTCGCACGGCGTAATGCAAAGGGTAAGCCTGTAAACAATGAACGGTTGGAATTCCTTGGCGATGCCATCCTTGATGCCATCGTCGGCGACATTGTCTACGAACATTTCCCGGGGAAGCGGGAAGGTTTCCTTACCAATACACGTTCGAAGATCGTACAACGCGATACGCTCAACCGGCTGGCAAAGGAGATGGGTATCAACCAGCTGATTCTCTCCAACGGCCACTCGTCTTCACATAACAGTTATCTGGGAGGAAATGCCTTTGAGGCGCTGGTCGGCGCACTCTATCTCGACCATGGTTACAATGCCTGCATGAAGTTCATGAAGACCCAGATTCTCGGTGAACTCATCAACATTGACAAGGTGGCCTACAAGGAGGTGAACTTCAAGTCGAAGCTCATTGAATGGAGTCAGAAGAACAAGGTGAAGATGGAATTCAAACTGATTGAGAACCAGAAGGACAAGCAGGGAAGCCCTACTTTCTACTTTCAGGTACTCATGGAAGGGCTGCCATGCGGTGAGGGGCGCGGCTACTCGAAAAAGGAAAGCCAGCAGGAGGCTTCCAAACTGACACTCCAGCGTCTGCGCCGCGAACCGCAGTTCATCGACGAGGTGTTCTCGGCCAAGGCCAGCCGCACGAAGATGGAGGAAGAGCCGGTGCTGGACGTGCCGGAAACATCGCAGGATATGAACTTCATCGTGGGTGCGGAGACTGAGATGGAGAAGCACGAGAACCCCTTCCAGGAAGAAGTCTTCGACGAGAAGTCGTCGGCTGCCGATGAGAAGGGGTATGGGAAGGCGACCGGTTCAGAGAAAGCGGAATCCGGCAAGACAGCCTGCGACCATGATTTCCCCGATGGATCTTTACCACAGGGAAACGACAGGGAGGCCATCATCGCCGCTGCTGAGGCAGAAGCCTTTGAGGCGGAGATGTAGACGATGATAAGCGATTATAAATGGGGATAGGCGATAATGAGTTGCCCTAATCCCCATTACCTAATTTATCCCCGCTTACAATCGCCTATCCCTCACAGGTCATCATCGCTTATCCCCGCCTATCATCGCTTATCTCAAATAAATTGTGTACTTTTGCACCAGAGATATAAACGTTTATTTAAGCATGGCATTAAAATGTGGTATAGTAGGACTGCCGAATGTCGGCAAGTCCACGCTTTTCAACTGTCTGAGCAGTGCCAAGGCACAGGCAGCCAACTTCCCATTCTGTACGATTGAGCCGAACCTCGGTGTCATCACTGTTCCTGACGAGCGGCTGAACAAGCTGGCGGAGATTGTCCATCCGGGACGCATCGTTCCTGCTACCTGCGAGATTGTCGATATAGCAGGACTTGTAAAGGGTGCTTCAAAGGGTGAAGGGCTGGGCAACAAGTTCCTTGGCAACATCCGTGAGTGCGATGCCATCATCCATGTCGTCCGCTGCTTCGAGGATGACAACGTGGTACGAGAGGGCGGCATGGCTGTCAATCCGGTTGAGGATAAGGAAATCATAGACACCGAACTGCAGCTCAAGGACCTCGAAACCATCGAGGCGCAGCTCTCGAAACAGCAGAAGGTAGCCGCTGCGGGTAATAAGGACGCCAAGCTGATGGTGTCTGTCCTGGAGGCTTATAAAGAAGCATTGGAGCAGGGGAAGAACGCCCGCAGCGTGGAGTTTGACAGCAAGGAGGAACAGCAGGCCGCCCACGACCTCTTCCTCCTGACGACAAAACCGGTGCTTTATGTCTGCAACGTCGATGAGGACAGTGCCAAGACCGGCAACGAATACAGCCGGCAGATTGAGCAGATTGCTGCCGAGGAGGGAGCGGAGGCCATGATCATCGCTGCCAAGACCGAGGAGGACATTGCGTCTCTCGATAGCTACGAGGACAAGAAGATGTTTCTGGAAGAGCTCGGGCTGGAGGAGAGCGGCGTGAGCCGGCTCATCAAGAAGGCCTACCACCTGCTGAACCTCCAGACCTTCATCACCGCCGGAGAGATGGAGGTAAAGGCCTGGACCTTCCACAAAGGCTGGAAAGCTCCGCAGTGTGCCGGCGTCATTCACACCGACTTTGAGAAGGGTTTCATCCGTGCGGAGGTCATCAAGTACGACGACTACCTCAGGTATGGTTCAGAGGCTGCCATTCGCGAAGCCGGCAAGCTCGGTATTGAAGGCAAGGATTACGTGGTGCAGGACGGCGACATCATGCACTTCAGGTTCAACGTATAGCGTCTTCCCCTCCATCCCTTCTCCAGACCGACGGTCACCGGCCGAATGCACCGGGGAGGGGTTCGAGGATGAGGCTGTTCTGATTTCTTTTATCTTATGAACAATCTACTTTACATCGTCTGGCAGCCCGAAGAGGTAATCTTCCGCATCGGCTCGGTTCCTGTCCGCTGGTACGGAATGTGCTGGCTCGTGGGACTTGTCCTGGGTTATTTTCTGATGCAGTGGCTCTACAGGCGGCACAAATTCCCTGACGAGAAGTTCGACCCGCTTTTCCTCTATGTCTTCTTCGGCGTACTGGCAGGTGCCCGGTTGGGTCACTGTCTCTTCTATGAGCCGCAGGACTTCCTTACTTCATGGGACGGATTCCTCTCCATCTTCATTCCTTTCCACCACCTTGCCGACGGATCGTGGAAATACGTGGGCTATCAGGGGCTGGCATCCCACGGCGGAGTGGCCGGACTGCTCATCGCACTCTACCTCTACATCCGCCGGTCGGGGATGAATACCTGGGTGGTGCTCGATTTCTTCGGCATCTGCTCGGGCATCACGGCCTGTTTTATCCGGCTTGGAAACCTGATGAATTCGGAAATCATCGGTAAGGTGACGGACGTGCCGTGGGCGTTCATCTTCTACAATGTCGACACCCACCCGCGCCATCCCGGGCAGCTCTATGAAGCCATTGCCTACCTCGTATTCTTCGTTGTCATCTTCCTGATTTACCGGAAACATCCGGAGAAGGTCGGGACAGGGCTCTACTTCGGTCTCTGCCTCACGCTTATTTTCACTTTCCGTTTCGCCATCGAATACACCAAGGAAGTGCAGGAAGCCTTCGAGGCAGGCTTGCCCATTGACATGGGACAGATCCTCAGCCTTCCGCTCATCGCTATAGGTGTGTGGGCCATCCTGCGGTCGAGGGGAAAAGAATACAGGAGGCAGTAACAATCCGTCAGACTGTCATCGCTCTGTTCTGGATGATTACGGTTCCGGTAAACATTCCCTGTATAAGTCAGTCATGGGCACATCTTGATATATATTGTATTGACAGGAATATGACTTTCTTACCCTTTCCTGCCTGTGTGTTGGTGTCCATCTCGGGTGGTGTCGTCGGCAGACACCAATGGTGTGAGCCCCCGACACCCTACGAGTTTTTGCCGGGTTGTGAAGCTGCTTGCAGTTTAAAAGCCGACAAAACTTATCGGATTGGGGACTTATCTTGCCGAAAGCAATATAGGATTGTCTGCCTAAGGGAGATGCCGTATGGGAAATCAGGCCATTTAAGTTTTATCGGACAGCAATAACTCTGAATAAGTGCCAGAATTGAAAAAGGTGTGTCGGAAATATTCCAGCACACCTTTTTAGATTCTTCCTGTTCATTTTATTCAATTCTCACCGCCGTACCGGA
Organism: Prevotella denticola; assembly: GCF_900454835.1. GTDB lineage: Bacteria > Bacteroidota > Bacteroidia > Bacteroidales > Bacteroidaceae > Prevotella > Prevotella denticola. Next base: position 14,638 of record NZ_UGTM01000001.1, on the reverse strand, counting down.
GCACGTCACCATAAGCATCGAGCTGCCCTGTCCGACAGTTTCATAATCGAGGTCGATGCCGACAATGGCGTTGGCTCCCAGCTCTTCCGCCCGCTGCATCATCTCCTGAAGTGACGTGTCCTTGGCTTCACGGAGCACTTTCTCGTAGGCACCGCTGCGCCCGCCGATGAAGTCGCGGATGCCGGCAAGGAAGTCCTTGAAAACGTTTGCACCGATAATGGTCTCGCCTGTTACCAGTCCTTTGTACGCTTGGATGGGATGACCTTCAATGGTCGGAGTTGTCGTGATAATCATAAGATTTTGTTTTTGATTGTTTCTGAAAACGAACGGCTGCTTCCCTGCATGGGCAGGACCGCCGTGCGGCAAAGGTAGCAAAAAGACCGCACAATTGTATGAAGGCTGATAATAATTTTGTAATTTTGCAACATAAAGATTATAAACAGCTCTCTTATGCAAGACTTGGTTATTTACAATACGCTGCACCGGAAGAAGGAACTCTTCCAGCCGATAGCAGCCCCCCACGTGGGCATGTATGTCTGCGGACCTACCGTTTACGGTGATCCGCATCTCGGGCATGCCCGGCCTGCCATCACCTTCGACATTCTCTTCCGCTATCTGAGGCACATCGGGTACAAGGTGCGCTACGTGCGCAACATCACTGATGTGGGCCATCTGGAGCATGATGCGGACGAAGGCGATGACAAAATAGAGAAGAAAGCACGCCTCGAACAGCTGGAACCGATGGAAATCGCGCAGCATTACACCAACCGTTACCACGATGCGATGCGTGCGCTGAACGTTCTTCCGCCGAGCATCGAGCCGCACGCTACAGGCCACATCATCGAGCAGGAAGAGCTTGTAAAGCAGATTCTTGCCAACGGATATGCCTACGAAAGCAACGGCAGCATTTACTTCGATGTGGAGAAATACGACAAGGACCACCACTACGGCATCCTCTCCGGGCGCAACCTCACCGACATGATCAACAACTCGCGCGAGCTGGCAGGAGTAGGTGAGAAACACAACCAGGCCGACTTCGCACTCTGGAAGCGTGCCATGCCGGAACACATCATGCGCTGGCCCTCACCGTGGAGCGACGGATTCCCCGGCTGGCACTGCGAGTGTACGGCGATGGGACGGAAGTATCTGGGCGAACACTTCGATATCCACGGCGGGGGAATGGACCTCATCTTCCCGCACCATGAGTGCGAGATCGCACAGGCCGTGGCCTCCCAGGGCGACCAGATGGTGAAGTACTGGATGCACAACAACATGATTACCATCAACGGACAGAAGATGGGCAAGTCGCTCGGCAACTTCATCACGCTTGAACAGTTCTTCACCGGCAGGCACGAGACGCTCATGCAGCCCTATTCGCCCATGACCATCCGCTTCTTCATCCTCTCGGCGCATTACCGCGGGACGGTCGACTTCTCCAACGAGGCATTGCAGGCTGCCGAGAAGGGCTATGAACGGCTGATGAACGGCATTGAAGACCTGGCCCGTATCCAGGCCTCCGCAGCCTCCGACGGAAATACCGGCAAGTTCGTATCGGCCTTCCGGCAGAAGTGCTACGAGGCGATGAACGACGACCTGATGACGCCTGCCGTCATCTCGGAACTCTTCGAGGCCTGCCATCTTGTGAACATCCTCATCGACCATAAAGCGCAGATTTCTGCCGATGACCTCAAGGAACTCACGGAGGCGATGCACCTCTTCGCCTTCGACATCCTCGGTCTGAAGAACGAGCGCAGTGCCGACAATGATGCTCGTGAGGAGGCTTATGGAAAGGTTGTCGATATGGTGCTCGACCTCCGTGCCAAGGCGAAGGCCGAGAAGAACTGGGCCGTCAGCGACCAGATCCGCGATGCCCTCTCCGCTGCCGGCTTCCAGGTGAAGGACACCAAGGACGGTGTCACGTGGAAGCTCGACCGGTAAGTAATGATGTAACAACGCTTGCACGGAAAATCCCGCCCAGCACATTGTGTGAAGGGCGGGATCTTGTTATGGTGTTTTCTTTTCTTACATTCTTATAAATCTTTCTTTCGGAAGATGCGCAGGGAAAGGAAGTAGGGGACGATGATCCACAGCAGGAGCAGCAGTGAGGACACGACGATTCCACCGGCAGCCCCGAGGAACTCCTTGAAGGCGGCACCGCCATATCCCATCATGGCCGATACATCCATCTTGAGGATGACCTGGAAGCGGGTCAGGTCGAGTGGATTGAGCATGAGCAGAGCCAGCAGCGGTGTCTCTACAGGCCAATCGCTTAGCAGGAACAGGGCATAGAGCAGGACAGCATCGTAGATCATTGTGAAGAGCAGCCAGATGAGAATGGAGATACCCGTGCCGCGTGTCTTGTCGCTGGCGAGCATGGTCGCCAGGAAAGCCAGGGAGACGAATATCTGCGTGGTGACACATCCCATGAGCAGCAGCACCAGTCCTGTTCCCCAGTCCGTATAGAGCAGCATGGGGATGCCCGCCCCCAGCAGGAAGGCGATGAGCAGGCTGGAAGAGACTCCCGTATAGAGGCTTTGCCAGATGCGCCGCCGCTCGACGGGCTGACTCAGCAGCAGTACGAGGAAATCGTGTGCGTCGTACAGATACGTCACCGTATAGAGCAGGGACATGAGCGGCGTGACGAACAGGATGATATTGAGTATTGTCAGTGCGCCTTTCGACTCGTTGTCCTGCAGCAGCAGAGAGGTCCATGACAGCAGGGCCAGCAGGACAAAATAAAAGACAACGACCCTGCTTTTGACGTTGTCCATGAAGATGATCTTTGTTATCTTTCCCATAGTTTTATTGGTGTTTACCGCTCTTCTTTAAATAATACATGACAGCCTGTGACACGTTGTCCTGGCAGGTCTCACGCAGGAGCTGTTCTACTGGTTTGAAGAACAGGATGTGCCCCTCCTCCATGAAGATGATGTGCGTGGCGATGCCCTCCAGCTCGCTGAGAATGTGGGAGGTGATGAACACCAGCTTGTTCTTCTCCCTGACAATCTTGTCTTTCAGAATGCTGGCGGCGATGGGGTCCAGGCTTGCCGTAGGCTCGTCGAGGATGAGGATGTCCGGATTGAAAAGGAATGCCAGAGCGGCGTTTACCTTCTGGCTTGTCCCTCCGGACAGGGTTTTCGTCTTTTTGCCGGCAATGGCTTCAATCTCAAAGGCATCATAGAGTTCCTTGTCGAGATTGTCGCTGTCCTTGCGTACGTCACGGATGGTCCTGAATGTCTCGCCTACGCTCATGTTCTCCGGGAAGCAACTGTTCTGCGGCATGAAGCCGATGTGCCGGCGGTATGAGGGATTCTCCTGTACGTTCATGCCGTCAACCAGCACCTCACCTGACTGCGGCGTTGCCAGTCCGAGGATACATTTCATCAGTGTCGTCTTGCCGCATCCGTTCGGTCCCACGAAGCCGATGCACTGTCCCTGTTCCAGCTGCAGATTGATGTCGTGCAGCACATGCTGTCTGCCGTAAAACTTATTGAGGTTCTTGATGGTAATCATATCTTGTAAGATTTCATGTGGGGATATTCATCGACATAATTGTCTGGGGTCACGGATGGAAGTACCTTCTCTGTGGCATCCAGCAGGTTCATCAGGAAGCTGTGGAAGAAGAACAGGACGTTCTCGTTCTGTTCGGCCAGCATGGAGAAAAGGCTGAGCGGATGGAAAGGAACGTCGCCGTAACCGTTCTTGTCAAGGTCGTAACCCTCGTATTTGTCCCAGTAGTTTCCGTTGACCGTATTGCGGTTGTAACTCACGTTGGTGGTCATGTCAAAGGTGTTCCCGAGGAAGTTGTTGCAGGTGATGGTGTCATTGGTGCTGGCCGAAATCAGCCGCATTCCCCATCCGTTGGCCTTGATTTCATTGTGATGTACCAGCAGGTCGGAGCCGCCGTCTACCAGCAGTCCCACCGTGTTGTTGCGGAAACGGTTTCCTTTGATGGTGCTGTATTGCAGCTCTTTGATGAGCAGTCCGTAGGAGGATGTGCCCCGGTTGAACTCGAAGATGTTGTTGAGCATTGTCACGTTGTGGGCGAACATCACCGCCACTCCTGCCTGGTTGTGGCTGAAATGATTGGAACTGTAGACGTTGAAATGGGAGAACATGAAATGCAGTCCGTAGCGTTCACAGCCGTTGACCGTATTGCGGTCGATGTGCGAACTGTTGACGAACTCCAGGTAGATGCCGTCCCGGTTGTACCCGATCTTGTTGCCCGTGATGTGCATATGGTCGCATTTCCAGCAGTGTACGGCATTTCCCATGATGGGGTTGAGCGTGATGTTGCTGGAGATGTCGTTGCCTGCAACCGTGCAGTGCCTGCAGTTCTGGAACATCACGCTGAACTGGTTGGCGCGGAACACGCAGTTGCGTACCGTGACGTTCTGCACGTTTTCGGCATGCAGGCCGCTGTAGTCTATCTGTGAGGAACGGCCGGAGTTCTGTATCTGAAAGCCTTCCACGACGGCATTGTCTGCCTTGATGCTGACCACGTTGCCCCGCTGTCCACCGTCCACGACGGGGTGTCCCGTCCCTCTGAGCAGGACAGGCTTGTCGATGAGCAGGTGTTCTTTATAGACCTTATTCCCATAGACAAGAATCACGTCATGAGGCTTTGCCGTGCGCAGAGCCTTACTTATGGAGACGAATGCCTTGCCTTTTCCGACCTCGATTGTCCGTGCAGACAATGAAGACACTGATAGGGCAAGGCATACGGAAAATGTTAATGTTCTGCGTGCTGTATCTTTAATCTTTCCCATGAATCAAGGAGAATAGAACGGGTCTTGACGGCGAACTTCTGGGCATGAGCGCGATTGCGAAAGGCTGCCACGCCGCCATTCATAGGACTCTTGATGTCCTGTCCGAGAACAAGTCCTGCCTGCTTGATGTCTATCAGCGAGTCAGGATGCTCATAGTCGGCCACGTAAATTTTTTCGACTGTGCTGTCCGAGAGGTTCTTGGCATTCATGTAATGGAACAGGCAGGACAGGTCGTCGAACTTGAAGCACTTGCCTTTGTCCGTGATGAATTCACAGGCGAACCTGGGAACTTCTATGGTCATTCCACAGCCGGCGCAGTCTTCTTTCCCGAGACTGATGGGCTGGGGCCTGTTGTCATGCGTACAGGCCACCAGAGAGACGAGCGTCAGCATCAGCACTGCGGCTGACACTGCTACACCCGTCAGATGAGTGGTGATAGTCTTTTTCATTTATCGGATATTTTCAGTTCTTCTTGTTTCCGAAGACACCCATCTCCTTGATTACTACGAAGGCAAGGAGAAGTCCTGCAGCAACCAGGAGATAGCCTCCGAGGTCCGGCTGGGACAGTGCGTCGAAGTTCAGTAGCTGCTTCTCGCCGATGATAGGCGGCTGATAAGCCATCCCCGGCACCTTGATAGGAGCATCGGGCGACAGATTATGGCCGTAGACATACGTCCAGTGGTAGAAATCGACGAAGCCGAGGATGCCGAAGATACCGAAGGAAATCAGCGATGCGATGCTCAGCTTCTTGCTCTTCATAATCGCTGCGACCAGGAACAAGACGGCAAAGGCGCAGAGCAGGATCGGCAGTACCGTGAATTCCCAGAAGTCGCCCGGGTGGATCTGTGCCATGCCTACGTAGTGGTTCAGTTCGTTGATCTTGTAGAGGTCGTTTCCATCATCACCTCCGGAGACACCCTCCGTGCCTCCAATATAAAGCACCATGCCCTCCGGGTACTGTGGGGCCGACAGGTCGATGCGCCATACCGAAGTGAAAGCACTCACTGCCGTGAACAGTGCTGCAACGATGAGCAGTATCATGCTCGATTTTGTTATCTTACCGGAAAAACTCAATTTCATGTTCTTTACAGATTTAAGCACCTGTCGCTCATGCCTGCTGGACATTCTGTCCTTGTACAGGCGATGAGGGCAGGTCATTGGATTCTGACTTGTTTTCAGTGATTATTTTCTCTTGTGCGTCGTAGGAGCTGCAGCCGACTGGGTCGTCGGTTTCGTGGCAGCGAACTGTGACGGCAGCTTGTCGTCGATGGTGAAGCTCAGCGGTGTGTTGCTGCCCTTCGGAGAGACGCGGGCATATCCCTGCATTTCCTGATGGAGCGCACTGCAGAAGTCGGTACAGTAGAACGGAAGGATGCCTACCCTGTTCGGAATCCATTTCAGCGTGCAGGTCTCACCCGGCATGACGAGAATCTCGGCATTGTTGTTGCCCTTTACGGTGAAGCCGTGCGGTATGTCCCACTCCTGCTCGATGTTCGTCACGTGGAAATAAACCTCGTCACCCAGCCTGATGCCCTCGATGTTGTCGGGAACGAGGCGTGAGCGGATGGCTGCCATGTAGATGTCCACGCGGTTGTCGTGACGCTCCACACGTGCCTGCTGGGCAGTGCTTATCTTGTAAGGATTGTGGTTGTCGGCCAGGCGGGTGAAGTACATCATGTTCGGTTTCAGCATATCTGCTGCGATGGCACTGGCATAGTGGGGTTCGCCGATGGTCGGGAATTCCAGGATCAGACGCATTTTCTTTCCGCTGATGTCATAGAGCTGTGCTGCCTGGCAAAGCTCCGGACCCGTCGGCAGGAAGCAGTCCTTCGTAATCTTGTTGTAGGCTACCATGTACTTTCCGTAGGGCTTCTTGGTGTCGGCACCCAGTACGGACAGATGGCCGATGGAGTAATAAGTAGGGATGCGGTCTTCTATCTGGCAGTCTTTCAGTCTCCATTTCACAATCTCCGAAGAGATGAAGAAGCTGGTATAGGCGTTTCCGTCAGCATCGAACTCGGTATGGAGTGATCCCAGCCCCGGCGACTGTACTTCACCGTGCAGGGCAGATTCATACTTGATGACGTTGATGCCGTCGACCTTGCCGTCGAACTGGTGGTTCTTGATGGCATCCTGTATCTTCGTGAAGCTGAATACAGGCAGGTTGGCACTCAGCTTGCCGTTACCTACGATGTACTCGCCGGACGGGTCCACGTCCACGCCATGCGGAGACTTCGGACATGGGATGAGATAAAGGAAGTCGTTGTATTTCCTGGTATCAATCACCTTCACCTTGTTCAGGATTTCGGAAGTGGCCTGCTCGGTGTCTTCGTGCATCACGTTGTGCGCATACTTACAGGGCTTCCAGTCGAAGTCGCCCTTTGCTGCGTGTTCCGCAGCCTTCTTCCAGTTGATGGCGAGGATGTAGTCCTTGTCGTTGTGAGAAGCGTTGACCTCCAGAAGGGAGTGGGCCTCCTCGGTGTTGTAGCAGGTGAAGAACGACCAGTCGGCAGAGGCATTCTTGCCGCTGTGGCTCAGGTCGTAGTTGAACGGCGGCAGAGCCAGCTGGAAGTCCAGGCTGAGACCGCCGGTGTTCTTGTCTACCTTTATATAAGAAATGTGTCCGCGGAACTTCTCCTTGTAGTCCTTGATGGGCACGTCACCGTTCTCGTAATCGGCCGGGACGCTGAAGCGGGTACCTGCCACGATGTACTCTGTGTTGCAGGTGATGAACGGCGAAGCATGGTTGCCGCTCGTATTCGGCAGTTCGATGATTTCTGCTGTACGGAAGCTCTTGAGGTCGATGCGTGCAATACGCGGCGTGTTGTTGGCATTGATGAACAGCCAGCGGCCGTCGTACATGGCATCGGTCTCGGAAAGCTGTGTATGGTGCGAGTCGTCCCATGGCACGAATCCGAAGGATGTGTTCAGCATGGGCTTGGTGTTCTCGTCATAGCCATAGCCGTTTTCACCGTTCTGTGAAAAGACGGGGATTACCTTGAGCAGGCGGCCGGACGGGATGCCATAGACAGCCACCTGTCCGCTGAAGCCTCCCGACACGAAGTCGTAGTACTCGTCATAGTGCCCGGGAGCAACGTAGACCTGCTTGGCTGCATCGTCGTCGACTGCAATCTGCCCGGTCTTCTTGGGCTTGCAGGAATGCAGCACACCGCCGAAGGCAATGAGCGATGCCAGCGAAAATAGAATAGACTTTTTCATAATGAAGATCAATTAAAAGTTTTGTTTTGAGGGCATAAAGGTATGGAATTTTAAAGAAATAAGCAAATTATAAAGCAATATAATGTTTCCTTTATGAATAATCTGCTGTCTGCTGTCGAAAGGGGAAAAGCCTGTAGAACTGTTCCGTAGGCCGCCCATGAAGGATTCCGGAGGTTTCCAGACATAAACGGCAGGGAACGCCAGGACTGTCAGGCCATTGGTCTTATCCGGGCATGAGACTTGCAGGAAAGGGAGAAAAAGCGTAACTTTGCAGGCAGACAACAACCCTTTAAGAAAAATCATGAGCAGACTGTCATCTTTCCTCCGCAGCAGATGTACATTGCAGGGAAATGCCACCTCCTGGCGCACGAGTGTTGCGTCAGGAGGTGGCATTTTCCTGTTTCTCTATCTTCTGCAGCCGTTCGGGATCAGCCAGTACCGGGGCAGTATTTTCCTGATGTGCCTGGGCTTCGGCGTACTGACCGCCTGTGTCCTGTGGCTGGGTTCAGTCCTTTTCTTCAAGACGCTGTCGTACAGGAAAATCGCGGTGACCAACGGACATCAGATTCTGTACAGTATCGGCATTGAACTGGCCATGGCAGTCTCCATGACGGTCTATGCCGCCTTCTTTTTCCATATCCCGTTGACGGGAAGACTGTTCTGGGTCTTCTTTTACTGGACTTTCCTTGTCTGGGTGATCGTCACGGGCATTTTTACGCTGATAAACTACAACCGGATGCTGAACGGCAGACTGGAAGAGCTGATACGGAAGACCACCGATGAGCAGGCGGGCATTGTCATCACGCTGCACGACCAGAATCTTCGGGGAGCCGACCTCACCCTGCCCATCAACGACCTGCTGTATATCGAATCGCGAAAAAACAATGTCTGTGTGTGTTACCGGAATGAAGGCAAAACGGTGAAAACCGAACTCCGGTCAACACTGGTAGCCTTGAAAGCCGCCTTGCCTTACGACAACATCTTCCAGTGCCACCGTTCGTTTCTTGTGAACATCAACAACATCAGCTCTGCTAAAGGCAATTCCAACGGTTACCAGCTGCGTCTCTCCGGCTGTGATGACACCGTCCCTGTCTCCCGCACTTTTGTCCCAGGACTCCGCCGATTCGTCGGTTGACGGGTTGCCCATGGCGTGATGGAAAGGGCAGGGACGGTCTGTCCGTTGCGGGGAGGAAGCCTTTATGTTTCGGCAGACAGTCCGGTCGTCGCCCTTGCCGGGATAGACCGGGAATAGATGCGATGGGGAGCATTGACACTGCAGCCTGCCGCAACCCGCTTTCTTCCCGGCGGCATATCGCAAGAGAGTTGTCCCTCGACACGTCTGGTGTTCACGGCCAGCACAATGTGTGTCGGGCATCAACACATCGGCAGAAGGTGGCTATGTCTGCTCCTTGTCACTATCATATAGATGGTAATTTGATGGGGCGCACCGGCTTTCCCAAAGGCAATGAGAGATTGCCGGTTGAAAGAAAGTTACACATGGAAATCCATGACATTCAAGTTCTAACGGACAGCGACAATAAGGGATACAAACGGATTCCGGGAAATGCCAGGGCCGGCCTGTAAACGAATCAGGGCTTATGAAGACAGCCTGCTCCATAAGCCCTTTCCTCCATTCTGTTTCATCCGGCCATCCTGACAGTGCGGTTGCGGCAGGATTCACGGAGGCTACTTCTCCCGGTCTGCCTTGATCAGAGCCAGCAGATGGTCCACGGCTTCTTCTTCCGGGATGTTATGTTCAACACATACCTGCCGGCGGTATAGACTGACTTTCTTCGGACCCGCACCCACGTATCCATAGTCGGCATCAGCCATCTCGCCCGGTCCGTTCACAATACACCCCATGATACCTACCTTCAGTCCCGTCATGCCCTTGGTAGCTTCCTTGATGCGGGCGATGGTGGTACGGAGGTCGTAGAGGGTCCGCCCGCAGCCCGGGCAGGAAATGTATTCGGTCTTCACCATGCGCAGCCGGCCTGCCTGGAGGATGGCGAAGGCGGTCTGCTCGATGTCGTCCTGTGACAGATTTCCGTCGTTCATAAGCCAGACACCATCGGTCAGTCCGTCCATCATCAGTGCTCCCATGTCGGCTGCCGCCTCCAGCTGGAACTGTTCCTTCGGAGTGATGGGGGCTGTAGATTGGCTGGCGAGGGGTTCTTCCTCTGCTGCTGGTGTGGAATGCCGGTACATCTGTGCGAAGACAATGGGGTTCTTCACGCCCGCAATCATCAGCTGGTGCGCCAGTGCCCGCTGGTCGCCGAGACGGTTCTGATGGCTTGTCATGCAGACGACCACCACTTCAGGGTGGGCCTTCAGGCAGGCAAGGAATTCTTCGGAAGGTGTTCCGAACTTCAGGACAAGGAACTTAACTTCCGTATCTATCGCACTGATGAAGGGCATTCCTGTGACAGGGAAGATGGGGTAAACATTCTCAAGGGACTGCCTGCCACCATGGGCAAGCTCCATATAGGCATCGTAATCAAGGATGTACTTCTGGTTCTTCACCTTGTTTTCAGGTAGTCTTCCCTGTACATAGATATAGTCCGGCTTCGGCAGTTCAGGCGAAGAGACATCAACAGCAGCCTGTCCGGCCTTTCGGGTGGCAATGACAACAGGCACGTTGCCGCCACCGATATTGCCTGCCGCCACCGTTTCGCGGCGTTCAGGATGGAGATAATCAAAGCCGGAATACCGTTCGCCGGGGATGAGAAGATGCTTCTCGTGACGACGGATATACCATGCGAGATACCTCGCTACAGGAATCTCGCACTCCGGCTCTTCACTCAGCGACACACGGATAGTATCGCCGATGCCGTCGGCAAGCAGCGCACCGATGCCCACGGCGCTTTTGATACGGCCGTCTTCACCCTCGCCGGCCTCCGTGACACCGAGATGGAGCGGATAGTGCATATCCTCTTTGTCCATTTCGGCCACGAGGAGACGCACCGATCGGACCATGACAACGGTGTTGGATGACTTGATGGAGATGACAATATCATGGAAATCATGCCTGCGGAAGATACGCAGGAACTCCATGCAGCTCTCCACGATGCCTGCCGGTGTGTCTCCATAGCGGTTGCGGATGCGGTCGGACAGGCTGCCATGGTTTACGCCGATGCGTACGGCGGTGTGGTTCTCCTTGCAGATATTGATGAACGGAACAAGCCGATCCTCAATCTTCTGCAGTTCCCGGGCATATTCCTCATCGGTGTACTCCAGTTTCTTGAACGTCCGTGCCGGATCCACATAGTTGCCGGGATTGATGCGGACTTTCTCCGCATAGAGAGCTGCCACGTCCGCTACATTCGCATTGAAGTGGACATCGGCACAGAGAGGTGTCATGTAGCCGTCGGCCCGCAGCTGCGCATTGATGTTCTTGAGATTCTCTGCCTCTCGCTTTCCTTGCGTGGTGAGGCGCACGAGTTCTCCTCCTGCATCAATGATGCGCTCTGCCTGTGCCACGCTCCCTTCGGTATCGTCCGTGGAGGTGGTGGTCATTGACTGTATGCGTACTGGGTTCTCTCCACCGATGTCGAGTGTGCCGACATGGGTGACTGAGGTTTTCCTTCTTTCAAAGTTGAATAAATCGATCATGGATGATGATAAGTTGTGATGGGCGATGATAGGCGATGCGGTAGGCGATAATAGGTGGTGAGTGGTAGGCGATGATAAATGGTGATAAGCGGTGATAGGCGGTGATGAGTCTACTCAAGCCATCCCCTGACAAGACCCTTCGTCGGTGATTACTCCCCTATCCATTCGGAGAGGGGCCGGGGGTGAGGCCGGACCGGGGGTGAGGCTGGGCTGGGGCTGGCCCAGGCCTAAGGCCCTTCAGCACTTGAACCTGTAATCCTTCAGCTCGGCCAGTTCCCTGTTGGCCTTCTCAATCTTCTCTCCCAGAGAAGCCTTCCAGGCATCCACTTTACAGGCAATGGCCTCATCGCCGATCGCCATCATCTCTGCGGCAAGAATGGCGGCATTCTGGGCACCGTTGACACCCACGGTGGCAACCGGTATGCCCGGTGGCATCTGGATGATGGACAGCATGGCATCGAGACCGTCGAGCATTCCCTTAATCGGCACGCCGATGACCGGAAGCGGAGTTGAGGCAGCGATGACACCGGGCAGTGCCGCCGCCATGCCGGCACCTGCGATGATTACCTTTATGCCCCGCCCTTTGGCTTCCTTGGCGAAGGTTTCGACGGCATCGGGTGTGCGATGGGCAGAGAGGGCATTCACCTCAAAGGGAATCTCCTGCTGCTCCAACCACTTACAAGCTTTTTCCATGACGGGCAAGTCGCTTGTCGAACCCATGATAATGCTTACTAATGGCTTCATGTTCTGTATTGTTTTAAATGAATAGGCTTACACGATGATGACGGTAAGGAATGAGCAGACCAGTCCCAGGAAGAATCCCGATGTGACCTGTTCCAATGAATGCTGCCTGAGAATCATCCTGCTGCTGCCTACCATGCCGGAGACGACGAGGGTAAGACAGAGCCACCACATCGGATCAAAGCTGAGCAGCAGAGAGAAGGCTATCAGCGAGCCGGTCACTCCGCCGATGGCTGCCGTATGGGTAGAGATTTTCCACCACACGTTGATGACGGCACAGAGAATCTGTATCACCAGTGCCGCCATAAGTATCGATGTCAGCATGTGCGGCAGATGCAGCAGGTTCATGATGTAGAAACACGTGAAATAACAGATGATGGAGATGGCATAAGGGACCATTCTCCGCTCCCGCTGCCCCAGCTGAATGAGCGTCCAGCCATGATACTGCCGGTAGAGGTGGATGAGCAAGGTAGGGATGAGTACCGTGAAGGCATAGACCATCAGGACGTATGCCAGCTTGGCCTGCCATGGGAACATACTGAGATAACTGAATATGAAGATAGCCAGTATGCCCACGACGGGCAGATAGAAAGGCGTGAGCACCATGCTCACGATTCTTGCTGTCAATATGATGTTCTTTTCCTTCATTCTTTTAGGGTGGGAGAGGATGGGCGATGATAAGCGGGGATAGGCGATGATGGGCGATGATAGGCGGGACGATGATAAGCGATGAACAGGTAAGCATCAGCACTCACCACCCACGAGCCACCATCCACGACCCGTCATTCCTTTCGCAGTCTTGCGACAGGCAGTCCGAGCTGTTCCCGGTACTTGGCGACCGTGCGGCGGGCTATCGGGAACCCCTTTTCTTTCATGACCTTGGCAAGTGCGTCATCGCTGAGCGGCCGGCGTTTGTCCTCCTGCCCGATTACTTCCTTGAGTGCGACCTTGATTTTCCGGGTAGACATCTCCTCGCCGTCTTCCGTCGTATAGCTGTCCGAGAAGAAGAAGCGGAGCGGGAAGATGCCCCATCTTGTCTGCGCATACTTGATGTTGCTCACCCGCGAGATAGTCGATATGTCCAGTCCGGTCCGGTCGGCGATGTCCTTGAGAATCATCGGCTTGAGGTCAGCTTCATCGCCGTCCTGGAAAAACCTGCGCTGTATATCGATGATAGTTTTCATCGTCACCTGCAGCGTATGCCGTCTCTGCTTCACCGCCTCGATGAACCCCTGTGCCTTGTCGACCTTCTCTTTGGCATAGAGCAAAGCCTCCTTCTCCTGCCGGTTCATGCCCGCCTTGTTATCCCGGTAGGCTGCCAGCATCTCGCTGAATGCCGTGGAGACGTGCAGTTCGGGCAGATTGCCGTGATTGAGGCTGAAGGTGATCGTCCCGTCATCCTCGGTGTCGATGATGAAGTCGGGGGTGATCTGCTGGAGATTCCGGCCCTGCGTCTCGCCCATGGAGGCACCCGGCTTCGGGTTCAGCTTGCGGATCTCTCGCTGAAGCGTCTCAACCTGACGGTCAGACAGCAGGAGTGCCGACTGTATCTTGTCCCAGTGTTTCTTTGTAAAAGCGTCGAAATAGTCGGAGAGGATGGTGCGGATGCAGCGGTACAGCTGCCCGTCACGATCCCACTCGCCGTTTTCCGCTTTCCGGTCCACCTGCAGCAGCAGGCATTCCTGCAGTGTCCTGGCTCCGATGCCGGGGGGGTCGAAGTCCTGCAATATCTTCAGGACCTCCTCCAGTTCGCCGACGGCAGCGTCTATGCCATGGTAGATAGCCAGCTCGTCGCTGATGCTGCCGAGGTCCTTCCGCAGGAGTCCGTCATTGTCCAGACTGCCGATAAGATATTCCAGGATCTCCCTCTGCCGGCCGGTAAGTTCTCTCTCGCCCACCTGTTCGTTGAGCTTGTCGATGAAGGAAGTCGTGTCTCCGTAGACAATCTCCTCGTAGTCGGCGTTGTTCCGCTGCTGGCGGGAGTCGTAGGTGGGAATATCATCATCCGACTTCATGCGCTCCAGCGCCGAGTCGAGTGCGTCCTGCCGTTCTTCCCGTTCCTGTTGTGTGTCGAAGTCGTCATCCTCCGTCTGCTCTGCTGCGTCGCCGGTATCAATATCGTCTGTCTCCTCACCGCCTCGTTCCAGTGCGGGATTGTCGTCCAGTTCGGCATTGACACACTCCTCCAGTTCCGTCAGCGGCATTTCCAACAGCTTCACCTGCAGCATCTGCTGCTGCGAGAGCCGCTGCACCTGCTGCTGTTTCTGGGTCTGGATCTGTACTTGTTCCTGTGCCAT
>NZ_UGTM01000002.1 GCF_900454835.1 Prevotella denticola | reverse complement strand
GACGGGTTATTTAATTTCTTATGCCTTTCTGCGGATTAGCGGGTTACCGACTATCCCCAGTGAATTTTCTCCTGCAAAGATAGCAATTTTTTTACAAAGTATATATGCTCCACAAACAATGGAATAATAAGATAATCTCCGTAAAGGACTATTTCTGTGTACTTTGCGTCTATTCTCTCCCGATCTTGCTTGATTCTTCGGTTGCATAATTCCAAGCTTCTGATAAACAAGAGGTTCAGAATGTTTATTGCCTGCATCAGCAGATCAGGTGAAACAACCTCCGGATGAATGCAAAAAGACTGATACACAAAATGCTTCCCTCTTCTTTCCCCGTGTGTGAAACATGAGGCCGACTATTTAGACGATATTTAAATTATTTGTTCTTTCTGCCGAAGAGAGAGAAGTGTACATAGCGTTTCGGATGTGTCTTGATATTGTTGAGGAGACTGTCTGCGGAACGTACCGTGGTGTTGAGGTTGTTGTACAGCGACGGGTCGTTCATCAGCAGTCCCATCGTCCCTTCATTGCTGTTTAATTTGGCTGTGAGCGTATTCAGATGCTCCAGAGTGGTGTTCACTTTGGTCATAGTTCCCTGTACGTCAATGCCGTTGACTTTTCCATTCAGTGTTTCAAGCATTCCTTTTGCCCCTCGGATGGCTCCACGTGCTTCGGTGATGCCGCCATTGGCATTCTTCATCATTCCGTTGGCATTGTCCATCACCCTGCCGGCATTGGCGGTCAGGAGCGGCAGCGAGCTGTTTGCCTGTGCCAGCAGCCGGTTCAGTTCATGGGTTGAGGTGGTCAGGTTGGAGGTGATCAGGTTCACGTTGTGCAGGGAGCCCTTTATCGCCGGGTCGGCCAGAAGCATGTTCACACTGGCGAGGATGCTGTCCAGTTTCGGCAGCATTTTCTGCAGCGGGGGGACCATGCTCTTCATGTCACCCAGTGTACCGTCGTTGATACGGCCGTCAATCACGCCGTTCTCGGCCAGCATCCTGCTGCTCTTGCCGAACACCAGCACGACTTTTACATTGCCCATGAGGTCGCTGACGATTTCTGCGGTGGTACCCTCCGGGATGTTCATGTCTTTGTCGATATCAACGCCGACGTTGACGGCATCCCCCGGTCGGGCATAGTTGTATTCGATGCTCTTGACCGCACCGACCTTGAATCCGTTGGCGTATACCGGCGTAGAGGTGGATAGCCCGGTAATGTCGCTGAATTTCATCTGGTAGCGTGTGTCAGTTGAAAAGAATGACAACCCTTTCAGAAACTGCATTCCGAAGAACAGTACAACAACAGCAAGTATTGCCACTAGGGCAATCTTTACCTGCGGGGTGAAAACTTTATTCATATTTGTCAATTTACTTTTTCTTTTTATTTTTCAGAAACTCGCCGATGGCCTGGTTGGTGTCTATGCGGTTGCCGTTCTTATATGCAATCACGAAAGCCTGTGGAAAGTCTTTCTTCAGCTTCTCGCGCAGCCGGGCCATTTCATTGTAATTCGTACTGTTGCCGATGGTATATTTGTACAGTCCTCCCTCCTGTATGCATTCAATGTCTGTGTGCCCGCGGAACTGTTCGCAGCCCGGCCTCATCTGCCGGTTGGTGGCGAACACCTGAACCTTGAATAGGGGAGCATCTTTCTGGACCTCGGCCGCAGCGCCCTTCTTCCGGGGCTGGCTGTCTTTCTTCTGTGCGGGCTTCTGTGTGCCTGCCGGGGCTGCCTTTCGCATCTGACGTGTGCCGCTGCCGGGAGCAACAGGATGGAGACTGCCGGGCGGAGGGGTGGGGATGGCGCGTCCGACACTGATCTTTTTGTTGTCAGCAGCACGGAAAGGCACTACGATATGCGTATCGTACATATTCTTGTACTTCACGAAGGCTTCATAGATTCCTCTTGCCATCGCATCGATTCCTTCCGGGGAGTTCAGGTATTCTTCTTCGTCCGCCGCAGTGATAAAGCCCAGCTCTATCAGGCAGCTCGGCATATAACTTTCTCTGAGGACGAGAAACCCAGCCTGGTGTACGCCTTTGTCGATGCGGCCGGCAGACGTACAGACAGAGTTCTGTATCAGCCGTGCCAGTTCGACGCTCTTCTCCATGTTCGCATTCTGCATGAACTCGAACATGATATAGCTTTCCGACGATTTCGGGTCGAAGCCCTGGTAAGTCTGCTGGTATCCTGCTTCCATCGAGATGACGGAGTTCTCGCGCATGGCAACGTCCAGGTTGTCCTTCGCACGGTGCATACCCAGTGTGTAAACCTGAAAGCCCTTGGCATAATGGCCTGGCACAACGGAATTGGTGTGGACGGAGATGAACAGGTCTGCCTTTGCCTTGTTGGCAATGTCAGCACGCTGGTGCAGCGGAATGAAGACATCACGTCTGCGGGTGTAGATTACATTCACGTCGGGCAGGTTCTGCTCGACATATCGGCCGAAGGCAAGGGCAACGTTCAGGTTGATGTCCTTCTCTTTCGAGAAAGCACCGAGGGCACCGGCATCATGTCCGCCGTGCCCGGCATCAATAACAAGTGTGAACCGTCCGTTCGCAGCCCATGATACAGTTGCGGACAAGATAAAGAAAACAAAGAAAACCGTTATTTTCTTAAGCATACTTAATTATTTAGGAAGCAAAGGTACGGCTTTTCCTCGGGAAACCAAGGCTCTGTTTGGCGGTTTTATCATTTATTAAGTAATCGGCAGAACGTACCGGATCCGGTAATTCAACGCATCTGGCAGAAGTGCAGTTCAACGCCTGCACCGTTGCAGTCGGCCCCCATCGGCGGATTGAGTTTCACGAGTTTCAGGTCGATGCTTTCAGTTTTCGGAAATCGGCGGAACAGTTCTCGGGCGATGGTGCCGGCTGCGGTCTCCAGCAGCTTTGCCGGCTTCTGCATTATCTCGCTGACAGCACCGAAAACCTCGGCATAGTTCAGCGTGTCGGCCACTTCGTCGCTCAGCATTGCGCCTGCGAAGGGATAACCCAGCCGCAGGTCGAGCACGTAATCGTTCCCCACCTGTCGCTCCTGTTCTCCTACGCCGATGTATGCGTGGAAGCGGAGACCTTGCAGGAGTATATAGCTTGTCATTAATTCCATCATGATCTTGGAGGCAGCGTTCCAGCTGGCTTTCTTTGTAAATGTTACTCTGTGAGTGATGTGTCCTTTCCGGCTTTTTGTCAGCCAAGAGCCCATTCGCCATGCCCCGGCCTCACGTTTGCTGCATTTTCCCAGACCGGGGCATATTCCCGACCAGTCGGGAACATCCTTCCCAACCGGTCGGGAATCCTGCTCCCGGCCCTTGGGGACATCCTTCCCGATCGGTTGGGGCATTCTGTTTATGTAGCGGGTCCGACTCTCAGCGTCCGCAGGCGGGCCGGCAACCGTTCACTCCGGCACTGAAGACAGAATGGACATATTCCTCTGAAGGTATGTCATGAATCCCCAATGTAGGAACACGGGAATTCCCGTCTGCCCGCAGCGTAGGTCGTCTGTCCCTGCTGGTTGCCAGTCATGGCCATTATGGGATGCCTCCGTCTTGTTTATCCACAGCGTGAAGCACCGCAGTTGGTACAGATCAGACAGCCCTCCTGGTAGACGAGCGTCTCCTGCCCGCAGACAGGACATTTCTGTCCGGAGGCCTTTGTACCGTCGGTGACATACTTCTTCAGGGCACGTTCAACGCCGTTCTTCCATGTGTTGATGCTCTCGCTCTTCAGCTGCAGCGAACCGACGAGCTTGATGACATGGTCAATCGGCATACGGTAGCGCAAGACACCCGATATGAGCTTCGCATAGTTCCAGTATTCCGGATTGAATTTCTCGGACAAACCCTCGACTGTCGTCTTATAGCCGCGTTTGTTCTCGAACTGGAAGTCGTAACGGTGACTCCCGTCCTCGGCTGTCTGCTTGATGATTTTCCCCTTGGTGACGCTCTTCGGCAGGGCAATGCCCTCCTCGTCGTCCTGCAGACCCGTGAAGATTTCGTAGGGATAGCCGTCCAGCAGACCGACGAATGCCACCCATTTCTCTTTGTTGTTCTGGAAGCGTACGACATCACAGTCGAGTTCTTTCGGACGTATCTCCGTCACCTGCGGACGCTCCATGATGTGCGTATGGTGCTCTTCGGCAGAGTTGAGGTCTTTTGCTTTTTCTTCATCGGCGGGTTTCTCCGGCTTCTTGTCTTTCTTGGAAACGGAGATCATCACGCCCGACCGGCTGCCGTCACGGTAGATGGTACATCCCTTGCAGCCGCTGCGCCAAGCCTCTACGTAGAGCTTGTTGACAAGTTCCTCATCCACCTGGTTCGGCAGGTTTACCGTCACGGAAATGGAATGGTCCACCCATTTCTGGACGGCTCCCTGCATACGCACTTTCATCAGCCAGTCTACATCGTTGGCTGTCGCTTTATAATAGGGTGAACGCTTCACCAGTCCGTCAATCTCCTCCTGCGTGTATCGTTTCCTGGTATCGATGCCGTTCACCTCCATCCACGTCAGGAACTTATGATGGTAGACAATGTATTCCTCGAAGGAGTCGCCCACCTCGTCCACGAAGTCGACGTGTACATCCGTGTCGTTGGGGTTCACCTTGCGGCGGCGTTTGTATACCGGCATGAAGACGGGTTCTATCCCCGAGGTTGTCTGCGTCATCAGCGAGGTGGTTCCTGTCGGTGCTATCGTCAGACAGGCAATGTTCCTGCGTCCGTACTTCTTCATGTCCTCATAGAGCCTGGCATCGGCTTCTTTCAGGCGATTGATGAACGAATTGTTCTCTTCGCGTTTTGCATCATAAATCCCGAAAGCTCCACGCTCCTGCGCCATCGTAACCGATGCGCGGTAGGCGTTCAGGGCCAGTGTGCGGTGGACGTTGACGGAGAAGTCCGTAGCCTCCTGCGTGCCGTAACGCAGCCCCATGGCTGCAATCATGTCGCCTTCGGCGGTGATTCCCACGCCGGTACGACGTCCTTTCCCGCTTTTCTCCCTGATTTTCTCCCAGAGGTGATACTCGGCATGCTTCACTTCTTCAGACTGCGGATCGTGTTTTATCTTTTCCATGATGAGGTCGATCTTCTCCATCTCAAGGTCGACAATATCGTCCATGATCCGCTGTGCCAGCTGTGCATGGCGACTGAACAGATCGAAGTCGAAGTGTGCGTGGTCAGTGAACGGATCAACGACATAGGAATAGAGGTTCAGCGAGAGCAGGCGGCAGCTGTCGTAAGGACAGAGCGGAATCTCGCCGCAGGGATTGGTGGAGACGGTCTGGAAGCCAAGGTCGGCATAACAGTCGGGGATGCTCTCGCGGAGGATGGTGTCCCAGAACAGCACGCCAGGTTCGGCACTTTTCCATGCGTTGTGTACGATTTTTCCCCACAATGTCTTGGCCGAAACGGTCTTCGACACCATCGGGGCACGGGCGTCAATGGGGAACTGCTGTACGAAAGGTCTGTCGGCAATGGCTGCCTGCATGAACTCGTCGGTGATTTTCACCGACACGTTGGCCCCTGTCACCTTGCCCTCTTCCATTTTCGCATCGATGAACGCCTCTGAATCCGGATGCTTGATGCTGACGGAGAGCATCAGTGCACCGCGCCGTCCGTCCTGTGCCACCTCACGGGTGCTGTTGGAGTAGCGTTCCATGAACGGGACAAGTCCTGTCGAGGTCAGGGCGGAGTTGTTGACCGGCGAACCTTTCGGACGGATCTGGCTCATGTCATGTCCTACGCCGCCGCGTCGTTTCATCAGCTGCACCTGCTCCTCGTCGATGCGCATGATGGCACCGTAGGAATCGGCATCGCCGTCCAGTCCGATGACGAAACAGTTGGACAGCGAGGCTACCTGATGATGGTTGCCGATACCTGTCATCGGACTGCCTGCCGGGATGATATAGCGGAAATGGTCCAGAAGGTCGAACACCTCCTGTGCGGCCAGCGGATTCTTATATTTATGCTCAATGCGGGCAATCTCGTCAGCGATTCGCCAATGCATCTGCTCGGGTGATTTCTCGTAGATATTCCCGAGGCTGTCCTTCATGGCATACTTGTTCACCCATACACGTGCTGCGAGTTCGTCGCCGCCGAAATAGGCAAGGGCCGTCTGGAAGGCTTCGTCAAATGAGTAGGTCTGATTGGTTTCCATCTTTGTCTTTTTAGAAATTTTCCGACTGCGAAGTTACGAATTGTTTTCCGAAATAGAAAACATTTGCTTAACTTTGTATCACTAAAACCATACGGAATGAAAACAATCAATTCAAGGAGAACAATAAGGAAGTACAGCCGGAAGGATGTCTCGGAGGGCCTTTTGAAAACGCTGTTGGAGCAGGCCGAGCATACTCCGACAATGGGCAATCTGCAGCTTTATTCAGTCGTCATCACGCGCAAGGCAGAGGGGAAGAGGAGGCTGGCTCCGGCCCATTTCAACCAGCCCATGGTGGAGAGCGCACCTGTCGTGCTTACTTTCTGTGCCGACTTCCGGCGCACGACATTATGGGCAGAGAACCGCAATGCCACGCCGGGATATGATAATTTCCTGTCGTTTCTCAATGCGGCCACTGATGCCCTGCTGTATTGCCAGACATTCTGTAACCTTGCCGAAGAAGAGGGGCTGGGCACCTGCTTCTTAGGGACAACCCTCTACAACTCCGGAGACATTGTCGAAGCCTTGCAGCTGCCACGGCTGGTGATGCCCGTTGCCACCATCACGCTCGGCTGGCCTGACGAGCATCCCGCCCGGCCGGACCGTCTTCCCATCGACGGCATCATCCACGACGAGACTTACGACGACTACACGCCAGCCCGCATCAATGCCTTTTACACGTTCAAGGAACAGTTGGAGGAGAACAGGCACTTCGTAGAGATCAACCACAAGGAAACGCTTGCACAGGTCTTCACCGACCTCCGTTATACGAAGCATGACAATGAGTCGATGTCGGCAGGTCTGTTGGAAGTGTTGAAGCAGCAGGGCTTTCTGTAGATGTTGATACGGAAAAGAGGGTATGTCAAATATGCTGGATTGAACATTTGACATTCCCTCTTCCTGTATTTGCAAGTGACAGTTGTATCGGTACGTTAAGTGACAGTTATATCGGTACGTTACCGCCTGTTCTTCTTTTTTCTTTGGCGATAGCCGTCATGTACGTCTCATGCGGGGGCCTGTTGTTGCTGTCAGTCTGCTGTCGCTGCCTCTCTCGTGCTCCAGCAGCCATATCTTCCTGTCCGTACCGCCGGCGTAGCCGCCCGTTTTTCCGTTGCTCCCCACGACCCTGTGGCAGGGAAGAATGACCATCAGCGGATTGTGGCGGTTGGCATTGCCCACTGCACGCGCTGCCCTCCTGCTTCCCATGCGCCTTGCCAGTTCAGCGTATGCTGCCGTCTCGCCGTATGGAATCTCTGCCAGGGTACGCCATACGAGCTGTTGGAAAGGAGTTCCGTTCAGCTGTATGGGAAGGTCAAACGTTTTTCTTGCACCGGAGAAGTATTCTTCCAGCTGTCGGCTGGCTTCTGTAAGCAGACGGCATTGGAGAGCCCTGTCTTCTGTCCAGTGTGCAGTCAATGCAGCATCCGTCGCATCTTCCCACAGACAATGGGTGAGCGTTTCCCGCTCCGCGGCGATCAGCAGACAGCCGATAGGCGATGTATAACGACGGAACAGCATGGCTATTCCTCTACGATTTCGGCATCCTCGATGTCGTCTGATTCCATCTTGCTGCCTGTCACGATTCCGGCTTCTTCGGCTTTCTCGAATGCTTTTCTCACGTGGTGCATACGGATGAGCAGGACAAGCTCGATGATGCCGTAGCACATCAGTGCCCATCCCATGACCTGCAGCGGGAGTGCTGCCGCCTCAATCGGCTTGCTGATCACGAGTATGGCAACGGCCAGGATGGCTGTCGGGAACAGCCAGTAGTAGGCCGGCACACGGGCGTATTGGCGCGAACGTGCAAGGTTCATGAACTGGTTGACAGCTCCGAGGATGAGCAGGGTGGCAAGAATATAGACCACCCATGTGATGAAGGTATGGGGCATGAGGGTAAGGATAATGCCCAGAACCATGCTGCCGATTCCGGTGAGAGGGTACGAGGGAGACTTTGCCGTATTGTCTCCGGCCTCTTCTTTTTCCGTCTTCCTGGCAATCCGTTCTCTCTCAATGTAGTAGACAAAACAGGATACCAGTCCGGAGAGAAAGAAGAGAATGCCGACGGTGATGGTCATCCACGTCATGGTTTCCTCCCGGTATTCTACCAGGAGAAAACCTGTCACTAATACGATGATAGCCCTTATGGCTGAAATCTGAAGTACTTTCATGGGTACAAAAATACAAAATAATCCCTGTTTCCAAGCTGTCAATCCTTGACTTTTTACTATTTTTGCATTCACAAATGACGATATTATGACTTTGTTGTATCTTGTAAGGCATGGTGAAACGGTGGACAACGCACATCACATCATGCAGGGGCAGACACCCGGACAGCTCAACGAGACGGGAATCAGGCAGGCGGAGGAAGTGGCAGAGAGGCTGAAAGCAGAACCCATTGACGTCTTTGTCGCAAGCGACCTGCGCCGCAGCATTCACACCTGCGAGTTGATTGCCCTGCCGCATGGGAAGCCTGTCGTGACAACACCTCTGCTGCGCGAGCGTGACTGGGGGGCGTTTACAGGGAAATATATCCCCGGCCTGTCCCATCTTAACGACCCGTCCCTCTGGCCTGACGACATCGAAAATCTGGAAGCCTTGAAGAAGCGGGCGGCAGATTTCCTTGCATGGATAAAAGCGGATTACCCCGACAAGAAAGTGCTTGCCGTGGGGCACGGTATCATCAACAAGGCTGTCCAGAGTGTTTACTACGGAAAGCCTATGAAAGAAATCAGGCCCATGGGCAATGCCGAGGTCAGGATTCTCGAGCTGTAAGGCCCTGCTGTCTCCGTGAATCCGGCTGCTTCAAAAGCGAAAAGGAACCTCACATCACGTGAAGCTCCTCTCCTTCATTTAAATAACTCTCTTTTTGTTACATCTCTAATCTGTTCTGAATGCAGTCCTGTGCATGGTCTTTCCGGCTGCATTACAATAATGGTCTTACTTGTTTTTTCTGTTGACTTTTAGTGCTTAGTATTTAAACCTTATTGACTGTTTTACGATTTTCTTTCTGTCGTCGAGGCCACGGCCTGCTTTATCTGTGTCCGCCGAATGTGCCGCCTCCGTTTGATACGTTTCCGCCGGCCGACCGGCTTCCACCGAAGGTTGCGGCTCCGCCGAAGCTGTGGCTGGGAGTGCCTGGCATACGGCCGGGATCGCTGAACGTGCGGCTGGGTTCATAATTTCTTGTGGCATTGCCGAAACTTCTGCTGCCGCCGAATCCGCTGCTGTAGTTCGGCCGCGTCACCGTTGTCCGGGTCGAGCTCTCACGGGGGGCATAATACTGGCTGCTGCGCGGGCCGTCGAAGTTGCTGCGTTGCTGGTTGCCGAAGCTGCGTGGCCGGTCGTTCTGGTAGGCGTTGCCGTTATAATAATAACCGTTCCCGTCCCCGTTGAAGTCGCCGTGCAGATAGCCGTCTCTCATGCCGTACGCCCGTCCGTAGCCTCTGCCGTAGAAGAGGTCTCTGCCGTTGTACCAGCTTCTGCCTCCGTTCATGCGCCAGCTGTGTGCGCCGCAGTAGGCATTGTAGAAGCCGGGACGGCCGAAGTAATAATAGTCGCGGCGTGGATAGCGGGCGTAGATGCCGAAGTGCCAGTAGCCGGCGTCCCACCTCAGCGGGCGGTAGAAGTAAGCGGCCTCGGCGTATGCACGGTACTGCCAGTCGTATAGAATATAGCTCAAGTCTATGTTGCGGTGCGACCAGTATGGCCCATAGAGGTCGTCTACCGTATTGACGCTCATGAGGTAGTCGAGGTTTATCTCGTAGGCAGCTTCATACTGCTCTTCTGTCAGATTCAGCTCATAGGCCATCTTGTCGGTCAGAAAGAGTGCCTGTGCTCGGGCCTGCTCATAACTCATTGCGCTGGTTGATGCGCTCAGCATGAGCGATGCGATGAGGGTTAGAACCATCTTTCTCATAATCGTTGTCTTTAACTGTTCTTGTTCGTACGCCGGAAAACTGTGCTTCTGGAAGCGTTTTCCTGACTTTCACGATGCAAAGGAACAAAGAAAAGAGGAGTTGGTAAAGGGATTTTCCCTACTTGTAGGAGGAAATCCCCTAAAGGTACATGGATGCTTCTTTCTTCATGGTTCATCTGACTTCGGGACGAGAGGGCAGGGGCAGGATCACCTTTATTCGGTGACTGTTATATATTATGGTATGTCAGCCGTTTTTTGTCCGATTGGGAAAGAGCCGTCTTCCCCCGTCCTCCTGATTCCGTATCAGTTTCTATCCGGTCCGATGTTGTGAAATATATTTACAACCATAAGCGGGCAGTTAAACCGGGTGATATGCGTGACTGCCTGGAGGCTTTCTTTCAATCATCAGGCAACCAGCGTGTTACGTGGTGGAGTTGGGAAAAGGCTTAGTTGCATTGCAATCAGGCCTTGTCAGGACTGCAACTAAGCCCCTTCTGCCCCTCAATCAGGCCTTGCTTGCAATGCTGATAAGCGTCTGTCCGGATTCCTTTGTGAAATATCCTGACAGAACGAAAAAACTACAGGGATGTCCAACCGGTATGCAACAGTTCGTTTCTAATATTGCAGGCCCGGGAAACGGCAGTCCGTCATGGTTTTTTCTTTGCAGTGCAGCAGTTCTGCAGGTTGCTGATGTTCCTCTGCATTGCCCGATGCAGAAAAACAGATTCTCCGGCGGCGTATCGTCATCGGTCCATCTGCTCTTTCCGAATGCACTTTGTTCCGTCTGGAAAAGGAGAAGATGTGCATGGCCGTATGCCTGCCGTGCCCTTTCGGGACGAATACAGCAGCCTGTCGAAGTACATACGCCATTAAATTACAACAAAGTCTGTCATAAACGAGAAAAAATAAGTAACTTTGCAGCATAATAACAAACAAGGAAATATGACTACGATAGAAAACAACACCAATGAAGAAAAGCGCAGCTTGAGCTTCGTGGAGCAGCTGGTAGAGGAAGACCTCGCAGAGGGTAAGAACGGAGGGCGCATCCAGACACGTTTCCCGCCGGAACCGAACGGCTATCTTCATATCGGCCATGCAAAGGCAATCTGCATGGACTTCGGTGTGGCTGAACATTATAAGGGTGTCTGCAACCTCCGCTTCGACGACACCAACCCCAGCAAGGAGAATACGGAGTATGTAGAGAACATTCTCCACGACATCAGCTGGCTCGGCTTCAAGTGGGGCAGCATCTATTATGCCAGCGACTACTTCGGGAAGCTGTGGGACTTCGCCGTGTGGATGATAAAGAAAGGCCTGGCCTACGTTGACGAGCAGACATCCGAAGAGATTGCGGCACAGAAGGGCACACCGACCACTCCCGGCACGGCATCACCTTATCGTGACCGTCCGGTGGAGGAGAACCTCGCACTCTTCAACAAGATGAACACTGCCGAGGCGGCAGAGGGAAGCATGGTGCTGCGTGCGAAGCTCGATATGGCCAATCCGAATATGCACTTCCGTGACCCGATCATGTACCGTATCATCCAGATTCCGCATCACCGCACGGGGACAAAGTGGCACTGCTATCCGATGTACGACTTCGCACACGGCCAGAGCGACTACTTCGAAGGTGTCACTCACTCTATCTGCACGCTGGAGTTCGTTCCCCACCGTCCGCTCTACGACAAGTTCGTCGACTTCCTGAAGGAATGCGACGGTACGGCAGACAACCTGCACGACAACCGTCCGCGGCAGATCGAGTTCAATCGTCTGAACCTCACCTATACGGTGATGTCGAAGCGCAAACTCCATACGCTCGTCGACGAACATCTTGTAAACGGCTGGGACGATCCTCGTATGCCGACACTCTGCGGTATGCGCCGCCGTGGCTATTCGCCGGAATCCATCCGCAACTTCATCGACTCCATCGGCTATACCAAGTTCGACGCACTCAACGACGTAGCATTGCTGGAGGCTTCCGTACGCGAGGACCTGAACCGGAAGGCGACACGTGTCAGTGCCGTCCTCGACCCCGTGAAGCTCGTCATCACCAACTATCCTGACGGTCAGACCGAGGAGATGGAGGCCGTCAACAATCCCGAGAATGCGACGGACGGTACGCATACCATCACCTTTTCGAAGAACCTGTGGATAGAACGTGCCGACTTCATGGAGGATGCCCCCAGGAAGTTCTTCCGTATGACTCCGGGCAAGGAAGTGAGGCTGAAGAATGCCTACATAGTGAAATGTACCGGCTGTACGAAGGATGCTGAAGGAAACATCACGGAGATTCAGGCGGAATATGACGCCGACAGCAAGAGCGGTATGCCCGGAGCCGACCGCAAGGTCAAGGGTACGCTCCACTGGGTAAGTGCCGATCATTGTCTGAAGGCGGAGGTGCGTGAGTACGACCGTCTGTTCAGCATTGAGAACCCGTCGGCCGACGAGCGCGACTTCCGTGAGCTGCTCAATCCGGAGAGCCTGACGGTGCGTACGGACTGTTACGTCGAGCGGTATCTCGCAGAGAAGAAGCCCGGCGACTATCTCCAGTTCCAGCGCACCGGTTACTTCATGCTCGACCCGGATACGACGGACGGTCACCTTGTCTTCAACAAGACCGTCGGTCTGAAGGATACATGGGCGAAGAAAGCCAAAGCATAACAATAAGTTGATTTGGACATATACTATCACAGCGACAGATTCAGGCAGCTGCTCCGCAGGTACGAGGCACTGCAGCATGGCGACATCGGAGAACTCCCCGACCCCGAGGAGCTGACTGATGTTGCCGAGTATTACCATACTGTCGGCGAGGACGGCAAGGCCATGGAGGCGGCCGACTATGCTGTCCGGATGTATCCTACCGCTACGGCTCCGGTTGCTTTCAAGTCGCGTATGGCGCTACTCACCGACGACAATCCGCAGCTCGCCGGTGAAATTGCGGAGACGATAGTCGACAAGAGTGACCTGGACTATCTTTATCTGAAGGCCGAAATCATGGTCGCCGGGGGGGATGCCGCTGCTGCCGACCGCTTCCTCCAGGCCCATTATGACGAGACGGTAGACCCAGACGACCTTGAGGACTATATCCTTGACGTTGCCGCACTGTTCTCCGATTATGAGGAGACGGACTACGCCGAGAAATGGCTGAAGCGTTCGACGATGACAGACGACAGGGACTACAAGGAACTTCATGCACACATCCTCAGAAACCACGGCCGATACGAAGAGAGCGAGGCCATCCTCAATGACCTGCTGGATACCGACCCTTACTCCGGTCCTTATTGGAACCAGCTGGCGCAGAACCAGTTTCTGAGGGATGACATCCAGGATTCCATCACCTCGAGCGAGTATTCCATTGCCATCAACCCTGACGATGAAGAGGCTGTCCTCAACAAGGCAAACGGTCTCTTCACGCTTGGGAACTATGAAGAGTCGCTGAAGTTTTACGAGCGGTACAAACAGCTGTGCCCTCATCAGGACACCAGCATCATAGATGTTACCATCGGACATATCCGACTCATGCAGGGGCAGGCCGTCGAGGCGCAGCGGTGTTACCGGCAGGCGCTGTCAGAGTCGAAGAACAAGCCTTTGACGCTCGTCCACATCGGTATTTCTGCTTTCGACAACGGCTATGTGGAGTATGCTTACCGTATCTTCATCAACCTGCTGCCCGAAACGGATGACGAATGGGACATCGGCTTCGCCTATCTCGCACGCTGCTGCTACGAACTGAAGAAGGAAAAAGAATACAAGCTGTTTCTGCGGAAAGCTGTCGAAAGGAACCCGGAGGAGTGTGTCGAGGTGCTGTCCGACCTTTTTCCGGAGGGTACAAGTCCGCAGGACTACCTTACTGCCGGCTTCCGGGGACAGGACGAATAAGAACAGAACAAATATTCATTAATAAAATCATCACAATGAACTTTATCACAGCCATGCTCTCACAGCTTGATTATGGCACTATTTTTCTTCTGATGCTCCTCGAAAGTACCGTCTTTCCCGTACCGTCAGAGCTGGTTGTCACTCCGGCTGCTTACCATGCCGCCGGCGGAAACCTCAATATGTGGCTGGTCATCCTCTTCGCTACGCTGGGAGCAGACTGCGGTGCGACAATAAATTATCTTGCAGGCTGGTATCTCGGCCGTCCCGTCATCTACCGGTTCGCCAACAGCAGGTGGGGACACGCCTGTCTGCTGAACCAGGAGAAAGTGGAGAAGAGTGAGCGGTACTTTGACAGGCATGGCATGGTGGCAACCATCACGGGACGGCTTCTGCCCGGCATCCGCCATCTTATTTCCATTCCTGCCGGTCTGTCAAAGATGAGCTACTGGAGGTTTCTGTTCTACACTACTCTGGGTGCCGGGGCATGGCACAGCATCCTTGCGCTTCTCGGGCATTATATGCACGCTTTTGTCCCGGAAGAGCAGCTTCATGACAGGATACTGGAGTATGGAGAGTACATCAAGGTCGGGTTGATTCTTTTGGTTGTCATGGTCTGTGCCTATTTCATAGTGAAGTGGTATGTCAAACGAAAGAGAAACGGCAACTGACAGGCATGAGGCAGTTATGCAGATGTTCAATTTAAATAAATCCTTGTTATGATTGCAAACGAGAAATACATCGAAGAGATTGCAGGCGGACAGCCCCTTTCCGACGTGGAGGAGCGTACGTTGGCTGAAAGAATAAAGGTAGGCGATGCTCATGCCTTGGAGAAACTGACCAAGGCCAATCTGAAATACGTTGTCTCACTGGCGCATCAGTACCGCAATCGCGGGCTGGGAGAGGATGATCTCATCAGCGAGGGGAACATCGGTATGATGCACGCTGCACAGCGGTTTGATGGGACAAGGGGTGTACGTTTCGTCGTTTTCGCCGCACCCTATATCCGCAAGGCCATGGAGGAAGCCATAAAAGAACAGGCGGCTCTCTACAGGCTGCCGCGCAATGAGAAAAACCGGTCTGAGCAGAAACGATCGCACGCCATCTCTATCGACCAGCCTGTACCTGTCGGCAGCAGCAATAATTTCACACTTCAGAATGTGCTGGAAAACGACAATGCGCCGCATGCCGACGAGCAGCTCAATCAGGAGATTCTCAGTGCGGAAATTCAAAAGGGACTGGGTGTCCTGAATGAGCGTGAGCGGCAGGTCATCGCCTGTCTCTACGGCCTTTCCGGTATACATTATACTATGGCGGAGGCAGCGGAACACATGGGACTGAAACGGGAACGTGTCCGTCAGATCCGTGACGGGGCGTTGCGCAAGCTCCACAAGCGGATGAAATAGGCGGAATGGCAATTCCGTTTCAGCCTGTCTCTTCGCTGTCAGGAAAGAAGTCGCAGGCGTGTTGTATTGTGTCATTTGACGTATCGGGCTGCCAGTGTGTGTGGCTGCTCTTCCCTGTCTGGTGGCATTCATACGGCCTTTTTCCTTTTTCTGTTTTCACTTTCCTCTTTTTTCTGCCTTTTATTCCGATTTTTTTGTGTTACTTTGCAGTCTGGTTATTTGAGTTTACTAACGTTTTAACCCTGCCGAATAAGATAAGTTCTTCTTGCAAAAGCCGCCGATGACCAATGTGATAAATATGAGAAGGAGCTTGAAGTGGCTGGTCGCCGCCGTGGCAACACCGGTCATTCTGTTTCTGATACTTGTTGGGCTGCTTTACTGTCCCCCGGTACAGAACTGGGCGGTAAAGCAGGTTGCTGCGTATGTGTCAGCACATACGGGAATGGAGGTGAGCCTTGATCATGTCAGTCTGTCCTATCCTCTGGATCTCCAGCTGGATGGACTGAGAATACTGCGGCAGAACGATTCCATCCCGAACAGGAAAGATACGGTGGCCGATGTGCGTCGTCTGGTGGCCAGCGTCGACCTGCTGCCGCTGCTGGAGAGCAGGGTTGAAGTGAACGAGCTGACTTTCACGGGACTGAAGGCAAATACAGTCAACTTCATCGGTGACCTCCGTATTCGTGGGGACTTACAGCGACTGCACATCGTGAGCCATGCCGTCAATCTCATCGGCGACTCTGTCCGTGTGAACAAGGCGGATGTCGAGGGCGGATGGATAGATGTCGCTCTGGGCGATACAGTGCCTGAAGATCCGAACAGACAGAAGCCCTTGTGGCGTGTCAACATAGACCGGCTCAACCTTTCCAAGACCGCTTTCAGTCTTCATCTTCCGGGCGATACGATGAGTGTCCATGCCCGTTTCACGAAGGCCGTAGCGAAGGGTACTGAGCTTCTGCTGCATGACAATATATATAAGGTGGCAGATCTGGACTGGCAAGGAGGTACGTTCAGCTATGACCAGAATTATGTCCGCCGTGTACGTCAGGGCTTTGATGCGGCTCACATGGCGATGCGTGACGTGAACATCGGCATAGACTCTTTTCTCTATGCGGCTCCGAAGCTGTCTCTGCGTGTGCGGACAGCCAACTTCAGGGAACGGAGCGGACTGGTGCTGAACGATTTTCGGGGGGCTTTCGCTATGGATTCCACACACATCCGCCTGCCCGGTCTCCGTCTTCAGATGCCTGGAACGGAACTTGCCGGGTGTTTCGAAATGGACATGAATGCTTTTGCCGATGACCATCCCGGGCAGCTCTCTGCACGGATGGACGGCTATCTGAGTCTTGCAGACCTCCGTCCTTTCCTCACGTCTATACCCGGGAATATCCGCCGGGCTCTCCCCACTGGGCGTGTCACGGTGCAGGGGCAGCTGGAAGGCAATCTCCGTTCGGTCTCATTCCGCCAGCTCCATCTGTCTCTGCCCGGCTGTTTTGACCTTACAGGGACAGGCTGGGTGGCCGATATGATGAGAGGATCAGGCCATTTACGCAGTGATCTGCATCTGAAGGGGACGGTCGGAAATATAGACTTCATTAACAGTCTTCTGCCGAAAGCCGTGCGCAGGATGGTTTCCATTCCGCATGGGATAGGACTGGATGGAACAGTCCACGTGCGCAGGACGCTATATACAGGCAGGATGCGGCTGACCCAGGGGGGCGGGCGGATCTGGATGGACGGTGCCTGCAATACGGCGACCGGCCTTTACCGGCTGACGGCCGATGCGTCCGCATTCCCGCTCCAGCATTTCCTTCCGCATATGGGACTTTCGCCTTTCTCCGGCTTTGTGAGGACACAAGGACACGGCACTGATTTCATGAATCCGAGGTCATCGGTGAATCTAAGCCTGCGTATCCAACGTTTTAAATATGGGAAGTATGTACTTGACGGACTGAACGGGGATGTCTCGAAACACGGCGAGCAGCTGTCGGCACACATAAAGAGCACGAACAGGATGCTGGGCGGTGACTTCTCCTATAGGGGGCGGATGAATGCGAAGTCGGTCAACGGACACGTGCGTGGCTGGCTGCGTCGAGTGGACCTGCACGCACTGGGAATGATGAAAGAGAGATATGTCGTTTCGACCTGGGCTGACGTTGATGTGCGTTCGGATATGGCGGCCAATCACCATGTCATGGGTCCCCTCCGTTCGTTCCGTTTCTTGCAGGAAGGCAGGAAGAAGAGCCGTCTTCTGGCTGCCGGGAACTTTGATGTAAGGGCGGATGTACGTCCGGCAGGGCTTGACGCCCATGTGAAGGGAAGGCTGGCGACAGCGGATCTGCAGGCTCTGGGACTAATCGGGAAACATTATGTGACGTCGGCCGATGCTGACCTGTCCCTGCGTTCTGACATGAAGCATTACTATGCAGTAAACGGTTACGTAGGAAAAGTTATGCTGAATGAGCTGCGTAAAGGCGGATATGTGCCGTTGGCAGAAGGCAGCTTCCATGTTGACGCTGCAATGCGGGGCGGAAAGATAGATGGTGCGGTCAAGGGTGTATTCCCTCGGATAGACCTCTATCAGCTGGGAGTTGTGGACAGACCGCTGTCAAGCAGCTTTGCCGTTAATGCGTCATTTGCCATGTCGGGCAAGGATGACCTGCGTGTCCGCGGTCTGATCGGCGACCTCCATGTCTCCGACCAGCACCACACTTATGTCCCGGGCGACGTGAATGTAGACCTCATGAGTCGCCGCGACACGGTACATGCCGTAGTCGATGGCGGTGACTTCCAGCTCAGTACGGCATTCAACAGCAGTGTGCATCAGCTGGCTGAGGCGGGGCAGAGAATCTACAAAAGCCTTCTCGGACAGATTGCCAGCCGGCGTATAGATCAGTCAGCGATACTCCGACAGCTGCCCACAGGGCATTTTACGCTTCGCAGTGGTCCTAACAATCTCTTCAGCAGTCTGCTTGCACAGGATGGTTATGCCTTCAGGCAGGCCGATGTTGACCTGACTTCTTCTCCGGCAAAGGGAATCGACGGGAGGATAGATGTCGACTCGCTCGTATATAACGAAATACATCTCGACAGCATCAGAGCGGTTCTCACCAGCGTGGGCGGACAGATTAATTATTCCGTGGCAGTGAACAACAGCCCGGAGAACACCTATCCTTATCACGGCTATCTGCGTGGCGTGCTGTACGAACATGGCTTGCAGACCCATGCTACCATCCTTGACAACAAAGGGAAGACCGGACTTGATCTGGCTTTGCAGGCTGCGATGAAGGGTCGTGGCATACAGCTGTCGATTACCTCTCCACAGTCGGTTCTGGGCTACAAGTCGTTTTCTGTCAACGATTCCAACTATATCTATATCGGACGTGACCGCCGTCTGTCGGCCAACCTGCGTCTTCAGGCGGCTGACGGAGCAGGCCTGCTCGTCTCGACAGAGGATGCTGACAGCACTTCGTTGCAGAATGTTACGGTCTCCATGAACCACTTTGAACTGGGCAAGCTGTTCACGGTATTGCCTTTCGCACCGAATATTTCGGGCGTGCTCGACGGCGACTACCACATTGTCCAGACAGCCAGCGACCTTACAGTGTCGACCGATATGACAGTCAAGAAGCTCGTCTATGAGAACTGTCCGATGGGAGATGTCGGTACACAGTTCGTCTATATGCCTAAGGATGGCGGTTCACATTATGTCGATGGAATCATAACGCAGAATGGAAAGGAGGTCGGTATTCTCTCGGGAACCTACCACAGCGAAGGAGCAGGGTCGTTGGATGCAACGCTGGAGATGGACCGCTTCCCGCTGAATTACGTGAACGGATTTGTTCCCGACCAGCTTGTCGGGCTTGAGGGAGTAGGAGAAGGGACGCTGTCGGTGAAAGGACCGCTGAAGAAACTGGACATCAACGGTGAAGTCTATCTTGACTCTTCTTATCTGGTAAGTGTTCCTTATGGGATAAAGATGCGTTTTGCCGACGACCCTGTCCTGATACGCAACAGCCACATAGAGTTTGAGAACTTCGAACTCTTTGCCAGCAACGGCTCTCCTCTCGACATCTCGGGCTATCTTGACTTTTCCAATCTCGACAGGATGAGGCTTGATGCCCGTATGCAAGCCAAGAACTTCCAGATCATCAATGCGAAGAAGAATCCGCGTTCGGAGGTGTACGGCAAGGCTTTCGTCGACTTCATGGGACGGATCAGCGGACCGCTGGACAACTTGCAGATGGGCGGCAAGCTCGATGTGCTGGGTAACACGGATATGACGTATGTCGTACGTGACGGAACACTGGCCACAGATACCGAACTGAAAGACCTTGTACAGTTCACCGATTTCACCGACTCTACGGTGGATGTCGTCAAGCGGCCGGATATTACGGGCTTCACGATGGGGCTTGCCGTAGACATCGACGAGCAGGCGCATGTGCTCTGTGCGCTGAACGCCGACCAGTCTAACTACATCGACTTCATTGGAGGCGGTAACCTGCAGCTCAACTACGACCCCACGAACGGGGTGCAGGTCCGTGGCCGGTACACGTTGAGCGAGGGCAAGATGAAGTACTCCCTGCCGGTCATTCCATTGCGTACGTTCAATATCCAGGACGGAAGCTACGTTGAATTCACAGGCGATCCGATGCGTCCGACGCTGAACATTACGGCGACGGAAGATGTCAGGACCAGTGTCTCCAATGGTACCGGGGAAGGAAGAATAGTGGACTTCAAGTGCGGCGTGAGCCTTACCCGGCAGTTCCCCAAGCCCGGAGTCGAGTTCATTATCTCTGCTCCTGAGGATCAGGAGATGCAGAACACATTGAACACGAAGAGTGTGGAAGAACGCTCGAAACTTGCCGTTACGATGCTGGCATCGGGTATGTATTTCGACGGAGAGAACTCGGCAAGTGCCAACACGGCGATGAGCGGTGCTCTGGCAGGCTTCCTTCAGACACAGGTGAATGCTATTACAGGCCGTGCGCTCAACTCCATGGGACTGGACCTTACGGCCAACATGGAAAGTGCTGCTGATGTCAACGGCAACCTGCACACTGACTATACCTTCAAGTTCTCCAAGCGGTTGTGGAACAACCGTCTGCGCATTGTGATGGGAGGACGTGTCGCAACCGGATCGCAGTTCTCTGAAGAGAACGGAGCCTACTTCGATAATCTCTCGCTCGAATACCGCCTGAACCAGAAGGAGACGAAGTACCTCAAGCTCTACTATGAGCGTGAGGCCTACGACTGGCTGGAGGGCAGCCTGAGCGAATTCGGCGCCGGTTTCATGTGGAGGCGTAAGCTGCGCCATTTCAGGGACATCTTCCGCTTCAAGGAGGATGAGCCTGTCATCCTGCCGCCGGCAGAGACTCCGCACCGTGACAGCTTAATTAATTTTGTCAATGAGAAGAAAAAATAACCACAGGTGGCTCAATGTGGTAAGCTACATAAGCCCCATAGGGCTGTTAGGGCTGGTTGTCTTGATGAACCTGACCGGCTGCAGCACTACCTCCGCCATTCCCGACGGCGAGCAGCTGTACACTGGCATGGAGTCGACAAGATACAGCAACTACCAGCGTAACAAGCATTTCATTGCCGTACAGGAAGAGCTTGACGTGATCCTGGCAACCATGCCCAATGCTGCCTTGCTGGGCAGCCCGCATATACGGTCGCCTTTCCCTGTAGGCCTCTGGGTGTGGAATGCCTTTTCTCAGGATACCACCCGTTTCAGTCGCTGGATGGTAAAAGCGTTCGGCTCGGCACCGGTACTAATGAGTTCCACTACGCCCGACCTGCGTGTCACCGTAGGCGAGAATCTGTTGAAGAAGCGTGGTTATTTTGACGGAAAGATAAGCTACGAGCGTATAGCACAGCGCAATCCGAAGAAGGCACGCCTTCGCTATGCAGTAGACATGGGACATCTGTGGACGCTTGACACCGTGCGTTACACCAATTTCACACCGGCGGCCGACAGTCTGATAACGGCCCACCTCGACGAGGCGGTCATCCACAAGGGAGATGCCTTCGATGTATCGACACTCGAACAGGAGCGTAAACGGATCACGGAACTGTTCCGTAGCAACGGTTACTACTATTATCAGAACAGCGATGCCAGTTATCTTGCAGATACGACCCTTGTCCATGGCGAGGCTGCCGTTCGTCTGCAGATGGCCGATTCTGTGAATCCGCGTGCTCTGCGGACGTGGACAATCGGGACGGTTACCATCAATCTGCAGCGTGAGTTTATGGAGAAGCTGGAGAAGGAGCGGCGTTTCCGCGATGTCATTGTGAACTACAACGGGTCGCATATGCCGCTCCGTATGCGTACCATAGCCAACGACCTGAAGATGTGGCCCGGCACGTTGTACAATCATGAACTGCATGAGCAGAGCCAGCGGCAGCTGGCTGCCGGTGGGATCTTTACTTCCACGAGTTTCACCTTCACTCCCCGTGACACTACGGACACGTGTCGTGTGCTCGACATGAAGGTAGACTGCCTGTTCGGCAAGCCTTACGACTTCTATGTAGAGGCGTATGGAAAAGGAAAGACAAGCGGCAGATACGGTCCCGAGGGCATTATCGGTTTTACCAAGCGCAATGCCTTCCGTGGCGGGGAAAGGCTGAATCTGCGTGTACACGGTGCCTACGAATGGTCGTCGAACAGTGATGACGACGGACGCAGCCGTCTGGGAATCAATAACTATGAGTACGGTGTCGAGGCGAACCTGCAGATTCCACGCCTTGTCAATCCTTTCGTTGCGCCTCCCCGTAAACGCTGGATGAAGATACAGAGAAAGGTAGAAGAGGCTGCGGAGAAAGGGCTGGCATACAAGCCGAAACCGCCCCGTACCTATTATACTACGCCTTCCACAACGTTGAAAGCCTCTGTCGACGTGCTGAACCGTGCCAAATACTTCAAGCGGCATGTGGTGTCTGGAGAACTGACCTACCAGTGGCAGCCCAACGAACGAAACAGTTACTCGTTCTCGCCGCTTTCACTGACGTATGAATACATGCACAAAGTGACCGACCGTTATCTGGAACTCATTGACAGCGTGCCGTATCTGGAGGTGTCGATGGCGGACCAGTTCATCCCGAAGATGCTGTTCCAGTACACTTTCATGAGTCCTGCCCGCTATCGTAATCCCGTGAAGATATGGACTACTGTGAGTGAAGCGTCAAATGTGCTGTCGGCTGCTTATACCCTGTCGGGCCGTCATTGGAGCGAGAAGAACAAGCAGCTCTTCAAGAATCCTTTCGCACAGTTTCTCAAGGTAGAGGCTAATCTTACCAAGATATGGACAGTGGCGGAGAAGAGCAGTGTTGCCGCCCACGTCAATGCAGGAGCTCTCTGGGCATATGGGAACAGCCGTTTCGCTCCATACACCGAGCAGTTCTATGTGGGCGGAGCCAACAGCATCCGTGCCTTCAACGCACGGCAGATCGGTCCGGGACGTTACCGGTCTACCCAGCGCCGCCGCTCGTATGTAGAACAGACAGGCGACATCAAGTTTCAGATGAACCTTGAATATCGTCCCCGGCTGATGGGTTCGCTCTATGGAGCGGTCTTCCTCGATGCCGGCAATGTCTGGACGATGCACTATGACGAAGGCCGCCCCGGGGGCTACTTCAAGATGAAGAACCTGTTTAAGGAGATGGCACTCGGCACCGGTGTGGGCCTCCGCTACGATCTTGGTTACTTCATGCTCCGTGTCGACTGGGGTATCGGTCTGCACGTGCCGTATGACACAGGTAAGAACGGCTTTTACAATATATCCAGTTTCAAGGACGCACAGGCGTTCCATCTGGCTATTGGCCTTCCCTTCTGATATTCCCTTTATGATTTCGCATTGTCACTGACCGGATGCAGCAGTGTAAAGCTATCAGCAGGACGTATTTTCCTGCATAGGACTGTTCTTGTTGCACTGTTTCCGACTATTGGCAGCGTGTCGTTTATCTTTTGCCGTCACTTTTAACATCTTTCACTAATACGAGACCTCTGCAAAACTCCTCCTATAATTTGTCTTTCTTAAATATTTTTTGTACCTTTATGGTATGAAACAGAAATTATCCTCTCCAAGTTTTGCTGACCTATTCCTTGGTCAAAGAAAGGTCAAGCAGACATTCTTTTCACAAATAAACACAGTCATTGATTGGGCACCTATTCGTGCTATAATAGAAGTGGCTTATACAAAAGGCTATAAGTCTACTGGCCGGCCCAGCTATGACAGCCTTGTTTTATTCAAGATTGAATTACTTCGTACTTGGTATGGTCTGAGTGACGGAGAAGTTGAAGATCAGGTTAACGACCGCCTGTCTTTCAGTCGTTTTGCAGGTCTTGGCATGGAAGATATTGTTCCTGATAGTACTACTGTGTGCCGTTTTCGCAACATTCTTGTTGAAGCGGATTTGTATGATACGCTTCTTGAGGAGTTTAATAGGCAATTGGAAGCTAAAGGAATCATTGTAAAGCGTGGCGCCATTATTGATGCCAGCATTACGAATACTCCCCGTCGCCCCCGCGGAGGTAAGAGCTATGAGGTCGTTGAGGATAGAAAAGAGGATGAGAACATGGAGGTTTCGGAGAAAGCCATGCTCAAAGAAGTTGTCAAGCCTAACGTAGACACAGAAGCCCGTTGGGTAAAGAAGATGGGAAAGCTCCACTTCGGTTACAAGCGTCACACGGTAACGGATGAAAACGGATTGGTGCTTGCCGAGGAAACGACAGCTGCCAATGAAAGTGATATGAAACACTTAGAAACACCCCTAAAGAAAGCTAAATTGCCACGGAAAGCACTTGTCTATGCCGATAAAGGATATGACTCGATGGAGAACAAAGAAACCCTCAAACGTATGAAACTTAAAAGTCGTATCATGCATAAGGGAACAAGAGGACATGAAATTACAGAAAGGCAGCAGCGTATCAACGTTGCGATAAGTAAGATACGCTACAAAGTAGAACGTACCTTTGGTTCTATGCATAGATGGTTTGGTGCTGGAATAGCAAGATACGTCGGACTTTCAAAAACACATGCGCAGCATATTATGGAATCCATTGCCTACAACTTATACCGAACACCTGGGATTATTGTGTCAAATTCTATCAGATAATATGAAAATACACCGATAAAAGATTATTATCTACTCAAAAAGTAACCTCCAGCGGCATCTTTTGGTCAAAAATATTCATTCTTCTAAGAGTGTATAGGTGAGAATTGAGAGGATGGTAGGTTTTGCAGAGGTCTCAATACGTTGTTTATTAGCGTGTTATATGTATTTGAAGAGTGACGGTAGTGACAGGAAAATAATTTCACGGCAGACCGATCACAGGCGCATCTGCCGTGGATGAATGTCAGACTATGTCTTATCCTGAAGTATATTCTTCTGCGGCGGACTCTTCATCTGAAAGCTTACTTTCAGAAATAGCACTACTTCTATCCGATTCTTATAATGCTTGACGTGATCCGTGCTAAGCCTTGACACCATGGGTGTACACCCTCAACACCAATGGTGTTTACCCTCGGCACACTGACAGGAAAGAATCTGTGTGCAGTAAATGATAATCCCATTAATTATCTACTGGTCCAATTTAGGAGGCTGGCAGTAGGTGTGGTAAAAAGGCCGGGTAGGGAAGTCGGGAAGGACGGTTCCGGTTGGACCGGTCCAAAGCCGTGTTCCAAAATCTTCCCCATCCCCGCTTGCTATCGGATAAGATTTAGTAACTTTGCAGGCGGTTAATTCATTTTCTATGGTCAAGAAGATTTTTAAAGTGATAAGGTGGGTGCTTGCTCTGACCTTCATTTCCACAATACTGGCGGTGGTAGTCTATCGCTTTGTCCCTGTTTATTTTACTCCTCTGATGCTCAGCCGTTGCTTTGAGCAGATAGGAAAAGGTGAATCCGTCAAGCTCTATCACGACTGGATTCCTTTGGAGAAGATGCCGAAGTCGATGCCGGTTGCCGTAATGGCGAGCGAGGATCAGCGTTTCCTTGTCCATCACGGCTTTGACTACCAGGCCATCGAGGCGGCGGCAGAAGACCATCTGAAGAACGGGAAGAAGCTGCGCGGCGGTTCTACCATATCCCAGCAGACGGCGAAGAATGTCTTTCTGTGGCAAGGACGGTCATGGCTGCGGAAAGGCCTGGAGGCGTATTTCACCTTTCTCATCGAGTCCTTGTGGAGCAAGCAGCGCATCATGGAAGTCTATCTGAACTCTATCGAAATGGGTGATGGAATCTATGGCGTTGAAGCCTGTGCCGAGCAGAACTTCGGCATGGAAGCCATCCAGCTGGACCGGCGCGACTGTGCCCTTATTGCGGCCACGCTGCCCAATCCCCGGCGGTTCTCTTCAAAGAATCCCGGACCTTATATGCGCAGACGTATCGGACAGATTGAACACCAGATGACATTTATTCCGGCCTTCCCTGACGAACATTAGCCTTTTCGTACAGCAGTCTGTCATGCCGTTTCGCCCGATGACAAGAACCATTAGCATCAAGTATCAGAATGAAAGATCAAGATAGAGAAGAGGAGATTCTCTCCGCACTGAACGAGAGCCAGCGTGCGGCGGTGGAATATTGTACAGGTCCTTCACTGGTCATTGCCGGTGCCGGATCCGGCAAGACCCGTGTGCTGACGTATAAGATTGCCTATCTGCTGAACAAAGGCCTTTCCCCCAGGAACATCCTTGCTCTCACGTTTACGAACAAGGCTGCAAGGGAAATGAAAGAGCGGA
This sequence comes from Prevotella denticola, assembly GCF_900454835.1. Lineage (GTDB taxonomy): Bacteria > Bacteroidota > Bacteroidia > Bacteroidales > Bacteroidaceae > Prevotella > Prevotella denticola. Next base: position 1,194,148 of record NZ_UGTM01000002.1, on the reverse strand, counting down.
TAGCCCGGATAACGACTGCTGGAGAGGCACAGCGGCTTTACATGGGGACTTTCCACTCCATCTTCTCACGCATCCTGCGGCGTGAAGGGCAAGCTGTCGGGTTCAGCGGCAATTTCACCATCTATGACGAGGCGGATTCGCGCTTGCTGATCAAGAGTATTGTGAAAGCCTTGGGTCTTGACGAGAAGGCATACAAGCCGTCGTCGGTTCACAGCTTCATCTCCATGGCGAAAAACCATCTGATAACGGCTGATGAGTATGCGGAAGACCGTGCGGCAACCGAACGTGACAGAAACGCCCGTATGCCGGCGGTCCATCTGATATACAAGGCTTATGAGGCAAGATGCCGGCAGGCGAATGCCATGGACTTTGACGATATTCTGCTTTACACGTACTTGCTCTTCCGTGACAACCGTGAGATAAGGGAAAAGTACGGACAGCAGTTTGAGTATATTCTTGTTGACGAGTATCAGGACACGAACTATGCGCAGGTGAACATCATCAGTCTGCTGGCGGAGACACACCGCCGTATCTGTGTCGTCGGCGACGACTACCAAAGCATCTACTCTTTCCGTGGTGCGAACATTGACAATATTCTCGATTTCAGAAACAAGTTCACTGATGCCCGCCTCTTCAAGCTGGAAAGGAATTACCGTTCGACACAGTTCATTGTGCAGGCTGCCAACTCGCTGATGAAACACAACGAACGGCAGATTCCCAAGGAAGTCTATTCAAAGGAAGCCGCAGGTGAAAAGGTACTCTACAAGCCCTGCTACAGCGACAGGGAGGAGGCGATGGCTGTTGCTGCTGAACTGAAACGCATCAGACACGGTGACTCCTGCGATTATGACAACTTCGCTGTCCTCTACCGCACGAATGCACAGAGCCGTCCTTTCGAGGATGAGTTCCGCAAGCAGGGGATTCCCTACAAGATCATCGGCGGGCTTTCCTTCTATCAGCGAAAGGAAATCAAAGACATCATCGCATATTTCAGACTGGTTGCCAACCCTGATGACGAGGAGGCCTTCCGCCGGGTCATCAACTACCCTGCACGTGGCATCGGCAATACGACCGTACAGAAGATCATTGCCTGTGCCCAGCAGCATGCGGTATCGCTTTGGGAGACAATCCTCAGTCCGGCAGAATACGGTCTGGATGTCAACAAAGGAACATTGGCGAAACTTTCTTCCTTCAGGATGCTCATCAGCAGCTTTATAAAGAAAGCGGCACTGACGGATGCCTATGAGCTTGGATGCGAGATTATCGAGAAAAGCGGTGTGGGGGCTGATATCCGTTCTGGCAATGAACCGGAGGACCTGGCACGCCGTGAAAACCTGGAGGAATTCATGTCGGCCATGCAGGGGTTTGTTGGCACGGGACGTGAGGAAGGACGCGAGGAAAACGTTTACCTGGCGGACTATCTTCAGGAAGTGGCACTCTATACGGATGCAGACAAGGAAGAAGATGATGTGCCGAAGGTGACGCTTATGACGATTCATGCTGCAAAGGGACTGGAGTTCCCGACGGTATTTGTCGTCGGGTTGGAAGAAAACATCTTCCCCAGTCCGATGTCGTCAGGTTCAAAACGCGGGATAGAGGAAGAACGCCGCCTGCTCTATGTAGCCATCACGCGTGCCGAGCGGCATTGCATCCTGACCAATGCGAAGAACCGCTTCCGTTACGGTACAATACAGGTTGACAACCCCAGTCGCTTTCTGAACGATATAGACTCCTCTCTCCTTCGTACAGATGATTATGCCACAGGTGTCTTCGAGAGACAGCGGCATAAAATGCCTTGGGATGAGGAAGATGGAGGATATGGAAGGGGAAGACAGCGTGAATATGAACCGAACAGGGCGTATACCGGCAGCAGGCCGTGGGGGCAGGATTTCCGGCAGATGGGGCCGCGATGGCAGAATGCCACCCCTGTGGCCAGTCAGTTCCGTGCCGATCCGCAACTGAAGATTACCGGACGTAAGAAACCAGAAGTGGCCGTTGATCCGCTTTCTGACCGTACGAAGCGCAGGCTGGTCACTGAAGGTGGCAGTTTCAGGCGGCTTTCGTCAGCGATGGCAAATGGCGGCAGGACGGTTTCCTCTCCGTTATCCACATCGCCTCTATCATCTGCTTCTGTTGCAGGACTCAGCGTAGGGGTCGTGATCGAACACCAGCGGTTCGGGGTCGGTCAGGTACTGGGACTCGAAGGAACAGGCGAGAACGCCAAGGCGACCGTCGAGTTCCGCAATGCCGGTAAGAAGCAGCTCCTGCTGAAGTTTGCTAAGTTCAAGATTATCGGATAGGCGATGATGGGGGATTACCGCCGGTTTGTACTTATCGCCCGCACATCTGCCTGTAGGGGCAGTACTTGCATCGCTCCAGGTCGTCGATCGGTGCAAAGGGCACATCAGGATTATGGATTTCCTCAAGCGTTTCTGTGAGCTTTCTGAGGAAATCCTTTTCGTATAGAGTGACATCGGTCATCTCCTCGCCGTCCATGATTATTACAGGCGTATAGTCTTCGCCGCCGGAATGTTGGATGAAAAGCAAGGCAGGGCTCACCGGGCGGTGGCCAGGGTTGTGTAGGATGTCATACCTTGATTCGATGAGACTGTAAAGCATGGCCTGCATTGTGTAGTCGCTTTTCTTCTCTATGTTTTTCGGGTCAAAGACTGCTTCAACATTCTTCAGAGGTTCAGCGGTCTTGCTTCCGGTCTTATAGTCGACAACACGCAGCCGGGCTTTTTCTGTGCCGATGAACACTTCATCGAGCCGGTCTATGCGTCCGCCTGTTTCTATCTGCTTCTCGGTCCCGTTCACGTTGATGAGCAAGGTCCGCTTCACATTGAATTCATGCCCGATAACACGCAGTGGAGTCGTACGCCGGTCTATTCGCAGTAATTGATAGAGATATTTTTTTATGACCTCCCGGTTGATGAGTTGTAGACCATTAAGTCTGGGATGTCTTCTGCTCCCCGGTTGCTGATGGAAAAGTTCTGTTGCGAATGCTTCGTCAACCACATCATCCATAGTAGACTTTATGCCGTCTGCCGTGAATGGCTGTGCGCTCTTTCCGGTCTTCAGCACGTAGTCGATGTTTTTGTCAGTGATGACTTCTTTTGGCAGTAGTTTCTCATACATGAGCTGGGCGGCGGAATGAAAGATGTTGCCGAACATCCTGTTGTCAACATCGTCGATGTCAGTTTCTTCGTTCTCATTTATCTCTGCAATATATTTAAAGTAATACTTTAAATGACAGCTTATGTATGTGTTGATGGCGGTCGGCGAGAAATAGCTGATTTCATCGAGCTTGTTTAGTACTGCTTCATCTTTTGTAACGGCTTTTGCCTCACAGCGCATAGGGACTTGGCCGGCCTGAAGCGTCATCCGGCGGATAGGATGATTCCATTCGACCATCAGCTGTAACATGAAGCGGCTCATTTCTCCGGTCCTGCTTCCTTGTGTGGAGTTGTTGTAAAGGAAGGTAATATCCTTTGCCCGCTGGATAAGACTGTAGAAATAGTAGCTGTAGATTGACACCTTGTTGTCGACAGTTGTCAGGTCGTATGCTTTGCGGATGAGATGGGGAATGAACGACGAGTCATCCACACCTTTTGGCATATTGCCTTCGTTGCAGGAAAGAACGAGTACATGGTCGAAATCCAGGTTGCGCGTCTCCAGCACGCCCATTACCTGTACGCCACGTGCCGGCTCCCCATGGAAGGGAATGCTTGTAGACGAGACAAGCTGCGTCAGCAGCCGGCGGAAGACAACTTTGTCGGCCTCAAGGTCGCCGCCTGTCATCAAGTCGCTCAGTCTTGTGAGAAGCGTGAACATACGGAATACAGACTCTTCGAATAGCGGATCCTTGTCTGCTGCGCCGTTTACTCCGATGAGCCGGATGTTTCTTGCCAGCCAGTCTGCCAAAGCTGGCAGATGTTGTCTGTCACTTGGATGATATTCAAGGAGGGTCCCGGCTCTGGGTGGGATGTAAAACCGGTGGTTTTTGCTCAGTTGTTCGAGGACCTCCGAAACATTCGGAATGAGATACTTTCCGTATGGATGCCGTAATACCCTGCTGACATGATGAAGTCTGTAGCCTTGTTCCTGTACGGAGTAACCTTCTGTCTGAAGAATCAGCAATTGCGTCACCATTGAGGCTATTGGAGTCTGCTGCAGCGGGTATCCTGTGGTAATGTTTAAGGTCTCGACTTCGCTTGGAATACAGTGGATGACAGTCTGGAGCAGATGCTCGTCGCAAAGAACGATTGCGGTATGCGTGCCGTCCTTGTATCTGCCGTCCTTGCGCAGCCATTCCGTAATGTACCGTGCCTGCAGGTTTTCGGTGGGAGCGGATACAAAGCTGATTTCTTTCTCTTTACCGAGATTGTCATACAATTCGTCATTGTTGTTTGGCAGGGAATTAGGGAACCTGTTGAGCCATTGTCTGATGTAGTTGCCCGCCTCATTCGTCCGTCCCATGTAATAGCGGTCGTAATCCCAATAGAAATCCGCCTTTTCTTCTTCCTTGAAGCGTTTAAAGACTCGCTGCTCAACTTTTTGAAGAACGTTGAAACCTACGAAAGCATAGTGCTGGTATCTGGTCTGGATATCTGCCTGTTCTGCCACATCCCTGTAAAGCATCCCTTCGTAAGCAAGTTCCTGTGAACGAAGCTTTTCCCGAAATCGGTTGTATATGTCATTTAACCGATCCCAAAGAGTTATGAACCGTTCTCGGATTCCCTCAGGCTTATCATCGAAATTGGCGAAGAAACGGTGCAGTTCTGCCTTCTGTTCATCGTTGAGATAGCTGATGTCATCCAGTTCTCTGAGGTTGCTGATATTGGAGAATATCAGGCGTGCATCTGCCAGGTTCTTGTCGATGTCATCGAAGTCTGCCAGAAGCAGTTGCCCCCATCCATAGAACTGGTCGAGTGTCTCTCCGACATTGCCGGTCACCTCTACATAGGTCTTGTAGAGGTCGCATATGCTTTTGATGGGATCGGCAACGGTAAGTCCGGAATGCTGACGGAAGAAATCGGAGATCGTGACATAGGCAGGACTCCACAGGGGGTGTCCCGCCATCCGAGCCAGTGCCTGATTCAGGAAGAGGGAGGCTCGTTTGTTCGGGAAGACAACTGCCACATCAGACATATCTGTGCCGTACTTTTTGAGCAGGTCTTGTGCTACGTATTCAAGGAATGTCATCATAATTTAAAATGTCCCCCTCACACAATGAGGTGTAGAGATTGATTCTTTCTGATTCTTGTCGTGATTTAACGGTCTGTTATTAACCGATTATTTTCTAATTGGTTACTCTGTTGCTTATTTCCGTTCTTATGGGATTTCTTTCCCGTCTGTCTGGGATAATCGCCATGATATTTGCAGAACAACAGGACTGCAATGCTTCGTCTTTTTCTGCTTCAGGTATGGAACGGAGTGGGTATGACCTCGTTTCTGATAACATACCAGATATACCCCGACACGTGCTGATAGCCCATGTTTGTGAGCAGTTTCATATACCGCTGCACTTGTTCGCGGTACTCTTCACGTGGCTTGCCGAATTTGAAATCGACGACGATAAGCTCTTTGCCGTCGGTCATGACGCGGTCCGGACGGTGCTCTTGTGCTTCTTTGTTCTCACAGTCATATTCGAGGATCGTACACTCGTTGAAGAGTTTCCAGCGAGGACTGAACCAGCCTTTTACCATTTCGTTCTTGAGCGCATCGGCAATCTTTTCTCTCAGCTCTTTTGATGTAATCTCGTCGTTGTATATGATTCCTTCCTGCTCCAGTTCTTTCAGCCGCGGTTCTATGTCGGCCTCGGTAAGGATAGTTGAAAACAACTGATGGAGAATGTTCCCCACCTTTATATACCGGCTCCTCTCAGATGGATCAAGGTCTTCCCCCCTCACAAAGTCGTGGCTTTTGTTGCTTTGCCGGAAGCTGACAGGATGGGGGAAGGTCTCGATTTTCAGTGTGTGCGTGTCCGGAGTAACTTCAAAGGGATTGGCGGTAGCTTTCTTCTTTATGCTCTGAACGTTGTCTGGAAAGCTTCCATATTCAAAAGCGAGTGTCTCTTTTTCTCCTTGGTCATCAAGTCTTGCACTGTTAAGCTCCGTTGCGAGTTCAGATAGGAGCAGCTGTATAATCTGCGACCGGTTGGAAGCTGTGCCGCCATTCTGAAGTTCTTTGAACCGCTTGTCCGAAGTCCGCTTGCCCGTTATAAAGAGATTCTTTCCCGCACGTGTAAATGCAACATAGAGCAGGTTCATGTTGTCTACGGTATTCTGCAGATGCTCCGCTTTATAGTCATCCTCAAAGACCGTGCCCATCATGTTTTTCTTTGAGAAGTCTACGGGAATCAGCGGCAATTCACCGTAAGGCTTCTCTTTGTTTTCTCCCGGACACCAGATTGTGTTACCCTTCTTTTTTTCCAGTTCCCAATCACAGAATGGAATCAACACGTTGTCGTACTCCAGTCCCTTGCTCTTGTGAATGGTAATCAGCCGGATGCCCTCAACCTCGTCACTCTGAATGGTATTGGCCGAAAGGTTTTCTTCCCATTCTTCGATGAAATCGTCAATATCCGCAGGATGGTCACGTAGGTATTCGTTCAATGTATCATAGAACGTACAGACATACGCACTCTGGCCTTCGAGGCTGTCAAGACTGAAGAGAGAATAGATTTCATCGACAAGATCCATGAGTGACATTCTTAATAAAGGCTCAAATCTATTGATATAATCATCTGGCAACAAGTGTCTTGCACTATAGGAGCCTTTTTCAACAAATAAGGCGTTGTCATCCTTTCCGGTCTGTAGGACTTGTTGCTGGTAGAGCTTGACGAGCTTGCTTTCTGTGAGTTTGTCTTCCGGATGTGTCAGTAATCGGAGCGCATGGACAATCACATTGACAGCCAAGGACGCATCCAGCCGAAAAGCCTCGTCGGACACGATTGTGACTTCTGTCCCGAACGTATGCAGAAATTCATCTGCGATGTCTTGTATGACCCCTTTTGAGCGTACGAGTATGGCAATGTCCTTTTGTCGGTATCCATGTGAAAGGAGTTCACGCACATTGTCGGTCAGTTCTTCAAGGACCTTCTCCTTGTACTCCTTTTCGTTTCTCCCACAATAAAACAATTTTATACGTACACAGCCTTTCCCGTCGTTTCTCTTTGGATGCTGTGCTATTTCCTTGTAGGCTTCTGTCAGTTGGTTTGCCTCTCCGATACCGTCACTTTCCAATTCTTCTACAGTCTGCTTTACGGCACGTGAAAAGAAAGCGTTGTTGAATCGGATGATATGCTCCTCCGACCGATAGTTGGTGTCAAGCGGCTGTATTTTTATCTGTTCCCCGGAGAATTCATGTTCAATATTGTTCAGCAGTTTCCAGTCACCCTGCCGCCAGCGGTATATGCTCTGTTTGACGTCACCGACAATCAGATTGTGCGAATCTATCTGCGCCATACAGTTGTCAAGCAGCTTCCGGAAGTTCTTCCATTGAATAGTACTCGTATCCTGGAACTCATCAATCATGATGTGTTTCAGGTAGGCTCCCATCTTTTCAAATACAAAAGGTGTGTCAGAATCCTTCATCAATGTGCTAAGCAATGATTGTGTGTTGCTTAGCATAAACCGGTTCGTGTCTTTGTTTATCTCGTCGACAGCCTCTGATATGGCGTGCAGCAGTCGGAGCTGTGAGAGATGTCTGAGCGTGAGGTTGCAGGATTGAAACTCTCTCCAAGAAGATTTCCGGAGTGTCTCCAACTGCACCAGGTCATTGTATAATGATTCCGAAACAAGTGCGGTGATGGTTGCCCGTTCTTCTGATGGACATTTCTTCAGAAGCCAGTTGTCTGCACTTTCCAGGCATTTTCCGACATTCGCAGACGGTCCGTCGCCTGTTGGCTTGTCCTCGGCAAGTCTGGTGATATAACTGTACAGCCCTTTGAGAAAGTAGGATGGATCGATACCGGCATCATCGATAGTCTGAAGCATCTGTTTTGCCAGGTCATTCATCTTTTTCGGACTCATCTTGCGTCTCTTACGTAAATCCGTGATGAAACCGTCGAAAAATGATTCTTCACTGAAGCGTTCGTTGAGTTCCTGCTGGTGGTCCTTGTAGAAATCCTTGAAGATGTTCTTTCCAAAGTCTTTTATCTGTCCAATGACATTCCATCCCTGGTCATCTTCGATGTTCTTGTCGATATAGTCACGAATCCATTTCAGGACTTCTTCTCCTTCCTCGAGGCTGTCGATCATCTCGTCGACAGCCTGCGCTTCCACCTGGTCGTCGTTGAGGTCGATGCGGAGGTTAGCCGTAAGATTGAGTTCACGGGCGAGGTTCCGCAATACAGACTGGAAGAAAGCATCGATTGTCTGCACCCGGAACTCATTGTAATGATGTGTGAGCAGCGACAACGCCTCGGCGGCATTTTCTCGGATAACCGTTTCCTGAAACCCGGTCTTTCTGGCGACCTGGTCGAAATACGCCTGTGAGTCGGGAAGATGATGGGCAATTCCGTACAGCTGTGACAGGATGCGTATTTTCATTTCCTGTGTGGCCTTGTTCGTGAAAGTCACGGCAAGAATTTTTTTGTAATCCTGCGGGTTCTTTACCACCAGGGTGATGTATTCGGAAGCCAGTGTGAACGTTTTTCCCGATCCTGCCGAAGCCTTGTAAACGGTTAATGCTTTTTCCATTTTTTGGCGGGTTGGGGAAGTTATAGTCTGACACAATAGGTGAACATTCCACGGAATTTCTCCTCTATGGCAGAAGGCTTCTGCCCGAAGATGCCGAAGAGTGTGCTCCCGCTGCCAGACATCTGTGCGTATATCGCCCCGCAGTCGTACAGTTTGTTCTTCACAGCACCAAGTCCAGGGAATTTTGCAAATACTGATTCTTCAAAGTCGTTTGTCAGCTCATTGCGCCAGGTGTCAATGGGCTGCCGTACGATATCCCGGCAGCATTTTCTCGGTTTCCTGGGTGTTATCCCTTCGTATGCCTCGGCCGTTGATACGGCTACATCCGGTTTTACCAGCACAAGGTAATATCCTTCCAGGTTGCTGTCCTCGTCATCCACAGGCGCAAGGATGTCTCCGACACCTGTCGCATAGGCGATCTCCGAACGGATGAAGAAGGCACAGTCAGCTCCCAGCCGGGCTGCATAGCGTTCCATCTCGGCACTACCCATGTTCAGCCGGAAGCGTTCGTCAAGCAGTCTGATCATGTAGGCGGCATCGGATGAGCCGCCGCCAAGTCCGGCCTGCATGGGAATACGCTTGACAAGGTGGGCATGTACACGTGGGAGTGCATAGTCATGCGCTATGATCTGATAGGCTTTTACCACCAGATTCTCGTTTTCGTCACATCCGGTGGAATTACCCGTCACCTTGAGGTCAACAGGCGTAGGAGAAGGGAACTCCTCGTCCATCTTCTTTATTTCGAGGGCATCACAGAGAGGAATGGGGTAGAAGACTGTTTCAAGGTCGTGGTAGCCGTCCGGCCGTTTTGCAACAATGTTTAATCCAAGGTTGATTTTGCAGCAAGGGAATGTAATCATAGTCTGAAATGTTGTTTTAAGAATTCTTTCTGCAAAGATAATAAAACGTTGTAATATTGCTGTCATGAATGGAATATTTTTTGTAATTTTGCTGCCAAATGCCGGAAAGAAATAGTAACAGCAAAAGCAGTCGTAGGGCCAGCAAGGCTCCTATCGACACGGCCTTCGGACATCTGCAGCCGCAGGCGACGGATATAGAGAAGGTTGTCCTGGGTGCCCTCATGATTGACAAGGACGCCTTTACGGTCGTGTCTGAAATCATCAAGCCGGAGACTTTTTACGAAGCCCGTCATCAGAAAATCTACGGAGCGGTACAGTCGCTGAATCTGCAGGAAAAGCCTGTCGACATTATGACCGTCGTCGAGGAGCTTCGCCGTAAAGGGACGCTTGATGAGATCGGCGGGCCAGCCTATATCGTGGAACTCAGTTCCAACGTAGCCTCCTCTGCCCACATAGAGTACCATGCGCATATCCTTGCACAGAAGTTCCTTGCCCGACAGCTGATTCAGTTTGCTTCGATGATCGAGACAGATGCCTTCGACGAGACGGTCGATGTCGACGACCTGATGCAGAAAGCCGAGGGTGCGCTGTTCGAGATTTCCCAGAAGAACATGTTGCAGGATTACGTGCAGATAGACACGGTTGTCGAACAGGCCCACCAGCTGCTGCTCAAGGCTGCCAACAACAAAGGCGGCCTGACGGGAGTCCCCAGCGGTTTTCACGACCTTGACAAGATTACGGCGGGCTGGCAGGCTTCCGACCTGGTGATCATTGCCGGCCGTCCTGCCATGGGAAAGACATCCTTTGCCCTCAGCATTGCCAAGAACATCGCCGTCGACTACCGTAAGCCCATTGCTTTCTTCTCTCTTGAGATGAACAATGTGCAGCTTGTGAACCGTCTGATTTCCAATGTCTGCTCTGTTCCGGGCAGCAAGATTCTCAACGGACAGCTGACGAATGACGAATGGGAACGCTTCGACTCTAATATCCGGAAGCTGCAGGGAGCACCTATTTATATAGATGATACCCCCGGTCTTTCCATCTTCGAGCTTCGTACGAAGGCGCGCAGGCTGGTACGTGAGCATGACATCCAGATTCTGATGATCGACTATCTTCAGCTGATGAATGCCAACGGAATGCGCTTCAACAGCCGACAGGAAGAGGTGTCGACCATCAGCCGCTCGCTGAAGGGGCTTGCCAAGGAACTGAACATCCCCGTGCTGGCACTCTCGCAGCTGAGCCGTGCCGTAGAACAACGTGAGGGAGTGGAGGGCAAACGGCCGCAGCTGAGCGACTTGCGTGAGTCCGGTGCCATAGAACAGGATGCCGATATGGTGCTCTTCGTACACCGTCCTGAATATTATCACATTCTGCAGGACGAGAAGGGCAACGACCTCCATGGCATGGCACAGATCATCATTGCCAAGCACCGAAAGGGTGCGACGGGGGATGTGCTCCTGAACTTCCGGGGCGAATATACCCGCTTCTCCAATCCGGAAGATGCGGCATTCTCTGCTCCCATGTCTGATGATCCGTTGGGAGGAGAGATTATCGGCAGCAAGATGAACGATGAACCATTGCCGCCACCTCCTGGCGGAGACTTGCGTGTACCTTTCTGACAAGGACTTTGACAAGAGCTTTTCGAGAGATTATAGCGCACTGGTTTCAGCGGGGCCATAGTCATTCTAAAGAAGTGCAGGTCCGCAGAAAAGGGACTATTACCCTGTAAGGGCGTGCAAAGCTGCTGCACTCCCCAAGTCACTGTGTGAAGCCGTTGTCGGAAAAGTCCTCTCACCGGATAAAGTCGTGCCAGGCCGCTGCAAAGAATCTGCCTATGGTTCTGTTCGCAGCAGGAGCAGAGCAAACCTGAAAACACCCTCTGAGAGGCCCCCTGTTTTGTCCTGATTGTTTACTCTCTCCTGTGCCGGCAATGTTCCCGAGAATCACGTATGCCCGTATTTTTTACAATACCGGTTAAGCGGCTGGAAATGTATTTCCATTCATTTTCTAAATCGCTTGTTTGCAGTAAGTTACAAGCTGTTCGAGAACAGTTGCTTAGTTGCAATGCAAGATAATTCTTAAAATACAACTTATTGAAAATAAAGGAGTTACCTTGTTTGTACAACTAAACTGGTAACGATTTGGAAACGAGCGAGCTACTTGGCTTCGCTGTTTTCTGCCTAACAAAGAACGCTTGTTATTCTGTTTGCAAAGATAAGACTTTGTTACCGAATAACAAGCGTTTTTGATGAAATATTCTTCTTTCTGCATTTTTGATTGATTGTCTGGTTGTAGGTTATATTCCTCTTCCTCGTCTTTTCTTTCTATTGGCTTGGTATCTGAGTTTACGCTGCCATGCTGCTTCAGCATAGTCATTGCCCTGTGCGGTTGGTGTAATCAAATCGCCCAGCCCCGCCACCACTTCATCGGCTGCGCTAACGATGGTGCCTGCCACTGCACCAATGGGATTCTGCACTTGTGAGGTATCATTGTCTCGTGAGATAGAGGAGCGGCTTGGAGGTACAAGTTGGTAGCCTGTATCAGATTGTTCTTTCTTTTCTGTCGGCTCTTGTACTGTTAGATGTGGTTTCCTTGATTCTTCCTTGTTGGTTGTTTCAAAGTTCTTCTGCAAGGAATGGTAGCCGAACTCCCTGCCGATTTCGGAAGCCTTGAATGATAGTCCTCCGTATGAGAACTTCAAGCCATATACCTTGCCCTGCTTGTTCTTCATACGCTCTATGGAAATGCCGTTCTTGTGAAGTTCGTAGAGAAACATAGAGTGTCCCGTGATGCCTGTACCTTTGTATTTGTCAAGCAAGGCATAGCAGATTTGCTGTACCTGCTGTTTTGTTTGCTCTCTCGTGGGATTAGCCTTTGTCTTTTGGTGTTTCCTTTCTGCCTTGACCTCTTTTGCAATGGTCAAGCCTTTCTCCCTGCTGATTTCCTCTGCCACCCTTGCAGCCCTGTTGCTCACAAAAGTGGTATCATAGACCTCTCCATATAGGCTGATGCGGTTGGCAATGATATGAATGTGTCTGTTGTCGGTGTCCTTGTGCGTTACTGCCACCCATTGGTGGTTGTCAAGTCCCATTCGCTTGGCAAACAAATGAGCTATCCGCATCAGTTCGGATACAGGCAACTTTTTCTCGTCCCGCGGTGCAATGCCTATTTCGATACGGAGAAACTTGTTCCTGCAACGGTTGTTATAGTCGCTGACGACTTTCATTTCCTCATAGATGCTCTTTGGCTCCCTGCTGCAAAGATTGTGGAAGGCAAGCCGACTGCCGAGTTTGCCTTCTCTGAAAATATAGTCCAGAGCCGTACTTCCGTGTGCTATCGCCTTACATTTCCCTATCATCTCTTGTTAGATTTAAGACCTTATATACCTCATCATCCACACGAAAATGCGGGTCGTAAAACCGCTTAAATGCTTCTTTGGCACATAAGGAAAGGTTCTTTGTGATGAGTACCCATCTTTCGTCCTTGACCTTGATGAGATTGGAAACCTGCCCGTAGAATCTTCCTGTATGTTGGAGGATGGCAATGGCTTCCCTCTCATTGTCTGTCATCTTGGGAACGGCAGTCACTTCTCCATTAAGGAGTATCTCACGGCAATAATCGGAGAACTTCCGTTCCGTGCTTTCCGCCCTTGATTTGATACGCTGCTTCTCCTCTAAGGTGCATCTTACCTTGATGAACTCCGTTTTGTTCATCCGCTGTTCTTCTTTATCCTGTTGCTGCCATCGGGCAGCTTTTCCCTTGTATCTGCTCATATAAGTTTCCTTGAAAGTTTATCATTGTAGATGATTCATTGTTTCTTAATTCCTGAATACTGACCGATGAGAACGGAGTGATTACGGTCTAATCTCCCCGACAGTCTAACGAGGGGAGCAAGGGCAGTTTGTGGGTACAAACTGACGTCTTGCAATGTCAGCTAACGAAACGTTTACGCACAAGGCGTTTTGTAGTCAAAAAGTGAATGCCGTGCATTCTTTGACTCATTACGTTCGGGACACTCCGGTCATTCGGTATGTTCAGCAAATGTCTGTTGTCCTGTTCTCTGAAAAGGGTCGAGGGTTTTGAGTGAAAGGGGCGTCCATTTTCAGGAAAACCCTCGACCTTTTTCCTGTGGGTTCAAAGCTTCCTCCATTTCTCTATGTCCTCACCGTATTCCTCCAAATGGAGGCGTACGATGTTCTCCACAAAGCTTGAAAGGTTGCTGCCTCTGTCGCCCAACCTGCGCACGATGAAGTCGGCACGCTCCTGTGTCTCCCTGCTCAGATAGACCGCCTTACGGTTGTTCAGTCTTGTCGGAACAAGGTAGGCTTGCTTGTAGGCTTCGAGCGTCTCCTTTCTCATCTTGGCACTGATGCGCCTTTGAACGGTTGCATTCTCAGTATTCAGTACAGGTTCAGAGTGCGTGGTATTCTCTGTGTCCTGCTTGTTTGGGTCTTGAGTAAGTCTGGCTCTCCTTGCCCGAAGTCCGGCAATGAGATGTTCAGACGGACTTTCGATTTGGTTGAGTCCTAAATATTGCTTGGCGGAATGGATGGTATTCTCCATTCCCTCGTTACTGACTTTTTTCTTTTCCATATCTTTATCTCATTTTATGTTTGACTTGTTTTGATTTCTTACTTTCCTTTTGCTCCGTAACCGACATCCGTGTCCGTTCCTGCACTTTCTGCTGCTCCTGCTTACGCATACGGCTGACATGAAACTCGTTGAGGTCTTTGAAGCCCTTGTAATGTACGGACATATCCTCCACCTTGAAACCTGCCTTTACAAATTCTTGCACGGTTCTCCGTCCTGCATCGTCATTGTCAAGGAAGGCACGGATATGGGTCAGGTTGTGGTCGTTCAGATAGCGGACAGTTCTTGCCACATTGCTCACCGAGTTCATCACAAGGCAGTGGTTGATAATTTTCTCTTTCATTGAAAGGAAGGATAGGAAGTCCATGAAGCCTTCAAAGATACATACAGGCTCCGCTCTGTCCGTGAATATCGGAGTAATGTCTTTCGGGGCTACTGTTCCCTTGAACGATTGATTATCCCGAAGCTCGTACCCTCCCGATGAGTTGACAAAGCCGAAGGCTTGATATCGCCTGCCCTTTACCTCGTAACTGATACATTTGAGGAATGGCTTTGCATTTTCCAAGTTGATGCAGCGTACTTTTGTAAGGTACTCCTGTAAATGTGGCGGCAAGGTGTCTGATATACTTATCAGTTTCCTTGCCCCATTTGCAACCATTGAAGGTTGGAAATAGTTTGATGCGAAGTCGTTGCGAGAACTATATGCAGAATCATCGGGAGCGTTCCGTCCCAAATGACGGATGGCTTCCAATAGCGTGCAGCTCTCCAAGCGCATACAGAGGTCGATGATACTTCCGCCCCTGCCTTCGGCATAGTCTATCCAGAGGTTCTTCTCTGTGTCCACCTTGAAACTCGGATGTGTTTCCGCACGAAGCGGTGAACGGTACAGGGCATAGGCAGGTGTCCTGCGTACAGGCTTGATGCCTTTCCTTTCAAGATACTCCACGATAGAGTATCGCTTGATGAGTGATAAATCTTCTTCTTTCATTGTTCTGCCATTTTAATTGATTGAAATATTATGGTTTACTTAAATGCTATCAGGGAGCCAAATCGTATCAGCCAATGCTTCTACGATATTCCTCTTTCCAAACTTTTTCCTTTCCAAACTTTTTCATCTTTCTTCTTACTACATACTATTTTGTTGTAAGTTGTTGATAATCAACACTACATTGTAGTATATAACAATACTACACACCCTACTACATCAGACTACTACAACTATCAAGCAAAGGGCAGGGCAGTATCTTCCTTATTTTATACACATAGACAGGACTGCTGCCGTCACGCCTTTTGCTCACTTTTTCAAAGCCTGCCCTTTTAAGGGCTTCGCCCATAAGTTTGGAAGTCAGGGGATGTCGGGTATAGATACCCAGATAGGTAAGAATTTCCGTAGTGGTCATATAGGAGCAATGGGGATTATCCTCTGTCGGTTTTTCGAAGCAGCGCAACAGCAGTTCCATCTCTGCGGTCTGCACTTGAAAGTCCTCGCTCTCCCTGTATAGCTCCGCTATCTCTTCATCGTCAAACCAATAGCGGAAACCTGCGTTCAACAAGGCTTTGGCTTCCGCATAGACACTGTCCATAGAAATTGCCTTTGCCTTGTTGATGTCGATGGACAGCACCTCAAAGGGCAGGAATCGTCTGCTTCCTGTGGGGTCTGTAAGAAAGTCGTTGCCGTTCACCGATGCCACGAAACTTGCCAAGTGGGGATGTTCCTCCACATACTTGTCGTAGGGCATGCGGTACTTGACCATCGGGCAGGTGATGAGATTCTTGAGTTCGTTCTCGTCCCTCTTGTTGAGGGCCTTGAGCTGGTCGTCGATGTTCACAATGAGGTTCTGCCCGATATAGGTGAGCGTATCCTTCTCCTGAGGATATATCTTGCCCGTATAGCTGTAACCGTGCAGGGCAGGCGGACAGAGCAGGTCAAGGAAGGTGGTCTTGAACTTTCCCTGCTCGCCTGTCAGCACGAGGCAGGTATGGTTACAGCACTCACGGTCGTCCATTACGTTGGCGACCACTGCCACGAGCCATTTGGTGAGATACGGTAGCCATTTTTCGTGATTGCGCACCACAACGCAACTTGCCAAATCGGAAATGGCTTTCATTGAATGGGAAGAAGTATTGCTGCTGCCACAATCGCTGCCTATATCTATCAAGGGCAATGCCTTGAAATACTCCTGTATGGGATTGATACGTGGAGAAAAACTGCTCTCGATGATAGAGTATAGATTATCCGACGAGGTTATTATCCCGATGTCGTTGTCTATCTCCCTGCGGAGCGTGTTGATTTCATAGCGACCCACCTTTGTGAAATCGCTGTTTGCCCTGTTTCGGTATTCGGTTCTCCCCAATACCGTGTTGTATCTGAAGGTATAGTGCATGGAGAGGTAGGCTTCTATCTCCGAGTTCTTGGAGGAAGTCTTTCTCTGTCTGGACGTATTGTAGTAGCCCTCCGATTTTCCTTTATCTGCGTTCTTTTTCATTATATGCTTGTTTTTGTTTTCAAGAACGAAGTTATCAAGAGAATGGGTAAGTTCCAAGCATTCGGAGAGTGCTTGCATAATGTTGCGCTCATTGGCTGTGAATTTAGCACGGATTTCTGACAGAAAACAGCAGAAAAACAAGGATTTAAGCCAAGAGCAAGAGGATAGGTATAGAAAATGGGTAAGAAAAGTACGTGTTTATCTGCTCTAATCTGCGAAGTATTGCATTGACTAAAACGGATGTAGAAAATGAAAAACCAGACACGGAAAAAAGATAAGAAAGAGAACCGTTTTTCTTTCGGTTTCCCTATTCTTCCTCGCTGTTCCCCACTGCTTTGCAGATGGGAAAGAACCGCATACTTTTGCACGCAGAAATATGCGACGGAAAGCAAATCGCAAAAGGAAAATATAAATAAATCAATATAACACTATGGGATATTTTATCATTACCGATAAGCAATGGGCAATGCTGAGGGACGAGATACTTGCCCTTGCCCAGACCTGCCACAGGGCATTTGGAGAACAGAGTAAACATACCGAATGGCTGCACAACGGAGATGTGTGCCAACTGCTCAACATCAGCAAGCGCACCTTGCAGCATTACCGTGATACGGGCATACTGCCGTTTACCCAAATCGGGCACAAGTGCTATTACAGGGCTGAGGACGTGGAACGGTTATTACAAACGAAATCTGTGAGATCAAAAAATAACAAATAAACTGAAAAGGCAATGGAATCAGTAAGAGATTTGAATATGGATGCGGACGAGATGCAAGTAGTGTTGTCCGCCATCAGCAGTGTGAGCAAACGAATAAAGGAAGTGGCACAGACACACAAGCCGCTCTTTGGCGGTGAGCATTTCCTTACAGGCAAGGAAGTGTGTGAAAGATTGTATATCAGCCCTCGTACCTTGCAGGACTATCGAGACAGAAAGATTATCCCCTACACGCAGTTTGCAGGGAAGATTCTCTATAAGGCTTCAGATTTGATAAAGTTACTGGAAGAGAGTTACAGGAAATAGGACAGTATAAATAGTTTTATGATATTACAGCTTTATGCATTTTTACTTTCTTCTCTGTTATGCAGGATAAGATAGGTACATAAATGTTTGATATAACTATCCTTTACGGCATGCCACAGCAATATTTTCTTCATTATTTGGATTTCTTCTCCAAAAGAAGTACTTTTGTGGGAGCTTAATAGTGGCTAAATAGCTTAGCAGTACTTCTTAATATGAAAATAATTATACGACTCTTATATCTTTTCTGCCTGCAGTCCCTACTTTCCTGTTCTGTTCGCAACGAGCAGAAAACATTGGCAATTACAGACTCGCTGCTTACAACTCGTCCGGACAGTGCTTTGAAATTGTTGGATGAAATGGAGAATGTAGGACAGATGAGTGAGGCCGGTGTAATGCATTATGCGTGGAATCATGCTATGGCGCACTATCTGATGGGAATTTCGTTGGTTGAAGATAGTCTAGTATCTCATGTCGTGGATTATTATAGGCAGCAGGGGGATGTGGCAAAGTTACTTGACGGTTATCTGCTAAAAGCCTCCTATCTGCAGTGGACAAGGCAAGACAGGGCTGCATTGAAGGAGCTAGAGGAGGGTATTAAGATTGCTCATGAGCAAAGTAATGCTGGAAAATGGGCGCAGTTGGTAGAGCAGAAGGTTCTTTTGTTGAATCACTCTGGCAATTACGCTAAAGCTGCCAAGACAGCACAAATGGTGCTCAATGGGCATTACAGTCTAGATAGAAATATGCGAGGACGGTTACTCTACGCTCTTGGCATCAGTCTGTCTCATGTTGGCGACATGGCAAGTGACTCATGTTTTAAGGAAAGCATCAGTCTGTCTATGGAAGGTGGCGAAGAAGAAAAAGCTGCGGAACGTATCCTTAGTTATGCTGATGTGCTGGCTGCTCGTGGCGATTACGTGCAGTCTAATCGTTACTTGTTCCATTGTCAGAGGTTTGTTCCGAAGTACGCAGATTCTTCTGCCATCTATGTTTCGCTTGCCAACAATTATATAAATCTGCACCAGTTGGATTCAGCACAGATATACCTTGGCAGAGCTGAAACGAATAATCGTGGAGTAAGATGGACAAAACAGGGTAACCTCAGCCATAAGGCAAGCATAGAGCAGCTGCGTAACATTCTGAATTTCGGAAGCGGGAAGCCTGTTTCGTCACATGCTTTTCAACATTACTGCGACTCTGTTACAACAGTTATGATAGAAAATGAGAATCTTTCTCTGCGCCGCTTGGAAGCACGGAATCGCTTGCAGGCTGCTAATTACGAGTTGCATCGCTCCCGACTTCTGATGCTTTTGGGTGTTGTTCTCCTATTCTTGGTCTTCTATGTTGCTATCCAAATAATTGGAAAATATTTGTTATTTATTAACTATTTATTTATCAATCACTTATCGTGAAGTTCCTAAGTACGATGACTTTAGAAGAAGCAACAGCCACCAGCCCGACATGGAAACGCCGGGTAGGGAATGACCACGAACAACAGACCTGTCAGACAAACTTCTATGAGTTGACACGGACGTATCCGCCCAACAATTTACTTCTTCAGAATACAGGTAAAACGCAACAGTCTTATCGGAGATGACACCCGAAGGTCCATCAACAATGAACAGGAGTCGTTTTATGAAGTTGTCCGAAAGTCTGCATGTTATTCTTTATCCCATCTGTATGGCTCATATTTCCTGCCGTTCTTGAGTAGCGAGAAAATGATGTTGGACATCTTTCTTGCAATTTTGACTATGGCCTCCTGCGGTTTCATGGACTGCTTGTATCTGGCGTAGGCCAGTCCCAGTCCGTAATCTCTGTAGACGGCTATCCACGCGGCCTCTATGACCATCGGCCCGAGATGCCTGTTGCCACGGAAGGTCTTTTCTCCGCTTGAGGTCCTCCCGCCACTGTTATGACAGGTGGGTATCAGCCCCAGATAACTGGCGAACTGATTCTCGTTGCGGAATCTCTTCACATCGTAGATTTCTGTCAGTATGCACATGGCTACGCTTACGCCTATTCCGGGTATCGACATCAGGAGCTCGCAATTGCTCCCGTACCTGTCCGTCCGTGCAAGTCTGCGTACGGCTCTTGTCGCGTCCAGAAGCGTCTGGCGTATCGTCTCCACCTGCTTGACGAGCAGGTCCAATGACAGCCTTGAGGGAGAGAGCAGCACGACATCCTCCTTGAGCCATTCGATGAAGGCCCTTGACCAGTGTGTCCCCGGGCTTGCGAACCGGTCGGGAATCTCCACGCCGTTGCAGTGCAGCAGGTGCTTCACCCTTGATTTGTAGCCCGACAGTTGTTTCTGTATGGTCTTCCTGATGCGGATTACCGCCCTGTCGTCGATGTTCTCCCTTTCACGGATGTATATGGGACGGATGTCCCCGGCGCGCAAGGAGCGGGCAAGCTTGGCCGCATCCACCTTGTCTGTCTTCATCACCTCCTCGTACTGGGTGGTCGGAACGTCCGCGGCATGGGTCACCACGCAGTCGATGCCGTACTCCTTGAGGGCGTAGTATGTGGCAAAGCCGCTGAAGCCGGACTCGTACACGGCATGGTACTCCCCATCTGGGAAATGCTTCTTCAAAAAGTCAAAGAGCGTCTTTGCGGAGGCTTGCTGCGGGTGCCTCTCTCTGTAACCCGACTCGGTCAGCACACAGACCTCCCAAGTTTTTGCGTGGACATCAATTCCTATGTAAATCTTTTGTCCCTTGAAGGAAATTTTGTTTCTTTGCATATCGGTACGGTTCTAATTGTTTGTCATTTGTCGTTTGCACTACAAATATACAATCCAATTATTATCGTACCAACTTTTTCCTTGCAGACTATGAAAAACACCACGGAGGCTTGCCATGCGGCCGGAGGTGCGAAGCCTCCGAAGAGCGATGTCTAACTCGTCTCAATACGTTAGCCTTTGCAAACATAGTAACTTATTGGGTGGTATAGGACTTGCTTATTGGCTCTATCGACGGAAGTACCAGCGTTTAGCTGAGGCAGAGGAGCGTATCGGCATCCTTACTGATATGCTTGACAAGGCGCAACAACTGCCATCAACAGAAAGAGGTGATGAGAACGATGAGGTGTTATTTAGAAAGGTACTGTTGCAGCAACTGGGCATCATTCGCCTGGTTGCCAGTACACCAACTCAACAGAATCAAGCTTTGCTCAAACGTATTTCTGCCATCAGTGGTGGTGAAATTCCTACGCACGACTTGTTGGTCTGGCCAGACCTTTATCCTGTTATAGACCGACTCTATAATCAGTTTTATACTCGCCTAATGCACCACTATGGCAATCTGCTCACGGAAAAGGAGACACAGATATGCTGTCTGCTCTGCGCCGGCTTCTCGACCAAGGAGATTAGTGTTGTTACCCAGCAGACGAGCGCGACTATTTATGTCCGCAAAACTTCTATTCGGAAGAAGATAGGTGTGCCGGAAGGGGAGGATATTATTGCATTCATCAATGTTGTTTAGTCCGTATTAAGAGACAGCAGGTTCTGATTAAGACTTTTTAGAAGCGTAACCATTGATAGTCTGATGGTTACGCTTCTTCTATTAAGACTTTTTTATTAGCTGTTAAGTCGTCATAAGATGTCTCTTATGACTAACTTTGTGCTGCTGATAGAGGAGTAGAACGACCTACTCTTGAGTTTTAATTTAAATAGTTGATAAAAGATGAAACAAAAGATGAAACAGAAAATAACTGCATGTATAGCAGTTGCGTGTTTTCTTTCTATCTCAGTAAATGCACAAATTTTCAAAGGTAAAACTATCAATGCCTTTGGAGAACCTTTACCCTATGCAAATGTTTGCCTTCTGAATCACGCTGACTCTTCTTTTATACAAGGTGCTGTTAGTAATGACAAGGGAGAATTTGTCATCAACTCTGAACAGAGAGAAGCTATCCTTAAAGTCTCATTAATAGGTTATCAGACCATCTATAAAAAATGTACTGATGGTCATGTCGGTACCATACTCATGGTTGAGGATACGACCATGCTTGGAGAAGTGATAGTGAAAAGTTCCCGTCCCATAACTCAACTCAAAAACGACGCTTTAGTTACTCATGTTCAAGGATCATCATTAGCCCATTCTGGCAGTGCAAGGGATGTGTTAGGTAAAACACCTGGTGTGATTAAGTCAAATGATGGGATAGAAGTGTTGGGAAAAGGAGCACCAATCATTTACATTAATGGAAGATTGATGAGAAATCAAGCAGAGCTGGATCAATTAACTTCCGATAAAATTAAGGATGTAGAGGTAGTCACCACTCCTGGTGCAGAATACGATGCCTCGGTAAATGCAGTCATTCGTATCAAAACGCTCAAACCTGTTGGAGAAGGCTTTAGTATGGATAGCCGTACCCAAATGGGACTGACACATTATTTATATGGCAAAGAAGAGCTAAACTTCAACTATCGCCTTCATGGGTTAGATATATTTGGTATGGTAGGGTATGACCGTAACAAGTTCCGTCAGCAAAATATCTCGCAGCAATATACCTATGCCCCGTCAAATTTGTTATATCAAACGACTGATGCAAAACGTTATGCAAAATCCAACATGCTTACTGGAAAATTAGGTCTCAATTATGTGTTCAACGAAAATCATTCTGTTGGTATTCTCTACGACTTTTCGTATCTGCCTTCAAAGACGAGGAATAATTCCTTTACAGCTTTGGAAGTCGACAAGATTTTAAATAATGAGCTTAGTACCGAAAGTGAGGAAAAATCTCATAACAGAAGACATTTAGTATCTGGATATTATTCGGGCAAGATGGGTAAATGGGGAATTGCCCTCAATATGGATGCTCTTTGGAATAACGCAGATACACACCAGCATGTAGCAGAAAAGGCAACTTCGCTTGAAAACCGCACAATATCCACTCAAAATGACATTAATAACAAGTTGTATGCAGCAAAAGCCGTTGCTACCTATCCTGTTTGGAAAGGACAGCTTGCTTTTGGAGCGGAGTGGAGTTTTCTTCATCGAACGGACGAATATGAGAGCGGAGTAGAATATATCAATGATTTCCACTCGAAAATCAAAGAAACTAATGGCGCCGGCTTTGCGGAGATACGACAAACTTTGGGCAAGCTTAATGTATCTGCTGGATTACGCTATGAGTATGTGGTAAGTAATTATTTTGAGAATGGAGTGAAGATGGACGAACAAAGTAGAGAGTATCATCATTTTTTCCCTTCGGCCATGCTGTCCATGCCCATTGGACACGTGCGTACACGGTTATCATATTCTCGCAAGATTACTCGCCCAGCTTTCAGTCAGTTGAGTAGCAATGTCCAATATATCAACAGATACACCTATCAGTCAGGCAATCCGAACTTGCGTCCTTCTATTCGTGACTATGTGGAATTAATGGCTAACTATAAATGGCTTACATTGATGGCAAACTATACACACGTGAAGGATTATATGATGTCCGTATATAACCAATATGGTGAAAGCCCTGAAATAGCTTTGATACAGAAGCAAAATGTTAATGGATATAGTGAACTCTCTGGAATGATTAACGTGTCTCCTTCTTTTGGAAAATACCATCCCAGCTTGATGGTAGCCGTCAGGCAGCAATTTCTCTCCATCAAGTACCGAGGTGAGGATTTGAAGTTGAATAAGCCTATGGGCATCCTCAGATTCAACAATGCCTATAATCTTCCCTTCGACGCTTGGCTGAATGCAGACTTTTCATGGCGTACCAGTGGTAATGCGGAAAACATGTATATAGGTAACACATGGCAGTGTGACCTTGGTTTGTATAAAGCATTCGCACATGATAAATGGAGTATAAAATTGCAATGCGAAGATTTGCTCAATACAGCAAAATCTACTATGACTCTTAAAAACGACATTCGTGAAATGTCATTGAGAAAATTCTTAAATACTCGTAAATTCTCTATTACAGTTACCTATAAGATAAATGCTACCCACAGCAACTACAAGGGGACAGGTGCTGGAGAGGACGTTAAGAATCGACTATAACAATGTGGCATTTTCCATATTATAAACAACATGATTCTATGGAGTGTGGAACTGCTAGTAGGTGCATACTTTATCCATACCCAAAAACAATTAGCGCAAAAGCGCAGATAACAAATGCCCATCAGGGCACGATAGACATTCCCTATAAATACGTGAATACAATAGCGAGAGGAATGACTGCAAACATCGAAGTTGAGGGCTACTATGCAGGAACATACGGAGCAGCCAATGGTATTATAACAGCTACATTGCATACACCCCGACAAACGGCAGCAGGCAGCGTGTTCACGGCACAGGTAAGGACAACGGATTGCAGGTATAAAATTATCTGCGGAATGGCGGGCACGGCATATATACTTGTAAGCAATGAAAGCGTGCTTCAGAGGATAGTCAGGCAAATAACAAATAGCATATAATTCCCTTTTTAACCGTAATAAAGCGGTGAAAGAAGAAAGGCAAATGTAGTTATTGCGTAGTATAATTATTTTGAGCACCCAACTACACGTTAATCCTTTCTCTTTCACCGCTTTAACTCCTATTGTAGTAATGTAGTAAGATATAATCGGTGAAAGAAAAAGGAAATATATCCATCAGTTCTTGGTATTGCCCAACAGGAAGATTGGCGTTACAATGGCAGCCTCTGTCTGCAATCTTCTACTGATGTATTTTCTGAACAAATGCGCTTCCGTGCTGTCCAACAGAAAGGACAGGGCGATGATGACAGGAAGCGGATAGAGCGGTGCATAACCTTTGAGTTGTCCGTTGATTATGACTTCCTCCTCACCTGCAACTCTCTCATCGGGATGCAGGTCGGAGGTTTTTATTATTGTTTGCAGCCTATGGTTGAGTTTCCTCCATGTTACACCGAAGAACCTCACAAGTTCACTCTCTGTCATGGCAATCTCGCCTTTGCCCTTGCGGACAACCTGCATATTACTGCCCCAATCAAAGTAACTACGATGATTGTACGTGCTATTTTTGCTCTTTGAATTATTGCTTGCTCTCATGCCGTTTCCTCCATTTTACAGGTTGGTATATCCGAAAGTTCACAAGCCTCTCTCTCCGCTAATAGGCTTCAAAAGGACTTCACAAGGGTTGTCAATTTAGCCTTCAAAAATTAGCTAATCGTTGTAAAATCAAGGTTTTACAACGATTTTTCTTTGTATATACCTCCATAGCCTGACGGCATAACCCTATATTTTGACAGTCATCTTTCGGTCAATTTCTGCTACACTTACTGCTACACAAAAATTGCAGTAGCAAAAAATGTAGCAGTGACGGGATTTTGAATACCATATTGACGGCATCAACTCTTTCTTTTTCAATGTATTAAGTATTAACTTTGCAGCCGAGTGCTACACAAAAGAATGATGCATTATGAGAACAAATTTCAAGGTGTCCTTCTACCTACGTTCAAACTATGAGAACAAAGAAGGAAAGTCGCCTGTAATGCTCCGAGTATTCCTTAACGGAGAGATGGCTAATTTCGGATCTACGAAAATATTCGTGGACAAGTCGCTGTGGAATAACACTACCAGCAGGCTCAAAGGTCGGACGGCAGAAGCCTTATCCGCTAATGCCGCATTGGACTCCATTTCCACAATGCTGAATAACATTTACCACAAATTCGAGGATGATGAATCCTTGTCATTGGATAAAATCCGCTCATTCTTTGTCGGGAAAGACAGGGAGTACACGACCTTTCTCCCTATATTCGACAAGTTCAACGAAGATGTCAGACAGCGTGTCGGACATACCATCAGCAAGGACAGCCTGCAAAAGTACAGCGTTTTAAGAAGGCATTTCGCAGAATTCCTTATCTATAAGTATGGGAAGAAAGATATTGGACTGGCAGAGTTCACGCCATCCGTAGTACAGGACTTTGAGCTGTACCTGAGTACGGCGGCTGGGTGTGCCTATAACACATCAGTCAAGAAATTGAAGGCACTGAAAACCGTGACCATCTATGCGCAAAAGCGTGGCTATCTTCTTCACGACCCATTCCTCAATCATCGTTTCCACTTGGAGCCGGTAAATCGTGGTTTTCTCACGGATGAGGAAATTATGAAGATAGCCAACAAGGATTTTGCTATTCAACGCTTGGAGTTAGTAAGGGATGTTTTCATCTTTTCATGTTTCACAGGTCTGGCATATATTGATGTTTCCAATCTCACACCGGACAATATCGTAACACTTGATGATAAGCAGTGGATTATGACCAAGAGACAGAAAACAAGTGTGGAGACAAATGTTTTATTGCTTGACATTCCCAAGAGTATCATCGCCAAGTACAGTCATAAGACCTATCGGAACGGCAAACTATTTCCCATCCTAACGAATCAGAAAACCAACGCATATTTAAAAGAAATTGCCGACCTTTGCGGTGTCAAGAAGAATCTGACCTTCCATCTTGCCCGGCATACATTTGCGACCATGTCGCTCAGCAAGGGCGTTCCTATGGAAAGTGTGTCGAAGATGTTGGGACATACCAACATTAAAACGACACAAATTTATGCCCGTATAACCAACAAGAAGATAGAACACGATATGGAACAGTTGGCTGGCAAGTTAGACAAGTTCAATGTTGCTATGGGCATCAACTCAAAATAATGTACAACCCTAAACCAAGAAGATTATGACAACAACAAAGAAAGAGCTTTCTTACTTCCGTTTGAAGTTGGAAGCGTATCTCGGAGAGCATTATCCAGAGAGAGTGAATGAAAATACGTTTGTAACTGCTCGCGCAGACGAAGCATTGACAGCTTACTGCGATGCTGTAGCACAAGGTTTTTCTCACCCGGAGGCGGAGGTAATGGCAAGCGAAGTTCTGTATCAAGGACTGCATTTCTCCAAGTACGACACGCTTGTGTCTGTCTTAGAGGATGAGTTCGAGAAAGAACTTCCTTCTCCTCTTCCTGAAAGACTAGCACCAATGCTTCTGAAGAACAAGGCTATGCAAAGCGTTTTCGACAAGTATGAACTCACGGACGATTTTGGCGCAAGTCCTGAGTATGAGAAACTCTACACCGAACTGACAGGGACAATCGTTCTGCTCATTGAGGTCAATGGTCTGCCAACGATAGGCGGTGAAAACATGACTTGATGCAGCACCATCGGGAGCTTTTGTAGTGTCAAGAGCCAAGATAAACGCTCCGCTCCACACGCCAAGAGTTTGTACCAACACTTGTCTTTGTGTAGCCTGCGCATCTTGTTATTGCTCTTGAACTATTAAAAGCTCCGATATGAATACAATCATCATGAATCAAGACGTTCACACACCTGCCTTCATCAAGGCAGACGCATCGAACAAAACCGATAATATCAAGCAGCAGCCGACTTCTCCCAAGCAAGTCCGCCGCTTCGGTTGGACACGCTTCATCGAACTCACTATCCTGCTTTCCGTCGTTATCGGTGTCATTTGGCTTATCTCGAAGATAGTAACGCCACAAGTCGTAACTGTTGTGTCAGTCATTGCAGTTTTTCTGATACTACGCTTTATAGTCAGGGTAATTCTAAAAGTAACATTTGCGCTGCTGAGCATTCTATTTTGGTTGGCTATTCTCTGTGCCATCCTGCTATGCGTGCTTTGAGAAGCACAGCTCTGTAAAACCTTTCATGTTATTTCATCAGGTGGTTATCTCGCATTTTGAGATAGCCACCTTTTCTATTTTCCACTACAGGCGTTGCACTTTTGCTTCTTTTCCAATGCTCCACGATATGCGATGACAAGAAGACGGATGCTGTTCCCTTTTTATCCGCAAAGGTAGTACGGGGCTTGTGGCTTTCAAAAGGTCTATGCCGCTTGGTTTGTCTGGAAAATCTCCACACCTACGGGTAGTATTTTCCGCCAAAACCTTGTGCAAGCCTGCCCCGCTACCTCTATTTTGCTACAAAAAGGAATCAGCATACTCCGATCTTTGGACGCATAAAAAAAATGTCGCTATGGATAAGCAAAAAGTAAATACAACATCTTCGATGAACAGAAAAGGATATAGCTCCTCCTCTCATTACCGCATTAACCCTACGGCTGAAAAAAGTGAGCAAGTGTTGGCAATTAAGTTTGTACAATGGGACGTCCCCCCTTTGGAGAACCTTTGTAACAGCAAAGTATATCTCCTACGTGTGAAACTCAATCGTGGTGAGTGTATGAGCCGTGAGGAAAAGAATTGGCTATGTGAAGCGGTGAACTCAAACACCTATTTCCGAATAGCCGTTCCACTGCAAGGCTATCGCTTTGACTTCTTTGATGTACTGAAGAAATATCTTGTCAATCAGTACGGACAATGGACAGAGTATTACGCACCCGACAGAACAAGCCTAAGAGCCTACCTGTATGGACGCATCAATCAAATAGTAGAAATTCCCAAGTATTAACAACATCAAAACATATACGACAATGAAAGGAACAGAACATTTCACACGGACAATAGCCGAGTATCTCAATCAGCGTGCTATGACAGACCCTTTGTTTGCCCCTAACTTGATGAAACCGAACAAGAATATCGAGGAGTGCATCACCTACATTCTTAATGAAGTGCAGAAAAGCGGTTGCAACGGCTTTGATGATGATGAAATCTTCTCTATGGCTGTTCACTACTACGATGAGGACGATATAGAGGTGGGTAAGGCTGTTTCCTGCCAAGTAGCCGTTAATCACGTTGTGGAACTAACGGAAGAAGAAAAAGCCGAAGCAAGGCAGGAAGCCATTAAGCAATATCAGCGTGAGGAACTTGCCAAAATACAGAGCCGTAACGCACGAGTGAAAAAGACGGAGAACATAGCAACCCAAGTACAACCATCACTATTCGATTTTTAAGCCTATGAAACCGAGAAACAAATTTGAAAAGGCAGTTTTGGAACAAAGCAAGCATCTTCGCCCGATAACCACGACACAAAGTAAGTGGGCATTCCGTGAGTGCATAGACCACTTCGCCTACCGCTTGCCAAAAGGTCGCACTACTTGTATGGATTGTGGGCATAGTTGGGTAATGGACAAACATAGAAAAACTTGCACTTGCCCTCATTGCAGGGCAAAGTTGCAAGTCAAGGAAACCTATGAGCGCAAGTTGCAGCAGAAGCAGTATTTCACCCTACTTACCACTTGTGGAGAGTTTCAAGTATTACGTATGTTCCTACTTATTGTGGGTATGGAAAAAGGTTACAAAGCACAAACTTCAATCATTGAGATTGGGCAATATTGGTGGAATATGCAGGGACGAAAAGCTGTGGTTGCCATACAGAGGGTATTGGGACACTATGTTGATACCTTTTCCTATTATAGTCCTATGGCGATACGCAACGATAATGAAGCCTATCAGCATATTGCCTACTCACCCATATATCCGAAGTTCAAGGTTACAGATATACTTCGTAGAAATGGTTTTAAGGATAATTTCTATGGCATCGTGCCTACCCAGCTTATTCCTGCATTACTTACAGACAGCCGTGTGGAAACATTGTTAAAAGCAGGTCGCACAGACCATTTACGTTACTTTCTTGGCAACAGGAGGACTTTTGAGGAACTATGGCAGTCCTACAAGATAGCAGTCCGTAATGGCTATGAGATAGCAGACATTTCCCTTTGGTGTGATTATGTAGATACACTTAGAAGATTAGGAAAGGATATTCATAATCCAAAATATTTATGCCCAACAGACCTTAAAGCCGAACACGACCGCAGACACGAGGAACTTCTCAGAGTGCGTGAAAGGGAGGAGATAGAACAGAAGCAGCAGAAGGCAATGGAAGATGAAAAGCGTTTCAAGGAACTCAAATCCAAGTTTTTCGGTATTTGTTTCACGGACGGCACAATCCAAGTCCACGTATTAGAGAGCGTGCAGGAGCATTTGGAAGAAGGTGTATCAATGCACCATTGCGTATTCTCTAATGCATATTATCTCAAGGAGGACTCCCTTATCCTTTCGGCTACCATTGAAGGCAAGCGAATAGAGACCATTGAAGTATCATTACGAACTTTGGAAGTGGTGCAAAGTCGTGGGGTGTGCAACAAGAACACAGAATACCACGAGCAGATAGTAAACCTTGTCAATGCCAATCGAGGACTTATAAGCCGAAGAATGAAAGCGACAGCATAAAGTATGAACCATTAAATTATCAGAGATATGAAAACAGAGATTGAAAACATTATCTACAATTGGACGGATGAGATACCGCATATTCTCATTAGGGTTATCAACGCAATAACCCTATCCGACAGCAAAGAGGAGTTAAGGTCAGCTATCAACAAAATAGCTGAAGAAACAGAGCTTGATAAGTTCTTTGCATACGGCTATGGCGCACATCACTTTTGGCTTAAACACCGCAGACTGTCCAATGGAGAGCCAAAAGAATACAGATTATTAAAGGTTGAATTTTAAGATTATGAAGAAGGTTTATAGAGTTCGAACGCAATACATCTTCGATGGAGTGTTTGATGTGGTTGCGGGGAGCAAGGAGGAAGCACGGCAGAAAGTCCTGCAAAATTGTGGGCTAGTCATGGGTGGAAGCATTCACTGCACTTTGCCCGATGATGAAATAAATTGGGCTTTTGACAGACATCCCAACAAACGAATAAGTAGAATAACGAAAGTGCAAAAATATCTTTCTGAATAATAGTAAAAGCCACGCAAGCCGAAATTTGCGTGGCTTCTTTTCTTTCTCTTTGAACGAGTAGGCGACCAAAGAAAAGAAGCAAAAGAAAGTCGCAGAAAAGCCATGTAACTAATATCTCAAAAAAAGTGGAGCAAACACGTTGCTCCACCCCCGGAAACTTAATCCGTTCCATTCTTGCTGTTATACAGCTAATAACACATTATAATAGCAGTAACTATTATACTGGCTTTCAGATTTATCAAACCAATAATCAGCGGAATTATATTTGTAAATATAATCATAACTTTCTTGTTGGTTATAAACCTTTTGAGGGATTGACTAAGTTTTTTACTTAAGTCAATCACCTACTTTCTGAAAACATTATTTGTATTCATATGTAAATAATTTGTTAAATAAAAGACCCTACCGTTATTGGCTTTACGTCCCGAGCCTGTTTAATGGACGTGGCAGTACCTACTTTCCCACAGAATATGCAGTACCATCGGCGCAATAAGGCTTAACTTCTCTGTTCGGAATGGGAAGAGGTGTTCATACTTATGCCATAACCACCTTTGTTATATCTAAGAGAAATATTTATTGATTCTTCCAACGATAACGACGCGTATATCCACCTTCGGTTTCAAACACTCGATTGTCATCTTGTAGAACACCTTTCAATATTTTACCTGCGTCCTTGGCAGCTTGATCAAAGGCATATTCATGACCATACCCCGCATTTATATGGCGGAAATACAAGACACCTAATGGATAGTGCTCCCAATAATAATTATCCCCTCCTATAAAATCTCTGGCACAAAACCATTCGTTTTTGCGAGTGATACACCAAGAATACACAGCTCCTTGCAGGAATGCTCTTATTTTTTGCATATCAATATCCTCAAGTCCATGTACCGTTCGTATCGTTATGTTGTCCCCTATAAGCATAATAAATTTAATAATGAAAAACTTTGCAAAGATACACAATTATAGCGAAGATAACAATTTATTATTTAACAAAACTTCTTGATAATCAACAAATCCATCATATTTCATATTTGCTAAGGAAGAAAGAACAGGGCTAACTCCACCTGTCTGCGCCTGACCAACCCTCTCAAAACTTTTCCCTTATATCGGCAGAACGAAACATACTCCCAATAGAAGTTTCTATCTCCAGCTTCTATCTTTCGTAGCAGCCTACTCTTGGAGTGCTTACCATAACCAAGCAATCGCCCCACACCCACATTGTAGGCAAGCAAGGTCAGTAGTAGCGCATCCTTGCCATAGCCTTTGAAGTGTTCAAAGCATTTCCAAAGGTCGGCACGGAGCAGGGAGTCTGCCTGCCGTTCCGTCATATCCGCTGTGAAACGCTCTCCCCGTTGCAGCTGATGCCCATATCCAACATACGGGTAATTCTTCCAGCTGTGCATGCCCTCAAAGTATTTTACAACAACTACTGCACGCTCAAAAGGAGGCAAGTCTGCCAGCCGCACCCTGCGCTGTGCAAGGGTTGGCTGACAGAACAGGCAGAATACACAAAGTAAAATGAAAGAATTTATCGTTCGCATCAATTACGTTTTTAGTGGTGAGAAGATGCAAGTTTGTCCTTGCCCTCTTCTCGCTCGTTGTTGAAACTGAAAGTCAGTTGATGCACCCTGCCGAAGTTGTCTTCCACATACACGTCAATCGTCTGGCGGTCGGCTGACAGCGAAGTGTAATATAGGCGGAACACATCTTTGGTGAGCGGATAGCAGTCGTTCGGCTTGAACACCGTGCCGTTGTCCATCTTCAACATACCTTTGCCATCGGGCTGGAAGTATCGGATGGTATAACGGGTGTCGGCAAACTCACCACCTCGTTTGAGCGTGCAGCGTATCTCAGCCGTCTGCCCCCTTACGATATCCTTCTGAACCGGCATTGTCTCCACCGTAAACGGATAAGACTGCTGAACATCCAAATCCCTATCACAAGCAGATAGGCAAAACACAGCAAGGGTCAGCACACCCATTACCCAAATCGTATTCAATATCTTCTTCATCTTTTCTTCTACTTAAAAGTTAAACCTTAGTCCAGCAGAAACAGCCGGACGAAAACGATGCACGTCCGTTCCAAAGAGGAAACGGCCCTGCGCTTTGACAAGAAAGAGAACCCTGTCTGTTAGGAACACTTCCGCCGAGCCATGCACGGCACCGCCATAGACAAAGCGGGAGCGGTCGAGCAGTGTCGCCCCATCGGGCAGCAGCCTTTTATCCTTGTTGAGTTCCTCATAGCCACCCAAGGCGGATATGCCACCATAGAGAAATACGTTCTTACCTCTGTCGGAGAGAACAGGGAGCATATAGCCCACCTGTAAGAGTGCATCCTTGAGTTTTACGTTATAACTTCTGTACGGCATATTCTGCTGTTCATACTCTGCCATAACAAAGGTATAGTTCTCACGACCCAGATAGCGGGTAAGTGATGCTCCCATGCCGAAATTGTCAGCAACAAGGAACTTTTCACCCTTGATAAGCGGAATACTCCCAACGACCTCTACGCCCCTTTGCTTGGGTATCAGTCGCTGTGCCTGCGATGGCAGACTGAAAGTCATAGCCACCGCAACGCATACTGTCATAATGATATTGTTCTTCTTCATCACCATTTCAGTTTGAGGTTATCAATCCTCTTTGCCAGCAGCAGGTCCTCTGCCGTTACATAAAAAGTCAGTGTACGACCGCCATTTCTCTCATAGAGCGCCACTTCAAGCTGCTTGTCTTCTGCAAGAGAAAACTGCTCGAGTGCAAACACAGTGTGTTCACTACCCATACCACGCACCTGCATCACCTGATGATAGGCACGAAGTGGCTGAAGCACCTGCTCCTGAATGGCGGTGCGCTTTGCCATCTTCTTATCTACAACCTTGAAGGTGATAAAATCCACCGAGTACGGCATATTCGTACCGTTTTCCATACGAGTGTGGAAATACAGCAAGCCATTATGGGCATACAATCCACGAAGCAGGAACTTCATACCGAACTGCTGTGCACCGATGTGCTTAATGCAGCGTATGTCATTCTGATAGATGGTCTGCATCATCAGCTTTACTAATACGGGCGACTCATTACCGAGTTCCTTGAAGTAAATGTCAGAGCGATTGCTTGGCAGCCTGCCTTCTGTTGTAGAGAGAAAGTCTTTCATCTCGATACTTAACTTTTCCGGTTCATCGGCATATTTTACATTAAAAGCGTAAAATGAGCCGTCCTCGCAGATGACACTCATATTGGTCTCCGTCTCAAAGTCCTTCACTGAGGCCTTTACACGTAGTACGTTCTCAGCATCCTCCGCCTTTCCTGCGATGATATTCTGCGAACCTAAGTCTACATAGCGAATAGCAGAAGGGAAGATAAGATGCACGGTCTTGTCAAAGGTTACGTCCAAGCCGTATGGCAGGACGACACGCCCGTTAGGAATGGAACGGCTCATACCTTGAAAAAGCTCTCCCGAAGTAAGCGGACGGCTTGGTGTCAGACCATCATTGTTTTCCTGTGCTGTGGCTGTTGCTCCCACCAAGGTAAGCATAGCCATTGATAAAATAATTTTCTTCATTGTTCCTTTTGATTTGATGTTATTTTTACTTATCATTTTCGATTGTTTCATTTGGACTGAACCAAGAAAAGGCGGTAGCCACCCTTGAGCGTTACCTTGATGGTGCGAAGTTTCTTCTGAAGCAGCTGACTTGCACCCTGCATCACCCCACGGGCAGCCTCGGAGATAATCTGGTCCTTGGCAGAGGAAGCGAAGGTAAAAGATGTGCCCATTGAACCACCGATGTTCGCCCCGACTTCCTTAAGCGCATTGATGTCCTCCGAACCTGGTATATACACACCCTCCTGCCCGTCCATGTCGTATGCCGAGAGCTTGACGGCTATGATATGGCCGTCCACCTCAATGCTTTTGACAAGCAGGTGCATACGGTTACCTTCTATCTTGGCGATAGCTATCAGTCGGCTCTGCCGTGGAATGTGCAGTCCCTGTACCTTGGCGGTTTCAAGCAGACGAAGCACGACATTGTCGCCCTCTTTGAGCGTCGTTGTCCTGTCCACCACCACTTTGAGTGTGTTGCGCATCGTGGGTGCAGCCGCACTTGCGAGCGAATGGAAGCCCAAGTTGCGTGCTTTCGTGCCATACTCCTTGATGAAGTCAGCGTCGCTCATCGGCTGCCCCAGTGAGGACACTACCTGTTTGCGTTCCGCCAAGATTTCCATTGCAGGCAAGTCGGCCGAACCTCCGCTTATATTACTGCCCATACTCTGACCTTTGTTCGTTGCCGTTTGCCCTTTACCCTCGGTAAAGTCATTACCCAAAGATGGTGGAACGGCAGAAGCCTTGGGAAGATACTTCGCTGCCATCTGATAGCTCTTTTCCATCAAGGCAAGCTGCCGTTTTTCTTCATTGTCCTCCCTGCTGTCTTTGGCAGAGAGTTCCTTTCTAAGGTTATCTATCTCCGAGCGCAGGGCTTCACGCTCCTGCTCGTGTGGGTCGGGAGCGTAAAAGGAGTTCAAGAGGCGATTGTTCTCCTCATAACGATGCATGGAGCTTTCTATCTTTGCCGTAGAAGCAGCTGTCTCTGCACGCTGCGCCTCTGATGGAGCAGTGTTCTGTGCGAAATAGTCCGATAGTCTGCCCATCTCCTCACGGGTCTGTTCTTCCTCGTGTGCCTTGTCGCCTAATTCATAGGCTTTGAGCTTGTTTTCGGTGAGCTTTTCTGTCGTTGCCTGCGGGATGCTGTCATTGAGCCCCTGCTCCGCTGCAGTCTTATCCTTGCCCGAAGGCGCGAAGATAAACCACATCGAGAGGGCAAACAGCAGTCCTAATCCTCCGAAGACCAAGCCTTTCTTCATTTGTTCTTTCTGTTTATTATCCATTTTCCTTGATTGTTTGATGATGTTGTAGGTAAAAATTGCCGTGTAACTCCTGTAAGGTGCTGTCCGTCCGTATGGGACTGTCCGTCAGCTTTCCCGTGGGGATGGGTAGTTTTTCCTTCTTTGGAGGAAGGAAGAACTGCGCTATCATCCAGAGTGAGCAGAGCAGATAGATGAAGCTCAGCCCATAGACGATTTCCTTTCTCTGCCTTATCGTGAGCCTTTCACAACGATGGCGGAGCCATAGGTGAAAGCGCAGATAGTGACGTGAGAGTAAAAAGTTTCTTTTCCTTGCCATAGCCTTATCGTTTATAAGTCTGTATATCCCTGTTTTCCTTCACAAGGAAGTTCTCCATAAGAAAACCTTGCGGGTTATTGTCCGAACGGACAGAGTTCTGCAGCGTGCAGGTCGTAATGAGACTACGCTCTGTAACGTTACTCTGACGGACGATAAACTCTCGTGCATAGGTTGTTACCGCATAAGGGTAAGTATTAAAGTTGCAGTGGATAGAGTCCACCTCTATGCGCTGATTGACATTACCCGATATGGCGCGGTTATAATAGCCCTTCTCTGCCAAGTCCTTGTAATAGTTGAAAGCCGACTTGTCACACAGAACGAAGGCACGCTCCATATTCTTCTCAATGGCATCCTTGTCAGGCGCAATGGTGAAGAACAGCTCATGGAAGCGACGTACATGCTCCCTTGCCTCTACGGGACGATTACGACTTGCATCCTGACTGAGGGCAAGCATGAGTGACTTTCCCTGGTCAAGCACATAGATTTTCTCCCTCTGCTCCTTAGCGAAGTTGTACGAGGCATAGAGGGCATAACCACTTACTGCCACGCAGACGATGGCAAAGACAAAGGCGTAGAGTCTTATCTGTCTGAATGAGGTCTCGATATTACCAAGTGATTTAAATTCCATTTCTTTTTTCCTTTTATAGCTGTTGGTTAATTAAGCATTATTGCTCGATTTCTATTTTCCTTTGAGCAGCGCACCCTTGATACGTCCACCGACATTGCCGATGACCGACCCGGCACCTGCTGCGGCATATCTTCCGCCCGTGTAGGCACTTTGCGCACCGCGCTGTGCCGTTTGATTGACATTGCGACCATAAGAGCCGATACCACCACCTGCTTCGATAATCCAGCCTGCTACGGTGGGAACGCAGAAGTAACCTACGATGCCGATAAGGAAGAAGACGATGTAGTACCACGTCCCCGCGTCGGGCAGGTAGTTGGGGTCGCTGAGTGCCTCGATGTCCTTCTGTACCATCAGCACCTGTATCTTGGTGAGCAGTGCCGTAAGGATAGAGCTGACAGGCAGCCACAGGTAGACAGAGATATAGCGTGAGAACCATGCGGTGAGCGAACCTGCAAGACCGTCCCATACGGCTATGCCGAAGACTATCGGACCGAGAATGGAGAGGACGATGAGTATGAAGGTGCGCAGCGTGTCGATGATAAGTCCTGCGGCATGGAACAGCAGCTCCATGAGGTCATGCACCATCTTCATCACCCACTGCTTGGTCTGATAGGCAGCACGCTCGGCATACATACCCGCTATCGTCACGGCATCTTCAGGTCCGATGATGCCCATTTCCTCTATCTTCTCATCGAACTTCTCGTTGGAGACAAGGTAGGCTGTTTCAGGATTCCTAAGGTAGGCTTCCTCTTGCAACTTGTCCCGCTTGGCTGTAAGTTCTGCAAGGTTCCCCTCCTGCTGGTGTACCATCATCTCCGTTCCCTGCACTACAGGCGAGAGAACGGCATTCATCGTACCCAGTACGACTGTCGGGAAGAACATGATGCAGAAGCCCAGCACGAAGGGGCGCAGCAAGGGAAAGACGTCTATCGCCTCGGCACGGGCAATGGAAGCCCATACCCGAAGAGCAATATAAAAGAGTGCACCCAAGCCCGCAATGCCTTTGGCAATGCCCGTCATCTGGGCACAGAGCGGCATCATCTCGTCATAGGTGGAGCGTAGTAGCTCATGTAAACTGGCAAAATCCATAAGCAAAAGTGTTTTATGAAAGTTCTTTCAAGTTCTTTTTTTGTCTGTGGATTTACCAATACCTGCTTGCCGTATTGCCGTAGAGTGCCTTGACAGAGGCAAGGTTGTTCTTCTCACGGGCACGGACGTAACTTACGGAGATGTTCTTCCTTGTGTAATACGACACGAGCGAGCGGTTTTCCCTCAACGTGGTATAAATGCGGTCGATGGCCTGCATGCGCTCGTGGTCGTTCATCGAGAGGACACCCGACTTGACGATGGACTTTAGTTCCTTGAGACTCTCCCCACTCTGCTCCAAGAGCTTGGCATAGCCCGAAGCCATCGCAGCGAGTTCCGAAGGGCGGAAGTTCTTGTCCGAGAGCATCTTCTTATACGAGGTGACGTAAATCTCCGAGATATCGCCCACCATCAGGATGCACTCCTTGACCTTGTAGGCATCTCCTATAAGGTTATTCACCTTCTTCAGGGCATCGTAATACTTCTTGGTGTCGTTGTAGAGTTTTTCCACCTCCTTAAAACCGTCAAGAGTGTTTTTCACCGTCTTCGAAGCTGTTGCTATCTCCTTGACTGAATTGACGATGTTGCCGGCAAAATTGCCAGGGTCGGTTACTACCCACTGTGCGTGGGCTTTGGGAACAGAAAGGCTCAATCCTAAGAGAGCCATGAAAATGTACTTTTTCATTGTTACTATAGTTTTGATGGTTTGTACTTATTTCTTTTTATGGTTTCTTTTCTCTATGGCAAGCTGACGAATAGCCGTTTCGATGTCCCCACCGAGCTGTGCAGCCCTGTTCATCACCTCCACTTTCTCGGTTTCCTCCGTGGTGTAGGTCAGGTATTCCTCCATGCTCACTTCTGTGGCATAGACGGCACTCTGCATACCGCCCAGCCCTATCCATACCTCCTTGTAGAGTCGGTTCGGGTCGTTGTTCTGGTTGATGGATAGTATCTGGCTCTTTTCCTTTTCCGAAAGACCAAGCATCGCCTGTATGCCATCGAACTTGGTCATGTACTTACGCTGGTCAAGCAGTATCTTGCAGTCGGAGTTGTTGATGATACTCTCCTTGACAATGGGCGACTGAATGATATCGTCCACCTCCTGCGTTACGACAATGGCTTCCCCGAAATACTTTCTGACGGTCTTATACAAATACTTGATGTAGTCCGCCATGTTTGCCGAAGCTATGGCTTTCCACGCTTCCTCGATGAGTATCATTTTCCTGATGCCTTTGAGTCTTCGCATCTTGTTGATGAAGGCTTCCATAATGATAATCGTTACCACAGGAAAGAGGTCCTTGTTGTCCTTCACTTGGTCGATTTCAAAGACGATGAAGCGTTTTGTGAGCAGGTCGATGTTCTTGTCCGAGTTCAAAAGAAAGTCGTAACGACCGCCTTTATAGTATTGCTTGAGTGTCGTCAGGAGGTTATTGATGTTGAAATCCGAGAGCGTTACCTTGATGTCACGCTTTTCCATATCCTTGCGGTACACATCCCGCAGATACTCATAGAAGGTATTAAAACAGGGCGTAACGCTGTGATTTGCACATATCAGTTCGATATAGGAGTTTACGGCTGAACCAAGTTCGCCCGCCTCGGTCTTGGTGATATGCTCATCGGCACTCTTCCAAAGGGTCAGTAAGAGCGTGCAGATACTTTCCCGCTTTTCCACATCGAAGAAGTAATCATCGGTGTAGAAGGGATTGAAGGAAATCGGGTTTTCATTCGTATAGGTGAAATACACACCGTCCTCGCCTTTGGTCTTGCGGTGAATAAGCTCACACAATCCTTGATATGAGTTTCCTGTATCAACCAAGAGGACATGCGCCCCCTGCTCGTAATACTGGCGTACCATGTGGTTGGTGAAAAAAGACTTACCACTGCCCGAAGGACCCAAGATGAACTTGTTGCGGTTAGTGATGACTCCCTTTTTCATTGGCAAATCCGATATATCCAGATGAACAGGTTTTCCAGAAAGGCGGTCAGCCATCTTGATGCCGAAGGGAGAGAGCGAATCCTTGTAGTTTGTTTCTGCCGTAAAGAAGCAGAGGGCAGGCTCGATGAAAGTATAGAACGACTCTTCTGCAGGAAAGTCTGCCGCATTGCCGGGTATGCCTGCCCAGTAGAGCGTTGCCGCATCAATGGTGTTGTGGCGAGGATGGCATTCCATCAAGGCAAGTGCAGAGCCCACGTCATTCTTGATCTGGCGAAGTTCTTCCTTATCGCTACTCCATGCCAGTACGTTGAAATGGGCACGGATAGATGTCAGCCCCTGCGAGTGGGCGATATTGAGATACTCTTGTATCCACTCCTCGTTGATTTGGTTGCTACGGCTGTAGCGTGCCAGCGAGTGCATGTTTCTTGCCTGCTTCTCGAATCGTTCCAAGTTGGCATCGCTGTCCTCGATGAAGAGGTACTGGTTATAGATATGGTTGCAGGGTAGCATCAGCCCTACGGGAGAGGCAAAGGAAAGACGACAGTCACTTCTGTCGGTGGATAGCCGTTCATATCGGCTGTCCGTGCTGACCGTTGTCGGTAGGTCATCCGTATCGGAAAGCGTATGCAGGCACAGGCGATTGTCGCCCACCCGCACAAGGTCTGCGCCCAAGCGGATGTCCTCCAAAGAAGCGTGTCCTTCTTCCGAAAGGGAGAAGTAACGGTCAAGCAGACCGCCCTTTTCATTTGTGCCAACTAACTCGTCTTCAGTCATGCGGACAATCCTTATCTGCTCGGTATCATTGATGATGCGCTCGAACTGGTCCACTGCTTCCATAAACTTCATCACCTCATCCTTGTTGGTGATTTCCTTGGGTAACAGATGTCCACGACAAAGCGAAGAGAAGTTGCTCTGCTGTGCCATACGCTGCTTGTTGGTCTTGGTAAGGAAGAGATAGACTGAGTGGTGGAGATAGGGACGTTCGTTGAAGTGCCGTTCAGAGGAACGGGCAAGGAAGCTCAGTCCGCCATCGGAGAGCTTTCCTTGATAGTCCTCCTTGATGAACCAGTCCTGCTTGTGTACGATGCTGTAATTGGGTAGCACCTTGATAGCCTTGTTCCAAGCGGAGTGCATGGCTTCATACTCTGCGGAAGTGACGGTGAAAAGTTCAGGCAACGCCACACGGAAAGCCACCGTGATGTCTGCATCCTTGCTTACGATAGAGCCCTGCTCTATGGAGAGCAGCGGAAACTTCGATTCCAAAGTTGTTATCTTGCTTTTATTTCTCATTTCTTCGCTTTCTTTGGTTGAAGGTTACGGATAAGGTGGCAGACCGTACGGCGGTTCGCAAGGTAGCGTGGGTGCATACGCACTGCTCCTTTCTTCATCAGTCCGTACTGCCCGTACTTTCTATTCATGGTGAACGTTTGCCATACCACAAGGCTGGCACCCACTACACCTATGACAAGACAGGCTACTTGGCTGACTCCACAGAGATAGAGCACGACAACGAGAATAAAGACTGCCAGCAACCCTCCTGCAAAGAGGAAGAGGTACTGCGCCTTCAAGCCCTTGAACTCTACCGTCCGGCCTACACCTTTGTTGATTTCCCAATTAGCCATGATGATTACAGGAAGAAGGAACGTAAGATGGTCGCGGCCACGATCAGGAAGATACACGCACCGAACCAAGAGGCTGCGGTCTTGCTCGTATCGGGGTCACCACTTGAGAACTTGTTGTACACTTTTATTCCTCCTATCAGACCTACCACAGCACCGATGGCATAGATAAGCTTTGTTCCGGGATCAAAATAGCTTGTTACCATCTTTGTGGCTTCATTGATACCCGCCATGCCGTTGCCCTGTGCGTATGCTCCTACGGCAGTGATAGCCATCAGGAGTAGCATTGTGATTTTCTTTTTGTTGTTCATTGTTCTTTTTATTTTAAGTTGTTAAATGAATTGTTTTCTTTTAGATAGAGGTGGTAAGGGGTGGCTCGGTTTTATCGTATGACTGATATGGGATGATTGTTTTACTTTTGAGCCACCCCTCGAACACTGTACAATATGAACAAAAACACTAGTTTTACAGATAGTATGAAAGTGGACGGTCGGCTTCTTCTGAAACATCGCTGTTGCCGTTCACTACGTTTGAGTCCGTTTCAAAGTCAGAAGAAGAGCTTATATTACTTTCCTCTAATTCCGCTTCCTCCGCTTTGCGAATGGCAGCAAGGAGCCTTTGATGGTCTTGCTCCTGTCCGAGTGCGGCTTCTTTCATGTATTCCATGAGCTCAGTCCCTCGTATCGCTTGCAGCGTTTCGTGAACCTCCGTTTCGCTTTCCTCATCGAGTGCATCGTCATTCCTGTGCCAACCGTTGACACGGATAATGTCCCTTGCGAGGATGCTGGACGGTGATACTTCGGGCAGAGAATCGTCTGCAATCTGCAGTTCTTCACGGATGATAGTGTCTTCGTCTGGCTCGTCCATCGTGTAGTCAACCTGCATTTCATTGTCCTCTTCCTTTTCATCCGTATGTTCGGGTGCGGATTGAGGTGTAACAGTTGACTCTGTTTCATCTTCCTTGCGTACATTTTGCGTCGCAAAGGTACTGGGATTATCGGTTGAATTTTCAGACGAGGAAACAGCGGGAATTTCGGGGACAGACGGGGAAGTAAAGGGTTTACTCCTGCCCACCAAAACGTGCCTGGCATGTTCTACCTGTTCTTTTGTGACAATAGGCTTTCCTGTGGTTTCATCCACAGATTTGGGGACTGGCCGCAAGCAGATTTTCCAGAGGTATGCGATACCTAAAAGTAGCCATATCACACCCAAGAAAAGGAGAATATCTAATAGAATTGTTTCCATTACTTACAGTGTTATGGTGGTTTTACTTCTCTGTTTATCGGCTGCATCATTGATTAGATTCTGATGTTCCCGTAAATGTTCACGCAGGATATTCTCTATGTAGGAAGTCATAGACACACGCTGATTCAAATCATGTAGAATATTGCGAAGCACCTGCAAGGTTTCGACATTCATGGTAAAGGCTGTTTTCCTTGGAAAGCGTGAAGTATGAAGAAAACGATTGCGATAATCTTCAAAACTATTGTAGTCCGAATGTACGGAAGGGGAAGAAGTATCTTCTTCTGATAATACTAACTCTGCTGTTTCCTCCATGGTTTCCACAACAGGTTTTTCCATAGAAGACAAAAGCCTGTCCAAGCGAATACAGAAATAGACAATGCTGATAAGCATCCAGATAATCCCCATGAGGAGAAATGTATCCAATAACAATGTTTTTATCATAAATTAAGTGTTTGATTACGTTTATACTGTGCCGCTGTCTTGTTCAGCATGGCTTGGTTTTCTTTCAAATGCTCAAGAAGGATATTTTCAATGTAGGCAGTGAGGGTAGTCTTTGCACGGACATCCCGAAGGACATCTCTGAGCAACTGCAAGACCTCACTGTTAATGGTGAATCCGGATTTACCATTACTGCATTGAGAATGGCTAAGGTAGCGTTCACGATATTCCTCAAAAGAGAGTTTGGCAGACAGGGCATCTTCCCTGCTTCCTTTGTCTTTATTTTTTTTAGCCCGTAAAGGTTCTGCTGTCTGTTCTGCTGCAGAAGTCCTTGCAACAGGTTCTTCTTCTTTCGCTTCTTGCGGTTCATCCGATTGGAGTTTTTCCAAATCACGCTCAAGTTCTGTGGGCTGGTCATAAAAGGGGGATTCTTCCGGAGAACGTTCCTGTACACCGTAATTGCCCATCTCCTTGAGTTTGCTCCGGAGGACTTTCTTTCGTTCTTCACTAATGGAGGTCATAGGCTATCCGGAATGAGATGGCATTTTTCGATTACTTCCTCCACCCACAAGTCTATACCAGTAGGAAGGCGTAAGGTAAGTGCCGGAGGTAAGTAAGAACTGCGGAAGACACCCTTCACGCCACCTAACTCCAATTCCCTGGAGAATCTCACGGAATGGTATATGCGGGCATCAAATATACTGATGTCCTCTTCCTTTGCATATTGTGTGTAATAGTCCATAACGATGGAACTGGCGCTACGGTTGATTTTGTTCCATAGTAAGAGCAGGTCACGGATACGGGCATCGCTAAGTCCGACTCCCAAGTCCCTGATGGTCCTGGCATAGGCAAAGCTGGACACCAAAGATTGGGGATCCGCCTCTATAGGGGTGATGATATAGTCCATGTCTATGGAGAGTTGGAGCAAATCCTCGGTTGAAGCATGACCGGGAAAATCAAAAATTACGAGGTTTACCTTTATATCATGCGTCCTGATGTATTCGTTCACATATTTAATGACGTTTTTCGGTGTCGAGCGAATAATGGGATAGGCATGTTTCCCAAACTTGGTGAAGAAATCCTTCATCTGTTTAGAAATGGTTTCACTTCCCTCTATCACGCGGCGTTCTCTCTGCCTCAACTTGAAGAACGACTCTTGCGTTCCGTCACAATCTACGACAAGAAGAGATATTCCTTTTTCGTAATATAGAATGGACGCGAGGATTTCGGCAAGGCTACTCTTGCCAACCCCTCCTTTTTGCGATGCGAAGCCCAGATAGACGGGCTGATTTTTAACTTTCTGCTTCATCGTTGTTGAATATTGTATGATTAACTCTATTGTTACTTTCTTACAGACCGAGTTCAGTCAGTCGGATAGACAGTGAGTTGGTAGATAGGTATCGAGCCTTGAACTGACAGAATTTTTAACTGAGTGTCATAATTACTTTTTGACTGACTGATCTATAGACTTTATTACCGTCTGTCCAACTTCCCGAAAAACTCTTTAGCTGAGTTTTGTCGGTCGGTAGATGAGTTGATAAATTGGTACGTTTTGACCTAAATCCACTGCAAAATAAGTCAGTAATTTAGTTATTTCCAACCCTTGGGGAAATGCAGGGAAATGAAAGGAAAAAGAGTGAATATCATTGATAATGAGTTATTTGAAAATCCGCCGTAACTTTGCAGGCGAGAATAATACATGGAGGTATACTCTTAGAAACAGACACCCTATAAGGGTGGATGCTTCAATCGTATCAACTCTTGGTATTGGCAAGGTGTGTCTTTGTAACACAAACCTCGGTTTGTACCACAAAGACCCTTGCCCCGAAGGGGAGATGAATTACTCCAAAGTCGTAATTAAAAAACAGAAGGGACATGAATAAGGACACGGAACACGGTTCAGAACGAAAACAAGCGGAAAAGCCCCGTTGGGACAACTGGCATGTACGGTTGCCCAACACCAAAGACCAGCAACGGGCAATCGATTTGTTTCAGCGTTCGGGTGCAGAAACAAAGTCAGATTTCGTGCGTGGTCGTATTCTTGGAGAGAGTTTCAAGGTGATTACGGTGGATAAATCCGCAGTGGAATATTACCGGAA
The DNA here is from genome assembly GCF_900454835.1 of Prevotella denticola. Classification (GTDB taxonomy): domain Bacteria; phylum Bacteroidota; class Bacteroidia; order Bacteroidales; family Bacteroidaceae; genus Prevotella; species Prevotella denticola. The sequence goes on along the minus strand of NZ_UGTM01000002.1, from coordinate 1,149,646 downwards.
GCTCTCAGAATTGACGGCACAAATCCATAAGATTGGCGTGCTATATAATCAGACCGTGCGTGCCATCAACAGCTATCATAGCGTAAAGACAGCACAAATCCTACTTGAAAAGTTGGAGGAGTTGTCGGCTCAAATCATTGTCTTGCAAGAACAGGCTATCCGTCTGACCATAGACTACCGCAAGAAATGATTGCCAAGATTTCTGCCACGGAAAACCTTGGAGGGGCACTCGGCTATAACTTCAAAAAGGTGGAGAAAGGGGAAGCAAGCATTCTCCTTGCCGCTGAGTTGTATCAGGACAGAGAGGGACGTTATACGATGGAGGACGTGCTTGCCGACATGGAGGCATTGATACCCAAGAAATGCCGAACGAAGAAGACGGTGTTCCATTGTTCCCTTAACCCGCATCCAGACGAGAAGCTCTCAGATGAAACACTCACGCAGATTGCCAAGGAGTATATGGAGGCACTCGGCTACGGCAATCAACCTTATATCGTGTTCAAGCACAGCGACATCGCCCGTGAACATATACACATCGTATCACTTCGGGTGGACGGTGAGGGAAAGAAAATCAACGACAGGTTTGAAAAACGAAGGAGCAAGCAGATTACTGATGCCTTGGAAAAGAAGTTTGGTCTCATTCCAAGTTCAAAGGTCGTTAACAAAACGGTGGAAGAAACGCCCAAAATTGATACCACCCAAAGAAATATCAAGGAGCAGGTGGCAAACGTTGTCCGAATGGCATTGAAACATTATCATTTCTGTTCATTGGGCGAACTGAATGCCATCCTTTCAGCATACAACCTTGCCGTAGAGGAAGTCAAGACGGAGTTTCGGGGAAGGAAATATGACGGACTGGTCTATGTTCCGACTGATGACAAGGGAGGCAAAGTAAGCACACCCATCCATGCCTCGGACATCGGCCGTGGTGTGGGCTATACTGCCGTACAGAACAGGATGCAAAAGTCCAAGCAAACCATCAAGCCACTGATACCAACCATAAGGAACAAGGTGTTACAAACAATGCGTACCTCTCCCAATACGGAGAAAGAACTTCGGCAAAGATTGGAGGAACAAGGCTTGCGTGTGGTAAACCGAAAGAATGATAATGGAAGAATTTACGGCATTACCTTTATTGATGACGAGCAGGGTGTTACACTCAATGGTTCCAGATTGGGCAAGGGATATGCCGCCAATGTATTCAATGGCTATTTTTCCAATCCTGCTCATAACTCATTCTTGGACGAAACGCTGTATGGCAGTCCGTTTGCTCGTTTGGAACAATCGGCAACTGGCCAACCTTTACAATCCAATGCTGAGGAAGGTGACAACCTTGTCGATGAACTAATCGAGGATATAGTGGGTGACTCTTTCAGATCTACGGGCAATGATGATTGGAAAGAAGCGGCATGGCAGCGTAAACTTCGCAGGCAAAGCAAAGTCAATCTCAGACGGAGGAAAAGATAAGTAGGTATTTCAAATTTTGTTTGAACAGTATTCAAACGCAATTCAAATAACGATAATACAACAAATATAAAAGCAATACGATTATGGCACAAGAAGATGATTTAAGGGCATTGGGTAAGGTGATGGACTTTATGCGGGGCATATCAGTGATATTCCTACTTACCAACTGCTATTGGTTCTGCTACGAGGCATTTCAGGAGTGGCATTTTACACTCGGCGTCGTCAACAGAATTCTGATGAATTTCCAACACACGGCGGGCTTGTTCTCGTCCATACTTTGGACGAAACTCTTTTGTGTGGTATTCCTTGCACTGTCCTGTTTGGGGACAAAAGGCGTGAAGGAAGAGAAAATTACATGGCCGAAGATTTGGACAATACTTTTCTCCGGTTTTGTGCTTTTCTTCCTCAACTGGTGGCTCTTAGCATTGCCGATCGGTAAGGTCGGTGCAGCCTCGCTTTATATCTTCACGCTCTCTGTGGGCTATATCTGTCTGCTGATGGGAGGTGTATGGATGAGCCGTTTACTCAAAAACAACCTGATGGACGATGTGTTCAACACGGAAAATGAAAGCTTCATGCAGGAAACCCGACTGATGGAGAATGAGTATTCTGTCAATCTGCCTACACGTTTTTACTATAAGAAGAAGTGGAACAAAGGTTGGATTAACGTGGTCAATCCATTTCGTGCCTCGATGGTGCTCGGAACTCCGGGTTCTGGCAAGTCTTACGCCATTGTGAACAACTATATCAAGCAGCAGATTGAAAAAGGCTTTGCCATGTATATCTACGACTACAAGTTTCCCGACCTTTCCGAGATTGCTTACAATCATCTGCTTCGGCATTTGGATGCTTATAAGGTGAAACCGCAGTTTTATGTCATCAACTTCGATGATCCGAGAAAGTCGCATCGTTGCAACCCCATTAATCCAGCATTTATGACGGATATATCGGATGCCTATGAGAGTGCCTACACCATCATGCTCAACCTCAACCGTTCGTGGATACAAAAGCAGGGAGACTTCTTTGTGGAGTCACCGATTATCTTGCTGGCAGCCATCATTTGGTTTCTGAAAATCTATGAGAATGGGAAGTATTGCACTTTTCCTCACGCCATAGAGTTTCTGAACAGACCCTATGCACAGATATTTCCGATACTCACTTCCTACGATGAACTAGCCAATTATCTTTCTCCTTTTATGGACGCATGGGAGGGTGGAGCACAGGACCAGTTGCAGGGACAGATCGCCAGTGCCAAGATACCGCTATCACGTATGATTTCTCCTGCACTTTATTGGGTGATGACAGGCGATGATTTCTCGCTTGACATCAATAACCCTAATGAGCCGAAAGTCCTCGTCGTGGGAAACAATCCAGACCGCCAGAATATCTATTCAGCAGCACTCGGACTCTACAACAGCCGTATCGTAAAACTCATCAACAAGAAGAAGCAACTCAAATCTTCAGTTATTATCGACGAGTTACCGACAATCTACTTCCGTGGCTTGGACAATCTGATTGCCACTGCACGAAGTAATAAAGTAGCAGTGTGTCTGGGTTTTCAGGACTTTTCGCAGTTAACCCGTGATTATGGAGACAAAGAAAGCAAGGTGATACAAAACACCGTTGGTAATGTGTTCTCGGGGCAGGTAGTTGGAGAAACAGCCAAAACGCTCTCGGAACGCTTTGGCAAAGTCCTCCAGCAACGTCAATCAATGACTATCAACCGCAACGATAAGTCCACGTCCATATCTACGCAGTTGGACAGTTTGATTCCTGCCAGTAAGATTAGCAACCTTACCCAAGGTATGTTTGTAGGAGCTGTGTCCGACAACTTTGATGAGCGAATTGAGCAGAAGATTTTCCACGCTGAGATTGTGGTGGATAGTGCCAAAGTTTCTGCCGAAATGAAAGCATACCAGCCCATCCCTGTAATCAATATATTCCGAAACGAAAATAGCTCCGATAACCTCAAAGAGGCTATCGAAGCCAATTATAAGAGAATCAAACAGGATATACTTTTCCTCGTTGATTTTGAGATTGAACGAATCAAAAAAGAGCCTCGGTTAAAATATTTATTAAAAGAATTATAGTTCTGATAAATACAGAACATTTTTGTATATGCCATCATTTACTATCCTATCATATGCTGTAGAACAGTTTTATCATCTGCCCAAATAAGAATGGCGCAGATTTCGAAAAGGCTTCAGCAGAGATAAATGTCTCTATATCTATTCCCGAAATCAAGCCTTTCCAAAACGAAGTCGGCTCCGATAACCTCAAAGAGACTATCGAAGCCAACCATCGTGAGCTAAAGAGAGAAAGAATCTCTTGCTCTGTCATAAACAGAAAGAAATATTGTCCTCCATCGCTATGTTATCTAATAAAAGACAATTCCTCTAACATATATTAAATACTATTTTGATATTTCGTTATGTGAATTACTGACCATAATTAGGGGGTGTACTACATATTTCCTCTTACAAATATGGTAACACATAGAGGACAACTAACAAATGTTTTGCAGATAAAGACAAATTTTAATTACCAGTCTACCAACTCTGTACGACCATTTGCAGGAGGAACTCCATAAAGTCCTCTTTGGGCATTTATTTGGTTCTGTAGCTGCAAACGCTCTTCTTCTGTTAGGCGTCTGCCTGATGGATCATACACATCATCTAATTCAACATAGTTGTCTTTTCTTGCTATGTAAGGTAGATAATGAGAATTCAGGAAAGCCTTATCCTGTGTAGAAAGTGTATAATTTATAGCAATACCAAGTCCCGTTTTTGTAGTTATAGTATTTAATCCATTCTTTGAGAAATCTTTTGACGATGCAAGGGTAATGGAGAACATATCAAACATTCCCATAGTAGTGTAGTTGCTCTTTATCTTATCAAAAGCCGACTTGCAATTGTCCTTGACATTGTTAAAATCAATTTTCACGTAATTATCACGATCTGGTCGCTGTTGTTCATTGAACATTCCTGCAGCATTACAGAATGCATGCAAGAAGAATCGCTTTATCTCATTTGCGTCTGCATTCTCAAGAGTTGTTGGGACATTTATATATTGTTCACCACCTACTAAGCCGTAGTTACCGCTTCCTTCTCTACCAGAATCCATTCTGACAGCAATGTTTGGAAGTTTTATGTGATATGGCTCATAGTATTCCGGATCCTCTATAGAGTTATAGAAACGTACATTTGTCTGTTCTTCCATTTCTGCTATAGCAAGAATAGCCCCATCTTTTATCTTCCCAGGGAGCTTAAGGAACTTCACTCTAAGCATTGTCCAATATTGTGCAGGATAAAATCCATATATGCCAATTGCTCTTGTAGAAACTGAAATACGTGGATCGTCAAACAATCCCCAACGTGTTGGAATTGTAGATGCAATGGTTGTTGTCCATGCATCCTTTTGTTGGACGTTACCAAAAGGATTTCCTGTTGATAGTAGCAACTTTTGCTGTTCTGTACTCAATGTTGCAACGTACGCAACATGTTTCTCACTGTGAGTTGTTTCTGTTTGTATAGCATCATCATTAGAGCATGATGCCACAGATAAAGCTAATACTGTTGTCAATAAAGAGTTCATGACAACTTGAACATACCGATTTGTAAACATTTGTAAAAATTATTTATTGTTATTCATTTGCTCAACATTTCGAAGAGCGTTGTTGTAAAGCTCTGATTTTATACCTAAAATTTCTGCATCCTGTTCTGTAAGGTCGAGATAATATCTGCCATTATTATTGCGGATAAGATTAGTCAGGATAGTACTCTTGTCTATTTGGATATTGTATAAATCCATACTGTCCAAAGGCTGTCTATTATGCTCTACACCATTCCCGCCATTAGTTATATCTGAGTAAATATCGTCATGGCAAGCTGTAAAGAAAAACATTAGAGCAAATAACGGAATAAATCTAAAAACACTTTTTTTCATTGTAATTGTACTTTGTTATAGGATAAAACATCAGAAAAATGTCCCTCTAACTTATATGAAATAGGGAATTCATCATTGGAATAGAGATAAATCTCACCGTCTAACTTTTTAGTTCTATTATTAAATTTCTTAAAAATAATAGTGCCATCTATAGATGTTGCTGATGGCAACTTATTATAATCTATAATAATAGCGATACCCCTACTATCATTGTTGTTTTCAGAAACTGGTATATATTTCAAGAAATCTTCAAAGATAGTTCTGTCTTTATCGTACATTAAATTCTTTGATAATTGGTAAGATTTATCCAAATTTGGAAAGACTTCACCTTGAGGGATACGAAAAGCTCCAAACAACCATAATGGTGTTTGACTTTGAATACTTCTAAACATAAATTGGAAAATAAAAATACTATCGTTATAAACACCTAATCTATCACCATTGAACAATGTTGGCTTTATTGGAAGATCAGGGTGGAAAGCATCATATATAGACACATAATCTTTATATGCGACACCATTAACGCTAGCATATCCATACACAGTGATGGTTCCATCTTTATCTTTTGAACAACCTATCAAGCTACACGTAATAAGCAATGTTGTAGAGAAAATTAAAATGTGCTTGAACATATTATTTTATTTTTATAGTTACAGGAATAATTTGTATAAACTTGTCCTCCGGGTTTAGCAATGCTATCGTATAAAGGCATGTATGATCAACCTGCATGTTGTGTGTAATATAATCCAATTCTTCTTGTGGAAGAACATCTTTAATAGACATTTCCCCTCTTGACACAGGTATTATGTAGGTACTATTAAACGGGCTATATACTTTAGCTTTCGTAGAAGTCCAGATGTCACCTTCATATTCTTTAGACAAAGAAATATCTCTAGTAAGGTATATCTTGCCGTATTTGTATGAATACGTAGTCCCATCTTCTTTGTATATTTTTTTTGCTGCGTCAAGTAACAGCCTATTATTTGATGCGTAAAAAATATCCGTCGCTGTACACTTTACAGATTGAAGTAGAGATTCTTTTCCATTACTGTCTATAATTTTAAGAAATACAACAGCATCTTTGTCTTCTATAGGTATGAATACTGATGGGCTATTGGTATCAATCCATCGTATATCTTTGTTTGGAAATTTTACTCCCCATCTAAATATTAACGATGAATTTATATTATCAATATTGGCTTTGTAGGTTTCATCTATGCATTTTGCTTCAATTTCAAAACCATCTGGTTTATGTTTGGAAGAAAGCAAATAAGTTGGGACTCCTATATATACCAATTTGCTAAACTTCATCCCATTAGTTTCACCAATTACATATACACAACCATTTTTAGATACGGTAAGTATCCCATTTTGATTAATGGTTCCAATTGATGCATCCGACGTACTCCATACAACAGTTCCTTTCGCTCCAGATAAAGTGTACTTTGCTCCAGAATACCCAAAAATAGGCCCTGTAACAGTTTGATTTATGTGGGATAATATCCAATTTTGTGCACTCTGAGAGAAAGACATATGTTGTTTATAGGTGTCATTTGTTTCAAGATAGAAATTGTTACCAAATGCAGTTCGGGTATTATCTATATTAAATGTAAAAGAGCTAGGAGATAATGAAATACCGTTGTATGCCAATGCACTTGATGTGGGGATAAATGGAATATTTATATTTATCCCCCATGAATACCAATAATCAGCAAGAAAAGGAATTGTTCCTCCATCACCTATATCCATCTTTTTTAAATCGAATTTTGAGGATGGATATATATCATACAGCAAAGGACTACTATTAAAGCCTTCATATTTAAATATACTTTTCTTAATAGGGATGGTCCATAAAAAATCCTTTTTTAAAGCAAGTTTGAAATAATTTACTCTCTGTCCTTGTGATTTCCCCGGTAGGCATTCAAATTGAAAGTCAGCCGAGGTCCTTCCTGGTAGAGATGCTAACAATCCAGCAATTACATCTTGCAACCCAATTCCGATAACTAGGCCTGTCAATGGTGAAATCCAATCAGATGTTAATTCTGTTCCAGCGTTGGCATTAAGGTTAATATAATAACTAGGAACTTTAGATGTTGAATAATCGCTATTAGCAATACCAAGCATTTGGAAGTTTTTCCCTTTATCTCCATTAGGAAAGCCAAGTTGCCTGAGTTCCTCCTGCCATTGTACATGTAGAGAGTTATTTAAATGTCCAGCAGCATCAATACTATTACAAAGCATCTGTTGAGCAGCTGTCGAATATGCCAATTTTTCACCTATTTCTAAATAACTCTTTGCAGTTGGTATCTTTTTAATAAGCTTATCTATCAAATTCTTTTCTTGTAGAAATTTTCTTATTCCATAAAAGCCATGCAATAGCCCAATAGGAACATTAGCTCCTAAATGTGGAGCATCATAGCTGACATAAGTCCCCACATGGTGTGGCTTGTTTTTGTTCTCCATTGTTTTTAAAGCATATCTAGCTACAAGTCCACCCATACTGTGGCCTATTAGAAGGCTTGGTTCACTGTTTTGAGCAGACATATTGTTTATAGTTTCTATTATCTTTATTAATGTATAAGCGTTCGCTTGAATATATTCTTCAGGTGTACACCAATCAATATAAACGAAATCATATCCATTATCTGTAATAAATTTAGACCAAGCTCTATAGTAAAAAAGTAAAGACCTCTGGTCGCTTTGAGCGTTATTGCTTGTTTGGGGATTAAACCCTTCAACAAATATAAATGGTTTTGATATTTTCCCGTTCCCAAGCCTTGAAGGGATAATCGTTACATTTGCAGTTGTAGATATTCCTCTATAAGAATCTCCCTGCACTGCAATTTCTATCGGCTGAAGGAATGTTGAAGCCCTAGTATTCTTCTTTATGTCCATTGTGTTACAGACATTTAATGTAGTAGTATAAATGCCTATATACCCATCGTCGGAAGTAATCTTTATTTTTATATTGTGCTGTCCATTCCTAATGTGAGCTTTTATTTTGGATCCCAATACACTCATAAAACCACTTCCGTAATCCAATTCTACATTTTTTATACCTACATTTGCGAGGATTAACTTTTCAGGAAGGTAAAATGTTATATCATTTGTATTAGACGTATTTTGTATTATGCTTCCAGCACCTACCATTTGGGTTTGATAAGCTTTGGGGCTGTAACATTCAACCACACCATTAGTATATGATATATACCCATCTTTTAAAGCATCCTTTTTAATATGTGAATACTGGTAGAATAATACGCACAATCCGATAGTCCCGTCTTTCTGTTGTGAAATATTTTCACTATATGCTTTATCATAACCCTTGTAGGGATTGCCAAAAAGATATGCTGAACGTAATGTTTCTACTAATTTAACATATGTACCCAAATCACATTTCCGTATTATATTCCCATTTTTGTTAGGACTGAAATTAGATAATTGCTCGTATTCCTCTGCATAATCCAAAAGAAAACCAGTTGGCACTATTTTACGATTAATCTTAACGAACATCTTATTCAGTTGTTCTTTGATCGACAAATTATTTTGATACGAGGATTTTTGAGCATTCGCATCAGAAAAATAACTTGCAAATAAAATAACTATAACAAATATATAGGCATATTTATATGCATCTAATTTCACCAGCTTTTTAAGTATCTGTACCATAGAATCTTATTTTAAGTTTTTATTATTTTTAGCATTATTATCTTAGCATCCAAGACCGATTAAAGCCTTATTGTTCCTTTAGCTATCTGAATAAGATATTCTGCCACAAATATATAAATTTATATTGTTTAAAACAAGAAAAACAAGTTTTTTTTCAAAAAAAATGTATTTCCTTAGTATTTTCACTATATTTGCTGTATTATTTACTATATAACTCGTTGGCGGAATTAAATTAAAGGATAAATTAATATGCAAGAAAAGTTGCATATAAAAGATGTTTTGTAACTTAGTAATAACCAACACACTAAGTTCAATAATCCGTATGCACAACTTATATGCGAATTTCGCAAAAATCCTTAATATATGCAATTCTTTTCAAAAGACTTGGTAAACTCGGCCTTAATTCCGCCAACGGGTCAGGGTATGTTTGAAGGTGCAGTATCCGAAAACTTCGATGAACGTATCGACCAAAAGATATTCCATGCAGAGATTGTTGTCGATAGTGCCAGGGTATCAGTAGAAATGAAAGCTTACCAGCCAATCCCGATAATCACAAACTTCGTAAACGAAGATGGCTCCGACAATCTCAAAGAGACCATCGAGGCCAACTATAAATGTGTCAAACAAGATGTGCAGACTTTTGTGAAGAGTGAGATTGAACGTATCAAAGCAGATCCGACATTGACACACCTTATCAAAGAATAATTCTCTAATTTTATGCGTGATATTTAGTTCTTACATATTCTTCAAGATGTTATTGTTTTTTAGAGGAATAAAATTGCAGAAAAACTAACATGTTTTGGTAGAAAGTCACATCAATAAATAATGTAAAATACTTTCACTTTTCAAATCAGGATAAGGTATGATACAAATAACTAATAATAAAACTAAGATGATGACAACTATTATCACTGTTCCCCATCTTAAAAAAGGTGAAGGTATTTCACCTAGAAGACTACGAACCTTTTCAGAGCGTAATTCTATTCCTGTTTCTTTTTTCATTGTGATTTATTTTAAGATTGCACTTTCACTATTTTTATGTTCATAATCAGGTGTTTTGGATGTCTTCTTGCCGTAATCAAAACTATAAACAATTTTCAATGTTGCGTACTGGTTGTAACTGCGACTTTGATTTATTTGTTTGAAGGAATAATATGGTGTTGACAATTCATCCACAATATTATTCTTCATCATGAATAAGTTGTTTGCATTAGCTTCGATAGCCCAATTCCCATGTTTCCACATTGCCGACAGTTGATATTGCCAATAAGTCTTCCTACTAATTTGGCTGTCTATTAAATCACGGGATGGTGTCGCCAAAGATACACTGAAAGAAAAATCCTGAATATAGTAGTTTACCATAGCAGATCCTGAGATTGAGGACAAGTTACGATGTTCAGTCCCTCCCCGCACCAAATGTTCAATCCATTGACTGGATAATTTCATATTGAGTGAACCGGAGGGTTTATAGGTCATAGATATATCAGCACTGGGGCGATGATAGATACAATCATCTCTAAAAGTGCTGATGAGGTGTCCGTCCCGTATGTAGTAATCCGAAATAATTGAATGATTTTGGTAGAAGTATGACACCCCTGTTTGTAAAGCGAATTTATTAAGATTCAATGTATGACTTAATCGTGGGTTTAAAAGAATTGAGTTGTCCATATCCGGGTTACCTTTAAGAATAATGATAGGATCAATCTGTTGTTCGACATTGTTAATAGTATTAATCCTCGGATAAGTATTTCCCAAAGCAAATGTAAATTGAAGTTGCTGTACTTTATCTATCTTATATGCTGCTCTTGTCTGAAGTCTTGGCGTAAGGTGATTAATAGGCTCCATCCCCTTTAAACTATATGTAAGAAAAGATAATCCAGGGTTGATATCAAAGAAAAATCTTCCTAAACGCTGGGAATAGTCAGCAAAAAGGATTGTTTCCGAAGAATGCAAATTTTGATTATATATCGAAGTTCCCGTGTATTCAGAATCACTAATTCTCATGAACTCGAATAAGCTGAAAGCCAATCTGTTCCTATGACTGAACGCCATTGAATAGTTAGCATTCGCTTTGACGTAATAATAATCTTCTTTGACAAGTGAATGAAATGACTCATCATCCTCATTATAAAAACGGTTATAGTCGTTCCGAGAATAATATCCATCAAATACATAATCTAATGACTTTGTATCGGAAAAAGTGTGCAGTCCGTAGAAATAAACACTCGGACGATAAGATTTGTTTCGACTGTCAATATTTAAAATACTGCTATTCTTGATGGATGTGTTTGTGTGCCAATAGTTAATCCTTCCGCCATTGATGTTGTTTCTTTTATCATCCCATGCCATACCACCACGAAGCATCCATATATATTTTCTTCCTCGGTTACTTATCGAAGCTTGCACATATTTTCCCGTTTCCTTATTTCCAGCATTATTGTAATATTGTTGCCTGTTTAACTGATAATCAGGAAATTTAAAAAACTCATTTTCATTCATTGATGATTTGGGATTTTCCAAAGAATATCCTGCCCAAAGATTCAGACTTTTTGTTCCTGTGACAAATTTTGAAATAAGGTTATAGTTACCATAAAGAAACCCTATACCTTGAGACGCATCCAGATGGGTATAGCCACCGTTGTTGATTGGTTTCATTACAATGTTTATAGCGTATGCGTCTTTGGCGTATTTACCGTTCGGTACGTCAAAATATTCCACGCGAGAGATATCCTTCGGTCTCAATGACTGCACCTCCCGGAAATCAGCCTCGCGCCCATCAATGTAGAGAGTGGCAGCACCAGCTGGAGTTGTTACACTGCCAGTCGAACGCTCAACAGATACTCCTGGGACCATAAGATTGTTCAATAGGTCATAACCAGTCACAGCATGTTTACGTTGCTCTTTTGTTGGAATCGCAAGGATATGATCTTTCTCACGTGCGAGATAAAATGCTTTGACAACCACTTCTTCAAGTTCTTTGGTTTGAACCGATGTTTTCGTTGTGTCAGGTTCCTGTGCATATGATACGTTGAAACATAAGCACATAATAATAACAAATAATGTTTTCATCTATTGAATTACTTTATACTTAAAATCAATATATCTTTTGAGCTTATCAATGACACCTTTTCTTTTTGCCTTGCAAAAACTTTCTTGGTTATCTTTTTGATAAATCCTTTTATATGGACAGCCTCCTTCGCATATAGGGAAACAGAAACAATCCTCACAATTAACGTCTGTCAGAGGATCGTTTTCCAATAGATATTTCAATAGCAGTTCATGAGACAACGATACTTCTTTAACTGTCCCTATTGTTTTTTCCTTGATACCAATATCATTCCAGCATTTATAAAGTTCTCCTTCTGGACCAATGACAAAACTTGTAATATGACGCGCACTACATTCTCCAAACAAAGGGCGAGGATATAATGAAATCGGAATATTATGAGTATCATATTGTTCTAACACAAACTTATTGACTTCGTCTGCTTCAAAACAACAGCTATTTGGTTCATCAGAAAAGTCATCTGTGACGTACCCCGGATGGATATTGATGCTGTATTTTCCGTATCTCTCCTTGAGATAACTGTATATACGAGGATATTCTGATTGATTAGACTTGTCAACATTAACTCTAAATCCTATAGAAACCTCAGGATATATAGAAAACAAATCGTTAAGATTATGTACAATTCTTTGGAAACTGTCATTGTTCTGTTTATGAGGTCTACGTTTATTATGAACTTCTTCTAAACCGTCAATTGTCACTTGAATAGTAGAAATTTTCAACTCCTTCAATTTCTGGGATTTTGCTTTATCTAATAGATACGCATTCGTTATCATATGGGCGTTATAGTTGTCAAACATTTCCAATAGTCTGTGTGACATTTTTTCAATATACTCAAATTGAAGTAAAGGTTCTCCACCATACCATGTAACGCGCAAATACTTTGTGTTCTTGAATAATTTAACAAATGATATCGTATCTTCAAGCAAATTGGTCTGAGCTTTTGCAGACAATGGGGTAATACCCGATTCATAGCAATACACGCATTTGAAATTACATGCTGTAGTCGGTGCTATGGTCAATGTTAGATAACTGGTATCCAAACGGGACATTGAGCGTTGTAATTTAATAGAACGATAAATATTAGTATCATCATCAACTAATATCATATTCTTCTTAAGCGTCAGTATTTCTTTCTCCGATAAATCAGAAAAATCACCACCCTTTACTTTGTCTATACAAGATATAAGTGATGTGTCCATTTTCATCAAATTATTCGTGTAGGTGTTGTAAATAAATCTTCCATAAGGAGATTCTAACACGATATTATATTTAGACCAATCCATAGAATAAATTTTAAAGAAGAGGGGACTTTAGAGAGAAAATCCCCTCTTCATTATTAGTTATGCTAGATTTTTACATGTGCAATCTGGTGCACAATTCCATGCATCACAACTCCACCATGGGTTGCAGTAATGCAATTTGTCTTCCAACTCGGTGCCAGCATTTGCATGATTGACACCTCCGAAGATTTGCGCCATTACAGCAGCATTCAAATGATTCTCAAACTGCTTGTTGGAATCATTACGTTCTACGAACGTGAAAAGATTTTTTTTCATTCTTTCCTTTTTTAAATGTTAATAATTATGTTGATTACCTGCCAATAATGATTTACCATTAGTTGGCTATTATTGATTAAGTGCCTAATTCAAGTTGATTCTTCACGAGATTATAGTATATACCACGCTTTATTGTGAGTGCTTCGTGGTTACCGATTTCCACTATCCTGCCTTTATCCAGCACCACTATCTGATCAGCATTCTTCACCGTGCTTAATCGATGTGCCACGATAATTACAGTTTTCCCTTTGTAGAACTCGTCCAGATGTTCCACAATCATGCGTTCATTGTTGGCATCAAGAGAGTTGGTGGCCTCGTCAAGGAAGATATAGTCGGGGCTCTTATACACGGCTCTCGCTATCAAGATACGTTGTTTCTGCCCTTGACTCAAACCTACCCCATCGCGCCCAATCTTCGTGTTGTACTTTAGCGGCAGTCCCATTACATAATCATGAATACAGGCTATTTCGGCAGCTTTCTGCAATCGTTCCTTGTCTATCTCCCCATCATCTACGGCTATATTGCGAGCTATCGACTCAGAGAATATTATACCGTCCTGCATCACCACGCCACATTGTCTGCGCCACCACTTTTTATTAAGCGTGTTTATATCTGTTCCACCAACGGTGATTTGTCCACCCTGCACAGGATAATAGCCCAGCATAAGTTTGATGAGCGTGGTTTTTCCGCTACCCGATGCTCCGACAATGGCTGTTACCTTGCCTTTTGGGATTGTGAGACTTACATTATCTATGATAGTTTTCTGTGCGTGTGGGTCGTATTTGAAGTTTATGGCTTCAAGTTCTATACCTTGATTTCTTTCTTTCACAGCCGTTTCCAATCCCTGCTTTCCGTTCTCATCATCCATACAATGGATTTCATTGATACGCTCCAGACTTATCTTTACGTCCTGCACCGAATAGAAGAACCCCATCAGCTGTTCTACAGGAGAGTTGAGTTGTCCAATGATGTATTGTACGGCAAGCATCATACCAAGTGTAAGCTGTCCATGAATGACGGCTGTTGCTGCTACCACCGTGATGACGATGTTTTTCAGTTCGTTGATAAAGATGCTGCCAGCTTCTTGTGTTTGCTGCAGCTTCAGCGACTTCATCTGTACCCCGAATAGGTCTGCTTGCACATCCTCCCATTCCCAGCGTCTGCGCTGCTCGCAGTCTTGTAGTTTTATCTCCTGCATGGAGGTGATAAACTCGTAAGTCTTGTTGTTGTTGATGGCTTGCTGCTCAAAGAGTTCATAGTCAAGTACCTTTCTGCGCCTAAGAAATAGTGCAAGCCAACCGCCATAGAGCAGACTGCCGAGCATAAAGATCGCAAAAACAAGCCAATTATAGAATAACAGCACAATGCTGAATACCACAAAGGTAAAGAGCGAGAACACAATGCTGAGCGTTTGTTGTGTTAAGAACATGTTTACGCGACTATGATCATTTATGCGTTGCATGAGGTCGCCCATTAACTTGGTATCGAAGAACGACATAGAGAGCTTTAAGAGCTTAATAAAGAAGTCGCTCACCAACGAGATGTTAATGCGCAGTGAGATGTGAAGCAAGAGCCAACGGCGAATAAAGTCAATAGCGGTGCGGCTCACCGTAAGAATCAGTTGCCCAAGAAGTATCAACCAAATAAAACCGATGTTTTGGTTTTTGATGCCCACATCCACTATGGCTTGGGTGAGGAAAGGCAGAATGAGTTGCAAAAGGCAGCCCACTAATAGCCCTAAGACAATCTGCCCGAAGTACCTGCGGTATTGTCTTATGTAGCCAAAGAGGAACTTAAACGAGCGTTCTTCTATTGGCTGCTCGTCTATCTGCCTTTCATAAAATGCAGGTGTGGGCTCTAAGAACATAGCTATTCCTTTCTCCTCACCGCTCGAATGTGTGCTAATCCAATGCTTCTTAAAGTCTTCGATATTGTATTTTACAAGTCCTTTTGCTGGGTCAGCTACATAGAATATTTTGCCTTTTTTTACTTTATACAGCACCACAAAATGGTTCTGATTCCAGTGGAGGATGCAGGGGAGAGGTGAATCGCTTAATTTAGTAATTTTAATATTTCCCGCGATTGTTTTTATACCCAAATTTTCTGCAGCCTCTCCGATTCCTTTCAGGGAGACACCCTCTGTGGTCACAAAGCATATCTTGGATAAAAAAAACATAGGTATTGTTTTCCCATAATGCTTACTAATCATACACAAGCAAGCAATACCACATTGCATAGAATCTTTTTGATAGGAAAAAGGAAAAGCCATATTAGTTATAATCTATTTAAGAATTCCTTAGAAGCGATTTTCTTGCTGCTGTCGAGTTTCAACTTACCAAAATTGTAACTCAATTTCACTATCAGGCGTTGGGTATCACCGCTGGTATCCATCGTTGTACGTATATTATTGTATTTCATTGTCCAGTTGTTCGACCTGTCAGTATGGAATATGTCATTAGCAGCAACTGTCACGTTCAGCCTATCCTTCATCAGGCGAAGTATGTAGGCAAGATTCACAGTCCACGAACTCTCATGATCGAACAACATGCTTGTACCTCCACTGTCGAAAGAAGCATTAAATACAACTAGCGAATGGTTATTAAATGCCCACTGCGCATTCGCATCAATATACCAGGATGCCTTGTTCCACGAATGTTCTTCCCCTAGATAGTTTGCCTTGACAAAAGGTTGGGTAAACGAACCTGTTACATCACCTCGAACAGGACCGAGCGAATAGTAATAAATAACAGTAGCCACAATATTCTCTGCCTTATTGAAGTTCACAGGCATCCACTTAATATTCTTATTGTCAACTGATGTCTCCGTCCATAAAGGGAGTTCCACTATTTTATCATGATTTCTATTATAAGCTATCGAGGTGAACAAATCGCCATAGTTGTAGCTTAGTTTCACGTTAGTGGTAACATTTGGCTTCAACTGCGGATTGCCTACCTTATATGAGATGGCATCATAATAATAAAGCCCGGGATTCAAATTGGCAAACGACGGGCGCCCAATGGTCTGCCCCACAGATAGACCCACCGATGACTTAGCAGTCAGTCTCCTCGTAACTACCAAATTAGGGAACAGTCTCCATTCTGTAGAGTCTGCAAACGCTCCTGATACGTTGGTCTCCAGCTTTCGATGGTCGGCTTCCATTCTCAAGCCACCTTGCAGATAAAAGCTCTTAATTTGTCTCGACAGTGACAAGTATGCACCATATAGGCTCTCGTGAGCATCGTACGCCTCTGCATCTGTATTGTAGGCATAGTTACCCTTGTTGCTCATGGCCGAGAAGAAAAGTCCCATCGACACATCGGCCCACTTGCGGTGGCTATTGTATGATAGGCGTGCACCACCGATATGATATTTTCCTTCACTTTCTGTAGCAACAGCAGGAACAGTGGAAGCCAATCCTGTCTCATCGGAGCGGCGTAGCGCATAATCGGCAATGAATGATAGAGTACGTGTGGAGTCTATTTCGTTCCTGTAGTTCACGCTGGCACTGTGCAGAAAGTCGGTTCCTCGTTTCTTTTGACCGAAAGCCATGTCGTTTCCATCCATCGTCTGCCTAGTAGGTTCGTTGAGATGGGTGTTACCTACATTACCTGTATATTGGAAGCTGAACAACTGATGTCGGCTGATATCCCAGTTCATGGAATAGAACCAGTCGAACTTCCGGGCATTCCCATGCGTATGTCTTTCTTTTGCACTCTCTATAGTCTTTTGTGGCAGGAACACAGTTTCGGTAGTATTGTCTATCTGCGTTGTGTTCACATACGAGAACCCTGCCGTAAGAATATTGCTCACCTTCTTATATTTCTCGTTGATGGTCACATTCGCTATATTCATATAGTCTCTAGCAAAGACAGACGTATTGCTTACTTCCGAAGAGAGTGTGTTCCCCAATGCCGACTTGGTGGTGATATACACAACTCCATTATTGCTGGCACTATATTCTACGGTTGGGTTGGAGTCTACCACTATCTTATTTATTTCCGATGCAGGAATAACTTTCAGCTCCGCCATGTCTACAGGTCTTCCGTTGAGTACGAACGTGGGCGTTCCACCCTCCAACAACTGCAAGTCGGAGGTCAAACCTGGAATCCTACCCAGCACGTCGATCACCTTGCCCATATATTGCAAATATGAATGTGCCACATCCACTGTTATCTTGTTCAATCCTACTTTTACTGTAGTTCTTTTCCCTTTCACTATAACACCGCTCAACTCCGTGGCATCCATCTTCATGCGTATGGTACCCATCTCTCGCTCGTTGCAATCTCTATAAACTGTCTGATAGCCAATGAACGAAAACTTCACGATACCTCCACTGCCAGAGGGCTCTATCGTGAAGGAGCCATCCTCACGTGTCATCGTTCCTTTCACCAGCGAGGAATCTTGCCTTGAAAGCAGCACCACATTTACAAATGCCAGTGGTCCACCTTTCTCGTCAACCACCCTTCCGTTTATCTCTTGTGCTGACAATCTTACAGATAATAACAACAACATAAAAAATACTACTAATATTTTTTTCATATTACACTATTTTTCTTTAAGGTGTATTCTTCAAGAAAATTCTTCATTCCCTCATCATCATACTGACAAATATCATAGGGTATCAGCCTCTTTTTGTAATTAACCCGATACAGGTTACATCCTCCATCGCATACTGGTAGAAATTTGCATTTTAAACATTTGGAATCAGAAAACTTATCGCTACCTTGAACTAATTCTGAAATGATATCAAAGTTGTTAAATCCTGTTTCCAAGGTACCTATAGATCTATTTTTGATTCCAACATCTGCCCAACATTTATATAACAAGCCCTCTGGATCTATTACAAAAGCAGAACTATCTGTGCATGTTCGTATTCCACAATCAATCTTTGGAAAAAGAGATTTATAAGTTATAACTCCTTTTTTCTCAAGAGACAATATAAAATTGCATTTTTCTCTTGTATTTAACTCTACAGAAGATCCGCCTTCCATTCGTGGAATTGTTGAATTGTTTAAGATAAATGCATAATATATATTTACATTTTTGTTCTTCCATCTTTTTGAAAGAATATCATATATCTCAGAATACTCTTCTTTATTTTTTTTACCAATATTAGTTCTCACTCCAATTGTGCAATTTGGCATGAGTTCTAAGGCTATATCTATATTTTTAATTATCTGTTCAAATGTTCCTTTTCCATTCTTTAAAATTCTAGTTTTATTGTGAGTAGCTTCATTACCATCAATAGTTATCTGTAAATAATCTAGTTTCCTTTGGTTTAGGTAGTTACATATTTCACTATTCAATAAATAACCATTAGAAACCATAGAAGAACGTTCTAAGGGTAGCCTCGAGTACTTATCAAAAAGGGTGTAAAAACTCTTTATTGTATCAAATGCAACTAAAGGCTCTCCACCATGCCAATTTAAACTTACTCCTTTTTTCTTTCCCTCATACTGATTTATGAAATCAATAACTTTCATTTGTATTTCCTCAGGCATTGATTTAGAGGAAAGATTGTGTTCGTAACAATAAGGACATGCAAAGTTACAACCTAATGTTGGGCATAAAACTATACTAAGGACTCCTTTCTCAGAACAAGCAAACCTTTTCGTAAAAGACAACTTATTTATGTAATTATTATCCTCGAAATCATCAACTAATATTTTGTTTTTTACCAAATATTCGAATGTTTCCGAATCAACAAGAGCATTAGCTCTATCTGGTTCTTTTTCGCACGCTAAAAGAGCATTATAAGACTCTTTATCCAAGCTGATTAGGGACAACATCCTTGTATTATGAAGACAATAACCAATCTTTTCAGAATGGAATAGATAATTAAATTGAGACCATTTCATAATTTGTATCGTTATTATGTGAAATTGGAGCAGAAACTTTTCCGTTGCCAATGTTTTGCGAAACTAACTTTGGACAAGGGGGTAGTTCTGCTCCATTTTTTAGACTTACACGTCATCTTGATTTTGTATAAGAGTTGTTTTTAGCGAAATAATTATAAGATAATTCTTATAATAGCTTCAGCAGATTATCAAAATCTGACAACTGTGTATTTTTCTACCATAGAATATAGAACTTTATACTTTAAAGGAGTCCTCCCTAAAGGAGTCCTCCCTTAATCGTTGTTAGTCTCAAGGTTTTACGGTAGATTGAGATTGGTCTGACGAAACAGACTTCTTCTTTTCGGTTTTCTCTCCAGTAGAGCAGCCTGTTGAACACACAGCGATGGAGTCTAACAAGTCCTTCCAAAAACCACTGTTACCACCTTTGACGTCATTTAGACTATTTGTCAAAACATCTTTTGGTTCTACGATTTCATTGAATTTCAACTTCATAAGAATGTTTTTTTTGTGCCTTCTTTTAGCTTCCGGCATTGCTTTGTAATGTCTGTTCAATAATATTGTCGACAAATTATCTTCTTGACGCTGCAAATATACATATACATATTGTTTAAAACAAGAAAAATAGTTTTTTTTTTTTTCAAAATTTGTATTTTCTTAGTATTTTAGCTACATTTGTAGCATTATTTACTATCTATACATTGTTTATATGGAAAAAAGATTTATTACATTAAAAGATTTCGAGATTACTCCCAACGAGAATGTTACTGAGCGTAGCCAAAAATTCCAAAGCTATATTGACCAAATGGAGCAGTTCGGCTGCAAGAGTTATTGGGTCATGGCAAAAACGGGAGTTGGAGCAAAAATGCAGATAGAGGGCTATGATGGTGAAGTTTCCGCATACATTTCCAATGATTACCTTGGTATGTCGCAAAGGACTGAGACCAAGGAGGCTGGCATAAATGCCGTCCTGAAATACGGTACAGGGGCAAGTGCCGCTCAAGCCATAGGAGGCTATTTAGACATCCATCAGCAGTTGGAACAAGGCATTGCAAAGTTCGTTGGTCAGGAAGATGCAATTCTCTTCTCATCTGGATTTGGTGCCAATGCAGGTTTGCTCCGTGCTATATTGGGAAAAAATGACATAGCCTACATTGATTCGTATATCCATACCAGTGCCACAAGTGGTTTAATTGGAACCAATGTAAAGCATATAGGACACAACGACATTGACTATCTTGACATGATCCTTGAACGGGAAACGGGAAAATATCAGACTCGATTGGTCATCATCGATGGGGTCTATTCCCAGAATGGAGATTTATCAAAACTTCCCCAATACATTGCGGTCTGCAAGAAACACAATTGTCTTCTTATGATGGATGACGCTCACGGCATTGGAGTTATGGGAGAAAACGGCAGAGGAACAGCCGAATATTATAATTGCTTGGGACAAGTAGATATTATTACAGGAACTTTCAGTAAGTCTTTCGGATGTGTCGGTGGTTTTGTTGCCGCGTCAGAAAAACTGATTCAGTATCTGAGATATTATGCTGACAGTAATGTCTTTTCCGCAGCAATGACTCCACAGGTTGCAGCATCTTCCCTAAAGGCACTGGAACTCATACAGACACAACCAGAGATTCGCAAGAAGTTGTGGACTAATGTCAATTATCTGCGCAAACGACTGACAGAGGAAGGCTTTGATATAGGCTGCTCCATATCAGCCATATTTCCTATTATGGTAAGAGACAATAAAAAAGTATACGAAATAGCACGAGAATTGCAAAAAAGATGTATCTTTGTAAGCGGTATCACATACCCTGCGGTAAGAACTAAGGAAGCACGGCTTAGAGTCAGCGTGTTGGCTTCCCATGAAACAGTACAGTTGGAACAATTGGTAACCGCTCTTGTGGAAATCAGAAAATCAATACCTTTTTAAATGGCAGAAGAAGAAAACAAAACCAAAAGATATAGAAGGACAAACGTCGACATACAGGCAGACATTATCAAGGCAGCAGAAAGTCTGATTAAGAAAAAAGGCTTTGCATCAATGCTGGTGACAGAACTTATTAAGAAAGCCAGGATTGAACCGCTTGTCTTCTATAACAGATATGACAATCTTAGCGAGTTTTATGATGAATTCGTTAAGAGATACGATTATTGGTTTAAGGGTGTCCTGACTGGAATTGAATTTCCGACAGATTCAAAATTAGGGTATATCAATATTCTCAAGAATCTGCAGGAGGAACTTCAAGAAAAATCTGTGATGTTAGAACTATTACGTTGGGAAATTGCAGAAGGGAATGAGACAACTGTTCGTACAGCCATGCTTCGTGAAATGCACACTTTGCCTCTTGTCAATATCTACGAGACAAAATTTAAGGATACAGACATCTCAGCCATATCTGCACTGATTATTGGTGGTATATATTACCTTAACCTGCATAGGGATCGCTCTAAATTTGCAGAAATAGACTTAAACACAGAGGTTGGTCGCAAACGCATAGAAAAAGCTTTGGAGGATTTAGGGAATATGATATTCCACTATCAAGATCTGACTGATTACAAACATACTGTTGCAGAGAAAATGAAAGAAAACGGCATTAGTGATGAAATCATTAAAAAATGCCTTAATTGAACGATACATAACAAGTATATTCCCCACTTATCTAGCGTGATAATTGGGGGATTTTTAAGTCGTCCAGTAAAACTTTTTTCTTCCAATCTGTGTAATAGAAATCGTCTTTAACACCACTTTTTTTGACTTTAAATCCAAAAAATAAGTCATTTTCTAATAAGAACAAGCATTTTTGTGATGCTTACTATTTGGAACTAAAATACAAGTCCCCATAGAGTAAAAATGCCTGTATCGCCTATAGATAAACGGTTTGCAGACTTTCAGTTTATTTTTTGTGAATAGCAATTGAATATTCTTATTATGGAAACGATATTCTAGCTAAGTGATTTTTGAGGTTATCCTGTAAACTAAGTACAACAGGTTATTTCACATAAATTCCTTTTATTTCCCACTTTTCCCGAAAACTTTTATATCTCTTCATATACCTATAATTTAGCTGCTTGATAAAAGTATTCACCATAAAAATTATCAAGCAATGGAATCAAACAGCAATGACAATTACGTGCTGGTCTTGGAAGACCGCACGGAAGTAAAAAATGAGCAGGAAGCGGGCAAGCTGTCCGTCGTGTCCGGTGTTGACGACAAGGGAAACCTCAAGACCACAGAGGCTGCCGCTGCCAATCAGGCAGCGTTCTTGAAGTTCAATAGCAAGGACGGACTTCTGAAGAACTTCATGGCCAACTTCCTCAAACAGTTTAATAACCCAACTCATTTTGGACTGTACAAAGTATTGGCAGACAATGTGGAGCAGGGCGTGGATAACCTGCGCACCATGCTGCAAAGCCGTGAGAAGCTCGAAAGCAAGCAGCAGCTGGCAGAGATTGGAGTGTCCTTTGAGGATTATCTGCCGCAAAAGAAGAATACCACTGCCATCGACCCCGAGAAAGTGGACTGGAAGATGCTCGACAACCTTGGACTGTCCCGTGAGAGATTGGAACAGAGTGGAGAGTTGGAAAAAATGCTTAACTGGCAGAAGACCAACCTCTTGACGATTGCCGTTCCCTTTGGCGAAACGACTATCTACACCGAAGCCCGCCTTGCGTTCCGTACGGACGATAATGGCAATATCGGTTTGGCAATTCATCCTTTGAGAAAAGAACCACAGCTTGACTTTCCCTATATGGGCTACAAGTTCTCTCCCGAAGAAAAGGAGCAACTCCTCACTACGGGTAATCTCGGCAAGACCATTGAAGTAACACCCAAGAATGGCGAACCTTTCTCTGCCTACGTCTCCATCGACCCGCAGACCAACGAAATTATAACCCTGCGTGCCGACCGTGTGAACATTCCCAAGGAAATCAAGGGCGTTACGCTCTCTGATGTACAATACAAAGACCTCGTGGAAGGCAAAGCCGTGAAGGTGGAAGGTATGACTGCCAAGAGCGGTAAGTCCTTTGATGCCACGCTTCAAGTTAATGCCGAGCGAAAGGGCATTGAGTTTATCTTTGGCGACAGCAAGAGTTTAAGAGAACGACAGGAACACAAACAGACACAGCAGCAAGGCATCCCACATAAGCTTTGCGGCTTAGAGTTATCAGATAAACAGCGTGAAGCCTTGGATAGCGGTCGTACACTATATCTAAAGAATATGGTGGATAAACAAGGGCAACCTTTCAACGCATACGTTCGTATGGACAAGGAGCAGAACCGCCCACGTTTTTACAAGTGGAATCCTGACAAGAAGCAGGAAACCGGCAAAGAAAAAGTGGTTACCGTAGCCGAAGAACACAAAACACAGGTAGCTGTCAATAACCACGGCAAGACGAATGAAGCCACCAAGGATGTGAAAGAGCCTCTCAAAACGGGACAGACACAACCTACTGCCGAGCAGAAGCAAAAGCAGGACGAGAACAAGCAGAAGAAGTCCCGTGGACGTAGATTGTAACCTTAAAACCATTCAGCACTATGACAACTTGTATTATTGCCGAGAAACCCTCGGTAGCCAGAGATATTGCCCGCATCGTAGGAGCAACGAGCAAGCAGGACGGATATATGGAAGGCTGCGGCTATGTCGTTACTTGGGCAATGGGACACCTCATCGCCCTTGCCATGCCCGAATCCTATGGTTTTTCCGCTTATAAGCGTGAGGACTTACCCATTCGTCCCAATCCCTTTCAGTTAGTGGTACGACAAGTGCGTAAGGACAAGGAGTATGTATCAGATCCAGCAGCATTGAAGCAACTCAAGGTGATACGCTCCTGCTTTGACAAGGCAGACCGCATCATCGTTGCCACCGATGCAGGGCGTGAGGGTGAGCTCATCTTCCGCTATATCTATCAATATCTAAATTGTCGAAAGCCTTTCGACCGCCTTTGGATAAGTTCACTCACAGACAAGGCTATCCGTGAAGGACTTTCCAATCTCAAACCTGGAAACTGTTACGACAATCTCTATCATTCCGCCAAGGCAAGAAGCGAAGCCGACTGGTTGGTGGGTATCAATGCAAGCCGTGCATTGTCTATCGCCCGCAAGGGAGGCTATTCTTTGGGACGGGTACAGACCCCAACACTTGCTATGGTCTGCCGTCGGTACATAGAGAATCGTGATTTTTCTTCCGTGCCCTATTGGAAATTATCCGTTCACACAGAAAAAGAGGGCTTGTCGCTGAAAGCCGTTGGCTGTAAAGACAATGAGAGTGAAGCATCGGCACAGACTGCTCTCGCTGCACTTCGCAGTCAGAGCCAGCTTACAGTGGAATCGGTCGTAAGAAAGGTGGCTGGTACACCGCCACCACTCTTGTACGACCTTACTGCCTTGCAGAAAGATGCCAACAGACGCCACGGCTTTTCTGCAGACAAGACCCTCTCGATAGCCCAAAGCCTCTATGAGAAGAAAATCACAACCTATCCACGCACAGGCAGCAGATATATCAGCGAGGATGTCTTCGAGGAAATACCCGCTCTGCTACGCAAGATAGGCAAGACACTATCAAATCCACTTAACCGCCATTCTGTGGACAATGCCAAAGTTACCGACCACCACGCCATCATACCGACAGGTGAAACACCCTTAGGATTGTCGGCAGATGAAACAACTATCTATCAAATGGTGGTCAATCGCTTTGTCGAAGCCTTTTCTCCCGATTCCGAGGAAGAGCGTATGCAGGTGCGGTTTACTGACGGTACCAACACCTTTACTTGGAAAGCGTGTAGGCAGATCTCCTTGGGATGGAAAGCCGTGCAGAAAGACAAGGCAACAGAAGCAGATAAGAAAGAAGATGGTGATGAACATATTTTGTCTTCATTGCCGAACTTAACAGAAGGTGAAGTCCTATCACTTGTCAATGCAGACATCACCGAGCATAAGACTAAACCTAAACCACTCTACACAGAAGCGACACTGCTTTCTGCTATGGAGAATGCTGGCAAGGAAGTGAAGGAAGACGATAAGCGCAAAGCAATGGCAGAGTGCGGTATTGGCACACCTGCCACAAGAGCCAACATCATCGAAACGCTTATCCTCCGTGATTATATCCGCAGGGACAAGAAAGCCATCATACCTACCGAGAAAGGCCTGGCAGTCTATGAGATTGTCAAAGATAAAAAGATTGCCAACGCGGAGATGACAGGTGCATGGGAACTGGCACTTGCCGCTATTGAAGCAGGAAAGATGCCTGCAGATAAGTTTTCACAAGGCATCAACTCATACGTCGTCACCATCTGTGAGGAACTCCTTTCACTTACTCCCGAACAAAAGTTCTATCCTGTCTACCGCTGCCCAAAATGCGGACAGCAGAGTGTCGGCATCTATGCCAAGGTAGCCAAGTGCAGGCATGAAACCTGTGGTTTCCACGTGTTTCGTGAAGTCTGCGGCATACATCTCTCTGAAGATAACATCCGTGACTTGATAAGCTCCGGTCGTACGTCTACCCTTAAAGGGCTGACCAGCAAGGCAGGAAAGAAATTCAATGCCCGACTTGTTCTGGGCGAAGATTACATCACTTTCTTTGAGTTTGAGAATAAGAAAGGAAAACAAAGAGGGAGATAATCCTGGCAAAAACAACGAGGAATAGATATAGGTCGGGAGATACAAGTACTACCTCCCGACCTTTTTACCTCCACTTTATTAAAAGAAAACACTATGGCATACAATAAGAAAGAAGTCCTGCAAGCCAACACGGAAGCCATCCGTGTGGTCTTGCGCCTAGAGAAAGAACGTCGTGAAGCCACCGAAACTGAGAAAAGTATCTTGCGGAACTATCAAGGTTTCGGTGGCTTGAAATGTGTACTCAACCGCACAGATAATCCCGATGACATACGCTATTGGAGCAAGTCTGAGCAGAACCTCTTTGAACCTACCCAACAGCTCAAGCAGATGATTTATCGTGAAGCCTTAGATGCCAACACTGCCAAGCGGTATTGGGAGAGCATCAAGGCAAGCGTACTGACCTCCTTCTATACTGATACCCGTATCGTTACCGCCATTGCCGATGCTCTCACTTCTGTAAATGTACCCATACGCCGATGTTTGGATCCTTCGGCTGGTATGGGTGCCTTTGCCGAGACCTTTGCAAAGCAAGCAGGAGTTGTAGATGCAATGGAGAAGGACTTGCTCACTGCCCGCATCAGTCAAGCCCTGCACCCCTATGGCAAAGGCAATATCTTCGTCCGAAATGAGCCTTTTGAAGCTATAGGGGAGTTAGAAAACAAAGACAAGTACGACCTTATTACAAGTAACATTCCTTTCGGTGATTTCATGGTCTATGACCGAGAATACAGCAAAGGTAAGGACACTCTTAAACGTGAGTCCACACGTGCCATTCACAATTACTTCTTCGTGAAAGGTCTGGACTGCATCAAGGAAGGTGGAATTTTGGCATTCATCACCTCACAGGGCGTATTAGACAGTCCCCGCAATGAAGCCATACGCCATTACCTCATGCAGAACAGCCGCCTTATCTCCGCTCTCCGACTGCCATCGGGTATGTTTTCAGACAATGCTGGAACGGACGTAGGCAGTGACCTCATCGTCCTGCAAAAGCAGACGGGTAAAGAAATCAGCGAAGGAATTGAACAGCAGTTCGTAGAAACTGTTTCTGTTCCCAAGGAAGAAGGTTCTTCGGTCGTCTTCAAGCATAACTCTCTTTTTGTAGGAGATTGGAAAGACATTTCTCATCGCACCATTGCCACAGAGCGCATAATGGGTACAGACCCTTATGGAAGACCTGCATGGGAGTATCGGTTCACGGGAGGGATTGAGGAAATGGCAGAAAGTCTCCGAACACGGATCTCCCTTGAAATGGGACAACGTATCGACCGTAAACTATATGAAACAGGTATACCGATGACAGAGGCAGAGCGAGAGGCAGAAGCAGAGAAACAGCTTCGCAAGTTGGGTATTACCATAAGTCGGAAAGAAGAAACAGAGAAGACAAAGACTGAAGACAAGGGTATAAACGATGCCTATAACCTCATGCCCGACAATATCAGGAAGCAACTGCCAAAACTTTACAGCACGGAAAAGGAACTCATTGGTGATAAGATAGCCTATGCACGCTATTTCTTCCCTATGGGAGCATACACAGCCTACCTTCTGGAATATGACCCTAAGAACCGCATTGGTTTCGGTGCTGTCACGATGGGTTATGGCTGGGAGCTTGGCAATATGTCCCTCGATGAGATGGAAGGCGTGAAGGTAAGAGGATTGGGGATTGAACGTGACCTGTACTTCTCTCCTAAGAAATTGCACGAGATAGCCGAACTGGAAGAAATAGTCAGGGGACAATATACCAAAGAAGAAGTGGTGGCAGAGGAAATCAAGGAAGAAGTGATAACAAAGGCAGAAACAGAGAATAAGGTTAAGGAGACTGTAACCATTGCTTCTGAGAACGATACGCAGATAATGGAAAATACCGTTCCTAACGGCGAGACAATCCCATTACAGCCGTCATCATCAAAATCTGCCCCACAACAATTCGTATCAGAACAGCCTTCCATGACTATAGAACCTGCGCCCGAAGGCGTACCCGCCTTGACACTTCATCATCAATACGAGCAGGAGCCACAGGAAATCCGTACGGATATTGAAGCTCCGAGAAAGATGAACGGGCAGACGATATTCTTTGACGACGATCATCATCCAGTGGTGGACAATAACATGGAAGACATCGGACAACCGGAGCAGCTGTCACTGTTTGCCCCGGAGGAATACAGCCTTTGGACAAGAGAGGTCAGCCGTGTGAACAATGAAATCAAGGATAATTCAGGAACTTCACAGGCGCATCGTCCTATAACTCAAACTGCTCCCCAGAAATCATCGGAGTCCAAGATGCAAAAAGCAGCGACTATTCCTCAACGGCGTACCCGTGGCAACAGGAAAAAGGCTTCTTCCTCTCCACGTGAGCCGTCGCTTTTCGACTTCATGAACGAAACCGAGGAGCGCAAGCCGCAGCCGATAGTGGAAGTCAAAAAGGAGTTTGACGCTTCACCGCGCCCTTTTCTCTCTTCGCCGGACTCTCACCTGAGAGACGGCTCCATTGTCGTGCAGAAAGGGCAGATGGGGTTTCTTTCTGACTTAAAGCGACATCCGACTTTTAACCCGATGGACTTGCCGTATGCGCAGCTCTCCCGTCTCAAAGCCTATATCGAGATACGGGAGTGCTATCATCGTCTCTATGACTACGAGGCAGAGAACCATGCAGAGGACAGGGAAGACCGCAGCAGGCTCAATCATCTGTATGATGACTATGTTGCACGCTGGGGCTACTTTAACCAGAAGGCGAACACCGACATCATCAAGATGGATGCTACAGGCGTGGAAATGCTCTTCTTGGAACGCTCTGAGAATGGCAGGTACGTCAAAGCGGACATCTTTGACCATCCCACGGCATTTTCCACCACGGAACTGACCGTTGCCGCAGACCCGATGGAGGCACTGGGTGCATCGCTCAACAAGTACGGCACGGTGGAACTTGACTACATGAGTTCGCTTTTACCTGATATGGAGGAAAGCGACATCATTTCTTCCTTGGAAGGTCGCATCTATTTCAATCCCGAAGAGAATGCCTACGAAGTGGCGGACAAGTTCATTTCGGGCAATGTAATAGAAAAGGCGGAGCGTATCGAGTCGTGGCTCTTGGACCATCCCGACCACGAAGAGGCAAAGCAGAGCCTTGCTGCCTTGCGTGCAGCCACGCCAACACCCATTCCATTTGCGGACCTTGACTTCAATCTCGGTGAACGCTGGATACCTGCCAAAGTCTATGGCAGGTTTGCCTCAGAGTTTTTCGGGACGGATATTGGCGTATCCTACCATTCCAACATGGACGAGTATTCCATTGTCTGCGACCGAAAGAATGCCAATATCTGGCACAAGTATGCCGTACAGGGTGAGTTCCGCCGCTATGACGGTATCAATCTCTTAAAGCATGCCCTACACAATACCATTCCCGACATCAACAAGAGCAAGGAGGTGACGGACAAGGTTACGGGAGAGACCAAGACCATCAAAGTAAGGGACGGACATGCCATACAGATGGCAAATGCCAAGATTGAGGAAATCAGGCAGGGCTTTGTCGATTGGCTCGGACGGACACCTGACACGTTCAAGCAGCAGTTATCCGACCGTTACAACCGCCTTTTCAACTGTTTTGTACGTCCGAACTTTGACGGCACGCACCAGACGTTTCCCGACCTTGACCTCAGACGATTGGGCATTGCCGACCTTTACAAGAGTCAGAAGGATGCTGTGTGGATGCTCAAAACCAACGGTGGCGGCATCTGCGATCACGAGGTGGGAGCGGGAAAGACACTCATCATGTGTACGGCTGCCTACGAGATGAAGCGATTGGGACTCTCAAACAAGCCGATGATTATCGGACTAAAGGCAAACGTCTTCGATATTGCCGATACCTTTAGGAAAGCTTATCCTAATGCTAAGGTACTCTATCCAGGCAAGAACGATTTCAATAAGCAGAACCGCCAGCGTATTTTCAACGACATCAAGAACAACGATTGGGACTGTATTATACTTACACATGAACAGTTCGGTATGATACCGCAGGCCTTGGAGATACAGGAAGCGATTATGCAAAAGGAACTGGACTCCGTGGAAGAGAACCTCGAAGTGTTGCGACAACAAGGAAGAGACATCTCCCGTGGCATGCTCAAAGGACTGGAAAAACGCAAGCAGACGCTTGAAGCCAAGTTGCAGAACATACAGGATAGCATCGCCGAGCGCAAGGATGATGCTGTAGATTTCAAGATGATGGGTATCGACCACCTCTTTGTAGATGAATCGCACCAATTCAAGAATCTGATGTTCAACACACGCCATGACCGTGTGTCGGGTTTGGGCAATCCCGATGGCTCACAGCGTGCCTTAAACATGCTCTTTGCTATTCGTACCATACAGGAACGGTCGGGCAAGGACTTGGGCGCAACCTTCCTTTCAGGCACAACTATTTCCAACAGTCTGACGGAACTTTATCTGCTTTTCAAGTATCTGCGCCCGCAAGCCTTGGAAAGGCAAGGCATCAATAGTTTTGACGCATGGGCTGCTGTCTTTGCCAAGAAGTCCACCGACTATGAGTTTTCCATCACGAATGAGATTATTCAGAAGGAACGCTTCAGAACATTTATCAAGGTTCCGGAGCTGGCTGCTTTCTATGCGGAGATTTGCGATTTTCGTACAGCCAAGGACATCGGTATTGACAGACCGGAGAAGAATGAGATACTGCATAACATACCACCGACACCCGAACAGGAGGTTTTTATCGGAAAGTTGATGGAGTTTGCCAAGAGTGGCGATGCCACAATCTTAGGTCGTGCGCCGCTGAGCGAGAGTGAGGAAAGGGCGAAGATGCTCATTGCCACAGACTACGCCCGCAAGATGAGCCTTGATTTACGCATGATTGATGAAAATGTGTACTCAGATCATATTGACAACAAGGCAAGTCATTGTGCGAAGCTGCTCAATGACTATTACCAAAAGTACGATGCACAGAAAGGAACGCAGTTTGTTTTCTCTGATTTGGGGACTTATAAGCCTGGTGGAGATTTCAATGTCTATTCGGAAATCAAGCGTAAGCTGGTAGAAGACTATCATATCCCGTCCTACGAGATACGCTTCATTCAGGAGTGCAAGAACGAGAAGGCAAAGAAAGCGATGGTAGATGCCATGAACCGTGGTGACATTCGCATTATCTTCGGTTCTACCTCTATGTTGGGTACTGGTGTGAATGCCCAGCAACGTGCCGTTGCGGTCCATCAACTTGACACGCCGTGGCGACCATCGGATCTGGAACAGCGTAACGGGCGTGCCATCCGTAAAGGAAACCTTGTTGCCAAGGAGTTTGCCGACAACAAGGTCGATGTGATTATCTATGCCGTAGAGCGATCGCTAGACAGTTATAAGTTCAACCTGCTTCACAACAAGCAGCTTTTCATCAATCAGCTAAAGACAAACACGCTTGGCAGTCGTACCATTGACGAGGGTTCAATGGACGAGGACAGCGGCATGAACTTCTCCGAATACGTAGCGGTGCTTTCTGGCAATACCGACCTTTTGGAGAAAGCAAGACTGGACAAGAAGATTACCACCTTGGAATCCGAGCGCAAGAATTTCCTCCGTGAGCGTGATGCCGCGACGGGGAAGTTGGCGGAGATTGACAGTTCCGTGTCCTTCCATTCGGATAAGATCAAGGAAGCCAAGGCGGATTTGGAGTGTTTTGAGAAGCGTGTGGAGCGTGACAAGGAAGGACTGCCCGTCAATAAACTGACAATCAAAGGTGTGGAGGACTGCACCGACATCAAGATCATCGCCGCACGTTTGCAGGAGATAGACGAGAAGGCACGAACCAAGGGCGAGTACAACAAAATCGGTGATATTTATGGTTTCTCTATCATGGTCAAGACAGAGAGCACTTCCAAGGACTTGTTCGACTGCTCGGTGAACCGCTTCTTTGTGAAAGGGCAGGAGTCTATCTACTACACTTACAATAATGGAAAGTTGGCAACAGACCCGAAACTCGCATGTCAGAACTTCGTTAATGCCTTGGAGCGTATTCCAAAGGTGATAGAATCGCACGAGAAGGAAATGGAGAAAGTAACAGCCAATAAGGATGTTTACATTACTATTGCAAACAGCTCGTGGAAAAAAGAGGACGAGCTTCGCTCACTTAAAAGTGAAGCTGCGGAGCTGGACAGAAAGATTGCACTTACACTTGCTCCACCTGATGAGGAAAAAGATGAAACGGAAGAAAAGGAGCAAGAAGAGAATTTACCCAACAATAATTATTCTGCCAAAATAAAAAATGAAAACAACCCTGTCCAAGATAAAGAAGAGGATAGCCGGTTACAGAGTTTCAGACCCAAGTGGAGACACTAATGGAAGTGTATTTGTAATTATTTGTCGAGCCGGTTAGATTTTGGCAATAAACGAGTATTATTGCCAAAATTTAACTGGTTATTTTTGTAATAGTTCGCTTGTCTTGACCCAATAGAAGAAAGCTTCAGGTAGTATTTTCTTCAATTTGTTGAGTTTATTATTGACGGAAGGAGACAATTCCATGGCAAGTATGGTGTTTGGATTTCCATCGTATTTCTCAATTCTTGTGCTTGATTTTTCTATTGAGGTAGCAAGGTAAGCCGCACGAGCCGAATCTACGATAGCTTCTTCTATGCGATATTTCCCTTTGTAGATGTAGCCGTCTATTTTCTTAATGCCACTTTGCAGCATTTTGAAATCACCTTTACCCATCTGCCCTCTAGTGCCCAGACACAAGGCGGTCTCCCTAATATCCTCATAAATGAGTGACAGTTCAGCGGGTAAGCCCCGATATTGCAATTCTATTTTCCCGATTTGGGTGAAAGTATCCTTAGT
The DNA here is from genome assembly GCF_900454835.1 of Prevotella denticola. Taxonomy (GTDB): domain Bacteria; phylum Bacteroidota; class Bacteroidia; order Bacteroidales; family Bacteroidaceae; genus Prevotella; species Prevotella denticola. The sequence continues at coordinate 1,116,622 of NZ_UGTM01000002.1, read as the reverse complement.
GTGCTGAAAGTTACCGGAATGTTCAAACAGCCTGCCTACATCGTATAGCTGCTTGATGATTTCCAGTGAGCAATCCCTGTCTCCCTTGATATAAGGAATGCCAGAGGTATTGGGAGCAAATGCCGTAAGTTTATCACCGAGAATATCATCAGCGGATGGCACGGTTACCTTCAACGGCTCATCGTCCAATTCTATAAAAGGTCCTTTAATCTCGACTTCTTCAGTAGCGTGATATTGTAAATCCTCGTACAGGACATCAAGCAGTATATACGCAGGTTTATCATCGTTCTTATAAGCGATGTGATAAAAGAATTTCGAGTGACTCTTGGGAATATTCGTGTCCCTCTGCTGCCGTTCTTCAAGGGTTTTGGATATGAACCCGAACTTTTCTATATCTTTCAGATAGGGCTCAATATCCGTCCCGGGCGGGCAGATAATGTCAATGTCTATGGATAGTCGGTGAGCGGACTCACCCAAAATAAGCATCAGAGCCGAACCACCCTTGAAACAGAAAGGGCAACCGGACAATCTCAGCATCTCCAACAGGTACATTGCCCTGATGACTTTCTCTATCAGATTCAGGTCTTTATACTTGTTACGCACAGAAATGGATTTTATCCACTCGGCGGTCATACATTCTTTCTTGATCATACAAATTCCTTGATATATTTTTCTATTTGCGGTTTAATATTGCGCCGTGAGGCATATCGCAGTAACATGCCAATATTCACATTATAGTTGGCAAAGGCATTCTGCATCATGTACAAGGACTCTTGACCTTGCAGGTAGAAGAAATCCCTGTCACATTGGATATCAACCAAGAGTTTCTCAATTCTTGGTACATTTATGCCGTTTACTTCCTGTATGGGCGATTCTGAAACAAGAGGCTTCACAATAAAGGATCTTTTGTCCAACCGGATATAATCGGACATAATATCCTCCTTTGGCGAAAGGAAACTGCGTTCGTGCATATCCTGTACAAAGTGGAAAATGGTTTCAGTGGCATCACGCTCCGTTTCTATATAGATATTGTTGTTGTACGACAGGTGATGCTGCAAGTCAGACAGTATTTCACCGTTATAGGCACAAAAGTCCAATAAGGGATATACCGCTTTTAATTTCTTATACAACCGAATGGAGTGAGCATTAGGAACAGGACGGAAAATGATTTTTGGGGTTGTCGTATATACTCCTTTGCTTATTCTGAATATTTTTTTTTCGTCCAACAACTTGCGTAAATGCCAGGACAGCATCTTCTTGGAAAGTTCAATCTTCCCGGAAAGATACTCAGACAAGTCATTCGTCTTGAATTCCTTGTTGGCGTTTGCAAAATCTACAATGATATTACTGACATTCATTCTGCTATCATTAATGGTTCGGTGCAAAGATAGTTAGATTTTGGCAATAAAACAAATATATTGCCAAAATCTAACATGTCGGTATACTGCCTGCCGTTACCAACCATCTCGTTTATGCAACATTTCATCTATCTCTTCCCGAAGGAAAAGCAATCGACCATTGGCTTTGAGGTAGGGTATTTTCCCTGCCCAAACCCAGTTGTAAATGGTCTTTTGTTCCACCTTCAAAATTTTGGAGACATCTATGATATCCAAGTATTCGGGTTTCAATGGAGGGTGAACGGTCGTATCTACTTCCTGTTCCCGTAGGACAAGCAGACGGTCGAGCTTGTCTTCCATATTCTTCAGTTTATCAAACAGGCGTTTCTGCCATGTATCTTCTGGCTGTTGATCTAAGTATGGCATAATTCTCCTTTTTGATAGTTACCACTTGTATCTTGTATCAAAATACGCTGCTCCTTCATATAGGCAATATATTTCTTTGCGGTCCTGTCCTTGATTTCCATCTCTCGCATCAGAACCTCACAAAGTTCTTGGTAAGTGAGCTTGAAAGAATTTCGGAAGGCTTCTTTGACAACGCCAATAAGCTCATCAGTCTTGCGCTTTTCCTTGTCCTCCTTGGACTTCTCACCACGATAGACGTGCATGTCCTCTGTCTTATCCCAGCCGAAAAGCATCATCGGTACGTCCAACGGACTTCCGTCACGGACTTTCAATGCCTTCACCACAGAGTATTCGGGATTGTCGTCTTTCTCAATGGAGAGAATACCGGCCGCCTTGCGTTGCAGTTCCGAGCCTATATGACCACGGAGTTTGATACCATTCGGTACGAAGTGCAGCACGCAGATGATACAGGTATTATAAATCCCCGCCAAGCGATAAAGCTCGTCCACAATGGCAATACTTTCCGTTTCATCGTTGGCGGAACGTATTAAGTCGGCTATTCCGTCAATCACCACAAGATGGATGCCTCCATGCCTGTGATGGAACAAGTCCATACTCTCGCGGATAAGCTTCAGCCTGTCCTTGCGGGACAGAGAGGCAAGATACAGGGAATGGCAAAACTCCGGTACTGCCGTCAAAGAAGCCCTACGCAGTGTCTTACCCAAGTTCTTGTGCAGCTGTGCCTCGGACTGTTCCGTGTCATAGTGCAGGACTGCCAAGCCTTTGGGATTGGCGGTAATCTCCAATCCCAAGGTATTCTCTATCGGCAATCGTTTTTCTCCCAACGCTCCGGCAAGGATGGCTCCGACATAGTTGCTCTTGCCTGTCCCCTCACCTCCGGTAATGCAGAACAGGTTATCCTGCGTGCCGAGTGGCACACCGTTTACTGCTACTACTGATTTGGAAATGTCCGGTGGATTCTCATAGTCAATCTCACAGGAACGTAACATCATCATGGTTTGGCTGTATAGGTCTGAGAACATCTTGGCAAGCAGCTCTTTCAGTTCCTTTGCACCGTTGCCCAAGGCAAAGAAATCTGAAATGTCTTTTTCAGACTTCGTACCACTTAGCGGAAGTGAAAGGTTCAATACTTTGTATTCTGCCAGATGTTCTGCTTGTCTGTGACTCTCGCGTACGCCTGTCTCGTCAGCATCATACAGAAGTATGATATGCCGAAAGCGAAGCTGAAGGCTCTCGATGATGCTTGTCGGTATCTGTGCCGTTTCACTGTTGAAGCAGATTGCATTGAAGCCGTGTGCATACAATGAGAGTACATCCTTTTCCCCGCCTGTAATGAAGAGCATATCTCCTTTGGCAGGAATCTGCTCCATTCCGAAGCAATAGGTGGCAGGCATCCGCCCACCATAAAGAAAGCGGATTTTCGGGCTGTGGGGACGGTATATTTTGACATACCCGTTTCCGATATAAGCAAAGATAGGTTCCGTAGGTGAGCCATAAAGTTCAAATTTTCTTCCATCAGAAGAAATACTCTCATAGCGTTTAAGACTCCGTACCCGAAAAAGGCGGAGTGTATCCTCATGGATGCCATAATGCCCCCAATAGTTCAGCAGCCCATTGTCAAATGGCTGTATCTCGAAACTGTATGGACGTTCTTCCTTACTTTCGGTAATGTCAGCCTTTGAACTTGGGATGACTAGACTTTTCTGAATCGGCGTAGCAATTTTGCCCTCGCTACACCTCTCACCGTCATACAAAGAATACAGTCCCAATTCTTGTACGATGATTTTCAAGACTTTTGGGAAATCGGTTTTCAGGTTTAGGCTGTGCAAGGTTGCCACAAACCAGAAACAGTCTCCTGAATAGGCGGTATCGCCATGATCATAGAACTTATAGGATGAGCTCTTCCTGTCATAGAAAATATGACAGGAAGCCCGCCTGTCATCATAGAAAGGACTGCGGAAGTTGCGATGAAGGTTCACCTCAAAACCAAGGAAATGGGAGAACACGTTCAACCCTCCTTGTGTAAGCAAAAGTATTTGTTCTTTATCTATCATACTTTATCTATTTTTAGGATTAAGGCAAGAACTCATTATAAGATTGTCCTTGAAGCGGTTGAGTCGTCCGAGAATCTCATCGTTCCTCATCCCTGATACACGGAGCCGGTTACATTTCACGGCAATAATGATTGATTTGAAAAAATAACGCACATCGCCGCCCTCCGTGTAGCGGTAACGCACCAGCTGCTTCTTGCGCCAGCGGTAAAGGGTGGACTCTGAAACATTCAGAGTCCCGATTAGGTCTTTCGTGGTCATCTCCAGCTCGTCGTCAATGTCTTGGATAAGACGGGAGGTGCGCTCAACATACTGCTCAATACGATTGAGCTTGTCTATCAGTTCTTGATAGGCTTGGCTTTCTACTGCGATTATTTCCATCAGCGTAATCGTTTGGTTTTAATTGTTACATGTTCTATTCCGAGTTCACAGACTAACTGTGAAAGTCTTCTGAATGCTTCCTCAGTGAAAACCTCCAGGTGAATTTCTGCTATAGGTAAAGGATCAGTCTGCCCATTACGTGCAAGAAACTCGAATATTTTGGTAGGCTGGATGTCCACTTTAGAAGCGTACATCAGAACTTGATCAAGGGTCATTGCTGTCTTTCCTTTTTCCCAGCGCGAGATTCGGCTCGAACTAACTTTCAGAATAACAGACAGATACTCCTGCGAATAACCATTTTTCACTCTTGCCGACTTCAGCATTTCCAATAATTCTTTCATACTTATAAAATTACTAAAGCACTGTCACAAGAGCAACCCGCTACATGAAAATGTTTGCATACTATGCAATCTGTCTTGCAGCCAGTGCAAGTTTGTTTAACAGTAGCGGAACACATAATATATTGGCTAATATAATGATTTTAATCTGAAAAAAGACAATATGAAATACGGTTTAGACAATTAAAATTGCTTTAAAAACACGCAGTGCAAGGTGCAAGACCCTTTATATATAAGGGCTTGCACCTTGCACTGGAAAATGTAGCAGTAAAATCTCTAAATATTTATGACGCAAAGATTTGGATGGTAGTACATTTTTATATATCTTTGTACCCAAGAAAAGAGAGCGGTTGAGCTTTCAATAGGTAGTCAGAATGGTAGTCATTAAGCGGTCAGAATACTGCTACAAAAATGCTACACTGATGATTTGTCAAAACATATAGAAAGTTTATATACAACGAGATACGAGAGTTTGGTTCACAAACCCCTCTCTCCGCAAACAAGGGTGTAAATCAACGAGTTACGTGATTTACACCCTTTATTACACCCAAAAAATCTCGGTATTTCTTGTATGGTTTATTGCGGCACGATGTCAGGGATTCTATTCTTACGTATCACTCAGAGCTACTAGAATAAGACTGTTATCAACTACTACACTATTGCCCTTGGTCGTAACAAAACCTCCCACCAACGAGCAGGATTTTCGTGGTCATCTACGAGTTTGAATGCCACGGTTAGCAAGTAGAAGTGGGTCATCTAGGCAACCCAATGCGTCTCAACGAGCAGCACCAGCTCATCAGTCAAGGGCTTCGCTGGCAAGCAACGCCTTATGTCCCTTTTTCAGCCGTAGCAACAATCCTGGCCTTATTCTTGCCATCTAGTTGGCTGGAGTGTCAAGAGGACGCAACGGCTTTCGTAAGGACAAGTCAGGCGAAAAGTTCGCCGAATAGGAAGAAGATATCCTCGAACACCGCACCGACGGCTCCGACGCTTTCGACACGCTTTATATCGGCTGCGAAAAATTCCCAGTCCGCGATACTGTCAGCGGTATTCTCTAACCGCCTAACTATCAGCCCTCCCCAAACGATGCTTTATTTCGCTCCAAACGATGTATCGTTTAGGCTCAAATGTCGCTTTGTTTCTCCTCAAACGTTACGACGTTATTGTTCTCATTTCGGCAAGAAACTTATCCTTCTTGTCGTTTTTTTCGCATCTAATGAAAAAAAAACTAAGTCATCGCATCGATTATATCCTTTTTTGTGTATATTTGCACACAAATAGATATATAACTTATGGCAAAAAAATTATACCCAAATAGGTTAAGAATAATTTTGGCTGAGAAGAACGTTACAAATCATTGGCTTGCAACGGAAATGGGCGTGACAGACATGACAGTTTCGAGATGGTGTACAAATCGGATACAGCCTTCAATTTCACAACTTGTCCAAATGAGCATGTTATTAGATACCGAGATGGAGAAATTTATTGATACAAGCGTTGACCTTGGATAAACTGCGATGACAAGTAAAATCAATATGGAAAACTTTCCCTCCGCCATAGATGGTGGAGTTAAGATTTATGATGAAACCTCGTATGAGAATGCCATGGCTGTCATAAGCCATAAATTACATTCCATCAAGACAACTGGCAAATATGAAGATGAGGATAGAAATGAGATATTACTATTGCTCAAAGAATTCTTAGAATACAAAAAAGGGAATATTGAGATTACAGAAGAATATCTCAACATGGTTGCTGAGAATCCTCTTCAGTATAGCCTCTTCCAAGATTTATTTAATATTCCTTTTTCTGCACCAAAGCAAACAGATTTCAAATTTATAGATTTATTTGCTGGTGTAGGTGGATTCAGACTTGCCTTGCAAAGAATAGGAGGCAGATGTGTCTACTCTTCTGAATTTGAGCCAAATGCTCAACAAACATATTTGGCAAACTATGGAGAGATGCCTTTTGGCGATATTACAAAGGAATCTACAAAAAGTTATATTCCAGATAATTTTGATGTCTTGTGTGCCGGTTTTCCATGCCAGCCATTCAGCATCTCTGGTAAGCAAAAAGGATTTGCAGACACACGAGGCACTCTTTTCTTTGACGTTTGTCAAATATTAGAAAGAAAACATCCTTCTGTTGTTTTCTTAGAGAACGTGAAACATTTACAATATCACGACGGGGGACACACACTTGAAGTTATTTTGGAGAAATTAAAGGAACTTGGATATCATACTGAATGGAAAATTCTAAATGCTGCTGATTTCGGAGTTCCACAGAACAGAGAAAGAATAATCATCATTGGTTCTTTGAAACAGCCATTTGTTTTTTCAAGGTTGGTTAAACAACCGAGAAAACCATTAGTTAACTTCTTGGACGAATCAGGTGATTTCGAGTATTTAGATCCCTCTGAATACACTTTGCTCGAAGAAACCCATCAGACTCAAGCAGGTTTGATATTTGCGGGGTATAGAAACAAAGCCATCAGAAAGGCTGGCGTTCGCCCTGGTACAGAACATCTTTCAAGAGTTCACAAGCAACCAAATAGGATTTACTCTATTTATGGTACACATCCGACACTCCCGTCACAGGAATCATCTGGTAGATTCTTTGTTCTGACAAAGGACAATCGTGTCAGGAAACTTACCATTAATGAGTGCTGGCGCATAATGGGTTTCCCTGACAATTTTGTTCGCGTTAGTGCTGTTGGAGCTCAATACAAGCAATTAGGGAACTCTGTGTGTGTAAGCATGATTGAAGCAATAGGAAATGAAATAAAAAGACAATTGTTATAAGATGATAAATTATAGACAAATACTCGACGACGCATATTCTTCTGCCGAGCAGATACAGAATGTCGATGAGACATTTACTTTCAGCAATGAAGTAAAGGGCTACATAGAAACCATTGTTGATAAAGCAGAAAACAGTAAAGCTGTTTTAGCAGTAATTATAACTCTGATGGCACACAAAATAGTTGTTCCTGAAGATGACATCCGATATCATCAAAAAGATATTGGCAATTTTTCGGGAAGAACTATTGACTCGAAGTTTATTACTCCTTTTATTAAGGAGAAGAACTTTCCTGCCATGGCTGAGTCTGGATGGTTAACAAGGAGTCTCGAACAGAAAGTTCCTTATGACTTGAATTATCCTGGGGCTATAAAGCCGACCTCACTGAAAAACGCTTTCCTGCAACTCATAAATGAGGTACAGGTAAACGGAGTAGATGCGAAATCTATTCTTACTTATTTCTTTGTCTTGTTGATAAGGCAGAGAGATAGCCATAACATTGACTTAGCAAAGCCACATAGTCTTTCTATCTCAAACATCATTGAGGTACTACACCAACACTTTGATTATCCATATCAAGGACACGGTGCATCTCGCCTTCCGACACTTGCCATATATGCGGCATACGAATGTATGATGAAAGAAGTGTCACGTTTTCATGATAAGCAATTGTGTCCTCTTGAATCTCACACTTCTGCGGATTCTCAATCAGGTCAAATTGGCGACATACAGATAAATGACATCAATGGAGAGGCATTTGAAGGAGTGGAAATCAAACACAATATCGAAATAACCAAAGATTTGGTTGAACATGCCTACACCAAATTCATGTCACAGCATACCAATAGGTATTATCTCCTGACCACCGCAGATATGAGTAAAGCAGATTGGAGTCCTATTGAGGAAGAGATTAAATCAATAGCGAGGAAACACGGATGTCAGGTGATAGTAAACGGTGTGTACACATCACTAAAGTACTACTTGCGCTTACTGAGTGATCCTTCAGATTTCATCGAACACTACGTTAATTTGATGAAGAATGATGAAAATGTAAAATATCCTCAGCAGGCTGCATGGAATGAAATAATCAGCAAGTTAAATCTCTAATTATAACATTCCTCTGTACAAACAGATTATTTTTGTATGATTCAGAGCGTAAACAAATATCATATCTACGAGATACTTTCTGCGGATGGAAATTTCTATTACACCATCCCCAAGTATCAGCGTGAATACACATGGAGTTATCGTGAGTGGGAAGCACTCTACGACGACATCAGTGAGAATAACGATGAATATTTCATCGGATCTATTATCTGCATCCCACTGGGTGATGCCATCAATCCATATTTAGAGGTGATTGACGGACAGCAACGACTAACCACCATCAGTTTGTTCCTTACAGCCATATATACGCGCCTGAAAGAACACAAGGATGAAATGAGCGAGGATGACGAAGATGTTTTGCCGTCGTTGAGAAAATCATTGAAGAGCAAGAACTCTCCTAATGAGATGAAACTTGTACCTCAGGTGCAGAACTATAACTTAGACGATTTCAATCATCTGATGAATGGCGTTGCGTTACGCAAAGCATCTGCTTCCAAGCATCCTTATTATGCACAACGCAAGATTGCACGTTGCTATAATTACTTTTTGAAACGCATTGACAAAGAGATTGAGTCATTGAATGATGAAAGTGTTGTAGACTTCCTGTTGGGAAAATACAACAAGGTGAAACAAGCCATGTTGGTGAAGATTGAGGTTTCTTCACACTCTGATGCTTATGTGCTGTTTGAATCGCTAAACAATCGAGGAACACCACTCACAGCTATTGACTTGATGAAAAACCTTATCATGGCAAAGGCAGAGGGGAATAACCTTACAATTGATGATTGCTTTAATCGCTGGCAAACGCTGCTCGGAAACCTTTCAGAAGATTATAGCATACAGGAACGCTTCTTCCGCCAGTACTATAATGCCTTCAAACACCGTTTGAACGAGCCTTTCCAAAGTGACGCTGACCGCAAGAAAGACCCATTGGGCGTTGTGGCTACACGCTCGAACTTACTTAATATATTCGAAAGCCTAATCAACAAAGACCTTCCCTCGTTCCTTGACGACATTTTACAATGTGGTCAAATCTACTCATGGCTTATCTTACAAGATATTATTGAGAATCCATATCACAAAGCGTTGGAAGACCTTGACCACATTCAAGGTGCACCATCCTATTTGTTGCTCATGTACTTAATACGCAACAAGGAGGAATTTGCAGTTTCAGAGGAACAAATCAACTTGATAATCCGCTTGCTTGCCAAGTACTTTGTTCGCCGTAATATTACTGACTATCCTAACACTCGCGACCTTACACGCATCTTTATGGATATAATCAGTAAGTTAGAAGAAGCACAAGCGACTGGTGGCAAAGTGGTATCGATTATTATTGACATATTAAGCACACCAACCAACTGCGCATCTGACGAGCAGTTCCGTCGCAGTTTGGAGGGCGATGTTTACAAAGATAATGTTGGCGCAACACGCTACATTCTTTGTAAACTTGCAGAGGCTGCTATGACGCAAGAGACTTGGACCGACCTTTGGCGTCGCACCGATAAGAAAGTGTTTGTGTGGACTATTGAGCATATCTTCCCAGAGGGGCAGAATATCCCTGAAAGTTGGGTCAATATGATTGCAGATGGCGATAAGGAACTGGCAAAACAGTATCTCGAAGAGTACACTCATAAAATCGGAAACCTTACCATTACTGGCTATAATAGTACACTGGGAAACAAGTCATTCGAGGAAAAATGTGACCGTAAAAGCAAAGATGGTCAGCGTTTCATCGGTTACAAGAATGGTCTTGACATCAACCGTGAAATAGCTACAATGGATAAATGGACTGTCGATGATATCAAGACCCGCACCGCAACCTTGGTAGACGAGTTGATGAAAGTTTATAAATTTCCTGGAGAATAACAATTCATGTTCCTATCTGCACTCATAGTAATTCTGGCTTTCTCTGCAATGCTTTACCTTCGCTTCAACAAAGGTAAGATTGCGGAGAAAATGGTGCATCATAAATTGATGCAGCTACCAGAGGAATATCACGTCATAGACGATGTGCTCTTTATGAGTAATGGTAGGTCAACACAAATCGACCATATCGTTGTATCACCTTATGCCGTTTTTGTTATTGAAACCAAAGGCTACAAAGGTTGGATTCTTGGAGGAGAAAATTCAGAGTACTAGACGCAAATCATATACGGACACAAGTCAACCTTTTACAGCCCACTTCTGCAAAATGATGGCCATGTGCGTTTCTTGAAGTTCATGCTGAAAGATTTAGGGAACATTCCATTTATTCCGATTGTGTGCTTCAACAACGAGGCAGAACTGAAGGTAAATGTTAACACCCATATTGTGGTGAATCGTTGCTGCTTAAAAGATGTAATTTTGCAATATAAAATTCCTGCAATTAGCCAAGAGATTAAAGAGAAAATTATTAGTATCATTGAGAGCAATAGCAAGACTTTGGAAAAAGGTGCTACATGCGAACACAAGTACAATGCACTTCGCAAGCAATACGATAGCCAAAATAAAATCCAACACGGTGTATGCCCAAGGTGCGGAGGACGACTTGTAGAAAGGCAAGGTAGATACGGATGTTTCTTTGGGTGTTCTAACTATCCAAGGTGCAAGTTTACATCTAACCGTTAATAAAAATATTATGGTTGATACAACAGATTTTATTCGACCTCGATTATCTGATCATTATGGAATTCCCTTGTTACAAAGCAAGGTAGACTTCGCTATCCCATATATGGACGAAGATATACCTCTATATGTTGACCCATTTCTCTTGTGGAAGTCACCATCACAAATGGATAACGGACAACATTTATCGGTGATTACCGCATTCAATGAATTGGGGCGAATGTATTTGGACGATAAGCAAGATAAAGCTATTGAGACCTTAATTTATCTCAGTGAATGCGCTGAGGTTGGATTAGGCACATCGAACAAGCGTATGGGGCGGCCTATCTCAACGGCAAAAGCAAAAGAAGTTCTTGACTTGTTTCAGGCAATTACCCAAGTGTCGCAGTTGGGATTTAAGCATATTGAGCAGATACAGTTACTGGTACAGGACATTTCTAAAGATAGGATTAGTGATATTGCGTGTTCTCTGATAAAATCCTTCCTCATTGACTACACAATACAAGAGTGTAAAAAGTATGGCATACCTCTCAGTTTGTCTAAAATATCGTATTATGACACGAAAAAGAAGAGCATAGTTGAAGAAACAACAAATTTGCCAATCAACGAAAAAACGGAACAAAGCATTCTGTTTGTACCCAAGCGTTGGCTGAGGTTTTCACCGTGGCTAAACTATGACAGCTACTATAAGGACTATATTATTGCTGATATAAATAAGGAATATGACGGCATTAAAAATCGCATCCAAATACTGGAGTATAATAGGCATCATTTCGACCAAGTAGAAAAATACATTTCCATTAAGGAACTTGCAAAAGATGATTGCAAGAACGACCCTCTGTTCTCAAAAATAAGCAAAGAATCTGCAAGAAGGAAAGTCTGTTCTATTACAAAACTATATACAGGCAAGAAAGACAATGCAGATAAAAAATATGAGGAATTGATGGGGCAGGTCTTGACTTCTTTACTATATCCTCATTTGGATTTTGCACAAGAACAGAGTAGAATTGAGTCAGGAACCCAAATCCGTGATTTAATCTTCTACAACAACATCGACACTGACTTCCTCAAAGAACTGTACGATGTGTATGATTGCCGACAAATTGTTGTGGAATTGAAAAATGTTCACTCGATAGAACGAGAACATATCAATCAGCTCAATCGTTACATGTCTGGAAATTTTGGACGTTTTGGCATTCTTTTTACAAGGAACAACCCTTCAAAACAAATGCTTCAAAACACAATAGACCTTTGGTCAGGACAACGGCGCTGTATTTTGATAATGACAGACGATGATTTGAAGTTAATGCAGAATATCAACTCCAATGAGCAAAGGAAACCAATTGAAGTTATTAAAAAGAAATATGTTGAATTTACAAGATTGTGTCCGAATTAAAATAGTATTAGAATGACAAAAGAAGAAATTTTGAAGTTCGATAAGACTGCAACTCAGTTGCAAGCCTTACATGACGAAGTTGCCGTACTGGTCAAAAAAGACCCCAAGGCAGAAGTTAATGAGTTCAAACTTAAACTTATCAACAAGGTACTTGTAACAGCAAATGACATCCTTGGAGATATGAAACCTTTTGACGGTTTTGAAGTGTTTGATATAGATGCTTTGCCTAACAATGGAGATGTTGCAATGATTATCAGCCAATATATCAATTGCATGGAAGAACTGAGAAAAGATAATGTTCATATGTTTTCAGGACGTTGGTATTGGAATGTCGATGGTAATAAAGAAAAGAATGACATCAGGACATACATGCCTCTTAAATATCAAAAATGATGAATAAGGTATCTAAAGAAAAAGTTGAACTATATGAGGTCGTTCGTCCTCTCCTACATTCAGCATATTCCGAAGTAAAAGTTATGTCTGGTAAAAAGCAATCGGAACAGCTCAACCTCAACAAAGTCAAGATTATCAATAAATTGTTAGACAAAGTTTTGATTCTGCTGAAGGACGAACCTACAATCGAATTCCTTCAAAAACTGGATGAAGATGATTTGCCGACAAACAGCGATGCAGTTTTAATACTATCCCAATCTTTGTCCGCTATGGATCAGTTCCATTCAAAGTATTTCCATTCTGATGAATGGGAAGCATTCCGCACAGGAAAATGGCAGACAGAAGATGATGAGGAGGAGTAAATCTTCAGTATATGCACAAATAAATGTTTTTTCTTGTGCATAGTTCACTATACAAGCAGACTTTGGATCCGCCCAGTGCGGCACCAAGGTCTGCTTTCTTTTTATCGGTAGTCGCTTTGCTTTGGCGGACACTCTCGCCAGTGGTAGGTTACCGCCCATTGTCTATATGCCAGAGGGAGGAGGGAGTGCGCCGCCGTTGGGGCTTGAAGTGGTAGGTGTAATCGACCTCGCACGGGTGGTTGGCGGTTGCTGGTATTCGTGCTTGCTGTGGGGCTGCGACCGTGTAGCTTGTGCCGTGGTGATGACACGGAACCAAAGTTTGTTCTTACGAGGGAGAGTGTTTGCTAGAAGTAAATGAGAGATTGAATTTAGCGAACAGAGGCTTATTTTCCCTTCACAAAGTTAGGTTGCTACCCTTGGTGAAAAATTAGACACGATTTCCTCTCAATATTTTTATAGATCTACACCTGTTCAGAATCTAATGTACGTGTAAGAGAAAATCACTAAAACAATCATAATGATTACTTATAAACGGTATTTTGCCCGATATTGTTCACTTTATGAGTATGGTTTAAGTGTTTTTGATAGTCGTTGATTTCCTGGTATTTCCTTATACTTCCCGCTATATCCCTGCCTCTTGGTAGAGTATCAAAAGCCCTCTACTTTTGCATCGTCAGAGCTGACTGAATGCCCTATGCGCAAGGGCAAGTTATTCATTTCAAAACAATTGAATTATGACGATAAATGAATTACGGGACAAGCCTGTTTGGCAGATGACTGGTGAAGAATTACTTTTCCTTGCACAACACAGTAATATATCCACGTGCGGGGAATTAACAAAGGCTTCTTCCTCCAAAGAAGAAAAGCGATATGTGTACGGGTTGGCTGGTATTGCACGCCTTTTCGGGTGTAGCCTGCCCACGGCTAATCGTATCAAGCAAAGTGGTAAAATCAATCGTGCCATTACGCAGGTGGGGCGCAAGATTATCGTTGATGCCGACCTTGCACTGGAATTGGCAGGACGAAAGACAGGAGGAAGATGATGAATATAACAGATTATGAAAACATTTGGAAAAAGTCGCTTATCCATGTAACCGATGAGTTTACGCTTCCTCCAGTTGTACTACAAGCAGGTGAAGCCATTATTGGCACACTGGGGAACTTCAGTGTATCAACAGGTAAGGCGAAAGCTAAGAAGACTTTCAATGTGAGTGCCATCGTCGCAGCAGCCCTTGTCAATGGGCAGGTGCTGGAATATCAGGCATCATTTCCTGAGAGTAAACGCACGATTCTTTACTTTGATACGGAACAAAGTCCTTATCATTGCCAACTTGTGATGCAACGTATTTTGAGATTGGCAAAACTGCCGATAGACAAGGAACCGCAGAATTTGAAGTTCAGTCATCTTAGAGCCATTGCAGACCCTAACGAGCGCAGAGAAATCATTCGTTATGCCATTTACAATACACCCAATGTGGGTTTGGTAGTCATTGACGGCATTCGGGATTTGATGCTCGACATCAACAATTCAACAGAGGCAACCAAGTTAGTGGGCGACCTGATGCAATGGACGAGCGAGCAAAACATTCACATCCAAACTGTGCTTCACCTCAATAAGGGCGACGACAACGCACGAGGACATATTGGGACGGAACTCAACAACAAGGCAGAGACTGTCTTGCAAATCACGAAAGACAACACGCTGCCTGAACGCAGTATTGTTGCCCCCTCCATCATTCGCTCCAAACCCTTTGAAAGGTTTGCCTTTCGACTTAAGGAGGTTGAAGACAATATTTGCATTCCCCAAATAGATCTCTCATATTCGGACAATGAACGGAAGTCACATCGTTTCTCCTACCAAGAGTTAAGCACTAACGAACATCGAAAAGCGTTGGAACCAGTCTTCTCTACAAATGAAGTCTTGCCATATAGTAAACTTATCGTAGCTCTCAAAGAGGCTTATGTAAAAGTTGTGGGACAATCCTACGGACAAACAAAGCTCAAAGAGCTTTTGCAATTCTTGCTTAACAAAGGCATAGTGGTTAAGGAAGAACGAGGAAAATATCGGCTCAGCCATAATTCTCTACTATAAAACCTTTGGTCGGTCGGACACAGGCTATATATACCTGAACCAATCCGACCAATGAGAAACAAACTTGGTCGGACGTAAAGGTGTGCCTATAGTGTACGACTGTCCGACCAATCCTAAGCCTTTCAGCCTCCAAAAGAAAAAGGCTGAGAGTTATTCTTTTCAAACTTCAAAACAAAATCACAATGGAAATACAAAATATCAAGCAAATCTCTATCACAGATTATTTGCTGCAACAGGGTTATTCACCTGCACGAGCACAAGGTATTCACTTTTGGTACTGCTCCCCGCTACGTAACGAAAGTACACCATCATTCAAAGTAAATACAGAGCGCAACCAATGGTATGACTTTGGAACTGGCGAACATGGAGATATTATTGACCTTGTGCGTGCTTTACAACATTGTACCATGAACGAAGCTATTGAACTTCTCATCGGTTCAAAACAAATAGTGCATCAAGATTTTTCTTTTGGCGGTGAAAGAAAAACCTCTAAACATAAATTAGAAATCATATCTGTGCAATCACTTACCAATCCTTATTTGTTACGTTACATCGCAGAGCGAGGAATTTCTCCCAACACCGCCAATAGATTCTGTTCTGAAATTCGATACAATAATACCAATCGGACATACTATGCCATTGGGTTTGCAAACGATGCTGGCGGATGGGAAATTCGTAGTCCTTATTTCAAAGGCTGCATTGCTCCAAAAGCGATTACAACTATTAGCAAAGGCACAGACGTTTTACAAATCTTTGAAGGGTTTATGGATTTTCTTTCGTGGCAAACGCTGAATCCAGCTTCAACTTACGATACCATAGTTCTTAATTCTCTAGCTCTTTTGTCACGCATTCAAGAGAAGATAAAAGGCTACAAGCAAGTTGAGAGTTTTCTGGATAATGATGATGCTGGACGAAAATCGTTTGAATTTTTGAAGCAGTTTTGCCCATCTATCATAGATGGATCTGTTCGCTATCGAACTCACAAAGATCTCAACGAATGGCTTGTTTCTCAGTCCAAAGTGCAAGAAAATCAACCTTCGTTACCAACCACGAAGCGTGGTATCAGAAGATAGTGTTTATTAGGGGAGCAAGTTTGTGTTTCGAGTATCTCAAAACCTACTTACTCCCATCATAGGGAGGTGAAAATCCCGTTGGTCTCATCAAAAAAATAAAAAATGGAACAGAAGAATAAAGGTGGACGACCCACCAAGACATTATCAGAGAAACGGAAATATCAAGTGCTTCTTCGGCTTAATACAATGGAGTACTACACCTTATTGGGAAAATCACGTGAAGCCTCAATTTCTCGAACAGAGTTTTTACGGCAGCTCATTACAAATGCAGAAGTAAAGAGCCGAATCAAGCCTGAAGAAATGCAACTCATCCGTACAGTTTCTGGTATGGCTAACAATCTTAACCAAATTGCCCATCGGCTCAATGCTTTCGGCATCTCTGCACTCAACGAAGAACTGAATGCGCTGAAACAACTTATTCATGAACTTATGAAACGATTGAAGCCATGATAGCCCAGATTATTAAAGGAACAAACTTCAGTGGAGTTGTCAGTTATATGCTTAGCAAAGAGAAAGGAAAAGCTAAGGTTTTAGCGAGTAATAACATTGGTTTTATCGACCAAAACCTATGCGCCGACGAGTTCGCTCTGCAAGCCTCTATGCGCCCGAACGTACAGAAGCCCGTTTGCCATACGATACTCTCGTTCTCTGCCAGCGATGCCGAGCGACTGACAGATGATGTGATGGTGAAGATTGCCAATGAGTATTTAGAGAAAATGGGCTACGGGAATACGCAGAGCCTTATCGTAAGGCACAGCGACCGCCAGCATCCGCACTTGCACATTTGCATCAATCGCATTGGCAATGATGGCAAGACCATCAGCGACCGCAATGAGAAATACCGCTCCACAAAGATTTGCCGGGAACTGACTGAGCGTTATGGTCTGACTATTGGCGAAGGAAAGCAAGAGGTAAACCGCTTACGATTGAGAGGTGAGGATAAATTGCGATATGAAATATTCGATGCCATCAAAGCTGTGTTGCCCCAATCGAAGAATTGGAAAGGCTTTGTCGCAGGTTTAGACAAACAAGGCATTACCACTCATTTCAAAACAAAAGGCAATACAGACGTAGTGCAAGGCATCATCTTTATAAAAGACGGTTTCAGTTTCAGTGGCTCAAAGATAGACCGTTCCTGCTCTTTCTCTCGCCTTAATGCAGAGATAGAGCGAAATTCCCAACGACAAGAGCAAAGTCATCTACAAAAAGAGCCTATGGTATATTCTGTCGATGAAAATAGTTTTATTTCAGACTTTTCCGAAGCAATTAGCGAAGTGTTCACAATGCTGACACCAAGTAGTGGCGTAGACGTTGATGAACTTCGATTTCAAAAGAAACTCCGCAATAAAGCTAATCGTAAACGTAGAATTTAATCACATCAAATTTATATCAGTATGAATAACGAAATAGCACCTGTTCTCGATATTCTCGAAGAACTCAAACAAGAATGCAAAGCCATCATTAAGGCGCAAACAGAACTGCGCACCACGCTTGCAGAGCAGCCTGCCAATCCAATAGCAGAGCGCACCACAACGCAAGAGACCGTGCAAATCCATCTCTCCAAAGAGACGCAAACTAAAATCAAAGAGCACCAGCTTTTTGTTTTGGAGGCATTATCGCAGTCGAGCAAGAAACTCGACCCGAAGTTTGAAGCCTTACAGCAGCTCATCCGTGAGCAGCAAAAGCCCGTAGAATATAAGAACTACTCGCTCTTTGCAAGTGTGCATTTAGCCGAGCGCATGTTACTCCTGTTAGTCTGTGGACTGGTCATGATAAGTTGCTGGTTCTTCAGTATGGGAGCAAACCAACTGCAAACCGCCTCCGATTACGACCTCCGTTATCGCTATCTGCGAATGCAAGGCAAAGCTACCAAAAAAGATTTTGACTACCTTGACAGCATTTTTATCACGCATCGTAATCCCAAAGCCATCCAGCAAATGCAGCAGAAGGTTATTGATTATGAACAAGCCCTGCAACGGCAAGCAGAGTTGTTGTTGCAACAAGAACGTATCAAACAGGAACAAAGAAAACTTAAGAGGCAGTTGAGAAAATAGCAAACACTCCAAGAAATTGTTTAGTATAGTTTCTTGGAGTGTCTTCGTTTAGTAGTTGGTTTTTATGCTTGTAGGTAAACTAATAGTTTACTACTGAGTAAAAAATTAAACCTTTAATCCTCTTTTTGATTAATTGCTGACGAATATAGATATTTCATCTTTCGCTATCTTGCTCTACTATCTTCGACAACTCTTCCTCAACTTCTTCCACCGTAGGCAGAGCCGACTTCAAATCATCAGGTATAGACTTTGTCAGTTGATAATCACTGACACCAATAGGCTGATCATAGCCAGAAAGAGCATATTGCGCCACCACCTTATCTCGTCCATTGCAGAGTAGCAATCCAATAGTCTTGTTGTCGTATTCTCCACGTAGCGTATCGTCTACTACATTGATGTAGAAGTTTAGTTGTCCCATGTATTCTGGTTTGAAAGGTGTGGCTTTAAGTTCAACAACCACATAGGCATGCAGTTGGATGTTATAGAGGATGAGGTCGGCATAGAAATCAGAGTCGCCTACTTCAAAATGCTTCTGCTGTGCCACAAATGCAAAGCCACTGCCCATTTCCAAAAGATATTTGGTGATATGAGATACCAATTGTTGTTCAAGGTCTCGTTCTGCCATTTTATCTGTCTGTCCCATCAAATCAAAGATATAAGGGTCTTTCATCAGATAGTTGGCAAGGTCGCTTTGCGGTTTGGGCAATCGTGCCGAGAAGTTACTCACTTTCTTTGCCGTGACCTGTCGAGCGAAAAGATTGGTCTCAATCTGCACCTGCAGAACATTGCGACTCCATCCATTAGCAACTGCTTGCGAAATGTACCAATAGCACTCGCCTAATGGAAGCTTACTATTAAGCAGAATTACATAGCTCGCCCAGTTGGTGCGAACTATGGCAGAATGCTTGAAGATTTCCTCTATCTGACTGATGTCGCAGTGATAGATTGCTGACAATGTTTCAGTAACTTCTTCTAATTGTGCAACAGGCTGTTGCGTAATTGTGTTCGATTGATTATCTGTGGATTGAATTAGTGCAACAGGTTGTTGCACTATTTCATTGAGTTCATTAGTCAAGCTCAAAACATTTTCTACTGTAGGAGTTGTGAGTAAGCTATCTATCCTGTCCATCTCTTTCAGCACTTCCAACGGATAAGCACTGGCAAACTGGCACATATAGAAGATATTTCTGCGAGAATACCCTTTCTTATCTGGATATTTAGAACGTATCGCCTTGGAAAGTTTATCTATGACTTTACTTCCCCAACCTTCTTTTTTTTGGAGGTAGAGAATAAAATGCCCTACTTTCCAATAGTGGAAAAGCATATCTGCATTTGCAGAGGCTATCATACGTACTTGCGTATGCTCGAGGTCAGACCCAATAGCACGTACGATAGAGAAAAAATCCTTTGGGTCTATGGCTTGTATTTCTTGTTTCATTTATTAGAACTATTTACGGATATTAAAAATGCCCTCATTTCCTCTATCGACTGTTGGAGTTCTTCTGATGTATAGAGCCTATTTTGTGTATTCTCTGGATGATGAATTTGGTGACGAATGTACTTAGCTAGACTTATATTTTCAGTAGTACTCTTCCCATGCCAACACTTAATGTATGTACGCTTTGACTTTCCTTGCTCAAAAGATGCTAATTGTCCTTGTAATTCAAGATGACCATAGAGTTCATCGTGGTATTCTGCATTAGTATCACCAAAAGCAATATAGTTTATTTCGTTGAGAGATGGATAAGGTAATGCTTGTACATCTACTTCGACAACCTCCTTTTGTTTGTTATTATTAAGCCGTGCAAGGCGGAGCTGGTTAAAATCAAGCTGTTTAACTATATGACCACTATGAGTAGTTAGCAGTATCTGATGCCCTTTGTTTCCCAACTCCTTTAGAGCATCAATGAGGATTTTTTGATGCTCATTATGTTGTGATGTTTCAGGCTCTTCAATGGCGTAAATTAGTGTGCGATTATCCCTAGAAGCCTTCTCTTCTGCTTTTGCTCGAAAGAAATTGAGTAGTATCAGTCTTCGTACACCACTTCCTCTTTTATTCATCGCAATTCCATCATTTCCCTCTATTGATACAGACTTGAAGAGTTCTGCCCACTTTAATTCCTTTACCTCAGGAATTTTTACCTTTAGACCTTCGGCAATATCAGGATTCATTTCCTTCAGTTTACTGAGCGTGCTATTAGCTACTTTCCGAAGTTTCTTTGTGACTTCTGTAGCAATTTCATTGAATTGAGCTTCTAAATTGTTACTACTAATAATCTCTTTCGTGGCCTCTTTTAGTGGATCCTGAACTTCGCTATCGTTATCACTATTCTTACGATCAGATTGGAATAGAGAGTACTGAGGTAGAAACTCTTTGATCTTCTCCCATATATTCTTTCCATCTTCTTTTGCTAAGTCAAGCTTTTTGAGTTCACAATGCTGGTTGACATCGTAGTGTTTCCAAATAGCAGAACGCATTATTGCATTGATAGAATTATTCTCACAAGGGATGCCTACATCCTTTATTATTTTCTTTAGATCAGAAGATTTCTTTGTATACAAATCCGAACAATTCTGATCGGATGGATGATATGCAGATAGATACACCTGTTCTTTTAACCCTTTTAAAGGGTATCGTTTGATAACCTCAAGTTCTTTATCCTCATTGAGCAAAAATTCATCTTCAAGAGTCGTTAGATATGTACTGTCTATTGTTATCTCAGTTGGTAGGTCGTTAAAACATACGGTAATCTCAATATACTGTTCATCTGGTCCTTTCGCTTCAGTATTGAGATCGTTAGCCTCTAATTTAACAACACCTTTTCCTTCATTGAAGAAAATGTCTAGGGCTTCTAAAATCGTAGATTTTCCAATATCATTACGCCCTATAAATGCTGTAAGATTCTCGAAAGAGATTTCTACGCTTCTATAGCTACGGAAGTTTTTGAGTTTCAGTTTGCTTATTTTCATATCTGATTTATAATTGGTTGAACTTACTCATGGCGTTTGCCTTGATGTCGTCCGCAATATCAATGTAGGGCTTCATCGCCTTGTAATCACTGTGTCCTGTCCACTTCATCACAACTTGGGGAGGAATACCCAATGCAAGCGCATTGCAGATAAAAGTGCGGCGACCTGCGTGCGTGCCGAGCAAGGCATATTTAGGCGTAACATCATCTATTCGCTCATTACCTTTGTAATATGTTTGTCGTACAGGCTCGTCAATGCCAGCCATTTCCGCCAATTCCTTAAGATAGTCATTCATTTTCTGATTGGTAATAACAGGCAGCACCTTGTCATCTTCAAACGCCACATCCTTGTACTTGTCAAGAATTGCTTTGCTGTGATTGTTCAGTTCTATAATCAAACTATCGGAAGTCTTGACCGTTGTAACTTCAATATGGTCGCCTTTAATATCACTTCTGCAGAGATTGAACACATCCGAATAGCGCAAGCCTGTGAAGCATTGGAAGAGGAATACATCACGCACACGTTCGAGAGCCTGCTTGTTGGAAGGAATTTTGAACTCTCGGAGACGGTTGAGTTCGTCCCAAGTGAGAAAGATGATTTTCTTTTGGGTACTCTTGAGTTTAGGCTTATAACTATCGTAGGCGTTGTTTTGATGCACACCTTTCTTGAAAGCCCAGCGCAAAAACCATTTCAAGAAACTCAATTGCTTGCCAATGGTTGTGTTGCGCATCTCCTTTACATCACGCAGATAACCCACATAGTCATTCAAGCCTCGCTCATCAAAGAACTCAAAGGTAAGTCCTTCACGAAAGTTGGTCAAATGATTTTTCACGGCTGCAAATTTCTCAAACGTGGAGTCCGTCCAATTGTTCTGACGTCCACAATCCTCGACAAAATCATCAAACACCTGAAAGAAATCACAAGGCAATGCTTCTTTCTTTGGCTTAGATTCTTCGCTCACAGGTTTGTGCAAAGCATTGAAAGCCTCTTTTATTTGTTCCTGTGTGGGCATTATTTCTTCCACTTCAAACTTCTTGAAGATGTCCTGTATTTCTGTATAGTAGCCCAAGAGTGAAGCATTGATTTCAGAAGCCGATTGTTTCAGTTTGTTGCTACAACCATTCTTTACACGTTGCTTATCTGCATCCCACTTGGCAGCATCGATGCGATAGCCTGTCGTGAACTCAATCCGCTTGGAAGCGAAATTGACACGCATACGGATAGGCACATTCTCAACAATGAGAACACCGTCCTTCTTCCTACTTTCCAACGTGAAGATAATGTTTCGTTTGATGTTCATGCTTTTGGGTGTATAGATTTCTGCACCCAAAATTACACCCAAATTTTGATATTACCAAAGATTTTCCATGAAATCTTATTTTATTAACATTCTGTATAAACCTCTATTATACAATAGATTGAACGTATATGATACTATTTGAAGGTTCAAGAGAAAGAGCCTCTCTCTCCGCTAATAGGCTTCAAAAGGACTTCACAAGGGTTGTCAATTTAGCCTTCAAAAATTAGCTAATCGTTGTAAAATCAAGGTTTTACAACGATTTTTCTTTGTATATACCTCCATAGCCTGACGGCATAACCCTATATTTTGACAGTCATCTTTCGGTCAATTTCTGCTACACTTACTGCTACACAAAAATTGCAGTAGCAAAAAATGTAGCAGTGACGGGATTTTGAATACCATATTGACGGCATTAATTCTTTCTATCTCAGAGTTTTATATATTAACTTTGCAGCCGAGTGCTACACAAAAGAATGATGCATTATGAGAACAACTTTCAAGGTGTCTTTCTACCTAACGCTCAAACTATGAGAACAAAGAAGGAGAACAAAGAAGGTAAGTCGCCTGTAATGCTCCGTGTATTCTTTTACCAGGAGATGGCTGATTTCGACTCTATGAAAATTTTGTGGACAAGTCACTGTGGAACAACACTTCCAGCAGACTTAGAGGTCGGACGGCAGAAGCCTTGTCTGTCAATGCCACATTGGACTCCATTCCCATTACACTGGAATGGAGTCTACTACAAGTTTGAGGATGACGATTTCCTGATTGAAAAGACGGACACCTGTGTGTATGTGCAGGCCGGCAGATACGTGGCTGTGTTTGATGCTGGAGGACCGTACAGGACGTGTGTCCTGCCTCTTATCGCAGCTTCTTGCTCATTCTGCCGTCTGGTGTCACACGCAGTTCGATCACGTAGGTTGTATCGGCATCAGGAATTCCGATGACGACGTAATAGTAAAGAGCTTTCGCATCCGCATGCGTGAAATACATCCTGCGGAGGATGCTCCGGAAAAGGAAGTCTTTCGGAATGAGCGACTGGAACTCTTGTTTCCGGAAGTCATGGGCAAAGACAGGAGTACCGTGATTGAGCAGTCGCAAGGAGGCGACGTTGTCGAGATACATATTGTCCACTTCGACCCCGTTGTCGTTATAGGTGGATTTGATTACTTTGTCGGAGGTTGTTTCTACATGAACCTTGCTCTCGAAATAGCCTAAGTCCGTGCGGATGATCGTGTCTTGCGACTGCTCACGGAAGGTGTTCATCGCATAGACATGATAGCTGAAGGCGGAGCGGAGCGTCTTGTCACCGCTCTTCACAAGTCTTACCTCGTCGCCGTTCTGGTTGGTGAACTTCAGCAGATGAGGCGCCTGTTTTTCGATTTTATAGCCGTGCAGGTTCTTTCCCTGCAGATAGAGCGTATCCTGGTAAACCCAGAAACGGACGGGCATACTGGCCGAGTCGGGATAGAAGATGCTGTCTCCTCTCACCAGCATGGCAGGGTCGCTGTTCTCTCCGTTGGTCCATAAGCCCTGCAGCATCTCTTTGGCTTGTTTGTCTTCGTGCGACTGCTGGTAGCCGGTGCTGCGGTTGCGGCAGGAGGCCAACAGTAGCAGTACGCATATACTGATGATTGTCTTCTTCTTCATAATACGTATGAATGACATTTGATGACGCACCATCGTCCGTCCGGGAATATTCCCGACGGACGAAAGCCGTCAGTGTCTGTATGTCCTATTCAAACAGCCGGGCATCCTTCAATGCCAGCCCTTTGTTGAGATCTTTGTCCGAAAGCACGACATCCTTTGCATCCACAGGCCAGTTGATGCCTATCGTCTCATCGTCCCAGCGGATGCTTGCCTCGGACTGAGGAGCATAGGCGTTGTCGACCTTGTAGGTGAATATCGCCTCATCGGAGAGGACCAGGAAGCCATGGGCGAAACCGCGGGGGATGAAGAACTGCCGTTTGTTGTCCTCGGACAGTTCTACCATGACGTACTTGCCGAAGGTCGGTGAGCTTTTGCGGATATCCACTGCCACGTCGACTACCTTGCCTTTGATTACACGCACCAGCTTGGCCTGCGAGAATTCGCCCTGCTGGTAGTGCAGTCCACGAAGAACCCCGTAGCCCGACTTTGACTCGTTGTCCTGGATGAACTCAACATGGTGCCCGATGTGTTCGTCAAACTCTCTCTGCTTGAATGATTCAAAGAAATACCCTCTTGCGTCATTGAACACCTTGGGTTCAATCACCCATACTCCCTCAATATCCGTCTTGATATACTTCATTGTATTTAAATTTTAGTATTTGCCTGGTAGCCAGATAGAGCCGGTGCGTGCAGTGGAAATATGCTTTCAGATTGCCGAGCACAGCCTACCTTATGCAAAGGTAGTGCAAGCGAGCGCAATGCAAGCGTGCTTTCAGATTGCCGAGCACAGCCTACCTTATGCAAAGGTAACAAGAATTATTGATTATAAAAAGGATTCCCGGCTTTTTCGTCATCCCTGCAAATTTTTTAAGATAGGATACTTGCCGCTTCCAAATAAAATAATTAATTTTGCAAACGTGATAAAACTCGACCGACATATCGAAATACTCCTACTGGAAAATGACTGTGTCATTGTTCCCGGGTTGGGAGGCTTCGTGGCTCATCATGTCTCTGCAAGATATGATGTGAATGACGGCCTGTTTCTGCCTCCTTACCGTACGCTAGGATTCAACGCACAGCTGAAGATGAATGATTCGCTGCTGGTGCAATCGTATGTAGATGCCTACGACATGAGTTATCCCGAAGCACTCCGTAAGGTGGAAAGTGAGGTGGACGAGATTTACCGCATCCTCGGTGAAGAAGGTTTCTTCGAGCTGACCGACCTCGGCCGTCTCTCAAGGAATCGTGAGGGGAAACTGACTTTTGATCCTTTTGAAAGCGGAATCCTCACGCCGTCCTATTATGGCCTGGGTAGCTTCGATTTCAGAAAGGCTGCTGCCGTCATGGGTGAAGAGAGCGGATCTTCCGTATCAGGACATAAATCATCCCGGCACGGAATCCTGTATATTGACGAATCTGATGGAAAAGACAAGCGCATCAGCATCAGTATGCGTGCCGTCCGCAACGTTACGGCTGCCGCCGCATTCCTTACAGCTGTATTCCTTGTTGCTTTCCCGGGATCAACACGCAACGGCGTTCCCGGCCAGCAGGTGAAGAGCGGAGTTCTCTATAACATCTTCGATTCCAGCGACACATCCAATATCTCTGGACAGTTCAGGCCTTTGCGGGTAGGAAGAGGCCTTTCGGCAGACAACGTCCAGGCAGCTTCTCCGGTTTCTTCCCATTATTGGGCAATCGTCATGGCAAGCCACGTTACGGAGAGCAACGCACGCGCTTTTGTCGCCAGATTGCGGAAACACGGACTTGAAGACGCACGTGTCTATGAAGGTGCGGAGAGTATGAAAGTTCTTTGCGGCTGTTTCTCAAGTCAGAAAGAGGCATACGAAAGGATGAAGATCATCAATGCCACCACTGCGTTCAAGGAATCATGGGTAATTGAAATCGGAAAGTAAGAAATCCCCTCAGAGTGGGATGTGACTGCGGAAGGCGGTCAGGATAAAGCTCCATTATCGTTCTCTGCTGTTTATCATCCGTCGGTGCGGCCTGTCAGCATCTGTTTCTCCGCATTCATTTATATTTCTCTGCTTTCGGGAAAGAGGGGAGGGAACTTCTGGTGTCAACATCTACTATTATTATATATATGAAACGTGTCAGATGCCCAAAATGTGATAATTTCATTACTTTCGACGAAACGAAATACAAGTCGGGGCAGCGTCTTGTCTTCCAGTGTCCACAATGCGGAAAAGAGTTTGGTATCCGTATCGGTATCTCCAAACTGCGCAAGACACAGAAAGAGGAGAACAACGAACCAGGACCTGATGAACAGGAGAATGAATATGGATCACTGCACGTCATTGAGAATGTCTTTCATTTCCGGCAGGTCATCCCGCTGCAGCTTGGTGAGAATGTCATTGGCCGCTACATGAAAGGCAATCCTATCAACTGTCCTATAGAAACTGTCGACCCCAGTGTTGATATGACGCACTGTGCCATCACCGTCAGCCGGAACAAAAAAGGGAAACTTCAATATGTGCTGCGTGACGGGCCGTCTTATACCGGAACCTTTGTGGATAATGAAATTCTCGGCGACCGCGAGCGGCGCGTCATAGAGGATGGGACTCTCTTCACTATTGGTGCCACGAGTATCATCCTCCATGCTCCGGGGAAATGACTGACCATTCCTGGCATACAGAAAGCGAGGGTGTAGCAGAAGTCAGATTCTTTTTTGAAAGCCTTCAGTCTGAAGCGAATCTATATGAAAAGCCCATTTCAAAACTCGTTTGTGAGTAGAGAAATGGGCTTTCCTTTGTTTGGGGAGAATATCAAATTGCAGATTGAAAGCTGTTGTCACACCGCCGATAGATCTGATATAGAGCAAGAATATGGGTGATAGAATTATAGCCTATAGAAATTTTCATTGCATTTATAGATGAGACGTAGCTTCCGGAGTATGAATGGCAAGACGGCTTCCTGTCTGCTTTTTCTCGTCGGAATGGATAGGGCAGCGGCACAAGACATACGACTTTCCATCTCGATGAAGGGTGGAAGGTGTACCCAGCCCTCCGCTGTTTTACCGTTGCCACCACATAGGCGTAGCATAGTCATCCGGACCGCCCAGGTATTCTACCGCTTTGTCGTAATTAGACCGGTTGTTGATCTGTTCGTTCTTGTCGAAAGGTATTCTGTTAGGAGTCGATAAGGTATAGCCGTTCGTCGGCTGCGGAACGGGGAAGATATGCGGATATCCCGTGCGGCGTATTTCGTCCCATGCTTCCTGTCCGTTGGGGTAAAGGGCAATCCATTTCTGTACTATCAGCCGTTCCATCTTTTCTGCTATCGAGGCATCTTCGTCCCATTTAACCGTAATCAAGGACATTCTGGGAGCGTTGCCGCCAAAGCCTCCCACGGCATCCACGTAATCGGCCTCCATGGACATATTGTCCTGTAGATAAGCTTCCGCACCTTCCGCCCCCCACTGTCGGAAGGAGAGAGTGACTCCCTGCTCATAGAAATCCTTTGCCGTTCCTCCGCCCATATTCCATCCTCGTAGAACACCTTCCGCCTTACAGAACGCCATCTCGGAAGCTGTCAACCATACGCCCGGTGTTGTCTCCGATACGTTCGCAGTAGAGTAAAGACGCTTTGCGAGGAAGTTGCTCCCGATCAGCGCACCGGCCCGGCAGCCGATGAACCTGCGGTCTCCTGGCTGTTCCGGCTGCTGGAAATACCGGCCGAGCCTGGGGTCTCTGTAGCCTGTCATGTAACTCTCAAGGTCAGCACAGATGCGGCTGTCCCCCCATGATACTGCCGTAGTCCATAGCCCCGACTTGTTATAGCTTATCGTACAGTTGTCCTCATTCCGTTCGATTACGCCATCCCTCACGGCTTCTTCTGCCAGGGAGCGTGCCAGTACCGGTTCCACATTGCTGATGCGCACGGCGATGCGCAGTCTGAGCGAGTTGGCAAACTTTCTCCATTTCCTGAAATCCCCCTTGTAGACGAGGTCGTAGGGGGCGAAGGCAGTCTGTTCTCTGGCAAGATTCGCATCCGCCGAGATGTAGTCGACAGCCTTTCCGAGGTCGCTGATCAGCTGTAAATAGATGTCCTTTTGAGACGAATACACTTCGGCGTTGTGTGTATCTATGCTGAGCGGAAACGGTCCGTAGATGTCTGTGAATCGGAGGAAGGCCTGCGCACGGAGTATCAGTGCCCAGGCATAGGAGATATTGTCCTTTCCGTTCAGCTTCTCCACTTCGTTGAAGGCCGAAACGATACCGGGTGCATAAGAGGCCGGCCAGGCACACCAATTGTTGCTCGCATTGAAGAGGGTGTGGTTCTTCGGCAGCACCTTGGTGTAGGTGGTGTAACGTCCCAGATAGTTGCCCACGAAGTCGATCATCGTCTGGTAGGCGTTTTCCTGCTCCGGAAAAGCCACTCCCTGCATCTGTATGAGGAAGGAACCGGCGGCGTAGTTGTCGCGCTGCAGTTCCTCGGGCGAAAGTCTGCTGCCGGGGCGGTTCATGTCCTCGAAGTTACCCGTGCAGGAGATCAGGGCTGCCGGCAGGAGGAACAGGTATGCAAGTATCTTTCTGCGAAACATCATGGCCTACAGTTTTACGTTGACATAAAAGCCCAGTGAACGTTGGCTGGGCTGCATGAAATAATCGAATCCCTGATAGTAGATATCTGTCGAAGGTGTCGACTCTGGGTCGAAGGGGGCCTTGCAGTACAGCATCCACAGATTCCGTGCCGTTACGCCCAGCGTCACCTTTGCGCCGCGGAGCAGCCTGTCGGTCGTATAGCTCAGGTAAAGCTCCTTGACCCTGGCGTTGGTAGCTTTGTAGATATATTCATCCCAGATGGGCGTTTCACCTCCCACTACGGTATAGTACTTCTCCACCGGTACCAGCCGGCCGCCTACATTGATGCCACCGGCATCCCTCAGCCGAGCTGTCTTCCTGGATACACCATACGAGTCCATGAAGGCCTGCGTCTGCGACACACAGACGCCCCCCAGCCGGGCTGTCACCAGCAGCCCGAGCTCCAGTCCTCTCCACGAAAGGCGGTTGTTCAGTCCGACCTGTGCTTTGGGCAGTACCGTTCCTACCCGCTTCGGTGTCGGCAGTTCCATCTGCATGACCTGTCCGTCGGCGTTGAGCTGGATGTTCCCTTGCGCATCCCTCTTATAGTCAGTGAAGGTGTAAAGGTCGCCCATCGTACCACCTTGTGTCAGAATCACTTCGCATCCGTTCAGCCCGCCTTGCCGCAGGGTCTCGTTGGGATTGTCGAGCAGTCTGACAATACGGTTGCGGTTCATGCTGTAATTCATGTCCACTGACCAGTGCAGCCGGTTCCATGTCTTTCTGTAGCCCAGACTCAGTTCCATTCCTCTGTTCCGTACGTCTCCGGCCTGGATGTACTCCCGGTCGTAGGCACCGCCCAAGGTAATCTGGCGGAGGAAAGTCTGGTTTTTCGTGTCCGACCGGTAGAGTGTCAGCTTCACCGAAACGGCTTCCTTGAAGAGATAGGCCGTCAGTCCCGCCTCCCACGAGTTTGTCCGCTCGGGGTAGAAGGTGTCGGGGAATTTGTAGGTGACTGTTCGGTAAGTGCCCGTGGAGGGTACGTACTCATAACGCCAGGCAGAAGAGATGTTGGGCGGGATAGCCGAACCGACGGAAGCCCATGATGCACGGAATTTCAGCAGGTCGACGAATGCCGGCAGCCTGAACAGCTTCGAGAGGACTGTCGACAGTCCTACGGAAGGGTAGAAGAAAGACTTGCGGGCAGTGTTGCTGAGGGCTGAGTCCCAGTCGTTGCGGCCGGTCACTGTCAGGTAGATACGCCTGCGCCATCCTGCTTCGATACTCCCGAAAAGGGAGTGGATGGCGTGCCGTGTAATCTCGAAGATGGGGCGGTTGTCGCCTGACACCTTGCTGTAGTCGATGGCGTTCGGCGTGAAAATGTTCGACGGAGCCTTCAACCCTCCCTGGAAGCCGGTCACGTCATACGACGTGTTTGAGAAGGCCGCACCGATGTTCGCCTCAACCGAGCAGTCGCTCCAGTGCCGGGAGACATCCACCATGCAGTCGGCATAGAACGCACGGTCGTTCACCTTGCAGTAACCGTAATATCCGTAAGGAGAGTGTGCAAAGACATCCAGCGTAGAGGCATACCGCTTGTCCTCAATCCGGTTCACCGCCTCGTCCCACCGGATTCTTCCCTCGAGAGTCAGCCAGTCCGCCGCACTGTACTTCACGCCCAGGTCCGTAAGGTATCTGTTGCGCTTCGTTGTCTTCACCATGCGGTTGGTCACCCAGTAGGGGTTCTGCATCTTCAGATCGTCGCCGTAGTTCCAGTTCTGCAGGTTGATGTTGCGTGCCACATCGAAACGCTCGAACTCCCTGACGGCGTCGAAACGCTCGCCGCGCGGGAAAAGGTAGACAGAGGTCAGGGGGTTGAAGTACTGCCCCTGTGCCAGCATGTTGCGGTCGTTCTCCCTTGCGTACTTGAAGGAGAACGTAAGCCGCAGTCTGTCCTTCAAGGTAGAAAAGACATTCTTGAATGCCAGGTTGTATCGCTGGAAATCATTGTTGGGGATGATGCCGCTTACGGTTGACGAGCCGAGAGAGAGGTAGACCTGGTTGCGTTCCGTCCCTGCCGTGAGTGTCGCGTTATGGGTGAAGTTCACTCCTGTGCGGAAGAAGTCGGCTGGTGTAAATCCGCCGGAGGCTGCTGCATCCTTCGTTCCCCACGACTTCATTTCGTTGGGACGGTTTCCATATTCGTTCTGGAATTCGGGCAGGACAAAAGGCGAGAGGAACTGCGTGGCCGACGACAGTTCCACCGACAGCCGTCCCACTCTGCCCGACTTTGTCCTGATCATCACGGCTCCCTGGGCAGCGGCCGAACCGTAGAGGGCGGCGGCCGCCGCTCCCGTCAGCACCGAAACACTCTCCACGTCGTCGGGATTGATGTCGGCAATGCTCTCCGCACCGGGCTGCTGGGAGTAGATGCCGCTTTTGATGTCGTCGTTGCTGCGGTTATTCACCGGGATTCCGTCAATGACGTAAAGCGGCTGGTTGCTTTGTGCCAGCGACTTCGGGCCGCGCATTACCACACGTGCCGCACCTCCCATGCCGGCTGCCGACTCGTTGACAGCGACTCCGGCCACCCTTCCACCCAGGGCGTTGGCCAGATGGGTTGTCTTCACCGTGTTCATCTCCTCGCCGTCCATCTGCTTGACATTGTAGTTCAGTGCCGGACGCGACCGGCTGATACCCAGGGCTGTCACGAGGACATCGCCCAGCTCGTAAAGGTTCTCCTTCAGTACGAACAGCTGGCTGTGTCTGCCCTCGGCGCGTTTTTCCACCGTGTTGAAACCGACGCAGGAGACCACCAGCACGGGGTTCGGTTTTTCCGTTTTCAGAACAAACCGGCCGTCCAGGTCGGCAATGGTATGCACCTTCGGCGTACCTTTTACCATGACCGATGCCCCGATGAGCGGATTGCCTGCCGCATCCTGTATCTGTCCATGGAAGGTGTAGGCGGCCGGTGTCCCGCGCGGGTCCTCTCTGTGCGGCGGAACGGCCGGTGTCGGACCGGGCGGTGCGGTGGAAGGTTTCGTCTTCTTCAGGTAGATGATGTTGTCGATGATTCTGTATGTGATACCTGTATGTGCAAAGAGACGGTCAAGGACAAAGTCTATCGGCAGGTCATGGATGGAGACGGCGTTCACCAGCTCCCTGCCCAGCTCGTCGCTGTAAAAGAAGCGGTAGCGAGTCTTCGATTTGATGCGCTGCACGACGGTCTTCAGCGTCGTACGGTCCGTCGTCAGCGACACCTGTGCAGCGACTGTCTGTACACCGACCAGCAGGAGGGCGCACACACAGACTACAAGAACAGAATATCTACCGAAACGGTCCGTTTTCATCATACTTCAAGGCAGCAGGCGTGCAGATTTTTTCCACGCTGATGATACATTGAGTTTGTCTTTACAAAGATAGGCAATTATCTTTATACAAGATGTAGACTTTCCATATTTTACATAAATTAACCACTCCGTACCCTTTGAAAAGTATAAAAAAGTGTATCTTTGTCACACAAAGATGAACATTCTCCTGCTGGTTTCAGGCTGTCGTTGCGGACAGCCTGTCATTGGCAGGAAAAAGAATCGATAATGACACTACCAGAGCAAAGGTTCAGACAGCTATTCAGAGACCTGTATCCCTCTCTTTCCTTTTATGCCGCACGCCTTGTCCATGACGATGAGGCTGAGGATGTCGTACAGGAAGCCTTCATGGAACTGTGGAAGCATAAAGACGATGTTGATGACGAGAGCCATATCAAGGCATTCCTCTATCGTGCCATCTATACCCGGTCGCTCAATGTCATCAAGCACCGTACGGTTGTCAGCAACCATGCTGACAGTGTGAAGAAGGTCGCCCAGCTCAGAATGGAATACTACAATCCGGAAGCTAACGACGTTATGGGTTATATCGAGGGGTTGGAGATGCGCAGGCAGATCAATGATGCCATCAGCGAGCTGCCCGCCAAGTGCCGTGAGGTCTTTGTCCTCAGCTACCAGCACGACAGGAAGAACAAAGAAATCGCCGAACAGCTGGGCATTTCGATACGTACCGTCGAGGTGCATCTGTACAAGGCCCTGAAGTCTTTGCGGCAGAAGCTGAGGCACAGGGTATGAGAATCCGTGGCAGCATGGAAGTTTCTCATTTCCAAGGCTCGAATGACATCTGTAACATTTTGTCGGTCAGACAGTTGCGCATACGTTGAGAAAAGGTGCTTAGTTGTGCTCCAATCAGGCCTTAGTTGGACGTCAATCAGGCCTTAGTCGGAAGCCGATCGGGCCTTGGTTGGAAACCGATCAGGTGTGGGTTGAAAATCACATTGACCGATGTCGGAAAAAGAGAGACAGAGGACAGCGGTGCAGAGTCTCCAAAGCAGAAGTCAGCCTGCAGGAAAATCCTATAACATTTTTTATTATTTGCCTTTACGTAAATAGGCGCATTCAATTGTTATTAGGATAAGCAGCGGAAAAAGAACTGCGATGAATGTAAGAAAAGAAAAAGAACAGTATGGACGATATAAACAACAAGACCCTCAAGGACTATCTCGCCGGAAAGGCAACGGACAGGGAGATGGAACGGCTGGCCGAATGGCTGGCATGTTCAGAGGAAAACCGGAGAGAACTCTTCGGTCTGGAGGCAGCTTACCATCTGGGGAAGCCCAATCCGCTTGCGACACCGGAGAAGATAGATGAGGCCGAGGCGAAACTTTTCAACAGGATAGGCGACTACGAAGCGAAGAAGAACCGCAGCCGTTCTTTCCGGATTCTGCGCTATGCCGCGGCTGTCCTGGCAGCTGTCCTGCTGGCGGGCGGAGGGCTGTATGCCTATTTCCGGCAGTCGGTCGAGACCATCACCGTCGCTGCCCTCGGCGGAGTGAAGAAAGTGGTGCTCCCCGACCATTCCACTGTCTGGCTCAACAGAGGTGCGTCCATCAGCTATGCCGAAGGTTTCGACGGTACGGAGCGGAGGGTGAACCTGAAGGGAGAAGCCCTGTTCCATGTCACCAAAAATCCTGAGAGACCGTTCATCGTAAGCAGCGGCGGCGCATCGGCAAAGGTACTGGGCACGACCTTCAACTTCAATGCGAAAGGTACGGGAGACGAAGATGTCATCAGCCTGATAGAAGGACGTCTGGAGGTGACCGGACTGGCCGGACAGGGAAAGGTCGTACTGCATCCCAACCAGAAGGCTACCGTCAGCAGGAATGCCCCGACCATCCGGACAGAGAACGGCTATGCCCCTGTCGATGCAGTGTGGCGCGACAATATGATTCCGTTCAGCAATCTGCAGATCGGGCAGATTGCAGGCATTCTGGAGCAGGTCTACGGTTGTAAGATTACAGTGGACTCCAGGCTGGAGTCCGGGAAGACTTATACAGGCGTCATCAAGCGGAATAAGGACATAAGGAAGGTGCTGGACGGACTTTCCTATACCGTCTCTTTCCATTATACCATCAGCGGCAGGAAGATAACCCTCTCTGAATGACGGTCGGGAGGGGACGGCCTCATGCCGCTTCCAACTAAATCTATTCTGATAATTCATTACCTGAAACGAATATGACAAGACTTTCTGTGCTTCTCATCGGAGTACTCGTGCCCTTATTTTCCATGGCACAGACAGCTGCCCCGGAGTGGCAGAGTCAATACAGTACCGGCCTGAACCGGATTGGACCGCACGCCTATGTCCTGCCCTGCAGTTCGCCCGACGAGCTGCAGCAGCCCGGCGGCTACGAGCATTCGGCTTACTACATGACGCTCAACGGCAAGTGGAAGTTCCATTGGACGAGAAACCCTGACCGCAGGCCCAGGAACTTCTTCCAGACGGACTTTGCCGTACAGGGATGGGCTGATATCGACGTGCCTGGGAACTGGGAGCGGCAGGGCTACGGACTGCCCATCTATGTCAACGAGACCTATGAGTTCGATGACAAGCTCTTCCACTTCAGGAAGAATCCACCCCTTGTTCCGTATGCGGAGAATGAGGTGGGGTCGTATCGCCGCACGTTCACCGTCCCGGCGGCGTGGAAAGACCGGCGCATCGTACTATGCTGCGAGGGTGTCAAGTCGTTCTTCTACCTGTGGGTCAACGGACAGTATGTAGGCTACAACATGGGGGCGAAGATGCCTTCAGAGTGGGATGTCACCCGGTATCTGCATGATGGAGAGAACGTCGTGGCCATGGAAGTCTACCGCTGGAGTGCCGGCTCCTACCTGGAATGTCAGGACTATTGGCGCATGAGCGGCATCGAACAGGATGTTTATCTCTATGCCACTCCGGCACAGTACATTGCCGACTATCATGTATCGGCAGGTGTGGAAAGACAGGACGGCGGATCTTTCAGGGGCAGCTTCAACCTTTCTGCAAGTGTGAAAGGGGCCGGGCAGGGAACGGTCGGTTACGTGCTGACTGATGCGGAAGGGAGGCCGGTGCTCACAGAGGAGAGGCCTGTCAGCGGCAGGGAGAAAGACGTGACGGTGGACTTTGCCCCACAGACAGTACAGAATGTAGCGGCATGGAGCGCAGAACATCCGAATCTCTATACACTGCTCATCACATTGAAAGACAGGCACGGGAACGTCGCCGAACAGACCGGCGGCAAGGTGGGATTCCGCACCATAGAAATCAAGGACAGGCAGCTTTGCGTGAACGGAACGCCCATCCTCGTCAAGGGAGTCAACAGGCACGAGCATTCCGGACGTGGCCGTACCGTGAGCAAGGAACTCATGGAACAGGACATCCGCATGATGAAGCAGAACAATATCAACCTCGTGCGCTGTTCGCATTATCCTGCGGATTCCTACTGGTACCAGCTCTGTGACAAATACGGTCTGTATGTCATCGACGAGGCGAACATCGAGTCGCATGGAATGGGTTATGGAAAAGAATCGCTGGCAAAGGACAGTACCTGGCTTTCTGCCCACATGGACAGGACGCAGCGTATGTACGGGCGTTCCAAGAATCACCCGAGCATCATCATTTGGTCGCTGGGCAACGAGGCCGGCAACGGTACGAACTTCGAACACACCTACCGCTGGCTGAAGCGGACGGACACGACACGGCCTGTGCAGTATGAACGTGCTGAAGAGAATTTCAATACGGACATATACTGTCCGATGTACCGTCCGCTGAGCCACATGGAGGCCTATGCAAAGCGGACGGACACCACGCGCCCCTACATTATGTGTGAGTATCTCCATGCCATGGGCAACAGCTGCGGCGGCATGAAGGAATACTGGGACCTGATAGAGAAAGAACCCATCCTGCAGGGCGGAAGCATCTGGGACTGGGTGGACCAGTCGTTCCGTGAGATTGACAAGAACGGAAACTGGTACTGGAGCTACGGCGGCGACTACGGTCCGAAGGATGTCCCCAGCTTCGGCAACTTCTGCTGCAACGGTCTGGTAGCGGCCGACCGTACACCGCATCCGCATCTCCAGGAAGTGAAGAAGGTCTATCAGAACATCAAGTCCGAGCTTGTCTCGACCGGGAAGGAGATAACCGTAAAGGTGAAAAACTGGTTTGACTTTACCAATCTCAACGAATACCGGCTCGACTGGCGGATTGTGGATGAGAACGGGAAAGTGCTCTCCGACGGTACACAGCACGTAGACTGTGCGCCCCACGAGTCGACTGTAATCATTCTGCCGTCCGTATTTTCCAGAACAGCCCGGGAACTTTTCCTGAATCTTGAGTGGCATCCGGTCCGTGACGGACTTGTCCTTACCCGGAATGATGTGGTGGCCTACGACCAGTTCGGACTGAAGACCGCATCCGACTGCACCGTTTTCCTCCCGCATGAGAAGCAGGGTATGCGCTATGAAGTGGATGGGAAGACCGGTAAGCTGACCTCCCTGAAGAGCGGTGGACGGGAATTTCTGAGTACTCCGCTGTCGCTCAGCCTTTACCGTCCTTCCACCGACAATGACGGCCGTGACCCGTACGGTCTGAGGCTGTGGCGTGAGGAAGGCATCGACTCCATCAGCCAGAGGGTGACGAAAATCGTCCGCAACAGAGATGTGACCCGTGCAGAAACGGAGATACTGAGCCGAAAAGGAAATGTCATCGGTAAAGCTGATTTCACTTACAAGCCGGAGAAGAACGGCGCACTGGCTGTAAAGGTGACCTTCATGCCAGACACAGCTGTCATCAAGTCGCTTGCCCGTGTCGGACTTTCTTTCCGCATGGACGATTCGTTCGGCAAGGTGGAATACTACGGCCGGGGAGACATCGAGACCTACAGCGACCGCAGACAGGCCGGACGGATAGGACGCTACCGGACGACGGCAGAGGCGATGTTCCACTATTATGTGAAGCCGCAGGCAACCGGGAACCGTACTGATGTTCGGTGGATGTCGCTCTCCGACACGAAGAACCGCCTCATGGTGGCTGCACGTTCTCCGTTCCAGTTCTCCGTCGTGCCGTTCTCTGACAGTGTCATCGACCGTGCAACACATATCAACCAGCTTTCCCGCGACGGCTTGCTCACCATCCATCTGGATGCGGAACAGAGTGGGGTAGGGACTGCTACCTGCGGTCCAGGTGTCGCCCCGAAATACAGAGTACCCATACAATCTGCAACCTTCGAGTTTGTCCTCTATCCAGTTGCCTCTAAGTAGGCGGCGGACAGCAGGACGCTAAAAGCCCTGTCCCTCTCTGTCTCCAGACCTGGAAGACAGAAGGGCAGGGCCTCTTCATTTTATCCCGTGTGTTTCTGAAAGCGTCCTCGATGCTTGGCACTCCTGTTTCCTGTGTCGTCTCCGGGTCTGCTGTTTCGGTCTCCAGTGCCTGCTGTGCCGGTCCAATGAAGCCTGGTGACCGATTCCCGGTGCTTTTCCTGACTTGTTCTCAACCGGCAGGGAAAACTATTGGTTGTAGCCTGAATCGGCTTTAGCAGACTTTCTTGATTTCTGTTCTATGCATGGGAGGCTTGTACGTAGTTTCTCCTTACCGATCATACAATATCGGTGGAAAAAGGCGTTGGCAGGATGATAAATGTAAAATACTTTCTTCCCGTTACCCAAAGTCCATTCTGCCTGTTGCAGACAGCTGGATGAGGCTGTCGTACGGAGCAGTCTGAAGGTAGGTACTTGGCTCGTTTCAGTGGATTGGATTCGGATGGGCTGCAGGCGGATTTCTGCTGCTTCGTCAAGCCTGTGTAATGTGAAAAATAAGTTAACAGTATTGTTTTTGTATATAATTTGATATGGGTAAATGTAAAAAAAAACTCACATATTTTGAGAATACATTTTATTTTACAGAAACTTTTATTACCTTTGTTTGCAGATTTGTATCGGACATACGCAGACAGGAACGGTAAATGAGAAAACAGATTTATACATCCAGGAATTTATGGAACCAGATAATCATCTGGCTCCCGCTCTTCCTTGTTCCGATGATGTATGCCCCTCATGGCGTTTCCTTATTGCAGAATGGTGTTTTGCCGTATATTGTCCCGCTGTCCATGGTAATAGTGGGCTATCTCAATTATTTCGTGCTCTCACCCCTGTTGCTGAAAGGGCACAAAAAGGAGTTCTGGACACTCAACACGCTTCTCATTCTGGTCCTGTCCATCGCACAGTATGAATGGCTCTGCTACACAGGAAGTGAACAGTACATCATGACTTTTCCTTACCAGATGCTGTCAGCAGGGAAGGAAATCAGTCCCCACGTGGCTTTCATCCTCCGCAACTTCTTCAATCTTAGTGTCTGTGCCGGCGTGGCGACTTCGGTTCTGATGGCACAGCGGCTGTCGAAGGCTGAAGAAGAAAAACGAGCGGCGGAGACGGCTATGACGAAGGCGGAACTGATAAATCTCCGTCAGCAGGTGAATCCGCATTTCCTCCTCAACACCATGAATAATATCTATGCGCTTACGGCGTTCGATACCGAGAAGGCGCAGAAAGCAATCATCGACCTGTCGAAGATGCTCCGCCATATCCTCTACGACTACCAGCAGCCCTATGTGAATCTGAAGGAGGAAGCGGAGTTCCTGCAGAACTATGTTGAACTGATGATGATCCGCATACCTGACAATGTCGAGATAACGCGTGAATGCAATATCCCGGACTCCTGTCGGATACTCGTCGCGCCGATGATATTCATCTCGTTGCTGGAAAATGCCTTCAAGCATGGAATAAGTACCGGGCACAGGAACTTCATCCATATCAGTCTGGAGGCTGACAGCAAACGTGTTGTCTTCTCTATCCAGAACAGCAACTACCCCAGGGGAGAAGCGGAAAGAAACAGACACGGAATCGGACTCAAGCAGGTGGAGAGGAGACTTGAACTTGCCTATCCCGGCAAGTACAAGTGGGAAAAAGAAATTGACAGTAAACGAAATATCTATTCATCCAAAATAATCATCTATGACACTAAACTGCATAATCATTGACGATGAACCTCTGGCTGCCGAACTGCTTGCAAGCTATGCCAGGAAGACACTCTTCCTGAATCTGATCGGTGTCTTCAACAGTGCGGTAGAGGGGATTAAAGTTATCCGAGAGAACAGGGTTGATCTCATTTTCTTGGATATTCAGATGCCTGAACTCAGCGGACTCGAGTTTGCCAAGATTCTTCCCAAGGAGACGAAGATCATCTTTACAACCGCCTTCAGTCAGTATGCCGTCGATGGTTACAAAGCCAATGCCGTTGATTATCTCATGAAGCCAGTCAGCTATGATGATTTTCTGGCAGGTGCCAACAGGGCATTGGAATGGTTCAGGAGTGTCCGCCAGTCGGAGAATGCCTCGGACGACCGCTTTATCTTTGTCAAAAGTGAGTATAAACTGGTTAAAATCATGTTCGATGACATCCTTTATATTGAAGGTCTGAAGGACTATGTCAAGATTTATCTTACAGACGGCCGCGATCCGGTCATGAGCCTGATGAACATGAAGAAAATTGAGGAGTCGCTCCCCAAACCGGAGTTCATGCGTATTCACCGTTCCTATATCGTACACATGAGGAAGATAGAAGGAATCGACCGCTTCCGGGTTGTCATCGGCAACGCCATTCTGCCTATATCGGACAGCTACAAGACGACCATCCAGGATTATCTTGACGGGCATACGTTGTAAGTGTTCCAGTCCATACCGGCATGACACGAAAAAGACACCGGCTTCTGTACAGTCCCTGTCGGGGCGACGTGCAGAAGCCGGTGTCTTTCTCGTGCATATCCGCAAAGAGATATGTGGAACTGTAGGGGCAGATGATGAACGGTCAGTCTGGGAGCGGTCTTCTATCCCTGCGCCTGTGTCGACAG
Source organism: Prevotella denticola (assembly GCF_900454835.1). GTDB lineage: Bacteria > Bacteroidota > Bacteroidia > Bacteroidales > Bacteroidaceae > Prevotella > Prevotella denticola. Next base: position 1,076,479 of record NZ_UGTM01000002.1, on the reverse strand, counting down.
GCTGTTCAGTCGTGCGATATATTTCCCAAGGATGTCGAACTCAAGGTTGACGACCGTCCCGATGGTGATATACGCAAAGTTCGTGTTCGTTCTTGTATAGGGAATGATGGCTACCTTGAAACTGTTGGCAGTCGGTTCACAGACGGTGAGAGAGATCCCGTTGACAGTGACGGAACCCTTATCAACAGTGAAGTATCCGCGTTGCATCATTTCACGGTTGTAAGGGTATTCGAAAGTGAAATAGGTGCTTCCGTCTGCATCTTCCATGTTGATGCATTTTGCAGTCTGGTCCACGTGTCCTTGTACGATGTGGCCGTCCAGCCTGCCGTTCATGAGCATCGACCGTTCGATGTTCACGCGGTCTCCTACCTGAAGCAGCCCGAGGTTGGACCGTTTGAGGGTTTCTTTCATGGCAGTCACCGTATAGGTGTCGTCCTTGATGCGTACGACGGTGAGGCAGACACCGTTATGGGCAATACTTTGGTCGATTTTCAGTTCATCGGTGAATGAGCAGCGTAACGTGAAGTGGATATTTTTCTGTTCCTGCTCTATCCCGGTAAGGATTGCCATTTCTTCTACGATTCCTGAGAACATTGTTGTTTCCTTTCTTTTTTCTATCCTTTTTTCAGGAGTCCTGTCTGCCGAGTCCAGTTTCAAAGTCTTTTTTGACTTCAGCTTTGTAAGAATACCCCTGCTGGGATGATTGTTTTTACTTTGTATTGAGAAATTATAGGGAAGATGCTGTTCTGTAATGCGGACCCTCCTGTCGGCTTCACAGGTTCCTATGTGGTTTCCCATTCTTCATTTCCGGATTTTCCTGTATCTCTTCTGAGGTGGTAAGGGTCTCATCTGGGACTTTCCAGGACTTTCATCAGAGATGCTGCGGGCTCTCATCAGGAAGTGCAAGAATCCTCATCAGATATGTCTGAAAAAGGTGGAGCTCCTTTGGGAACCCCACCTCAATCCCGCTTTCTTTTCGGAAGGGGGAATAGAAAAGTCGTACCGACGATGTGATGAAAAGTCCGAGTATCAATGATAAGAGAGCTCCTCGTCGTTGTAATCCACTGGCCTTGCGGCTTAGTCGCAGAAAGCGGTTTATGTGGCCCGCCATTGACAGAAGAAGTCATCTCGGGTTTTCTAATTTATTTGATGACTATCCCGATCGAATCGATACGACTGAATCTGTATCCTTTCTGTGTGCAAAGTTAGTATAAAGATTTTTATCTTCCAAACATTTTATGATTAAATGTTGTGTGTCAGGAGGGGTGTCTTTGTGTTTCTGCACCGGGAGGATGAAGATTCTGTAATGTCATTTGCCCAGCCAGGCACATCGGTCTTCCTGCCGGCAGTCTTTTTTCAGGCTGTGCCCTGTCTGTCGGGACAGGGACTTCAGCCTCAGATGAGTGCGTCCTGCAAGATCTCGCCCAGTGTAGGATGAATATGGATGATGTCGCGTATCTCTTCCAGCCGGGCATCACGGTTCATCAGTGCAGACAGTTCCTGGATGAGGTCGGCGGCATGTGCTCCGTATGCGTGACCGCCCAGAATGATTCCGTTCTCGCCCACGAGAATCTTTATCATCCCTTCCGTCTCTTCCATGCTCAATGCTTTCCCGTTTGAACGGTAGAATCCTTTCCGGGTAGCGTACTTGATGTCCTGGGCTTTGCACTGGTCTTCCGTCCTGCCCACACAGGCGGCTTCAGGGTAGGTGAAGATAGCGGCTGGCATGATGTCAAACCGGATGAAGTCTTTCCTGCCGAGAATGTGGTTGACAGCACGGAAGCCCTGGAAAGTCGCAGCATGTGCCAGCATCTGGCGTGCATTGACATCGCCGATGGCGTAGACGCCTTTCACATTTGTTTCCATGTTGTCGTCAACCGTGATACCTCTGGGGTTGAATTCGATGCCTGCTGACTCCAGGCCGATGTTCTCTACATTGGGTTGCCGTCCGGTGGCAATGAGTACAAGGTCGGTCTCCACGGTCTGTTCCTTGCCTTTCCTGTCGAAGACGACCGTCGTGGCATTCTGCTCATTCCCAGAGGAAGTGATGATCTGTCTGACGGCACTCTGCATATAGAATGTGACGCCCCTCTTTTCCAGTGTTTTCCTCAGCCGTTTGGCAATGTCGCTGTCGACAGGGGGCAGGCATTCTTTCATGAACTCGATGACCGTCACTTCACTTCCGAATGCGGCAAATGCGGAGGCAAATTCCATTCCGATGACTCCTGCTCCTATGATTGTGATCCGCTGTGGAATTTCCTTGATGGAAAGCAGTTCTGTGGAGGTGACGATATGTTGTTCCCCTTCCGGCTGATTCCGGATGTCTTCTTCTTTCATGAAAGGAGGCATCTTTGAACGTGAACCGGTGGCAATGATGATGTTTTCCGCCTCCATCCGTTTTCCGTTCACCTCGACGACATGGTCGGAGACAAAATGTGCCTCACCCTTTATGAAATTGATGCCAGGCTGGTTGAGCAATGCACTTACACCTTCCCTGAGCTGTTTGATGATTTCTTCTTTCTTTTCCATGACTTTGGGGAAGTCGAGTGGAGGAGTTGTTCCGTAGAGGGCGGAAGCGGCAAGCCGCATCTCAGCATCATGGGCAAGGCTTTTGGTAGGGATGCATCCTGCGTTGAGACAGGTTCCTCCGGGCTGGGCCTTCTCGATGATGGTTACTTGCAAACCATTCTGTATAGCATAGGAAGCGGCTCGGTAACCACCTGGTCCCGAACCGATTATCAATAGATCTGTTTTCTCCATATTATCCTCTTGAAATAGAGTTTGGGTTCTCATTGTATGGTATATTCACGTTCCCAAGGGATTTATCCCTCTTCTGCTTTGTCGTTGACGAGTTGTCGGTAGGTGAGGACCGGATGCTTGGCTGCAAGAACATCGTCCACGCGTCCGATAGGTGTGCTGTGGGGGGCCTCCTTGACAAGCTCTGGTGTCTCGCGTGCCTCCTTGGCGATGATGTGCATCGTCTTGATGAAGCCGTCAATGGTATCCTTGCTCTCACTTTCAGTCGGCTCGATCATCATCGCCTCATGGAAGAGCAATGGGAAGTAAATCGTCGGCGCATGATAACCATAGTCAAGCAGTCGCTTGGCAACATCCATGGTTGTCACCCCGGTGCTCTTATCCTTCAGGCCGTCAAACACGAACTCATGCTTGCAAAGTGTGTCGACGGGAAGTTCGTAGTCATCCTTCAGACACTCCTTGATGTAGTTGGCATTGAGTGTTGCAAGCGGCCCTACTTCTTTGATGTGGTTTCTTCCGAGGGAAAGGATGTAGGTGTAGGCACGGATAATAACGAGGAAGTTGCCGAGATAGCCGCCTATCCGGTTGTTTGCAGTGGAATACTCTTCGCTCAACTTGGATTCTTCGACAGAAAAGCCCTCTTTCGTCTTGATGACATGAGGCTTGGGCAGGAAAGGTATCAGTTTCTCGCACACGCCGACAGGTCCTGATCCCGGACCGCCACCGCCATGCGGTGTTGAGAAAGTCTTGTGGAGGTTGAGGTGGATAACGTCAAACCCCATGTCTCCCGGACGTGCAGCACCTAAAAGCGGATTGAGGTTGGCACCGTCGTAGTACATCAGCCCGCCACAGTCATGCACGAGCCTGGCTATCTCCGGGATGTCTTTCTCGAAGAGCCCAAGGGTGTTGGGGTTGGTCATCATCATGCCGGCGACATCATCGCCCAGAAGTGGCTTGAGGTCGTTGACATCCACCAGTCCTTCCGCAGTGCTCTTCACCTCTACGACCTCCAATCCGCATACAGCGGCAGAGGCAGGATTGGTTCCATGGGCAGAGTCGGGCACGATGACCTTCGTCCGTTTGGTGTCGCTGCGCTGCTGGTGGTAGGACGAGATGATCATCAGACCTGTCAGCTCTCCGTGTGCCCCGGCGTAGGGGTTGAGTGTGACATCGGCCATGCCGGTGATGGAGGCCAGTGCGCGCTGTATACCGTATTCTGCCTCCAATGCGCCCTGCACAGTCTCAGCAGGCTGCAATGGATGAAGGTCTGTAAATTCCTTCATCGATGAAATCTCCTCGTTGATGACAGGGTTGTACTTCATTGTACATGATCCGAGCGGGTAGAAACCATTGTCAACACCGAAGTTGTTCTCACTGTGATTTGTATAATGCCTGACGACTGTCATCTCATCGCACTCTGGCAGTTCCGCATCTTTAGCTCTTCTGCAGAAGGCTGGTAAGGGATGGTGTCCGAAACGATTCTGTGGAAGGCTGTAGGCGCGTCTTCCTGGATGTGACAGCTCAAATATCAGATTGCCATATAGTTTATTGTTCATTGTTGTTTAGATTTAGAAAAACGTGGGTTGGCTATAATAATCCTACCAGTGTGTCAATCTCTTCTTTCGTGCGTTTCTCCGTAACGGCCAAGAGAAGTTTGTCATCATCTATCTTGATGCCAGGGAGGATTCCGTTTCTGACGGCCTTGTCGAAGAAAGCGTTGCGATTCTTTATCTGGACGAGAAATTCATTGAAGAACGGTTTGTCATAAACGAGCCTTGCCTTTTCTGTGCCGACAAGCTGCTCACAGAGGTAATGTGCACCGTCGTAACTGGTCTGGGCAGCTTCCTTCACGCCTTCCTTGCCCATGATGCTCATGTAGATAGTTGCGTAAAGTGCCATCAGGCTCTGGTTGGAACAGATGTTGGAAGTGGCTTTCTGTCGGCGAATATGCTGCTCACGTGCCTGTAGGGTCAGAACGAACACACGCTGTCCGCGGTTGTCATGCGTTTTTCCGACAATGCGTCCAGGGAGCTTGCGCATGAGCTTTTCGGTCGAACACATATAGCCGGCGTATGGACCTCCGAATGCCATAGGCAGTCCGAGGCTCTGTACGTCGCCTACGGCAAGGTCTGCCCCCCATTCTCCCGGGGTCTTCAGAAGAGCGAGGTCGGAAGCGACGCTATTGACGATAAACAGTGCTTTTCTGTCATGGCAGGTTTCGGCAAAGCCTGTGAAGTCTTCGATGATACCGTATCGGTTAGGCTGCTGGACGATGACGCCGGCTACTCCCCCGTTCTCCATCTGTTTCTTCAGGTCCTCATGCGAAGTTACGCCTTCAGCGGACTTTACAGCTTTGAGTGTTACTCCGTGGAAGTGTGCATAAGTTTTAAGTACACCGATGATGTTTTCGGAAAGCGTATCAGAATACAGTACGGTGTCAGCTTTCTTGGCATTGTGGAAAGCCACCATCATGGCTTCCGCAGTGGCAGTTGTCCCTTCGTACATCGAGGCATTGGCAATGTCCATGCCTGTGAGTTCTGCAATCATACTCTGGAACTCGAAGATATAATGAAGTGTTCCCTGTGATATTTCTGCCTGGTAGGGAGTGTAGGAGGTGAGGAACTCTGACCGGCCCAGTAAGCTGGGGATGACGCTCGGTGCGTAGTGGTCATATACGCCGCCTCCGGCAAAGCAGGTCAGCAGGTTGTTCTTCCGTCCGAGTTTCTCGAAGAACGCACGTATTTCCAGTTCGCTCATTGCTTCCGGAAGTTCATACTCTTCTTTGAAGCGGATGCTTTCAGGCACTTCGGCATAGAGACCGTCAAGATCCTTTATGCCGATGCGGTCAAGCATCTGCAGTATGTCCTCGCTTGTGTGAGGTAAAAACTTATGGTTCATTTTACTTAAAGATGGTTTAGGTTAGTTGTAGGCGATGATAGGCGATGATAGGCCTTGATGGGCGTTGATAGGCCTTGATAGGTGTTGATGGAGCTGGAAGGCATGATGAGTGTTGATAGGCGTTTGCGAAAACGCCTATCAATACCTGTAGAGATTCTGAACTCCTGTCTCATTCCGTGGCCCGTGGTGTTCTTCCGATGCCCTGCGGGTGTCCTGTTGGTATCCTGTTGACGTTCGGGTGACATCCTGCTGGATCCTATGGGTCAAGATAATCTTCTGAAGAGAGCTTCATGTACACTGTGGAACACCCTGTAAGACCGTGACGCTTTATTCAGCGCAGAATTCCTCGTATGCCTTTGCATCCATAAGATCCTTAAGCTCGGAAGTGTCGGTAAGTTCAACCTTGATGATCCAGTTCTCGAATGCATCCTTGTTGAGAAGACCCGGTTCGTCTTCCAGAGCCTCGTTGACTTCGATGACTTTTCCGGAGACGGGAGACTTGAGGTCGGAGGCGGCCTTGACACTCTCGATAGCACCGAAGTCTTCGTTTATTTCGATATCATCGTCAACCTCTGGCATATCAACATAGACAATGTTTCCCAAGGCATGCTGTGCGTAGTCGGTGATGCCGATGTAACCAACGCTGCCGGCAATTTTAACAAATTCGTGTGACTCTGAATAGTAGAGTCCTTCAATAACTTTTGCCATAATATTTTTCTTTTTAGAATTATTTTTGTTTGGGTTTATAATGTATAGCTGCCATAAACGTTTATAGGCGATTATAAGACAATTATAAACGGTTACGGCTGATTATAAACGGTGATAAGCGATTATAGCATTTATAGGCTGTAAAAAACAATCATGAGGGAAATTTACTTCTTGTAATGCTTCTCGTAGAATTTCTTTTTGACAACGGTACCGGGGAAGGTCTTCTTGCGGATTTGAATTTCAACTCTGTCTCCCATCTTGATGGAAGCATCCACCAATGCTACGGCACAGCTCTTTTCTGTTGAGATGAGACGGTAACCGGTGGTGACCTCGCCAACCTCCTTGCCGTCCTTGAGAACCTTGTATCCATGGCGTGGAATGGCGTTCCCCTCCAGTTCTATGCCGCGCAGACGCTGGGAAACCCCTTCCGTCTTCTGGCGCAGGAGGGCCTCCTTGCCGATGAACTCTTCCTTGTCGAACTTCACGAACATTGACAATCCTGCCATGACAGGCGAGATCTTGTCGGAAAGTTCATCGCCATAGAGCGGCAGTCCGACCTCAAAGCGCAGTGTGTCGCGACAGCCCAGTCCGCAAGGTTTTACCCCGGCTTCCATGAGCTTGTCCCATGCCTTGATGATATATCCCGGTGTTCCATAGACCTCAAATCCGTCCTCACCGGTATATCCGGTGCGGGAGACAATGACTTCCTCACCGTCTTTCTCCAGTCGTTTCACTTCGTAGAATTTCAGCTCCTTGCAGGCAAGTCCGAGTACGTTTTCCATCTTCTCCTCGGCTTCCGGCCCCTGTACGGCCAGCTGTCCGTAAGCATCACTCTTGTTTTCGATGATGACATCGAACCCCTCAGCATTCTGTCTGATCCATGCCATGTCCTTGTCGATGTTGGCAGCGTTGATGGTCATGAGGTAAAGCCGCTCGTCGAGCTTGCAGATGCACGTGTCGTCCACGACACCTCCATCCGGATAACAGAGCATGCCATAGAGTACTTTTCCTGCCGGCAGTCCCGTCACGTCGTTCGTAAATATGTGGTTGATGTATCTGTCGGCATCTGGTCCCGAAACGATTACTTCCCCCATGTGGGAGACGTCAAAGACACCGCAGTGCTCTCGTACGGCATTATGTTCTTCGATGATTCCGGTATATTGGATAGGCATGTCGAAACCGGCAAATGGAGTCATCAGTGCGCCTGATTCGACGTGTCTGTCATACAGGCAGGTTCTTTTGTTTGTCATATTTGTTTAGGTGTTTGAAATTGGTTCTTCTTTTGGCTCCGTGATGGATATCTGAATTGGCTTAGGTTCAAGTCTGTGTGCAAATATAGAGAAAAGAAATGAAGCTGCAAAATAAAATCTGATAAAATGATGTTAATTATTTGAAAGTATGAATAAGCAAAGTTATACATACTTGGCAATGAGTTGTTTTCGTTATTTATTCGTATTTTTGCACACCTTATTATAATAGGATCTCATGTTTATGAAGAGATTACAGCAGTTTTTTATTCTTGCAGCCTGCCTGTTGGTCATTGCGGTGGCGGCTGTCCAGCGTGACGGCAGACTATGGGGCATCCCCCTGTCCGATACGGCAAAATCGGCTGCCAGGAATCAGGCCGATACACTCCGGGTACTGGATGACGGGACGGTCGTCATCAGCACTGCCGGTCTGGCAAAGGGTGTGAAAGGTTTTGGCGGCCCTGTCCCTTTGGAAATCTACCTGAAGAAGGGCAGGGTGCAGCAGGTGAAGGCACTGCACAATTCGGAGAGTCCCGACTTTTTCCAGGAAGCCAGTGTCTTGTTGAGCCGGTGGAACGGAAAGACCCCCGAACAGGCTCTGGCAATGAAAGTAGACGGCGTGAGCGGTGCGACTTATTCTTCGCGCGGCATTATCGGTAATATGCAGGCGGGTCTGCGCTATGCGTCCAGAAATGTCCGGGAGGCCTCTTTCTTCGACAAGCTGGATCTCCGCGCAAAGAGCATCATCGGTCTGGTCGTTGTCCTCATGGCTGCCATCATTCCGTTATTTGTGAAGAACAGACGGTATCGAGTGTTCCAGCTCCTGCTGAATTTCTCCGTTCTCGGTCTTTGGTGCGGAACATTCATCTCCTGGTCGGTCATCATCGGTTTCATGTCAGGCGGCATCAGTGTATGGGTTTCCCTGATTCCGATAGTGATGCTTGTCACGGCGTTTGTTTATCCTCTATTCGGCCGGAAGAATTACTACTGCACCCATGTATGTCCTCTGGGATCGGCACAGGAGCTGGCAGGGATGGCATACCATCGGAAGTGGAAAATGGACAGGCGGACCGTGCAGTGTCTTGATCGTTTCCGCAAGCTCCTGTTCTGGGTGCTGATGGGGCTTATGCTTGCCGGTGTCTGGTCACAGTGGATGAACTACGAACTCTTCGTGGCATTCATCTTCCAGTCGGCTACATGGACGGTGCTTCTGATGGCAGTGCTTTTTCTTCTGCTGTCTTTCTTCGTCCCACGTCCTTACTGTCGTTTTGTCTGCCCGATGGGAAGCCTTTTCAAACTATCGTCTACAAAGGTAACAAAATGGATATAACTCCTTCCGACCGGATAATTGTATTGCCGGGTGTCGCCAGATGCTATTCTCCGGCCGGCATGGCATCAGCGGATAACGACGGTCCGGAACCAGTCGCGCAGGATGCCGCCGTACTGGTCCTGACTGTCGGCGCATAGCACGACGACCCGGCTTCCGTCTGCAAGGTACGGTCCGAGGCACATTCCCTCGTAGTTGGCAAGGTTCTGCCGGAACAGGGTAAGGGTTGTCTTCCACGCTGCAAGCAGCCTCTTCTTCAGATAAGGGCTGTCGGTACCAAGCCTTCTTTCCGGGCTGACCGGTGTGGACAATGCCGGATTCACGCAGAAGAGTCTGTTGATGACAAACGAGCCGAACTTGTCCGGTGTCACCAGGAACTCACGTTCCAGGACAAGCAGACGGCCGTCGTCCAGAGCCGCCATGGCCGGTACGCCCATTGCATAATTCGAGACGGAGGAATGGTGCTCCGGTGTCTCCATCAGATAGGCATACTGGTCTCTGGGCTGGAAATTGTCGTCAAAGCTCTGCAGCCGGAGCCTGTTTCCTATTTGGTTTCTGGCATCAGCCTGTTTCCCGTCTGTCGCCAGTGTGCTTTCAGAGGTCGTCCAGAAACGGTGCGTCACAGCGTTGTAGGTCAGGGATTCAAAACCGTAGCGCGATGTGGCACAGGCGAAGACGGCGGGGACAGAAAGCTCCCTACCCGTCAGTTTCCCATCCATTCCGTACTCCAGGATTCTGTTGTCTGCCTCGCGTGAGATCAGCAGCGTACTGTCTTTCGGAAAGAAGGCGATGCCTTCCTCGTCATGGTTTGTCTCTCCGGACGAGCAGAACCTCTCTGTCCGGACACCGGTAAGGTCTCCGCTGACGGCATCCGTCTGTATATGGAAGATGAAAAATCCGCTCTGCGGTGCTTTGTCGGAGACGACAGCATAACGGTCGCCGCCCAGCCAGGTCAGCCCGCTGTAGTTCCCTTTCGGTACCGTGCGCTGGAAATAATGCTGTGGATTGACCCGCACAAGCTGTGGAACCTGTGAAAAGAGGAAGTGCGGTATGAAGATAGAGAGAAGAAACAACCTTGATTTATAATCCATAAGTAACTGTTCTGCAATGATCAAGCCTTTAGGGGGCTTTGTGTTTGATTTGGATGTTGCACATCTGTCTATCCTTTACAGTCCGGTCTTCAGGCAGGTTTACTTCCCCTTTCGTTTTAGGCAGGTCCTGGAAATCCCCTTTGATGTCTTTTGTCTTTTAGCCGATCAGATTCTGTTTTCTTCTTGAAAAATCATAGCGGGGCTATGCGATTGAAAAAGAAAGCGGAAAGATGCCGCATGAAAGACAAAAAGGCACAAAGAGTTGACAATGTCCATATCAACGACAGACCAACGTGGATTTTTCAGACTATGCCTTTATGTTTCTGGTGTGTGAGTCTGACTCATGAAGGCTTTATCCTTCCCCTGTAAACTGTTTCAGTCGCTGTTCCTCTGAGAGACGGCAGATGAGCAGTTTACCGTTCTGTTCGGCGACAATGTATCCGTCAAGTCCCTGGATGACAACCTTTTGTTCCTCTGTCGTGTGTACGATGCAGTTCCTGCTGTCAAAGAGGCGCACGTCTTTACCTATCACCGTGTTGCCGTAGATGTCATGCTGTGTCTGTGCAAGCAGCGACCCCCATGTGCCTAAATCGCTCCAGCCGAAGTCGGCAGGACAGACGAAGATTTCCTCTGCCTTCTCCATGATGGCATAGTCGACCGATATGTTTTCGCATTCCGGGTAGACCTCATCGATCACACGCTGTTCGTCGTCCGTCCCCAGGACATCCATGATGCGCTCGAAGATACGGGCCACGCCGGGCTGGTAGATGCGGAAGGCATTGACGATGGTAGAGGCACTCCAGATGAAGATGCCCGCATTCCAGAAGAAGTTGTTCTGTTTTATGTAACGTTCGGCCGTCTCCAGGTCGGGTTTCTCACGGAACTGGTCGACACGGAAAATCTCCCTGTTCCGGGCGGAAGCGGTGGAGAGGTCGGCCTGAATATATCCGTAGCCCGTTTCCGGACGTGTCGGCTTCATGCCCAGGGTGACGATGGCATCGGTCTCTGCCGTGAACTTCAGGCAGTTCCTTACGACCCTCCTGAATTCTGTTTCGTCGGTCACGATATGGTCGCTCGGCGACACGACGATGTTCGCCTTGGGGTTCTCCTTCTTGATACGCCAGCTGACATACGCCACACAGGGGGCGGTGTTGCGGCGGCAGGGTTCGCTCAGGATGTGGCTTACAGGGATATCCGGCAGCTGCTCATGTACCAGTTCTACGTATTTCTGGTTCGTGACGACCCATACATTTTCCGAGGAAATGACATCTGCGAAGCGGGTGTACGTCAGCTGTATGAGTGACTTGCCCACTCCCAGGACATCGATGAACTGCTTGGGACGGTCTGTTGTGCTCATCGGCCAGAACCTGCTGCCTACTCCTCCCGCCATGATGACAAGATGATTATCCGTTTGCGCCATAGTTATGTTTCAAAAATATGATCAAAAAATTAATATAACTGCAAATATACAAATAAAATTGAAAAACAACAATTTTAAACACTATTTTTTCCTGACAAGCAGCCGGTCCGGGATTGTTCCCGCTTTGTCAGGCTGTTTCAGTCACACAACCTCCAGGCCCCATTGGCTTTTCAGGAAAGAGAAGAAAAGACAGATTTTTGTCCGACGGATTTCCTTCAAGCAGGGAGACCTGCTTTTATCTGATGGGTTCAGATAGATTGTCTGTTCTTCTTGGGCCCATACGGAAAATCGGACAATCATTTAATCCTCAACGATCAACTCCCGGCAGTTTTCAGGTCTTTTCCAGAGTACAGAAAATCATGAGGGCAGCATCCTGATTCCATCCGTCCTTAACCATCTGAAAACCAGTATACTATAATCATGCTTCCAGAAGGTGCTTAGTTGCGCTTCAAGTAACGCCCGATTGAAGCCCAAGTAGGCCTTACTTGAATGCCAAGTGAGGCCCTTTTGGCAAGGTGACTATCAGATACCAGGCATCAGCACTACACCTTCCTGTTTCTTGCCGTCCATCATGATCTTCAGCGGGCGGGGAAAGCGGACGTGGCGGACGTGGGCTGTCTCGTCTACGGCAGGCAGGGCATCGAGGACACTGCGCTGGTAAAAGCCGTCGTGTTTGTAGGGATTGATGGTGAAGTAGCCCACACCGAAGGAGGTGAGGTTCTGGAAGAAGTGTGTTCCCTGGCTCGGGTCTACACGGTAGTGCTCCAGCCCTTCTTCGACGATAACTCGCGCTGCGGAGATATGCGGCCACTTCACGGGAATACCCAGCCAGGAATCGCTCGATCCCCAGCGGCCCGGACCGATGAGTACATAGTTGCGGCCGGCATCGAGGAACCTGCGGTTGATCTGTTCGATTTCGTCGGCGATGGCCGGGTTGTCCTTTGCGGTAAAGGAGGTGTCCGTCTTCACATAGACGACATCCGTCACGTCGTCCGAAATGCCATGTCCGAGGGAGTTATGGCTCCTGAGCAGACACCGTTCGTCTGGAATGGAAGCAAGGTCTTCCTCCAGCATCTGTTTCGTATCGACGATAGGGCGGATCTGGAGAAGGTAGAGCTCCCCCGTCCTGTCGCTGTTCAGATTGACGGCGAACTCGATTTCCACCGGCCGGCGCATGGCTTCCGCCCCGTATCGCATCGCCATCTGGAGCAGTTCGGGGAGGGGGAAGACCTCCTGTTTCAGTACGCCGCAGAAGGAAACAATCTTGCGCCCTTCTTCGTAGGCTCCGTCGTAGATGGCCTGGTCGTCGGGCGAATAGGTGGAGGCGATGTACTGCAGGCTGCCATCTGCCTCAGCCTCTTTCACCTGCAACTTGAGAATGTTAAAGCCGTCGTCCACCTTGAAGTCTTCGCCTACGTGCTGCATATCGAGAGCATAGAACTGCGTCTGGGTTTCACGCAAGGCCATCTTCAGCTCGCTCATCTGCAACACCTGGTGCGGATGGAACGGACAGACGCGCAGGGTCTGGCCGCCGTCGACGATGTATTTTCCCAGGCCAAGCGCCAGGGAGGCGATGCCCTCTTCGGCCTTCTCTTCCCCGATGGGATAGTAGTTCAGGGAGCGGAGGACACCCGAGATGTTCGGGTAGAAACGGCCGCCGTAGTCCTTGCCTGTCACCTGCTGGAGAATGACCGCCATCTTCTCCTGGTCGATGACGTTGCTCGTGGCAGTCATGTAGGCCTTGGAGTCGCGGTAGTAGACGGAGGCATAGACCGCCTTGACGGCACACGCCAGCATCCGCAGCATCTCGTACTTGTCTTCCAGACAGGGTATCATATAGGTGGAGTAAATGCCGGCGAAAGGCTGATAGTGGCTGTCTTCCAGCAGCGAACTCGACCGCACGGCAATCGGCGAGTGTGTTGCCTCGAAGAATGCGAAGAAGTCGGGGATGAACGCATCGGGCAGCTGGGCGTGCAGGAAAGCATGGAGAATCTCGTCGTCGGGGGCATCGCTGAGGGCGATCTGGTAGAGGTTGTTCTGCTCCATGAAGCTGTCGAAGACATCCGTACAGAGGACGACCGTCTTCGGAATCTGCACCGTTGCGTTCGGGAATCTGTTGAAGTCGGGATGCCGTTTGATGACATTGTCGAGGAAGGCCAGTCCGCGTCCTTTCCCGCCCAGCGAACCGTCGCCGATGCGGGCGAAATGGGCATAGCGGTCGAACTTATGACGGTCGAACAGGGCGACGACGCCCACGTTGCGCATCCGCCGGTAGGCGACGATGGCATCGAAGATGATCTGCCGGTGCATGTCCACGTCCTGCAGCTTATGCCAGGTGATGCCTTTCAGGAAAGAAGATACCGGGAAAATGGCGCGGGCGGAGAGCCAGCGGCTCACGTGGTTGCGTGAGATGTGATAGAGCATGGAGTCGCGTGGAATCTGGAAGATGTTGTCCTGCAGCTCCTTTAGGCTGCAGATGCGCATTACCTCCTCGTGTGTCGTCGGGTTGCGGAAGATGAAATCTCCGAAACCCATGTGCTCTTCGAGCAGGTGGCGGAGGTCCACGCTCATCTTCTTCGAGTTCTTGTCTACGAATCGGAAGCCTTCCGCTTCCGCCTTCTTCCGGTTGTCGCCCTCCGAGCTCTCTATGATCAGGGGCAGGTATTCGTCTTCCTTTCGGATGGCACGGAGCAGCTTCAGTCCGGCTTCCGGGTCTTTCGCTGAAGTCTTTTCCTTCTGTTCCACATTATTATTAATAGGGAACCTCACGTCGGAGATGACGCCCAGGCAGTTGTCCTTGTAGCGTTGGTATATCTCCCATGCTTCGTCGTAGGTGCGTGCCAGGACGACTTTCGGACGGCCGCGCTGGCGCAGCGAGGCATCGTGTCGGGTGAGGGCTTCCGTGGCGAAGTTCCGGCTTTGCGTGAGGATATAGCCGTACAGGTTCGGCAGGATGGAGGAATAGAAGCGGATGGAGTCCTCTACAAGCAGAATCATCTGTACGCCCACCTCGCGGATGTCATGGTCGATGTTCATTTTGTCCTCCATCAGCTTGATGATGGACAGGATGAGGTTGGTATTGCCCAGCCAGCAGAAAACATAGTCGAAGATGCTCAGGTCCTCATGCTGGATGCGCTGCGTGATGCCGTGGGAGAAAGGTGTCAGCACCACACAGTGGATGCCGGGGAACTCCGCTTTCACGGCTCTCGCCACGTCGAAGGCGTCATTGTCGGCATTGCCCGGCATGCAGATGACCAGGTCGATGTCTACCGTGCTGAGTACTTTGGCAGCCTCTTCGGTTGTCGAGACCTGCGTGAAGGTAGGTGGATAGCGCAGCCCCAGTTCCATGTACTCGTTGTAGATTTTCTCTTCCACACGTCCGTCGTCCTCGAGCATGAAGGCATCGTAAGGGTTGGCTACAATCAGGACGTTGTAGATACGGCGCATCATCAGATTGACAAAACTGACATCTTTCAGATAAAAATTGCTCCATTGTGGGGGAATCTGCTCACTCATCGCTGAAAACTTAATTTTCGACAAAAATACGAAATAAATACAAGACATCCTATCTTTTCGCTACATAAATGATATATTTTTTATTACTTTGCACGCCGGCATCTTTCCCTGGTAATCATGGCGGCAGCCGAGAAGCCAGTGGAAAATTAAATTTTTTCGATTTTCATTTGGTGGTTTGACAGAATTTGGATATATTTGCCGTATCATTCTGAACTGGATGAAACTACCTAACATAAACAAATAAAAAAGTCAATTTACTATGGAAGTCGAAAAAATCATGCAGGCACTGGAGCAGAAGCATCCAGGAGAGTCAGAGTATTTGCAGGCAGTACGCGAAGTGCTCGTTTCTGTAAAGGATGTCTACAACCAGCACCCGGAGTTCGAGCGCGCAAGCATTATCGAACGCATCGTGGAGCCGGAGCGCATCATCACTTTCCGTGTGCCATGGGTGGATGATCAGGGCAAGGTACAGGTGAACCTCGGTTACCGTGTACAGTTCAACGGCGCCATCGGTCCGTACAAGGGCGGTCTGCGTTTCCACGCATCCGTAAACCTCAGCATCCTGAAGTTCCTCGGTTTCGAGCAGACCTTCAAGAATGCACTTACCACACTGCCTATGGGCGGCGGCAAGGGTGGCTCTGATTTCTCACCGCGCGGCAAGAGTGATGCTGAAGTCATGCGTTTCTGCCAGGCCTTCATGAACGAGCTTTACCGCCACATCGGTCCTGACGAGGATGTTCCTGCAGGCGACATCGGTGTCGGCGGACGTGAGATCGGTTATCTCTTCGGTCAGTACCGCAAGCTGACGCACCAGTTCCAGGGCATGCTCACAGGCAAGGGCAGAGAATGGGGCGGCTCTATCCTCCGTCCGGAGGCAACGGGTTACGGTGCGCTCTACTTCGTTCACCAGATGATGGAGACCCACGGTCTCGACATCAAGGGCAAGACTGTTGCTCTCTCAGGTTTCGGAAACGTAGCATGGGGCGCTGCCAAGAAGGCTACCGAGCTGGGTGCGAAGGTCATCACGCTGAGCGGTCCTGACGGTTACATCTACGATCCTGCTGGCATCAGCGGCGAGA
Organism: Prevotella denticola; assembly: GCF_900454835.1. GTDB lineage: Bacteria > Bacteroidota > Bacteroidia > Bacteroidales > Bacteroidaceae > Prevotella > Prevotella denticola. The sequence goes on along the minus strand of NZ_UGTM01000002.1, from coordinate 1,060,436 downwards.
AGATCGAGTACATGCTCGAACTCCGCAGCAGCGGCAACGATGTCTGCGAGCCTTATGCAACAAAGTTCCCGGGCTCACAGTTCTTCAAGGGTCGCAAGCCTTGGGAGCAGAAGGCAGACATCTATCTGCCATGTGCGACACAGAACGAGTTGAACGGCGAGGATGCCGACAGGATTCTGGCTTGCAAGCCGCTGTGCGTAGCCGAGGTTTCAAACATGGGCTGCACCGCAGAGGCTGCCGACAAGTTCACCGCTGCCAAGCAGCTCTTCGCTCCCGGAAAGGCTGTCAATGCAGGTGGTGTGGCTACATCAGGCCTTGAGATGTCGCAGAATTCGCTCCGTCTCTCATGGAGTCCGGAGGAGGTCGACCAGAAGCTCCATTACATCATGAGCTCTATTCACGAGCAGTGTGTGAAGTATGGCAAACAGCCTGACGGTCATATCGACTATATCAAGGGGGCCAACATCGCGGGCTTCATGAAGGTGGCGAAGGCCATGCTCGCACAGGGCGTCGTATAATAGAAACCGGTTTTCTCTTCCCTCCTCCCTGTCTTTCACGGCAGAGAGGAGGACAGATGCCGCAGGAGAAGGCTGGTTGTGTTGAACAATTGTTATGTATAGAACCAGACTTCTCCTGATGGCGTTTTTCTCGTTCATCAGTATCCTTACGCAGACGGCACAAGCCCAGTCTGGCGGAAAGGCTTCTTATTACAGTAACGGACTGCACGGTCGCCGGATGAGTAACGGTGAACGTTACGACCGTAATGGTTTTACCTGTGCGCACCGCACACTCCCCTTTGGAACACGTTTAAGAGTGACGAATCCCCGCAACGGCAGGTCGGTCATCGTCCGTGTGACGGACCGTGGCCCTTTCGTCCGTGGACGTGTCGTCGATCTGTCATATGCTGCTGCACGAGAGCTGGGGACACTCTCCTGCGGCGTGGCATACGTGAAGGTCGAGGTGGTGCCGAAAGAGACCGAGATTCCATTCCCGTCGGAGTCGACTGGGGGAATCGAAATGCCTGAGGTGGAATATGGTACTGCCGGCGTATGCTATGAGTTCATCCCTGAATGGGAGAAGCCCGAGGAGGACAGGCCGAAGGAAATAGAACGCAAGGTGAATACACGCCTGAATAATAGAAGGCTTCCGGTGCAGACAAAGATGGAGAGGGATGGAAAAGACAATACCCCAGAGACACGTAGCGGGCTGCAGTCGTCGAAAGCGAAGACGCAGGCTGTGGCATCACGTGGCGCACAGGCTGCCCAGCAGAACAGACAGGGCAAGCAGAACACACAGCCTGTCAGCCCGAAAAAAGGCTCAAGCAGCAGCTGGACCAATTTTTTCAAGCGTGTCAAAGACGGTGTGGCGGGACTGTTTGAATAATATTATGCAACTGTCACTACCTTATTTCTTGCAGGCACTTTTCACTGCAGATTGGAAGTGGTAGGGTAGGGCTCTCATTCTCTATGGAGTATTCCACAACAGACGTGGAATGAAGGAGGATGGCACATGAAGGCAAAAATGATACAATGGGAAAGCTGCGTTCGTAAATAAAACCTTACCGTATGGAATCTTGAAAACAGCCCTTCGGGTTATAGAGCTCGGGAAACGGTTCCGTCCCGGATGTCAGTAAATGCCAGTGCAAGATTTGTCATACCTTGCCCTTTGTCTCTTTATGTTATGTGCATTTCTCCTGTGAATTCTGTTTTCCTTTATTCTGTTTCAATTGTCTCAACGCGTGGTTTGGAAGCTGCTGGCGCAATAGGCTGTGGGTCGCCGGACGAGCTGGATGTCCCTTCGGAAGCCCCGGCCTGGTCGTCGGGAGCAGCTGCGGACGACTCGTCACGGCGTACCTTGTGGTACGCACGGTCGCGGCCGCGAATACTGTTGAAAACCTTTTCAGCCTGCTCCTCTTCCTGACTGTCGGTCGAATCTTTTGCTGTCGTGTCCCTTGCTATTGTGTCGAACTTCGCTTTGTCGTTGTCGGCCAGATTTGAGTCTGGCTCAATGGCGGTCTGTGTGTATTCCGGATCGTTTTTGTGCTGGCTGTAATAGAAGAATCCGAAAGCGACAAGGAAGACGGTTCCGATGATGATGAAGGCGACCATCCCGCGGCCCAGCGTCGGTTCGTCATCCCTGTCCTCGTGATGCAGCGGCGCACCGCAGTGGGGACATTGCTGCTCTTTCTCATTCACCTCATTGTTACATTCCGGACATTTCATATCTGTTTCTTTGTCTTTGGTTTCCACTGGCAAAGGTAAAAGAAAAGGCAGAGATGGCAAAACGTTTTCGCTTTTTATTCGTTTCTTCTTTCTTTTTTGTGTAAATTTGCAGCTGGCTTCCTGATGTGCCTGATACGTCCATCTGTGTGACGGGATGTATGTCAATACCGGTTCTGGCACAGTATGGAGTAGAGGAGGCAGGCTGCACCCGGCAGGATGGAAACAGGTTCTCCTCTATGGGTCGTCTGCATTTTTTCTGCAGAGAGCTTGAAAGTAAAATGATGCTGTCATATATCAAATTCCAGTTGATGAAGAGATTTTTACTGGTGTCCGTCGTTCTTTCGTTTGCCGCAACAGCATATGCGCAGCGGTCGATCGATGGCATTCAGTTCATGGTCAGCCGCCAGAAGGCCATGGAAGAGTTCACGCGCCGCTTCGGGCAGCCGGTCTCTGAGACGTGCGTGAAAGCCGTTTTCAGCAATGTAGTCTTCAATGGGGAGAGATTCTCGGAGGCCAATGTCTTTTTTGACGACAGCGACCGGCTTCAGCTTGTTAGGCTGAAGGATATCTGTGCGAGTCATGCGGAAGCCGTGGAACGGATGGGTGTCTTGTGGAAGAAGTACGGGCAGACTTACAGTACGACGGAAGGCATGAACCATGAAGACGGACGTTTTGTCGTCGGGTATGACAAGGACGGGATGCGGCTCTTCACCATTGCCACTTTCCGCAACTGCTGTGACCTGTCATTTGGTCCTTTCTAAAGTTACAGTACATTTGGTCCTTTTTCTAAAGTTACAGTACATTTGGTCCTTTTTCTAAAGTTACAGTACATGATGAGAAAATCATTGATATTTATTATTCTCCTTGCTGGCTGCCTGGGTGTTTCTGCCCAAAGCCTGCGAACAGTGTGGATAGAAATGCCCGACAGCATCATCCCTTATCTGAGCAGGAGCCAGCGTACGGAACTGGTCGATTATGTCGACATGAAGGCAGAACCGGCTGTCAGAGATGCCTTGGGCGATACGGTGCGCATCGAGCGCATGACAGACAGTTATCTCTCTGTCAGGCTCAGCGGAAGCAGCCGGCTGGAAATCCGTCTGCTCGACAAGTCCACACTGGCACTCGTCCGGACGTGGGAGGCCCCGGCGGCAGAGAGCAGCCTGCATCTGTTCAGTCAGCTCTGGCAGGAGAAGAAGGCGGTAGTCGTGTGTCAGGAGACGGTTTCCAGACCCGATACGATGGGTGAGGAGGAGTTTGCAGAACTGAAGTCCCTGGCAGTTCCACGTATGCGGGTCTTCCATCTGTCGGCCGACCGACCCTCATTGTCAGTAAGCTGGAGTTATCCTCTGCTTTCGGCCAAGGATGCAAAGCGTGTGGCAGCTCTGCTGAAACCGAAAGAGCTTGAATGGACCGGCACAGAGTTCCGGTAGCAAAAAATGCTCACGTGTTTGGTCAATTCTGATAAAATCATTACTTTTGCGGTCATAAATCAATTACTGAAAACATGAATTTGAAGGTACGTTTGGCACTGATGAACTTTCTGGAGTTTGCAGTGTGGGGAGCTTATCTGACCTCTATGGGTCGCTATCTTGAGAGAATCGGCATTGGTACTGGGATTGGCTGGTTTTATTCCATGCAGGGTGTGATGTCGATTTTCATGCCGGCGCTGATGGGCATCGTGGCCGACCGCTGGGTGCCTGCCCAGCGGCTGTTGGGCTTCTGCCATCTGCTTGCAGGACTGTTTATGTTCGCCACGGCAGGCTACGGTCTGAGGATGGGCAATCATGTGGAGTCTCCCATTATCTTCACGCTCTATTCTCTTTCAGTTGCTTTCTATATGCCGACGCTGGCACTTACCAACTCTGTTGCCTACAGTGCCCTGACGAATGCCGGCATGGACACGGTGAAGGACTTTCCCCCGATACGTGTATTCGGAACGATCGGATTCATCCTTACCATGTGGCTGGTCGATCTTCTGGGCTTCCAGAGCAACCAGAACCAATTTGTCACTTCCGGGGCGGTGAGTATCATTCTGTTCCTTTATGCCTTTACGCTGCCGAAGTGCGAAGTCAGTAAGGGAACGGACAAGAAGAGCTTTGTCGATGCCTTCGGCCTGCGTGCCTTCACGCTGTTCAAGCAGAAGAAGATGGCCATCTTCTTTATCTTCTCCATGCTTCTGGGAGTGAGTCTGCAGATTACCAACGGTTTTGCCAATCCGTTCCTGTCCAGCTTCGGTGCCCAGCCTGAATTCGCCCAGGCCTTCGGCGTGCAGCATGCCAATATTCTGATCAGTCTTTCACAGATCAGTGAGACCTGCTGCATCCTGCTGATTCCTTTCTTCATGCGTCACTACGGCATCAAGAATGTCATGCTGATAGCCATGTTCGCATGGGTGCTGCGTTTCGGACTGTTCGGTGTAGGCAACCCTGGTTTTCCAGGCGTGTTGCTCTTCGTGCTGTCGATGATAGTCTACGGCGTTGCCTTCGACTTCTTCAACATCTCGGGCTCGCTGTTCGTGGACAACAGTACGGAGCCGGCACTCCGTTCGTCTGCACAGGGACTGTTCATGCTGATGACAAACGGCATCGGTGCGACGATAGGGACGCTGGCAGCACAGGCCGTCATCAATGTCTATACCCATTCGCAGAAGATAGGGGGCGACAAGCTGACGGTCGGCGACTGGCAGTCCTGCTGGTTTATCTTTGCCGGCTATGCCTTTGCCGTCGGTGTCAGCTTTGCACTGATTTTCCGTCCCAAGAAGGCATAAGAAGATAATCATCAGGTAAGGAAAAGGAAGTCTTTGACGAAGGTTTAAGGAACTGTACGGCAGAAATACAAAGAAGTATTCAACAAAGCATAAGGAAATATCCGGCAAATCCATAAGTGATTTTTCCCTATAAGATACAAAAGGGTTCATAATGAGCAAGGTCCAGCTGATATATACAGGCGTTTCCCAGATTGTGGGCGGTCCGGAACTGGGACTGCTCATCCTGTCAGACCTTTCGCATATACGGCAGGTGGCCATCGTATGTGACAGCCGCATGGAGTATGAACTCAGCCTGCGGGCAGCGGGCACGTCCCTCACGGAAAGACTGCTTCCAGAAGTGCTGTGCAGTATAAATCCCAGGATGACGGGGGAACATTATGAGGTTCTTTTCAATTCGATCATTGACGGACAGTACAAGGCACTTCTGGTCGATAAAGACGACCTGACACTTACCCCAATCCGTGCTTCCGATGCCGTTCTGCTGGCACAGGTTGCGAAGCTGGACATCTTCATGGAGGAGAGTCTTTTCAAGCGGCAAAGTGTGGATTATCATGCGAACAAGAACAAGATAGCTCTGCCGGTCAATGCGCTCAGCATGGAAATGCTGCGTCATGCGCTGGACAAGGCGATAGAGGAGGAGAACTATGAGTTGGCTTCCATGCTCCGGGATGAGATGAGGCACAGAAAGAAAGACGCATAACCGGAGATTTCTCCTGCCGTAATCGTCTCCAGAGAAAAACGGACAATGAAAGAAGCGAGATATTTTTATGTTCCCAATGCAGCCGCATTGAACGAGCTGCCGGCTGAAGAAGCCGTTCATGCGCTGCGTGTCCTCCGTCTGAAGGAGGGTGACGAGATGTTCCTGATGGATGGAGAAGGAAACTTCTATCAGGCGGAGGTCGTACTGGCAACGGCAAAGAAATGTGTCTATATCATTCGTCAGACCATGAGGCAGAAGCCTGCCTGGTCGGGGCGGATTCATCTTGCCATTGCTCCTACGAAAGACATGGGACGCATGGAATGGATGGCAGAGAAAGCCACGGAAGTGGGCTTTGACGAGATCAGCTTTCTGGACTGCAGGTTTTCCGAGCGCAAAACGCTGCGTGCCGATCGCATAGAGAAAATCGTTGTCTCGGCGGTGAAGCAGAGCCGTAAAGGCTGGAAACCGCTGGTCAACCCGATGTCTTCTTTCAGTTCGTTTGTGGAAAACTGTCCTGACAAGGGACGGAAATTCATCTGTCATTGTTATCCTGAAATTCCTCGTACAGACTTCTTCACGGCAATCAACAGTGCATTGCAACCTGGGATTTTCTTGCAGAACGGGCCGGAAGCGCAGAAAGAACACCCCTCTGGAGCGGCGGATATTACGGTCCTGATAGGGCCTGAGGGCGATTTCTCCATCGAGGAAGTACGCCTTGCCATGGCACATGGCTTTGAGAGTGTCACACTGGGAAAGAGCCGCCTGCGTACAGAGACCGCAGGACTTAGTGCCGTTATGATGTCGCAGCTTGCACGTAGAGTGTAAGCTGTTTTTTTTGATGATGGGTGATGATGAGCTGTTATAGGCGATGATAGGCAATACGAGGATATGATAGGCGATGATGGATGATGATGGGCTGTGGTGGGTAGAGGGTAGGATAACCACAGGTCGTTACAACTTTTTTACGGTTTACCGTGTAAGTATCGGAAAATTTGCTTATATTTGCAACATACATTTAAATAACGTTATTACTTCATTTAATCTCTTAGCAGAACTATGCAGAAAAGATTACTTCTCCTGGTTATGTTGTTGCTTGTGATGACAACTTCTGCCATGGCACAGATTACAACATCAGGAATCAGCGGAAAGGTAACGTCCCAGGGCGAAGATGTCATTGGTGCTACCGTTACTGCAACCCATGTACCTTCGGGAACAGTCTACCGGGCTGTGACGAACATTGACGGCCGTTATACCATCCAGGGTATGCGTGTAGGCGGACCGTACAAGGTTTCAGTGGCTTACATCGGACAGAAGACAAAGACGTTTGAGAACGTGACGCTCCGCCTCGGCGAGACGGAAGATCTCTCCTGTTCGCTTCAGGACGATTCCAAGGAACTACAGGAAGTCGTCGTGACAGGAAGCGCCGGCGTCAACGCTACGAAGACGGGTGCAGCGACGAGCCTCAGCTCCAAGCAGATTGCTGATATGCCGAGCATTACCCACGGTATTGCCGATGTGGCACGGCTCAATCCGCAGCTGACCACCTCCAACAACGGTGCCATGTCGTTTGCCGGAACAAGCAACCGTTACAACTCCTTCATGATAGACGGTGCTGCCAACAACGATGTCTTCGGCCTTGCTGCCGACGGTGCCAACGGCGGTCAGGCTGGTGCCCAGCCTGTTTCCATGGAGACGATCGAGCAGATCCAGGTGAACGTTGCTCCCTTTGATGTCCGTCAGGGCGGTTTCACGGGCGGTGCCATCAATGCCATTACCAAGAGCGGAACGAATGTGTTCCATGGCAGTGTCTATGGATTCGGCAACAACCAGAACCTCATCGGGTCCAAGTATCCTCTCGCTGACGGCGGCTATGCGCCCAAGTACAACAAGCAGCAGGAGTACAATGCCGGCATTACCTTCGGCGGCCCGATCATCAAGGACAAGCTCTTCTTCTTTGCCAACTATGAGAAGACCAACAAGACCTATCCGAACCTTTACACGCTCGGAGCGGAGTCGTCTGCCGTCGATGCAGCCAAGGCCAGCGATGTCCTTGCGAAGATCGCCGACCTTGCACAGCGTCAGGGCGTGAACTATCCTACAGCTCTCTCTACCGAGGATATTTACACAAGGAGTGACAAGGGCGGGCTGAAACTGGACTGGAACATCAACGAGACCAACAAGGCCACCGTACGATGGAGCATCGTCAGTGCGTCCCAGCTGAACAATGCCGGTTCGCGCAAAGCCCTCAACGGCAGCAGCTATGCTTATCCGTTCAAGAGTGTCACCAACTCGTTCATCGCCGAGCTGCAGAGCCGCCTGTCTCCGTCGGTGGCCAACGAGGCACGTGCCAGCTATGTACGCGTAAGGGACAAGCGCGACATCAATGGCGAATATCCAAGCATTTCTGTCAACAATGTCGGCGGCGGTTCCGTCAACCTGGGCATCGAGCGTTCCTCCATGGCCAACCGTCTGGACCAGGACATCTACACCCTGGAGGACAACCTTACCTGGTACAAAGGCAACCACACCTACACTTTCGGTACGCACAACGAACTGTATAAGTTCACGAACCTCTTTATCCAGGATCTTTTCGGCAGCTATACCTTCAAGAACTACGATGCCTTCAAGAGCTACTATGAGGATTATATTGCAGGAACAATAGATCCGGCGAAGTCTTACCTCAACCAGTACCGTTACGGTCATGCCAATACTGACGTGACTGGCGACCCGAGGTGGGAGGCTTCCTTCGGTGCGGCACAGCTGAGTTTCTATGCCCAGGACAAATGGGACGTTTCCAACAATTTCCAGCTGACTTACGGACTCCGTATGGATATGCCGATCATCTTTGATGCGCCGACGGCCAACGAGCCGTTCAACCAGTATGCCGAGACGAGAGGATGGAATGTCAAGACCAACCAGAAACTGTCAAGCACACCGCTCTGGAGCCCGCGTGTAGGCTTCCGCTGGGACATCAACCACGACCACAGGTTCATTCTCCGCGGTGGTGCCGGCGTGTTTACCGGTCGCATACCGTTCGTATGGATCAGCAACAACTACTCCAACACGGGTATCCAGCTCTCTACCTACAATTCCTATAAGACCAACGGACTGGACCTGCTGCTCGACCCGAATGCACAGGAGGCCAATGCCTCGAAGCTGAAGGCAACCGGCAGCCAGACCATCAACGTCTACGACCGTCACTTCAAGTTCGCGCAGAACCTGCGCTTCAATCTCGGCTTTGATTTCAATGTGCTGGGCATCAACTGGACAGCAGAGGCCATCTACTCGAAGACGCTGAACGACATTCTCTACCAGAACCTTGCCTACGAGCAGACCGGCAAGACCTACGGCCAGGTCTACGGCAGTGCAGGCGCACCGGTCGAGGACAACCGGCCGCTTTTTGCCAAGACGACGAACGGTACGCCTTTTGCCAACATCTACAAGCTGAGCAATACGTCGAAAGGTTACACCGTGAACCTGAGTCTGAAGGCGGAGAAGCATTTCAACTTCGGTCTTGACCTCATGGCAAGCTATACCTGGACACGATCCATGAGTGTGAACAACGGCGGCTCTTCCGTTGCAGAGAGCAACTGGAGATTCAACTACACTTACCGGAATTCCAACGATCCGGAACTCGGTCATTCGGCCTATAACGTTCCCCACCGTCTTCAGGCATCTGCTTACTATCATGTAAGCTACGGATCGAAGAAGGAGTGGCAGACCACCGTCGGTCTTATCTACCAGGGACGCAGCGGTTCGCCTTATACCCTCTATTACTACGGTGACGTCAACGAGGACGGTGCCAACGGAAACGACCTGTTCTTCATCCCTACGGATGCCCAGATTGACAGGATGCGTTTCGACGAGACCGACTTCTCTGCCAATGCACTTACCAGAGCCGTCTTCGGCGACGGCTTCACGGCACCCAAGCTGACGGAAGATATGCAGCGGCAGCTGATGAAGTACTGGATCGGGCATGACTCCTACATGAAGAACCACCGTGGCGAGTTCTACAAGCGTTATGCCGACAATCTTGCCTTTGAACATCACTTCGATGTGCATTTCGCACAGAAGTATAGCTTCAAGGTGGGCGGTCAGATGAATTCGCTCGAACTGAGCTTCGATATCATCAATGTCGGCAACCTGCTCAACAAGGACTGGGGACATACCCATGGCGACGGCTTCGGCGTTTACTACAATCCTGTAAACTACCAGAAGAACGGTCACTACCAGTTCACCGGCGGCTATGCGACACGCGACTACAGCGACTATTACAGCCGCTGGCGCGGTCAGCTCGGTTTGCGTTACACTTTCTAAATCTTCAGAAACAACAATAGGGAAAGCAGGGACTCCGCCGGAGTTCCTGCTTTTTTCGTGTATGCCATCTAATAGGAAAGGAGCATTCCTTATCTGTCCGGCCTGTTATTCGACATTTTTATGTAATTTTGCAGGAGATAAATTCAAAACGAGAAACATCATGATCATTGATTTCGACAAGATTGCCGAGGAGCACATCGAAGGCTTCAAAGGCGGAGAGGGAAAGCTCGATATGCGGGCTTATGTGGACGACAAGGCACGTATCATGTATTCTACTTTGCGGCCGGGTGCCAGCAGCGGCCGCCATCAGCATACGGGTACGTTTGAGGCGATGTATGTCCTCAGCGGTGAGCTGACCGTTCATTACGACGACACGACGGAAGTGGCAAGGGTAGGGCAGATGCATTATTGTCCGGAGGGACATTTCCACTGGTTCGAGAACCGGACGGACCACGATGTTGTCTATCTTGCCATTGTACCGACGTTAAGATGACCGTGACTACGGTAGCGTGATGTTCCCAACCGATCGGGAACTCTATTCCCGGGCGTTGGGAACGGCCTTCCCAGGCGTTGGGAACGCTGTTCCCCACTGTCTGGGAATTCCATTCCCTACTACTTGGGAACTGCACTGCCTTGGCGTGTCATGACTTTTCCTGATGTCAGCACAGCCACTTCTTCATCTCGTTTTTCCGAGTCTGTAAACATCCTTTTGTAAGTTTACAGGATTGTTTTTCTCTCTGCTCCACATCTGTTATTCTCACCTTTGTCACCTATGAAGACAGGGACTCGTTGTCTATGTCCGTATGAAATCATTGTTTTTAGGTATTGACTGGATTGTACATTCTTATTAATTTTGCCACCAAATCAATCCCAATGGCTAAATCCATATACGTTGTAATTCTGTTTCTGGTCACAACCCTGGCAGCCCATGCACAGCATGACGGCGACCGTGCTGCACGTCTTCTGCAAGGAACAGTCACCGCCTCTGATGCCGCACAGGAGGTGGCAGGGGCTACGATACGTGTGTACCGGCAGAAGAAGCTGTTGGGAGGAACCGTGTCAGACGCTGCAGGGCATTTCATCATGAAAGGCCTTCCTCCAGGTGTCCTGCAGCTTCGTGTCACAGCTGTCGGCTACCAGCCTGTCGACACCGTCCTGCAGCTTCAGGAAACAGGCTCCGTGCGTATCTATATGCAGGCACAGAAGCAAGCCATGAACGAGGTTGTTGTAACGGCAGCGGAAAAGAAAGGAATGACAAGTACCACCATCATCGGACAGACAGCCATGGAACATCTGCAGCCTTCCTCGTTTGCCGATCTGCTGGCACTGCTGCCCGGTGGAATGACGAAGCCACCTTCGCTGGGCAGTGCCAATGTCATTACGTTGCGCGAGGCGGGTTCTCCAAGCTCACAGTATGCCACCTCCTCGTTGGGTACGAAATTCGTGATAGACGGACAGGCCATCGGCACGGATGCCAATATGCAGTACATTGCGGGTACATTCCAGGGGGATGCCGATAACAGCAGAAACCACACGAGCTACGGTGTGGATATGCGGGAAATACCTACTGACAACATTGAGAAAGTGGAAATCATCCGCGGCATACCATCCGTAAAATACGGAGAACTGACGAGCGGACTGATCAGTATCACGAGAAAGCATACACAATCGCCCTTGCAGCTCCGCCTTAAGGCCGACGAATACGGAAAACTGGTGTCGCTGGGAAAAGGTTTCCTGTTGTCGGGAAAGTGGAACCTGAATGTTGACGGCGGTCTGCTCGATGCCCGCAAAGAACCGAGGAACAGGTTCGAGACCTATCGCCGCCTCACCTTCTCAGCCCGCCTGCAGCGCAAGTGGGATTTGGGCAGGCATTATGTTCTTGAATGGAACGGAGCTACGGACTATGCCCTGAACATAGATAATGTGAAGACGGATCCGGAGATCCAGATACATAAAGACGACCGTTACCGGTCCTCGTACCTCAAGATGGGACTGAATCAGCAGCTCATGTTCAGGAGAATGGAGCAGACCGGATTCAGAAGTGCATTGCTGACCTATGCCGCCAGTATTGCCTTCGACCGAATACACCAGACCGAGGCCGTCGCCTTGCAACGGGACTATGCCGTCCCGCTGGCTTATGAGAGCGGTGAGTACGACGGACTGTTCCTGCCGTTCCAGTATGTGTGCGACTACCGTGTAGAAGGCATTCCGTTCTACAGTACTGTCAGAGGTGAGACGGAATGGGCGGCACGGACTGCATCCATGCGCCACCGTATAACGGCAGGTGCAGAATTCCAGCTCAACAAAAACTATGGGAGAGGACAGATATTCGACATCACAAGACCCCTGCATGCTTCAACAGCCCGCCGCCCCCGATCGTACAAGGAAATTCCGGCAACGGATATCCTGTCTTTCTATGCGGAAGACAATGCGACCATGCCTGTCGGCAGACACCGGTTGACGCTGATGGGCGGCATCCGTACTACCCAGCTGCTCAACATCCCGGGCTATTACGCCATACACGGCAGAATCTTCACCGACACACGTATCAATGCCCAATGGGACTTTCCGCAGTTTGCAGGCTTCAGGTGCTATGTCTCCGGCGGCTTCGGAATGATGACGAAGATGCCGACAATCCTTGATCTGTACCCTGATTATATCTATAAGGACATTACGGAACTGAACTACTGGGACATCCGCCCCGAATACAAACGTATCCATATCCGCACGTACAAGCTGAATCCCGTCAATCCCGACCTGCAGCCGGCACGCAACAGGAAATGGGAAATACGCATGGGAGTAGACAGAGGTGCGCATCATTTCAACCTTACCTATTTCCAGGAAGACATGAAGGACGGCTTCAGAAGCACCACGACAATACGTCCGTTTACTTACAGGAAATACGCTACGTCGGCTATCGACCCGTCAAAACTCACCGGACCGCCGGCCTTGGATGCCCTGCCATCTGTTACTGATACCATCTTAGACGGATACGGAACGACCGAAAACGGATCAAGGATAAAGAAGCGGGGCATAGAGTTCCAGTATTCCTCACCGCGCATACCTGTCATCCAGACCCGCATAACCGTGAACGGAGCATGGTTCAGGACCGTATACGAGAACAGTATTCCGCTGTTCAGAGCCGCACCCAATGTGGTTGTCGGCGGTGTGGCTGTTGTCGACAGATATGCCGGATACTATCTGAATACGGATAGATATGACAGACAGATCTTTACATCTAATTTTATCTTTGACTCGTATATCGACAGATTGGGACTGATTCTGTCGGCAACGTCTGAATGTTTCTGGATGAGTAGCACGAAACGCCCGCCAACCTCAAGCGTCCCCATGGGTTATATGGACATCACTGGTGCGGTACATCCTTATACCGAAGCCGACAAGAACGACCCTTACCTGCGCTGGCTTGTACTGAGCGGTACGGCAGGACAGGACATGAGCAATAGGGAACGCAGCTATATGCTGGTCAATTTCAAGGCGACAAAAAAGTTCGGCAAGCATCTTTCCTTGTCTTTCTTTGCCGACAGGGTACTTTACATTGCCCCTGATTATGAGGTGAACGGGTTTACTGTACGCCGTACGTTCTCGCCTTATTTTGGAATGGAAATGGGACTGAAGATATAAACCTAATTATAAACAGACAGATATGAAAACGTTAATCAAAACTTTCTTTGCCATCATATTGGTGTCAGTTCTTTTCAACTCCTGCACCAATGATGATGTTTCTCCTGGCGGTTCTGCCGTGAACTATGCCAAGTTCGGACTTGACATCAGCCTGTCCCAGGCATTCAGCGGTGTCGATTCCCTTGTCTCCATCAAGGTAAAGGTACATAATGTGTCAACAGGAAGGGACAGCACTTTTACCGTTCCGTCCGTCAAATGCCTTGATGCGGAGGGGAAACTGCAGTCGTCCATCAGTATTGATACGCTCAATATCGCCGAAGGGCTTTACAATGTAGAGCTTGAGGCTAATGCCGTTCATCACAGCAAGCTGAAGACTAAAAGCATTGTCCGTGGCAATCTGATGAACCAGTCCTTGGTGAAAAGCACTGCTTCTACGCTGCCTCGTTTCGCCATCGACCTGTTCTTCCCCAATATGGGTAATGGCTTCGTGATTGCTGAAATCTTTGCCGCCCGCACACTCCGCCCCAGTGGTGACCCATATACCGGTGACCAGTACTTCAGAATTACCAATAATTCGGATGAGGTGCTCTATGCCGACGGGCTGTTCATTGCGGAGAGTGCCTTCCAGCAGATGATACACCAGGACTATAAGCCGTATGTTCTGGACAAGGAAACACCGGTACAGTACATCACCAAAATCCCGGGAATGCATGGTGTAGACAAGAATTATCCTGTCCAGCCCGGTGCTTCGCTCATTATCTGCGACAATGCCATTGACCATACCACAGCCGGCAGGAATCCCAACTCTTTCAATCTTTCAAAGGCCAACTTCGAATGGTATGACGAGTCGACAAACCCAAGGGTCACTGATATTGACAACCCCGATGTCCCCAACATGGAGCGTCTCTATACCTATTCACGTACGATATGGGGTCCGCACGACCGTGGTTTTTATTCCTATGTCATGGGCTTCCTGGGAGTGGACAACCATACCTTTACGACCGGAAAAGACTACCAATACGATTATTCTTACCGTTTCGTGTACGGGACGACGGTCAAGGACATGAAATTCCATGCTGTTAAAGTCCCCAACACATGGATTGTAGATGCCGTAGTACTGGCCATCAAAGACAAGAAGAAATGGAATGTAATCAGTCCGACACTGGACAACGGCTATGCCTGGTTCTCCACAGTCGACCATGACCAGCAGCGTTATGGCAAGTCGGTGCGCAGGAAATACGATGCCAGGAAACATAAGCTGATTGACACTAACGACTCTCAAAATGACTTCGAGACGGTTAAGGCTGATCCATGGTATGTCTTCAAATAGGCCATGCCGGTATTTCCTCTTTGTGCTTCTGTGCGTCTCCCCTCTCTGTGGAGCCGCACAAGAGCACATACAGCCGTCCCTGTCTTCGCATTCACATTCATTGGAAGCTGTACGGGAGACTACCCTCCGGCTGCCTTCTTTGAGCTACTTGAACCCATCAGACATAGTCTCCAATCTGAATGAATTTACTCCCAGCCTTTCGCAGGTGCAGGCCGGCTACCGCCATGACGGAGCGTCTCTCGCGGTCGATGCACAGCAGGGGACCGGTGCGGAGCTGATGTTCTTCAGAGTACAGTCGCACTTAAGAATCAGCAAGAAGTCTGTGGCATGGGGGGAAGCCGTCTATGAGAACGGCAGCAGGCAGGGTATATCATGGAATCTGAACAGCGATTACCAGCGTGTGTTCCCTTACGTCATTGCCGATACAGCCACTGTATCAATGCGGCGCGAGTACTATTTGTTCAGGGGTGGATATGCACACCAGATGAACAGACTCTCCATAGGAGCTGAGATGAGTTACCGCTCTACAATAGAGTACCGCGACCGTGACCCACGTCCCAAGAACACGACACTTGACGTACAGCTGCATTTTGGAGGAGGCTATGCTGTCTCCGCACGGCGTGTCGTAGGGCTGTATGCCGGCATCGGGAAGTACACACAGCAGAGTGACGTACAGTTTATGAACCCGCAGGGCAACCGTGTCCTGTATCATCTCACCGGTCTGGGCATGCAGTATTTCCGTTTCAAAGGATTGCAGAACGGCGTGAAGTATGAAGGTGGAAATTACTCAGCGGGGCTGTCTACACATACGAAGGACGGGCTCGGGCTGCAGGCTTCAACGGATCTCGAGTATGAGAACATCCAGAAACGGCTTTCCTCGGAACGTGACATTCCGATCTGTGATGTTTTCCAGACGAAGTGGAGAGGTGAACTAAGCTGGACAGGGCAATGGAGACAGTGGGACTGCAAGGCAACATTCTCCGCCGAGACAACGAAAAGAGAGGGGCAGGAACGCTATTATGACAGCGGACTGACAAATTACAAGGAGATAGCAAGCTCCAGACCTTTCATTTACCAGCACCAGGGCATGCAGTTGTCGCTCTCGGCGTTATATAAATTCACACCTGCCATTTGGCTCGTCATGCTGCCGAGGCTGGCTTATGACGTAGACAATACGCAGTACCAGACTCCTGCACGACAACTGAAAACAGCTTTTCTCGTACCTTCCTTGAAACTGGATCTGTCGAGAATGTTCTCAAGAGGCCTGCTGTCAGTAGGCTTCCTGTCTCATGTAGGCAGGCAGGTCCACCATCATTTTGTCTTCACTGAACCCCAAGTGTTCGACAAGCCCGTCGGGATGTTCCGCAACAACGCATTCATGCAGCAGGCAAGCTATTGGGACGCAGGGCTTCACATCCGCTATGATTTCAGACTTGTCAGGTCTCTGACTTCCGCTTTCATGCAGATGCAGCTGGGGCGCAGGTGGTACGACAACCACCAGCATGGCCACAATCTTGAAATTTCAATGGGCGTAACACTCTGAGGCAGGCGGCAACGCATTGCCTCCTGTAATGAATTCATTTATTAAATATCAATTGCGTATGAAAAAGATCTTACTTACCCTCTTCGTCTTGTTCAGTACGACGTTTGTCTTTGCACAGGACGATTACAAGGTTCCCACTGATGCCTATTTCAATCAGCGTGTTGTACAGCTTACCAAGGCCGGCACGCTGGAACAGACCGTGATGGAACTCTATGGTGACGTACATGTCCAGGGCATCAAAGTCACCGGACCGATGAATGATGCTGACCTGAAGTTCCTGGCCAGACTTGCGAAAGGAGGTTCGCTGACGGACCTGCATTCGGCGAACTTGCATGATGCGGAGTTTGAAAGCATACCCGAAGGCTGCTTCCAGAACCTGACTTATTTCATGTATATTTACTTCCCGAAGACGCTCAGGACCATTTCTGACAATGCCTTCCAGAACTGCGACCTGATTTCGGTAGTGTTGAACAATGGCCTGGAGAGCATTGGGAAGCGTGCCTTCTACAGTACTCACAGTAAGGCCCTGACGATACCGGCCTCTGTAAAGTATATTGGAGATGCGGCTTTTGCAGGCAGCAAAGATTATACGGAGGTGAAGGTCGATCCTGCCAACACTGTCTTCAAGATGATTGGGTACATGCTTTGCGATGTCAGCAGACATAAGGTACTGCAATGTTTCAATATGTCCGAGGGCATCGTGGAAGTCCCGCAGGATATGGAGAGCATCGGTGATGAGGCCTTCTCTCCGTTGAAGAAGGTCACGGCTGTCCGTATTCCTGCTTCTGTCACCCATATCGGCAGTGAAGTATTTAGTATGACTTATGCGCTGCAAAAGATTGAAGTGGCATCGGAAAACCCTTCTTTCGCAGCAATTGACGGCGTACTCTTCAGCAAAGACAGGTCAGTCTTGTGGACCTATCCGGCCTCCAAGGACGGAAAAAGCTATACCACTCCGGCTACGGTCAGACAGATTGCCGACGGTGCCTTTGCCCAGGCGGGCGGTCAGAATGCCCATGCCGGGATGAAAGGCAAAGAAAAACGCGAGAAGAATCTGGCCAGGGTAACGGTCAACGAAGGTACTGAAACCATCGGAAAAGATGCGTTCCTCTTCAGTGGACTGGAGGAAATAGAACTTCCCCAAACGATCAGGAGCATCGGAAGCAGCTGTTTCTACTATACAGACCTAAGCCGGATCACCCTTCCGGAGGGCATCACCCGGCTGGAGGATGCCACTTTCGGAGCCTGCGGCAGCCTGGAGAGCGTCACGTTGCCAAGCACGCTGACGTATATAGGTAATGACATCTTTGCCGTTTACAACACTTCCCTCACGGACGTTTCTATCTATGCCCCTGAACCGCCTACCTGTGCAGCCGGTGCTTTCAACACCTTCGACAACAGTGTGACCTTGCACGTTGTGGGAGGAGCGGAAAGTAAATACGAGGCTGACGGTACTTTCGGTTCCGGACTGTTTGACAGCATTGTAGGAGACCTTACACCGACCCGTATCAAGTCTCTTGACAAGGGGATGGACGGAGCTGTTGAAACAGGTATCTACAGTATCGACGGCAGAAGACTCCAGCACAGAACACGTGGCTTGAATATCATCAGGATGAGTGACGGGCGTGTGCGGAAGGTACTGGTCGGTCCGGCAAATTGAAAATGAAGGCATCGGCTTTGATATTCCCAACCGCTTGGGAACAGCCTTCCCGGGCGTTGGGAATGCTGTTCCCGACCGTTCGGGAACGTCATTCCCGACTGTCTGGGAATCGCGCCGCCTGTAGTTCAATCAAGTAGGACGGACCGCAACTGTACAAGAAAAGCGGCATGAGACACGCATTGTGCGATGTCTTCATGCCGCTTTCTTTTGTCTGGCGGTCAGCAATGCTGACAGTTAAAGTCCTGTTGCCGTACCTGTGGAAAAACTACTTTCCACAGCTGCAGCCTGTCCACGGCTTCAGCTCCTTGAAGAAGTCGTGCCCCTTGTCGTCTACGAGAATGAAAGCCGGGAAGTCCTCCACGGTAATCTTCCAGATGGCTTCCATGCCCAGTTCGGGGTATTCTACGCACTCAATGCTCTTGATGCTGCTCTGGGACAGTACGGCTGCGACACCGCCGATGGTGCCGAGATAGAAGCCGCCGTGTTTCTTGCAGGCATCCGTAACAGTCTGCGTGCGGTTGCCCTTGGCAATCATGACGAGCGAGCCGCCGTGGTCCTGGAACTCGTCGACATACGGATCCATGCGGTTGGCCGTGGTCGGCCCCATCGAACCGCATGGGTAGCCTTTCGGCGTCTTGGCCGGTCCGGCATAGAGAATGGGATGATCCTTGAAATACTGTGGCAGGTCCTCGCCGGCATCCAGCCGAGCCTTGAGCTTGGCGTGGGCAATGTCGCGGGCAACGATGATGGTTCCCTTAAGATTGACACGTGTCGAGACAGGATATTTCGTCAGTTCAGCCCGAACGGCATCGATGCCCTTGTCGAGGTCGATCTCAATCCCCTTGCTTCCTTCGCCCGGCTTGCGGTATTCCTCCGGAATCAGTTCGCCCGGGTTGGTGTCCATCTTCTCGAGCCAGATACCCTCTTTGTTGATCTTCGCCTTGATGTTGCGGTCGGCAGAGCAGCTGACACCCATGCCGATAGGACAGCTGGCACCGTGGCGGGGCAGGCGGATGACACGGATGTCGTGGGCAAGATACTTGCCGCCGAACTGTGCGCCGAGCCCGATCTTATGCGCCTCAACGAGCAGCTTGGCTTCCAGGTCGGTGTCGCGGAAGGCGCGGCCTGTCTCGTCGCCGGTAGTGGGAAGGCTGTCGTAATACTTAATGCTGCCGAGCTTTACGGTGAGGAGGTTCTTCTCTGCGGAAGTACCGCCGATGACGAAGCAGATGTGGTAAGGAGGACAGGCTGCCGTTCCGAGGCTCTTCATCTTCTCTACGAGGAACGGAATGAGCGTGCCCTCGTTCTGGATGGTGGCCTTGGTCATGGGGTAGAAGTAGGTCTTGTTGGCGGAACCGCCGCCCTTGGCAACCATGACGAAGCGGTACTCTGCACCCTCGACGGCCTCGATGTCGATCTGTGCCGGGAGGTTGCACTTGGTGTTCACCTCGTCGTACATATTGAGCGGAGCATTCTGAGAGTAGCGGAGGTTCTCCTCGGTGAAGGTGTTGAACACGCCCCTTGAGAGTGCCTCTTCATCTTCAAACCCGGTCCATACCTGCTGTCCTTTCTCGCCATGGATGATGGCGGTACCCGTGTCCTGGCAGAAAGGCAGTATGCCCTTTACGGCCGTCTCGGCATTGCGGAGGAACTGCAGGGCGACGTACTTGTCGTTCTCTGATGCCTCCGGGTCGGTCAGGATTTTCGCAACCTGCTCGTTGTGCGCACGGCGGAGCATGAACTCGCAGTCGTGGAAAGCCTCCTGCGCCAGCAGAGTGAGTGCCTCCTTGCTGACCTTGAGAATCTCTTTACCTTCAAACTCACCGGTGCTGATACCTTCCTTTGATACCAGCCGGTATTCGGTGTCATCCTTGCCCAATTGGAACATTGGGGCGTATTTGAATTCAGCCATAATGTTTTGTTTGCCCGTCAGAGGAAGTATCAATGACCCATTGGCTTCTCTGATACAGCTCCGCTCGGGGTTATCTGTTTGTTATATGATGTTTTTGTATGTTTTCGCCAGATACCCCCTCTCTGCCGAGAGGGGATAGATGTGTGTCTTCTGAGCGGTCAAGAGGGTGGGAATCCTCAATATCCGAAGATTTCCTCTGTCGTTACCCGCTTGATCGGAGCGATTTTTTCCAACGCCTTCATGTCCAGCTCTTTCTCGTCGCCGAGGATGATGTACTTGTAAGGTTTGTTGGCAATGTACGTCTTCTCGAAGTCGATGATGTCCTTCAGCTGCAGAGCCGGCAGAGCCTTGTAAATCTTCTCGTTCAGCGAGTAGTCGAGTCCCAGCCGCTGTGCTGCGAGATAAGACGTAAGGATGCCGTATTTCGTTGTACGTGCGGAGGCCAGGCTCTTCATCAGGCTCTGCTTGGCGAGGTCGAAGCCGGCCTGACGTACCGGCATATCATTGAGTAGTTTGTTGAACTCGTGTACACAGTCCATCATCTTGTCGTTCTGCGTGATGATATAGGTGTAGAAGCTCTCCTTGTCGCCCAGACGGTAAGGCTCGTCATACCGTGCAAAGGCTGAATAGGCCAGTCCGCGTGCCTCGCGCAGCTCCTGGAAGACAATGGCGTTCATGCTGCCGCCGAAGTATTCGTTGAAGAGTGCGATGACGGGGGCACGGTCGGCCGACCATTCCTGATTCTCGTTGTGGAGCTGTACCATGTAGATGTTCTTGGCATCGTAAGGTGCGATGACGACCTCGTTCTTTGGTGTCGTCTGTTCCACGTAGCGTTTCTGTGCAGGTACAGCGGCGAATGTCTTCGGCGACTGAACGGTCTTCGTGACGAGCTGGTCGATGGCTTTCAGACTTGACGGCCCATAGTAGAGAACTGTCATTTTGTAGTTCTTCAGACTTTTCAGCATCGTAAGCAGCTCCTGTGGGTTCATCGCCTTCAAGGCCTTTTCGCTGAGGATGTTGCGTGTCGGGTTGTAGGTTCCGTAGGTCGCATAGTTCCTGAGTGCGGAGAAGTTGGCCTGCTGGTTGGCCTTGTTGTCGCTGCGGGATTTCAGTATCTGCTCTACATAGAGGTCGTATGCCTGCCTGTCTACCTTTGCATTGCTGACCAGGTTGTTCAGCAGAGCGAGTGCCTGCGGCAGGTTGGAGTTCAGACCGTTCAGCGTGATGTACGTACGTTCGTTCCTTTCGCTGATGCTGTAATCGCACGCCAGCTTGTAGAACTGCTGCTTGATCTGTTCGTTGGTCAGCTTGTCCGTACCTAAATAGTCGAGATAGCCGGCGGCATAGTTGAGCTTCGGATTGTGTTCGTCACCGAACGGAAGGACGAAACACAGCGTGAACAGGTCGTTTGTCGTGTCCTGTTTGTAGAGCATGGGCAGGCCCTTCCTCGTCACGGCCTTGGTCAGATCACGCTTGTAGTCGACGAATTGCGGCTGGATAGGTGTTGTCTTCGTGTTTACGATTTCTTCCAGGAACGCACTGTGCTTGTCGTTGTTGGTAGGGATAGGTGTGATGGAAGGCTTTTCCACCTTTTTGATTGTCGTGTCGTTGCCCTGTTCCTTGTAGACGCAGGCAAAGCCGTTGCTGAAGAACTTCCTGGCATAGCTGACGATGTCTGCTTTGGTCAGTTTGGATATCCGGCTGATTTTCTCTACTTCTCGCTTCCAGTCCTTGTGGTTGATGAAAGCGTCCACGAACTGGTTGGCACGGAACTGGTTCTTGTCGAGCTGTGTGTAGTAGTATCGCTTGTAGTTGTTGACGATGGAAGGCAGCAGGTCGTCGGAGAACTGTCCTTTTTTCAGCTTCTCTATCTCGGCCAGTGCGAGGCTGCGTACCTCCGGCAGGGTCTGTCCCGCCTTTGACTGTCCGTAAAGATAGAAGACGGAATAGTCGGTCATGTCATTCACGCCAGCCCCAACATCCTGTACCTTCATCTTCTGGTTGAGGTCGAGGTCGAAGAGACCGGCCCGTCCGTTGGACAGCAGCTGTGCGATTACCTCGAGCGTGTCAATCTGCTGGGAGTTGGCGGCTTCGGCTCGCCACCCCATGAAGAACATCGGTGCCTCCTTGCCGATGACGGTCGTGTCGGCAGGAGCAGTGAGGACCGGCTGGGCAGCATACTGCGGTACATCAATGTGTACACTGGGCTTCCAGCTGCCGAAATACTTGTCGATGACGGCTACTGTCTTGTCGGGATCGAGATCGCCCGACATGCAGATGGCCACGTTGTTGGGGACGTAGTATTTGTGAAAATAGTTCTTGATGTTGACAATGGACGGGTTTTTCAGATGTTCACCCCGCCCGAGGGTCGTCTGTGTTCCGTAGGGATGGGTGGGGAAGAGTTTGGCAAACAGAGCCGCATACATCTTGCGCCAGTCGTTGGAGAGGCTGATGTTGTACTCCTCGTACACGGCCTCCAATTCAGTGTGGAAGCCGCGGATGACCATGTTCTGGAAGCGGTCGCCCTGCACTTTCGCCCATGTGTCTATTTCGTTGGACGGGATGTTCTCCACATAACAGGTGACATCGTTGCTGGTATAGGCGTTCGTGCCCTCGCTGCCGATGGCAGTCATCATCTTGTCGTACTCGTTGGGGATGTTGTAGCGGGCTGCCAGCTGAGAGATGGAGTCAATCTGGTGATACCGCTGCTTGCGTGCCTTGGGGTCGGTGATGTGGCGGTACTGCTCGAAGCGGGCCTCGATGGAGTCGAGGTAAGGGCGTTCTGCCTCGGCATTCGACGTGCCGAAGTGTGTCGTGCCCTTGAACATAAGATGTTCGAGGTAGTGTGCCAGACCCGTCGTCTCCTTCGGGTCGTTGCGTGAACCGGTCCGTACGGCGATGTACGTCTGTACACGTGGCTTCTCCTTGTTGACGGACAGATAGATTTTCAGTCCGTTCTTCAGCGTGTAGATACGTGTCTGCATCGGGTCGCCCGGTACACTTTCATAGCTGTAACGCTGTGCCTGTGCAGTCAGGGTGGTCATCAGGAGCATTGCTCCCAGACCGATTTCCTTCAGGAGGGTGAGGCTAATGGAATGTTTTTTCATAAGTCAGTTGTTTTATACAATACTATAAGGTATGATTTGTCAGTTCTCAAAGTCAATCTCATGATCGAGGCTGTTGACGAACGACTCGAAGACCTCTCTGTCAACGTCGCCCATCTCGTACTCCTTCTCTGCATCCTTTCGTATCTCTGCAATCCATGCCCGGCGCGCCTCGACATAGTCTTGCCTGATACGTGCATCATCTTCATCGGTAATCTCCGTGATGCCGTAGTATTCTAAGATCAGGCGGTAAGTCCATGCCCACTGGTAAATCCGGTAGTTGTCGTTGATTTCGCAGAAGCGTTCGACCACTTCCTGTATCGTCTCCAGACTGCCGTTCTTGATGTCGTCGATCAGCCGCTGCTCCTCCGATACGGGGAGCAGAAGTCCTGACAGGTCGTCCCATCTTCCGGTGCCTGTTTCGGTCTCCGGCTTCCCGAAGAAGCCCCACTTGTGTGCCCGCTTGAGTACGGCTCCCATGTAGATGCGCAGTGCGATGTCGTAGTATTTGATGCCCTTGCGCAGACTGCTGGCGTTGATGACGTACTCGTGGTAGTTGTACGACGAGACGTTGTCGCCGCTTGCCTGCCGCAGATTCTCAAGTATCTTCTTTCCCCGGAGAATCTCGCCGACGGAGAAAGGTGACAGCCAGTCGAAGTTGACGATGCTCTTCTGCGACTGCTGCGGGCGCATATCCCGCTTCGGCCACTTCCGTATGTCACGGTAAAGACCGACGGTGGTGATGTTCCTGCCCGGCACGAGGAACATCTTGTCGGCCTCGGCGATGAGGTAGGAGAAAGGCAGTGCGGTGGTGTTGGGATGGTGCATCAGCTTGCCGAAGCACACGGAGAATGTACCGATGGTCGCCGGCATGAGCAGGTAACTTCCGCTTGCCGTCTTCGTGCCGCGCTCCAGTATGCCCCAGTGCATCGGCCCCATCTTGTAAGCGTGGTTGGAGAAATTGGTCCCCGATCCTGCATTGTAGAATGAGAACATACCGCCGATAAGCAGCGAACTCTTGTGATGGGAGGCGCAGAACGGACCGCAAAAGGCTGCACAGGCTTCCCCGTTCGCCATGAACGAATTGGCAAAGAACACGCTCTGTGATGCCGTGAAGCCGTTGGCTATCTGACAGGCTTCACCCACGAAGCAGTCCTGCATCTTCACGCTGTTCACGATACTCGACCCGTCAGAGATGATGGAGTTTTCGCAGATGACGCCCGTCCCGATGTAGACGCTGGCGTTCTCGGAGCTCAGAATGGTACAGTCGCTCAGCCGGCTGGCTCCGGAAATCTCGCAGTCGTCCTGTATGACGGTATTCGTAATCTCCTTTGTGTTGACGATCTTCACGTTGTTGCCGATTGTCCCGCGCTCCGGATTGGTGCGGGTAATTTCCTCCGACACCAGCCGGCGGATGGCGTTCTTGAGGTCTTTGTCGTTGAAGTGTTTCACCATGAAGGCGGCGAACTGGCTGTTGAGGTCGTGGAAGAGAATCACGTTGCCATCGCCCACCTCGTTCAGTACTGAGATAAGGTTGCCCTCACCGTAGCTCGCTCCTTCAGTCGTCTCCATGACGGAGATATTGGAGATGAGGCAGTCGTCGCCGATGGTGTAGTTGTTGATATAGTTCCCCACCTTTTCTATCAGGCAGTCATTGCCCACGGTCACATTGCGCAGGGTGGCATCGTTGATGCCGGAATGCTTGAAGAAGTCCTTGGTAATCTCGACATTCTTCTGGCAGCAGCCCAGCCGGATGTCGCCGTAGAACATGACCCGGTGGAAGAACTTCGCCTGGAATCCGTCTTCGGAAACCTCCACCCGGTTCCAGTCTTCAGCCCAGCAGCTGTTCTTCTCCAGTGTCTCTATCTCTTCAAAGGTAAGGGAACGGTATTGCATACTTCTTTTCTTTAATTGTCCTGACAGATGGGTGAGCATAGGGAATGAGCTGTCCCGTCGTTTTTTACTCCTCTATGTTATAGAGGAAATCGTTGTAGGGATATTTCTGGACGTGCAGCTCGCGCACTTTCTTGTAGAGCACCTCCCTGAACTCGTCGATATTCTCCTTTCTCTTGGCGGATATGAACAGGCAGTTGTCGTGCTCCTTTGCCATCCACGTCCGTTTCAGTTCGTCCAGCGTGATGTTCTCTTTCGTAGCAGGCGTGAGGTCGTCTTCTTCCTTTTCTACCCAGTGATAGTTGTCAATCTTGTTGAAGACGATCATCGACGGCTTGTCGGCACAGCCGAGGTCGGCCAGTGTCTTGTTGACGACCTGTATCTGTTCTTCAAAGTCAGGATGGGAAATGTCTACGATGTGCAGCAGCAGGTCGGCTTCCCGTACCTCGTCGAGTGTCGACTTGAACGAATCGACCAGGTCGGTCGGCAGCTTGCGGATAAATCCCACGGTGTCTGCCAGCAGGAAGGGGAGGTTTTCCACGACCACCTTGCGTACGGTCGTGTCCAGTGTGGCGAAGAGTTTGTTTTCGGCAAAGACCTCGCTCTTCGCCAGCAGGTTCATCGTCGTCGACTTGCCTACGTTCGTATAGCCCACCAGGGCGACACGGATCAGCCGTCCGCGGTTCTTGCGCTGCGTGTTCTTCTGTCTGTCTATTTCGGCCAGCCGCTGTTTCAGAAGCGACATACGCTGCAGGATGATGCGGCGGTCCATCTCCAGCTGGGTCTCGCCCGGTCCGCGCAGTCCTACCGATCCCTTGCCGCCACCCGATCCCGAGCCGCCGCCCTGTCGTTCCAGGTGCGTCCACAGACGCTGCAGGCGGGGGAGCATATAGCGGTACTGCGCCAGTTCCACCTGTGTCTTGGCGTTGGCCGTCTGGGCGCGCATGGCAAATATGTCGAGGATGAGCGAGGTGCGGTCCAGTATCTTCACACTGAGTTCGTGTTCGATGTTGCGCATCTGCTTGGCAGAAAGTTCGTCGTCGAAGATGACCATGCCGACCGGATCATCCTCGTCTTCTTTCTGTTTGATGTATTCTTTTATCTCTTCGAGTTTTCCCTTGCCGACATAGGTGACGGCGCTCGGGCCGTTCACACGCTGTGTAAAGCGTTTCACGGTGACGGCGCCGGCCGTATCGGCCAGGAACTCCAGTTCGTCAAGGTATTCCTTTGTCTTGGCTTCGTCCTGCTCCTTGGTAATCAGACCGACGAGGACGGCGGTCTCTGCCTTGACATCAGATATGATGAATTCTTTCATTCGGTATGCTTCTGTTATGGCTTGTCTTCATGTGTGGCAGCGTGCTTCCCCCTGTCCGGGTCTGTACAGACTGCCACATGGCAAAGGTAGTTATAAAATTCGGAAAATGCTAATGAGCGACCTTGAAAATTGCCTTTCCGTTGACGGCGGCGGCACCAGAAGCCTTTATGCAGGCGTTCAGAAGCTGTACTGGAATCCTATCGAGGCAAATTCTTTCAGCTGCCAGTAGGCATGATGGTCGTCACGTCCTACACCGTCGTCGAAGCGTGGATAAATGAAGATGCGGCTCGAGATATAGCGGTTGAACTGGAAGGTGAAGGTGTTTTCCCATTCCAGTTCCGAACGTTTGTAGGTGGAATAGCCGTATAGGCGTGTCTTCCATGACAGCTGCTCCAGCAGCCGCCATTCCAGGTCGACGGTGAACTCTGAACCGAAGTCGTGCAGGAAATGCCGTCCTTCATCGATTCCCAGCCGGTCAGAAAGCTCGAGCATACGGGCGTACTTCATGTTATAGGCCAACGGGGCCAGATGGAAGTTGCCTTTCAGGCGGTGATCCAGCCAGTCGACGGCATAGTCCATACCGAGGGAGAGGTTCAGGTTCAGCGGCGAGAGGAAGGCGGCATACACCTTCGGGTCGTTCGAGCGGTAGGAACGGGAGAACTGTGTGTTGCCGATGAACTGCACCGTATAATACCAGCGTTTCGTTGCCTGCAGGCCCAGTTTCGACGTGAGGCGTATCAGGTCTTCCGTGCTCTTGAAGTTGTGCAGCGAGTCCGACCGGCTGCTCTGCAGGCCGTACTTCAGTTCCAGCCGGTTCTCCCACTTTACCTTCTGCTTGTTATTGTAATTGGCCTGCATCACCAGTGAGGCCAGTGCCGAATAGTTGCTTTCGCCTCCTTTGTACCAGTTCCCTGTCACATAGTTCTGCAGGAACTGCAGGGCATAGTCGCCCTGGAAAGTCCAGAAGTTAGGGCGCAGCACCATGACTTCGACCGGTACTGTCTGTGGGTCGGCAGGGCGCAGGGGGACTTTCTCCACCAGCTTCACATCGTGATGGATCGGTGTCTCAATCTCGTCGAGCTTCGTCTGCTGGGAGCGCAGCGCGCGGTCTGTCCCTGCCACGAGGTCGGGACGCGACAGATAGAGGCGCATCAGCTCTGCAAGGAAAGGATTGTCTTTCCTGCCACGTGTAAACAGGTTCTCTGCCACATTGCCGTAATAGGTCAGCGGCATGAACAGCTGCATTTTGTTCCGGCGCAGCCGGCTGTCACGCTTCCAGCCTGGTGTCTTGCGTGAAAAGATGCTGTCTCTTGCGGCATCCAGAGAGTCGGCATACGCCTGTATGCTCTCCGTATGCGGCTTTATATCCTTACGGACGGACACGGGACGGTGAACCTGGGCGGCGGCACCCAGCCCTATGCCCAGAAATATCGTGATTAAGAAGTTCCGTTTCATTATTCTATAGAGATAACAGGTGCAAACTTACGGTATTTTTTTCAATTTCCAGTTCAGTTTCTGGAAATTCTTGTTTGTTGCAGTAAATTATGCGGTCTCAATGCGTAAACGGCATTACAATTCAGGGTCGGCCGGGATGTGGATTGCAACCCATGCCTGTCTTGATTTCAATCAGGCGTTACTTGGCTTGCAACCAAGGCTTACTTGCACGTCAATCAGGCGTTACTTGCGATGGAACTAAGCACCTTTTGTTATGTTTCTTGTAATGTACTGGAAATCAGATGGTTCGCACAGTCAGCTTTGCGTATGTAAGGTTGATGTCCGGAGTCTGAAATCAGAACTGATGTATAAAGGTTCTCACGATTCATAATATAGACATATGACGGTGTCCGTGTCAAAGAAAATCAGTTCTTCTTAATGAATTGATTGGGGCTGCAACCAGGTGATTCCTGTTGGACAGTCCACTCGATACTGTTGAAATGTTAAACTTTTGTAATGATTTCCATTTATCTAATGTTTTCCTTGCTTTTCTTGTTTCATAATATTAGATTTGCACCATAAACCTAAATGATTAATTTGTCGACATATTTCTCAGCAGACCAGACTGTCAAAAAGGAGTAGCATCGAAAAACTATACGAGTAGAAGAAACTTAAATTGATTCTTTATGAAAAAGAAATTCAATTTGACGGTTATAAAACCGGCTGATGTTATTGGAGAAGAGTCCATGTCAAAGGTCCTGGGTGGAAAATCGGATACAGGAACTGATACAGGATTTTGTGTCATTGTTTGTAGGCGCTTAGTGGTTTGCCACACTTATACGGCTCCCCCACCTCAGCCTAAGCCAAATCCTGGTCCCCCACCTCAACCTAAGCCCAATTGTATTTGAATAGCATAATGTTAAATTTATGGAAGCTGTCGTATGATAGTATCTAAATATGTATTGCTTTTTGAGCAAGATAATATGTATTTTCTTTTTAACTCCAAGAACAATAGTTTCTTGGAGTTAAATAAAGATTTGTATGAGGAATTGTTATCTTTCAAAAAGGGAGAAGACTCTTTTTTGTTAGAAGATGATGCAATTGTAAAAAGTTTAGTAGATTTGGGGGTGCTAACGACAGATATTGATGACCAGTCCTTTTTAGATGGTATAATTTTGAAACAAAACATTTGGTCTTATTCAAGACAAATAATGAATTTGACGATTGCCCCAACTATCCAATGTAACCTTAGATGTCCATATTGTTTTGAGGTTTCAAAGCCTAAAAGTATCATTTCTTATGAGATATGTAATGATATTTTTGAATTTATTAAAAGGAATTCTGATAACTCTTTTGTGAATCTTACTTGGTTTGGAGGAGAGCCTTTATTAGCAATTGATCGAATGGAGTATATCCTACAGAGGTTAGAGCTGAATAATATTAAGATTAATTTTCATTCAATTATAACTAATGCGACTCTATTACGGGGAAAAGTACTTGATGTTTTTGAGAGATTTCCCTTAAACCACATTCAGATTACTTTTGATGGAGTAAAGGATAATCATGATAAATTACGTGTCTACCCGACAGGCAAAGGCTCATTTGATGTGATAATGTGTAATTTAGACGAGTTTGTAGTAAGGTGTCCAAGTTCTTTTATAAGTATTAGGGTTAATGTTGGAAAGCATAATTCTCATGATTACTTTGAGTTTAAGGAGACTATTGCCAGGAAGTATCCTAAAGCAGCGAATATATATGTTTATCCAGGTATTTTGAGGGGAGATAACGATTGTGGTTATAAGACAAATTTTTTTTCAACAAAAGAATTGTCTACATTCCATACTTCTTTATCAAGAAATGATGAAAACGTTTTTTTCCCTACTTCTATCTGCAAAGGATGTATAGCAACTCAAAGTAATTCTTTTGTTATAGGACCGAAGGGAGAGCTTTACAAATGCTTGGAAGATATAGGTATTCGGGAAAGAGAAATTGGTTCTGTTGTTGATGATAAATTTAGGAACTCATCCCTTTTCAAACGATATATGATTCATGGCACTTTTGTTAATGATAAGAGATGTCTTGGATGTAGTATATTGCCGATTTGTAGTGGGGGGTGTCCTAGAAGTCGACTTGAAAATAAATTTGATGGAGGAAAGAACACCTTATGTGATCACTATATCCTAGAAAATAGACAGAGCCTTAAAGAAATGCTCTTCCAGTACTATTTACAGCAGAAAAACAAATAATCCAGAAGACTATGATTCGTATTTTTTCTTTGTTTCTGGCGGTAATTTCTTCCATAGCCTGTTATGGAGGGGATGTGACGACGCTTTCGGGTATCGTATCGGACAAGGGTGGTGCCGGACTTCCTTATGCAACGGTAAGGGCGGTCAGCCTTGGAGAAGCAAGAACTGTCCAGACGGATGTGACAGGTCTCTACTCGCTCACCGTTCCCTGTTCTGACAGTATCGTGGTAAGTGTGAGCTATGAGGGTTTCAAGTCGCAGAAAGCTGTCTTCAGAGGAAAGCAGGTGGAAATCAGGCGGGATTTCGTACTGGAGGAAGATGCCGTCGCCTTGCAGGAGGTGGTCGTACAAGGAAGCAGGGTCATACATGGGAATAGCAAATCGATGTATTTCCCGGTACAGAAACAACGGAAAGGAACGAATACGGGGCTGGGCCTTCTGGCTAACATGATGATACCGGAACTCCGCATCAGTAAGACTTCCGGCACGGTCTCTACTTCGGATAGGAAGAACGTGACATTGTGTATCAATGGCGTACCGGCAAGCCGGGAAGAAATCAATGCGGTGAGACCGAATGATGTCATAAGGATAGACTATCATTCTGTTCCGACAGGAAAGTTTGCCGGTTATGAAGCAGTTGTCGACTACATCGTGAGAAGCTATCGCCATGGCGGATATCTTGAGCTGAGATCGTCTACGACGCTGCTGAACACGGCAGGAGAATATGGTGCTGTACTTAAATACAACTGTAACACGTGGACGCACAGTCTAATTGCGGGAACGGATTTTACCGACTACAGGAAAAATGAGAATGAGGTGGAAGAGAAGGTCGGACTGCCGGTGTCTTTCAAGAGAAAGTCGGTAACGGATGACTACAGGCTTTCCTCGACAAAACCTTATTTCTACTGGGGTATGAACAGGATAACCGACAGGGTGCAGATTTCCTTGAAGGTCGGTGGTGTGATGGAGCACATCCCTCATAGTGACAATGTCTCCTCGTCAGCCTATCTTCCAGCTGTGTATTCTCCCTCTCTGTCTGTCGTGAGGGAGAATGCGAGAAATGCGAGTGTTTATCTTAACGGCTATACGTATTACACCTTGGACAAGAAGAATTATCTGATGCTTGCAGGTTCCTATCAGTATGGGCATAATGATTTCGACAGAACGATGACAGAAGGTGCTTACGGCTCGGCTGTTTCGACGATGGAGAACAGCCATGATTTCAGCGTGGGGCTGACCTATATCCATAATACGGAAAAGAACGGCGGTTTTACATTCCGGCTCTATGACCTCGGGAATGTCTATAAAGATCGGTATGGAGGTGACGTGGACAGCAGGCAGCGGCTTGTCAACAATTATATACAGGCTGACCTTCAATACCGTTATTCTTTCTCCGAGCGGCTGTTTGCCCAGACGGAGCTTACGTTGCGCCATGTGTCGTCCAAGGTCAGTGATGCGGAAGAGAACACCTGGCTCTTCCTCCCCACACTGTATGTTTCCTGCAAGACAGGGGAGAAGGGACATCTTGTCGTAAACGCCAAGACCGGATATGTCGCTCCCCCTATCCAATGGAAGAGCGATCTTTATCAGAATGTGAATGCCTATGAGCAGGTGAAAGGAAACAAGGAACTGGAGCACGTGGTAGCTTATATGCCGTCAGTGTCCTATTCGTACAGCTTCAGCAGACTGATGATGAATGCGTCGGTAAACGCTTTTCTGTCGCGGCACAGCATACATGATGTCTATTATCAGGAAAATAACCGGCTGATTCATTCCTACGCTTTAGGAAAGTCCTTGTGTCAGTTTATGTTCGATTATAAAGTGACTTCTTTCCTTCTCGACAACAGTCTGCAGGTGTCTGGGGGGATTTCGTATTACACGATGAAGACCAACGATGATTTCAGGAATCCTCTAAGGGGCTTTGTCTGTTCGTTTGATGCGATGTACAGCTGTGGTAGCTTTACGTTCTCCGGGAGCTATGTGTCAAAATACAAAAGCATGGACTTTACCTCATCCGCTTATTCTGATCTCCCCTGTGTCTACAGTCTTTCTGCGTCTTATGCGAAAGGAAGGTGGTTCGCTTCGGTGTCACTGGCTAACTTCTTCAATCGTAAGACTTATGGAAAGGAATACATCAACTCGGAAATCTACCAGCGTACTGACAGGTTTATATCGCCGGACATTTCCCCGTCCGTCGTCGTCAAGCTGTCTTATTGTTTTGACTTCGGACGCAAGAAACTTGACCGTAATGTAGATGAGCCTCAGAAGACCATACCAACGGGCTATCTCCGCCCTAAAGACTGATTCCTGTCAGTTCCTGTCCGGCAGGCATACAGCTTTTGCAGACTGGCAGACAGGCCGTGTCGACCAGTAGAAGACGGTCGGGACGGTTATTTCCGTTCCATTCTGAGGCCGATGTCACTGATGCCGGGAACGGCATCCCGGCTCATGATATGGTGTACGGTAATGTGCAGAGAGTCGTTGCGGTTCAGTTGAAAGGTGGTGACGGGATGGAGGATTTCGGTGCTGCTGATGCCGTCCTGCCCTGCCAGCACCCCCTTGTCGGTGATGATTTCGCAGTTGATGGTGTCATGGTAGAGGGTCTCCAGCTTCTTCCGGTGCCTGCAGTTGATTACCTTTCGTTCCATGAGCATACTTATGCTGCGGTAGGGGTAAGTCTGTGCGGCACGTATGCCGAGGCCTAACTGATAGGTGCCTTCCCATTGCCGGGGTACATCGAAGACAAGCGTGTCGTTGCGCAGCCAGCCCTGAAGCGGCACACTCTCGTAGTGGTCGTAGGTCCGGGAATCGCTGCACGAGACAGCACCAGCGACGGTTGCCGTGAGTGCTGCCATATATAATAAGGTGGAAACCTTATGTCTCATTCCTGTGTTCTTTCCGTTTGCTGAGGTTGTCCCTGTTCGATTCTCCTGTCTGTCTCCGGCATTGCGGCTGCACTCCGCTGTTGTGCAGGATGTGCCCCGTTGTACGGACGCCGGTTGCCGTTCTGTGTCCGGCGGCTGTCGCTCTGGGAGCGTCTTCTGTCGTTCTGGGGGCGGAAACCGTCCTGCCCTTCACGTGAGCTGCGGCGGTTGCCTTGCTGTGTGTTGCCGTTACGCTGTGTATTGTTCTTTCTGCGTTTTTTTGCCTTGTCGAACCGGCTGAGGTCGGCACCGGCCAGCAGGTCGACAGGCTTCCTGACGGGTTTGGCCTTTCCGTCTTCGAGGAGCGACAGCGGTTTCTCTCCGCATCGGTTCATTTCGATGATTTCCCTGGCGCGCTCGGCACTGATGGTCTCGAGGTTGGCCCCGAGGTTCTTGTCGGTAGAGTAAGTACACTGTCCGCTGAGGATATCGGTCTTGAAGAGATGGTATTCACCGTCCATTGTCTCCAGGAGCACTTCCTTGCTCGGTAGCTTGCGGGCAGCCTCCATGTAGTCGTCCACCTCATAGTTCAGACAGCATTTCAGCTTGGCACACATACCCGCCAGCTTGGTGGGGTTGAGCGAGATGTCCTGGATGCGTGCTGCCGTGGTGGAGACGCTGGAGAAACTCTTCATCCATGTGGCACAGCAGAGTTCCCGTCCGCAAGGACCTGTTCCGCCGATGCGTCCGGCTTCCTGCCGTGCCCCGATCTGTTTCATCTCGATGCGTACATGGAAGGCAGCTGCAAGGTCTTTGATGAGCTGGCGGAAGTCCACCCGCTCGTCGGCGATGTAATAGAAGATGGCTTTGTTGCCGTCGCCCTGATACTCCACGTCACCGATCTTCATCTTCAGTCCCAGTCCTTTGGCAATCTGCCGGCTCTCGATCATCGTTTTGTGTTCACGTGCCTTTGCCTCACGGTACTTCTGCATATCCACCTCCTTTGCAAGGCGGTAGACACGCTTGATGTCGTCGGGCGACTTCACGCAGGAGGTTTTCTTTATCTGTAGCTTGACAAGCCGTCCCGTCAGTGTGACGACCCCGATGTCATGTCCGGGGTTGGCCTCCACAGCCACGATGTCTCCTTTCTTGAGGTCAAGGTTATTGGCATTGTGGTAGTATCCTTTTCGGGTGTTCTTGAATTGTACTTCGACAAGGTCGGTTGTCTGGTTATTGCCCGGCACGTCGGCCAGCCAGTCGAAGGTGTTCAGCTGGCGGTCCTGTCTGCCGCATCCCTTGTGGCATAAACCACGGTCGCAACCGTGCCAGACCTTGAATTTCATATCTTTGTAATCCATTGTTTTGTATTTTAAGAAGCCCCCGGATTCCTCGGAGAGAGGGGATGTGGCGGGCAGTGATAAGCAATAATAAGCGGTGATGGGGAGGGGGACGTTGATAGGCGTTGATGGCCAGCTGCCGATTTTATTTACTTCTTCAACAGCAGGACAATGAGCTTCAGTGCCATGTCGTAGAGGACGATCTTGGCATTTGCATTCTGTCCTATGTCCCGGCCGGCCCGCTGGAACAGTTCGTTGATTTCGATGACGTTCGCTTCATTGATGAACCGGGCGAAGTTCTTTGCAAAGTTCTCTTCCTCCAGTGTCATGTAGTTGAGTTCCGGATTGCGGAAGTTGAACATGAAGTTCTCTCGTACCTGCTGCTGGAAATAAACAAGCATACGACGTTCCTTTTCGCGTCCGTAGCCTGCCGTCACCTCGCTCCATCGCTTGAGGTCCTTCACGTTGCGGAGGTAGCAGAGACGCATGAGCATTTGGAACATATTGAGGAACTCGCGGCTTTCATTGCCGGTGTCCAGCGACTCCAAGGCTTTCAGCCAGCTGCCGTGTGCGATGCGTGCAATGCGGTGTGCCGCATCGGCATCGATTCCTCTCCGTGCGATGAGCGCCTGTTCCACTGCTTCGTCGTCGATGCGTTTCACATCGATGCGCTGTGTACGGCTGACGATGGTCTCAAGCAGCTTCTCCGGTTCTTCGCTTACCATGAGGAAGACGGTGCCCTGCGGGGGTTCCTCGAGGAGTTTCAGCAGTTTGTTGGCCGAGGTGAGATTCATCCGTTCGGGTCGCCAGATAATGGCGACCTTGTAGCCTCCCTGACTTGATTTCAGTGCCAGTACACGTGCCAGTTCATCGCTCTCGGCCCCCGTGATGATGGCCTGCTGCGTGGTCGCTCCCATCTGCTTCATCCACTGGTTCATGGTGAAGTAGGCTCCCTGCATGATGAGATCATGCCATTCCTTGGCAAAATCGCTGCTTACAGGCTGGTGTTCGCTGCTCATGCCGGGCAGTTTTATGGTGGGGTAGGAGAAGTGAAGGTCGGGATGTTCCCACTGCCGGAGCATGGCTCTGGCGTTGGAGACAGAGGTCGGAACGGCATCTCCGGCTTCGTCACCGGCAAGCAGATAGCAGGCAAACGCCATGGCAAGTGCCATCTTGCCTGTCCCCTCTGGACCGCAGAAGAGCAGTGCGTGCGGCAGTCGGTCTTCCTTCACCATCTGCACGAGCCTGTTGCTGACCGCATCCTGTCCTATGACATCCGAAAAGTCCATCTTCCCTCTTGTTTTATGTTATTATGTTATCGTCCTGTGATGCGGACAGCATTTCTACAGAATCCGTCCCGTCACTCCATGTATGCTTGCCGCAATCGAGGCGGTGTAGAAATGTCCTGTCGTTCAGCAGCCTCCTTATGTCTGTTGTGCCGACAGCATCGGGCTACAAAGGTAGCAAATAAAAGTGAGAAAATGGAAAGTAAGTCTGAAAGAAACAATTTACGAGGAAGGATATTCCCAATAGCCGGGAATTCTGTTCCCGACGGCTGGGAATCCAGTTCCCGACGGCTGGGAACAGAGTTCCCTGACGGTTGGGAGGTGTCAGTCTATAGTTTGTCTTGACTTTTGCTTGTGTCGTGCTTCCATGTGATTTCACGCATAAACTGCTGGAAATTACTCATAAATGAGTATTGCCGTATCAGCAAGAAGGGAGTACCTTTGCACAGGAATTTACATATCCGCAATAACCGATGAAGAATTTTCACCTGCCCGAGCCGCTTCGCAAAGGGCTTTGCCCATCCGAATCGATATGCCGGTGCGATGTCGTCAAGCCATTATTCATGTCCCTGCCCGGAATTATCAATATAATTTCAGAACATCATCCAAATTAATTTTTATCTGACAAAAACCTTGAAGAGTATGAATTTAAGAAAGACTTTTTACTCCCTTTTCCTTGGTGGAATCCTTCTTTGCCTGTTCTCCTGTGCAAAGGAAGACGAGTTTGAGCTGCCGACACTGGTTCTCTCGGAGAACAATGTTGCGTTTGACAAGGGAGTCGGTGAAAGGAACATCAGCGTGACAACGAACCAGAGCAGCTGGGTCGCTTCGTCTCCCCAGGAGGGCGACTGGATTTCGCTGGTGCAGGACGGCAATCTCCTGAAAGTGAAGGTGGGAGAAAACAAGATGGGGGTGGAGCGTACCGGTTACGTGCTCGTGAACGCCAACGGAGCCACGGGAAAAATAGAGGTGAAGCAGAGTGCGGCCGACGTGACGCTCGACGTTGTCCCGACCGCCATCTATCTGCCCCAGACAGGCGGCGAAAAGACAATCGACGTAACGACCAATTCGTCGGTTTACGAGGTTACGCCGAGTGAAGAGGTCGACTGGCTCAAGATCGTCAAGTCTGACGAAGAGATAAAGCTGGTTGCCGGACGTAACGATACTTATCAGAAACGTGAGGTGAAGCTGTATGCCAAGAGCGGCAGCGTCACCCGTGAGATCGTCGTGTCGCAGTCGGGCATCCAGCGTTATATCCTTCCCATCAATCCCGGTGCGCCGCAGGATGTACACAGAATCATGGAATACGAGCTGGGACGCGGCAGCTATCTGCGCGAGTACCAGACGGCGATGCCGGCATACGGTCTGGAGGAAATGTACACGTTCATCACTCCTTCACCGATCTTCACACTGATACAGTATTGCAGCTCTGACGGCGTTACGCCCTCGCAGATCATCACTGTCGGCGACGGCACCAAGGCCATAGCGGCCGTCAAGGACAAGGCTTTCGGGCGGTTCCTTGCCGACAACGGTTATGTGCGCAGCAACTCCGAGTCGGACAGAGAATATATGAACGAGAAGGAGCTGCTCTCGTTGAAGATCTACATCTCGGAAAAGGAGAACAATGAAGGCGTCAACCTTACCTTCACGCCGGTGATGAAGCAGACGGGAGAATACAAGACCTTCGACAGGATTCCTTATTATCCGCTTGAGCTTCTGCAGGCCGACAACGTGAAGGTAGCCCAGGTGGAACAGTATGAAAAGAATGCCGGCAGCAAGGAAGAAGAGCGCACGATGAACGAGAACAAGGACACGGAAGTGTCACAGCTTCAGTACACGTTGAAGAAGAACGAAAGTCCGTCGGCTCCCTATGCCCGCATCCACATCTTCTATACGACGGACAAGGACGGCAACGTCCCTGCAAAACTGGGGAGCGTACAGATCGGTGCGCTGCTCTTCAAAGACACGAGTCTCGGTGTATGGAAATATGGGAACAAATGGATTGCCACGAATGAAATCAAGAAGAAACTCGGTGAGGAAGGTTTCTCTTACCTCCGTTCTTCCGGCAACAATCACTTCTTCGCCCGCGAGCGTGACCATCTTGTCATCGCTGTCACCTGCGTAGCCGACAACAATGTGCCGACACTCGCACTGCTCTACAGCTACGACCCGTCAGTGTCTGGTGCAGGCAGCAAGGCCGTGAAGGCGCAGGCAAGGATGGTCCGGAACTTCATGGAGGCAAAGCAGACGTTGAAGTTTTAGCCAGGTGGTTATACCTTATTTAAATGTTATCCTGATATGCGTATAATGAATTTACATAAGCTGCTGCAGTTCGCCTTCCTGTGTCTGGTACTGGCGATGGTGGCGGGCTGTTCTGAAAAGGACAGCTTTGAGCAACCGCAGCTGAATGTTTCAGAGAAAGACATCACCTTTTCCAACCAGATGGGAGAGAAGACCATTACCGTAAACACGGACTGCAAAGAATGGATTGCCACGACACCCAAGCCGTGGATTCATCTCACACAGAGCGGGAACGAAATTGCCGTAAGGGTGGATGCCAATACGACCGGCGTGGAACGGAGCAGTTACATCCTCGTTGACGGCGGTCTGGCAGTGGAGAAAATCATGGTAAGGCAGAGTGCCGCTGACTTTTCACTGGATATTGCCAACGGCGAGGTTGTCCTGCCGCAGGCAGGCGGTACGACGACCGTCGACGTGAACATGGAAAGCAGTCTGTACGAGCTGCACCAGAGCGAACAGCCCGAATGGATGCAGGTCATCAAGAAGAAGCGTGGCCTGAAATTCATTTCCAAACCGAACTATGGTACTGTGGAAAGGACAACGAAGCTGACTGTATCAGTCGGTGGGAAAACGCATGACATTGCTGTCAGGCAGCCGGGTGTGGCAACCTTCATCCTGGCCTGCAACCCGGGCAATCCTTTCAGCCTGCACAGGATGATGGACTTTGAAATCCGCCGGGGAAGTATTCTCTCGGAGTACGGAGCGCCGGATGCGGAGAACGGAATCTATGAGGAAAGCTATTTCTTCAAGACCCCCTCTCCCTTGTTCAAGGATGTTGTCTACGTTCACGACACAAAGCATTTCGTTCCCACCCGCATTTATACGCGTTCGCTGGTAAAGGAAGGCGTCGATGCGGTGAAGTCGCAGGCTTTCCAGGACTTCCTGAAAGGCAGCGGCTACGTGAGGGACGAGAAAGACCCGAACCATTACATCAATGTGCGGGAACACTTCACCATGGACGTCGACATTATGGAGAGCAACAACAGTGTCGTGTTGTTCTTCTATCAGATGCATGAGCAGGACCGTGATTATGAGACGTTCCGGCACCTTGAGCTCGGCCCGCTCGAGCTTCTGGACAAGGCTGACAAGAAGGTCGGTGCGGTAGAGGAGTACGAAGCAGGCAAGAAGAGCGAAGAGGTGAAGCGGCAGGTTTCCAAGAGCAGTGAGGTTGAGGCAATCGTCTACAAGACGACCGATCCGACGCTGGTAGCCCGCATCTATTACTTCTATACCCGTGGCGGTGACAATCCTGCTCCGCAGGACAAGGAAGGGAGTGTCGAGCAGTACAGCATGAGCTTCAGCCGGCCGAATCTGGGCATCTGGCAGTATGGCAACGAATGGTTTGTGACCCGTGAGTTTGACAGGCTGCTCACTTCAAACGGTTTCGAGTTCGTCAGTTACAACGGCCAGCATCATGTCTATGCCCGCCGCTCCGATTATCTGACGCTGGCTATCTCCGGCGGTAAGTTCTCCGATGTGAACGACGGACAGCCGGTCATGCAGGTCAGCGTGCTTTACAAGAAGAATGTTTTTGAAGGAAGCAAGCAGCAGCGGATGGCAAAGATAGAGCGTATGCTCAAGGAGCACAAAGTAAGGAAGTAATATAGAAGAGAACAGTAATGAAGAAAACCATTATATTTTTATGTGCGTGTGCGCTCTCGGGTATGATGCTCATGTCGTGTCAGGACAGTATCGACATGGAAGCAGCCGGCAGCGGTACACGCTCCGTTAACATTGACAAGGATCTCTTTGCAGTAAAGGGATGTGTCCACGTGAAGCTGTCGAAGGCTGCCAGTGCCGCCTTGCCTGCTACCCGAAGCGGGGAGGTAGAGATGCAGAGCGTGCCCTCGGCAATGTCTTCCGCCATGCAATACGCCGGTGCCTACAGGATGGAAAGGGTCTTCAAGCCCGCAGGAGTCTATGAGGCACGGACCGTGGCAGCGGGACTTGACCGCTGGTACACTGTCTATTTCGACGACAGCAAGGATGTTGCTGCTGTCGTACAGCAGTTCAGCAAGGCGAAGGGAGTGGAATACGCCGAACGTGTCCTGCCCATTGCACGGCCGGGAATCACTGCAAAGCCTTATACGGCAGCTGGCGCGGATGCTTCCATGCAGCAGGCGGCGGCAGGCGGATTTGACGACCCGCTTCTGGCAAAGCAGTGGCATTATTACAATGACGGGTCGATCAGCGTCCGTGCAAAGAAGGGGGCTGACTGCAACGTCAGGCCGGTATGGGAGAAATACACAACCGGCAGGAAGAATGTCATTGTAGCCATTGTCGACGGCGGTATTGACGTTACCCATGAGGACCTTGTGGACAATCTCTACATCAACGAGAAGGAAAAGAACGGACAGCCTGGTGTCGACGATGACGGCAACGGTTTCATAGACGATGTCTACGGTTACAACTTTGTTGAAGCAAAGGATGTTGTCGGAGGCACGATAGAGCCTGACGACGAAGGACACGGCACACACGTCGCCGGCACGGTCGGCGCACGTAACAACAACGGAAAGGGTGTTGCCGGCATAGCCGGCGGTGATGGGACAGCCGGCAGCGGCGTACGGCTGATGAGCTGTCAGATTTTCCGGAGGAAGAACGAGCAGGGCGATGCGGCGGCTGCCATCAAGTATGCGGCTGACAACGGAGCCGTCATCTGCCAGAACTCATGGGGATATGCGTCCACAGCGGGTGTCACGGCAATGCCGCAGCTGCTCAAGGAGGCTGTCGACTACTTCATCAAGATGGCGGGCTGTGATGCCAACGGACAGCAGCGGGCGGACTCTCCGATGAAGGGGGGCGTAGTCGTATTCGCTGCCGGCAACGAGAACAAGGAGTTCTCGGCTTACCCCGCCTGCTATCCCCCGGCCGTCTCGGTCTCTGCTATGGCCTGGGATTTCACCAAGGCCAGCTACAGCAATTATGCCAAATGGGTCACGATCATGGCACCGGGCGGTGATCAGGACCGTTACGGTACGGAGGCTGGTGTGCTGAGTACTGTCCCTAAGCGCAAGGCAGCTTCCGGTTACGCCTACTTCCAGGGGACATCCATGGCCTGCCCGCACGTTTCGGGTATTGCCGCACTTATCGCATCCTACTTCGGGAAGCAGGGCTTCACCAACGAGGAATTGAAGTCGCGGCTGACGACTGCATACAGACCTTACAACATC
Organism: Prevotella denticola; assembly: GCF_900454835.1. Taxonomy (GTDB): domain Bacteria; phylum Bacteroidota; class Bacteroidia; order Bacteroidales; family Bacteroidaceae; genus Prevotella; species Prevotella denticola. The sequence goes on along the minus strand of NZ_UGTM01000002.1, from coordinate 1,019,394 downwards.
GACGAACAGAACCCGGCATACAAAGGGAAGTTAGGCCGGGGATATATCGACGCCGAGGCTGCCTTTGAGACCGATACGGGGATTGCACCTGAGAAAGTCGGAACGTTGTCGCTGACCCCTGACTTCGTGGATGTCACCGCTGAATGGAGCATTGCGAAGGACGAGGACAAGACGGCAGCCTTCTACCGGCTGTACATCAGCCCCGGCGATCTGACGCCTGAAAGTCTCAAGGACATGAACTACAAGGAGGTGAACGGTGTGGGACACCGTCTGGGCGAAACGTTGAAATACACTTTCAACGACCTTCAGGACAACAAGACGTACAGCATTGCCGTAGTGGCTGTGGACCGTTGGGGTAATCTCTCGGCACCGGTCATACGGCAATGTACGACGAAGCTCAACCATGCTCCGGAGACGAGCGGGTTCCCGGAAGGGGTCATCGAAGTGGGCGAAGACGAGCGGAAGTCCTTCAGTTTCAATGTTTCCGACCCTGACGGACATGGCTGGGACATAAAGACTGCGGGCGAGACCAAGGGCGTTTCCTACACCTTGAACCGGTCTACGGTGACCGTACACCTTGTCCCTGTGCTTGCGGCAGGCAGTTATACCTGTACGTTCATTCTCACAGACGACTTGGGAGCAAAGGCAGAGAAGAGCTTTACGTTCCGGATCGTCAAGTATATCCCGCCGCAGTTGGAAAAGCCGTTCGACAACTGTATCATCGGCCTGGATGAAGGCATCGTGACAATTCCCTTGACGGAACATTACGCATACAGCGGTAAGAACCGCCTTACGTACAAAGCCGATGTTTCTAACGGCAGCATCGCCTCTACCGCCGTCAGCAATGACAATCTTCAGCTGCGGCCGCTGGCAAAGGGCATCACACGTGTCAATGTGTCTGCGACAGATGGCCGCCAGACCTCCTCTGACGCTTCTTTCCAGATCCGTGTCGTTGAACGGAAGTCCGCACCGGTTTATGCGGTCTATCCCATTCCTGTCAGGAAAGACATCCATGTGCTGCTCAACCCCGAGGTGAAGCAGGCGGAATTTGTCGTCAGCACGACCGTAGGCGAACGGCTGATGAAAGCTGACGTGACTCCTGACAGGAATCATGTGGCAACACTGGATCTCTCCAGACTGAATCCGGGAACCTACAGACTTACGGTGCATACGGGCAAGGGAAATCACACCCAGATGTTCATCAAACGATAATTACAAACGAGTATGAATTCAAAACATATCATTCTAACAGCTTGTACAGCACTCTTCTGTGCTGTGCAGGCCCATGCACAGGGACAGAACCTCCCGATATTGACTGCCAGCACCGATGCACGGACTGCTGCTATGGGCAATGTGTCGGCAGCGGCCGAGGGGATGTATCTTTACAATAATCCTGCTGCTTTCTTTGCAGTAGACAAGAGGTTCACGGCAGACGCTTCCGCCTCATTATACGAAAAGGCAGAAGGGGCTGACGGAACATTCGGACTCTATACAGCCACCGTAGGCTGGCAATTCGCCAGGCATCATGCAGCGTTTGCCGGCTTCCGGTATGCTGGCGGTCTGAAGTTCAAGGGGTACGATATGCTCGGTGAACCGACCAAGGATTACAAGCCCTACGACTGGACCATCGACATGGGTTATGCCTGTATGATCGGCAAGGGATTCGCTGCCTATGCAACGGGAAGCGTCCTCTTCAGCCACCTGTCGAAGAATGCCACCGGAGGTGCATTCACCGTGGGTGCCTCCTATCAGAACAGCAGCGTGACCGTCGCTCGTAAGTCTGCACGTCTCATGGTAGATGCCAAGGTGGGTGCAATCGGTCCCCGGCTCGATTATGGAAACGGCAGCAAGACATCAATGCCTACGTATGCTGCCGTTGGAGGGGCGTTGTCGGTGGATGTGGCGGACAGGCACCAGGTGGCGGCTGCCCTGTCTTCCCGCTACTTCTTCCAGCCGTCAGATTACACGACCCTCATGGCTGGCGGCGGACTTGAATATACTTATGACAAGATGGTATCAGTGCGTGCCGGGTATGAATACGGCTCTCACGACCTCAGCCATGTTACGATGGGTGCCGGTTTCAGGTATCACGGACTGTGCCTGAACGGAGCCTATCTGCTGAAAACGGCTGATGCCGGTAGCAGTTATTGCACTGTCGGTATCGGATATGATTTCTGACAGACACGGACAAATAATTTATTTCATCTAAAATATCAGATTATGAAGAAAACTTTATTCTCTATTTGTGCATTCTTTCTGGCTCTTACCGCTTCTGCACAGCGGATGGATACACCGGCGGGAACACTGATTGATAACATGTACCGCACCAGCGATTCGTGGAAACAGAAGAGCTGGACAGGCACGGCACCAGGCAGGTACGAGGGGCTGGTCTCCAAGATCGTGGTGGGCGATGATGGCTGCCTCTACGTCTACAATCCCCTTTCTGGACTTGACAGCAAGTCATGGCTGAAGCTGGACAAGGTAAGCGACGGCCAGTACAAAGCCGTCCTGCCGCAGGCTATCCACAAGGACGACAACGGTGACGACGACGATGATTCTGGTTCGGAGCGTATTCTTGAACTCAACCGTTTGAGAAACAAAGGCAATGACAAGTACGAGGTTGTTGCAAAGAACAGAAATTACATGATATTCACCTGGGACGGCAAGACGCTCACGATGCAGGGCGTAGGCTCCAAGAGCGAAATCTTGGGAATGACTTACAAGAATGTATGGGAAGACCGCTACGGCGACTGGGCTGTCACGATTCAGACTCTCGAAGACAAACTCGTCACCCCTCCGGCATCGGCCAGGAAGGAGCAGTACACGCTTACGGCCAAGGAAGTGACTTCTCCGCGCATCGTGGAGGCGGCTGTCGACGGCAACGACCTTTACCTGAAAGGAATCTTCAAGAGTGCCAAACTTGCCGGCGTATGGGTGAAGCTCACCAAGGACGGCGACAAGTACGTGATGCAGACGAACCAGTATCTGGGTACGACGAAGAAGACGGATTTCAAGAGCTATTCCTATGATAAGGCGGAGTATCACACCTATGCCGCCGCTTTCAATGATGCTGCAAATGTTGTTGACAACATCGGATTCAGTGTGGATGCGACAAGCGGCGTGCTGACGGCTGACAACATTCTCGGTGTGGTGCAGGGCAGAAGCAGCACGAAGAATCTGCTCGACAGCGACCTTGAGAGCTACGAGAACCTTGTGCTGACCCCTTACAGGCACAAGGCTGCTAAGCCGGAGACCCCGAAGCTGCACTACTGTTCGGCAGTGGAAAGCTACGACTATACCACGACTACCACGACCCTGGCTTTCTATGTGAAGAATGTAGATGTCGAAGGGAAGTACCTCGACCCGGCCAAGATGTACTATAACGTCTACGTCAATGACAGCAAGGAGCCGTTCAAGTTTCTGAAGGCAAAGTACACGGATCTGGAGAAGGACATGACCGATATTCCTTTCAGCTATAAGGACAAGCGGAACTATGACATCAAGGTGGTAGACAATCAGCGTATTATCCACTTCTACGATGCATCCGTCAAGAAGCTGTCTGTCGTGATGGTCTACGAGGAAGACGGCAAGAAGTATTCCAGTGATCCGATGACGACTCCGGTCGTCACTGCCGGCATCGAGGATGCCGCCGTCAACAAGAATGCCACCGAGAAGTATTATACGGTTGACGGCCGGCGGCTCCAGCACTTGCAGAGAGGGCTGAACATCGTGAAGTCTTCTGACGGAACAACCCGGAAGGTGCTTGTAAAGTAACTTTCCCTTGAACAGACAAGCATGGTGCATCAGGCGTGAATGCACATGACAGATACAGAAAGGTCCTGTTGAGGCATAATTCGTCTCGACGGGACCTTTTTGTGTCAGTACACTGGCGGTAAGCCGCTCCCGTTCCGACGACAGACAGCAAAGGGGCGGGGCTTCAACACGGTTGGTGTTTACCGACAACTCCGTAAGTGATGAGCACCGGCACATCGGCAGGAAATGAGGAGACAGCGTTATCCTCGTCGCTGTATAATGTTATGGTAAGACGCTGTCGACCGGCATTATAATCCTCTGTTTTTGTTTCCTGCTCTATGAATTTAACGGGAGAACCTTTTTTGAGAGATGCAACCGTATGCATACAGTGGACAAACCTCAAACTTCAAACCTCAAACTTCAAATCTCAAACTTCAAATCTCAAATCTCAAATCTCAAACCTCAAACCTCAAAGTTTTGCCATGTCCAGAATAAAATGTAACTTTGCAAGACCGAACGAATCCGCTCGGCGGATTTGCCACAGGACTTGTTTAGTATAACCCAATATAACGAAAAAGAAATGGAAATGTTTAAGTTCAATCCTCTGTTGAAGTCAACCCTCTGGGGCGGTGAAAAGATAGTACCTTTCAAGCATCTTGCTTCAGACCAGAAGCAGGTAGGCGAAAGCTGGGAAGTCTCCGGCGTGAAGAATAACGAGAGTGTCGTGGCAGACGGCAAGTACAAAGGCTGGACGCTGAACGCACTTGTCGACACGCTGAAGGAGCGGCTGGTAGGCAAGGAGAACTATGCGCGCTTCGGCAATGAGTTTCCGTTGCTCGTGAAGTTCATCGATGCCCGGCAGCAGCTCTCCATACAGGTGCATCCCACCGATGCGCAGGCACAGGCAAAAGGGCTGGGACGCGGCAAGACGGAAATGTGGTATGTCATGGAGAGCGACACCGACGCTTCCCTCCGAAGCGGATTGAAGCGGCAGATTACGCCGGAGCAGTACAAGTCGATGGTGGAAGACGACACCATCACCGATGCACTGGCTGAATATCCTGTCAAGGAAAGCGATGTGTTCTTCCTCCCGGCAGGACGCATCCATTCTATCGGCGCCGGCTGTTTCCTGGCGGAGATACAGGAGACGAGCGACGTCACCTACCGCATCTACGATTTCAAACGCAAGGACAAAGAGGGCAACTACCGGCAGCTGCACACCCGGGAGGCGGCCGAGTGCATCGACTACACCGTCTATCCTGACTACCGCACGCAGTATGAGGCACGGAAGGACGAACCGGTAGAACTGGTGCGCTGTCCGTATTTCACGACTTCCGTCTACGACCTCACAGAGCCGATGACGCTCGATTACAGCGACCTGGACTCATTCGTCATCCTCGTAGGACTGAAAGGTGAGGGTGAACTTACCGATGCTGAGGGCAATACCGTCGCTTTCCGTGCCGGCGAGAGCGTACTTCTGCCTGCTACGGCAACGACCGTGAAGGTTTCCGGAACCGTCAAGTTCCTGGAATCGTATGTGTGAAAATGCAATGTCTTGGTCATCAGCCCCTCTCCCATGGGGCTGTTTTTTAGAATAAACAGAGAAGGACTATGGAAATAATCTATCTGGTGTCCGGTATCATCATCGGTGCAGTCGTCATGCTGCTGTGGATGAAGAACAAGGCGGCACAGCAAAGCGGCAAGGCCGGTGAGGAACTGGCGGCCCTCCGCAGCCGGCTCGATACGGAGCGGAAAGGCATGGACGAACGCCTTGCCGTTGCAAAGGAGTATGCCGCACAGCAGCTGGCAGCGGAACGCAAGCACAACGAAGAGCTGCGCAGCGAACTGCAGAAGCAGGCGGAGGCGAAGAACCGGCTGTTGCAGGAGGAGGTGCGCAACATGGCTGCACAGATGCTGGCAGAGAGCCGGGAAAAGATGAACAATGCCGACAAGGAACGGCTTGACGCCCTGCTCTCACCGCTGAAAGACCGGCTGGAAGCGTTCAGCCAGACCGTTGCGAACAACAGCAAGGAGGGCACTGCCAACAAGACGGAGATAAAAACCACCTTCGAGGAGGCGATGAAGCGGCTGCACGCCGAACAGGAAATGACCATCAAGGCGATGCGTGAGGATCAGGAACGTACCGTGAAGGAGCTTCGTGAACAGACAGAACGCATCGGCAACGATGCCGCTTCGCTGACGAAAGCACTCAAGGGCGACTCGAAGATGCAGGGCGACTGGGGAGAGATGATTCTCGAAAAGACCTTGGAAGACTGCGGACTGGTAAAGGGCCAGCAGTTCTTCCTGCAAGAGAACTACAAGGACGAGAACGGCAACAACTTCCGCCCCGATGCCGTCATCGTCTTTCCCAGCGACGAACGGGCGGTCGTCGACTCAAAGGTGTCGCTGACGGCGTATCAGGCTGCGCTCAGGGAGACCGATGACAGTGAGCGGGACAGGCTGCTGAAGGAGCACGCCGCATCGGTCCGCAGGCATATCGACGAGCTGTCGGCAAAGAACTACGAGAAGCTCGTGCCGGGCTGTATAGGCTATGTGCTGATGTTCGTTCCTTACGAGAGCGGTTATTCGGCTGCCATGAAGACGGATCCGGCTATCCTGCAATACGCTTTCCGCAAGCACATCATCGTGCTCAGCCCGAGCAACCTGCTCATGGCATTGCAGCTGACCCGCACCATGTGGCAGAACTACCGTCTGAACAACAACGTAGACGAAATCCTGCGGCAGTCCAACGACCTCTACGACAAGTTCGTCACCTTCGGCGAGACTTTCCTCAAGGTCGGTACGGGCATCGAACGACTCCAGCAGGATTACAGCAAGGCCAAGGGACAGCTCAGCGAAGGCAAGGGCAATATTATCCGCCGTCTGGAAGGCATGAAGTCATTAGGCATCACGCCGAAGAAACAGATACCGGAACAGCTGTAATAGGAAGAAGCCCAGACTCCCATTCAGATTTCTATTCCGCAGGGACAGATTCCCCGTCTACGACAAGCTGTTGGTCAGATGGAGGGGATATCTGTCCCTGCTGCTTTCTACTATATCGCATTACTCTGACCGTACGGGCGTTTGTCAGCTTTTTGGCAGTCTGTCGTCAATTCTTTGGCAATAGACTGCCAATCGGCAGCAAAGCCTGTAAAAAGAATTGTCGGGCCTTGTCCTTCTGCAAATTAATGCTTACCTTTGAACCGTAATAGCGTAAGAGGTACAGTTATGGATACGCTCTCAAGGCAACAGCGGCACGACAACATGGCAGCCGTCAAAGGCAGGGACACCAAGCCAGAGATGATTGTCAGGAAATATCTGTGGCGGTGCGGATTCCGTTACAGGGTGAACAGTCCACGGCTGCCGGGGCATCCGGACATCGTGCTGCGCAAGTACAGGACCTGCATTTTCGTGAACGGCTGTTTCTGGCATGGACATGAAGGATGCCGTTATTATGTCGTCCCCAAGACCCACACCGACTTTTGGGTGAAGAAGGTGGCACGTAACAAGGAGCGTGACAGACGAGAACAACAACAGCTTGCACGCATGGGCTGGCATTGCATTACGGTGTGGGAATGCGAACTGAAGAAAGGAAAACGTAAACAGACCCTTGCTTCTCTGGCTTATACGCTCAACCATATCTATCTCGAGGACCGCTCTGTATCCTATCAGATTCCCGAAGATGGAACAGGGATGTATATGGCAGCGGAGCCGGAGGCGGAATATTGAGGAGTTAAAGGGGGCTGGTCGACAACATCTCCACAGACTTCCTATTGACAGTAATAGTAATAAAGGTGTAGGACTCCGGTCTGTTTCCTTAGTTCTATAACATCCCGCAAGTAAAAACATCATTAATACGGAAAAACAGGGCCGACTGCGGCAGCACACGCAGTATACAGATACCTCAAAAGACGTAAATTTGCCGATACGGATTATTTTCGTTATCTTTGTCAACAAAACAAACGAAACAACCAATGGCAACAGTAGACGACAAGAAGATTATCTTCTCAATGGTGGGGGTGTCGAAGATCATCCCGCAGAACCAGAAACAGATTCTGAAGAACATTTACCTCTCATTCTTTTATGGTGCAAAGATAGGCATTATCGGTCTCAACGGTGCCGGAAAGTCCACGCTGATGAAGATCATCGCCGGACTGGTGGAGCCTACACAGGGCGAAGTGGTATGGAGTCCGGGGTACTCCGTGGGCTATCTGCCGCAGGACCCGCCGCTCGACGAAACAAAGACCGTGAAAGAGAACGTCATGGAAGGTGTGCAGCAGATTTATGACGCACTGAAGGAATACGACGACATCAACGTGAAGTTCGGACAGGAAGAGTATTATTCGGATGCCGACAAGATGGACAAGCTCATGCAGCGGCAGGCAGAACTGCAGGACATCATCGACGCTACGGATGCCTGGAACATCGATTCACGCTTGGAACGTGCGATGGATGCGCTGCGATGTCCGAAGGGCGATCTGCCTGTGACCAACCTCTCCGGAGGTGAGCGTCGTCGTGTTGCACTCTGCCGTCTGCTTCTTCAGAAACCGGACGTGCTGCTGCTCGACGAGCCGACGAACCACCTTGACGCCGAAAGCATCGACTGGCTGGAGCAGCATTTGCAGCAGTATGAAGGTACGGTCATCGCCGTTACGCACGACCGCTACTTCCTGGACGATGTGAGCGAGTGGATTCTCGAACTCGATCGTGGCGAGGGTATTCCATGGAAAGGCAACTACTCTTCATGGCTCGACCAGAAGACAAAGCGCATGGAACAGGAGGAGAAGTCGGCTTCCAAGCGGCGCAAGACGCTGGAACGAGAGTTGGAATGGGTGCGCATGGCACCGAAAGCACGTCAGGCAAAGGGAAAGGCACGTCTGAACTCTTACGAGCAGATGCTCAACGAGGAACAGAAGCAGCGTGAGGAGAAACTCGAAATCTTCATCCCGAATGGTCCGCGTCTTGGAAACAAGGTGATCGAAGCGCAGCACGTGAAGAAATCCTTTGGTGAGAAGGTGCTCTTCAACGACCTCAACTTCATGCTGCCGCCGAACGGTATCGTGGGTGTCATCGGGCCGAATGGTGCGGGCAAGACAACGCTCTTCCGCCTCATCATGGGACTGGAACAGGTCGACGGCGGCACGTTCGAGGTAGGTGAGACGGTGAAGCTGGCATACGTCGACCAGCAGCACAAGGACATCGACCCGAACAAGACAGTATATGACGTAGTTTCACAGGGCAACGAAACCATCCGTATGGGCGGGCGCGACATCAACTCGCGGGCCTATCTCTCACGTTTCAACTTCTCCGGCACCGACCAGAGCAAGTTCTGCTCCGTCCTCTCCGGCGGCGAACGCAATCGCCTGCAGCTGGCACTGGCACTGAAACAGGAGGGCAATGTGCTTCTTCTCGACGAGCCGACGAACGACATTGATGTGAATACGCTCCGTGCTCTGGAGGAAGGTCTCGAGGCTTTCGCAGGCTGTGCGGTCGTCATCAGCCACGACCGCTGGTTCCTCGACCGTATCTGTACGCACATCCTGGCCTTTGAGGGTGACGGTGAAGTGGTCTTCTTCGAAGGTGGATTCTCCGACTACGAAATCAACAAGGCACGCCGTCTGGGCAATGAGGAGATAAAGAAAGGACGGTACAGAAAACTGATGGAGGAATAAGGAAGCCTCACCCCCGGCCCCTCTCCGAATGGAGAGGGGAGTAGACGGCGGGATACCCCTGTATGGGGGAGACTGGAATTGGGTGAAGCAGGATTTCCGGGGACAGATGGAGACGAGGCCTGGGACTCCCCTCAACAGGGGAAGGATAAAAAACGGGACAGTAGCTCTTTCGTGGGGGTAGACGCATTCTACTTATAAAAAATCTTCTAAAGTTTATAGTGGCCAGGATGCTGACAATGAGGACAGAATTACCGACTGTTTACTGCAAAAGTTTATTTCTCATTTGCTGTCACTTTTAACATTCTTCACTAACACATTCTTTATCAGTATATTATATGTATCTACAGAGTGACGGCAGTGACAGGAAAATAAATTCACGGCAGACCGATCACAGGTGCATCTGCCGTGGATGAGTGTCAGACTATGTTTTATCCTAAAGTATATTCTTCTGCGGTAGCCTCTTTATCAGAGAATCATGATGTTTATTCAGAAAGCTTATTTCCAAACAAACAACTTCTATCTGATTCTTATCATGCTTAACGTGATCCGTACTGAGCCTTGACACCATGGGTGTACACCCTCAACACCATTAGTGTTTGTCCTCGACACACTGACAGGAAAGAATCAGTGTGTGTAAATGATAATCCCATTAATTATCTACTTCATGACTGCCATTATTAACAAGACACTAAAGAGTAATAAGACACTAAAGAGTAACCGATACATGAAATGTTTACCGGACTGCGCTAAATTACAGATGCCTTTCCACATCTTGCAAAAACAATGTCAGGCACCCTGACCTCATGAAACAAGGTTTATCCCATGCGTGCCGATACCAGAACGGTCCCGGTAATCGTCTCTTGCTCCGCACTCCTTGAGGAAAAAGGAGACAGTGGGATTACAGCGGATAAACGGCATCTACACTATCATGAACCCTGCTCTTCCTTCTCTTTCGTCACATATCGCTGCCAGTAGGCAATAATAAGCGTGGTAAGCGGAAGGGCGACAATCAGTCCGATGAAGCCCAGCAGAGAGCCCCACACAGAGAGGGAGAGCAGCAGGATGGCAGGATTCAGTCCCATGGCTTTTCCCATGATCTTCGGTGTAATCACCATGTCCATCAGTATCTGCACGACGGCAAAAACCGCCAGAGCCGACCCGAAGATGATCCAGAAGTTCTGACCCGTATCAGCCGCCTTGAGCAAAGCGAGGAAAGCGGTAGGGATAAGGGCAAAGGTGTGGAGATAGGGAACGAGATTGAGGATACCTATAAGGACACCCATGCCGATGGCCATCGGGAAATCGATGATGGTAAAGCCGATGCAGAACAAAGCTCCTAAGCAGAGCGATACCAGCCCCTGTCCGCGGATATAGTTGTTCAATTCTCTTTCTACATCTTGTGCCAGCCCCGCCCAGAAGGGGCGTACCCTCTTGGGGAATATCTTTATCCAGTTCTCGGTCAGCGTCTCGTAGTCAAGCAGGATAAAGAACATATATAATAAGGTGATGCACGAGGCAATGACGGAAATCACGATGCTTGCTGTCTGCCCTATCACGGAGAAAAGTTTGGGCATGGCCGTCTTGATGGCATTGGTGAAGTCCGGACTCTTCAGGAACTTCTCTATCTCAAACTGGTTCTCCATCACCCATCTCTGAACCATTGCCGAGATGTTGTTGGCATGGGTCGTCTCGTGCAGATAGCGGTTGGCGACGTGCATGAGCCTGTCAAACTGGTCGATCATCGGCGGGACAATGAAAAGAAAGATGGCCGTGATGACTGCAGCAACAAAAGCGAGCGTGATGATGATGCTCAAGACTCTGCCCGGAACATGAAGTTTGTATTGCACGAACTTCACGATAGGATAAAGTAGATAGGCAAGCAGCCACGCTATGAAGAAAGGCAAAAGAGCGCCGGAGAGAGCATTGATGATGAAGCCGGCAGTTATGACGGCAAGGGCTATCAATGCCCATCGAATGAATTTGTCGAATGTTATCGTCTGTTTCATAGTCGTTTATTTCCCTTTCTGCAGATTTCCCTTCCTGATGGCTTCCTGATAACAGGCACGGCACAGGGGTTCGTATTCCTGCTGTTCGCCCAGCATGACACGCCGCTCGTCGGCAATAAGGCGATGGCTCACGTAAGCCAGAGAGCCGCACTTCACGCAGATGGCATGCACCTTCGTCACTTCGTCGGCAATGGCGCACAGGGCGGGGATAGGGCCGAAGGGGACTCCTTGGTAGTCCATGTCAAGTCCGGCAATGATAACCCTCACCCCATTGTTCGCCAGCCGGTTGCAGACCTCTGTCAGTCCTTCGTCCAGAAACTGTGCCTCGTCGATGCCGACGACATCTATATCGGAGGCAAGGAGAAGAATGTTGCCGGACGAGTCAATCGGTGTAGAAGGGATGGTGTTGCAGTCGTGGCTGACCACATCTTCGTCCGAATAGCGTGTATCAATGGAAGGCTTGAAGATTTCCACCTTCTGTCTGGCAAACTCCGCCCGCTTCATACGCCGGATAAGCTCTTCGGTTTTGCCGGAGAACATACTTCCACAAATCACTTCTATGCGCCCCTGCCGACGCCTTTCACCGTTGAGATTGTCCATCGTTGTCATAAGTTTATATGCAAATTTACATAAAAACTGTGATTTATAAGCCAGTTGGATAAAGAAAATGTTTTTCCCTTTAGAGGAAAGATAAATATTTTATAAAGAATGGATAAACATGAAGCGTTAAAAGTTGCTGAAAAGAATGTTGTTCCGAGGTGGCGGAAGGCCGTCTGACAGCGTATCGTCCTCTTATCCTGTTAGAACTTGCAGAGGGCTTTGTGTCCTCTCCCTGAAGTGCAGGGTTAGTCATTGGATCCTCTGTATAAGCGCCTCATAAAGGTCGTCACCTTTCTTCAGTCCCATTTTCCTCCGGATATTGGTGCGCTGGCAGGTGACGTTGCTTTCTGTTTTTTTCAGTTGCAGGCAGATGTCTTTTAGCTTTTTCCCGACAACAATGAGCGATGCTATTTCAAGCTCTGATTGTGACAGTTCCGGCAACGCCTGGTGCAGACGCTCGATTCTGCCTTTCCGCTGATTGATGAGCGTGGTAACATTGTCTATGATTTCCTGCCTTGCTCCTTCAGAGAAACTGTTGAGAAGCATATTGGTCTCATGTGCGGACAGCCCTCTTTTGTTTGCGAGCTGAATGTAACTGAGAATCTGCGTCTTGTCCATCTGGAAGAAGTCGAGAATTGTTTTTTCATCGTCCTTGAGCCGCTGCGTTTCCTCCATCATCTTCATGATGTTCCGTTTCAGGAAAAATGAGAGGATGACGGTGGCCGTGTAAAGCAGGAGCAGAATGATGAAGATGTCTGCAAGCTTGTCTGACTGGGCATAGACACATATTATACCGTAGCAGATGCCCCCTATGCAAAAGCTTATTACGGTCGTTATCGGCATATAGGTGACAATGGTCATAGCCATCAGGGCTGCATAGAGAATGCAGTCAGCCAGTATGTAATAGGTTATCTCCTTGTTGCCGGAAAAGCAGAGATAGAGCATCTCGCCCGACAGGTCGGACAATGCAGCCATGAATACCACGTATAGTCCAGCAAGAAGCGACAGCTTCCCATGTCTGGTGAGGAAATAGCTTGTCAGTGTTATGGCAAGGAATACGATGTTGGGAATCCGGAAAGCGTCAATCCCGGTCAGCCCGGCCAGATTGAGCATGGCCCCTGCGACAATGAAGCCGGTCGTGGATCGAAGAACGAAACGGCGTTGCCTGTTGATGATGTCGTTGTCGAAATTAAAGGTACTTCCATCCAATCTGTACAGTTTTTTCTCTATCCATTGAAATATTTTCATACTGGCAGGCTTTTGGTTCAATTGAGAATGATATTACAACTCTTTAATGAAAGGTCTTTTTCGATTCGCAAAAATACATATAATCTGTCTGTTGAACAATTTTTTCAGTACTTCTTTTACTTTACTTTCTGCGGTTTTAGTGTGTTTTAGTTGTATATGAATGTCTTTTAGTGCATATATATTGGTAATTTAATACATCAGGTTTCTATTTATGCTGTTTTGACAAGGGGAGGGATACAAGTAAACTGTAACTTTGCATTTGTCTGAAAATAATACAAAGTGTAAGCGAGGGAAAAGTCACTCCTTGTCTGCCATACAATGTATTTGAAACTGACAGTGATGGCATCAAACTTCTTTCAGGAGGAACAGAGCCGGAGCAGTCCGGCTGTTCCTCTTTTGCATAATGACTTACAGGAGAGAAGGCGAAATTATTACTTTTATTAAGTGAAAATAGCTTTTCAAGGACGTTATAGCTGTAAAAAAAGCTAATTTATTTTGCCCTTCTGCTTATTTACTTTACATTTGCAGACAGCAATGGGAATACTCTATCTCGTACCGACACCGGTCGGAAACATGGAGGACATGACGCTCCGTGCCATCAGAATCCTGAAGGAGGCTGACCTTGTCCTGTGCGAGGATACCCGTACATCGGGCATCCTGCTGAAGCATTTTGAGATCAAGAACCATCTCATGTCGCATCACAAGTTCAACGAGCACAGCACTTCCGCCGGTATCGTCGACCGCCTGAAAGCAGGTGAGACCGTCGCACTCATCTCCGATGCGGGGACACCGGGCATCAGCGACCCCGGCTTCTTCCTCGCCCGAGAGGCGGCAGCCTGCGGCGTAACCGTCCAGACACTGCCGGGTGCGACGGCTTTCGTACCGGCGCTCGTCTCCAGCGGCCTGCCCTGCGACCGTTTCTGCTTCGAAGGCTTCCTGCCCCAGAAGAAAGGGCGCAAGACCCATCTGGAAAGCCTGGCGGAAGAGACACGGACGATGATTTTCTACGAATCGCCTTACCGGGTGGTGAAGACACTGGAGCAGTTCGCCGAGGTGTTCGGGGCAGAGCGACAGGCAAGCTGCTGCCGGGAAATCTCGAAGGTACACGAGGAAAGCGTGCGGGGAACACTGGCCGAGCTGACAGCCCATTTCAAAGAAACCGAGCCGCGCGGCGAGTTTGTCATCGTGGTGGCAGGAAAGGAAAGAGTCAAGTCTTCCAGCAGGAAGAAGCAAACGGATAAAAACTTATAACGTATGAAGAAACTATTAATTATGGCAGTATGCGGAGTTCTTGCACTGGCATCCTGCAATCAGGACAAGAAATCGGCGCTGAACCCGGCCGAGATACAAAACGACTCCCTGCGTTCCATCATCAGTGCCCGGGACAATGAAATCAACGACATGATGGGGACACTGAACGACATCCAGCAGGGATTCGCCGAAATCAACGAGGCAGAGAACCGCGTCACCATAGCCAAAGACGGCGAACGTGCCGACAAAGCTACACAGGTGAAGGAAAACATACAGTTCATTGCCCAGCGCATGAAAGAAAACCGCGTACTCATCAAGAAGCTGCAGCAGCAGCTGCGCGAAACAGGCTTCAAGGGGGATGCGATGAAGAAGACACTCAGCCAGCTGACCAACCAGCTGAGCCGCAAGGAAACAGACCTGAAACAGCTGCGTGCCGAACTGGAATCGAAGAACATCCACATCAAGGAGCTTGACGAGACCATCACGGGGCTGAACACGGATGTCGCTACGCTGAAGACCGACAAGGAGAACCTTACTACGGAGAAGGAGAACCTTACTAAAGAGAAGGAAAATCTCCAGACGGAAAGCAACCAGAAGACCGAGACCATCAACACTCAGGACAAGCAGCTGAACACGGGCTGGTATGTGTTCGGCACGAAGAGCGAACTGAAGGCACAGCGTATTCTCGACGGCGGAAAGGTGCTGCAGGGTGCGTTCAACAAGAACTACTTCACGAAGATTGATATCCGTGTCAACAAGGAGATCAAGCTCTACAGCAAGAGTGTGCGCCTGCTGACGGCCCATCCGGGAAGCAGCTACACGCTGACGACCGATACCAACGGGCAGTATGTCCTCCGTATCACAGACCCGCAGACCTTCTGGAGCACGAGCAAGTACCTGGTCGTACAGGTCAGGTAAACGGCAGATACCCAATATGAAAAAGGCATTCTCATATAATGAGGATGCCTTTTTCATATCGTAAAATATCTTTACATGTATCCGTGCCTTTCTTTTCCCAGACAGAAGAAAAGGACTCCAGCATGTACAACTATAACCATCAGGAAACCAAATGGTTATAAAGCAGAAAGAAGAAGGTGCTTAGTTGGACTTCAACTAAGCCTTAATCGGGCTTCAATTAAGCCTTGGTTGAGAGCCGACTAAGCCTTGGTTGGATGTCAACCGGGCATCTCTTGAATATCGGCCGGGGCTGACCTATGAAAAAAGAGGACATTATCCATGGTCTTGGAAAACATTTCCTTGGGGAAGCAATGCTCCTGTAAGCATAGCAGACTTCAAAGACGAACGCTGGTGGGGTAAATGTTCAGAGTCAGCCCCACTCTATAATACTGACTGTTACCGTGTACTCCCTGTTGACGGAAAATGCAATGACGACGGTTTCAGTTGCAGGTACTATACCCGTACGCACTGGATATTTTATGAGGGAGGAGGCACAAATCCATGGGAGGACAATGTTAACAAGACATGGATTATGCGCAGTTTTTCCAACCAATGGTTCACACGTAACCATTGGGACAACAACCGTGGAAATTATCCTGTCCGCCTCATCGCAAGCCTCAAGGTGGATGAGTTCGGTGAGCGTGCTCCACGACAGCTCATCCATGTGAACGGTCTGGAGAATGCCTTGCATCGCAAGCATGATGATACCGTCCATGACTGGACCCGAGAAAGAAAGTAAGACAGAAAGATACACATAAAAACTCTTTTCGTAACTCTCTCATGGCAAGAGGGGCGCATCAGAAGTAAAGCTTGTGAAAGTTGGTTCATGATGCACCCTCTTGTTTTATATGGTTTAAAACAGGAAACCTTTATCTGACAAGAAGAACGGCTTTACTTTGAATCAGCTCCGTCAGTATCATGGAGTCTTCATGTATAGCCGTGTCCCCCTGCAAAGTATGCAGGCAATTCCCAACGCAGTACTTCTCCTTGCAGGTTTCCTGTCTGGAGGACTCTTAACAGGAAGTTTCCGGCTGTTTCATACTCGCTATCTTCATGGTGAACAGCAGGCTGAGTGTGACGAATGCAGCACCGACGGCCAAGCCGATATACTGGACGTTATGCAGCAAGAGAAGGATGAATTCTGATTCCGTTCCATTGACGTATGTCTCCACGATGGCAGGCAGTGTGAAACTTGCGAGCGTCGCCATACAGCCCACAACAATGCCAACGGCAAGCATCCAGGCTGACAGCTGCCTGTTCTTACGGGTCTCTGCACGTTGATAAGCCTTTACCTCTTCAACAAGTTCCATCTGCCGTTGCAGCTTTTCCATGAACTGCCTGTCATCCGACAGTTGCGGATGATAGTCCGTCAACAAGTCCTTCAAGAATTTATCTTCGTTCATTTTTCCAATAAGTGTCTAAGTTCTTCCCGCCCCCGTGAGAGCTGTTTTCTGACCGCACTCTCACTGCTGTCGGTTATTCCGGCTATCTCTTTGACCTGATAGCCTTGCATATAATAAAGCAGAATGCTCGTCCGCATCATTTCTGAAAGCGTTGCCAGGGCACTGTGCAGTTCCTGATAGCGGAAGGCTTCATCGCTCCTGTTGTCTCCCTGCAGCATCAAAGCCTTCTCGATGGGGAGTTCAGTCCGGCTCTTCTGCCTGCGGTGCAAATCGATGAAGACACGGTAGGCAATCTTCATCAGCCATGCCGCAAACTGTCCGCGCTCATCGTATTGACTGCTGTGAAGATAGGCTTTGATGAGTGTCTCCTGAGCAATATCGTCGGCTTCGGCACTGTCGCCGCAGCACAAGGCCGTCAGGAACCGGCGCAACGCCGCCTGCTCCCGACCGACCTGTTTAACGAATTGTTCTCTTGTCATAGTCTTTTAGTCGTTTTCCCTCAGGTTGCCCAAGGTCTTCTTCGCATTGTTGCAGGCAGCTAAAAGACCACACCCGACAGCCAGTGGGAGTACGCCGAAGACGGATCCAATGGGAATATACGTCTCGTCAAAGCCAAGCAGGAGACTCAGGACTATAATCACCAGAAGGGTCGCTATGCCGCCTATCATGCAGATAGTCCCCCAAAGCATTTCATAGTGCATTTTTGTAATCAGCTGCTCTCTAAATGATTTCCTTGGAGGGTTCAGCTTGTTGAGGAACTCCTGTATGTCGACATCAGGGTTCTTTTCGATGAAAGCCATTACAATCTGGCTTCTCTTGTCTGTTTCGTGCTGCTTGTTCCTGTAAGTCAGCCAGGTATATACAATAGGAAGAACTACTGCAACGGCCAGGGGGAAAACAGCATCAGCAAGGGTGTGGAGAACTACAGAATCCATAATCATTCATTTTTAAGTAGGTTATACATTTGGTTTTCTTTCTGAACCGATTCACATATATAACGTTGCCGGCGCACAAAAAGTGACATGAACAGGCATAATTTTAACAACAGGCACCTTGTTTCCTGGAAAGGCAATGCGTTTTCTGTAAAAAACGACTTCCCTCTGGGGAATAGCCTAAGGAGGGAGTTCCAGACATCCTGTTTATAGAAAAAGGTGTTCTCATCAGTCTGACCTCATCTTTCGGACTGGCGAGCGCATCCGTCTCTTCAGTCTGCCTGTCATCAGGATGTCATTCATATCTGTTATAGGACCTGTTTCCAGCCGTTGTGTTGTTGCCTGTCACGTGTTGTGTTGTCGGCGAACACCCATGGTGTTGAGGGCTAAATGCGATGCAATATGCCGCCGATGCGGTATCAACTTGTTTTCGGAAAAGAGACAGGATGCCCAAGGCAAT
Source organism: Prevotella denticola (assembly GCF_900454835.1). Lineage (GTDB taxonomy): Bacteria > Bacteroidota > Bacteroidia > Bacteroidales > Bacteroidaceae > Prevotella > Prevotella denticola. Next base: position 1,001,112 of record NZ_UGTM01000002.1, on the reverse strand, counting down.
CAAAATTTGTTTGATAAGGGAACTTGTTTCCCAAAGACAATACGGTGTTATCTCTTTAAAAGAGATTCTGTATGGGAAAGTCCGTTATTTAAGTTCTGTCGGACAGTAACATCTGTGATTGATTGTCTTTCAGAAGATTGTCACCGGCATGAAAAAATGCTTGCTTGTATCACGAACGGATGCGGCAGATACAAATGTCTTTTTCAGAGTCTTACAGCCAGAAACGTCTCAATAGGAAAAGCCCATTTCAGAACTCGTCTGTGAGTAGAGAAACGGGCTTTTCTTTGCTTTTAGAGAACCTCAACTTACAAGACTGAAAGTCGTCGATTCGTGGATTTCCGGAACTGTCTGGTAATGTTGCAGCCTAACGGTGGTATTTCCACCATCGGGAGAACGGCGCAGCAGTACGGATGTTTTAACCCTGTCAGTCTTGGAAGTAAACTCTTTTTACACGGTTGCTGACCGTGGTAAGGACCTCGTATGGAATGGTGTCAAGTACATCGCTGAGCACAGTGACCGGCAAGTGGTCACCGAAAATCTCGACACTGTCGCCTTCTTTACAGTCGATGCCCGTGACGTCGATCATGGCCACATCCATGCAGATGTTGCCGACATACGCTGCCTTCTTTCCGTTTACCAGGCAATAGCAGTGCCGGTTGCCGAGATGGCGGTTCAGGCCGTCTGCATAGCCGATTGGTATGGCGGCAATCAGGCTGTCATGCTCGATAGTCCCCTTGCGCGAATAGCCAACGGTGTCACCGGCAGGCACATGGCGCAGCTGGAGGATGGTCGTCTTCAGGGTAGAGACGTTGTTGATGATCTTGTTCGTACGGGGATTGATGCCGTAGAGTCCCAGTCCCAGCCGGCACATGTCCATCTGTCGTTCAGGGAAATGTTCGATACCTGCCGAGTTGTCCATGTGGCGGATGATTTTATGCTTGAAAGCTGACTGCAGCTTTCCGCTGCCCTCCTCGAAGAGAGCGAACTGGCGGGCAGAGAACCCGTCGAAGCTGTCAGCGTCGGAACCGACGAAATGCGAGAAGACGGAACGGGGTATGATGGCGTTCTGGTGCTTCAGCCGGCTGATCAGTTCATCCATGTCTTTCTGCGGGTCGAAGCCCAGCCGGTGCATTCCCGTGTCGAGCTTGATGTGGACAGGGAAGCCGGTGATGCCCTCTTTCTGCGCCGCCTTTACGAGTGCATCCAGCAGCCGGAAGCAATATACCTCCGGCTCAAGGTCGTAGTCGAAGAGGGTCTTGAACGAACTCATCTCGGGGTTCATGATCATGATGTTGCTCGTGATGCCGTTCTTGCGGAGCGTCACGCCTTCGTCGGCCACGGCCACGGCAAGGTAGTCCACACGGTGGTCCTGCAGCGTCTTGGCAATCTCCACGGCACCTGCACCATAGGCATCGGCCTTGATCATGCAGACAAGTTTCGTCTCCGGCTTCAGGAAAGAACGGTACCAGTTGAGGTTGTCGACAACGGCGTTGAGGTTCACTTCCAGTACGGTTTCGTGTACTTTCTTCACCAGCAGCTCTGTCAGCCGGTCGAAGCCGAACTGTCGTGCGCCTTTCAGCAGGATTACTTCATCGTGCAGATTGGCAAATACATCGCTGTGGATAAAGGCATTGACGGTGGCGAAGAAATGCTTTTTCCCCAGATGTCTGAAGGCGGAACGCTGACCGAGCAGTCCCTCGCCGATGCCGATGAACTTCTCCACACCACGTTTCTCACACAGGAATGCCACCTTGTTATACAGGTCCTTGTCGGTGTCGCCGCTCTGCAGGATGTCGCTCAGAATCAGTGTGCGTCTGCGTCCCTTGTGGTCGGGACGGCGGTTCATGAAGTCGAGTGCGATGTCCAGCGAGTTGAAGTCGGAGTTGTAGGAGTCGTTGATAAGCGTGCAGCCGTGCTGTCCTTCTTTCACCTCCAGCCGCATGGCGACGGGTTCCAGCCGTGCCATCCGTTCTCCGAGGGCAGCCTGAGTGACACCCAGCTGGAGTGCCGTCACGGCACAGGTGATGGAATTCTCGACGCTGGCATCATCGATGAACGGAAGTCTGTACTGTGCTTCCTTTCCGTTTTTCCATGTGTAGGTGACGGTGGTTTCAACGTCCTTCTTTTCGATAGACTTGATGTAGAAGACCGCCTTTTCATCCTTTGCCGACCAGCAGAGCTTCTCTCCTTTGTAGTCGTATTCGTCCAGACAGCGGTTCAGCACCTCGTCGTCCAGGGAGTAGACAATCGCCTGCGTGTCGTGGAAGAGGTGCAGCTTCTCCTTGCATTTTGCCTCCAGGGACGGAAAGTTCTCCTGATGGGCCGAACCGAGGCAGGTGAACACACCGATCGTAGGCTGGATGATGTCGCGGAGTGCCGACATCTCACCCGGCTGGCTGATACCCGCTTCGAAGACACCTACCTGTGTGTTCTCGTTCAGCAGCAGTACGGACAGCGGCACGCCGATCTGTGAGTTATAGCTGCGCGGTGAGCGTGTGACGACCATCTGCGGAGAAAGCAACTGATAGAGCCACTCCTTGACCATCGTCTTGCCGTTGGAGCCGGTGATGCCGACAACCGGAATGAGGTATTCGTCACGGTGGCGTTCTGCCAGCCGCTGCAGAGCCTCCAGCGAGCCGACGACCTTCAGAAAGTTGGAGTCGGGATAACGCTTGTTCCAGTCTTCCGGGACCGTTTCTACAACAAAGTTCCTGACACCCCTTCCGTAGAGTTCCGGGATGTAGTTGTGCCCGTCGTTGCGCTCGGACTTGAGGGCAAAGAACAATGTTTCTTCCGGGAAACATAGGGAGCGGCTGTCGGTAAGGACAAAGCTGATGTCTGCATCCTTGTCGCCATAACGGTGTGCGCCGATGAGCGTCGTTACTTTCTCAATAGTATAATTCATTACTATCTAAATTGTTTTTATTCTGATGCAAAGGTAATCAAAAGTCTCTATACAGCCTATCATCCATGCTGTTTTTTCGACTTTGGCGGCTGTGCATGATGGTCTGCCGATATTTTCGGGCCGGGTTTTCGGCCTGTCTGAGGTGTTGGGGAAGGCGTGTGGCGGGACTGCACGACTGACGAGAAGAGAACGGAAAGAGGAAAAGGCCAGGATATAGGGGGGAAGAATGGTAAGGAATCAGGAGCGAGTCATATATGTGCCAGATTCAGGAATCGGTTTACCGCTTATGGTAATGACGGCGGGAACAGTCGGGACAGACGCCTTTCACCATATAGTTGACGGAGGTCTGCTCGTAGCCTTCGGGCAGGCTGACCTTCGGGACAGGTGTGTCGCTGAGGCAGAATGTACGTTGGCACTGCTCGCAGTAGAAGTGTACATGTACGTCTTCATCCTCATCCGGATCATGGCTCAGGCACAGTTCGTACCGCGCTACGTCGCTGCCGTCCTCGAGCTGGTGTACCAGATGGTGGTCCTTGAACAGGAGCAGCGTGCGGAAGATGCTCGACTTGTCAATCGTCAGGATCATTGCTGTCAGCTCCTTCATTGAGACAGGATAGTCCAGTGCCGCCAGTGTCCGTGCGATGAGGATGCGGTTGGCAGTCATTCTGACGTTGTGTGTCCTCAATAGGTTTTCAATTTGTTTGTCGTCCATTTCGTCTTTTCTTATAGGTCCGGTTCCATATCCGGATATTTCTTTTTCAGTGCCTTTGCCGCTTCTTTCGTCTTCGTCAGGAAATGCCGGTATTCCTCCGATTCGGGGTCGAACGGGCGGTGTCCCAGTGCTTCCCTGATGGGTTTCCATGCTTCGAGAAATCTCTTTGCCTCGGCAGAGAAGCAGGTCTCTACGAGCCGCTCCCATATATAGTCTACCGCCTGACTGCTGGGGTGCAGCATATCAGCCTTGTAGAAACGGTAGTCGCGCAGTTCGTCATTCACTATCTCGTAGGCCGGGAAATAATACACTGTATCGCCCAGTTCCTTCACCAGTCTGTCTGCTGCCAGAAGCAGTACGGCCTTGGAGAGCTGGCTTTCATGGTAGCCGTATTTGGCATAACGGATAGGACTGACGGTAAGGATGACCCTGCCGGCGGGGTTGTTCTTCCACAACAGCAGTATGGCTTTCAGCAGGGCATCGGTACATTCCTCAATGGTCAGTTCCCGTTCCTCGAACAGCTGCTGCGGACGTTTCCTGCAGTTGTCAACGATTTTGCCGGTCGCCCGTTCCACATAGACGTGGTTTGTTCCCAGCGTGAATACGGCGGTGTCAAATGTGCAGTTCTCCATCTTCTCCACTGTATGCAGGATGGATACAGGGTTGTACATCACTCCCGAGGGGTTTATTACAGCCCTGAATTTCTCTTCCTGAAACCGTTTTCCTATGCAGTCTGCAAAGCATGACCCTACGAAGATAATCCGTTCACAGGGCATCAGCTCAAATGCCGGGCGGGGAATATGGACGATTGTTCTGAATTCCATCGTCGCAAAGTTAGCAAAAAAATAAGAGAGAGCATCCATTCATAAAGATTATTTTTCATACTTTTACTTGGCAAAAGTGCCGATTCTTTATAACTCTTTGATTATAAGTACTTATGAAATTGGAAAAAGGAAAAGGGTTACGATTTGGTTACTACTCAAATTCCCTGGACTTCCTTGATTTGCTGTCGTTTCAAACAACTCTTTTATCAATGCAAAGATAAACAAAATGTGCTGTACGACCAAAGAAAAACTTATTTTTTCTTATCAGGCAGACTTTTCCATTGTCATTTCGATGGTTTAATTGTCTTGCTGAAATCCTTCTCATCTTCGGCAGGAACAAGTTATGCCCTCTCTTCGTAAACTTCGCTATCGGGCATAACACATTCCTGCCTTTCATGACCGACGAAAAGAGGCAGGGAGCTGCCTGTCGAAAAGGATTTCGGCAAATCTGCTTCCTGCCACTTTTCTGTGTACCGACCATACTTTCTAAGGTATGGATTTCAGCAAGACAATTTTCAATACTTTTCTCTTTTGGTATTTTCTTTTCTTGGAAGCGGTCGTAAAAGCCGCATTGTTTGTCGTCGGAGAAGTCGGAGCTATTCAGGTGGTGATAAATCCCTCACCCGTCTACCTTCGACACCTCCGACTTGTCTGACAAAGCCGTAGGAAAAGTACACGCCTGCCCATCGCAGCAAGCCCGAAAGGCAGACTTCGTACCTTTCCTCTTCCGTCTTTGTCTTCTATAGGTGGCTTTTACATGCCCGCTTCATTACGCTTTTTACTATCTGATAGTATGGCATGCAATCAGATTTTTTACTTTTTCATCCGAATCTGTCTCTTTTCCGTTTACCTCCATTTCGATGCGGTCTCCACCGTATCGCATCCGCTGGTCGTCCCCGTTCAGGCGCAAAGGTAATTCCGGGATGTTACGCTGCTGCAAGGTCGGAGCCTTCGGTTTTGGAGAAAATCTCCACGCCTACGCTCCACTGCGTTTTGCTCCGGGTAGTATTTTCCCTCAAAAACCTTGCATTCGCTCATCCCTACCTTTGTGAGGCACCTGAAACGAAAACGACCGATGCGACAGGAAGACGCATTAAAAAAAATGTCGGATAAACGAGAGACCGATAAGCAGTGAAACTCAACTCCTTCAAGCTCTTGGATCCGCATTAAACATTAAAAACTCGAATAAAATGGAAAAGTCAATCAACATTCACCGAGCCTTGCGCACAACCCTCCGTTTGCTGCTCACAAGCATTCTAAGCATCGTCTTTGGGGCGGTCGGTGTGGTTGTCGGTTTACTTGCGGAAATCGTCGCAGGCATTCTCCGCACCCTTTGGGCAATAGTCCTCTACGTGCTCACCCTCGTAAGTATTCTCGCCCTTATTCTTTGGATATTCACCCTATAAACATAAATCAAGATGAAAACAAGACACAGCAAGACACCCAGCCAGCAATGCCGATACTACGAAGTGGACAATATCTTCGAGTATATGTATGAAACCTACATCAACGGCAACTATTCGCAACTGAAAACATTGTACAAGGAGTTGCGCAGAGAAGCAAGAAAAGAGTTTATCGCATTCTGCTTTGAAATGGTCAGTCCCCAACACAGAATGCAAATTATCCAAGCTATCGTTTAATTAAAATCATACGACAATGAGAATAGAAACAAAAATATACGAGGTGTATCAGTTCCACGAACTGACAAAGGAAGCACAAGTTAAGGCACACCGCCATTGGGTAGAACATTTCGACTATATTTGGAGCGAAGAGAACCGAAACACCTTGCAAGCCTTTGAGCAGGTTTTCAAAATCAAAGTAGAAAAATGGTCATACGACAGTTGCACCTACAACTATCGTTTTACCTCTCATTATAGCGAGGAAGAAGACAATTTGAAAGGAATAAGGCTTCTCAAATACCTTGTCAATAACCATTGGAACGATTTGTATATCTCCAAGACCTATTGGGGCAAAAACTATAAGAAGAAACGCAAGAGCCGTGTATTCGTCACCAATGATTGCGTACTGACAGGCTACTACATAGACTATGATATTTTGAAGCCCATATACGACTTTTTGAAATCTCCCGACAACACCACGCTGTGCGAACTTATAGACAAGTGCTTGGATGGCTTTTTCAAAACTTGCAGGGACGATATGGAATACCAACTCAGCGAGGAAGCCTTTGCAGAGAGTTGCGAAGCCAACAACTACGAATTTCTATCCAATGGAACATTATTCAATTAAAAACAGCATACGACAATGAAAGCAACCGACCATTTCAAACGAACCATTCAAGCCTATTTGAACAATAGGGCAGCCGAAGACGAACTTTTTGCAGTAAGCTACCGCAAGGAGGGCAAGAACATTGACGACTGCATTACCTATATCCTCAACTATGTGAAGAACAGCGGATGTGCAGGCTTTTCAGACGGGGAGATATATTCGCAGGCAGTACATTATTTTGACGAGGATAATATCGACATCGGCAAGCCCCTTAATTGCCACATAGCCGTAAACCACGTGGTACAGCTCACAGACGAGGAAAAGGCGGAAGCACGCAGGCAAGCCATTGAGCAATACCAACGCGAACAGCTTGCCAAGATGCGCAGCCACAGCGAGCGAACCAAGAAAACAGAAAATAAGGTTGTACAACCTTCACTATTTGATTTTTAACCCTTAGACAATATCGCAATATGGAAGCAATGGACTTGAACGAAGCACGGATTTACGTAGGCACTTATGCCAAGTACAACAACGGCACTTTGCAGGGCGAGTGGGTAAGCCTTTCGGATTTTTATGATTTGGACGGCTTTCTGGAGTATTGTGCCGAGATACACGAAGACGAGGAAGAACCCGAATATATGTTCCAAGATTGGGAGAACATTCCCGACAGTCTGATAGACGAGAGCAACTTGGAAGAAAATTTCTTTGAACTTCGGGACGAGTTGGACAGACTGAACGGCACGGAGAAAGAAGCCTTTTGGGTATGGGCGGAAGGCAACAACATCAAACTCACGCAAGACGCTTACAGCCTTGTGAAGTCTTTCCAATCCGCCTATATCGGCAGTTATGCGAGCAAGGAGGACTTTGCTGAAGAACTTGTGAGAATGGAAAACGACTTGTCCGATTTTGCATTGAGCTACTTCGACTTCTCAAAATATGCCGACGACCTTTTTGATACAGACTATTGGTATAAGGACGGCTATGTATTTCGTAACGAATAAAGCAAGGAGGAAAGAGTATGAAACCGAGAAACAGATTTGAAAAGGCTGTGCTTGCTGAAAGCAAGCATTTGCGCCCCATTACCAAGACGCAAAGCAAGTGGGCATTCCATGAGTGCATCGACCACTTCGCCTACCGATTGCCCAAAGGTCATACTACGTGTATGGACTGCGGACATAGTTGGATAATGGACAAACATAGAGAAACTTGCACCTGCCCCCATTGTGGGGCAAGGTTGCAGGTTGAAGAAACCTACGGGCGCAAGTTGAAACAAAAGCAATACTTCACAGTCCTTACTACCTGCGGAGCATACCAAGTGTTGCGTATGTTCCTGATAGTAGTGGGCATGGAGAAAGGTTGTAAGGCGAAATATGCGACAATCGAAATCGGTCAGTATTGGTGGAACGGGCAAGGGCGAAAGGTCGTGATAGCCGTTCAACGCATATTGGGGCATTACGTGGACACGTTCTCTTTCTATTCGCCAATGGCAGTGCGAAACGACAACGAAGCCTACCGCCATATATCGTACTCTCCGATATATCCGAAGTTCAAGGCAACGGAAGCACTCCGCAGGAATGGATTTAAGAATGATTTTCACAAAATCGCACCCATTGCCCTTATTCCAGCACTACTCACCGACAGCCGTGTGGAAACCCTCATCAAGGCAGAACGCATAGACCATTTGCGCTATTTCCTCAACAACACAAGGGCATTTGAAGCCTATTGGCAGTCGTATAAGATTGCCGTTCGTAACGGGTATGAGATAAAAGACATTTCCTTATGGTGCGATTATGTGGATATGCTCCGCAGGTTGGGCAAGGACGTTCACAGTCCGAAGTACCTTTGCGCCAAAGACCTTAAGGCCGAGCACGACCGCATAGAAGCCCAAATACGCAGGAAAAGAGAAAAAGAAGAAATCGAGAAAAAATGGCAAAAAGCAATCGAAGATGAAAAACGTTTCCGAGAACTCAAATCCAAATTCTTCGGTATCCATTTCACGGACGGCACAATCCAAGTCCACGTGTTGGAGAGTGTGCAGGAGCATTTGGAAGAAGGGGTAGCTATGCATCATTGCGTGTTTTCAAATAGATACTACCTCAGAGAAGACTCCCTTATCCTTTCGGCGACCATTGAGGACAGGCGGATAGAGACTATCGAAGTATCACTGCAAACCTTAAAAGTAGTACAAAGTCGTGGCGTGTGCAACAAGAATACGGAGTACCACGAGCAGATAGTAAATCTTGTGAATGCCAATAGCAGGTTAATCCGCCAAAGAATGAAGGCAACAGCATAAAGAAAAATATAAACCACCAAATTATCACAGCAATGAAAATAGAAATAGAGAGCATCGTATGCAACTGGGCAAATGAGGTACCCCACATTTTCGTTAGGGTTATCAATGCGATAACCTTGTCTACCAACAAGGAAGAATTGAAAGATGCAATCCATAAGATTGCCGAAGAAACGGAACTCGACAAGTTCTTTGTCTATGGATATGGTAAACATCATTTTTGGCTCACCCATCGCAGGCTATCGAATGGCGAACCAATGGAACGCAGATTATTAATGGCAAAGTTTTAAATACATGAAGGAGAAACGGATTTACAGAGTACAAACGCAATATATTTTCGAGGGTGTGTTTGAAGTTCTTGCCGATAGTAAAGAAAATGCACGGCAGAAAGTCCTGCAAGATTGCGGGTTGGTGATGGGCGGAAGCATTCACAGCACCTTGCCCGATGAAAAGATAAACTGGGCATTCTCTACCCACCCCGAAGTAAAGACCACGCGAGTAACCATTCAAAAGGAGTAAACAACAGCGTACTTAACGGCGGTATGTCTGCCGCCCTCTCCTTTCTTTCGTGAGCAGAAAAAAGGCGGAAAAGAAAGGAGCAAAGAAACCATAAGTCTTCATTCTGCGAATGGCAGAAAGCAACACGAAGAAAAATAGCACACAAAAACTCCCTCTATCGGTATTTTATACTGTTGGAGGGAGTTTTATTGGAGTATTTAGAATTTTACGCATGGGATATAAAACAAGGCGAACTCCACGCGCCGCCGTTTGAGCAGACCAGGCAGCACCTTGCCTTTATAGCGGCAGAAAGAGAGGTATTCGGGCAGGATGTTTCTGTCGCCCCGTTCAAGTTTCCGTATCAGTCGGCTTTTAGGGCGGTTTCTACCACCGAGCAGCGTGCCGGTACCTACATTGTAGGAGAGTACGGTCAGGAGCAAAGCATCCTTGCCGAAACGACGGAAAAGGGCGTATCGGCTGAGCAGGTCGGCACGCAGGAGCGAGTCCGCCTGCCGTTCGGTCATACTTGCCGTAAACCGTTCCCCTTTCAGCAGGCGGTGACCGTAACCGACATACGGATACCGACCGCGCCCATGCCAGCCCTCGAAGTATTTCACGCAGCGCACAGCACGTTCGAAGCGTGAAAGCGGTTGTCGTGGCTGTGCAGGCAAGGAAAGAGCAGTGAGTACAAGCAGACACAAGCAAAATATCCGCCTAACGCCTGCCGCCAAAATGCCTCTCATTCTCTTTTGACGAAGTGTCCTGCCCACCACTCTCGTCCTTTTTCGTGTCGTTGTTGAAACTAAGTTCCAGCTCCTGTGCCTGCCCGTCGGTGCTCTCCACCGTTACCGTGAGTTTCTGTGCATCGGTGGTGGTAGAGGTGTAATAGAGACGGAACACCTCGCGTTTAAGCGGATAACGGTCGTTGGGCTTGAATACCGTGCCGTCATCCATGCGCAGTACGCCTACACCATCATATTGGAAATACCTGATACTGTAGCGCGTGTCGGCAAACCGCCCCTGCCGCACGAGCATGCAGCGTATCTCCACGGTCTGCCCTTTTGTTATCCTGCCCGGTATGGGCATCGTTTCTAACTTGAACGGATATGCCGTTTGAATATCCAACTCGTTATCACAAGCAGATAGACAAAACCCTGCAAGGGCAAGCACTCCCATTACCCAAATCATATTAAAAATTTTCTTTCTCATTTGTTCGTTATTTTTTATCGTTATATATTCAATCCTGCTCGCCAAGAGAGCAGGTACTCATTCAAATCCTTGTGGCCGGCATACAGAGTGGAACAGTCAACGACCTTATCCCCGAAGTTTACCCTCAACCTATCAAAAGTCCGTCGCCCTGCATCGTCATTGTCAAGATAGCATTCTATCCTCTGATAGTCGCCAAGCATTTGCAAAGCTTTCTCCACGTTGGAAACGGAATTAAGCACAAGCCAATCCGAAGCGATGATGCCGAGTTGCATAGCCGAGAGGTAATCCATAAAACCCTCGAAGACGGCACACACGTCTGCACCGCTACGTTTCAGTGAAATATCCTTGGGCGGTATGCACCCCTTGAAGAAGCGATTGCGCAATTCCAGTCCTCCGCTCCTGTTGCGGAAGCCGATGGCATAGTACCGTTTTCCATGTACACGATACCTTATCTCCTCGCAGTTGGGGATGGCAACATAAGCATCGATGCCCCGTTCTTCCAGATAGCCCAGCAATTTGCTGTCCTGTAAGGAACGCACCCAAATATCCTCAAAGGCAGGCTCTCTTTCTTTATTCCTTGTCGATTGCGTCATAACGGGAAGCGGACACGCACCGCTCTTTGCGATAAAAGCCGCCCGCAAAAGAAAATCCTCACTCCCGATGAAAGCTCCTGCCAAATCGAAGATGTCGCCACCCTTGCCCGTTCCAAAGTCGAACCATACATTCTTGGTGGTGTCGACCTTGAAGGAGGGCGTCCGCTCCGTGCGGTACGGAGCGGAATACCACAAGACCTGTCCTCGCTGTTTTGCCGGACGAACCCCCATCGCGTTCAGGAAGTCCGCAATGGGGATTTCTCTCATTCGTCGTGCATCCATCGTCAGTCCATCATGATTTTCAGTCCGACACCGTACTGTGCATGAAAATGCCCCGTAGCACCTCCCCACAGACAGCGTTCCCTGCCGTAGAGCAGCAGCACCAATCTGTCCGTCAGATAGGTCTCCGCCTGTAAGGTAACGGCACCACCGTAAACAAAACCGTCTTTATTACATATCGTAGAGCCGTCGAAAAGCAACTTCTTGCCGCCATTGACCGTCTCATAGCCCGCCAAGGCGGAAACACCCGCCGACAGGAAGAAGGTCTTGCTGACGTCCGAAAGCACGTCACAGAAGAAACCTCCCTCACCCGTGAACTGCTCCACAGGAATACGGCTTTCGCGATAGGGATGGTATCTGCGGAGATATTCCGCCCCGAACACCCATTGATGGCCGCCTTTGGTGTAGGTGGCAAGCGAAGCCCCGAACGAATAGCCCGCATTATTACTTGCAGACTTGGAATAAAAACCGTCTGCCATGCCAGCCGTGAGGCGTATGCCTTTCATTCCGGGCAGACAGCGTTGGGCGTGTGCCTGCCCCCGAAAAAGTGCAAGCGACACGACAAAGAGAAAAAATGCAAGCTTTCTCATCATTACTTCACTTCAAGTTCGCTGATTTCCCTTGCACACACAAGGTCTTCGTCCTCAATGGTGAACGATTGATGCCTGCCGCCGTTCTTCTCGCACAGCTCCACAACGAGCTGCTTACCATCGGGGATGGTGAACTTCGACATGGCAAAGACCGTGCGCTCACTCTTGCCGCCCGGCACGCAGGTAACGTAGTTCTGCGCCCGCAGCGGAAGCACGACCTGCTCCTGCACGGCCGTGCGCTTGGCCACTTTCTTGTCCACGATTTTCCACGTCATGTAATCCACGTCGAAAGGAATGTGGCTTTGGTTCCTGATTTCGGTGTGGAAGTAAATCAGTCCGCCGTGCGTATAGATGCCCTTGAGCAGGTATTGCACGCCGAAACGCTTGCAGCCGATGTGCTTGACTGTTCGCCTGTCCTGCCTGTAAATGGACTTCATGATGAGCCGCACGAGCATCGGGCTCTCGCTGCCCAGTTCGTTAAGGTACACCTCCTGCGCATTGTTCGGACGGTTCGCACTTTCACCGTCGTGAATGATGTCCGTCATCTCCACATTGAGCAGCAGCGGCTCGTCGGCATAGCGCACATTAAAAGTGTAGAAGCAGCCATCTTCGGTGATGACGCTCATGTTCGTCTCCCCCTGAAAGCCCTTGACGGTGGATTTTACGCGGATGACATTCTCCGCTCCGTCCGCCTTACCGGCGATGAGGTTGGGCGAGCCGAGGTCTACGTAGCGCACTTCTGCGGGAAAAAGGATGTGCACCGTCTTTCCATAGGTCACTTCCAATCCGTGGGGCGGTATCATCCGCTCGAAGGTCAGCTGCCGCGTCAGCCCGTCATACGGTGCAGCGGCGGCAACGCCCACCGGTTTTACCTGTTTGATACCCTGTTGCTGTGCATTCGCACATGTTACGCCCATGAAGAGGGCGAGGACAAATAACATTTTCTTCATTTTACTGTTGGATTTAGTTGGTAATAAAAACATTGTCGATTAATCTTTCTTTTGAAAAAGTAGCACGCGGTAGCCCGCCTTGAGATGCACCTTGACGGCGCGCACCTTTTTGGCGAAGTACTGCGACGTGCCTTGCAGCAGTCCCTTGCCCACGTCGGCGGCGAGCTGTGCCCCCGCATCGGTGGAGATGTTCACGCTGCTGCCTGCGGCGGTGCCCATGTTGGCGGCAATCTCCTTGGCGGCACTGCGCTCCATCGAGTTGGGAATAAAGATGCCCTCCTGTCCGTCGGTATCATAGACCGAGAGAGCGGTGGGGATGAGCGTACCGCCGTATTCGAGCGTCTCGATGACGATGGTGAGCCGTTCGCTCTGTATCTTGGCCGCGCCCGTTATAAGGGTGTTCTTCGGCAGGATACGTTCGCCCGCTGCCATCGGTTCAGAGAGCCGTAGGCGCACCGCCTGTCCGTCGCTGACGGTCTGGTTGCCGTAGACGGTGGCGGCGATGGTGTTCTTCTCCGCCGCAGCCTGCACACCTACTGCCGTCTGAAAGCCGTAGTTACGCGCTTGGGAGTGGGCAGCAATAAAAGCTTCGTCCGTCATAGGCTGCCCGAGCGCAGATACCACCTGCCGCACCACCCGCTTGACGGGTGTCATCACGGCTTTCCTGTGTACGCCTGCCGAGGCGGCCGCTTGCAGCGTGTCGCCCGTGGCAGCCTTGCCGAAAGGTGCAGAGCCGCCCGAAGCGGGCATGTACTTCGCCGCCAGCCGGTAGGACTTTTCCAAGAGCGCCTCCTGCTCGTCCATCGCAGAGGAACGGCTGCTTTGCGTATTCAGACGCTCTTCCAATTCGTGCAGGCGGACTTTGAGTTCTTCCTTTTCCGTGTCCTGCCTCGGTTGTTCGCGCTCGTAAAAGCCGCCCAGCGTGGTGTTGAGGTCGCGGTAGGCACCCAATGAAGAGCGTACGGAAGATGTGCTGCCCTGTGCATTGTCCTGCGGGGCGGGTTGCCCGCCCGTGCCGAAATCATCGATGGCGGTATGGGCTGTGCTCGTATTATCCGAGGAAAAGAGCGAGCCGAGGTCTTGCAGGTCTCGGTTGCGCTGTTGCTGCCGCTGCTCCATCTCTGCCGCCTCGTAGGCTTTCCGCTTGTCGGCGATGATGCCCGTGCTGTCAGCAGCAGGCATCTCTATGTTGAAGCCCTTGCCTGCGTCTTCCTTTGCCTTATCCGCGGACGAGGGCGCGAAGATGAGCCACATCGAGCCGGCGAAGAGCAGCACCATGAGCGGATAGACGAGCAGTTTCATCCTCCGCTGCCGCTCGGCTTCGGTGAGCGGTCGTTTCTGTTTTTCTTTACTTGTCAGTGTCATTATCGTTTTTGTTTGAACGTTTGAATATGTTTGATTTCCATGTGCTCGCCGCCACCATGCAGCAGACCATAGACTGATTTGCCGACGGTATAGAGCGAGAGCAGGGCGAAAAGGACGAGCATCGTCAGGACGATGCGCCGCCGCGTCCGCTCGGACAGGCTGTCGTGGTAAGCCCGCAACCGCCGTAAAGCGCGTTTACGGAAGTCGTAGGCTTTCCACAATGCCCACCACAATACTTTGCTGGTCTTTTTCCTTTTCATCGCTTCACGGTTTGAAGGTCCTTGTTTTCGAGAATATTAAAACCCTCGATAGTAAAGCCGTTGGGATTGTCGTCCGAACGGGCAGCGTTCAGGAGGCGGCACTCCGTCTTGAGACTCCGTCGGGTGACGTTGCTCTGCCGGATGATGAGCTGTGTGGCATAGGTCACGGCGCGATAGGGATAGGCGTCGAAGCTGCACACCACGCTGTCCACCCGGAGCGTCTGGTTGATGCCGCCCGCGATGATGCGGTTGTAATAGCCCTTTTCAGCAAAGTCGGCATAGCAGTCGTAGGCACTCTTGTCTGCCAAGAGCAGGGCGCGGCGGACATTGTGTTCGATGGCGCTCTTGTCCGGCGAGAGGGTGAAGAAGAGTTCGTGGAAACGCCGCACATGCTCCCGCGCTTCGGCGGGGCGGTTCTGCGACAAGTCCTGCGAGAGGGCGAGCATCAGGCTCTTGCCCCCGTCCAACACGTAAATCTTCTCGCGCTGCCGCTCGGCAAACCGGTAGGAGCTCCACAGCGTGTAGCCCACGATGGCCGTGCACAGGCAGAGGAAGATGATGCCGAACAGGCGTATCTGCCTGAACGAGCTTTCGATGTTCTTTAGAGATTTGAATTCCATTGTTCTATTCGTTTCTTTCTTTTCTGTTTTACGATTTCATGCGCTGGTAAGCGGACTTGATGAGGTGTCCCGCACGTCCGGCGGCGTTGCCCGCCACGGCTCCCGCTGCACCTGCCGCACGCTTGCCGGCAAGGCTCGCCATGTTGTTGATGCTGCGGTTGTAGCTGCCCATGCCGCCCGCCTGAATGATCCAGCCCGAGACGGTGGGGATGGTGAAGTAGCCCACGATGCCGATGACGAGGAAGACGATGTACACCCCGTTGCTCGCGTCGATGGAGAAGGCGGGGTTGTTCTGCAACTCGGTGATGTCGTTCTGCAGCATCAGTATCTGTATCCTCGCAAGGATGGTGCTGAACAGGTCGGACACGGGCAGCCAGAGGTACACCTGCACATAGCGGCAGACCCACTGCGTGAGCGTGGACTGAAAGCCGTCCCACACGGAGATGGCAAAGGCAATCGGACCGAGTATCGCCAGCACGACGAGGAAGAACGTGCGCAGGGTGTCGATGATGAGCGCGGCGGCCTCGAAGAGCAGCTCCATGATGCTGCGGAAGAAGTCGCGCACCTTCTTTTCGAGGTTGTAAGCACCCCGTTCGAGGTACATCCCCGTCATCGTCGCCAAGTCGGCAGGCGAGAACCCCAGCTCCTCGATCTGCTTGTCGAACGCCTCGTCGCTCACCAAGTAGGCGGTTTCGGGGTTGCGCGCCATCGCCTCGTATTCCAACTTGTCTTTCTGCTCGCGGTACTTCTTCATGTCGAAGGTCTGCTCCTGCAACATCCCGTTGGTACCCTTGACGATGGGACTCATCACGCCGTTAAGCGTGCCGAGCACCACCGTGGGGAAGAACATGATGCACAGCCCGATGACGAACGGGCGGAGCATCGGGAAGACGTCGATGGGCTCGGCACGGGCGAGCGACTGCCACACGCGGTAAGCCACGTAGAAGAGCGCACCCAGACCGGCGATGCCCTTCGCCACGCCCGCCATGTCGGCACACAGCGGCATCATCTCCTCGTAGAGCGAACGGAGGATTTCGTGAAGGTTGTCGAAGTTCATGGCCTACCAGTATCTTTGGTTCGCATTGCCGTAGAGCGCCATCACGCGGTCGAGGTCGTTCCTCTTCTTGGCGCGCAGATAGCTCACGGAGATGTTCTTATTGGTGTAGTAATTCACGAGGTTGCGATAGTTCTTCATCCGCATGTAACAGCGGTCTACCACGTCCATTCTGTCCTTGTCGGTCATCGAGAGCGTGGTGATGTTCACCACCTGCTTGAGTTCCTTGAGCACGTCGTTGCTCTCTTCGAGGAGCTTGGTATAGCCGAAGGCGATGGCACTGAGTTCTGCGGGTGAAAAATTGCTGTCGTGCAGCATCCGGCGATAGCTGTTCACGTAGACGTCGGTAATCTCGCCCACCATCAGAATGGTCTTGCGCACCTTCTGGGCGTCCTTGATGAGACCATTCACTGATTTGAGGGCGTCGTAGTATTTCTTGCCCTGCTCGTAAATCTTCACGGTCTCCCGAAAGTTCTTGACCATGTTCTGCGCCGTGGTCGTGGTCTGTGCGATGTTCTTCCCGGCGTTGATGATGCTCTGTGCGATGTTGGAGGGGTCGATGACCGCCCACTGCGCGCTTGCCCTGCCCGCAAAGAGCAGGCAAAGGGCGATGATGGTAAATACTCTTGTTTTCATTTCTTTGTTGATGTTGATGTGAATACTAAATATGCTGTCTCTTGACTAAGATAAGGATGTGTCAGCCTCGCATACGTGAACAAGGCAGCTTATACACGTTTGTATAACCGGTTATACAGGCTTGTATAATTACTTATACAGACTTGTACAGCTCATTATACACGTTTGTATAATTCATTGGACACATTAGTCCAACCGTTTGGACACGCCTGTCTAATTGATTGGACACGTTTGTCCAATAAGCTGGACAAGTTAGTCCAAGTGTTTGGACACGTTTGTCCAATTATTTATCCACGTTTGACTAAACCGATACATCCAATGATATATCCGACGGGATTAACCGCTCCGTGCCGCCCGTCTTCGCCCGGCCAGCTCCCGGATGGCTTTCTCGATGTCGCCGCCGTACTGCTCCGCCAGTGCGCGCACTTCCACTTTCTCGGTCTCCTCGGTGGTGTAGGCGAGGTATTCCTCGGGACTTACCTCCGTGGCGTAGACGGCACTCTGCACGCCGCCCAGCCCGATCCACACCTCCTTGTAGAGCCGCCCCGGGTGGTTGGCCATGTTGATGGAGAGTATCTGCCCGCGTTCCTTGTCAGTGAGCCCCAAGAGCGCCTGTATCTGGTCGAACTTGTTCATGTACTTGCGCTGGTCGAGCAGTATCTTGCAGTCGGAGTTGTTGATGATGCTCTCCTTGACCACGGGCGAGGAGATGATGTCGTCCACCTCCTGCGTCACCACGATGGCCTCGCCGAAGTATTTTCTCACCGTCTTGTACATGTAGCGCAGGTATTCGGCCATGTTTGCCGAGGAGAGCGCCTTCCACGCCTCTTCCACGATGAGCTGCTTGCGCACGCCCTTGAGCCGCCGCATCTTGCCTATGAACGCCTCCATGATGATGATGGTCACCACGGGGAAGAGTTCGCGGTTCTCCTTGATGCTGTCGATTTCGAAGACGATGAAACGCTTGGAAAGCAGGTCGATATTCTCCGCCGAGTTCAATAGGAAGTCGTAACGTCCGCCGCGGTAGTACTGCCGGAGCGTGGTGAGGAAGTTGTCGATGTTGAAGTCGGACTTCTCCACCTTGATGTCGCGTGCCTCCAGCTCCTGCCGGTAGGTACCTTTCATATACTCGTAAAAGGTGTTGAAACAGGGCGTGACGCTCCTGTCGGTGCGAATCAGCTCCACATAGGCGGACACGGCGCTGCCCAGTTCGGCGGACTCGGTCTTGGAGACTTCCTGACTCTCGCTCTTCCACAGCGTGAGCAGCAGCGTCTTGATGCTGTCCTTCTTCTCCACGTCGAAGACGTAGTCGTCGGTGTAGAAGGGGTTGAACGAGATGGGCTTCTCTTCCGTGTAGGTGAAGTAGACGCCGTCCGCCCCGCCTGTCTTGCGCCGTATCATCTCGCAGAGCCCCTGATAGGAGTTGCCCGTGTCCACGAGCACCACGTGCGTGCCCTGCTCGTAGTACTGGCGCACGAGGTGGTTCATGAAGAACGACTTGCCGCTGCCCGAGGGACCGAGCACGAACTTGTTGCGGTTGGTGATGACGCCACGCTTCATGGGCAGGTCGGAGATGTCCAGATGCAGGGGCTTGCCCGTGAGGCGGTCGACCATCTTGATGCCGAAGGGCGAGGGCGAGCTGCGGTAGTTGGTCTCCTCGGTGAAGAGGCACACCGCCTGCTCGGTGAACGTGTAAAAACTCTCCTCGGCGGGGAAGTCGGCGCCGTTGCCGGGCATGGCCGCCCAGAAGAGCGTCGGGCAGTCCACGGTGTTGTGGCGCGGCATGCACTCCATGCTCGCCAGCTGGCTGCCCGTGTCGTTCTTGATGTGCCTGAGCTCCTCCTCGTCGTCGCTCCATGCCATGACGTTGAAGTGCGCCCTGACGGAGGTCAGCCCGAAGGAGCGTGCCTCGTTGAGATACTCCTCTATCCAGTCCTGATTGATAGCGTTGCTGCGGCTGTAGCGCGAGAGCGACTGCATGTTCTTGGTGGATTTTTCGAACTTCTGCAAGTTCTCCTCGCTGTTGTCGAGGAAGAGGTACTGGTTGTAGATGTGGTTGCAGGGCAGCAGCAGTCCCACGGGTGCGGCGAACGACAGGCGGCAGTCGGAGCGGTCGGTGGAGAGCCGTTCGTAGCGGATGTCGGTGCCCACCTTGGCGGGCAGGTCGCCTGGCTCGGAGAGGGTGAAGAGGCACAGGCGGTTGTCGCCCACCCGCATCTCGCGCGGCGAGAGGTCGATGTCCTGCAGGCAGGTGTCGCCCTCGGGTAGCAGGGAGAGATACCGCTCGATGATGCCCGCCGTGTCGTCGGTGCCGACCAGCTCCTCGTCGGAGAGTCTCTTCAGCGTGATGAAGCCCGAGTCGTTCATGATGCGCTCGAACTGCTCCGTAGCCTCCAAGAACTTGCCTGCCGTCTCCTTGTCTATCTCCTTGGGCACGATGTGTCCGCGGCAGAGCGTGGAGAAGTTGCTCTCGCGGCGGTTGCGCTCCTTGGTCGTCTTGGTGAGGTAGAGGTAGCAGCTGTGCTTGAGGTACGGACGTTCGTTGAAGTGCCGCTCGAAGCTGCGGGAAAGGAAGCTCATGTCCTCCTTTTGCAAATCGGGGCGGTAGCTTTCCCTAATGAACCAGTCCTGCTTGTGCACGATGCAGAAGTCGGGCAGCACCTTGACGGCCTTGCACCACGCGGCGTGTATCGCCTCGTACTCCTGCGCCGTGACGGTGTAGAGTTCGGGCAGCGTCACCGCGAAGCAGACCGTCAGGTCGGCATCTTTGGAGATGATGCACCCGCTCTCCACGGCAAGTAGCGGCAGTTTATTCTCCACTGTGGTGGCTTTAAGAATGTTCCTCATTTTCGTCTTTCTTTTTAAGTTTCTTGTGTCTGATGATACGGGGAAGGGATTTGCGGTGGAGCAGGTAGCGCGGACGGTTGCGGGCGGCACCGAGCTTCATGAGCCCGTGCGCGCCGTACTTGCGGTTCAGGGCGAACGTACCCCACACCAAGGCAGAGGCGGAGACGACCCCGAAACCGATGCAGAACCACTGGTCGATGCCCGTCATGTAGAGGATGACGAACAGGACGAACAGCGTGAGCAGTCCCGCCGCGAAGATGAAAAGGTACTGCGCCTTCAGCCCCTTGAATTCGACCGACGCCCCAATCCCCTTGTTGATTGAAAACTCAGCCATCGTTTCTATTCCTTTCGTCGTTTAGAGGAAGAAGGAACGCAGGATAGTGGCCGCCACGATGAGGAAGATGCAGGCACCGAACCAAGAGGCGGCGGTCTTCGAGGTGTCCGGGTCGCCGGACGAGAACTTCGAATACACCTTCATACCCCCGATAAGCCCCACGACGGCGCCGATGGCGTAGATGAGTTTCGTGGCGGGATCGAAGTACGAGGTCACCATGTTGGTGGCTTGGTTGATGCCCGAAAGACCGTTGCCCTGCGCAAGGGCGGAAGCGGCAGTAAAAAGCAATACTGCCGAGAGAAATGGTTTTTGCTTGTTGTTCATAAAGCTTTGTTTGGTGACGGGCGTGCATGAAAAACGGTCATACACCGCCCGTCGGGGTTGAATTGAAATTGTCTTACTTAACTTTCTTGTGGATATAGTGGCAGCAGGTGCGCCTTATCCGTAGTCTTTTTCCTTCATTGTCATTTCTTGTTAACGGGTTATACAAAATCGCGGATATCGAAGTCTTCGATGCGCGTGGGCAGGACGAGCGGTTTTGCCTCTGTGGCACGGGCGGTATAGAGGTCGATGACTTCGTTGACTCTGTCGGAGATGCCGGCAAAGCTCTCGGTGAGCTTTTGAAAGAGTTCCGTCTCGGCGATGTCCTTGAAGGTCTTGCCGGCGTGGAGCTTTTCCGCTTCGTCTGCTTCGGGCTTTCTCACGGACTTCACCGCCCTGTCGATGTCCTCGAAGCTCGTTCCCCTTGCCGTGGGCATGTCGGGCTCTCCGTCCTCTGCGTCTTCGTTCTCGCCTGCAACATCATTTATCCTGATGTCGGTGAAGGTCTCGTCAAGGCGGTCGGCGGGAATTTGCAGGGAAGGCTTCTCATCCGTTTCGTCGGCAAAGATAGTGTCTTCGATGTCTACCGCCTCCGTTTTTTCCTGCGTGGCAGCTTGTGGCGCCGTAGTGGCAGCGAGTGGCGTCGTCCTTTCCTGTTGAACGGGTACGGAGGCTTCCATCTTGAAACGACTCTTACCCACGATATCGGCAGCCTCGTCCTGCGCTTCGCGCTTCTTTTTGGTTTCTTCCTCTGAAGCCGTTTGCCCTTTGGAGGCAGACGGCCGACTCAAAAGGTGATAGGCCAGCCAAGCATTGTATGCCAGTAGGGCAATGATGAGAAAGGTCGTCATAGCTCCATGTTCTTAAGCAGGGCTTCCTCATAGAGGGCTTTGAGTTCTTCTCCGTGCGTTCTGAAATGTTCTTCGAGCATGTTGCACAGCAAATCCGAGATGTTAACCCTGTTGCTGCATATAAGCTGTACGATTTTGAGCATCTTCTCATGATAGACGACCGGAATGTACACCTGTTTGCCGTCTCTTGCTGTGTAATGCGTCTTCTTCAAGAATGTTTCCCTGTAAAGGGAGAGGTTGTCTTTCTTTTCCATTGTCTTTTGTTTTTAGAATATTGAACTGTTGTTTTCATATAACTTTTTGATTTCTTCGCCGAAATGCTCGAAGTGGTAGGTCAGCACATTGTCTATATAGCTGAACAGTGACACCTCGTCCTTGGCGATGATGCGCAGGATACGCTGTATCCGTTCGTGGTACTCCTTGCGGATGTACACAGTCTTACCGATACGGGCAGGGATGTCCACTTCCTTGTGAAAGGCGGCAAGGTATTCCTGCTCCCTGTCTTTCGATCGTCTGCGGCGTGCCGGCATTTCCTCCGTCTTCTGTTCTTCTTCCTTGCCTGCTTCTTTTCCCATAGGCGCCTCATCTTCCAACTCTTCTTGCTTTTCACTTTCCACTCCGTTCGTCCTTGCTTCGGGTGGGATGCTCATGTCGTCCCGACGGAACGAGTTGATGATGAAATTGCTGTCGATGTCTTCCACTCTTGTCTTCTTTGCCATTGTCTTTATCTTTTGAGGTTTATAATGTCAAGTATTTCGTCTGCGAGCCTGTCCACATTGCTTCCCCGCAGCAGGCTCTTGTCCGTGGGGAATGTCGTGGAGCGGAACACCGCCTTACGCTCGGATGCCATCTCCTTGCGGAACCGCTTGCTGTCGGGAAGTCGGGTGGAAAGGATGGGCAGGGCGAACTCCGCGCACACCTTTTCGTAGGCTTCATAGAGCTCCGTCTTTTCGCGCCCGTCCACCATGTTCCATATCAGGTAAATCCCCTTGATGGCGGATTTGCCCGTGACGACCATCTGCTCGTTGATGACGGTGGCGAACTTGATAGAGCTTTCCATCACCACACGGTCGGCGATGATGGGCGTGAAGATATAGTCCATCCGAGATACGGTATTGACGATTTCGGCATTGTTGATGGTACCGGGCAGGTCGAAGAAGATGACGTCCGGCATATTGCCTCCCCTACAAAGGCTCTCTGCGGAGGTGATGGCGTCCTCGGCGCGGCTGCAGACGACGGGATAGTATTTCTTGCCCAGCTGTCTGAGCAGGTCATACGCCTGTACCTTGTAATAGTCATCCTTCATGATGGTGTCCATGTCGCGCTTGCGCATGTCATGGATGCTGTACTGGGGGAAGTCGCAGTCGATGACGGCGACGTCATATCCCTTTACGTAATGCAGGTAGCTCGCCATGAGCACCGTGAGCGTGGTCTTGCCTGCTCCGCCTTTCTGGGTGGAGAAAGCAACATACAGTGGTTTGTCTTTTTGTTTGTCCATTGTCTTCTTGGTTTTATGGATGATACATATATTGATACATTTGTTTGTCGGTTTGTCGGGTTCTTCCGCTTGATGTTCCAACCATATTCTCGCCGTCCGTCGGTTGTGACCGCCTATTCTCCTTGCAGAGATACTGCCGGAGAAACGGACAACCAAGTGTCGGTTGCAACCAACCAATGGCCATTGGGGCATGAGTCTCTCTCAACCAACCGGCAGATTGACTGACGTCTTTTGGTTTGTCGGTGCAAATAAACAACAAAATGTCGGTACTTGTATCGTTTTTCAGCCACGTGGCAGCTTGTGGCGTCATTGTGGCAGCTTTTGGCGTCGTTCCTATCGGTTTTCGGGTGGATATTCTGCCTAATTTTGCACCCGAGCGACGAGCTCTGTCGGTCGGTGTTCTCCCTGACGGCTTCTGAAGGTAACTCCCTCATCCGTCCGAAGGCGGATGTTTGTGTCCTCAAAGACACAGCAAGATGTCCTTTGAGTTACTCAAAGGCTTTCGGGTAACTCCCGAAAGGTGCCCTCTCTACATAGGGAGAGGGAGGATTTTCTCCGAAGTCGTAAATCCTTTGAAGGGCAGTTCTGCCCATATAGGGGAACAACCGGCACGGCGGCCGAGTCGCAAAACCACTTAATCCACAGAAATATGAAAAAAGAAAATGAAAACAGGGGTGCAGGTGACACCCCCAAATGGGGCAAGCACCCCAAGGAGACAAGGAAGACGCATTGCGTCATGGTGCGTTTCGATGACGAGGAATGGCTTAAATTTCTCTCCATGTACGACCAATCGGGTGTCTATGCCCGTGCGGTTTTCATCAAGGCCCGTGTCTTCTCGCAGTCTTTTCGCGTGATAAAAACGGACAAGACGCTGCTCGATTATTACACCAAGCTCTCGTCTTTTCATGCGCAATACCGCGCCGTGGGCAACAACTACAACCAAGTTGTCAAGGAACTGCGCGTACACTTTTCCGAGAAAAAGGCGATGGCACTGCTTTATAAATTGGAGAAATGCACGCAGGAATTGGTGCTCATCACACAGCAAATCATTCGTCTCACCCAAACCTTCGAGCAGCAATGGTCGCAAAGATAAGCATCGGCAGTTCGCTCTACGGCGCACTTGCTTACAACGCTCAGAAGGTGAATGCGGACGAGGGAAAACTCCTTGCCACCAACAGAGTGTTCGATGGCGGGGACGGACAGATGGACTGCGCCCGGCTGCTGCGTGACTTTTGTAACTGCATGCCCGAAAACGTCAGGACACGCAACACGGTGATTCACGTCTCGCTCAATCCGCATCCCGACGACCGACTCACGGATATGGAGATGGCAAACATCGCACAGGCGTATATGGAGAGGCTTGGCTACGGCAACCAGCCCTATGTGATAGTCAAGCACGAGGACATCGACCGCCACCATGTGCACATCGTATCGGTCAATGTCGACGAAAAGGGTAAACGCATCGACAGGGACTTTCTTTTCCGCAGGAGCGAACGCATACGCAAGGAACTCGAAAAGGAATTTTCTTTGCATCCCGCCGAACGCAAACGAGGCGAATTACGTGAAGCTGCCCATAAGATAAACATCGATAAAGGCGATGTAAAAAAGCAAATCGCAAGCGTGCTTCTTTCTCTCACCGCCCGTTACCGCTTTCAGACGATGGGTGAATACCGCGCCCTGCTTTCGCTCTACAATATCCATGTGGAAGAGACGCGAGGAAAGGTAGGAAGACGGGAGTATCACGGGCTGGTCTACTCGGCAACGGACGATAAAGGCAACAAGGTGGGCAATCCTTTCAAGGCGTCGCTCTTCGGCAAGTCCGCAGGCTATGCCGCCATTGAGAAACGTTTTTCTTTGTCGAAGAAGCAGATAGCCGAAAAGAAATTTACCGAGCCCACCAAACGGGCAGTGCTTCAAGCACTCGGAGAGACCTACCATAGGGACAAGTTCGTAAATCTGCTCAAAGGCAAGGGTATCGACACGGTGCTGCGTCTTACCGACGAGGGTCGCATCTACGGAGCCACCTTCATCGACCACCGAACGGGCTGCGTGCTCAACGGCTCGCGCATGTGCAAGGAACTCTCCGCCAATGCCCTGCAAGAGCACTTTACTTTGTCATACGCAGATGAAAAGCCGATGCCGTTTGTTCTTCATTCCGAAGAGACTGTGCAGGAACACTCTGTTGTCCAAGACGACAACGAAAATCCTTCCTTTGGCCTCGGGCTCCTTAATCCCTCCGGTCAGGCTATAAACGTCGAAGAGGAAGATTTTATCCGAAAGATGAAACGGCGCAAGAAACGAAAGGGCAAAGGGCGGACAATATAGGGAGACTGAACAAACGATGTAAACAACGACACAATAAAAAACAATTAACAAAGAAAATAGATTATGCAACAGGAAGACGATTTAAGGGCATTGGCGAAAATCATGGATTTTCTGCGTGCCGTGAGTATTATCTTGGTGGTCATTAACGTGTATTGGTATGGTTACGGAGCCATCCGCACGTGGGGGCTCGACATCGGCGTGGTAGACCGCATCCTGATGAACTTCCAGCGAACGGCGGGACTCTTCTCCTCTATGCTTTATACAAAACTCTTTGCCGTGGTGCTCTTGGGACTTTCGTGTCTGGGAACGAAAGGTGTGAAGGGTGAGAAGATAACATGGAGGAAGATATATGTCGCACTCGGAGTGGGCGGTGTGCTGTTCTTTCTCAACGGTTGGCAGCTCCGTCTGCCGTTGCCTTTTACTATCGATGTGGGGCTTTATGTCGTTATGATTTCAGCGGGGTATGCCTGCCTGTTGATGGCAGGGCTATGGATGAGCCGACTGTTGAAACACAACCTGATGGACGATGTGTTCAACAACGAAAACGAGAGTTTTATGCAGGAGACGCGGTATATGGAAAATGAATATTCCGTCAATCTGCCCACACGCTTTTACTACAAGAAGAAATGGAACAACGGGTGGATTAATGTGGTGAATCCGTTCCGTGCCACCATCGTATTGGGCACGCCGGGCAGTGGAAAGTCCTATGCCGTGGTCAACTCGTTCATCAAGCAGCAAATAGAAAAGGGGTATTCGATGTATGTCTATGACTTCAAGTTTCCCGACCTGTCGATGATTGCCTACAATCACCTCATCAACCACTTGGGCGGGTACAAGATAAAACCGAAGTTCTATGTCATCAACTTCGACGACCCTCGACGGTCGCACCGCTGTAATCCCATCCACCCAGACTTCATGACGGACATTTCGGATGCCTACGAGAGTGCCTATACGATTATGCTCAACCTGAACAAGACGTGGGTGCAGAAGCAGGGTGACTTCTTCGTGGAGAGTCCGATTATCCTCTTTGCCGCCATCATCTGGTATCTGCGCATTTATCAAGACGGGAAATACTGCACGTTTCCACATGCCATCGAACTGCTCAACCGGAAGTACGAGGATGTGTTTCCCATTCTCACGTCGTATCCCGAATTAGAGAACTACCTTTCTCCCTTCATGGACGCGTGGCAGGGTGGAGCGATGGAGCAGCTGGCGGGGCAGATTGCCTCGGCGAAGATACCGCTGTCGAGGATGATTTCGCCGCAGCTGTATTGGGTGATGACGGGCGATGAGTTCACGCTCGACATCAATAACCCCGAAGAGCCGAAGATACTCTGCGTGGGCAACAATCCCGACCGCCAGAACATTTATGGGGCGGCACTGGGGCTGTATAACTCGCGCATCGTGAAACTCATCAACAAGAAAGGGATGCTCAAATCGTCGGTCATCATCGACGAGTTGCCCACGATTTACTTCAAGGGACTCGACAACCTCATTGCTACGGCGCGTAGCAACAAGGTGGCGGTGTGTCTGGGTTTTCAGGACTTTTCGCAGCTCACGCGCGACTACGGCGACAAGGAGGCGAAAGTCGTGATGAACACGGTAGGAAACATCTTTTCGGGACAGGTGGTGGGAGAGACGGCGAAGACGTTATCGGAACGTTTCGGAAAAGTGTTGCAGAAGCGGCAGTCCATCTCCATCAACCGACAGGACATTTCAACGTCCATCAATACGCAGATGGATGCCCTCATACCGCCGAGCAAGATTTCGGGACTGACACAGGGAATGTTCGTCGGCTCGGTGTCGGATAATTTCGACGAGCGTATCGAACAGAAGATTTTCCATGCCGAGATAGTCATCGACAACGCCCAAGTGGCTGCCGAGACGAAACGGTATAAGCCTATTCCCATCATCACCGACTTCACCGATGCTGAGGGCAACGACCGTATGCGGGAAAAGATACAGGAGAATTATAACCGCATCAAGGCGGAGGTCAAGCAGATCGTAAAAGATGAGCTGGAACGGATTAAGAATGACGAGTCTTTGTCTTATCTTTTACCTAAAAGCCAATAAAATAACGGTTTGATTTGCAAAAGTCCCATAAATTCATTATATTTGTACTTGCAATGAACCAAATGATATTGTGCTATGAATTGTTCCTATCACCCTGATCGACCTGCCGTTACGCAGTGCTCCAAATGTCAGAAAGGATTGTGCGCGGAATGTGCCGGGCATAATGCAAATACTTTATGCGTAGATTGCCGGAAAGAGAAACGGTTCACGTCCATATTAACTTCTGTCATCTTTCTGATTGTTTATGCCGTTGTTTTCTTTCTCGGCTACAAATGGGACTTCTTGTTCGACAGCATGAGCGATCACGCTTTTATGAGCGGATATTTCCTTGTCGCATTGGTGGCAGGATGGCAGCTGTGCAATTTCCTGTTTCGCATGCCGGGAGTTGTCATGACTTTGGAAGAGCTCGGTGTCCTGACGATTATCAAGGTGATTGTCTATTGGCTGATAGGGCTTTTTCTCGCTCCCATTGTTATCTTATGGAATGTGATAAAGATTATTTATCAGGTGATTAGATTTGTGTTGGAGAAATGAAAATGGCAGGATTTTCCTGCCATTTTTCATTGAATGAGTGGGGTGATTTCTATCTACAATTATTCTTGGGAAATATAATTTCTACTCTTGGTTATACTGACTTTCCCAATTGGCTTCTTCCGGTTCTTCGCCCTTGCGTCCTTCCAGCTGAATGACAAAACTCTTTGCAGGGAAGTATGGAGTAAGATGAATGTCGAGCAACACCCTGTCCTTTTGGTTAGGGTCTTGTTCTATCCTGATAACCTTAAATTTCTCAATCAGTCGTGACGGGCCTTTGATGCTATCCAAGAACTTAACGATTTGACTTCGCAAGTCGGCTTCTGTACGGGTCGTCCAATTCTCAAAGGCGCGGCGGTTGAGGAAATCGAACAGCACCTTGGAAATGTAGTCGAATACGCGCACAACAGAATAGGTTTGCAGACCGAGATTATCACCGTTGAAAAGAGTTTTGGCAGAGAATGCCATTACCTTGCTGTATTCGTTTACCATTGGCACTAATCCCATACGTTCGAGTTCGGAAATCTCACTTTTCTTCAAGTCAAAGCGCACGCTTTCCACCTCATTGAGACTACCGAACTTCTTGCCGGCAACCACCTGAGACATTAACGTGCTGTAAATCTTTCCTGCAAGAGCACCTGAACCGGGAACATAGAGATTTTCTTCTTCGCCGACTTCTGTAACCTTAGGTCTACCCAAAAGGTAGTTGCAGGTCATGATGACATTCGACTTATAAACATCGCCACCCGTATGGTCAGCATTGAAGAAGATATCGACGACATCATCCGGTGTTTCCAAGTCTTGGAAATCCGTTACGAGCATCACCTTGTTATCATGTGCCATCTTAGCCCATTTGTCAAGCACGGCGTTGGAACCCAAATAGCCCGGTATGATAAGAATCGAGTAGTTTCTACGCAAATCCAACCTATCGAAATTCTGACTGAGTTCATTACCGATATAATCAATGAAGAGTGTATTATCCAAATCCTTTAATTGTGCCATGTCTGCATTGACGATGGTTACATTCTTCACCTTGCTGCTCTCTGTATTCTTATAGAAGAGGGCTACAGAGCGATAGGCTGTTTCCAAATCGTGGACACGGTTTAACGCCGTATGTAGGTTTTTATTAAGCAGTTCTTCTACACTTTGGGCTTTAGACTTGGCCTTATCTCTCATCTTCTCGGCAGATTCGCCAGATTTGAGTAGTTCCAGCCATACATTGAGACGATTGGCAAGCACCTTACGTTCACCCGCCCATTGTTCGTCCGTTAGGAAGATGTTGCGACGTGCCTTGCGTGTAGGATTCAGATTGGAGAAACCGTCAATGATGTTTTCAAGGAATGCAAAACCACCATATTCTTTCAATTTTTCTAAAGCAGAAGTTGCCGATGGCACTTCTTTTCTTACAGCAGACTTTCCTGTTACTACTGCCTGCTGTTGTTCCTTTACTTTTATTTCGTTTTCCATTATTTCTTATTTGTGGGATTATTTAGCATCCATGCTTTTTATTTCTTCAAGAGAAGCTTCCAACAAATCGATGATGGCCTGTTTCTTTTCAGGATTTTCAAGTGCTTTCAGCAAAGCCTTATTGGAAGAAAGTTGGCGGGCAATCTTTGTGTTCTGTTCTTTTTCCACATTGAGTTTACTGAGAAACTCGCTGTGTTCCATCATGTTCTTGGCATCAAAGTCACCAAGGTTCTTGAAAGTCATCGTTTCGGTTACATCTTCACCATTTTCGTTCTGCATTTCCAACTCGACCGACGGCGCAAAATGTTCAAACACATCTTCCACCGTTTGAAGTCCGTAAACTGCTTCTGGACTGACAGGAGCATCATCCGTAAGTTTCTGTACCAATAATGTTCGGTTGGACGGGATGTCTGCTATCGACTCATTGGCATCGACTTTTACCTCGTTGCCTCCAACTCCATAATCATAAATTGCCATAATCTCAAGCTTTTAATTTGATATTTTATCGCCTCCCACTCGTATGAGAAGTTTTGCTCACAAAGATATAAAATTAAGTTGGAAAAATAAACAAAAAGAGGTAAAAAATGAGTTTTTGCTATTTTGCAACTTTCCCGACGTGGCAAATCATGTATAAATAAAGTAATAGATAAATATAACCCTATTTGACACTACCGTCCTTATCACCTTACCCTTCACATACTGACAAAGATGCCTAGCAGATTAATTCACTATATCCAGGTCGTAATACCTGAACCTGTTATAGTACAATCCCGTCTCGGCATCCTCGTACTGCCCCTGATACTTGAAAGGTATGAACGCGGATGGCCGTTTCCTTTGCTGGCCGTAGATGTAGAGTTCCGTTTCGAGTCGCTCCTTATTAATAGGAGCGACAATGCCGCCACGCAACGCCATTTCCTTGAACTCCTTGAACACGAGGTTGCCCTCGCAGTCGTAGTGGTAGAAATGTTCGCGGTCTTCGGCCAACCGTTCACCAGCGTCATATTTGCGGTCGTCCTTCTCGCGCGCTCGGCAAGTATCAGCGGATTTCTCCCTATTGCCATATCATGTGTCATTTTCTATTTGTCATATTGATGCCAGTTATGACAAGTTTTAATCAATAATCCTTATAGGCCTAATGAGGATAATATCGAATAAATTGAAGATTCAGTTAATTCAACGCTTTGTAAAATTGATATAACCTTTCTTCTATCTCTCTCATTGACGGCTTGGTCAAACTCATCAATTTTTTTTGCAACGAATAATCTTTCGTTTACGGTCGTCCCATCATACTTTTTTATCATACTTAAACTATGGGTTAAGAATTATTATATCTATTATATTGCCCAGTTCGGTTTCGAGCCGCTCCTTATTAATAGGGCGATGACGTTACCGCCCCACGACAGTTCCTTAAATTCCTTGAACACGAGGTTGCCTTCGCAGTCGTAGTGGTAGAAATGTTCGCGGTCTTCGGCCAATCAACCACCGGAATCTTTGGTGGTGGCAATGTTACCCCTATTTAGTAGGATTTAACGAGTACGCTGCTTTGCCATTTCATCTTATACCGAGAAGACCATACATGTCATTTCTTGCCTTCTCCACTGCTGGTGAGGGACGGAAGTTGCCTGCCTTTATGTATGGTACGAACACGCTCAAAACTTCGTCATCGATGAAGCCGATGGATTTCCCCTGCGTATGCCGATAGTGGATGAGAGCCAAAATCTCCGTGGGGAATACTTTCTGTGAAGGGAAAGTGAACTCGTTGCGCACGAAATTGTCGACGTTTGACTGTTTGAAATGGTAGTCAAGCATGTCAGATAATAGGGTATTGACACGTTCCTCGTCGTCAGAGAGGATGCTGTCCATGCAATCTTGATAGAGTGGGGTCAGTGATACCGTGATGTAGGGTGTCCACTGGTCATGGTTCTTGCTATTGGTTTGGATGTCGTACAGCAAAAACGCCTCTTGGAGGGTGGTGGATTGATAATTAATGCTGTACTCCATCGTTATGTATTCTTTTATCAGGTTGACTATGGAATGGAACATGGTGTCCCTCTCTCTGTCGTCTCCAAAAATGAGGATGGCCAAGAAGAGTGAGGACGCACCAACCAACATATAACGGAATTTTTTCTCGGGGTCATGGACATACATTGTGCAGACCATGTATTCCAACATATAAGAATCGATTATTCCCGTAAAGTCTTCTTGATTGGGATTATGCCAAAAGGGATAAAAGTGCATCCCAAAGTAATTGCCATACGCAGTATCATGCTTGATGTAGTTGTTGTAGTCAATGGACATGTCTGAGATAAACTTTGTCATAAAGTCGCTTTGGACATAGTTCTTGAATTTTTTCAACTCACGTTCCACAAGTCTGTCGAATACTTTTTTTTTCATTAATGATGTCCTCCTTTTTTCAGTTTTTCTATTCTTTTCGTTTCTGTATCCCAATTTTCATAGCTAATGGAATCGGCATATAGCTTTCCTTTTTTCCCTCTCTTTATGTCCACATAGGCGATTTTCCTTTCGCCTAGCTTAGACATTATCTCTGCTCGAGTGTCTTCATTGATCTTGCCCCGGAGCTCAGCTTCATTAAGTCGCGTCTTAACAAAATCACTAGGATTCATCTGGGCTTCAGAGAGGTTGAAATTGCCCACCGTCGAAGACTTGACCTCGAAAGCATCGTATTTTCCTGTATTGGGGTTCTTGGCAAGCACGTCAATACCATTGTTAGAGCCGTACTTTACATCAATAATCTCATAACCGTTCTTTTTAAGGTCATTGATTACAGCTTTCTCACCTATATCACCAACGGCATGTCCGAACGGTCTCAGTCCCCAAATATCATACCAATTGTTGGTGTTTCCTACGTAACCGTATAACGTTGGATTGCCACCTTTTAGCCCAATTGGGTCTTGACTGATATAACTCCCCGCATTCGGGTCGTAATATCTGAACCTGTTATAATACAATCCTGTTTCCGCATCTTCATACTGACCTTGGTACTTGAATGGAATGAACGCGGATGGCCGTTTCCTTTGTCGCCCGTAGATGTCCAGCTCCTGTTCCCAAACCTTGTTGCCCTTTTTGTCGTAGGCTTGCATGGGCGTGCCGAGGTAGCCGGAGATGATGGAGAAGCAGTCACCGTTGGCAACAAGCTTGGCGGCAGGCACGAACGTGTCTTGCTCGAAGAGCCAGGTGACCATGCTTTCTTCTGCTTCTTCCGTCCATTCGTGCAGTGGCACGTTGCCGTCCCAAACGAAGTGGGTGGTCGTTCCTGCGTATGTCTTGCGGATGCGACGGCCAAGGGCGTCGTATGCGAACGAGACCTCCTTGCCGTCGGGACGAACGACGCGGGCGAGCATGCCGTCGCTCTGCCAGTCGTAACGCCAGCCCGTGCCGAAAGCGCGGAAACGGATACTCAGTTCAGTCTCGAGCTGCTCCTTATTAATAGGGGCGACAATGCCACCGCGCAAAGCCATTTCCTTAAACTCCTTGAACACGAGGTTGCCCTCACAGTCGTAGTGGTAGAAAAACTCGCGGTCTTCGGCCAATCGTCCGCCTGCGTCATATTTGCGGTCATCCTTCTCACGCGACTCGAAGAGGTTGCCCATGCGGTCGGGTACGCGGTAGAGACGCTCCACCTCGCCGCCGCGTTCGTACTCGGCCAAGATGAGGTTGTCGAACTCGTCGTAATCATATCGGGCCACACGTCCCGTAATCTCGTCGCGCGCCACCAGCAGGCGGTTGCCCATGTCCCACGTGTAGCGGCGGCGGAACTGCTCCACGTTACGCGCACCTACGCTCTTGAACGTCTCGCGCCCGAACCTGTCGCGCCGGGTGGTGACGTGCACGCCACCCGTAAGGTGACGTTCGGCCTCCAGCCCCACACTGTCGCGCAGCCACTTGGCCGTCCATTCCCCACTCGACATCTCTTGCAACCTCCCTTGTTCGTCGTGGCCGTAATCCACACTTGCCCCAAGGCTACTTTCCGTATGCACGTGCTTCCCCGTCGGGCCGAACGTGCGCACGATGCTATGCTCACCCTGTGTCTCCTTTATTACGCGCCCAGCGGCATCGCGCTTGAAGGCCACTTTCGTCTCGCCGTTCTCGGCACGCAGCAGCAGGCCGTCATCATCGTAGGCGAAACGGCTGATGCGTCCGTCGTGGTGGCGTTCCTCCAACACGTTGCCCGCCCCGTCCAGCTCGTAGTCCGTCTGCCGACCGTTGGGGCGTACCACCCGTATCACCCTGCCTGCTCCGTCGCGCAGGTATTTTCTTTTCAGGCCGTCGAAGCCCGTTTCCTCCACCACTTGACCCAGTCCGTCGAGCCCGAAGGCGTAGCGTTCCCCGCCTTCGTTGACAATCTCGCGTAGCTGCAGCTCGCTGTCGTAGCCGAAACGCACGTGACGGCCGAACTGCCGCCTGCCCGTAAGCGTGCCCAGCGGTCCGTAGTCGAACTCCACGTCGTGTAGCATGTCCGATGCCTTGATGAGGTTGCCCGAGGCGTCGTACACGAGGTTGTGCACGTTGCCGTCCGCTTCCTC
Source organism: Prevotella denticola (assembly GCF_900454835.1). Lineage (GTDB taxonomy): Bacteria > Bacteroidota > Bacteroidia > Bacteroidales > Bacteroidaceae > Prevotella > Prevotella denticola. The sequence goes on along the minus strand of NZ_UGTM01000002.1, from coordinate 967,310 downwards.
GATACATATCAGGTTGTCGGCGTCGTCGTAGGCGTAGGCCGTCACATTCCCAAGCACGTCGCGCGCCCACACCATGCGGCCACGGCCGTCGTACCGCCAATCGCGGTGCAGCCCGTCGGGGAAGGTGAGCCGTATCAGTTCATGCCGCTCGTTGTATGCCAATGTGAAAGTACGCCCCTCGCTGTCGGTAATGGTAGTCAGGTCGCTCCCCTCGTAGGTGTAGGCATAGCTCTCACCGCCGGGAAGCGTGCGTTCCACCACGCGGTCGCACTTGTCGTATTCCCATGCCGTTCGCCTGCCTTCGGGCGTCGTCACCGAGGTGAGGTTGCGCCTTGCATCGTAGGTGTAACGCGTTTGGCGACCGTCCTCGTCCGTCGTCAGCGCAGGCAGGCCGAACTCGTTGAAGACGGTGCGGTGGCTGTAGCCTTCGGGGTTCACTGACACGTCCAGTTCCTCGAATTCGTTGTAGTGTTGTCGGGTGACGCCTCCGTTGGCGTCCACCATTTTATATATCAGCTTGTCCTCGCCATAGAAGTATTCGGTGGTGTGACCCAGGCCGTTGGTGGTGCGGGTGACCCCCTCGCCGTATTCGATGCGGTGTTCCATCACCCCGCCGTCGCCCCATGTGTGGACACAGCGGGCAGACTCGCCCTTGCCGTCGTATTCCCAATGGAAGCTCATGCCCGACTGGTTGGTGAGTTCCACCAGTTGGTGTCCCTCGTAGCGGAAGTGTTTCACCGTTCCCAGCGCGTCCTCCGTGGATACCATGTTACCCGCCTCGTCGTAGCTGTAGCCCACGAGCAACGTGTTCCTGCCGTCGGAAGTCAAGTGTACTCCTGTGATGCGCCCTTGGTTGTCCGTCTGCACGTGGAGGGTCTCGCCACGCGAATCGGTAATCCGGTCCAACCTTCCGCCCGCGCGGTAATGCAGGCGCACGCATGCGCCGTCGGGTGCGGACATTTCGGAGACCATCCGCAGCCCGTCGGCCCGTTCCGTCCCCTCGAAGCGGTAGGTAAGCCCCGCATTGTCGTCACGGATGGCATAGCCCGCCTTTTCGCGCATCCATTCCAGGTGTTCGCGCCTGTCGTAGAACGTCTCGCCGATGCCGAGGAAGGGACAAGCTGTCTCCCTGCCGTCTTTGTGGCGGAACGCCATGCCGAGCCCCTCCATCTCGCGCACGCCCATGCCGTAGCTGTGGTGCCAGTTGTAGCCCAACGGCCCGTCCACGTCGGCGTCGCTGTAATAGGTGCGTTCCCACACGATGGGGATGGGGCCGGGCAGCTCGAAGTCCACGTTGGTGTGGAACACCCTGCCCGTGGCAGCATCCACCGGCTCGCCGAAGAGCCAGCAATTAGCCTTCTTCTTCAATTTTCCCAATGGCGTTTGGGCAAGGGCATCGTCCAAGGCCTTGCTTGCCTTGCGGTAGGCTTTGGTCTTGGCCAATGCCGTCAGGCCAACTTTCATGAACAATTGGAAAAGGTCTATTGTAGGCGGCCCTCCCACCAGCACAGGTTTGCCAGCAGAGGTGATGACAGTGAGCAGTTGCGTGGGCAGCACCCGTGACTTCAGCGGACGGTTGAACTTGCCGGGGTGTGTCGGCCGCTCGTCGGGGAAACCGTAGGTGTTGCACGAGAGTGCAGGATGAAACTGCGTGGAGCAGGGGCCCCCGTCGGCAAGCACCGTGGAACTACCCATCCACATCTCCGCATCGGCAAAAGGCGCGGTTACGGGGAAGACGTGCAGTACCATCGCAGGAAGTTGCACCATCGACACGCCGGCCTGGGCCACCCATCGCCCGTGTACTTTAACAGAGGGAGCCATACCCTTGAGCAACTTGACGGCCATCGCGCCGAGTCCACCATCAGGCGACGGGAGTGCGGGGGCAACCTGTGACATGATGGCCGACATGATGTCGAACACCATCGCACAGGCAGGAACAGGCATGCAAGGCGAAGAGGGCCATGTTGTGGCGTGGATGTCCACGCCCAGCCCAATGTCAAAATATGTACCCACGGGCATGCCGGGCATGCTCGGCACCACGCTCGCCAAATCTTTCTGCAACTCGTCCAGCTTGTCCTTGGATTTCTTGAAGAGCTTGCCGAACGCGCGTTCGGCAAGTATCAGCGGATTTCCTTCTATTGCCATGTGATGTGTCTTATTTTTGTTACGTCAATATCAGTTGCGGCCAAACAGCGAAGGCTTATGGAGTGTGGGCTCCACTTGCCGGTCAAACGCCTCTGTAAGCTTGTGCCAATCTGCTCCCAGCCATTGTTCCAACTGACTTTCCAATATCTCCAAGTCTTGCTTGCCCCTTATCTTTCGGCAAAGCTGCACGGCCATACTTGCGGCATACACGAAAGTGGAGGCGCGCCTCAGATTCATGGCAAGGTGACTTCCTGTCTCCAGGGCCAAGAGTAAGCGTATGAACGCCTCCTCGCGCTTGCCCAATTCGTCATTCAGGAAGCCGCTCATACGGTAGCCTTCAAGGGCGTAAAGCACGTCTGCCCTCCGGGCTGCTTCTGTTGCAACGTCTTCGTACAGTTCTATCGCTTCCTTGCGTTTCTTGTTCCCCACGAGTATGGCAGCTTTTTGGAACAAAGCCACCTTCCATACCGAGTAGGCCGTCATATCGTCGGGCTTCATGCGCTTTTCCGACTCCTTGATTGCCTGGTCGCAATAGAATAGGCTCTTGTCATTATCGCGGATAATGTAATAGGCCTGTGCAGCAATCATGGGAGTCGTTACAATGGCATCTTCACGGCCAAGTTGGCGTGAAAGGCCAAGCAATGTGCCCACCTCTTTGTCCAATACAGCTTCATCCTGCTTGGCCGTACAATCCATTACCGCGCGTATTTGTCGTGTGTAGAGACTGTCTATGTTGGTGGGGTCATACGAACCGCATTCCTTATCCATCTCATTCCGTATGGCATCGGCCATGTTGAGCTTTGGTTTCAGCAACCTTACCTTTTGCGAGGCGGAAAGCTTCACCTTACGCCGTTTGGCGAAATCGACGGTCACCAATCGGATGCCCTGAGGTACGTGGTCAACCACCGAACGAAACCAATCGGTGGTCTCTAATCCATCATATGTCGTCGGGGGAATGTAGATGCAAAAATGGCTTGTGTCAAGCCCCTTAATGCAATTCTTGAGCTTTAACAGCTCGTTCCATAAATTTTCCGCCGTAAAGCCCAAAGAAGTATCAGGATGATATTCCTGCAACAGTCGTCCGTCTTTTCGTAGGGCTGCCATAATGTCGAACTCTGCCGGCACCTTTTCGTCAAACCAGCCGACATATTCCTCCCACAGTGCTTTGGTAAATTCTCCGATATTGCCTTGATATGACGCATCAAAACGGAAGAACACATCGCTGAATTCTCCTACTGGTGAGCGTTCCACCTCCATGAACTTGTCCACGATGTCCACGTCCTCCACCTGCGCCTCCCAAATGGCAAGGCGCCAATTCTCGTCGCGTTCTATACTGCGCCACAAGTCTTGTACCTTACCAAATTCACTCGCTATTGAAACCGATGCCGCCATATTATGAATTTATCTTAACCAATCCACCATCAATGGTGACGTTGGCGTCTCCGTTGATGGATGTGGAAGGGGAAGACACTGTCACTGAATTGCCACCGGAGGCTCCGACAATGTTTTTCGCCTGTATGCTTATGTCCTTGCCTTTCACGCCTACACCCTTCCCTTTTGCGATGGCAAGGCTGTCGCTTTCACCGGAAGTGCACACAATATTCGACTCTCCAGCAATATTTACTTCCTTTGCAGAAATGGTAACCTTTTCGTCTTCAATCATTATGGAGGACTTTCCATTGGACAAGGTCACGGTCTTGGCGGACAACATGGTAATGGAATCGGTGCCGTCAATTGTAATGAGGTTTTTCCCCGTTTTGTCTGCAATCAATATGCTTCCAGAACTGTCATCAAGCTTAATCGTGCTTCCACTCTTCGTGGTTATACTTTTGGTGTTGTTTCCTTCTCCACCGCCTTTTCCCGTCTTGCCATTGAATAGGCTGCCCATGATGTAGGGCCGGTTGGGGTCATTATGGCGGAACCCCACCAGCACGTAGTCGCCCACCTCAGGTATGAATACCATACCACGGTTATTCTCAACGCTGTCGCTACTACCGCCATCGGGCGTCAGTCCCCTTATCCAGTCGGAATACATGTCACCCGTCTGCCAGTTCATCTGTACTTGTACGCGGCCCTTTCCCTCGGGGTCGGCATTGCTCGTAACCCTGGCCATCTGCGTCTCGGCCACAGCCAGTTCCACATCGGGAAGGGGCAGGCTCTGTACCCCGGAGGGGATAGCTCTGAATTTGTTGCCGTAATAGTTGCCTTCATCCACCGAATGCTCGATGTCGATGATGAGGTACTCGCCCAGCGAGGCTTTCGTTACACTGCCGATGCGCTCGCCAAACGGACTGGTTATCCTTACCACTGAGCCCGCAGTGAGCTGAACCTCCTCGCTCGTCCCCACCATATAGTGCGACTCTGCAGCCTCCGCCTCCTGCTTCTTCTTTACGTACATCTCCATCTCCTGCATGTGGTGCACGCGGGAGTGCGCATACTGCAAGGCCGGTTCCTTGAACATTTCCAATGAAGCTTGGAAGGCCTTGCTTCCCAGCTGGTCGAGTCCCGAAGGCTTGTTCGGCGTATCTTCCGCCATGCTTTGGTCGTTCTTCGACTGGTAGGAGAAGACTCTGGCAGGTCGGGCCAATGTCTGCACGCCCATCTCGAACGAGGTGAGGGTAGTGTCGAATTCCAGCTTCACGGCCTTAGGCTTCTTCGGCTTCCCGAAGACCAGCTTGGTACCGTCATAATACAGCCACTCTTGGTATTTCATGGCCAGTCGGCGGATGAACATGAAATCGGATTCCTTGTATTGGCAGATGTACCCCACAGGCTTATTGTGCTCCGGGGCCACCTGTGCCTGCACGCCAGCCTTTGTACACAAATCCTTGACAATCTTGCCCAACGTGTGCCCGAGCCACGAGTGGCAGCTCTTACCGTTTTCCAGCAGGTAGGTGGTAGAATAACCCGACACGCAGACATACCCACTGTCCAGGTTTTTCCGATAGGCGTTAACCTTCGTGACGACTCCAATGAACAAGGGTGACTTTGCCTCTTTTTTCTTGAACTGTATACGCTTGCCTAACCATTCAGTCCCGTCTTTCAAGGCCTTGGCCGCCACCTCAATATCTAGGGTAAGCTCAAAGCGGTGATGGTCGTTGATGGGTTGGTGCAACTTGAGCGACTTAAATGAAAAAAGCGGCTTACCGCCGATGCTGACAGTAATGTTATTGTTGGGTGTCGACATATTCTATATATGTTATGTTAATTCTTATCCTCTGAAAACAAAACGGGGCTTTCCGCCTTCGGCCTATTGTCCGTCGGCAGTAAGCCCGTTATCGACTGTGAAAGTGCGCTATACCCTCGGCCAGCGGTTGTCCAGCTCAGCGTTGCCCACGGTAAGCGTCTCGGCCGAGAAGGTCATGGCGATGGTCATGGGCACCTCGTTGGTGGTGTCCAGCGTCTCCTTGTAGTGCACGATGTAGGCGTTCTTGAACTCGATCTCCTTCATCTTGGCATCCTCGTCGGTCTTCTTGTAGATAATCTTGCCGTCAACTGGCTTGAACTGGCTGTTGAGCATCGCCTCAATGGCGGTAGTGTCTTCCGTAGACTCGACCGTCACGCTCACCCTGCCGCCCGAAATGCTCGACGACGGCTTACCCTTAGAGTCGGTGTTGCGACTGAATTCATAGTTCGAATACAGGACGTCATATTCCTTGCCGCCCAATTCCAATGTTGCTCTGAATGATCCCATAGTGAAAAATTTTTAATTGTTTATGAATAAATAATGTTTTCGGAGGTCCTTTCAGTTTCCTGTCATCATGCCGGCGTGAAAACAAAAAAGAGAAAACCTCAACAACTTCTTGAAGTCTCCTCTGTCGGCTGAAAAACAGTCTTGCTCTAAAAGAAAGAGGAAGATTTGCAATCTGTTGTATCCGATAGCAAAGTTAGTAATATCATTTTAAAACGGCAATAAATAAAGTGGAGAAAGTTTTTTCGTTTAACAATATTTATATAAAAGATTCGTTCTCTTAAAAACCATTTAAGGTTGTTGGTGCTAATGTCTGAGCTATGCCCGTTATCTCGGCCCTCGTGTTTGGTATTGTCGCTACCGACGAATGGTCGCCATGCTACAAAAGCATTGTACTGCCGCTACCTGCAACCGGTAGCGACAGTACAAACAAGTCGTAGCGTGACTTGGGATGCCACACCAACTATAGCATCTCTTGCATGGGAACAAAATAAAAAGTAGTACCGGTAACGGTCACCATTTGCAGCTTGTTGGACTTGAAGAGGTTCTCCAACCGCAACAGGCGCTGGTACATATCTTGATAGCGCTCGTCCCAACGGTTCACTTCACATTTCTTTCGCGTGAGGTCCTTTATTCTCATCGTCTTACTCAATTCCTCGGCACAGGGTATGCCCGTCTTGTAGTAGAACAGGTCTGAGATGGTGGACTTTCCCGAAAGCATTTTCCTACGGTAGATGTCATCGATGTTGCGGACTTGTCGGCGGTAGAGTTTCCGTAAGACCTTGACTTCTTTCTTGCCCATGCCGGAAGAGAAGTAAGGCATCAGGTCACGCCAGCCTTCGAACAGCGTTTTCATTTCGCCTGCATCGAAAAGGTAACCGCCAATGGAGTCACGCAGGGATATGTCGGACAGCAGCGTGTCAAGATAGAACGTCTCGTTTACGCTGACCCTGTCAAGATTGGTAGCGGACGAAGCCGCAGCGGTGCAAAGGCTTTCCATACGTTTGGCAGGGACGGCTCTCTGTACGCCCAGCTTGTTTCTGCACTCGGTGAGCGAGGCCAAAAGTTCCTTGTCTTTGGTGGCAATCTGCAAAAAGAGCGTATCCAATATATTGGAGAAACCGGGATTGGACAGTTTGCCGTTGATTTTGGGAAAGACCAATCCACCGACAGCAATGCTGTTCTGCGGAACTTCAAGCAGGTAGGCGTTTTCGTCTTCGGTACTCAGATCCTTAAACAGGCTGGGCTTGTCCCACTTGGGGGCGGCGATGTACCTGGTGATGAAATCCATATAGCCCGCAATGTTGTCGTCGAGCAACTCCTTGGACTGTAGAATGAAATTCTGATGAGCCGTGTTGTCCTTGTTCTGCATCTGGATGAAGAGCAGGCAGGCAGACCGTGCCGCCAACTTGGACTTGATCTGCGATGTGAAGGCCGGTGTCTCGTCCGTACCCAGAATGATGAACACGTCGTTCTCAAACTTCACGTATGGGGTGGTGTTGAGGATGGTGTTGAGAGCCGCATGGAACCCTGCAGGGGATGTGGCGGAAGCGGTACGGCCGGAAGTGGCCGACTCAAGGAAAGTGAGCCATTGCGAATAGTCGGGCGTACATTTCAGGTGCCGGTTGCCGTTGTCCGATATGGAAGTGATGGAGTAGGCGGCTTGGAAGTTCTGGGGAATTTTCATGGCGACGCTTTGCAAGGTGCTTGCCAATGCCCTAACCTCGGCCTTGTCTTTCTCGAAAAACAGCAGGTGCACGTTGAGCCGTTTGCTGCCGTTGTACATGCGCCTGATTTCAGACACGGGAAAATCGCCGCCCTTGATGTTGATAATGCGGCTTCGGTCCATATCCCATACCGCCAAGGGCAGGTTTGTACGTAAGTCTTGGCTTGGTTTGTTGCCGTTAAGGAAGAAAAGCAGGTTGGATTGCAGCGGCGTTCCGTTTAACGTATCCTCGTTCAGTAGGCATGCACTGTTTTGTCCCACTTCGGCAATCATGTCGCTGGGTATCCATCCCAACACCTTCCGTGCGGTGTCGCTCAGCTCCGGTCTGTCGGAAATAAGGACGGCTTGCTTGCTCTCGTCATATTTGTAGGCATAAACGACCTGTCCCCAGCAGACGCTTTTCGAGGCTCTTCCGTCGAAAAATGGATTTTTGAAAACCAGTATGCTGTCTGCCTTGCAATAGGGATGGAGGTTGAAAAGGCGATTGACGGTTGTTGCGCCCACGCGGAACTTGATGGGGCGATTATTGATAGGGGAAACGAAGGCATGGCCGAAAGGCAAGAGGCGATCTTTGGAAATCCATCCCACGAACGGTGCGCTCGCCGCGTCCTTGAGGTGCCGCTTGCTACCATAGAATACGCTGAACACCCCCTTGGGTTTGCCAATAATGTTTGGCGAGGCGGTCACCAGCTTATAGAATCCGTTTTTCTCATCGGTGACATAATAAGCACTGCCCATTTTCTGCTCGCCCAACACCCTTTGTGCGAAGCGGTTGGAATATGCCTTGTTGGCATCCCTGTCGGAATAGACCACAAGCAAGTCCTTGTTCTTATGTAAGGATGGGTGTTGCGCGTCGGGCATGAAATTGAATGTGTGTCGACCAATGCAACGCAACCGCTCGTATTTGCTTACCTGTGCGTGTACGCTGGCCGAAGAGAGAAACGCCAAGGTGAAGAATACAAATCCCATAGTTCTGTTGGGGAGGGTGGCATAGGTAAAATGTTTCATTTTCCAATATATTTTTGGGTTACTTGTATTTTGGTGATGTGGTGCAGGTCGTCTATCTTGACATCCTCTATGAACGCCCGTTTCTTGTAGTTACTTTCCAAGAAATGCAAACTTTGGCAGTAGTCCGGAAAGACATTGAAGCGTTTGCCGTTCACCTCGACCATCACTTGGTCGGCATCGTAATAAAAGTATTTCTCCTTGATGTAGTTCATGTTGGCAAAAAAGGTTGCCTTGTCTGATACCTGTGCGTTGGCAATGGCCTGCAACCGCCGCTTGATGTCGTTTTGGACAAGCGTGAGCGTGTCTACCTGTGCCTGTTCCATGATGTCCTCCACCTTGGGCAGGATGGTTATCGCGTGTTCTACAGGTCGGGGAGACACGTTGGTCTTGAGCCTAATGACGTATTTTCCCGGCTTGTCGTACTTGTAGACCACCTGTCGGTCAAAGGCATCAACGGTTCCGCTCTCGCCGAACTCCCAATACCACGTGTCCATGCCGTGCCCTTCGGCGGAGAACACAAGGTCTTCGCCTTCGTACCCTTGCGACACACCGTTGATTTTAGGGACAGAGTCGACCTCCACCTTCTCTTTCATGTCGATGACCTGTATCGTCTTGTTGAGGATGCGTTTGCCGTCCACTTGCAAGGTGACAAGGTATTTCCCCGCCTTCTTATAGGTATATCGGATGTTGGGATGTCCCGTAACGCTGTCGCCGTTGCCCATCTTCCAGAGCACGGATTTGCCTTCCAGCCCGTCGGGTTCGTTGACGACGAAACCGATGGCCTCGCCCACTTCCAACCGATTGTTCCCGTTGGCGTCGTGGATATAGAAATCCAGGTTCTTGGATGTTGATCCGGACGGGAGCAGCAGGAGTAACACAAGGCCGACAACGGCCAAGAAAGAGGCTATTGCCAGCAGGATTTTTTGTCTTTCGTTCATAAGGAGTATTTTTTATATGTTTGCCTTTATCTTTTCCAAGTCTTCCTCGATGAGCCTGTTGTCGCTGACGGTGTAACCGAGGTTTTCCCGAATGTCGAAATATCCCTGTAAGAACTTGCTTGCCTGCACGCCATACAAGTATTTTGGGTTTCGGCCATGTTTCTTGTATGCGTCTTGCAACTGTGAAATGTCGGCCTTGATTTCACTGGTATGTTGCACCTGCTGCACCTCGAAGTTCAAGGAGTCGATGTCCGCCCTTATCCTGTCGAATTTGTCTGCCATCGCCTGTTGGTCGACAAGGATGGCTTCGGACTCGTCGATGTCCTTTACGAGTTGTTCTGTTCCTGATTCTGGTATGTGGACGAAATACTTGCAAAGAAGAATGTACGTCAACGCCACCGAGAAGAGCAACAGCAGGAGAAACTTAATCCCTGTCCAAATGTTTTCGTCTTTTGTCATGTCCTACACTTTCCTTTTTATGTGATGATGCCTGTTTGTGAAAATTACCTACCTGAGCTTGTGGCGTCCCTTTTGCAACTGTCCGAGATTGTATTCGCGCTTACGCGCCTCGCTGTTATACCTGTCTATGGTTTCCTGTGTGGTGCTAACTTGTTCCAAGATTGACTTATAGAGGGCATAATTGGAACTGTCCGCGTCGGACGTGCCTATTTCTTCAACCATCTTGTCACACTCCTGGGTGATGAGCAGTTGCAGCTGCCTGTGTTCGTTGCCGCTCCTCTCCTTAGTGGTCAGGCTGTTCATGTTCCTGAAAATCTCGTCCAAGCGAAAGTTATAGTCCGCCTGTTTCCTGAAAATCTCGTCATACCGCGCTTTCTTGTCTTCAAGCATGCTGATGCCTCTTTGCGCTGTAGTGAGCGTGAAGGCTCCAAAGAGCAGGAAAAGCAACAGGGTGAATGAGAACCATGTCAGGAACGCCACTTTCGCCTCCTTGCGCTCTTTCTTGTTTTTCTCTTCCATACCGAAGTCTTGTTTTAATCCCACATGTGCTTGGCCTGCCTTTCTTCCGAAGCACTCCCATCGCTGTCTTCACTCAGGATAATGTTCTCCCGCATCAGTCCTACGTACTCCAACTCGCTCATCTTCTTGAAGACTTTCTCCAGCGTCTTCATGAGGCTGCTGACATTTAGCAGGGAAGGGCGCATATCCGTATGCCGGTATTCGGCGTTCTCTACTCCGCATAGAGCTTGTTGGAAGTCTGCAGGACTTACGTTCGTCCATTCTTGGTAATATTGGAGCAGGTATTCGGTTTCCTTCTCAGGAATCGTACGCAGGGCTGTCTGTAACCTAACGGCAAGTTCGTTGGCCAATTGCACCAGATGTACGGGTGGCTGTTCCGGGGCAAGGTGTTTCAAGTCAAAGATGTGCATGGCATAAAACCTTTGCACCGCATTACAGAGGGTGAAAGTGTTGTCCATCAGCCTGTCCCCGCGTGAATCCCTGACGTTTTTCCGAAAGACCGCAAGGGAGTAGTCGTAAAGGGACTGGACGTGTTTTCTGAAGACGTCAAGGAATGACATCAACCGCCCATCGTGGCATACGCGCTGCACAGGCGGGATATAGTCCTTATCAATTACAACCGTTCCCCCTTCCATGACACCTTTCCCCGCAATGATGCAGTTATGCTCCATATATTCCTTGTTCACCTGCGTTGCAGGCATCAGTCGCAGGCTTATCTCAGGAAGGACATACGGGTGGTGGAGGGGTGTCACCTCAGGGTCGGGGAACCCCACAGGCAGCAACTTGTAGGGATTGACGGAAAGGATTATGTAGAAAGCTTTTCCCTTTCCGGTTGTGTCACCACTGCCCTTCTCCTTGTCGGTAACGATGTCTGAGTCCTTCACTTTCACGGTCGGGACATACTCTCCGTAAAGTTCACGGTCGTAGAGGATGGTGTATCCGTTGCGGGTGACGGCATTGCAGGATTTCAGGCGAACACAAGCCGTGTCTATGGTGTCGCCTGTCGTCTCCAACTCTATGGGAGAGTCCGTTCCTGACGGATTTTCACCGAATCCGTAGTCGTAGGAGGCAAGGCCTCCTTCCCGACTATGCCTTACGGTGTCCACCATATTATAGTAGGTCTCGAAAAAATGCCCGTTGCTCAACTTCAGTCCGTTCACCCAGTTGACGGGCAGATGGTCAATCTTCTTCATGCTGTATGTGATTAATGCTTATTACTCGTTTGATGTATATTACCTGCCCCTTCCTTATCCGGTTTTCCTCGGAAGGCAGGTTTGGGTCAAGTATGCGTATGAAAAGCGGATACTTGAACCATTTGCTCGTGTAGAAGATCCAGCCGCTTTCGGGGCTGTCCATCTTCGTTTCTATCTTCGTTTGCGGGAAACGCCTATTATGGTCTTCCACCAGCCAGTCGAACCAGTTTCCCAAAGGGATGCCGTCGGAGAGCCGGACAGTGAAAGTGGTGTATCCCACGTCACCTTTCTTTCGTTTCATGCGGACCTTTACCGCCTTAGCCCTGAAACTGTCGAAGGTGTCCCAGTAGCTGCGGTTAAAATTTCCGCTGTCGCTTTTCCATAGGGCGTAGACCGGAGGGCGGATGTCGCGGAACTTTTCGAAACTCATGCAGGTGAAATAGGGAACCATGAACCACATCACGGAGGTCATCGCCCAGGCCGTATAGGCAAGGCTGCCACTAGCCCAATCGAAAGCGAGGTAATAAATCCACGCGCCTATTATGGAAGACGTGACCATGATCAGGATGCTGATGGCTTCACCGTTTTCTCCATCTTTCATCACAGCTTTTAAGACAAGGACAAACAGGATGCCGAGCAAGAGGTATGAAATGACAGTGAGGATCAGTCCGCCCCATACGAATTCGTTCCTTAGAAAGCCGAAAAGTGAGGGCAGCCCCAAGCAAAGGCCGGCAAGCAGCGAGAAGACGATGACCTTTTTCATGCTGAGCTTCTGCCTGACGGATTTCAAGGCGTTCATGACGAACAACAAAAGTGCTGCCAGCAGGGGCGCCAGCAAATATTTCAGGAAAAATAATATTAATGGCTTCATTATACTGCTTTATTTTAGAGGTTGGTGTCATAACCCAAAAGGTTCGTTCCCAACACAAATTCCGTGTTTGCCTCGACCGTGTAGATGACATTGACGTGCCTGGAAGATATGATGAAGAAAGACAGGACAAACCTTACTGCGTCCATCTTCTCCCTGAGGAGCCCTTCATTTCCAATGTTCTCTTCAAGGTATATCTTTGCCTCCACGTCTTCCAATTCACTGGTGAACGTCCCAGAAAGGCCGGAGTCCATCCCCAACCTGCATTCTCCCAACGACTTGTAGGGCGATTCGCTTATATGGTGAGGCCTGTATTGTAAGGCGACGCGCATGCGAAAGACAGTATGGAGGACGACTTCCAAAGCTGGCAGGTTCTCCTTATATTCCCGGGCATTGCAGAGGAATAACATCAGCCTGTACTTTTCCCCCATTTTTAAGGAGCTCGCCTGTAGACTGAAAAGGGTGGCAACGTTTTGCAATATGCGATTGCTGCACGGATCGTCGAAAAGGCTCAGACTGCGTTTGAACATATTGACGCCGTCTTTGAAAAATTCGGTGTCGAAAGGTTGAAAGAACCTGATGGCTTCCTCCTCCTTTTTCCTGTTGGCACGCATGGCTGCCACCACCTCACTATTGGTCATGCTTGGCGTGCTGAGGGAGATGGGATGGAAAAGGAATTCGGGCAATTGGTGGTAAATGCCATTACGGGCAAGGTGCAGCACGACCCGTTCTTTTGACGTGTTTGGCAAATCTTCCGTTTGTATGCCAAGTACATCCTGCGACCAGACGCGACTGTTCATCCCGCGATTACGTACAACAAGTCTGTCAGAAAGAGTCCCATCCCCTGATATGAATTGGAGTTCCCTGAAAAACACTTCGGCAAGGAGTTTGCCTGCTTCACTCCTTACAAAATTCTCTGCGTATTTTTCGTTGCTATTCATCATACCCTTTCCCATTGCAAATTCCCTTCCTTATAGGCAACAAGCACTCGGTCACCCTGTTTGATCGTTTCGGAAACAATCAGTTTCGAGATGGTCTTTTTCAGATAGGTTCTGATTACGCCGGCTATGGGGCGTGCACCATACTGTGGTGAAAAGCCTTTTTCCGTCAGATAAGAAATCGTTTCGGGGGCCAAGTCTACCTGAATGTTCTTTTGGTCAAACAACTGTTTTTGGAGACGTGAGAACTGGAGCATAAATATCTCTTGTGCCACAGATTCCGTAATCGGTGAGAAAGGAACAATCTCTGTCAGACGTCCGAGAAATTCCGGTCGGAAATATTTCGACATCACTTCTATGAGTTCATTGGACTTCGGCTGATGCCCTTCCTGTATTTGTTGGGCAATCCATTGGCTGCCGATGTTTGAGGTGAAGATAATGATGGAATTTGAAAAGTCCCCTTCACGCCCCAGCTTGTCATGTATTTTTCCCTCGTCCATCATTTGGAGAAACACATCATAGACACTGCTGTGTGCTTTCTCTATCTCATCGAACAATACCACAGAATATGGTTTCTGCCTGATTTTCGTAACCAGCAATCCACCTTCCTCATAACCGACATAACCCGGAGGGGCACCGTAAAGGAGTGCAGCAGAATGCTCTTCCTTAAATTCAGACATGTCAAAACGAATCATGGCAGAATCGTCATCAAAGAGGAGTTCGGCAAGTGATTTGGTCAGTTCAGTCTTACCTGTTCCTGTCGGCCCGAGAAAGAAGAAAGACCCAATAGGCTTCTTCGGGTCACTCAGTCCACTACGTGATTCAATAATGGCATCCGAAAGGGTGGTTATAGCCTTATTTTGCCCTTTAACCCGTTCGCATAGTTTTGTTTCAATTCCCAACAGACGGTCTTTTTCCTGTGCCTGTATCTTACCAATGGGTATCCCTGTATCACCGGCGACAACCGCTTCCACTTCAAGCGGAGAAACGGCTTGTATGCCCTGAGAGGAAACTTCTGCAAGCTCTTTCAATATCAGACCTATTTTCTCTAACTTCTGTTGGGTTGTATCTTCATCACTAAGGATAAAATTATCTGCGATTTTAGAAAGGAGTACCACACTGATTTTGCTAAAAATCGTATGATAAAGCAGATACAAGTCGCGGTCTTTTACGTCTTCTATGGGCTGCTTGCAATGCTTATTGTAAGTTTCGGTCAATTGAGCGATGATCTCTTTAGCATTCTTATTGCTCAATCTCACGGAAGCTGCCGTACTATCAAGTAAGTCTAATGTGGATGCAGGCTGGCTTTTCTCTTTATAATATCGATTAGCCAAGCTGCAAGCACTATCGATGGCTTCCTCAGTAACTGTCAAACTGTAATGTGCCTGTAAAAGTGTTTTATGCCCCAAGAGCGCACTTTTTAGAATATTAGGCTCTAATGGTTCTACATTGATGACGTTCAACCGATTGACAATCGGATGCTTTTCGATGTGCTTCCTATAAGCATCTGTCGATAAAAGCATCAGTAGCGTTACCGCTCCATCGCTGATCTGTGCATCAAGAATATTGATAAGAGAAGTGGCATTGGAAGTGTTACCATTTTCCAAAAGCATCTGCAAATCATCGATAACCAAGACTGTCTTCGTCTTAGATGGATTGAGTTTCTGCAATAAGGCAGTTATCTTTTGCCCTACCTCGGCTTCGGAAGAAGTCTGTGCCAAGACCTTTGGCGTGTTCAAATCGACGAGTGATGTCTGATTTATCAACTCATCTTTATTGGAAGCCACCTCATACGCCAACGCCTTCACGATGGCTGTCTTTCCGATACCGGGTGCACCCACTAACAGAACAGCCTTATTTTCGGCCCGTTCTAAGTTTTCGAGGATAAGCCTCACCTCTTTGCTACGCCCAATAACCGTCTTTCCCTCTTCCAACACGTCCGGTCTCTTCAGGTCAGAAGCATATTGTATGGACGAGGGCAGTTCTTGTTCAGTTCCGTTGACGAAGGAGGATGCACCCGCATTGAAGTAGTCCAAGATTTCTTCTTCCGAGACTCCAAGTCCTTCGATCTGCTGATGTGAATATACAACACCATCTCTTACGATAGCAGTGAACACACATAAAGCATCTACAGCATCGGTTCCCAACTTTATTTTGGAACGTTCTGCCTCGTCCAGCACAAGTTTTACCTCTCCGTCGGCTACGATATCCGAAGCGTCATTGCCGGCTGAGATATACATCTCCTTATGGGTGTCGAACCAGTCCATGATATACGCCACATCTTTCTGCATGGAGGTCAATATCTCCCGCAGACCGGTCTGTTCTGTCATCATCGCCGTAGCAAGGTAGGCAACACCATAGGAATGATGCTTGTCTTGCCGTGCCATTGCCTTTGCTAACTTGATGGCAGCCAAAAGACTGGTGCTATAATTTTGTTCGTTCATTCGAATGATACTTTATAAGGTATGTTGCTGATGGAACGTTTTGTCAGTTCCCTTTCAAGGAAACGTGCGGTAGCGGGGAGATCGAGGTACTCGTTCTCTGTCCTTTGTTTCATTCTGATCCTTATCTCCGTTGTGCGCACAATCCCCTTTCTCACGTCAGGCGAGATGGCAACCCCGTCACGAATGTCGACGTCTTTCACCATGCCGCCCAACTTATGGTAGATGTAGCTGCGCACGTCCTCCCGTGTGACAATGCGATCCCCGCTCAGAAGCCCGTAACGCAAGCTGTCGATCAAAGTCTGGTCGTCCTTGTGTGCGGTTCCTTGTGTCGTCGCCGTTTGGAAACGGAGGCCGACGTTTTGATATTTGTCCATGTCATGCTGGAACAATTGGTTTCTCTCGTCCAGTCCGTTGGCCGTGTATCCATCCGAAAGCCAGTATTTCACTTCTACGTCTTCAGCGTCCTTTTCAGGATAGGCCAATAAGAATACGCGTGGCCTTGCCCCTTTCTGAACCATATCGTACGTGCTTTTATCCAGCTTGCTTATCTTTTCGTAAAGTTCATAAAGTTCACTGTCAAGGGATTCCGAACTGTCGGAAAAGAAGGCAGAACCATCCTCCCGTAACAGCCGCATAAGCCTTATGATGAGACTGCGGGCATTGTCCGAATCGAATTTCTCAAGGTTGCCGAAATACATGCTGAAAGCTCCGCTGGGGTGTTCCTCGTAATGTGACTGCACATTCTCATAATTCCTCCCCTTGTTGTCTTGTAGGCTGTCCACATGCAAAAAGTGAGTGTCTTCCTCACAAGGTAGTGAGATGATATTCCCCTCTTCAGAGAAATCATGTCTCTTGGAAATCAGTTGCCTGTTGACTGCGGGGAAAGTATTTGTAAGAATCCTTATCTTGCCGAAATCAACATGTGACGGCATGTCCGGGAACTGCAGCCTGAACCAACAGACCTTTTCCACTCCCTTATCTGTCCCGTTAGCTTCCCATGCCCTAGGTAATGGGGTATGGCACAGGCTTTCCCTGTTGGGATGTTCAGCCAAGTCCAACGTTATGTAATTGTCTGCGTAATAATCGCTGATGTCGTCAAAATAATGGTACTTTTCCTTGTCGGGTATCGAAAAATGTGGAAAGTGCGAATGTATGGGATGATTGTCCGTATCATAGGTACGCATTTCCTTGATGAAAGGTGTCAGTTGGTTGTTTTCTGGCAGGATGCAGAGGGTAAGGGATTCTGCACTTAGAAGGTTCTTTTCGGAAATATCCACACCAATCCATACCGAGTTCTCGTTGTTGCCAAGTCTGTTGACCGTAGACAAGGCGGACATGATTTGCCGTCCATCGTCAAGGTGGGTACAGACTTTGTTGTTGAAAATGGTGTACCTTACCTGCCCGCGAATTAGCGGATAGGCGGTCAAGGGAGTAAAGTATAGCCGGACGGTTCCCCGTTCAAAAAACATCTTGTCCGTGTAGAAGTGATCTTCTATGGAAAATGTACGGGTATCGTCAGATGCAGGATTAGCCGTTATCAATGCATGGGCGGGCATGGGTAATGACCATTTGCGCGGTACGAGGATACGGGCGAGTTGATGCAATATCGCCGCATCGGCAGCCTCCATGTCTTGATAGAGCCTGTTGCTGTTGTAGGCAAACGTATCCAGCAACAAGTCTATGACGGGATCCATCTGATTGGGATCGGATATTCCCCACAAATCCATTGCATGTCGCGAGATGCGTTCCTTGATGTCTTGCTGTCGTTTATCTATCATCACGAAAAATTTTATTGCGAAAGGGGACTGACGTAAAGGTATGTGCTGAAATGGAAAGGCTTGTCATTCGAAATCAGTACCCCCTTCACACCAATTCTTACACGGCGACGTGCATTGGGGAACTTGCTCCTGACCTCATCTTCGACTTCCGCCAGTTCAACATGTACCTTGATGTCTTTTAACCGGTGTTCATATTCTGAAATGGTTCTTTCCAACGATTTCTTGACGTTCTCCTCCCAATCTTGATTAAAAACAGTTTGATTGAATTCCAAGTTCCAAATCACAGAACCGTAATCGTCCTTACTCTCGACCTCTCCGTATTGGGATACGATCAATGTCATGATGTGTTGGGCGATGGACTCTTCATAAGAGCACCGCTCCATTTTACCTTCCAACGCAGAAGATAAATCCAATGGAAGTTTCAAATATTCCATAGTAGGCTGAAATAATGATACAAATATACATCTTTTTGGGTAAATAACGGTATCTTTTCTCGTTTTTTATTCTCCTGTACCATGAATTTCCGACAAATAAGAAGATTTTTTAATCAGGTAAGGACTTAATTCTTAATACATTCACATACAAATATAGAAGTTTCACTTTCAAAAAGGAGACAGGCGTTCTAAAGACAAATAGCATATCCATAATCAATCTATTCTGTTGGAACCATACAAAAAAATATGATATTTCTTGTTAGTAGGAGCTATGCTCCATTCCCCCACTAAATTTTTTAGAGCGATGGTCTGTAAGCCGTCCTCTGCGAGTTGTCCTGCCTATATTCATCTTTGTTCTGCTCGGACGGCGTATTCGTCTCCTTCTGCTCGGCAGAATCAGGTGCGGGCGGAGCCAAATCCAGCTGTATCTTCCTGTCCAAGGCTGCGAGTTCGGATTTAAGACCTCTGAGTTCGTCCTCCTTCTTCCACTCCTTCGACACGATGGGCTGCATCTGCGCCACCTTTTGTTCCTGTTCTTCAATACGAGCGTTGTACTGGGCAATCGTCTGTGGAATATGCTCCAACGCGCGTAAAAAGTTCCTTGCCGCCGCTTCCTTATCCGCCTTGGCTATCTGCCCGTGATTGTGCGTGTACTTGTAGTTGCCCTTGATGGAAAAGCGGTTCTGCGTCAACTCCAACCCCTCGCTCAATACCCGCTCCGTGGTCACACTCACCTCAAAGCCGTAAAGCTCGCCGATACGCTGCGGCGCACCACCCGTGTTTATATTCTTGTCAATGTCCTGCAACTTTGCACCGAGGGCTTTCTCATCCCGTGAGGGAAAACCGTCGAGCACGAGGGCATTGAGATAGTTGCCGTCCTTGTCTTTCGCTGCAACCGCCTCGAACTTCTTCCAATCCTCGGACATCTTTTCCTTTGCCGCCCTGTCGAAAGCCAACTGGTTGGTCATTTCCAAGAGCCTGTTCTGGGTTTCGTGCTTGGCGCGGTTGAACGACTTGCGTTCGCTCTCCAAAGCGGCGACTTTCTTTTCTAACCGTGCCTTGTCGAGCAGGTCGGTGTTGCCCGAGAGAATCGCCATATATTCTGAAAAGTTCATGCCCGACTTCTCGTCCATGCTCCCTTCATCGATGGTACGCGCGCCCATCGCCCCGCTTTTGAGTTGTGAGATAAAGGTCTGTTTGCAGTGTAAGAGATTGAACTTATAACTGTCGAGCGACTTTTCCACCGCATAGATAATCACATCGACCTTGTTGTCGGCATAGCGCCGCGCAATCTCATTGCCCTTTCTCACCGCCCGTCCGTCGCGCTGGGCAAGATCGGACGGTCGCCACGGTGTATCGAGATGATGCACCGCCACGGCACGCTGCTGGGCGTTCACACCCGTACCGAGCATGGAGGTGGAGCCGAAGAGCACGCGCACCCGTCCGTCGTTCATCGCCTCGATGACTGCTTTCTTGTTTTTTTCGTTCTTGAACTCCTGTATAAAACGTATCTCATGGGCAGGGATGCCGTAATCCTCCACGAGCTTGCGCTTGATTTCCGAATAAACGCTCCATTGCCCGGGCTGATAGGTGCCCAAGTCTGAAAAGACGAACTGCGTACCCTTTTGTGCATCGTACCTTTGGTAATACTCGGCAATCATCCGGGCGCAGTGGGATGCCTTGTTGTCGGGATGGTCGCCGTAGGTGGGATCGATCATGCGCATATCGAGCGCCATTTTCCTCGCGTAGTCTGTTGCGATGAGCATCTTTGCCTTCTCTTCCGTTTCTGAGAGCTTTTCACGTCCCAGTATCGTGGCGTCGCCCGACTTGGCAAACTCCATGAGTTTTTTGATAAAGACTTCTTGGGCGGGTGTGGGCGGGATGTTGTGCAGTATCTCGTGCTTATCAGGACGGATAACGCCCACATCCTCCGCCGTGCGGTAATCGGTGATTTCGTTGTAAAACGCCGCCAGCTCCGGCACCTTGATGAAATACCGGAAACGCTCTTTCTGAATGATGTTGTTCGTTACGGAGAACTCGAAGTCGGTGGTCTTCTTCGCAAAAATGGCCGCCCACGCGTCAAAGCAGCGGATGTCCTGCCGTTCGAGTTCCTTGGGACGCAGGTACTTGAAGAGCAGGTACAGCTCGGTGAGCGAGTTGGAGATGGTCGTTCCCGAAAGGAACGTCGCCCCCAAGTCCTTGCCCGACCGCTCCTGTATCGTACGGATGGCAAAGAGCAGGTTGAGCGCCTTCTGGCTGCCCTCGCTGTTGCCCAGTCCCGCTACACGGTCATGACGGGTGTTGAACATCAGGTTCTTGAACTGATGGCTCTCGTCGACGAAGATGTGGTCAATGCCCATCTGCGCGAAGTCTGCCACGTCGTCCTTACGGCTGTTGATTTCATGCGCTATCTTTTCGAGCTTCGCCAGTAGGTTGTGCTTGCGTTTTTCCAAACCTTTGAGCATCGAAACAGAAATGTTCCGTCCCTGCCCACGCAACACATCGAGGTTTTCCTCCACCGTGTCGAGTTCTTCTTGCAGGATGTTCTGCCGTATCTCCACCGATTGCGGTATCTTGCCGAACTGGTCGTGGCTCATGATGATGCAGTCATAGTCGTTGTTACGGATGTTATTGAAAAAGCGTACGCGGTTCTGCGTAGAAAAATCCTTTTCGGAGGCATAGAGGATGCGGGCTTGGGGATAGGCAGTCCGGTACGTTGCAGCTATCTCTGCCACGTTCGCCTTCAGTCCGATAATCATCGGCTTATGGGCCAGCGAGAGGCGTTTCATCTCATGGGCTGCAATGCACATGATGAGCGTTTTTCCTGTTCCGACCTCGTGGTCGGCGATGCCGCCTCCGTTCTGCTTGAGCATCCAGATGCAGTCCTTCTGACTGGGATAGACGGCAGAGATGCCGTACTTGCCGCCGAGTGCCTTGAGGTCGAGATCGGGGAAGGTCTGGTGCGAGCCGTCGTACTTCGGCCGTACAAAACAGTTAAACTTGCGGTTGTAGAGGTCGGTGAGCCTGTCCTTGAACTCCTTCGACTGCGCTTCGAGCCAGTCGGTAAAACCGTTTCTTATCTCGTCGATCTTGGCATTGGCCAGCTGTATCTTCTCGGCATCGCGCACCTTGATGTCGTTGCCGTTCTCGTCTTTGCCGATGCACTTCATCATGTTGGGCACGGTATTGTGCAGGGCATGTTTTAAAAGCGACATGCCGTCGTAGCTGCGGTAGTAGCCCTTGACGCAGAACTCTTCGTAGATTTTCACGTTCGTGCGGGTGTTGCTTACCGAGAACTCATCGAGCGAGGGCGAGTAGGCAATCTTGACCTCCGTCTCATACAGGTGGGACATGTAGGCGGCAAACACGCCCGTGGGTATCCACCGCTCCCCGAAGTTGAAGTCGAGGTCAGCAAAGGGTATCTGTTCGGGGACGGCCTCTTCCAATGCGGCGAGGGCTTCGTCCACACGGCTGTCCGCTTCCGTGTGCACCTGCTGCCACTGCCGGATGTCCTCCATCTTGGCAATGACATTACCCGCCACGAAACGGTCTTTGATTTCATAGCCGCCGACGAGCGGATTGAAGAAGACACGCCCTTTGAGCGCCGTGAGCAGTTCCTCCTCGCTGCTGCCCGTCAGCTCCTGCATATAGCCCAGTTCTACACTGCCGTAGCGGTTGAGTGAAAGGGAGAGGGCTTCCTCCGGCGTGTCGGTATGCTCCGTCTGCTGCACGGAGAACGACACAGGATGCTCAAAGATGTCCGACTTGACAAGCTGCCCCTTTTCCTCGCGCTCGATGGCAAGAAGGTTGCGCCCGCCTGCATCCATGAGCACC
Organism: Prevotella denticola; assembly: GCF_900454835.1. GTDB lineage: Bacteria > Bacteroidota > Bacteroidia > Bacteroidales > Bacteroidaceae > Prevotella > Prevotella denticola. The sequence continues at coordinate 945,335 of NZ_UGTM01000002.1, read as the reverse complement.
AGCCCCACGTTTTGTGGGGCGTTGAGGACACCGTAACGCATGACGAACTCGTCGTAGTAGGTGTTCAGGTTCGAGCGAAGCGTGGCATTTTCTTCTTGCCGTTCGGCTTCGTAGGCATACAGCTTTTCGTAGGTGTCGCGGACGTGGATATAGGCCTGCGCCTTTTCTTTGAGCAGAAGAGGTAGATCGAGCGGAGAGAAGACTGCACCGTAGGACGTGAGGTTTTTGAGCACGCCGACCTGATTGCCATAGTCCAAGGAATACTCATCCACAAGCGTACCCTCCTTGTAATGGGGTTGCAGCTTTTGTGTCAGCACACGGGGCGCGAGCATTTCTTCTTTTGAAGGTGTCAAAGTAGAAATGCCCGATATGGAAGCAGACATCTTTGTTGTCTCTTCCTTTTTATTTTTCTCTTCCTCGACATTCTCTTTCTCCACACGCTCCCTTGATGCAATGGCATCCTTATCTGCCTGCACTTCCTGCCTGCCTACCTGTAAAGCTCTTGCCCGCTGTTCGGGCGTCATGTCCATCATCACCTCATAAAAGCCGTTGATGGGCGGGTTGGTCTCCCAGTCGAGTCCGGCATAGAGGTCGTTTGCTTCTGACTTCTTCGGCGTGGCATCGAACAGGCTTCGTTCCTTGGGCTTGCTTTTGGCCGTTTTCTCTTTTGCTTTTGGCTTTGTCTTCGTTTTCTCCGCTTTCTCCCTTTTCTGTTTCTTGCCCGTTGTAGCCTGTTTTTGTTCTGCTACGGTAAACTCCCAAAGATCGAACAAGGTCAGCATGGGGCTGGGGGAACCTGCCTGCTGTGATTGACTTTCTCTGACGGTTTCAGAAGAAGCCTTCTCTTTTTCACTGGTTTGTGTTTGAACGGGAGAAACAGAAGTCTTCTGTACAGAAGCCCCCTGCAAAGATATATTCTGCGTCTTCTCTTCAATCTTCACCTCCTGCCCATATCGCTGCAAGTCCAATCGCATTTGGATATCCTGCGACAGTATTCTGCGTAGGTCACGGGCGATACCCTCCACGCCGCCCTCGTGCAGGTAGACCATCGCCGGCTTGCCATAAAGGTCGGTGGAGCGTTTTTCTTCAGTACGGACAATACGATCGAGATGACGGAGGAAATACGCATTCGCAGGGATGTTATCCCGATTTTCTTTTGCAGGCTCAGCCAGCAGCTTTTCGTCTTCCGAGAGTTCCTTCTTGCCGACACGTTTTCGCAAGACGAGCAGGTCGCAGCCGGCCTCCGTACCTGCATTTTCAGTAAAAAGGTTGTTGGGCATGCGCACGGCGGAGAGCAGGTCGGCTTGATTCAGCATCAACCGGCGCACGGCACTGTTACTGTCCGCATTCAGTACGCCCTGCGGAACGAGAAGCGCGACGATGCCGCCATCTCTCACCGTATCGAGTGTTTTCAGACAGAAATAATTGTGTATCTTCTTGGCAGCCGCCCTGCGCACTGCCGAGCCTTTCTCGAACTGCGCATCGAACACGGCAACATCGCCGAAGGGAACGTTTGAGACGGCCACATCGAAGTATTCCTCGAAAGGCTTTTCTATTCGCTCAAAACCTTCGATGCGCACCCGCTGTTCGGGATAAAGATGCGAGAGTATCTTGCCCGTCAGCAGGTCTTTCTCGAATGCCATGACCTCCGCCTGTGGGTTGTCCTTCAAAAAGGCATCCACGAAAGCACCGCGACCGGCTGAGGGTTCCAACATACGAAGAGGGGCGATACCGTTTTCGTTAAATACGCCACTGATAGTCTCCGTTATCTCAGCAGGTGTATAGAACGCTGTAAGCACGGAGGATTTCAAGCTGTCCATGTATCGCTTGTATGTCCGTTCATCGGCACTGTTCTCGCGGATCAGTCGGTGCAGCTCCGCCGTGGGGGCGAAGAGGTCGAGGTCGGACTTCGCCCACTGCGCGGCGTCCGCCAGACTGCCGGCGGGATTGAGGATGCACTTCAATCCGCCGAAACCGCAATAACGCTCCAACGCCTGTCGCTCTTCGGCGGTGGGCATGCGCTGTTCTCTGTCCAAGGCAAAGGCGGTGCGTATCGCCTCGATGTTGCCCGAGAGTCTTGCTTTCCTGTTAAATGCCATGACGTTCGAGATAAAGTACGACCATTCCCGTGATTTCGGTGTAAAGACTCTCCTCCGTGCGTTCGCTCTGCGCGCACAGCTGCCTTACCTGTGGCAGCAACGCCTCGGCGGTTGCCTCGCGGGCTTCCAAAGGCACTTCGCCCTCGAACTCGTTTTCGAGCACATCCGTAAGCAAAGTGTAAGCCGAGCGGTGCAGCCCGTCAAGCAAAGCTTCCATTGCCAGCTCCTGCGCGCCGTCAACGGAATAGCCCTCGCACCGTGCCCATCCGAACGTTTCGGCGGCAAGGGCGGCGCGGCTGTCGATAAAATCGGCATTCGAGGCCTGTTCAAATCTGTTCTCTTGAAGATAGTGTCGCAGGTAGAGTCCGTAATAGGACAGCTCCTGCCCATTGTCTGATTGTTTCATGATGCTGTTTGTTTAGTTGGTTCCCGTTTGCTTCCCTATAGGCAAAGCTGTTGCTTTCCTACTGCACTTCTCATAGCTCTTCTACTGATACTTCCAAATTATCCTCGTGATGAGAAATATTTCTCTACACGATGAGACGAAATTATCTTCACGATGATAAATATTTCTCATCACGAGGATAATTCGACAGACTCGGTTGCTCTTGCATCGCACTCCTTATCCGAACATCTTTGCAGATATTATATAAGGGAAAGAGAAGTAAAAAGGGAAGAAAACGGGATATGTACAAAAGGCACCCGGTGTCCCCACCGAGTGCCAACCACTAAATCCACAGTAAAGTAATAAAACAGTCATCTAAAGAAAGAAAACGCTTTATGAACTGTGAACAGTGGCAAAAGTACGCATTATTTTCCGTTTTTCCTACCCTTTGACTTGTTTTTTGTATCATCGAAGATGAACTTTATTCTAAACTCCTCGTCGAAGGCAAGGGCTGCATCGAAGGATTTACCCTGCTTGCTTTTGAAACCATGCAGCACGGCGGTACGCCCCTCGGTGAGCAGGTCGGTGATCTCCTTGTCGGAGAGCAGCTTGCCCGCCACCTGTCGGAAGAGGGGCAGGGCGCAGGCCTCGTTGTCGCACTTGACCACCTTGGCATAGAACCGCATACTGCCCTTGCCGCATTTGGGACAGGCAAAAGTGGTCTCACGGGCGCGAAAAAGCTTTTCGGAGGCGAGCAGGTCGGCGGTTATCCGGCGCGTATAGGCTTCTATCTCGGTATTGAAGTCGGCGGAGGCTTTCTCACCCCGTTCTATACGTGCGAGCTCGGCTTCCCACCTGCCCGTCATCTCCACATTGGCGATGTCCATGCCCTTGACGATGGAATAGAGTGCAAGTCCCTTTTCGGTGGGCACAAGCGTCTTTTTCACACGCACCATGTATTCGCGTTTGAGCAGCGTCTCGATGATGGCGGCACGGGTGGCAGGCGTACCGATGCCACAGTCCTTGATAGCCTGCCGCAGGGTATCGTCTTCTATCTCCTTACCCGCTGTCTCCATAGCAGCCAACAATGTCGCTTCGGTGTGGAGTGGTTTGGGCTTGGTCTTTCCCTCTGTGATGGAGCAGGCGGAAAGGGACAGCACGTCGCCCTCCTTCCAGTCGGGCAGGATTGTGTCGCCGTCCGTATCGCCACAGACACCGCGCCAGCCCGACTGTCGGATGACACTGCCCTTAACCGTGAACGCCGTGTCGCAGCATTTCTCGCCATCGCATGTCAATACATCCGTCCTGACGGTGGTGACTTCCTTGATGCAGGGTGCAGAAAAAGCTTCGACCAACCGTGCGGCAATCATGCGGTAGACGGTCAGCTCGTCCTTGTAGATGCCGATGGGGTGCAGTCCCGTGGTGAGCAGGGCGTGGTGGTCGGTCACCTTGCCGGCATCCACGCTGCGACGGGCGAGCGTATCTATATGGCTGACATGACTTCCCAACTGTTCGTCGCGTTGCAGCTTTTCGAGCAGCTTGGGGATGGTCTCGAAAACATCGTCGGGAATATAGCGGCTGCTCGTGCGGGGATAGGTGATGAGCTTGGCCTCGTAGAGCTTTTGGGCAATGGCGAGCGTCTGCTCCGCCGTGAGTCCGTAGCGGCTGTTGGCTTCCTTTTGCAGGGTGGTGAGGTCGTAAAGCAGGGGCGGTTCTTCGGTTTTCTGCTTATGCTCTACCTGCGTGATACGGACTTCTTTGCATGTTTCCTTGATACGCTTGTAAAGGCCGTTTGCCGCTTCGCCGTCCTTCCACTTTTCCTCGGAGGTGAATTTCACCACCTCTTCCCCTTCGCCTTTCACGGCAAGATGGAGCTGCCAGAAGGTTTCGGGCGTAAAGCGTCTGTTCTCCCAATAGCGGGCGCAGACCATCGCCAGCGTGGGTGTCTGTACGCGACCGACGGAGTAGGTGCCCCGACCGGCGGCAAGGCTGAGCGCCTGCGTGCCGTTGATGCCCACGAGCCAGTCGGCTTCGCTGCGGGCACGGGCGGCAAGGTAGAGGTTGTCGTAGTCTGCTCCATTACGCAGGTTATTGAGTTCCTCGCGGATGGCCTTGTCGGTCAGCGAGCTGATCCACAGGCGGTTGAAAGGCGTGTGGCAGTCGATGTATTGGTAGAGATAGCGGAAGATGAGTTCGCCCTCTCGTCCGGCATCGGTCGCCACGATGATGCGCTCACTCTCTTCAAAGAGCCGCCGGATGATGTCGATTTGTTTGAGCACGCCGCTGTCGGGCTTGCAGCCTTTCTCTGTCTTTTCTGCTCTGGCGATAAGTTTGAACGCCTCGGGGATGACAGGCAGGGCGTCGCGGTTAAAGCCTTTTATGCCGTAGGCTTCGGGCAGGGCGAGCTGCACAAGGTGCCCGAACGCCCACGTCACGGCATAGCCGTTGCCCGTGAAATAACCTTCTTCCCGTTTGCGGGCGTCCACCACGCGGGCTATCTCGCGGGCGACGCTCGGCTTTTCTGCAATGATTGTCTTCATTTTGTTTTCTTTTTATTGTTGATGTTGTTTCTTGATGATGGATACTGTATTGGATGTTAGTGGTCGGCACCGGGGTTACATGCGGATGCCCTTGGCCTTCTTGGGTTCATTCTTCTGCTGCTGTGCCTGCTGTTCGTTTTTCGGGGCAACCTGCCCTTTCTCGATGGGCTGCTGTATGTGCTTGGTCGCCTCGTTGGTTTTGCCCTCGTTGTTGACGGCAACCTGCACGCGGCTTTCATTGGATGGGGCAACGCTTTGGGCAAGGTCTGGATTTTGGTTGTGGGTAAAGGGACGACCTTTATCGTAGTTGAACTTGAGGTACATCGTGCAGGGCTGCCCTTTCTTGTCGAGCACGTTCTCCAACTTGACGGCTTTGCCTTGGCAGTAATCCTTCTTCTGTTCGTCGCTGAACTGAATGTTCTTCCACTTGCCGATGGGGCGTATCTTGCCGTCATCGGTCGTCCAACGGTTCTCGCGCTGCTTGGGACTTTCGCTTTTCTGTCCCTGCATGGTATCGCCGTCCTGCCGTTGCTGTTTTCTCGGGCTGCGCCCGCTGCCGGGAACGAACTCGACGCCGCGTTGCTCAACATTCACTTGCAGGGTGACGGTAAACTTGCGACCATTTTCCAACTCGATTTCCTTGCCTTTGAGCGGTGCACCTGTCAGCAGCAGGGCTTTTTCTGTTTCGGAGAGCACCGTCTTGCCGATGGTGTCGCGCATGCGCACCCGGTTGGCGGCGATATCGATCAGCTCATGGGTCTGGCGGTCGATACTCACGAACGATGGTTTGAGTTCACCTGTTTCAGTGTTTGCAAGGTCTACGATACGGCCGAGGTTGCCCGTCTCTTTCAGGTTGCGCTTATCCTCCTCGGTGAAACGGTGCCCCTTGTATTCGAGGTCGAGGTTGGGAGCGGTCTGCACCAAGTGCGGTACAAGGCGCACCGTACCGTCTTCCTGCACCTTGAAGGCAAGACGGGCGGCGGTCTCGAAGGTCTGCCCGTCGAACTTCGGAGCGACACTCACCAAGTCGGACTTGCCATAGTTGAGCATCCGTTTCAAGTTGCCCGACTTCTCCAGCTCGTCGCGTTTGATGCCCCATTTCTCTTCCAGCTCCTGCCAGTTGATTTTGCTCTCGTCGATGGGCTTGTAGGTACTTTCCTTTTTCTGACCGTTGCCGTCATTCGTTTTCTCTTGCCCGACGGCTTCTTGTGCTACCTGCGGCTGTTCCTGTTTCTCTTTCATTTCTTCTGTGGGGTTTGTGGGTTGTTGATTTTGCTGTTGACTTTGTTGTTGTTCTTCCTGTACTGCCTTATGATAAGGTGTCATGTCGATTTTGTGCGGGGCGAGCAGTTCGCGGTTGCCCTCGGGATTTTTGAGCAGGTCTTTCATCACTTCGATGAGTTTGTCCGCCTGCTCGGCCGCCACACGGTAGAAGCCGAAGCGAGAGGGCTCCTTGCACTGCCGCATGAAGTTGAGGAAGAAGTTGTCCAAGATGTCGCCCCCGCGGTCGAACTTCAGGAAGTCCTGAGCGTGCTCTGCTTTCGGGGGCACACGCTTGGGTGTTCCGTCACTGCCGAGGCCGGCGATGACACCGATCTCTCCCGTCTTCTCGTCGCGGACGAGCAAGACGTCCTGTTCTTTTGTTTTCTTTGCCATTTTTACTTACGTTTATTTTGTTGTTTATTCAATCATTCATCATAAGCCCTTATCATATTTTGAATAGTTCCATTGTGTCCGGTAGTTTCCTACCTGACGGTTTTATATACTTTTCGATAAAGTCATGCACATCGTGGAGCTTATAATAGATCTTATGCTTCAGCTGAAAATAGGGAATCATTTTCGAAGTACGGTAACGCTGCAAGGTCCGTTTGCTGACGTGGAGGAGGTCGCACAGGTCTTGGTTGTCCAACAGGTGCTCACACTCTTCCTGATGCGAAGCATGCAGTTCCTCATCAATCTTATGCACGATCAACTCCAATTCTTTGTCCTGTCTGTTGAGGTGTTCCGAGATGTCTTGCATCATTTCCAAAAGCCTCGTGTCATAGTCTATATTCCTCATATACAATCATTTAAGTGAGACTTTACCTGTACGCAGGTTGAAGTGTTGTCGTAGTCCCTCGATGGTGGCAGGATCGCCCTTGAGACGTCCCTCATCGATGATGCGCCCGACTTCGCGGGCGGAATAGAGATACTTACCGCGCAGGATGACGAAGTCGATACGCTTCTCGCTGCGCAGGCGTTGCAGGGTTCGGGTACTGACATGCAGGATTTCCGCTGCTTCACGGGTGTTAAGCAGGGTGTCGGGAATCCCTTGCACACTTCGGGTTGCCTCCAGTCTTTCAATATGAGAGGCAATACTTTCGATGCGGCCCATCAGCTGCTGATAGGCGACGCTTTCCATTGTGATTACTTCCATATTCATCATTTTAGTGAACTTATACCTGAATTGTCGGATAGACTGTGGCAACGTCTCCCAAGCATTTTTTGCAGGTCACTTTCCCTGTAAAGGATTTTCCCGCCTAAACGGAAAAAGGGAAGGTTGCCGCTGTGCCGGTACTCCTGCAGGGTTCTGCGACTGACCCGCAGCAGTGCCGATACGTCCCTGTCGGTGAGATACCGCTCGCCGTTGAGTGGTGGGCGGCAATTCCCCAAAAGAGATGATAGTCCCTTATGAATATTCTCGAAAGAGTGGAGCAGGGAGAATATCGGTTCGTCTTGTTCGGTCAATACATTTTCTTTCATTTGTCTGTGGATATAGCGGTGTCATATTTTTTCTTGTTTATGGGTCTCTTCTTTGCAGCTTAGCAGAAAGTCCTCGATATCCTTTGCCTTGTAATAGAACTTACGTCCTATTTGGGCATAGTTCAGACGGCGACTGTTCCTGAGAGTCTGCAAGCGGCGGGGACTGATGTGCAACCGACGGCAGACGCCTTCACCGTCCAGCCAAGCATTCGCTGGTTTTCCGTTGTTCATCGCACAGAGCGCGTTGACTTGTTTTTCCAAAGCAAGAGCATCCGATACGATCTTCTCGAATGTCTTTTTCTCAATGATAATTACTTCCATTTCTGTTTTGTTTAATGAATACATTACAAAATTATAGCATTATCTGCATTCTCGGTCTGTTTTGGTAGCATGTGGCAGCTTGTGGCGTCGTTATGGAGACAATAGAGACAACAAAATGACAGAAAACAACTCGGGCGGACAGTTTTTCTGGTGAAAACCGTCCGCCCGTTGTCGTTCTTTTTCGTTTCTCGGATTTTGTTTCTTGAATAGCGTATTCGAATAGTGTTTTGTTATCTCTGCCGATTCAGCATTCCAACCCGCTACCGACATAGAGTAGCAAGGAGGCTACCTGTCGGCTGTCTTTTGTAATCCGTTGTGTTATCCATCTGCGAAACTTTGCCGCAAATCCCGTATGAAGATAAAAGGAAATGGCGATGATGGCCTCCAAGGAATAGACCTCGGCAGCATAACCGTTTTCAAGGGGCATATATCTCGTGCTGTGGCAGGTTGGCATGGCACTGTCTTTCAGTACGCGGTTGATGGCTGCCCGTATCTCACCCTGCGTGGCGTAGAAGAGTTCCGCCAGTTCCCACTCGCTCATCCAGATGGCGGCACCCGTGATACAAAATTCATTCTCTTTCAAATAAATGATGTCTCGTTGTTTCATCGTTCGTTCCTCCTTTTTATATATATATTGTTTGGATGTTGTCATAATAAAAGCATTTTTTATTTTTCGTACCATTACGCAAAAGTCTCTGAGGTGACGAATTCACTGATGTCGGCAAGTTTCTCCGAGAGTATATTCATTTCCTTGTTCAGCTTCTCGTTGGTAATCTTGGCGTATATCTGCGTGCTGGAGATACACTTGTGCCCCAATACGCTGCTGACGGACTCGATAGGCATGCCGTTGGAAAGGCATACCACCGTTGCCATCGTATGGCGCGCCATGTGCCAAGTAATGTGTTTGTGGATGCAGCATTTCTTCATGACGGTACGTAGTATTATTTTGCAGGAATTATAGGCCGGGACGGGAAAGACACGCCCGTCGTCGCACAGGCCTTTGTACTTCTTCATGATTTGAAGGGGAATGTCAAGCAGGCGGACGTTTGTTTCCACACCTGTTTTCTGTCGATGGGTGTGTATCCATACACTGCCGTCGAGCGGGTTGGACACGATATTTTCCTCCCGAAGGTTCTTCAGGTCTATATAAGCCAGTCCCGTGAAAGCACAGAAAAGGAACAGATCGCGGATGAATGTCCGCTTGAAGTTCATCTTCGGGGCGTTGATAAGCTGTCCGAGTTCCTCCTTGGTAAGGAATCCTTTTTCTGTTTCCTCTTTCGGCACACTGCAGTCAGGGAATGGATAACGCATCAGCCAGCCGTTTTCTACCGCCCTGTGCAGCAGCATGCGGACGGGACAGGAATATACCCAGACAGAGTTGCAATGCAGGTGTTTTTCTGCAAGCAGGTAAGTCTCAAAATCGGTAATGAATGTTGGTTGAATTTCTTTCAATGCAATGTCACTCACATGATAGCGTGATTGCAGGAAGTCCTTTAGGTGACTGTATACGGCATGGTATTTTGTCAACGTGCTCTTTGCTTTCATGCCACAGTCGACTTTCTTGGCATAATCTTCCATGAAGTGGTCATAAATCTTTATGAGTGTCTGGCAGCGGTATTCCAAACCAAGGAAAGCATTCCTGACTTTCTCGGCCGTGACAAAATTGTCGCGCTCCATGATTTCCTGATAATGCCTTGTGATACCTGCACGGAGTTTATCGAGCATCCGGTTGACTTCCCGTGCCGTTACACTCTTACCAATCGCACGACCACCCTTGATGCCCCAGAGGTTCGGTTCGATGGATACCTTGCAGCTGAACTGCACCTGTGTGCCGTCCACGGTGATGCGTCCCATGATGGGCGATGTACCGTCTTTCTTTACCTTGTCTTTCTTCAAATAGAAGATGACTGAAAATGTACTTCTCATTGCTTTTGTTCCTTTCGTTTGCAAAATTATTTACTGTGGAGCAGTTGTCCACTAAGCAAATCGAGGGGAACGCGGAATAAGAAACCGATGGGTTGGAATTTTCAGCCTAACAGCCTATTTCAAAGCGAATTTCCTTGATTTTCCACCTATCTATCATTACCCTTGCAGGGGTTACGAATAGGAGACGGAACGCTGTCACAGTTTGGCATAAAGACCGTACACGGTTGGCATTACGCTGCTTTCCAAAGCCCTTTTAAGTCTTTGATTGATAACATTATCGCTACATTTTTCCGTTTTTCATATTTTATATGTACTTTTCCTCAGGTAAATAGTCTTGTTTCTTAAATTTCCTGTCATAAGATGTTCCGTTTCATATATTATTTGTACATTTGCTCCGGCCATAAGTCCGCCCGTCCTAAGTCGAGCCGTCCCGGTCTCCGTCGTCGGGTGAAGAACCTGACTTGGCCTGTGAAAAAAAGAAGTATTATGGATTCAGACCATTCTCTAATATGTACACTTATCAATATCCGCATCCGGCAGTAACGGCAGACTGTCTGGTGTTTGCACACACTGCCGAAGGGATGAAACTGCTCTTGATACAGCGCAGAAATGAGCCGTGCAAGGGAATGTGGGCTTTCCCGGGCGGCTTCATGAATATCGACGAGACGACTGCCCGGGCTGCACGCCGGGAGCTGGAGGAAGAAACCGGTCTGACGGTCGGCGGACTGTACCGGGTCGGTGTCTTTGATGCTGTAGACCGTGACCCGCGTGAGCGAATTATCACCGTAGCATATTACACGGTTCTTGACAGCCCCGTAACAGTCAAGGGACAGGACGATGCGGCGCAGGCCGGATGGTTCCTGCTGTCAGACCTCCCTTGCCTTGCCTTCGACCATGCCGAGATACTCAAAGAGGCTGAACGGCTGATGGAGGGGCGTGCCACTGCTGGAACGGCATTCTGAACGCTTCATCTGGGAACAGGAAAAACATGATAGAAGCGTTTTCTGTCGGATGAGACAGGGTGGGGAGGACTTTGCTGAGAGTATGCCATTCTGTATTTTCTGTCATGAAAATTCATATTCGAGAAAATCAAGAGAGACTGTCATGAGAACAGAAAGGATGCTGTTCTGACAGACTTGTAATAAATTGTATTTCAAGAGTTTATATCTTTCGTAGGAGAAGGTGCTTAGTTGCACGCCAAGATAATATCTGAAATACAACTGATTGAAAATAAAGAAGTTACCTTGACGATACAATTGAATAGGTAACGATCTGGAAACGAGCGAGCTACTTGACTTCGCTGTTTTCTGCCTAACAAAGAACGCTTGTTATTCTGTCTGCAAAGATAATACTTTGTTACCGAATAACAAGCGTTTATGCTAAGAAATTCTTTGTTTTGCGTTTTTGTAAACTCGTATGGCTTATAGTTTTCTCCCTCGTTTCTTTCTGTTCGCTTGGTATCTGAGCTTGCGCTGCCACGCTGTTTCAGCATAGTCATTGCCCTGTGTGGATGGTGTAATCAAATCGCCCAAGCCTTCCACAACTTCATCAGCTGCGCCAACAATGGTGTCTGCCACTGCACCAATGGAATCTTGCACTCGTGGGGTGTCATTGTCTCGTGAAATTGAGGAACAGCTTGGAGGTACGAGTTGATAACCTGTATCAGGGCGTTCTTTCCTTTCTGTCGGCTCTTGTACTGTTAGATGTGGTTTCCTTGGCTCTTCCCTGTTGGTTGGTTCAAAGTTCTTCTGCAGGGAACGGTAGCCGAACTCCCTGCCGATTTCGGAAGCTTTGAATGTCTGTCCACAGTAGGAGAACTTCAAGCCATAGACATTACCTTGCTTGTTCTTCATACGCTCTATAATAATGCCGTTTTTGTTCAATTCATAAAGGAACATGGAGTGTCCCGTGATACCTGTTCCTTTGTACTTGTCAAGCAGGGCATAACAAACATTCTGTACTTGATGCTTTGTTTGCTCTCTCGTGGGATTAGCCTTTGTCTTTTGGTGTTTCCTTTCTGCCTTAATCTCCTTTGCGATGGTCAAGCCTTTCTCTCTGCTTATTTCCTCCGCCACTCTCGCTGCCCTGTTGCTCACAAAAGTAGTATCATAGACCTCACCAAACAGGCTGATGCGGTTGGCGATGATGTGAATATGTCTGTTGTCGGTGTCCTTGTGCGTTACCGCCACCCATTGGTGGTTGTCAAGTCCCATTCGCTTGGCAAACAGATGGGCTATTCCCATAAGCTCGGATACAGGCAGTCTTTTCTCGTCTTGTGGTGCGATACCGATTTCAATACGCAGGAACTTGTTCCTGCAACGGCTGTTATAGTCGCTGACCACTTTCATTTCCTCATAGATAGTCTTTGGCTCCCTGCTGCAAAGGTTGTGGAAGGCAAGCCGACTGCCAAGTTTACCCTCTCTGAAAATATAGTCTAAAGCCGTGCTGCCATGCGCTATCGCCTTACATTTTCCTATCATCTCTTGTTAGATTTAAGACCTTATATATCTCATCGTTCACATGAAAATGGGGGTCGTAAAATCGCTTAAATGCCTCTTTGGCACATAGCGAGAGGTTCTTTGTGATATGTAACCAATCCTCGTTCTTGACCTTGATGAGGTTAGAAATCTGCCCGTAGAACCTTCCTGTATGCTGAAGTATGGCAATGGCTTCCCTTTCATTTTCGGTCATCTTGGGAACGGCAGCCACCTCTCCATTTAGGAGTATCTCACGGCAGTAATCGGAAAACTTACGTCCCGTACTTTCTGCCTTTGACTTAATACGCTGCTTTTCTTCTAAGGTGCATCTTACCTTGATGAACTCTGTCTTATTCATCCGCTGTTCTTCCTTATCCTTTGGCTGCCATCGGGCAGTTTTTCCCTTGTATCTTTTCATATAAGTTTCTTTGAAAGTTTATCATTGTAGATGGTTTGTTATTTCTTAATTCCTGAATGCTGACCGATGAGAACGGAGTGATTACGGTCTAATCTCCCCGATAACCGAACGAGGGGAGCAAGCGCAGTTTGTGGGTACAAACTGACGTCTTGCTGGTGCTACCGAACAAATTATATACGCTTAAAACGTTTTATAGCCTAAAAACAAATACCGTGCATTCTATGACTAACTGCGTTCGTGGCATTCCCATCATTCATCAATACTCATAATTTCACTCGACTGAATAAAAAAATCAGTCGAGTGATTTTTAGAAACAGTCGACTGTTTTTGTATATCGTATGATAAAGTCTCAAACTGCTTACAATCTTCTCCACTTCTCTATGTCCTCACCGTATTCCTCCAAATGGAGGTGCACGATGTTCTCCACGAAACTTGAAAGGTTGCTGCCTCTGTCGCCTAATCTACGCACAATGAAGTCGGTACGTTCCTGTGTCTCCCTGCTCAGATAGACTGCTTTTCTATTACTGAGTTTGGTTGGCATAAGGTAGGCTTGTTTGTATGCTCCGAGTGTTTTCTTTCTCATCTTGGCACTGATGCGTTTCTGAATGGGTGTGTTCTCTGTGTGCTGTGATGGTCCAGAAATCTCTGATGTAACTTCTAATACGCTTTGTGGACTGTCATATTTCTGTTTCTGTACGTTTGATTGTCTTTCTTTTTCTTGAACAATAGTTTCTGCTTTTGAAGTGGACTTGTCATCTGCTTCATCTTCTACACCCAAAAGCCATGAAAAATCTTTTTCTGTTGTATTTGTTTTCTTTTTCATATTTCTATCTCATTTTATGTTTAACTTGTTTGACCTTTATGGGATTGGTTTGTGTTTGTGGCATCTTCAGTGATTGCCCTTTCTGCTGTTTACGTACCCTGTGGACATGATATTCGTTGAGGTCTTTGAAACTCCTGTAATGCACGGACATATCCTCTACCTTGAAACCAGCCTTTGCGAAATCCTCCGTAGTCCTGTGTCCTGCCTCGTCATTATCAAGGAAGGCACGGATGGAGAAAACATTTGCATCATGGAGATAGCGAATACTCCTTGCCACATTGCTTACGGAGTTCATCACAAGACAGTGGTGGATAACTTCTTCTTTCATTGAAAGAAAGGATAGAAAGTCCATAAACCCCTCGAATATACAAACTGGCTCAGCTCTGTCCGTAAATATCGGAGTAATGTCCTTTGGTGCTATTGTTCCCTTGAACGTTCCATTATCTCGAAGCTCATAACCTCCCGATTGATTGGCGAAACCAATGGCTTGGTAATGAAAACCTCTTATCTCATAGCTGATACAACATAGAAAGGGCATCGCCTTTTCCATGTCGATGCAGCGGTCTTCCTGAAGATACTTTAATAAGTGTGGAGGTAAGGTGTCTGATATTTCTATCAGTCTCCTTACTCCACTTGCGGATGCCATAGGTATGCTACTTCTTTTCATTGCCCTGTCTGCCTTTTGAGAATTGCAAGCAGTATAATCGGGAGCGTTCCGCCCCAAAAGGCGGATGGCTTCCGACAGCGTGCAACCCTCTAACCGCATACAAAGGTCGATAATACTTCCACCTTTGCCTTCGGCATAGTCTATCCAAAGGTTCTTCTCAGTGTCCACCTTGAAACTTGGATGTGTGTCTTCACGAAGCGGTGAATGGTAGAGAGCATAGGCAGGTGTCCTGCGCACTGGTTTGATACCTTTCCTTTCAAGATACTCCACTATGGGGTATCGCTTAATGCGCGATAAATCTTCTTCTTTCATTGTCATATTGTTTTATTGGTTGAACATTTTTCCATCCTGATTTTTATATCGGATTATATTTTGATTATACTGATAGGGTAAACTTCATTGATGCTTTTTCGTTTCCTAAAGTTTTTCCACAGCAAACTTTTTTCACTTTCTTCTTACTACATATATTTTGATTGTAAGTGATTGACATTCAGGTATGAGTTGTAGTAAACAACTATACTACATACGCTACTACATCAAACTACTACAGCTATTTACCAGTGGGCAGGGGTGGATTTTCCTAATCTTATACACATAGACAGGACTACAACCTTCACGCCTCTTGCTTACCTTTTCAAAGCCAGTTCTTTTGAGTGCTTCGCCCATACGTTTGAGTGTCAAAGGTTGATGCGTATAAACACCTAAATAAGCGAGTATTTCGGTAGTGGTCATATAAGCACAATGAGGATTGTCCTCTGTTGGCTTTTCAAAACAGCGTAATAGTAGTTCCATTTCTGCGGTCTGTACTTGGAAGTCCTCACTCTCCTTGTAGAGTTCCGTGATTTCTTCATCGTTAAACCAATATCGAAAGCCTGCGTTTAACAAGGCTTTGGCTTCGGCATAGACGGCATCCATAGAAATTGTTTTTGCTCGTTCTATGTCAATAGATAGTACCTCAAAGGGTAGGAAACGCCTGCTTCCTGTCGGGTCTGTCAAAAAGTCATTGCCGTTTACCGATGCTACAAAACTCGCCAAGTGTGGGTGTTCCTCCACATACTTGTCGTAAGGCATACGGTATTTAACCATCGGACAGGTAATAAGGTTCTTGAGTTCATTCTCATCACGCTTGTTGAGGGCTTTGAGTTGGTCGTCAATGTTTACGATAAGGTTCTGACCGATATAAGTAAGTGTGTCCTTCTCCTGCGGATATATTTTTCCTGTGTAGCTGTAACCGTGAAGGGCAGGAGGACAAAGTAAATCAAGAAAGGTAGTCTTGAACTTACCTTGTTCTCCTGTCAGTACAAGGCAGGTATGGTTACGGCATTCACGGTCATCCATAGCGTTGGCAACCACTGCAACAAGCCATTTGGTAAGGTATGGCAGCCACTTTTCAGAGTTGCGGACGATAACGCACGATGCAAGGTTGGCTATTGTGCTTTGGTTTACCTCTATCTTGTGCAGCACTTCTGAAGCATCAACCTCTGGCAAAGCCTTGAAGTAGTCCTGTATGGGATTGATGCGTGGCGAAAAGCTGCTTTCGATGATGGAATAGAGATTGTCGGAGGAGGTAATGATGCCCATATCTAAATCAAGCTCCCTACGGAGAGAGTTGATTTCATAGCGACCAACCTTTGTGAAACGATTGCTTGCATCTTTACTGCTTCGGTATTCCGTCCTGCCCAGCACGGTATTATACCTGAACGCATAGTGCGCACGGAGATAGGTTTCTATCTCGCTGTTCTTGGAGGTGTTTCCCCTGCGTTCGGTAGAATTGCCAGTTGTTTTCATTCTGCTTTTATCTGCTTCATTTTTCATTGTTTACCCGTTTTGGTTTCCAAGTGTGAAGTTACGGCGAGAATGTCAATGTTCCAAGCAATCTGAGCATGCTTGCATAATGTTGCGCTCATTGGCAATAGATTTCTTACGGAATTCTTTCAGGAAACAGCAGGAAAATAAGGATTTAAGCCAAGAACAAGCGCACAAGTGTAGAAAAGTAATAGGAAATGTCTGTACCTGTTTGCTTCAATCAGCACTGTATTGCTTTGACTAAAACAAACGTAGAAAAAAGGAAGATAAGGACCGGAAGAAGAGTAAGAAAGATAACCTCATTTCCTTCTGTTTCCCTATTCTTCCCTGCTGTTCCTTTGCCGCTTTGTGGAATGGAAAGAAGCGCATACTTTTGCACGCAGAAACATGCGACGGAAAGCAAATCGCAAAAGGAAAATATAAACAAAACAATATAACGCTATGGGATATTTTATCATTACCGACAAGCAATGGGCAATGCTGAGGGACGAAATTGTCGCTCTTGCCCAGACCTGCCACAAGGCATTTGGAGAATCGAGTAAGCACACTGATTGGCTGCACAACGGAGATGTGTGTCGGTTACTCAACATCAGCAAGCGCACCTTGCAGCATTACCGTGATACGGGCATGCTTCCGTTTACACAAATCGGACACAAGTGCCATTACAAGCGTGAAGACGTGGAACGGTTGTTACAGACAAAGTCAGAGAAAACCAAGAACAACAAATAAACAATGAAAAGATGGAAACAGTTAGAGATTTAAGCATGGATGCGGACGAGATGCAGGTGGTGCTGTCCGCTATCAGCAGCGTAAGCAGGAGAATTAAGGAAGTGGCACAGACGCACAAGCCCCTGTTTGGAGGTGAGCATTTCCTAACGGGCAAGGAGGTGTGTGAGCGGCTGTATATAAGCCCTCGCACCTTGCAAGACTATCGAGACAGAAAGATTATTCCCTACACGCAGTTTGCAGGAAAGATTCTCTACAAGGCTTCGGACTTGGAGAGATTACTGGAGGATTGTTATAGGACCTCAATTCCGCAGCATTATTCCTTGTGAGGTGCTTTTATATATTGAAGTGACATTTTTGGGATTTATCCATTGATATGGGGATTTTCTGGGATTCTTGGTTCTTGCATAATCATGAAATCCCCCACCCAAACCAATGGGGAATGTGAGAACCACAAAGACATGCTGTTTATTCAAGGAATACCTCAGAGTAGTATGCTTTATTTGTATATAGGTTCAGAACGTTCTGCCTTCCAGTGCGTACCCATTTTGCTGGCACGCTGACAAAATGTAGGATAAAGGCTTTCAGCCTGCTTGTCTTTTTCAATGGCTTGACCTTTTCGCTGATATGACGGACGAGATAGAGATAGAAGTTCTTCAGCATGGCGGTAACCATCATGAAAACCATGTTCTCACCCATAAAGGAAAAGGGCAGATGTGACCATCCGAAGTCATTGTTCTGTATGTCGAAGTTCTTTTCGCTCGCTCCACGTTCATTGTAGAATGTAATGATGTCCTTCTCTGTGGATGTCCGGTTATTGGTAAGGATACAGCGGTATGTGTATATTACTCCGAACATATCCGTCTGCTCCCTGCCCTCCTTGTCTTTCAAAGGACTACGCTGTACGACAAGCCTATATGACTTTCCTTCTATTAAGTTGTCCATGCTGATGGAGGTGACATCGCATTTCTCATAGCCAACTTCAACACTCTTCCATTCTTTCAGCTGGCGGAAGTCCTCACATCGGCTGCCGCAGTTGGCTGCACGTATATAGAACGTGTTGCAGCGCGACTCTACGGTTTGGATAATTTCCTTTGAGAACGACCCGCAGTCGGCACGGAAACGCTCTATTACCACACCAAGCTCGGAGGTCACACGGTCCATAATTCGGCGAAGCGTGTCCTCCTGATGGAATTTCACATTGGTGTTTCCGTCACGATTCTCACCTCCGACTATGATTCCCCCAATGGAAGCCCAACCAGGGAAATAGCCAAAATCCTGCTTGTAAGAATACTTTGCATCGAACTTGTGGGCTGGAATAAACTGATGATCAAAGTCTAAGTCAACATGACTGCCCACCTTTATAAGCCCCATTCTTCGTATCATCCGTAAAAGTAAGGTATTCAACTTTTCTGCTGTGTTGAAACTATACGACTTGTCGGAGGTCTCGCTCTTATAAACAATATTCTTTTCGGTAAGCTCCTTTAGTCCGCGTCCCACAGTGTCGGCACCGGGTAACAGCGTATCAGGTCTCTGCTTGAACTGCCCTATAAGCGCATTGATGTCCTCAAGGCATTCTCCACCACAAAGGTAACTGAAGAAGAGAGAGCCGAAAATACTTCCATGGCTGAATGCTTTGCCGCTGCATCCGCATCTGCCCAACACGGATTCGGTAAGTTTTTCAAAGCCCAACTTTGAAAAACGTCCATGATGTGATTAATTCCTCCGAAAGAAGTGATATTCTCGTTTTTAATTGCTACCTTTGTCATGTCAGATTTTTGCTTGTTTATTATTTGATAGCACTAAGATAGGTGAAAATTCTGACATATCCAAGTGTTTTGAGGACTTTGTTTCTCAGACACTTGGAGTTCTCACAAGAATTTATGCTGCGGAATTAAGGTATTCAATAAATATCCAATCGCACTATACGCTGATTGAAGCGAATATAACAATACGGAATTTTATAAAGCAGGCGGAATATCAATGGAAAACGTCCATGATCGTAATCGCTCATAAAGTATTCACGGATAAGATGTAAACGATTATTCCATTTCTCCATGTCTTTGGTATGCAGTATGGACCATAAGAACTCCGTATTATCATCCATCTTACTGATTACGTCATGATGTTTAGCTTTCCCTACGAGTACATAACATAAGATGTCCATTAGTATTGTAGCTTTATCCAAGCGGCTACACAATTCGTTTATAAAAGCTTTTACCTGCTCTTCTTTAAAGTACATCAATACTCCTTCAAGAATAATCAGCACGGGGGTATTATATTTCTTTACCTCTTCTATCCATTTGTAGTCGAACATTGACATTGAAAGAAAAGTATTCGTCTCAGTCTCAGGTATAAAACGACGCCGTATATCGATAACTTTTTCTAAATCGAGATCGTACCAATGAGCACAGTGTGGACAGTCAAGACGTTGATATCGAGCGTCAAGCCCTGCCCCCAATTGTATTACGACACCGTCAGGATATTCTTTTAAGAACGTTATCACTTCATCATCAATTAGTTTTGCACGAACACAAACACCAGCCTGTGAGAATTTTCCCTTCTTAAATTTAGAGAAATCATAATCCACATGTTTGATGATCTCTGTTGCATAAATATCCCTCAACAAAGCATCCGGTCGCTTTGTCTCCGTGGCCTTCGCCCAAAGTGTGGTAAGCATTGTTTCGGGAATACCTGTAAGTTGTTTTGTATCCATCATTCTTTATTTTTATTTGGTTCTTAGGAATTATTTATTTCCTGCTTTAATGAGAAGCGTACACCCTTTACTTGGACTGTGCGCTTCAGAACAAGAATTATGCTAGTATAAACATCCTAAATTACAGTTATGTTCCTTTGTCTCAGTTGCAAAAATATCTTTTTTGTTTGTAAGTAGCAATACTTATAAATAGGTATTTTGACATAATCGCCTTATGGTAAAGATAAATCTATATAGCGTATACTGTTATCCAAAGAAATAGAAGAAAATCGGATTACCATCTGCCCTTACTGCATATTTAGTTTTTCCAGTATCTGAGTCATAAGTGAAGAAGCCTACTTCTTTTTCGTCATAGATATTGAAGACGATTTGAACTTTTAAATTGATATAATACCTTAATTCCGCAGTATTTTTTCTTGTGAGAAAATTTTATATGTTGAGATGTCTTTTTGGGGCTCTATATGTTGATATAAGGTGCTTCGGTGTTTTTGGGGTCTTTTCTAAGCATAAAATCCCCCACCCAAACCAATGGGGAAGTATGAAAAACCACAAAGAAATGTTGTTTATTCAATGATGATCTCAGAGTAGTAGGTTTTATTTGTATATAGGTTCAGAACGTTCTGTCTTCCAGTGCGCACCCATTTTGCTGGCACGCTGACAAAATGTAGGATAAAGGCTTTCAGCCTGCTTGTCTTTTTCAATGGCTTGACCTTATCGCTGATATGACGGACGAGATAGAGATAGAAGTTCTTCAGCATGGCGGTAACCATCATGAAAACCATGTTCTCAGCCATAAAGGAAAAGGGCAGATGCGACCATCCGAAGTCATTGTTCTGTATGTCGAAGTTCTTTTCGCTTGCTCCACGCTCATTATAAAATGTAATGATGTCTTTCTCTGTGGATGTCCAGTTATTGGTGAGGATACAGCGGTATGTGTATATTACTCCGAACATATCCGTCTGTTGCTTGCCATCCTTGTCTTTCAAAGGACTACGCTGTACGACAAGCCTGTATGACTTTCCTTCTATTAAGTTGTCTATGCTGACGGAGGTGACATCGCATCTCTCATACCCAACCTCAACACTCTTCCATTCTTTCAGCTGGCGGAAGTCCTCGTGTCGGCTGCCGCAGTTGGCTGCACGTATATAGAACGTGTTGCAGCGCTGCTCTACGATTTGGATGATCTCCTTCGAGAACGACCCGCAGTCGGCACGGAAACGCTCTATTACCACACCAAGCTCGGAGGTCACACGGTCCATAATTCGGCGAAGCGTGTCTTCTTGATGGAATCTCACATTGGTGTTTCCGTCACGATTCTCACCTCCGACTATGATTCCCCCAATGGAAGCCCAACCAGGGAAATAGCCAAAATCCTGCTTGTAAGAATACTTTGCATCGAACTTGTGGGCTGGAATAAACTGATGGTCAAAGTCTAAGTCAACATGACTGCCCACCTTTATAAGCCCCATTCTTCGTATCATCCGTAAAAGTAAGGTATTCAACTTTTCTGCTGTGTTGAAACTATACGACTTGTCGGAGGTCTCGCTCTTATAGACAATATTTTTCTCGGTAAGCTCCTTCAGTCCGCGCCCCACAGTGTCGGCACCGGGTAACAGCGTGTCAGGTCTCTGCTTGAACTGCCCTATAAGCGCATTGATGTCCTCAAGGTATTCTCCACCACAAAGGTAACTGAAGAAGAGAAAGCCGAAAATATTCCCATGGCTGAATGCCTTGCCGCTGCATCCGCGTCTGCCCAACACGGATTCGGTAAGTTTTTCAAAGCCCAACCTTGAAAAAACGTCCATGATGTGATAAATTCCACCGAAAGAAGCGATATTCTCGTTTTTTATTGCTACCTTTGTCATGTCAGATTTTTGCTTACTTGTTATGTTTGCAGCACCAAGATAGGTGAAATTTCTGACATATCCAAGTGTTTTGAGGACTTTGTTTCTCAGGCACTTGGAGTTCTCACAAGAAATTGTGCTGCGGAATTAAGGAATAAAACAAAGAAAATTCTTCTTACTCTACGAATAGTATTATCTTTGCAAATAAACATTTTACAATATGGATCAACATTTAACACTTAACATTGAACCAGGAATATCTTCTGAAGAAATAAAGGATATGATCGACCGTACAAAAGAAGAAGAAGAAGATGCATCACCTTCTGTTATGCCTCCACCTGACATCGTTGCATTCAACGAGCAACGCTCTTGTGCAGACATATACCGTATGTATTTAAAAAATCAAATAAATATAAATCCTGATTTTCAAAGAGGTGAAGTATGGAGAAATCCTGCTCAAACACTATTTATCGACAGTTTAATGAAACAATTGCCCATACCAAGTATGTGCATAAGTCTCGACATATCAACACAAAAAAGAATGGTAATAGACGGATTACAACGTATATCTTCTATTATTAAATTTCTTAATGAACAAAATGATTGGCTATTGTCAAAAAACGACGATGTTGATCCACGAATTTCAAACAAAAAAGTTTCTGAAATTAAGAAAGAAAACCCCCATTTAGTTGAAATTTTAGAAAACGTAACAATCCCCATTACTGTTCTTAGGTGTGACTCTAAGAATCCGGAACATATGAAATATCTCTTTCAGATTTTTTACAGACTAAACTCCGGAGGGAATAAATTATATAATCAAGAAATAAGAAACTGTATTTTTCAGGGTTCTTTTAACACCTTACTTAAAGAATTAGCTAGAACCCCAGAATGGTATACATTTGCAAATACAGATCAAAAAAAAGTTGACAAAGCAAGATTTAATAATGAAGAGCGTATTTTACGTTTCTTCGCATTTTATCAATCTTATTCCAATTACAAGGGAAAACTTGCTGCTTTTTTAAATACGTACATGAATGAAAATAAAGACACGACAGATGACAATATAAAATATTTAAAGGACATCTTCAAGAGAACACTGAATATTGCAAATAAACTTGAAGAAAAAATTGATTCTAAAAATATTGCAGAAGCTGTAATGATTGGTATTGCATATAATCTTACAACATTAACAGACAAAGACAGCAAAGTATTAAATAAAATGTACGAAGAACTTTTAAAGGAACCTAAATTTCAACCAGAAGAGATGAAGGAAGGTTTAAGCTCTGAAGAGAAAGTTAAAAGTAGAATAGAATCTGCAATCAATGTGTTTAGCCGTGGTTAATTATTCAAATATTGAAAACACATTAGCTAACTTAGATAATACATATTTAGAATATGTATCGGATTCTAATTGTGAATTACCTATCCTTTTGTCAAAAACAGCCTTAATAGAATTTTCCGGATGGATTGAACAAAGTATAGATCAAATTTTGTATGATTATTTAGATAATCATATAGTTGAGATCAATATTAACACCTACATAAAAAATCAAATAAGAAAGAATTATGGTTTTAAGTATGAAAATAATATCCTAAGAATATTAAGTATAACTATAGGAGCCTATAATCTTGAAAATGTGCTTGACAAAATAGATATTAATCAATTTAAAAATATTGTAGACACATACTCTGATAAAAGAAACAAAGCAGCTCATACTCATACTGTAGGAACAACAACAACCTATGATGCACCATCTACAATTCTGAACGATTATAGACGTATCAAACCTATTATTACTACCATTGAGCAAGAGGTGTGTTCTTTACGTTAAGCATAACAGTTATAGTTTGACCTCTTTTATTCAAATAATAACAACTACCGAAAACAGCTCTTTACCCCATCTCTCTAGAGATTTGGATACCTAAGTAGGGATATTCAGATTTTTCCTAACTAATTGTTTGCCAGTGTAATATATTACTAAAGTTTCCCACCCCTTAAAACACTGGCTTTTCTCATTTACCTTTGCCTTTCGTCCCCCATATCCATTGAGTTTTAACACATGGCTAATAGAAGTTATGCAGTCTGTCCATATACTTCATCCCATTTTTCCAATGCTTCAGCCATTACAAGGATTTTGCTCATCTCTTTGTCGTTGCCGCAGATCGTAGTCATAAGGTG
This sequence comes from Prevotella denticola, assembly GCF_900454835.1. Taxonomy (GTDB): domain Bacteria; phylum Bacteroidota; class Bacteroidia; order Bacteroidales; family Bacteroidaceae; genus Prevotella; species Prevotella denticola. The sequence goes on along the minus strand of NZ_UGTM01000002.1, from coordinate 921,666 downwards.
TTGGGGTGTCACCCCTAGTGTTTCTCCTAAAATGCGAAGAATTCGTTCGATGCAGGCAAGAACTCGCTTCCATAACGTGAGTGCCATGAGATTGCCCTCCATGTCCGAAAAGAGTTCCCCCATGGTTTGATATTCTGTGAACCGCTTTTCCAAGGCCATGACGGTATATGTAAGGTAACACAGCGTAGCGTCGGCTATCTGACCATTGAAGTCGCAACCTTGATAACTTCCTAATCCGAGATACTGCTTGGTCTCCTTGTTCATCACCTCTATGTTCCATCTGATCTGATATACTTCAAAGGCTTTTACGAAAGACATCGTAGTATCCGTGGTGAGCAGGATGTTCCATGTGGAGTTTCTACCATACTTGATGAGGAAGATTCTAACAGGTATATCTCCTAAGTTGCCGTTGAGCTGAATATATCGACATTTGTATTTACGACGGTTTTTTCCTCGTTCACGTTCATAGGTGGCAATGAGTTCTGCAGCATTTTTCTTCCTGCCTGATACAGCGTATTTCGTCTTTCCCATTTTTGCAAGTCCGACAAAGTGCATTGCACCTTTACCTATGCTCCTGACACACGCCATAAGTTGCTCGCAAGTGAACCAGCTATCGGTAAGCACATACTTCGCATGCAACCCCATCTTCCATCCACAGCGAAGCATGTCCATGGCGACTTCCATCTTGGACATCTTACACTCTTGAAAGCTCTTATAATCAGGATTGCAGGTGTTCCTCCTGGTATGATATGCCTTTCTGCGTTGCTGTCTTGTCAGCCCGCAGTCGCCTTGCATCCCCTTTTCCTGATGCAGTGAAAAGTCAAAGGGTAAGGTTGTCCTGCCGTCAAAGAAGGCACAAAGTAGCAGTTTGTAGCCCAATACGCATCTGCCTTTTACATGATCGAAAACACGACTGATACCCTCCATTCTCACGCCACTCTTCCCAGGCACAGTGTCATCTATGATGAAACATGTCGTGGTGTCGGATTGAGGAGCTTCGCCATACTTACGCAACAGGCACATATAACGCAGGGCAAAGTGGTTCATCAGGCGTCTCCAATCCATCTGCGGGCGAATCATCATGCGATAGAAACAGTTCTTGCCATGATTTGAAAGCTCATATATCTTATGCTTGCATATACTGTGGATGCTCTTACCAACAATGCGGAAGAGGCAAAGAGAAAGGATCAGCTCCGAAGCGGAAACTCCGTCCTGTTTCTCCAATGACAGACGAGATAACAGATGACCGATGCCAAACTTGCCAAAAAGATGAAACAAATCATCACTCATTCGGTTTTTAACACTCAAAAGTTTGGATAACTCGCTTATTTTCTCTATTTTTGCTTCCATAACAGTTTTGTTGTCTTGTCTTTAAAATCAGTTCTTTAGCGATTACTAATTTACAAAGAAAATTCGACAAACTGTTATTTTCCTATCTATTTATTAGGGTGGGAAACTTTAGTTAAAGGAATTAAAAGAAACAGGAAAAGTAAAGGGTTACGAAGGACATCACATTAATAGTGTAAAAGGACATCCAGAAGATGCTGGTGATCCGTCAAATATTGAATTTGTGAAGAAAGGTGGAGAACATCTTAGTAGGCATAATGGTAATTACAGGAATCCATCAAGTGGGAAGAAAATCAATAGAGATTAAATCAACTATTGTCAAATTCTTCATTTTTAATGATGAGCCTTTACCATAAATAGTATAGCGTATATAGAAAAATAGAATATGAATAAAACATATAGGGATTTAATTTATAGATTTCAGAACCAGGGTATTGAAGAATCCCAATCCACCGGTGCAATCCTTATAGGAAAGCGCCCCATATAGCCCCCGAGGCTTGGCTAAACACCCTGTATCCTCCGCTAAGTAAGAACGATGTCCAAGCATTGGAGAAAGAATTGGGCATGGAAATTCCCATCGATTATAAAAAATTCTTGTTAGATGTAAGCAATGGGTTAGACATATTGGTTGGAACCTTTTGTTTAGACGGGTTAAGAAGAAACTATAAAAGAAGCACTGATGAAAGCCGCCAACCGTTTTCGATTATTACGGCAAACATTCGGGAAAGACCTCGAAATGCCACAGACGACCATTTCTTTATAGGCGGTTATGACTGGGACGGTTCTTATCTTTATATAGATAAAAGAACAAGCACCGTGCACTATTGTGATAGAGACGATGCAACCTCCCTATTCCAATGGGAAACGTTCGAGCAAATGCTTATATCAGAGTTAAAGAGGATATACTCACTGTTTGATGAGAGGGGAAGAAAAACAGATGAAGACCTTTATACCACCCCAATTAAAAGGTAATATAAAGCCTCGTGATATTAGTCATATAAGGGTATCAGTGAACACCCATACAAGGGTATTGACGAACACCCATATAAGGGTATTGACGAACACTCTTATAAGGGTATTAACAACGGGTATACAAGAAATCCGAATCGGAAACGTTATTAGAGTATATAACATAAAAAACAATATGAAAAGAAAGGTGTGTTCCTTCTTATTACTTATGTTGGCTGCAGCTAATTGCATGGCTTGCAGTCTTCCGTCCGACACAGCTGAGACAAATGAAAAGTCAGGAAACCCATTGATAGAATACGGGTATGATGCCGAGGTTGATACTGTAACAGGATATTATGGGAAGCCGATTCAGCACTTGACAAGTTTTGTGAATAATACGATACAGCTTAGTTGTCCTACTCCAAACCGTTGGAAGGGATTTTATACATGGAAAGGATTTCGGATATCTGACTTTTATGTAAAGATGGGAGAAGCATCATTCAAAGGGATGAATGCCGCTGTTTTATCTCCGATAACCATGACGACAGCTGTTGACACTATTACGGATTCGATTTTTACCGACCGCCTTCTTGCGATAGAATACAAGGGAAGACGATGGGTTTACACCAATGTTATTCGCAACACGGAAGCTGAAACAATGCTGAGTTTTGAGAATATAACAGCAGGGGAGGAGGGTATAGAACTGAGTTTTGAAGCAGGACAAGGATACAAGTATGCCTATAACATCCTCATTAACATGTATGACGGGCAGCCATGCCTGTCCAATATCTATGTTGATGAACACAATTCGTCCGCAAAATATCAGGCAACGCATCAATTTGATTTTACTTCTTTTGGGGACGAAGGAGATTTCCCCCTTTATCGCTATCGACGCCATTTCCCGATGCTTCTACGTATGGGAAACTACGATGCCTTTGGCGAATAACAGCCCCTGTCATCTACTTTATGGATAGCAATTACATACGGGACAAGTACTTAAAATCGCCATCGAAGTTGAATATCAAGTCCACTTAGTGTTGAAGAGTTGACCTGCTGAAGCCCGGAAGAGACGTGGTTACGGTCGAAGTAATGGGTGGTTGAACTGCGAAGGATGAGCATAAGATGGCTTGAAAAGTCAGCCCGTACAAAGAGACTATAACGCATTCCCCTGCCAAAGAAGGACGGAAAGCTGAAGGAGTAAAGCGGACCACGCTCATAGATGTAGATGCGGGAGGAGAAGTCGGCTGTGTGGAAGTAGCCTAATGTGCCGGTAAGACTGAGCCATGAGAGCGGCATCCATGTGCCTGACTCACTTAACATATAGCCGAAACTTCGATTGAGATAACTGCTTGCAGCTATATCCAACTGGCTTTTACAACTCCATGAATCGGCAGAATAAGTCAGTGTGAAACGTCCACGCTGCGTCAGTTCGTTCACAAGGGCAGTCTTCTCGGCATTGTCTTTCTCACGTATCCGAAGCCGGTAACGTGCCAGAAGTGACCAGCGTTGGCGGATATAGGTAAGCATCAGCAGATTGTCCCACGCTTTGCTGGCAGTATGTGCACCAAAACGAGGATGTGAGAAGTAAACGAAATCAGTGTAAGCCATGAGTGACAAGCCACGTGTCACGTTCCAGTCAGCCCCTACAAGGATTCCGCTCTCGTTCTGAACCGCTCCGTTGTCACCGAATCCACGTGCAAGAAGTGCCGTGTACTGATAGCCATAATATCGTTGGATAGCAAGGAATGACAGGTTAGGTGCAGCCTGAAAGGAGAGGTTATTCACCGTGGCAATACTGCCTTTGCCGTCCACTGCCGTCTCACCAGCCAATGACCAGTGGGGATGCTGATAGCCATAGTCCACACTGACGTTCCAGAAGTTATTGCCCGACGGAGCGTAATGATGGTAATATAATGAGGTGTTGGGCGTCAGTTCCTTATCGAAACAGGTGTAAAGAGCCGACAATCCTACACGAAAAGCACCCGATGACCAGCTCAGATGTGTCCCGGCGACAAACTGTGAGGCAGCATCTTTTCGGTTCATCTCTCGTTCTGTACGGTGATAGCCGGTATTGAGTATCGTCTTGATGGTGCCACTGCCAGAGAGTGTGGCATCAATGGTTCGGTAGGAAAGGAAAGCTGTGAGGTCGAGATGTTTTGCCATCTCCACCGTTGCAGCTGCTCCCTGCAGATAATTGACTGCCGAGCGGGATGAATGTGTATGGATTCCTGTGGACTGTCTGCCGAGCGTTGAGAGCATGGCAGGTTTCCCAAAGGAGAAAGAGTTGTTGATGACAAGTCCCTGTCCGAAATTCACCTTGTATCGTCCTGCCGCCAAAGCCTTCATCCGCCCCATCTTCCTTAACAGCACGTAGAAGCTGTAATGGTCATAACCCAGACTGTTGCCATGCGCAAAGAATGGCTCACCTGCATCTTGTGCACCCACAATTCCTGCCTGAACATAATCGCCATAACGGAAGGTGTAACGGAAAGAATGGGCATAAGGATAGCCGATATAGCCGTTGCGGTCGCCTTCCCGCTTATAGAAAGGAATGTGAGAAGTAAACATCAACGTGTGTTTTCCACCCTTCAATATAGATTTAAGAGAGGGGAACTGTTTGTGTTCTTCTGCTGGAGAAACATAGACAAAATAAGGAAGAAGCTGGCGGCGTACCACATCAAGGGATTCAATCATGGCAAGCTCGCCCAATGACTGCATGCCATGATACTGGTAAACGTAGGCTTGCAGTTCCTCAATCTGTTCAGCCGTCAGGAATGGGATGCGCTCCATTTCTTCCCGTGTTGCCGTATTGATGTTCAGTGGATGTTCTGCAAGCCCAGCCAGCAGTTCAAAAGTTTCCTCCTTCACTGTTGTATTTTCTTCGGTATTGGCATAGAGTTCATCAAGCAACTCTTCCCATTTACAGGGTTGTTGTGCGATGGCATTAAGACTGACAAGTCCAAGGAGCCAGGTCAGTAGTAGCTTCTTCATTCGGTATAACTTTCAAAGTATTAAGGCAACAAATATAGCCTTTGTTTCTGATAAAAGCAAACAAAACAGCAATAAAAGTAAAAACATCCGTGCTGAGAACTGGATTTTAACCTCAATTCCGCAGCGTTTTTCCTTGTGAGGCGATTTTATATGTTGAGATGTCTTTTTGGGGCTCTATATGTTGTTATGAGGTTTTTCGTGGCTTCCTGGGTCTTGCCTGGGCATGAAATCCCCCACCCAAACCAATGGGGAAGTATGAAAAGCCACAAAGAAATGATGTTTATTCAATGAAGACCTCAGCGTAGTAGGTTTTATTTGTATATAGGTTCAGAACGTTCTGCCTTCCAGTGCGTACCCATTTTGCTGGCACGCTGACAAAATGCAGGATAAAGGCTTTCAGCCTGCTTGTCTTTTTCAATGGCTTGACCTTATCGCTGATATGACGGACGAGATAGAGATAGAAGTTCTTCAGCATGGCGGTAACCATCATGAAAACCATGTTCTCAGCCATAAAGGAAAAGGGCAGATGCGACCATCCGAAGTCATTGTTCTGTATGTCGAAGTTCTTTTCGCTCGCTCCACGTTCATTGTAGAATGTAATGATGTCCTTCTCTGTGGATGTCCGGTTATTGGTAAGGATACAGCGGTATGTGTATATCACTCCGAACATATCCGTCTGTTCCCTGCCGTGCCTGTCTTTCAAGGGAGTACGCTGTACGACAAGCCTGTATGACTTTCCTTCGATGAGGTTGTCCATGCTGACGGAGGTGACATCGCATCTCTCATAACCAACCTCAACGCTCTTCCATTCTTCCAGCTGGCGGAACTCCTCGTGTCGGCTGCCACAGTTGGCTGCACATATATAGAACGTGTTGCAGCGCTGCTCTACGGTCTGGATGATCTCCTTTGAGAACGACCCGCAGTCGGCACGGAAACGCTCTATTACCACACCAAGTTCTGAGGTTACACGGTCCATAATGCGGCGAAGCGTATCCTCCTGATGGAATTTCACATTGGTGTTTCCGTCACGGTTCTCACCTCCGACTATGATGCCCCCGATGGAAGCCCAACCAGGGAAATAGCCAAAATCCTGCTTGTAGGAATACTTTGCATCGAATTTGCGGGCAGGAATAAACTGGTGGTCAAAGCCCAGGTCAATATGGCTGCCCGCCTTTACAAGGTTCTCCCGTTAAATACGTAGATAGGAAACAGAACAAAGGCTTATACACCTGTATGGTATGACTATCCAAAATCAGATGGTCTCACAAAGGAGGATAAAGCACAGAAAAAATGCAGAAAAGGCGAACAGATACCATGTCTTTCCGTCTTCTACAAACAACTTGTTCCCATATCAATCAATATTTGTAAACTATTTTCATACAACCCAAAACCAATACATGACCTTTTGGCTTTGAAAAGACGCCCAATTGACTTGCAATAGACGCCCTTTTGAGGTCTAACTGACGCCCTTTTGAAGTCCAATTAAGCACCTATTCTTGCACTGCTTTATAACTAACTGATTTACTGTTGGTTGCAAACTTGCTTTTTATATGTATTTTTGCCTTTATCTGCAGGTATTTTACCTGTAATTATATCATGATTTTTCAAGATGTTGTCTGCGATTTTCAAAGTATTTACATGAAAAGGTTTTCTGCGTTGGAGGATGATAATAAAGTAGGTAGCCAAGACAGTCTAGGCTATGTTTTATTTAATGAGCAACTCCGGTTCTTCCTTTAAAGCTATACGAAAAACATCCACGCTTTTAATGGAAGAACCCTTTATAAGTCCCATTCTCCGTATCATACGTAAAAGTAAGGTGTTCAGCTTTTCTGCAGTGTTGAAACTGTAAGACCTGCCGGAGGTTTCGCTCTTATAGACAATATTCTCTTCGGCAAGCTCCTTCAGTCCGCGCCCCACAGTGTCGGCACCGGGTAACAGCGTACCAGGTCGATGCCTGAACTGTCCTGTAAGCGCATTGATGTCCTCAAGGCAATCCCCTCCACAAAGGTAGCTGAAGAAGAGAGAGCCCAGGATGCTTCCATGGCTGAATGCCTTGCCACAGCTTCCGCGTCTGCCCAACACGGATTCGGTAAGTTTTTCAAAGCCCAACTTTGAGAAAACGTCCATAATATGATAAATTCCACCGAAAGAAGTGATCTTCTCGTTTTTAATTGCTACCTTTGGCATGTCAGTTTTTTGCTTACTATGTTTGCAGCACCAAGATAGGTGAAATTTCTGACATATCCAAGTGTTTTGAGAACTTTGTTTCTCAGGCACTTGGAGTTCTTACAAGAATTTATGCTGCGGAATTAAGGTATATGATAAATATAGCACAAAAATTAGCTATTGTGGTTCTTCTATTTCTTGTAATAACGACCTATTGCGCAGGAGATACTTTGTTCATCAACTGGAATACTCTTCCTATCCAGCGCCTGCCTTTTAGTATAGAAGCCTGTGATTCGAGTAATGTCGATAGTATTCGTGAATCTATTCGTAACAGTCCCCATACTTCGGTAGCGGCAGCATTTTCACCAAACACCTTTGTTAACGAAAGATTATACTCCGGAGATGGCATAGACTCTACAGCACGATTTTATAAACGGCTTCCCGACAGATATGGATTTAAAGTTGTCATATTCTCGTTTCTGAACCAAGACGACTATGATGTCTACCCCGCATACAGTATACAAACACTGGATAATTATAATCGTTGCATAGACAAAATGGTAATCTGCTCTTACGTACCGGGTGGTTGTGCATGGAAAAGAAGTTTTGCGTGCATGGCAAATGGCAGAATAGTTATTACCGATAGCGTAGAGGTATTGAGTTCTGATGATGGTTCCGAAGAAAATCCTCAAATAGTTCTCTCACGCGAAAATACATACATGTATATCATTAATCCCCATGGCAGATTTGTCAGATGGTATCCACAAGAGTTCGGATATATTAGCAAACCATTGAAAGAAGAATGCGATGATACTGCTACCGGTTTGTATGAAGAACGCGGACAAGTTAAAAATCATCTGCGTGAGGGTTACTGGCTTGTGGCACAAAAGCGGGAAAGCAAAAATGATAATAGCTATATTCAACGTAAGATTTATTACCAAAATGGTGAAAGCATTGCACACAAGGAAAAGACACATAAATAGAACCAAATCGTAGATAATACCAGAGCGTTGCCTTATACTCGCGAAAGTACTCCAGAAAAAACAAATCACTAAATACTGGGTAGACTGTGCTTCGATAAAAATACAGCCGGCAATATTTAAATAAAAGTTAAATATAACCTCAATTCCGCAGCATTATTCCTTGTGAGGTACTTTTATATATTGAAGTGACATTTTTGGGATTTATCCATTGATATGGGGATTTTCTAGGATTCTTGGTTCTTGCATAGACATGAAATCCCCCACCCAAACCAATGGGGAAGTTTGAAAAACCACAAAAAAAATGATGTAAATTCCACCGAAAGAAGTGATATTCTCGTTTTTAATTGCTACCTTTGTCATGTCAGATTTTTGCTTACTTGTTATGTTTGCAGCACCAAGATAGGTGAAAATTCTGACATATCCAAGTATTTTGAGAACTTTGTTTCTCAGGCACTTGGAGTTCTCACAAGAATTTATGCTGCGGAATTAAGGTATGAAAAGAATAGTATTAGTAAGACATGGCGAAAGCCTGTGGAACAAGGAAAACAGATTTACCGGTTGGGTAAATGTTGACTTGAGTGAGAAGGGTGTCGTTGAAGCGCAGAATGCCGGACAGCTAATGAAAGAGGCTGGCTTTCATTTTGACCGAGCTTACACATCCTATTTAAAACGTGCCGTAAAGACACTCAACATTGCTTTGGATACAATGGATCAGGATTGGATTCCCGTCAAGAAGTCATGGCGTCTTAACGAAAAGCATTATGGAGAACTGCAAGGGCTGAATAAGGCTGAAACGGCTGCTAAATTTGGAGATGAGCAGGTTTATCAATGGAGGCGCGGCTTTGACGTAGCCCCTCGTTTGCTTGCTGATGATTCTCCTTTTAGCTCCACGCATGATCCCCGGTATAAGGATGTGCCTTCCGCACTATTGCCTAAAACTGAATCTCTGAAGGATTGCATTGCAAGGGTGATGCCTTACTGGGAATGTGAAATTTTCCCAAGCCTGATGACCTGTGATCAGGTTATTGTCGTTGCACACGGCAATAGTCTTCGCGGCATTGTGAAGCATCTGAAACAGATTTCCGATACCGATATTTCATTACTCAATATCCCTACGGCAACCCCTTATGTGTTTGAGTTTGATAATAGTCTTCAGCTGCTTCGTGATTACTACTTGGGCGATCAGGAAGAGATACAGCGCAAGCAACAGGCTGTAGCAAATCAGGGAAAGAGACTTTAATGAACCTATAAGTTTACGAATAATTTGAGAAATATGGTAAAAATTGCTTTCTTTGATGCCAAAAGCTACGACAGGGAATCTTTCGGGCAGATAAATAAGGAGTATGGCTACGACATTCACTTTTACAAAGAACGGTTAAGTCTTGAGTCGGTAGAACTCGCCAGGGGCAAGGATGTTGTTTGTATCTTCGTGAACGACGAATGCAATGCCGCAGTGATTGACTGCCTGCTAAGTATGGGAATCCAACTGATTGCTCTTCGCTGCGCAGGTTTCAACAATGTGGACATAAAGGCTGCCAAGGGTAAGATTCCTGTTGTAAGAGTGCCTGCTTATTCTCCCCATGCAGTGGCAGAATATGCTGTAGCCTTGATGCTGTCACTTAACAGGAAAATATATCGTTCCGTATCACGAACCCGTGAAGGAAACTTCAAGCTGAAGGGACTCCTCGGCTTTGACATGTATGGCAAGACGGTAGGAGTGATCGGAATGGGTCGTATCGCGAGGGAGCTCGTCAGAATCCTTTATGGCTTCGGTATGAAGATTCTTGCCTATGACCTTCATCCCAAACCAGAGCTGACGGAACAATATGGCGTGAAATTCTGTAGTCTTGATGAGATTTATTCCCAATCCGATATTATTTCATTACATTGCCCTCTGACAGATGATACCCGCTTTATCATCAACAAGGACAGTATTGCCAAAATGAAGGACGGCGTAATGATCATTAATACGGGGCGTGGAAAACTCATTCATTCAGAAGACCTTATCGCCGGACTCCATGCTCACAAGATTGGGGCGGCAGGACTGGATGTCTACGAAGAAGAAAAGAACTACTTCTACGAGGACCGCTCGGACAGGATGATCGACGACGACAAACTTGCCCTCTTGCTGATGATGCCGAATGTAATCATCACTTCGCATCAGGCTTTCTTTACCAAGGAGGCCCTGCATAATATAGCAACCACCACCCTAGAGAATATTCGTAAGTTCAAGTATAACGAGGAATTAGAGAATATAGTACAATGAGTGCTATCCATAATGGAGGGTGTGTCAAAACTCAATTTATAAGAAGATGGACTTTTAAATTGAAATTTGAGCATCTTAAAAGGCTAAAGAGGGGGGGCTTATCATTACTTGTACGTTGTCAAATAAAAGTGCACAACTGCAAATGTAGTTATTTATGCTGTAATATCATTCTTTTATTCTCAGAAATTCTTTTGTTGATTGAATTTTGCTTTATTGTTTCTCTTATTCTTTTAATTTTCTCCCCTTGGCCTAAATATACATCTCTAGGTGTAAGATTGTCCAACGATTCATGAAACCTCGGGTCAGTCCTAAAACCCAGTTGCAAACCTACTTCTCTTAAGCACACAATTTCATAAGCCTATATAAAAAGAAAGGAATATCTGTGACTCCTCTGAACTGTGCCCTGAATGCCTTAACCTTGGCATTGAATGACTCAGCATTTGCATTTGTTGCTCTGTTTACAAAGAAATTGAGTATGGTTTGATAATGATTTTCAAACGTGTCAATCACCGTGTAGAAATTGTCCACTCCCAGCTCTTCAACCTCATTGAACCATTTAGCCAGCTTCAGTCTTGCAGCATCCTTGATGCTCTTGATGTTATAAATATCGGTAAGTTTCATAGCCAGATCATATGCCTTTTTCAGTGTAGGATAATGTTCAAAGATGATTTCCGCCCTGGCTTTCTGTGCTTCAGTCCACTTGGTCCTGTGCTTGGTCAATATGAACTTTGCCCTGGCGAGCAACTGCTTACGCGTGTCACCATTGCTGTATCTAAATGGTATATATTCCTTTCCCTCACTTTTAGCTTCTTTTATCTCCTCATTCTCTTTATCCCTTGCCATCCACCGGTAAGCGATACGCATGTCATCCAGAGCATCATAATACAGTTTCTGCACATGAAACCTGTCATTGGTAATGAGTGCTTTGGGAAAAACGGCACGGGCTATGCGCATCATCGAAGATGACAAATCAAGTGTTATCTCTTTGACAGTCTTTCGTTTGGACAGGTCTATCTTCTTGACAACCTGAATAACGTCCTCTGCCTTGGTCCCTTTAACCACAGCCACTAAAGTTCCATTTCTGCCCTTTCCCGCCTTGTTGGTCAGAAAAGTATAGACCTCGCCACTGCTTAGACAGGTCTCATCAATACTTAGACTCTCACCTATGTTATTTTCAAACAATAGCCAGTCTTGAGCATGATCCAACTGATCCCAGCTGCGGTAGTCACTGAAATGTTCCTTGTACTGTGTGGATAACTGCTTGCCATTTACGCCATAGTGCGCACCGATGCTTGCGATGCTCTCTGCAGTGGACTCAATTCTATTCTTTTAAAAAAGAAACGAACTCGGGGGATAGTTTACTGCCCTCAGCCGTCAAGTCATCATATGAATAAGTAAATATCTCTCCGTTGGAACTGTCACGCCACTTGCGTCGGCGAACATGGAGGTAGACGGCTTTGCCACGAAGAGGAAAGTCCTGAATTACACGCTCGCTGGTAAAACCATAACTGCTTACAGTGCCTAACTTATGGTCTGACTTTTCCATAAAGTTACGCTCGTCAAGCCAAAAGTCAAACTGGGAAACACCCTCTTGAATATCGACAACATCAAAGTAGTCGGCAAGTACATCTGGAAAGATGCAACGTAATAGTTGGTCACTCTTCATGATGCAAAGGTAATAAATACTTATGAAATTATGCGCTTAAGAGAAGTAGGTTTGCAACTGGGGTTTAGGACTGACCCGAAACCTCCTCTCATTATAGTATTTCACCCACCCATCAATAGCCTTTTCTAATTCAGAGGGACAGAAATAATACGCGAGTTCGGGATAAAACTTTGTAGAGCTCATGCCTCGTGTATTCTTGAGTATCCAACTCGTTCATGGCCTAACGGCTAAGATGAAGAACAAGCTGATGCCCATGTGGGATAAGATAATGTTAAGAAAACGCTATATCATCGAGAGCATCAATGAACTCTTGAAGAATAAAGCTAACCTCGTACACTCGCGACATAGCTCAATACACAACTTCATCATGAACCTATGTTCTGCCCTAACAACCTATTGCTTTTTTGATAATAAACCTGAAGCACTCCCTGTTTATGTCGAAAAATCAAAGCAGTTAGAACTATTTGCATACTAAGCTTATCCCGAGCTCGCGTATAATATGATAAATTCCACCGAAAGAAGTGATATTCTCGTTTTTAATTGCTACCTTTGTCATGTCAGATTTTTGCTTACTTGTTATGTTTGCAGCACCAAGATAGGTGAAATTTCTGACATATCCAAGTGTTTTGAGAGCTTTGTTTCTCAGGCACTTGGAGTTCTCACAAGAATTTATGCTGCGGAATTAAGGGAATAATAATTTGGGCTCTCATGGCAACTGCTGTGATGGGCATTCAAGCACAAAAGAATATGGAAAGGAAAGAAATCAAGCAGACCGCAGGACGTACCGCCCTCGGAGAGTTCGCACCGGAATTTGCTCATCTCAATGATGACATTCTTTTCGGTGAAGTGTGGAACCGTCAGGAAGAGATGAGCCTGCATGACCGCTCGCTTACCACAATTCTCTCACTCGTGGCGCAAGGCATCACCGACTCATCGCTCAAATATCACCTGAATACGGCCAAAGCCAATGGCGTGACCCGACAGGAATTTTCGGAGATGATCACTCACGCCGCTTTCTATGTAGGCTGGCCTAAGGCATGGGCGGTGTTCAACATGGCCAAGGAGGTGTGGACTTCAGACATACAGACCAAAGAAGAATTTCAGGCAAGCACACCCTATCCCATTGGCGAGCCTAACACGGGCTATGCCAAATACTTCATAGGGCTGAGTTATCTCGCTCCGATGGAGGCTGACAAGGGGGGCGTGGTAAATGTAACGTTTGAACCCCGTTGCCGCAACAACTGGCACATTCATCACAAATCCGTTCAGGTGCTTATCTGCGTTACTGGCCGTGGCTGGTACCAAGAGTGGGGCAAGGAGGCTGTGGAGATGAAGCCCGGGACCGTCATCGCCATCCCCGAGGGCGTGAAACACTGGCACGGAGCCGCCAGAGACAGTTGGATGCAGCACCTGACTTACAATACTCACGTTGAAGATAGCTCATCGAACGAATGGTTGGAACCTGTCACTGATGACATCTACGACAAACTCAAATAAGGCATTGCTTTCCCTATAGAAAGTTCATTTCGCGAGTTATTAGCCTACAATCATGCATTTTGAACTGACTAATGTAGAATGTAGTCAAGAAGTAGTGATTTCTATCCGCTGCCTCTGACTACATCCTAATCCTTTCTCTTTCATCGTATTACTCCTTATTGTAGTAATGTAGTAGGATAATATCGGTGAAAGAAAAAGATAGGAATAAATCAATGGTGTGTACCTCCAGACAGGAATATCGGTGTTATGGAAGTTGCGGGTTGCTGTACCTTATGGCAGACATACTTTCTGAACAAGTGAGCTTCCATGCTGTCCAGCAGAAAGGCGAGGGCGATGATTGCCGAGAGCGGATAAAGCGGTGCATAACCTGTCAATTCATTATCTTTGACCATTGCCTTCTCACCTGCACACATTTCATCAAGGTGCAGGTTGGAAGATTTCTGTATCACTTGTAGCTTGCCGTTAAGTTTCTTCCATGTCACACCGAAAAACCTCGCAAGTTCTCCCTCCGTCATGGCTATCTCGCCGCCTCCCTTGCGGATTACCTGCATATTGCCGCTCCAATCAAGGCGACTACGCTCCATGCCAGTCTTTGGTCTGTTTGTTGTATTCATGCCGTTTCCTCCTTCTTATATGCTAATATGTTCAAGGGTTCATTTCCCACCAGCTCTTTGTTTTTCTTTTCCTTTGAGGAAAGTTTGGCGATGAGCCTGTCCATGTCTTCCGAAATCTTGCAGTCCGTCACCTGTGCATAAATCTGCGTGCTTGATATGGAAGCATGCCCCATCATCTTGGCTATGCTTTCGATGGGTATTCCTGCACTAAGGCTCATCGTGCCGAAGGTGTGTCGTGCCATGTGGAAGGAAAGCCTTTGGCTGATACCGCAAGCCTTGCCCACAATGTACAATTTGCTATTCATCACGCTACGGCTGCTATCAGGATGAAAGACAAAGCCGTCGCCTTTTTCTTTCATCGTCTGCTCGTCCTGTCCTGTTGTTAAGTCGTTGTGATTTGCTTTCCTGCAATGGCTGATGATAGTTTCCGCTATTGGGTGCAGCGGTACGACAAACTCCACCTTGGTCTTCTGTCGCTCCTTGCGGATATATTTCTGTCCGTCCGCTGCGGTTTGGATATGCTTGTATTGCAGGGTTTCCATATCCGCAATAGCCAGTCCCGTGAAACAGGAGAAAATGAACATCAGCCTTGCCTGTTCCGCCTCGCTGTCATTCATCCTCATAGCCATGAGCCTTGCCACGTCGTATTTTTGTAAGTATCGTATATTCTTATCCTCTTTCTCATACTTGGCATTCTCAAAGGGATTACAGCGTATGATGTTCTGACTGACCGCACGGTACATCAGCCGACTCAGCCAGCAGAGATAGTTGTTGATGGTCGTTCCTTTCAGTCCACGCTTTTTGAGGTAGAAACGGGGTTCTTCAAACAAGTCCTCCGTGATTGCCCCAATGGAAGCCCAACCAGGGAAATAGCCAGAATCCTGCTTGTAAGAATACTTTGCATCGAACTTGTGGGCTGGAATAAACTGGTGGTCAAAGTCTAAGTCAACATGACTGCCTACCTTTATAAGCCCCATCCTCCGTATCATCCGTAAAAGTAAGGTGTTCAGCTTCTCTGCAGTGTTGAAACTATACGACTTGTCGGAGGTCTCGCTCTTATAGACAATATTCTTTTCGGCAAGCTCCTTTAGTCCACGTCCCACAGTGTCGGCACCGGGTAATAGCGTGTCAGGTCTCTGCTTGAACTGCCCTATAAGCACATTGATGTCCTCAAGGCATTCTCCACCACAAAGGTGGCTGAAGAAGAGAGAGCCGAAAATACTTCCATGGCTGAATGCTTTGCCGCTACTTCCACGTTTACCCAATACAGATTCGGTAAGTTTTTCAAAGCCCAACTTTGAGAAAACGTCCATGATGTGATAAATTCCTCCGAAAGAAGCGATATTCTCGTTTTTAATTGCTACCTTTGTCATGTCAAATTTTTGCTTACTTGTTATGTTTGCAGCACCAAGATAGGTGAAATTTCTGACATATCCAAG
The DNA here is from genome assembly GCF_900454835.1 of Prevotella denticola. Classification (GTDB taxonomy): domain Bacteria; phylum Bacteroidota; class Bacteroidia; order Bacteroidales; family Bacteroidaceae; genus Prevotella; species Prevotella denticola. The sequence goes on along the minus strand of NZ_UGTM01000002.1, from coordinate 905,749 downwards.
TGTTTTGAGAACTTTGTTTCTCAGGCACTTGGAGTTCTCACAAGAATTTATGCTGCGGAATTAAGGGATTTTATAACCCAAGACAGAGTCTAAAATAAATAAACATGGATACAAAATTTTACATTGATACAGAAGCCAATGATGATGATGCTTATAAATTGGCAATGCAGTTTGCCTGTGAACTTGCAAAAAAGGATTCTTCGATAAAAAAAATAGTTCTTTATATTCACACAAAGCAAAATACTGGTTGGTTTGAAAGATTGTTTGGTTCAGAAATAGTTAAGAAGTTATTTAATGGTTTAAAGTTTACCGATTGTCCAGTCCCATTCAAATTTGAGACTAAGTTGACTTATAAAAATGCAATCCATGGTAATGCATCAGATATTGTAATATGTTGTGGAATTGACTCTGATGATTTATTAAAAATTGATGATTATCATTCTGTGAAATATATTATTGCGATTCCTTGGTTAAGAAAATTAACAGATAAATGGATAAAAACTTGGAGTGCTATTGAGATTTCGGGCAAAGAAAAAAAAGAAGAAGCATTTCCTGAACCGAGTTGCATAGTAAAACGTGCAATGCAACAATTGACAGCTTCAATAAATATGTCGACTGGAATATCACACCCAAAGGATAATGATAGAGCTAAGACCTTTATTAAGGCTTTGCATAAGTACGAACCAGAGTTAAATGCAGACATTATTGGTTCATATTTAGTTAGAGAATTACATTGGGAAACAAGACACGCTAAGGATATAGAAAAATTAATTGAGACATTAAATAGTGGTAGTTTCTTTAAAGGTGGAGAAAAAACTGGATTACAGAATTACTATAAAAGGTGGAAAAATGAATGTAAATAAGCACAGCGCATAACAGGCAAAAAGGAAAACGTCCCTTGCCGTTTCCATTTCCTCCTCCAAGTCCTCGAAGCGGAGGACCTTCAACTTGTCCAATGCTTCCCTGTCAAGAGCCTTTGGCAGTTTGTTGTCTCCCTTTGATATTTTCGCCTTGTCAAAGAAGAGCGTATCTGCCAACCCCTCACGGTATGCCAGCCTGCATACCGTTTTCAAGAAGGTGGCGGCATTATAGAACGTACATTCCTGAAAGCCACACTCACCCACAAAGTACTGTCCGAAATCGTAGATAAACTGCTCCGTGAGTTGTGAGAAAGCCAAGTCCGATACCTTGTACTTCCTTTGTATAAATCTCTGCAAATGGATTCGGGTGGAATGGTAGCCGTGTATGGCTCCTTCCTTGATGTCTATGCCAACATGACTTTCCTTCTCCTTGATGAGCATGTCCAGCCTTTCGGTGAGCATGCAGCGTGCCTGTACGCTGCCTTGAAACAGCCCCTTCACATCGGTTGCGTCAAATGGGCAACCTTTGGATAGCAGAGACTGATAGGCAACCTGAATGGAAACAAGCAAGTTCTCCAGCCTGCCGTTCACCTCCACCGCCTCACGGCTCTTGCCGTCCATTCTACTTTCACGGGGATTCCACAAATCGGGGTTACAGGACAGCTTGCAGCTGAACTGCGCAATGGAACGACCGATAGTAATGCGCCCCATAATCGGAGCCTTACCCGACTTGTCCAGACCGCTCTTTTTGAGGTAGAGCAGCACCTTCATTTTCTCTGTTTTCATACGCCTTAATTTTTATGGGCAAAGTTACCCGAATTAAAGCGTTCTTCACTTATGCAGAAAACTGCCGACCGAAGCAACAGCCACACGGGGCGAAAATAATTCAGTTACCTGACATTGCTCCGTCGTTACCTATGGCAAAATAGGGTAACGGTTTAGTAACTGAACTTCTGCCTGAATCTGCATTTTGCTGCCCTTTGCGAACAGGGAAATTTTATGCAAATCGTTCCGTTTTATGCTCATTATCAGTCAGTTTACACCAACTTCGTTTTTTCTTCATTTTCAAGGATTAGTTGCGCCCCAAGTAAGGCTTGGTTGGGATGCAAGTAAGCGTTAGTTGAATCCTTATTAGTGCTTAGTTGCCATACAGGTAAGCATATGTACGGATTCTGCAGGTATGGTAAGAGAAGTTTACATCTGCAAATGTAAACTTCTCTTACCATGCAAGTCGGGTCATGGTCTCTATGGATACGATGTGAGATCTGTTGTCACAGGCAGGCGACGGTCAGCCCTGCCATGACTATGCTGACCATGCTCATGAGCTTGATGAGGATGTTGAGCGACGGTCCGGAGGTGTCCTTGAAGGGATCGCCGACGGTGTCGCCCACGACAGTTGCCTTATGACAGTCGGAGCCTTTGCCGCCGAAATTGCCTTCCTCAACGTGTTTTTTCGCATTGTCCCACGCACCGCCGGCATTCGACATGAATACGGCGAGGGTGAAACCGGCAGCCAGGCCGCCGACCAGCAGGCCCAGCACTCCGGCAACCCCCAGCACGATCCCCACGACAACAGGGATGATGATGGCCAGCAGGGATGGGATGATCATTTCGTGCTGTGCGCTCTGTGTACTGATTTCTACGCATCGTCCGTAGTCGGGCGTGCCTGTTCCCTCGAGTATTCCTTTGATCTCACGGAACTGACGGCGCACCTCGGCCACCATCTTTCCGGCAGCCCTGCCGACAGCACCCATGGTGAGGCCGCAGAACAGGAAGGCGGCCATGGCACCGATGAACGCACCGACAAGCACCTTCGGGTTCATCAGATTCACTTGGAAGAAGTTCATGAAATCGGGGATAGTCGCCTTTGTGGCATCTATCGTTTCACCGGCAACGTTGGTCATCTGCTCTCCGACGCGTGCCATGGCAATCTTGATTTCTTCGATATAGGAGGCCAGCAGTGCCAGTGCCGTCAGTGCGGCCGACCCGATGGCGAAGCCCTTGCCTGTGGCGGCGGTTGTGTTGCCCAGTGCGTCGAGGGCATCCGTGCGGTGGCGCACTTCCTCTCCCAGCTCGCTCATCTCGGCGTTGCCACCGGCATTGTCGGCAATAGGTCCGTAGGCATCCGTCGCCAGGGTGATGCCCAGGGTCGACAGCATCCCGACGGCGGAGATGCCGATGCCATAGAGGCCATGCTGGATGGATGCTGCCGACATGGACATATCGAATCCGTTGGCACAGAGGTAGCTCAGCATGATGGCTGCCGATATGGAAAGTACGGGGATGCAGGTGGAAATCATGCCTGTTCCTATACCTTTTATGATTACCGTTGCCGCACCGGTCTGGCTTGCCTCGGATATGTCTCTCGTCGGACGGTAGCTCTGGGAGGTGTAGTACTCCGTTGCCTGACCGATAACCACGCCTGCCGTCAGACCGGCGATGACCGAGAAGCTGACACCCAGCCAGTTTTCCAGTCCGAGAAGATACAGGATTACGAAGCTGGCGGCTGCGATGAGCAGGGCGGCCGTGTTGGTACCGAGTCCCAGGGCATGCAGCAGATCCTTCATTGTCGCCCCTTCTTTAGTCCTTACCAGGAAGATGCCGAACAGGCTGAGGAACACACCCACGGCGGCGATGAGCATCGGGGCGATGACGGCCCGCAGCTGCATATCACCCGCCGAGGCGGCAAAGGCAGTTGCGCCCAGGGCTGCCGTGGAGAGAATCGAACCGCAGTAGCTCTCGTAGAGGTCGGCTCCCATGCCGGCCACATCGCCGACATTGTCGCCCACGTTGTCGGCGATTGTCGCCGGATTGCGCGGGTCGTCCTCGGGGATGTTCGCCTCCACCTTACCCACAAGGTCAGCTCCCACGTCGGCCGCCTTCGTGTAGATGCCGCCGCCTACACGGGCGAACAGTGCCTGCGTAGAGGCACCCATACCGAAGGTCAGCATGGTTGTCGTTATGGTGATGAGCATCTCGCTTGTCGTCATCTTGTCCGAGTAGAACCAGGTCAGGACGATGAACCACAAAGCAATGTCAAGCAGTCCCAGGCCGACGACGACCAGTCCCATGACTGCTCCGGAGCGGAAGGCGATCTTGAGTCCGTCGTTCAGTCCTTTCCGTGCGGCATTGGCTGTTCGGGCACTGGCATAGGTGGCTGTTTTCATTCCGAAGAACCCGGCCAGTCCCGAAAAGAACCCTCCTGTCAGGAAAGCGAAAGGAACCCAGGCGTTCTGTGCGTTGAAACCGTAGGCCATGATGGCGAAGACAGCAGCCAGAATGATGAATACGATCAGGACGACCTTGTATTGCTGCTTCAGGTAGGCCATGGCTCCTCGGCGCACGTATTCAGCAATCTCTCTCATGCGGGGTGTGCCTTCCTCGGCCTTGATCATGGACTTGAAGAAATACCATGCCATTCCCAGCGCGCACACGGAAGCAATGGGAATGAGCCAGAATACTTGTGGAATGTGTTCCATATTCAGTATGTTTTAGGTTATTGTAATAGATGCCCCTTTCTGTCCGCAAATATATAAAAAAATATCGGATGCAAGTGTTTTTATCCTTTTTATTTCTGAATGTCTGATCAAAAAAGCCCCCCGTCCCTTTCATTCTCTTTGCAGAGAGTGGAAAGGGACGGGGAGCTTTTTAGGGGGTAAGTCCGGGCGGTGTGTGCCTGTGTGTTGCTTCCGGAGGAGGATGGGACGGCAGCTCTTTCCGCCGCTTGCTCCATCAGCAATTCCGGCTTCTGATGCAGGCAATATTCTGTGGATGGGCTACAGAAAAGTCACTTCACCGAAGAATTCCGGACAATGGAAGTCGGGAGCGGGCAGACTGATGGGATTCCATGAAAGGAAATGGGGCTGACGTGTCTTGTCGCCGCATTTATAGAAGTTGGCTCTTACCGTCTGTCCGGAGAGATTCTTCAGCGTATGACGGAAGAACGAGCTGGCGGGCACGGCGAGCGCAAGCTCCCATGCCTGTCTTCCGTCTCTCGTTCCGAACGGTTCGCATCCCAGGGAGGCCCAGCGGTCGATGTCCGCAAGTGTTCCGTGAGAGGCCGGCGTACGGTTCTCACGGCCCTTTCCGTTGCAGAGCAACACCGTCCCGATGCAGTTGGTCTCGAGGTTGTAATAGCCTCCTTCTGTATCCGGACAGCAGAAGAACTCGCAGCAGGAGTCTTCCCAGACAGGACCCAGGTCGGCCCCCGAAACGGCTCGTACGCAGTCTTCTTCTACCTTGTAATGCAGCAGGAGACAATCGCCCTTATGGGCAATGGCAAACTTTACATCCGGATAATATGGATAATCTGAAGGCCAGTCCACCGTGTCTATCCTGTGGTAAGCTACCCCGTTCTTCCTGAAAAGGGCCGGAATGTCAGCGGCCTTCACCTGCCGACAGCCCAGACGTACTGCTTCTATCCGTTTCATAGCTTCAAGGTTTTCTCGACAAACTCCGCCATCATCCGGTCATGACGGCGTACGTCACGGTAGAGCAGGAGCTGGTTGCGTGAGCGGACAAGATTGTGCTCGGGATATTTTATCTTGTAATAGATGTCGCCGTTGATGTAATCAGTCAGGAAACGGACACACTGCATATAAGGGAAGAGTGCCACGGCGTAAGGCAGATGGCCTGTCTCTACCGGTGTCAGGAAGCTGCCTGCCGAACCGAGATAGCCCTCGGTAAACGAACGGAAAATATCCTCTTTCAGACCTACCGACTGGTAGTCGTCGCTGTCTTCTGCCACCCGGTTGGCACCTGTACGCAGGAAGTCGCCGTAGTCGGAGAAGACGAAGCTCGGCATAACCGTGTCGAGGTCGATGACGCAGAGAACCTTTCCGTCGGCATCAAACAGCATATTGTTCACTTTCGTGTCACAGTGGCAGATGCGCTTGGGCAGTGTCCCCTTACGGTAGAGCCGTTCGGCAAGACACATTTCGTCGGCACTGCATTCCAGCTCGCCGAGGATGTCACGTACCGAGGCGACACGTCCCATCCTGTCTGCCTTCACAGCTTCCTGCAGCTGGCGCAGACGGAGTTCCATGTTGTGGAAGTCGGGGATTGTCTCACCCAAAGGCTCTTTCAAGTCTACCAGCATCTGCTCGAAGTTGCCGAAGGTCTCGCCACAGCAGAAGGCATTCTCCGGGTTCACTTCTTCCTTGGTGCAGGTATCAGGGATGAAGACGCTCATGCGCCAGTAGCGTCCGTTGCCGTCCTTGTAATAGGTCTTGCCAGCCGAAGTCTCTATGAAGCGCAGGCACTTGCGGTCGATGTCCTGCTCGCCCTGTGCCTCCAGCTTATGGCGTATATGTGCTGTCACCGTCTCGATGTTGTGCTGCAGCAGGTCTACATCGGTGAAAACGGTGTCATTGATGCGCTGCAGGATGTAGTCGGGAGTGTCAGTCCCCACAGTGGTCACATGCAGCGTTTCGTTGATCAGTCCGTTTCCTATCGGACTGACGCTTTCGACAGCTCCTTCGATGCGGAACTGTGAGACGACATTGATGAAATCGAGCATGGTTTTATTAGGTTTTATTTGAAGATTGTTTGTTTTGAGGAAGGAGTCATAGGGGGCAAGAGTGTTAGAGAAGTTAACGCTCTTGACCCCTCCAGCCTCCTACGGTCTGTCTGCCGGTTTTACGCCGAACCGAGAAGGCTTGCTGCCCATCGTCAGCTCGAGCGTGCCGCCGCAGGCGATGTCCTTGAAGTCGATGTACGAGCGGGTATAGGGCTTGCCGTTCAGCCGGGCACGCTGGACATAGATGTTCTCCGGGCTGTTGTCATGCGCCACGACACGGAATGTCTTGCCGTTTCCCACGTTCACGGCAGCTTCGTCGAAGAGCGGCGATCCGATGATGTATCTGCCGCCGGCCGGCTCCACCTGATAGATTCCCAGTGCCGAAAGGATGTACCATGCCGACATCTGTCCTACGTCCTCATTGCCGCTCAGACCGTCGAAGTCGTCGTGATACAGGTTCTTGAGCACGTAGCGTATCTTCTCCGCACCTTTCCATGGCTGTCCCACATAGTTGTACATATATAATATATGGTGGCTTGGTTCATTGCCATGTGCATACTGGCCGATCAGCCCCGTGATGTCCGGTGAGGCATCAGCTCCCATGTCGCCATGGACGATGAAGAGGGAGTCGAGCTTTGACACAAACGGCTTCTCACCGCCGAAGGCAGCGACAAGTCCGTGTACATCATGCGGCACGAGCCATACATACTGCCAGGCATTGCCCTCGGTATAGTCGTCCTGGCGATGGACGGTGCTGAACGGATCGAACGGTTCACGGAACTTCCCGTCCGAAGTCACGCCCCGCATGAACTTCGTCTTCCGGTCAAAGTAGAAGTCACGGTACGACTGGCTGCGTTTGTGGAAATACTTGTAATCATCCGTTCTGCCCAGCTGCCTGGCGAGCTTTGCTATACAGGCGTCTGCCAGTGCATATTCCAGTCCCTTGGCAACTGTCTCACGTTCCGGGTCGAGGTCGCAGGGAATATATCCGTATTTCTTCAGCAGTCCCATGCCGCGTTCGTCACGCATGGCAGAAGCCTTGGCGGCTTCAAGCACTGCACGTTTGTCCACATCAAAGCCTTTCAGGGCAATGTCCACGAGGATGGGAATGCCCGGATTGCCCACCATGCAGTCTGTCTCGTTGCCCATCAGATGCCATACCGGCAGCTTGCCTTGCTCTTTGAAGATGTGCAGGAACGTCTGGGCAAGATCGCGCTGCATTTCCGGATGGATGATCGTCATCAGCGGGAAGGCGGCCCGATAAGTGTCCCAGAGTGAAAAGGTGGTATAGTCGGTGAAGTCGCCCCGGTGTGTCTTTCCGTCTGCCCCACGGTATTCGCCGTTGACGTCATTGAATACCGACGGTGCAATCATCGTATGGTAGAGTGCCGTATAGAATATGCGCTTTGCGTGTTCATCTTCCGTCTTGACGGCGATCTTGCCCAGTTCACGGTTCCATTCGGCTTTCGCCTGGGCAACAGCATTGCGGAAATCCCATCCGGGAAGCTCCTGCTGCAGGTTCTGCCGGGCATTTTCTACACTCACAGCAGAGATGCCCACCTTTACAAGGAGGGGCCGGGCGGTGTCGTCAAGGGCATAGACACCGATGGTGTCACGTTCGTTTTCCTGCAACCTGACAGGCTGCGAGAACTCTGCCACGAAATAGACACGCTGGTCCTTGGCCCATCCCGTAGACATACGGAAGCCGCTGATGGTCTTGTCCGACTCCTGCTTGAAGCTGCACGAGGTCATCCTGTCCCATCCGATACCTTGTGCGAGGTTCAGTACGACATACCCTTTCGCCGCATCGGCAGGGAAGGAATAGCGGTGGAAAGCCACGCGCCGGGTCGCCGTCAGCTCCACGCGCACGCCGGAAGCCAGCATCACCGAGTAGTAGCCGGGGCTGACGTGCTCGGCACGATGGGCGAACTTCACCTCCCGCTGTGCCGGGTCGGTGACCGGCAGCAGGGAGATGTCTCCCAGGTCGCCGATACCTGTTCCGCTGAGGTGCATCTGCCCGAATCCGATGACCGTCGAGTCGCTGTAATGATAGCCGGAACACCAGTCCCAGCCTTGCTTCTTCTGTGTAGGACCCGCCTGAATGTTTCCGAACGGAACATTGGCTCCGAGGAACACATGGCCGTGTCCGCCTGTTCCGATGAACGGGTCGACATACTGCGTGTAGTCCTGCGCAAAGGCGAAGAGAGCGGCGGCGGTAAGCACCGCCAATGTTAAGAACCTTTTTCTCATATCTTGAATTGTTTTTAATCTCATTGTCTGATCCGTCAGCTGATGAGGCTGTTTTCCGTTCCCGGATGTCATGCTTTTCCGGCCGGCTGTCAGCTGTCTGTTGTCCCGGCACATGAAGCCTGTGGCTGTCCCGGTATCTGGGAATGCTGTTCCCAGCCGTTGGGAACAGCATTCCCAAGCGTTGGGAACGGGATTCCCGACCGGTTGGGAATATGGCGGAAAGCTCTCCCGTTTATCCTTTCCCGCAGCTTCTGATGATTCTGTTGACAATCACCTCATCGGTGAATATCCATGCGTCTTTCTCACGGGAGAGTGCCCTTATGCGTACATAGCGTCCCTTGGCGTTACCCTTCCACTGGTAAGGATAGACAAGATAGGCCTCTTTTGTCTTTACTCCCGGCTGTGCGGTGTCAATCGTTTTGTAGTTCTTCCCATCGTCGGAGACCATCAGCTCAACGGATGCCGGAGCATAGATTACCGCATCGTACTGGTGCATGAAGTCGACTTCCACGTCACGTATCTCTGTCACCTTGCCCATATCGACGACGACATCCATGCCGGTACTGTCTATGAAGCCCTGCCAGCGTCCCTCAAGATAGCCCCAGTCGCCTCGCAGTCCGTTGGTCAGCGTGCTGTCGCCTTCCGCCCTGTATTTCTCTGCATAGCGTCCCAGGTAAGTGACGGGGCGGCCCATTGCTTCGTGTTGTGTTATGCTACGGCTTTCGATGCGTGAACCCTTCTCCTTTGAGAGGTCAAAGGCATTGTAGCCCGCACGTCTCAGTCGGTCGACATTCACAACTGCTCTCTGGCGGAAATTGTCGTATCCTGTGCGCTGCTTCGTCCATCCTGTCTCTGCCAGAGCCAACAGACGAGGATAGAGCATATACTCTAAATGGCCGGGTTCGGCGATGAATTCCGTCCAGACACAGGCCTGCACGCCATCCATATACTTCTCAAGACTGGTTCCTTTATACTTCGCTGGGATGGGCTCATAATTGTAGGTCTTATCCAAACGGGTATAACCTCCCTGTGCCTTCGGCTGTTCCATCGGATTGTCCTGATACATATTCAGATAATAGAACTGCTGCGGTGCCATCACTACATGGTGCTTGCTTGTTGCAGCCTCGATACCTGCTTCAGTCCCACGCCATGACATCACGGCTGCGTTAGGAGCCAGTTTGCCTTCCATAATCTCGTCCCAACCGAGGAGTTTACGACCGTTACGGTTCAAGAACTGTTCCATACGATGGGTGAAATGGCTCTGCAACTCGGCTACATCCTTTAAGTGATTTTCCTTCATCATTCTCTGGCAGTCAGGACAAGTCTTCCATGTGCGACGCTCTGCCTCGTCTCCTCCGATGTGGATATACTTGGAGGGGAAGAGTTCCATCACTTCTTTCAGCACGTTTTCCATGAAGGTGTAGGTGGCTTCCTTTCCTACACAGAGGTCTGACTGTGTGTAGGGTTTGCCTGTACACGACAGTTCCGGATAGGCGAAGACCACCTCGTCGCTGTGTCCGGGCATCTCAATCTCGGGGATGATTTCTATGTGACGTGCTGCCGCATAGCGTACGATATCCTTGATGTCCGCTTGTGTGTAATAGCCACCGTATGCTCCCGGTGTTCCTGCCGGACAGTAACGGCGGTCCTTGTCCATCCACCAGCAGGTCCAGTCCGACTGTGTCCGGTAGGCCGTTTCGGCTGTCAGACGAGGGTACTGCTTCACCTCCATGCGCCAGCCGCCGCCGTCAGTGAGATGCCAGTGGAAACGGTCGAGCTTGAAATAAGCCATCGCATCCAGCTGTTTCTTGAGGAACTCCTTCGTCCAGAAGTGGCGGGAACAGTCGATCATCAGCCCCCGGTAAGCGAAACGAGGCGTGTCCTTGACTTTTACGCAGGCTATTTTCCCGTCTTTCTCCAGCTGACGGACGGTCTGCAGGCCGTAGAACAGTCCCGTAGGTGTCAATGACTGGATGGTAATTCCCTTAGGTGTCACCTCCAGCTCATAGCCTTGCAGGCGCACGCTGTCCATTGCCTGTGCAGCCTGTTGGGCTGTCCCCTTGCAAATCAAGCGAAAAACGGCTTGTTGAGAAGGGTTCTTCGCATAAACCAAAGGATGGCTCATTACCTCAGAGGTATATTGGTTAAGCACCTTGAAGTCACTGCCTGTAAGATTGGTCACGATCTTCAAGCCCTTATTCAGCTTGAATTGACCCTTCAAAAGACTGATATGCTCAGGTTGTGGGATGATGTTCTGAGCTGCAACAGGCATCGGAACGGCAGTTGACAGCAGCAGGAAGGCTGCACTCAAAAGGATATGTTTTCTCATCATATACGGTAAATGTCGTTTTTGTTTCTTAGGTTTGACAATGCTGTCGGGAGGCTTATTTCAGATAGAACTTCAATGTTCCGCCCTTCAACAGTTCGTCGTTCGTGATTCGGTACCGGTTCAGCGGCTTCCCGCCCAGTTCCATCTTCCGGATGATGACGGCCTCGGCAGAAGGGCGCACGGTCTCTATGACAAGCTGGTCTTTTCCCCATTGCTCCTTGTCCAGGCGGATGGTCACCTTGTCGAAGACCGGCGACGTCAGCGTGTAAGACGGGTCGCCGGGACAGTCGGGATAGAACCCTATCATGTTGAATACCGCCCAGGCCGACATGGTCCCCGTGTCGTCGTTGCCGGGAATACCCTCCGGTGCATTCTTGAAGTACTCCTTCAAGAGCCTGCGGGTCAGCATCTGTGTGCGCCATTCTTCCCCCTTGAAATAGGAAAAGAGGTAAGGGTAGGCAATGTCAGGTTCGTTTGCCGGGTCGTAATAACCCTTGTCGAACACGCTCTGGAGCTTGCTGACAAACGCTTTCCGTCCTCCCATGAGCCTGGCAAGTCCCGTCACGTCGTGCGGAACATAGAACGTGTAGTTCCAGGCATTGCCTTCGTGGAAGCCGGGGGACGGCTCGAAGTTCTCTCCCTGACGTGGGTTGAAGGGCTTGTAGAAAGTCCCGTCGGGCATCAGAGGGCGCAACATGCCGTACTCCTTGCTGAAGTAATGGCGATAACCCAAAGCACGGTTGTGGAACAGGCGGGCATCGTCTTTCTTTCCCAATGCCGCTGCCAGTCGTGAAAGGGCGTTGTCGGCAATGTAGTATTCGAGGGCATGGGAGACGGAGTTGTCGAACTGCTCGTGCAGGGCGACATATCCCTTCTCTATGTACTCATCATTATCCGGACGCAGAGGGTTGTCGCTTCCTTTCGTCAGAGCCGACTTGCGGAACGCCTCGTAAGCCCTGTTGATGTCGTAGCCGCGCAGTCCTTTCAGCCACGAGTCCGTGATGACAGGGATGGCCGGATCGCCTTCCATCGTGTAAGTTTCTCTTCCGAAGAGTTCCCATTTCGGCATCCAGCCGTGTTCGTCGTACATGGAAATCATCGTGCGGATCATGTCGCGCTGCCGGTTCGGGTAGACGAGTGTCAGCAGCTGATGCACGTTGCGGTAGGTGTCCCACAGCGAGAAGACCGTATATCGGTTTCCCTCCTTCACCGTGCGGATGTCGTTGCGCTCCATGGCAGGGTACTGTCCGTTGACATCCTGTAGTATGTTCGGGTGGATGAGTGTGTGATAAAGTGCGGTATAGAATATGGTCTGTTCCGTCTTCGTTCCTCCTTCGACGAGTATGCGGGACAGATCGTCGTTCCATTTCGTGCGTGCTTCGGCACGGATGGCATCAAAGTCCTTGCCTCGCTGTTCGGCATCAAGGTTCTCACGGGCGTTCGCCATGCTCACGAACGATACACCCATCTGCACCTCCACCTGGTCGCCGGCCTCGGTATCGTAGTCCATCCATACGCCGATGTCATCGCCTGCGAGTTCCTTCTGGTAGGTCTTATAGAGTTTGTACTTGCCGTTGTCGGCATCCCATTCCGCCTCTACGCCCGTCATCGGCCGCTGTTTCTTCCAGTAGCCGGCTGCTGAAGGCTTCTTGCTGACACGCATCACGAAGTAGATGGGGAAGACAGCCTGCGGGTTGTAACAGAATGTTCCCTGCAGCTTCACGCCCTCCCATTCCGTGTCGCTCACCTTCTTTACCATTGCTCCCGTCTCGTTGGTCAGTCCCTCGCCGAGGTTCAGCAGGACGTGGCTCTCACCTTTCGGGAATGTGAAGCGGGCAACGGAACTGCGGAGAGTGGCTGTCACCTCCGTCGTCACATCGTATTTGACAAGGTGGTTGGAGTAATAGCCGGGCTGGGCAGCCTCCTTGTCGTATGTACTGCCATACTCCTTATAGTCTACGTTCAGCTTTCCGGTCGTAGGCATAAGCAGCAGTGAGCCGACCTCCGGGCAGCCCACACCGCTCAGATTGACATGAGAATAACCCGTGAAAAAAACGTTGTGGTACTCGTAGGGTGTCGACCACCAGCGTGCATCCTTGTCGTATTTGTTCAGGTCGGAGCCCATCACGTTGAACGGTACCACCGACATCAGGCCGTTGGGGCACACCGCCCCCGGGTTGGTAGTACCGAAGTTGGATGTGCCGATGAAAGGATTGACGAGGTCGACAGGCTCTTCTCTTTCCCTGCCTGCTGCCTCCAGCGAGAGGAAAGAAAGGGACATGAGAAGCCCAAGGAGAAAGTTATGTTTCATGTGAGATGATGAAGGGGAATGATGATTGGTGGGTAGTAAATGCCGGATGTCGGGGGATTGCTGATGGAGAGTGGGTGATGAAAGACCGTGCATGGCATACACGCTGTAAGGACAGACAAAGACATCTGTCCCTACAGCGTGGGCAAGGCTTCTTTATAGAATGCTGTTGTTCTTCGTGAATGCTACGATCTCCTTGATGTACCCGAAGGCCATTCCGACAACCGTGTCAGCCGCACCGTAGTAAACGGCTACACGTTCACCGTCCTGCAAGGCGGCACATGGGAAGACGACGTTGGGCACGTCGCCCTGCAGTTCATAGGTCGCTGCAGGTGCCAGAAGGTAAGGACGGGTACGATAGAGCACCTTTTCCGGATGGTCTTTGTCGAGAATGGCTGCCCCCATTGAATAGCGGAAGCCGTTGCAGGTGTTGATGACCCCATGATAAAAGAGCAGCCAGCCCTCATCCGTCAGGAAGGGGACAGAGCCGGCGCCGATCTTCGTACACTGCCATGCACTCTCCGGAAATGGCGTCACCTTCATGACACAACGATGTTCGCCCCAGTACTTCATGTCAGGACTGAAGCTGATGTAGATGTCGCCGAAAGGTGTATGGCCATTGTCGCTCGGACGGCTCAGCATGGCATACTTTCCGTTGATTTTCTCGGGGAAGAGCACGCCGTTGCGGTTGAACGGCAGAAAGGCATTCTCGCACTGATAGAACTTCTTGAAATCGAAGGTGTAGGCAATGCCGATGGTCGGACCGTGATAGCCGTTGCACCAGGTGATCCAGTAGCGGTCATCAATCCATGTGACGCGCGGGTCATACTTATACTCTGACTCAATCATCTCGGTGTTGCCAGCCTCAAACTTGATGGGTTCGTGATTGATTTCCCAGTGGATGCCGTCCTTGCTGAAGCCGGCGAAGATGTTCATCTGCACCGCTTTGTTGTCGCAGCGGAACACACCTGCATAACCGTCTTCAAAAGGAACGACGGCGCTGTTGAAGATACTGTTTGATGTCGGGATATGGTAACGGCCGATGATCGGATTCTTAGAATAACGCCACATCACGTCCTTGCATCCCTCCGGGCGGTCTTCCCAGGGAAGAATATCTTTTAAACTTTTCATTGTAAATAGTTTTATGCTTTTAGTTCTGTAAACTTCGATACATAATAATTACAAGCAAAGTTAGTGTTTTACTTCAATAACAGACGAGTTTTTATTATTCGTTAAGCAGGGGAAACACTTCTTAACAGGGGTGTCAGTCGTGTTCTCCTTCGTTTTTGGATATGTTCCGGAGACCGTTTTTGTTTTTTTCCTTTCTGTCTTGTCGGTTTTCTCAAGGTCGGTTCTAAACCTTGTTTTTGTTCTGTTTTCGATGTGTTCTGTAAACGAGGTAGTCACCGTCTGCATGAATGGTGAATTCGGTTGTGAGTGCCTCGTTAAGTGTTCCCTGCCACATTTCCTGAAAAGGATAGGCATCCCATTTGAGGCCTTCGCTTGCCAGCTCTTTGCAGGTTGCGTTGTAGATGCTCACCTGCTGTCCGGGGAAAGAACCGAAACGGGTTGTACCCGATGCCGGGACAAACCAGCCGTAGTCCGTTACCATCACCGGGTCGATTCCCAATTGTCGATGGTAATAGAGCATGAGGGAGATGTTGCCCAGCGTGTGGTCCTCCCGCTTTCCGGTCGTTCCGAGGTAGCAGAAACGGGGACGGATGTGCGTCGAAGCATCCATCTGCAGGTGCGAGCGGGCGAAGAGCGTCGCCTTGGTGAGGTCGTTAAACTCCTGCTCGGATATCTGGTGATAGATGTGGGCATAGCGTTGCTTCAGTGCGGCAGAGAGGGAATCACCGTCTCCGACGACAGCCGCCGGTTCTATCTCGTACTCGAGAAGTTCTTCCAGTGCGCCGTCGCACACGACAAGGTTGTCGGCTTCTCGCAGTATTCGGAGAGGAATGACATGATAGGGGAAGTCGCCGGCTGCAAGAATGACAGCCTGAAAACCTTCGGCCAAAGTCTTCCCCAACCCTGCAGAGAGGAGTTGAGAGCTGACAGGCTGTCCGCTGCCTGTCTCTGAAAGAAATGTGGACACTCCCGTTTTGATGTTGTTTATCATTTGTTCTGGCCTTTTATATGTGTTTTGAATGTGTTTGACTCCTATCGCATTGTCCGTCATGGAGCCTTGAGACAATCGGGGTTGACCTGCCCCGGCGAATACCGTGTTATACTTTTTCAGTCAGGTGTTCCCTCGCTTCTCCGTGGGATGGAGGCATCTCTTCCACTTGAAGTATCCTGCTACGGCAATAACAGCGTACAAAGCATACAGCCCTGCGGTGAAAGGAATCTCCTTATACAGATAGAGGCCTGCCAGTTCCACATCAACAACGATCCATATCCACCATTGTTCGATGTATTTCTTTGCCAGCGCCCACAGTCCGATGAAGCTGAGCGCGTTGCCGAAACTGTCCCATACAGGGACGGTAGAGTTGGTGAAATGGATGAGGACAAGATACAGTCCACCCCAGAGCAGGAGGAACACAAGGATGGAGGGCAGTACCAGGCGACGTGGATAGTGTGTAATGGGAATCTCCCTCTCCCCCCCTTCTTGGGTCCGAATTTCCAATAGAGGAAACCATAGATCGCTGCCAATGTATAGTAGATCTGCATACCGAAGTCGGCATACAGTCCGGCTTCGTAATAGACGAACATATAGATGACAGGCATGATGATTCCTGTCAGCCAGAGCCAGATACTCGCCTTGTATTCCTGATAGATGTAAATGAGGCCGACGAGACAGCCGAACATATCTAATGTCATGATAAAATAGAAATAAACAACGACGCAATCACCTCCACAGACCGCTAACCAGCCTCTCTCCTCCTCCCCGGAAGGGATGGGGGGAGAGGCTTCTCTTTCTAAAACTTCAGCGTAACATTTCCCATCATATTGAATCCGGCCATTGGGATGAACCCGATCTGCGTGTAACGGTTCTCGTTAGGGTGACCGTTGTTGTCGAGGATGGAGGTGTAGACCCATCCGCTGGCAGCATAATGGCGGTTGAAGATATTGTTGAGGTTCACACCGAACACAGCTTCTTTCAAGCCGGCAATGTGCTTGGTAGGACGGAGGCTATAGCTGAGGTTGACATTCGTCTGTGAATAGCATGGCAGCGAACGCGTCATGTTCTCTGTATTATCCAGATACTGACGACTTACGAAGTTTGTATGCCATACAGCCTCAAAACCTTTGTAATGGAGATTGAGCATACCATTTAGTATGGCTGATGGTGAGAATGCCAAAGTAGAGTGGTTGTAATGAATCTTACGGAATGAAGACTCCCAATCTACACTTGCCATCTCGTCAAAGTCCTTGATGATATTACGGCTCAGGGCAGCGTTACCCTCAGCGGTCAACCATGACAGTGGGCTCCAGCCTGCCTCCAACTCAGCACCCATACGATAGCTGTCCTTGATGTTTGTAGTCAGATTCACACCGATATCACTCTGCGCACCAGTCTGTACAAACTGGTTGTTATAGTCCATATAATAGAGGTTCACCCCTGCTCTCCAGTTGCGACCATTGTATTGATAGCCCATTTCGATATCCATCATACGCTCTGGTGATGGTGCAGGATAACTACCGTTATTGGTGAAGTTATTACGTTCTGGCTCACGACTGGCATGCGCAATAGATGCATAAGCCTTGTGACCACCACGATAATAGCTGATTCCTGCTTTCGGATTGACGAAGTCATAACGCTCGCTGATGTCTAAGAGCTGGTTCTGATAGCCACTTCCGACTTTATAGAAACGGTCGTTCTGACCATCGGTCATATACTCCACGTGGCGAATCTGTAAGTCCATAAACACGTTCCAATAGTCTGCAAAGTTGTATTTTGCCTTGAAGAATCCGCTGTAATCATACTTATGTGCATCAGAGTCATAATACTTATAATCCTTCCCACCAGCACGATACTTCGCATCCGCCTCCTCATTCTTTATATAAGTGAGGTAGCCGAAGTGGCTGCCACGGAACTGCTGAAGGTTCAGACCGCCCATTACATCCCAGTTCCCGTCTTTGTAGTTGCTCGTATAAACAAGGCCGTATGTATGCTGTGACAATCCTTTACGGCGTACGAAGTCGGACTTCTTGACAAATTTACCGTTGCTGTCCGTGAATGTCAAGCCGAATTTCGCAAATTTCGTGTTATGCTTGAATTCACTGTAATAGCCGTAACCATAGGTATAATGCAGGGTTACATGATGACTCCAGTGGGCGGAAGGATGGAAGGCAAACGACAGGAGGTTGTGGTTCTGGTAGAAATTATCCGTCGTCTTGTTCCAGAAAGAACCGTCACGCATCGTGTAACGCTCTGTCTGATAGTTTCCGTCGGCATCCTTGACGAAAGCCCCGCCGGCATCGGTCTGCAGATATTCATAGAGCTGGTTGAATTTCCCCAGCCCTCTGTCGTACAGGTCCTTATAGGTCGTGATGCCTGTCCTGACACCGTAGGTGCCATCCATCAGGCTCAAGTCATTGCTGCCCGTAACGACACCGTTCCATGCCTGTCCTGTCTTCTCGAAGTTGCCGATGTTCTTGTAGCTGATGCGGAAGTTGTCGTCCAGCCAGGTCAGTCCGCCATAGTAAGAGCCCGACCGACCGGCGGTGCCGTGTACATAGCCGTCGGTAGCGGTTTCATGGTAGGCTCCGTCGAAAACAAGGTGATTAGACAGCAGGCCTGTGGAGAACTTCACACCGGCATTATAGGTGTTGTATGAACCATAAGAACCGCTCACTTCCACGCTCGGTTTTCTGCCCGGTGTACTTGTCGCCATTGATACAGAGCCGCCGAAAGCACCGTCTCCATTGGTCGATGTGCCGATGCCGCGCTGTATCTGCACGCTGCCCATGAGTGAGGCGTAGGAGTTCATGTTGGCCCAGAACACCGTCTGGTCCTCCGGCGAATTGAGTGCCACACCGTCCAGTGTGATGTTGATTCGGCTGCCTGCGGCACCTCGGATGCGCATGGCTGCCGTACCGGTCCCGAGGCCGTTCTCACCCCAGGCCAGCACGCCCGGTGTCCGTGCGAGGAGGAAGGGGAGCTCACGTCCGCTTTTGGAGAACGATTCGAGTTCGTCTTTCTTGATATTGGCTACGGCATAGGGTGCGTTTTTCTGGACGCGCACACCCGAGACTACTACTTCGTCCAGCTGCTGTTGCTTCAGTGTGTCGGTCGTGGTCTGTGCCTTTGTTGCTGCCACGCACGTCAGTGCAGCAGCGAAAAGAATGATTCTTTTCATATCTCTCAGGGATATTAAGATAGAAATAAAGGGGAGTCTCCCTACGACGGCATTATCCGTTTCAGGTCAATGGGTATAATCTCAGCAAGCCCAAACAGGCAAGCACCCCTTAGCTTCCATTCTGGAAACCGGTGCAAAGGTAATACTTTCTTGTCATATGTCCAAATGAACCCGGGATAAATACCTGTAATCCCACTTCATTCAATCTTACAATTACCTTCATTGAGAAATTGCACCTGTCAGTTTTTTGTCGATGTATTGCCAATTTCTCTGGCAGTATGTCCCCAATTTTTGGGGACAGTAGGTGGGGGTAGACTCATTCTACTTATAAATAAAATCTAAAGTTTAGAGTGGCCAGGATGCTGACAATGAGGACAGAAATACCGACTGTTTACTGCAAAAGTTTATTTCTCATTTGCTGTCACCTTTAACATTCGTCACTAATACATTGTTTATTAGTATGTTATATGTATTTATAGAGTGACGGCAGTGATAGGAAAATAATTTCACAGCAGACTAGTCACAGGCACATCTGCCGTGGATGAATGCCAGACTGTGTTTTATCCTGAAGTATATTCTTCTGCGGCGGACTCTTTATTGGGGGAGAGTATGATGTTTATTCAGAAAGCTTATTTTCAAGGATAACAAACTGCTTCTATCCGATTATTACCATGCTTAACGTGATCCGTACTGAGCCTTGACACCATGGGTGTACACCCTCAGCACCATTGGTGCTTACCCTCGGCACACTGACAGCAAAGAATCAGTGTGCAGTGTGTAAATGAAAACTTGTCATTAATTATCTACTGGTTCCAACTTCTGGCAACGTGTCGCCAATTTTCCGACAATGTGGTGGTTGTAGATGCTCTGCCTGTCGCATTGCGACTGGTGAAAGCCGGCAAGCCCTGCCATGCGGGCAGCCGGTGCCGGAGACCCTGCGTGGAAGGGTAGGCGGATATTCCGGGACATCGTTCTTTGGGGACAGGTCTTCCGGGACAGCTTATGACACTGCTTCCCTCTTTTCAAGAAGGACGACATTCTCCACGTGCGGCGTATGCGGGAACATATCTACCGGCTGGACGGCGGCGACCCTATAGTCGGCATCGAGCAAGGCCAGGTCGCGTGCCTGTGTGGCAGGGTTGCAGCTGACGTAAACGATGCGTTTCGGACTTGCACCGAGAATAACGCTGATGACATCCTGGTGCATGCCGGCGCGTGGCGGATCGGTGATAATGACATCCGGATGGCCGTGCCGGCAGATGAAGTCTTCTGTCAGGATGTCTTTCATGTCGCCTGCATAGAAAAGCGTGTTGTCAATCTTGTTGATTTCGGCATTGACCTTCGCATCTTCTATGGCTTCCGGGACATACTCTATACCGATGACTTTCCGGGCATTCCTGGCGATGAAGTTGGCAATGGTTCCTGTACCGGTATAGAGGTCGTAGACGAGTTCGTTGCCTGTGAGGGCGGCAAACGCGCGGGCTACGGAATAGAGATGGTATGCCTGTTCGGTGTTCGTCTGGTAAAAGCTCTTCGGGCCTACCTTGAACTTCAGGTCTTCCATCGTCTCGAATATGTGGTCGTTGCCTTTGAAGACAATGAGGTCGAGGTCGTTGAAAGTGTCGTTCCCCTTCTGGTTGTCCACATAGAAAAGTGAGGTGATCTGCGGAAAACGGTCGGCGACGTGCTGCATCAGAGCTTTTGCCCGCGCATCGTCTTCCTCCTCGTCATAATGGAACTGAATGAGTACCATCCATTCACCTGTGTTGGAGTTGCGCACCATGATGTCGCGCAGCAGACCATGCTGTGCCCTGATGTCATAGAATTTCATGCCTGTCCCGAGAGCGTAATCACGGATGTCGTTACGGATCTGGTTGCAGAGATCGTCCATCAGCCAGCATTTCTCGATAGGGTAGACCTTGTCGAAAGCTCCTGTGATATGGAAGCCGATGGCCCCCTCTGACAGTCCGGCATCCTCCGGCAGAGCCTGTAATTCCTCTGCTGTGTACCAGCGTTTGCTGGCGCATCCGAACTCCAGTTTGTTGCGGTATTCTTTCGTGTGTACCGATCCCATGATAGGCCTGAACTCCGGCAGCTCTACCTTGCCGATGCGGCTCAGCTGGTCGTAGACCTGTTGCTGCTTCGCCTTCAGCTGTTCGGCGTAAGGCAGGTTCTGCCATTTGCATCCGCCGCAGATGCCGAAATGCGCACACATCGGTTCTTCGCGTACCGTGCTCCTGCTGATGAAACGGACGACCGTAGCTTCACAGTAAGTGCGTTTCTTCCTGCGCACCTGCAGGTCTACGACATCCCCCGGAACGACAAAGGGAACGAAGACGACCTTGTCATCAACATGGGCAATGCACTTCCCTTCGGCTGCCACAGCTTCTATCGTGACGTTTTCAAGAATGGGTAACGGCTTTCTTTTTCTGCTCATAATCTGTTTTGTATTTCGGGACAAAGGTACTGCTTTTTTTCCATTTGTACCCTGATTGGTAGTTCCTAATCGGTCCTGTGTCCGCTAACAGCATAAAAATGTAAGGTGAAGATAGCAATTTTCTTTGAAAAGTTTGTTGCTTTACCTGTTTTTTGGTATATTTGCACTTAAAGATAAATAACTAAAATTCATTATCATTTTTAATTATGAGCGAAAAAAGAGTTTATACCTTCGGTAACGGTAAGGCAGAGGGTAAGGCTGACATGAGAAATCTCCTTGGTGGCAAGGGTGCCAATCTGGCAGAGATGAATCTTATCGGTGTGCCTGTTCCTCCGGGTTTTACAATTACGACCGATGTATGTAACGAGTATTTTGAGAAGGGTAAAGAGACTGTAGTAGGCCTGCTGAAAGCGGATGT
Source organism: Prevotella denticola (assembly GCF_900454835.1). Classification (GTDB taxonomy): domain Bacteria; phylum Bacteroidota; class Bacteroidia; order Bacteroidales; family Bacteroidaceae; genus Prevotella; species Prevotella denticola. Next base: position 884,323 of record NZ_UGTM01000002.1, on the reverse strand, counting down.
GGAGAAGAGCGTAAAACATATCGAGACTTTGATGAACTCAAAGTTCGGTGATCCGGCCAACCCTCTCCTCGTGAGTGTGCGTTCGGGCGCGCGTGCCTCCATGCCGGGAATGATGGATACCATTCTTAACCTTGGTCTGAACGACAGTGTCGTCGAGGGACTGGCCAAGAAGACCGGTAATGAGCGTTTCGCTTTTGACAGTTATCGCCGCTTTGTACAGATGTACGGTGATGTGGTGCTGGGCATGAAGCCGGTAAACAAGGAAGACATTGATCCGTTTGAGGCTATTATACAGAAGGTCAAGGCACAGCGTGGCATCAAACTCGACAATGAAATGACCGTTGACGAGCTGAAGCAGCTGGTTGTTCTCTTCAAACAGGCAATCAAGGAGCAGACCGGAAAGGATTTCCCGACCGACCCGATGGAGCAGCTCTGGGGGGCGGTCTGTGCCGTGTTCGACTCCTGGATGAATGAACGTGCCATTCTCTACCGCAAGATGGAAGGCATCCCGCAGGAGTGGGGTACAGCCGTTACTGTCATGGCCATGGTATTCGGCAACATGGGAGACACCTCGGCGACAGGTGTCTGCTTCTCACGCGATGCGGCAACCGGCGAAAACCGTTTCAACGGAGAGTATCTTATCAATGCACAGGGCGAGGATGTCGTTGCCGGCATCCGTACACCGCAGCAGATTACCAAGGAAGGCTCTCTCCGCTGGGCTGCACAGCAGAATATAGACGAAGAGACGCGCAGTACGAAATATCCCTCGATGGAAGAGGCCATGCCTGAACTGTACGCCCAGCTGTATGCTCTTCAGGACAAGCTGGAGAAACACTACCATGACATGCAGGATATGGAGTTTACGGTACAGGAAGGCAAGCTGTGGTTCCTCCAGACACGCAACGGAAAGCGTACGGGTACGGCAATGGTAAAGATTGCCATGGACCTGCTTCACGAAGGGGAGATCGACGAGAAGACGGCTCTCCTACGTTGCGAGCCGAACAAGCTCGACGAACTTCTTCATCCTGTATTCGACAAGGAGGCACTGACACAGGTCCATGTCCTGACGCGCGGTCTGCCGGCTTCCCCGGGTGCAGCCTGCGGCCAGGTCGTGTTCTTTGCCGATGATGCGACAAAGTGGCATGAGGATGGACATCAGGTCATCATGGTACGTATCGAGACTTCTCCGGAGGATCTTGCAGGTATGTCTGCTGCAGAGGGTATCCTGACTGCACGTGGCGGTATGACTTCGCACGCTGCAGTGGTTGCGCGTGGCATGGGCAAGTGTTGCGTCAGCGGTGCAGGAGCTATCATGGTAGACTATAAGGCACGCACCGTAGAAATCGACGGAACTGTAATCCGTGAGGGCGATTATATTTCGCTGAACGGTTCTACAGGTGAAGTCTATGCCGGTGAGGTCAAGACCCGTCCTGCCGAGGTGACTGGTGATTTCGCCGAGCTGATGAATCTCTGCAAGAAATATACGAAGCTGGTTGTCCGTACCAATGCTGATACGCCACACGATGCTGAGGTGGCAAGCAACTTCGGTGCTGTAGGTATCGGCCTCTGTCGTACGGAGCATATGTTCTTCGAGAATGAGAAAATCAAGGCCATGCGCGAGATGATTCTTGCTGACAGTACCGAAGACCGTGAGAAAGCACTTGACAAGCTCCTGCCTTATCAGAAACAGGATTTCTATGGTATTCTGAAGTGTATGGACGGCATGCCGGTGAATATCCGCCTGCTTGACCCGCCTTTGCACGAGTTTGTTCCTCACGACCTGAAGGGCCAGGAAACCATGGCAGAGGAAATGGGTGTAAGTGTTCAGTTTATCCAGGAGCGGGTAAGCTCGCTTTCCGAACATAACCCAATGCTGGGACTCCGTGGCTGCCGTCTTGGAAATACCTTCCCGGAGATTACCGCCATGCAGACAAAGGCAATCCTTGGTGCTGCTATCCAGTTGAAGAAAGAGGGATTTGATCCTAAACCGGAAATCATGGTCCCGCTGGTAGGCATTGTCAACGAGCTTGATGTCCAGGAGCACATCATCCGCAAGACCGCAAGCAAACTTTTCAAAAAGGAAGGAGTGGAAGTTCCGTTCAAGGTGGGTACGATGATTGAGATCCCACGTGCAGCCCTGACAGCTGATGTCATTGCAGAGAAGGCGGAATACTTCAGCTTCGGTACCAATGACCTGACGCAGATGACGTTCGGTTACAGCCGTGACGACATCGCCAGCTTCCTGCCAAGCTATCTTGAAAAGAAGATCCTTGATGTCGACCCGTTCCAGGTCCTTGACCAGAAAGGTGTCGGTCAGCTGATCAAAATGGCGGTAGAGAAAGGACGTAAGACCCGCAAGAACCTCAAGTGTGGAATCTGCGGCGAGCATGGCGGTGAGCCGACCTCGGTCAAGTTCTGCCATCGCGTAGGTCTTGATTACGTCAGCTGTTCTCCATTCCGTGTGCCGATTGCAAGGCTTGCAGCTGCGCAGGCAGCAGTGGAAGAGTAAAGAGCAATAAGCTGAAACACAAAAAAATAGGCTGTAACTCCTTGGTAAGACAGGGGTTGCGGCCTAATTTCGTAAAGGGACGGACGTGCATTTGTACACACTTTCCGTGTACTTTTGAACGCTGAAACTTACCAATACCTGCACCATAACGGCAGGGCATACCGGAACTTACCAGCAGTATGAACGAATCGATAAGCGAGAGATGGAAAAACAACTTGTCAAGCCTTCATCAGGCAGCCTTTTCAAGCTTTGACTACCGGTTATGGTTCCACTATCGAAGGAGAATGTAAAGTGGGATTCGTGTTGTCCCTTGTAATCCTATTGGTGAATTATCAGGGTTGGTAGTTGAATCGAATAGTTGCCATCGTCTTGTTACCCGTTGGACTGAAACTGATATTTTCCTCTTGTAATTTGGAAATATATGGAAAAATATTTAAGTTTGCACTATATTAATCTGAAAGCTTATATTATCTGTAAACTAAGAACCTAAATGAAGTCTGTGCGATGAATGTAAAACGTGCAAAACAACATAAAAAAAGCCCCTACGGTTGACCGCAGGGACAAGAAAATCTTCGGCTTATAGCCTTGTTGTGAAAAGTCTTCACAGTGTATCTGGTTGCAAATTTACAACTATTTTTTGAATATACAAGCAAAACCATAAAAATATGACACAAAAAGTTTTAGGCTTAGACCTTGGTACTAATTCTATTGGCTCCTCGGTAAGAAATTTGGACCTCTCAGATGACTTGAAAGGGCAGTTAGAGTTCTTTTCTTCTGATATTTTCAGAAGTAGCGTTAATAAGGAAAGTAACGGACGTGAATATTCATTAGCAGCACAGCGTTCTGCGCATAGCAGAAGCCGTGGATTGAATGAAGCAAGACGTCGTAAGTTGTGGGCAACCTTGGATTTACTTATTAAGTACGGGTTTTGTCCGATGTCTCCTGAATCTTTAATGAGATGGCGCACTTATGATAAACAGAGAGGACTCTTCAGAGAGTATCCTATAGATGATAAGGACTTCAATGCCTGGATAATGCTGGATTTTGATAGGGATGGCATACCTGACTATTCCAGCCCATATCAGTTGCGCCGAGAACTTGTTACTCGTCAGTTTGATTTCGATCAGCCTATTGAACGTTACAAACTGGGGCGTGCTTTGTATCATATTGCTCAGCATCGTGGGTTTAAGAGTAGTAAGGGAGAAACTCTGTCACAGCAGGAAACTAATAGCAAGCAATCACTTACAGATGAAGCTACAGATGTCGCCGGAGAAATGAAGGCCTCTGAGGAGAAACTGTCAAAGGGGCTGTCTACCTATATGAAGGAGAATAACCTGTTGACAGTTGGTGTTGCTTTTGCTCAGTTGGAAGACGAAGGTGTGAGAGTACGGAACAATAATGATTATCGAGCAATACGTTCACAATTTCAGCGAGAAATAGAAACCATTTTTAAGTTCCAGCAAGGCTTGTCTGTAGAAAATGAGTTGTATGAACGCCTTGTTAGTGAGAAGAAAAATATTGGTACAATCTTTTATAAACGTCCATTACGTTCGCAACGTGGCAATGTGGGTAAATGTACACTTGAACGTACAAAGCCACGTTGTGCCATTGGGCATCCATTGTTTGAGAAGTTCCGTGCTTGGACACTGATTAATAATATCAAGGTCAGAATGTCTGAAGAGGAACAAGCAGAACAACTCCCGATGAAATTACGGTTCGAACTTTATAATGACTGCTTTTTAGCATTTGTCAGGGCAGAATTCAAGTTCGCGGATATTCGGAAATATCTTGAGAAGCGTCTGGGTGTTCATTTCTCTTATAATGATAAGACTATCAACTATAAAGACAGTACGAGTGTTGCCGGCTGTCCTATAACAGCCCGGTTCAGAAAGATTCTGGGAGAGGATTGGGAGTCTTTCCGTGTTGATGGGCAAAAACAGAGACAGGCGCATGGTAAGAATAACGCTTCGTTCCATAGAGTTTCATATTCTATTGAAGATATATGGCACTTCTGTTATGATGCAGAGGAACCAGAAGCGGTATTGTCTTTTGCACAAGATAATTTAAAGTGGGAGAAGAAGAAAGCAGAAGAACTCGTCCGTATCTGGTCGGCAATGCCTCAAGGTTATGCTATGTTGAGTCAGAAGGCTATTCGTAATATCAATAAGATGTTGATATTGGGATTGAAATACTCTGATGCAGTGTTACTTGCTAAGGTTCCAGAGATTGTAGAGATAACTGATGGTGAGATTCTTTCTGTTACAGAAGATTATCATCGTGTGGAAGCACAGGTTGGGTATGAAAAACAGATTAATAATATTGTTAATGCTCTTATAGCCAAGTATAAATCTGCATCAGAAGAATACCGTTTTGCCGATCATAACTATGAGTATCAATTAGATAAGTCTGATGAAAAAGATATTATCAAACAGATTGAGAGTAATATAGGTACAAGGAAGTGGAGTTTGTTGGATGCCGATGAGCAGACTGATATTTTACAGAAAGTCCGCAATAAGTATCAGTACTTCTTCAAAAGTCGCGAGCGTAAGTTTGTAGAATCTCCTAAGTTAGGGGATTGCTTTGAGGAGTATCTTGTAAAGAGATTCCCAATGGTTAAGGGAGAGCAATGGAAGAAGTTATATCATCCGTCACAAATCGCCATTTATCGTCCTGTTTCTGCAGGTAAGGATCGCTCTGCTTTAAGACTGGGTAATCCTGATATTGGTGCAATAAAGAATCCTACAGTGTTGAGGGTACTTAATACTTTGAGAAAGAGAGTAAATCAACTCTTGGATGATGGGGTAATATCTCCGGATGAAACAAGGGTTGTTGTAGAGACTGCACGTGAATTGAATGATGCTAATAGAAAGTGGGCATTGGATACTTACAATAGAATCCGTCATGACGAAAATGAAAAGATAAAGAAGATTCTTGCAGAGTTTTACCCGAAACGTGATAATATAAGTACTGTTGATATCGATAAGGCACGATATGTGATAGATCAGCGTGAGATGGATTATTTCACGGAAGCGAAGACCTATCATAAGGATATAAAGAAGTACAAACTCTGGTTAGAACAGGGTGGACAGTGCATGTATACAGGACGTACTATCAACCTGTCGAATCTTTTTGATCCGAATTCGTTTGATGTTGAACATACCATTCCTGAAAGTATCAGCTTTGACAGTTCGGATATGAATCTGACTTTGTGTGATGCCCATTACAATCGTTTCATAAAGAAGAATCATATTCCTGCAGATCTGCCGAATTATGACAAGTCTGTTGTTATAGATGGTAAAGAGTATTCTCCTATCAAGCCCAGACTGCAGCGATGGGCAGACAGGGTGGAACGTCTTAATCGCAATGTGGAATACTGGAGAGGGCAGGCAAGAAGAGCTCAGAATAAAGACCGTAAGGACCAGTGTATGCGTGAGATGCATCTATGGAAGATGGAACTGGAATACTGGACAAAGAAGTTGGAGCGTTTTACAATAACTGAAGTTACGGACGAATTTAAGAACAGCCAGCTTGTGGATACACGAGTTATAACTCGTCATGCAGTTTTATATCTGAAGAGTATATTCCCACATGTAGATGTGCAACGAGGAGATGTAACTGCTAAATTCAGAAAGATACTTGGTATACAAAGTGTAGACGAAAAGAAAGACCGTAGTTTACATTCTCATCATGCTATAGACGCAACAACTCTGACGATAATCCCAGGTGCTGCAAAGAGAGAGCGTATGCTGGAGTTGTTTGCTAAGATAGAAGAGGTTAATAAGATGTTATCTTTCTCGGGAAATGAGGATAGGACAGGACTGAAACAAGAACTTGATGGCTTGAAAAATCAGCTTAATAAAGAAGTTAAGGCTTGTAGGATAGGACATAATGTTTCGGAGATTGGTACGTTTATAAATGATAACATTATTATTAATCACCATGTAAATAACCAAGCTCTTACACCAGTACGCCGTCGGTTGAGAAAGAGAGGGCATATTGTGGGGGGAATGGATAACCCTCGGTGGCAGACAGGAGATGCCTTGCGAGGTGAAATTCATAAGGCAAGTTATTATGGTGCGATAACGCAGTTTGCAAAGGATAAGGATGGAAAAGTCCTGCTAAAAGAGGGACATCCTTTGGTTGATCCTACGATTAAATTTGTAATACGTAGAGAACTGAAGTATAAGAAGTCTACGGCAGACAGTGGCTTCGCTTCGTGGGATGACCTTGAGAAAGCCATTGTTGACAAGGAACTTTTTGCTTTGATGAAGGGGCAATTCCCAGAGGGAACTTCTTTTAAGGATGCTTGTGAGCAGGGAATCTATATGATAAAGAAGGGTAAGAATGGCGAGGTTGATACAAAGCTGTACAGAATAAGGCATATAAGATGTAAAACTAAGCAGAAAAACGCTTTGAAGATAAAAGAGCAGGCTTATAAATCAGAGAAGGAATATAAACGCTACTTCTATGCAGCTGTTGGAGATTTGTATGCAATGTGCTGTTATACAAATGGCAAGACTCGCGAGTTTAAGATATATAGTCTGTATGATATTTCCTGTCATCGTAAGGTAGGGGTAGAAGACATCCCAGAATTTATTACAGACAAGAAAGGCAATCGGCTTATGCTTGACTATAAGTTGCATACTGGTGATATGATCTTGCTTTATAAGGAAAACCCGGAGGAATTATATGATTTAGATAATGTTAGTTTGAGTAAATTATTATATAAGATAAATGGGTTTGAGAATGACGGCTTACGTATTAGAATGGTAAACCACCTGGTTGCAAAAGAGGCTATGGGAGAATCTGTTAAAGATTATGCGAAATTGCCCGATATCATTCGCTGTGGTGTTAAAACAATAAAGTTTCTTATTATGGGCGAGAATCGTGATTTTGTTATTAAGAATGGTAAGATTAGTTTTAATCATCGATGATAAAGAAAACTTTATATTTTGGGAATCCTGCTTATCTCTCACTTCGCAATGGACAGTTGGTCATTCGACTTCCTGGAGTGGAGAAAGCAGAACTTCCTGATATCGTGAAACAGGAAACTATAAGAACAATTCCCATAGAAGATATTGGTGTAGTGGTATTGGACAATAAGCAGATAACCATTACACAAGGTGCATTGGCAGAGTTAGTAGTCAACTCTGCTGCAGTGATAACCTGCGATAGTAAATGTATGCCTACGGGAATGTTACTTCCTCTTTCTGGTAATACCTTGCATCAGGAGCGTTTTCGTAATCAGATTGAAGCTGCAGTTCCTTTGCGTAAACAACTGTGGCAACAAACGGTAAAAGCTAAGATAGAGAACCAAGCGTATTGCTTACAGAAGAATACGTCTAAATCATTTGCTCCGCTTCATGTCTTTGCCCGTAAAGTCAGGAGTGATGATGCTGATAACCATGAAGCGCAAGCTGCAGCCTATTACTGGAAGAATTTTTTCTCTGATGGTTTCACAAGGGACAAGGATGGTGTTCCACCTAACAATCTGTTGAATTATGGGTATGCGATTCTTCGTGCTGTGATAGCCCGGGCTTTGGTAGGGAGCGGACTGTTGCCTGTCTATGGCATTCATCATCATAACCGCTATAACGCATATTGTTTAGCAGATGATATTATGGAACCTTATCGTCCGTTTGTGGACGATCTGGTCCTTTCAACGATGAAAAAGATGGAGGTTTCAGATGACTTGACAGTAGATTTAAAGCGGGAAATGTTGTCAATACCAGTTCTTGACGTTGTTATAAGTGGTAAGCGCAGCCCATTGATGATTGCTGCAGGCTTGACAGCTGCAAGTCTTGCGAAGTGCTATAATGGGGAAGCTCGTGAAATCTCTTATCCTTCTTTTCTTTGATGCAACGACTTAGCGAATATAGGGTTATGTGGGTGATGGTCTTTTTTGATCTTCCAACTAATACAAACAAGGAAAAGCGTGCTTATACTATTTTCCGGAAAGATTTGATGAAAGATGGATTTACTATGTTTCAATTATCAATCTATGTTCGTCATTGTGCAAGCAGAGAGAATGCGGATGTACATGTGAAGCGAGTAAAGTCTTTTATGCCTAATTCTGGCAATGTTTGCATTATGGTTATTACAGACAAACAGTTTGGTGAGATAGAGTTTTTTTGTGGGGCACAGGCACAAACACCCAACGCTCCTGGGCAGCAACTTGAATTATTCTAAAAGAAAAAGAGTCCTATCATTACCAATAGGACTCTTTTAGATTGCAGTTTTTATTTTGCACAAAAACAATGTTACTAACTGAGAATCAGAGCAATACTTATTTTCAATTGTGCTTGCTACTGCAAAGATACACATTTTGAAGCAATTCACAACTAGGAACAAATTCAAACGAGCCTGTATCGATTGTGCTTGCTACTGCAAAGATACACATTTTGAAGCAATTCACAACCCGTCTCATCTTTTTCCTAATGTGAAGAATATTGTGCTTGCTACTGCAAAGATACACATTTTGAAGCAATTCACAACGATTGTCAGCTGTATATGACTTCTCGATTTATTGTGCTTGCTACTGCAAAGATACACATTTTGAAGCAATTCACAACAGATCCTTGATAAAATTTTGTCCGGTGATGATTGTGCTTGCTACTGCAAAGATACACATTTTGAAGCAATTCACAACGGTTTTTCTTTAGACCCTTTGAACAATAATATTGTGCTTGCTACTGCAAAGATACACATTTTGAAGCAATTCACAACATTTTTTGATTTTAATGACCTTTTCGATTTATTGTGCTTGCTACTGCAAAGATACACATTTTGAAGCAATTCACAACTACTCCCGCGAAGTTGAAGCGTGAATATATATTGTGCTTGCTACTGCAAAGATACACATTTTGAAGCAATTCACAACTACTCCCGCGAAGTTGAAGCGTGAATATATATTGTGCTTGCTACTGCAAAGATACACATTTTGAAGCAATTCACAACGTTTCTTGCAGTACTTACTTTGAGGGTGAAATTGTGCTTGCTACTGCAAAGATACACATTTTGAAGCAATTCACAACAAATAAGAAGAACCAATAGCAGAAGAAACGATTGTGCTTGCTACTGCAAAGATACACATTTTGAAGCAATTCACAACGCGTCGTGTTCTTGGTGACGGTGAGAGTTATTGTGCTTGCTACTGCAAAGATACACATTTTGAAGCAATTCACAACGTTAGTGGCAATGCCTTGCAAACTGTTCTATTGTGCTTGCTACTGCAAAGATACACATTTTGAAGCAATTCACAACTCTACAGGCTCACCGTCTACCAGTTTGTTGATTGTGCTTGCTACTGCAAAGATACACATTTTGAAGCAATTCACAACCTCCTGGGGGTCGCCTTTCGCCTCACGGACATTGTGCTTGCTACTGCAAAGATACACATTTTGAAGCAATTCACAACTATCCGTTAAGGGTATCGAGAAAGCCGTCGATTGTGCTTGCTACTGCAAAGATACACATTTTGAAGCAATTCACAACATGGTTGTTAATGGCAATATTAGTCAGTCGATTGTGCTTGCTACTGCAAAGATACACATTTTGAAGCAATTCACAACGACGGCAAGCCTTACGAGATACCCGAAGCAATTGTGCTTGCTACTGCAAAGATACACATTTTGAAGCAATTCACAACGTGTACAAGTGCTATCTCAACCGCCAAAGGATTGTGCTTGCTACTGCAAAGATACACATTTTGAAGCAATTCACAACCATTATTGCAGACATTGAAACCGAGGTGTAATTGTGCTTGCTACTGCAAAGATACACATTTTGAAGCAATTCACAACCGCCGTCGCCGGCCATAAGACCGTCGGGACATTGTGCTTGCTACTGCAAAGATACACATTTTGAAGCAATTCACAACTGACTTGTTCCTTCGCTTCTTGCAGTCTGATTGTGCTTGCTACTGCAAAGATACACATTTTGAAGCAATTCACAACGAAATTTAATAATAAAAACCTGCCCTCTGCAATTGTGCTTGCTACTGCAAAGATACACATTTTGAAGCAATTCACAACGAACAGTGCGGAGACGTGTGCGAACGTCTCATTGTGCTTGCTACTGCAAAGATACACATTTTGAAGCAATTCACAACAGTGCTTTGTCGAGGTCAATCTGTGCGTAATTGTGCTTGCTACTGCAAAGATACACATTTTGAAGCAATTCACAACGCCAACCAAGCAGACGGTTGTTCGCTTCGAATTGTGCTTGCTACTGCAAAGATACACATTTTGAAGCAATTCACAACCTTCGATGAAGCCGTCGCCTAACTATGACAATTGTGCTTGCTACTGCAAAGATACACATTTTGAAGCAATTCACAACCAATCTTCAGATTAATCGAGAGGCTAATCAATTGTGCTTGCTACTGCAAAGATACACATTTTGAAGCAATTCACAACTACCGCTCTCGAAATCACCGAAGACCAAATATTGTGCTTGCTACTGCAAAGATACACATTTTGAAGCAATTCACAACCCGTACGAAGCAGCTGTGCTTCGTTCTCCTATTGTGCTTGCTACTGCAAAGATACACATTTTGAAGCAATTCACAACTCCTTTGTCTCGTGTTAATCCTGCTGTTCTATTGTGCTTGCTACTGCAAAGATACACATTTTGAAGCAATTCACAACCGTATCGACAATAAGACTAAAGCTCAGTTGATTGTGCTTGCTACTGCAAAGATACACATTTTGAAGCAATTCACAACGTGCCTCTCAAGTCTGCTGATCTTGCTTTCATTGTGCTTGCTACTGCAAAGATACACATTTTGAAGCAATTCACAACCATCCACAGAGCAGAGTAAGGAACAAAGAAATTGTGCTTGCTACTGCAAAGATACACATTTTGAAGCAATTCACAACACTGGGTGTCCGGTATTTCTACCGATATTATTGTGCTTGCTACTGCAAAGATACACATTTTGAAGCAATTCACAACCCAGTGACCTGAATCGTAAATTACGCCCAGATTGTGCTTGCTACTGCAAAGATACACATTTTGAAGCAATTCACAACTGAAAACACAAAAAAAAATCTTAATCAACTATTGTGCTTGCTACTGCAAAGATACACATTTTGAAGCAATTCACAACGGCATCACACCATTACGAACTAACTGGCGAATTGTGCTTGCTACTGCAAAGATACACATTTTGAAGCAATTCACAACGTGTACTCTGTGCCACTCTTTACATCCTCTATTGTGCTTGCTACTGCAAAGATACACATTTTGAAGCAATTCACAACACAAGTGCAATCTCAACCGCCAAAGGCTTTATTGTGCTTGCTACTGCAAAGATACACATTTTGAAGCAATTCACAACGAGGACGGCACATACTTTCGAGACGAAGTAATTGTGCTTGCTACTGCAAAGATACACATTTTGAAGCAATTCACAACTACAGCGCACAGTTATCCGCTATTAGTGAATTGTGCTTGCTACTGCAAAGATACACATTTTGAAGCAATTCACAACTAAAACACAATAGTTATGAGCGTGTTAGTTATTGTGCTTGCTACTGCAAAGATACACATTTTGAAGCAATTCACAACATAACGAGCGTTTACTTGCCTTATCTTATATTGTGCTTGCTACTGCAAAGATACACATTTTGAAGCAATTCACAACACTTTCTCAAGAGGAACACCAGATTTGACAATTGTGCTTGCTACTGCAAAGATACACATTTTGAAGCAATTCACAACGATGAATTCAAATCCTGTTAGTGCCTTGCCATTGTGCTTGCTACTGCAAAGATACACATTTTGAAGCAATTCACAACGAATAATCCAAAGAACCATAAGACGATTCAATTGTGCTTGCTACTGCAAAGATACACATTTTGAAGCAATTCACAACTCGTGCGCTTGCCTATGCTTGATTTGCCTGATTGTGCTTGCTACTGCAAAGATACACATTTTGAAGCAATTCACAACACCCAAAGTCGGTCTTAACCTCTGTCTCATATTGTGCTTGCTACTGCAAAGATACACATTTTGAAGCAATTCACAACCGGCACGTTCCTCACCTCGGTAGACCCTTCATTGTGCTTGCTACTGCAAAGATACACATTTTGAAGCAATTCACAACCCCTGTATCATACGCTTGTAAACGTTCTGCATTGTGCTTGCTACTGCAAAGATACACATTTTGAAGCAATTCACAACGCTGGAGCAGGATCACCTGGAGCAGCTGGAATTGTGCTTGCTACTGCAAAGATACACATTTTGAAGCAATTCACAACTCAAGCCAAACGTGTTCTTTTCCCACTGCAATTGTGCTTGCTACTGCAAAGATACACATTTTGAAGCAATTCACAACGCCATAGACGGAATAGCTTCTATAGCGGCTATTGTGCTTGCTACTGCAAAGATACACATTTTGAAGCAATTCACAACAGCCCAAGAGCGGCAACCACGGCGACGGAGATTGTGCTTGCTACTGCAAAGATACATATTTTGAAGCAATTCACAACCCAGCTCATCGAGGAGATAGCCAGTGTCTATTGTGCTTGCTACTGCAAAGATACACATTTTGAAGCAATTCACAACTGGTGTAAATGCTGACGGTGAGATTGCTGAATTGTGCTTGCTACTGCAAAGATACACATTTTGAAGCAATTCACAACAAGACAGGAAGCGACAACGATGGCAAGAAGATTGTGCTTGCTACTGCAAAGATACACATTTTGAAGCAATTCACAACGTAAGCATTTTACACTTGATTATGAGGTTATTGTGCTTGCTACTGCAAAGATACACATTTTGAAGCAATTCACAACTATCATAAATCCTTATACTCATGAGGTTATATTGTGCTTGCTACTGCAAAGATACACATTTTGAAGCAATTCACAACTCTTTTTGGTGGCGGAATGTCTTCTTCTGCATTGTGCTTGCTACTGCAAAGATACACATTTTGAAGCAATTCACAACTTAAGCCTGATGAGCCTGCTGAGCCTGCTGATTGTGCTTGCTACTGCAAAGATACACATTTTGAAGCAATTCACAACTTGCCCTAACTTACAGAAGTAAATAATCCTATTGTGCTTGCTACTGCAAAGATACACATTTTGAAGCAATTCACAACCTCTTTTCGGTTGGTTTTTCCGGCGCTGTCATTGTGCTTGCTACTGCAAAGATACACATTTTGAAGCAATTCACAACACAATATTGAAAATTACCAGATGCTTTCTAATTGTGCTTGCTACTGCAAAGATACACATTTTGAAGCAATTCACAACGCGTTGTGAACAGCATCGGGAAAAGTACAAATTGTGCTTGCTACTGCAAAGATACACATTTTGAAGCAATTCACAACAAAGATCCGCATTCAATCAGACAGATATCTATTGTGCTTGCTACTGCAAAGATACACATTTTGAAGCAATTCACAACCCATCAGAAGAATCATGCGACATACGATGAATTGTGCTTGCTACTGCAAAGATACACATTTTGAAGCAATTCACAACAACCTGATGTTGAGTCTTTCAATGTTGATTATTGTGCTTGCTACTGCAAAGATACACATTTTGAAGCAATTCACAACTGAATCCATCTGAGCGTTTTCGTTTTTCAGATTGTGCTTGCTACTGCAAAGATACACATTTTGAAGCAATTCACAACTAGATGACCGCACTTATTACAGCCTCAGAAATTGTGCTTGCTACTGCAAAGATACACATTTTGAAGCAATTCACAACTCATGAAGCGTACTGTAGATGGCTATAGTAATTGTGCTTGCTACTGCAAAGATACACATTTTGAAGCAATTCACAACATGTCTTCCTCCGCCCAAAAGCGTTCTAATATTGTGCTTGCTACTGCAAAGATACACATTTTGAAGTAATTCACAACCTTTTGTAGCCTGCTTTAACTCTGCTATCTATTGTGCTTGCTACTGCAAAGATACACATTTTGAAGCAATTCACAACGATGTTGTTTTTGGGCGTGCGCAGAGGTTAATTGTGCTTGCTACTGCAAAGATACACATTTTGAAGCAATTCACAACAAAACGTGAAAGGGTTACTATTAGGCGAAGATTGTGCTTGCTACTGCAAAGATACACATTTTGAAGCAATTCACAACGTAATAGAATACTTACAGATACACGGAAAATTGTGCTTGCTACTGCAAAGATACACATTTTGAAGCAATTCACAACCACCAAACGGACGACTTTGTAAGCTTAAACTCGTGTTTTGACTTTTGGTCGGTCTTGCCTGCTGCCTTACAGATTTATTCCTGGCTTTCAGTTGAATGGCGTAGTTGGCTTTCAGGAATGTGTAGTTGGCTGCTGCGTAGAGCGTATAGGCTTGCTGCGAAGGGATGACCGTTTGCCGAATCCATAAATCATCTCCGTTTCCTGCACTTATGTTTATTGGAGGCTGTCCGATAAAACTCAAACAGCATGATCCCCCTGTGCAATCTCTTTTGAACAGACCATTCCGCATTGTCTTCGGAAAAGTAATCCCCCTGATGAAATAAGTTCTGCCGGCACAGCTCTTCGCCAGCTGCAAGTTGGCTCCCCTCCCGGCAATATATGGCATGGTGCGGGCCATCAACACGCCCGGTGTCTGTCGGCAACTCCATAAGTGTCTGGCATCAGCACATCTGCAGGAAAGGCCGGTTTAATCCAGTCACTATCCTATACAGCAAGACACTGATGGCTGACTTATGCAAATGCCTGCCGAGCAGCACTGATATTCATTCGGGTTCGGTTACCGAAGACATATAATGCCGGCATTTGCTGTATGTTATAAGCCTCTGTTTTATTTCCTGTCGATG
The DNA here is from genome assembly GCF_900454835.1 of Prevotella denticola. GTDB lineage: Bacteria > Bacteroidota > Bacteroidia > Bacteroidales > Bacteroidaceae > Prevotella > Prevotella denticola. Next base: position 869,007 of record NZ_UGTM01000002.1, on the reverse strand, counting down.
CACGGAAGAACTCCTTTCCTCTACCGATTCCAAGATACGAAAGCCATTATGCTTGCTGCTGCAAAGATATACATTCTGAAGCAATTCACGACTGAGGAGTTTCATTATCACGGTGCTGTGGGATTGTATGGAAGCGTGGAAGCACAAATGGTGAATGGTGAAAGTGCCGCTTTTTTCTTTTATCTCTTTGCCATGTCTGGGATTTTTCGTACTTTTGCACGTATTTCGGAATAAAACAACATATCGATATAATGAAGATTTCATATAAATGGCTTAAGGAATACGTCGATTTTGACCTGACCCCGCAGGAGACGGCAGACGCACTGACGTCTACGGGACTTGAGGTTGATGCACTGGACGAGGTGGAAACAATACGTGGAGGACTGAAAGGACTCTTCGTTGGCAAAGTGTTGACCTGTGAGGCGCACCCCAACTCTGACCATCTCCACGTGACAACCGTCGACCTCGGCAAGGGCGAACCGCAGCAGATTGTGTGTGGCGCACCGAATGTGGCTGCAGGACAGAAAGTCATTGTGGCTGATCTGGGCTGCGTGCTCTATGACGGCGACAAGGAATTCACCATCAAGAAGAGTAAGCTGCGTGGTGTGGAGAGCCTCGGTATGATCTGTGCTGAGGATGAAATCGGTGTCGGCGCAAGCCATGACGGCATTATCGTACTGCCGGAGGATGCACCTGTCGGACAGCCTGCCGCCGAGTATTATCATCTGGACAGCGACTGGCTGATTGACATAGACATCACGGCCAACCGTGCGGATGCGCTGAGCCATTACGGTGTGGCCCGTGACCTCTATGCCTGGCTGACGCAGAATGGTTACAAGACATCGCTTCATCGTCCGGACTGCAGTGCCTTCAGGGTTGACAACCACGACCTTCCTATCGATGTGACCATCGAGAATACGGATGCCTGCCGGCGCTACGCCTGTCTGAGCATAACCGACTGCGAAGTGAAGGAAAGCCCGAAGTGGCTGAAGGACAAACTGAATGTCATCGGTCTGCGCCCGATCAACAATATTGTCGATATTACCAATTACATCATGATGGCCTACGGACAGCCGATGCATTGCTTTGATGCGGACATGGTCAAGGGGCATCATATCATCGTCAAAGACAAGAACGAAGGTAAGAAATTTGTCACCCTGGACGGAGAAGAACATACGCTCGGGGAGCACGACCTCGCTATCTGCAATGCGGAAGAACCGATGTGCATAGCCGGTGTTTTCGGCGGGAAGGGTAGCGGGACCTACGAGACAACGAAGAACGTCGTGCTGGAGAGTGCTTATTTCCATCCGACATGGATCCGCAAGAGCGCGCGCCGGCATGGCCTTTCGACTGATGCCAGCTTCCGGTTCGAGCGCGGTATTGACCCGAACGGGACTGTCTATGCATTAAAGCAGGCGGCTATCCTCTGCAAGGAACTGGCCGGTGGCAAGATTAGCATGGAAGTCCGTGATGAATATCCGACGAAGATGGAGGATTTCCCCGTCCGTCTGAACTATGAATATTGCGACCGCCTCATCGGCAAGAAACTGGGCCACGAAACCATCAGGCACATTGCCGAGAGCCTTGAAATGCGGGTGCAGAAGGAAGATGCCGAGGGGCTTGACCTGCTTGTTCCTGCCTATCGCGTAGACGTCCAGCGTCCGTGTGATGTGGTCGAGGATATTCTCCGTATCTACGGATACAACAACGTGGAGATTCCGACAGAGCTGAAGTCATCGCTCACGATTGCGGAAGAAGCCGACAGGAACTACCATCGGGAGAACATCATCGGCGAGCAGCTGGTGGGCGAGGGCTTCTCTGAAATCATGAACAACTCCCTCTCTAAGAGTTCCTATTATGAGGAAACAGAACTCAATGCCTATCCCTGGGAGGAGACGGTAAAGGTAATGAATCCCCTGTCGGCTGACCTGGGCGTAATGCGCCAGACGCTTCTCTTCGGCGGTCTGGAGAGCATTGTCCGTAATGTGAACCGCAAGGCACAGAACCTGCGCTTCTTCGAGGTGGGCAATGTCTATAAATATAATAAGGAGAAATGGACGGAGGAAAGTCCCGTCAAGGCTTATGTGCAGGACTATCATATGGCATTATGGGTGACTGGAAAGCGTGTGCAGGGTTCGTGGGCACACCCTGACGAGGAGAGTTCTTTCTATGAACTGAAGGCATACGTTGAGAATATTCTCCACCGTATCGGCGTCGCACAGGGCCTGCTCGTCAGCGAGAAATCCGATAACAATGTGTTCGACAAGGCGATTGCCTTGAAGACACGGGCCGGTAAGGTGCTGGTGGAAATGGGTATTCTCAGCTACAGGCTCCTGAAGAGTTTCGGCCTTGAGCAGAAGGTTTACTATGCCGAACTGGATTGGGCCGGGCTGATGAAGGCCATCCGCAAGAACAGACTCCAGTTCCAGGAAATATCCAAGTATCCGGCTGTCAGCCGTGACCTTGCACTGCTGGTTGACGACAAAGTAGAGTTCGTACAGATTGAGGAGATTGCCCGTCAGACCGATAAGAAGCAGCTGAAGCGTGTCGAACTCTTCGATGTCTATCAGGGAAAGAATCTGCCGGAGGGCAAGAAGAGCTATGCTGTCAATTTCATTCTTCAGGACGAGAGCAAGACGCTCAACGACAAGGCGATTGATGCCATCATGCAGAAACTAATCAAGAATTTAACAAATAAACTCGGAGCAGAACTCCGTTAACAGACAAATCCAATGGGTAGAGCATTTGAATATCGCAAAGCTACTAAGCTCAAGAGATGGGGTCACATGGCCCGTACATTCACCAAGTTAGGCAAGGAAATCGCCATCGCTGTCAAGGCAGGCGGTCCGGAGCCTGAGAACAACCCGCGTCTTCGTGCCATCATCGCTACTTGCAAGCGTGAGAATATGCCGAAGGACAATATCCAGCGTGCCATCAAGAATGCGATGGGCAAGGACCAGAGCGACTACAAAGAAGTTCCTTACGAGGGTTATGGACCTCATGGCATTGCCGTGTTCGTTGATACTTTGACGGACAATACGACACGTACGGTCGCCGATGTCCGCTCAGTTTTCAACAAGTTCAATGGCAATCTCGGCACGCAGGGGTCTCTTAGCTTTCTCTTCGACCATAAGGCTGTCTTCACTTTCAAGAAGAAAGAGGGAGTGGACATGGATGAGCTGATTCTCGATCTGATTGACTACGGAGTCGATGATGAGTATGATGAGGATGACGAAGAGAATGAAATTACTATCTACGGTGAGCCTACCAGCTTCGGCGATATTCAGAAGCACTTGGAGGACAACGGCTTCGAGATTACTTCTGCCGAGTTCACCCGTATTCCCAACGATCTGAAGGACGTGACGCCTGAACAGAGGGAGACGATTGACAAGATGGTCGAGAAGCTGGAAGACTTCGACGATGTGCAGAACGTCTATACGAATATGCGGCCGGCAGAAGAGGAAGAAGCGTAATCTTTCGTCTCCTCTGTGTAAGGGGGTGAAGACATTTGAAACAAAAAAAGAGCAGTCTATACACGAAGTATGCACTGCTCTTTTTCGTTCCCTATGGTTGTAATCTTAAGACGGCACGGGAAATCACAATCCTGTAAGATAGTGGTTGTCTGTCCCGTAAGTGTCCGACATTAGTACTTGACTTCTTTTCCCGAATCGGGACTACACAAGTTCCACCTTGTCCATCTCCTGCTCCTTGTCGCAGTAATGGCACTTGAGAATTCCGTGTGCCTTGTCAACAATGTGGAAAATCGTGTCCATCGGTTCGTTGTTCGTGATGCACTTGGGGTTATTGCATTTTACGATGCTCCGAAGCTCGTCCGGTGTCACCACCTTCTTCTTCTCTACCACTTCATAGTCATTAATGATGTTCAGCACCACGTTCGGTGCCACGACCGACAGACGGGAGATTTCATCATCCGTGAAGAACTTGTCGCTCACCTTGATGATTCCCTTTGTGCCTACCATCTTCGATGAGAAGTTATAGCCGATGGTGACAGGCGTGGAGAGCTTCTGGAGCTGTAATAGGTTGACCACCTGAAAGGTTTTTTCAGCTGGGATATGATCAATGACGGTGCCGTTCTCAATGGCGGCTACCAGGCGTTCTTTCTTTGACATATTGAATAGAGAAGCCCCACCCGGTCTCCCAAACGATGAGGAGTGCCTACGGATGTTATCGGGCCGATTTACTTGTTAACTCACAGGCACTATGAGCATATATCTTATTTTTCTTGTGTTATCTTTATCCGGTCGAAGATGTCGCCCGCCGTCGCTCCGATGTACAGACAGCGCAGCTTGCCGCTTGTGTTGGGCTGGATGGTGATATGATAAACGTTTTTCTTCACTTCCACATCATACCAGTCATGTCTGATATGAAGAAAATCCTGTCCGATCACCGTGGCATGGACTGTCGTGTCGGCGGTTTTCACATCTGTGAGCCACGGATGATGATAGTTCGTGCAGGTCAGCCTGAAAGAGCCGCCCCGGGCAGGAACGGTCATGTCCTTGGGATTACCCGGAAGTTCCGATGTCCATTCCATAGGTGACCACCGTTCGTCTTCTTCGGTCGCAGAACAGCTGCAGACAGCTGCAAGGAAGAGTGATATAAGGACGGGAAATGTGATTGGCTTTATTCTGTGCATATCAGTTCCATTCAATTTGAGGACCTCACTCCAGAATCGTTCTGTCGTTCTTTACATCCTCCAGTGATATTCCGAGGCAGTGGCAGAAGATAGCCTCACGGGCAAAGAGACCGTTACGCGCCTGCTGGATAAAGTAAGCGTGTGGACTTTCATCCACATCGTAAGCAATCTCGTTGACACGAGGCAGCGGATGGAGAATCTTCATGTTCGGCCGTGCCTGCGAGAGCATATCGCGCCGGAGAATGTAGACGTTCTTCACCCGTTCGTATTCCATCAGGTCGGAAAACCGTTCCTTCTGCACACGTGTCATGTAGAGAATATCGGCATTGGCTATCACATCCGGCGTGAAAGTCTCATGCTCTTCAAAGCGGATGCCATGCTCACGGCAGTAGAGCTTGTACTCTTCCGGCATGGCGAGTTCCTTAGGGGCGATGAAGTGAAACGTCGGGTTGAAATGCCGCATTGCCATGATGAGCGAGTGGACGGTCCGGCCGTATTTGAGGTCGCCGACAAGATAAATATTCAGATTCTCAAGCGTACCCTGCGTCTGATAGATCGTGTAGAGGTCGAGCAGACACTGTGAGGGATGCTGGTGTGCCCCGTCTCCGGCGTTGATGATCGGCACCGGTGCAACCTCGGAAGCATACTGTGCAGCCCCCTCTATATAATGTCGCATGACGATGGCGTCTGCATAATTGGAGACCATGAGAATGGTGTCTTTCAGCGTTTCTCCCTTGCTGACACTCGATACTTTTGCGTCAGTGAAGCCGATGACACGTGCGCCGAGCCGGTTGGCGGCAGTCTCAAAACTGAGGCGGGTTCGTGTAGAAGGCTCATAGAAGAGCGTTGCGATCACCTTTCCTTTGAGCAGCTCGCGGTTCGGATGCCGCTCGAATTCCCGGGCCATCCTGATGAGGTAGAGCAGCTGGTCACGGTCCAATCCTTGGATATTCACAAGGTCATGCTTTTCCATATTCTGTTTGTGATGTTTTGGTTCTTTCCGTTTGTAAAGGTACGTATTAATTTTCTTTCCATCAAAGCATGGAAAAGGAAATATCCATCAGCAGTAAAAAAATATCCATTTATTTTGCTTATCCATTGATTTACATTATCTTTGCATAATATTTTCACAGTTTATGAGAAGGCATTTCGTACATTTCCTCTGGGGATTCCTCATAGTTCTTTTAGGCTCCATCTCCGTGTTCTTCGTTTCAGTATGGAATGGATGGGTGGGCTACATGCCTGATATGGAAGAGCTTTCCGATCCAATCGACAAGTTTGCCTCTCAGGTCTATTCGTCTGACCAGCAGCTCATCGGGACATGGAACCAAGACAACAACAACCGTGTGGCAATCGACTACAACGGTCTGTCGCCGCATCTTGTCCATGCGCTTGTTGCCACGGAGGACGAACGGTTCTACGAGCATTCGGGCATCGACTTCATCGCTCTGGGACGTGCCATCGTGAAGCGTGGTGTGATGCGTCAGGCGAGTGCGGGCGGTGGTTCGACCATCACACAGCAGCTGGCAAAGCAGCTCTTCTCCGAGAAAGCGCACAGTACACTGGAACGTCTCTTGCAGAAACCTATTGAATGGATTATCGCCGTCAAGCTGGAGCGCCACTTCACAAAGGAGGAAATTCTGGCAATGTACTTCAATTACTTCGACTTCCTACATAATGCCGTTGGCATCAAGCGGGCAGCCAATGTCTATTTCAACAAGGAACCGCGCAATCTGAACGTGACGGAGTCGGCCCTGTTGGTAGGGCTTTGCAAGAACCCGTCCATGTTCAATCCGCTCCGCCATCCGGAACGTTGCCTGCAGCGTCGCAACGTGGTCTTGATGCAGATGGTGAAGTCCGGCTATGTCACGAAGGACGAATATGCGGAACTGTCGCAGCGTCCGCTGGGCATACACTTCACAAAGGCCAAGCCTGTGAACGGTTCGGCTGACTATTTCCAGGCTTTCCTCCGCCAGTACATGATGGCCAGAAAACCCGAGCGTGAGAACTACCAGACGTGGCAGAACCGCCAGTTCGTACTTGACTCCATCGCCTGGGAACAGGACCCGCTCTACGGGTGGTGCAACAAGAACACGAAGCGTAACGGCGAACCTTACAATGTGAATACGGACGGACTGCGTATCTATACGACCATTGATACCCGAATGCAGCAGTATGCCGAGGAGGCGGTGCGCAAGCATGTGGGCGGTTATCTGCAGGCACAGTTCAATCTTGCCAGCCGCTACAAGAAGAATGCTCCGTTCTCGTCGAACATCTCCCGCCGTACCATCAAGGAGATACTGAACCGTTCCTGCCGCCAGAGCCTGCGCTACCAGCGCATGAAGGAACAGGGAGCTACACCGGAAGAAATCAAACGCAGCTTCCGCACACCTCACGAGATGACGCTTTTCACCTACCACGGTGATATAGACACGGTGATGACGCCGATAGACTCCATCCGCTATTACAAGTCATTCCTGCGTGCTGCATTCATGAGCATGGACCCGCATACGGGAGCCGTGAAGGCTTATGTGGGGGGGATTGACTACCAGCACTTCAAGTATGATGTCGTGATGGGCGGCCGGAGGCAGGTGGGTTCGACCATCAAGCCTTATCTCTATGCACTTGCCATGCAGAACGGCATGACCCCGTGTACATTGGCTCCGAACGTACAGCGCACTTACGGCGGATGGACACCTCGTAACGGATCGCATGCCAGGTACGGCCAGGAAGTGCCGCTGCGGTGGGGCTTGCAGCAGTCTAACAACTGGATTTCAGCTTACCTGATCAATCTGCTCGGACCGTCACAGTTTGTCAATATCCTACATGACTTCGGTCTGAACAATCCTGACATAGACAAGAACGCAGGCCCCGTACTCTGCCTTGGACCGTGTGAAGCCTCCGTCGGTGAGATGACAAGTGCCTATACCACCTTCGCCAACGGCGGAATCCGTTGCGCACCGCTTTTTGTCACGAAGATAGAAGACAGCCATGGAAACGTCATCGCAAAGTTCCAGCCGCTGATGACCGAGGTTATCTCAGAAGTCAGCTCCTATCAGATGATTGACATGCTGCGTGCCGTCATTCAGGGCGGTACGGGAAGCCGGCTGCGCTATGCCTATCACCTCACGGCGGATATAGGCGGCAAGACGGGTACGACGAACAACAATGCCGATGGCTGGTTCATGGGCATCACGCCCGATCTTGTCAGTGGCTGCTGGGTAGGCGGTGAGGACCGGGACATCCATTTCGACAACACTTCGATGGGGCAGGGGGCCACGACCGCCCTTCCTGTGTGGGCTTACTATATGCAAAGCGTCTACGCCGACAGGCGGTTGGGTTACAGACAGACTGCGAAGTTTGCCGTCCCTGCCAAGTTCAATCCTTGCCAGACGACGGATACAATCAATGTGAACGGCATACAGGAAGAATATTTCTGAAACCGTCTGTCAGGTGCCTGCCGTTGTGTTTACAGCTTCGTCATATGATTAGCCCATGTGCCGCAGCTGTACGGCGGCAGTCTGTGATGGTAGATTTTTCGTGGGGTAGTCTACTAAAAAAAATCTTATACAGTTTAGATTGGTCAGGATGCTGACAATGAGGACAGAATTACCAACTGTTTACAACAAAAGTTTATTTCTCATTTGCTGTCACTTTTAACATCCTTCACTCATACATTGTTTATCAGTATGTTATATGCATTTACAGAGTGACAGGAAAATAAATTCACAGCAGACCGACCACAAGCGCACTTGCCGTGAATAAATGTCGGACTGTGTCTTATCTTAAAGCATATTCTTCTGCGGCAGACTCTTTATCAGGGGATATGATGTTTATCACAGAAAGCTTACTTTCAATAACAAACAACTTCTATCTGATTCTTATCATGCTTAACGTGATCCGTACTGAGCCTTGACACCATGGGTGTACACCCTCAGCACCTTTGGTGTTTGCCCTCGGCACACTGACAGGAAAGAATCAGTGTGGGGTGTAAATGATAAACCCATTAATTATATCTACAGGTTCGTGTGCTTGCTGCGCATTGTGTAGACTGTGCGGTGCAGGCATTCGCCGGCTTTTGAACATTCTGTGCCGGCGCAATGCACGAAGCCAGTGCCCAGCCGGCTGTATTCTTCTTGGGGCATGGGAAAGTTGAGAATTTAAGATTTGGAAACTGGTGTTAAAGGAACGGGGTGTCCGTCTATTCATAGTGCATGGACCGGGCAGGATGGATATGGCTGATAAGATAGCTCGGGGCAATGAGGACTCCGACACATACCAGCAGGGTAGCGAGGTTGAGGGCGATGATGAGCGGAATGTTCAGCTCTACGGGCACCGTACTGACGTAATAGGTCTGCGGGTCGAGTTTTACGAGCCCTGTCCATTTCTGCAGGAAGATGCAGCCCAGTGCGATGAGGTTGCCCCAGAAGAGTCCTCTTCCGATGATGAAGGCTGCAAACCAGAGGAAGATGTGACGTATCTGTCGGTTGTGCGAACCGAGCGCTTTTAGTATGCCGATCATCTGTGTGCGTTCGAGGATGATGATCAGCAGTCCGGAAATCATCGTGACACCGGCAACGGCGGTCATGAGCGCAAGAATGATCCACACGTTCATGTCCATCAGGTCGAGCCATGAGAAAATCTGCGGGTTCTGCTCAATGATGTTCTCGGAGGAGTAAGTTTCTCCATAGTGGTCGACAGTGTTCTTCACCTTCGCCAATACACGGAGGGAGACGGCATCGAGCTGCGAGAAATCATCTACCTGCAGCTCAGCTCCGCTGTACTGGTCAGGTTCCCAGCCGTTGAGTTTGTTGGCCGTGTACAGGTCGGTGAAGCATATCTGGGAGTCAAACTGCTTCATGTTCGTGGCATAGATGCCGGCTATCGTGAACCTTCGTGTGCGTACACCTTGCTTGTTGATGAAGTAGGCGAAGATACGCTGTCCGGCTTTTAGATCGAGTTTGTCGGCAATTGTTCTGGAGACGACCAGCTTCTGATGGCTCTTCGTGTCAGAGAAATGAGGCAGGCAGCCTTCCACCATGTTGTGATGGATGAAGGTGGAGTCGAAGTCGGGGCCTACCCCCTTCAGCACGATACCCAGAAAGTCATTGTCGGTCTTCAATATGCCCTGCGTATAGACATAACGCTGCACGTGCCTTACTCCCGGTACCGCCTTCAGTACCTTGATGAGGGAGTCGCTCACCTGAATGGGGTACTGCTCGGAGCTCTGCAGGGTAAGGAAGTCGGCGACGGTGATGTGGCTTCCGAAGCCCACCACCTTGTCACGGATGGTGTGTTTGAAGCCCAGCACGACGCAGACGGACACGATCATGACCGCCAGGCCGATGGCGACGCCAACGGTGGCAATGCGGATGGCCGGCTTCGACACTTTCCGTGTCTTGTCTCCTCCGTTGTATATCTTTCGGGCAATGAAAAGCGGATAGTTCATGCTTTGTGTCGGGGAATGGGGCGGGATGAACGATGATGAGCAGGGATGGATGGAAATAGACAATGAGGGGCGGTGCTGGAAAACACCCGAAGTTCGCCGCCATCACTCCTCTTCCACTCGTCCGGGATATGCTTCCAGTGCCTTTTTCAATACGACCAGAGCACGCTGCAGGTCTTCACGTTTCAGCACATAAGCGATACGTACCTGGTTGCGGCCGGCACCGGGAGTTGTGTAAAATCCGCTGGCCGGTGCCATCATGACCGTCTCCCCCTCGTAGCAGAACTCGTCGAGACACCAGCGGCAGAACTTTTCCGAGTCGTCGACAGGGAGCTTTGCTACGGTATAGAATGCACCCATGGGGATGGGGGAGTAGACGCCGGGAATGCGGTTCAGTCCGTCGATCAGACATTTGCGACGGTCGACGTACTCATCATAGATGTCACGGTAGTAGGACTCCGGCGCATCGAGACTTGCCTCGGCGACAATCTGACCGATCAGGGGCGGGGAGAGGCGGGCCTGACAGAACTTCATCACCGCCTTCCGTATTTCCTCGTTCTTCGTGATCAGTGCGCCGATGCGGATGCCGCACTCACTGTATCGCTTTGATACGGAATCAATCAGTACGGTGTTGTCCTCTATGCCCTGCAGGTGCATGGCAGAGATGTAGGGCGATCCCGTGTAGATGTATTCACGGTAGACCTCATCGGAAAACAGATAAAGGTCGTATTTCTTCACAAGGTCACGGATCTGGTTCATTTCCCTCCGGGTGTAAAGATAGCCTGTCGGATTGTTCGGATTGCAGATCATGATGGCGCGTGTCCGTTCGTTGATCAGCTCTTCGAACTTTTCTACCTTGGGCAGAGCGAAGCCTTCCTCTATGGAGGTTGCGATGGTCTTGATCTTTGCACCTGCCGAGATGGCAAATGCCATATAGTTGGCGTATGCCGGTTCCGGAACGATGATCTCGTCGCCTGGATTCAGGCATGCCATGAACGAAAACAACACGGCTTCTGACCCACCGGCGGTAATGATGATGTCGTCCGGCGTGACGTTGATGTTGAATTTCTTATAGAATCCGCAGAGCTTCTCCCTATAGGAAAGAAAGCCTTGCGAGGGTGAATACTCCAGCAGCCTGCGGTCAATTTTCTTCAGGGCATCCAGTCCGCATTGTGGTGTGGGGAGATCTGGCTGACCGATATTCAAATGGTAGACTTTTATACCACGGCTCTTTGCCGCAACGCCAAGCGGAGCCAGCTTTCTTATAGGCGACTCCGGCATTTCAAGGCCACGAACTGATATTTCCGGCATAATAACTTTGTTTGTTCTCCTGATAGCAGGAGAGAGTAGCAGGAGATGACTCCTGTATTCTTTACTTATGATGCAAAGTTAGACATTTTTTTTATTTTAACCGCACATTTAGATGATTAACGCAGATTTTTTACTACTTTTGCACAGCTGTAAAAACCGCCTTTTGCGTTTCTCTTCGTATGTTTCTGATGAAGGGGGACAGGGCTTAAAAACTGAAAGACAAATATGAGAAGTAGAACAAGCACGTGGTTTGAGACAAGGGTAAGATATGACAAGACCATGGAAGACGGTCAGAACAAGAAGGTCATAGAACAGTATGTGGTTGATGCCCTCAGCTTCTCCGAGGCTGAAGAACTCATCACGGAGGAGATGTCGCATTATGTGAGTGGCGAGTTTGATGTGAAGGCAATTGCTCCGGCAGTCTATGGCGAGATTTTCTTCAGTGATGTTGACACCGATGACAAGTGGTTCAAGGCAAGGCTTTCGTTTATCACGATTGACGAGAAGACCGAGAAGGAAAGGCGTTCTTCCGTGACCTATCTCGTTCAGGCACATTCTGTGAACGGCGCTGTCAAGCACGTGGATGAGGTCATGAAGTCGACCATGATAGACTATGAGATTGCCGCCATTACCGAAACAAAGATCATGGATGTCTTTGAACATCGTGCCGGCGGAAAGGGCGGTGCAGAGGAAAAACCGGAGTTCGAGCAGTAACCGGTCGTAACGATAAAGGAAAGGAGCTTACGATTATGTATGATGTAGCAAAGAATTTACGCGAAGTGCTTGGGAGTCTTCCTGATGGTGTGAGGTTGGTTGCCATCAGCAAGTTCCATCCTGTCGAATATATCGAGGCTGCCTACCGTGAGGGCCAGCGTGTCTTCGGCGAGAGCCAGGAACAGGAGCTTGCACGGAAGGTGGAGAGTCTGCCGAAGGACATCGAGTGGCATTTCATCGGTCATCTCCAGACGAACAAGGTAAAGTATATCGCTCCTTACATTTCGATGATAGAGGCCGTTGATTCACTGAAGCTGTTGAAGGAGATCAACAAACAGGCGGCCAGGTACGGCCGCGTCATCAATGTCCTGCTGGAGTTGCATATTGCAGAAGAGGAGAGCAAGTATGGCTTCACCCCTGCCGCCTGCCGTGAACTGTTGGAAAACGGTGAATGGAAGGAACTTCGTAATGTACACATCTCGGGGCTGATGATGATGGCTTCGAATGTGGACGACCGCAGTCAGATCAGAGGGGAGATGACCTTGGCAGCTGACCTTTTCGATGAGCTGAAGGCAAGATTCTTTGCGGATGATCCGGCGTTCAAAGAGCGTTCATGGGGCATGAGCCATGATTATGAGATTGCCGTGGAATGCCGTTCCACCATGGTCCGCGTCGGTACAGCCATCTTCGGTCCTCGTGTCTATTAGTCTCTGTTCCTTATTTCTTCTGTGAGTTGGGTATCCGGACCGGACTTATCACTGGGACGCATACCGGTGTGAAGGGGCATTCGTATATGTCCCGGTATTTTCCGGACTTATTCTGCAGGACTGTAGAATCTGAGTAGCCCGAGGATTTCGGAATTTTCAGCCTTCGATCCTATGGTAATCCGCAGGCAGTCTTCGCATAATGCTTCCTGGGAACAGTCATATACGCAGATGCCCTTTTCGGCAAGATAGCCGTACACGTTCCGGGCATTTTTCATCCGTGCCAGAAAGAAGTTGGCACTGGAGGGATAAACATTCTCGCAGCAGTTCAGACTTTCGAATGCTTTCATCACACGCTGCCGTTCCAGCAGGATTATCTTTGTCCAATCTTCTATGTCATAACGGTGACGGAGCAAGTCAATCGCACACTCCTGTGCCATCCGGCTGATGTTGTGAGGCGGTTTCACTTTGTTGAACAAGTCGATGACTGCATTCTGTGCGAATGCCATGCCCAGCCGCACGGCAGCTCCGCCCCACGCCTTTGAAAACGTATTGAGGACTATCAGGTTGGGGAATTCGGCCAGCCGTATGCGGAAGGGATTTCGGCGGGAGAAGTCGGAGTAGGCTTCGTCGATGATTACCATGCCGTGGAATGTCCTTAACACCTTTTCTACTTCTTCCGTGTCAAGTGTATTCCCGCTCGGTGTATTGGGCGAGCAGAGCCATACCAGCTTCGTATGTCCGTTACAGGCCTTGAGCAGTTGTGAAGCATCCAGCTGGAAATCGTCGGATAACGGAACAGGCCGGTATTCAATGTCATTGACAGCTGCGAACTGTCTGTACAGTCGGCAGGTGGGGTCTATGGCTACGACATTGTCGATTCGCGGCTGGCAGAAGATGCGGTAACATAAATCTATGGCTTCCGTGGACCCGTTGCCGAGGAAAATCTCATTATCCGCAACCCTTTTCAGCTTTGCGAGCTGCGCCTTGAGTTCACGTTGGCAATCGGATGGGTAGCGATTGAAGGGCTTGTTGTACGGATTCTCATTGGCATCAAGGGCTATGCGGCAAGGTTGTCCGTCGGTTTCGCTTTCAGCATGGAAACCGGTGGACAGCTTCAGGATGTTCGGTCTGACTAATCTCTGTAAATCTATCATACACAACTTTTGAGGGTTATTTAAGGAAAGGTGTCATGGTGCCCGGTGTTTATCCTTGTCTTCTTCTGAACTCTGCACAGACAATGGATGTGGCAACAGCGACATTCAGAGATTCTGCCGCCTCTCGTCCGGCATGGTAATTCGGAATCAACAGTTTGCGGTTGATCTTCGTCCTGAGCAACGGAGTTATTCCGTTTCCTTCGTTCCCCATTACAATCATGCCGTGTGCCGTGAGGGGTTGTGCATAGAGGTTTTTCCCGTCAAGGAGGGTGGCATAGACCGGATAGTCGATCGGCAGATTATCTATCAGCAGGTTCAGATCCAGGTAGTGCAGCTTCACTCTTGCGATGCTTCCCATCGTAGCCTGTACCACTTTCGGATTCCAGCAGTCTGCCGTCTCATGGGAGCAGAATATGTCATCAATCCCAAACCAGTCGGCTATCCGGATAATCGTTCCAAGGTTGCCGGGATCCTGCACACTGTCGAGAGCAAGTACGAGCTGCCCCTCAATATGTTCATGGAATGTTTTGGAGTAATCCTTGGAGGTCTCATCAGCTTCTTCCGGCATTTTGAAGATGCCCAATACCGATTGTGGATGCTTGAGAAAAGAAACCTTCCTGATATCCTCGATATCCTCCAGGACCTCTTCTGCTAAGAATCCTCCGTGTAGCAGATCGCTGACAACTTTCGGCCCTTCTGCTACAAACAGTCCAGCCTTCTCCCTGCCTTTCTTGGTCTCGAGAGAACGAATCAGTTTTGTTCTATTCTTTGATATCACTTCGCAAATTTACAAAAAACTATCCATCCACCGCCTGTTACTCTCAACTTTTTAGTAACTTTGCATGAGTTAGCTGCATCCGGCAGGACGAAGGCGGGTCCTCTTCTGTGTCCTGTCTGCATAGTTTTTGCATAAGATCATACAGATTATCCATGTTGTTTTCAAGATTATATAAGGTTGCCGCACTGTTTCTTTCATGCCTGTCAACACTTGTCATCATAGCGTGTTCATCAGGCAGTCTGGTTCCGGAGGGGAAGTATCTTCTGGATAAGGTCGAACTGCGTTCTGACCGTAAGGACATCAATTCCTCGCTTTTAATGCAGTATGTACGCCAGAAAGGCAACTCCCGGTGGTTCTCACTTTTCAAGATTCCATTGGGGACATACGTCATGGCAGGGAAGGACACCACGAAGTGGATCAACCGGACATTGCGCAGGATGGGCGAGGAGCCTGTGGTGTATGACACGCTCCAGGCACGGCTTTCGTGTGAGGACTTGAAAGTCGCCATGCAGAATATGGGCTACATGAAAGCCTCTGTCGAACTTGACAGGAAAATCAAAGGGAAAAAACTTACCGCCATCTACCGGCTTCATCCGGGAGAACCTTATATCATCGACCATTTCAATTATGATATAGAAGACTCCGTTGTGAGAAAGGTGCTTGCGCCCCATCTTTCGTCAGACACGGAGCGTCCGCACCAGTTTACTGTTACCTCTCTGGACGATGAACGCAAAAGGCTTACGCATATCCTCAATGACTCCGGCTACTATCGATTCCATAAGGATTTCATCTATTATACAGCTGATTCCACCCAAGGCAGACAGCATGTAAGTGTGACGCTGCATCTGATGAAATATGTTGAAAGCAGCAGTGCCAGGCCGACGCTTCACCCACGCTACATCATCAACAAGGTCAACTTCATTCCAGGCGATTCCACGGGCTTCCATCTCCGTAGGAGTGTGCTTGAAGACAACACGCTGATTGAAAAAGGAAAGTATTTCTCTGCGACGGACCTGCAGAAGACTTACAATAACTTCTCGCGCCTCGGTGCAGTGCGTTACACGGGCATCAACTTCCGGGAGACGCCCCGCTTCGACAGTCTGGTTATCGGCAGGTCGTTTGCCTATACGACCTCCTCGACACATTATCTGGATGCCGACATCCAGGTTTCCAACAACAAGCCCAACACCATTTCTTTCCAGCCGGAGGGGACGAATACGGCCGGAGACCTGGGGGCGGCGGCCGTGCTGTCTTACCAGAACCGCAATCTCTTCCGGGGGAGTGAACATTTAAGTGTGGAGCTTCGGGCCGCCTTCGAGGCCATCAAAGGGCTGGAAGGCTACAAGAACAGTGACTACGAAGAGTACAGCGTGCAGGCACGTCTGCAGTTCCCGCGCTTCCTGGCTCCGTTCATATCAAGGGATTTCAGGCGGAGAAGTACTGCCGCCTCGGAGGTTTCTGTGGGCTGGAATCTGCAGAACCGTCCGGAATTCTACCGCAGGATATTCTCTTCAGCATGGAAATACCATTGGGCAGATCCTGTCCATCATCTTACCTACGACTTCGACCTCCTCGACCTAAGCTATATCTACATGCCGTGGATCAGTGACACCTTCAAGCGCGACTATCTGGACAATGCTACGACACGCAACGCCATTCTGCGGTATAATTACCAGGATCTGTTCATCATGCGCACGGGCTTCGGACTGCATTACAGCAGTTCAAGCCATGCCTTCAGGGCATGGGCTGAACTGGCCGGGAATGTCTTGAACGGATTGGGCAGTGTGTTCAAGTTCAAGGAGAACAGTCAGGGCAAGCGGACACTGTTCAACATAGCCTATGCACAATATGCGAAGTTCGACTTTGACTACACGCAGATACTCCACTTCGACGACCGCAACTCCCTGGCTTTGCATGGTGGTATCGGCATTGCTTTCCCCTATGGGAACAGTACGGTCTTACCCTTTGAGAAACGCTATTTCTCGGGCGGCGCCAATTCTGTCCGGGGCTGGAGTGTAAGGGAACTGGGACCAGGAAAGTTCCGTGGTGTTGACGGAAGGATAGACTTCATCAACCAGACGGGTGACATGAAACTTGATCTCAATGCAGAATACCGCACGCATCTCTTCTGGAAACTTGACGGTGCAGTCTTTGTCGATGCGGGAAACATCTGGACGCTCCGTAATTATGCGGAGCAGCCGGGAGGCCAGTTCCATTTCAAGGACTTCTACAAGCAGCTGGCTGTGGCATACGGACTGGGACTGCGTTTGAACTTCAATTACTTCATCCTTCGTTTCGACGGCGGTATGAAAGCTGTCAATCCGGCCTATGCCAGTACGGAAGAGCATTATGCCCTGTGGCATCCGAATATGAAGCGAGACTTTACTTTCCATTTTGCCGTCGGACTTCCTTTCTGAGACCGCCAGGCCCGTTATATTTAATTATTCATAAAATAAATGTGAAACTTTCGGCAAATGTTACCAACGGTTTTGCCTATCAAAAATCTTTTATTACATTTGCCTAAAATAATAAGATAATGCTGAAATTTCTATCTTTCGGCAGTGGTAGTAGCGGTAATTGCTATCTTCTCTATACAGGCACCGACTGTCTGATGATTGACTGCGGTGTCGGTATTCGCTCTCTAAAGAAACATTTCCACAACTACGGTCTGCAATTGAGCATGGTCCACAATGTGCTTATCACCCATGACCATGCTGACCATGTGAAATCGGTCGGTTCCATCAGCGGCGACCTGCATCTGCCGGTATATACTACGGAAGATGTCCATCGGGGCATCAGCCGGAACTGGTGTGTGAGACGGAAAATCGACAGCCAGTTGGCAAAGAATCTGGTAAAGGGTAAGGAAATCATGATCGGGGCATTCCGTGTGACTCCTTTCGGTGTTCCGCACGACAGCACAGACTGTGTGGGCTACTCTATAGAGTGCGGTGGCATCCGTTTCACCTTGGTGACCGATTGCGGCCACATCACAGAAGACATCGCCCATTATATTTCCATCTCAAATTATCTTGTGATTGAAGCCAATCATGAACCGGAGAAACTGGAAGCAGGCCCTTATCCACGCCATCTGAAGAAACGTATCAGCGGCCCCGACGGACACCTGAGCAATGAAGCCTGTGCGAAGGCACTTGTGGAGAATGCCTCCCCGGCTCTGCGCTATGTGTGGCTGTGCCATCTGAGTGATGAAAACAATCATCCGGAACTGGCGAAGAAGACGATAGAGGCGGTGCTGCGTGACAGTGGCATCATTGCCGGGAAAGACTTCATGCTTGACGTGCTGAAACGCAAGATACCGAGCGAGGTGTTTGAACTCTGAACACCCGGACAGCGTGTGCGAAAAGATGGATGAGACCGCTAAAAACCGCCTTCCTGTTCCTGCCGGACAAACATGGCAGCTGCTGTCCGGTATGCAGCAGATACCGGGAGATGACATTTTTTAACGGTTTTAGCTTGTAATTATTGCAGAATACTTATAACTTTGCGTCCGATAAATAATCAAAGGTAATATTTAACATCATAAACATCAAAAACATTATGAAGAAATACGAATGTGAAACCTGCGGGTATATCTATGACCCGGAGGTAGGCGATCCAGACGGCGGCATTGAGCCGGGTACGGCTTTTGAGGATATCCCAGATGATTGGGTCTGCCCTCTGTGCGGTGTAGGAAAGGATGATTTCAAGCCCGTTGACGAATAATCAGATTTAGATTTCAGAACATAGAAGTCTGCTCAGGATTCTGGGCAGACTTTTTCTTTTGGCATATATGCTCTGTTTTTAGACGGCTCTTTGTGTTTAATCAATAAAAAGCCTTATCTTTGCAGTGCTATAAAATTTGTAAGACAACAGCTATGACCGACGTGAAAGTTAAAGACAGCGATATACGCAAAGCCGCAGAAGAGGGGATGGACAGCTTTGTCCAGGTTTTCATTGATGCCATCAGTAGTGCAATAGGCAACAGTCTGACACTGGAGACCATGCAGCAGCTTACTGCTGACCAGATTACATTACTGGCGTGGAGCTATCTTCACCAGGAGGTGATGGAGGGCGGCTACATCCAGTTGATTTACAATGGCTATGGAACTTTTATCTTCAGGAATCCTTTTGCCGTTGCCATGCGTAACTGGGGACTGCGGGAGCTGTATGTACACATCCGCCATGCAAAGAAGTATTACGAGAAGTATCACGAGGCGATAGAGGCAGTAGTCTCCGACAGCGACTTCATGGCTCTGTACGAGCAGATGCCCGAGTTCGATGATTTTGATGATGCGTTCATCGTCAACGAAGAGCAATGGACGGCAATGATTGCGGCTTATATTGACGACCATATTGAGAATTTTGCAACGATTGAAGAATGAACAAGGAACAACAAGAGAGAAGGAGGAAATCGCCTGTACAGATAAGGAACAAGAAAGCCTCGTTCGAGTATTTCTTTGTCGATACTTTTACGGCGGGTATTGTCCTTACCGGTACAGAGATAAAGTCGATCCGTGCAGGGAAGGCTTCGCTGGTCGATTCTTTCTGCTATATCAACAAAGGAGAAATGTGGGTGCAGGGAATGAACATTTCTCCTTATTTCTACGGGTCGTACGCCAATCATGAAGCCAGGCGTCCCCGTAAACTGCTGCTGACACGCAAGGAGATACGCAACCTTGAGGCAGAATCGAAGACCCCGGGCTTCACCATCATCCCGACGTTGATTTTCATAGACGAACATGGGCGTGCCAAGGTGGATATTGCACTGGCACGAGGCAAGAAAGAGTATGACAAGCGACAGACGTTGAAGGAAAAGGAAGACCGGCGGGAAATGGACCGTGCAAGGAAACATTATTAAAGAAGACCGATGGGTTTACGGGATAACATCAAGGAAAATTTCTGGATCCGGACGGTGTCATGGGTATTGCAATCCGAGGTTACAGCCTGGCCACAGCCGAAGTCTTCCTAACCGTCTGGGAACGGGATTCCCAGGCATTGGGAACAGAGGTCCCGACTGTTGGGAACACTGTTCCCAGACGGTTGGGAACTTTCTGCGATCTGCTTAAGAAATGTCAGAATATGTCGTTCCTTGTATCCAATCGCCCTCTGTAACGCTTCGCAGCTCTGTAAAGGACAGTTTCATACAGCATTGTCTCTGGGCGGTCATGTCAGTCGGCCCGATCAATGCCCTGTACAAGAAAAGGGCTTGATTTATTTTGTATTGTCTTTTAATTATCGTAATTTTGCAGAACGAATATATAGGTATTATGCAGTTGAAAAAGAAAAGGTGGCACTGTCTTCCAGGGCAGGAGCCTACCGATATGGATCTGAAGATAATGGCTCTCGAAAAGAAGGGCAAACTGGTTCCGACACGCGACCTTATCAAGACGCCGGAGCAGATTGAAGGCATCCGCAAGAGCGGAGTGGTAAATACGGGCTGTCTGGATGCCGTTGCCGAAGCTATCCACGTAGGGATGAACACACAGGAGATTGACGATATCTGTATGCAATACTGCAAGGACCACAATGCGGTTCCTGCCTGCCTGAATTATGAAGGATACCCGAAAAGCGTCTGCACGAGCATCAACGAAGTGGTATGCCACGGTATTCCCAAGACGGAGGATGTGCTTCAGGAAGGTGATATCATCAATGTTGACATGACGACGATAGTTGACGGCTACTATGCTGATGCAAGCCGTATGTTCATCGTCGGCGGAAAAACGACCCCGGAGAAAGAACGGCTGGTACGTGTTGCCAGAGAGTGCCTCGACCTGGGAGCTGAGGCTGCAAAGCCGTACTCCTATGTCGGAGACATCGGCCATGCCGTCCAGAAGCATGCGGAGAAGAACGGCTACGGTGTCGTACGTGATCTCTGCGGTCATGGTGTCGGCCTCGATTTCCACGAACAGCCCGATGTGGTCCATTATGGTCACAAGGGAACGGGCATGCTGCTGGTGCCGGGGATGGTGTTTACCATTGAACCGATGATCAACATGGGAACCTGGAAGGTGTTCATCGATGCCGACGATCCCTACGGATGGGAAGTCATCACCGCCGACGAACTTCCGTCGGCCCAGTGGGAACATACTTTCGTTATGACGGAACATGGGGTGGAAATCCTGACGCATTAGCGAGAAGGGGCGGGGCTGCACGAGTCATGTGGTCCGGCTCTGCCACCATCAGATCAATGACGACAATGGAAAAGAAAGATATTTACATATTAGGTATAGAGAGCAGCTGTGACGATACCAGTGCGGCTGTACTGAAGAATAATGTCATTCAGAGCAATGTGACGGCCTCGCAGGATGTACACAAGGCTTATGGCGGTGTCGTCCCCGAACTTGCATCAAGGGCACACCAGCAGAATGTAGTACCTGTGGTTGACCAGGCTCTGAAACGTGCAGGCATCGCAAAGGAACAGCTTTCGGCCGTCGCCTTCACACGCGGGCCGGGACTGATGGGCAGTCTGCTGGTCGGTGTCAATTTCGCCAAGGGTTTTGCACGTTCGCTGAACATACCCATGATCGAGGTAAACCATCTGCAGGGACACGTCATGGCCCATTTCATCAAGGAAAGCGAAGACGACAGCCATATGCCGCCGTTCCCTTTCATCTGCCTGCTGGTTTCCGGCGGTAATTCCCAGATTGTAAAGGTAAATGCCTATAACGACATGGAAGTACTCGGCCAGACAATCGACGATGCGGCCGGTGAAGCGATTGACAAGTGCTCGAAAGTCATGGGGCTGGGCTATCCGGGTGGTCCTGTTATCGACAGGCTCGCACGGCAGGGGAATCCGCTGGCCTATAAGTTTGCCGAGCCGAATGTCGCCGGCTTCGATTATTCCTTTTCAGGTCTCAAGACTTCGTTCTTGTACAACATGAGGAAATGGGTACAGGACGATCCCGATTTCATCGAGCATCACAAGGAAGACATCGCAGCCAGTCTGGAACATGCCATCGTGGACATTCTCATGAAGAAACTGCGCATGGCCGTCAAGCAGACGGGTATCAGGCATGTAGCCGTTGCCGGCGGCGTTTCTGCCAACAATGGTCTGCGCAATGCCTTCCGTGACCATGCCGGGCGTTATGGCTGGACGATTTACATTCCGAAGTTCAGTTATACGACCGACAATGCTGCGATGATAGCCTGCGTCGGGACATTCAAATACAGGGACGGGGATTTCACGCAGATGGACATTCCTGTCTTCAGCAAGGTAACTTTCGAGTAACAACATACAGTCACTCCTTTATAAAAATTGAATTATGGATTTTGAAAGTAAGATTATATCCCGCCAGATAGGCGACATCCTCTATGCCTCAGGACTGACAATCGGTACAGCCGAAAGCTGTACGGGAGGACGCATCAGCGAGGCGATCATCGCCATTCCGGGCTCTTCCGATTATTATAAGGGCGGTATTGTCGCCTATACCGATGAGGTAAAGGTGAAACTTCTCGGCGTATCCAGCGAAGTGCTCGAGGAGCAGACAGCCGTTTCCGAAGAAGTCGCACGCGAGATGGTCCTTGGCACCCTCAATGCCATCGGCGTGGATTTCGCCATCGCCTCGACAGGTTATGCCGGTCCCGGCGGCGGAACAAAAGAGGCTCCCGTCGGCACAATCTGGCTGGCTTACGGCAACAGGGAAGAGGTGAGGACATTCAAACTGACCGAGGACTTCGGCCGGGACATCAACCTCGCCATTGCCACCAACAAAGCCATCCGACTGATGCTTGATTTCCTGAAAGACATGGACATAAAATCAGAATGAACCTGCAAAAAAGATTAAAATAAGCAATTATCATAGAGAAAGTTTTGTCTATTTGAAATCTTTTTGTAATTTTGCACCCTGTTTGGAATAGGTATCAATTAACGAATCACAAAACAAAGATAGAAATGTCTAAGATTTGTCAAATCACAGGAAAGAAGGCACAGATCGGTTGTAATGTGTCTCACTCAAAGCACCGCACAAAGAGAAGCTTTGATGTAAACCTCTTCAGCAAAAAATTCTACTACGTAGAAGAGGGCTGCTGGATTGAGCTGAAGATCAGTGCTGCTGGTCTTCGTCTTATTAATAAGATGGGTCTTGATGCAGCGCTCAAGCAGGCTGTTTCCAAGGGCTATGTTGACTGGAAGGACATTAAGGTAATAGGAGACTAAATATCATGGCAAAGAAAGCTAAAGGAAACAGAGTCCAGGTTATCTTGGAATGTACCGAGATGAAGAACAGCGGACTGGCTGGTACAAGCCGTTACGTGACTACAAAGAATCGTAAGAATACTCCTGAGCGTCTTGAGCTCATGAAGTACAATCCTGTTCTCAAGAAGATGACTCTTCACAAGGAGATCAAGTAAGCTCGCTCACAAAAGAGTATAGTTAATAGTTAAAAAAGACAGACCATGGCAAAGAAAGCGGTCGCTACCCTCCATGAAGGTTCATCGGATGGTCGCGCATATTCAAAGGTTATCAAGATGGTAAGAAGCCCCAAGACCGGTGCTTATATTTTCGATGAGCAGATGGTTCCCAATGAGGCCGTCAAGGATTTCTTTAAGAATTGATTTCGATAGAGATAAAATAAAAGAAGCTGTAGGCATATTGTCTACAGTTTTTTTATGCCTGTACGGCAGACCTCATGATGGCGGGAGGGGTGTCAGGGGTATAGCTTGTTCCTGTTATAGAAGTATTGTCCTTTTTTCTTCGTGCGTTTTCCGTATTCGATGGCATGGTGTGGACAGTGATGGTAGCAGGAGAAGCAGGTAAGACATTTACCGTTGTGCATCCACTCCGGCTCACAGCCCAATCCTCCTTTTATGTCGGTTACGGGACAGACGTTGGCACAGATTCCGCATCTGACACACCGGCTGCTGTCCACATGAAAGGGAGTGTCGGTGATAAGGAAACGTTCGAAGAACTCTCCGACCGGACCTGAAAAGAAAGAGGGTATCGGGCCTCGTTTCAGCCTTTCCCATCCCCATGGTTTCCCTTTCATGCTGCAAAGATGCCCTCTGATAGCTTGGGAAAACTGCTTCAACTCTTTTGCCGCCGTCTTTTTCTTGATGGATTCCCTTTCTTTTGTATCTACATCCATGCTGGGCAGACCGACATACGACTCTGGCATGACCAGGGAACCTACTGCTTCTAACGTCAGTGACCGTCCGGCCGGTATGGATATGAGTTGCCGCTGGAAACACTCCATGGCTTTACCGATGGAGTCCCCGGCTGTGACAAGACAGAAGCAATAATGTCTGGTGCAGCCGGTACCGTCTTCTGCCGTCCTGAACGATAGCCTGTCCAGGAATTCCCTTATGATGCGGGGTACTCTCCAGCCGTGTATCGGAAAGATGAAGCCTACGTGTTCGTCGCTTTTTAAGTCGAAGCAGCATTCGCTTTCGAGTACATCCGGAATGGAGACAAGTGTGTCGCCGGTTTCTGCTGCCAGCATCTTTGCAGCCCATTGGCTGTTGCCTGTACCTGAAAAGTAGAATATCATGCGGCAAAGATACTTATAATCTGCTGTTCCTGCAAGATTAGGAGAGTTATCCTTGCCGTTTCGTTTCTTTTTATTACTTTTGCAGCTGGTACGTGAAAGCATGATGCTATGAAACGGAAAATGGACCTGCTGATGTATCCCGCAGTAAAGCTGCTTGTACCTCTGTCGCTGGGTATTGCCGTGGGCGATGCAGTCGTGGATAAGGTCGGACCGGTGTGGTGGTGGGCGATGGCCGTCGGTATGGTCATTGCGGCATCTGTCATGCGGCATCGGAAGTACATCCAAAGTCTGCTGCTGCTCGTTGCAGTCTTTATGACGGGAGCTGCATTGGTAGCTGATCGGCAGCTGTCTATGCAGGTGAAACTGCCGGAACGTATTGCCGGATTCAATGCAGTTCTTCTTTCCGAGCCGGTTATCCATGGAAAAGTTGTTCAGACGGATCTGATGGTTATAAGGAGAAACGGCCTGCTGAAGGTCAAAGCCTCCTTCCTTCGTGACACATTGACGAATCGTTACCGGTCCCTGCACACGGGTGATGGCATAGAGGCCATGGCTTATCTGGAGAAGCCTATGAACTTTTCGTATGCGACATTCGATTATGCCCGATGGTTGAGACTGCACGGTTTTTCTGCGGAAACATTCATCTGCCCTGACCAATGGCGGAAGAAAAAGGTGAATCTTCATCCAATGAGTTTTTTCCAGAGGTCGCTCCTGACGGCTGCTATATGCAGGCAGAAACTCATGAAGAAGTTGACTGACAATCTTGAGGGGGACGCCCTGGCTGTTGTGACCGCCATGACGCTGGGTGACAGGCACCTGCTTGGCAAAGAGCTGAAGGAGGATTATTCCATCACCGGTGCAAGTCATGTGCTTGCCTTGTCTGGACTGCATCTGACGGTTGTCTATGGGCTGCTGATGCTTCTGCTGGGGCGGGTTGAACGCTTGCTGCCGGGACTTCGGCGGAAAGGAATCAGTGAGCTAACCGTGCTCTTTGCAGTGTGGAGTTATGTCGTATTGGTCGGAATGTCTTCCTCTGTGGTCCGTTCTGCTATGATGTTGTCAATCTATTCGTTTGTCAGTCTTCTGAACAGAGACCGGCTTTCGGTGAATACGCTGGCTCTGACAGCGGTCATTATGCTTTTCTGCAATCCTCTCAGCCTTTTCGATATTGGCTTCCAGCTGTCTTTCGTTTCCGTGTGGTCGATACTGCTGTTCTATCCGCTCCTGTATCAGACTCTGTCTTCCCGGTATCTGAAGCATTGTGCCGCAGGCAGGTGGTTATGGGGGATGACGGCGGTATCGGTTGCCGCACAGTTGGGGACAGCCCCGCTGATAGCTTTTTATTTCTGCCGTTTCTCTACGGTTTTCATCCCCGGCAGCCTCATCGCTGTACCAGGGACGATGATGATTATCTGGTCATCCGTCTTCATGCTGATCCTCTCTCCTTTTCCGGTTCTTTCATCCTTTTTCGGTCAAATGGCCGGACAACTGGTCTACTGTCAGGACACGGCACTTCACTGGCTTGCATCTTTTCCCTGGGCAAGTATCGGAAACCTGCACGTTACTCTCTTCCAGCTGGCTGTATATTATGCCATGCTGATGGGTGTGTGGTTGTTATGGAGTTTTCTTGCCGGAAAGACAGATTTCAGGTAATTTTTCGTAAATTTGCACATGATTATGCAACGATACTTTATCACCCTGTCATACGACGGGACGGCGTACCATGGCTGGCAGATCCAGCCGAACGGTATTTCTGTACAGGAAGTCCTTGAACGCTCGTTGTCTATCCTGCTGAAAGAGACAATCACCGTAACAGGCGCCGGCCGTACGGATGCCGGTGTGCATGGACGGATGATGGTGGCACATTTCGATACGGCACAGCCGTTCGACAGCGAACAGCTTGTTTACAAGATGAACCGTCTGCTGCCTCGTGATGTCTCTGTGAGCAGAATCAAGGCCGTCAGTGCGGATCTTCATGCTCGTTTCTCAGCTGTATCAAGAACCTACCACTATTATATCCATACCGGAAAACAACCCTTTTCGCGCCGGTACTCATGTGAGATACATTACCCGCTTGACTTCGACAAGATGAATGAGGCTGCTTCTTATCTGATAGGGGAGAAGGACTTCAAATGTTTCTGCAAGGCTGGTGCAGACGTAAAAACCACCTTTTGTAATTTGACGGAAGCACGTTGGATACCTTCCGGGGACGGGCTTTCCTTGTCCTCGGGGAGTACAATCGCCAACTGGTGTTTTGTGATTACTGCCAACCGTTTTCTTCGCAATATGGTGCGTGCGGTTGTCGGGACTCTGGTCGATGTAGGGAGAGGGCGATTGTCTCTGGCTGACTTCAGGCAGATTGTAGACGGAGGAACAAGAAGTGATGCCGGCGAAAGTATGCCCGGAAATGCACTCTTCCTTTGGGATATAAAATACTAAAACAACGCTTTCATGTGGGTTTTACTGGCTTTTGTCTCGGCAGCTCTGCTGGGATTCTATGACACATCGAAGAAGTACTCTCTGCGTGGGAACGATGTCATACCCGTGCTGTTTCTCAACACCCTCTTTTGTTCGGCTATATTTCTGCCGTTGATTCTGCTGTCACAGGACACTCGTGTGCTTGATGGCAGTATCTTCCATGTCGGGTCCGGCGGCTGGGAGATGCACCGTTGGATCCTGCTGAAGAGCATGATTGTTCTGCTGTCATGGGTATTCGGCTATTTCGCCATAGCACATCTCCCCTTGACGATTGTCGGTCCCGTCAATGCCACACGTCCGGTGATGACGCTTGTGGGAGCAATGGCCGTATTTGGAGAACGGCTGAACGGCTGGCAGTGGGCCGGTGTCGTTCTTGCAGTGGTTTCTTTGTTCCTGCTTGCGCGAAGCGGCCGGAAAGAAGGCATTGACTTCAGCCACAACAAGTGGATATGCTTCCTTGTGCTGGCAGCATTGACGGGAACGTGCAGCGGTCTGCTCGACAAGTATCTGATGGCAAGTCCTGAGAACGGCGGAGTAGGACTTGACCGCATGATGGCGCAAAGCTGGTACAACATCTATCAATGCCTGATGATGGCAGCGGTATTCATAATATATAAGGTGAGAAGGCATGGCAGCAAGGCGGCTCATACACCTTTCAAGTGGAAATGGTCAGTTCTCCTCATTTCCCTTTTCCTTTCGATGGCAGATTTCGCCTACTTCTATGCACTGTCAATGCCTGGTGCGATGATTTCCATCGTATCGATGGTACGCCGAGGGTCAGTAATTGTCTCTTTCCTTTGCGGTGCATTGCTGTTCAGGGAAAAGAACCTGAAGGCAAAGGCAATCGACCTGTGTTTCGTTCTTCTTGGAATGATATGCCTTTGGATAGGATCATACTAATGTGACAGGCTGTGAGCCGGGTTGGACCGGTTGTCCCCCTGCCCTTGAAGATAAAGTACAAAAGTCTTTGATGATTGGCAATAATTTGCTATATTTGCAACGATATTGACAGACGCTCTCTGGGTGTCAGAATACGAACAGGACTGCGCATTTGCTCCCCGGGGAGTCTTTACTGTGCGTCTTTTAAAGACGATAAATTACTATGCAGAATGTTTTTCATGGTTTAGGTATAGCATTGATAACTCCATTCAAGGAAGATGGCAGTATAGATTATGATGCACTTGTAAGACTGGTTGAATATCAGCTGGACAATGGTGCCGATTTCTTCTGTATCCTTGCTACGACAGGTGAGGCTCCCTGCCTGACGCAGGCTGAAAAAAACGAGCTGACTGCCGTGATAAAACGATTGGTCAATGGACGTGTACCGATTCTGAAGTATTGTGGTGGAAACAATACTGAGGCCGTCGTAGACGAAATCAAAGCCACGGACTGGAGTGGTATTGACGGAATCCTGAGCATCTGTCCCTATTACAACAAGCCAAGCCAGGAAGGGTTGTTCCGGCATTTCAAGGCAATTGCACAGGTCAGCCCGCTGCCGGTTGTAATGTACAATGTGCCGGGTCGCACGGGGGTGAACATGACTGCGGAGACGACTGTCCGTATTGCTTCGGCGTTTGAAAATGTAGTAGCCATAAAAGAAGCATCCGGTTGTCTTGAGCAGGTGGATGAAATCATCAAGAACAAACCGAAACATTTTGAGGTGATCAGCGGTGACGACGCGCTGACCTTCCCAATGATTGCAAGCGGTGCAGTTGGTGTCATCTCGGTTATCGGCAACGCACTTCCCAAGGAGTTCTCACGTATGATCCGTCTGGAATTCAACGGTGAGTATGAGCCTGCGCGCAAGATACATCATCAGTTTACGGAACTTTATAAACTGCTCTTTGTCGATGGAAACCCGGCAGGCTGCAAGGCTTTGCTGAATGACATGGGGATGATCGAGAATGTTCTGCGTCTTCCTTTAGTTCCGACGCGTATTGAAACGAAGCAGAAAATGAATGATATTCTGAAGGGGATGAGAATCTGAAGCAGGGACGATATGCTGCAAGGCATATTGCTAAGGGTTTCATGCAGACACATACCTGTTGTTATGAGACCGGCCTTTTTATAGTGGCTTTTTCACTTTACTACGGTATCAGATTGACAGGAGATAAGCCTTCATACATCAAGGCTTATCTCCTGTCTTTGCATTCTATCGGCTTATCTTTTGTAAAGATAAAATCGTCCCTGATTTCAAGCGGGGCTTATCTGCATCCTTAACAGGCATTAATTGAGGTCCAAGTGGTGCTTAGTTGGGGCCTTACTGGGGCTTAGTTGGCCTCCATTCAGGCCTCTTTTCCATACTGATTTGTAACAGATTGGATTGCTGTATGTTACAAGTGAGAAGCAAATCCATATAAGTCGGAAATCTAAATTAGAGGGACTTCTTTTTTGTAAACATATTTTACAGCTCTCAACTTGAGTCTTCGCTGTTCTGCTAAGGTCTTATGTCTGGGATGCACATCCTCTTCCAGTTCCTTGACTGCATAATTCACCTGACGGATCGATTCAGTTCAACGGCCATTTCTTCCCGCATTTCTCTGGCCTTCCGGGCAGCAACTTCTGCAAAGTCTGTTCCCTTGCCGGCATAAATGATGCCGCGGGACGAATTGACAAGCAGACCGCAGTCCTTTGTCATCCCGTATTTGCAGACTTCCTGTAGACTTCCTCCTTGTGCCCCGACACCTGGCACCAAGAGAAAATGCTCTGGGGCAATTCGGCGGATATCCTCGAACATCCTGCCCTGTGTGGCACCGACGACATACATCAGATTCTCGGGTGTTCCCCATTCCTGTGATTTCTTCAACACTTTCTCGAAGAGCCGTTCGCCGGACTTGTCTTCCGTCAGCTGGAAGTCGTGGCTGCCTTTGTTGCTGGTCAGTGCCAGAAGTATTACCCATTTGCCGTTATACTCGAGGAAGGGTTTCACGCTGTCTTCTCCCATGTAGGGGGCGACGGTGACAGAGTCGAGGTCGTATTCCTCGAAGAATGTCCGGGCATACATCTTCGAGGTATTGCCGATGTCGCCACGCTTGGCATCAGCAATGATGAAATGTGTGGAGTAATGGTTTTGCAGATACTGGATGGTCTTTTCAAAGGCCATCATGCCTTTCAGTCCATAGCTTTCATAGAAAGCGAGGTTGGGCTTATAGGCCACGCAATAAGGGGCTGTGGCATCAATGATTGCCTTGTTGAAGGCGAAGATCGGATCAGTCTCGTTTTTCAGATGTTCAGGAATCTTGCTGATGTCTGTGTCGAGACCGACGCAAAGAAAGGTTTTCTTCGTGAAGATCTGGTGGATAAGCTGCTGTCTGTTCATATTGAGTGTTTAATGAAATATTATGTGAAGGAATCACGTCAAAGTCCATGTAAGTAATCAATAGGGACAGGCACCCTCGTCTGTCCGCACATTCCAACGTGTGTCGGATAGACGAGGGTGCCTGTCCCTACTGGTCATCTTTCATTTGCCGGTTCGGCATATCCCTGCTGTATAGGTTGAAATCTTATAACTCTGTTTCCTTCAGTTTCTCTGCATTCTCTGCTACCGTTAGAGCATCAATCATCTCCTGGATATCACCGTTCATGAACCCCTGGAGGTCGTGAGTGGTAAAGCCGATGCGGTGGTCGGTAACACGGCCCTGCGGGAAGTTGTAGGTCCGGATCTTTGCACTGCGGTCACCCGTAGAGACAAGCGTCTTGCGGCGGCTGGCAATATCGTCGATATACTTCTGATGCTCGTGATCATAGATATATGTGTACAGACGGCTCAGTGCACGCTCCTTGTTCTTCGGCTGGTCACGGGTCTCGGTACATTCAATGAGAATCTCCTCGACCTCCCCCGTGTTAGGATTCTTCCACGGATAGCGCAGACGGACACCGGATTCCACCTTGTTCACGTTCTGGCCGCCGGCACCGCTGGAACGGAAAGTGTCCCACTTGATGTCGCCCTCGTTGATGTTCACCTCAAACTTGTCAGCCTCCGGCAAAACGGCCACTGTTGCGGCAGAGGTGTGCATACGCCCCTGTGTCTCGGTTGCAGGTACCCGCTGCACACGGTGAACGCCGGATTCATACTTCAACGTTCCGTACACGTTCTCGCCTTCAATCGCAAAGTCAATCTCCTTGAAACCGCCTACGGCTCCTTCCGACACAGAAGTGACAGACAGCTTCCAGCCCTTTTTGTCACAGTAACGCTTGTACATATTGAAAAGGTCGCCGGCAAACAATGCGGCCTCATCGCCGCCGGCACCGCCACGGATTTCCATCTGTACGTTCTTGCCGTCTTCCGGATCTTTCGGAACAAGGAGGAACTTGATTTCCTCTTCAATCTTCGGCTGCAGCTCCTCATTCTCTGACAGCTCTTCACGGGCCATCTCCTTCATTTCGGCATCGCTCTCGTTGGCAATGATGTCCTTTGCTTCCTTGATGGTCGTAAGACAGTTGACGTAACGGCGCCGGGCATCCATGATGTTGCCGAGATCCTTGTATTCCTTTGTCAGCTTTACGTAACGTTTCTGGTCCGCAATGACGCTCGGGTCGGTAATGAGCGTAGATACTTCCTCGTAACGGGCCTCAAGACCGTCGAGCTTCTGAAGGATATTGTTGTTATCTGTCATTTTGATTTATTCTGTGTTATTATATTTCTTCGTCTGTTGTCGGGATCTTGTGTTCTATGCAATATTGTTGTATTTCTCCATCACCAAGGAGGAATTTATCACATATATTACTGAGTGCAGCCTTAGAGGGATTGAAGTGTTTGTCATCGGCCGTCATCGTTGCTTCTACAAGTCTAATGAACTCCTTGAAGTCCGCATTGATTTCGCATAGTTTGTCTATCGTACTGAAGTCCAACTGTCTGTCTACTGCATCAAACCACACCTGACTCTCGTAAGGGTTGGCTTTGAGCAATATGAATCCTATACCGAAAGAATGATTCAGGCGGGCGAGTTCTTCTCTAAGGTCTTCATTTATGTCGAATGCGACAAGATACCCTTTATTGGCCCAGCTTGAGTTTGATACAGCCTGAAAGAAGCATTTCTTTAACTCATAATCATTGTCTATCCTGCGCTTTAATTCATAAGAGTACAGGCACAGGGAATCGTTCTTGTTTAATGCTTTGAAGAGTGAGTTGCAGATAGAATTCTTCTGCCCGGTGAATTTTACTCCGATTATGTCAGGATGTACCCACTTCTGATGATCTTCAGCTTTTGTAGACTTCTCATGAAAGATGGTCTTTGCCATAATTCCTCTGTAATTGAGATAACTGCAGAGAAGAGGATGCAAGTCCCTTTCATGAAAGCTGGCTTTTGTTCTCATGGGAGAAGGCTGTGTCGTAACAGTATTCTCTGAACTGGAAGAATACTTGCAGAGGAGGTAACAATAAACATTTTTATCGTTCTTAAAACGTTTAATGCGGACATCCCCATGTTTCACCATTGTTGTCAATTGTGCACAGGTTGTCGCATCGGGTGTCTTTGCCTCCTTGTTGAATTCAAAGATACGTCTCTGGAGGATATTCTCATATACCTCACGACTTGTTGCACCATTGGGAAAATCTTCCAGGCTCAGTAATATGGCATCCTTTATAGTCATGGCTTTAATAATCGAAGTTTCCGAACTCGCTCTTGATGGTCAGGCTGCGTTTGCCTTCTTCAATATGTCCGATGACCTGAGCGTCGATGTTGAATGACTTGCTGATGGCAATGACCTGTCCGGCCACCTCCGGCCGGACATATATCTCCATGCGATGCCCCATGTTGAATACCTGGTACATCTCTTTCCAGTCAGTTCCGCTGCAGTCTTTGATGGCATGGAAGAGCGGAGGGACTGGGAACATATTGTCCTTGACGACGCGGCAGTTGTCCCCAACGAAATGCAAGACCTTCGTCTGCGCGCCGCCTGTGCAGTGTACCATTCCATGCACCTCGGGGCGCAGTTCGTCCAGCAGCCGCCTGATGACCGGTGCATAGGTGCGCGTGGGAGAGAGGACCAGTTCTCCTGCATTGACCGGACAGCCTTCAACGGCATCGGTCAGTCTGTATTTGCCGCTGTAGACCAGTTCTTGGGGAACAGCATGGTCGTAACTCTCCGGGAACTTCTCTGCAAGATACCTGGCAAAGACATCATGACGTGCGGAGGTCAGTCCGTTGCTGCCCATGCCGCCATTGTAACGGGTCTCGTATGTCGCCTGTCCGGTCGACGAAAGACCGACGATCACATCGCCCGGACGGATGTTTGCATTGTCGATCACGTCCTTGCGGCGCATACGGCAAGTGACCGTCGAGTCCACGATAATCGTGCGGACAAGATCGCCCACATCGGCTGTCTCGCCCCCCGTAGGATAGATGCCGATTCCCATCCTGCGCATATCAGCCAGGAGTTCGTCGGTACCATTGATGATGGCAGATATTACTTCGCCCGGCACAAGCAGCTTGTTGCGGCCGATGGTGGAGCTGACCAGGATATTGTCTACCGCCCCCACACAGAGCAGGTCGTCCGTATTCATGACGATGGCGTCCTGTGCGATGCCGCGCCATACGCTGATGTCCCCGGTCTCCTTCCAGTACATATAAGCGAGTGACGACTTCGTGCCGGCTCCGTCAGCGTGCATGATGTTGCAATACTCCGGGTCGCCACCGAGTATGTCAGGGATAATCTTGCAGAAAGCCTGCGGATAGAGACCTTTGTCAATGTTCTTGATGGCGTTGTGTACATCTTCCTTGGCAGCACTTACGCCACGCATCATATATCTGTTGTTCATAATTGAATAGTAGTTGTTCAAGGAGTGTTTATCCGTTGGGCGCATGGGATGCCATCCGAGTAACTGTATGGTTTCCTGTTCCTTGTCTTTTGTGGGGAGGGAGACGCATCTGTCTCTGTCAGATGTTTGATCTATTTGAGTCTGAAACTGACCGGCAGGCTGAACGCTACGTCTACTTTTTCCCCATCCATCTCGGCTGGTTCCCATTTCGGCATTGCCCGAACGACACGTACGGCTTCTTTCGCAAATCCCTTGGCACATGCTTTTCTAAGTCTTTCCTGTTCACCAGCCGTCAGTCTGTTGAAAACCTTTTTGTCATAATCTGTGATTTTGCAATCTGCTGCCGACAAATTCCTGATACTCCCGTCTTTTCCAACAGTAAACTTCATGACGACTCTTCCCTGGACTCCGGATTTCTCTGCTATCACAGGATAGTGAAGGTTCGATACGAGGAAGGCTCTCAGTGCCCCCTGTCCGCCCGGGTACTGTGGCATCTTGTCAATGACACGGTAGATCTTGGTGGTATCGGCAGGCATCCCGGCGGTTTGTGCCTGTATGCTTGCGAAAACAGACATAAGGAACAGGAATGTCAAGGTTGATTTCTTCATTATCGATGGGGTTTAAAAACTCCTTGCAAAGGTAGTTAATATTTGTTGATTATCAGCTGGACAGACCGTATATTTTTCTTTCTATCATCTGCCACACACCAGCCCTCCGGCTTACAGGGCGGACAATTGCCGCTCTGCCCGTTGCAGGTCTTCCGGCGTATCAATGCCGATTGTCTCTACATCTGTCAGACCTACCTTGATTTTATAACCGTTCTGCAGCCATCGCAGCTGTTCGAGACTTTCGGCCAGTTCGAGCGAGGATTGCGGAAGACGGCTCACCTCACGCAGCACTTCTGTGCGGTAGGCATATAGCCCGATGTGCTTGAGGAAAGGATAGGTGGAAAGCCATTCCGAAGTCGCCTTGCCCCGAACAAAGGGTATGACGGAGCGTGAGAAGTAAAGGGCATAGCCATTGTTGTCGAGGACTATTTTGGGCGAATTGGGATTCTGTGCAGCCTCAATGGTCTCAAAAGGCTTGCCCAGCGTGGCAATCTGTGTGCGTGAATCATCAAAACACTGCATGACCGTCTCAATCTGGCTTTTCTGTATGAAAGGTTCATCACCCTGGATGTTGATGACAACATCGAAGCTGCCACCGATTTTATCGAGTGCTTCGCAGATTCTGTCCGTACCGCTTTTATGGTCGGGACGGGTCATTACGGACTTTCCGCCGAACGCTGCAACGGCGTTCTGAATACGAGGATCGTCTGTGGCCACATAGACATCTGTCAACACGCTGCTTACTTGTCTGTAAACGTGCTCGATGACGGTCTTTCCTCCAAGCATTGCAAGAGGCTTTCCAGGAAAACGTGAAGAGCCGTAGCGAGCCGGGATAATTCCGATAAATTCCATAGATTCCTTTATCCTTTTAAAGTTTGATATGTCACACTTCCTTGGCAGAAGTACGTACAAAAATAGCAAATCTTTTTTAAAATGGAAGTGTATTTCAGACTTATTTCCTTTAAAAGTATTAAATTTGTCGGTATGATGAAGGTGTCGTTGATAGGTGCAGGCAATCTTGCAACACAACTGGGCAAGTCGCTGCGTAGTGCCGGTGTGCCGGTCTGTCAGGTGTTCAGTCGTACGGAAGAGGCTGCCAGTACATTGGCTGAAATACTTGATGCCGACTGGCTGACGGATATTACATTGCTTCGTAATGATGCCGATATCTACGTGATTTCCGTAAAAGACAGCGTGTTGTGCAGCCTGATTCCAGAGGTCTGCAAGGGCAGGGAAGACAAACTGTTTCTCCACACGGCGGGCTCCATGCCCATGCGCTGTTTTGAGGGACAGGCACGGCATTATGGCGTGTTTTACCCTATGCAGACTTTTTCCAAAAACCATGATGTCTGTTTTGCGGATATTCCAGTCTTCATAGAGGGAAACACGCAGGAGACAGAAGAACAGATCCGGAACTTTGCCCGTCGGCTGTCCCGTCGGATTTTCTCCTTGTCCTCTTCGGACAGGCAGTATCTGCATCTTGCAGCTGTATGGGCTTGCAATTTCACGAACTATTGTTACAGCGTGGCTTCTGGCATACTCGACGAGCACGGTGTCCCTTTTGATGTTCTGCTGCCTTTGATAGATGAGACAACGCAGAAAATCCATAATATAAGTCCGGCGGAAGCACAGACAGGACCGGCAGTGCGTGGTGACAGAAACGTGATGGAACGGCAGCTGGAACTGATGAACGGCAAAGAAAATCTACAGGATCTTTATCGGATGCTTTCTGAAGGTATAAACAACCTTGCCCACAGTTCTGATCTGAATAAAAAAGGAGATTGATTATCAGTAGATTTGTTTCGGTCTCCTGCCCCAAAGATCTTCATCGCTTTACTTCATTATTTTGAATACTTTACGAAATGATAAACTACGATTTACAGAAAATCAAAGCCGTTGTTTTCGATGTGGATGGCGTGCTGTCAGCTTCTACCATTCAGATGGACGGAAAAGGCGATCCGGTCCGCACAATCAACATCAAGGACGGTTATGCCATTCAGCTGGCAGTAAAACATGGAATCCGGTTGGCAATCATGACCGGCGGACATAATGAGAACATCCGTTCTCGCTATGAGTATCTTGGAGTTAAGGATGTTTACATCAACTGTTCCATGAAGATACGCACCTGGGAGGAGCTTCTTTCCAAATATGACCTGCACGAGGAAGAAATCATTTACGTCGGTGATGACATTCCTGATTACGAGGTAATGAAACGTGCCGGTTGTCCATGCTGTCCAAAAGATGCCTGTACGGAGATCAAGGAGATCTCTACCTATGTAAGCGATTATGAAGGGGGGCATGGTGTGGCACGTGATATTCTGGAGCAGGTGCTGAAGGCACAGGGCAAATGGGTGTTGAATGAAAAGGCCTTCGGCTGGTAAATGAAAGGAAGCAGATGAAACACATTATCCTTGCCAGCAACTCCCCCCGCCGGCGCGAGCTGCTGGCCGGTTTGAATCTGGATTTTGAAGTACGCGTCCTGCCGGGTATTCCGGAAAATTATCCCCGAAGCCTTCCTGCAAGTGAAGTGGCTGGCTTCATCGCCCGTGAAAAGGCTGACGCATATAGGGAAACAATAGGACAGAACGACCTGGTAGTCACGGCTGACACGGTTGTCGTTGTCGGCAACGAAATACTCGGCAAGCCCAAGGATGCCGAGGATGCCCACCGTATGCTCCGTCTTATCAGCGGCAGGACACATCAGGTAGTGACGGGAGTCTGCCTGCTGACAGCAGATAAAGAACGTTGCTTTTCCGTGACGACAGATGTCACGTTCAAGCAGCTTTCAGAAGAAGAGATCACCTATTACATTGAAAACTACAAACCGTTTGACAAGGCCGGATCGTATGGTATCCAGGAGTGGATAGGATATGTAGGGGTCACATCCATAAGCGGGAGCTATTTCAATGTCATGGGCTTGCCGGTGCAAAGAGTGTGGGAAGAAATAAAAAAACTATGATATGAAGACTGTCCTCCTCCTTGTCGGAAAGACACAGAATAAGATTTTCAGGTCGGGAATCGACGATTATGTAAGCCGTATCGGACATTATATGCCGTTCAACGTAACGACTATCCCGGAACTGAAGAATACAAAAAGTCTTTCAGAAGATCAGCAGAGGCAGAAGGAGGGTGAACTGATTCTGCAAGAGATACAGACCTCTGATACTGTTGTGCTGCTGGACGAACGTGGCAAAGAATTCCGTTCCGTAGAATTTGCAGAATGGCTGCGACGGAAACAGAATACATCCCGCCGGCTTTTGTTCCTCATTGGCGGACCGTATGGATTCTCACCAGATGTTTATGCACGTGCCAACGACTCCGTCTCATTATCCCGCATGACGTTTTCCCACCAGATGGTGCGTCTCATCTTTGCCGAACAGCTTTACCGTGCCTGCACGATCATTAAAGGAGAACCCTATCACCATGAGTGAGAAGTCGGCTGATCCGGTGCAGATTCCCTCATCAGCCGTCAGGTACATGGTCTTCCGACATGGCTTACCTGTCTGGCTTCCCCTTTGGGAAATTAAAAAAGGAGGTAACCGGAAACATTAAAACAGCATGAGTGTAGACTTCAAGTATGATTAAAACAAGAGACTGTCAACAGCAATTAGAATAAGTTTTCAAACTCGTCAACCAAATTCTAAAGTAAGATGAAAAACAGTCGGGCAGAAGCATTAAGCTACAATTAAAAGCAGTCAATTCAGACCATTAAACTACGGATGCTGATATTCCCAACAGTTTGGGAACAATATTCCCGGTGTTTGGGAACATGATTCCCAAGTGTTTGGGAATATGATTCCCGGCCGTTGGGAATATGGCCTGCTTTAGCGGGTGAAATTCCAAAGTGCAGCATTGAATGACACCGTTTTGTTGCTCATTTGGGCTGACGATATTCATCTTCTGCCTTAACCTGAACTTCCCTGTGCGGCTTAAGGTAACAAAAAAGGCCGTCGTCTCCCATGCGGAGGACAACGGCCTGATATGGTCAAAGAAAATTAAATCTTACTTTTCGATTGCTGCTACACCCGGGAGCACCTTGCCCTCGATGGCCTCGAGCATGGCACCGCCACCGGTAGAAACATAAGAAACCTTGTCTGCAAGACCGAACTTGTTGACAGCTGCAACGGAATCACCGCCGCCGACGAGCGAGTAGGCACCGTTTTCCTGAGTTGCCTGGGCAACAGCCTTGGCGATCTCACCGGTACCCTTGGCAAAGTTCTCCAGCTCGAAGACTCCTACCGGACCGTTCCAGAGAATGGTCTTGGAGTTGAGGATGATCTTCTTCCAAGCCTTGATGCTTTCCTCGGAAGCATCCATGCCTTCCCATTCGTCAGGAATCTGGTTGATTGGGAAAGTCTTGCGCTCTGTGTCGTTGGAGAATTCTTTCCCGCAGACGGTAGCAACAGAGAGAGAGAGGTTTACCCCCTTCTCCTTGGCAGCAGCCATGACGTTCAATGCTTCCGGCATCAGGTCGTCTTCATGGAGTGACTTTCCGATCTTTCCACCCTGTGCCTTGATGAATGTGTATCCCATACCGCCGCCGATGATGAGGTTGTCAACCTTGTCGAGGAGGTTCTTGATTACGCCGAGCTTGGAACTTACCTTTGAACCGCCGATAATGGCTGTGAACGGATGCTGTGCGTTCTTCAGCACATTGTTGATGGCTGTCACCTCTTTCTCCATGAGGAATCCCAGCATCTTGTGGTCTGCATCGAAGTAGTCGGCAATGACAGCTGTTGAAGCATGCTTGCGGTGGGCCGTACCGAAAGCATCGTTTACATATACGTCGGCATAGGAGGCGAGCTTCTTGGCAAAGTCTTTCTGGCGGTTCTTCATCTCCGCCTTGGCAGCATCGTATTCTGGCGTGCCTTTTTCAACACCGACCGGCTTGCCTTCCTCTTCTGGATAGTAGC
Organism: Prevotella denticola; assembly: GCF_900454835.1. Taxonomy (GTDB): domain Bacteria; phylum Bacteroidota; class Bacteroidia; order Bacteroidales; family Bacteroidaceae; genus Prevotella; species Prevotella denticola. Next base: position 830,002 of record NZ_UGTM01000002.1, on the reverse strand, counting down.
GGAGATTCTCGAGCAGAAGTGCCTCTCCGCCCTTCAATGCTGCGGCCTCTGCATCGGCGTTGCCTGCGTCCTTGGCGAACTTGACCTCAACGCCGAGAGCATTGCTTACGTTCTTGACAATCTGGCTCAATGAGAGTTCCGGCTTTACCTTGCCTTTCGGCTTGCCCATGTGACTCATCATGATGAGCGCACCGCCGTCTGCCAGCACCTTCTTCAGTGTAGGCAGCGCACCACGGATACGTGTTTCGTCGGTTACATGGCCATTCTCATCCAAAGGCACATTGAAGTCTACGCGGACGATAGCCTTGTGTCCGGCGAAGTTGAAATCGTTAATTTTCATTTGTTTGTTTATTATTTGTAACGTAATTGTTTTCTTACCGCAAAAATACTACTTTTTGACGGATTGGGGAAATCAATTCCCATCTTTTTTGTGTAACAGGCCATTAATTTTCTGCTGGCCGGCTGCAGAGGAAGAGGCCGGCATCCGTGATGCAGCTTTCAACCGGTTGCTTTTCCCATTAAGCAGCTGTTCAAGATTCAATGCAAAGGGTCTTCTTTTCTCAAATCAGGTGGCCGTATTCCTGTATCCGGGCCTGCGTTTTGTATCTTCTGTATTCAGTGTTCTGCGTGGGAAAGAAAAGAAAAACTGCAAATAATTTGGTGTTACCGGAAAAACTCATTACCTTTGCACTCGCTTTTAATAAAAGCACAGGGAGATCCGCTAGCTCAGCTGGTAGAGCACAACACTTTTAATGTTGGGGTCATGGGTTCGAGCCCCATGCGGATCACTTCCTAAGAGACAGGGGAGCAACTGTAAAGGTTGTTCCCCTTTTCGTTTATGGGGGTGTCTTCATCATGGGTCCAGATGACTGGACTTACGGAAAACGAAAGAAGGTATGCCTTGCGGCATACCTTCTTCTGTGTTCTTAGTCATTCTATTATTTCGAGCCTCTTGTCGGATTCGAACCAACGACCCCGAGATTACAAATCACGTGCTCTGGCCAACTGAGCTAAAGAGGCAGGTGGGCAAGCAATTCCTATCGCACCGCTACAACCTTCTGCCCTTGCTACGTTCCCGTCCTGGGGGATTCAAAGGGAGCTGGTCGTAGGAGACTTGCCCATATTCTGTGCTCTAAAAGTAAAGCGGTTGCAAAGATACTGATTTAATTCAGAATGGCAAAGAGGAAGAGGGACTTTTTCCGTTTTTAACAAAAAAATATAATTTTGATATTACACTACATTATTTATAATAATTAATCCGTACATTTGCATTATGGTTTACGAAGATTTCAAACAGCTGACGGCTTACAGCCGTTATGACGGTTTCTACCTTGCCATCGTGTGGTCGGCGAGTTTCGCCTGCCTGCTGGGTACGGCTTTCCTGCCTGTGCTGGCACAGTTCAGTCTGCTGCTGACGCTCTCTACACCCTTTTTCGTGGCTTACCGTCTGAGGGTATTCCGAGAGGAGGGGCGCAGAGGTGTCATTTCTTTTCGGCGCAGTCTGCTTTATTGTCTGCGTGTTTTTTTCAATGCGGCACTCATTTTCAGCCTTCTGCAGTGGCTTTATATGTATTTTATTGACAACGGCAGACTGCTCATGATGGTTTCCGGCCTTTATTCAAGCAGTGAGGGCAAGAGCACGCTTGCTGCCGTCGGGATTCCTTACAATGAGTTCATGGCGGCTTTGCCGGAAGCTTTCCAGCCGTATTCCTTGGCTTCCAGCAGCTTCGTTTCTGCCATCATGCTGGGTGGTGTCTGCTCGCTTTTTATTGCGGCTGTCATGTCGAAACAGGTTAAAAGTCGGGATTTATGACAATGAATGAAGGATACAGGTCCTTAAGATTTCATCTTCATATTGTCCCATGATTCCAATCCAAATTATGCTTTGCCGATAACTTCAACCTCAATTAAATCATCACTTGTCATTCAAAACTTCTAATTCGAAATATGGATATATCAGTTGTCATCCCTCTCTTCAATGAGGAAGAAAGTCTACCGGAATTACATGCATGGATTCAACGTGTGATGAACACCAACGGCTTCACGTATGAAATCATCTTCATCAACGATGGTTCTACCGACAGCAGCTGGAATGTCATTGAAGAACTTCAGCGCAAGGATGCTTCACACGTCCATGCCATCAAGTTCCGTCGCAACTATGGAAAGAGCCCTGCCCTCTACTGTGGCTTCAAGGCTGCACAGGGCGATGTCGTCATCACAATGGATGCCGACCTTCAGGATTCTCCCGATGAGATTCCCGAGCTGTACCGAATGATCACGGAAGATAAGTACGATCTCGTCAGCGGCTATAAGCAGAAACGTTACGACCCCCTGTCGAAGACGATTCCCACAAAGCTGTTCAATGCTACGGCACGCAGGATCAGCGGTGTGCATAACCTGCATGACTTCAACTGCGGACTGAAGGCGTACCGCCGCGATGTGGTGAAGAACATTGAGGTCTATGGTGAGATGCACCGTTACATTCCTTATCTTGCCAAGGAGGCTGGCTTTGCGCATATCGGCGAAAAGGTGGTTCACCATCAGGCACGCAAGTACGGGAAGTCGAAGTTTGGCATAAACCGTTTCTTCAACGGGTATCTTGACCTGTTGACGCTCTGGTTTCTTACGAATTTCGGCAAGAAGCCCATGCACGTCTTCGGTCTGATGGGGTCGTTCATGTTCTTCATAGGCTTTATCGCCTTTGTCTGGTTGATTGTAGAGAAGTGTGTGATGCTTGTCAACGGTGTCTATGGTGACCTGCTTTCCGACCATGCTTCTTTCTTCATAGCCCTTGTCGCAATGGTATTGGGAACACAGCTTTTCCTTGCAGGTTTCGTCGGCGACCTTATCAGTCGCAGCAATCCACACAGGAATGATTATCAGATAGAAAAAGAAATATAGGAGACAACTATAAAAACGGAAACGGTCGGGGCGGCCGGTTGCACAGAGGAGGCAGGTGTTTCCTGCCGGTTGAAGAGACAATTGGAAGATGAATAACAGTAATATCAGACAAATGACAAAACAGATCGGGCTTTTTCTGCTCTTTTTGGGTGGGTTAGGAGGATTGAACTCCTGTACCGAAATAGACTGTCCTGTTACAAATGGTGTGTTGGCAAACTATGTTGTCCAGGGCGATACACTGCGCGATACGCTTACAGTTTCGGCAATTCGTGAGAACAAGACCGACACGGTGCTGCTGAACCGGCTGGTCAAGACGACGAAGTTCAGCCTGCCGATGAGCTACAGTGGCGACAGCGACCGGCTGCGCTTTGTTTTTACAAGCAAGGACGGCCTGACGACTGTCGATACCGTGACGGTCGGAAAAACGAATGTGAGCCATTTCGAGAGCGTCGACTGTTCGCCCGTTTTCTTCCATACACTCACTTCCGTTGCAGCTACGGGAACACGTATCAGCCGGATAGAAATCAATAACCCAAACGTTGACTATGATGGAACGAAAGAGAACATCCTTATCCGCTTTACTGCTCATTAGCATACTGTTCCTTCTGGCTTCTGGTACAGCCGACGCACAACGCAGGGCATCAGCTGTGAAGGAGAAGGAAGACTCCACAGCTTTCTTCCGTGGTATCGCAGTAGGGGTCGATGCCATTGGCCCCGCCATGCGTTCGCTTGCTTCTTACGGACAGTACGAAGCCTTGCTGCGCTTGAATATCAAGGACAGATACTATCCCGTCGTCGAGGCCGGCGTAGGGAAGGCTGACAAGAGCGATGAAACGACTGGTACGGAATTCAAGACAAGTGCGCCTTTTGCACGTGTGGGTTGCGACTTCAATATGCTCAAGAACAAGCATGACGATTACCGATTTCTCGTCGGTGGACGGTTAGGGTATACATCTTTCAAATATGATGTCCACAGTCCGGGTATAGCCGACCCTATCTGGAGAACACAGGCTGCTTATGGTGCCGTCGGCAACAAGGGAAGCCAGTTCTGGGCAGAAGTTGTCGGAGGGGTGGATGCCAGAATATGGGGAATGATACGTATGGGGTGGACGGTACGCTACAAGTTACGGCTGGCTCATAAGGCTGACGGCATCGGAGAACCCTGGTACGTCCCCGGCTATGGGCGGGGAGGTTCGTCACGGCTCGGTGCCACTTTCAACATCCTTCTTGAACTATAAAGGAAAGTGGGATTATCCGCAATCCGATACATTGTACCTGTCTGTATGCTGGTTGACGGCATTTTCAAAGCGTATCGGTACCATCTGTTTTCTGCTGTAGTCTTTCGTTTTTACGCAAATCAATAACACAAATGAACAAGAAAAAACTGTATTGGCAAGTCCCGTTCCTGCTTGTGCTGCTTATCGGTTCGATTGCCATTGTCCGTTGTCAGCATGCAATGCCTTACCAACATAATACCGGCTTTGTTTTTGGAACGGTCTACCACATCACTTACCAGAGCAATGAAGACCTGCAGCCGCAGATTGACGCCGAGCTGAAAAAGGTCAACGAGACTTTTTCGACCTTTGATGCCGGCTCAATGATTTCTCAGATAAACCGGAACAAACCGGTAAAGGTAAACAGTATGTTCGACGAAGTGTTCACTTTGGCAGAGGAAGTGTCCAAAGATACAGATGGAGCCTTCGACATTACCGTCGCACCGATGGTCAATATGTGGGGCTTCGGTTTCAAGACAGGACAGCATCCGTCCAAGGAGAAGATTGACAGTCTGCGCCGGATCGTCGGATATAAAAAGGTGGAACTTGTCGGCAATTCGATACGAAAGCAGGACCGCCGCACGATGTTAGACTGTTCCGCCATCGCCAAGGGGTATGGTTCGGATGTTGTGGCACGGCTTCTTCGCCGCAATGGCATTGAGAATTTTATGGTGGAGATAGGCGGCGAGATTGTCACAAAGGGAAACAGCGAACAGCGTTTGCCTTGGAAAATCGGTGTTACAAAGCCGACGGATGACAGTCTGAATACGAATCAGGAACTTGAAACCGTCTTGAATGTCACTGATAAGGCGATGGCGACAAGTGGAAATTACCGGAACTTCTATTACAAGGGCGGAAAAAAATATGCCCACACCATTGATCCTAAAACAGGCTATCCCGTACAGCATTCCCTGCTGTCGGCCACAGTGCTGGCAAAGAACTGCGCTACGGCAGATGCCTATGCCACTTCATTCATGGTGATGGGTATTGAGAAAGCACGCAGACTCCTTGCACGTCATCCCGAATTAATGGCCTATTTCATTTATTTGGATGCAAGAGGAAAACTGAGGGTTTGGTACAGTCCTTCTATGAAAGGGAAAGTAGTGGAGTAGGGGATAGGCATTGAAATGCAGATGCTGTTTTGGACAGACAATCCATCCGGCTCGTCAGTCTTCACCCTTAAGCTCCATGTGCTGCCTGTCAATAAATTATAATCAACAGACGAATGCTGCAACTCTATAACAAGCTCCTTGAATTACCTCTTTTCATCGGAATCAGTACAGATGAACATTCTGATATAGTAGAACATACGAAGTTCGGCTTTCATAAGCTGACAGCAGGCAGACCACTTGTCAGGAAAGATGAAAAATGTATACAGCTTTTTTTCCTTATGAGTGGGATTCTTCGTGTCATCAGCTACGCCGACAGCCACCGGTACTGTATAGAAGAGGAGATGAAGTCGCCATCGGTGATTCAGCCGGAACTTCTGTTCGGACTTATGCAACATTACACCAAGGACTTCATTGCACAGACCGATTGCAGTCTGCTCTCCCTGGACAAGCAGGAAGTATTGCGCCTCCTCGACAACCATCTCATTTTCCGTCTGAATTTTCTCAACAGTATATCGATGCTGGCACAGCGAATGGGACGTATTCCATGGCGGCGGCAGTCGGACGGTATCCGGCAGCAGTTTGTAGACTTTCTCCGCCTCCGCTGTCTTACACAAGCCGGACCCAAAGTGGTGAAGATAAGGATGGAGGATCTTGCCCACGAACTGCACCAGAGCCGGCTTAATATTTCCCGTATGCTTAACGGGATGCAGCACGAAGGTCTACTGTCCATGAGCAGGGGAGTCCTTACTATTCCGCAACTGGAAGCACTGCGTGATTAAGTTTTCTGTTGTCTTCATTGTATGGCAGGAGGTATTGATTCTAATGATTGGTGTCCGATAAAACTTCAAAGAAGTCCATCTTGCCCTTGTCTCTCTTCCTTTTCTTCTTCTGCAGAATCAGTTTGAATGCAGTATAGTTCCATGCCTTCCAGCCAGATGGCATCGTATCAACCCCGTTAAGTAGGGTTCTGTATGGATCTCCATCCCGGCTTTTTCCAGTACTATGTCTCCCTTTGTAAAGGAAATAAGTCCTTGTTCATGAAAACGTGTTGACGCCCGTCACATACCGTGTTGTCGGTGAGTCACATACCGTGTCGTCGTTAAACACCGGTCGTGTCTACGGCCCGAACCTTGTAATAATGTTGACGGCCCGGAATTCCATGTGTGTGTCAAGGGACGGAATCTGGAGGTGCCGGGAACAGGTTCGCAGACATCGCGGACGGAGCCGCCGGCCGTCAGGAAGTCCTGGATGTCAACGCAGGCCTGATGCTGTCAGTCCGCGGCTATCCGTTGTCGCCGCCGTGTCCCGTTCTGGGATTATGGGCACAGGCCGGAATGATCTGCGGGGATTCCAGCCCGATAGACGTGCGGGGAGCCGCTGCGGACCGCCCGTCCGTCCTCCCGTACACGGTTTTCAGGTAATGGGACTTATGATAAATAGATTTGCTGTCCTATAGAATATACGTATTGGCAGCCTGAAGTATGATGTTATTAAAGTTGACAGAAAGGGTCATATCAATGCTTAACACGGAATCTGACATAGCTCTCTTTCTTATCTGACCGTTAAAAAAAAGAACCATATCAATACTCAACACGGAGTCCTGATATGGTTCTTTATTTACTGATATGGTTCTTTATTATTGGTATGCTTACAGCGCACTCTTTTCATTCATGAATTTATATTAATACACTTTTGATGTATCTTCCCATTTGTCTTTCGACCATCTTAGAAGCGATAGCCCAATGTGAGGAGCAACTGACTTTTGTTGTTCTTAACATCAGTGCTTGTTGCAACGTTAGACTCCTTTACAGTTGTAGCACCAGAAGGTATAGAAACATCTCTAATATTAGAGAATGGAGCAAAAGAACCATTCTGTGTGCTATACTGATAAGCTAAATCAATATTGAACTTCTTAATCTGATAACCAACACCTAATGTGAGACGGTTGATTGCTCCCCAGTTTGTGTAGTCTGTTGTTGAAGAATATAATGTACCTAAAGAAGCAAGACCGGGATCTTTCTGCGCATCACTTACATATTTTGGACTTACATAGTTGTAACCTATACGTAAAGCAACATTACTTACTGGCTTGTACTCAATACCTAACTTCAAAGTACTAACACCTTTCAGAACTTCCTTCGTGTGAGCATTCATAATCCTATCAGGACTTGATGACTCGTAGTACTGACCATCGTAATAATCATAGTATCCACCATCATTGACTCTACTATTAATATTACTATAATTCTCATACTCGTATGTTGCACCCAAAGCAAGGTAGTTGCCAACGGTGTGACCAAGAGAGAAACCAAACTTCCAAGGTGTCCACATCTTGAAATCGTATGAATTGCTACTGTAAGATTTCTTATTTGTTGTACCCTGAGCGTAAACAAGATCTGATGCATTTGATGTTGTTAAGTCATACCATGTTGGAGACTTCACGTATGCACCAATTCTAAATGGAGACTCCGCTACTGGACGAACAATTACACCAGCAGTGATATCAAAACCTGAACCCGTTACCTTTCTCTCGTCACGAACAACAACTCCACCATTATTGAAATTCTCACGATACTCACTATATCCCTTATAATTAACATCCTTCATACCGAATGTCAAACCGAGATAAACCCTGTCATTGAGGTTTCCACTCACAGCAAAGTCGTAGTTACCAATATAGCCAGTATGCGCACGGTCTAAAGTATAACCAGTAGCTTTCTCATAGTTATAAAGTCCATTACTACCAGGAATCAATGAATTCCAATAAAGGTAATCAATCTGGCTCCAAGTGTATGCTCTCTTTGAAGTTGGAGTTGAATTTACATAGCCAATATTTTCACCATCCTTATTCTTAACAAAGAAACCACCCTCGCTCTGATTACCAAGTGCACCCTTAATATATGACTGCTTATTCTGTGAACTTCCATTCAAAGAGCCTGCAGCATTAAGGATATAATCAAAGTTCTTGCTCTTATGATAGTTGAAACCAAAGTTAAGAAAAGACTTCTGACCAGTACGAGTAGTATAGACACCACCAATCTGATCGAAGCTCAGATTAGTCTTCTTACCATTAGAGAACTCCTTACCATCTGATTGCATAAGAAGACCAGCACTGAGACTAACATTGCTGTGACGGAACAAACCGATACCAGCTGGGTTAGAACCGATAGTAGAAATATCAGCACCCAAGGCTTCCATGGCTCCACCCATACCAACGTAGCGTGCAGTACCATTCAAGTCCTCTCCTGCTAACTTAGCATTCTCGTATGTCTCCTGTGCATTTGCAGACAAAGCAGCAAACAACGAAACAGCAAAGAAAATATATTTACTTTTCATTTCTGATATTCTCTATTAATTAAACATTCATTATCCTAAATACTATCTATGACTACCGAAGGCACTGCGTGAGCCACCAGAGCTGCTGCCTCCACCGCCAGAATATGAGCCACCGAAGCTACCACCACCTCTTGCACCACCAAATGAGCTTGGTGAAGGCTGTGAGAATGTAGAGCGCTCTGGCTGAGAATAAGAGCGTGTCTGATTCTCAAAACCATTCTGACGTGCGCCAGCGAAGCGGTCATAGTAACTTCTCATATCGTTACTCTGAGATGCATTGTTACCATACTGGTTCACATTGCCACGACGACTTGAGAAAGAAGATCGTCCGTTGTCATAGGAACCACTTCTTGCTTGAGAGCCAAAGTCTCTTGGAGAGTTACCCCAGTGATTAGCTGTACCCGTATGACCATTATAAGCATAGTAGCCACCTCTTCTATAACCATAGTAAGGATAGCCACCATAATAGCCATAATATCTGCTCCATGGGTTGTACCAACCATAGTCAGCATAACCATAATAATATGGATAACCGCCGTAGTAGCCATAATATGGATAACCACCATAATAGCTATAGTAAGGATAGCCACCATAATAACCATAAGACCATGGATCATCCCACCTGTCATACCAACCACCATAATAAGGTGAACGCCATCCCCATCCTACATAGAACGAAGAGCGACCAGCAAACCATGGGTCATAATAGCCACCCCAGAAGCCATCGAAGCGACTCATTCTTCTGCTATAAGCAAAGTCATCGTTATCACTTTCGTACTTACGAGTGAAACCTCCATAGATAGTATCTAACACTACAGAGTCGCCATGCAACGTAGAGATACGAGACATAAAGATATCGTTTCCAAGAGAATCAACTCCTATTTTCTTATAATTATACTTGCCACGACGATTGTATTCGTCATTAGACTTACCGATACCGCTATAATAGACAGGGCGTTCTTCCTCCATTTTATGCTGTTGATAAGCAGATTGTTCTGCTTTTGACGGGGTAAAATAAAGGTCATCCTGTGCCATTGACAGCAGCGGCATAGTACCAAGTAAAACCGAAAGTAATACTGTTCTTTTCATATACCCTTTGTTGTTAAGTTCATAATCCGTTTCAATCACTGTCTTCACCAGAATGTATGTCTACATTTCTGATAATGCAAAAATAAGACAACTTTCATTGCAAATATACGGAATTTCCCTAATCCGTGATAGGTTTTTCCCTATTTTTTATACTTTTGCAGTAGAAATTTAACACCAAGATGAAATATATACAAGTAAAGTTCACGGCTGCACCTGATTCACAGGATGTAAGGGACATAATTGCGGCTCTTGCCGGTGAAGTTGGTTTTGAATCTTTCTCGGACGAACCGGATGGACTTGTCGGCTATTGTCAGGAAGACCTTTTCGATGCTGATGCACTCGGATACACCATGAAAAGCCTTCCCATGCCAGGCGTGAAGGTGTCGTTCACGGCGAGCAAGGTTGAGGACAGAAACTGGAATGAAGAATGGGAGAAAGGAGGCTTCGATCCGATCATCATAGACAGCCGATGTGCCATTGTCTGCAAGAACATGGAAGAAACAGGTTCTTTCCCTGATGCAATGGATGCCATTCCGATGAAAATTGTCATTGATGCGCAGCAGGCTTTCGGTACCGGGACACATGAAACGACCCAGATGATTGTTTCCTTGTTGCTGGATCAGGAGCTGAAAGGAAAGAGGACACTCGACTGCGGCTGCGGTACGGGTATTCTGAGCATCGTGGCTGCCAGGTGCGGTGCAAGAGAGGCTGTCTGCTATGACATTGATGAGTGGAGTGTACGCAATGCCCGCCATAATGCGGAACTGAACGGTGTGGAGATTGATGTGCTTGAGGGTGACAAGAGCGTATTGTCCCATGTGAACGGAGTCTTTGATGTAATCATGGCGAACATCAACCGGAACATCATCCTTGATGATTTAGAGGCTTTTGCCGGTGTCAGCACGGCGGATTCAAAGATGATTCTAAGCGGATTCTACGAGCAGGATGCAGCTCCTATTCTCCAGAAGGCAGCGGAGCTGGGTCTGAAAGAGAGTCTACGTCTGTTGAATCATGGCTGGTGCTGCCTGCTTCTTGAACGGATTTAGCCTCTGGGATAAGCAGTTGCTGCAGGTCATAGAAACTGCCGTTGTAGATGTCCAGATCCACATACCCCGCAATTCCTGGCAGCTTCCCGGCATCGGTATGCTGCCAGAACTTCCATTTTCCTTTATACTCCATCTGGTCCACGTAGTAATGGGCAATCCAGTAAGGATAATCGTCAAAGCGCGAGTCTGACAGATAAAGGTCCTTGAACTTGTAGTAGGTATAGATGACGGGTTTGACGTGATACTTGTCTTCTACGATATGCAGCCACGTAAGGACATTCTGCTGAAACTCCTCCGTACTGATGTTCTTAGGCTTGTGCTCTACGTCAAGTACAGGCGGCAGGTCTCCCGGCTGCAGATGGACCATGGCGAGGAAGAAGTAGGCCTGCCGGCGTGCCGGCGAGTGGTTGCTCCAGAAATGATAGACGCCTCGTATAAAGCCAGATTCCTTGGCGTTATAGAAATTTTCCCTGAACTTCGCATCAAGATGACTGTCACCCTCTGTCGATTTTATGATGATGAAGCGGATGGGCGACCGTTCTATCATCGCATTCCTGAGTCTGTTCCAGTTGATTGTCCCCTGGTACCGGCTTACGTCGATGCCGTGGATGGCATATCCGGAAGGATAATCCGGATCTCCGTAAACAGCACGCCATCTGAAGCCGGTGGGTGCGACAAAAAAGAAATAAAAAAAGAAGCTATACAGTACAGCAAGACATATCATTCCAATCCATCTCATCCAGCCTGGAATGTTGTTCCAGGATTTTATGATTGAATGAAACATCTTAGAACCAGCCATTTACTTGCTGTTGTTAAATTAAATCTAAATTATTGTCTGACATCTGTGAAGATAGAGAGTCTCATGTTTTTTCATCATAGGAATAGATACCTGTTTCCCGATAACGATTCCTGGGTGTCCTGTTATCGCCGGTGGATGCTATAAACGCATCTGCGGATATAACCATGTACAACCTGAAACGCAACCATTCATTTACCAGCAGTGTAACCAAGCCCTACTTGCATTCCGACTAAGCCTTACTTGCACCTTAACTAAGCCTTACTTGCACCTTAACTAAGCCTTACTTGCATTGCAATTAAGCACCTTTTCGCATGGCTTTGTAACTGTCAAGGAATCAATGCGTTGACCGATGCGTTTCCGGCAGTATCAGCTATGGGGTTATAAGACAGCTTTAGAAGTGGCATCTGTTAAAACAAAAGAAGAAACGGAGGACGCGATCATCCCCCATCTCTTCCTGTGGTTTTACATTATCTGGCCTGCTCCAGTTCAAGTGTCTTGGTTGTCTGGTCGCATACGGAGGATGGCCCCCAGTACTGGATAGGACCCGGGTAAATGTAGCAGGTCTCCTTTGCCCACTTGTCACGCTGTGCGGCAAAAGCCTTGAACGGAGCACCGTCCAGTTCAACAAGCGCCTTGCGGATAACAGGCTTCATCTCGCCGTTACGTCTCTCCATGTTCATCATCATCGTGATAGGTACGCCTCCTGCTTTCCACTGGTCGGTGCCCGCCGTTGTGTTCTTGACGATTGCCATGTAGCCAGTCTTGCCGTTGGCAATCAGCTGGGCGGCTGATGAACCAAGAGCATAGCAGTAGTCTGCATCGAAGTTGGAAGGAGCTGCACAACGGCCTTCATAGCCGAAGAAATGGTGCTGGGCTGCAAACTTGCCCACGAACTTTCCCTCCTGCTTCCACTGGTCGAGCTTGGCAGCAACCATTTCCGAGATAAGCTTCTCTGTTTCGATGAGCGAAACCTGTACGTTTCCATGTGGGTCGCGGTCGAGAGAAAGCTGACGGGCAACTCCCTCTGGCAGCGTTTCGAAGGTAGACCGGTTTTCTGCTGACAGATGATCAAGGATATATCTACGCTGTGCGTCCTCGTCAAGATGCATGTAATCTGCCCCATGAGCAGCCAGCAGATCGTTCAGTTCCTGGATCAGTCGGCCGATGGCAGGGATGAACTCGATGAGACCTTCCGGAATCAGCACGACACCGAAGTTGTTGCCCTGCGCTGCACGATGAGCCACGACATCGGCAATATACTCGACGATATCGTTCAGAGTCTGGTCCTTGGCCTGAATCTCCTCTGAAATAAGGCAGATGTTCGGCTGCGTCTGCAATGCGCACTCAAGCGCGATGTGAGAGGCGGAACGCCCCATCAGCTTGACGAAATGCCAGTACTTGCGTGCAGAGTTGCAGTCGCGCTCTATGTTGCCGATCAGCTCGGAGTAAGTCTTGGTAGCCGTGTCAAAACCGAAGGATGTCTCGATCTGGTCGTTTTTCAGGTCGCCGTCGATGGTCTTCGGGCAGCCGATGACCTGTACGCCGTACTGCTTGGCAGCATAATACTCTGCCAATACGCAGGCGTTGGTGTTGGAGTCGTCACCGCCGATGATGACAACGGCTTTGATGTTCAGCTTGCGGATAATTTCAAGTCCTTTCTCGAACTGGTCTTTCTTTTCCAGCTTGGTTCTGCCGGAACCGATCATGTCAAAGCCGCCCGTATTGCGGTAAGACTGAAGGTAGTCTGCTGTGATTTCCACATAGTTGTGGTCAACAAGCCCGCCAGGTCCCATGAGGAAACCATAGAGACGGTTCTCCGGGTTCAGCTTTTTGATTTCGTCGAATAGGCCGGAGATGACATTGTGCCCGCCGGGAGCCTGCCCGCCGGAGAGGATGACGCCGACGTTCATCTTGGCATTGTTGGCCGACTCGGCCGGCTCAAACTCAACGAGAGGCATTCCGTAAGTGTTCGGGAATAACTTCTTGATGTCCTCCTGATTGTCGACGCTCTGTGTAGGAGCACCTTCTTTCACCTTTACTGCACCTTGAAGAGCCTTTGGCAACTTTGGCTGATAGCCTGATCTTTCCTTCTGCAATGCGCTAATTTCCATTTGTTTACCTTAAATGAGTTAAATATAATGATTATCTAATGTCTGTTCCTTTCTGCTAAAAATAATGTATGTGAGGGCAAATGGAGTCTGCTCCTGTTTTGCCGAGCGCAGCTTATTTTCTGCAAAAATAATGCAAGTGAGGGCAAATGGAGTCTGCTCCTGTTTTGCCGAGCGCAGCTTATTTTCTGCAAAATTACTTTTTTTATCCGATAATAGAAAGGAAAAGAAGCTAAATTAAAATTTTAACTCTATTTTTATATAAGAAAGTCTTTCCTTTCTGTTTTTTTATTTATCTTTGAACGATAAAAGTAAAATACAGCTATTTAGGATTAAAAATGAGCAACAAAAGAGATTTAAAGCGCACCATCAATTACATTTGTGGTGACCTGTTCACAGAGGGCGTTGCCGCCTCTCTCTATGGTGAAAATCACGATGCAGACAATACGGAGGCTATTCTCACATCCATTTTGGTCATGCACAACAACTACATCAGAAGAGTGTCTCATATAGAACCGGGCATGGCAGCCAAAGTCTATTTCAAAGACTTAAAGGATAAGTTCAATAAAGAAGTCAATGAGATTGTAGACCAAATCAATAACCTCGTATAAATGTTTCAGAGATTATCCAAGTGGCTTCTTTATGATGTCATGGGGTGGAAGAAGGACATCAGGTGCAAACTGCCCGACAAGGCTGTCATCTGCCTTGCACCCCATACGAGTAACTGGGATTTCCTGATAGGACAGCTGTATGCGAGGGCTGAAAGACAGCAGAGCAATTTCCTGATGAAGCGGGAATGGTTCTTCTGGCCGTTCGGCACGCTCTTCCGCAAGCTGGGAGGTATTCCCGTCTGGCGTGACAAGCACACGAGCATGACCGACAGATTAGCCGGCTATGCCGTACATGCAGACAGGTTCCAGCTCTGTATCACTCCCGAGGGTACCCGGAGTCTGAATCCGGACTGGAAGAAAGGATTCTATTACATCGCACTGAAGGCCCGGCTGCCCATCCATCTTTATGGCATTGACTATGAGAAGAAACTGATCCAGTGCTCGAAAGTAATCAGGCCGTCCGGTGATCTGGAACATGACATGAAGGAAATCAAACTTTATTTCAAGAACTTTAAAGGCAAACATCCAGAACTGTTTACGATAGGAGAATCAGAGGAAGAATGAAGATTAGACTGCTGTGTACGGCACTTGCCGCCATGTCATTCGTAAATACATACGCACAGGCTGGCAGGTCAACATGGGGAAAGACGAATTACAACGGTACACCATGGGTGGAGAATGTGTCTCGACCGAATGAAATTACAGAGGGATTGCAGAACAGGCATCTTTCCGTGTGGTCGTCGCATGGAAGATATTATGATGCCAGAAAGGGGGGATGGAAGTGGCAGCGTCCTATCCTGTTTGGTACGACAGAGGACCTCTACACACAGACGATAGTCCTCCCCTACCTTATTCCCATGCTTGAGCATGCGGGAGCCGTCGTCTTTACTCCGCGCGAAAGAGACTGGCAGAAGAACGAAGTGATAGTCGACAATGACGGTCGTAGCAGCAATTACAAGGAGGAAAGCCTGAAGAAGAAGTGGTCGGACACCTCCGTCCCGGGCTTTGCACAGCATTACGGCAGCTACAACGACGGCGAGAACCCTTTTACAGCCGGTACGGCCCGGCAGGTAAAAGCAAGAAAGCGTAACAGCAAAATCAGTTCTGTGATCTATCAGCCTACAATCCCCGAGAGTGGAAGATATGCAGTGTACGTAAGCTATCAGACGCAGAAGAAAAGCGTGGATGATGCGGAATACATTGTATTTCACAAAGGACAGGAGACACATTTCTGTGTGAACCAGCGTATGGGCGGAGGAACATGGGTTTATTTGGGAACGTTCGACTTTGACAAAGGAAACGGTATCAACAATTCCGTAGTACTCACAAACCACAGCTCACATAGAGGAATTGTCACCACTGACGCCGTCCGTTTTGGTGGTGGCATGGGAAACATTGTCCGTGGAGGAATGGTAAGCGGGCTGCCTCGTTTCCTTGAAGGGGCGAGATACGCTGCACAGTGGGCAGGTGCTCCATGGGGCATCGTCAGCAAGAGCAATGGTTCTAATGACTACAACGACGACATCAACTCCCGATCGCTGATGACAAACTGGCTGGCAGGAGGTTCCTGTTATCTTCCCGACAGAAAGGATGGGAAGAAAGTTCCTGTCGAGTTCTCGCTGGCAATTCACAGCGATGCCGGTGTAAAGGCTGACGGCAGCTATTTCGGGACGTTGGGAATCTGTACTACACAGCAGGGAAACAGCACTTTAGGTGATGGAATCTCACGAAAGACTTCAAGGTTGTTTGCAGAACAGTTAGTTTCCAATGCGAAGAAAGATATTGACAGGACGTTCCACGTCAACTGGGCAACCCGTTCCGTTTGGGACCGCAACTACAGCGAGACCAGGCTGCCGGAAGTCCCCTCTGCCATTCTTGAGACTCTCTCGCATCAGAATTTTCCAGACATCAGACTGGGACAGGATCCCAATTTCAAATTCACATTGGCTCGCTCTATCTATAAAACAATTCTGAAGTTCGAAGCAAGTATGCATGGCAGGCAATATACAGTCCAGCCGCTTGCCCCTGATATTTTCAAGATAGAATACATATCGCCTGGAAAAGTGCGACTGCAGTGGAAGGCTACAGGCGATGCTGGCGAACCGACCGCTGCACCGACATCTTACAATGTGTATATGGCCATCGGGGCAGGTGGATTCGACAATGGGGTGAATGTCCGCAATCCTTATTACGAACTGGAGCTGCAGCCCGGAAGGGTCTATAACTTCAAGGTGACTGCCTGCAACCGCGGTGGTGAGAGCTTCCCTACAGAAACACTTTCAGCCCTGTACAACGAAGGGGCAGACAGGACCATTCTCATCGTCAATGCCTTTCACCGTCTGACGTCTCCGGCAGTTGTCAACACCGGTACGGAACAGGGATTTGACCTTGAAGCTGACCCGGGACTGAGCTATGGTCCTGTCGCCGGATGGGCAGGAAGGCAGGCCAACTTCGACAAGTCCATGATGGGAAAGGAAGGACCTGACGCACTGGGGTACGGCGGAGAAGAGCTTGTCGGCAAGGTGATTGCCGGCAACGACTTCGATTATGTAAAGGAACACTCGGAAGCCTTGTGCCATGCCGGAAAATACAACATCGTCAGCTGTGACAGCAAGGCTGTGGAATACGGTGAGGTAGACCTGTCCAGGTATGCATTGGTCGACCTGCTCCTCGGCAATGAAAAGGACGACGGGCATAGCCTGTATTATTATAAGACCTTCAAGCCCGCTCTGCGGGAGCAGATAACAAAATACCTGAACGGCCATGGAAGGCTGCTGGTCAGTGGTTCTTATCTCGCTTCGGATATGCAGGGCAGTGACGAGCAGACCTGGCTGAGGGACAATCTCCGTATTTCGTATGATGGGGCCAATACAGACAATTATAATTCAACGGTCAGCGGAATGGGAATGTCGTTTGATGTCTACCGCACCATCAACGAACAGCATTACGGTGCTTACACACCCGACAATATCCTGCCGGCGGACGGTGCTTTCAGCGTGTTGAACTATGCTGACGGACATGGTGCAGCCGTAGCTTACAAAGGTGCAGACAACTGCGTATTCACCCTGTCGTTCCCCTTTGAATGTATCAAGGATGCTCCGACGCGCAGCCGGATGATGAAAGGAATTGTCAATTATATGATGAGCGAATGAAAATAATCTGAAAACAGAATGACTATGTACAAAATTCAAGCAAACGCCTCCGGGACACGGAGCATAGAGGTCAGCGACAGACACCTTGAAACCATCCGGAAATATTCGCTTCTCTCCGGGCTGGTTGACTCCAATGGAATTGTTGACGAGAATATCCTTGACAGGTTGAAGTTCAATATCCGTGGACTTCTTGAGTCTGAGCCGGGAAAGGACAGAGACTTGTTGGATCTGTGCCTGGACGTAATCTATAACCAGAATATGAAAGCCATCGGACTGGGGAATCTCGTCGCACTCTACCGGCAGTGGGCGGCAGCGCACAAAGATGCCGATGATACCGATGACGAAAGCCTCATGGCAGAGTAGCCGGGACAACTGCACTGTGAAGATTCCCGGCTGTTCGGGAATATGATTCCCAGGCGTTGGGAACATCATTCCCATACGACTGGGAATGTCGTTCCCGTATAGTTGGGAATACCACGCATATCGGCGGATTGCCGTCTGGGGAATACCCCGTGGAAAGGTTCCGTATGCCGGACTGTAAGTTTCTGAAAGTATGCAGATGCAATAGGCGGACGGTTTCCAGCTGTGTTAAGACAGCGGTCGGCATCGTGCGGAGGTGGCACGTCGTTCCCCTAAAGGGTAGGTCCGACATCCGGATACGGTCCGCAGCGGGGTCTTCCCGTGCAATGTAAGGTTTTCGCTTTGCAGTCTCGGTCAGTCCCTCTAATTTACGGAAATACAATATAAACATCAAATCGTTTGAGTTCAAATAAGCAAAATATAAAACCCGGAAAGCAGAAAAAAAGACCGGCAGTTCCTGTCCGGCAGCGACAGGAGAGGACAGATGCGTCAGGAAAAGAAGTGAAATCCTCAAGACCGTCAAGATACCAGCTGACCGACTTCCTGCCTACCACCAAGAAGGAGGTGGAGCTTCGTGGATGGGACCAACTGGATGTC
This sequence comes from Prevotella denticola, assembly GCF_900454835.1. Lineage (GTDB taxonomy): Bacteria > Bacteroidota > Bacteroidia > Bacteroidales > Bacteroidaceae > Prevotella > Prevotella denticola. Next base: position 811,617 of record NZ_UGTM01000002.1, on the reverse strand, counting down.
ATCCTCTTCTCCGGCGATGCCTATATTGACCATCCGGCCTTTGGCGCAGCCGTCATCGGCAGGACGCTCGAAGCTGCCGGTTACAAGGTGGCGATTGTTCCTCAGCCCGACTGGCATGGCGACTTCCGTGATTTCAAAAAGCTGGGTCGGCCGCGTCTCTACTTCGGCATCTCACCCGGTGCCATGGACTCGATGGTAAACAAATACACGGCCAACCGCCGTCTGCGGTCGGAAGATGCTTATTCGCCTGACGGCAGACACGACCTGCGCCCGGAATACCCGAGCATTGTCTACGCCAATATCCTCAGGCAGCTCTATCCCGACGTGCCCATTGTCCTGGGCGGCATTGAGGCCTCACTCCGCCGTCTCACCCACTATGACTATTGGAAAGACTGCCTCCGCAAGTGCATTCTATGTGATGCCCATGCCGACATGATTATCTATGGCATGGGCGAGAAGCAGGTCGTCAGCATAGCAAAGGAATTGGAAAACGGCGTGAGCGTCAAAGACCTGAAGTATATCCCGCAGACCGTTTATCTCTGCAAGGAATCGGATATTCCCGGGGGAATCAAGGAGGAAGACATTGTGCTTCATTCGCACGAAGCCTGTCTGCACAACAAAAAGTACCAGGCAGAAAACTTCAGGTATATTGAAGAGGAGTCCAACAAAAAACATGCAGAGCGTATCCTGCAGGCCGTTGACAACGTCTATGCAGTCGTGAACCCGCCCTACCCTACGATGACTACGGAGGAGGTAGACGCTGCCTACGACCTGCCTTATACGCGTGAGCCGCACCCGAAGTACCGTGGAAAAACCATCCCCGCCTACGAGATGATCAAGCACAGTGTGAACATTCACCGCGGCTGCTTCGGCGGCTGTGCGTTCTGCACCATCTCCGCCCACCAGGGGAAATTCATCAGCTGCCGTTCAAAGGAAAGCATCCTGAAGGAGGTGAAGCAGGTGATGGAAATGCCCGATTTCAAAGGCTACCTGTCCGACCTCGGCGGGCCGTCGGCCAACATGTACGGCATGGCCGGCAGGAACCAGCGGGCGTGTGAACACTGCAAGCGGCCCAGCTGCGTGAATCCGGAAATCTGCCCGAACCTTGAAACAGACCATACCCGACTGCTCGAAATCTACCATGCAGTAGACGAACTTCCGGGCATCAAGAAGAGCTTTATCGGTTCCGGCGTACGGTATGATCTCCTGCTACATAGAAGCAAAGATGAAAAGAGCAATGAGGCTGCGCGGCAATATACTCGTGAACTGATTACACGCCATGTCAGCGGACGGCTGAAGGTCGCTCCGGAACACACGTCAGACCGTGTGTTGAAACTCATGCGCAAGCCATCTTTCCAGCAGTTCTACGCCTTCAAGAATATTTTTGACCGCATCAACCGTGAAGAGGGACTGCGCCAGCAGATCATTCCTTACTTCATCTCGTCCCACCCGGGCTGCCAGGAGGAGGATATGGCGGAACTGGCTGTACTGACAAAAGACCTTGACTTCCACCTGGAGCAGGTGCAGGATTTCACCCCTACCCCCATGACGGTCTCTACAGAGGCTTGGTACACGGGCTATGATCCTTACACGCTCGAACCGATATTCTCCGCCAAGACACCGAAAGAGAAACTTGCCCAGCGGCAGTTCTTTTTCTGGTATAAACCGGAAGCACGCCGAGACATTGAACGTGAACTAAAACGGATTGGGCGTAGTGACCTGATTTCCAAGCTCTACGACAATTCCCCAAAGCATCATCCAAGGGCTGTCTATGACCCGAAAGCCGTGGGCAGCACGCCGGAGACGGCAGACATGAAGCAGCATCGGAAACAAGAAGAAAAAGCTGCCGGAACGCACAGGAAGTCTGACAGACACAATGGCGGCCGGCATAAAAGCTTCAACCCGAACTTCCCCGCCAACCGCCGCCGGAGACAGAGATGAACCTTAACAATATTTAAAGAGGTGAAGATTACTATCTCCACCTTTTTTAGTAATTTTGCATTTAATTCTGTACAATGGCTTTTCGGCTTATAGAGAAGTGGCCGGAAAGCTGTCGGGAACAGACAATAACTGATGAAGCTATAAATAAGAAAATAAAATCAAGTTATGAGTAAACAGACTGAAAAGATCAAGGCACTCGTGGAGAAGCGCGAGCTGGCCCGCTTAGGCGGCGGTCAGAAGGCCATCGACAAGCAGCATGAGCGTGGGAAGTACACAGCGCGTGAGCGTATCGAGATGCTGGTTGACAAGGGCAGCTTCGAGGAATATGATATGTTCAAACTTCACCGCTGCCACAACTTCGGCATGGAGAAGAAACAGTTCCTCGGCGACGGTGTCGTTGCCGGTTCAGCGACTATCGACGGCCGCCTTGTCTATCTCTATGCACAGGACTTCACCGTAAACGGCGGTTCGCTTTCCGAAACAATGGCCCAGAAAATCTGCAAGGTGATGGATATGGCCATGACCAACGGCGCACCGGTCATCTGTATGAACGACTCCGGTGGGGCACGCATCCAGGAGGGTATCTCTGCTCTGGCAGGTTATGGTGAAATCTTCGAGCGCAACATCCTTGCCTCCGGTGTCATCCCGCAGATATCAAGCATCCTCGGTCCTTGTGCCGGTGGTGCGGTTTACTCTCCTGCACTCACCGACTTCATCATCATGAAGGAGCAGACGAGCTACATGTTCCTTACAGGTCCGAAGGTTGTAAAGACCGTGACAGGTGAAGACATTGACGCAGAGCACCTCGGCGGTGCAAGCGTCCATGCTTCAAAGAGCGGTGTGACAAGTTTCACTGCCAAGACCGAAGAGGATGCCATGGAGCTTATCAAGAAACTTCTCTCTTACATTCCCTCCAACAACCGTGAGGAAGCACCACATGTAGAATGTACCGACCCGATCGACCGCAAGGAAGACCTCCTGAACGAAATCATCCCTGATGATCCGAACCAGGCATACGATATGTACAAAGTGATTCAGGCCGTAACCGACAACGGAGAGTTCTTCGAGGTCCAGCCGAAGTTCGCCAAGAACATCATCACAGGGTTCGCACGTTTCAACGGGCAGAGCGTCGGTATCGTTGCCAACCAACCGTCAGCTTATGCTGGTGTGCTGGATGTGAACGCAAGCCGCAAAGGCGCACGCTTCGTCCGTTTCTGCGATGCCTTCAACATTCCTATCGTCTCTTTGGTTGACGTGCCGGGCTTCCTGCCGGGTACAGGACAGGAGTACAATGCGGTCATTCTCCATGGCGCACAGCTGCTCTACGCCTACGGCGAGGCTACTGTTCCGAAGATTACCATCACGCTGCGCAAGAGCTACGGCGGATCCCACATTGTCATGGGCTGCAAGCAGCTCCGTTCCGACCTCAACTTCGCATGGCCGAGTTCGGAGATTGCCGTTATGGGCGCATCAGGTGCCGTAGCCGTTCTCTGCGGAAAGGAGGCCAGGCAGGTCAAGGAGCAGGGCGGTGATGTCAAGCAGTTCCTGGCCGAAAAGGAGGAAGAATACTCCGAGAAGTTTGCCAATCCGTATCAGGCGGCACAGTTCGGTTATATCGACGATGTCATCGAACCGCGTAATACCCGTTTCCGCATCTGCCGTGGTCTGGCTCAGCTGGCGCATAAGAAGCAGGACCTGCCGGCCAAGAAGCATGGATGTATGCCAATGTAAAGAAGGGGGCCGCGACTATGAACAAGAATGTATATGCAGCGATTGCAATGGCACTCTATGAGTTTGCCGGAAACAATGTTCACGACAACGAACCGGGCATCATCACCATTCTGCCGAAGCAGACAATGTGGGATGCCAAGTTCGAGATAATGACAAAGAAACCATAACAGACATCAAATGAAAGAATTCAAATATACGATCGACGGCAAAGAATATAAAGTCGAGATTGGTGAAATCAATGCCGAAAATGTTGCTGAAGTAACTGTCAACGGCGAACAGTACAGTGTGCAGATGGAGAAGGCTGCCGAACCCGAGAAAAAGAAGGTTGAACTTGGCAAGCCTGCAGCTGCTGAGGAAAATGATGAGGCTGCTCCTGCTGCTGCCATCAACAGTTCTGCTGCTGTCAAAGCCCCGCTGCCCGGAACCATCACATCTGTAGAGGTGACTGTCGGGCAGGATGTGAAAGCGGGCGATACTGTCGTCGTTCTGGAAGCCATGAAGATGCAGAACAGCATTGAAGCAGAGAAGGACGGAAAGGTAACGGCAATTGCAGTAAAGGTTGGGCAGGCTGTGCTTGAGGACGACCCGCTGGTTGTCATTGAATAAGCCGGAGATAGCCTTCCTGCAGAGGACTGTCACATCCGTTGTTGATGGCATCCGGGAATATTGATCAGCACATTGCTGTTTCACATTCCCATTCATCCAAAGGGTACAGGCAATAGTAACAGGACTTATCTGAACGGTTGGCTATACCGCATTCAACCGGAGCATACACAAAACAGCCATATTGAGGCATAACCTGCCTGAATATGGCTGTCTTGTTTTTGTAAACATCGGTGTCTGTGATTAACCACTCATCACCGCCTTACAATATATGGTAGCGGCAGGCATAGACCGGCCTTACCTGTAAATGTGTTGGTGCCCGTCGCATATTGTGTTGTCGGTAAGCACCAGCAGTGTCGACGGTCCGTACCTTGCAGAATATTGCCGGGAACTGCAGCTGCGTGTAGCTGAAGAAGAGCTGTGCCGGCAGAACTTGATCGGGAGACTTACTTTTTCAAGAGGAATGCGGAATTGTCTGTTTAAAAGAGACTATGTATGGAGAAATCATGCGGTTTAACTTTTATCGGACGGCACATTCAATAAACATAAGTGCAGGAAACGGAGATATATGGACTCAGTAAAAAGTCTGTCTTTCGCATTAAAGCTATACGTTCTACACGAAAGGTGTCTGCGCATTTAACGGAAGGACCAAAAATTATCCCCCGATTCACATCGAGGGATAACAACAACACAAACACAAAATAAAGCAGGTTATACCTGCAATACCGTTTTGCATACAAATACAGACTTTGTTAATCGTATATTGTTTATCTTACATCACGCCGTCTGCCCTCAGTTTTTTCTGCCATTTCCATGCGGAAGCGAGGACATCAGTCAATGGTGTTTCTGCTTTCCATCCTAAAACAGTGTTGGCTTTGGTGCAATCACCCCAGATTTTCTCAATATCCCCTTCACGACGCGGACCGTATTTCCAGTTCAGCTTTACGCCGGTAGCTTTCTCGAAAGTCTCGACAATCTCCTTGGTGGAATTCCCTCGCCCTGTACCGATATTGAAATACTCAATCTTGTCCGTATCCTGATCAAGTACACGTGCCATTGCTGCGACATGAGCCTTTGCCAGGTCAACAACATAAATATAGTCGCGGATACAGGTTCCGTCCGGTGTATTATAGTCATTGCCGAAGACAGTAAGTTCTTTCCGGATTCCCATTGCCGTCTGGGTAACATAAGGAATCAGGTTGTTGGGTACACCGTTCGGCAACTCGCCGATCAATGCGGTCGGATGGGCACCGATAGGATTGAAGTACCGAAGGACAATGCTCTTGATGTCGGCTCCGCTGTGAATATAGTCCAGGATAATCTGCTCGTTGATTTCCTTTGTGTTCCCATAGGGTGATGTGGCTTTCTGATGAGGTGCATCCTCTGTGACAGGAAGGTTCTCTGGCTTGGGTTGTCCGTAGACAGTACAGGAACTTGAGAAGATAAAGCCCTTCACGCCATACGCAGGCATTAGTTCCAATAGGTTGACCAGCGAGATGATGTTGTTCCTGTAATATAGCAAAGGCTTCTGGACACTCTCCCCGACAGCCTTGGATGCAGCAAAATGAATGATGCCTTCAATCTTCGGATACTTGCGGAAGACGTTTTCTGTAGCTTCACGGTCACGGAGGTCGACCTGCTCAAAAGCCGGACGGACTCCTGTTATTTTCTCAATGCCATCCAGCACTTCGATTTTCGAGTTGGACAGATTGTCGACGATTACGACATCGTAGCCGGCTTCTATCAGTTCGACACTCGTGTGTGAACCGATAAATCCGGTTCCTCCCGTAACAAGAATTGTCTGTTTCATTTTATCTTTAGTTTTTCCTTTTCAGGCTGTTCTGTTCCTGTATGTTGCAAAGATAACGTTTTTTTTATAACCTTCAAAAAAAGAACGTAAAAAAATGTACACGCATCTGCAAAACCGAAAACTTTTTGTATATTTGCCGAGGTAAACAAATCAATACATATCTGATATGACCGAAACTGAACAGACCCGGCAGCAGATTGAGCGTTTCCTGAAGAAAGTCGCACAGAAATTCATGGCCAGCGGTTGTGATATGCCGATGACGGACATTCATCTGCGTGCATCGCAAGACAGCGGCGATCTCATGGCTTTCGATGACAGCGACAATGAGATCACCCGCTGTGTCATAGATCAGTGGATAGACAACAAGAGTGATGATTTCTATCAGGAGGCGGCTGTTGTCCTGCGGTCGGAACTGAACCGCATGAGAGATACCGTGGAGAATCTGTCTGTCATGAAGCCTTACAGCTTCATTCTTGAAGACGATGACAGGAATAATGTTGCAGAGCTCTATCTTGTAGATGACGATCTTGTCATTATCGGAGGCGACCTCATGCAGGGACTGGACAAGGAACTTGACAGTTTCCTGGATGACATATTAAAGGAAGAAGAATGAAGAAGGTGTTTTTATCCTTCATCTTCGGCCTGGCTCTTCCGTGTGCGGTGTCAGCACAGCGGCACGAGATTACAGATGGGAACATCCGTTCCCTTCAGGTGACTGCCGATCAGAAATGGCAGGAGCTGCCCATTACCATCCTCAATACTGGGAAGATAAGCATCGACTTTGATGACCTTACACATACTTACCGCCGGATGACTTACCGGCTGGAGCACTGCGAAGCCGACTGGCAGCCCTCGACAGGCCTTTTCGACAGCGATGTGGCTGAAGGATTCCTTTCAGGAAACACAATAGATGATGTGAAAGAGTCAACCCTTACCAACACGCTTTATACACACTATCATCTTGAAATACCCAACAGCAAGTGCCGGCCCAGACTGTCGGGAAACTACCGGTTGTCAGTTTATGATGATAATTTTACGGACCAGCCTTTGCTTACGGCCTGTTTCATGCTCACCGAGCCGGCAGAACATTCCATGGGAGTAAGACTGGCCATTACCACCCAGACAGACCGGACCATCAACGACAGACACCAGCAGGTTGACATGCAGATTGATTATGGGAATTATACTGTAAGCAATCCGCAGCGGCAGATTCGGACAGTTGTCATGCAGAACCGTAACTGGCTGGATGCACGCTGGAACAGCAAACCTCAGTATGTCATGCCAGACGGATTGCGATGGACGCACAACCAGGATTATATTTTCTGTGCCGGCAATGAATACAGAAAGTTCGAGATTCTCTCAACGGATGCCGCCTCTATGGGGATTGACAGAATCAGCTGGGACGGGAAAGATTATCATGTCTATCCCTTTGCCACATCTCCTTTCCTGAATTATGTCTATGACGAGGACGCTGACGGAGCGTTTCTCATCCGTAATTCCGACAACACAGACGTAAATACAACCAGTGATTATGTCCAGACACATTTCCGTCTCAATGTACCAGCCCCCTACCCTTGTCGGCTTTATCTTGATGGTGACTGGACCTGCAACCGGCTGCTTCCGGCCTACGAAATGAGTTACCAGCCTGAAGGAAAATATTATGAAGCAGTCGTTCCTTTAAAGTTCGGGTATTATAATTATCAGTTCCTTACGGCGGATGAACATGGAAAGCTCTCTTCTTTCAGGGTAGACAACTGTCATTACCAGACGGAAAACAGTTATCAGGCACTTGTCTATTTCCGGCCGCAGGGAGGACGGACCGACAGGCTCGTCGGATATGCGCATGTAAAATACATAAAGAAATAAAGTGTATCAAAAGCCTGAACTCTTGTGTTTCCTACTTTTGATACACTTTCTGTATGTTCTGAAAATCCACGTCGGACTTTTGCCTATATGCGGACATTGCCGACTCTCTGCCTCTTTTTCTTTCCAGGCAATCAGATTCTTTTTCCTCGTTCAGCCGCATTGTCTGCGATGTTTTCAGAACGAAAGCAGAATCTGCCGCCTGAAAGGAAAAGCTCCAAAGTTTACTTTCGGAACCAGCCTTTTACTTTGTATGTCTCTCTCCTCAGACTATGAAAAAGCAAGACTTATGGAAAGAAACTTTCAGTCATTCATCGACATCAGGAACTCCTCATTGCTTTCCGTACGTTTCATACGGTCGTGGATGGAATTCATGGCCTCGATAGAATTCATGTCGGCAATATACTTGCGCAGAATCCACATACGGTCAAGCGTGGTACGATCCTGAAGCAGATCGTCACGGCGCGTGCTTGAGGCAACCAGATTGACCGCCGGGAAGATGCGTTTGTTGCTGAGACTCCGGTCGAGCTGCAGTTCCATGTTGCCTGTCCCCTTGAATTCCTCGAAGATGACCTCGTCCATCTTGGAGCCCGTGTCGATCAGTGCCGTTGCGATGATGGTGAGCGATCCGCCCCCCTCAATGTTGCGGGCTGCACCGAAGAAACGCTTGGGTTTCTGCAAGGCATTGGCGTCAACTCCACCGGTCAGCACCTTTCCGGATGCGGGGGCCACTGTGTTGTAGGCGCGGGCCAGACGGGTGATGGAATCCAGGAAGATGACGACATCGTGCCCGCACTCTACCATGCGCTTTGCCTTCTCCAATACGATGCCGGCAATCTTCACATGACGCTCTGCCGGTTCATCGAACGTCGAGGCGATGACTTCGGCATTCACCGTACGTGCCATATCCGTAACCTCCTCCGGTCGTTCGTCGATCAGAAGCATCATCAGGTAAGCTTCCGGATGATTGGCCGCAATGGCATTTGCTATGTCCTTCATCAGAATCGTCTTACCGGTCTTGGGCTGTGCGACAATCAATGCGCGCTGTCCTTTTCCAATGGGAGAGAACAGGTCGACGATACGTGTAGAGAGGTTTGTCGTACGTGGATCGCCGCAGAGGGAGAACTTTTCTTCAGGAAACAGCGGCGTAAGATGCTCGAACGGAATGCGGTCGCGCACCTCTGAAGGCTTGCGTCCATTGATTTTGTCGATGCTCGTCAGCGGAAAATATTTTTCCCCCTCGCGTGGCGGTCGCACATGACACTCCACGACATCGCCCGTCTTCAGGCCGAATTGTTTTATCTGGTTGTTGGCAATATAGACATCATCGGGCGAAGACAGATAGTTATAGTCGCTTGAACGGAGGAAGCCATAGCCGTCAGGCATCACTTCGAGAACTCCGTTTGCCTTGATAAGGTCTGAGAAATCATATTTTGAATCACTGCCCGCTGCTGCGGTATTTTCATACGACGGCATCTGGACGGGTGTCGTCGGCTGGTCGAACATATCATAGTTCGGCACGATTCCCTGGTCTTCTATCGGCAGATCGACAATAGGAATGAAGTCTGTTCCGTCGCCCGGGTCTCCGCTCCATACACCCTCCGGTGCGGCAGGAGTACTGGCAGCTTCCTGGTTCATATTGTGTGCATTCACTTTCTCCTGCAGGCGTGCGAGGAGGTCCTCCTTGCCTTCTGTCCCGTCCTGCGGCCGGTCGTCGGAGAACTGATCTTCAGGGATAAAGTCCTCCGGGACAGGGTTGTCAGCAGGCTTGTTCTGCTTTACTTCCTCCTCCGGTTCTGTTTTTTTGTCCTGTTCCGCTTTTGCCTTTATTGCGGCTTCTGCAGCCGCAATGGCCTCCAGTTCGGCTTTTGACTTGCGTCCGCGGTGTTTGGGGATGGAAGCCAGTATTTCTTCCGGGCTCTTTTCTTTCTCTGTCTTCGGTTCGGGAAGCTCCTTGAACAGTGCAGCCTGTACGGCCCCTCCAGCCGCCTTGTTCTTCTGTACATCAAAGTTCTCCCCCTCGTCGCCATGAACCGAATAAACCCGGTCTGTGTCTTTCCGTGCTATTCTCGTACGCTTGCGCTTTGATTCTAAAGGATGTGCCGTACCAGCCTCCTCCGCCTGCCTGTCGAGAATGGCATAGACGAGCTTGTCCTTGCTGTCGCCCGGGGTGTAGACGGCTCCTGTGCTCTGAGCTATTGTCTCAAGCTCAGACACTTCTTTTTCTAATAGTTCTTCTTTGCTTAACATATATAATATGTATAGGAAATTACATTTGATAGCGTAGATGTTTCATAAGCTGAAACATCCGTAAATGTGTCTTTTTGTGCCGCAAAGGTATAATTTTTATTTGAACCACACAAGAATTATCCTGTTTTTTTAAGATTATTCTATTGAGAATGAGCAACTGCACGGAAAACGGAGACCTGACACACAAAGGGATGACCGCTCAATGGCAATATAACTCCGAAGGGACGGTCCCAGGTAAGAACGGCAAAAGAAGGCCTGTACCCTTACTGTAGCCCCGGTTATTCCCGACCGTTGGGAACAGCATTCCCAACCGAATGGGAATGCTGTTCCCAGGCACTGGGAAAACCTTTCCCAAGCGATTGGGAACTACGGATGTGCAGCCGCTCTTTTCAAAGATTTGTAGTAGGTGGCGTGCTCGTTGGCTTGTTGGACAAGTTGACTGCCACCGACAGGCATGACGGCAGAGTGCTACTGATGCTGTTCGCGCAAAAGGTCGTTGACTGTCTTTACCGGATTAAAGGTGTCGAGAGGAACTTCCACGAAGACGGTGTTCCAGTCGCTCATTGCTCCGTTCCATAGTCCTGGCAGTTCCAGTGCTTTCAGGTCGCGCCCGTTCTTCGACTTTGAACTGATGAATCCTGTAGACTTGTCCACGTAATCTGTCAGTTCAAAGGCCTCGCCCTTGTAATTCCTGACGGCACAGACCAGGTCAACAGGATTGAAATGCGTACCTCCTGTAAACATCTTCATGGATGCATCGTCATTCTTGTCAATCTGGGAGCTTTCCAGAATTTGCAGGCTGACTGTCCCATCCTGATTGTAAGTCCGGAACGGGCCGCCTCCAGGTTCTCCTACATTCTTCACCATGCCACATACACGCATCGGCCGGTTCAGCTTCCGGTGCAGGTAACCGGCCAGTGCAGCATCGTCAAGACTCAGTACATCATGCTTCCGGCACGAAAGTTCATCTTGCAGGAAACCGACCATCTCCTCCAGTTCTGCACGTGTACAGCGACCGCTGTCCAGCCGGCGCAGATATCCGAAAGTACGTTTCTGCAGCTCGACAAGTTTCCCGGCAAGGATCATTTTCCATCTGACGGTCGAGTCCTTTAATCGGTCAGGCACAACATTGTCAATATTCTTGATGAATACCACCTCTGCGTCCATATCATTCAGATTCTCTATCAGTGCCCCATGTCCTCCCGGACGGAAGAGCAGCGAACCATCCTCGTTGCGGAATGGCGTGTTGTCGAGGTTCACAGCGATAGTGTCTGTGCTGGGTTTCTGTTCCGAAAAAGAAATGTCGAAGCTGACTCCCAGCTTCTTTTCGTATTCCGCCTGTTTTTCCACAACTTTCTGTTTGAAAAGGTCCAGATGTTCATGTGATACGGTGAAATGTACGTGTGCCTTCTTGTTGCTTTCCGCATAACGTGCTGCCTCAACCAGATGTTCCTCCATAGGCGTGCGCATTCCGTCATCATAGGAATGGAAGAGGAGCAGACCTTTCGGCAGCTGTCCGTAGTCCAGTCCTTCCTTGTTCAACAAGGTGGCAACAACTGCCTTATAGTGTCCGTCGGCTATCAGTTCGTCAGCGGATCTGCCTTCCTGTTGCAGACATCTGCCGGACAGTTCCTTGAAGAAAGCAAAATGATGGATATTGGCAAAGAACTCTTTTTCAAATTCACTCACAGGTGCTTCATGGTCTCCGTTGAGGAAAGCAAAGAGATCCTTGAACATCCGGCTGGCTGCACCTGAAGCCGGAACGAACTTGACCACTCTGTGACCGTCCGCCTGATAATCATGCCATGTGCGGCATGCTGCCTCACAGGCTTTCATGTCGAGCACCGAGACCCCTTGTCCTGGTGTCGCCGCACCTTCCAGTTTCAAGTAGGGGAAACCTCGCCTGAAGTCTTCTAGCTGCCTGCTGATCTGTTCCTCACTAATTCCTTTCTCGTGAATCTGTTTTAGGTCTTCTTTCTTCAACATAATTGGTAGAGTATTATAAAAGATTGTTTTGTAAATGCAAAAATAACGAATTTAATCGAAAGAAAGAAACGAATTGTCTGTTTTATTCTTAATAAAGACTTTTTCCTTTGTACCTTTTCATATCGGCAGGCTTATATGTCGGGATTTTTATGTACTTTTGCCCATGAACTATAAAACGTAATGTGCCCTATGGAAGAGATATTCATTTACACGGATGAAGAGAAAGAAGAGTCGGAGCTGATACTCGGAGAACTGAAGGAGACGCTCGGGCAGTCGTTTCTCGAAAACGACCTTCCCAAGCTGCGCGAACACCTGCACGATTCGATAGCCGACAATACCATCCGGCGTAACGTCTTCGGGCTGAATCCCATCCTCTGCGCATTGCAGACAGCTGCCATTGCGGTTAAGGACATAGGCTTGAAGCGTGATTCCGTCATAGCCATTCTCCTGCACCAGAGTGTCCAAAGAGGGACGCTCTCGCTCGAAGAAATAGAAAATCGATTCGGCGACGGTGTCTCAAGAATCATTCACGGGCTTATCCGCATACAGACGCTCTACCAGAAGACACCAGTCATCGAGAGCGAGAATTTCCGTAATCTCCTGCTGTCCTTTGCCGAAGATATGCGTGTCATCTTGATCATGATTGCCGACCGTGTCAACCTCATGCGGCAGATACGCGATGTGGAGAACAAGGAGGCACAGCGGAAGGTGTCGGAGGAGGCAAGTTATCTCTATGCGCCTCTGGCACACAAGCTGGGACTGTATCAGCTGAAAAGTGAGCTCGAGGACCTCTCCCTGAAGTATCTCGAACACGATGCCTACTACCTTATTAAAGACAAGCTGAATGCTACAAAAGCTGCACGTGATGCCTACATAAGCAGATTCATCATGCCTGTCAGCGAGCACCTTGAGGCAGCTGGATTGAAGTTTCACATCAAGGGGAGAACGAAGTCCATTCATTCCATCTGGCAGAAGATGAAGAAGCAGAAATGCGGATTTGAGGGCATTTATGACCTTTTTGCCATCCGCATTATCCTTGACTCGCCTGCGGACAAGGAGAAGATGCAGTGCTGGCAGGCCTACTCTATTGTAACGGATATGTACCAGCCCAATCCGAAACGTCTGCGCGACTGGCTCTCTGTTCCCAAGTCCAACGGCTACGAGTGCCTGCACATCACGGTCCTCGGTCCTGAAAAAAAATGGGTGGAAGTACAGATTCGCACAGAACGCATGGACGAGATAGCCGAGCATGGTCTTGCTGCCCACTGGCGGTATAAAGGCGTGAAGGCTGAAGGCGGCATGGACGACTGGCTGGCTTCAATCCGTTCAGCACTTGAGGCCGGCGACAATCTTGAGGTGATGGACCAGTTCAAGTCCGATCTTTATGAGAAGGAAATCTACGTTTTCACACCGAAAGGCGACCTGTTGAAGTTTCCCAAGGGTGTGACGGTGCTTGACTTCGCCTATCACATCCATTCCAGAATCGGGAATCAGTGTGTAGGTGGGAAGGTCAACGGAAAGAACGTGTCTTTCCGTACCGAGCTGCACAGTGGCGACACTGTTGAAATCCTGACATCGACGACGCAGAAGCCCAAGCAGGATTGGCTCAGCATCTGCAAATCATCACGTGCGAAGGCCAAGATACGTCTGGCACTGAAAGAGACACAGGTCAAAGACGGTCTCTATGCCAAGGAGCTTCTTGAACGAAGGTTCAAGAACAAAAAGATAGATATCGAAGAGGCCACCATGGGGCATCTTCTGCGCAAGCTGGGCTTCAAAGAGGTATCTGAGTTCTACAAACAGATTGCTGACGAGAAGCTCGACCCTAATTATGTCATTGAGGAATACCAGAAGGTTTACAGCCACGACCACAATCTCAACCAGCCCAAGGAGACTGAGAGTGCGGAGAACTTCGAGCTTGAGAACCCGACGACAGAGTATCTGAGAAAGAACGATGATGTGCTTGTCATCGACCAGAACCTCAAAGGGCTTGACTTCTCGCTTGCCAAGTGCTGCCACCCTATCTACGGTGATCCGGTTTTCGGATTTGTGACCGTCAGCGGTGGCATCAAGATTCACCGCTGCGACTGTCCTAATGCTCCGGAGATGCGCAAGCGTTTCGGTTATCGTATCGTCAAGGCACGCTGGAGCGGGAAGGGTTCTTCACAGTATGCCATCACCCTGCGTGTCATCGGAAACGACGACATCGGCATTGTGAGCAATATTTCCAATGTCATCTCTAAAGACGAAAAAATCGTCATGCGGTCTATCAATATCGACTCGCATGACGGTCTCTTTTCAGGTAATCTGGTTGTTCTACTTGATGACAACTCCAAGCTGAACATGCTTATCAAGAAACTGCGGACAGTGAAAGGTGTCAAAGAGGTTGTAAGGATATGACGGAGAACTTTTCACACTTCCTGCCGGAGAGAGGGAGAAAGTATCGGCTTCTGATGGAAAAAAGAATCGGTTGGGAGAGGCCTGTCCGTCACACCCTACCGGTTTTTATGCGCCATATACCATCCGTGAACAAAAGTAACATAGAGAATCAAAGCAGCAGCCAGAAGTCCCAGGCACACCCATAATACAGGAATCTGAGAGCAGCCAAGCAGGCCGAAAGAAACTGTCATCCCGGCTCCAATACCAGTTTCCCAGGCAAGGAGGTAGGTGCTCTGGCTTGTTCCTCGTTGGCAATGCCTTGACAGTTTGATGAAAAAGAGCAGGAAGCGGCTGCCGCTTATCCCTATACCGAATCCGATGAGAACAGGCGCAATATAGTCTACACTCTTCTGACTGTTCGTTATCAGCAGCAGGATGGCGATTCCCATCGCAATCATTCCCGCAGTTGCCTCGCTGCGAAGGTCGGCATCGGCAAATGCGAACCGTTCTGCAAGAATAGCCACGAGGAAGCCCAGCATGACAAATCCATAGAAATGAGGCGTATGCTCGATGGTCAGCAGAAGACCCGCTACAGAGGTGACGAGCATAATGTTAAGGAACAGCCAGCGGCTGCCTTTCAACAGGAAACGGTCGAAAGAAAAACAGTGGAGATCTTCGCTCGGCATACGGAACGGGAAACGGACGAGACCGACAAAAACAAAAGAAAGTGTCAGACAGGCGCACGAAAGAACCAGTACAGAACTGAATTGTGCGTGCCGGTAAGCAAGAATGCCTGTCAACGGTCCCAGTGCAAGAGCAAAACGTCCGAACCATGTTGCGGCATGATTGGCTTCTGTACGGTGTACAGCCTCGACGGTGTCGATGATCAGCGTACTGAGAAGTACCAGCTGGGACAGACCATAGAAAGCTCCCTGCAGGAAACGGAGCAGTATGAGCAGTGTGTAATCCAATGTGTCATCGGACAGTGTGTTCAGATAGTAGAAAATTCCGGTAACTGCCAGCAGCAGCAATGTAGAGATGCAGAAGACATTTTTGCGCCGATAACGTTGCACAAGATATCCGGACAGACTGCCGAACAGATACATTCCCACAAAGAAGATTCCAGACACACATGCGGTCTGGATCTGGGTATACCCCCACTCTGCCATTCGCAGCGGGATTGCCGGAAGAAGCATGTAAGAAGACATAACCAGCAGGAGGTTTGCCATTGCCAGCATCCAGAAACGCTTGTTCCAAAGTCGCACGTGAACAGGTATGTTTTGAGTATCCATAAGCTATTTTCCAGAATCCAAAAGCTGTAATTTCAGAATCAGAGACAGACTTCTCCGGCCCTTCTTCCCTACGGTTTCATCAAGTACCGATGGTGTAGCCCTGTCCATGTCTTGCATATCTTGATTATATCCTATTCAATGATTATCTTCAATGATTATCAGAAAATCAGTCTGTCGTATGATAATCATGAAGCAAGAAATACAATGTATATCAATATGCTTCCGCATCGGAAGGGAAAGACTTTTCCTTCACGCATTTGATATACTCCTGTACACCTTCCGTCATACATTTTCCGACGTTGGCGAACTGACGGAGAAACTTAGGTTTGAATCCCTGCGTCATTCCAAGTGCATCCGCATAGACGAGTACCTGTCCGTCAGTTCCGCTGCCGGCACCGATACCGATGGTGGCAGCTTTCACCATCGATGTCACCTTCGTGGCAAGAGCAGCAGGTACTTTCTCAAGTGTGATTGCACTCACGCCTGCAGCATCAAGCGCAAGGGCATCCTCTATAAGTCTTTCTGCCTCTGCGTCGTCCTTTGCCCTCAGCCCATATCCGCCGAACTTGTGTATGCTTTGCGGAGTAAGACCAAGATGTCCGACGACAGGGACTCCGCTGTCTACGATTCCTTTCACGGTCTCGGCAATCTCCTTGCCGCCTTCCATCTTTACTGCCCCGGCACCTGTCTCCTTGATGATGCGGATCGCATTGCGTATTCCTTCCTCTCGGCTTACCTGATAGGATCCGAAAGGCATATCGCAGACGACCAGACAATGCCGGCATGCACGGACCACAGCACGTGCATGATAAATCATCTCTTCAAGAGTGATAGGAGTCGTATCCTGATTGCCGGCCACCACATTGGATGCAGAATCGCCGACGAGGATACTGTCTATCCCGGCTGTGTCGATAATTCCGGCTGTCGTGAAATCATAGGCAGTCATCTGGGTAATCTTTTCACCTGCAGCCTTCATCTGCAACAATGTCTTGGCTGTAACTTTTTTCTTGTCTGTTATTAAATATCCCATATATATAATACCTATCGTCTCTGGAGCCGGTCTGCAATACGAGATTGCGATTGCCTTGCGAGATTGTGAATGCCCCGCAATTCAAAGGCGACAAGCCATGTTCCGGAGAACTATGCAGTTTGGAATCCACTTCCAGCCTGCAAAGTTACTTCTTTTTAGTCAACTGACAAAGTGAAACCTTTATAATCGCAGATAACTTCTCGGGTGAAAACCTTGATTTCATCCACAGGAAGAGTGGTTGCAAGCCCGATGACACGGGCACCGGAGGCAGTGCCTGAACGCAATCCGGCAGCACTGTCTTCAAAGATAACACTATCCTTGGTGGAGACACCGAGCCTTTCCGCTGCTTTCAGATAACAGTCGGGAGAAGGTTTGCTTTCAGAGAAGTCTTCAGAGGTAAGGATTGCGTTAAAGTATTTCTTGAACTCCGGATGCCGGGCGTACACATTCTCCATCTTGGCAAGATTGGAACTTGTGACGATGGCTGTCTTTATACCTTTACTTTGGATATCCTTTATAAAATTTTCGAATCCATCGACATAATCATACGGCATATTCTTTTCATAGTCATTCAGAGACTGTGTAATCTGATGCTGTTTTTTTTCCTCACCCGGAAAATACCTGTCGAATATCTGCACCAGTGTCTGTCCTTTTATGACATACTCAAAGTCAGCAATCTGAGGACAGTACTTCCGTCCCATATCGTGCCAGAACAAAGTGTATAATGGTTCCGTGTTGAAGACAACGCCATCCAGATCAAACAAACATGCTTTTACCATTCTTTCCTTTTATTATAATATGTATAATGCAAAGTTACAAAAGTTTTTTGTAACTTTGTCGATTATATATGACAAAGAAGTTATTAAAATTATTCGTATTCTCCGTGGTCGTCCTGATGCTGACTGGAAGCTGCAGCTCTAAGCAAGGCACCCCCCAAAGGCTTGAGGCTGCAACAACTGTCGTGTCTGCTGATACTTTAGCGCGTCTTTCAGATGCGATACAATGCCATGTCCATGTTGCTTTCACCTGTCTGAAAGACAAGAAATATGCTGTCGTCAACGACTCTTTACTGCGAATGGGGCTGTTGCAACCCGACTATTTCTCCATCAGTTATGACCGTCTTTCTCCACAGACTGCTATCCCAGCCTTTGTGCGTCAATACGTGAAAGAGTATATGGAAGTGGCACGTCTCATACGTCAGAAAGAAAAAGAACGGAGCCAGCTGATCGGTGAACTGTCCATCAAGACAGAGCTGAGAGCCGCATCCGGCGATTATGTCACAGCTCTCTCGCACATTGCCATCAACAATGGTAACGGTCAGTCGACGAAGTATACAATTGCACGCAACTTCAGTCTGAAGGACGGTCATCTGATCAGCCTGCAGGAACAATTCGGCAAAGATTATAAAGAAAAACTGACAAAGGAAATCATCGGGCGTATGGCTGAGCGGGAAGACCTTGACAATGGGGACGTTGCGGGTTTACAATCAAAAGGCTATTTCGTAGGAATCAGTCCCTATCCCGCAGACAATTTCATTCTAACAGATGACTCTACGGTCTTCATCTATACGCCGGGAGAAATCAGCCGGCAGGAAGTGAGGGTGGCCGTCGACAATTGATTTCCTCTCAGGGATTACCCATCATCGCTTAATGATGACCATCATCCATCATCGTCTATCATCCACTTATCCTCTATAAAATCATGACAGAGATAATAAAGAAGTATTTTCCCCATCTCACCCACAGACAGGAAGAGCAGATTGCCGCACTCGATGTTCTGTATCACGACTGGAATGCGAAAATAAATGTCGTTTCGCGCAAGGACATCGATAATCTTTATGAGCATCATATCCTGCACTCATTGGCGATTGCCCGCCGTATCCGTTTCCGGGAAGGAACAAACGTCCTCGACTTTGGTACGGGCGGTGGCTTCCCAGGAATACCACTTGCCATTCTCTTTCCTGAATCCAACTTCAAACTCATTGACGGGACCGGTAAAAAGGTAAAGGTGGCAAAGGAAGTTGCCGATTCCATCGGTCTCGACAATGTCCTGCCTGTCCACCAGCGCGGAGAGGAGGAGAAAGGAAAGTTCGATTTCATCGTCTCACGTGCCGTCATGCCGCTGCCAGACCTGATGAAAATCGTCAGAAAAAATATTGCACGTGACCAGCATAATGCCCTCCCCAATGGTGTAATGGTCCTTAAAGGTGGAAATCTTGATGAAGAACTGAAGCCTTTCCGGAAGATTGCAGAAAGAACAGAACTGTCACAATGGTTCGATGAAGCGTGGTTTAAGGAGAAGTATCTCGTTTACGTACCGGCATAGCTTCCGGCAGATTATTTTCGTCGTTTTTCAATGCCCTCTTCATAGTTGTTCTGGTCATTATTCATCATAATCGCTTATGCTTAAAATCAAAACATTCGAGGTCAACCCTCTCCAGGAAAACTGCTACGTCGTCAGTGACGATACCAAGGAATGTGTCATCATTGACTGTGGAGCCCTCACGGAAGATGAACAGGGAACGATTGTTTCCTATATAAAGGAAAACGGACTGCACCCTGTCCACAACCTCGGCACACACGGTCATCTTGACCATCACCTTGGCGACGCGGCTGTCCACTCGGCTTTCGGTCTTCTGCCGGAGGTTGCTGAAGACGATGCCGTATTCATGAACAATCCGGAGCAGGCAGCTGCACAGATGCTGGGGATGAAGTTGGATTGCAGACTTCCGGCCGGTGAGTTGAGGCTTTCCGAGAGCAGGGAGATTTCGTTCGGAACTCATGTGTTCCGAGTCATCCACACGCCTGGCCATTCTGAAGGTTCAGTATCCTTCTATTGTGCAGAAGAGAACGTTCTGTTCACCGGTGATACGCTTTTCAAGGGAAGTATCGGCAGAACCGATTTCCCCGGTGGAAGTATGTTCCAGATTATCAGCAGCCTGCGCGAGCTTGCACAGCTTCCGGATGCCACCGTAGTCTATCCGGGACACGGCCCCCAGACTTCTATCGGCTTCGAACTTGCCCATAATCCCTATATGGACCGCTGAGATAGGTCTGATTCAGACAGTCAGGAATGCAGAAAGGAAATTTACAGTCGGAAAAGATACTCCTTGGTATCGATCCGGGGACTAACGTCATGGGCTATGGCGTGCTGCGTGTTCGTGGGAACAAGGCAGAACTGATAGTCATGGGTGTCATTGATATGCGCAAGGAGAAGGATGTATATCTGCGACTGGGAAAGATTTTCGACCGTGTCACGGGTATCATTGACGAGTATCTGCCCGACGAGCTTGCCATCGAGGCTCCTTTCTTCGGCAAGAACGTGCAGTCAATGCTGAAGCTCGGACGTGCGCAAGGCGTTGCCATTGCTGCAGCCATCCATCATGATGTCCCCATCTGTGAATATGCTCCTTTGAAAATCAAGATGGCAATCACCGGAAACGGGTCGGCTTCCAAGGATCAGGTTGCCGGTATGCTGCAGAAACTGCTCCATCTTCGCGACGACCAGATGCCTCATTTCATGGATGCCACAGATGCCGTTGCCGCTGCTTATTGTCACTTCCTGCAAATGAACCGCCCCACTACAGATGCCAGACATTATGGTTCGTGGAAGGATTTTGCCAGGAAGAATACCGATAGGGTAAGATGAGCCGGTTAAGGGCTGCCATAGCGGAAAAGAAAGAAATCGGAACCTTGTTGATTTAAACCGGTAACTTCTAAATTCGTCGAAAATACAAATTAGGATAATAGAAATATTTAAATGTATGAAAACTGTAATGATAGCTTTGGCTTTCCTGTTCGTATCTGCATTGTCGGCAAACGCCCAGCAGGAACGGGTTTCCAAACAAATTTACACGAGTGCCTACAAGGTCGCAACCGACACGAAAGAAGATGTTAATGTACGTAAGGCCGCTTCTTTCAAGGTGGATGCCATCACCTACCTGAACACTCGCACTTTGTCGGCAATCGTCGATACGACAAGTCAACTGTCCAATAAGGAGATTGCCCATCTCAATGCCCAGCTCGATTCGATGGCCTATTACATGCACGAGTACGTCAACCTCTTTACAAAGGAATACGCCCGTGCGGTGAAACAGCGTGACAAGGACCGCATTCTAAAGATTTTTCGGGATACAAGCATCAACCATCCGCTTTACAACGATCCCGACAAAGACCTCGTTCTGGCTTATTTCAACCGTGAAGATTATCTTACTCAGTTCTCGCTTGACACAGATTGGATTGCGGCACTTGCGGAAGTGAAGAAGAAGCTGGCAGAATAAAAACTGATGGATGGCAGGCCGATAATGCTTTTTACAAATTGTGTCAGCGCATTTCCATGGATTTGGAGTCAGTTCCCCATTCCGTTTTTCCACTGTGTCTTTCCTCACATTGCAAACATCTTGTTTCCAGATGGTTATAACCGATGTAAAAAACGGTGCTTAGTTGGCATGCAAGTAAGCGTTAGTTGAACACGAAGTAGGCGTTAGTTGAATACGAAGTGATCGTCAGTTGCAATCCAACCCACTATACACGAAGCTCAAAGCAGTTCAATATGCAGGCAGGAAGTTGTGTGCGAGCTGACTTTGAAGCACTCACTGATACGGAGACCGAGTAGCCAGAGAATGACACCTGAGGCATCGAGAAGAACAAGTTGACTACGTTTCTCGAAACGGTTACGCTTCAGATTGGTGAGGAAATCGCTTACGAGTTGGGTTCCGCTCATGCCAAGAGGCATGAAGCGGTCGCCCTCAGCGGTACGGCGGAGGGTCAGCGGGAACCGGATAGAGGAGGCATCGAGGTCAATGATGGCAGGATTTCTTGAGAAGGAGGGACTTGAAGCGGGAGAGCGGTTCTCTTTCGTCAGGCGGATGGAAAGTCCATCATCATAAACATAGCGTCCTGTCTCCGGGATGATAAGTTCACGAGGCTTCTCTGCCACTACAGGCATGACAAGAAGCGAGTCCCGGTCGTGTGTGAGTTCATGGGTGGAAGATGCCCAGACCTGCCCTGGCTGTCCTTCAAGATGGGCTGTAACCTCTGCAATCTGAGAAGGTGTGAAACCAAGCGGCTTTAAAATATGGAAGAGGAGATAGGCAGGCGATGGAAAATGCCGGACAACCTTCAAATCAATTTTGAAAGTATGTTCCAGTGGATAAAAAGAATTTCCCGGACTGGTTGAGCCAATTGGCCTGACAGCTTTATCCAAAGCCATGTTCAAAGAATCCCGCACAATAGCATCGACCTCAGAGAGGTGATTGGCGGCAGTCAGGACGGCATCATTGACAGAAGGATTTATCTCGGCCAGCTGCGGAAGAATATTCAGACGGATCTTGTTGCGTACCACATCGTCTACAAGGTTTGTGCTGTCGGTCACAAACGACACAGAACGGCTGCGGAGATACTGCTCAATTTCCTGACGTGTAACACAGAGCAGCGGACGGACTACACCGCCTTTTCTTGGACGGATTCCCATCAGACCATTAAGCCCCGTGCCACGGACAAGATTGATGAGAATCGTCTCTACCGAATCTTCCTTATGATGTCCTGTACAGACAGCATCTGCTGCCAGTGTCTCTTTCAGTTGGAAGAAATAGCGGTAACGCAGACTGCGTGCAGCCATCTCTATGCTTACCTTGTGCTGTGCCGCATAGGTCTTTGTATCGAAGTGTGCCTTATGAAGTGGGATGTTCTCACGTACACATAGCTCCTGACAGTACTGTTCGTCACGCTGGCTTTCTTCTCCACGCAGGTGGAAATTACAGTGAACAGCCTCAATCCGATAGCCTAATTCCTTGAGACAGAGTAACAGGCAGACGCTGTCGGCACCACCTGAGAGTGCTACCAGATAAAGTCTGTCTGCCTGAAGCAGATGCTCGAAAGCTATGAAACGCCTGACCTTATTCAACATAGAGAACCAGTCCTTTCAAGTATTCCCCTTCGGGATGATAAATATTTATCGGATGGTCGGCCGGCTGGTGAAGCTGATGCAGAATGCGTACTTTGCGCCCTGCCTGTGCAGCAGCTGTGAAGACGGCTTGCCGGAAGTTCTCCTTTGTTACAACCTGCGAGCAGCTGAAAGTGAAGAGAATTCCGCCGGGTTTGATTCTTTCAAAACCCTTGAAGTTCAGTCGTGTATATCCACGCAGTCCGTTCTTCAGAGCCTTTCGGTGTTTGGCAAAGGCAGGCGGGTCGAGGACGATGAGATCATACTTTCCGTCGTGATCGTCAAGATACTTGAAGGCATCCTCACAGATAGCTTCATGTCGTGTGTCACCTGGGAAGTTGAGCTCGATATTCCTGTCTGTCAATTCTATGGCCTTGGCAGAGCTGTCCACAGAGTGTACCAGCTCAGCCCCGCCTCGCATGGCATAGACAGAGAAACCGCCCGTATAGCAGAACATATTGAGTACGCTACGCCCTTTGGCGTATCGTTCCAGCAGCGAACGGTTCTCCCGCTGGTCGATGAAAAAACCGGTCTTCTGCCCCTTCAGCCAGTCGATATGGAACTTCAATCCGTTCTCAACTGCAATGTCATCATCGGTGCCACCATGGATAAAGCCGTTTTCCTGACCGAGTTCAGCCTTGAATGGGAGGGTTGTCTCACTTTTGTAATAGATGCTGTCCAGCCTGTCTCCCATCACTTTCACAAGAGCTTTGGCAATCACGAAACGGCACACGTGCATCCCCACGGAGTGAGCCTGCATGACTGCCGTCCTGCCATATACGTCGATTATCAGTCCCGGTAGATTGTCACCCTCTCCATGGACAAGCCGGTAAGTGGTGTTCGGGGAAAAATGAATATCCTCCTTCCACTCACGAATAACGCCGATAGCCCGACGCACCTGAAAGGCTGTTCTCAGCCGGCTTTCCCAGAAAGTGTCGTCAATCTCTACATCACGGAACGAAAGAATTCGGACGGCAATAGAACCGATCTGGAAATGTCCGACAGCGATAAACCTGCCATCATGTGTCATGACGCGTACGGTCTCACCCTCTTCAAGTCCTTCGTCAATCCTGCTGATGGCACCGGAGAATATCCATGGATGAAAGCGGAGAAGACTGTCCTCCTTGCCCCTTTTCAGATATATTTGCTTATACATAAAGTTTCTCGATTATTTTGATTAAATTGCTTACACCAGTCCGTCTGACATGAATTGTTCAGCATGAAGAAAAATCATATCATCGTGATGGTAATCAGAAAAGAAGTATCAAATCCTTATGCTCTCTGTCGCTTTTTCAGTTTGAATAGAATCCGTATGTTCTTTCTCATGAACAACAACCAGCTCATAATCACCTGTATGCTTCAGTTCGTGCAAGCGTTCATAGAGATTGATACACGTCCATGCATCCGTCGAGGCATAAAGCTTCTGCTTATCGTTGAGTATCTGGTTTTCCCAGTTCGACAGCTGTTCACGCTTGGTTATACGTTCGTGAAAGACATTGGCGTACAGCTTCTGGAGGCTCATGTCCTCGATGCCCAGTGACTTCACATAGTCCTGGAGGTCGATGAAATAGCCCGGTTTGAACGCAGAACGCTGATGCAGCATCAGCATGTCATCGCCCAGCGAAAGCCCCACTTTCGGAACGGTCGTATCTTCGAGGAACCGTTTAACACAGTCTGGTATACCGATGATGTTCAGTCGGAACAGAAAACATACTTCACGGTCGCACGCCTGCAGAAGCGCAACTTTATGGTGCTGTCCTTTCCGGAAGACGGGGCGCGTCTCGGTATCAATGCCGATGATGTCACGCGAGAGCAGGTAATTAACCGCTTTCTCAGCCTCAGCTTCATTCAGGACAACGACAATCTTGCCTGGAAAAGTAACTCTTGGCAACTGCGATATTCTGCTTTTGTCGAATTTGTTGTATAATACTCTGTTCATTTCGGATTGTATACTGACCTGCAAAATTAAGAAAAAAAGTCTGAAATCGTAAACTTATGTGGCACGAATTTATTACTTTTGCAAGGATAAAACGAAGATTGATCAATGGCAAAGAAAAAAACGGAACGTAAAAGCAAGACATTCACCGAAGCAATCGGACTCAACAGTATCATTAATGACAAGACGGGATTTGTTGCCGGGCTTATCCTTCTGGGTGTTGCGCTTTTTATCTGCGTGGCTTTCTTCAGCTATTTCAATACCGGTGCGGCCGACCAGAGTCTTGTCACCGACCTGCGCCCCGGTGAGGTCGAAAACACTGGCAGGGCATTCCAGAACGCCTGCGGATCGCTCGGAGCCCTGCTGTCATACGGACTTATCTCTCGCTGTTTCGGGATTCCTGCTTTTATCATCCCAGCCTTCATCATCCTCTGCGGTCTCCGTATGATGGGTGCCTACAAGAAGCTGAACCTGATGAAATGGTTCATGGGAATGGCCCTCGTCATGATATGGTCTTCAATTACGTTTGCCAAGCTCCTCACCCCCCTGATGGGCGACCAGGTGTTCAATCCCGGCGGCGACCACGGTGCTTTCTGCGTACAATACATGGAAAACCTTGTCGGTACAACGGGACTGATGGCGATACTCGTCATTGTCATGCTGGCTTACCTTACCTATCTTACTTCGGAGACCATCACCGTTGTACGTAAGATGATGAATCCGATCGGATACATACGGGACAAGGTGAAGTTCACAGTGGTTCACCATAACAGCAGAGAAACTTCCGATAGTCTTTATGACGATGAGACGATTGCTGATGGTGCGTCTGACGATTCTCCGGAACTTGTCGACCCGGAACTCTCTCAGCCCATCGATCTGCAGACGGGGCCGGCAACGGTGCTGCGTGAACCCGATTCGCTCTACACTTCCGGTGAAAGTGGCCATACGAAGAATACAGATGGAAAGAGAATTCCCGGTTTTGAAGTGGAAAGAACCCGGAGGAATGAACAGGCACAGGGAAAGACTGTTGCGAACAGTAACCTGCCGCTGACACCTATCAACCCACGCGAGCCGTTTGTCAACTGGAAATTTCCGACCCTCGACCTACTGAAAGAATATGATTCCGACTCCAAGGTCAACTATGTAAGCCAGGAGGAGCTGGAGGCGAACAAGGACCGCATCATCAAGGTGCTGAACGACTTCGGCGTACAGATTCGCAGCATACGGGCTACTGTCGGCCCTACTATTACCCTCTACGAAATCACTCCGGCACAGGGCATCCGCATCTCCAAAATCAAGAACCTCGAGGATGACATTGCACTGAGCCTGGCGGCTATTGGCATCCGAATCATCGCACCCATGCCGGGTAAGGGTACCATCGGCATCGAGGTGCCGAATGCCAAGCCGAACATCGTTTCCATGTACTCTATCCTTAACTCCAGGAAGTTCCAGGAGTCAACGATGGAACTGCCGATCGCATTGGGCAAGACTATCACCAACGAGGTCTACATGGTAGATCTTGCCAAGATTCCCCACCTGCTTGTTGCCGGTGCCACAGGTCAGGGTAAGTCCGTCGGACTGAACGCCATCATCACATCCCTGCTCTACAAGAAACATCCCAATGAACTCAAGATTGTACTTGTCGACCCGAAGAAGGTTGAGTTCAGTGTCTATTCCCCGATTGCAAAACCATTCATGGCAGCTGTCGAAGAGAACGAGGACGAGCCTATCATCACGGATGTACAGAAAGTCGTGAAGACACTGAAAGGCCTGTGCGTGCTCATGGACGAGCGTTACGACAGGCTGAAGGCAGCCCGAGTGAGAAACATAAAGGAGTATAACCAGAAGTTCCTCAACCATGAATTGAACCCGGAAGACGGACATGAGTTCATGCCGTACATTGTCGTTATCATCGACGAGTTCGGCGACCTGATACTTACTGCCGGAAAGGAAGTGGAGATGCCTATCACCCGTATAGCCCAGCTGGCACGTGCCGTCGGCATCCACATGATCATTGCAACACAGCGACCGACCACCAGCATCATTACCGGTAACATCAAGGCGAACTTCCCGGGCCGTATTGCCTTCCGTGTCGGTGCCATGATGGATTCCCGCATCATCCTCGACCGTCCGGGGGCGCAGCAGCTTGTCGGACGCGGTGATATGCTCTATCTCAACGGCGCCGATCCTGTGCGTGTGCAGTGTGCCTTTGTGGATACTCCCGAGGTTGAGAAGATAACAAAGTTCATCGCCAACCAGCTGGGACCGGTACATCCTTTGGAGATTCCGGAGCCGCTGTCAGAAGATGAGGTGAGCGGAGGCGGTTCACTGGATGCGCACAGTCTCGACCCGTTGTTCGAAGAGGCTGCACGTGCCATTGTCATCAGCCAGCAGGGTTCGACGAGTATGATCCAACGCCGACTGTCCATCGGCTACAACCGTGCCGGACGACTGATGGACCAGATGGAAAAGGCCGGCATCGTGGG
The DNA here is from genome assembly GCF_900454835.1 of Prevotella denticola. GTDB lineage: Bacteria > Bacteroidota > Bacteroidia > Bacteroidales > Bacteroidaceae > Prevotella > Prevotella denticola. The sequence continues at coordinate 784,367 of NZ_UGTM01000002.1, read as the reverse complement.
GGCGGCCAAAGGCTCGAAACCACGCGAAGTGCTGATCGGCGACGAGGTGAGCCTCGACAATATGCTTGCAAGTTTACGTGGATAATACCCGCAAGGCGGACAAACCGGATGACGCATCGTGCCGCCTGTCCGGAGAAGACAGTCCGTCGGTAACAACCTCCATGACTATTTTGAACAAAACAGACAAAACATCACAACGATGAAACAGATTAAGTATTTATTATTGCTGGCAGTCATCTTCATGGCAGACAGCATCTTTGCACAGAATGCCAACCAGGCCAGAACCTGTCTGGACAAGGCTACTGCCATTGTTGCCAACCAGGGGGGAGTCACCGCCCGTTTCGCCCTCTCCAGACCGGGCTCTGTAGGCAGAACATCGGGCACAATATCCGTAAAAGGAACGAAGTTCGTTGCCACCACTCCGCAGATGACCATCTGGTTCAACGGAAAGACACAGTGGTCGTACATGAAGTCTACCAACGAAGTGAACATTTCCACTCCCACCGAAGCACAGCGGCTCTCGATGAATCCCTATTCCCTGATGACAATGTACCGGCAGGGGTACGATCTCTCGATGACGAACAAGGGCAACGCCTATCTGGTACACATGAAGGCAGCTAATGCCCAACGCAGTGTGCAGGAAGTATATGTGACCGTCAGCAAAAACTACCAGCTGCAGGCCATCAGGATGAAGCAGGGCGGTAAATGGACTACCATCACTGTGTCCGGCATCCAGCGCAAGAACCTCTCCGATGCCCTCTTCACCTTCAACAGGAAGAGCCATCCGTCCGCCGAAATCATAGACCTCCGGTAAATGACCTGCCGGGAAGCCATATTTACCCTGCATACGCTCTTCCGTCTGTCTGGCAGAAGGGCAGAGCAGCAGACAGCCAACAAGGCAGCAAAGTATCTTTACTGCCTGTTGGCTGTTTTCGTTTGTGGCTATATGGCATGGGCCGGCCTGAAACTGGCAGAGCTTGTTTCCGCAGGACATCTTGGCAGCTACCGTTTCATCTTCGGACTGCTGCCGTTTCTACTCTTCTTCGACTATGTCTTCCGGTATGCATCCGACAGCCGGAGGCCGGTACAGGTACGCCCCTATCTCCTGCTCCCGCTGCCCAAATATGCCTGTACGGACTGCCTGATTATCCGCCAGCTGCTGCACGTCAAGAACACATTTTTTCTTTTTCTATGTATTCCTTTCGGCATCATGACCGTCGTTCCCGAACGGGGGGTAAAGGCAATGGCAGGCTATACGCTCGGCCTGTATCTGTTGCTGCTCGCCAACGGACAGTTCTTCCAGTTTACTCAGGTACTCATAGCACAACGCCTCCGCTACTGGCTGCTGCCGGCAGTTGTCTATCTCTCTGCTGCCGCGACCCCCTTTTTCTTTTCCTCCCCACAAAACTACATCAGCCTCTTTGCCCGTGCCGGTGATGCCTTGATGGCAGGGAACGTATGTGTCTATGCCGTTCTGCTTCTGCTGCTGGCTGCACTGACAGGACTGAACCGCCGCGTTCTTTACGACTGGACTCGTCAGGAACAATATGCCGCCGCATCCGCCAACGGGGAGCAACCCTCTCTACGGCTTGCATTCCTTGAGCGGTTCGATCTCATGGGAGAGTACTTCAAGCTGGAGGTACGGTCCATCTTCCGTAACAGACGGATTCGTTACCTGTTCATTTCCAACACGGCCTTCATCGCCTTTTATGCACTGGGCTTGTTCCTCGGCCTCGAATTGCCTGCAAAAGAGAGCCATGCATTCCTTTTTTACAGTTTTGTCATCTATGGCATCGCTTTTCTCACGAGAATCATGTGCATTGAGGGCAATTACTTTGAGTGCCTGCTCATGCAGCGGGACAGCATCTTCACCCTGCTGCTGGCAAAGTATTATTTCTATTCTGCACTGTTGCTGCTGCCGCTGCTGTTGCTGCTGCCTGCCGTTCTCCTCGGCAGGGTAAGCCTGTGGACAATCCTCGCCTATGCACTCTTCACTGCAGGTGTCTGCTATCGCATTTTTTTTCAGATGGCTATATATAATAAGGTGACGCAGCCTCTGAATGCCGCCTATACAGGAAAAATGCAACGCACGTCTTATATTTTGATTCTCATACCGTTTATTGTTCTCTTTAGTCCGTTGCCCTTTGTCGCCATCGGCAGTTGGTGGCTCAATCGGCCCGGACTGACCGATGCTGCCTTGTCCTTTTCCGGCATCATTTTCATCGCTGCCCATCGGCGTTGGATTGCATCAATCAGCAGGAAAATGAAGAAGAAACAGTATGACCAGATTGACGGTTTCCGAAACAGCAGGTAAGGCAGCTCTAAAAAAAATCAACGGAATTTTTCAGAACATTTCGTAAAAGTTTTCTTGAGATGGCAGGCCTGGGAAAGTAACTTGAACCGGTGGTTCTTGTCAATACAAAGAATTTTGTTGCGACTCATATTGTTTGTCATGATATTTTACCCACTGCTGTTCGGGCGGTCCTCATGAATCCCGTATGCTTCTTTTTTTTATGTCGAATCATGCAGGACAGGGAAGAGAGGCTGTATTCGTCTTGTAAGTCGCTTGTTCACAGCTACATATATCAGTGAAAGGAAAAGGTGCTTACTTAGACTTCAAGTAGGCCTCAGCTGCAGTGCATGTAGGCGTTGGTTACAATGCAAGTAGGCGTTAATTGGCGCACAGGTAGCGGCCTGTATAATTCAGCATGGTATTCTCAATGTATTTTATATACGTCCTAAGCTCTGGAAACAGAGCCTGATGCAGTAGTAATGTAAATATATTTCCGGCACGCTACATTCTTTTCAGATTTTACAGGTCAGGATCATACGGAAAAGAAACATCAGAAAGGGAATACCTCAGAAGACAGAGAAGAGAAGGGGGCTGATGGCAATCGACAGGTAAACGGCAGAAATTCCGACCAAGACCTGTACAGAATATGATTTTTCCTCACTGTGTTTTTCTGCATTTTTAATCATTGATTGAATTGTTTTTTTTGTTTTTTTATCAGAAAATAAAAATTTTTCTGTAACTTTGGATAGAAAAGCGACAACCCTTTGTAGAAGGGTGTTCCGCACAATAGGCTGGTGTTCGGGTAACGATTTGGAAACCGTTCTGTTTGCTATGCTTTGCCTTGTCTTGCTTAGAGGTTTGCTCTTTGCTACAAAAGTACATAAAAACTCTAATTCCCCAAAATTCCCATCATCATTTGTTGGTGTTTTAACGCAATATAAGAAAAAAGGGTGATAAAAATTTGGAAGCAACATGAATATTGATTATATTTGTAAGCGAATACAAACTAAAACAATTTATTATGAAGAATTATCTAAAATTTTTACCGGTAGTACTCTTTATTCTGAGTGGGTGTAGTGACAAAATGGATGAAGTAGATACCGTTATAGATAACGGTCATAAATCTTATATCTCTTTGTCTGAACAAGAGTACAATAGTATTGCCTATCCTGATAAGAAAGACTTATCGGATGAGGAGGTTGAAAGCATTGCGAAATCATACATCGGAAGTATTAAGGGATCTAATACAAGGTCTGCCTTAAATTCTTTATCAAATGTGCAAAAAGAAAAAATTAGTTTATCCTTGACTACAAAACAGCACGAAAAAGGTGAAGAAATATACTTTACAAAATTAAAATGGGTTGACCATCAAGCCAAGAAGCCTATTAGTATGATTGTAAGTTCAGATTGCCGTTTCCCTTATGTTATTGCCTTTTCTGAGGAAGGAGATTTCTTTTCACCAAACGAAACAGCAGATTTGATGATAAAAAATGCAATGAACATAGCCTTGCAAGAGATTGCCGTAATTAAGCAATGCGAAGATTCTCTTCGTGAAAAAACAAAAGCTTATGTCAATATGCAAATTAGGAAGAAGGGGATGAAACATGTAGAATACCTTGTAAACAATACTCCTGTAACACGTAGTTCTGCCACAGACAATCCCTCTGGGCAATTATATAAAATAGTTGAGCCTATGCTAAAAACAAAATGGAATCAGACAAGTCCTTATAATCTTTATGTGCCTAAATGTCCCCCAGAATATGATTTTGGCTATGGTTATGACGGACGCCATCCTGCAGGGTGTACAATTATTGCTTGGGCACAAGTCTTGGCGTATTTACAACCGAATATCAATGACATTACAACTCCTGAAGGACAGAAATTTTATTGGGGTAATTTAGGAAGTTATTCTCCGATTTTTTGGGGATACCATGAGCTTACTGAGGAAGATAAAAGGTTAGCCTCTTTAATAAAGAATCTTGCAGATGGAAGCGGCACAAAATTTACAAGTGAAGGAGGTTCTGTTTCTGTAGATGCAGTTGCAAATTATGTAAAAAAATGGAATGTCCATATTGATGGAAAAAACTCTTGTACTTTCCAAAACATGGCAAACTCTTTAAATTCAAGAAGACCAGTTATATGTAGAGGAACTGCAAGAGCCATCAGAGGAACAAGAGCAACAGGAGCATTTACCAATGGTTCACATGCTTGGGTTGTTGATGGTTATCAAATTCGCGTTCGTCCCTCTAATGTGGCTCCTTCACCAAAACAACCTCGCAGGATCTTAAAGAGGTACAATGTTTATTGCCATGCTAATATGGGATGGGGAGGAAGTTTTGATGGTTGGTATTTATATCGTTATGACGGAAGTATTGACTTCGATTGTGGAGGAGATTTGTACGATATAAATTTGGCATGTTATCCAAATGCTCGTTTAAACTAACATCTTTTGGCAATCTCGCTATTCAAACGAGATTGCCTTTTCTTTAAATACTTATAGAATATGCGTTTAAAATTGAACAATACAATATATATAGTTTGCGCTATATTTTTGTTTTTTCTTAGCTCATGTATGCAAAATGAGATAGAGTTAAAAGAAAAAGATGAGGAAAAAATAGTAACTTCCTATGAGAGAAATATCAATGATGCAGAAACAGAACTCAATGAAATTCTTTTAGGCAAAACAACTCGTGTAAACTCTATTGCTCCAAAAAATCCCATCCTGAAAAATAAATTTACCCTCAAAGTAGATGGCACTTCTATAGATACAAGAGTTGGAGGAATGACAAGGTCAGATGTTGATAATTCAACAAATATACATATTTTCAATTTTCAAGGTGGTGGATATGCTATAATGAGCGGAGATACAAGGGTTACTCCAATGTTAGTGCTTACAGATAAAGGAGAAATCCCTCAAGATGGTGTCATAGACAATCCTAATCTTGTACCATTTTTGGCAAATATGGAAGTCCAAATCATTAAGGAGATTGATGAGTTTAACGAAAATAACAGAATCAATGAAAACGATGAAATTTCTGTTGTATATGGAAAATGGGAAAAAACTTTTTCCGAAATGAAAGAAGGATATTGTCCTGTTGAGTGGGGGCAGGGAAGTCCTTACAATCAATTTTGCCCATTAACGGATGGAAAATTATCCAGCACAGGCTGCGTACCAACGGCTGTTGCACAATTATTATCCGTTTATAAATTTCCCAAACGATACAACGGTTATGATTTTGATTGGGAGATTATGAATCGTTATGTAAAGACTTGGAATCCATATCCTCCTGCAATCCCTTATATAGCAAGGATTATGCAACAATTAGGTTTACGACAAAATTTAGATGTTACTTATGCCAAATACCCAGAAAATGAAACTGATGAAAATAAAGGGAGTTCCGCTTCTACTGATAACATCCCGAGAACTCTTAAGAATTTAGGGTTCTCATCTGGAGGAATAAAAAAAGATTACAATGAAACAGACATTGTCAATGAATTAAGGAAAGGATACTATGTATTAGTAAGTGGTTATGCAAAGGAAACGAAACACAAAAAGAAATTTTTAGGCATTACTATAAAGACTTGGTATTCATACTCAGGTGGGCATTGTTGGTTGGTTCACGGATTATTAGAAATGAGCCGTTCTGTCTTCCGCATAAAAAATGGGCAAACCATAGGTTCTTATATACAACGAAAGTATTATTTGTTGTGTAATATGGGATGGAATGGCTGGGATAGTGGTTATTATTATAGCGGTGCTTTTAATACAGATAAAGGTCCTGAGACAGATTTTGAAAAAACAAGAAGCAATAGTAAGGAAGATGGTAATTTTCGATATAAACTATCTGCTATCACAGAAATACGGAAATAAATAATGAATACGAGAGGGCTTTTTTGCTTTGAAGCCCCCTCGTTGTATTTACCCAATGTTCCCACAAGATATGGCTTTGGTAAAATATTTTTTCTTTTATAATCGAATTTTTCTGTTCATTTTGCAAAACATAGATTTCTGTTCGATTTTTTTCTCCCATTTTTCCTTGAACCACGTGGCAATCGGCACTTTGTCCACGAGCAGGTCAAGTACGGTCTTCCCATCCCTTTCCTCCCTGCCCACCTGCAAGCGTGCCTTCTCAACGGCGAACGAACGCCTGTACTCATCAGAATGCAGTTTCCCCGTAACAACGAGTACTTTGCCTTGCAGGAGTTCGTCCGTGTGTCTCTCTGACAATCCGACCGAACGGCAAAGCCTTTCAATACGGAAAAACTCGGCAAGCATGGGAAACCATTCCTTTGCCTTGTCGATGATGCGCCTGAGATTGCCGATTTCACGCTGATGCTGCTCCGATGCTCGCAACCGCTCGGCGACGTGGCTTTCCTTCATTTTCTGCATATCCGTGCGCATCTGTCCGATGCTCTCTTTCAGTTCCGCCACCTCACCATGCAACTGCCTGTTCTCGCTTTCAAGCCTGCTCACTTTATTACCGCCCAACAGGGAGTTGATGCCGTTGAGTGCTGCTGTGGCGGTCTTGGTAGCTGAGTTTTTCAGTTCCACCGTTTTTTTCTCCGCCTTGATGCGTGCGAGTTCCATTTTGGCTTGCTCCGCCTCCTCGATGATGCACCGTGCTTCCGCCTCCCTTGCCAGCAGGTTGGCGATGTTCTCCTGTATGTCCTCGCCCTGCGTGATGAGATTGCGGTAATACTCATGCGTGGAGAGGTGCTTGGCTGTCGAGCCCCTGACACCCCTTTTCAGCTCGTACTTCGCCATGTGTTCGGCGTAGGTGTCCTGATACCTGATGAGGTTGGCACGGCTCATCACCTCGTCTGCGCAGAGGCGTGGGGCTGTCGCTTTCGTCCTGTACCTGCGCTTTGCCTTCTCTTCCTTTTTCTGCTTCCTGCGCTCACCCTGCACTATCGGCACTACGGTGGCATGGATGTGCGGTGTTTCCTCGTCCATGTGCAGGACTGCCGACACGAGGTTGTCCGCCCCGTAGGTCTCTCTCAGCCACGCCACGCTGTCATCGCACCACTCTCCGAGCCTCCTTTCGTTTTCCATTCGTTCCATATCCTCGTGCGTTCCGCTCAGCACGATGCGGATTGCCTGTACTTGGTTCTTCCCTATCTTGCGTTTCAGCCCTGCCGTGTCAAGGCGGTGGCGTATGGCAGCCGTGCGGTTGCACACACCGTCGGGAAACCTGATTAACTCACGGTTGAGGTGCGTTCTCGTAGGGTCTATGTTCTTCGGCACGATGGTGCGCTCGATGTGAGCCGACATTCCGCTGTCGGCTCCCTTTGCCTTTTCCAAATGCAATACGCAATATCCCATATCCTTTTGTCTTTTTTAGATGTTGTCATTATCTTGTTTTCGTTGCCTTGATGTCCTTAGATACGGTCGGTGGACAATCGTTGAAAGGAGGAAAGACTTCCTTTCGGCTTGCTCGTTTCTTTATGCCGACAGGCTCGGCAGGGGGTGTCCAGAGGGGTGCAACCCTGTTGGCTTATTGAGGGATTTTTAGCGGACACAGAGTGAAGCGTTAAGAAAATCCCCTAATAAGCTACGGTATTTTCTCTTTTGAAAATATCCGTACCGTACTTACCACGTGGGCATTTGCCCCTGCCACTTCTTTCCCTTATAACCTGAAGTCCCCACGGTTTCTCCATCGATGCTGCCGATTGGACTTGTTTCTCCGAAGGCATACTTGGACTGCACCCGAATATCTGAATACCCTGCATGCTTGGAAATACAGAATGCACGGCTTGCCGTGACTGCCTTTTTCTGTTGCTTATATCAGCGTGTCTTGCCTGTTCCGTTTCAGCCTGTAATGCCACTGCCGTTTCCCACCGAAGTCGGAGTGATGAAAATTCTGATGAATTGATGAATATTGTTTCAATAATCTGGAAATCAACAGAATATGCTTTCATCATGCCCTCATCAAGCCACTTATCGAAGCTGAGTCTCATCATTTCCACTCCCCCTATCCCTGCATTTCCTCCAACTGCTTCCTGCCGACGGTGTAGAAACGCCCCGTGCGCCTTACCTCCGTGTATGGGCGCATGTTGTCATAGCTCGGTTGGCAGGTCGTATAGGTGAGCGTGTTTTCGGCAGGAGTGAGTTTCCATATATCCTGCACAATACGCCTTACCTGCGTCCTGTCCGTCCTGCAGCCTGCGCAGTTCAGCAGAAGGAGCATGTCGTTGATGCAGAAAGAGAAAGCGGACGCTTTCATGCAGTCCATGACTTCAAGGCAGGTTTCCGCCATCTCCACCTCCGTCCTGTTGCGGTTGCTCCGTATAATCCTGCTCAGGGCTTGCGTGTGGATGAGTTCGGGACTGAACCACATACGGCTCTCTTTCTTCGTGGAGAGCGTGCGGTGCTGGAGAAAATAGAGGAAGGCGGGTATTTCCTCCTTTACCCTTTGCAGGAAGTCCGTGTCGTCCTTTTCTATCCTCCCCACCTTCCTCACCCAATAGCGTGTCTCTCCTGTGTCGATTATGACGGGCAGACGTTCGTTGTTGGAGCATAGTACGAACTTGGCGAAGAATGAAATCTCATCCCTGTCCTTGCCCTTCGCCTCCACCTTGTAGGAAAGGGTGGTGCTGAGGTTCTTGAGCCGCTCGCTGTCCTCCCTGCGGTCGAGAAGCACCTCGTCCACGAGGATGAGCAGTTTCCCTGCCCAGTCCGAGTTGAACTGACTTCGGAAGTCCTCGTTGGTGTTGAAGGTTACATTGCCCCCGAAGAGGGCTTTGAGGAAGTTGAGGAACGTGCTCTTGCCCGTGTTGCGCTCCTCTGATACGAGCAGCAGGATGGGCAGTTTCTCTATGGGATGCAGGTAGAGTAGTTGCAGGTAGTCCATGCCAAGTTCGTACTGCTCCCCGAAGATGTGCCTTGCCAATGCCTCGATATGGGGAAACTCCCCTTGCTTCGGATGATGTCCCGTCGGCTCGTAGAGGTTGAGGAAACTGCCTACTACGGGCTGATAGTTCACATGGTCGGGGACGGTGCAAAAACCGTCATACTTCGGGACGGTCGCCAGATAGTCCCTGCCGTAGTCCTGACGGAGCGTCTCGTTGTTCCACACGATGCGCTTCCTTACAAAACCGCCTCCGACAAGAGGCATGTCTGCAAGTTTGTAGAGCGTTGTGCCCACACGGACGAAAGCCCCGTCCTTTTTTCTTTTTTCGGGCATATCTTCCAGCAGCCCGTCATTGTTTTTCTTATCCATTTCTTTCTTGCTTAAATGGTTGATATATAGCATCGTGCAAAGTTACGGACATCGTTCGGAAAACTACTTGTGAAGAATGGCGCGGAACGGTGAAAGAAAAACGGAATGGAATAAAAACAGGGGAAAGCAGGGAGGTGCGGAGCAAGAATTGAGGGGAACAGGAGGATAATTTTGCAGGATTTGTCGAGGGTTGCTGAAAAAGGGAAAATGCCTTTTTCTTTCATCGTTCGCAAGCGTCTGATGATATGTTGATGAACTTGCAATCGCTTGATATTCAATCATATTATATCAATATTCATCAATTCATCAAAATAAAAGAAGTTGTGTTCGGTATGTTTTTCTTTTCTCGGCAGTCCTATACGACTCGTCCCTGACTGTTATCCCTGCCCTTCAACCACCCAAAAAGAAAAAGGTTTATTCCCCATCGACACAAGGGGATAAACCTCTATAAACCTCTGTCAAGGCGTTTCAGCAGGGACTGCCTGCCCGTGCAGGAAGGAGCATGACAAACCTTTCGTGCCGTTCGTTCAGCATTGCGATGACATGCTCCCGAAGCCTTTTTGCCCTTTGCGACCTGATACGGAACGCAAGGGCTATGACCATTTCAAGGCTGTACGCATCAAGCCAGCGACCCTCCGCCACCCTTATGTTCCTCTCTGCCGTGCAGGGATGCAGCAGCCCGACCTTGTATATTTCCTTGACCTGCGTGCGGACGGAATGTCCGAACACGCCAAACAGGTTGGCAATCTCATACTCGCCCATCCATATCTCGCCGTTGGGTATAGTGACGTTCCCGTGTTCGTCCATCGTGATTATCTGACGAGCATTGTTGTTTGTATCTTTCCCTTTCATTGTTATCCTATCTTGATATTGCCGAATGATACGTTGAGCTTACTGCCGAGCATGGAGAGGTCGGTGTCGAGTTTCTCGGTGGTTATCTTCGCATAGAGTTGCGTGGTTACGATGTTCGTGTGTCCGAGTACACGGCTCACGCTCTCGATGGGCATGCCCTTGCTGAGTGCCAATGTCGCAAAGCCGTGCCTTGCGCAGTGGAAGGAGATGTCCTTTGTGATACCGCACTCGCAGATGACTTTCTTGAGCCTCTTGCAGACCGTCCAGTAGTTGATGTCCCCGAATATGGAGTTGTTTCTCTGATAAGGTCTGTATCGTTCGATGATTTGCAGGGGGACATCAAGCAACTTCACTTGGAACGGAACATGCGTCTTGTGTCTTCTCGCAAGTATCCACTTCTCGCCGTTCACCTCCACTATATCGTCGGTGGTGAGTTCCTTCAGGTCCACGAACGAAAGGGCGGTGAAGGAGGCGAAGACGAACAAATCACGCACGAAGGCGGAGTGACTGTCGGCGAACTCGTGCAACATCAGTGCCTTCAGCTCGTCCTCCGTAAGGAACTCACGCTCCTTCGTGTTCGGACTGACATGGAACTGCGCGAACGGGTTTCTGGGTATCTTGCCGTTGAAGTGCGCACGCATCACCACGCCCTTGAGCCACATGCAGTTCAGCCAGATAGTGGCGTTCCTGTTTCCTTTCACCGTGCTGAGGTACACGGCGAAGTCCCTGATGAAGTCGGGGGTGAGTTCCAGCATCGACATATCGCTGCGGTTGTACTTGTAGCGGATAAACCTCGCCGTGTTTTCCCTTGCCCTGAGCATCACCTTGTATGTCCCCATGCTCCTGTCCTTGCCCACACGCTTGAGCAGGGAGGCGCAGTCCCTGTCAAAGGATTTGAGCAGGGTGTCGTACTCGCTGCCAAGCCCCTGATAGGCGTTGCGCACCATCTCTGCCGTGACGAATGCCTCACGATCGGAAAGCCTTTGGTAGTGCTTGATGATTTGCGCCTTGATGTTGTCAAGCGAGAGATTGGTTGCGATGGCTTCCTTGCTCCTACCTTTCGCCCTGTTGCCTCTCACATCCCACAACTCCCTCGGGATGGTGCGCTTGCAGCTGAACTGTGCCACCGTGCCGTTGATTGTTACACGCCCCATGATGGGGACGATACCGTTTTTCTCCTTGCTGCCGTTCACATAGAACAGCACCTTGAATGTGCTTCTTGCCATTGCCTCTTCTTTTTGGTTGCAAAATTAAACATGAAAGAGCCTAACCCTGCTATGCAAAATATGGAGCAACAAAGCAACAGCAACGGATGCACGGAAAATCGCTGTTTTTCTCCTTTTTGGTGGAGGTGGTTACCCTGCTTTCGGGTAACGATTTGAAAACCTTTCTGTCGCAATAATCCGCATATTACTGCCTCGTGGCAGGTGGCGGATTTTCTGCAGTTTGCGCCGTATGTCCTTAATAATCAAGCCCAATTGCGTTAAACTGCCGACTTTATGCAAATATTACAGCAATTTTCTGTATCTTTGTATCGAAAAACCTAAACACCGTGCATCGATTTGCGTTATGCCGAGGTCCAATACCTGGAGTTGCGTAAATTCAATGGTAAGACACATAATGGCCTGAACAGAAAAAAGAAACTATGACCCAGATAAAGACACTCACCATCCGGTTCAATCTGCCTTTACACCATTCGGAACTGCCTTTGTTCCGAGGTGCCATCATTGCTGCCGTCCCATCAGGCAACCTGCTGTTCCACAACCATGACGGCACAACTTTGCGCTATGCCTACCCGTTGATTCAATATAAACGGATGGGTGGAAAAGCAGCCATCGTCTGTATCGGTGAGGGAGTGCAGGCCATGGCTGAATTGCTTGCAGACGGCGATTTCACCATCAATATCGGTAACAGGAAAACAGAGTTGAAGATCGAAAGCATCAGCTCAGGAGAAACCGACGTGAGGCAGTCTCCCTCTCCCCTCCTCTATCACCTTCGTGGCTGGCTGCCGCTGAACGAGACGAACCATGCACTGTTCCAGTCGACAGAAAGCATGGTCGGCCGGTTGCATCTGCTGGAACAGATTCTGACAGGGAACATCCTTTCCCTGCTGAAAGGGCTGGGAATCTTCATTGACTTCCATCTCCAGACGGTCATCACAGACTATTCTGCAGTCCGCCCCGTCAACTACAAGCACGTCTGCCTGACAAGCATGGACCTCTGTTTCAAAACCAATATCCTGCTGCCTGAATACGTCGGATTGGGAAAACACAGCAGCATAGGGGCAGGCCTGTTGACCAAGGAAAAACAAAACAATCTATAACATATGACAAAGTTTTTATACGGAGCATCTGTACAAGGCATCCAACGGTTCATCTTCCAGACTAACGAGCTGAAAGACATTGTCGGAGCAAGTGAGTTAGTAGAGTTCATCTGCACAGACCTCTTCCAACAGACAGTGGGAGAAGAGTGGACGGAAAACAACCGGATTATATCGGCAGCGGGGAATGTGAAGTACGTCTTCGAGACAGAAGCCGAATGCAGGGAGGTGGTGCGTACGTTCCCGAGAAAGGTGATGACCGAGGCACCTGGAGTGACCATCAGCCAGGCTGTTGTGGAACTTGGCGATGATTTCACACAGGCTGTGAACGAACTTGAAGGCAAACTGCGCAGTCAGCGGAACAGGCCCGGCAGGAGCGTGACGACAGGGAGGCTCGGACTGAAACGGTCGCCACAGACGGGCTTTCCCATCATAACTGTTGACAACAATGAACCCCTTGATGCCTCTACCTTTGCGAAAAGGAAGCGCAACGATACGCCGTGTCTCTGCCAGAAGAGCTTCGGAAAGGCCGTAAAACTACAGGCAGGTACTTCCATTCCTTTTGAAATATCCAAGATGACAGGGAAGAACGACTGGATAGCCATTGTCCATGCTGACGGCAACGGCCTTGGACGGGTCGTGCAGGAAATCGGACATCAGATAGACGACTTCAAACGGTTCTCCCATGCCCTGGACCATGCGACACTTGCTGCCGCCAATGCTGCCTACCGGAAGGTAAGCCCTGAAGAGGGCTGGAAGGACACCATACCCATCCGCCCGATCGTGCTGGGGGGAGACGACATGACCGCCATCATCCGCGGAGACCTCGCAATAGAATATGTTGCGGAATTCATGAGACAGTTCGAGAAAAACACTGGTGAAGGCGAACTGCGGCGCATTCTGGAGAAAGCCGGCATGGAACGGCTGACAGCCTGTGCCGGCGTGGCTTTTACAAAAGCGGCTTATCCTTTCTATTATGGCTATACCCTGGCTGAACAGCTATGTACCAGGGCAAAAAAGCGGGCAAAAGAAAACAATGCCGCCACGGCTCCCTCCTGCCTGATGTTCCACAAGGTGCAGGACTCATTCATCATGAACTATGATGAAATAGAGAGGCGTGAGCTGACGACTGCCGATGGCAACTCATTCTGCTACGGCCCCTATTTTCTCAACAAAGGACAGGAACCTGCAGCCCACTACAGTATAGACGAACTGGAAAGTCTGAGTAGAATGCTGGACGACGAACAGACAGACGGCATAAAAACCGGTATCAGACAGTGGCTGACGCTCATGTACGAAAACGGGGGAAAGGCTGCCCAAAGATTGAAACGGCTGCTGACGATGAATGAAAGCCAGCGGCTGTTGATTGAAAAACTCACAGACGGAAGACCGTTGGAAAAGGATAGGAAAGTGTACCCGGCATACGATGTGCTGGCACTCCATACGATTATAAACCAACAGACAAAGGAGGAAAGACAATGACAGACGTAAGATACAAGATAACATTTTTTTCCAGCTGGCACTGTGGATCGGGACTTGCCGCAGGTGCCGATACCGACGAACTGGTCATCAAGGACCGAGACGGTCTGCCCTATGTGCCAGGACGCACCGTAAAGGGACTGCTCCGTGAGGCAGCTGCCATGCTCACCCAGTTCATGGATGTTCCAGAGGAGAGTATTCACCGGCTTTTCGGACAGGGAGGCGATTCGGACAGCTTCGGGTGCAGAAGTGATGTGTCGTTCACCAATGCGACACTCGACAAAGGAGAACGGGATGCCATCATCAGCCAGCAGCTCACGCCACATCTCTACCGGTCGGTGGCATCGACAGCCATCGGGGCGGACGGTATTGCAAAAGACCATTCGCTCCGGAAGGTGGAGACTACGCTACCCTGCTGTGTCTACGGCACGGTGATGAATGTCGACGAGCGAGATGTGGAGGTACTGACCCATGCCTTCAGATGGATCAAGCGGATGGGGCTGGGACGCAACCGCGGCTACGGACGTTGTGAGATAACAAAAGAAGATTAAGACTATGGAAAAGATACAATTCGGATGCGAGCTGCTTTCAGACATTGTTCTGAACGACTCGTCGGCAACAAAAGGGAAAAGAAGAAGCCTGGACTTCATTCCGGGGAACAACTTTTTGGGGATTGTTGCAGCACAATTATATGAGGAGACGGACGAGGCTGCATGGCTCATCTTCCACAGCGGACACGTCCGCTTCGGCGATGCCCACCCTTCAGCCAACGGCACAAGGGGACTGCGCATACCCGCCGCATTCTTCTATCCGAAACTGAAAGGAATGGAAGACGGCTGCTATGTCCGCCATCTCGTAGAGGACGATGCCGCCCGGGGAATGCAGCTGAGGCAATGCCGGGAGGGCTTCTGCGCTTTCGGTCCGGATCATATTGCCACGCAGATTACCGTCGACAAGGACTTTGCCGTCAAGTCGGCATACGACAGCGACACACGGAGGCCGATGGACAACCAGATATTCGGCTACGAAGCTCTTTGCAGAGGACTCGTCCTGCTGTTCTCCATTGAGATTGACGAGGAGGCAAAGGCGTATAAAGACGCCATTGTCAAAGCCATCTGCGGACTTCATCATGTGGGACGCTCACGTTCTGCACAGTATGGATGCGTGGAAATAGCAGAGTGTGATTTTGAAGAAGCTGCCACACTGCAGACTCCCTTGTACATTGGCAGCCGGCAGTACGTCGCCGTGTATGCAGACAGCCGCCTTGTCTTTTTCGACGGGTATGGGAACAGCACGTTCCGGCCACAGCCTGCCGACCTCGGGATAGAGCATGGAGAGATTGACTGGGGACGGTCTCAGATTCGCACCTTCCAGTATGCGCCGTGGAACTACAAGCGGCAGGCGTTCGATGCTGACCGCTGCGGAATAGAGAAAGGAAGTGTCTTTCTTGTAGAGACAGACTGTATGCCGCCTGCAACAGGCACCGTAGGCTGCTATCTGACTGAAGGGTTCGGACAGGTTGTCTACAACCCGGTTTTCCTACAGGGCGACAAGGAGGGGCACTCTATCTTCCAGTTTGTCAAGCAGGAGAAGCCTGCCTGCGAGAAGAGAGGAAAAGGAGTAGACAGCAGCCTGGTACGATTCCTGCGAAAGAGAAAGGAAGATGCTGAAAAACAGAATATTATCATCACGGAGGTAAACAAATTTGTTGAAACAAACAAGGAACTGTTCAAGCAAGATGTGTTCGCCTCGCAATGGGGAAGCATCCGCAGTCTTGCCATGGTCTACGAAGATGAAGAGAAGCTGAAAGAAATCATCGGCAGCAGGAAACAAGACGAGGAGGGAAAAGGCTATATCAACCACGGAATGGCAGCAGAAAAATGGAATCAACGTGGACGAAAGGAAAGGCTCTGGGAATTCTTGGAGAATGAGGATTTCAAGGGATATCTGCAGGAGGCTGTCATCAACCTGGCATCAGAAATGGCGAAGATTTGTAAACCATAAAACAGTGAACTAAAATGAAAAATACATATAGATACAGGCAACTGGCAAGAATCATCCTGGAAACAGAAACGCCGCTTGCAATCGGAAGCGGGAACAAGGACATCAAGACCGACTCTGTCGTTTCAAAAGATATAAACGAACTGCCTTACATCCCTGCAACGACCTTGGCAGGACTTATCCGACATTCACTCCCAGAGGAACTACAGGAGTATTGGATGGGATTTCAGACGAAGAAGGATGGAGAGGGGTCGCGAATCATTCTTTCTGAAGGCAAGATATTGTCGGCCAACGGGAATCCTATTGACGGACTGAACCTCGTAAAAGACAAAATCACACAGTTGTGCCGTGAGCTGCCCATCCGCCAGCATGTACGCATCAACCAGCAGGGGACGGCTGTGAAAAACGGTAAGTTCGATGAAGAAATCGTACCGAAAGGCGTACGTTTCTGTTTCGAGATAGAACTGATGGCAGAAAAAGACAAGCCCGGCATAATGGACACGATACTTTCCATCATCCAATCGGATGGATTCCGTATCGGCAGTGGAAGCCGGAGCGGATTCGGAAAGATAGAAGTTGTCGGCATCCTTCGGAGGGACTTGGATCTCTGTGTACCGAACGAGCTAGAGCTCTACCTTGGGAAGTCCTCGTCACTGGCAAAGGAATGGGAAGGGTACAGGCCGTACACACCATCTGCGACAAAAGAGTCTGACTGCATCTTATACACACTGGAACTAAGGCCTGTCGACTTCATGTTTTTCGGCTCTGGTTTCGGCGACGACCGGTCGGACATGACCTTTGTGCGGGAACCGGTCGTCACATGGGACAGGGGAGAAGCAACTGTTGAGGAGCTGGAACGAGTGATACTCATCCCAGCCTCCTCCGTCAAAGGCGCACTGGCACATCGCACGGCCTATCATTACAACCGGCTGGAAGGAGTATTTGCAGATAAAAAAACCGCAGAAGAACTTGAACAGGGTACCGGCAAAGAAAATAAAGCCGTAAAGACTTTATTCGGTTCTGAAGGCGACCGCAAAGGAAAGAACAAGCAGCGAGGGAACATTCTTTTCTCAGATGTCATCGAGAAGCAGAAAGCACCCCTTGAAAAGAAAGTGCTCAATCATGTCAAGATAGACCGTTTTACAGGTGGAGCGGTCGACGGAGCACTCTTCTCAGAGGAAGTACTCTATGCACCCGGAAAGACTTTCAACCTTGAATTGATGCTCCGAAAAACGGCTGTAGATGAAAAAGACGGAAAAATCGTCAAAGCCTTTGAAGCAGCGCTGATCGACCTCTGCAAAGGCTATCTGCCGCTGGGGGGAGGCGTGAACCGCGGCAACGGAACATTCAAAGGGAAACTAAATAAAAACGGAGAAACGATCTATGATGAATATAAACTTTGACCTTCCTTACGAAGGCTATCTGTGGATGAGCAATAAGAACCATCCATGTGTGTATTGTCCCGAGGCTCTGATTGACAGAGGACTGTTTGACGGCCATAATCCGTTTGTGACAGAAGGCTATCTGTTCAACCATGAGAAGGGCATTTCCATCAGCATAAAGTATGTTGATGGACGATACCGTATTTATATAGACAAGGTGAAGCCATCCGACTTCAACAGCAAGGACACGGACCGCCTGTGCTATCTCACCCAGCGCATGGACCATTCGGATGCCCTGTGGGCTGAGTTCCTCCGTTACTGGACGGAGACTCCCGACCCCGCCTGCCACAGCATGAATGTACTGGAAATAGAGAAAGAACTGTTTGTCGGATTCAAGAAAAAGGAGGAATAGATTATGTATAAAACCAAACAACCAACTTTACAAGAACAATTCTATAATCCATATAGTTTCGTTCCACTAAGTAACCATGTTTTCAAGTATGGAGAAGAAGAGAAACTCCAATTTCTGTTTGCCAACGATGTACCTTTTAGTGATGGACTATCGGGCAATATATTTGTGACTTTCAAAGCAGAAAGTCCTTTTTGCGTCAGGTCAGAAGACAAAAGAAGTTGCAATATTAAAGGTCGGTATTTTGTACCATCCACATCCATCAAGGGTATGGTGCACTCGGTGTTTGACATAATAACGTTATCCAACATAAGAAATTTCACGGAAAATTCACGGTTCAGTATGAGAGACCTTATAAGCAAAGACTATGAGCTTAAAGAAGTCCACCCCAAAAGTGGCTTTCTCATACTCTTAAATGGGAAATATTATATTATCCCTTGTTACAACTGGAAAGTTTCGTATGAGGATATAAAGATCGAGGAGGGAGTAGATGTTAGAAAAGGTAAAACTGTAGGTGAGAAGTACAGGATGTTACCGAACGGTTATGTCTTCCAGACGAAAGACAATCTTTTTCACTATTGGTTTTTCTCTGGCTTTATGAGCAACAAGCACCATGAATACGACTTTGCTCTTCCAGCTTCTATTAATCAGGGAAATCTCATACCGCTAAGGGATAAAGAACTCAAAGATTTCCTCTTTATTCATGAGAAAGAAAATAAAAACAAGTCTTGGATATTCTGGAAAAAGAAAATACACAATTTCTCCAGTATGGATGAATTGAAAGCTGTTGGATACAGAGGACTTGCCCCCTGTTTTTACAGGTCGGAGAAAGATGAAGCGGGAATCTATGTAAAAGATTTTGGATTCTCATTTCTGTATAGAATGCCATATCAGAAAAAGATACATGATTGCCTTCCCGAAAGCTATAAAGGAGACACTTTTGATATGTCGCAGGCTCTCTTCGGCTATGTAAATCCGCATGTCAAAAATCAGAAAGAGATATGTCTCAAAGGAAGGGTAAGATTCTCTAATGCATTCATTGAGAATGCAGAACAGGAAGGTGAACATACGTTCATTCTAGGCTCCCCAAAACCAACGTATTATCCTTTCTATTTGCAGCAAAATAGAGAAAAGCTGACCACCTTTGCTTCTGACAATCCAATCATATCAGGATGGAAGCGTTATTTAGTACACAACCATGTTCAGAAAGGAACAAAACTGGGGAAAGGAAGCGAATCTTCATTTGTAGCGTTGAAGGCTGGGGCAAGTTTCACAACAGAAATACATATACATAATCTGCATCCCTATGAAGTTGGAGCATTATTGGCAGCACTTACATTCTGTAACCATAAGGAATGCCATCATACTTTAGGATATGCTAAACCATTCGGTTATGGAAAAATGAGAATGACAGATTTGAAGTTAGACCTTAAGCCCAACAACAGTGATTCTTATGCCTTAGAAACAGATACACTGATGGAGCTTTTTTACAGAAAAGTCTGTGATAATACCCATATCAGCATTGGTGAGTACCGGAGTTATGTGAGAAACCTCATACAGATAGCTTCTGATAACTATACAGATTATTCAATCCGCTATCCACGACTGGACAACTATAATCCTTCGGCTGGGAAAAAGAAAAGTGAATTCGAGATCATCAAGAAACTAAAAATGTCTATCAATGATTTTAGTCCCATAAAATAGATTAAATTTTCATACATAATATGTATGAAAACCTCTGGTAAGGTGTGTCCTTCTGTCAAGATGCCATCATTCAAAAAAGATATAATCAATAAAAGTGGAAGCGATTGTTAATCACTCTGTGAGTAAACACCACTGAGAATGAAAATGATGCCTGGTTACACTATTAGGATTCTCTCCTACTTACCGGAATCAAAATCTTATAATAAAATGGTATGAAGAAAATACTTGTTTCTATACTAAGCGACCATCTTGTCCCCAACTACCTCTTCATAAAAGAGATGCAGGGACAGTTCAATGATTTACTATTTATCGGAACACCATACACAGAAGAAAAGAGGATTGCAGCTCACCTTGAAGATGCCCTGGGTATGAAAGAAAACAGCGTGGTAAAAGTTATAGTAGAAAGTGACTTGTACCAAAAAGGACTGCGGATTCTTGCACAGACTAGCTTTCCACGGGAAGCCCATTACATAGTCAACCTTACCGGGGGGACAAAGATTATGGCATTAATGGTTTATGAGTTCTTTTGTAAATTCGACACTTCCTTCTACTATGTTCCAATTGGCAAAAACACCTACGGAGATATCCGTAATGCCCAGATTCATTCTTTACAGTACCGTATTTCGCTCAAAGAGTATTTTACATTATACGGACTTCAGTTCGAATGTAATAATACTTTGCTGAAAGATAGAGAAACTACTTTCAGGCTGTTCGAGAAACAGAAAAAGTGTAATTTCTATCTCTCAAGTGAGATTGTCCACTCACACCAAGCCGTTACAGCTATAGACAAACGTTATTACTCAGGTACTTGGTTTGAAGAATATACTTACCTGCGCATCAAACAAGAACTATGTTTGCGAAATCAGGATATCGCAATGTCCCTAAAGATATTTCGTAATGCCTCTGAACAGAATGACAACGAAGTAGATGTTGCCTTTATGTTTGAAAACACGCTGTACATCATCGAGTGCAAGGTCAGTATGATAGGATATGGAAAAGAGCCACAACATACCATCGAAGATTATCTTTATAAACTTGCGGCTATAAGCAAAGACTTTGGCCTCAGCGTACGTCCTTATATTTTCACGCTTCACAAAATGGAAAAACTATCTGACTCCTCGTGCAAAAATATCAATAAACGAATGCGTATACTTGGTATATGTAATATCATAGATGGTAAAGAACTTTTAAAAAAGAAAATAGATTTATAGTATGGCACGAAATGTATTCGTTTCTTTTTTAGGAACAAACAATTATCTTGAAACCTATTATGACTTTCAGGGGGACATTTCAGCTCGCCCAGTGAGGTTTATCCAAGAAGCTCTAGTCGAAATTCTGTGTGGACAATGGACACAGAAAGACAAAATACTGATATTCTGTACCGCACTCTCAAAAAAGAAGAACTGGATTGACAATGGGCAGGAGGACACCGAAGTGGAAGGACTTTCGAGCCGACTAAAGAGAATGAATTTACCCGTTCAAACCGAAATGGTAGAAATAAAGGAAGGGTTTTCTGAAGAGGATATTTGGTCTATCTTTAACAGCGTCTATGACAAATTGGAGAAAGATGACAATATCATTTTTGATGTAACACATGCTTTCCGGTCAATACCTATGTTCTCGGCCATCTTGTTCAATTATGCTCACTACTTAAAGGGGACAAATCTGAAAGCTGTCTATTACGGTGCATTCGAAAAGCTGGGGCCGACATACGAGGTAAGCAGAATTCCCATAGAGAACAGGATTGCCCCCATCATTGACTTGACAAGCATCATTTGCCTGCAAGAGCTGTCCTCTGCCGCCAATAATCTTCATCTATATGGAAAGATGACAGCTGTTTCCAATCTGATAAGCATTGTAAAGGGAAAAGGAAAGGACAAGCAGGAAATGGATCGTATTAAGAAAAAAATGATGGGTTTCGACTTAGCAATATCGACCTGTAAAATGGACGATATTAAACATGGAGAACTAATCCACGAACTACAGACACTCGTGGAATCAGTCAAAGAATCGAAACACCTTACAAATGCACATAAGAAACTGATTGTGAAAGTTCAGACTGAAATCAGCGTCTTCAAGCCATACGATACCTATGAGAATGTTGAGGCTGCAATTCATTGGGCAAGAAAGTATGGAATGATACAACAGGCATACACTTTGGCTGAAGAAATGACAATCAGCAGGGTACAGGACTTGATAGTTCCTGGATGTAAATTGCTTCAAAGAGAGAAAAATAAAACTTGTCGCGAATTTATCTCTGTCCTTCTTTCATTAGATATCAAAATGAAGGAATACAAGAACGAAAGGATAGAACTCAAAAAGCTGTTTTACCAGTTACTTGAGCACCCTGTCATTAAGGCCTTAAGACCATATTATGGAGGACTTTCTGGAGACAGGAACATCATCAATCATGCAAAAAAAAGCGATAAGGACCTTATAGCTCAATTTGATAAGAATTACCATAACATAAAAGAAATCTTACACAATGTTCCTCAACCTCTCTAACCATCCCCTCTCCACATGGTCATCCGTACAGCTTGCTGCGGCAAAGGAATACGGCGGACTGGAGGAGATGCCTTTCCCGGACATCAGTCCGGAGCTTTCTGCCGGGGATGTGCAGGCAATGGCGACGGCCTATGTTGACGACATCCTGAAGCACTACCCTGCGAGGGGGCTTACGGTACACGTCATGGGTGAGATGACCTTCTGCTATCATGTCGCCCGTCAGCTCAAGGAGGCGGGTGTGTGCTGTGTAGCCTCAACCTCAGAACGAATCGTGGAAGAACTGGACGGCGACCGGAAACTGGTGCAGTTCTCCTTCGTCCGGTTCAGAGAATATTAGAATACGGAAGCCCCGGTCTGGCGTGAAACCGGCCTCCGGAAGGTACAGGCATCAAACCCCGGCAAAGCCGTATGGAAAAAATAAAAAATCAAAAACAAGACTTTATGGAACTGATACTCAACACTTACGGTGTCTCCCTCAACCGTGACAACGAGGGATTCGTCATCAGCACGTCCGACGGAAAACAGCGCATACCTGCCGTCGGCATAGACAGCATACAGATCAGCCGCGGCGCACAGATCACGAGTGATGCCGTGATGCTGGCCGTGGAACACGAGATAGAAGTCATGTTCATGGACCGGACAGGGAAACCTATCGGACGGATATGGAGTCCGAAGTACGGCAGCATCTCCACCATCAGGAAAGGGCAGCTGAACTTCGTCTATTCCCACCGCGCCGTAGACTGGATCAAGGAGGTCCTGCTCAGGAAGATTGAAAACCAGCAGGCACTGATGATGCTCTTCGACACGAGCGACCACACGGACGAACCCACGGAGAAGAACGTCGCCCGGCTGGAAGACTACCGCAACAAGATCCGTGTCCTCGACGGCGACATCGTCAACGACATCGCTCCCATGCTCCGCGGATGGGAGGGGCAGGCTTCACGCATCTACTTCAACACCATCAATGCCTTCCTCCCAGAGCAGTTCCGTTTCAACGTCCGGTCGCAGCATCCTGCGCTCGACGTGGCGAACGCCTTTCTCAACTATGGCTACGGAATCCTCTACGGCAGGATTGAGGGAGCGCTCATCAAGGCGGGCGTCGACCCCTATATCGGGGTGCTGCACCGGGACGACTACAACCGCCCGGTACTCGTCTACGATGTCATCGAGATGTACCGTATATGGATAGACTACGTCGTCTATACCCTCCTTGCACAGAACGTCATCACCGAAGAATTCTATTCCGTCCGCGAAGACGGTTCCTACTGGCTCGAAGCACTCGGACGGCGTGTACTCATCCAGTCGCTCAACGATTACATGGATGAGGTTGTCACCGTGAAAGGCACCACACGCTCGCGCCTCACCCAGCTCACTCTCTACGTGCAGTCGCTCGCACAGAAGTTCAAAGAGGAAACTAAAACTGTAAAAAGGTAAGAGAGTAAAAAGTAAAACGGTAAAAACATAGGCTTGCATCATCGGACTTTTTTTACTCATAAACTCCATCCCCCTAACTCCTTCAACTCCTAAACCTCTTCCCTATGCTACTATTCGGAACAAACATACAATCAACGGCAGACGAACTGCGGAAAGTGCAGGAAGCGTATCTTTACAACAGTCTGCGCAATCCCAAGCCTGCCATCGCCGCCGCCGTCCGGCAGCTGCGCATCGTCTACAGCATGGATGCCAAAGGCTACGCCCAGCTGAAACGGCGACTTCCCTACTTTGTCTGCGGACAGTTCTATCCTGCTTTCCGGCGGAAAGAAAACTTCGCCTATACCGAGAGCTTCATCCTCGACTTCGACCATCTGTCTGCCAAGCGGCTGTCGCTGAAGACGGTACGAGAAGACATCATCTGCGACGAACAGGTGATGATGTGCTTCGCCTCACCGAGCGAAGACGGTCTAAAGGTGATGTTCCGGCTCAAGGAACGGTGCTACGATGCAGGCCTGTATTCCATCTTCTACAAGGCCTTTGCGGCTACCTTCGCCATGCGCCATAACCTGACACAGGTGGCCGACGGCAGAACCTCGGATGTGGCAAGAGCGTGTTTTGTCAGCATCGACCCCGACGCCTACTACAATCCTGATGCCATCCCTGTCGACATGAAGGCATATATCGACGAGGCCGACCCCGATACCGTCTTCAAGATGAAGCACGAACAGGACGAGCACGACAAGGTGACACGCAAGAGCGATGACGGGCAGACATCCCGTCCGAAGGACCCGGACAAGGAGGTGCTGGCACGCATCCGCCAGCAGCTCAACCCCAAAGCACGGCTGCAGCCTGATCCGCCTCCGGCCTACGTGCCCGAACGGCTCAACGAAATCATTGCCGATCTGAAATGCTTCATAGAGGCGACCGGACTGCAGGTGACTGAAATCATCAACATTCAATACGCCAAGAAAATACGGGCACGGCTGGGACAGAAGGAGGCCGAGATAAATCTCTTCTACGGAAAGCGGGGGTTCAGCATCGTCGTCTCGCCGCGTCTCGGAACCAATGAGGAACTGAACGAACTGCTCGCCGGACTGGTCGGCAATTTTCTGGAGAAGTAAAAAAAACAGACAGAACAACCGTGTCTCCGGCTCACGGAGCGGAGTGCCGGCTCTGTCAAATACTCTAGAAGAACGTTATCGGCCTCAACTCTAAAAAACACATTTACAGCTACTTGCAGAAAGTCTGAAAGGGGCTGTTGAAAAGACGCTCAGTTGCATTGCAAAAGGGCGTTAGTTGCAGGCCGGAAGGGCATCAGTAAGAAAGCAAACAGGCATTGATTGGGAGGCAGACAACCTCCGGTCGGAAAACAGGCAGTACCGTAAAGGTTCAAAAAAACGGACATTTCCTGCAAAACAGATAGTCGAATCATCCCGAGAGCCCATGCGAAAAGCAATCCCCTACATAGAAATCTTACGCAAGCTCAGCAGAGCCGGTGTGCAGAAATCGCCCGTCATCAACCGACGGACCGGCGACTTCAGCTGTCTGCCGACACTGCAGGAACGAGTGGATTTTCTCATGGGAATCGTAAACAGACCCATAAGACCGGCAACCAATATGCTATTCTTCGTCATGTATGATATTGAGAGCGACAAGGTACGCTATCATATCGCAAAATACCTGGAACGGAAAGGATGCACACGCATCCAGCGTTCCATCTTCCTTGCCGACCTCGACAAGACCGTCTACGATGAAATTAAAAGCGACCTTGCCGAGGTGCAGTCGCTTTACGACAACCACGACAGCATCATCGTCTGTCCTATCTCCACCGATCAGATCCGGGCAATGCAGATCATCGGTGAAGACATCAGCATAGATGTCATCATCCGTTCGCGCAACACATTGTTCTTCTGAAGACGGCAGCGAGAATGCCCTCCACATGAGGGAAGAATGTCCTCCCCATGAGGGAAAGCAGCAGCAATGCTTCCTCCATAAAGAATATTTAACGCATCGATCTTTGACTTTCTGCACAATTTTTCGTACCTTTGCACTCGCTTGGAACATGGTTAATTTCTCTTAATTCCTCAAGCATTTTTAGGTCTTACACGCATGAGGCTGCGGCATATAAAGGAATACAAGTCTTTACTCTCAATGAGTATCTTCCATTAAAACAAGGATTAAGACTGTATCGTATACAGCTTTCTGTTGTACTCTTTGACTCAATGAGTATCTTCCATTAAAACAAGGATTAAGACAGGGCGGCGGCCCGGAATTTATCTTTCTCTTCCGCTTCCCTCAATGAGTATCTTCCATTAAAACAAGGATTAAGACTTCAACCTTCAAATACTTGAATGTGAACCCGATTGCTCAATGAGTATCTTCCATTAAAACAAGGATTAAGACACCACTTATCCGACACGTGCAAACATTTCAAAGTACTCAATGAGTATCTTCCATTAAAACAAGGATTAAGACGACAGGGACACCCACGGGTCATTCCATGACAGCTCTCAATGAGTATCTTCCATTAAAACAAGGATTAAGACTATGTGAAAAATGCAGTTTTTGCGCTAACTTTGCTACACTCAATGAGTATCTTCCATTAAAACAAGGATTAAGACTGTATCAAGAACAGCAGGATTAACACGAGACAAAGGAACTCAATGAGTATCTTCCATTAAAACAAGGATTAAGACCGATAGGTCAGCTTTAAGTTAAAATTATTTCGGGCACTCAATGAGTATCTTCCATTAAAACAAGGATTAAGACGCACTTCCTTTGTACGTACCCTTGACTTGGGGTTGGCTCAATGAGTATCTTCCATTAAAACAAGGATTAAGACACCTGACAGTAATATTGAAGGTTGTCCTCCTTCAGGCTCAATGAGTATCTTCCATTAAAACAAGGATTAAGACAATTTCCGTCGCCGTCGTACCAGATGAACTCGTTCTCAATGAGTATCTTCCATTAAAACAAGGATTAAGACACACTAAAATAGCTGCTTGCAGCACGTATATCCTCTCAATGAGTATCTTCCATTAAAACAAGGATTAAGACTTATTCATCAAGCCCCAAAGATTGTAAGTACTCGTTATCTCAATGAGTATCTTCCATTAAAACAAGGATTAAGACCCGGCCTCTGCCCTCCCCTCCCCTCCTTTCGGAAGGCTCAATGAGTATCTTCCATTAAAACAAGGATTAAGACGCCTTTCTCTTACGAGGTTCTGCAGACATCTCAGGTCCTCAATGAGTATCTTCCATTAAAACAAGGATTAAGACAAGACATTGCCCTGCCTATGCTGCCCAGCCCCCGGCTGCTCAATGAGTATCTTCCATTAAAACAAGGATTAAGACGGACGCGGATGCGTCTCCCATGCGGAAGAGGCATACGGCTCAATGAGTATCTTCCATTAAAACAAGGATTAAGACGTAGGTTTTGGCTTTTTATCTTGCCACACCTCACTCAATGAGTATCTTCCATTAAAACAAGGATTAAGACCTCTACCGTAATCTCCTTGCCCTTCTTCAGCAGCTCAATGAGTATCTTCCATTAAAACAAGGATTAAGACAGGCGGCAGAGCTGAACCGCTACGCTACAATGTGCTGTCTCAATGAGTATCTTCCATTAAAACAAGGATTAAGACTCTTGTTGTTTTTGAAGTTTATATTTATTCTGGGCACTCAATGAGTATCTTCCATTAAAACAAGGATTAAGACAATGTCATCGCCGGCACTTCATGGGGCCGCATCAAGCTCAATGAGTATCTTCCATTAAAACAAGGATTAAGACCGCCAATCCTTGTTTTTTTCGCATGTTAAGATGCTCAATGAGTATCTTCCATTAAAACAAGGATTAAGACATATTACTTGTGCCCTTCTTATGTAAAATCCATAAAGGACTCAATGAGTATCTTCCATTAAAACAAGGATTAAGACTATGTTTATTTTCATTTTGGGTTATTTGTTTAATTCTCAATGAGTATCTTCCATTAAA
Source organism: Prevotella denticola (assembly GCF_900454835.1). Classification (GTDB taxonomy): domain Bacteria; phylum Bacteroidota; class Bacteroidia; order Bacteroidales; family Bacteroidaceae; genus Prevotella; species Prevotella denticola. The sequence continues at coordinate 756,774 of NZ_UGTM01000002.1, read as the reverse complement.
ACAAGGATTAAGACGTCAAAAACCAACTTGGAATTTTTCAAATTCTGCCTCAATGAGTATCTTCCATTAAAACAAGGATTAAGACTTTAATCATATTACTTTAAATAAGTTTGATACTCTCAATGAGTATCTTCCATTAAAACAAGGATTAAGACCATCTGGTAAAATATCATTGATAGATTCTGATATCTCAATGAGTATCTTCCATTAAAACAAGGATTAAGACTATGTTTATTTTCATTTTGGGTTATTTGTTTAATTCTCAATGAGTATCTTCCATTAAAACAAGGATTAAGACGTCAAAAACCAACTTGGAATTTTTCAAATTCTGCCTCAATGAGTATCTTCCATTAAAACAAGGATTAAGACTTTAATCATATTACTTTAAATAAGTTTGATACTCTCAATGAGTATCTTCCATTAAAACAAGGATTAAGACCATCTGGTAAAATATCATTGATAGATTCTGATATCTCAATGAGTATCTTCCATTAAAACAAGGATTAAGACCTAACAGCATAGGTGCATTACTGTGGTCTATAAAACTCAATGAGTATCTTCCATTAAAACAAGGATTAAGACCCATATTAATTGCAATTTATGGATTACCGAAATCACTCAATGAGTATCTTCCATTAAAACAAGGATTAAGACCAGCTTGTTGCCTCTTTCGAGCGAGTGCCTACCACTCAATGAGTATCTTCCATTAAAACAAGGATTAAGACTTTACAAAATATCTGTTCACTCGCATGGTCGCCTCAATGAGTATCTTCCATTAAAACAAGGATTAAGACACCATAAAAAAATTGAAAATCAACTAAATACTTAATTACTCAATGAGTATCTTCCATTAAAACAAGGATTAAGACAGCGCATTTGAGGGCTTCTGACATCGTCTCAATGAGTATCTTCCATTAAAACAAGGATTAAGACTTGCAATTTCGTTCAGTTTCTTCATAAAATTGACTTCTCAATGAGTATCTTCCATTAAAACAAGGATTAAGACTTTCTGTCTGCGTACGGACCGGCGGGAGGTCATACCTAAATGAGTATCTTCCATTAAAACAAGGATTAAGACTTGCAAGAAAAACTTGGAGGCAAAAAACTCGCAATGAACTCAATGAGTATCTTCCATTAAAACAAGGATTAAGACCTGAATAGAAGATCGTATTAAGGGAATTACCAACTCAATGAGTATCTTCCATTAAAACAAGGATTAAGACACAACATAACCCGTTGGCGGAATTAATTTAGTGCGTATTTAATTCTTCCGATGGGTTTGTTATTAATAAAGTTGACATATTGTAATATGGTCAGCGCACTAATTTTCCCGATTATTCGGGCAAACAGACCATTTGTTATTTTCGCATAATTCCTGATAACCAAAAATTGATCTGTGAGTTGTGAGAAGAGAGTTTCAATCCTTTTTCTGGCTTTGGCAAAAGGGATTAATTTTGGTTTCCAATTCTTTTGGTTCAGCCTATATGGACATTCCAATCTAATGTGAGCCGTTTGGAAAAGATCGAGTTGAACATCAGCCCCTATATATCCCTTGTCGCCATAGATGTTACAGTCATGATAGACCAGCTTGACATCTTTCATATAATTGAGGTCATGCACGCTGGCCTTTGACAAGTCATAGGAGTGTATCACCCCACTTAACCCACAGAGTGCATTGAGTTTATAGCCAAAGTAATACATATTTTGAGATGCACAGAAGCCGAAATCCGGTGCTTGTGAGAAATCTCCCATTCGCCCCATCTTGCAACGCTTCCCTCTGGCAACCCTGCATACGGCTATCGGCTTGGAATCTACGAAGAATTGAGTTTCCCCACCGTCCATTTGGGCAGCGATTCTCTTTCGTATGTCTTCGCATAATCCTGCGGTATTCTTTCTACGGTCGTTGAATTGCCTGCGAGATATGAGGTTAGGTATTTTGTCTTTGTACTCCTGAAGCTTATAATCAAAAAGCCATTTTTCACTATCAATGCTCTCTGATTCCGCTGTCAAGGACAAGGCAACGACCTCCAAATCTGAAAATTTTGGCATGGGACCACGACGGGGTATATTTCCCTGCTCATTGACAAGGTTGTGAGAGAATTGCTTGCATATCTCAAGGATTTTGACGAATTTTGTGTATAAGTTGCACATACGAGGATTTGTACTTAATGGTTTTGACTTCACTAAGTTACTAAAAATCAACGATATGTGCAACTTTTTGTATATCATTATAGCTACATTTTAATTCCGCCAACGGGTACAACATAATCAATGAAGTCGATTTCACATCGTACTCAATGAGTATCTTCCATTAAAACAAGGATTAAGACCAACGATAAGGCAAAAATTCACCATCATGAAAATGACTCAATGAGTATCTTCCATTAAAACAAGGATTAAGACCGGCGTGGAGATTCCCGACCGGTTCGCAAGCCCTCAATGAGTATCTTCCATTAAAACTGCGGCCGGATGGCCGGCCGGCAGGAGAAGCTGCTCAATGAGTATCTTCCATTAAAACAAGGATTAAGACCGCCCAAACAGACCAATGCGAAGTAAATTCGGATTGACTACTCAATGAGTATCTTCCATTAAAACAAGGATTAAGACAAATGTTATAACGACCTTGTTTTTCTTATCTGTTACTCAATGAGTATCTTCCATTAAAACAAGGATTAAGACCATTCATCGGAGCAGCAGTATTCGGTTCCGGAATAACTCAATGAGTATCTTCCATTAAAACAAGGATTAAGACTTGGCTGCTTTAAGCCATTCAGATTTTTCAATACCTCAATGAGTATCTTCCATTAAAACAAGGATTAAGACATGGGGTGTGTAATTCTTAAATGTCGTCATGATTCTCAATGAGTATCTTCCATTAAAACAAGGATTAAGACAAAGCGTATGCACATTAGACTATTAGCCTAACAGCATCTCAATGAGTATCTTCCATTAAAACAAGGATTAAGACGTAAAATTTTAATGAATTAATAACATTTGCCGTGCCTCAATGAGTATCTTCCATTAAAACAAGGATTAAGACTTCACAGCCTCACGCCAAAAGCGTGATTCCAGGCGTGCTCAATGAGTATCTTCCATTAAAACAAGGATTAAGACTGATAAATGCTTTCACGTTTTGTACCGAGATTTGCTCAATGAGTATCTTCCATTAAAACAAGGATTAAGATACATCTTGCTGTGTCGGAAACATAGCTACCACGCTCTCAATGAGTATCTTCCATTAAAACAAGGATTAAGACTCTGCGCATCGAGCGTCAGATAATTGCCGATACATAATGGCCTCAATGAGTATCTTCCATTAAAATAAGGATTAAGACTTTGCAAGAATTCGCTTTGCGTCCTCAACCTTCACTCAATATTAGAACAAGGATTCGGAAGAAGAGCCTTTGGGGGCAAAAAAATTATGATTTATAAATTAAAAGTAGTACCTTTGCCACAACATTTGATTTATAAAACTAATTTGTAGTATGGTTAAAATCACTTTCCCAGACGGCTCCGTTCGTGAATACGAACAGGGTGTGACTGGTTATCAAATCGCCGAGAGTATTTCGCCGGCTCTCGCCCGTGACGTTGTATCTTGCGGTGTCAATGGCGTAACGACAGAACTGAACCGTCCCATCAACGGAGATGCGACCATTGCCCTGTACAAGTTCGATGACGAAGAAGGCAAGCACACTTTCTGGCACACCTCTGCCCATCTGCTTGCCGAGGCATTGCAGGAACTCTATCCGGGCATTCAGTTCGGCTTCGGTCCGGCAGTGGAGAACGGCTTTTTCTATGATGTGATGCCGGCTGCGGGGCAGACTATCTCGGAGAACGACTTTCCCAGAATAGAGGAGAAGATGCGTGAGCTGGCCAGGAAGAACGAGCCGGTAATCCGCCATGACGTTTCAAAAGCCGACGCCATCAAGGAGTTCACTGCTGACGGACAGGAATACAAGGTGGAGCACATCGAGCAGGACCTCGAGGACGGCACCATCTCGACATATACACAGGGACATTTCACTGATCTCTGCCGTGGTCCGCACCTTGTTTCCACAGGTGCCATAAAGGCCATCAAGATCACCAGCGTGGCCGGTGCTTTCTGGCGCGGCGATGCCAAGCGCGAGCAGATGACACGTATCTACGGCATCACCTTCCCCAAGAAGAAGATGCTCGACGAATACCTCGTCATGCTCGAGGAGGCCAAGAAACGCGACCACCGCAAGATCGGCAAGGAAATGGAACTCTTCATGTTCTCCGACCGTGTGGGCAAGGGGCTGCCGATATGGCTGCCGAAGGGAACCCAGCTGCGCCTGCGCCTGCAGGATCTGCTACGCCGCCTTCTCCGTCCCTACAACTATCAGGAGGTCATCACACCGGGCATCGGCGGCAAGAACCTCTACGTTACTTCCGGGCACTATGCCCACTACGGCAAGGATTCTTTCCAGCCTATCCACACACCGGAGGAGGACGAGGAATATATGCTCAAGCCGATGAACTGTCCGCACCACTGCGAGGTATACGCCTACAAGCCACGCTCGTACAAAGACCTCCCGCTGCGTATCGCCGAGTTCGGTACAGTGTTCCGTTATGAGAAGAGCGGTGAGCTGCACGGTCTGACCCGTGTCCGTACCTTCACGCAGGACGATGCCCATATCTTCGTCCGTCCCGAACAGGTAAAGACAGAGTTTGAAACGAATATTGACATTATCCTCAAGGTGTTCAAGACTTTCGGTTTTGACAACTATGAGGCTCAGATTTCTCTCCGTGACCCTAACGATAAAGAGAAGTACATCGGGTCTGACGAGGTATGGGAAGAGAGCGAGGCTGCCATCAAGCAGGCCTGTGAAGAGAAGGGGCTCAAGGCACGCGTAGAGCTGGGCGAGGCCGCCTTCTACGGTCCCAAGCTCGATTTCATGGTGAAGGATGCCATCGGACGCCGCTGGCAGCTGGGGACCATCCAGGTGGATTACAACCTGCCTAACCGCTTCAAGCTCGAATACACGGCCGAGGACAACTCGAAGAAGACTCCGGTGATGATTCACCGTGCCCCGTTCGGTTCGCTCGAACGCTTCACAGCTGTTCTCATCGAGCATACGGCCGGGCATTTTCCGCTATGGCTGACACCTGATCAGGTGGCCATCCTGCCCATCTCGGAGAAATACAATGACTATGCTTTCAAGGTCAAGGCTTACCTTGATGCGCACGATTTGCGTTCCATCATGGACGACCGCAACGAGAAAATCGGCCGAAAAATCCGGGACAACGAGTTGAAGCGTGTACCTTACATGGTCATTGTCGGTGAGAAGGAGGCTGCGGAAGGGCTTGTCTCCATGCGGCAGCAGGGTGGCGGCGAACAGGCAACCATGACCATGGAGGCTTTCGCAGAACGCATCAATGCAGAAGTTGCCGACCAGCTGAAGACACTGGATTGACGCACCGCCCCATCGACTTCCTTTCCGTTCAGAGGATGGGGAGACGGTGGGGAATGCCGGAAGCCTGACCGGCTGAAAAGTCCGGTCTGTGCATCATGCAAAATTGTATTCCCTCCCAATATAAAACAGCCATATCAAGGCATTCAATGCCCGGATATGGCTGTTTTATATATTCCGTTCTGTCTTGCAGCTTTCCGGAGAACCCTCTTTCGGTTTACCGCCGCACGGATTTCTGCTTTCAAGAATGTTCTTGTCCTGATTGACTAAAGCCTGTTGCCCTCTTTGGGGAACACGACGGTCGGTTTGAACGTCTTGGCTTCTTCAAAGTCCATCAGGGCATAAGAAATGATGATGACCACATCGCCGACGACCGCCTTCCGAGCGGCGGCACCGTTGAGGCAGACGCACCCACTGCCCCGTTCGCCTTTGATGATGTAGGTCTCAAAACGTTCGCCGTTGTTGTTGTTGACAATCTGAACCTTCTCACCGGCAATCATGTTGGCTGCATCCAACAGATCTTCGTCGATGGTAATGCTTCCCATATAATGGAGGTTTGCCTCCGTGACGGTTGCACAGTGCAACTTACTCTTCAAAACTTCAATCTGCATACTATCCTCTGTATTTGATATGGTCGATCAGCCGGACAGGTGTCTTGCCGCAATAGACCGTGATGCAGCCGACAATATAAGGCGACTGCTCCCATGAGGCAACCTCAAGCAGTGTGCTGCCGTCAACGATTTCAAAATATTCAACCTCAAGTCCTTCAACGGCATTGATGTCGGCAACAACCTTGTCGTGGGTCTCTGCCACGCTGTGTGTCCTGGCATATTCCACACTTGCCTGCAAGGCTTCATAAATCTTCGGCGCAACGGCACGCTCGTCAGCTGTCAACAGCGTGTTGCGCGAACTCTTCGCCAGTCCGTCGGCATCACGTACTATCGGGCATTCGACAATCCTGATAGTGTCCTTCATGCCGATGAAATCGACAAGACGTTTGATGACGGCTATCTGCTGCCAGTCCTTCTCGCCGAAATAAGCCCTGTCCGGACGTACGATATAGAACAGTCTGCTGACAATCTGGCAGACGCCATTGAAATGTCCCGGACGCTTTGCACCCTCCATCACGGTCGACTGAGGGGGGAATTCGAAATGGCGATTGTCCCCTTCGGGATAGATCTCCTCGACGGACGGGGCAAAGACATAATCGGCTCCGCACGTCTCGACGAGTCGGCAGTCGGCCTCCAAAGTCCGCGGATAACGTTCAAGGTCGCCCTTGTCGTTAAACTGAGTCGGGTTCAGGAAAACGGAGACGACCGTCACATCGTTCTCCTCAACGCTTCGTTTTACAAGTGATGCGTGTCCATCATGCAGCGCACCCATCGTAGGAACCAGCCCCACGGTTCTGCTTTCTTTGCGACAGGAGAAAAGCTCGTTCTGGAGTTCAACAATCTTTTTAAAAACTTTCATCAGTGACTAATAATTTTACAGGGTGCAAAGTAACAACAAAATAATTGAATAGACGAGAATTTAATTAAATAATCTCAATGGAATCTACTTTTTATTCGTTTTAACCCAAAAGCGAAATGTATCTCGTTTTTTTTTCGTACCTTTGCAAAAATAAAATTTCTAATATAATAATGGGAAAGAAAGTATTATTTGTCAATCAAGAAATCATGCCGTATGTGCCTGAGACAGAGATGTCGGTCTATGGCTCTGAAATGCCCCATGTCATGCAGGAAGCCGGATATGAAATCCGCACATTCATGCCAAGATGGGGAAACATCAACGAGCGCAGAGGACAGTTGCACGAAGTGATCCGGCTCTCGGGCATGAACCTGATCATTGACGATACCGACCACCCGCTGATCATCAAGGTGGCGAGTATTCCCCAGACACGTATACAGGTTTATTTCATTGACAATGAAGACTATTTCCAGAAGCGGCCTGCCATGACAAAGGATGAGCTGGGCAACGATTATCCTGACAACGGCGAACGTGCCATCTTCTTTGCAAGAGGTGTGTTGGAAACGGTCAAGAAGCTCAGATGGACACCGGATATCATCCACTGTCAAGGGTGGATGTCGGCCGTTATTCCGTTCTATGTGAAGACCGCCTATAAGGACGAGCCGCAGTTTGCCGGGTCGAAAGTGGTCACCTCGCTCTTTGCAGAACAGCCGCAGGGCAGCCTGGGCACGAATTTCAAGCACTGCCTGGAGTTCCGTGAGGCAAAGGAAAAATGCCTGAAGAAGTATGGTGACAATTTCGATTTCATGGAATTGGGCAAACTGGCAATCGACTATTCGGACGGTATAATCAGGACCAGCGACAAGGCAAGTACCGCCCTCGTTGATTATGCCAGAGATAATGCGAAGCCCCTCTTGGAACATTCCATCGATGATGCCGGATTGAAAGAGAAGTATTCGGAGTTTTACAGCAGACTGCTCTGACACGCTCCACATCTTGCAGTTCCCGATGCGTCCGGTATCTTGTAATTACTGATACGCTAAGTATTTCCACAACTATAGATTCTAAATGAGAAGAAATATCATTGCAGCCTGTATGCTTGCGGCTTGTCTGGGCATGGTGTCGTGTGACGATACGACCGACACGCTCGGAGGTTCGCTGATAGACAACGGCGACAGGCTTTCCATAAAGACAGACACTTTCAGCGTGGCATCGGAGACGGTGCTCGCCGGAAAGGTCATTGCGAGATCGGCAACGGGTTACCTGGGCAGAATGGAGGATCCGGAAACGATGACGACCGTCACCGGGAATCTGATGTCGCAGTTCCATGTGCTGAGCAATTTTGAATTGCCCCAGAAAGACTCTATTATGAGCCGTGATGCGAACAACGAGATTATAGCCGATTCGTGTGACATACGACTGTATTACAGTTCATACTACGGCGACTCTCTCAGTCAGATGAAACTGACGGCATACGAACTTGACAGACCTGTAGAAGAGGGACAGACATTCTATTCCGACTTCAACCCGGAAACACAGGGGTATATCCGGCCGGCAGCTCAAGGAGGCATTGCTGAAAAGAGGTCTTTCACGCTGATGGATTATACAGAAACTGACAGTCTCCGGAAGAAAAAGGGGTATGCACGCAACATCAACATCCGATTGAACAGACAATATACGGACAAGGAAGGCGTGCTGTACAATAATTATGGTACATATCTGCTTCGTAAATATCAGAAAGATCCTTCGGCCTTCCGCGATGCCTACCGGTTCCTGCATGAAATCTGTCCGGGCTTCTATTTTAAGATAGATGGCGGGACAGGATCGATGGCGCATATCCAGATGGCACAGTTGAATATCTATTTCAAACACAAGGAAAAGGGAAAGATAAAAGAGATTTCCACCAACTTCGTGAGTACGGAAGAGGTGCTGCAGATAACCCATTTCGACAATGACAATACCCGTCTGCAACAGCTGGCAAATGAATCCGGACATACTTATCTCAAGACACCGGCTGGCCTGTTCACCCAACTTACCCTCCCTGTAGCTGACATTATGGCAGGACATGAGACGGACTCCATAAACGCGGCCAAGATTGTCCTCTATCGGGAGAACAACAGTTCATCATCCAGCTACCAGTTCGAGATTCCGAAGAATGTTGTAATGGTACCGGCAGACAGTCTGCAATCATTTTTTGGAAACAACCGTCTGCCGGACAATAAGACTTCGTTCCTCGCAACTTATAACAGTACTAAGAACGCCTATGTCTTCAATAACATTTCGGGAATTGTCAACCTTTTCTCACACAACCGCAGTATGCCGGAATGGGGAAAAGTAGTGATAGTGCCGGTTGAACTGCAGACTGTAACACAGGGCGTCGGGAGCAGCCAGCAGAAAAAAGTGACCAAGGTCTCCCATGAAATGCGGCTCTCCAGCACGAAACTCCTGGGTAATACGGCAGGTGGAAAGAACATTCTGATTTCTGTTATATACAGCAGATTCAATGGCAGATAATTATCTGGAACGTCATCGTGAAGACTATGAACAGCGGAAAGCTGTCTGGCTTCGCAAGAGGAAACATCTTCGGAAGCTGTCTAAAGGAAGACTACAGAAACCTGCAGACGAGGCACTGTGAGAAGGTAGACAATGTAGAATCGGACTTACAACAGGCTTGTACGTCCGATTCTTTGCTTTTGGCATAACTTTTGTCCATAAAAGTCTGCTAAAAAGTGGCTATATACCACATATATATGAGTAAAATAAAGAAAGGTTAGGATATGATGAATCAATTTTCCCCAAAAGTTTCGGAAATTCTTTCATTCAGCAGAGAGGAGGCGGAGCGGCTGACAAGCAGGTCAGTGACTCCCGAGCATATCATGCTTGCCCTCTTGAGAGAGAAAACGGGACCTGTATGGGAACTGTTCAACCAATGGAAAGTAGATATTGACAGTCTTAAGAAAGAGATAGAAAAGAAAATACAGGAACAGACTACAGACACTGCTGTGCCTGTACCCGATATGCTGTTGAACGAACAGGCCAATAACATCTTGAAATTGGCTGTGCTGGAAGCTCGGCTGCAGCATGCCCAGACAGTAGACACCCCCCATCTCCTCCTTGCCATCCTGCACGATTCGTCGGACAATGGAGCGAAAAAGGTACTGGAAGACAGTGGAATCAATTACAACAACACTGTTTCCATGTTACAGCAATGCACGAGCCAGACAAAGAACGGCATCGGCATGGCAGACGAAGACGAAATGGATGAGGACATGGTTTCTTCATCGCCTTCGTCCGGAAGCGGGAGTACCAAGACGACACAGGCTTCCCGTACAAAGTCCAAGACCCCGGTAATCGACAGTTTCGGCACCGATTTGACCGTGGCTGCTGCTGAAGGCAAACTTGATCCGGTCGTAGGCAGAGAAAAGGAAATCATGCGTGTTTGCGAAATCCTTGGACGCAGGAAGAAGAACAACCCTATTCTGATCGGTGAACCAGGGGTCGGGAAGAGTGCAATTGTGGAGGGGCTGGCTCAGCTTATCGTAAAGCATCTCACCTCTCCTATCCTCTTCGACAAGCGCGTTATTACACTTGACCTGACGGCAGTTGTCGCCGGAACGAAATACCGCGGACAGTTTGAAGAGCGTATCCGTGCATTGATCAAAGAGATAGAGCAGAATCCTGACATCATCATCTTCATCGATGAAATCCATACATTGATCGGTGCCGGGTCCTCTCCGGGGTCAATGGATGCTGCCAACATCCTCAAACCAGCTTTGGCAAGGGGGACAATACAGTGTATCGGTGCTACGACTCTGGACGAATACCGCAATTCCATAGAGAAGGACGGGGCTTTGGAACGCCGGTTTCAAAAGGTGCAGGTCGAACCGACGACAGTTGACGAGACCCTCCAGATTCTCGAGAATATAAAGGACCGCTATGAAGCCCACCATCATGTTGTCTACACAGATGATGCGCTGAAAGCCTGTGTAAAGTATGCTGACAGATACATCACAGACAGGTTCTTTCCCGATAAGGCAATCGATATAATTGACGAAGCAGGTTCACGTGTACATTTGCAGCATGTGAAGATTCCACAGGCGATTCTGGATATTCAGAAGGAGATTGAGACGACGCAGGAGAAGAAGCAGGCTGCGGTGAAGAACCAGAACTTTGAACTGGCCGCCAGCTTCCGTGACAGACAGACGGAGCTTGAGCAGACCCTGAAGAATGAACAGGAGAAATGGCAGAAAGGAGATGCTGACGAAAAGCTTGAAATCAGCGAGGAGGACATTGCCGGTGTTGTCTCCATGATGACAGGTGTCCCGGTACAGCGTATGCAGGAAGCAGAGGGAGTCCGCTTGAAGAACATGGATGCCGAGCTGAAGAGGGTTGTCATTGCCCAGGATGCTGCCATTGACAAGATGGTGAAAGCCATCCAGCGTAACCGTGTGGGATTGAAAGACCCTAACCACCCGATCGGCGCTTTCATGTTTCTGGGTCCTACTGGTGTCGGAAAGACTTATCTTGCCAAACGACTGGCTGAAATGATGTTCGGTTCTTCGGATGCCCTGATCCGAATAGATATGAGTGAGTATACCGAGAGTTTCAACACTTCCCGTCTTGTCGGAGCACCTCCGGGCTATGTCGGCTATGAAGAAGGCGGACAGCTGACGGAGAAAGTACGTCGCCATCCCTACTCCATTGTTCTGCTGGACGAAATAGAGAAAGCACACGGCAATGTATTCAATATGCTTCTGCAGGTTCTTGATGAAGGCAGACTGACAGATGGAAACGGCCGGCTGATAGATTTCCGCAATACGGTCATCATCATGACCTCAAATGCCGGAACACGACAGTTGAAGGAGTTCGGACAGGGTATCGGCTTCAAGGCAACAGGCCTGAACGGTCTTTCGCAGAGTGAAGGCGACAAGCAGCGTGCTCGTTCCATCATCCAGAAGAGCCTGAGCAAACAGTTTGCTCCCGAGTTTCTGAATCGTCTGGACGAAATCGTCACTTTCGATCAATTGGATCTCGACGCGATAAAGAAAATTATCAACATCGAGCTGAAAGGCCTGTTCAGACGTGTACATGAACTGGGCTATAAGATGGAGATAACAGATGAGGCCAAAGAGTTTGTAGCGATCAAGGGATACGATGTTCAGTTCGGCGCCCGGCCGTTGAAGCGAGCCATCCAGAACTATATCGAGGATGGATTATGTGAGCTGATTCTCTCGGGCAACATCAAGACCGCCGACACCATCGTCATATCCAAAGAGAAAGACCGTAACAGGCTGACGTTTGACACTGTCTCGCAATCTGAAGAACAAGGCCTTCATCATATTGCAGAGTAAGTTCCACCCCCCGAGCCTCTATATGTGAGGAGGGACACATACAAAAAGAAAACAGGAGTTTCCATAATCAAGTTTTATGGAAACTCCTGTTTTCTTTTTGTTTTATACCTTGTCCCAATCTCATGGAATGGAACAAGACCGACTGCATTCTATCTCTTACAGCCCCAGGCTTTTCTTGATTGCCTCGATCTTTTCGCCGGCACGTTTCTCACATGCAGGGAAGTCGGAAGCCGATTTCATGGTGTCTTTGATTTCCAGGTAGAACTTGATCTTCGGCTCAGTGCCCGATGGACGAACACTCACCTTGGTACCATCCGTACAGAACCACTGGAGAACATTGCTTGTGTCCGGCATATCCATCTTCTTCTTGGAACCGTCAGTCTTGGTAATCTCCAGACTCTGGAAGTCCTTGTAAGTATCTATCACGCTTCCGCCAATATCCTTTGGAGGATTGGATCGGAAATTCTTCATCATCTGTTGGATCTCATCAGCACCGCTCTTGCCCGGTCGTTCCACGTTGATTGTGAACTCATGGCTATAACCGTACTCCAGATAGATGTCCATAAGAATATCGTACAAAGTCTTGCCATGATCCTTGGCGTAGGCACAGATTTCAGCCAACAGAGAGCATGCGCTGACAGCATCCTTGTCGCGTACGAAGTCTTCTGCAAGGAAGCCGTAGCTTTCCTCTCCACCTCCGATGTACTGCTGTTTGCCTTCCGAGAGTGCAATCTCACGGGCAATCCACTTGAAGCCCGTATAGCAGTCGCGCATCTCCACATGCTGTTTTTCAGCAATCTTCCGGATAACCTCCGTCGTAACTATCGTCTTGACGATGAAGTCGGTCGGCTTCATCTTCCCCACAGCCTGACGGTTGGTGATGATATACCACAAGAAGATCAGACAGGTCTGGTTGCCGTTGATCAGCACCCATTCGCCCTTGCTGTTCTTGCAGGCCATGCCGACACGGTCTGCATCCGGGTCGGAAGCCATCAGAATATCAGCGTCAAGTGCCTTCGCATCACGCAGTCCGAGGGTCAGTGCCTCCGCAATCTCCGGATTAGGACGGTCGACGGTCGGGAAGTTTCCATCCTTCACCATCTGCTCCTTCACACAGTGGACATTGTCAAAACCCCATAACGCCAATGAACGTGGAATCATTACACGCCCGGCACCATGCAGCGGTGTATAGACGATTTTCAGATCGTGCTGGTGCTTGATGACCTCCGGGTCGATACTGACGGTCTTCACCTGGTCAAGATACGGCTTGTCTATATCCTCACCGATAATCTGTATCAACTTCTTGTCCCCCTCGAACTTTACATCTTCAACCTTTACCTTAGCCACCTCGTCGATGATGCCCTTGTCGTGTGGAGCAAGCACCTGCGCACCGTCTTCCCAGTAAGCCTTGTATCCGTTGTATTCGCGTGGATTGTGGCTTGCCGTGATGTTCACGCCTGCCTGTGCCTTCAGATAACGGATGGCAAAAGAGCATTCCGGTGTCGGACGGAGATCCTCGAAGAGAAAGACCTTGATACCGTTGGCAGAGAAGATATTGGCTACCGTCTCGGCAAAGAGGCGGGAATTGTTGCGGCAGTCATGACAGACAACCACACTGATTTGCTTCTTTCCTCTGAAATTGATCTTCAGGTAATTGGCAAACCCCTGCGTAGCCATGCCGACCGTATAGATGTTCATGCGGTTGGACCCGGCTCCCATGATGCCTCTGAGGCCGCCTGTACCAAATTCCAGGTCCTTGTAAAAACTTTCAATGAGTTCGGTCTTGTCCTCATTGCTGATCATAGCCTCTACGGCTGAACGGGTCTCCTTGTCGAAAGCGGGAGACAACCACTGCTTTGCTTTACCCTCGCACTGGGCGATAAGAGTCTGGTTATTGTCCATAATTTAAGTTTTTTCTTATACTGTATCTATCTGCAAATGTAATCAATTATTCTGAGAAAGTCACTTGCAAATAGATATTTTTTTGTATTTTTGCATCCGACATCTTTCGAAGCACCCTCCGGAGAATGAGATACCCTGAGCATTTCTCGAAGAAGTCATCAGATATAATTTTAAAACTTAGACTATAATGGTACTGAATTTTGAGGGAATTCTCCTTGCTGTATCTACATTTCTGATTATCGGTCTCTGTCATCCGCTGGTCATCAAAACGGAGTATTATTTCGGTACGAAGCCCTGGTGGATATGGCTTGTGTCAGGTCTCTCGTGCTGTGCCGGTGCCTTGTTTGTCGAGAGTATATTCTGGTCAGCCCTCCTCGGGGTGCTGGGAGCCTCGTTTCTATGGGGTATCGGCGAGTTGCTGGCCCAGGAGAAGCGGGTGGCGAAAGGCTGGTTCCCTATGAATCCCAAACGCAGGAAACATTACGAAAAATTCGGCAAGGACGGTTCTCTGTGCCCGGTATGCAAGGAGGATAAATGAATGACAGTACGACAAAATACAACGACTTGATGCCTTACCAGCTGTTAAGTCGAAGTCAGCCTCTTTTGCAGCACATACGAACAAATCCCCGGATGGAAAACACCCGGGGATTTGCCCGTTAGGTATGTACCAAGAATGTTGTTAGGAGAAGGTGTGTGTCACTTTCCCTCCATTACCCCTTCTATATACAGCCGGGTCATTTCCACCTTTCCGTTTGTACGTACCGTGATGCTCTTCTTGAAATGTCCCGGGAATTTCCCCGTCCCATTATAGGTCACGTCAATGCTGCCTTTCTGGCCAGGAGCAATGGGGCGTTTGTCATACTTGGGAATGGTGCAGCCGCAGCTTGCAATGACCTGGTTGATGACCAGCGGCGCCTTGCCTACATTGGTAAACGTAAAGGTTGTCTTGTGGACAGGATTGCTTTCCTGAAAAGTACCGAAGTCATAAGAAACCTTGTCGAATTTGATTTCTGCCTGATTCTGTGCGACAGCAAATGTCAGTCCGAAAACTGACAGAAGCGTCATTAATAGAAACTTTTTCATATCCTCTGTTTATGTTTGTTCGTTTAACATATCTCCGTTGTCAAGTATGATGCAAAATTAATCAGAAAGTTTATAGTTACACGAAATTTTCACAATTATTAAGCAGAAATCATCGGATATTGTTCTCTTTGCCGCCTTTATTGACAGAAACCTTCCGACAGGGCCTTATATTTTCATAAAGGTGACTCACATTTCTCATTTAAAGTTCGTACCTTTGCACCAGACTTTTATACGTGCTCAAGGCCCATGCACAATGGTACTGCGGCACAGAGCAGGCAGACAGAAAAACAAGCTGCACGCGGCAAAAGAGGAAACAATTCTCTGCGCCTGTGGTCTGCATTGTCCTTTCAGAAATACAAACAACATACTAAATATGTATAGAACGAATACTTGTGGAGAGCTGCGCATTTCAGATGCCGGCAAGGAAGTGACTCTTGCGGGCTGGGTACAGCGCTCACGTAAAATGGGAGGCATGACATTCCTCGACCTCCGCGACCGCTATGGCATTACACAGCTGGTCTTCAATGAGGCTGATGATGCTGCCCTCTGTAGCGAAGCCAACAAGCTGGGACGCGAATACTGTATTCAAGTAAAGGGAATCGTCAGCGAACGGCAGAGCAGGAACAGTAAGATTCCGACAGGCGACATCGAAATCATCGCCAAGGAACTGAATGTCCTCAGCCCGTCACGGACACCGCCTTTCACCATTGAGGACAACACCGACGGCGGCGATGACCTCCGTATGAAATACCGTTATCTGGACCTCCGCCGGGAAGCCGTACGGAAGAATCTGGAGCTGCGCCACCGCATGACAATCCTCATCCGCAACTTCCTCGATGCCCAGCAATTCATGGAAGTGGAGACACCTGTCCTCATCGGTTCTACACCGGAAGGCGCACGCGACTTCGTGGTACCGTCACGCATGAATCCAGGACAGTTCTACGCCCTGCCGCAGAGCCCGCAGACCCTCAAGCAGCTGCTGATGGTAGCGGGATTCGACCGGTACTTCCAGATAGCCAAGTGCTTCCGCGACGAAGACCTGCGTGCCGACCGGCAGCCGGAATTCACGCAGATCGACTGTGAGATGTCGTTTGTCGACCAGGAAGATGTCATCAACCTGTTTGAGGAGATGGCACGTCATCTGTTCCGTGAAATACGTGGCATCGAGCTCCCCAAGCTCGAGCAGATGACCTGGCATGAGGCCATGAAGCGTTTCGGTTCCGACAAACCCGATCTGCGTTTCGGCATGGAGTTCGTCGAGCTGATGAGCGACCTGAAGGGTACCGGTTCCTTCTCTGTCTTCGATGAGGCAGCCTACATCGGCGGTATCGTCGTGCCTGGCTGTGCCGACTACAGCCGCAAGCAGCTCAACGAGCTGACCGACTTCGTCAAGCGTCCGCAGATCGGTGCGCATGGACTGGTGTTCATCAAGTACAATGCTGACGGTACAGTCAAGAGTTCCATCGACAAATTCTACACACCGGAACAGCTGCAGAAGGTGAAGGAAACGACAGGTGCCAGAGACGGTGACCTCGTACTGATTCTTTCCGGCGACAATGCCAACAAAACCCGCATCCAGCTATGCTCGCTCCGCCTTGAGATGGGCAGCCGTCTCGGACTGCGCGACAAAAATGTTTTCAAGTGTCTGTGGATCATCGATTTCCCACTGTTCGAATGGAGCGATGAGGAACAGCGGCTGATGGCTACCCACCATCCGTTTACAATGCCCAATCCCGATGACATCCCCCTGCTGGATAAACATCCGGAACAGGTCCGCGCAAAAGCCTACGACTTCGTCTGCAACGGTATTGAGGTAGGCGGCGGTTCACTCCGTATCCATGATACGCAGTTGCAGGAAAAGATGTTCGAGGTGCTCGGATTCACACCGGAGCGTGCCGAGGCGCAGTTCGGCTTCCTGATGAATGCGTTCAAGTATGGTGCGCCGCCGCATGCCGGTCTTGCCTTCGGTCTCGACCGTTTCGTAAGCATTCTTGCCGGTCTCGACTCTATCCGCGACTGTATTGCGTTCCCGAAGAACAACAGTGGACGCGACATCATGCTGGATGCTCCTTCCGCCATCGACCAGAAGCAGTTGGACGAGCTGGAGATCAAGCTCGATCTGAAAGATTAGCCCAGTCTATATTGACTTATATCAACAAAATACATCCGAAAGAATTAAAAACATTCTTTTTCCTTTACTTTCTGCTGTAAGTATTTGATACTTCGGAATATTTGATGTACTTTTGCATAGAATATTAACAGATCGTAATTGGATTGCTTGAATGAGACTTTAATTTTATAAGATTATGACAGAAAAGAAAGAAGTTAAGTCTGCTCCAAAGGCAGCAAAGAAGTCCACGACAAAGAAGGCTTCAGCAAAGAAGGCTGTTGCAGCGGTAGCTATCAATGCAGAGAATGTCGGCTTCAAGGCTGGCGATGTTTATAACGCGCTTGCGGCAGAAGCCAAGGCTCTCAGCGTAGACGAGATTGCCAAGGCAGCGAAGATTACTTCCGAAGAGGTCTATCTTGGTATCGGCTGGCTCTTCAAGGAGGGCAAGGTGAAAGACGAAGACGGCAAGGTGACACTTGCCTGAGCACGAAATTTAATATGAAACAGGAGGGAGTCTGTATGACAAGCGTATAGGCTCCCTTTTATCATGGAATACGACAAAGAGATTTTACGTGTCCTGACCGAAGCTGGTTCAGGGGGAATTTCTGTTAGGAAAATCTCCCGCCATGTCTTCAATGCCTGCAATTCTCTTTTCGATCCGATTACACAGGAAGAGGTCCATAAGTATGTACAGTGGTTCCTTCTGAAGAACAGCAGAGCAACCGGATCTGTCGTGGAGAGGAAAAAGAAAGGCATCTACCGCCTTGACCTGTCCAACAAAATGACACAGCAGCTCATTCTGCAGTTCCACTGTGAGGAAAAGAATATTGAAGAAAAAACGGCTGTCGACCACAGCCTAAGCCTCTTTTAAGTTTCCGGCCCGGTTCACATTGATTTTTGCTTTCAGCAAGATAAACAGTAAAAGCCTGCATCATTACATTGATTGCAGGCTCTTTTTTGTTCAGGGGAATTTATCCTGTTTGCATGGATTCTGCGGCCGGATGCGGATCGGGAATCTTCATGAAAGACTGCCTTATGTCCTGATTATTTACTTCCGGACAGACTTGTCATCCGCGTGAGACCCTGATGTCCGTCCGTCGCACACCGGAAGGCAGAAAATGAATTCCCCAGCTGCGAATGAGGGATATAACTCATTGATAATCAGCTATGCAATCATGCAGAGAGCAACAGGTGCCTGGTAACACTGCAAGTAAGCACCTGTTGGGACGCAAGTAAGCACTACTTGGGATGCTGTCGGGCCTCTGTTGCCATCCGGTCTGTGGCTGTCTGTAAGAAGACACGGCACAGTACGGTTTTATAACAATAGACGACAGACGTTACCAGAGGTAAAGTTGTAAAAAACTTTCATTAGCAGATGGGGAAGACCAGGTTGTATCAGTGTCCGTTGAACGGTCTGCCGCCTGCGGCGTAAAGAACTCCTGTCCTGTCACCTGCGTCCGTGATACCCCATGCCGTGTTTCTCGTCGTGGGAAAACCGTGTGGTGAAGTCAGGCCTGTCCATCTCGATGGGGTTCGCATTCTTGTCAGGCTCTCCCATCCATTCTACAATCTTGTCCACCCACAGTGCAGCTCCCTGTCGTGTCGGATGAACGCCGTCTGCACGTGAGGCGATGACCGAACTGCTGTCAAAGAAACGTCCTGTACCTGTACAGTCGCGAATGACATTGACGATTGTACGGTCCTTCACCCTGTGCCAGGGAAGCGGTCCGACCCACACGTAGGGGATGTTGCCTATACGGCTCAGTATAGTGTGTATCGCCGTTTCACGTCTGCTGTAATCCTTGTAGCCTAAGTCATTGGTTCCCAAACTGATGATTATGTAGGTAGGATGAACCCGTTCAATCTGGTATTGGAGGTCGGAAGCAATCGCCCAGTCGCGCGTCGTACTTCCATACCATACGACAGAATGAAATTCAAAACCGTTCTTCACCGCATAATCATTGAACCGTACACCCAGTCCATCGGCCATCGAATCGCCGACAAGCAGGACGACCTGGTTACGGCTTTCGGCAACGTGTGCCACACGAGTAGATGATGCCGGAAGAGGCTGCATCGTCATTTCTTCTGCCTCTGCCAAGGGCTGCTGCGGTGCAGACTGGACCGGCATTGCGTCCGGTACTGCCGTTTCCGCCGGATGGGCGGCGGGCAGAAAGTCAGGAAAGGTCATGCTGCCGGCATCCTGCGCCCATATTTTCTGTACTGAAAGGATGAACAATAATGCTATAAAATACTTTACTGTTTTCACAATTGCTTATTTTCTGTGTCGGACGGCACGTTCATGCTGCCATATCTCAACACTGTTAATGATATTCTGCCACAAAATGTAGCATCCCGGTCCTACGGACGAGAGGGGATTCAGATAGGTATAAGCTATCCAGATGGCGAAAGCCGTATTTTTCTGTCCCAGTGCCTGCCCGGCATTGACCGTGCTATGGAAGAAATGTCCGATATACCGTCCTGTAGCGAACTGCATCAGGCAGAGCAGGAGAGCCAATATGGCTATCAGCAGTAGAAAACCGGCAGAGACATCGGCGTGGACAATATTCTTTACAGTCGTTCCGGAGACGATGAGCAGCGAACATCCCCAGAGATAGTAACTGAGGTCGTTCACACCGATTATCCAACGGTAGAACCTGCACAGGACATTCCAGTGCTTTGTTATATACGCCAGGAACATGGGGACAACCAGCACCAGGCATACTTTGTAGAGAATCAACAGGAAAGCACTCCAGAACGACATCCCGGCATCTGGCTCTATCAGGGGGAAGCAGACCGGGATGAGCAGCGCACAGATGAAGTTGGAAAGGAACATATAGGTCGTCATTTCCTCAAGGTTGCCGCCTAACTTCTGTGTCACTACTGTCGCAGCAGAGGCGCAGGGACCGATGATGCAGGTGAGAATGGCCTCAAGCAATATGAGCATTCTGCCGGTAGCATGGAAAGTCAGGATAATGCCGACAACAGCAGCGACGAATACCACCTGAAAGACTCCTATCCAGAAATGCCAGCCTACAGGAAAGAGCCTGCGGAAGTCCACCTTGCAGAAAGTGACGTACAGGATGAGGAACATAAACAGCGGCAGTACCTCGTCGAACAGCGGAGCAAAGAACATCGCAGCACCGTCCAAGGCCGGGATAAAGGCAAAGACAAGGTACACCAAAGCACCGGTACCTATCGACACCGGCAACGTCCAATCCTTTATGAACCGAATAATTCTACCCATCTTCTCGCCGAAACAGGCCGTGTCTCTCCTCCTGTGATTCGGACACACGGCTGCAAAGGTACGAAAAAAGACTGAAAATCAAAATGAAATCACGAATCATTCACTCAACCGACCGAACATACAACACAATAACTGAAAATCAGCCTATAAACAAAAAACGTCCATACCTTTTTTGAGATAAAGGTATGAACGAAATATGAATATACTTTATCAAAAGAAATTATGAATTTAACACAGCCGTTGGCTGCACACTTTTGATTAATTCGTTTTTCCTCAAATACTCGACGAACCCGTCCAGAATACGTTCTGAACGTTCTTCAATATCCTGCTCTGTATAGTCTGTTCTGCCTGCAGCCAGACATTTAAGCTCATTTATATTCGTACCCTCTTTTCTACCTTTGGCAGTTTGGAATCCATTGTAGTATTTGATCTTATCTACAAATCGATAATCTGAAGCACGAATATTGATGCGACGCTCTAACAAAGACTTGTTACCAAGCATCTCTAATGAAGATTCATTTCTTAAACTATTTTCTTTCTGCTGCCGGTTACGCGGGAAAATATGCTCAATATCAAATGTGCTCTCTAATGAAAGGAGAGACTGATTGTCAAAAGAGAACGCCCACCAGGTAATCATAGCTTTTGTGATGGCGCGGTTGTTTGAAAATACATAGTTAGAGAATTGTGCCCTAAAACGAGTTTCATCAAATAAGAAATTAACAAAAGAAACATCAACATTATTCACTATGTTCAGCATTTCTGCATACACTGGAGTACGCAGGGAATTGACACCGGGATTGGTTATGGCATACGCCCATATGAAACCGATGATACGATTCAGAAAGTGGAAAAATGCCTCTTCATCAAGATTATCATCAGAGTCGTGATTGTGCATAAAGTAAACAGATACAAAATAAGTCCACATCCCGTTCGGTGCGTAGTTCAACACAAACAGACGTTTGAGGATGCGAATAGAAAAACGTTCTTCATCCTGATTATTGATATCCTGCCAAAAACGAGCTAAACGGACAAGGTTTTCAAGAGTTGTATCTTTCTTGAACAACTCATAATTGTTTTTTTCATAAAATTTTCGAAGAGACTCTGTTGTAGACGACTTGTTTCCCTGTTGCGCACGTTCATAATACATATAACGTGTAAACAGCTCATCTAATGGTGTACCGCTAATCGGATGGAATACCTCTGCCGCTATGACTTCAAGTTCCTTCCAAGTGTCAATAAAATTATCTTTTTTGCCAAGGGAAGAATAGTATTTATAGAATTGTGCCTTGAAAATATCGGCATCTGACAATGGCTTTCCCCTGTCGTTGAGTGTGGAGAAGATTCGCAATGCCGTATCCTGTGATTCTGCCTCAATAGGCAGAAGAACGCAATTATTCAAAATACGAAGCGGGAAATAAGCAAAATAGCTGGGATAATGAGACAGAAACTCTTCTATCTCTCTCTCAAAATAACGAAAATTAGAAGCATATTTACTCATCTTGCCTTTTGTATCTCCGTTTCGCAGAATATCAAGAAACTCTTCTTTGTCTTTGTCGGTAGCAACTTCAGAATCAATCTTTAAATCGTTCTTGTTATATTCACCAAACCCATTGGCACGCCAGATACATTTTTCAATGTCCTCTTTCATCTTTACCGAACGAGAATCCTGCATATGCCCCAGTTTATTGTAAAATGCACGGAGCAGCAGCATCAATGTAGTAAGTCGCTGCTGTCCATCGATAATTTCCATTTTCCCCTCATTGTTCTTGAAAGTAACGATTGGTCCGAGGAAATACTCATCACTATCATTAAACTGGTCTGAATCATCATTGGGAAATGAAAAACTGAACAAATCTTCCCAAAGTGTTTTACACTCTTCATCGCCCCATGCATAGGGACGTTGATAATCAGGTATTAAAAAATCAGACTTGCTGTCTTGAAACAACCCTTTGACCGTCTTCTGATCAATATTAAGTTTGGACATAACTTGTAAATAGTAGAAAAAAGATGCAGTATTTATAGATTTAAATTATTCCGAGACATCCTAAATTGTAAAACCATTCAGGAATGTTCCTGTAAAGAAAACTTTGAAGTAGCACTGCAACCAACATCAAGAATCTCCTCTACATCCCTGACAAAGGTACAAATTTAATACGTAAAGTAATGTAAATTTGAAAAAAAAAATCTATACTGAAGGAAAAGTCCCGCCAACTTCTCAGCTGGCGGGACCCCATTCAAGTTTATATGAAGCTATAGAAAAGCGATTCTTCCTATCTTACGTGCAGGCGGCTTACAGCCCCTGTGCCAAAGTTAGCATAGTCGTTCTGCCTGGCTGAACCGAAGGAGACTTGACTGGCAGCCCTTGTCTGTACACCTGGAGCTGCCTTGGCACTTGCAGGACGCTGACGGACAAGGTCGAACTTCATCACATCAGTTGTATTGGTACTGTAGGCTGTACCATAGAAGGTGTCATACCCTTTTGCCGACTCATAGCCTAAGTGAAAGCCCTCTTTTTTATCCTTGCTGTCTAACACGAAAACGGTACCCGACCTGCTGTATTTGAGGTAGATGTTTCCATCATTGTTGACATACCATGAGAAGGCAAGTGTCTGCTGGTTGCCCTGTGCATCCGTATCTACCTCGACACCATTCCCGCTCAAGGAATTGGCAGAAGAGTTGTACTGGAAGAACTTCATGTTTGCTGTGAACCTGTCACGCTTGCGCTGCTTTGTCTTGTCGTCCGTGTACTCATAGGTCACGTCACCTTCCCACTCTCCGGTCAGCGTCTGAGCCTCTGCTACCAGCCGGCTGTTCTGTGAATTCTGCTGTCCGTTGTAGTTGTTGTTCCAGTTGTAACCGCCTTGGTTGTAGTAGTTCCAGTAGGCAGAGCGTCCGCTCCCTATCGCGTCCATGAACTGATAGAACTCCTCTGTGTAAGCATCAGGGTAATTGTAATAGAACCAGTTATAAGCCGTGTAATAGTCAGAACCGTTAGGAAACTGATAGTTGTAATTGCGCACGGCATTCGTTACCAAGTCGTCGTAATAATATCCGTTGTTCCAAGGATCGTCATCATCGCAGCTCGTAAACACCATGGGACTTGCAACTACAGCAAGTGCCAGGAAAAACTTAGTGACTCGTTTCATATCCGTATTCTTTTGTAAGTATTTACCGTTTCTTATCTTATCTGATGCAAAATTACACAAACATGATGACGAGAAATATGTAAATACACTATTTGAAAGTAGGGAAATCCCTATTTACAACGAAAAATCCAGTCATCAGCATACCAGATAAAGGTTAGATGCTGCTGACTGGGTGGAAGAATCAGACAGGATAAACTTATTTTACCGGTCTGTCGCTCATCGTGAAATCTATCATGGCACCGGCTTTCAACTGCTCATGTTCAAGATAATAATGTGGATAGGGCTGCCCGTTCATCATGATGCGCTGGATGTAACGGTTCGCAGGATTGTCCGTGTCAGCATGGATAGTAAGAGTCTTTCCGTTTTCCAGATGTACCTTGGCCGTACGGAAATAAGGCGTACCGATCATATACCGTGTACTACCCGGACAGACAGGATAGAAGCCGAGTGCAGAAAAAACATACCAGGCAGAAGTCTGCCCATTGTCCTCGTCGCCACAATATCCGTCGGGCTGGGCCGTATAGAGGCGGTTCATCACCTCACGCACCCAGTACTGAGTCTTCCAGGGCTGTCCGCTGTAGTCGTAAAGGTAAATCATGTGCTGGATAGGTTGGTTGCCATGCGCATAGTTGCCCATGTTCATAATCTGCATCTCACGTATCTCGTGGATGGTGAAGCCGTAATAGCTGTCGTCGAAGACGGGAGGGAGGTTGAACACACTGTCCAGCATGACATTGAACCTGTCGTTCCCGCCCATCAGGCGGGCCAGCCCTTCAGGGTCGTGGAAGACGCTCCAGGTGTAATGCCAGCTGTTCCCTTCAGTGAAAGCATCACCCCACTTGAAAGGATTGAACGGTGACTGGAAAGTGCCGTCCTTGTTGCGCCCACGCATCAGGCCTGTCTCTTTGTCGAACACCTTCCGATAATTCATCGCACGCTCCTTGAACGGACGCAGTTCTTTGGCACTCTTTCCAAGTTTCAACCCCAACTGGTAGATACACCAGTCGTCATAAGCATATTCCAGGGTACGGGCTACGCTCTCGTTTATCCCGACATCATAGGGGACATATCCCAGCCGGTTATAGTATTCAAAGCCCTTGCGACCGGTTGAACTGATGCCTGGGTGGACGGAATTGGCACCATGTACTACAGCCTTCCAGAGCGTCTCTATGTCATAGCCACGCAGCCCCTTGATGTAAGCATCAGCAACTACCGAAGCGGAATTGTTGCCTACCATGCAGTCTCTGTGCCCCGGACTTGCCCATTCAGGCAGGAAGCCGCTCTCCTTGTAAGCATTGACAAGCCCGGCCTGCATCTTCTCGTTCGTCGACGGATAGACAAGGTTAAGCAGTGGGAAGAGCGACCGGAAAGTGTCCCAGAAGCCTGTATCGGTGAACAGATAGCCGGGAAGCACCTTACCGTTGTACGGACTGTAGTGAATGACGCTGCCCTCCGCATCAATCTCGTAGAATGACCGGGGGAAGAGGACGGAACGGTAGAGGCAGCTGTAAAAAGTACGGAGATGGTCGATATTGTCGTCCTCCACCTCTATACGACCGAGCACCCTATTCCACTCAGTCCTGCCTGCTTCTTTCACTTCATCAAACGACCTGCCCTCGACTTCCTTAAGATTACGCAGTGCCTGCTCGTCACTAATAAAGGATGAAGCTATCTGTACGTTGACCTGTTCGCCCCGTCGGGTGTGGAAACCCACTACCGCCATGGCATGATCGCAGGTTGAAGAGAGTCTGCCATCTTTCAGCATGCCGTCTTCCAGCGTACCGGTATAGGTGAAGGCATGATCGAAACGAAGGATAAAGTAGTTCTTAAATCCATCAGGGACTCCCCCGCTGTTCTTCGTCGTATAGCCAATGACCGTACGCTGGTCTGGCAGAATCGTCACCGATGATCCCTTATCAAAAGCGTCCACTACGAAATAGGCCGTATCCCTCTCGGGATAGGTAATGCGTACGGCGGCGGCTCTGCTGGTCGGAGCAATCTCTGCCGTGGCATCATGGTCGGCCAGATACACTTTATAATAATAAGGTGTAGCCGTCTCGGCTTTGTGTGAGAACCAGCTTGCACGTCCCTCCTCGTCAAACACCTTGTGCCCCGTCACTGGCATGATGGAAAACTGTCCGTAGTCGTTTATCCACGGACTGGGCTGGTGGGTCTGCTTCAACCCACGTATCTTGTCAGCATCATAGGTATAGACCCATCCGTCTCCCATCTTCCCGGTCTGCGCCGTCCAGAAGTTCATGCCCCAGGGCAGGGCAACAACAGGATAGGTATTCCCTGTCGACAGTTCCGATTTTGACTCTGTCCCCACCAGTGGGTTCACATAATCTACGGGACAATTCTGTGTCATCGCATTGACGCTAAAAGACAGCAGTAGCAATAAAAGTATGAATTGAAAATGTTTTTTCACGACATATTTTGAGTAATGTGTCATCTTGCTTTTACCTGTTTCCATCTGAAGCATCCACAAAATAAAATTTATTTTTTGCGTCTTCAAGCATCCATCTGAAATAATCTTCGTGTTGATCTACCAAATGCTTCCAAGAGTATTCTGTCCGGATGACGTCAACATTAGCTACAATAAATTTATCTTTCTTTTTCTGAACTATCGAATCTATATCATTAAGCAAATGCATCACACTGTCAGTCGAATCATAATATTCAGCATTATCACCCAATACAGTCTTGTTGAAGATGTTGGCATGTGCAAGGATAAAGCAACCTGATGCCATTGCTTCCAAGAGGGAAGGATTGGTACCTCCAACACTATGTCCATGAAAATAGGCA
Organism: Prevotella denticola; assembly: GCF_900454835.1. Lineage (GTDB taxonomy): Bacteria > Bacteroidota > Bacteroidia > Bacteroidales > Bacteroidaceae > Prevotella > Prevotella denticola. The sequence continues at coordinate 730,234 of NZ_UGTM01000002.1, read as the reverse complement.
AAAGAAAGGTGGCGGATGCTGTTCAGCTTATCAAAATCATAGATACCACCTACAAATCTGATGTTCTTGTCATTACCATAAATTTTTACTAATTGTTTCCCATGCTTCGTGGTTGTCTTACCCACAATGATCAAAGGTTTCCGACCATACTCTTTAGATTTTTTGTACCCTTCTATTGCCAACAGAACATTGTTCTCTGGTTCCATTCTGGCAACAAGTAGATAATAATTATTGGGCAACAAATTCAGACTTTCCAAATGTCGGACATCATAGTTGTCGTATATATTGGCACCATAGGCAAGAAACTTACTCTCCTTTCCATACATTTCTTTATAATAATCATGGATACCCATATTATCAGAAATGAGATAATGACTATGTTCTACCGCCTTACGCTCTTCCCAATGAATGAACTTCTGCACCCATTTATTGAATTTCGATCGTTTGAACTCCAGCCCATCCATATTTGTCGTAAACAAAGGTCGTTTGATATTCTTGACATTAAATCGAATGTATGCAGGGATAATGCTTGTATATCCAGCTTCATAGATAATATCGAAATCCTCATTGTACAGTGCATCTTTGATGCACGCATAATCATAAAAGAAACTCCCGACTGATCCGCCCATCCATTTCTCCGGCGAATAAATATGTTTGATATGAACACCATTATATTCATTCTTTTGATAAGAATGATAATGTGGTGAATAGACCGTTATATCATGACCACGTTCTGCCAGTCCTACAGAAATATATTCAGCAAATTGTTCAAAACCTCCATAGTTATTGGGGATACCACGTGTACTAATAAATGCAATCTTCATAGTTCTGATAATAAATGAGTTAACTTTCTTCTATCTTTTGTCCATGAATTTCCACTATGCGAAAATGTATTTTCCGCGCATTTACGGAAGGAAGTTGCATATAATCTCCATAAAGGTGATGCAGATACTTATCATACTCTTTTATACCCCGTATCTTTATATCTTCAAATTGATAAAAGGCTTCCTTTCCATACCAAGCTGTCGGAATCATCTCCACCGTCCTATATGCTCCCATGATGTTGCCAGAAACAACAGATGTCCACATATCGTATTTCTTCAAGATTTTATCAATCTTTTCTTTTTGCCGATAGGCATTAAACATCTTGTCTGTTGGGAGTAAAGTTATCACTCGTAGGAAAATCTTTTCGACAATGCCTCTTTTCCGTTCCTTGTCTATGCCATTCTTGTAATGCAATGCCATCATAGCCCTATGAATCATCAGCCTGAGAAAGTAGAGTTTTCTAAGCAGACTATTATCAGGCGAACCATCCAGAGGGAAAATATCAATGGAAACGTGTGTATACTTTCCCTCGGATTCATATCTGTTCTCCATCACCTTCGTTTCCACATCTTGTATTCTCGTGATATAATAATGGTAGTCTTTATCCGTTTTGTAGTTAATTAATTTTAACGTCTTGCTAAGTGCAGATGGAGCTATCTTTAAAAAAAACTCATAATCTTCCCTCGGCATGCCGAGATCAATATCATCATCCCATGGGATAAAACCTTTGTGCCTGATGGCACCAAGCATAGTGCCACCAAGAGCATAGTATTTGAGGCCATGCTCATCGCAGATCTTGATGACTTCTTTTAAAATGGCCATATCTGCCCTGTGAAGCTTTTCTATGTTTGTCATTCTACTTAACTCTATTTGAAGCCACCTTATAATCATAGCTATGAAGTCCTTCTCTCCGGAAGTCGCTATGATAACGTTCTAATACTTCATGGAAAATTTCATCATATTGCAGAATGAAAAGGTCATCTTTGGCTTCTATATGTGAAAGAATCTCATTGGCAAGTGGTGCGATAGCAGCCAAATCCGTTTCACCTTGATTAAAACTTGTTCCCTTGATGGAACCGGGACTTATATTTAGTATGCGATTCAAACTTCCTCCCTTTTCAAGTTCCACATTGACACTTTCTATAAAGATTTTGAGAGCTGCCTTTGTAGCACCGTAAAGTGAGAAGAAAGGAGAAGACATAAAGCCAGCTATGCTCACCATGACTCCACAATAAAAATCTTCCTTCGAATTCAACTTATGATAAAAGTGCTTGATGATACGAATAACAGAAATAGTATTTACTTTGAAGTATGTTGGAATTATCTTCTCATCAATATTTTCGAAAAGCGAGAGTCTGCCAAACCCAGCAGTAATAATAAGTCCATCAATACTATTGAAACCATCAAAGATTCCGTAGTCCTCGTTCGTCAAATCAAATTGATGGTATTCCACTTTGGAAGAAAGAAGTCCACTGGGAACGGTCTTTTTATCAACTATATATACCCTTTCTGTCTCAGCTCTTTCTGAAAGGATCTTGGCCATAGACAAACCTATTCCGTTCGCTCCTCCCACAATCAATATTTTTTTCATCATATTTCCTTAAAGTTTATTCTATTTGTGAAACTCTCCATAATTTCAGCCATAGCTATGCTCTCCTTTCTTCTAAGTCTTGCCGTACTGAAACGGTGATTGACTATACAAGAAATAAATTCCTGTATCTCATAACGCAGACCATCACCATCCCACTTATAAAAGAATTTTTTATTCTGATTCTGATCTTCATAGCGTAGTTCGTAATAATCTGTTTTCCACCAAGGAGCAGGCACATAAGCGTAACCTTTTGTCCCGGATATTACCAAATTACCTTCGGTCTTTACACCTAAACCTAATTTGAAAGAAGCCACAGCATTCTTGAATTTCATTACTCCCTTAGTATAAACATCCACACTATTCCTCATCCGGGAATACAGGTTTAAGTTTTCGTAATTCGTCCCCAATAACCGCACAATCGGAAGTAAAGGATAGGACCCCATTTCATAGAAAGAACCACCAGCCTGTCTGAAATCCAGTTCACGAAGAGAAGAATCCCCCCAGACTTTCGATTCAGAAGCATCTATATCAACCACCTCTCCTATCAGACCTGACTTTATCATAGTTATAAGATGGTTAAAGGCAGGACAATGAGCAGTTTTATTAGCTTCCATAAGTATGACCCCATTGGCCTCTGCCAGCTGATAGAGTTCTCTGGCTTGCTTTCCCTGCAACACCAAGGGGGTCTCACAAAGGACGTGTTTATGTTGTCCTATCGCATACTTTACCTGTTGATAGTGCAAGAGATGAGGCGTGGCTATGTAAACTGCATCAACACTATCCACAAGTTGTTCGAATGATTCGCAAATATTTTTAAGATTATCATCAGTAGCCAGCCTCTCTGCCTTTTTGTAATCGATATCATAAACACAAGTTACATCTACCTGACTTACATATTCAGCCTCCTTGGGAAATTTACGTGCTATCCGACCACAGCCAACAATTCCAATCTTGATATTGTCCTCCTGTTCCTTGCGCAACATTGTAGAGGATATACCTTCTGTTCGAGGTAAATAAACAACATCACAAAACTCCTTCAAATAGTCGAAATGTCCCTTCCAATCAGAACCAACAGTAAAGATATCTACGTTGTATTTCTGTATGTCGTCTATTTTTTGTCCGACATAGTCTTCAATGATTATTTTATCTGCCAGACCTGTTTTCCGTACAGCCTCGACTCGCTCAAGAACATTACTTTTAACATTGAGCTTACCTCGTTCCCTATCGAAATTATCATTTGTCACCCCGACAATCAGATAATCGCCTAAAGATTTTGCACGCTTTAACAAGTTGATATGGCCCTGATGCAGCAGATCATATGTGCCGTATGTAATGACTTTCTTCATATTTAAACGTGTATTATAATGGATTTCCATTTCCATCATTTATGATCTTATCATAGAATGTTCCTTTCCTTATTGTATCTGCCTGTGGCAGTTTATAGCTGAGTTTATGGAAACATGACTGTCGTCTCCAGTCTTCCCACAACCTTTCTTGATATGTATTGAAGAAATGCAAAAGGAGTAGATGAGGAGTTTCGTTCGTATAAGGTGGTATTCTATCTGCTTCATCTGCATGATACTCGCATGCAAGCGTAAAGAAATGATGAAGAAGGAAATAGTCCAGAAGCCTGTCATGCTTCTGCCAATACTCATAAAGCAGGCTACGTGTAGTGCAAAGAATTCGGTTCTGTGGCTTTGCCCAAATACACCAACTGGACATTACCGTAGCATGCCCGTTTGCCCCAGGTTTCTGGGTCTGATAGACAAAAAGATCTGACTCAAGAATAACCTTGGGAATATTTCTATCTGTACACAAAACTGTGGCATCCAGCCATAACCCGCCATATCGGATAAGTAACTCTACACGGAGAAGATCGGAGAAATGTGTAAGCGTAATTTTCCCCGCTTCTAACTTGTCCAAGATGAACTGGGGAAAGGAAACAAAGTCCTTATAGTTATCTCGGCTGATAACTATAATCTCCCAATCATAAAGCTGGTTACATATAGACTGATAACACTTCTGCACCAAATAAGGAGCACAATCCATTCCCTGCCACCAGAAGATCCAAACTTTCCTAATACATTGTAAATTTGACTGCATGGATTGTTCATTGGAAACAAGGATTTTCTTGTATTTTCTACGTAGATACTTGTAAGTCGTAAAGGATGCAGCCTCCCTGAAAAGCTCCAATCCCTTATTGGAAAAGCCGGTATAAAGAAGAAGAAAAGGAGCCTTAAAGAGGAATCCTGTCTGCATATACTCTCTAAAAAGATTAACTCCTCCAAATCTTTTATACAAAGTAATAATACGGTTCATTGAATAAAGTTATTTCAGGAAAGCCAAAATAGGAATACGATTGCCAGCGAATGGAAATAGCACCTTCTTAACAAAATAGCTGAACAAAACAGTCATCGTGATTCCTAATATAAAATAAGCCCAATAAAGTACGATGGAGTCGCCAACCAACTTGTCCAGATGCAATTGCTCCAGTACTCTAAACATCATCATGTGGCATAGATATATTTCCATAGATAAAGAACTGAAAAACCTCATGATCCTATTGTCTAAAAATCTTCGGTTTTTCCAACAGATACCACCTGTCATGGCATAAAGAACCCAAAATGTAAAAGTCAATAACAGAAATATGATATTTTCTCCAAAGATCGTTGGTTTAATTATAATTTGCAGTATTGTACAGATAGCACCCAACGTCAGGTATACAAACTTATATCTTTTATTGCCAAGTTCCTTCCTGTATACATATAGCAGACCGCCAGTAATAAAGAAAGGAAAACTAAACACAATATTATGCCGGCTATTAGCGATCTCAGACGGGAAGCACAAACTGTTCTGTCAGATAATATTTGACGACCAAAAGGTGCATAAGCAATGCTACTCCCCATGCAAACCATACCCTCCTTTTGCTTTTCAAAAGATAGACAAACCAAGGAAACAGCATATAAAAGACAAAAATAACTCCAATAAACCAACCTACACCGATAACATGAATATCTGGATTGGGAAGAAAATTGAATGCTAATGTTAAATCGGAAAAACCTTGGACGAGTTCCTCTATAGAAGGATTCATCAACATATCTATAATGACAAGCAGGGCAAAGAAAGGAAAGATACGCTTGTAACGTTTATTAAAAAAACGTTCGACATCAAATGAAGTCCCTTCTTCACCCGATGCAAAGTTATGGTAGTATCCACAACACATAGAGAACGCACTCAAAAGAAAGAAAAGGAAAACGAACATTGTAAAGAAAGGTATCACATCCTTATACAGAATGCTACTCTCTTCTAAAAAAACAATGTCAGCCTTCCTCATATTTGCCATATAATGCATCATGGCGATACCGAAAGCACCTATTGCCCGTAAGCCATCAAAACTGTTGTATCTTCCTATCATATATCGTGATAAAGATTATATATTATAATAAGCAATTCTACAAACTGCTAAAAAAAAGAATAAAATGTTTTAGCATACGCGAAAATGAAACGTAATAACGTATGAATGTTAATGAAGAGAAATAAAGAATTATACGCCTAAAAAAAACAACATCCTTATATTGTTGTCTCGGAAATTGCTCAAGTCTTTTTCTACTTCTAAGAAAATAACCGTAATTCTTGCATACAGCAGAAGCCATAATGTTATTTATAATCCTCTCCAAGTCTGCATGGCTAATCGCCCTTTGGAAAATATAATCTTTGTCTTTAAACCAGCTATGTAGAAAATCACTAACTTGCCATGCCTGCTCTGCACTCTTCACAGAAAAGACATGCATGTATGATTTTTCATTCGTATAGTCATAATGGTAAAGAGGTATATTAACGACAGCTATTTTATTAGCCCAATATGCTAGCCGAGGAATAACCTGATAGTCCTCTGCCATATTCAATCCTTCAATAGCTTTAACTGCATTATCAGTATATAAACTTCTTCGGATCAAATTTCCACAGATGGAGTGAAAAAAACTTCCATCAAGCAACCCAATAATTATCCGTTTCTTATCTAGACCTTCCGGTTTCTTTATGACTTTAGTATAATTACGATGTTCAATAAAAAGGCCATACGACAATATATCAACATCATTGTTATGCAAGATTCTACATAGAACCTCAACAGTGTTCTTTTCAAGATAGTCGTCAGAATCAACGTGTAGCACAAAATCACCCGTAGAAGACTCTAAAGCCTTATTCCTCGCACAAGCCAGTCCTCTATTTTTTTGTTGTTCAACAATTTTCACCTGTTCTTGGCGATAGGGATAATTTTTAAGAGTCTCTGTAAGCACATATATACTATTATCAGGTGAGCAATCATTAACAAATACATACTCTATATTATCATAGGTTTGTTCAAATAGACTTATCGCACATCTTCTAATATACTTCTCCACACCATATATTGGTACACAAATTGAAATCTTCATAATAATGTTCTAAATTGATAGGGGTTAACTCCTTCTATATTATTGACGCCATACCGCCAAACGAATAATACTAAACCAAGTATAAACACAACAAAAACAAAAAGCCTGTAATGCCTCGTCTCCTTATCTGAAACCATTTGAGCCAACAAAAGAATTTGCATGAAATTACATACATAATATAATCTAAACGCATAAACGGAGAAAGCCGTTACAACATTATAGATAATAATTGAGAATAAAAAAATATTCCACTCGAAAGAATATTTCTTTGACGGCTTAGAATAATATATATATATGGCAAAAATATTATATAACAAGACCATAAAAAAACCTTTATCCATGGTTCCAACCACATAATTTTCGTATATAGATACATTCGGAATTAGATCAATTAGTTTGAGTGCTAAAGATGACAACAAAGTTCCGCAAAAAAAAGAAGTAATCAAAGAAACAACAACAAAAAATAATATATATTTTTTTCTACTATTTTTATATTTCTTAGTGAAATAATGGATTGGTATGAATGACAAGGCAAGTAATTCACTTCTATGAAATAGATATGAAATAATAATTACAGCAACACCAAATTTTATATATTTTTTTTTATGTAATAGGGGGACCATCAAATAAATAAATGCAATCGCCATCGTTTGTCTTATGGCATTCATAGAATAAAAGAAATATCCATAAAGCACAAATAGAAAGAAAAAGAGAGACTTATTAACATGGTTATCTTTGGCAAATTTATATATTGATAGAAAAAAAAGAATCCAAATTAAGGAAACAAAAGACAAATAATGATTACCAAATATTGATTTATAGAAAACAATAAGCCACAAAAAGCCTAACTCAAAAGAATGATATATAATTTTTTTTGCAGTATCAATTTCATGTATTAAATTGAAATCATCTTCATATCCTAACGTGTCTGTTCCAACATTTACATCTCGAAAAACAGCCAAGACCACAATGCTTGTAATAAACATACAACATAGTATCCTATTCTTAGAGAATACACATGCTAAAAAACCAAGTAAAAGTAAAAGAAAATATTCAATTGATAAATTCATCTTTTAATATACTGTTTTATGAGACGATAACAAGTTATTAGTTTATCCCCCATAAGATGTTCTATTCTACGTTTTATCCTGTAAGACATCGGCATCCATGATGCTGCAAATTGATGAATAGAAACCGTTTCCTTTGTACAATTAACTTTATTATCATAGAATTCTTTAGGACTAAATACATATGAAGGAAAAATAGGTATAAAACCGTTCTCCTCCGCCCGTAAAGCCTCCTCTACCGACTTCACATCCATTAAACTTAGATTCTGATATTTAAATTGAGCCTCTATTATCTTAGGAAGAGTTGTCGTATCAAAGGATCCATCAGGTCTAACAAAATCCCTATCCTTATAATATGCTAAGGCCTTAGCCACCCAGCACGTTCCCTGCTCCACACCAAATGCAGCAACTTCAAAACCGTCATTACCATTTTGCCATCCTAACATCGTATTTAGACATAAAAAAGGATTATAACTTTTCAACACCTCAACATCCATATCCAGATAAATTCCACCATAGTTATACAGAGCGTATAACCGGATATAATCGGCAGCAAAAGCATATTTCTTGTTATCAAAAGCCTGTGCAACCCATTTGGAAGATTGTTTGTCAAAACGGTTAAAGTCCCATTTCATAAATTCATAATCAGGGAGTTTCTCTTTCCACGTCCGCATATACTTCTGTAAATCAGAAGGGACGGGATCATCGCTGAGCCAACAATAATGTATAATCTTCGGAATCATTTTAAGTATGCATCAAAGAGTGGTATTCTTTTAAATTTAGAAGTATTAACAAGCCGTATTCCATACCATATGCCAACTATGACATTGCATGGGTAAAACCATTTCCTCTGCTTAAATCCACGTAAAACCAAATATAAGAAAGTAATGAATGTTTTACCTGTCCAAGCACAAGCGCATAAAGCTTTCTTTATAGGAGAGTTCTTCTGCAGGTTGAAACACATACGATACCAAATCATAAAATCTAAAATACGAACATTTAAATCTGCCTCTTTCAAAGTGTCACCATGCTTTGCTGTTTTTCCATCCAAATGTTTAATGTCAATATCAAATGAAACAGCTACCTTAAATCCCATTAATGTCATTTTATAATAAAAAAGTTGATCGTCCCACAGTGCGTAAGAAAAACTATCCAACCATCTTTCGTCATCAAAATGGATAGCCTTATAAGTCGATTTACGAAGTAGGGCGCATGGACCAGCAGCACTGTCTGAGGGAAGAACTCCCCCTATAGGAGAATTGTTATAAGAATATTTTCCTGTATACTGATTTATTCTAAAAGCATACCCATCAGGAAACCTTGGATAAACACCATAAAAACAAGTTTTAACTTTGTCCTGTAAACTCATCTTATGATTAGGGAAAGTATTGGGACTAATACAATCAGTCCCAGTAATTTGCATTTCTGCAAACAGCTTCTCCACTGCACTTTCTTCTAATTTTATATCATCATCACAAAAGAGAATATAATCACTATCAACTTCTTTAAAAGATAAAGAACGTTGTGCCACCCTCCCTTTAGGACAACGAATATAAGTTTCATACCCAACAGTTTCTTTTGGAAGAGGGTATCCATCTGCTATATAAACCAAAATCTTATGTGGTGGTATGGATTGACTTACTAGAGAATTTAACAACTGCTGATATTTCTCTCCTCCCCTACCTAATGTTCGTATAACAGCACAATAATTCTTCATTTCTTATAAATTAGAACCCACAATATCGAGTAAAATTAATTCTGCTATGAAAATAACATTTTGTATAGAAAATGATTATATTTCGAATATCTTTATGTAGCTACAGCTTAGCCTGATAAAGATAGATTATTAACAAATAGATACTACTCAAAACAACAATTTGTAAATAAAGATACAATAGAGAAAAGGAACATTATCTTTTGTCAAAGACATTCTGCAATAAATTGTACCATTGCTTAATAATCCTATTCTGCTCAAAGCGGTGGGAACTATTAATGGCAGTCAATGCTAATTGCTTTCTCAAACTATCATCTCTCATAATTTCCTTCAACCGTTCTACATATCCTTTCAAATCGTCTTTAGGGATAATGTAACCATTATAGCCATCTGTAATAATCTCATGAAGTGAAGCATAAGTGTCAAAAGCCAAAGGAACACATCCATTTTGCTGTGCTTCCGTCAACGTGAGTCCCCACCCTTCACTTTGGCTGGTCATCATAAATAAAGATGCTCTTTTGTAGAAGCTTTCAGAGGGATGTGAACCCTCAAAGAAAACATGTTTCAAGTGCTTGTAATTAACATAGTGTATATACTTGTCCAAATCATTCCCTGTACCAACTATGTGAAGGGACCAATCAGGAAAGTCACCACTTTTTTCTACCTCTCTCCATATTTTAAGTGCATAAGAAATCCTTTTTTGAGTTTCATCCATACGTGATACTATTAAGACCATCTTCTCCTTTTCATTTAATTTTGTCACATTATAAAAAGATTCAAAGGAAAGACTATTATGTATCACGATAAAATTTTGATTATCTTTAATACTTCCATATTTTACAAATTGTGGTATAAATCTCCTCGAGAGCAAAACCACCTTATCTGCTACTTGATAAGTCTGTTCATATTGCTTGGGAAGTATTCTCCTATTCCTAAACTTATAATATGGATACAACCATATCTTAACAAAATTATTCAAACTTTTATTCTCTCTCCATTTTGTGATGGACGAAAGAAAAGAAAGGAAATTAACTTCCCAACCAGGTTCAAAGTGATGACAGAAGACATATTTGCTTCCTACAGACTGTAAAATCTCAGCAAGCATCTTTGACAAATAAAAAGCACCTTGATTGATAAAAACGTTAATTTCCCATTGCAACAGTATACTTTTTAATTGGTTCTTGTCTCTGCTCGGATTAGCAATCAACACAGAACCATCAAAAATATCAGAGACTTTCCCTGTACGAGATTTGGCAGAAAACACACTATAACATTTCCAGCCATAAATGTCTTTGAGATTTTTTGCAATAGTATAGGTGATTCGCTCTGTACCTCCCTGAATAGGAGAAATCTCAAATGCTGTATAAAAACAAATATTCATGCTGTAAGATTTCCCAATGTATAGAAATTTTATGATGATTATTACACTTGTGGTGAATCGTCTGGATGCTTTATAAACAGACAATTTATATTAATACTTTCAAGATATTTCCCGTGTTATAAAACAGTAACATCAATACGACGACTTTAGGAGTCATCTTTTCAGTCTCTGTACTATATGACCAACCTTGCTTTTTATAAACATTTTTTCTCCATTGTTACATCCAAGATAAAACATGGTTAACGTACAACACGCTACACATACGCTACAAGTCAGTATGAATGAAAAAAAAGAGTTGTTGTCTCTATAAGTCATATAAATCGGTATTATCGGTGTTATAAAGGAAACTATTAGCACAGGCTTAAGCACTAATTGCAAATATTCCTTGAAACGCATACCTATCATTGGTAATACAATAAACAATCTTGCCAACTGCGTCATGACTTCGACAGTAATATGGACACAAAAAACCCACCAAGGACTGACACCAAGAAACTTTAAAAGCAAATATGCAATGGGGACGATACTCAAGAGCATTGTACCTTCAACAAGTTGAAACCTCCTTAAATTCCCTGTAGCATGGACTGAAACAATAATAGGGTTGCGAAGGGTAAAAAGCAAACTGATTATCAGCGTCAGACGCACAAAAGTAACAGTGTTGCCAGGTACGATACCCAACCAAACCTGTAGGACATATTTAGCTTCCAGCATTAAAGGTAGAGCAATGAACAACATGATAAAGAAGGAAAACTTGGAACTTCTAATCAAAAGTTGGTGCATATAGTCTAAGTTACCTTGAGCGTAGCTCTTGGTTATCTGTGGATTTAACGCCATCTGAAAATTCGTGCAGAATTGCTGACTGATACCTTGAACATGAACAGCTATTCCACGTGCTGCATTAACTGCAGGACCAAAAAACATATTCAAAAGAATATTTAAACCTTGTGTATATCCCATGTCAGCCAAAGCACCATTCATAGTCCAACCAGCATATGCAAATATCTCTTTGAACATTTTTTTATCATAGCGGCACATTGCCCGGGTCTCCTCAAATCTTCTCCTACAATACACATAATAAATTATTCTATCTAAAGTTTGTACTCCCAAGAACAATCCAGCATAAATAATGAGCTTGTCATAAGGAAGAACTATCAAAAGAAAAACTATCAGAAGCTTTAGTGTACCATCCAATAATGACATATAAGCAAATGCGGACATCTTTTCATGTGCCACTACCGCAGCATTGTATGGTACACTCAATACTGCCATTATTGAAGACATAATAGAAAACTGGTATACCCAAAATGCTGCAGTCTGTCTTGCTTCCGGTATTTGAAGTTGGGTGTTAAAAAACCAAAGTCCAATAGTTTCTCCAAATAAAAGTACAACAAATGCCAGTATATAGTGAATTGTAAGAATATTTCCAAACGTGAACTCAAGCTTCTCAAGATTTCCTTTTCCAAGTCCAAATGTAATATAGCGTGAAGTGGCCCCACCCAAAGAACCCGTAAGAAAACTAAGCATAGTAACAACACCACCGACCACATTATTGACCCCATAATCCACTACACCTAAGGTTTGTAAAACAACTCTTGAAGTGTAAAGCCCTATCAGCATCATCAGTATCATACGAAAGTATAACATCAATGTGTTTTTGGCAATACGTCTGTTGTTCTCAGACATCTGATGCATAATTCTGTTCTCTATAGTATTTGTTATACCTCCCAATAAAAATATAGGCATATTCTAAAGACACCATCCAACTCTTTTTGTCTTTTTAGTCTTGCCTGTAAGTACTCATAATCCCATTGAATTTCTTTTCCACAGTCGATGCCACCTGCGAACAAGTAGACTGATGATTGATGCCTTTCAAACCGGAAATGACCTGTACAAGTACAGTATCTACATAGCACTCCGGTATGATGTTAGAATGTCTTCCTTTCATAATACCGGGTCAATTCAGCTCTGACAGGTTTTCTAAGTTGAAGAAAGCATCTATACCGTCACTGTAAATGGTCTGTAACTCTTCTTCCGTAGCAGTATGGATGATAACACCCTCATCTCTTTTCAGACAATAGAAAAGTCCCAATTCAATATTATCCTCCAGGAAAGCCCCCAACATATAGGGACTGTGGGTGGTAATTGACAGTGTATTCTCATGCTCTCTAAGAGTACTCTCTATGAGCCATTTGGCAACATCCTTCTGTGTCGGAGGGAAAAGATTGTTCTCTGGTTCTTCCAAAAAGATGTCGCAATGATCGGTCTTGACGTATCTCTTATAAATCGCTTCGCATTCATCTGCAGCTTTATCATCATCAAAACGAAGTTTTATATCACCTATACCACGAAAAGTCTGTACGTTCCCATCAGTACGATTTTTCTTCACAAACAGTTCCTGGTAAATAAGTCGCAACAGACTCTCATTCTCTGCCGAATCAGAAAGTCTCATACCTTTTTCATCCTTATAGACTGAGGAATAAATATAACTAAGAACAACAAACATAGGGACCAACGACTGCAAGCCACTGGAAGTGTTGGTGAAGTTCAAAGACGTATCTGCTGCTATCTGTATCAAATCCTGTCTGGACAATGAGTCATAGTGATAAGTTATGCCAAGGTTCAGTATATCTGACGAGGCCTTCGAGTTTCTGCGTGCAAATTCCCAGTCAGCCATGAAGTTGCGGATGTTGTTCTGCGGAAGTGTCACCTCAAACCAGTTTGGAATAGCCGCCACCATGTTACGCTCTGATGGAATATAGCTTATCTTCGACCTCCTGTAATCCCATCTCCCTTTCTTCCATGCGAATGAAAACTTCTTGGATGCGCGCTGGTAGGAGAACATCATATAGTCACTTTCGTAAGATATGAAAGAGTCCGGACGTATGTATTCCTCCAGTTTGTGAAAGGCCCATAAATGATTGTTAAATCCGCTTTCGGTCAAAAAATATTCTGTAGACTATCCGAGCTCTATGCGCTTCTCCCATACACAAAAGCAAGCAATCTTCAACAGCGTATTTTCCCTTGGGACTGCGGGCCGATAACTACATTTATGCGCTTCAGTTCAATATCCGCGAAAGATATTGGGAGCCAGTAGATAATGCATGGGGATTGGACCAACATTCCGAATCATGAGTTTTCTCATAAAACTTGATTTGTCTATGTTTCAGCTCTTGCCGAAAGCCAATGAAAAAAGATAAGGGAAAAATGGAATAAGGTCTGAATACCAGTAGCCAGACAACACCCTCTCCCTGACAAGGGAATGCCAAGCAAGGGGACGAGGGAGGAGGAGGCTACCGCTTCGGGACAGGACAGATATTTACGGGCTGTCCGCAGTATTCATAATCCATCTCGGAAGAAAGGTACATGACCAACAAACACAGAATCAGTATAAGGTCCACACAGACACATTGGACTGATAATGAAATCTTTAGCTCATTCATGTAACGATGTAAGTCTAATACGATTCTAAAGTTACCAACACAATATAATTGATGATTTATAATTGCGTACAAAGTTACGAAATAGTATGCAGAATGGAAAAGAAAAAAGAAGATATTTCGTAATGGGAAAATAGAATGAGGAAAATCAGAACAATATCAGAATAACATTAGAATAACATCAGAACAACTTTAGAATAACATCAGAACAACTTTAGAATAACATCAGAACAACTTTAGAACAACATCTTTACCAGACAACGGTATGAGACCGTTATAGTACAGGCATACTAATGCTGGACTTTCAGAATATGCTTATAAACTGCAATGAGTTTTAAAACCTTTTGCTGTCATTTTTAACATTTAAAGTATATTATTGATATTCAACATATTATAGAGATGCAGGATATGACAGGAATGACAGCAAAATTAGATTGATCGGTGAAGGCCTTGACAAGAGTGCTGTGTTGTATGGTTACACCCAGTTATCAGAAAGGGTGAGTCCAAAATAAAATGCGAAAAACAAGAAAGAAATATTTGATATTGAAGAAACAAGCAGAAGGCATACTCTGAAAATTCTACATCGACCTCCCCAAACTGCACAGAGCGACAGTTCTTTGTGCCAGTTTACCTTCCTGCGGAATCTATTGTTTTCTCTTTCAGTCGTATAAACTTCCATGACCTGCCAAGAGGGAAACGGAGTCAGTCCATCTAAAATGTGAAATCTATCAAAGTGTTTTACTGACCTGTCAGAAAACGGAACGAACCAGGCATAGGCTGTTGATAGATTCCAGATGTTTATTGGCATGGTTGGCGTTTCCTTGAAAATTAATTCCCGTAATCTAATGATAGTGTTAGATGTTTTTGCTACCTTTGCAGAAAATAAGCTGCGCCCGGCAAAACAGGAGCGAATATCCTTTGCTATCGCCTGTTATTATTTATGAAGAATCAACAAACTAATGCACAATGAACAGAACCAACAAAGTATTGCTCATTTACACTGGCGGCACCATCGGAATGGGACACAACCGGCGTACTGGCGCTTTGGAGCCTTTAGATTTCAGTCATCTTGTTGACAACGTTCCAGAGTTCAAATTAATTCCGACGGAGGTTGACACCTATCAGTTCGACCCTCCTATCGACTCTTCCGACATGACTCCTCTGCGCTGGAAGCAGCTGGTAAGGATTGTCTCGGACCGTTATGACGACTATGACGGCTTTGTTATTCTACATGGTACAGACACGATGTCGTACACGGCCTCTGCCTTGTCGTTCATGTTTGGCAACCTTACGAAACCCATCATCCTGACAGGCTCCCAGCTTCCTATCGGACAGCTTCGTACAGACGGGAAAGAGAATCTGATGACGAGCATCGAACTGGCTTCGGCACACCACAAGGACGGCACGCCGATGGTCCCCGAGGTATGTATCTATTTCAGCGGCCATCTGCTCAGGGGCAACCGCTCGACGAAACAGAATGCGGACGAGTTCAATGCCTTTGACTCTTTCAATTATCCCCATCTGTGCGAAGCCGGTGTCAATTTCACTTTCGACGAGCACCGTATTCTGAAACCCGACCTCACCCAGCCGATGACCCCCCATCTTGAGCTGGACAACAACGTGATTATCTTTTCGCTCTTCCCCGGAATTGAGGAGCACCTAATCCGCCATGTGCTTGATGCGCCGGAACTGCGGAGTATTGTGATGCGCTCCTATGGGAGCGGCAATGCCCCTCAGCAGCCCTGGCTTATGAATCTGCTCCGCAAGGCATCCGAACGCAATGTTGTCGTGGTGAATATCAGCCAGTGTATCAGCGGACAGGTAGAGATGAACCGTTACGACACGGGCTATCAGCTGAAGGATGCCGGCGTCATCAGCGGTTATGACAGTACGGTTGAGGCGGCCGTAACGAAACTGATGCACCTGCAGGCTAAGTCTGACGATGCGGATTATATCCGGAGGAAAATGAGCCAGTCCATTGCCGGTGAAATAACTGTTACGGTCTGACTGGCCTGCAATCTCAGACGGATAGTTTCCTTTTCGGTACCTTTAGGGGGCTGTATCAAAAGCGTGAAGTGCTTTTGATACAGCCCCCCTAAAAGTATGTACCGTCAATCAAGAAGCAAATACCCTACCGTCGGATTTCTTTTCGGAATCAAAAACGTACCAGCCCAAATTCCTGTGGTACGGTTACGTCATACTCTTTTCGGGAACCGAATCAGAATCTGTTGCAGCGTTCAAAGAACCCTATCGCTTCCAGCTCTTTCTTCATGCGTTTCTCCTCGTCGTCCGTCATGTTCTGGAACGGCACACGATTAGGTCCCAGATCGAATCCCAGGAGTTTCATGATGCGTTTTCCGCCGACGATATTTCCCCGAAAGTGACAGATGACATTGATGACCTCCTGTGAGAAGTTCTGCTTTTCACGTGCAGTCTCAAGGTCGCCCCTGTCCCATGCTTCCAGGATGCCTGTCAGTTCCCGGCCGTTGTAATTGGTCGTACCGCCGATGCCGCCCCGGGCACCACCCTGTGCCAGACTTGGCAGAATCGTCTCATCCTGACCGTGCAGCATATCGTACTTCCCGTTCTTGTAAAGGCGGCATTGGTTGTACTCGTAGAGACTCTCAAAGGTGTACTTGATGCCTGCGAAGTTCGGAATACGTCCATCAACAGCTTTCAGCAGGTCGAGCATCGGAAGGAAAGCACCGTTGAATGCAGGGATATGATAGTAATAGAAGGGTAGCGACGGAGCTGCAGCGGCTATGGTTTCACAGTATTTCACCAGCTCTTCAATCCTGCCGATTCTGGGGAAAGGAGGTGCCATGGCACCGATTCCCCAGGCTCCTATCTCCGCTGCATGCACGGCCAGCCGTACGCTCTCACGCAGACAGCAGCTGCCTACATGCACAATGACCTTGAAACCTTCCGGTGCAGCCTGTATCCACCGTTCGGCCAGCTGCATACGTTCTTCAGTGGTGAGCATATAACCCTCACCAGACGATCCGTTGATGAAAACTCCTTTCAATCCGTTCTTCTTCAGCATTGCTGCATAAGCCTCTACAGGCTCAAGATTGACATCGCCATTCGCATGGAACGGCGTGAACGGTGCGTCGATCAATCCGATTATTTTTTCCATAAGTTTAATATGTTTTGCCAAGCAGCTCCCCCAGGGTTTACCTGAAAGAGGAGACGTGCTGAACTGTCTTTCTCATTCCACATTATCCGTTGTCGGCTTCAGACAGGATAGCTGAAGAACCAATGCCAGGACGACCACTCCACCTAAGATGGCAAAGCCAAGCCCCAGATTTCCCCCATCAGTCCATTTCCCTAACACCTGCGTGACAGCGGCACCGGCAAACACCCCTGTCATGTTCATGATGCCGTATGCCGTACTTCTGTATTTTGAAGAGATGAACTGGCAGAGAATCGGCATATTATTGGCATCAAAGATGCCATATCCCATCCCGAAACACAGGCCGGCACCCACCACGGAAACAAGACTGTGCCCGAAACCCAGGAACAACAGTGACGGTACGGTAAGACCAAGTCCGATGGCACTGGTATAGATTCGTCCGCGGAGATTACGCTGCACCCAGCGGTCGGAAACGAGACCTCCCACAATGACGCCGATGAACGATGAAACGGCAATGGTAATGGTAGACAGCGGCCCGGCACTTGACATCGGGATGTGCAGGCTGCCGGCAAAAAGCGTCGGAAGCCAGTTCTTCGTCGCCCAGCCTGGCAGACTTGGTACGGCAAAGTAAAAGAGTATCACCCAGAAAGCCCATGTCGAGAATACCACAGAAAGCCCCCGGAAGGGATTCCGGCCCTGCCCGGTTCCGTCCGGCTGGCTCTTCTGCTGTCCGTGTCTGGGATTTTCTTTTAGAAGCAGAATCAGCACGAGGGAATAGCCTATGCCGACGATTCCGAACCATTGGAAGGCGGCATGCCAGGAAAGCAGGGCAGCGAGTGTCGCACCGAAACCGCCGACAGCCTGACCGATGTAGAGCCCGGTCATGTGGATGCCAATCGCCAGCGAGCGTGACTTCCCCTCGTGCCAGTCGGCAATGAGTGACAGGGCAGACGGGATATAAAGTGCTTCGCTGATACCCATAAAGGCACGAAGCCAGTAGAGCTGCTCGAAGCTGCGGGCATACCCCATGAGAAAAGTCACGGCAGACCACACGAAGATACTGCCCACGACAAGCCACTTGCGGTTGATGCGGTCGGCGACGATGCCGGCGAAGGGACTTACGATTCCGTAGATCCAAAGAAAGACGGCCATCAGTGCGCCAAAGGCTTCTGCGTGGTTCAATTCGGCAATGTCTGCCTTCATGGCTTCCTGCATAGTCGACAGCATCTGCCGGTCCATATAGTTGAGAAGTGCCACAAACCAAAGGAGGGCAACAAGTACCCAGGGATAATATTTCTTCATAATAGATATTGATTGTCGATGAAAGAAGACTCCTCCCGACTTCTCTGAAAGAGTAGAGCGTAAACGGTGACGGGCAGTAGAAACGGTATCAGTAGACGGTGCATTTCACGACGCTGCTGCTTCTCACCCTTGGTTTCAGTTCGCCGCCTATCACATACAACCCTTGTTTTGTCAACACCAGTGCAGCTCCCGCACGGGCTGTTGCAGCACTTTTGCCGATAACCCTCCAGCCCTCTTTGCTATATAATAAGGTGTAGGGATTAAAGTGATACCACTCGACAGGATGCGTCAGATAGTCCGGCTGTGGATGATTGACGGCTGCGAGAAACACCTCCTTGTTGACGCCGCCCATTACCAGCAGACTGTCTTCTCCCAGATTGACGGAGGCACCACCGCCTACGAAAAGCGGATTGCCCTTGTCGTCTTCTGGTCCGTCCAGCAACACCCATTCACCCGTCGTCTCATCATACGCACAGCCGTCCATCGCCAGCCGGGCTTCTTCACCGCAGCCTGCCGGTGCGAAACCGCCAAAGAGACAGAAGCGTTTTCCACCCATACTCCCGGCTACAGGCTGCACACGCATGATTCCCGGGAAAGGCTTTATGTCTTTCCATCCGTCATCAGGAAGGTCAATATCGAGGCACAGGACGCGGCAGGAAGCCTTACCGTCCATCATTCCTCCTGCGACATAGAGATGTCTCCCCACCATGGCACCAGCCATATTGTCGGCCGTACAGGGCAGCGGCGGAAGGAGAGAGACTTGTGCTTTTCCATCAGCGATCCTGATGCGGTAGGCGGCCTTCCGGCTTCCTTCACCGTTCATGCCTCCCACGATGATCATGCTGTTATCGCAGACCACCGACACCCCATAGGCCAAAGGTTCCGGCAAGAGCCCGATCTGTTTCCAATGCAGCTGATCGGCCTGTCCGCTCCTGGCTGCATATATCCCCTTGTAATACTTCTTCCTATTGTCTGGTTCCAGCGTGTTTACAGGAAAGTTGCATCCGCCTGCCATCACGATACTGTCATCGATCCGGCCGGCAAAGCAGGCCGAAACACCCTGTCCGATACCCGCCTCGTCGGCAGGGAATCCATGCATGATGATCAGACTGTCGGCTCCACAGGCATGTGCGCCCAGCCCCGTCAGTAATGTCATTGTTGTCATTATCAGGCTTTTAATTCTCATCTTTCAGGTCAAAGAAACAGGGTGGAATCTCCCCACCCTATTGATATTACAACTACAGAGGATAATTTACTTACAGCATATACCCGAAACCTTTTCTTTCATTGTTCTGCGAGATACTGTCAACAGCAATTAAAGATAAGTTCTCAGGACCGTCAATCAGGTTTAAAAATAAAACGAAAAGCCGTCGACCAAAGCCATTAGACCGCAGAATCCAATATTCCCGACCGTTTGGGAACAGCATTCCCGACCGGTCGGGAATGCTGTTCCCAGGCACTGGGACATCCTTTCCCAAACGGTTGGAAACATAAGCATACGTATCAGTCAGAGAGTCCATCGGCCTGCTGCTGAAATGTACTGCAGGGCAGTCCGGCCTCGTTCACGAGATTGGCACGGGTGAAAGGCTGCCATCCGTAACGGACGGAAAGCGGATGGGCGACAGACGGCGAGAAGACGGTAACGGTGTCAGGCTGCAGAATACGAGCATCGGCGGGATAGTAGATGCCGTCAGCACCAGCCACTTCAAACCCCAGCAGACGGCTGTCACTTCCCGACGGCGAGCGTACAGACAATGACCGTGCATGGGAGAACTTCAGGCAGAGACCATTGCCCTTCTCGGAGACAGAGAGGCAGACAGGGCCTTCGGATACGAGGTCGTACCCGTAGCAATGATGCAAAGCCTGCATGGCAAGACGTTCTCCGACCGGTTTCTTGTTCCGGTAATGCACTTCCAGGGAGTCGCCGAGGTCGCTCGTCACGGCCATCCATGTATTGTGCAAGGCGGATGCCATCCTGCACTGGGAGTCACGGAAGCGAGGCCATGAGGGGCGGTTCAGGCTGGAGAGCTGGGCGAAGAGAAAGGGAAGGTCAGGATGATGGAAAAAGCTGCGCCAGCTTTTCAGCAACAGGGGGAAGAGCCGCTCGTGCAGTTCCATGTTGTGTGCATTCGATTCGCCCTGATACCATACAACACCCCTGATGCCATACCCTTCCAGGGGGAGAAGGGCCGTCTCGAACATATAAGCCGGTGTGTATGGATGACGCTGCAGCCGGTTCCGGCTGGCACCGATATTCAGCAAGGCCCGTTCACGTGCCCACTTCATGCCGTAATCACCGTGATACCAGTCGTGCAGGATGGCAGGAAACTGCCACTCCAGTGTCTGCCGGTCAATCCACGCCTCTGTGGTAGTACCGCCGACGGCATTGCAGATGATGCCTACAGGAACCTGCAGGCTGTCTGCCAGCATCCTGCCGAAATGATAAGCCACGGCAGAGAATCCAGACAATGACGCACGGGAGCAGCTGCGCCACGGCCCGACATGAAGGAACTGATGGCGGTTGACGGAATCGCAGGTCGCGGCAGACCACGTGACGGCATCCGTCGGAGAAATGGCCGACATATTGAACAGGTGCAGACGTTTCTGCCTGTCAGCCTCCTCCAGGTCGCGTTCTCCGCTCTGGACAGCACAGACAGGCAGTTCCATGTTGGACTGTCCCGAGCAGAGCCATACCTCGCCGACATATATCTCACTTATCGTAACCGTCTTTCTCCCATTACTTATCACGGCCGGGTAAGGGCCACCGGCTGTCTCTGCCGGGAACGTGACACTCCACTTCCCAGCCCCATCAGTCACAGCAGACCGGACACGTCCGTTAAAGTCTACCTTCACCGTTTCCCCCGCATCAGCACTTCCTCGGAACACGACAGGCTCATTGCGCTGGAAAACCATGCCGTCAGTATAGAGCGGAGGAAGCGCAAGTCCGCCGTGCTTCCCGGTCAGTGCGCCATACACAGTACGGGCTATGATTCCTGCCCCTTCGGCATTCGGGTGGATTGCATCGGCAAAGAGGTCGGGACGGCCGTACAGGGGGGTATGCAGGTCGATCAGCGAAGTCTTTCCGGTGGATGCAATCTGTCTGATGTGCCGCTGAATGGCAGCATACCAGTCTCTCGTACTACTCTCAAAGCGTGGATGCCGGTCGAAGATGGGGGTCATCAGGCAGATCCATATCTTCGCCTTGGGATTGACCCGGAAGAAGCTGTCTATGAGCCGGATGTAATCCGCATTGAATTCTTCACTGTGTTCCGGCCAGTTACGCGGATCGGTATCGTTGAGGCCGAGATGGATAACGACGAGGTCGGCCTTGAAGTCCAATGCTTCCTGATATTCTTTCTGCTCCAAATAAGGTCGGTGTCCGTGACGGAGAAGTGTAGCACCGGAATGCCCGAAATTCCTTACCTCGTAGCCGCTGCCCAACATCCGCTGCAACTGGGCTGGATAACAGTTTTCCTCCCGGTCGGATATCGTCATGCCCCATGTGACACTGTTTCCCACACAAGCCACCTTGACGGTACCGCCGGCAACTGCCGTCAGCACCGTCAGGAGCAGTCCGAGCAACATGATAGTTCTCTTCTTCTTCATCATTCTGTAGCAATTGTATCTGTAGTTCTTACTTTCAAAGGTATTCTCCATAGGGCTGCAAAGTTAACGATATTCTGCGAATAAAAGAAATCCTAAAGGGCGGAAGCACGCTTTTCATGTCACAGTCCTGTCCGTTTGAGAATGTGTCCGCACACACTCCTGCACTATGCAAAAAACCTAACAAAATATTTGCAGATATATAGAAAAAGACCTATATTTGCAACTGTTATCCTGAAAACAATCTTTTACCTTTTAAATGGCTAATACCTATTGAGTAAAGAGCGATCACCTGTGAAGGTCATCGCTTTTTTATTTTATCCCCGAAGTCTTCCCGGATCCGGGACTCTTCGCTTTTCACCCGGAGTATTGCGACAACAAAAAAGAACGGGAATCATACGACTGTACGGTTCCCGTTCTTGTATATTCTGCGACTGCCTGATTTCAAATAGCCTTGTAGCCTTTCGTGCTGTTGCGTGCAAGCAGGTCCTTGAGATTCAGCTCTTTGTTGCCGTTGGCCTCATAAGCTTCTTTCATCTCTTCTTCTCCTTCGGCTTCTGCATCAGAGTGAACGAATGTTACGCTTTTGTTTTTCAGTTCTGCGATTGCCCAGCCTGCCAATGCGATGACAAGCAGTGCAATCAGTCCTATCATTGGAGTTGTCATAATTGATTTGTTTTAATTTTCTAATGCAAAAGTACATTAAGTTTCGGAAAGAACCAAATAATCTGTGGGTTTTCAGTAACTTTGCAACATCAAATGCGAAAGGTATGCGGTACAAAGTAATATTATTCCTGTGCATGGTACTGTGCTTTACTCCTGTCCAGGCTGTCCGCTGCATCAACGACAAGGAAGCACTAAAACATAATACGACAATGAAGAGAATCTTTTTATGTTCGTCTTTTGCGGATGTGGCTTCGGTCCTGTCCGAGTCTGTTGCCATTCCGTTGAAAGGAAAGACAGTAGCATTACCCGTTGGCGGAATTAAAATGTAGCTATAATGATATACAAAAAGTTGCACATATCGTTGATTTTTAGTAACTTAGTGAAGTCAAAACCATTAAGTACAAATCCTCGTATGTGCAACTTATACACAAAATTCGTCAAAATCCTTGAGATATGCAAGCAATTCTCTCACAACCTTGTCAATGAGCAGGGAAATATACCCCGTCGTGGTCCCATGCCAAAATTTTCAGATTTGGAGGTCGTTGCCTTGTCCTTGACAGCGGAATCAGAGAGCATTGATAGTGAAAAATGGCTTTTTGATTATAAGCTTCAGGAGTACAAAGACAAAATACCTAACCTCATATCTCGCAGGCAATTCAACGACCGTAGAAAGAATACCGCAGGATTATGCGAAGACATACGAAAGAGAATCGCTGCCCAAATGGACGGTGGGGAAACTCAATTCTTCGTAGATTCCAAGCCGATAGCCGTATGCAGGGTTGCCAGAGGGAAGCGTTGCAAGATGGGGCGAATGGGAGATTTCTCACAAGCACCGGATTTCGGCTTCTGTGCATCTCAAAATATGTATTACTTTGGCTATAAACTCAATGCACTCTGTGGGTTAAGTGGGGTGATACACTCCTATGACTTGTCAAAGGCCAGCGTGCATGACCTCAATTATATGAAAGATGTCAAGCTGGTCTATCATGACTGTAACATCTATGGCGACAAGGGATATATAGGGGCTGATGTTCAACTCGATCTTTTCCAAACGGCTCACATTAGATTGGAATGTCCATATAGGCTGAACCAAAAGAATTGGAAACCAAAATTAATCCCTTTTGCCAAAGCCAGAAAAAGGATTGAAACTCTCTTCTCACAACTCACAGATCAATTTTTGGTTATCAGGAATTATGCGAAAATAACAAATGGTCTGTTTGCCCGAATAATCGGGAAAATTAGTGCGCTGACCATATTACAATATGTCAACTTTATTAATAACAAACCCATCGGAAGAATTAAATACGCACTAAATTAATTCCGCCAACGGGTAGTAGCATTCATCCCTACCGCAAGCATCCATGAGGAATACACACAATACGTGGAGGACGGCAGGGCGGCACTTGACGCTCTCGGACTTATCGTCAAGGAGCTGGAAATTACTCAATGCAGTAAGAATGAAATAGAAGAGGTCCTGACAAATTGTGACTGCATCTACGTCTCAGGGGGTAACACGTTTTTCCTCATGCAGGAATTGAGGAGGACAGGTGCCAACAGATATATCACAGAGCAGGTGGAGAAAGGAAAACTGTACATTGGGGAATCAGCCGGAGCGATGATTCTTGCTCCCAACATAGAATATGCCAAGGATATGGATGACCATCTTGCGCTGACACCGGGCTTCACAGACTTCGGCGGTCTTGGCATCGTCAGCTTCTATCCTGTCGTACATTTCGACAGCTTTCCTTTTGAGGAGGCTGCACGGAGAGTCGTCTACAAGAACAGCCACCTGCCCTTGAAGATTATCACCAACCAGCAGGCCATTGCCGTTGTGGGAGACAGTGTCGTGATAAAAGATGGGAAAAAAGTTGATTGAACAGGGAGACATAGCCCATAACTCTATACTATATAAAAGGAAAAGGAAAAAGAAGATGACAAGGAAAGAACGATATACTTATGTCTTAAATTATTTCCGCAAGCACACCGGACACGTGTCAACCGAGCTGATGTTCGGTTCGGCATTCCAGCTGCTTTGTGCCACGTTGCTGTCCGCACAGTGTACGGACAAGCGTATCAATGCCATTACCCCGGAACTGTTCCGCCATTACCCTGATGCAAAGACGATGGCTAAGGCGACGGTCGAGGAGGTGCTCGAATATGTGAAGAGCGTGTCCTACCCGAATGCGAAGGCGAAGCATCTGGTGGAGATGTCGAAGATGCTGGTAGAGAAGTTCGGCGGCGAAGTGCCTTCCGATCCCAATGCACTCGTAATGCTGCCGGGGGTTGGGCGCAAGACGGCAAACGTAATACAAGCTGTGTGGTTCGGCAAACCGACACTGGCCGTCGATACGCACGTCTACCGTGTCAGTCATCGTCTGGGGCTGGTTCCGTCAACAGCAAACACACCCCGCAAGGTTGAGGATTATCTGATGAAGAATATCCCGACCGAAGAGGTGTCGGATGCTCATCACTGGATATTGCTTCACGGCCGTTATATCTGCAAGAGTGCTAAGCCTGATTGCGAGCATTGCCCTTTTGATGATATATGTCCCAAGCTGCTGGAGAATAGCAAACTGTAAGAAAAGTAAAAAGATAACAATTAAAATAGTATGAATACAAAGAAGATAATGCGCTTTCTGAAAGACATTGCAGCAAACAATAATCGGCAGTGGTTTCAGGAACATAAAGCTGAATATGATGCGGTGAAGGCCGACTTCGAGAAAGGTGTTGACCAAGTTATATCTTGTCTGGCAACCTTTGACGAAGAGGTTTCACACCTGACGGCAAAGGATTGCACTTACCGTTTTTATCGTGATGTACGTTTCTCACCCGACAAGAGTCCGTATAAACGACATTTGGGTGCATATATCTGTGCACATGGCAGGAAAGCATTGCGTGGCGGTTATTATATACATCTTCAGCCGGGTAACTGTTTGGTAGCTGTGGGCTGCTATTGGCTGCCGACAAACATACTGACCTCATGCCGCAATGAAATCATGGCGAATATTGATGAATGGCTTAAAGATGTAGAGAATGATGCTTTTGTCAACCTATTCGGACGACCTAACGAGGGTGAATGGACAGATGATAAAGTGAGTAAGAAAGGCTTTGGACTCACTGCCTTAAAGACTGTCCCCAAGGGATTCCCCAAGGATTATGAGCATCTTCAATATCTTCGGATGAAGGATTACTGCTGCTGGGTATCCGTTCCCGATGATTTCTTCGAGGGAGATGGCTGGTTTGAGCAGTTAGAACATATCTGCAAGACGGGTAAGCCTATGATGGACTTTATTAATAATGTGGTAGACGATTATGAGTAGAGTAAAATAAAAAAGAGGAGTGCAAGCGCATTCCTCTTTTTTTTTATACTTACTAAAACTCATTGGCTAATTAGTGTATTAGCCAAAGAGATAATAGATTACTTTTTCCTTAATTCTTCAAGACTTGCCTTCAAAGCTGCAATCTTCTCTTCAGAGTCGCTCTGCTTCTTGCGCTCACGCTCGATAACAGCTGCGGGAGCATTTGCCACGAAGTTCTCGTTTGACAGTTTCTTCTTGATTCCTGCGAGGAAGCCTTCAAGGTGCTTGAGTTCCTTCTCCTGCTTCTCAATCTCAGCTGCAACGTCAATCAAATCGCCCACTGGTACAGCAAAACTGTCGGTTCCGACCATGAAACCGGATGCGTCACACGGCTTCTCCGCAACCACCTCGATAGCCTTGAGGTTTGCCATCTTGATGATTATGCTGTTATAAACCTCGTAATTGTTCTGGCCGATAGCATCCAGTTCCAGCTCTACCTTCGGGGCTATATTCTTCTGGTTGCGTACGGTTCTTACACCGCTGACAATCGCCTTTACCTGCTCGAGGTCTTCAATGAGTTTCAGCTCGTCCTTGTCTGGAGCGGGGAGGCGCAGCTCGTCACGCATGATGCTCTCGCCGTCCTTACGGTCGTAGAGGTGCTGCCACAGTTCCTCGGTGATGAACGGCATGAAAGGATGAAGCATCTTCAACAGGGCATTGAAGAAGCGGAGCGTCGCCTCGTAGGTAACCGTATTGATGGGCTTGCCGTATTCAGGCTTAATCATCTCTAAGTACCAGCTTGAGAACTCGTCCCAGAAGAGGCGGTAGACAGTCATCAGTGCCTCGGAGATACGGTAGCTTCTGAACTGTTCGTCCATCTCTGCATTCACAGCCTTCAGCTTGGCATCGAACCACTCCACGGCAATCCGGCTTGCCTGCGGCTGTTCCGTGTCGGCTGTCTGCCAGCCCTGTACCAGCCGAAAAGCATTCCAAATCTTGTTGTTGAAGTTACGTCCCTGCTCGCAAAGTGTCTCGTCGAAGAGGATGTCATTACCTGCCGGAGCGGAAAGCATCATGCCCATGCGGACACCGTCAGCACCATACTTCTCGATAAGCATGATTGGGTCTGGTGAGTTGCCAAGACTCTTACTCATCTTGCGACCGAGCTTATCACGTACAATACCAGTGAAGTAGACGTGCTTGAATGGGAACTTGCCACGGTACTCGTAGCCCGCCATGATCATACGTGCCACCCAGAAGAAGATGATGTCCGGACCCGTTACGAGGTCGCTGGTAGGATAATAGTAGCTGATTTCCTCGTTGTCCGGATGGTTGATGCCGTCGAAGACGGAAATCGGCCACAGCCAGCTTGAGAACCATGTGTCCATGCAGTCGCTCTCCTGTTCAAGTTCGGCAGCTGTTACTGAAGGGTTGATTTCCTGTGCCAACTTCAATGCCTCTTCTTCTGTCTCTGCAACAACGGTTGCGTTCTTGCCCTCCGCATCTTTGAAATAATAGGCAGGTATACGATGTCCCCACCAGAGTTGGCGGCTGATGCACCAGTCCTTGATATTCTCGAGCCAGTGGCGGTAAGTGTTCTTGTACTTTTTCGGATAGAACTCGATTTCGTCGTCCATGACGGGAGAGAGGGCGATGTCGGCAAAGTGCTGCATCCTGAGGAACCACTGCGTGGAGAGCTTCGGCTCGATCGGCACGTTCGTACGCTCGGAGAATCCCACCTTGTTGTCATAGTCCTCAACCTTCTCCATCAAGCCCGCAGCTTCCAGGTCCTTTGAAATCTGCTTACGTACATCCATACGGTCCTGACCAACATAGAGGCCCGCCGCCTCAGAGATTGTTCCGTTATCATTGAAGATGTCGATGGTTTCCAGTCCATGCTTCAAACCAAGCGCGTGGTCGTTTACGTCGTGAGCAGGTGTTACCTTCAAACAACCTGTGCCGAACTGAATGTCAACGTATGAGTCCTCAATAACTGGAATCACACGGTTTACCAATGGAACGATGACATGAAGCCCCTTCAACCAAGTATTCTTAACGTCCTCTGGGTTGATACACATGGCTGTGTCCCCCATGATAGTCTCCGGACGAGTAGTGGCAACAACTGCATAGTAGCCCTTCCCATCCTTGTGCATCACGTTGTCTTCATCCTTGCGTTCAACCTTTGCCTGGTCTTCCGAAGCAACATAATATTTAAGGTGATAGAGCTTTGAATGTTCATCCTTATAGATTACCTCCTCATCGGAGAGGGCTGTCTGTGCCTGCGGATCCCAGTTGACCATGCGCACACCACGGTAGATGTAACCTTTATTATACAGGTCGCAGAACACCTTGATGACGCTCCGGCTGCGGGTCTCGTCCATGGTGAAAGCCGTACGGTCCCAGTCGCAGGAACAACCCAGGCGGCGCAGCTGTTTGAGGATAATGCCACCGTGCTCGCGTGTCCAGTCCCATGCGTGCTCAAGGAACTGCTCACGGGTGAGGTCGGTCTTCTTGATGCCTTCCTGTGCCAGTTTGTTCACGACCTTCGCCTCAGTCGCAATGCTGGCGTGGTCAGTGCCCGGCACCCAGCAGGCATTCTTGCCCTCCATGCGGGCATGCCTGACCAAGATGTCCTGAATCGTATTGTTCAGCATATGTCCCATGTGGAGCACCCCCGTAACGTTGGGCGGCGGAATCACCACGGTATAAGGCTCACGGCCATCAGGCTTAGAACTGAAAAGCTTGTTGTCCAGCCAGTACTGGTACCATTTCGATTCCACAATCTGTGGATCATACTTGCTTGCTAAATCCATTTGTTTCGTATATTATTATTTCTTTATTATCTTTAAAATAACGCTGCAAAAGTACAAAAAATCCACCTAAAAAGCGTATCTTTGCAACAATAATAGTACCCGAATGAGTACTTTAACGTATATCTTCAACATTAAACATCAAGACATTGCATACAAAAGAAGAGAAACTCGAAGCCTTTGCCCGGCTTCTGGATATTCAGGAGCGTTTGCGTAAAGAGTGCCCTTGGGACAGGAAACAAACCAATGAAAGTCTGCGTCCCAATACGATAGAGGAGACTTTCGAGCTGGCAGATGCCCTCATGAAGAACGACTCCAAGAACATCTGCAAGGAACTGGGGGATGTCATGGAACACGTCATTTTCTATTCCATGCTCGGCGAAGAAAAGGAAGACTTCGATGTGGCTGATGTCTGCAATGCGCAGTCAGACAAACTCATGTTCCGCCACGACTTCATCGACTGGACAGGATGGAGCGTGACACATCCGGATATGACCGTCAATGCTTCCGGGCAGGTTGTCTACAAAGACGAACTTGAAAAGGAAGCTGCCGACAGCCAGCAGGCGACTCCCGCCACGGCTTCGCAGGTGGAATCGACATGGGAACAACGCAAGCAGCGCGAACGTGACGGCAACACCTCCGTACTCTCCGGCGTACCCGATTCGCTGCCCAGCCTTATCAAGGCTTACCGTATCCAGGACAAGGCACGCAACGTAGGCTTCGACTGGGAAGAGAAAGAGCAGGTGTGGGAGAAAGTCTATGAGGAGCTGGACGAACTGAAGGCTGAATTGAAGAAAGACGACAGACAACATTCAACCGAGGAGCTGGGCGACTTCCTTTTCTCGGTCATCAATGCGGCACGTCTCTATCATCTCAACCCGGACAATGCACTGGAACATACGAACCAGAAGTTTATCAGACGGTTCAGTTACATCGAAGAGAAAGCCAAGGAAAAAGGTGTCACTATCAAAGACCTGACGCTTGCGGAGATGGACCGGCTGTGGGAAGAAGCCAAGACAGCTGACCGCTGATTTACCCACAGAATATACAAGACGATAAGTCAGACTTCAAAGAGAAAGAATATGAGAAAGACTTTTTATTTAATCATTTCATTGTTTATCCTCGCTGTCGCAGTCTCCTGCAAGGACAGCAAGCCCAAGGCTGTAACAGCACAGACAGACGGGGAGACCGACACACTTGCCGCCGGCGACAGTACGGTCTATGGAACTATGATTGACGGCGGTATGAACTCCCTTGTCCTGCTTACCGACAACGGCGACACCGTTGTGTATCTCGTCAATCCTGACGATACGATCGATGTTGTCAAGGGCGGAAAACTCAACGGCGACCGCTTCGCCATCATCGGGTACACGGAATACGGCGACCGCTTCATGCGTTCGGCCATCAACCTCACCTCACTGTTAGGCCACTGGACAAGCCTTGACCGTAACTTTGAAATCAAGGAGGGAGGCACCGTAACATCAAGTCTTCAATCAGAGAAGAATCCCTGGACATCCTGGAAGATATGGAACGGCAAGCTGATTCTGTCGAAAGACACCTTTGATGTAGACAATCTCGGTGCAGACTCGCTTTCATTGGAGAACAAGGACGGAATCTTCATATATACAAGAGAAAAGTAAATGAAGATGGGGCAGATTCCTGCCTGCGGGGACATTTACCTCCGCGTCTGTCCGCAACATAGACGGTTTATCGGACAGACGAGAGTAGCTGTGTCTCTGCTTTTTCTCTCATCGGAATATTTGACGCATCTTCATTTGAAGTGTCGTATGGAACCATTCAAAGTACGGATTCTTGGCTGCGGCAGTGCCCTGCCGACTTTACAGCATTTCCCATCCTCCCAGGTCGTAGAGCTTAGGGAGAAACTGTTTATGATCGACTGTGGAGAAGGGACACAAATCCAGCTCCGCCGTCTGCGCATACACTTCTCGAAAATCATTGCCGTATTCATCAGTCACCTGCACGGCGACCATTGTTTCGGCCTGCCGGGTATGCTGTCGACTTTCGGCATGACGGGGCGGACAGCTCCTCTGCATATCTATGCACCGGCAGCCTTTGGGCCGCTTCTCTGCCAGACACTCGAATTCTTCTGTCAGGGACTGGGATTTGAAGTGATTTTCCATGCTGTCGACACGACACGGAACAAGGTCGTCTACGAGGACAGAAGCCTGACGGTAGAGACCATTCCCCTGCAGCACCGCATAGAATGCTGCGGCTACCTCTTCCGTGAAAAGCCGACGCTGCCGCATATTCGCCGTGACATGATTGACTTCTATCACATCCCCATCAGCCAGATCAACAACATCAAGGCGGGCGCCGACTGGATTACTCCTGACGGCAATGTTGTTCCGCACGAGCGTCTGACAACTCCGGCCGCCCCACCCCGAAGCTATGCTTACTGCTCTGACACACGATATATCAAAAGCCTTTATAAGCTGGTCAAAGGTGTCGATACACTTTATCACGAAAGCACCTATACGTCCGAAGACGCCAAACGTGCCCGCCTCTATTGGCACAGTACGTCCAGGCAGGCTGCACAGGTGGCCCGTGACGCAGCTGCGGGCAAGCTCCTCTTAGGGCATTATTCTGCCCGATATGGAAACGAGGAAAAACTGTTGGAAGAAGCCAGGGAAATCTTCCCCAACACCTATCTTTCACAGGAAGGAAAGATATTTGATATTAGTGCTGCACGGTAAACTTTTACCGTGTAAGTCGGTTGTCAGTGCCTTACTGTATATGATAGCGACAGGATTGAGCAGGCTTTTCCTGCAAATGTGCTGATGCCCGTCACAGATTGTGCTGACGGCAGACACCAGTCGTGTTGACGGCCCGCTCCTTGCAATAATATTGCCGTGACGGCAGCAGATTGTAGCTGGAGAAGAAACTGTGCCGGCACAACTTATTCCGTCAGGGAGGCCCATATTTCCGAAGACAATGAGGAGCTGCCTGCTTAAAAGAGATTACGCAGGGGAAATCATGCTGTTAAAGTTTTATCGGACACCAATAATTCGATATATAAGTATATGCTGTTTTTTACGAAAACACCCTGGAAAAAGATGCGGACATCTGCTTCCAGGGTGTTTTCTGTATCTGTAAGTCTCTATATGTTGGCAATGCTCATGACATTGGCGAACACACCGGCAGCCGTCACGGAAGCACCGGCTCCGTAGCCCTGTATCTGCATGGGGTATTCCTTGTAACGTTCTGTGGTGAGGAGGACAATGTTGTTGGATCCTTCGAGGTTGTAGAAAGGATGGAGTGATCCTACGGCCTTCAGTGCCACACTTGTCCTGCCGTGTTCCATCGTCGCCACAAATCGCCAGCGTCTGCCTTCGTCAGAAAGTTTCCGGCGACGCCGTTCAAAGTCTGCGTCAAGTTCGGGCAGATGTTTCCAGAAGTCGTCCACCGATCCCTTGAAATATTCATCAGGGACAAAGAGGTGTCTCTCCACATCTTCCTGTTCCACCTTATAGCCAGCCTCGCGTGTAAGAATGACCAGTTTGCGGATCACATCCGTTCCGCTGAGGTCGATGCGTGGGTCCGGCTCGCTGTAGCCCTGCCCCTTCGCCCGTCTTACGGTCTCCGAGAAGGGGACATCGGCACTGATTTCATTGAAGATGAAATTGAGTGTTCCGGACAGGACGGCCTCTATCTTCAATATCCTGTCCCCTGAATTGCGCAGGTCGTTGATAGTCCCTATGATCGGCAGACCGGCACCTACGTTCGTTTCAAAACGGAACTTCACCCCACGCTGGAGAGCAGTCTGCTTCAGCCGGCAATAGTTCTCGTATGCACTGGAAGCTGCTATCTTGTTGGCCGCAATGACTGATATGTTGTTTTCAAGGAGCGACTGATAAAGAGCTGCAATCTCCCTGGAGGCAGTGCAGTCGACGAACACTGAGTTGAAAATGTTCATCCCGAGAATCGCATCACGCAGATGTTCTGGATTGGACGGTTCGCTTGCCCGGAGATCTTCCAGACAGTTGTCAAGGT
Organism: Prevotella denticola; assembly: GCF_900454835.1. GTDB lineage: Bacteria > Bacteroidota > Bacteroidia > Bacteroidales > Bacteroidaceae > Prevotella > Prevotella denticola. Next base: position 696,959 of record NZ_UGTM01000002.1, on the reverse strand, counting down.
TCAGCCCGTCACGGTTGAAGATGGCATTGTGCGATGAGGCGATTCCCACTACATTCAGTTTCAGATGGGAATGCCGCTTCAGTTCTTCGTACTGGTTCTTGATCTGCTCGATGAGTTTTCCGCCCACCGTACCGACACCGCATACAAACAGGTTCAGCACCTTATACTCAGACAGGAAGAACGAATCGTGCAGTACATTCAGGGATTTCCGCAGGTCCGACCCCCTTACAACGAACGAGATGTTCATTTCCGTCGCACCCTGTGCCAGTGCAATGATGCTGATTCCCGAACGTCCGAGCGTGCCGAAGAGCTTTCCGCTGATACCCGGCGTGCGCTTCATGTTCTCTCCCACAATGGCCACGGTGGCAAGACCGCTCTCAGCATACATGGGGAACATCCGTCCGTCCTCTATCTCAAGCCGGAACTCCTCGTTCAGTACATTCACGGCTTTCACGGCATCTTCATCCTTCACGCCGATAGAGGTGTTGTTCTCTGATGCAGCCTGAGAAACGAGGAAGACACTGATGCCGTTGTCGGCAAGCGAACTGAAAATACGCCGGTTGACCCCCACGACACCCACCATGGACAAACCGGTCACAGTGATGAGCGTCGTGTCTTTGATGGACGATATGCCCTTGATAGGTTTCCCATTGTTCTCTATGTGCGACTTGATGACAGTCCCTTTTCCTTCCGGGTGAAAGGTATTCTTTACCCTGATGGGGATATTCTTCACGCACACAGGGTATATCGTCGGCGGATAGACGACTTTTGCTCCGAAGTTGCAGAGCTCCATGGCCTCCTTGTACGACAGTTCATTGATGGTGTATGCCTCCTTGATGACCTTGGGGTCGGCGGTCATGAATCCGTCGACATCCGTCCATATCTCCAGCACCTCGGCATTGAGGGCTGCGGCAAGGATAGAAGCGGTGTAATCGCTTCCGCCACGTCCCAAATTAGTGATGTCGCCCGAGTCACGGTCCTGTGCAATGAAGCCGGGGACAAGGGAGATGCGGGGAAGGTCGGAGAAGGCAGCGGCCACGAGCCTGTTGGTAAGTTCCGTGTCGAGACTTCGTTTGCCCTGCTTCTCTTCCGTCTTGATAAACGTGCGTGCATCCAACCACTTGGAGCCACGGATGAGCACTGCCACAATGTTAGAGCTGAGGCGTTCGCCATAGCTTACGATTGTATCCTGGGTCTTGTGACTGAGGTCATGGATGAGATACACACCGTAATAGATAGACCGGAGCTGCTCAAAAAGACCGTCTACCTTGCCGGACAGTTCTTCACGGTCCTGCGGATCGGTAATGACGGCATCTATCATCCGGTGATGGCGGTCTACCATCCGGTCGAACTCCGTCCGCCAGTCCTCGTCGCCTTTCAATGCCATCCGCGACGTGGAAAGAAGCTGGTCGGTGATGCCGCCCAAGGCACTGACCACCACGATGACAGGCTGGTGCCGGGCCTCTTTCTCTACAATCTTCTTCAGACTTAGAATACTCGAAACAGAACCAACGGATGTTCCTCCAAATTTCAATACCTTCATTGCTGATGTCTTTTGGGTTATTATCCGACTCCCCTTTATGATGGAGAAAATGCCAGACTTAGGCGCAAAAATAACAAGAAATATTCCAATTGCCAACGTTTTTCTCGATATATTTGACTAATTTTGTGGCTGGAAGAAGAAATTGCACGATTTATGACAGAGGAATATCAGCTGCGTGTTTTGCCGCAGGTGGCATACAACGAAGATAATATAAAATCATATCTCGCCAGAGAAAAGGGACTTGACGAGCGTACGATTTACCGTGTACGTACCCTGAAACGGTCTATTGACGCACGTCACCGTGACATCTATGTAAACCTGAAAGTCCGCATCTACATCAATGAGTTTCCACAGGATGACGCTTTCGTGAAGACCGAATACCAGGATGTGAGCAACCGCCCTGCTGTCATCGTGGTAGGTGAAGGCCCTGCCGGACTGTTCTCCTCCCTGAAAATCATAGAGCTGGGGTTGCGTCCCGTAGTCCTCGAACGTGGGAAAAACGTACGCGACCGAAAGACGGACATAGCCTCGATAAAGAAAACGCAGACGGTAGACCCGGAGTCGAATTACTGCTTCGGAGAGGGCGGAGCCGGTGCTTATTCGGACGGGAAGCTCTATACACGCAGCAAGAAACGCGGACCTGTCGACAAGATTCTCAATGTCTTCTGCCAGCATGGTGCACCGGCCTCCATCCTCGCCGATGCCCATCCCCACATCGGGACAGACAGGCTTCCTCGTGTGATCGAGAATATGCGCAACACGATTCTTGCCTGCGGAGGCGAGGTGCATTTCCAGACAAAGATGACCAGCCTGCTGCTTGAAGGCAACAAAGTTGTCGGTGTGGAAGCTGTCGACAACCGTGACGCAACAGGCATAAAGCGTACGTTCCGCGGCCCGGTGATTCTTGCTACCGGTCACTCCGCACGCGATGTTTACCGCTATCTTGCCAGAACCGGCATTGAGATGGAAGCAAAAGGAATTGCCGTAGGCGTTCGTCTGGAACATCCGTCTCACCTGATCGACCAGATACAGTATCACAACAAGAACGGAAAGGGAAAGTATCTCCCGACGGCCGAATACTCGTTCGTGACACAGGTACAGGGACGTGGCGTCTACTCGTTCTGTATGTGTCCCGGCGGATTCGTCATCCCCTCGGCTACCGGTCCGGAACAGACGGTAACCAACGGAATGAGCCCTGCCAACCGCGGCACGCAATGGTCGAACTCGGGAATGGTTGTCCAGCTTAACCCAGAAGATGTAGAAGGGGATGACCTGCTGCGCGTCATGTACTATCAGGAACAGCTGGAGCATGACACATGGCAACAGGGCAACCGGAGCCAGACAGCTCCTGCACAGCGCATGGCGGACTTCGTGAACAACCGGCTGTCGTACGACCTCCCAAAGTCGAGCTATGCACCCGGTCTTATTTCCAGTCCGCTCCATTTCTGGATGCCCTCCTTTATCACAGAACGGCTTCAGGAGGCTTTCAAAACCTTCGGAAAACAGGCACATGGCTTCCTTACGAACGAAGCCGTGATGATTGCCTCCGAAACACGTACGAGTTCGCCGGTCCGTATTCTCCGCAACCGGGATACCCTCATGCACATACGCCTTGAGGGCCTCTTCCCCTGTGCTGAAGGGGCTGGCTATGCCGGCGGTATCGTCAGTGCAGGTATCGACGGAGAACGATGTGCCGAGATGGTTTCGGCTTATCTCGGGCAGCTGTAGATTCTCCACGGCATCTCCCTTTCTGTAAAAGCCGGTTACGTTACCGGCCATGAACCGTCATGGACAACGGCCGAAAGGAATGGACAAGACAAGGAAAGATTGTCAATTTGTAAAAATTACGATGCAATTCTTTGCCATTTGAAGAAAAAGACATATCTTTGCAGCCCAATGCAAACAGGGCAAGGAGAAACGCCATAAGGACGCTGTCTCCCCTGCCCTACGGTTGCCGGATAATCCGGACCTGTTATTTTAATATTAATGTCAGGGCACAGTGCCCTCAATAACGAAACATTTTATGAGCAGAATCACATCGTTTATAGATTACATTCTCAATGTTGCCGCATCCCTGAAGGGTGCCGGCATCCATCTGGTACGCATCGCCATCTTCATCATTTTTGTATGGATCGGTGGTCTGAAGTTCTGGAACTATGAAGCGGAAGGCATCGTACCTTTCGTTGCCAACAGTCCGTTCATGAATTTCTTTTATACGAAAAACGCACCGGAATACAAGGACTACAAACTCAAGGAAGGAGAATTCGACAAGGCAAAACATGAGTGGCATGAAGCCAACAACACCTACACTTTCTCCCACGGACTGGGAATAGCCATCATGTCATTCGGTATCCTGACACTGCTGGGAATATGGTTTCCGAAGGTGGGATTCGTCGGCACCGGGCTTGTCATACTGATGACTCTCGGCACACTGTCCTTCCTGGTCACTACGCCGGAGGTGTGGGTGCCTGACCTGGGCAGCGGCGAACACGGTTTCCCGTTACTGACAGGTGCCGGACGCCTTGTCATCAAAGACGTGTGCATTCTTGCTTCGGCAGTGGTCGTACTGGCCGACTGTGCCCAGCGGATTCTCAGGAAGAAACAAGGCTGACGCCCCCGAAAGGGAATGCAGTATATGCCGCATAAATGCAAAAGACACAAGGAGCTGACAATGGCCATATAGGCAAAAGTTCAACGTAGTATTTTCAGGACTGGCCGTAAATAAAACGGTCTACGGAACATAAGAGAGGGCGTATCATTTCCAGGTGATACGCCCTTTTGCATACATAAGCAGGCAGGAACGGCCGGCCAATGCAGCGGGAAACAGAAAATACCATGCGCATACGGAAATGAAAATGTTTTACATACCAACCGTCGAATCACCTGTTCTGTCCCGCTCCATACACATTCGGCCAAGGGCAGAACCGCTGCCCGTATCCTGACCACCGATCAACTGCATTCCAACAGAGGCCTGTCTGCGTCCCAAGTAACGCTTACTTGCGCGCTTACTGATGCCTAACAGAGACGCAACTAAGCACCTTTTGCATACAGTTTTCCATATACCTGCCTATAAGCGACTTACAGTTCCTCAAATCTTTCACGACTTTGCCTGTAGCCCGCCTTTCCGAAATCCGCAGGGAGTGCAGACAACCGGAATGCTCCATACCGAAGAGGATAGTAAATCATCTTGACAAAAGGGACACTGTACTCCTTCTTTAGAGGAACCTTGCGGACACATCAAAGAACGGTTCAGGCAATGCCTGACAACACAAGAGAGAATGTTGCTCAAAGTAAAGTATCTCCAGAAGTTTAGAAGATATAATCAAGGAAATAGCTATCTTTGCAGACAAAGTGAGATGCCAATGATTAGGAAAGATAACAGGAAGTCGAAGAAACTTCTTCTGGCAGGTTGCCTCTGCATGCTGGTATTCCTTGCCGTTACAGGCTGCAAGGAAACAACCGCCTCACGTTCATTATCGGAGAGGGAGTTTCATTATGACGACCCGCTGTCGGCACTCTCCCTTGACAGGAACGGTTACTGGATAGGCGGTGAAAACGGAATCGTCTGGCACGTTATGGGAGAAAACCGACAGCGCTTTTATACCGGACTGGACCGTATCTACGACATAGAGCGTGACCCTGCCCGCACGGACTTTCTATGGATTGCAAGCCGCAATGCCGGACTGCAATTATGGGAAACGGCCGGAGACACGCTCGTCCACCGGATCACCTTCGACATTCCCTGCAAGGGAAACCGCTACTCTCCCTACGACATCGACATTGCAGACAGCAGTCTGTTCGTTGCAACCTCCCAGGGACTCTACACAATGTCTCTCCACCGGCAGCAACAGGGACTCAGGAAACTTTATCCTGTCTGTGAAGACGGTGCGAAACAGCAGGGAAAGCCTTTCCTGGTAAACGGACTCTGCCATGCAGGAGGCAACCGGATTTTTGCCGCAACACAGGCCGGGGTAGTAAGTTTCGACAGAACTTCACGAAAGACAGACGTTTACCACAAGGGAGAGAACATACGCAACGTTGCCGTCTACGGAGGGAAACTCTACGTGCTGTCCGGTGAACGACTGACAATAGAAGAACCCGACGGAATGAAGCAAGTGTCCTACCCGCTCCCACAACCTGTACTTTCCTTTTACAAGGCAGGACCGACACACTATTTCATTACATCGTCAAGCATCCTGCTGTCTGACAACCTGAAACGGTTTGTCAGCATATCACTAAGAAGCAATATTCCCGACAATCCACACAGGATTGCCATTCCCGACGATGGAAAAGGATTCTCTATACTCCTCACGAAGAATGCAGTATGGCGCATCCCCCACCATCTCGGTATATTCAATGCCAATCCGCCGGTCATTGCTGCCTGCCCGGCAGGCAATGAGCTGATCTATGTCAACAACCAGCACGAACTGTTCCGGCAGAAAGCAGATGAACAGACTGCCGGGAAGATCTATGATTTTGAAGATGACGACCTGCCGCGGGAGATGTGTGCGAAAGGAAATGACATTTACTACTACAATGCCAACAACCAGCTGTGTCGACTGACCCTCGGAAGGAACTATCTCATCAACCAGCTCTTCGCACGGCCACAGGTCCTCGTGCAGCCCAAGACACGTATCACCTCGATGGAGCTACAGTCTTCAAGGGAGAGAATACTGCTCGGCGTACAGGATTATTTGCTGTCCGTCAACCTTAGAAACGGCAGGACAGACACCGTGAAGGCGATGAACAACAGGTACATCACCGATTTCTATCAGCCACGAAACAGCCGTGAGATCTATATCGCCACGCTCAATGACGGCGTATTCGCAGGAGACGGGAATGATGTACGGCGCATTGCAGGGACAGAGAACAAGGCCTTCATAAGCAGCCTGTCCACATACGGACGCTCCGGGGGCCATCTGCTTCTGCTCACCAATCATCAGCTGCAGAACCTCGAAGCCGATTCGGTCAGGGCCGATGGATGCAGCAGGATGTTCTGCATCAGCGACAGCATTGTCTATGCCGTCCCTGAAGCAGGCTTGCACAAGTATAAAATCAGGAATGGAAAGATAGAAGACTGCGGTGTCTATTTTGACGACATTCATTTCAACGCACAGGCAGGATTCGTCCATGGCCACACCTTATATATAGGATCGGACCTTGGTGTCTTGAGAGTGGAAAACGGCAGGGAAGACACAGCCGGGTGGGTCACGTTCGACAACAGGGTGCCGAGTCTGCAGCTTGTCGGCATAATAATTTTCACCACCGTATGTATCTTCTGCATCCTGCTTGTCAGTTATCGCAGACGACACCAGCTGGAATACCGACAGATACAGGTCAGCAAAACCGACCTGTATCGGCGGCTGTCTGCCCTGGACACCTTGCGCTCCCGCCTGACAGAGACCGAACGCAACAGCATAGACGGCATCATACGTGAGATTGACAGCATCAGTGAACAAAATCTGCATACTTCCAATGAGCAGCTTGCCGCACTGTCTGCCAGGATTACAAGGATGAACCGGGACGCAGCCTTGCAGGTGGTAAAATATCTCAATGACCAGATTGAACGCATACGGAAGTTTGACACCTACGAGTGTACCGCTCTGGTGAAGGCTTCAGAAGAGGCACGCAGCACGGATGACATAGAGGCCATCATGGAGCAATGCCGTCGGAATGATGTCTGGATCAACCACGTACAGGAACTGAAAGAACGACTTGAGAAGTTCCGCCATGCGACACAGGACACACTCGTACTGAAAGGGTTGAACGACGGCATGGAAGAACGTATCCGCCAGATCGCCGATGAATGCCGGCAGCGTCCCATAGCTGAAGTCTACCCGGACTTCATCGCTGTAAAAGTGCAATATGAAAGGATTTTCACACAAGAAGGGCTGGATGTGATCCGTAAATATCTAACTGGCCGTATCGAAAGACTACGGCGGCTGGAGGGCTATGAGGAAATGGTGAATGCCTTGCTGGACGAACTGACTTCAATAGAAAAAGATGCCGGCAGCCGTGACCGCATCGTCCTGCTCCGCAACTTGCAGGTGATTGACAGCCGGATAGCCCAGATCAGGATTCTGAAGACACTGCAACGGCTCATGCAGGACTACAGGCGTACGCATGATCAGGTTGTACAGGAAAATGAAGAACGTCGTATGAAGAAGTTCGACTCCAAGCTCTTCGCCGACATAGAGACGGCCACGCGGAACATTACCGACCGTATAGCAGACCTGTCAGAGATTTTCTTCAGGAAATTCAACGCCACGGACAGAACCGTATGTGAAGACCTGTTCCACTTCACGACGGCTGGCAGCCAGCAGGTACGTGTACTCATCCTGCTGCTGGCAATGCCACGGGTAAAGCGCACGCTCCTGCCCGGTATGCTGGCTATGTATGGCAACCTTAACCCTGTCGTGAGCAGAATATACCATAACAAGATTGCCGTCAACCGCACAGCACTCACCGAGTATTGCAGGAAGAACCCAGACAGCATCGTGCAATATATTCTGAAATTATCTGAACAAAGTTAACAGCTGACAGCCAAATGGTTAAAAGACGTTGCATCCGTTTATCTTCGGGAAATATACGGATGCAACTGTTTTGTATGCGCTTTTTCACTTATCTTTGCAGGCATCAACATAACTTAGACTTAGTATTAAACCTTTATTAAAGATCAAGAACCAAATGACAAAGAAAACCTTACTGGCTGGTTTACTGGCGGTATTGTCAGTAACCACATTTGCACAGACACCTGCATCAAAAATCAAGGATGCACGTACCAAACCCGACCTCTTCTTCCTTCAGGACGGTCAGCAGGCAAGTTCGCTTGACCTTCTGCCCGCTCCCCCGCAGCCGGGAAGCATACAGTTCCTGTATGACGAGTCACAGTACCAGTGGGGAAAGATGCAGCGTGACACACCACGCGGCGACCAGGCTGCGGCTGACGCACGTGTCGGCGGTGACGGTGTGCCCAATGCCTTTTCGGAAGCATTCGGCATCAAGATCAGCAAGGAGACCACACCGGAGATCTACAAGCTCGTCCTGAATATGCGCGAAGATGCCGGTGACCTGGCTACCCGCAGTGCCAAGAACCATTATATGCGTGTCCGTCCTTTTGCTTTCTACAAGGAAATGACGTGCAACCCGGAGCAGCAGCAGGAGCTGTCTACCAACGGATCTTACCCATCCGGGCATACAGCCATTGGCTGGGCAACGGCACTTGTCCTTGCAGAAATCAATGTCGACCGCCAGAACGAGATACTCGAGCGTGGCTACCAGATGGGACAGAGCCGTGTCATCTGCGGCTATCACTGGCAGAGTGATGTCGATGCGGCCCGCCTCGTGAGTGCAGCCGTCGTTGCCCGTCTGCATGCTGATCCGGCTTTCCAGACTCAATTGGCTAAAGCAAAGAAAGAGTTTGCAAAGCTTCAGAAAGAAGGTAAGGTAGCCAAGAGTTCTTTCAAGGCAGCAAACTGACAGGGCATAAAGATAAAGATGTTTGATGAATCAGCAGACTTCAAGCCGACAGCATTGGGTTCCGCACAGACAACATCAACAACGGAGGCAATGGCTTAATTCCCCCTTTAACTTTCCCTGATTCCATTATCTCCTTTAAGTCTTTTAACTCCAAAAATAACAGATAACATAAATACATCTCTATGAAAAGAATGATTCTTTTTACAGCCTGCGGCCTGATGGCTTGCGCAGGTGTCTTCGCTCAGCAGGACGAGCCGAAGCTGATTGTCAAGCCGTCAGGACGTATCCTTATGGATGCAGGCGTGATGCACTCGACAGACGATGCACTCGACGACAAGCTCAACGACGGCGTTGCCATTCCCGATGTCCGTGCCGGACTGAGCGCTACTTACGGCAAATGGAAGGCAAAGGTTGACGTCGGTTATGCACGCCAGAGTCTTTCACTGAAGGACATCAACATCGATTACAACTTCGACAAGGAAAACCTGGTTCGCATGGGTTACTTCGTTCATCAATACGGCCTTCAGAGCGGCACATCCTCCAGTTTCAAGATTTCAATGGAAGAACCGTTGGCAAGCCAGGCGTTCTTCAACAGCCGCCTGCTCGGTGCCATGTATGTCCACGCTGGTGAGAAATTCCACGCTACAGCATCTGTATTCGCAGAGAATGATGCCATGAAGATGACCACCGACAAGCTCGGCAATGAGGCTTGGGGCGTTATGACACGTCTGGTATGGCGTCCGATGACAGAGCGTGGAAAGATTTTCCATGTCGGCATCAGCGGTGCCTATGAGTCGCCACGCTACAACAAGAATGCTGCCATCAGCCACAAGTCCTATACGCTGAAAGCTCCGTTCCCGACACGTATTGCCAGCGTCAGTGCACAGGAAGCAACCATCACGGACGCAAAGGCACTGTGGAAGTTCTCTCCTGAAATGAACCTTGCCTGCGGTAACTTCGGCCTCGAGGCTCAGTATTTCTATGTAGGCATCAAACGCGATAACGGTATGCCCAACTATGATGCATGGGGTGCATACGGCAATGTACGCTATCTGCTCAACGGCCAGGGCTACACCTATACAAGGGCAGATGCAGGCATCGCAACTCCGGATCCGGGCTCAATGGAACTCGTTGCATCCTACAACTACTCAACATTGACCGACAAAGATGCCAATATCTATGGCGGTAAGGTAAATGACTGGTCGCTGACCTTCAACTATTATCTCAACAAGTATATGATATGGCGTGTCCGCGGTTCAATCACCCGTGCGACAGAGAATGCCGCCTTCAAGAACAACACCTTCTCGGTTCTCGAGACACGTCTGCAGATCAAGTTCTGACAATCATCCATAGCCCATGCTGAGGGCTATGGAGCAAGAATCAAAGTATGAACATAAAAACATCATTACAATGAGAAAACTAAATTCACTCCTGTTTCTTCTTCTGCTGGCATTCATCTGTCCGTCGCTGGCACAGGCACAGCTCCAGCGTTCGGAAGCCTTCAAGGGAAAATATAAACTGAAAGAGGTCGTCATCCTCTCCCGTCATAATATCCGATCGCCGCTGTCAACCAACGGTTCAGCTCTGAGCAAGATGACGCCGCATGAGTGGACGGAGTGGTCATCCGCAGCGAGCGAACTGACCCTCCGGGGCGGTGTACTTGAGACGGAGATGGGGCAGTTCTTCCGCAAATGGACCGTTGAAGAGGGACTGTTCAAGGAGAACTACGTGCCGACGGTTGACGAAGTAAACCTCTACGCCAACTCCATGCAGCGTTGCATAGCCACCGCACAGTACTTCTCCAGCGGCTTCATGCCGGTTGCCGGACTGCACGTGAACCACCGCTATGTACCGTCCAAGATGGATCCCGTATTCTTTCCACGCCTGACAAAAAGCAGTGAGGCTTTCCGCACTGAGGCCATGAAGCAGATAAATGCCATGGGTGGAAAAGATGGGCTGGTCGGCATCAACAAGAGCCTGAAGGACAGCTATGACATTATTTCCAAGGTACTGGACATGAAACAGAGCGAATATTATAAGAAAGGTGAAGTAAAAGACTTCGTCGACAACGACACCCGGATTACGCTCAACCTCAATCAGGAACCCGGCATGAAAGGCTCACTGAAAAACGCCAACTCTGCTTCCGACGCTTTCATCCTCCAGTACTATGAGGAGCCCGATGCCTTAAAGGCAGCCTTCGGACACAAACTCTCGCTGGAAGACTGGACAAAGATAGCCAGAATCAAAGACGTGTACGGTGACGTTCTCTTCACGGCTCCCATCGTTGCTGTCAACGTAGCACATCCTCTCTTGCAGTATATGTACGACGAATTGAATGCTGACACACGGAAGTTCACTTTCCTATGCGGCCATGACTCAAACATCGCAAGTGTTGATGCAGCCCTCGGCGTCGAGGATTATTCACTCCCCAACTCCATCGAGAAGAAGACACCTATCGGCTCAAAACTCGTATTCGAAAAGTGGGTAGACGCTGCCGATAAAGCCTATGTAGCGATAAACCTCGTATATCAGAGCACCGGCCAGCTCAAGCAGATGTCCCTGCTCGACCTTCGGCATACCCCGCAAATCTATGCGCTGAAGCTGAAAGGTCTCACCCAGAACACAGACGGACTCTACACCTTCGAGGATGTCAACAATCGATTTCTGCGGGCTATCCGTGCATACGATGACATAAAGTAGACCGTGGGCTGGAGAGCTGCTTGTCAACAGACTGACTCTGACCAAACGATCCGTCAATAAAACACTAAATACAACTAAGAGAGACTGCATGACAGCCAGAATGTGCAACCTTGTACATCTGCGCTTTCATACAGTCTCTTTTTTTCATTCCTGGCTGACGGGAAAATGATCACCGGACATTGTCATCTACATATTCATCGTCTCGAACCAAAACCTTTTCAATCTTCCCGACATACATGGTATGAAGGTCTTTCAGAGGGTAAGCCTGATGAAAGATGTCCTTGTCAACAAAACCGCTTTCCTGTAATTCTGCAGCATATTCTTTCTTGCAGATGAACACCAGCTTGGCTTCCTTGAAATAGACACTGTTGTCAGCAAACACTTTCGTGAGGCCGGCCTTCCCGATTTTGTCTTCATCGCGTCCCGACACAGAACCAAGATAAGCCATCTGCTTCCTGAAAGACTCATCCATGACGCAGAGTGTAAAGTAATCCTCCCGGTCCACAAACGTCTTTGTATAGCGGCTTGGACGGAGGTAGACAACAGCAGTCGGGTCGTTATGTCCCCAGAGACAGCCGAGGTGTCCCCAGCTGATAGTCATCGTATTGCACCCGGTCTGCTCACTGCCGGCCGAAATGAGCATCCATTCCTTCCCAAGAAGATTGAACGGATTGAATTTCAATTCTTTGTAACTGACTTCTTTCATGCTGATTATATGTTCGTTTAAATTTAAAGGAGTGTGTCCTGCCCCGCTGTACACTTGAGCAGAATCCAGATACAAAAGTAAGATTTTTATGGCTCTCGGCAATACACTTCAATGGTATTTTTACGACAGACCCTGAAATTCCCTTTGGCAGGACTGCAATATTCCTGTAAACCCAGTAGTGTTCCATGCAGGACGGTACACGGAAAGACACCGTTATAAATTACATGAAATAACAAAGATAAAGTGTGAATTAAAGTCAAATCCCTCTTATCCTTGTATAATTTACAACATAATATTTGTCCGCTAAATACAAAAACAGTAACTTTGCAGAAAGAATACGTAAGTCATCTGTACACACAGGGGATTCAGTGTTGATAATAAAATTATTTCTCAATATAAATTGATAAAATCTTACTATAGTGGATTCAGCTTACAATAAACTCATCGCATTGGGTATCCGCCCTTCCATCCAGCGTGTCGCCATTATGAAGTACCTGCTTTCCCACCATACACACCCAACGGTGGAGGAGGTTTTCGTCGCACTGAAAAAGCAACTGCCTACGGTAAGCCGCACAACTGTTTACAACACGCTGAGAATGCTGTCGGAACACGGAGCCGCACTGATGATTACCATCGACGACCACCGTGTATGCTACGACGGTGTCACGGAGCCGCACGCACACTTCTTCTGCAAACGCTGCGAGAAGGTGTACGACTTTGAGGCCATGGAGATGCCGCGCTATACCGGCGAACTCGGCAAGGGATTCAGGATTGACGATACACAGCTCTATTACAAGGGTATCTGCCCGAAATGTCTGGAAGCAATGAAAGAAGAAGACGGCCTGAACTGACAGGCTGCCTTCCTATTCCTATGGCCGTATCTCCCGCATACAGCGGTCTGCAAGTCGCTGTTCCTGCATGATAACCAGGATATGAAAGACGGGGAATCCATGTGCGCCCGGACAGCAGTCATGTCTGACGCTCGGAGGAGCAGGATTCCGTCCTATAAAGAATGAAAAGAAGTTTACATTTCGGACTATTCATCCAACCGGTTTCTTCCGTCCTGGCATGCGTGGAAAAGCTGGAGACAGAGTCCCGGTCCCGTAACAGGCACTGCCTGCCTTTCTGTTAACGCCTGATTTCGTTCCAATCAGTGCCTACTTGCACGCCAGTTAACGCCTGTCTGCAACGTAATTAAGCACCTTTCCAAAACAGGTATGTACCGACTTGATAAAGAGCGAGTTACACCTTTCATAGAAACAGCCTGACGCTTATGGGCTGTCAGACTTGTCCAAATTTATCAACAAACACGTAAACCAGGCAGGGAGAGGCATTGGCCTGGTAAATTATCAGGACAAAACGCAATACAGTTGTTGAATATCATCTGCTTCTCATCCCTTGTTCAAAACCTCTTCTTTTTCTTTAGCCTTAATTCCGCAGCATAAATTCTTGTGAGAACTCCAAGTGCCTGAGAAACAAAGTTCTCAAAACACTTGGATATGTCAGAAACTTCACCTATCTTGGTGCTGCAAACATAACAAGTAAGCAAAAATTTGACATGACAAAATCACATCAGAGTGCTCTCCATCCCATAAACATCTTCACGGTCTCCGGATCGTTATGGTCGAAAAATGCGCTTTTGGCGAGGTCAAGGGATTTGATACGCTCCATTTCGTCGGGTGTAAGCTCGAAGTCGTAGATGTTGAAGTTCTCTTCCATACGGTTGCGGTGGACGGACTTCGGAATGATGATGACATCGCGTTGGGTGAGGTAGCGGAGGGCAACCTGTGCCACGCTCTTGCCATGCACCTTGCCGATTTCCTTTAACACAGGATTCACGAAGAGTCCGTTGCGACCTTCGGCAAGCGGTCCCCACGACATCGTATGCGTGCCGAACTCATCCATGTACTCCTTACTCCTGATTTGCTGGCAGAAGACGTGCGTCTCCACTTGGTTCACTGCCGGTACGATTTCGACATTGCTCGCAAGGTCAATGAAATGGTTCGGCTGGAAATTGCTCACACCGATAGCGCGCAATTTGCCCTCCCGATAAGCCTCTTCCAAAGCGCGATAGGCACCATAGTAGTCACAAAAAGGCTGATGAAGCAGCATGAGGTCGATGTATTCGGTCTGCAACCGGCGCAGGCTCTCGTCAATGCTTGCTTTGGCACGTTCGTAGCCGTAGTTGCTTATCCATATTTTAGACACCAAAAAGATTTCGCTGCGGGCAATGCCGCTCTTCTTCACTGCTGCGCCCACGCCCTCTTCATTGTGATACGCTTGCGCAGTATCCACCATCCGATAACCTGCGCCGAGTGCGTCGTTCACGCAACGTCCGGCTTCTGTCGGTTCCACTTGATATACCCCGTAGCCCAATTGGGGTATTTTCACTCCGTTGTTTAACGTTACATACTTCATTTTCTTCTCTTTTTTGGGGTTAATGATTACAAAGTTCTTAATTCCGCAGCATAAATTCTTGTGAGAACTCCAAGTGCCTGAGAAAATTATTAGCTGATATTCAGCTAATTAATTTTTAGAACATCCCTAAAGAGATTCCCTTGATGCTCAACGCACCAAGAGAATTCTTTATTATTATCTTGCTATTAGCACTGTAAGACCTATACTTGTCAACGATGTTCATCGCCTGGCCAACTCTGATAATATTAGTAATTCGAAGTATGTAATTATATCCAGTAAGAAACAAATGCAGGCAGACATTTCAAAAGATATCTTGAAAAGCCTGCCCGCAAATATAGCACTAGAGTTATCCATTGGAGAGCCACTAACAAACTTGGATATACTGATTAGTGTCCTTCCACTTTATACCCAGCGTTTCGCATTAGTGCGATAGTAAAGTCTCTTTGTCTGGTGAGTTGCTCGTTCTGTTTGGAGCTAGACTTATGGACTCCCATAGAACTCAATGTTGAGGCAATTATCCCAGCAGCTTGAGCAAGAACTTTCGTAAATTTAGCATCATCGTTGACAACATCAAGAACTTTATTACAGTATTTCTCGGCATCGCCCGAATTAGGTCTAAAGTTGTTCGGTCGCTTTGCTGCTAATAGTGCGACTAACATGATTATATGATAGGAGAACTTCTTTATAGAACTGTATTTCCTATCGCTAAAGATCACCTCATTCGTTCGATACAGGCACCATGCTGCAGTATAGTAAAGAATCAACTTGTCGCTGTCAACAAAAAGCTTCTTGCGATACGATGATAAGAGCTCTCCGTAATATCGATGGGTACTCTGTGGTTCGAGTAGGAACATGCTCAAATAGGACTTTATCTGCATTGTTAAGGTAACGATACGTTTGCGATTAATTTCCTCTTGCGTATTGAATTCCCTAGATCGGCGCTCATAATACAAACGTTGAGGCGCATCGTATGTTTCATAATATGCTTGGAGCTTCTTATGAAAATCTTTTAATGACTCAAACGCCTCGTCAAGAACTTGTGTCTGCTTATTAGTGGATTTGATAATGTCTATAATAAGCTCTGGATCATCCGTGCTAATCAGTTTAATGCTACAGAATATATTCTTTGCATTTTTAATATCGTTTCTTGACGAATATATCACGTTGCACGTTTGACATCCATTAACGACTTGAAAATCTGAAATGGTAAAATTGTCACCAACCCGATTCATTGTTCGGGCAACGATCGTTATTCCGTTATTTAATATTGGGAAATGAACAGATTTCTTGCCATCAACAAGAGTTCTCCGAATTTCTTCATTCACAGGGTTATACCCTAAAAAACCACGGACGTTTTCATAGAACAAAGCATTTTGAAGAACGCCATCATCATCACAAATCAAATTAAGGAGATCTTTTATGCTCAGCAGTCCTAAATAAGCTTCCTTAACTCCACTTATTGCAGGGAAAGCAACAGTCTTTTCCATCGGCACATTCTTGACGATAGACTGTGTCACCTCACGATAGAAAGAATGCAGCTTGTCTGCATCTACGGGAATGAGATCAACTCTTGAAGTAATATTAAGAATCTCTATGTCCTTGATGATTTTTCGTTGTACTTGGACAAGATTCTCATCGTTTGTCCATTTTCCTGTTGTAACATAATAAATATAGCATTCAGGATTCTTCTCAAACCGATCAGCCTTCTCAAAAATAGTATCCATCAGTACTTTCGCCTTAGTGATTTTAGGATTCCCATTGATGGGCTTTACGTCGAAAAAGCGAGTAATGCCATTACCCATTTTTAGCATGTCACCAGAATCAAAAGTACTACTAGTCTTAGATTGTACAAAAACAATTTTTACATTAAACTTCCCATTGCCAACGATACCTTCAAATTGTTCCTTGTTCGTAACGATATTATCATTGACCAGGACTAATAAACCATCGATGCCGAAGTCACCGCCCTGACCAGTGTGGACAGCCTCGTAAAGGAGCGGATCGTCTTGGTAGGCATCTAGTTGATACTTACTAACAATGCAGAAGTTTACAAAGTGTTCGAATTGGACACTTTCGTCTTTCTCTTCTATCCGATAGTCGGACAAGAAAGAATTCATGCAAGATTTAATAATGCGATTTTGAATAGCCATATGAAAAAGTTAAGTAATAATAATCAAGAAGTCCTTAATTCCGCAGCATAAATTCTTGTAAGAACTCCAAGTGCCTGAGAAACAAAGTTCTCAAAACACTTGGATATGTCAGAAATTCCACCTATCTTGGTGCTGCAAACATAGTAAGCAAAAAACTGACATGGCAAAGGTAGCAATTAAAAACGAGAATATCACCTCTTACGGTGGAATTTATCATATTATGGACGTTTTCTCAAAGTTGGGCTTTGAAAAACTTACCGAATCTGTATTGGGCAAACGTGGAAGTAGCGGCAAAGCATTCTGTTATGGAAGTATTTTCGGCTCTCTCTTCTTCAGTTACCTTTGTGGTGGAGAATGCCTTGAGGACATCAATGCGCTTATTGGGCAGTTCAAACAGAGACCTGATACGCTGTTACCCGGTGCCGACACCGTGGGGCGCGGACTAAAGGAGCTTACCGAGAAAAATATTGTCTATAAGAGCGAGACCTCCGACAAGTCGTATAGTTTCAACACAGCAGAAAAGTTGAATACCTTACTTTTACGGATGATACGAAGAATGGGGCTTATAAAGGTGGGCAGTCATGTTGACTTAAACTTTGATCATCAGTTTATTCCAGCCCACAAGTTCGATGCAAAGTATTCCTACAGGCAGGACCATGGCTATTTCCCTGGTTGGGCTTCCATCGGGGGAATCATAGTCGGAGGTGAGAACCGTGACGGAAACACCAATGTGAAATTCCATCAGGAGGACACGCTCCGTCGCATTATGGACCGTGTAACCTCAGAACTTGGTGTGGTGATAGAGCGTTTCCGTGCCGACTGCGGGTCGTTCTCGAAGGAGATCATCCAGACCGTAGAGCAGCGCTGCAACACGTTCTATATACGTGCTGCCAACTGCGGCAGCCGACACGAGGACTTCCGCCAGCTGGAAGAATGGAAGAGCGTTGAGGTTGGTTATGAGAGATGCGATGTCACCTCCGTCAGCATGGACAACTTAATAGAAGGAAGGTCATACAGGCTTGTCGTATAGCGTAGTCCCTTGAAAGACAAGCACGGCAGGGAACAGACGGATATATTCGGAGTGATATACACATACCGCTGTATCCTTACCAATAACCGGACATCCACAGAGAAGGACATCATCACATTCTACAATGAGCGTGGAGCAAGCGAAAAGAACTTCGACATACAGAACAATGACTTCGGATGGTCGCATCTGCCCTTTTCCTTCATGGATGAGAACATGGTTTTCATGATGGTTACCGCCATGCTGAAGAACTTCTATCTCTATCTCGTCCGTCATATCAGCGAAAAGGTCAAGCCGTTGAAAAAGACAAGCAGGCTGAAAGCCTTTATCCTACATTTTGTCAGCGTGCCAGCAAAATGGGTGCGAACATGAAGGTGGAACGTTCTGAACCTGTATACAAATAAAACCTACTACTCTGAGGTCTTCCTTGAATAAGCAGCATTTCTTTGTGGTTCTCATATTCCCCATTGGTTTGGGTGGGGGATTTTATGCTTAGAAAAGACCCAAGAAACACCGAAGCACCTCATATCAACATATAGAGCTCCCAAAAGACATCTCAACATATAAAAAATTCTCACAAGAAAAAATACTGCGGAATTAAGGTTTAGAAAGAAAAGCGAAGGGCCGCCTCGTCGAATAAAAGTCTCTACTTCTTTCCTCATGGGATGACAGACAAATTTCCTCATGGGGATGTCAGACAAAGAGCAGTCATGTCTGTTTCATTCCTACGTATTTCCCATTCAATGTCAGGATTATGGGAATGCTCCACTTTGAACGGCTGTCTATATGAACATTGCCTGTTCTTCGTACTTTCCTGTGTTTATACGGTGTATTCCGCTTACCTGAAAGGAACAGCAACAAAGATAATATCCGACATCTGCTCCTATTCTTTCTGCTGTCCGCCCTCTGTCACGATGCCGCTTTGCCCGGCAGAAAACCGATTGGCTTTCCCGTACAGCTGAAAAGTTTGGTAGTTTCAGTTGTTATTTGTATCTTTGCAGGTATTTAGAAAACAAGCAAAATAACAGATATAATATGGCAAAGAAATTCGCCGAGCACAAGGGACTGGACCTTGTAAGTACCAACCAGGAAATCTTGAAAGCGTGGGAGAAGAAAGACATCTTCCACAAAAGTATCGATGAAAGAGAGGGTAATCCCCAGTTCATCTTCTTCGAAGGACCTCCTTCAGCCAACGGTCACCCAGGTATTCACCATGTGCTGGCACGTTCAATCAAGGACGCTTTCAACCGCTACAAGACCATGCAGGGCTTCCAGGTTCATCGCAAGGCGGGTTGGGATACGCACGGCCTTCCTGTTGAATTGGGTGTAGAGAAAGAGCTGGGTATCACCAAGAAAGACATTGACAACCACTCATCCCCAAAATATATCTCGACGGAAGACTACAACCACAAGTGCCGTGAGAACGTGATGAAGTTCACAGCCGAGTGGAAGCAGTTGACAGAGGAAATGGGCTACTTCGTCGACATGGAGCATCCCTACATTACCTACGACAACAAGTATATCGAGACACTGTGGTGGCTGCTCAAGCAGCTTTACAACAAGGGGCTGCTCTATAAAGGTTACACCATACAGCCCTACTCCCCTGCTGCCGGCACTGGCCTTTCGAGCCATGAACTGAACCAGCCGGGGTGCTATCGTGACGTGAAGGACACAACCGTTACGGCGCAGTTCTCCATCCCCGCTGCTGATTGGAAAGTATTAGCAGAGAAGGCGGATCTTCCCAAGGAGGCCTGGGGAAAGCCCTGCTTCGTGGCATGGACCACCACTCCCTGGACCTTGCCCTCAAACGTCGCGCTCTGCGTAGGACCAAAGATAGAATACGATATCATCGAGACCTACAATCCCTACGATGCTGAAAAACTGACGCTGGTCATGGCTTCAAGCCGTGTCGCTGCCTATCTGAAACCGGAAGGCGAGATAACGGACGGCGGCGAACTGCCGCCCTACGAGCGCGGCGACAAATATGTCCCCTATCGTGTCGTAGCCAGACTGACGGGTACGGAACTCGAGGGCCTGCACTATCGGCAGCTCATGCCATGGGTAAAGCCGGTGGAGAAGACCGGTGAACTTGCTCCTAAGTTCGTGAACGACTATGCTGCCGCTCATCCGGAGAAGGTGTTCACGAGCGAGGACGGCCGCGACAGGTTCGTCGAGATGGAAAGCGAGGCTTTCCGCATCATCCTCGGCGACTACGTGACGACAGAAGACGGTACGGGCATCGTACACATCGCCCCTACCTTCGGTGCAGACGATGCCAAGGTGGCCAGGGATGCCGACATTCCTGCACTCTACCTTATATCAAAGAAAGGCGAAACACGCCCGATGGTGGATCTGCAGGGGAAATACTACACGATTGACGAACTGGACAGAAACTTCGTCAAGGCTTGTGTCAACGAAAAGGCTTACGGCCATCATGCCGGTGACTATGTGAAGAATGCCTACGATCCGCGCTTCAATCCGAATGGCATCTGGGACAAGAAGGCCTCAGAAAAGGCGGAAGACCTGAACATCGTCATCTGCATGGAGATGAAGCAGGAGGGAACGGCTTTCAACATCCAGAAGCACGTACACAACTATCCCCACTGCTGGCGTACCGACAAACCCATCCTCTACTATCCGCTCGACAGCTGGTTCATCAAGGACACGGCAAGGAAAGCGCGCATGGTTGAACTGAACGGAACCATCCGGTGGCAGCCGGAATCGACAGGTACCGGCCGCTTCGGCAACTGGCTGGAGAACCTGAACGACTGGAACCTGAGCCGTTCACGCTTCTGGGGCACTCCGCTGCCGATCTGGCGTGACGAGAACCGCGGCGAGAAGTGCATCGGTTCGGTAGAGGAGCTTTATAATGAGATTGAGAAGGCTGTCGCCGCCGGTGTGATGGACAGGAATCCGCTGAAAGAAGCCGGATTCGTCGTGGGGGACTTCAGTCAGGAGAATTACGACAGGATTGATCTGCACCGTCCTTACGTGGATGAGATTGTTCTTGTAAACGAGGAGGGCAGACCCATGCACCGGGAGGCAGACCTCATCGATGTATGGTTCGACAGCGGTTCCATGCCTTATGCACAGTTGCATTATCCGTTCGAGGGCGAGATCAATGCAGAAGGATTGAAAGCCACAGGCAAGACCGAAGCCGAATACCGCAGGGAACTGGTACACTCCACCTACGAAGGAACAGCCGTTCCACCGGCTTTCTTCCCGGCTGATTTTATCAATGAGGGTGTCGACCAGACCCGCGGCTGGTTCTTCACGCTCCATGCCATTGCGACGATGGTGTTCGATTCTGTCGCCTTCAAGAATGTCATTTCGTCCGGCCTTGTGCTCGATGCCAAGGGCAACAAGATGAGCAAGCACGTGGGGAACGTGACCGATCCGTTCGAGATGCTGCATAAATACGGTGCCGATCCTGTCCGCTTCTACATGATGACCAACAGCGAACCATGGGACAACCTGAAGTTCGACCCGGAGGGAGTTGACGAGTGCCGCCGCAAGTTCTTCGGCACCTTATACAACACATACAGCTTCTTTGCACTCTATGCGAACGTTGACGGATATGATGCCGCAACCTGCGAGTCGGTGAAGGCCGGTGCTCCGGAGATTGACCGTTGGATCATCTCCAAACTCAATTCACTCATAAAGGGTGTTACCCATGAGCTGGAGAACTTTGACCCGACGCGTGCCGGCCGGTTGATTGACGCTTTCGTCAACAACGACCTCAGCAACTGGTACGTCCGTCTGAACCGCAAACGTTTCTGGGGCAAGGAAATGAGTGCCGACAAGAAGAGTGCTTACGACACGCTGTACACCAGTCTGATGACCGTTGCACGGCTGCTGGCACCTTTCGCTCCGTTCTATGCCGACCAGCTCTACAAGGACCTCGGCGGAGAACTCGAGAGTATCCATCTCGACCGTTGGCCAGTGGCCGACGAGGCTGTCATCGATGCTGACCTTGAAGCACGTATGGACATGGCACAGCGTATCACATCAATGGTTCTCGCCCTTCGCCGCAAGGTGAACATCAAGGTGCGTCAGCCACTGGCACAGATCATGATACCGGCTGTTGACGCAACACAGAAGAAGCACATAGAGGCTGTGGCCGATCTTATCAGACACGAGGTGAACGTGAAAGAACTCGTATTCGTTGAAGGTCAGGGCGTTCTTGTAAAGAAGGTGAAGTGTAACTTCCGTGTCATGGGCAAGAAATATGGCAAGCTGATGAAGCAGGTCGCTGCCCGCATGAACGAACTGACACAGGAGGAGATCGCCACACTGGAGACATCCGGCGAGTTCTGCTTCGAGGTAGAAGGTCAGCCGGTCAAAGTGGAGGCAGCCGATGTGGAAATCATCTCGGAGGACATTCCGGGATGGCTGGTCAGCAATGAGGGTAACCTGACGGTGGCCCTTGAGGTTGAACTGACAGACGAACTCCGTCGCGAGGGTATGGCACGAGAGCTGATCAACCGTATCCAGAACCTGCGCAAAGAGTCCGGACTTGAAATCACCGACCGCATTGCTGTTGTCATTGAACCGAACAAGGAGGTGGCGGCGGCAGTAGAATCGTTCGGCGAACTGATCAGGACCCAGGTGCTTGCTGATGCTGTAACTCTTGGCGAAAACAACGGTGCGGAGGTCGAATTCGATGACTTCAGACTGCATATCGCTATACAAAAGAACTGAGACAATGGGATCCGGGGGCATTGGCAAATGCGCCCGGAAGCTCTTTCTTTGCAGGTAAGATGTCTTCTCATGAGACGGCCTCTACTCCTGTATTCTACTGATCATATTCAATAAACCTAATTCAATTTTACTTTATGGAAACAAAAAAGCGTTATACCGATGAGGAGCTCGAGGAGTTCCGCTCGATTGTAAATGACAAACTGTCTGTTGCCAAATCCGACTATGAGGAAACAATGAAAATCCTGATGAACAAGAATACGAATGACGTGGATGACACCTCACCGACGTATAAGGCACTGGAAGAAGGCAGTTCAAGCCAGACAAAGGAGGAACTGGTGCAGATGGCACAACGCCAGCAGAAGTTCATCCAGGCTCTGCAGGCAGCACTCGTCAGAATCAACAACAAGACCTACGGCATCGACCGAATCACGGGAGAGCTGATTCCCAAAGAACGTCTGCGGGTAGTACCTCATGCAACACTGAGTGTGGCATCCAAGGTCGCAAACAAAAATCACTGATGAGCAAACAGAAAAAACAAAGCCTGACAGCTGCTTCGCTGATTGTCCTGTTGATTCTAATCGACCAGGTCATCAAGGTGGCTGTCAAGCTTAACATGAACTTAGGTGAGTCCATCCATATCTTCGACTGGTTCCAGATAGAATTCGTCGAGAATGTGGGTATGGCATGGGGCATGGAACTGGGAAGCAAACTCTTCCTCAGTGTGTTCCGCATCATTGCCATAGGCCTCCTTCTCTGGTACATATCCAACCGTATCAGACAGGGAGCAAGGACGGGATATATCGTCGTACTGGCTATGATCACTGCCGGTGCTGCCGGAAACATTTTCGACTCCATCTTCTATGGACAGATCTTCACCGCCTCCACACCTTATTATATAGAGGGTGCGACACCGGCGACACTTGTCTCATGGGGCGAAGGATATGCACCGGTACTGATGGGCAAGGTAGTGGATATGTTCTATTTCCCACTTTTCCGTGGTACGTTTCCTGACTGGTTCCCACTGTGGGGGGGCGAGTCATTCGTCTTCTTCTCACCTGTCTTCAACTTTGCAGACTCCTGTATTTCCATAGGGGTAATAACCATTATCCTTGCATTCCGCAAGGACTTCAACGGCTGGGTGCCAGCCAACAGCAGACCGGTCGCAGACAGCAAGGCTGCTGTCGGAAGGACTGGCGTTGACAGCCAGGACAATGTAGACAACCGGATGACTGATGACAAGAAGTAAACATAAAGCACGCCTGCATGCCGCATTCAGTGGGGTTCTGCTCGCAGTCTTCTCTGTAAGCTGCAAGCCTGCTATCCCCTCCGAGTATATCCAGCCATCGGAAATGGAGGATATGCTCTACGACTACCATCTGTCCATGGCAATGGTGAGCCGTGACGGTTACACAGACGTAAGGGAAAAGGCTTTCAAACTGGCCGTGATGAAGAAGTATGGAGTGTCGGAAGAGAAATTCGACAAGTCGCTTCAGTACTATATGCGCCACACCGAGAAGCTGCACGACATCTATGTGGATCTTACCAAACGGTTTGAGAACGAGGCACGCTCGCAAGGTGCATCCGAGAGTGAACTGGCTCAATATGGTGACGTTGCTTCGAAAGGAGACACGACTGACATCTGGCACGGCAGCCGGTCACTGGTTCTTTCTCCATACGCCCCTGTGGACCGTGAGACCTTTGAAATCAAGGCGGACACAGCCTACCACAAAGGCGACCGCCTGCTGATGAGTTTCGACTCACAATTCCTGATACAGGACGGTATGCGTGATGCGGTCGTTGTAATGGCTGTCACCTATTCCAATGA
The DNA here is from genome assembly GCF_900454835.1 of Prevotella denticola. Classification (GTDB taxonomy): domain Bacteria; phylum Bacteroidota; class Bacteroidia; order Bacteroidales; family Bacteroidaceae; genus Prevotella; species Prevotella denticola. The sequence goes on along the minus strand of NZ_UGTM01000002.1, from coordinate 672,410 downwards.
CAGTATCGTCACGCAATACCAGCATATCTCATCCGATTCTCACCAGACAATGACCATCGATGCAGGTGACTCCCTGCGTATCAAGAGCATCCGCGGCTACTTCCTGATGTTGAAAGGACAGCAGCCTACGACAACTTTCAAGATGCTTGTTCTGAACAACATACATCTTGTGCGTATGCATATCCGACGTGAAGGTACCGTCGAGGATACTGATTCGCTACAGAGTTCCGATCCGATCCGAACCATCGGAGGCGAGCCCGTCAATCCACAGGCTGTCCCCGAGCAGCCTGTCGCACCACCGGCAAGAACTCCTGCAGATGCAATGAAAGAACGTGGCATACCAGACAGGACCAGTCGATGACAGGGAAGAGAAAGATTACGCTAAGACGTATCGGAGCCCATATAATTGAACTGCCCGAAGGGCTGATTGAACAGGGAATAGTGGTAATAGAGAGTGGCATCGTCAAGATGACCTTTCCCTTCACCGAAGAACAGCCAATGACCGAATGGGTCTCCGGTACCATCACCATACGGATTGACGACAATGGCAAGGCCAGGGCCTACAAAGGGAACACACTGCTGGAATAGCCTCTCCATCCGTCTCGGCATCATAGCTTTGAACAGAACATAGAATGAAAAAAAGAATCTGATAGAGAATGAATCTGTTATTGAATCTTTTATTATCCGTATTGCCCTTTGGCTCGCCGGTTCATGTTCCTGTGCAACTGGCGGGAAACTTCGGCGAACCCCGCCCCAATCACTTTCACGGAGGGATTGATGTCAAGACCGACAGGGAAGTCAACCTCGGTGTCTACTCCATTGCCGACGGCTACATTTCGGGAGCCGTCATTGAGAAGTACGGAGAAGGGCACGCCCTGATGGTAACTCATCCGAACGGCTACACAAGCTATTATTTCCACCTGAACCGATTTGCCCCACAGATTGAGGCTGCCGTACGCAAGTGGCAATATGTACACCGCCAATATGCCTGTGACATAAAATTCCGACCGGGAGAATTTCCTGTCGCAAAAGGACAGTTCATTGCTCTCAGCGGAAATACAGGCTCATCTCAAGGCCCGCACATCCATCTGGAAATGCACAGAACAAAGAATGACAATCTCTGTGACCCGCTCAATTTCCTCAAAGGTATTGTAAAAGACAGGACGGCACCGGCCGTCTATGCCTTCAAATCATATCCGCAGCCGGGGGAAGGCGTCTTCCAGCACTCATCCTCCTCACGCATCTTCACTTTTGACAAGGGACATTTCCAGGCATGGGGCAAGGTGGGCTTCGGCGTAAGGGCCAACGACCACATGGACTCCGTATATAACAATTACGGCGTACGTTATATACGCCTGTACTGTGACGGACGGCTTGTCTTTTCCTCAGATGTAAACAACATTCCGATAAGCTGCCACAGGATGGTGAACTCATGGGGCGATTACGAACACTTCCTTTCGACGAAGATATGGTTCATGAAGTCGTATATAGAACCCGGCAACACGCTCCCTATCCTCCGGGCGGGTGCTGACAGAGGCATCATCAACTTCAACCGGCAACGCGACTATCACCTGCGCTATGTAATCAGCGATGTCTTTGGCAATCAGACTGTAAAGGAGTTTGTTGTACGTGGTGAGCCTGAAGCCATTCCCAAACCTGTCGGCCCAGAAGAGGCAACCCCGCTCTGTTATGCCAAGGACAACCGCTATGAGGCGGACGGTGTGCGGCTGGATATTCCGAAAGGGTTGCTTGCGAAGAACAGCTGGTTACAGCCACGGCGCATCAATGCCGCCAGTTCATTTTCAATGGGCTATAGCTTTTCCAAGGCTTCATTCCCATTGTTCCACTACGCACGGATAAGCATCAAACCGGCAGGCGTAGTCCGTAATCCCAAGAAACTGTATATTGCCATGCGGACGGGCATAGGGGCTGCTGCACCGGCATCGTTCTGCGGTGGTGAATATGCCGACGGCTGGGTGACAGGACGACTGCGGGAACTGTCGAATGTCTATTACATAGCGTCTGATGAGACCTCTCCGACTATCACACGGATGAACCTCAATCCACATCATCTCTTCTTCAAGATAACTGATACGGGGAGCGGCCTGAAAGGATATGAGGCTTATGTTGACGGGAAGTTCATCCTCCTGGCATTTGGCAAGAACAAAGAAGTATTCTTCTGCGACCTGACCGATACCCCGGTCCGTCCTACAGGAAAAGAACGGACGCTGAAGGTCATAGCCGTCGACAACCGAGACAACCGACATGAATACATGACCAAGATAAAGTATTAATTCTTAAATTGCAGATTATGAAGAAAACATTTGCAACACTGTTCTTCCTTTCCATGATGGCGTATGCCCATGCGTGTACCAATTTCATTGCAACCAAGGGAGCAACAAAGGACGGATCTGTCCTCGTGACTTACAATGCCGACGATTACGGCCTGTTCACCAATCTGTGTCATTATCCCGCCGGCACACACGCCAAGGGGACACGCCGTGAGATCATCGACTACGACACACACGAAAGCCACGGCTTCATCCCGGAGGCTTCTGTTACCTACAATGTAATCGGGAACATCAACGAATATCAGGTAAGTATCGGTGAGACAACTTACGGTGGACGTGAGGAAATGGTCGACAAGTCAGGTACAATCGATTACGGTTCACTGATGTATCTCGGTCTGCAGCGCAGCAAGACAGCCCGTGAGGCCATCAAAATCATGACCTCACTGGCAGAAACCTATGGATATAACTCTGAAGGAGAAACTTTCACCATTGCAGACCCCGACGAGGTCTGGCTGCTCGAGATGCAGGGATGCGGTGGCGACAGAAAACAGAAGGTGGTATGGGTTGCCGTTCGTATTCCGGACGGTATGATTTCCGGTCATGCCAACCAAAGCCGCATCGGTCAGTTCTCAACCTATGACACAGAGGTGATCACATCTAAGAACTGCATCAGCTATGCCCGTTCAAAGGGATGGTTCTCTGGCAAGGACAAAGACTTCAACTGGAAGATGGCCTATGCCAAACCCGATTTCACCGGCCGCCGCTGGTGCGATGCCCGTGTATGGAGTTTCTTCAACCACTTCAAGGACATGTCCCACTGGCTTCCCTGGGCCCTGGGCAAAGACGAACAGGCAGAGGATATGCCGCTTTGGATTGTGCCGGACAAAAAACTCGATGTGGCCACGATGGAGAGCTGTATGCGCGACCACTATGAGGGAACACCGCTGGCACTCGACAAGGACATTGCCCAGGGAATATGGAACTCACCCTACCGCCCTACTCCGCTCCAGTTTGAAGTAGACGGAAAGAAATGCTTCAACGAACGTCCAACCTCAACTCAACAGACAGGTTTCTCCTATGTCGCCCAGCTCCGTTCATGGCTGCCACGTGAGATTGGCGGCATCCTGTGGTTCGGCAATGACGATGGGAACATGGTTGCCTATGTACCAATCTATTGCAGCAATACCGAACGTGCAGAATGCTTCAACACTCCTGGAGCAGATGCCGTGACCTTTTCGGACAAGAACGCTTTTTGGGTCTGCAACTGGGTCAGCAACATGACCTACCCGCGTTACTCCCAGCTGTTTCCGGCCCTGAAGGAGGTACGCGACTCGCTCGAAAACTCTTACTTCGCAGCCCAGAAAGATGTGGAAGCCAAGGCTTTGGCACTCTATGCCAGTGACAAGGCTGCAGCTGTAAAATATCTCAACGGCTATTCCATCAAGAAGAGTGACGAGATGATTGCCCGTTGGCGTCGGCTGGCAATCTACATGATCGTAAAATTCAACGACATGGCTGTCAAGCCTGAAAAGGACGGCAAGTTCCTCCGCACACCGACTGGACTCGGTGAACGAGTACAGCGACCAGGGTACAGTGACTTCTTCAAACGAGAGCTGATCAGGCAGACTGGTGACAAGCTGATCATGCCTGCAAAATAAATAAGCCCCCATATACGACGAGAGGTGACTGATTCCCAATCCGAATCAGTCACCTCTCTTTTTTCATTTTCCGATTAAATCCCAACCAAATATAAAGAAAATTTCGCTTTTCCGTCCAGCCGTATAGCCACTGTACTCTCCCTCAAGAAGAAAGCTGAGTCTGATCATCTGAAAGGGAAACGGAATTCTACCATTAAATGCGTAGACAGCTGTCGCATAGAGCGCATAGCCTTGACGTGAAGGGACGGCTGTTCACCAAGGCCATGCATTTCACTTTCCTGCACTTAAATTTATTGAATACTGTCCGATAAGACTTAAACAGCATGGTTTCCTATGCATAATCCTTTAAACGGGAAAAATCCGCATTGTTTTCGGAAAAGTAAGCCCTCTAATTAAATGAGTTCTGCCGGCACTGTTCTTCTCCAGCTACAAGCTGCTCCCATCCCCCGCAATATGTTGCAAGGAGCGGGCCGTCAACACGACCGGTGTTTACCGACAACACAATACGTGGCGGGCATCCACACATTTGCTGGAGAGTGCGGTTCATTCCTGTCGCTGTCATATACAGTAAGACACCGATGACTGACTTACACGGGGAATGATATGAAAAGAGGATGTGTACACCTGACACATCCTCCTTACTGGCGGAAGTAGAGGGATTCAAACCCCCGATACGCTTAAGGGCGTATACCGGATTTCGAGTCCAGCGCATTCGGTCACTCTGCCATACTTCCTCGATTTGACAGTGCAAAAGTAAACAATTCTACTGTAAACGCCAAATTATTCAAGCGATAATTGCATAAGGACTTAATGGAAATGAATGGAAAAGAATCATTGATTCAGCCGGTCTTGCAAGCTCCCACACGAAAGACCCGAGATCAAATTTTCCTTTGTTGCTTCCATAGCCGCAAATACTGCACACACAGTATGTGGAAGAATTGAATTACCTCCTTTTTATCAAGGGAAATCGGCCTGATGAGTTCCGGTTTCAAACAAATGACAGACTTCTAAAGCGTGTGCGCAGCTCTTCTGCCTGGCTCTTTCTTATAGAAAGGACAATTTCACAGGTATTGTCAAAAACCTGACTGACAATACGTGGGTTCATTTCTTTTATAATCTTCATGACATCATTCATCATGGGATAAGTAAAAGTAAACGCCACTTCTTCCTCTACAAAATGTTCTTCGATCTCACTTTTCTCCAATGCGTCTGATGCCGCTTCCCGATATGCGACAATCAGACCGCCTGTACCAAGTTTCACCCCTCCGAAATATCGAATGACACAGACAAGCGTGTTTGTCAACCCATGACTGTCAATCTGTCCGAGAATAGGTTTGCCTGCTGTTGAAGACGGCTCTCCGTCATCATTGGCCCGGCAGTCAGTTCCATCCGGCCCAATCCTGTAAGCATAACAGCAGTGCCGTGCATCATAATATTTCTTCTTGTACGCCTTTACAATCTCCAGAGCCTCTTCGACAGAATCGACATGATGGGCAAAAGCGAGGAATTTACTCCGCTTTTCAGAGTAAAATCCCTCGCCAATTGCTTTCTCTTTTATAGTTTTGTATTTATCGTTATCCATTCGGAATTTATGTTCCTGTTTCAATCCAGCTTATGGATGACAAGACCTGAACGGAGTTTCGGCTCAAACCATGTAGCCTTAGGCGGCATGATTTTCCCACTGTCTGCAATATCCATGATCTGCTGCATAGAGACGGGATAGAGTGCCAATGCCCATCGCATTTCGCCACTGTCAACACGACGTTTCAGTTCGCCAAGGCCACGCAGACCACCCACGAAATCAATTCGTTTGTCAGAACGCAGATCCTTGATACCCATCAGTTCGTCCAGGATAAGACGGCTTGAGATGTCTACATCGAGGACACCTATCGGATCATTGTCATCGTATGTACCTGGCTTGGCAACTAAACTGTACCAGTTACCATCAAGATACATCGAGAACTCATGCAGCTTCTTCGGACGATACTCGTCCTTTCCTTTCAACTCGACTGTGAAATTCTTTTCCAAAGCTTTCAGGAACCCTGCAGCAGTCATGCCATTCAAGTCCTTGATGACACGGTTGTAGTCGAGAATCGTCAACTGACTTGCCTGGAAGCATACAGCCATGAAGTAGTTGTACTCTTCATCACCCTTGTGTCTGGGATTGTTCTTGGCTTTCTCTGCTCCCACCAAAGCAGCAGCCGCCGAGCGGTGGTGCCCGTCTGCTATGTAAAGGCTCGGCATCTTTCTGAACTCTTCTGTCACAGCCTTGATATCGGCCTCATCTGAAATTACCCAGAACTGATGGCGGAAACCATCGTCAGGTGCGACGAAATCATATTCAGGTGGCGTCTGGGCATACTTTTTCAGCAGGTTGTCCAGAACACGGTTGTCAGGATAGGCAAAAAAGACAGGCTCTATATTGGCATTGCATGCGCGGACATGCTTCATGCGGTCTTCTTCCTTGTCGCGGCGTGTCAACTCATGTTTCTTGATGTTACCTGTAAGATAGTCGTTGACAAACGCACCGACAACAAGCCCATACTGTGTCTTCCCATTCATGGTCTGCGCATAGATATAATAATGTTCCTTGTCATCCTGCACAAGCCAGCCTTCCTTCTGGAATTTCCTGAACTGTTCGACAGCACTCTCGTAGACACGAGGGTCATATTCGCTGGTTCCTGGCTCGAAATTGATTTCAGGCTTGATGATATGATACAGACTCTTTTCGTTGTCGCCGGCCTCTTCACGTGCCTCTTCCGAGTCGAGCACATCATAAGGACGACTTGCTACCAATTCTACAAGATTCTTAGGTGGACGGACACCCTTGAATGGTTTGATAACTGCCATAGTGTTTAGGTTTTAGAAAATGAAAAAGGATTGAATGCTGCAACCTGTTCTTGACGGTCATAGCAATCAATCCTTATATAATGATTTTTTATTTGTTTACCTGGAACTTAGTGTCACCTGTTGCAAAGAAAGCATTGATCTGCTTTGCAGCAGCAATACCTGCATTGGTATTCGCCTCTGCTGTCTGGGCACCCATCTTCTTCGGTGTTGAGAAGTAGCGGCCTTCAAACTTCTTGAACTCCTCATCAGCATCAGGCTTGATATCTGTGATGAACTTCAAGTCTTCACGCTCTGACATCAATTTCAACAGTTCTTCCTCATTGATAACCTCCTTGCGTGCAGTATTGATGAGAATACCTTTCTTTGGGAGCAGATTAACCAGACGGTAGTCAATGCTCTTCACGGTCTGTGGCGTTGCAGGGATGTGGAGTGAAAGAACATTGCAGGTCTTGAACAGCTCGTCCTGTGACTTGACTGCATGTACCCCGGCTGCTTCGATAGCCTCAGCCGGACAGAATGCATCGTATGCATAAACTTCCATACCGAAGCCCTTGGCAATGCGTGCCACATTGCGTCCGACATTGCCAAAAGCCAGAATACCCAGTTTCTTACCCATCAGCTCTGTACCGGCCTTTCCATTGTAAAAGTTGCGGACAGCATATACCAACATACCGAATACGAGTTCGGCAACAGCGTTAGAGTTCTGGCCAGGAGTGTTCTCAACAACAACACCCTTTTCCTTTGCATAGGCGGTGTCGATGGAATCGTAACCGGCACCGGCACGAACAACAATCTTCAACTGCCTGGCAGCGTCAAGAACTTCCGGAGTAATTTTGTCAGAGCGGACAATCATCGCATCGGCATCCTTCACGGCATCGAGGAGCTGTGATTTCTCCGTATACTTCTCAAGCAGAACCACCTCGTGTCCCGCTCCTTTAAGTTCGTTTGTAATCCCTTGCACAGCTGCCGGTGCAAATGGTTTCTCGGTTGCAATTAAAACCTTCATAGCTTTAAAGTTTAGGTTTGAATATAGTAAAGATACCGTTCAGACTTAGCGAATGATATTTCTACCATTGCCAAGCCTGATGATTATTTATTTAGTGCTGCGCCTCGAAATCCTTCATGGCCTGAACGAGAGCATTCACGCCTTCGAGTGTCTGGGCATTGTAGCAGGAAGCGCGGAAGCCACCGACAGAGCGGTGTCCCTTGATGCCTACCATGCCACGTTCAGTAGCAAAGTCGAAGAACGGCTTTTCAAGCTCCTTATACTCATCGTTCATGACGAAGCAGATATTCATTACCGAACGGTCCTCTGTTGCAACAGTGCCTCTGAAGAGCTTGTTGCGATCAATCTCATCATAGAGAATACGGGCACGCTCGTCAGCACGACGTTCCATTTCCTTTACACCTCCCTGTGCCTTCACCCAGCGCATGGTCTCCAGAACAGAGTAGATGGGAACCACAGGAGGAGTATTGAACATGGAACCTTTCTCCACGTGTGTGCGGTAGTCAACCATTGTCGGCAACTCGCGTGGAGCCTTGCCCAGCATATCATCCTTCACAATAAGCACAGTGACCCCTGCCATTGCCATGTTCTTCTGTGCACCGGCATAGATACAGGTGTATTTTGACACGTCAACCGGACGGCTCATGATGTCAGAGGACATATCGCCGATCAACGGGACAGGAGAATCCAGGTCCTTGCGGTATTCTGTACCATAAATGGTATTGTTGCTTGTTATGTGGAGATAATCCAGATCCTTTGGAATATCAAAGTTGTGAGGCAGCTTCATGTAGCCGTCATCAGCTGAAGAAGCGACCTCAACGACCTCACCGAAGTGCTTGGCTTCTTTCAAAGCCTTCTTTGCCCATGTACCAGTATTCAGATAACCTGCCTTTTTGATCAGGAAATTGGCCGGAATCTGCATGAACTCGAGCGAAGCACCACCTCCTAAGAAGATGACAGAATAACCTGCCGGCACGTCCAACAGCTCTTTGATAAGAGCAACACTCTCGTCTATAACCGGCTGGAAATCTTTCGAACGGTGACTGATTTCCATGAGGGAAAGACCGATACCATTGAAATCCAAAATCTGCTTCGCAGTATTCTCAATCACTTCGCGTGGAAGCATTGATGGACCTGCATTAAAATTGTACTTCTTCATCTGATTTGATTAGTTTAAGTTCGACTTATGTTTTGTAGTTACAACCTGTATGTTGTCAGAGCTTTCTATGGCTTTACGTTGCGAAGATACGCTTTTATTTTTATACTTCCAAATAAAATAACATATTTTTTATCCGACATGATTTCAAACACCATAGACATGTGAACGTACACAGCAAATACAGAAGTGACACTTTGTCCCCGGTGTTATCTTACTTCTTCCACAACGGTATGAATACCCTTGATTTTTTCACCTTTGGTCAGTGAAATTATTTTCTTTATCTCCGAACGGGTTACAGCCACATAAGAGAAACGGTCCCTGACATCTATCTTCCCAATTTCGGAAGACCGTAATCCTCCCTTCTTACAGAGGAAACCAACGATGTCATTCTTCGATATTTTATCTTTTTTCCCTTTACCTATATATATCGTAGCCATACGAGGCAGTGCCGGACGGGGCAGGTCTTCTGGAATCTGATACTCGTGATGTTCCTTGCCGACATAGTCGGGCAAGAATTCTTCCGGACCGAGCAGGAAGAAGGACTGACCTCCCTTGTCCCAACGCGCTGTACGCCCTACCCTATGAACGTAGCTATCCTCGGTTTCCGGAAGATGATAGTGAATGATATTGTCGACATCAGGAATGTCCAGTCCGCGAGAAGCCAGATCCGTACTGACAAGAATCGGTGCAGATCCATTGGAGAACCGGTAGAGTGCAGCTTCACGCTCACGCTGCTCCAGTCCTCCGTGAAACCAACTTACAGTAAATCCTTTTTCTTTCAAGAACAAGGCGGTGCGTTCAACCGAGTCGCGGTAATTCAGGAATACGATGCTGCTCCTGTCACCCAGAGACAGCAGGAGCTTCTCCAATGTTCCGAGCTTGTCTTTCTCCGGACTTGAAACCGTATAAAGACGGATGCGGTCGGGGATGTTTCCCTCGTCTGCCCGATAATCTAAACGGACCGTCTTGCCCATGGAGACGAAATCCGGAATCGATTCCGAATCTGTTGCCGAAAGCAGGATTCTTCTTTCTATGTCCGGTAACTTACAGAGAATGCTCTTCATCTCGTCTTGAAATCCCAGTTCAAGGCACTTGTCGAACTCATCTATCACCAGCCATTTAACTGTTCTGGAATTGATGTTCGCCTTGTCAAGGTGGTCATTCATACGCCCCGGTGTCACGAAGACAATCTGCGGTTTCACATCACGCAGCATACGGTGTTCTTCCATCGTAGGTCGTCCGCCATACAGTGGCATGGAGCGCAACCCGCTTCCCATATCCCTGAGTACATTGGCGGACTGAAGTGCCAGTTCACGCCCAGGCACCAGAACGACAGCCTGCAATTCGTCTGACGACGCATCCAGCCGCTGTACCAGAGGCAGCAGGTAGGCATACGTTTTACCTGATCCTGTCGGCGAAATCACCACAACGTCTCTGTCCGTGTGCAATACTGCATCGGCAGTGGCTTCCTGCATAGAATTCAGCGTGATACCCAGCTTTTCAAGCATAATATTGTCCATCGTTATTTTTCCTTTCTTATCTTGTCTATTTCATCAAATTCCTTACCCATGTTCAGATTGAGATAAATGGTATACAGAGGTGCCAGCCATTTGCTTTTCGCTTCAGGTACAAGTGTTCTGTACTTCTCCATGTAAGGCTTTGAACGCTGATACAATGCGATTATCTTGTCCTTGTTTGAACGATACTTCTGTCTGTCCTTGTTCAGTTCTATCGCCTGGTTGAAATAAGCGAGACCTATATTGTAATAGGCATCTGCAAAAGATTCTTTTTCTTTGATCAGCTGTCTGCATAGCCGGATACATTCATCGTACCTTCCGAGATTGAGCAGGGCCGTACTTTTGGCAAAACGGAACAGCAGGCTCGTCGAATCGGCCTTCAAAGCACGTTCCGTTATCTCAAGTGCCTTCTCGTGCTCACCGATCCGGGCATAATACTCTACCAGACGCGGAAAGAAAAAAGCGAAGTTCGGATACTGTTCAAAACCGGCCTGCAGGGACTTCACGTACATGGCTGTGTCCTTCCTCATCAAATAAGCCTCCGCCTCGTACTGTCTTACAAAGTTCAGCATCGATGTGTCGCGTTCAGCCAGGTCCTTGAAGCGCATGGTCTTGTCGGCATCGCCCAGTTTATATCCACAGAACATCGCCCAGTAAGCAGCATGCGGAATAAGAGCATCATGCTGCATATAATCATATCCAGCGAAGAGCGGATAATCTGCCGACAGCAGATAGTCACGGTAATATTCAAAAGCCGTCTGGTAATCATTCCTGTGAACGAAATAGGTTCCACCGTTGAAGAGATTCGGACGGATCGAGTTCAGGAATGCAGCATGTCTGACCCGGTACTTCGGACGCACCCGCCCCTTCTCGTCTGGCCGTGCGTCAAGCGAGTCGAAACGTGACATGACATCGTACAACCTTCTCGTGACAGAGAAGAAGGCAGCTGTATCATACTTCTGTTTCAAGTATAACTTCTCATTCCCCTGCTCATATTGCTTTGTCAATGCATCGCAAAGCATAAGCCATATCCTGCTGTCCGTTCTCGCTGCGGAATCGACAAGCAGCCCGCGAAGTGCGTTCTCGGCTTTTGCGAGATCCTTTCCTGCCTTTATCTGGTCACGGAAGGCTTGCAGCTGTTTCTTCTGTGCATAACCGCAAAGAGGGATGACAAGGCAGAGCCATAAAAGAATGATCCTTGTTTTCTTCACTTCTTATAGTTTGTTACGAGGGGTTCTAATTCTTCAGCCTTGATTTTATCGTTCAACAAGGTATAATCAAGATAGAGCGGCCCAACCCAATCCACCCTGTTCCTGCGCGGATCCTTTGCCTTTACCCGCTCCAGATAAGTGCGTGCTTCGGAGAAATAATTCAGGAATTCCTTGTCCGAAACAAGTTCTCCTTTCTTTTTCCGTGCGGCCACAGAGTCGCGTACAGCCATTCCAACCGTATTCAGGCATACGCCTATGTTATAGGCGACAGGGATGCTGCCCGGATCGATCTCGTCAGCCTGCTTGTAGGCATCAATGGCTTCCTCCCACCGCTCGGCATGCATGGCAATCTCCCCCTTCAATATCCATGGAACCGTAGAGTTCGTATTCTCTTCCAGCATCTTGTCAATGAAATCCTCTATGTTGAACTTCCGTGTAGGATTCTGATAGAACTTCATGATCCATGCGAAATAAGTCTCATTCGTCGGATCGGCACGGTAGAGCTTCTGGACAACGGAAAGATAGCGCAGGGAGTCCTCTTCATTCACCATCTTGTCGTGCATACACTGGGCTTTTATTTCTGCGGCAGCCTGTGCCGTCTCATCGTACTGCATGGCCGAATCCGCATATTCATCGGCTTTCAGAAGGTTATGCGCTTTCAGATAATAATAAGAAAGGTAATAGGAGGCCACCCCGGATTCATCCGCATTGTCCTTCACAAGAGTCGACCTGCGTGTTGTCAGGTAGAGTTTCAGGGCATCCATTCCCTCCTGCTTCGTATACACGCTCTTGCTGAAATACTTGCCTGCATCTATCAGCATCGGATGAAGCAGGGCCAGCCGGCGTCTGTTCTCTTCTTCAAACTTCGGTTCCACTTTCCCCTTCCGGTTAGGCATTCTGTCGAACTCATCACATTTCAGTGAATACTCCACACCATCCACAACAGCGTTGAAAATGGCGACAGAGTCCCTATCCGGACATTTCTCCATGCGGGAAACAGCCTCTTTGGCAAGTCGGTTGAAAGATTCGGCCTGCTTGTAAGCCTCCTGTGCTCCGGCAACACTCCATCCGGCAAGGAAGACAATTGTCAATATCTGTATTCGATTCATCCGCAACGGTTTTCGTGAAACAATACCCCCTCTCGCATAATCTCTGACAGCAGCATTATGCAAGAGGGGATGACAGATAGAAGATGTTACTGCTGTACACCGGCATCAGCTGCCGCTGCCAGTGTTTCAGGAGCCTGAGGGCCCTTTACAAAGTAATAACAGCCATAGAGCGGGTAAGCCCAGGAAGACTTCTGCTCCTTCAGCACGTCCAGCTTCTTAGCCGTTTCGAGGTAAGAAACAGCCTTGTTGTACACCTCGTTGAACTGTGCGCGTGCCGCCGGAGAAAGAACTCCCTTGACAGCTGCCACACGTTCCTGTGCCTTGTAGAACCAGCACTGTCCGATTGACGCATTGATGGCAATCCTTGCATTGTCGTCCTTTGCAAGAGCCAATGCCTTTGAAAGGTAGTCGGCAGCCTTCTCGTATTCCTTCTTCTGACTTGCAAACTGACCGAGCATTACCAGTGCGCCATAGCTGTTGGGGTTCTTCGCCAATGCAGCGTTGACGATTTCCTCAGCCTTGTTCTGCATGCCGAGTGCGCTGTAGGTCGCCGTCAGCGTTGTCAGGACAGCGTCATTGTCCGGATCCTGTGCATAGATGCCTGCGAGTTTTTCTGCGTAGCTGACAGAATCCTGACGTGTCTTGAGCTGTGCACCGAGAATCGCCAGCTGAAGCTGCTGGGCGTCCTTTGCACGGTCCTTGCTCTTCATCGCATAGGAAACATACTTCTCCGCCTTCTGGTAATCCTTGTTCTGATAAGCATAATAAGTAGCGAAATAGGCGATCTCATTCAGATTCTCGTCCTTGGACTTGTCGAACTTGGCAAACATCGGGTCGTCAGCAGAGTCAACATAGCGGGCAAGGTACTTGTAGGCATTGGCATCGTCCTTGATGCCCTGATAGAAGATACCGCCGTTGATGAGCTGCCCACGGAGCGGATAGAGCTGGTCGGCCAGGCCGGCATACCTCGGCTTCACCTTGCCTTTGGCATTAGGCATATTGTCATACTTGACAACCTCTGCTGCGGCATCGAAAGCCTGACCGACAGCCTCATAGAGTCCCTTCTCGTCGACGGGCTTGTTCCCTTCCTTGCCCATCTGCTTGTTGGTCTGGTTCTCGAGCTGTACGCCCTGCTCTGCACTTACCTTCTTCATGGCAAGTTCGTAGAGCTTGTCGTAGGCCTTTGCTTTCTCGGCATTGTCCGTAATCTGTGCAAGGTTCGCCTTCAGGAGGTCAGCCGCTTCAGCATAGGTCTGTGCCTTCAGGATTGCCTTCAGAGGTTCGCTGTCACCAGCGAAAGCAGCCGATGTACTTAGTAGCATCAATGCTGCAAACATTAACTTTTTCATATTGGTTATCTTTTTAAAAGGTTTATGATCTATTCTTGCTCCCTGCTTTATTCGAAGCCGGCAGGCGTTGTGTCTTCCGTCTCTCCCGGAGCAACAGTGTCGCTCTTGATTTCTTCACTGGTCTTCGACCACTGCTCACGGCTTTCTTCCTCAACCTGTGTCTCCATTTCAGAGCTCATCACCTTGCAGACAGACGCTATGACATCATTCTTCTTGGCGAGATTGATCAGGCGGACACCCTGTGTCGCACGTCCCATGACACGACACTCGGCAACCGACATTCGGATGACGATGCCGCTCTTGTTGATAATCATCAGGTCGTTGGCATCGGTAACGTTCTTGATGGCGACGAGCTTACCCGTCTTTTCCGTGATGTTCAGCGTCTTGACACCCTTTCCGCCACGGTTGGTCAATCGGTAGTCTTCAACTTGTGAGCGCTTGCCATAACCTTCCTCGGACACGACCATGACCGTCTCATTGACAGGATCATTGACAACAATCATGCCGACGACCTCATCCTGACCGTCCTCGTCCAGACGCATACCACGCACACCGGTCGAAACACGTCCCATGGTGCGGATGTTCGACTCGTCGAAGCGGCATGCACGGCCGTTGCGGTCGGCCATGATCAGCTCGTTCTTTCCGTTTGTCAGGCGAACGTCTACTACCTCGTCGCCCTCGTTGATATTGATAGCTATCACACCGTTGGTACGTGGCCGTGAGTAGGCACGGAGGGAGGTCTTCTTCACAATGCCCTGCTTGGTGGCAAACACCACGAAGTGGGAGTCAAGGAACGCATCGTCGTCAAGCCCGCGGATGCGAAGGAAAGCGTTTACGGCATCGCCCGCCTCCAGCGAGAGCATATTCTGGATGGCACGTCCCTTTGCGTTCTTGTCGCCCTCGGGAATGTCGTAGCACTTCATCCAGTAGCAGCGGCCCTTGCGCGTGAAGAAAAGCATCGTCTGGTGCATCGTCGCCGGATAGATATATTCGGTGAAGTCCTTTTCCCGTGTCCGTGCCCCTTTCGAGCCAACGCCGCCACGTGCCTGCTCCTTGAAATCGGCAAGCGGCGTACGCTTGATATAACCGAGGTGGCTGATGGTAATGACGACAGGGTCGTTAGGATAGAAATCTTCTGCATTGAACTCGTGTTCGTCGGGAATGATCTCCGTACGACGTTCATCGCCGTACTTCTCCTTCACCTCCTGCAGTTCTGCCTTCATCACTTCCCTGCAACGCTCCGGATTGTCGAGGATTTCCTGCAGATCCTTGATGGTCTGCATCAGCTCGTCAAATTCCTGGTGTAGCTGGTCGAGACGCAGGCCTGTCAGTTGAGACAGACGCATATCGACAATTGCCTTTGACTGCAGTTCGTCAAAACCGAAACGCTTCTCAAGGTTCTTCTGTGCTTCGGAAGGTGTCTTGCTGGCACGGATAAGATGAACCACCTCGTCGATGTTGTCGCAGGCCTTTATCAGTGCTTCCAGAATGTGCGCACGCTCCTGTGCCTTCTTGAGGTCGAACCTTGTGCGGCGGATGGTGACATCATGCCGGTGTTCTACGAAGTACTTGATACACTCACGAAGGCTCAACAGACGTGGGCGTCCCCCTACCAATGCAATGCAATTCACTGAGAATGAGCTTTGCAGGGCTGTCATCTTGAAGAGTTTATTCAGAATGACATTTGCATTTGCGTCACGCTTTACATCAACTACGATACGCATTCCCTGCCGCCCGGTCTCGTCGTTGACGTTTGATATGCCTTCGAGCTTGCCTTCCTTCACCAAATCGGCAATATACTCAATGAGCTGCTGTTTGTTTACACCGTAAGGAATCTCTGTAACTACGATTTTGTCGTGATTTTCATCGCTTTCAATCTCTGCCTTGGCACGCATTACGACACGTCCGCGTCCTGTCTCATAGGCATCCTTGACTCCCTGCAGACCGTATATGTATGCCCCTGTAGGGAAGTCGGGAGCAGGAATGAACTCCATCAGACCGTCGGTCGTAATCTCCGGATTGTCTATGTAGGCACAGCAGCCGTCGATAACTTCACCGAGATTGTGTGTAGGGATGTTTGTCGCCATGCCCACGGCAATACCGTTGCCGCCGTTTACAAGCAGATTGGGAATCTTCGTCGGCATCACGGCCGGCTCACGCAGTGTGTCATCGAAGTTGTTGACCATGTCCACCGTGTCTTTCTCAATGTCGTCCATGATGTGCTCGCCCATTTTGGAGAGACGGCACTCCGTGTAACGCATTGCAGCGGCAGAGTCGCCGTCGACGGAACCGAAGTTACCCTGCCCGTCAACCAGTTTGTAGCGCATATTCCAGTCCTGTCCCATACGTACCAGCGCACCGTAGACAGAAGAGTCTCCGTGTGGATGATACTTACCGAGCACCTCGCCGACGACGCGGGCGCACTTCTTGTAAGGCTGGTTGCTGAAGTTTCCGATACCGCGCATACCGAAGAGAATGCGGCGGTGAACAGGCTTGAAACCGTCACGGACATCAGGGAGGGCACGCGCCACAATCACCGACATAGAATAGTCGATGTAGGAGCTTTTCATCTCCTCCTCGATGTTGATCTTCATGATTCTGTCCTGATCAATTGTCTGATTTTCGTCCATTATTTATTTTTACTGTTATTGATTTTCTGATGTCAAAACAGGCTCATTCAAAACAGGATGAAACCGCCTGTAACAGGCTTTATTTCCCTTCTGGGCCGTTTTTATGTATTTTCAAGGTGTAAAGATACGAATAAATTTCCATACCGCAAAACGCCCAGAACGAAAAAAACATTATTTAGGTATGTTCTGATATTTTATAAGTGAAGAATCCCGCATGGACCGCGGCAAATACTTCTCTAAGACAGGTCCTGAAAGTTTCCCCCTTTCAGGCGATCCGTTTTGCCGTTTTTTCACTTAAGCACATCCGGTACAATCACAGAAAGGACAAATCTCAGCAAGATGGAAAACATTTTACTTTTCCAACAGAAAAGGCACCTGTTTCCTTCCGCCACAGCAAACGGCAAACGGAAGAAAACAAGTGCCTATATGGCCAACAAGCACTACTTGCGTTCCAACTAACGCCTGACAGCACTCCAACTAACGCTTACTTGCACTGCAATCAAGGCCCTTTTGGAATGCAACTAATCAAGGAAAATGAAGAAAGGTCGAAGTTGGTGTAAACTAACTGATAATGAGGAGGAAATGGAATAATTTGCGTAAAACTGCATCGTTCGTAAAAGGCAGTACTATGCAGATTTAGGCAGAAGTTCAGTTACCAAAGCGTTACCCGATTATGACTTAGGTAACAATGAAGAAGATACGGGTAACTGAATTATTTTCGCTCGTGTGGCTGTTGCTTCGGTCGGCAGTATTCTGCATAAGTGAGGAACGCTTTAATTCGGGTAACTTTGCCCACAAATATTAAAGCGTATGAAAACAGAGAAAATGAAGGTGTTGCTCTACCTTAAAAAGAGCGGTCTTGACAAGTCGGGCAGAGCTCCGATTATGGGACGCATCACCGTCGGGCATTCCATCGCACAGTTCAGTTGCAAGTTATCCTGCGATCCCGACCTATGGAACCCACGTGAGAGCCGAATGGACGGAAAGAGCCGTGAGGCAGTGGAGATAAACGGCAGGTTGGAGAATCTGTTGTTGTCCGTTCAGTCTGCTTATCAGTCCTTGCTCTCCAAAGGCTGCCCATTTGACGCAACCGATATAAAAGAGCAGTTTCAGGGCAGCGTGCAGACACGGTGCATGCTCATCGAGAGGTTGGATATGCTCATCAAGGAAAAAGAAAGCCATGTAGGTATAGACATCAAGGAAGGAGCCATACACGGCTACCACTCCGCCCGCATACATTTACAGAAATTTATTCAATGGAAGTACAAGGTCTCGGACTTGGCATTCTCGCAACTCACAGAGAATTTTATCAATGAGTTCCGGCAGTATTTCTTAGGTGAGTGCGGTTTTCAGGAAAGCACGTTCTATAATGTAGCCACGCATTTAAAGACGGTATGCAGATTGGCATACCGTGAGGGATTGGCAGATGTACTACTATTTGACAAAGCCAAAATCAGCAAAGGCGACAACAAACTGCCCAAAGCATTGGACAGGGAAGCATTGGACAAGTTAAAGGCTCTCCGCTTTGATGATTTGGAGGAGGAAATGGAAACGGCAAGAGACATCTTTCTCTTCGCCTGTTATACAGGTGCAGCCTATTGCGACTTGATGGAACTGAAGAAATCCCATCTTGTCCGTGATGATGATGGAAACCTATGGCTGAAGTTCAATCGTCAGAAGACCGGTGTACTTTGCCGTATCAAGCTATTACCCGAAGCCATAAGGCTGATGGAGAAGCTCCACAGCGGTGAAAGGGAAACATTGCTCCCCTATATCAAGTACAAGAACTATCAGACCTGTCTGAAAGCCCTGCGGCTTCGTGCTGGCATCTCGTTTCCCTTTACCACGCACACGGCAAGGCATACTTTCGCAACGCTCATCACGCTTGAACAGGGCGTGCCTATTGAGACGGTGAGCAAGATGCTGGGACATTCCAACATAAGCATGACCGAACGCTACGCAAAGGTAACACCACAGAAACTCTTTGAGGAATTTGACCGTTTCCGTTCTTTCACCGATGATATGCAGTTGGCTATATAAGCCTTATCAAATTACTTTATTCCTTATTCATTCAATCAAAATATCAAGACAATGAGAAGTACATTCAAGATACTGTTCTATATTAACAGACAGAAAACAAAGGCGGACGGAAAGACAGGCATTCTCTGCCGTATCACCATAGACGGGAAAAGCGCAGCCATTAGCACAGGCGAAGAGTGTAAGCCCTCCGAGTGGAATGCCAAACAGGGCTTGACGACAGACAGGAAAATCAATCAAAGACTCCATGAGTACAGGAAATTTGTGGAAAAGACCTATCGGGATATACTGACAAGAGACGGAGTGGTAAGTGCAGAACTTATCAAGAATCACCTGCAAGGCATATCAGAGAATCCGACAACTCTCCTTGCCATGAGCAAGGCGGAACTGCGAGCAATCAAGGAAAGCGTTGGAAGGTCAAGAGCTGCGGGAACTTATCTGAACCTGTCCCATTCTGAGAGAAATCTCCGTGAGTTTGTGGAAGATAAAGGAGTGCAGGATATACCTATTGGGGCAATCACGGAGGACTTGTTTGAGGAATACCGCTTCTTTCTCAAAAAGCGTGGATTGAAGGGAACGACTATCAACAACTATCTCTGCTGGCTGAGCAGGTTGATGTTCCGTGCAGTTAGTCAAAGGATTATCCGCTACAATCCTTTTGAGCATGCCAAGTATGAAAAAGAAGAAAAGAAGATACGCTTCCTGCAAAAGAGTGAAGTCGCTAAACTTGCGACAATGAAAATGAATGACAGCGAGGCGGAATTGGCAAGGCTGATGTTCGTCTTTTCCTGTCTTACGGGACTGGCAATCGCTGATATGGAACACTTGCTATATAAGCATATCCAAACGGCAGCGGACGGAAGGAAGTATATCCGAAAAGAACGCCAAAAGACAAAGGGGGAGTTCATTGTGCCGCTGCATCCGATAGCGGAAGCCATTATCAACTATTGTAGGAATGAACAAGAAGGGAACAAAGCGCATCAAGCAATAAAAGAAAAAGGCGACAGCCTTGTATTCCCCCGTGATTGCAATCGCAGTGTAATGGGCAAGAACCTGTGTATTGTAGGCAAGGCTTGCGGCATAAAGGAACGGTTGTCGTTTCACATGGCTCGCCACACCTTCGGAACGATGAGCCTTAGTGCAGGAATACCTATCGAGAGCATAGCCAAGATGATGGGACACGCTTCTATATCAAGCACACAGATTTACGCACAGGTGACGGACAAGAAAATTTCTGAGGATATGGACAGGCTCATAGCCAAACAAACGGTAAAGGGAAAGGAAACTGCGGAGAGAGGGGTTTGTGAACCAAACTCTGCTAACTCGTTGTAATTAAATGTCCTATCAATTTTGACAAATCAGTAGTGTAGCATTTTTGTAGCAGTATTTTGACCGCCTAATGACTACCATTCTGACTACCTTATGAAAGCACAACTGCTCTCTTTTCTTGAGTACAAAGGTATATAAAATTGTACTAACCTCCAAATCTTTGTGCCATAAATATTTAGAAATTTTACTGCTACACTTTCCAGTGCAAGGTGCAAGCCCCTATATATAAGGGGACTTGCACCTTGCACTGGAGGGATTTTCTCAAAATTATTTGATTTTGTTCTGGAATGATTGTTCTTACAATGTATTTCCGTTTATGAATTATAGAAAACAAACCAATTAAATCATCCCATGCCGACATCGCTCATCATATTCATCTGCACCTAATGCAAGCCACCTTGCATGGGGTGTAAACATTTGAATGTAGCGGGTTGCTCAAATTTAGGTGTCTTTGTAACTTTATACATATGAAACAGTTGCACAAAACCCTAAAGGAAAAGCGAGAGCTTGAAGGTTACTCACAAGAGTATGTCGCTGGAAAACTGAATGTTAGCTCAAGTACCATTTCACGATGGGAAACTGGAGCTGTGTCGATGACCACCTCACAAACTTACAGTTATGCCAAGGTATTGGGATGGGATGAACTCGACCTGCTTGCATCTATTGCACAAAGACAACAGGCAAGACCGCTTCCACTCGCTCAGATGAGTATCGAAGTGTTTGACAAGGAATCCTACGACAGAATTATAGATCTTGTAAAGGAGCTTGGGCCGCAACACATTATTTTACAAACCAAATTATAAAGGCTGATGGAAATAATCGCAGTAGAAAGCCAAGCCTATCAGGAACTGATAGACAGGCTCAACCGAATAGAGCGGTATGTTGAGCGCACTTCTCATCTTATCCAAGATATAGATGACGAGCTGGAGATGACAACCAAAGATCTTATCGGGACTCTGAATGTTTCAGAGTCCACCCTTTATCGCTGGCGCAAGAAACAGTTGGTACGGTATCGCTACACGGAGGGTGGCGATGTACGCTACTTCTTCAAGTCTATCGTGATAGCCACGAAATGTAACCGACTCCGTGTCTCAGGCATGAGAAACGACGAGGTTCTTGGTCGGCTCAACCGTTTTAAGGACAATCTCATCATAAGTTCATGTCTTAATCCTAAAAACCGACAACTATGATAGAAAAGGAACAGATTCTTTTGCTTACACAGGGAGGTCTGAATGTGTTTTCCCATTTCCTCGGCTTTGAGGTAAACCTTCATCGCAACTTCCGAAGCCCCTTCTATGACGACAGACGGGCTTCCTGCCATATCTACTACGACAGGAAAACTTCTTCTTACAAATTCTATGATCATGGCGATACCACCTATTCAGGGGATTGCTTCTGGTTTGTGGCAACCCTCCGTAACTTGAACCTGAAAACAAGTTTTCCCGAAGTCTTGGAAACTATTGTACAAGAACTTGGATTGTATTCTTTATGTGATGGTGAAAAGCATAGCAACCATATCACGTTATCATATAAAAGAACTATCGTTCCCACTCCTAAGGCTGATATAACCAAGTGTACGGAAGAACGTCCATACAGTTTTGAGATACAGCCTTTTGACGATGGACTGATGAACTATTGGGCGCATTATGGTATCCATGAAGATACACTTCGGCTTTTTCGTGTACGGAGTCTTAAACGGTATGATAGCGTATCAGCCGAAGGTAAGAAGTTTGAGCTTCACAGTTCGCCGACAGAACCGATATTCGCCTATATTGGAAATGGCTATGTCAAGATATATCGCCCTCACAGTCCGAAAATCCGCTTTCTCTATGGCGGGCGGATGCCTATGACCTATTGTTTCGGCATGGAGCAGATTCCCACCAAAGGAGATATGCTCTTCATTACAGGTGGGGAAAAAGATGTGCTCTCGTTGTATGCGCACGGGTTCAATGCAATCTGCTTCAACAGTGAAACGGCACAAATACCGGAAAGCATCATAGAGAGCCTTCAACTTCGCTTTCGGCATATCATTCTCTTGTATGATGCAGATGAGACGGGTGTACGGGAAGCGCATAGACAAGCTGAACATTTGGCAGAATACAAGGTATTGAATCTTACACTCCCACTTAGTGGAACCAAGACGGAAAAGGACATTTCTGATTTCTTTGCCTTAGGCAACGGGGCGAAGGAACTGAAAGAACTGCTTGCCAAGATGTTTACAGACCTATATAGCCAAACCATGATGATGCTTCGCTCCTGTGAGATTGACTACGACAATCCACCGGATATTTCCAAGACTGTGGTGGCTGTGAATGGTGTCCCTTTGGGAACGCAGGACAATCTGTTCTGCATTACCGGAGGTGAGGGTACGGGCAAGAGCAACTATGTAGGAGCCATCCTTGCCGGAGCTTTGGGGAATAAACGGCTGCCGATAGAGAAAACCTTGGGATTGGAGATTACCGCCAATCCCAAAGACTTGGCAGTCCTACATTATGACACAGAACAGTCCGAGGCTCAACTGCACAAGAATCTGGGCAAGACATTGCGCCGGGCTTCATTGACGGCAGTACCGAAGTTTTACCATTCACTCTACCTTGCCTCACTCTCTCGTAAGGACCGCTTGAAACTTATCCGTGAAAGTATGGACTTGTTCCATCACAAGCATGGTGGAATACACCTCGTTGTCATTGATGGTATTGCTGATCTGATACGTTCTGCGAACGATGAAACGGAAAGTATAGCCATTGTTGACGAACTTTACCGCTTGGCAGGGATATACAATACTTGTATTATCTGCGTATTGCACTTCGTGCCGAACGGCATCAAACTTCGGGGACATATCGGCTCGGAGCTTCAACGTAAGGCGGCGGGTATCCTTTCCATAGAGAAAGACGACAATCCCGAATACTCGGTCGTAAAGGCGTTGAAAGTGCGTGACGGAAGTCCGTTGGACGTACCGATGATGCTTTTCGGCTGGGACAAGGAAGAAGACATGCACGTCTATCGTGGTGAGAAGTCCAAGGAGGACAAGGAAAAGCGCAAGACTGATGAGCTTATTGGCGTTGTCAAAGAAGCCTTCCGAAATTCTTTCAAGCTCACTTACCAAGAACTTTGTGAGGTTCTGATGCGAGAGATGGAAATCAAGGACAGGACCGCAAAGAAATATATTGCCTATATGAAAGAGCAGCGTATTTTGATACAAGATACAAGTGGGAATTATCAAAAAGGAGAATTATGCCATACTTAGATCAACAGCCAGAAGATACATGGCAGAAACGCCTGTTTGATAAACTGAAGAATATGGAAGACAAGCTCGACCGTCTGCTTGTCCTACGGGAACAAGAAGTAGATACGACCATTCACCCTCCATTGAAACCCGAATACTTGGATATCATAGATGTCTCCAAAATTTTGAAGGTGGAACAAAAGACCATTTACAACTGGGTTTGGGCTGGAAAAATTCCTTATCTTAAAGCCAATGGCAGATTACTTTTCCTTCGGAAAGAGATAGATGAAATGCTACGGAAACAAGGGAACTGGTAGGCACCCGTTCATTATTTAATGCTTGTTCAACAAAATTGAACAAGCATTAAATAATGAACGAAAAAATTTGCAGTTTGATTTTTGTTCACTATCTTTGCAGTGTTCAATCCTATTGAACGACTATAAATATTGAACAAGATATGTACGGAATACAGATTATAGATCAGGCGGTTAGTGCGATAAGGAGACAGTGGGAGGATTCTCAAGATGTCATAATCGATGCGCTTCAGCCGGAAACGCCTTCGATGGAACAATACGTCAGAATTATGGGCATAGAGTTCCGATGCCTTGTTGAAAATGAGATAAATGGAACAAATATCCTGCGCATTGAAGAAAAATCAAAGAGCTGTATGGGGACTTACAAGGGACCTGTCATATTGGTTGCAAGATATGTACAGCCATCTGTCTATGGAACTTTGCGTAAAATGGAACTTAACTTTGCTGACACGGCAGGTAACTACAATATACAGTACACGAAGGGCAGGAAAGTGATATTCCACCTTTCTCACACAGGGGAGAAAGCCCCTGTGAATAACAACAAAAACTATCCTATATTCCAAGAAGCAGGCCTGAAGGTAATCTTTTATCTCTTGCAAGCTCCTGAGAATGTGGGCAAATCTTTTCGGGAAATCAAGGAGTATAGTGGAGTTTCGATAGGTACTGTCAAAAATGTGATTGATGAATTGGAAGTCCGTAAGTTTATTCTCGTAACTCAGAAGAAAAGAGTTCTGAAAAAACGTCGTCTTTTGCTCGATTTATGGTCGGAAAACTATCATCAGATATTAAAGCCCAAGTTGCTGTTGAAGCAGCTGGATTTTCGGACACCGGAACAAAAAGAAAAATGGGAAGAAATAGCATTGCCAAATGGTATGTTATGGGGTGGAGAGTGTGCATCTAATTTATTGAATGGTTACCTTACTCCGGAACTTTTTGAACTCTATACAGAGACATCTTTCTCCAATCTGATGAAGACTGGCGCAACACGGACTACCGAAGGAGTTATTTATGTATATCAGAAGTTTTGGAAAGGCGATGTAATGCCCTGCATTTTGATATATGCCGATTTAGTAAGTAGCGGAGACAGCCGTTGTATTGAAGCTGCAAATAAATTATTAAAAGATGAACTTTCAGATTTCGAGTAAGAAGATTGGCAACCCCCTGTTGGTTGAACTGCTAAGAAAAGTCAGTCATTGTTTTGCTGAGATTGGGCAGGATTTCTTTGTTATCGGGGCTACTGCGCGAGATATTTTAATTCGGCAGTTAGTAGGTATAAGTTCAGGGAGAAAGACGAGGGATTTAGACCTCGCCATAGCCATTCCCGATTGGGATGCATTCGAAGAGATTAAGCGGGCATTATTAGCACAAGGGTTTCAAAAAGACGGACAGATGTATCAACGGTTCTATGATGGCGACTACGAAATGGACATAGTACCATACGGAGATATAGAAAGAGAAGATGGATACATATACTGGCCTCCTGAGGAGGATATAGCTATGTCCGTTAAGGGGTTTGCTGATGTGCTGAGTGGTGCTATTACCGTAACGATTGACAATGAATTCGACATCAAGATAGCATCGTTGCATGGATTATTTGTATTGAAGTTCAATGCTTGGTTAGACAGGAATATCCAAACGAATAAAGATGCCGTAGATATGGCATTCATTCTGGAAAACTATTTCATTGCTAACTTGAATAGGAACTTGCATGCAGAAGTGTATGATTGGGAAGACTTTGATGAGATTGTTGTCGGAGCTTATTGGCTTGCTTATGACATTGTCGGATTTCTATCAAAAGAGCATCTTTTCCACTATGAGCAATGTCTGCGGAATGAGATAGAGAAAAGAGAAAATAGCAGGCTGATACAACAGGTTATAGATAGTAGCAGTGTTTTTTCTTATGAGAAACTGCTCCTCGCATTTCAAAAAATGATTGCCGTATTTGATAAAGTTTTGCATGGTGAAGATTCAGATTGAAAGCTTAAGTATTCCGGCTGGTAAAGAAAATGGAGATTACATTCTCCAACGAGAATTGCCTAATGGAGCAACACTCATTCTACTTGCAGATGGGATGAGTGGTTTGTCGTTGCCGGAAAGTGCTTCAAAAATTGTTTGCGAAGCTATCTCAGAATATTTTGTAAAAACCGATATAATTGATTGTACGGAACATATCCTCAGGAGCATCAAATATGCTGATGAGCGTTTGGCTGCTTTTTGCAAGGAGAAGAAATCCAAGATGGGTTCGGCTTTACTTCTTGTATATATCAGTGATGCTATGCTCTTCTACACATCTTTGGGAGATGTGCGCCTATACTATCGAGACAAACAAGGAGAAGTAACTCAACTAACAAACGATGATACCATTATGCAAGGAGCAGACACTTATCTGACAACTTGCATTGCGGGAAGAGGTTTTAGAAACCCCATTCAGGTTCAACGTTTGCCATTGAACATGGGTGATTCTCTGCTGCTTTGTAGTGATGGCTATTACAAAGTTCATGATATTCCCCATTGTTTTCACCATAAAGAGCAGACACCTCCAACATTGGTAGATGACGACAGCTCTGTTGTCAGAATAGAAATTATACAATGAATCTGTCAAATTCTCTGATACGGTTTCTCAAAAGCGTCAAACACTTTATTTCAAGTACTTGGCGCTTTTCGATACAATAAGACATTCTACATCTTCCACTTTGGTTTTGAGATAATAACTTTGCTCGTAATGTCATTGTTGTCGGATACATTCTGCTGACTATTGTTCTTGGGAGATGTGGGCAAAGGTATGTTGTCTGTGTTTTTTGAGAATGAATTCTTATAAGAACGGGGTTCTGATATATCATCTACTGATTTACTTTGCTGTATGGCACCATGCTGTGCCTCTTGCCCTATATCCTCTTTTTCCTCCTCCGGTGGAGCAAGGGTAAGTGCAATTCGCCTATCCAGTTCGGCTGCCTCGCCTTTGAGCGTGCGAAGCTCTTCTTCCTTTTTCCAAGAGCTGCCCGCAATGTTGGTGTAAACGTCTTTATTGGCTGCGACCTTTTCCATCTCCTTTTCGTGCGACTCTATTACCTTCGGGATACGCTCCAAGGCATTGATAAAGTTCTGGCAAGCAAGTTTCGGATCGGATGCCAGCTTACCGTTATTATAGGTATAGTAGATACTCTCCTGCCCCTTCACAAAGAAACGATTTACAGAGCAATCAAACAAGTCCTTGGAAGTGCTCTCCGTCTTAACCATAATAGAAAAGCCATAAATCTCACCGATTTTGTTGTATTCCCCCTTGGTGCGTGCTTTCTCGTCTATTTCCTGCAGACGTGCAGCAATGGCCTTGATATCGGTGCTGTCTTCCACACCTTTGATAGTCAGCTTATTGATAGGCACACCTTCCTCATCACGCTCCACACGCTTCTCAAAGAGAGCCAAGTCAGACTGTGCCTCCTTGACTTTGTCTGTATGGAAAGACACGGAACTCTCAATCTCTGCCAGCTTGCCCGTTGCGGCATCACGCTCACGGAGAAAGTTCTTGCGCTCTGATTCCAAGGTGGTAATCTTCTTATCCAATCTTGCTTTTTCCAAAAGGTCGGTATTGCCTGAAAGTACTGCTACATATTCTGAAAAGTTCATACCGCTGTCCTCGTCCATCGATCCCTCGTCAATGGTACGGCTCCCTAAAGTGTTCGTCTTTAACTGGTTGATGAAAAGCTGCTTGTTGTGCAGCAGGTTGAACTTGTAACTGTCCAACGAGCGTTCCACGGCATAAATAATCACATCGACCTTGTTGTCGGCAAACTCCTTGGCAACAAGATTACCTTTACGGATGGCACGCCCGTTACGCTGCTCTAAGTCCGATGGTCGCCACGGCGTGTCAAGTTGATGGACCGCTACTGCCCGCTGCTGGGCATTCACACCTGTGCCCAACATGGACGTAGAACCGAAGATAATGCGAATATCACCACGGTTCATCGCATCTACCATTGCCTTCTTTGCTTTCTCGTTCTTGCACTCCTGAATGAAGCGTATCTCATAAGATGGAATATGATAGTCTTCTACCAACTTTCTCTTGATTTCCGAATAGATATTGAAGTCTCCACCAGGCTTGTAAGTACCCAAGTCTGAGAAAACAAACTGCGTTCCTTTCTGTGCATCGTACTTTTGGTAATAGTCATTGAGCATTTTGGCACAGTGACTTGCCTTGTTGTCGATATGATCTGAGTAAGCATTTTCATCAATCATGCGTAAATCAAGGCTCATCTTGCGGGCGTAATCCGTTGCGATGAGCATTTTTGCCCTTCCCTCGCTCTCACTCAGAGGTGCTCGTCCCAAGATTGTGGCATCTCCACTCTTGGCAAACTCCATCAACTTGCCGATAAAAACCTCCTGCTCGGGCGTGGGCGGTATGTTATGCAGTATCTCGTTCTTCTCGGGGCGGTCGATACCGATGTCCTTGGCTGTGCGAAAGTCGCAAATCTCCGCATAGAACGAGGCAAGCTCCGGCACTTTGATAAAGGTGCGGAACCGCTCTTTCTGAATGATGTCGTTTGTGATGGAGAACTCATAGTCAGTTGATTTCTTGGCAAAGACTGCTGCCCAAGCATCAAAACTGTTGATACCCTGTTTTTCTAATGCCTGCGGACGGAGATACTTGAACAGAAGATACAACTCCGTCAGGCTATTGGAAATGGTCGTTCCCGAAAGGAAAGTCGCTCCTAAGTCCTTGCCCGACCGCTCCTGTATGGTGCGTATGGCAAAGAGCATATTGAGGGCTCTCTGTGAGCCGTCGGGATTGCCCAAGCCCGACACACGGTCGTGACGGGTGTTGAACATCAGGTTCTTGAATTGGTGGCTTTCATCGACAAAGAGGTGGTCAATACCCATCATCTTGAAGTCCACGGTATCGTCTTTTCTTTCGGCGATGCTGTCCTGTATGTTCTGCAGCTTCGCTTCAAGCGTCTGCTTGCGTTTCTCCAAACCTTTGAGCATTCCACGGGAAATCTCCGCTCCCTGCATACGCAGGACTTCGAGGTTTTCCTCCACGGAGTCCATCTCCTTCTGCAGGATAGCCTCCTGTATCTCCAAGGCCTGCGGTATCATGCCGAATTGCTCATGCGTGAGGATGATGCAGTCCCAGTCGTTGTTCTTGATATCGTTGAAGATGCGCTGGCGGTTCTGCTTATTAAAATCGTTCTTACCTGGATAGAGTACCTTAGCATTAGGATAAGCTTTCCTAAAGGTATCGGCAATGTCGAATACGTTTGCCTTCAGACCGATAATCATCGGCTTGTTGGCCAGTCCCAATCGCTTCATCTCGTAGGCTGCCGTACACATGATGAGAGTCTTGCCTGCTCCCACCTCGTGGTCGCAGATACCTCCGCCGTTGGTTTTGAGCATCCATACGGCATCTTTCTGACTCTTGTACAGATCGGCAATACCCAATCTTTTTAGGTCAAGATCGGGAAAAGTCTGATGCGTACCGTCAAAGTTGGGGCGCACAAAACAGTTGAAAAGGCGGTTGTAACGGTCGGAGAGTTGCTGCTTGAACGTATCGGGTGTCTGTCCGAGCCAATCGACAAAGCCCTGCCTGATTTCCTCAATCTTGGCATTTGCCATCTGTATGGCGTGTCCGTCACGTACCTTGACGGTCTTAATTTCTCCCGTAACCTTATCCGCCACCTCCTTACTCTTGTTGATGTCGGGAATGGTATTGTGCAGGGCGTGCTTCAGGAGATTGATGCCGTCATAGCGACGAAACTCGCCTTGTACTGCATACTTGTGCCAGATGTTGGCATTCTTGCGGTCGCATGAAATGGAATACTCATCCATATTGGAGTGATACGACACGCCTATCTCCGTTCCGAAGAACTCAGAGGCGAACCTGCCATAGACCTTGGCAGGTATCCATCGCTCACCGAGGTTGAAGTCAAGTTCGGCAAAGGGAATGGGCGTAGGTGTGGCTGCACGTAGGGCGGCAAGGCTTAGCTTGGCTTCCTCGTGTCCGGGATGGTCCAAGAGCCACGACTCGATACGTTCCGCCTTTTCAATCACGTTACCCGAAATGAACTTGTCCGCCACCTCATAACCGCCCTCTTCGGGATTGTAGAAGATGCGTCCCTCCAGAGCTGAAATGATGTCGCTCTCTTCCATATCGGGTAGCAGGGAACTCATATAGTCGAGTTCCACCGAGCCATACTTGTTGAGCGATGCACCGAGTGCTTCCATCGGGTCAGCTGCGACGGTCAGTTCGGTGGTGGCGAATGCCGTGGGATGGTCAAAGATGTCCGCCTTGATATATTTACCGTTCTCGGAACGTTCCAAGAACAGTATCTCCATGCCCGTGGCGTCCATCTTGATGATGTCGGTATTCGTCTTCTGGTTAAAATAGCCCCAGCGTAGGACATAGCCGTCATAAAGTCGGTTGAGTTTCTCGCGTTCTTCCTTGTCCTCTGCTTGATTGTTCGCTTCATAGTCATACAGTCTGTGATAACTATCCCTGATGTCGATATATGCCTTGAGCCGTGAGAGTTGTGAATAAGGCAAGTCCATCGGATTGAAGGTGGGATGCCGCTTCAAATCAGAAAGAAAACCGACCTGCCCCTTCTGCACGACAATGGAGCCGTCCCTCAAATGCGAATCGGGCGATGAGAGAAAGGGACGGGGTGAGGAATCAAACTCCTTTTTCACCTCCGCTATCGGTTGTGGTTTTCGCTCTTCGGCTTCATTCATGAAGTCAAAGAGAGATGGCTCACGATATGAGGGGGAGATGATCTTCTTATTGCCCTTTCCTCTGGTTTTACGCCCTGGAGTGACTGTAGGTTGTTTTTCGCTCTCCTTTCCTGCTTTGTTTTCCGGTTGCTTTTGAGCTGTCTGCACCTGCGATTTTGGAGCTTCTTTAATCTCGCTGTTCACGCGCGTTACTTCCTGCGTCCAGAGATTGTATTCCTCCGGAGCGAACAGTGAAGGCTGCTCCGTTTCCTGTCGCTCGTCCATGCCGTTCATCACCGGATGATGGTCATCGTCGAAATAGACCATCTGGCCGTTCATCTCCCGTGGAGACTCCACATCGGTACGGATTTCCTTCACATCCTGCTCATACTGACGGTGAAGAGTCAATGTAGGCACGCCTTCAGGAGCAGGCTCATAGGAAATGTGGTCGATAGCCTGCACGATTTGCCTATTAGCCTTTTCCCTGACTTGCTCCCCAGCCTTTTCTACTTGAACTTCCTCCTTGTCCTCTTCCGTGGAGAGCTTCTCCTCCATTGGCTGAGCCAGAACTGTCGGCTCGGCTTTTTTCTTGATTTCCTCAATAATCGGCTCCTTGGTGTATTGTCCTTGGACAATCTCCTCCAGTTCTGCAATCTCGTGCAGTTTCTTGGGGCTAAAATATAAGTCTCGCTCAATGCCTAACCCATGTATCTTGACTTCCTCCATTTCGTCAAGCGACATATTGCCCAGTTCCCAACCATAGCCCATCGTGACAGCACCGAAACCGATGCGGGTCTTCGGGTCGTACTCCAAGAGGTAGGCCGTATATGCCCCCATCGGGAAGAAATAGCGTGCGTAGGCTATTTTATCGCCAATGAGTTCCTTCTCCGTGCTGTATAGTTTGGGCAATTGTTTCCTGATGCTGTCGGGCATGAGATTATAGGCGTTATCCGCCTCCTTGTCCGTTTTTGGCTCCTCGTTGGGCAAATCAACCGTTATACCCAACTTCTGCAGTTGTTTCTCCACTTCTTTCTGTCGTTCCTCTTCCGTCATCGGTATGCCAGTTTCATAGAGCTTTCGGTCAAAGCGTTGCTCAAATTCCAAGGAGAGTTGTGTTCTGATACTCTCCGCCATATCATCAATGCTGCCATCGAAGCGATACTCCCATGCAGGTTTGCCGTATGGGTCCCTGCCCATCGTGCGTTCCGTGGCAATGGTGCGGTGGGCTATGTCCTTCCATTCACCATCAAAGAGCGAGTTGTGCTTGAATACGACAGAGGAACCTTCGGCTATGGGAACAGACACAGAAGCTACGAACTGCTGTTCGATGCCCTCGCCGATGGTCTTGCCCGACTGCTTTTGCAGGACGATGAGGTCGCTGCCGACTTCCGTTCCTGCATTCTCAGAGAACATACCCGACGGCAGGCGGAGAGCGGAGATAAGCCGGCTGTTCTGCATCAGATAACGGCGGATGGCTTCGTTCTTCGGGCTGTCCAGCACACCCTGCGAGGTGATGAATGCCATCAGCCCACCTTCTTTAATGCAGTCCAGCCCCTTTACAAAGAAGTAATTGTGGATGGCTCGTGTGGATTCGCGTTTGAGAATGTCCTTGCCCTTGCTGTACTCACGGTCATAGACCATGAAATCACCAAAGGGAATGTTACTCGTTATTAGGTCGTACTTGTCCTTATCCTCAAATTCCCCGATGGCTTCAAAAGGGA
The DNA here is from genome assembly GCF_900454835.1 of Prevotella denticola. Classification (GTDB taxonomy): domain Bacteria; phylum Bacteroidota; class Bacteroidia; order Bacteroidales; family Bacteroidaceae; genus Prevotella; species Prevotella denticola. Next base: position 640,304 of record NZ_UGTM01000002.1, on the reverse strand, counting down.
CTTGGCGGACAATGATATTGCCTTGCCCATAAGGATGAATGGCTTGTGAGATACGGGCTGTGAGCAGGTCTTTCTCCATTGCATCGACCATACCGGCCTTTTTCGCAAAGGTCTCAGTAAAAGCTCCCATGCCTGCCGACGGATCCAAGCATCGACGTATGGGAACATCTACTGAAGAGAGTGCGTCTGCAATGGCATTGACGATACGGGTGTCAGTATAAAAGGACGTGAGCACGCTTGCCTTGATGCTCTCCCAATAACGTTTGGCGGTATTGGCATCGACGGCATCACGGTAAATCATCTGCTTGAGCCTTTGGGTAGGCTCGAAGAGGTGTTGCTCCGACTTGCTCCAATAACGAATGTCGTTGGGGTTGTCCGTGCGGTTAAGCACGCATTTCAAGCCACCGAAGCCCTGATAGTCGCGCAATATGCCTTTCTCTGCTTCGGTGGCTTCACGGCGTTCTTTCTCCAAGCGCAGCACGACACGGATGGCTTCCGTGTTGGCCGCCAAGACTGCTTTCTTATTGTATGCCATAATAATATGCTTTAATTAAAGAAAAGTGAAAAAGGTCAGAAGATACTCGTGCTACCTCCCGACCAATTCTGTTCCTCTTTGTTTCTGTCGGGATTATCTCCCTCGTTGTTTTCCTTTCCTATTCTCAAACTCAAATGCAGTGGTACAGTCGTCCTGCAATGCCAGACGAGCATTGAACTTCTTACCAGCCTTGCTGGTCAAGCCATTGAGAACGGGTGTCCGTCCTGTGGTTATTAAGTCCCGGATATTGTCCTCGGAGAGCAGCGTGCCACAGATCTCACGGAAGATGTGGAAGTCGCATCCCTCGTGTCTGCATTTGGCGACTTTGGTATAAATGCCCACACTTTCGTTACCACATTTAGGGCAGTGGTAGGTGGGGTAAGACTTCTGCACCTGTGGAGCAAGGGCAAGGAGTTCCTCGCAGATAGTGCCGACGTATGAGTTGATGCCTTGCGCGAACTTCTCCGCCGGCATTTGTCTCGCCTCGATAGCGGCAAGAGCCAGTTCCCAACTGCCAGTCATCTCCGCATTGGCAATCTTCTTGTCCTTGACAATCTCATAGACTGACAAGCCTTTTTCGGTAGGTATGATAGCTTTCTTATTCCTACGGATATAGTCACGGAGAATAAGCGTTTCGATAATGTTGGCACGGGTTGCAGGTGTGCCGATACCGCACTCTGCCATCGCCTTCTTGCTTTCAGCATCTTCGACATCTTTCCCAGCGTTCTCCATTGCAGAGAGCAGAGTTGCTTCTGTGTAGAGTGGTTTCGGCTTGGTCTTATGCTCGGTAATCTCTGCATTGAGAAGTGACAGGACTTCACCTTCCGTTAAGCTGGGCAGGGCGGATAAGGTCTGTTCCTCGTTTTCCTTTCCATTTTCATTTTGAGTGTCAGCGCCTTGCTGCACGTCTTTCCAACCCAAAGAGATTTGTCGGCACGCCTTCCAAGTAAAGGTATTGGTGCCGTCCGTGAACTTCACCTGCATACGTTCTTCCTCTGAGTCGGGAGAGAAAGCCTCTAAAAAGCGAGTTACTATCATTTGATAGATGGTCGCCTCGTACACCGACAAGCCCGAAGGGGTTTCTCCTGTGGGGATAATAGCGTGGTGGTCGGTAACTTTTGCATTGTCCACAGAATGGCGGTTAAGCGGATTGGATAGCGCCTTGTCTATCTTGCGAAGCAGGACGGGTACTTCCTCAAAGACATCCTCACTGATGTATCGGCTGCCTGTGCGGGGATAGGTCGTGATTTTCTTCTCATAGAGGCTCTGGGCAATCGAGAGGGTCTTGTCTGCTGAAAAGCCGTGGCGTCTGTTGGCTTCTTTCTGCAAGGCAGTAAGGTCGTACAAGAGTGGTGGTACGGTATGTCCCACCTGTTTTGCGACCGACTCTACTTTAAGCCGGCTCTGACTGCGGAGCGCAGCGAGAGCTGTCTGTGCCGATGCTTTATCCTCATAGTCTTCACAGCCAACGGCTTTCAGCGACATGCCCTCTTTCTCCGTGAAAGCAGAAAGTTTCCAATAGGGTGCGGAAGAAAAATCACGGTTCTCTATGTACCGACGGCAGACCATAGCAAGGGTTGGGGTCTGTACCCGTCCCAAGGAATAGCCGCCTTTGCGAGCAATGGACAGCGCACGACTTGCATTGATACCCACGAGCCAGTCGGCTTCGCTTCTTGCCTTGGCGGAATGATAGAGGTTGTCGTAATGGCTTCCGGCCTTGAGATTAGAAAGCCCCTCACGGATAGCTCTGTCCGTGAGTGAAGAAATCCAAAGGCGGTCGAAGGGTTTTCGGCAATTGAGATAGGAATAGATGTATCTGAAGATAAGCTCACCCTCCCGACCTGCATCGGTAGCAACGATGATGCGGTCAACCTTGTCAAAGCAGGATCGTATCACCTTGAGCTGCTTGAGTGCTGCTGGGTCGGATATATAGTCCTTATCCTTACGTACTTGTCGTACCACTAACTGAAAAGGATTGGGACGGATGGGTAGATCTTCAGCTTTGTAGGCAGAAAAACCATAGGTTTCGGGCATGGCAAGGGCGATGAGGTGTCCCATTGCCCAAGTAACGAGGTAACCGTTGCCCTCCATGTTTCCGTCCTGCTTACTATCTGCCCCAACAATGCGGGCAATATCTCTGGCTACCGAGGGCTTCTCGGCAATAATACAAGTTGTCATAGTGATAAATGGTTTTAAGGTTACATTCTACGTCCACGGGATTTCTTCTGTTTGTTTTCGTCCTGCTTTTGCTTCTGCTCGGCAGTAGGCTGTGTCTGTCCCGTTTTGAGTGGTTCTTTCACGTTCTTGGTGGCTTCATTCGTCTTACCGTGGTTATTCACGGCTACCTGTGTTTTGTGTTCTTCGGCTACGGCAACCACCTTTTCTTTGCCGGTTTCCTGCTTCTTGTCAGGATTCCACTTGTAAAAACGTGGGCGGTTCTGTTCCTTGTCCATGCGAACGTATGCATTGAAAGGCTGCCCCTGTTTGTCCACCATATTCTTTAGATATAGTGTACGACCGCTATCCAAAGCTTCACGCTGTTTTTCTGAGAGTTCCAGTCCGCAGAGTTTATGCGGGACGCCTTGTTGCTGTGTCTGCTGCTGCCGTTCCTTGAATCCACGGTTGTCACCAAAGATAAATTCAATGCCTTTCTTCTCTGCATTGACCTGCAGGGTGGCATTGAAGGATTTGCCACTCTTGGCAGTCATACCTTCCACTTTCACGGCTTTGCCTTCCACAAGGTCTTTATACTGAGCATCAGAAAGTGTCACGCCCTTGATTTCCTTGGGAATGTTTACCCGATCTGCACGCAGGGCGATGATTTCATTCGTCTGCGGGTCAATAGAAACGTATGCAGAGAAAGGCTTTCCGTTCTTGGGTGTCACCTCGATGGTCTTGCCGAGATTACCGGTAGTGAGGAGTTGCTCCTTTTCTTCGGGAGAGAACTTGTAGCCCATATAGGGAAAATCGAGTTGTGGCTCCTTGCGTAAAGGATGGATAGCCAAACCGATGTTGCCGTTGTCATCCGTGCGGAATGCAAGGCGTGCATCAGTATAAATGGTGGTATCACCCATCGGGATGGCAATCGTAATGAGGTTGCTCTTCTGCCAAGAAAGCATTTTTTCCAATTCTCCACTCTGCTCCAATCGCTCACGGGTAAGACCGAGATTGTCGAGTTGCTTCCAGTCCACCTTTTCAGGATCGATGGCGGTGGCATTCTTCTGTTTGGGCAAATAATCCTCAAAGGAAACACCCATCTCTGCCAGTTGCTGTTTGCTTTCTGGCTTCTCTCGGTTTTGTAGCATAGTGCGCAGGTTGCCCACGCCCTGTTCCACGTTGTCTGCCACGACCTTGTACAACCCGAAATGAGTCGGGTTATTAAACTGTTTGAGGAAGTTGGTCATGAAGTTCTTCAGCAAGCCGTCTTTGTTGTTGAATTTCAAAAACGCTGCTTGATTGGCTGCTGTGGCTTCCGTTGTTTGGAGTTTTCCCTTGTCGTTGATACCTGAAACAACGGAGAGTTTCCCCACTTCCTTTTCATTCTTCACTTCCGTGCGGTCTTCCAGAACCAGCACATAATTGTCATTGCTGTTTGATTCCATTGCTTGATAATTTTAATGATGAATATTGTTATCAAGCAGCTAAATTATAGGTATATGAAGAAATTGAAAAACTTTTGGGAAAATCGGGAAATACAGGGAAAAAACAAGAAGCCATTATCCGAATCTATATGGAAAGCGGATAATGGCATGTTATAAATAAATATGAACGTTTCCGGTAGAGGAACTTATTTATTTATTTCCTCCTTTTCGAATATTCTTTTTCTATCAATAAATTGATGAGAAATTTCTGCAAGTCTTGGTCAGTGGGTACATTGAGTTTCTTGCGGATGTGGTTACGCGTCACGTCGACGTTGTTTTCGGTTTTGTCAAGTAGCAGGCCGATTTCGCTCCGCTTCTTTCCCGCGAGAATGAGGCGGCACACATCCGTTTCTGATTTAGTCAGACAGGGAAAGTGGTGCCCCAGATCGCAGTCATCCATCAAGTGTTTTTTCAGATGCAGGCGCACGGCGTTGATAAGGTTGCGTTGCGATTTCGGTTTGAGCATGGAAAACAGGCGGTCCGTGTCCTCGGGCGAAGGGTGGCTGTTGCCGCTCATGCGCAGATAGGCCTCTATCTCCTGCCTGTTCAGCCTGACGGCGTGCATCAGTGCCGTCTCACGGTGATGCAAATCGGTATTTTCCTTCGTTACACTCATCACATTATATCGCAGCAGCTCGCCCAGCGTGCAGAGGAAAAACTGCACGAAGAGGAAGAAAGCGAACAGACGCCAAAGCGAAGGCTCTTGAAGATAGGCTGCCACACAACCGTAGCTAACCACACTGATAGCAGAGACGATAAAGGGGGTGATCCGGACAAAGCTCAACACAAGGAAGAAGACGGCCAGCAGCGACGTTACCTGATTGATGAGGATGAGCTGCAGAAAATGGTCGGGACGTACGGTGGCGAAATAAAAGAAGCGCACGGCGATGGTACACTGCGCCACGAGCACCGTGAGTGAAAAAGCCTTGGGAAGTGTCAGCCGCTGCGTGAGATAGAGCAGCAGCGAAAGAAGGCATGTCGCAAGGTGTATGCCGCTCATGGAAAGTGGCAGCCTGTCGTGTGAGCCACCCAGCCTCATGAACTGCAAGGAGATGACGGAAACAACGAGAAGGGAGTGGAGCAAATACACGATGACGCGGTGCCGTTCAATGGTGTTTGTAGTGCGCGACCGTAGGAATGCCGATACCTTTTCTGTGAGAGAATGAATGAACATTGTTGCCGTTTTTTACTTTTTATAACGACTGCAAAGATACGTTTTTATTTTCTCTTTACCAAGCTTTTTATTAAGTGTTTTTAAGGGATAATTAAGGTTTTTAGGGGTGTAATGAAAGCCTTTAAATGGTCTTTCTGCTAAGAAACTCTGATTTATAACATTCTGTTTGTTATTTTTGTATAGTCTTTTGCTGTTCTCGCAGAAATATTCCTTGCAGAACAGCCAAGAAATGAACTGTCCAGCATACGAAATTCAGCAGAAAGGAATGCGAAATGAGAAAATGAGAACGTAGAAATATATTTAATTCATAATTAGCAAAAAGAGTTATTCATAAAGAGAATGAGATTATGGCAAATGAAAAACAACAGGCATCATTCAGAGAATCAGGATCAGCACCTACCTCTTCGTCCTGATACTGGTGGCACGGCAGGGATAGAAAATAGCTCAAACAGAGCAGTCGTTGCTACTACCTGCGGGATATACTTTAGGGGGAGGAAGGACAAGAAACCTGTTATGTCTATGAAACCGTAAAACTGAATATATACAGGAAATGAAACATTTTATCACATTACTGTTTGTCATTACACTCTGCGCAGGAGAAATGTATGCCGCCACTCCGGCAGACTCCATCCGCAAAGAGATGAAGCACCTCAAAGGAGAAAAACTTTTGCAGGCCTACCATCATCTTTGCCGGTTGGCAGCTGCCGAAGATAATATGGGCTATGAATTACGCTGCATCCGTGAATATCTTGCCGAATCCTTACGTCAAAAAGACAAGGAGGCGGAAGCCCAGGCGCGCATCACCCAGTTGTATTGCTATTACAACTACGAGATGACCGACAGCATTAGCTACTATTTGCCCGAAGTCCTCAGTGCAATGAAAAAGAACGGCACATGGGATTATTACTACAATGCGTGGAACGTGCTGATTGAGAGTTATCTCTACGAAGACAAGGTGCAGACCGCATTGTTTGAAGCGCAAAAGATGTATGCCGACGCGCGAAAAAGAAAGAGCAACTATGGATTAGGCACTTCCACCTACGGCATGGCATGCATCTATCAGACAATGGGACGCTTCCGCGAAGCCGAGAAGACCATCGAGGAGAGCATTGTCGCACTTTCCAAGGTTGATGAAATCTCACAATTGCTCTCTGCCTACAACGTCTTGGGCGAAACGCTCGACGGACTGCGGAAATATGAAAAGCTAAGGGTGAAATGCGCGGAATGGAAAGCGATCATCGACAAATACAAGAAGGAAGCCCTACAAAAAGGCTACACACCCTCGCTCAACGGACGCTACCTCTACTGCACGCTGGCAACTGCCGTCGCTGAATTGGAAACAGGCCATTACGACCGCGCCAAGGAATTGCTGCAGCTCGCCGATAAATATGCCGAGGAACGCAAAGCCGTTGCCCGATTCAAGCTTCTGCAAGTGAAAGCCCGCTACTATGCAGCCACAAAACAGTACGACCGGGCCATTGCCTGCAACAACGAGAACATGGGCATCATGACTGCCGCCGGCGACTCTGTCAGCCTGCTCACCGTGCAGATGCAGCAAGCCGACCTCTACATGCAGGCCGGACGATACAAGGAAGCCGCAGAATTGTACAGCCTTGTCATCCCACACAAAGACAAACTGCGCAACACTGAGCTTGCCAAGCAGCTCGACGAACTGCGCACCATTTTCGAGGTTGACAAGCTCACACTCCGGAACGAGGTTATCACAACACGGCTCTATCTCTCACTCATCATCGTGGCATTGCTGCTTGCCACCGTCGTACTTTACATTATCTACACCCGCCGCTTGCGCCGCAAAAACAGGGCTTTGTACGACTCTATTCTATTATACCGCAAGGCGGAAAGCGACATGGAGACCGCGGCAAGGCTTGTTCCCGAGGAAGAACTCGACCGTGAAGGAAAAATCTATCGCCAGTTGTGCGAGCTGATGCAGAAAGAGAAAGTATATAAAGACACGGAGTTGAACCGCGACATTCTCTCAAAGCGGATTGGAACAAATGCCGTCTATATCACCAATGCCGTGCGCAAGTATGCCGACGGAGCCACAATCAACGAATTTATCAACGGCTACCGGCTGCGGCACGCGGCATCGCTGCTCACCAACAATCCCGACTTGAACATCAACGAGGTGGAATATAGGTCAGGATTCAATTCCCGAGCCACATTTAACCGTTGTTTTCGGGCTTTCTTCGGGATGTCGCCTTCAGAATACAAAGCCGTTTCCAAAGAAAAAAAGAAAACGCAAAAGGGCTCATCCGAAGAGAGGGCATAGGTGTTCCGGACATTTATAAATCAATCGTCAATTCTTAGTGAATTACAAATATGATACAAGTTTTTGCAAATATGAAACGCCCTGTTGGTCTTCGTAGAATAATTTTGCAACAGAATCAACAAACAGCAAACATGAAAAAGAACTGTTGGGTATATATTTTAAAAAATAAAACCGGAGAATTCATCATCGGCTTTTCACTCGATATGGATAAAAAGTTCACCGAAATCTCCACGCGAAAGGAAAAGCTGTCTTATCTCCGTCCGTTTGAAGAACCGTTTGACGGCTTGGCGCATAAGCATCTTTTGGATTCCCTTTCCAAAGATACGATCAACCATCTTGTACGACGTAATCGGGAACAGACAGAAATATACAAGGAAGTCTTCCAGAAAACGCAGTAACTACGCCACGCCCCCGATAACCAAAAGAATATTTATTTTTTTAATTTCAAATTCAATATGAAACAACAAAACATCATTCAGAGGCTCTGCCTCTTTCTGTTCGTCCTCGTGCTCGCCGTACCGGCGTTGGCACAGAAAGAGCGGGGGGGGGTACCTTCAACATCGGCTCGGCAGCCGACTGGAAAACCTTCTGCGACCGTGTGAACAAAGGCGAGACCACGCTCAACGCCAAGATGACGGCGGACATTGAACTCAACGCCGACATCGACCTCGGCCAGGAAATTGTCATGGTGGGCAATCAATACCATCTTTACTCCGGTACCTTCGACGGGCAGGGGCATACGCTCACGATCAACTGGAATACCGGCACACGTGTTCGGGTAGCACCATTCGAAAGTGTGGAGAACACCACCATTAAAAACCTGCACGTCAAAGGGGAGATCAAGTCTAAAGGAGATGGTCTTAGCGGATTGATTGTTAACGTGTATGGCACTACCACCATTTCGGGCTGCATCATTGAGGTGAATCTCAAGGCAAAAACTATTTTAGCGGGCATGGTTCGTTGGGTAATCAATTATGGCAAGCTTACCATTACCGACTGCATCGTCAAGGGCGACTTCACTGTCACGAAAAAGGGAGAAATAATTAGCGGATTTGTATGTCGTCAGTATGGCAACTGTACCTTGACCAACTGCCTCTACCTCGGCACGAACAACGCCAACAACAACGAAAGCTACACCTTTGCCGGGAACAACACCGAAGTCAAGAACTGCTACTACCTGAACGCCTGCGGCAAGGCACAGGGCACGAAAATTACCGACGAGCAACTCAAAAACGGCGCGGTGGCCTATATGCTGCAAGCCCGCAGAAGCCAAATGGTGTGGGGACAGACCATTGGAACGGATGCGCAGCCGCAGTTCACCGCCGACGAGGCTAAGAAAATCTGCAAGGTGGACTTCATCGACAACGGCAAGACTGTCTTTTCACGATACGTCAACAAGGGCGGTAAGGTGACGGCACCCACCGTGCAGGACATCAAGGGCACGAGCTACACCCCCCACCATTATTACGCCCTCACCGTTGCGAGCGACTTCAATGCCAACGCTCCCGTCAATGACGACATGACCGTGGAGGTGTCGTTCACTGAAAAGGAATTCTACGAAATCGCCTCGAAAGACGATTGGAAAGCGTTTTGCGACATTGTGGAAAGCGGTCAGACTTCCGTCGACGCTAAGCTGATGCGCAACGTCGACCTCGGAGGGGATATCGTGCAGGTGGGCACTTCCTCCAAGTATTATTCCGGTACCTTCGACGGACAGGGACATACGCTCACGGTCAACTGGAATGTCAACGCCAGCGACATCGCCCCCTTCCGGCATGTGAGGGGCGCCACCATCAAGAACCTGCGCACCGCAGGGACAATCAAGTCGAGCCGTATGTATATAGGAGGACTGATTGATGAGGCGTATGGCGAAACCACCGTCACGGGCTGCGTGAGCAACGTCGACCTCACCAGCACCTATGCCGACGACCGCTGCGGTGCAGGAGGCATGGTGTCGTATATCGGCTCCAACTCGCGCGTCGACTTCACCGACTGCATCGTGAAAGGCTCGATCTACGCCAGCACCGACAAAGGAAAGACCGGCATGGGCGGATTTGTATACAGTCAGAACGGCACCTGCACCTTTACCAACTGCCTCTACATCGGCACCAACAATGCCAACAGCAGCAGCGAAAGAATAAATACCTTCGCCCATAACGCCACCGTCACCAACTGCTACTACCGCAACAACTGCGGCAGGGGGCAAGGCACGCAGGCAACCGAGGAGCAACTACGCAACGGCTACGTGGCCGCCAAACTGCAAGGCAGCAGGAGCAACCAAGTATGGGGGCAGGTCATCGGCACCGACAACGCGCCCGACCTGACCGCCGACGCCGCGAAGCAGCTCTACAAGGTGGAGTTCACCCGAGGCGGCAAAGTCGTGGCCACCCGCTATGCCAACCCAGGCAAGAGCGTAGGCAGCTTCCTCGCCACGATTCCCGCGAGAGACGTCGTAGGCTCGGGCTACAACGCCAACCACTTCTACGCCCTCAGCTTCGACGGCGGATTTACTGCCTCGACGCCCGTCAACGGCAACATGACCGTAGGCGTGTCGTTCACCGAGAAAGACCACTACGAAATCAAGTCGGCCGCCGACTGGAAAACCTTCTGTGAACTCGTGAACAACGCCGGGCAGAACGGCATGAACGTCAAGATGACCGCCGACGTCAACATCGGCAGCGACATCGCCAAGGCGGGAACGTCCTACACCCCCTATCGCGGCACCTTTGACGGGCAGAACCACGTGCTCACCTTAAACTGGACAGACAACGCAAACAGTGACATCGCCCCTTTCAGGAGAGTGAGTGGCGCCACGATCAAGAACCTGCGCACCGAGGGGAGCATCACCGCGCGCTATCACTATCTCAGCGGACTGATTGACGAAGCGGCTGGCGGCAACATCACCGTATCGAACTGCGTGAGCAACGTCAACATCACCAGCACCCACAACGACCCGTGCAGAGCGGCGGGACTGGTTAACTATGTATTCACCAATGCCCACGCCACCATCAACGACTGCATAGTGAAGGGCAGTATCAACGCCACTACCGACAAAGGCCAGCTGGGCATGGGCGGCTTCGTGTATGTGCAGAACGGCACTCTCGTGATGAACAACTGCCTCTACGCCGGCAATAATAACGCCTACAGCGACGGCGAAAAAAACAACACCTTCGCCCCGACCAATACCTCTGGCGGCACCACCACCCTCAACAACTGTTACTATCTCAACGCCTGTGGCAAGAAGCAGGGCGAGCAGATTTCCGAGGCACAGCTAAGAAACGGATACGTGGCATATATGCTACAGGGCAAGCGCGCCGACATGGCGTGGGGACAGAAGATAGGCACGGACAAAGAGCCGCTGCCCACCGACGAAGCCGCTAAGCACGTCTATCGGGTGCAGTTCACCCACAACGGACAAGCCAAAGCCGCCGCCTACGCCAACAGCGGCAAGACCGTCAGCCTGCCCGCCCTGAGCAAATTCCTCGGCGAGGGCTACAACCCCCACCATTACTACGCCCTCGCCTTCGGCGACGGCTTCACGCCCACGACACCCGTCGATAGAGACCGCAGCGTGCCCGTCACCGTCACCGAGAAGGATTACTACGAAATCGCATCGAAGGAAGACTGGAAAGCGTTCCGCGACCTCGTGAACGATGGACATACCGCCGTCGATGGCAAGCTGACAAAGGACATCGATCTCGGTACCGAAATCCTGATGGTGGGCTATTATTTGCCCAACGTTTACTCCGGCACGTTCGACGGACAGGGGCACACGCTCTCTTTCAACTGGGATGCCGGCAACAGAGGAGAGATTGCCCCCTTCAAGAATGTGAAGGACGCCACCATCCGCAACCTGCGCACCCAAGGGAAGATTACGTCGAGCAGTTACGATAGCCAGTTATCCGGATTGATTAATTATGCTTATGGCAACACCACCATTTCGGGCTGTGTCAGCGAGGTGGACCTCAAGGGGAGAAGCTCATTGGCAGGCATACTTCAATGGCCGGATGACACTGCCCATATCACCATTAACGACTGCTTAGTCAAGGGAAACTTCCACGCCACGTCCGACCTGAATGGCGGTACAAGTAGAACTATATCCGGATTTATAGCTCATAGGCACAAAGATGCCGCCTGCACGCTGAACAACTGCCTCTACCTCGGCACCAACAACGCCAGCCCCAAACCCAGCGACAAGGGATTTTCGAGCTTCACCTTCTGCTCGGGAAGTGAGCTGAACGAGGGCACCGGCTTTACGCGCATCAACAACTGCTACTACCTCAACCCCTGCGGCAAGGTACAGGGCGACAGGGTAACCGCCGACCAACTGAAGAGCGGCGAGGTGGCCAAAATGTTGCAGGGCGACCGCAAGGACAACAGCTACTGGGCGCAGGCTTTGGGCGAGATGCCGAGCCCCTACCGCGAGACCGGCAAGGCAGAGGTGAACTATGTATATTATAATAAGGAGAACAACAGCTGGGTGTGCGACGACTTCCACCTCACCGACGGCACGAAGCTGCCCATCGGCATCGACTTCACCGCCGCCAACGTTACCTACGAGCGCGACCTTTCCATAGGGAAAGCCACCCTTTGTCTGCCTTACGACTTGTATGCTCAGGGCTTCAAGGTCTACACCCTCTCGGGCGGCAACAAAAACGAAGTCCATTTCAAGGAAGTGGACGACAAGCTCACGGCATACACGCCGTATTACATCACGGCTAACGGTATGCCACAGCTCGGCGGCAGAAACATCGAGGTGAAAGCCTACAAGGCCGACAAGATGACGACCCCCGCCGCAGGTTACAAATTCACGGGTACGGTAGCCGGCGTGAGCAACGCCACCGCTGCCGCTGCCAACGCCTACATTCTGCAGGACGATGGCAAGTTCCACAAGGTAACGACGGCCAATTCCGCCGCCACCATTCCTGCCTACCGTGCCTACATCATCTGTCCACCGCAGGCGTCAGGTGCCAAACAGCTCTCTGTCGTCCTCGACGGCGAGACCACGGGCATCGGCAACGTGACGAACGAGGCTACTGACGGAAAGAACGGTCCGGTGTATGACCTGCAAGGCCGACGCGTGGCCGACCGCCTCGATGACGCCGCACGCCACCGGTTGCCCGCAGGCGTTTACATCGTAGGCGGACGCAAGGTGGTAGTGAAATAAAAAAGATGTCTCTCTCATCGGGGGGGGCGGCACGCCCCGAATCCCACGGAAACGGGCGGTGCGCTCCCCCCGATGATTTAAAACAAACAGTTAATTAATAAAAAAATGAACAATTACATCAAACCGGAAATCAATGTAGTTCCCATGGAGTTAGAAAACTCTATCCTCGCTGGTTCCACCAGCGTGGGCATCGGCGAAGGTCCTGCCACGGGACCAGCACTCTCGAAAGGCAACAACTTCTTTGACGATGAGGACTACGAAAAGGAGTATGGCGCTCCGAGACGTACCTCGACATCGCAGTGGGATGATTAATCCTATCTTCGGGAGCGGTGCGCAACAGGTGCCGCACTCCCGATGAGTAACTTTTCTCGGAAACCTTTGCAAGGAACAGATGCTTTGAGACATCGGTTGGTAAATGATCTACTCCTTGTTCAAGTGGGCAAGAGCCGGGTCGGCCTTGATGCGTTCCTTCTCCGATTCCACAAGTAAGAGAATCTCTTGTTTGACACGTTTATAGTTGGCTTCTATGGTCTCTTTGAGATTGTCGGAGCCATCTTCGTTTGTAAAGTCTGCAATCGTAGGAATAGGTTCGTAGGTCTTTGTTTCTGCAGATACCTTGGCACTATCCACCACAATCTCAGCATGGAAAATCTTCTGCTCGATACGCTCGTCAAAGTTGTCGGACACCGCACCCACAAACATACCCTGTGTGAGATTACTGATTTTGCTTGCAGGGATAAGGCTGTCCATCTGTGTGGAGATAGAGGTGGATTTGTCGTTGCGGTTGATGGTCATGGACTGTCGTTGCTGAAGTACCTTACCAAACCGTTCGGAAAGCGTCTTAGCCGTCTCACCGACTACCTGCCCGGAAAAAACATTTCCCACCGTATTTTGAATCACCTTGCTTTCTTTGTCTCCATAGTCACGGGTTAACTGCGAAAAGTCCTGAAAGCCCAGACACACTGCTACTTTATTACTTCGGGCTGTGGCAATCAAATTATCAAGTCCACGAAAATAAATGGTAGGCAGCTCGTCTATAATAACCGAGGATTTGAGTTGTTTCTTCTTGTTGATGAGCTTCACGATACGGCTGTTGTAAAGTCCGAGTGCAGCCGAATAGATATTCTGTCGATCAGGGTTGTTGCCCACAACAAGGACTTTCGGCTCATTAGGGTTATTGATGTCGAGCGAGAAATCATCACCCGTCATCACCCAATAAAGTGCAGGAGAAATCATACGGGATAGTGGTATCTTGGCACTGGCGATCTGTCCCTGTAGCTGATCCTGTGCTCCACCCTCCCATGCGTCCATGAAAGGAGAAAGGTAATTGGCAAGCTCATCATAGGAAGTAAGTATCGGGAATATCTGTGCGTAGGGGCGGTTCAGGAACTCGATGGCATGGGGAAAGGTGCAATACTTCCCGTTCTCGTATATCTTCAGAAACCAGATGATGGCAGCCAGCAGAATGATTGGTGACTCCACAAAGAAATCACCCTGTTTCTGAATCCACGAGCGGTTGAGGTTGAGCATGATGGTGTAGGCACTCTCGTAGGCATCTGAGATGTCTGTCATAAAGGTTGGATTGATGGGATTGCACCGATGCGACTTTCTCGGATCATCGAAGTTGATGACATAAAACTGCGGCTTTACCTTATAGGCATCCAAGTGATGAAGCAGATGATTGTAGGCTATCTCCGACAAATCGGGGAACTTATAGTCGTAGATATACATCGCAAAGCCTTTCTCTATCTGTTGCTTGATATAGTTGTTCACGATAGCGTAGGACTTACCCGAACCCGGTGTGCCGAGCACCATTGAGGCACGAAATGGATTGACCACGTTAATCCAACCTTTGTTCCACTTCTTCTTATAGTAAAAACGTGTAGGGAGATTGACAGAGTATTCATTCTCCATCAATCGTGTTTCCTGCATGAAACTCTCGTTCTCCGTGTTGAACACATCGTCCATCAAGTTGTTTTTAAGCAATCGGCTCATCCACACGCCACCCATCAGCAGACAGATATAGCCCAAAGACAGCGTAAAGATATAGAGCGAAGCTGCACCAATTTTTCCTATGGGCAATGCCAACAGCCACCAGTTGAGAAAGAAAAAGACAAAGCCGGAGAAAAGCACCGTCCAAATCTTCGGCCATGTGATTGTCTCTTCCTTAACGCCTTTTGTCCCAAGGCAGGACAAAGCCAGAAACACTACACAAAAGAGTTTCGTCCAAAGGATGGAAGAAAACAATCCCGTCGTTCGCTGGAAATTTATCAGTATCTTATTGATGATACCAAGTGTGAAGTGCCACTGCTGAAACGCCTCGTAGCAGAACCAATAACAGTTGATAAGGAGGAATATCACCGATATACCCCGCATAAAGTCCATGACCTTACCTAACGCCCTTAAATCGTCTTCCTGTGCCATAATTGAATAAAAAATTGTATCCGTCCTTATGTCTAAAATTATCTTATAAGACAATTTTCGGGCGGTGGTTTACATTGTTGTTAGAATATTTTTTGATTGCTGTTTAAACGAGAGAATTACCGCTTTCTTCGTCTAAGATTTACCTTGCTCTGCTTGCGGAGTTTACGCTGCCATGCAGTTTCCTTCCAATCATCGTTGCCCATAGGTAGGAAAGAACCATCTGCCATATCCTCGATAAGTTCATCGACAAGGTTGTCGCTTTCCTCCGTATTTGGCTGCGAGGGTTGAACGATTGCCGATTGTTCCAAACGGACAGACGGACTGCCATACAATGTTTCGTCCAAGAATGGGTTATGGGCAGGATTGGAGAAATAGGCATTGAATACATTGGCAGCATATCCCTTGCCCAATCGGGAGCCATTGAGCGCAATGCCCTCTTTATCGTCAATGAAGGTAATACCATAGATGCGTTCGCTTTCGTTCTTTCGGATTACCACACGCAAGCCTTGTTCCTCCAACCTTTGTCGCAGTTTTTCTTCTGTATCAGGAGAAGTACGCATAACTTCCAATACCTTCCTTCTAATGGTTGGTATCAGTGGTTTGATGGCTTGCTTCGATTTCTGTATCCTGTTCTGCACAGCAGTATAGCCCACACCACGGCCGATGTCCGATGCGTTGATGGGTGTACTTATTTTACCTCCCTTATCATCGGTCGGAACATAGACCAGCCCATCATATTTCTTTCCCCGAAACTCCGTCTTGACTTCCTCTGTGGCAAGATTATATTTACTCAGTACGGCATTCAGTTCGCCCAAGGAACAGAAACAATAATGCTTCAGCACCATGCGGACAACATTTGCCACCTGTTCCTTGATATTCCCTTTGTTGGTGTCTATCTTGGGCGTTTTTTTCATCGCCTTGTCAGTAACCTTTGAACTTGGAATGAGACCAAATTTCCTTTCCAAGGCATCGGTAATCTTCTTGCTCCGCTGTTTCTCAAACTTATCGTTAATCTTCTGTCCACGACTGTCTACCCGAAGTGACACGATGTGGATATGCTCACGGGTAATGTCGTTATGTTTGAACACGATATAAGGCTGTTTGCCGTAGCCGAGAGCCTCCATATACTCCTTGGCTATCTGCGAGAGTGTTTCATCGGATAGTTTCTCGTCCGGGTGCGGATTGAGCGAACAGTGGAACACCGTTTTCTTGGTACGGCAGTTCTTCGGTATCAATGCCTCCATATCAGCAAGCACGTCCTCCATCGTATAACGTCCTTCCTTGCTCTGATACAATTCAGCGGCAAGAAGAATATTCGCTTCTCCTTTTTCAACCTTTTTGAAGTTGTAGCCGAGTGCCCCTCCAAGGTTTTCCGTTGCTGAAATTTTTGCTATCATTTTTTTTACTAAATTATCAATACTTCTTCTTTCTATAATCAATGGTTAGATTGATAGCCTGCTCTTGCAAGGCAATGATTTGAGCCGACAATTTCTCCAACTTCTCAAGCATAATCTGTGCAGTCTTTATGCTATGATAGCTGTTGATGGCACGCACGGTTTGGTTATACAGCACGCCAATCTTATGGATTTGTGCCGTTAGTTCGGAGAGTTTTCGGTAATATTCCACAGCGGATTTATCCACCGTAATCACCTTGAAACTCTCTCCAAGAATACGACCACGCACGAAATCCGACTTGGTTTCCGCACCTGATTTATGGAACAAATCAATCGCCCGTTGCTGGTCTTTGGGCTTGGGAAGACGGGTATCCCATCTGTCCCATCGTTCTATCTTTTCGTTCATTGTTTTTATCCTTATCTAATTACGACTTTGGAGTAATTCTCTCCCCTTCGGGACAAGGGTCTTTGTCGGCAGAAACGGAGTTTGTCGGACAAAGACACACCTTGCCAATATCAAGAGTTGATACGATTGAAGTATCCACCCTTTCAGGGTGTCCGCTTCGGGGAGATCACCTCCACATTCTCTATCCGCCTGCAAAGTTACGGCGGATTTCCAAATATCTCATTATCAATGATATTCACTCTTTTTCCTTTCATTTCCCTGCATTTCCCCAAGGGTTGGAAATAACTAAATTACTGACTTATTTTGCAGTGGATTTAGGTCAAAACATACCAATTTATCAACTCATCTACCGACCGACAAAACTCAGCTAAAGAGTTCTTCAGGAAGTTGGACAGACGGTAATAAAGTCTATAGATCAGTCAGTCAAAAAGTAATTATGACACTCAGTCAAAAATTCTGTCAGTTCAAGGCTCGATACCTATCTACCAACTCACTGTCTATCCGACTGACTGAACTCGGTCTGTAAGAAAGTAACAATAGAGTTAATCATACAATATTCAACAACGATGAAGCAGAAAGTTAAAAATCAGCCCGTCTATCTGGGCTTCGCATCGCAAAAAGGAGGGGTTGGCAAGAGTAGCCTTGCCGAAATCCTCGCGTCCATTCTATATTACGAAAAAGGAATATCTCTTCTTGTCGTAGATTGTGACGGAACGCAAGAGTCGTTCTTCAAGTTGAGGCAGAGAGAACGCCGCGTGATAGAGGGAAGTGAAACCATTTCTAAACAGATGAAGGATTTCTTCACCAAGTTTGGGAAACATGCCTATCCCATTATTCGCTCGACACCGAAAAACGTCATTAAATATGTGAACGAATACATCAGGACGCATGATATAAAGGTAAACCTCGTAATTTTTGATTTTCCCGGTCATGCTTCAACCGAGGATTTGCTCCAACTCTCCATAGACATGGACTATATCATCACCCCTATAGAGGCGGATCCCCAATCTTTGGTGTCCAGCTTTGCCTATGCCAGGACCATCAGGGACTTGGGAGTCGGACTTAGCGATGCCCGTATCCGTGACCTGCTCTTACTATGGAACAAAATCAACCGTAGCGCCAGTTCCATCGTTATGGACTATTACACACAATATGCAAAGGAAGAGGACATCAGTATATTTGATGCCCGCATATACCATTCCGTGAGATTCTCCAGGGAATTGGAGTTAGGTGGCGTGAAGGGTGTCTTCCGCAGTTCTTACTTACCTCCGGCACTTACCTTACGCCTTCCTACTGGTATAGACTTGTGGGTGGAGGAAGTAATCGAAAAATGCCATCTCATTCCGGATAGCCTATGACCTCCATTAGTGAAGAACGAAAGAAAGTCCTCCGGAGCAAACTCAAGGAGATGGGCAATTACGGTGTACAGGAACGTTCTCCGGAAGAATCCCCCTTTTATGACCGGCCCACAGATCTTGAGCGTGATTTGGAAAAACTCCAATCGGATGAACCGCAAGAAGCGAAAGAAGAAGAACCTGTTGCAAGGACTTCTGCAGCAGAACAGACAGCAGAACCTTTACGGGCTAAAAAAAATAAAGACAAAGGAAGCAGGGAAGATGCCCTGTCTGCCAAACTCTCTTTTGAGGAATATCGTGAACGCTACCTTAGCCATTCTCAATGCAGTAATGGTAAATCCGGATTCACCATTAACAGTGAGGTCTTGCAGTTGCTCAGAGATGTCCTTCGGGATGTCCGTGCAAAGACGACCCTCACTGCCTACATTGAAAATATCCTTCTTGAGCATTTGAAAGAAAACCAAGCCATGCTGAACAAGACAGCGGCACAGTATAAACGTAATCAAACACTTAATTTATGATAAAAACATTGTTATTGGATACATTTCTCCTCATGGGGATTATCTGGATGCTTATCAGCATTGTCTATTTCTGTATTCGCTTGGACAGGCTTTTGTCTTCTATGGAAAAACCTGTTGTGGAAACCATGGAGGAAACAGCAGAGGTAGTATTATCAGAAGAAGATACTTCTTCCCCTTCCGTACATTCGGACTACAATAGTTTTGAAGATTATCGCAATCGTTTTCTTCATACTTCACGCTTTCCAAGGAAAACAGCCTTTACCATGAATGTCGAAACCTTGCAGGTGCTTCGCAATATTCTACATGATTTGAATCAGCGTGTGTCTATGACTTCCTACATAGAGAATATCCTGCGTGAACATTTACGGGAACATCAGAAATTAATCAATGATGCAGCCGATAAACAGAGAAGTAAAACCACCGTAACACTGTAAGTAATGGAAACAATTCTATTAGATATTCTCCTTTTCTTGGGTGTGATATGGCTATTTTTAGGTATCGCATACCTCTGGAAAATCTGCTTACGACCAGTCCCCAAATCTGTGGATGAAACCACAGGAAAGCCTATTGTCACAAAAGAACAGGTAGAACATGCCAGGCACGTTTTGGTGGGCAGGAGTAAACCCTTTACTTCCCCGTCTGTCCCCGAAACTCCCGCTGTTTCCTCGTCTGAAAATTCAGCCGATAATCCCAGTACCTTTGCGACGCAAAATGTACGCAAGGAAGATGAAACAGAGGCAACTAATACACCTCAATCCGCACCCGAACATACGGATGAAAAGGACGAGGGCAATGAAATGCAGGTTGACTACACAATGGACGAACCGGACGAAGACACTATCATCCGTGAGGAACTGCAGATTGCAGACGATTCTTTACCCGAAGTCTCATCATCAGCTATTCTTACAAGGGACTTGTCCCGTGTAAACGGCTGGCACAGGAATGATGACACGCTTGATGAGGAAAACGAAGCCGAAGTGCAGGATACGCTGCAAAGCATACGGGGCACACAGCTCATGGACTATATCAAGGAGGCAACGCTCAAGCAGGAAAAAGACCATCAAAGGCTCCTTGCTGCCATTCGCAAAGCGGAGGAAGCGGAATTAGAGGAAAGTAATATAAGCTCTTCTCCTGATTCTGAAACAGACTCAAACGTAGAGAGCTGCAACAACGATGTTTTGGAAGAAGCCGACCGTCCACTGTCATACTATCTGTAAGGCTAATGTTTTTATTCATATTGTAAAGTGATCAAGGGGTGGCTCAAAAGCAAAACAATCAAACTATATCTGTCATACGATAAAACCGAGCCACCCCTTACCATCTCTACCCAAAAGAAAACAATTCATTTAACAACATAAAATAAAAAGAACAATGAACAACAAAAAGAAAATCACAATGCTGCTCCTGATGGCACTGACCACAGCAGGAGCATACGCACAGGGCAACGGCATTGCCGGAATCAATGAAGCAACGAAAATGGTAACCTCCTACTTCGATCCCGGCACGAAACTCATTTATGCCGTGGGGGCGGTAGTGGGGTTGATAGGAGGAATAAAAGTGTACAACAAGTTCTCAAGTGGTGACCCCGATACGAGCAAGACCGCAGCCTCTTGGTTCGGTGCGTGTATCTTTCTCATTGTGGCTGCCACTATCCTGAGAAGTTTCTTCCTGTAAGGCGATGGCAGCATTTGAAATCAACAAGGGTGTAGGCCGGACGGTAGAGTTCAAGGGCTTGAAGGCACAGTACCTCTTCCTCTTTGCAGGAGGACTGCTGGCTGTCTTCATTCTCGTTGTCGTGCTCTATCTCTGTGGCATCAGCCAAATTACCTGTCTTGTCATAGGTGTAGTGGGTGCCAGCCTTGTGGTATGGCAAACGTTCACCATGAATAGAAAGTACGGGCAATATGGGCTGATGAAAAAAGGAGCAGTGCGTATGCACCCACGCTACCTTGTAAACCGCCGTACCGCCTTTCACCTTATCCGTAACCTTCAACCAAAGAAAGCGAAGAAATGAGAAACAATAGCAAGATAACAACCTTGGAATCGAAGTTTCCGCTGCTCTCCATAGAGCAGGGCTGTCTGGTGAGCAAGGATGCTGACATCACGGTGGCTTTCCGTGTGGAGCTGCCCGAACTCTTTACCGTCACTTCTACAGAATACGAGGCAATGCACTCTGCCTGGCATAAGGCTATAAAAGTGCTACCCAATTACAGCATCGTACACAAGCAAGACTGGTTCATTAAGGAAGACTATCAAGGAAAGCTCTCCGATGGCGGACTGAGCTTCCTTGCCCGTGCATCTGAACGGCACTTCAATGAGCGTCCCTATCTCCACCACTCAGTCTATCTCTTCCTTACCAAGACGAACAAGCAGCGTATGGCACAGCAGAGCAACTTTTCCTCGCTCTGCCGTGGACACCTCATTCCCAAGGAGATTACCAACAAGGACGAGGTGATGAAGTTCATGGAAGCCGTCGATCAGTTCGAACGTATCATCAACGACACGGAGCAGATTCGACTTACTCGTATGACGGAGGAGGAATTGGTGGGTACAGCCGAGAAAGGTGGACTTTTAGACCGCTACTTCTCTCTTTCAGAAGAAGGACACGCTTCTTTGGAGGACATCCGTCTGGGCGCAGACCTTGTGCGTGTGGGCGACAATATGCTTTGTCTGCATACACTCTCCGACACGGACGACCTGCCGACAACGGTCAGCACGGACAGCCGATATGAACGGTTATCCACCGACCGAAGCGACTGCCGTCTTTCCTTTGCCTCTCCCGTGGGTCTGATGTTGCCCTGCAACCATATCTATAACCAGTACCTCTTTATCGAGGATAGTGATGTCAACTTGGAACGCTTTGAAAAGCAGGCAAGGAACATGCACTCGCTGGCACGCTACAGCCGTAGCAACCAAATCAACGAGGAGTGGATACAGGAGTATCTCAATATTGCCCACTCACAGGGACTGACCTCTATCCGTGCCCACTTCAACGTGCTGGCATGGAGCAGCGATAAGGAAGAACTTCGCCAGATCAAGAATGACGTGGGTTCTGCACTTGCTCTTATGGAATGCCACCCTCGTCATAACACCATTGATGCTGCAACGCTCTACTGGGCGGGCATACCCGGCAATGCCGCAGACTTTCCTGCAGAAGAGTCATTCTATACTTTTATCGAGCCTGCCCTCTGCTTCTTTACGGCAGAGACGAACTATAAGGACTCGCTATCACCCTTTGGTATCAAGATGGCAGACCGCCTATCGGGAAAGCCTGTTCATCTGGACATATCGGACTTACCGATGAAAAAGGGAGTCATCACAAACCGTAATAAATTCATCTTGGGTCCTTCGGGAAGTGGCAAGAGTTTCTTTACCAACCACATGGTACGCCAGTATTACGAGCAAGGGGCGCACGTCCTCTTGGTCGATACAGGAAACTCGTATCAGGGATTGTGCGAACTCATCCACCGCAAGACCAAAGGCGAAGATGGGGTTTATTTCACCTACACAAATGAAAGCCCGATTTCCTTTAATCCCTTCTACACCGACGACTATTTCTTCGATGTAGAGAAGAGGGAGAGTATATGCACGCTGTTGCTTACGCTCTGGAAAAGTGCCGATGAGCATATCACCAAGACCGAGGCGGGCGAACTTGGCTCTGCCGTGAACTCGTACATCGAGCTGATATGTGCAGACCATAGTGTTACGCCCTGTTTTAATACTTTCTATGAATACCTGCGAGACGTCTATCGCAAGGATATGGAGAAACGGGACATCAAGGTAACACTCTCGGACTTCAATATCAACAATCTCCTGACAACCCTCAAGCAATACTACCGAGGGGGACATTACGATTTCCTATTGAACTCGGACAAGAACATCGACTTGCTCAGTAAACGCTTCATCGTCTTCGAGATTGATCAAGTGAAGGACAACAAAGACCTCTTCCCCGTGGTGACGATTATCATCATGGAAGCCTTCATCAACAAGATGCGAAGACTCAAAGGTATCAGGAAAATGATACTCATTGAAGAAGCGTGGAAAGCCATTGCTTCGGCTAACATGGCAGACTATATAAAATATTTGTACAAGACGGTGAGAAAGTATTTCGGGGAAGCCATTGTCGTAACGCAGGAAGTGGACGACATCATTCAGTCGCCCATCGTCAAGGAGAGCATCATCAACAACTCTGACTGCAAGATACTGCTCGACCAGCGCAAGTACATGACCAAGTTCGACGGCATACAGGCGATGCTCGGTCTTTCGGAAAAGGAGAAGAGCCAGATACTCTCCATCAACCAGAACAACGACCCGAATAGGCTCTACAAGGAGGTATGGATAGGCTTGGGCGGTATGCAGAGTGCAGTCTATGCCACGGAAGTGAGCATGGAGGAATACCTGACCTACACCACGGAGGAAACCGAGAAGGTGGAGGTAATGAACAGGGCAGCACAGCTCGGTGGAGACATCGAAACGGCTATCCGGCAGCTTGCACAAGAGAAACGGGCTGCACGAAATCGTTAATCGGACAAGACATGTAAAGAATGTATTGGTTTAGCCAAACGTAAACAAATAATGCTCCAAACGTGGATAATCAATTGGACAAACGTGTCCAATCAATTAGACAGTCGTGTCCAAATACTTGGACTAACTTGTCCAACTTATCCCTATAACAGCAAGCTGAATAGACATCCCTTAGTGGACATTCAGACAAACATAGTATTCACATCATAAACAAAAAGAACAATGAGAACAAGAATTTTAATGCTGCTGATTGGCTCCGTCCTTTTATTCAGCGGAAAGGCCCACGCACAGTGGGTGGTAACCGATCCCGGCAATTTTGCCGGCAACATCGTCAATTCGGTCAAGGAGATTGCCACCGCCTCCAAGACGGTGAAGAACACCCTTGACGGATTCAAGGAGGTGGAGAAACTCTACAACGACACCAAGAAGTATTATGATGCCCTGAAGAAGGTGAACAACCTTATAGGAGATGCCTACAAGGTCAAGGAGTGCATCCTGATGGTGGGCGACATCTCGGAGATTTACGTCACCTCGTATAAGAAAATGCTCTCGGACAAGAACTTCCGCCCTTCAGAACTTGCTGCAATGGCTTCGGGCTATGCCAAGCTCTTGGAACAGAGTGGGGAGAGTCTCAAGGAACTCAAGTCCATCGTCAAGTCGGGTGTCCTCTCGATGAACGACCACGAGCGTATGCAAGCCATCGACCGTATTTATACCACGCTTAGGGAAAACCGCTCGCTCGTGTCGTATTACACAAGGAAGAACATCTCCGTAAGCTACGTGCGTGCAAGAGAAAAGAACAACCTTGCCTCCGTCAAGGCACTCTACGGCAATACGGCAAGCAGGTATTGGTAAATCCACAGACTAAAAAAGAACTTGAAAGAACTTTCATAAAACACACTTGCTTATGGATTTTGCCAGTTTACACGAGCTGCTACACTCGACCTATGACGAGATGATGCCCCTCTGTGCCCAGATGACGGGTATTGCCAAGGGTATTGCGGGCTTGGGTGCGCTCTTTTATATTGCCCTTCGGGTATGGGCTTCCATAGCCCGTGCCGAGGCGATAGACGTCTTTCCCCTTCTCCGTCCCTTTGTCTTGGGTTTCTGCATCATGTTCTTCCCGACAGTCGTACTGGGTACGATGAATGCCGTTCTCTCGCCCGTAGTGCAGGGAACGGAAAGCATGGTGCACCAACAGGAGACCAACTTGGCGGAGCTTACCGCCAAACGGGATAAGTTGCAGGAGGAAGCCTACCTGCGCAATCCCGAAACAGCCTACTTGGTATCCAACGAGAAGTTCGACCAAAAGATAGAGGAGATGGGCATCATCGGACCTGAAGATGCCGTGACGATAGCGGGTATGTATGCCGAGCGTGCTGCCTATCAGACCAAGCAATGGATTATGAAGATGGTACACGACCTTTTAGAACTCCTATTCCATGCTGCAGGGCTTATCATCGACACACTGCGCACCTTCATACTCATCGTTCTTGCCATTCTCGGTCCGATAGTCTTCGGCATTGCCGTATGGGACGGGTTGTCGGGTTCGCTCACAGCATGGTTCTCACGCTATATCTCTGTATACCTGTGGCTGCCTGTCAGCAGTATTCTCACAGCACTTCTCACCAAGATACAGGTCTTGATGGTGCAGAAGGACATCGAGGCACTCAGCGATCCGAACTATCTGCCCGATTCGGGGACGTGGTACTACATCGTCTTCTTCCTTATCGGCATCGTGGGTTACTTCTGCGTACCTACGGTTGCAGGCTGGATTATCGAAGCCGGAGGCGGTATCGGCTCTTACGGGCGGAATGTCAATCAGACCGCACAACGTGGCGCACAGGGTGCATACACGGGCGGTAAATATTTGGCAGGCGGAGCAGGTGCCGTTGCGGGCAATGCCATCGGACGTATCAAGGGTGCATTGCTCAAAGGAAAATAGAGATTAGACGTGAGAATTTAGAGATAGAACAATAACTTAAATGATAAAGAAATGGAATTCAAATCACTCAGAAATATCGAGACCTCATTCAAACAGATAAGGCTCTACGCCATTGTCTTTGCCATCGTCTGCGTGGCAGTAAGTGGTTATGCCCTCTATGCCTCGTACAGCTTCGCCAAGGAGCAGCGGGAGAAAATCTATGTGCTTGACCAAGGCAAGTCGCTCATGCTGGCTCTCAGTCAGGATGCAAGTCGAAACCGTCCGGTAGAGGCAAGGGAGCATGTACGTCGCTTCCATGAGCTGTTCTTCACCATTGCACCTGACAAGGATGCCATTGAGAAGAACATGGAACGTGCCTTCGTGCTGTGTGACAAGTCGGCTTTCAACTATTACAAGGACTTAGCGGAGAGGGGGTATTATAACCGTGCCATATCGGGTAATGTCAATCAGCGCATAGAGGTGGACTCTATCCACTGTAACTTCAATACTTACCCTTATGCGGTAACGACCTATGCACGGGAGTTTATCGTCCGTCAGAGTAACGTTACAGAGCGTAGTCTCATTACGACCTGCACGCTGCAGAACTCTGTCCGTTCGGATAACAACCCACAAGGCTTCCTGATGGAGAACTTCCTCGTCAAGGAGAACAGAGACATACAGACTTATAAACGATAAGGCTATGGCAAGAAAAAGAAACTTTTTACTCTCACGCCAATATCTGCGCTTTCACCTATGGCTCCGCCATCGGTGTGAAAGGCTCACGATAAGGCAGAGAAAGGAAATCGTCTATGGGCTGAGTTTCATCTATCTGCTCTGCTCGCTTTGGATGATAGCGCAGTTTTTCCTTCCTCCAAAGAAGGAAAAACTACCCATCCCCACGGGAAAGCTGACGGACAGTCCGATACGGACGGACAGCACTTTACAAGAGTTACACGGCAATTTTTATCTACAACATCATCAAACAATCAAGGAAAATGGATAATAAACAGAAAGAACAAATGAAGAAAGGCTTGGTCTTCGGAGGATTAGGACTGCTGTTTGCCCTTTCGATGTGGTTTATCTTCGCACCTTCGGGCAAGGATAAGACAGCAGCGGAGCAGGGACTCAATGACAGCATCCCGCAGGCAACGACGGAAAAGCTCACCGAGAATAAGCTCAAAGCCTACGAATTAGGCGACAAGGCACACGAGGAGGAACAGACCCGTGAGGAGATGGGCAGGCTGTCGGACTATTTCGCACAGAACACTGCTCCATCAGAGGAGCAGCGTGCAGAGACAGCTGCTTCTACGGCAAAGATAGAAAGTTCTATGCATCGCTATGAGGAGAATAATCGCCTCTTGAACTCTTTTTACGCTCCCGATCCACACGAGCAGGAGCGTGAAGCCTTGCGCTCGGAGATAGACAATCTCAAGAAGGAACTCTCTGCCAAAGACAGCAGGGAGGACAATGAAGAGAAACGGCAGCTTGCCTTGATGGAAAAGAGCTATCAGATGGCAGCGAAGTATCTCCCTAAAGCATCAACTCCACCTACCTTCAATAATGGTCTGGCGGCAGGAAATGAAAAAACGGAAGATACGGCAGGTGGCTCTGAAGCCGCTAAGAGCAAGACCATGCAGAATGAAAAGCCTGTAATGGTAGTTCTGCCGGAGCGCAGGCAGATAGTATCTTCACTTGACCAGCCTATGAGCGATGTGTACTTTATGGAGGAATACGGCAAGAAGGCTCGGAATAAGGGCTTTCATTCGCTTACCGGCAGTTCTCCTTCTTTGTTGCGCAATACGCTGAAAGTTGTAGTGGACAGGACTACTGTTCTTAAAGAGGGTGACAATGTCGTGCTTCGTCTGCTGGAAAGTGCCAAGGTACAGGGACTGCACATTCCACGACAGAGCCGACTCATAGCCGTCGCTAAGATTGAGGGTAACCGTATGCATCTGCTTATCAAAAGCATAGAAGTGGACGGCCACATCATAGCCGTCAAGCTCTCGGCATACGACACAGACGGACAGGAGGGGGTGTATATACCAGGTTCGGAGGATATCAATGCGCTTAAGGAAGTTGGGGCGAACATCGGTGGTTCAATGGGCACATCCTTTACCTTTGCTTCCTCTGCCAAAGACCAGATTATCTCCGAGGCTGCCCGTGGGGTGATGCAGGGTGCAAGTCAGCTGCTTCAAAAGAAGCTGCGCACCATCAAGGTAACGCTCAAGGGTGGCTACCGCCTTTTCTTGGTTCAGTCCAAATAAAACAATCAAAAATGATAAGTAAAAAATAACATCAAAACAAAAGGAACAATGAAGAAAATTATTTTATCAATGGCTATGCTTGCCATGGTGGGAGCAACAGCCACAGCACAGGAAAACAATGATGGTCTGACACCAAGCCGTCCACTTACTTCGGGCGAACTCTTTCAAGGTATGAGCCGTGCCATACCAACGGGGCGTGTCGTTCTGCCGTATGGTCTTGACGTTACCTTTGACAAGACCGTGCATCTTATCTTCCCTTCTGCCATTCGTTATGTAGACTTAGGTTCGCAGAATATCATTGCAGGAAAAGCGGAGGATGCAGAGAACGTACTACGTGTAAAGGCTTCGGTGAAGGACTTTGAGACGGAAACCAACATGAGTGTCATCTGCGAGGACGGCTCTTTTTACACCTTTAACGTAAAATATGCCGATGAGCCGGAGAAACTCAGCATTGAGATGAAAGACTTCTTGTCTCCAACGGACGGACGCCTACCAAGCAATCGCTCTGATATTTACTTTAAGGAACTCGGCAACGAGTCGCCCGTATTAGTAAAACTGATGATGCAGACTATCTATCAGAACGACAAGCGTACCATCAAACATATCGGTGCACAGCAGTTTGGTATGAAGTTCCTGCTTCGTGGTTTGTATGCCCATAATGGCTTGCTGTATTTCCACATTCGTATGGAAAACGGTACGAATATGCCGTACTCAGTGGATTTTATCACCTTTAAGGTGGTGGATAAAAAGGTGGCAAAGCGCACCGCCATACAAGAGCAGGTGCTTCAGCCACTTCGTGCCTATCATCAGGTGATGCAGGTGCGTGGTATAGGCAGTGAACACACTGTGTTTGCGCTCGAACAGTTTTCTCTTGCAGAGGACAAGCAGCTTGAAGTGACGCTCTATGAGAGAAATGGCGGTCGTACGCTGACTTTTTATGTAACGGCAGAAGACCTGCAGACAGCAAAGAAGATTGATAACCTCAA
Organism: Prevotella denticola; assembly: GCF_900454835.1. GTDB lineage: Bacteria > Bacteroidota > Bacteroidia > Bacteroidales > Bacteroidaceae > Prevotella > Prevotella denticola. Next base: position 611,699 of record NZ_UGTM01000002.1, on the reverse strand, counting down.
ACTGAAATGGTAATGAAGAAGAACAATATCATTCTAACAGTATGTGTAGCGGTGGCTATGACTTTCAGTCTGCCATCGCAGGCACAGCGACTTATCCCCAAGCAAAGGGGAATAGAGGTCGTAGGGAGTGTTCCACTTATCAAGGGTGAAAAGTTTCTTGCTGCTGACAATTTCGGCATGGGAGTATCACTCGCCCGATATCTGGGGCGTGAGAATTATACTTTTGTTATGGCAGAGTATGAACAGCAGAATATGCCGTACAGAAGTTATAACGTAAAACTCAAGGATGCACTTTTGCAGGTGGGCTATATGCACCCTGTTCTTTCTGATAGAGGAAAGAACGTGTTTCTCTATGGTGGCATATCCGCCTTGGGCGGCTATGAGCAGTTGAACGAGGATAAAAAGCTGCTGCCCGACGGGGCAACACTGCTCGACCGCTCCCGCTTTGTCTATGGCGGTGCCGTGCATGGTTCGGTGGAAGTGTTTCTGACGGACAGGGTGCTCTTTCTTGTAAAGGCACAGGGACGTTTCCTCTTTGGATCGGACGTGCATCGTTTCCGTCCGGCTGTTTCAGCAGGACTTAGGTTTAATCTTTAAGCAAGAATAGAAAATGAAAAAGAAAATATTAAGTTCGATATGGATAATGGGTGTGCTGACCCTTGCCGTGTTTTGCCTATCTGCTTGTGATAGGGATTTGGATGTTCAGCAGTCTTATCCGTTTACGGTGGAGACAATGCCGGTTCAGAAGGACATCATAAAGGGACAGACGGCTGAGATACGCTGCACGCTGAAGCGGGGCGGTGAGTTTGCTGACACTCGCTATACGATACGTTATTTCCAGTCTGACGGCAAGGGCTTGCTAAGAAATGATAACGGCACGGTTTTCAAGCCGAACGACCGCTATCCGCTCACGAAAGATGTATTCCGCCTGTATTACACCTCGCTCTCCACAGACCGCCAGACGATTGATGTGTATGTGGAAGACAACTTCGGCAGAATGCAGCAACTGACTTTCAGTTTCAACAACGAAAAGGCGGAAAATAAGGAAAAGTCCTCCGCAACAGTTACCAAAGTATTGAAAGATGCAGACAACTAAACACTTTGCTTTATTCTGTATTTTATGTTTATTCTGCCAGCCCATCCTTGCCCAGCGTAGGGTGCGGTTGGCAGACTTGTCTCCTTTCGAACGTGGTGTGGTTGTTGTTAAATACTTTGAGGGACTTCATAATAAGCCGAAGGATTTTCCTTATGTAGGGTATGGTCATCAGCTGCAACCAGGAGAGCACTTCACGGCGGATATGACGGAACGGCAGGCGGACTCCCTGCTCCGTGCTGACCTTTGGAAATGCTTTGAACACTTCAAAGGGTATGGAAAAGATGCCCTGCTGCTCAGCCTCCTTGCTTACAACGTGGGTGTGGGGCGATTGCTTGGCTATGGCAAGCATCCCAAGAGCCGACTGCTGCGAAAGATAGAGGTAGGGGATAGAAACATCTATCGGGAGTACGTCTCATTCTGCCGATACAAGGGAAAGGTCGTGAGAGGATTGGTCAAGCGGAGGCAAGTAGAATTTGCCCTGTTCTTCATTCACTAATTATAAAAAGAGGCAGCGCAAAAGCAGCACTGCCTGTTCATGAATCTTAGTCTTCAATGTGTAATAAAGGGTAGCATTTTCAGGAAAAATGTTAATGCTCCTGGCTAAAGGAAGCATAATATGAGAAATCCCACTATTACAATCATCTTTACAAATGTTGTTCCGCTCATCTCAAAGCCTATGGAACATTTAGAGGTGCTTTTAAAGTCGCCATCTTTACCTCTCTCAAGATGGGTTGACTATTCGAAAATTAAATTCATAATAGCAAAGATAAGAATTTTATCTCAATATACAATAGAATCCTCTATTTTAAAGTATAAAATCGGAAATAGACTAACTTTATGGGTAAAATGAAAACATCATCAACGTGACACTGTGTATTTGATTTTCTGAGACTTTCTTTTGCTTCTTTTCTTTGGTCGCCTGCTCGTTTAAAGAAAAAGAAAAGAAGCCACGCAAATTTCCGTTTTGTGTGGCTCTTTGTCTTATTCAAGGTGCTGTTTCTACACTTTCGTTATTCTGCCTATTCGTTTATTGGGGTGTCTGTCAAACGCCCAATTTATCTCATCATCGGGTAAGGTGCTGTGAATGCTTCCACCCATAACCAACCCACAATTTTGCAGGACTTTCTGCAGTGCTTCCTTCTTGCTCTCTGCTACAACATCGAATACGCCGTCAAAAACATATTGCGTATAGACCAAAAATCTTTGTTTCTTCTTCATAATTTCCAATCTTAAAATTCAACCTTTAATAATCTGTATTCCTTTGGCTCTCCATTGGATAATTTGCGGTGTACAAGCCAAAAATGATGTGCGCCATAGCCGTATGCAAAGAACTTGTCAAGTTCTGTTTCTTCGGCTATTTTGCCTATTGCCGTCCTTAACTCTTTCTCGTTGTCGGATAGGGTTATTGCGTTGATAACCCTGATGAGTATGTGCGGTATCTCGTCCGCACAGTTATAGATAATGTTTTCAATCTCTGTTTTCATTTCTCTGATAATTTAATTATTTCACTATGCCGTTGCTTTCATTCTCTGCCTTATCAATTTGTGGTTGGCATTGACAAGGTTCACTATCTGCTCGTGGTATTCCGTGTTCTTGTTGCACACTCCACGACTTTGCACCACTTCCAATGTCTTTAATGATACCTCTATCGTTTCTATCCGCTTGCCCTCAATGGTAGCCGATAGGACAAGTGAGTCCTCCTTAAGATAATATTCGTTGGAAAATAGACAATTGTGCATTGATACGGCTTCTTCCAGATGCTCTTGTACACTTTCCAATACATGGACTTGGATTGTTCCGTCTGTGAAATGGATGCCGAAGAACTTGGATTTGAGTTCTTGAAAACGCTTTTCATTTTCCATCGCCTTTTGCTGTTTCTTGGCAAGCTCCTCCTTTTCTCTTTGCGTGAGCAGTTCCGTATGCCTACGGTCGTGTTCGGCTCTGAGGTCGGCAGGACAAAGATATTTCGGGCTGTGTATGTCCTTTCCCAGTCTGCGGAGCATATCCACATAGTCGCACCAAAGGGAAATATCCGTTATATCGTAGCCGTTGCGTACTGCAATCTTATAGGATTGCCAATAATCGTCAAACGCTCTTCTTTTGCCAAGAAAATAGCGCAGGTGGTCTGTACGTCCCGACTTCATCAATGTTTCGGCACGGCTGTCGGAAAGCAATGCAGGAATGAGTGTTGTCGGAGCAATGTCGTGAAAATCATCCTTAAAACCATTCCTGCGGAGTGTGTCCGTAACCTTGAACTTGGGATATATCTGCGAATAGGCTGCATATCGGTAGGCTTCGTTGTCGTTGCGGATTGCCATAGGTGCACAATAGGAGAATGTATCAACGTATCTCCCCAATACTCTCTGAACGGCAACAATTGTCTTTCGTCCTTGTGCGTTCCACCAATACTGACCGATTTCAAGCGCATAGTGCTCTGCCTTGCAGCCTTTCTCCATTCCCACAACAAGGAGGAACATACGCAATACTTGATACTCTCCACAAGCGGTTAGCGTGGTGAAATACCGCTTCTGCTGCAATTTACGCTCAAAGGTTTCCTTGACCTGCAACTTTGCCCTGCAATGAGGGCAAGTGCAAGTTTCTCTATGTTTGTTCATTATCCAACTATGCCCACAATCCATACAAGTGGTGCGACCTTTTGGCAAGCGGTAGGCAAAGTGGTCTATGCACTCACGGAAAGCCCATTTGCTCTGTGTCTTGGTTATTGGGCGAAGATGCTTGCTTTGTTCCAAAACTGCCTTTTCAAATTTGTTTCTCGGTTTCATCGTCTTAATCGAATAAAGAGGGTTGTACAATCTTGGTTTCTACTTTCTTGGTAGGCTCGCTGTGGTTGCGCAGCTTGGCAAGTTGTGCGTGTTGGTATTGCTCAATGGCGCACCTGCGTGCTTCTGCCTTTTCCTCTTCTGTGAGTTGTACCACGTGGTTTACGGCGATATGACAATTGAGAGGCTTGCCGATGTTGATATTGTCCGTGTCAAAATAATGCACTGCCATAGAATAGATTTCATCGTCGTCGAAACCATTGCAACCGCTTTTCTTTACCTCGTTTAAGATGTAGGTTACACAATCTTCTATGTTCTTGTTAGGTTTCATCAAGTTAGGGGCAAACAATGGGTCTGCCATAGCACGCTGATTAAGATATTCGGCTATTGTCCGTGTAAAATGTTCTGTACCTTTCATATTGCTTAGTATTTTGGGATTTCTACTATCTGACTGATGCGTCCATATAGGTAGGCTCTTAGACTTGTTCTGTCGGGTGCATAATACTCTGTCCATTGTCCGTACTGATTGATAAGGTATTTCTTCAGTACATCGAAGAAGTCAAACCTCCAGCCTTGCAGGGGCACGGCTGTGCGGAAGTAGGTGTTTGAGTTCACCGCTTCACATAGCCAATTTTTCTCTTCACGGCTCATCTGTTCGCCACAATTGAGTTTCAGACGAAGAAGATAAACCTTGCTATTACAAAGGCTCTCCAAAGGGGGAACGTCCCATTGTACAAACTTAATTGCCAACACTTGCTCACTTTTTCCAGCCACAGGGTTAATGCGGTAATGAGAGGAGGAGCTATATCCTTTTCTTTTCATCGAAGATGTTGTATTTACTTTCTGCTTATCCATAGCGACATTTTTTTTATGCGTCCAAAGATCGGAGTATGCTGATTCCTTTTTGTAGCAAAATCAAGGTAGCGGGGCGAGGCTTGCACAAGGTTTTGGCGGAAAATACTACCCATAGGTGTGGAGATTTTCCAGACAAACCCAGCGGCACAGACCTTTTGAAAGCCACAAGCCCCGTACTACCTTTGCGGATAAAAAGGAGAACAGCATCCGTCTCCTTGACTTCGCATCATGTGGAGCATTGGAAAAGAAGCAAAAGTGCAACGCTCGTAGTGGGAAATAGAAAAGGTGGCTATCTCGAAATGTGAGATAACCACCTGATGAACGATAAATGAAAGGTTTTACAAAGCTGTGCTTCTCAAAGCACGCATAGCAAGATGGCACAGAGAATTGCCAGCCAGAAGAGAATGCTCAGCAGCGTAATTGTCACTTTTAGAATTATCCTGACTATAAAGCGTAGTATCAGAAAACCTGCAATGACTGAGATGGCGGTTACGACTTGCGGCGTTACTATCTTTGAGATAAGCCAAATGGCACAGATAACGATAGAAAGCAGGATAGCGAGTTCGATGAAGCGTGTCCAAGAGAAGCGGCGGACTTGTTTGGGAGAAGTCGGCTGCTGCTTGATTTTATCGGTTTTGTTCGATACGTCTGCCTTGATGAAGGCAGGTGTGTGAATGTCTTGATTCATGATGATTGTATTCATAATCGGAGCTTTTAATAGTTCAAGAGCGATAACAAGATGCGCAGACTACACAAAGACAAGTGTTTGCAAAACTCTTGTCGTGTGGAGTGGAGCGTTTATCTTGGCTCTTGACACTACAAAAGCTCCGTGTGGTGCTACATCAAGTCATGTTCTCACCGCCTATCGTTGGCAGACCATTGACCTCGATGAGCAGAACGATCGTCCCTGTCAGTTCGGTGTAGAGTTTATCGTACTCTGGACTTGCGCCAAAATCGTCCGTGAGTTCATACTTGTCGAAAACGCTTTGCACAGCCTTGTTCTTCAGAAGTACCGGGGAAAGTCTTTCCGGGAGCGGACTGGGAAGTTCTTTCTCAAACTCATTCTCCAAGACAGATACAAGCGTGTCGTACTTTGAGAAGTGCAGTCCTTGATACAACACTTCGCTTGCCATTGTTTCCGCTTCGGGATGGGAAAAGCCTTGTGCCACAGCATCGCAGTAGGTGGTAAGGGCTTCATCGGCTCTTGCCGTTATGAATGGTTTGTCACTCAGCATTTCGGGGAAATGCTCACTGAGATAGTTCTCCAACTTTAGACGGAAGTAGGATAGTTCTTTCTTTGTCGTTTCCATTGTTCGTTTTTATTTTTAGGGTTATACATTATTATATTATCGGATTCCCATTGCCTTGTTGAACTTACCAAGTTTGTCGGCAAGCTGTTCCATGTCATGCTCAATCTTCTTGTTGGTGATGCGAGCATAAATCTGTGTGGTCTTTATGTTGGTATGTCCCAGCATCTTCGACACACTTTCCATCGGAACGCCCTTACTCAAAGACATGGTGGCAAATGTATGCCGGGCAAGGTGAAAGGTCAGGTTCTTCTTGACACCGCAAAGGTCGGCTATTTCTTTCAAATACGCATTAGTCTTCTGATTCGTCAGTATGGGGAATAGTTTGCCATCCCGATAGGTCTTTCCACTATACTTTGCAATGATGCGCTTCGGAATATCGAGAAGTAGGACATTTGTTTCCACGCTTGTTTTCTGCCTTTTGGTCATAATCCACTGCTTGTCATCGAGCGTGACGATGTTGTCCGGTGTGAGATTAGACACGTCAATGTATGCCAGCCCTGTAAAGCAAGAGAAGATGAAAACGTCCCTTACCAGTTCCAAACGCTGGATGCCGAAATCCTTGTTGGCTATCTTCATGATTTCTTCGTCCGTGAGGAAACCACGGTTTACCGGCTCCAAGTGGAAACGATGATTGAGAAAGGGGTCGTGAAGGAGATAGCCACGCTTTTGTGCATATATGGTTACGGTTTTGAGAGCCTTCATTTTCTTGACCGACGTATTGTAAGCGCAGCCTGCCACAGTACTCAGATATAACTCAAAGTCTTGTACCACGGATGGTGTGAATTCTGTCAGTCCTATATCCTTTCTTCCATATTTATGGATAAGGAACTCTGAGAAATGTCTTCTCAAAACACTGTACTTTTGCAGACTGTCTTTGCTGATGGTGTGTCCGACACGCTGCTTGATGTCTTCGTTGAACTTGTCGAATATCGGGAGGAAAGTTGTGTACTCCCTGTCTTTTCCTATAAAGAAAGAACGGATTTTCTCCAATGACAGGGATTCGTCATCCTCAAACTTGCGGTAAATTCCATTCAATGTAGTTGAAATAGAGTCCAATGCGGCATTGACGGACAAGCTTTCTGCCGTCCGACCTTTAAGTCGGCTTGTGGCATTATTCCACGAAGTCTTGGTCACGAATATTTTCGTAGAGCCAAAATTTGCCATTTCTCCGTTAAGGAATACACGGAGCATTACAGGCGACTTTCCTTCTTTATTCTCATAGTTTGAGCGTAGGTAGAAGGATACCTTGAAATTTGTTCTCATAATGCATCATTCTTTTGTGTAGCACTCGGCTGCAAAGTTAATATATAACATACTGAAACAGAAAGAATTGATGCCGTCAATATGGTATTCAGAATCCCGTCACTGCTACATTTTTTATTGCTACAATTTTTGTGTAGCAGTTTATGTAGCAGAATTTGACCGAATGATGACTGTCAAAACATAGGGTTATGCCGTCAGGCGATAGAGGTATATACAAAGAAAAATCGTTGTAAAACCTTGATTTTACAACGATTAGCTAATTTTTGAAGGCTAAATTGACAACCTTTGTGAAGTCCTTTTGAAGCCTATTAGCGGAGAGAGAGGGATTCGAACCCCCGGTACCTCTCGGTACGACGGTTTTCAAGACCGTTGTAATCGACCACTCTACCATCTCTCCAAAAAGCATATTATTATTATAATATGCATCTGCTTCCTCTCGAAAAGCGAGTGCAAAGTTAGGGATAATTTCTGGGAACGCAAAATATCGAACGAGGATTTTTGCGGGAGGAACACTTTTTAACTAAACCTTTTAACTAAACGTAACTATTCAGCGGTAATGAACATTGAATATCAAGAACTTATAAACGTAATATTGTGGCAAAAAGGCTCGAAATGACATTTTTCACCAAAATTTGCATGTATATGTTTATGTAACTTGTTGATAATCAAATATAGTTTATGCGCCTTATCGCTGAATAGTTACTAACTAAACAGAAAGACTCTCCATCTATGTCACTTTCTCTGTTATCAATTGCATCTGCCGATCTTTACGCAAAATGAGACCTCTGCAAACCTCTATCTGATCAAAAAAAACACTGTAATTTATTATCAACAAGTTACATTTTCCAAAGCCTCCTACAAGAGGACTTTTGCTGAGGCCTCATGGTAATCTTGTTAAACAGCATCTTAAAATCAGTAATTCACATTGTTGTTTCCAACATTGTAACTCCCTGTTTATCAATCAGATTAGAAAAGGTGCCTATCTGTACCGCAAGTAAGGCCCATCTGCACTGCAAGTAAGGCCTGCCCGGACCTCAAGTAAGGCCTGTCTGAAAATCAAGTAAGCATCGTCTGCAATGCAGTATGAGCAGACTGGTCGTATTCTGACAGGGGAGCAGTCCGATTCCGACTGTCCGGTCCCATGCAGCAGGCAATATGCCTGTTTCCGAGCTGCCAGACAGGCAGTGTATAATGGGAGCGACGCCTTTGTTATCCGATCGGTCATTAACGGAAACAGGAGTGCTTCGGACATCCACAAAGCAGGGGCAGACACCCCGCCGTCCGACAGACAGGCTGTGTCACGGACAAGCGCAGGTTTCTGCCCCTGCTAATCAGTTGTCATAGTGTACTCCCAGCGTACCTCTCTCCTACCTGTGCGGCGGAGGAACTACAGCAACGCCTTGAACTTTGCGTCCAGAACATCCTTAGAGGCTGCACCGACGAACTTGTCGACAAGTTTTCCTCCCTTGAAGAAAAGGATGGTCGGGATGTTGCGCACGCCGAAGTCGATGGCAACATCGTCGTTCTCTTCGACATCGCACTTGCCGACGACAATCTTGCCGTCATATTCTTTGGCAAGCTCGGAGATGATCGGCCCTACCATCTTGCAGGGGCCGCACCATGTCGCCCATAAATCAACTACCAAGGGTAATTCACCGTTTTTGTAAGTCTCCAGATTCTTGGCTGTAATTTCTACTTCCATGTTTGTTTCCTTTTTATATTCTGTTTAATACTGTTGTAATCCTTGTCTCATATCTTGCAAAGACCGTGCCACTCTCCTGTCAGTTGATATGGAACTCCATCTTCTCATTGGCCGTTATGAAGTCGATCAGCCTGCGGTCTACATTCACCCCTCTGTCACGGCTCTTCAGTACGACCGTCGTATTGTCAGGCGTTCGCAGCTGGATGAAGAGCTGTGTGCTGCCCTCATGCTGCTCCACGACCGTTGCCAGTTCCGAGACAAGGGCTTCGTCCATGGCTGATGCGTCCATCGCAATGGTGAGCCGCTCCAGCCGGTGTGCCTTGACATCGTAAAGCTGCTCGACACGCTGCACCTTCAGTTCCAGTATCGAGGGATTGTTCCGATAGCGGGGCTGGCATCTGGCTGTTATATAAATGGTGTAGTTCACCTTCAGGAGATTGTTCCACCGTGCCCAATCGTCGCCGAAGAGTGCCAGTTCGCCCGCCCCTTTAAAGTCTTCGATAGTCACAAAGCCGAACGGCTTTCCGGTCTTCTGTGAGAAGCGTTCGCTGACAGCGGTCACGATGCCGCCGAACGTCACCTCATCCACCTTCGACAGCACTTCCATATCGGCATTGCGTCCTATCTGTGAACAGTGGGTGTTGCACATATTGTCCAGCACGACACTGTACTCGTCGAGCGGATGGGCTGACAGGTAGATACCCACCAGTTCACGTTCCTTGTTCAGTTTCTCGATGGCCGGCCATTTTTCGGTCTTCGGTGCGACAGGGTGCATTACCTCTACAGCATCCATGCCGCCGAAGAGAGAGTTCTGCTGCTGTGCCTTCTCTGCCTGGTAGAGCTGCCCGTAACGGACGATGGTGTCAAGGAACAGGCTGCCTTTCCCCGTCTCGGCAAAGTACTGCTCACGCTGCAGGCCGAAGCTGTCGAAGCCGCCGCTGTAGGCAAGGCTTTCAAAAGCCTTCCGGTTCACATTGCTGATATCGACACGCTCGGCAAAGTCGTAGATGTCCTTGTAAAGGCCGTTCTTCTCCCGTTCACGCACAATGCTCTCGGCGGCACTGGCACCCATCCCCTTGATGGCGGCGAGTCCGAAGCGTATCTCGCCGCGGCTGTTCACGCCGAAGCCGATCTGGCTCTCGTTGATGTCCGGGCCGAGCGTGGTGATCTTCATCGCCTTGCACTCCTCCATCAGTTTCGTGATTTCAGTGATCTGGCTGAAACGGCGTGTCATCAGCGCAGCCATGTATTCAGCCGGATAATGCGCCTTCAGGTAGGCGGTCTGGTAGGCTACCCATGAGTAGCAGGTGGCGTGTGACTTGTTGAAGGCGTAGCTGGCGAATTTCTCCCAGTCACTCCATATTTTCTCAAGAACCTGCGGATCGTGTCCGTTCTCCTGTCCCTGCTTGATGAACTTCGGCTTCATTTGATCGACGATGGCCTTCTTCTTCTTTCCCATCGCCTTGCGGAGTGCGTCGCTCTCGCCGCGCGTGAAGTTGGCCAGCTGGCGGCTGAGGAGCATCACCTGCTCCTGGTAGACAGTGATTCCATAGGTGTCCTTGAGGTACTTCTCCATGCAGGGGATGTCGTACTTGACCAGAGAGGGGTCGTTCTTGCGCTTGATGAAGTCGGGGATATAGTCCATCGGTCCCGGCCGGTAGAGAGCGTTCATGGCGATAAGGTCCTCGAACACAGTCGGATGCAGTTCCCGGAGGTACTTCTGCATACCGGCCGACTCGAACTGGAAGGTGCCGACGGTCTGTCCGCGCTGGTAGAGCTGGTAGGTCAGTTCATCGTCGATCGGGATATTGTCGAGGTCGACCACGTCGCCCGTCGTCTGCCTGATGACCTTGCAGGCCTCTTTCAGCTCGGAGAGAGTCTTCAGTCCGAGGAAGTCCATTTTGATGAGACCGGTCGATTCAATCACATGGCCGTCGTACTGTGTCACAGGTACTTTCTTTTCCGGGAAGTCGGGGTCGGAAGCCGTCGACACCGGCACCCAGTCGTCGATGGGGTTGCGGCAGATGATGAAGCCGCAGGCATGGATGCCCGTCCCGCGCACCGTTCCTTCCAGCATCTTGGCATACTTGATGGTGTTCCGCTCCCTCGCGTCTTCGCTGACCTCCGCCTCCTGCAGTCTGGGGGTACACTTGATGGCATTCGTCAGGTTCATCTTCATGCCGTCGGGCAGACGGTCAGGAATCGCCTTGCAGAGACCGTTCGACACGTCCAGCGACAGTTTTTCCACACGGGCAACGTCCCTGATGGAGTTCTTCGTCGCCATAGTGGAATAAGTGATGATGTGTGCGCAGTTCTCGTGGCCGTACTTGTCCATGACCCACTGCAGCACCTTACCGCGTCCGTCGTCATCGAAGTCGGTGTCGATATCAGGGAGGTTGACACGGTCGGGATTGAGGAAACGTTCGAACAGCAGGTCGTATTTCAGCGGGTCAATCTTCGTAATTCCCAGACAGTAGGCCACTACCGATCCGGCGGCAGAGCCACGCCCCGGTCCCACCATGACACCCAGCTTCTCGCGGGCGGCATTGATGAAGTCCTGCACAATGAGGAAGTAGCCGGGGAAACCCATCGTCTTCATCACGTGCAGCTCGAATCGGATGTGGCTCTTCACCTCGTCGGACAGCGGGTCGCCATACAGTTTCCCGGCTCCGTCATAAGCCAGCTTTGCCAGATAGTCTGCCTCGAACTTGATGCGGTAGATTTTCTCGTAGCCTCCCAGACGCCGGATGACCTTCTGCCCCTCCTCAGCCGGAAGCGGATGCTCTCCGTTCTCGTCGGTCGTGAACTCCCGGTACAGGTCGTCCTCGGAAAACTTCTTCCGCCATTCCTCCTCCGTTCCGAAATCCTCGGGGATAGGGAAGAAAGGCATGATAGGGCCATGGTCGATGCTGTAGATCTCCACCTTGTCGAGTATCTCCAGCGTGTTCGTCAGTGCCTCGGGAATGTCGGAGAAGACTTCGTTCATCTCCTGCCGTGTCTTGAACCACTCCTGCTTGGAGTAGCGCATACGCTTCGGATCGTCCAGGTCTTCATTCGTCGAGAGGCACAGGAGATGGTCGTGGGCCTCGGCCGTTTCCTTGTCTTCGAAGTGGCAGTCGTTGGTGCAGATGACCTTGATGCCGTATTCCTCGGCGAAACGCAGCAGCACCTTGTTGGCCTTCTGCTGCAGGGGATAGGCCTCACGGTTGGCCACCAGCGTCGGATCCTTCACCTCGTGCCGCTGCAGCTCCAGGTAGAAATCGTCGCCGAACACCCGATGATACCACTCGCAGGCCTCCCTCGCCCCTTCAATATCGTCATGGATGATCTTGCTGGGTATCTCGCCGGCGATGCAGGCCGAGCACACTATCAGGTCCTCGTGGTACTTCTCGAGCTGTTCCCGGTCTGTACGGGGTTTATAATAATATCCGTCCACCCATGCCTTCGACACGAGCTTGATGAGGTTCTTGTAACCATGGTAGTTCTTCGCCAGCACGATGAGGTGATAGCCTGAGTTGTCGTGCATGCTCTTGTCCTTGTCGTGCATCGTGCGACGGGCTACATACATCTCGCAGCCGAAGACCGGTTTGAACGGTGCCTCGCCCTTCTCCTTCCTGCCCTTGTTGACCTTGGCACAATAGTCCGAGAACTCCTTGATACCGAACATCACACCGTGGTCTGTGACGGCCATGCCCTTCATCCCGTCGGCGACGGCCTTGTCAACAAGACGTGTCACCTTCGACTGTCCGTCCAGGACAGAGTAATCCGTATGGACGTGCAAATGTACGTAATCTTCCATTGAATCATGCGTTTTTTGAGCTGTAAAGTTACGATGAAAAGGCGACATGACAAAAGAATGAGAATGAAAATTTGTGGAAACGACAAAAAAGAAGTACCTTTGCAACAAAACAAATACGTCGGTCAACGACCATGGGAAAAATAAAAAAGAAACTCAAAAAGATAAGAATCCACCGTGAAGGTACGGATACGCTGCTTTATGGAGCAATCTGTATTGTGCTTGTCGCACTGGTTCTCTGGTTTGCAGTTCCGTCAAAGATACCGTTCTGTATTTTTGCAGTCGTGTTCGGTACAGTCTACGGCATCGTGCTGAACTTCTACCGCTGTCCGATCCGCTATTTCGGCAGCGAGGACACTGATGACATCGTCGTCGCACCGGCCGACGGGCATATCGTCGTCATCGAGGAAGTGGATGAAAACGAATATTTCCATGAACGGAGACTGATGATCTCCATCTTCATGAGCCTCTGGAACGTCCATGCCAACTGGTTTCCAGTGGACGGTGTGGTGAAGTCAGTGAAGCATTTTGACGGGAACTACCACAAAGCATGGCTTCCCAAGGCAAGCGAAGAGAACGAACACGCCGATACCATCATCACAACGCCTGACGGGACGGACATCCTCTGCCGCCAGATTGCCGGTGCCGTAGCGCGCCGCATCGTGACTTACGCCAAGGAAGGCGAAGACTGCTACATCGACGAACACCTGGGCTTCATCAAACTGGGCAGCCGGGTGGACCTTTTCCTCCCCATAGGCTCTGAAGTATGCGTGAAGATGGGGCAGGCGACGACAGGTGACCAGACGGTCATCGCCAGATTGAAAACAAACAGACAGCAAGCATGATAAAGAAACACATTCCCAACAGTATCACCTGCTGCAACCTTGTCTCCGGATGCATCGCCACAGTTTATGCCCTCGCTGGCAATGCGGAGACTACCTTGCTGTGGATCATCATCGGTGCAGTATTCGACTTCTACGACGGCATGGCGGCACGACTGCTCCATGTATCTTCGCCTATCGGCAAAGAACTGGACTCCCTGGCCGACGATATAACCTTCGGCATGGCCCCGTCTGCTATCATCTTCTCACAGCTGCAGATGATGTCCTATCCCGCGTTTCTTGAGCCGTTACGTTTCTACCTGCCTTTCGCTGCATTCATCATGGCGGCTTTCTCAGCCCTCCGCCTTGCCAAGTTCAATCTTGACGAGCGTCAGGCACTGGGGTTCATCGGACTGCCGACACCGGCCAACGCCCTCTTCTGGGGATCGCTCATCGTGGGCCTCGGTGACAGAATCTACGATTTTTCATGGGCGGGCTGCCTTATCCTGGTCGGTGTCTTCGTCAGCTCCTGGCTTCTGGTTTCCGAGATTCCGATGTTCGCATTGAAATTCAAACAGTGGGGATGGAAAGGAAACGAAGTGAAATATATCTTCCTCATTACGTGCATCCCATTGATCGCCATCTTCGGCATTTCGTCGTTTGCCATCATCATCGCATGGTATGTAATCCTGTCGGTTATTGTAAAACCGTCCCCTGTAAAGAAATAGGGGGACACTATATAAAAGGACTATGACGTTTATCGCTTTCCTGCTGAAATTCGCATTTTTCATATTCATAGTTTTCCTGGCTGTCATCGTATGGATTGCATTTTCTTTCTATAAGCAGTTGACCAAGGCACGCCGACAGTTCAACCCCTACAGGCAGCAGCAGGAAGAGAGCGCAGCTCATGGGAATACCGTCATTGACAACAGGCCGGTGGAGAAACGGAACAGACAGGTGATACCTGACAGTGAAGGGGAGTACGTTGACTTTACAGAGACCGACGAACCCAAGACGTGACAAGGAACAAGCATAGGGGAGATTCGGATACTGTTACCATACCCCAAAAGCACGACAATCAGCCGCATAAACGGCAATGGACAGCGGAAAGAGGGTGTGTCCAAACACAAGATACCCACGACCTGACAACCTTCAACCTTTAAGCCGAAATTTACAAGCAAAGAAAAGCCCATTTCACTGCTCACTAACGAGTTTTGAAATGGGCTTTTCTCATTGGGTCGATTCACACCGTAAGACTTCCTCTGAAAGCATTTACCTTTTGACACGACCTGTTTTTTTTGTCTGCAATTTATTCCTATATGTTTTGCACGGTCTTCTCTTAAGATCCTGTATCTCGCATGGGGGCATAACACCTGATTACATTTTCCACATCTCCCTTCGCTTGGGCTACTAAATATCTACTGCCCATTTTAGAACACCAATCTTTCAGAGAACAAGAAAAGGCGAGCCTTTCGACTCGCCTTATGAATTTAATCAGTAACAGGATTAGAAATCCTTATGGGAGGCTGATAGCCTCATTAGGACAAACCGATGCACAAGTGCCACACTCCGTGCATGCATCTGCGTCAATCTTGTAGATGTCACCCTCGGAAATCGCTCCTACCGGGCACTCATCAATACATGTACCGCAAGCGATACAGTCATTGCCAATTACGTAAGCCATAATTTAATTTATAATGTTAATAATGTTCTTGTATTACAAACAGGCATGATACCTAACTTTGATGATGCAAAGATAAGAATATTATCTCGAATACCTATACATTATGAGAAAAATTACAAATATTTAGACGGCATCAAAATAGAAAACAAGCTCCCCACTTCCATCAATAACTTTTCTCCCAGACCTGCCGGAAACGTTCCTGATCAACATCCATCACCACTTATCAGTTTATAGTCAACCCAATTACAAATCTTATTTCCAAATTAACCTACCCTCATCCCCTATTATCGCCTATTATTGCTTATCACTGTCATCATCATCCATAACATCACAGCTTATCACCGCCCATCAGCCATCTCATCATCGCTTATCATCGCTTATCACAGCATATCACCGCCCATCACACCCTTCCCCCTCTCCGCCTTCATCCCTCCAGACGAAAAAAGGAGAGCCCCGGAGACAAGTCTCCGGGACTCTCCCGTGTGTGAAAGGAGGCGGCCACCTACTCTCCCGCATTGCATTGCAGTACCATCGGCGCAGGCGGGCTTAACTTCTCTGTTCGGAATGGGAAGAGGTGGGACCCCGCCGCAATAACCACCTGACATGACTTCCGGACTGACTCCTCTCCTTCCCCACCGTGTTCCTGATGGAGAAGGATCCCTGCCAGCCGTATGAGGTGACGTATTTCCACAGGCAAGACCGTCATAGAACCCGTCCTCCGTCCCGGAAGGACACACAGCTCAAAGTCTGAGCCGCCGGCCCCCGCACTCCGACTGCCGGAGGCGGGAGACCGGGAGAAAGCTTCGGGCAATTAGTAGCGCTCGGCTTTGACGTCGCCGTCTTTACACCTGCGCCCTATCCACGTCATCGTCTGTGACGGCCCTCGTGAGGAGTTCTCATCTTGCGGACGGCTTCGCGCTTAGATGCTTTCAGCGCTTATCCGTTCCAGACTCAGATACCCGGCGGTGCACCTGGCGGCACAACCGGCTGACCGGAGGTCTGTCCGTCACGGTCCTCTCGTACTAGTGACGGCACCGCGCAAAACTCCAGCGCCCACGATAGATAGAGACCGAACTGTCTCACGACGTTCTGAACCCAGCTCGCGTGCCACTTTAATGGGCGAACAGCCCAACCCTTGGGACCTTCTCCAGCCCCAGGATGTGACGAGCCGACATCGAGGTGCCAAACCACCCCGTCGATATGAGCTCTCGGGGGGGATCAGCCTGTTATCCCCGGAGTACCTTTTATCCTTTGAGCGACGGAGTTTCCATGCACGTCCGCCGGATCACTATGCCCTGGTTTCCCACCTGCTCGGCATGTCTGCCTCCCAGTCAAGCGCCCTTATGCCATTGCACTCCATGAGACCGGTTACCGATCGGTCAGAGGGCACCTTTGGAAGCCTCCGTTACGCTTTTGGAGGCGACCACCCCAGTCAAACTGCCCGCCAAGCAGTGTCCGCGCCACAGGCGCGTTAGACCTCAGACAGCCGAAGGGCCGTATTTCAAGGGCGGCTCCGCGGACGCTGGCGCGACCGCTTCGAAGCCTCCGGCCTATCCTGCACATCGGATGACCGAGGTCAGTGCTAAGCTGCAGTAAAGGTTCACGGGGTCTTTTCGTCCCATCGCGGGTAATCGGCATCTTCACCGATACTACAATTTCACTGAGATCATGGTCGAGACAGCGTCCGGATCATTACACCATTCGTGCAGGTCGGAACTTACCCGACAAGGAATTTCGCTACCTTAGGACCGTTATAGTTACGGCCGCCGTTTACCGGGGCTTCAATTCGACGCTTCCCATCGCTGGTGACGTCTCCTCTTAACCTTCCGGCACCGGGCAGGTGTCAGGCTGTATACCTCATCTTTCGAGTTCGCACAGCCCTGTGTTTTTGTTAAACAGTTGCCTGGACCTATTCTCTGCGCCTCATGTCGCCATGAGGACCCCTTATCCCGAAGTTACGGGGTCAGTTTGCCTAGTTCCTTAACCATGAATCTCTCAACGCCTCAGTATATTCTACCCGACCACGTGTGTCCGTTTGCGGTACGGGGCGCAATATCATTAAGTTTAGCGGATTTTCTCGGAAGTATGATTACCTGCACTCAACTCTTCCCGAAGGAAGTGCTGTACTTTCGTGTTTCAGCTCCAGCGGCGGATTTGCCTGCCACTATCATAACCTACGCACTTAAACGCCCTGTTCCGTCAGGGCGCGGCAGTGTCACTGCTCCGTCTCCACGTCACTGATAATGCGAGTTGCGGAATATTAACCGCATCTGCCATCGCCTTCGCCATTCGGCTGAGACTTAGGACCCGACTGACCCCGGGCTGATTGGCATCGCCCGGGAAACCTCGGTCTTTCGGCGAAAGGGAATCTCACCCTTTTTATCGTTACTTATACCTACATTTGCTTTTCCATAAACTCCAGGATCAGTTACCTTCACCATTCGACGTCGATGGAATGCTCCCCTACCGATACTTTTAATTTACATTACTATCCCGCGCCTTCGGTATCTGACTTATACCCGATTATTATCCATGCCCGGACCCTCGACTAGTGAGCTGTTACGCACTCTTTGAATGAATGGCTGCTTCCAAGCCAACATCCTAGCTGTCACGGGGACCGGACTTCGTTAGACTAACTCAGACAGAATTTCGGGACCTTAGACGGCGGTCTGGATTCTTCTCCTCTCGGGGACGGACCTTAGCACCCGCCCCCTTACTGCACGGCTGCGATCCGAGAGCATTCGGAGTTCGTCAGGTCTCGACAGGCGGTGAAGCCCTCTTGACCTACCGGTCGCTCTACCTCTCGCGGACAACGCCGCACGCGGCACCTAAATGCCTTTCGGGGAGTACGAGCTATCTCCAAGTTTGATTGGCCTTTCACTCCTACACTCACCTCATCGGGAAGCTTTTCAACGCTTATCCGTGCGGTCCTCCATCCGGTGTTACCCGGACTTCAACCTGGGCAAGTGTAGATCACTTGGTTTCGCGTCTGCCCCGTCCGACTACACGCCCTATTCAGGCTCGCTTTCACTGCGGATGCGCGTCTCATGACGCTTATCCTTGCCAGACATGGCAACTCGTAGGTTCATTATGCAAAAGGCACGCCGTCACCGCTTACGCGGCTCCGACCGCTTGTAGGCGCATGGTTTCAGGAACTATTTCACTCTCCTCGTCGGAGTGCTTTTCACCTTTCCCTCACGGTACTCGTACACTATCGGTCTCACGGGAGTATTTAGCCTTGCCGGATGGTCCCGGCAGATTCGCGCAGAATTTCACGTGTTCCGCGTTACTCAGGATACCACTACGTCTCGTCATGCTTCGAATACGGGATTATCACCCTCTATGATTGTTCTTTCCAGAACATTCTCCTCACAATCCAAGTACGACAGCGTGGTCCTACAACCCCGGAGGCGCATCGCTACGCCGCCGGTTTGGGCTCTTCCCCGTTCGCTCGCCGCTACTGGGGGAATCATTAGTTTATTTTCTCTTCCTGGAGGTACTAAGATGTTTCAGTTCCCTCCGTTCGCCTCACTACATTCGTAGTGATGACAGGCCTTCAGCCTGCCGGGTTGTCCCATTCGGAAATCCCCGGATCAAAGGTTATTTGCACCTACCCGGGGCTTATCGCAGCTTATCACGTCCTTCATCGCCTCCGTGAGCCAAGGCATCCGCCATGCGCCCTTTCTTACTTTCTTCGCCTTCTCCGCAATCGCTTGCGGAGAATGTAGCTCATACTTTCAGCTGTTGTGTGATTCTGAAGAATCTGAAGTACTTGCTTCAATCATCAGAATACTGATTCTTCCCTGACGGAAAGAACCGTTCTACTTTACAGTCTTGCTTGTGTCAATATGTCAAAGATCCCGCAAAGGCAAAGGGTGAAAAGCGGGAAGGAAAGACCTCCAGCCCATACCGGTTCCCTTTGGAGTGGAGAATAACGGATTCGAACCGTTGACCCCCTGCTTGCAAAGCAGGTGCTCTAGCCAGCTGAGCTAATCCCCCGGAAAAAAGAAAGAAGTAGTCCCAGGCAGACTTGAACTGCCGACCTCCACATTATCAGTGTGGCGCTCTGACCAACTGAGCTATAGGACTGGGTCGGAAGAAAGCGATGCGGGCTTTCCTGCCGGACTTCCTCTTCTCTTGTTTCATGAAACAGAGCGCAGTGAGTACGGGAAGAAGAAACGGACCGGGCCGTCCCCGGGACCGTCATGATGCCCCGAGACGTCCCGCACGAAGGCGGGAACGGGAGCGTCCTCTCCAGAAAGGAGGTGTTCCAGCCGCACCTTCCGGTACGGCTACCTTGTTACGACTTAGCCCCAATCACCAGTTTTGCCCTAGGCCGATCCTCGCGGTCACGGACTTCAGGCACCCCCGGCTTTCATGGCTTGACGGGCGGTGTGTACAAGGCCCGGGAACGTATTCACCGCGCCGTGGCTGATGCGCGATTACTAGCGAATCCAGCTTCGTGGGGTCGGGTTGCAGACCCCAGTCCGAACTGAGACCGGTTTTCAAGATTAGATGCGGCTCGCGCCGCACCGGCGCTCTGTGCCGGCCATTGTAACACGTGTGTAGCCCCGGACGTAAGGGCCGTGCTGATTTGACGTCATCCCCGCCTTCCTCGCACCTTGCGGCGGCAGTGTCCCCGGAGTGCCCGGCATCACCCGATGGCAACTGGGGAGAGGGGTTGCGCTCGTTATGGCACTTAAGCCGACACCTCACGGCACGAGCTGACGACAACCATGCAGCACCTTCGCAGGAGTCCCGAAGGACCTCAACATCTCTGTATCGTTCTCCTGCAATTCAAGCCCGGGTAAGGTTCCTCGCGTATCATCGAATTAAACCACATGTTCCTCCGCTTGTGCGGGCCCCCGTCAATTCCTTTGAGTTTCACCGTTGCCGGCGTACTCCCCAGGTGGGATGCTTAACGCTTTCGCTTGGCCGCCGGCGCAAGGCGCCGACAGCGGGCATCCATCGTTTACCGTGCGGACTACCAGGGTATCTAATCCTGTTCGATACCCGCACCTTCGAGCTTCAGCGTCAGTTGCGCTCCCGCCGGCTGCCTTCGCAATCGGGGTTCTTCGTCATATCTAAGCATTTCACCGCTACACGACGAATTCCGCCGGCGTTGCGCGTACTCAAGGGAACCAGTATGCGCTGCAAGTCAGACGTTGGGCGCCTACATTTCACAACACACTTAATCCCCGGCCTACGCTCCCTTTAAACCCAATAAATCCGGATAACGCCCGGACCTTCCGTATTACCGCGGCTGCTGGCACGGAATTAGCCGGTCCTTATTCATGCGGTACCTGCAAAAAGGGACGCGTCCCTCACTTTATCCCCGCATAAAAGCAGTTTACAACCCGTAGGGCCGTCATCCTGCACGCTACTTGGCTGGTTCAGGCTTCCGCCCATTGACCAATATTCCTCACTGCTGCCTCCCGTAGGAGTTTGGACCGTGTCTCAGTTCCAATGTGGGGGACCTTCCTCTCAGAACCCCTACTGATCGTCGCCTTGGTGGGCCGTCGCCCCGCCAACTAGCTAATCAGACGCATCCCCCTCCGTTACCGACGGATCTTTGCTTCGAATCTGATGCCGTCATCGAAGAACATGCGGTATTAGTCTGCCTTTCGGCAGGTTATCCCGCAGTAACGGGAAGGTTGGATACGCGTTACTCACCCGTGCGCCGGTCGACGTCCATTCAGTGCAAGCACCCAATGCCGTTTCCCCTCGACTTGCATGTGTTAAGCCTGTAGCCAGCGTTCATCCTGAGCCAGGATCAAACTCTCCACTGTAAAATATGTGTCGGTGACAGGTGACGGGTGGCAGGTGATAATGAATACCACGCTAACCCGGCACCTCACCGAGTGATCTCTGTTCCAGAACGCTCATCCTCAAGAATTCAGGGTCCAAAGAACGACCGCGCCCCCGCTACGCAGGGACGCAAAAACTGATCGGTTCGTTTCTTCTACCCGTCCGGACGGCACGGATGCCCTCCGGACGCTTCCTGTACTACTTTCTCTGTCTATGTAAATCCTTTCAAAGAACTCTTTCCTTTCGTCGCTTCCGAAAACCCGCCGGACGGCTCGTCTCGCAAAGCGTGTGCAAAGGTATGGAGAAAATTCTTTCCAGCCAAATGTTTCGAGAATTATTTTCCAAAAAAATATGTTTCCCCTTCTTTTGAAGAGGCATAAGGAGATTCCACCTTATATTATATATAGCCAATATCTGCCGGACACATAGACACGAGCGGCAGAGCCGCTGGGTACGAGTAAGAATTATTCCCGGAAAACAAGCCGACGAGGGTGCTTTTCATCGGGAGTACCCGATAAAAGCTGACTGACAACCGGCTGTAAACGAAATACAGGAAGCCGACTATCCCGGCAATTATTACCAAGGAGCGGGGCGTCAACACAGCTGGCGTTCACCGACAGCACGATAAGTGCCGGGCATCAACACATCTGCAAAGAAGGCCGGTTCACTGCAGTCGCTATGCCTGTATGCAAGACGCAGACAACTTACATAAGAGATGTTTACCGGACAGCACTGGTTGAAAACAGTACAGACCGACAAGTGCCTGACACCGCTTATCGTTTCTATAAGATGACTGTTTTCTGACATTAATGCAAAAAACCTGACAGGCTGACAGACAAATGCGGTAGCAAGGGGCTGTGTCAGAAATTCTTATAGCGGCTAAACTACAGGAACAGACGCCCTCGTCTGTCCCTACGGTATCGGTATGTGACACACTTTCGGCTCAGACCGGCAGCATTCATTCATAACAGTACGGTTTCCTTCCACAATAATAATTTCCAGGACCAGTCTGATTAAAAAATTATAGTATCATCTTCTGCAAAGAAAGTATTATCAATATAGAAAAATAATGCTTACTTTTGCAGCAGATTGGTCAACGGCTGCAACGATACCAAAAGATGAGATTAAGATAACTAATGTAAACTAAATCCTATTATCGATGAGAAAGAAAACAGCATGTTTCCTTGCCGCCATGCTTTTTACAACGAGCATGTATGCAATGAAAGAAATCACCGGAGAATTCCAGCCTTGGGATGGAAACAGTGTCGTCAACGGCAACACTCTCAATTTTCTCGGTGACTGGAATGGAATGACTTTCAAGTTCTTTGATGACGAGGGCTGCGTGTATGAAGGCGGTCTTGACTTGTCCGGATATGATGTAATCGTCCTCAAAATGTCGGATACCTCCTGTATGTTTAAAATGAAGGTAGAGTACACCGATGGCACCAAGCAACAGGACTCATGGGGAACGGAAGCGGCCGCACAGCCCGGCGCGTTAATAGCTGCCGTCCCCTTAAACTCTGCCCATAAAGACATGGTAAAGGACTTCTTCATCCAAAATGCGAAATATCCAGGCACCATAACCATAGACAAGATCTATGCATGTACCAGTGCAGAGTATGCCCAGCTGCTGGCCGAAAACAAAGCCGCTAAATTCAACCTCACTCTGAAGAAAATAGAAGAAGGAGGAGGTTCTTCATACAATCCCGACACACATACGATAACCATAGAAAGCGACGGTTCCCACAGAGGATGGTACTTTGACAGCGAATACAGAGACTTTTCCGCCTTTAAGAGCTTCGTCGCAGACTTCCAAACGTCTTCCGCAGGAGAATTATGTGTTGAATATGATGACAACACCAGTACATCAGCTCCCTTTGAGGCAGGTACGCCAAACGTCTCCGTGACCTTGGGCTCCGGAAAAAACAAACTCCGCCAAGTCTACGTGAAAGGAAACGCAGGCGCAACTTATGTTCTGAAAGAGGCTTATTTTTCTTCAGAAGGTCCTGCAACAGGCATTTCCGGCTATCAAAGTGTACAGAACGATCAGGGTACGGAATACTATTCTTTAGATGGAAAACGCCAGACCGTTCCCAGACGCGGTATCATGATCCAGAAGAAAAACGGAGTCACGAAGAAAATTGCAAGATAGTATTCACCTGTGGTGACGACATCCATGCAAAGGCCAGGAGGCTTCACTCTCCGCACAAGTCCTTTTATGTCATGGAATGGTCCTGCTGTTATCCAATATCGTAACTGAGGCAAGATCGAGAGACAAACTGCCGGACCTTGGTTATGACAAGGGTGTTTCTTGCCTTTCATGCAGAAATTTAATTGACATTCTGCTGCTGGAAAACAGAACACGCAAGGTTGCCGCATTCCGTCGTCCCCATCCTCTTTAAATATAACATATTACTTGAAAACAGAATGAAAAAAATCGTTTTAATAATCTTTCTGTCTATTGTGACCAAGGTATGTGCTGCCATGGGCCCAACAGATTCTACTTCTATCAGGAACATCGCTTTAAGCAAGCATATTGAGGTTTCCGCATCATCCTGGGTCAATCAGAACGAGGCTCCGGAGAAAGCCTGTGACGGAGATAAAAACACGAAGTGGTGCGACAACAAGTCGGAGGACAAGTGGCTGATGTATGACCTGCAGCTGGAATACAATATAAAGAAAATCGGACTGATCTGGGAGCACTGGGATCCGAACAACATATTCAAGGTACAGACCAGCCGGGACGGGCAGAACTGGACGGACTGCATCAACGAGACATCCAACACACAGGCGGAACGGAACTATGACATAGACTGCAGGCAGGTGCGGTTCGTCCGTTTCCTGGTACCCGCTTCAGCCAAGGACGATGCCGTCCGGCTGATGGAGTTCCAGGTGTGGGTACAGGGAAAAGGCATGACATCCAGAGCAGGGGCCGTATCCAAATACGGAGCGATGGTAAAGCCCGAATTCCTCTATATGGAAGGCAAGAAGAAAGTCTACTCACTTGTGCCGTTTGTCGACACGAAAGTAGGCGTGATAGACGACAAGGGAAGCAACTGCGTCATCGGTCCGCAGTTGCCTTTCGCCTCCATCAATCCCTCACCGCAGACACCTGAAGGCGAACATGACGGCTATGCCCCCGGACAGCCTATCCGTGGTTTCGGACAGTTGCACGTCAGCGGGACGGGATGGGGTAAATATGGTCACTTCCTTGTCTCGCCGCAGATCGGCTTGAAGGTGGGTGAAACAGAGCACGACTCGCCTGCTGCGGATGAAGTCACCATGCCCAACTACTATAAGGCGACGCTCACCCGGTACGGCATAACGGCCGAGGTGACACCGGCAGAACACGCAGCCATCTACCGCTTCACGTTTCCAGAATCGGACAATGCCAGCATTGCCATGGACGTGACCCACAGTCTGACGCGCGACATTGCCAAATTCATCGGCGGCTCCGTACGCTCCAACACGGTTGCCATCGACCCTGCTTCGCCCGGCAGGTTCTCAGGCATGATAGAGTATGAGGGCGGCTTCAGCGGTGGTTACTACAAGCTATACTTCTCCGCCGAACTGAGCAAGAGGCCGGCCTCTTTCGGTGTATGGAAGAACGGCAGCCTGCAGAACGGCGTATGCGAGGCTGTCCTTACCAGCGGAAACGACCGCATCGGAAGCTACTTTACTTACAAGACGAAGAAAGGCGAAGCCATATACATGAAGATAGCCATCTCGTTCAAGAGCATCGAACAGGCGCGGAAGTACCTGGCAAAAGAGATTCCCGCATGGGATTTCGCCGCCGTACAGAAGAACGGTCTCAGAAGATGGAACTCCATCCTGAGCGACATCGTCGTCAGCGAAGGTCCGGCCACGCGCATGAAGATGTTCTATTCCGCCCTCTATCACAGTCTGCTCATGCCGCGCAACCGCACGAATGATTTTCCCGGCTTTGAAAACATGGAGCTTTGGGACGACCATTTTGCCGTATGGGACACATGGCGGACGCTGTTTCCCCTGCTCACCATCATCGAGCCCGATGTCGTTTCGCGTAACGTGCAGTCTTTTATCAACCGCCTGAAAGTGAACGGAAAGGTGAAAGACGCCTATATCGCAGGCAACGACATGGCCGAGGAGCAGGGCGGCAACGACGTGGACAATATCGTTGCTGACGCCATCCTCAAGGACCTCAAGGGCTTTGACCGTAACGAAGCATACCGATACCTCAAGTTCAGCGCCGACCATGAACGCCGTGCAGCCCCCCTGATGATAGGCGAACCGGGGCTGGAACAGAACGACTCCCTCTTCTACAGAAAGCACGGATGGCTTCCCGGCGGTGTCATGGCACAGTCGACTGCGCTGGAATACTCCTACAATGACTTCTGCGTGGCCGAAGCAGCCAGGAAACTGGGACACACATGTGACTACAAGAAGTATCTGGACCGTTCGCACCAATGGGTCAATATGTGGAATCCAGACCTTGAGAGCAGGGGCTTCAAGGGCTTTATCTGTCCGAAGACCATAGACGGCAAGTGGATTCCCATTGACGCGACCTACTTCTGGGGTTCGTGGAAACGTTACTTCTACGAGGCCGATGCCTGGACTTACTCGTTCTTCATGCCACATGACATCGACAGGCTCGTCGAGCTGTGTGGAGGGAAGGAAGCCTTCGCGAAGAAGCTGGACTACGGATTCAGGAACAGCCTGCTGGAGCTTGCCAACGAACCGTCTTTCCTTGCTACGCGTCTCTTCAACCACGTAGGCCGGATGGACCTCACCTGCTACTGGGTGAATTACGTAATGGAAAACCTCTTCGGCGAATACTCCATGCCGGGCAACGATGACAGCGGTGCCATGTCGTCCTGGTGGCTTTTCTCCGCAATGGGCTTCTTCCCCAATGCCGGACAGAACATCTACTATCTCAATTCCCCGATATTCAAGGAAGTCACCATACAGCGTCCTTCAGGAAACATCGTCGTAAGTGCTCCCAACCACACAGACAAGACGTTCTACATCCAGTCGGTCAAGGTGAACGGAAAGGAATGTCCTGATGGAATCATGAACTATGACGACATCAGGAACGGTGGAAGGATAGATTATATATTGAAGAAATGAACCAGTGATTAACAATTAAAAAACATAACAGATTATGAAGAATGTTTTGTCAGCTTTGAGCTTTATGCTCGTATTGGGGACTTCCGCCGTTTTCGGGCAGGAAGCAGGAGGAAGACTTTCCCTGAAGGCTTCCAAGTCATTGATGCCTGCCAACAGCAAGGTGACGTTCGAGGTGGTAGGACAGGCCCCGTCGACCTCCTACAAATACAAGTGGATACTGCCCAAGCAGGCCAGGAAGCTGTCAGAGCGAGGCAGCAAGGTCATCCTGAAGATTGAGGATGAAGGCAGCTACACCGTCAAGGTGGACGTGTCCAGCAATGACGAGCGTGACGACGTGGAACTGAAGTCCAATATCGAAGTGTCCAACACGAAGAAGATGGAGCTCCTCAGCGTCGGGAAGAAAGTCGTCTCCTGCACCGGCAATGTGGGGACAGAGAAGCCCGACTGGCTTTTCGACGGGACGGCAAGTCCTGACAACTACAGCAAGAAATGGTGTGAGGAGAACCGCAAGGAGCACGAGGTCGTAGTCGACCTGGGCCAGGAGTGTGAACTTTACCGCATGAGGCTCTATGACTGCAAGACCAAAGAGCCCGACTATGACAACGTGCAGAATTTCAAACTCTTCGTAAGTGAGAACGGACAGGACTGGACCCTGGCCTTCAGCGATACCGGCAATGACGACAGCGTCAAGGACGTGAGCTTCGCACCGGCAAAGGGCCGGTATGTCAGGTTCGTCGCCTATGACCCTTCAAGGGACTTCACCATCCGTCTCTGGGAACTTGAGCTTTACGGCGTGAAGCTGTAGGCCGTCTTGCCACTCATCAATACGAACATCCATGCTAAGAACCAGATTCTATATCATCCTTTCGGTCTTGATGTCGGTCCTCCCGCTGTCCGGTGCATCCCAGCCGATATCGCCCTATGATGCCGTCAATCCTTTTATCGGAACGGGAAATGAGGGGAACTGTTACCCGGGGGCACAGGCTCCTTTCGGGATGATTTCCATCAGTCCGAACAATCCTTTCGACAAAAAAGAAGATGTGGCCTCCCGCCCGGGATACAAGTATTCCCGCACTGAAATCAACGGCTTCGGAATGACACATTTCAGCGGTGTCGGCTGCCATGCCATGCAGGACCTTCAGTTCCTTCCGGTCACTGGAAGTCTGGACAGGACACCGGTCGGCGACCGGTTCGCCTACCGTTCGAAGTTCTCCCATGAGCACGAGACGGCCAAGCCGGGCTATTATGCGGTATCGCTACCTGACTACCAGGTAGATACGAAGTTCACCGCCATGCCTCATTCCGCCATCGGAGAGTTCGCCTTCAAGAGCGCGGATGACGCCCATTGTGTCTTCATGCCGACGAACAGTGCCAACGGAATCGGTGCC
This sequence comes from Prevotella denticola, assembly GCF_900454835.1. GTDB lineage: Bacteria > Bacteroidota > Bacteroidia > Bacteroidales > Bacteroidaceae > Prevotella > Prevotella denticola. Next base: position 584,090 of record NZ_UGTM01000002.1, on the reverse strand, counting down.
GGCGAACTGCATATCGAGACCAGTTCAATGACCGTGACAGGATGGGTCTCTACAGGAGGCTTCTGCTGGAGAGACCCTCACGACCGGCCTTACAGGGTCTATTTCGTGGCGAAGTTCAATGCCCGTTTCTCTGACTACGGTACATGGAAAGGACGTGAGAAGTTTCCCCGGCAGTCGAACGTGGCAGGTGACGACATTGCCGCATTCGTTTCTTTCGGCAACCGGAAGGACAGGCCGGTGAAGATGAAGATGGCGATTTCCTATGTGAGCATAGACAATGCCCGCCAGAACCTGAACGCAGAGATCAGCTGCTGGGACTTCGACGGTGTCCACAGCACCGTACAGGATGAATGGACCGACTATCTTTCACGGATGACCGTGGAAGGCGGTACGGAGGCTGAGCGGAAGACCTTTTATACAGCAGTCTACCATAACCTGCTGCATCCTAACATCTATAATGACGTGAACGGGGCATACATGGGATTCGACGACAAGGTACACCAGGTAGAGCCGGGTAGGAAACAATATGCCAACTTCTCCCTCTGGGACACCTATCGTACAAGTTCTTTCCTTCAGGCCCTGCTGGCACCGAAGGAGTCGTCAGACATGATACAGTCGCTCCTCCACGATGCTGAACAGGGCGGCGCCTATCCCAACTGGAGCATGAACAATGTGGAGTATGGCGTGATGAACGGTTATTCCACGTTCCCGTTCATAGCAGCCATGTATGCCATGGGAGCGCGCGACTTCGACCTCCAGGCTTCGAAGGACATGATGAAGAAGGTCTCCACGTCCTATCTGAAGTGCAAGGGCTACCAGGGATGGGTCTGTCTGGACGATTACATGCGCTATGGCTACGTGCCTGTTGACAGACATGGGCACGGTGCTTCCATGACGCTGGAATACTGTATTGACGACTTCTCCATTGCGCAGATCTGCAAGGCTGCCGGCGACTCCTCTGCTTACAGCTATTACATGGACCGTGCGCAGAACTTTGAAAACATCTTCGACAAAGAGACCCGCCTCTTCCGCCCCAGGAAACAGGACGGGAGTTTTCTCTCTCCATTCACGGAAACAGGGACCGACGGCTATAACGAGGGGAATGCGATACAGTACTTCTGGAGCGTCCCCCACAACATGGATGCCGTCATCAGCCTGGCAGGCGGCCGGAAATTCGTTGAAGACCGTCTTGATGCCTTTACCTCTAAAATCAACCGTGGCTGGGCACCCGACCAGCCTTATTACTGGCTGGGCAATGAACCGTGTTTCGGAAGTGCATTCGTCTACAACTATCTTGGCAAGCCGTGGAAGTCGCAGCTTCTGGTAAGGAAAGTGCTGTCTTCTTTCAACGACACCCCCGACGGCCTTCCAGGCGACGATGATGCCGGAGCGATGTCGGCCCTCTATGTCTTCTCGGCAATAGGGCTGTACCCGTGCATTCCCGGCATCGGTGGATTTACGGTAACAGGACCTCTGTTCGACAGGGTCCAGATAAGGACCGGAAAAGGCAAGGTGCTGGCCATCACGGCACAGAACGCCCCGACCGTCAATCCTTATATCCAGAGTGTGCGCTTCAACAAAAAGGATGTGACTTCAACATGGATTCCCTGGCACCAGTTAGAGAATGGCGGCGTACTGGACTTCGTCATGGGAAATATGCCCGACAGACACTGGGGGACCGGAAGCAACGCTGCACCGCCATCCTTCTATTAATCCTCAAGTAAACAATTAATCCTCAAGTAAACAATCTAAGTTTCTATTTAAAAATTTCTGTCTAAAGCATCCGGATTTTATCAGGCAGTCAGCCTCATTGCAAACAAGGCCTGATTGCGATGCAAACAAGGCCTGATTGCAGTGCAACTAACGCCTACTTGGAACGCAACTAAGCACCTTTCGGAACAGTGGCAAGGGCCGTACTGTCCTTCCGCTTATAACCTGTTGTTTTCCAGCATGATACATAAATCCGGGATGCAAGTGAACAATCAAACGATTCTATCATTATGAGAAGACTCTTATTTATTCTAATGGTGCTGTGCTTCCTGCCCCTGACAGGCTTCGCACAGAGCCGTCAGGTCACGGGAAAGATACTGAACACAAAGAACGAACCCGTGATCGGAGCTGTCATCAAAATCAAGGACAAGGTCGCCGGCATTACAGATATCGACGGCAACTATTCCGTCAAGGCAGCTCCCGAAGACATTCTGAACATTACCAGCATGGGTATGCTTGGCAAGAAGATAAAGGTGGGCAACCACTCGACGCTCAATGTCGTCTTGGAAGAGAGTGCAGAGAACATGGACGAGGTCGTCGTCGTCGGATACGGTTCGATGAAGAAGCGCGACCTGTCAGGAGCAGTGGCCAAAATCGGCGGTGACGAACTGATGAACGGTACCAGCTCCAACAGCTTCAACCAGGCGCTGCAGGGCAAGCTCGCCGGCGTGACCGTCAACCAGACGGACGGTGCGCCGGGCGGCGCCATCAGCATCAACGTGCGCGGTGCCAATTCGTTCACGACCAGCACGCAGCCTCTTTACATCGTCGATGGCATCCCGTTCGAGACGGCATCCACGCCAACGAGCAAGGCCACCGACGGCAGCCAGATGAACATGAATGCACTTGCGTCCATCAACCCGCATGACATCGAGTCGATCGAAGTTCTGAAGGACGCTTCCGCCACGGCGATCTACGGCTCGCGTGGTGCCAACGGCGTGGTGCTGATTACGACGAAGAAAGGCCATGAAGGGCGGGGCAAGATAGAGTTCACCTCCAACTTCGGAATGTCCACAGTGCTGAAGAAGATAGATGTCCTGGATCCTTATACTTATGCGAAGTACGTCAACGAACAGGAACTCAATGCGAGAATCTACAACGGGAAGATAAGCGGCGGACTCCCTTACGAAGGAATCTGGAAGTACCGTGAATCGAACGGGCAGATCATTCCCGGTTCGGGCACCTATAATCCCTCCCCGGAAGACTTCCTGAATCCGGGGCTGCGTGAAGATCAGTATGGCAACAAGACGATGGTGCGGGGCACCAACTGGCAGGACGAAATCTACCGTACGGCCTTTTCGCAGGAATACAACCTGAACGTATCGGGAAACGACAACAACGGATGGTGGTCCTTCTCGGGCAACTACATGAACCAGACAGGTGTCATCAGGAGTTCGGGCTATGAGAGATACGTCCTGCACATGAACATCGGCAGACGCGTAAAAGACTGGCTGGAGCTTGGCATGTCCATGAACTATACCAACGCCACGACCGATTTTGCGAAATCGAGCAACGAGGTAGGTGTCATCCGGTCGGCCATCATTTTCCCGGCCACCTATGCTCCGGACGTGAGCGTCTACGAGTCGGACAAGCTGAACTGGCTGGCCTCCAATCCGCTGGTGTACCTCAACAACTCCAAGGACCAGCAGAAGACAAGCAACTTCTTCAGCTCTTCTTATCTGGAGGCCAGACTGACCGGTTACCTGAAGTTCCGCCAGAATCTGGGACTGGGCTACTCGAGCAACAGCCGGGGAAGTTACTACGACCGGCATACCGCCGAGGGAAAATACCCGAAGAACGGCAGTGCCGGACAGAGTGACAGCTGGTGGAAGAGCCTCACGTCTGAATCGCTGCTCACCTTTGACAAGTCGTTCGGACAGCATTCGCTGAATGCCGTCCTGGGCTTCACCTATGAAATAGCAGACTTCGGATCCAAGTCAATGTCCGCCTATAACTTCCCCACGGATGCGACATGGGATTACAACATGGGGTTCGGACTGAACTACAATGCCCCTGAAAGCGACCGGGGACAGCAGAAGCTGATGTCACTCCTGGGACGTGTGAATTACTCTTTCGGCGGCGGCAGGTACATTGCCACGGCTTCGCTGCGCCGTGACGGGTCCAGCAAGTTCTCACAGTCCAACAACAAGATCGGGCATTTCGCTTCAGGTGCCTTTGCATGGAGACTGTCAGAAGAACCGTTTATCAAGCGGCTGAACGTGTTCGACAACCTGAAGCTCCGCCTCAGCTACGGACAGACAGGAAACCAGGGCATCGGTGCCTATCAGGCACAGCTCTACATGGTGGCAGCCAACTATCCGTATAACGGAACCATGACGAGCGGCTTCTCGGAAGTACTGTGGCGCGGCGCACTGAACAAGAATCTGAAATGGGAGACGACCGACCAGTACAACATCGGTCTGGACGCATCCGTCCTCTCCGGGCGGGTAAACATCACGGCCGACCTGTACTGGAAGAAGACACGTGACCTGCTGCAGAGTACGGCGATACCGTCAAGCAATGGATTCACGAATATGTGGTCGAACGAGGGTTATGTCACGAACAAGGGCCTGGAACTGAGCGGCAAGTTCTACGCCGTCAGGACAAAGGACTTCAACTGGGACATCGATGCCAACATCGCTTTCAACAAGAACGCTGTAGGAGGCCTGGAGTCCGACCGCTTCTCGGAGCGCATATCCGCTGCCATGACACAGGTCTTCATCCAGCGGAACGGATATCCCATCGGTACGATCTACGGTTTCGTCGAGGACGGATTCTATGACAATGAGGCAGAAGCCAGGATGAACAAGGAGTATGCCGGCATGTCCTCGGCAGACATCAAGCGTCTTGCCATCGGCGAGATCAAATACAAAGACCTGAACCATGACGGTGTCATCAACGACAACGACCGTACGGTCATCGGCAACGTGAACCCGGACTTCACCTTCGGCATCACCAACAGTTTCCGGTGGAAGAACTTCACGATGAGTTTCTTCCTGCAGGGATCCGTCGGCAACGACCTTCTCAACGCCAATCTCCGTGACGTCCGGCTGGATGACATCGGCAACATCCCCGTCAGCGCATACAACTCCCGCTGGACGGAAGACAATGCCGTCGGTGCAAGATGGCCCAAGAACGTCTCTACACGGAACCGTGACATGAAGATTTCAGACCGTTACGTAGAAGACGCTTCGTATCTGCGGATGAAGAACATCAGCCTCGGTTATAACTTCAAGCCCCGCTGGAAGGGATTTTCCAACATCTATGTCTATGCAAATGCGACCAACCTGTTTACCATTACAGGCTACAGCTGGTCGGATCCGGATGTCAACGCCTTCGGATGGGATGCCTCCCGTCGCGGAGTCGACTACTACTGTTATCCAAGCTCCCGGAGTTTTTCCATCGGCTTCAAGATTGACTATTAACGCATAATTTATTATAAAATGAGCAACAGATATATCAAGCATACGGCATCCACCCTCTTCTGTGGACTGCTTTCACTGGCCTTGGCGGCATGCGCCGAGGCGTTGGATGAAAAGAGTTTTTCTTTCGTCAATGAAGAGACAATCCCCGACTCCGACGAAGGGGCACAGCAGTGGGTGACAGGGGCATACAGTGCCCTGACCTATGAAGTCTACCGCTGGGACGCCTTCCCACACGTCCTGGACTTCGACTGTGATTACATGACGGGGCCGGACTGGGCCTTCGGCAAGTTCGGATCAGGCAATTTCCAGGACGATGACCATGCACAGCAGATGTGGGAGAAGATGTACAACGTCATCCACCGCTGCAACCTGGGAATCGAACACGTCGAGCCGATGACGGGCGCTTCGGCTGAAGCAAGGGACAACGCCCTGGGAGAGTTGTATCTCCTGAAAGCCTATTCCTATTTCCTCCTCGTGCGTGCTTTCGGGCCGCTCCCCATCCGTGACCACACGATCAATTCAGGCAAGGTGGACATCCAGCAGCCCCGCCAGCCGGTAGACTCCGTGTACAACTATATTGTAGGAATGCTGAAGAAGAGCGAACAGCTGTCCTACAAGAACACAGACCGGAAGTTCATCCTGGGACACGGGTCGGCAGGAGCGGCAGCCTCGCTGCTGGCAAAGGTCTACCTGACAATGGCATCCGGCGCTGTTCCCACAGGAGAGAAAGTCATCGTCCGTGGAGGCAAGGCTTTCCAGATGGTCAATGGAGAAAAGGTCTATACCAGCCCTGTCGCCATAGAACATGAGAAGACACAACTCGCCGGTTATGAGAAGATTGACAGCAAGAAGTATTTCACGCTTGCCCGCGACAAGGCCAAGGAGGTCATGGACGGGAAGTACGGCGACTATGGCCTGTTAGACTACGACGGCCTCTGGGCGATAGCCAACCGCAACAAGACCGAACACATCTGGAGTCTCCAGACGATTTCAGACAATGCCATCTATGGTGTCTCTTTCGGAAAGGGGTATGTCGGCCTGCTGAACACTGACGGTTCCGTTGACGGACTGCACCATGGAATGCGCGATCACTGGTACAAGCTGTTCGAGCCGCAGGACTACAGGATAACGAAGGGGGTCATGCACCGCTGGCAGCGTTACTTCGACGTCCAGTATCGGGTAGCCTCCTATTATCCCAACAATGAAGAGTGGAAGAAAAAGGCCCAGGGCTACCAGAATGCAGCAGGACAGTGGGTAGGGCCTGTGGAGCCGTTCAATGACGGACTTTCCTACAACAGCAAGAACGACAACAACTACCTGGCTTATCTGAACAAGTACACCTATGTTACTGACCGTACAAAAGAGCGTACGGACATCTACTACCCTTTCCTGCGCTTTGCCGACGTGCTGCTCATCTACGCCGAAGCTGCCAACGAGGTTAACGGCGGTCCCACGCAGGAGGCTCTGGATGCCTTGAACAAGGTGCGCATCCGCAGCAACGCAACACCGAAGACGCTCTCCGGGGCGGGGAACATCAACGACAAGGTGAAATTCCGTTCCGCAGTCCTGGAGGAGAGAGCCATGGAATTTGCCGAGGAAGGCGACCGTCGCTGGGATCTGATCAGATGGGGAATCTATCTGCCGGTAATGAACGCCATCGGCGGCACGGACGAGGTGGACATTCTGAAGACCCGTACCGAGAAGCATCTTCTCTTCCCTATCCCCAACTCGGAGGTAGGCGTGAACAAGTACATCAAAGAAAACAACAAGGGATGGTAAGCTCCGTCCTTATGAAAAAAAAGTTATGACACACATGAAGATTATCAATCAGATATCCTATGCGGCACTGACAGTACTGGTGCTGCTGTTGTCCGCCTGCCAGAAGGACATAGTCGATCACCCTGATGGCGACGACTTCTCTTCCGACGGTGCGCCGAAGATTGAGAAGATAACTCCCGCCGACCAGCTCGAAACCTCCATCACACAGGGAGAGATGGGACAGTGGCTTGCCATCCAGGGAGACAACCTGGCACAGGTGAAGGCCATCCTCTTCAATGACGTAAATGTCGACCTGAAGAAGATCTATGCGGTCCGCAGAAGAATAAACGTGGCCATCCCCGCCGAGGCTCCGACGAAGCTGACCAACACGATTACCGTACAGACCGAACAGGGCGAGGTGACCTACCCCTTTACGATTCTTTTCCCCGAGCTCGTGGTAAACGGATTTGAAAACGAGTTTGCCGCAGCCGGCACCGACGCTGTCGTTACAGGCCGGTTCTTCGACCTTTACGGTCTCTCCGGCGAGTCCGCCTCCATAACCATCGACGGCAATCCGCTGAAGGTCGTGGAAAAGAGCGACACCCGGCTCGTCTTCACCATCCCCGAAGGGACTGCCGAAGGAGCAGAGGTCGTACTGAACAGTCCGAAGATGAAAACACCTTACAGGCTGAAGTTCCGCGACCGGGGCGTACCCTTCTTCGCCAGCTATGAGAAGAGCTATCTCTTCGGACAAGGCTTCCTGTGGACCGACCAGGGCTATTTCACCGACGGAACGCAGGAGGGCGACCCCGTATCTCCTATCGGGGGATCTTTCTTCCGCCGCAGGAACACATACGGCGCATGGAACTGGGACACGCTGATAGCCGGTCACTTCGACCTTGCGGATGCGGATGTCGCCGCCCATACGGAGAACTACAATGTGAAGTTTGAAGTATGGACCCCGAAAACCAATCCACTCTCCACTGGCGATTTCATCTTCTGGAGCACGCAAAGCAATGACAAGATGAAGCTTCGCTGGAATCCCGCTTCAGGCGGTTCTTCATTCAACACGAACGGAGAATGGCGTACGATAACCCTCGACGCAAAGACCTGGTTCCAGAGCAACGATGGCAAGAACACGCTGAAAACAGGAAGCAATGACTTGACAATCGTCTACCAGCCGCAGAATGCACTGGATGCTGACTTTGCACTGACCAACTTCCGGTTCGTAAAAAAATAAGGGAGAGCCATGGCAGGGGCTATCGTCCACTGCAAGACTTTCATACCAGAGAAAAGGTCTGGAGCCGCTGCCTTCCGGCAGAGACTCCAGACCTTTACCGTCAACAGACGACCACGCCCCGAAGCGGGAAACAACCGTACCGCCCGGGGCAGACTACAGGAAACAATCTGCTGTCTTATAACCGCATTCCAGGTAAGGCCCGATTGGAAGCCAGACAAGGCCTGATTGAAAGCCAGGTAAGGCTTACTTGGAACGCAACTAAGCACCTTTTGCTTTCGCAATCGTATCTGTCTGATTACAAACGGATTGCTTTTACATTACTATGACATCCAGAGCGGCCGGCGGATACGGGTACGGTCGTCATCGATGCAATCCGGTGAATGAGCCAAGTGATCGTCTTTCAATCCACCCGACAGCCTCCACGGGCCAATGGACAGCAGGCGGGAGCAGACTGCGGACAGTCCGGTCCGTTATCCCTCCCTGACGAAATCAAGCGCCTCCCGGACTTCCTCCCCAGATACCGTCTGGTCGATGCGGACATCGCCTATCCCGGCCAGAAGCGTGACATTGATTTCATTGCCACGGTTCTTCTTGTCATGGTGCATCAGTTCTATCAGCTCCGGATAATCATTGCAGGTAAAGGGTAAGGACCCGTAATAAGCACGGATGAAACCGACGGTCTGCCTCAGCCGGTCAGCCGGGAATCCCTTCAATGCGGCCGACAGGTAAAGTTCCGCCATCAGTCCGAAGGCAACCGCATATCCGTGGAGAACAGGCTTGCGCTTCAACGACCAGGCCTCAAAAGCATGGCCGAAAGTATGTCCGAGGTTCAGTGCCTTTCTGATGCCCGTCTCATGCGGGTCTTCCTCCACGATACGTTCCTTCACCCTGACACTCTTCCCGATCATCGTGGAAAGCTGCGCAAGGTCAGGCTGCGCAAGGTCGAAGTCTGCCAGCTCTGCCCACATCGCCTCGTCTGCGATCAGCCCATGCTTCAGCATCTCAGCATATCCACTGCGGATATTCTCCTCATCCAGCGTCTTGAGCCATCCGGTATCAAGGAGCACAAAGCTGGCATCGCTGAACACACCGATTTCATTCTTCAGTCCACCGAAGTTGACACCGGTCTTCCCGCCCACGCTGGCATCCACCATGGCGAGGAGCGTCGTCGGAACATTGATGAAGTTGATTCCACGTTTGAAAGTCGAGGCGGCGAATCCTCCGAGGTCGGTCACCATTCCTCCTCCCAGGTTGATCAGCAGCGAATGCCGCGTCGCACCGCCCTCCTGCAATGCCTTCCACACTTCTATGAGCGTCTCGACGGTCTTGCAGCTGTCCGTCGCCCCGACCGTAATGAGGCGTGCGCCTTTCAGGCTGAAACAGTCCTTGATACGTTCCCAGCATTTCACGCGCGTCGTCTCATCGACAAGTACAAAAGTCCTGTCGTGTTCACACTCCGATATGGCCGCCGCCAGATCTCTTCTGAACAAATCCGATATGATTACATTCTGTCCCATAAGCATTCTCCCATTTAATATCCAGACAAAAATAAGACATTCTCATTACGGAATGACGAAATAGCACGCATATTTCACACACTTTAATACAGCAAGGGCTGCTATTGCGCAGAAAGGGCCGTCGGTGTGCAGGATTGGAGAACGGACAGAACGATGAGAGGTAATGAGAGGAGAAAGACCGAGGGAATGCGGACAGGTCGAAAGCGGGCAGCCTGCTATTTGCCGTTACTTTTCACTTCGGCTGCCTGCGCCTCCTTGTTCGCTTCCATGGCATTCTTCTTCCGGTGGTACTGCATCACCTTCTTGCCGAAGAGGGCAGCCATGGAGTCGGCCGAGAGGAAGCGCATGGAGCCGGAGTCGAAGCCGACGGAATCCTGCGGAATACGGTGTCCCTGCTCATCAACCGTATCTTTGTAGATATATAGCCTTCCGTTGAAAATATGCCAGCTGGTATAGACGGTCACCTTCGGATATTCCACCGGGCTCTCGTCCTCCAGCGAATTGGACTTGAGGATATAGCCTACAGGAGATGCCTGGTTATAGCTCTTCAGCGTAAACCCATACTCCCGGGGAATGAACAGCGCAGCCTTCATGGAGTCGCTCATCTCCGCCATGATTTCATCTTCCGACTTCGTCGGATTCGGCTTCAGCTTCGGTATGACCTGGAACGTCCACGTCCCTTTCATCTGTTCAAGGTCGATGACCATCTCCGCCTCATACGGGTCGATAGGGTTCGGTACGATCGCCAGTTCGTCCCCGATTTCAGGCGTACCGTACACCTTGCCGTTGCGCTTGGCCGTAACGATGTCGAACTTTACCGGGTCTCCCCCCTCGTTCGGCAGAAGGACAATCACCGAATCGGAGCATCCGTCACACGCCAGACCGTATCGGGTACTGTCGCCTTTCAACTGCGTCTCCACGTCAATAGCGCCTTGGTCGCCCGTCGTAGCCTGATTGTAACAGGCCGTAAGGAGCAACAGGAACAGACTTACAAGGGGAAAAGACAATTTCTTCATGCGTTTACTTTTAGACTGCAAATTTACATAAAAACTGTGATTTACAAATCAGTTGGAGAAAGAAAGTGTTTTTCCCTTATAGGAAAGATAGTCAATTATTGCAAAAAATATTAGCTGTCAGTCGTTTTTTGGAAAAAATTATCTAATTTTGCAGGTCGGATTGCAGTCGGCAATCCCTTCATTTAGATAACAACAGAAATCATATATGGGAAAGAAAATTCAGTTCAGTCTCATTTACCGAGACATGTGGCAGAGCTCCGGCAAGTTCCAGCCACGCAAGGATCAGTTGGTACGTATTGCGCCTGTCTTCATCGAGATGGGCTGTTTCGCACGTGTAGAAACAAACGGCGGCGCCTTCGAGCAGGTGAACCTCCTCGCCGGCGAGAATCCCAACGAGTCCGTCCGTGCCTACACCAGGATCCTGCACGAGGCCGGCATCAAGACCCATATGCTCGACCGCGGTCTGAATGCCCTCCGTATGTATCCTGTTCCTGACGACGTGCGTGCAATGATGTACCGTGTGAAGCACGCGCAAGGCGTGGACATCACCCGTCTTTTCGACGGTCTGAACGACATCCGCAACATCGCCCCGGCACTGAAGTGGGCGAAGGAGGGCGGCATGACACCGCAGGGTACGCTCTGCATCACCACCTCCCCTATCCACACCATCGAATACTACTGCAAGCTGGCCGACGAGGAGATTGCCGCCGGTGCAGAAGAACTCTGCCTGAAGGACATGGCCGGTATCGGCCAGCCGGTCTTCCTCGGCGAACTGACACGCCGCATCAAGGAGAAGCATCCGGACATTCTCCTGGAGTACCACGGGCACTCCGGTCCCGGTCTTTCCATGGCCTCCATGCTGGAGGTTGCCAAGAACGGCATCGACATTCTCGATGTTGCCATCGAGCCGCTGTCATGGGGCAAGGTCCATCCGGACGTCATCTCCGTACAGAGCATGCTGAAGAATGCCGGCTTCGACGTTCCGGACATCAACATGGACGCCTACATGAAGGCACGCGCCATGACCCAGGAGTTCATCGATGAGTGGCTCGGCTACTTCATCAACCCACAGAACAAGTACATGAGCTCGCTGCTGCTTACCTGCGGTCTGCCGGGCGGCATGATGGGATCGATGATGGCCGACCTCGGCGGCATCCGCACGACAATCAACAATCTCCGCAGGAAGAAGGGCGAGCCGGAGCTTTCCGTAGACGATATGCTCATCAAGCTGTTCGACGAGGTGGCATACGTTTGGCCGCGCGTCGGCTACCCTCCATTGGTGACACCCTTCTCGCAATATACCAAGAACATCGCCCTGATGAACCTCCTTACCCTCGAACAGGGCAAGGGCCGTTTCGTCATGATGGACGATTCCATGTGGGGCATGATTCTCGGCAAGAGCGGACGTGTGCCCGGAGAAATCTGCCAGGAGCTGAAAGATCTTGCCAAGCAGAAAGGCCTCGAGTTCACCGATGCCGACCCGCACACCCTGCTTCCCAACGCACTCGACGACTTCCGCAAGGAAATGGACGAGAACGGATGGGACTACGGTCAGGACGATGAGGAACTCTTCGAGCTGGCCATGCACCCGGAACAGTACCGCAACTACAAGAGCGGACAGGCCAAGAAGAACTTCCTTGCCGACCTGCAGGCCGCCAAGGATGCCAAGCTCGGTGCCAAGGTCAGCCCGGAGGAGGTGGCAGCCTTCAAGCATGCCAAGGCCGATGCCATCGTCGCACCGGTCAAGGGACAGCTCTTCTGGGAGTTCCAGGGCGACGGCGAAGCTGCCCCGGCAGTCGAGCCGTTCATCGGTAAGGAGTACAAGGAGGGTGACGTATTCTGTTACATCCAGGCTCCCTGGGGCGAGTTCGTCACCGTCCCTGCCGCCCTCGGCGGCAAGCTGGTTGAAATCAATGCCAAGCAGGGGGCCAAGGTGGGCAAGGGCGATGTCATCGCCTACATCGAGCGCACACACGAAGCATAAAGACTTGTCCTCCATAATGAAAAAGGCCACGCTTCCTCTTTCGTGCCGGTGAAAACCGTCAGGAAGAGGAGGCGTGGCTTCCTTTTTTCAGGTATGGCTTTCCTTTAATCGAAGGAGAGCAGGCCAGACAGATGCGGCAGATATAGAAAGAACCGGAAGGTTTACAAGTGCCGATGCGGGGGAAAGCAGGGCGATCACGACAGGCCCTGACGACAACAGCCCCACAGGATGCGCCCGGTCCCGCCCTACCCTGTAATTTGACAGCAAGCAATGGATTACCAGACAATCATCGACAAATTTTACCCGGAGAACAACACCCTGCGTCACATCCTCCTTGTCCACAGCCGGTCGGTGGCCGACAAAGCCCTTGCCATCGCCGGCCGGCATCCGAAGTTGAAACTCGACAGACGGTTCATCGAAGAGGCCGCCATGCTGCACGACATCGGAATCGTACGCTGCAATGCGCCCGCCATACAATGTTTCGGCAGTGAACCTTATATCTGTCACGGATACATCGGAGCCGGAATGCTGCTGGCAGAAGGCTTCCCCCGCCATGCCCGCGTCTGCGAACGCCATACCGGTGCAGGCATCACACGCGACCAGATACTTGTCCGGCATCTGCCGCTCCCCATGCGTGATTTCCTGCCGGAGACGATGGAAGAGAAACTCATCTGCTATGCCGACAAATTCTTCTCCAAGACCCGTCTCGACCATGAGAAGACCCTCGAGGAGGCAGAAGCAAGCCTTGCGAAGTTCGGAGAAGAAGGAATCCAGCGTTTCAGACAGTGGGAAAGGATATTCCGATAGCCCGGAAGAAAGATGAAAAAAAGATCTTCCGTCAGATGCACAGACGGAAAACAAAACAGAGGCTTATGATATCCGGAAAATGAAAGTGTGTCACAGACCCATACTGCAGGGCCTTTTGACACAGCCCCCATTGTATGTCCGCTGTAACAGAACCCCATGTATATCAGTGGCCCGGAAGACATTTCCCCGTGTAAGTAAGTCTTCAGAGTCTTACCATATAGTATATCGGCAGGAACGAACCGGCCTCCCCAGCAGATGTGCTGAGGCCCGTCACAGATTGTGTTATCAGCAGACACCGGCCGTGTTGACGGCCCGAACCTGGCAATGTGTCAGAGGTCCATCCCGAACACACGCCTTACATTCTCGTTCGTCTGACGTGCAATCGCAGCCTCGTCAACAGCATAGCAGGCGGAAAGGGTGCGCACGACCTCTACGATGAAAGCACTCTCGTTGCGCTGTCCACGGTGTGGGACAGGAGCCATATAAGGGCTGTCGGTCTCGAGAACGATACGGTCCAAGGGGACTGCCGCAGGAAGATCCTCGCGAAGATGACTGCTCTTGAACGTTGACACGCCCCCGATGCCAAGGACGAAACGGTCGAAACGGAGGAACGCCTCAGCTTCTTTCCGGTTGCCTGTAAAACAGTGAAAGACACCGCCTGGCAACTCCCTCTCATAAGCACGCATGACACGCAGCAGTTCATTCTGTGCCTTCCGGCAGTGAATCATCAGCGGAAGCCGTGTCTCCACGCTCCACTTCACGGCCTCCTCGAAGGCGGCAAGCTGCTGCCGTTCGTATTCGCGCGACCAATAGAAGTCCAGCCCCACCTCACCGATGGCAACGACCGTCTCGCCCGGCAGCACCGTTCCCTCCGCCTTCTGACGGAGCGAAAGGAGGATGCGCCGGTGCATGGCAGCCAGCACTTCACGCCAGTCGTCACGCACCTCTTCTGGCTGCAGGCCGATCATAGGCCAGCAGATGTCAGGGAACTGACGGCAGACCGCCAGGACGGAGTCAACCGACTTCAAGTCGACGGCAGGCAGGAAGATCTTTCCTACCCCCGCCTCATGGGCACGGCGGATCACCTCCGGGAGGTCGGCCTTGAAATCTTCCGTGTCTAAATGAGCGTGGGTATCGATAATCATTTCGTGTGGGTAATATGGGATTTCTCACCGCTGTCTGTGCAGCAGCTTCTGTGCGTAAGCCGTCAGTTCTGTCTTGCGTGCTCCGGGTAGATTTACTGCGGCAAGATACTTGTTCGCTTCATCAAAATAACGGTTGATACAGTCGATTGCCATCTTGTCTACACCTATCTTACTATACAGGGCAGTTACGGCAGCGACCTTCTCGTCCCGGTCGAACGATCTGCAGCCGATCCACTTCTCCAGCTCCTTCCGCTGCCGTGCATTCGCCTTGTTGAGCGCATTGATCAGCATATACGTCTTCTTGTTCGACGTGATGTCCCCCCCGATCTTCTTGCCGAAGACCTTGGGGTCGCCATAGACATCCAGGTAATCGTCCTGCAGCTGGAACGCCAGTCCGATTCGCTCGCCGAACTTATAGAGATTCTCCACATCCCCGGCAGGAGCATCGGCCAGCAGGGCACCGAGCTTCACCGCACAGGCCAGCAGGACACTGGTCTTGAGCCGGATCATCTCGATGTACTCCGCTTCCGTCACATCATTGCGGTTCTCGAACTCCATGTCGTACTGCTGTCCCTCCCCTATTTCGAGTGCCGTCACGGTGAAGAGACGCAGCACATCCCGCAGGTGCCTGTCGTCACACTGCTGCATCCGTTCGAATGCCAGGACGAGCATCGAGTCGCCCGAGAGAATGGCCGTATTGGCATCCCAGCGCACGTGTACCGTCTGCTGTCCGCGGCGCAGCGGGGCGTCGTCCATGAGGTCGTCGTGCAGGAGCGTGTAGTTGTGATAGGTCTCAAGGGCGCACGCCGGAGAGAGAATGGTCTCAGGGTCGTCCCTGAAAAGGTTGTAGGACAGGAGCATCAGCGTAGGACGTATGCGCTTCCCTCCCAGCGAGAGTACATATCTGATAGGTTCGTACAGGCTCTGTGGCCTGCGTCCGTAAGAGAGATTGCCTATATACTCGTTTACTTTGTCAAGAATTTCATCAGCAGTGTACATGATAGAGCGTTTGGTTAAACAGTTATTTTCTTTCTTCAACGGCGACGGATCCGCCTTTGCATATCAGGGGACGTCATGAGAGCTGGAAGACGATGGGAATCTCCACGAGAGAACGGCACGGGCGGTTCTTTTCTATTCCCGGCTTCCATCTGCCCATCGTCCTGAGAACCCGCAGTGCCTCGGCATTGAGCACAGGAATCTTCCCGCTCTTCACCCGGACATCGTCCACCGTTCCGTCCACATTGATGATGAAGGTAATGTTCACCGTCCCCTGCACCTGCTTCTGCTTTGCATCGGCGGGGTACTGCAGCGTCTTCGTAAGCCACTTCATGAACTCCACCCATCCGCCGGGCGGCGTCGGTGTCTGGGAGAGAATGCGCTTGCTGACTTTGTCGTCATAGCGTTCCGCCTCCTCTTCAGAAGGGTCATCGGTCATCTTCTCCATCTCCTTCTTTGCCTCTTCCTTTACCTTGGGCGGCTCGGGGGTGGTGGTCACCATCGGCATCACGACAGCCTCGTCGCTCACCTGCGGAGCGCCCGTCTTCCTGTCGTTGGCGTTCATGCTGCCCACGTCGTGCGGTGTCACCTTGTTGGGGATGTCGCGCCGCTTGAGGTTGAGCATATCCTCTATGGTCGGTTTCTTCTCGTCCTGTTTGTTCGCCAGGTCCTGCTGGTCGATGGCCGGCAGCATATCCATGTCGTGGAGCGTCACATTCTTCAAGGTCCTGGAGTCGGCCGCATCATCATCCGTACCTGCCGCATTGTATTCCATCGCCACAAAAAAGACAGAGAGGGCGATGATGATTCCCAGAAGGAAACCAACCCACCGCTTATTCTCCAGGTCTGCCCTGTCCGACTTCTTTATTTCCAAGACAAAATATACTAAATGTGCGCTTACGCCGTTATATAAACCATGGCAGGCATCGCAGGAAAATCCTCTGCGCCGCGCCGGAAGTTCAAAAGACAAAAGTAATAAGATATTCGGAAAAAGCAGTAACTTTGCCGAGAAATTAAGTCAGATCAGATGAAAAAAATCGTTTTCGCCTTCCTGTCATCGCTTTTTGCAACTGTCGTGCGGGCACAGGAGAGCCAGACAGAATACAACTTCCTGCGGCTGCCGCTGAGCGCACACGCTGCTGCACTGGGCGGAGAGAACATCACCGTCATCGAGGACGACCCTTCGCTGATGTTCTCCAATCCGGCCCTGGCAGCATCGGTGAGCGACAGGACCGTGGGAATCAGCTACATGAACTATATGCACGGAGCCAACTATATGGGGGCTTCCTATACCAAGGCCCTGGGCGAGAAAGCCACCGTCGCCGGCGGCGTACAGTACATGAACTACGGACGGATGAAGGAGACCGACGAAAACAACGTGCAGACAGGCACCTTCAACGCCAGCGACATTGCCGTCGAGGGCATCTTCGCCTACGAACTGGCACGGAACATCGTGGGCGGCATCACGGCGAAGTTCATCACGTCCTACATCGGACATTACAATTCGATGGCGGTAGGCGTAGACCTCGGCCTGAACTGGTATGAGCCGGAGGAACAGTGGTCGGTGTCGCTGGTCGCCAAGAACCTCGGCGGCCAGATCAAGGCCTATGAGGAGGATTACGGCAAGATGCCGACGGATGTGCAGGTGGGTGTGAGCAAGACTTTCGCCGCCCTGCCCGTCAGGCTGTCGGCGACACTCGTCGACCTTACCCATTACAACTACCGGCTGGCCGACCACCTCGACCTCGGCATCGACCTCTTGCTTTCCGAGAGTATATGGATCGGCGCAGGCTACAACTTCCGCCGGGCTGACGAGATGACCGTCGGCAAGGCGGAGGATGCCTCTGCGCACGGAGCAGGCTTCAGCATCGGCGGCGGCATCAACCTTGAACGTTTCAAGCTGAACCTTGCCTATGGAAAATACCATGCCGCCAGCAGTTCGGTACTGGTCAACCTGGGCTATTCGTTCTGACAACACCCATGGACGCCTCCATTTCTGATGCGCTATGAACAAGAGACAGCACAGAATCCAACCCATCCTGCTGCTACAATCTGCAGCTTCTCAAGTCACTTGTAATCAATCATATACAAAATCCATACAAAAAGGTGCTTAGTCGGGGTGCTGTCAGGCGTTAACCGGCACGCAAGTAAGCACTACTTGGGGTGCTGTCAGGCGTTACTTGGAAAGCAGGCAACGGATGGTCACAATACAGTCATCCGTCCTCCCCTCTTCAACAAACAACGGGACGGCAGGAGGCAGTCATATCTACGAGAATACATCAATACCGTTTCTGTTCCGTATCGTTTATCCGCTAAAATAAAACTCTTCACAAAGGACAATCCGGCAGACAGACAAATCTCTCCACGAGAACAGATCCGGCTTCTCCCCCTTACTGCCGGATCAGGTTGCGGCCGGCATCGATACGGAGGAAGATGAAGAGGAGCAGCGTGAATCCCCACAGGGAGGAGCCGCCGTAGCTGAAGAAAGGCAGCGGAATGCCGATGACAGGGGTCAGGCCGAGCACCATGCCGACATTGATGAAAAGATGGAACAGGAATATCCCCGCGACACAATAACCATAGACCCGCCCGAACTTGAAAGGCTGCCGCTCGGCAAGATACATCAGCCGCAGAATAAGGCAGAGAAACAGCACAAGGACAGAGGCCGACCCGAGGAAGCCCTCCTCCTCGCCTACGGTGCAGAAGATGAAGTCGGTGTCCTGTTCCGGCACGAACTTGAGCTTTGTCTGCGTCCCGTTCAGGAATCCCTTGCCCTGCAGCCCGCCCGAACCGATGGCAATCTCGCTCTGGTGGACATTGTAACCTGCCCCGGCAAGGTCTTCGTCAAGCCCCAGAAGCACGTTGATGCGCACACGCTGGTGGGGCTGCATGACATCATTCAGCACGTAGTCCGCCGAATAGAAGAAAGCTACCGACCCCAGTGCGAACAGTGCGATATAGAAGTAGTTGGCGAAGCGTGTGTTCATCGCGTTATAGACCAGATAGCCGATGACACCCGCCGACAGCAACAGCTGCACCCAGACGACATCGAACGGAATGACGAACTCTGAGAAGAGCAGTGCCAGTGCGGTGAAACCGAGGACGTAGGCAAGCAGCAGACGCGTCTTCGCCTTGTCGCCCACATATACCCATACCATGGCCGTGGAGAATATCTGGACGAGCAGCAGGACGACGAACTTGCCCGCAGACGTAGGCGTATCCCACAGCAGCACCTCCTCGTACTTAATGCCGACAACGAAGTAGATGATCATTGCCAGTCCTGTGAAAAGGAACGATCCCGGCATTCCCTCCCGATAGAGCATGAGGAAGAATGACAGGTAGACAAGGGCGGAACCCGTCTCGCGCTGCCCGATGATGCAGAGCATCGGCAGGAAGATGATACCGCAGGCACCGGCAAAGTGTTTCCAGTTCTTCATGGTGAAGCCATAGGCCGACATGAACTTGGCGATGGCCAGGGCCGTGGCGAACTTGGCGAACTCGGCAGGCTGCAGGCGGAGCGGTCCCATGACAATCCACGACCGTGACCCCTTGATGCTGTGGGGGTTGAAGATGGTGGCGAAGAGGAGCAGCACCAGAAGCCCGTAGATGACGTAGGCAAAGGTGTCGTAGAAGCGGTCGTCCATCATCAGGAGCACGAAGCCCAGACAGATAGACGTGCCGATCCACACAATCTGCATGCCCGAACGGCTGGCCAGCGAGAAAATCTCGGTGTCGCCATACGTATAACTGGCACCGCAGACGCTCACCCATCCGAAGACGAGCAGTGCGATGTAGATGCCTATCGTCCACCAGTCCAGCGAACGGAGTACGCCGGGCTGTCTGTCTGCTGCATAATTACTTGGCACGGTTTACGCTCTCCTTGCTTTTCGACCTGCTTCCAGACGGTTTCTCCCTGTCCTTCGACTTGTCCTTTTCTTTATTCCTGTGCTCCCTGCGGGAGTCTTTGCTGTTCTTTTCCTTCTCCTTTTCCTTTTCTTTCCTGTCGTCTTCCCTGTCCTTTTCTTTCTTATCCTGACGGATCAGTTCCTCTGGCTCGACACGGATGGCAGGGTCGTTCTGCGGCTGTTTCTTCTTTTCATCCTCCTCCGCCTCTTTCTTCCTCTTCGCTTCCTTTGCCTTGTCGGCTTCCTCCCGGTCCTGCCTTTCCTTGACCATCTTCAGTGAGTCGCGGATGATGTTCACACGCTTGATGGAATCGAGACGGAGAGAATCGGCATGCGACAGCGGACGCTTGAACGGATAGGAAATATGCCGTTTCTGGATGGCGGCGGCCCTGGCGGCATCGCCTTCAGTCAGCTTTCCGTTGATGTACTGTTCGATCATCAGCGACCCGATCGGTACCCCGAACTCGGCCCCGAAACCGCCGTTCTCGACATAGACGGCAATGGCAATCTTCGGTGTGTCTACAGGAGCAAAGCCCATGAACACGGAGTGGTCCTTGCCACGGTTCTGTGCCGTTCCCGTCTTTCCCGCCAGCGAATAGCCCGGATGGACGGCATGGGCACAGGTTCCGCCACGCACGGAAGACATCATTCCGGCTATCACCTCCTGGTAAGCCCTGACGCTGCCTTTGGTGCGATGGTGTATCTTGTACTTCCTGCCCAGCGCCTTCCCCTGTATACGGCGTACGACGTGCGGTGTGACATAATAGCCCCGGTTGGCTATCGTTGCGCCGAGGTTGGCTATCTGCAGAGGCGTGAGGTTCACCTCCCCCTGTCCGATGGAGATGGAGATGACCGACAGCGGATTCCATCTCTTGAAGGCATGGTCGTAGAACTTCGCATTCGGTATCATCCCCCGCTTCTCACCGGGAAGGTCGATGCCCAGCTTGTATCCGAAGCCCATGGACACCATATAGTCGCGCCATACATCCATGGCATCGTCGAGCGTCTTGTACTTGCGGCGGTTGGAGAGCATGTGGTAAAGTCCCCAGCAGAAATAGCCGTTGCAGGACGTGCTGATGGCCGGGACCAGCGAGAGCGGGGACGGATGACTGTGGCAGCCTACGTGCAGTCCCTTGAAATAGAAGCCGTGATGGCAGGGATAGCGTGTCGAGTCGGTGATGATTCCCTCCGTATAATACGTGACGGCCTGACCGGTCTTGAACGTCGAGCCGGGCGGGTACTGTCCCATGATGGCACGGTTGAGCAGAGGTTTCGCCGGGTCAAGCGTAAGGTCGTGCTGGTACTTTCCGCGCATCTTGCCGATCATCGCACGGGGATCGAAGGTAGGCGAAGACACCATCGCCAGCACCTGTCCGGTCTTCGGTTCGATGGCCACGACGGCACCGAGCTTGCCCTCCATCAACCGTTCGCCGAGTGCCTGCAGGTCGGCATCAAGGCCGAGCTGCAGGTCACGGCCGGGGCGCGGACGCTGGTCATACTTGCCGTTCTGGTAACGTCCCTGTATCTGCCCGTGGGCATCACGGAGCAGTATCTGCACGCCCTTGCGTCCCCGCAGGTCCTTTTCGTATTCACGCTCAACGCCCATCTTCCCGATGTAGTCGCCCGGCTGGTAGTAGTCGTCTTCCTCGATGTCGCTCTGGCTCACCTCCGCCACGTCACCGAGGACGTGTGCGGCGATAGGCCGCTGGTACTGGCGGACGCTGCGTTTCTGTATATAGAAGCCGGGGAAGCGGTAGAGCTTTTCCTGAAAGGCACTGAATTCCTTGTCGCTCAGCTGGCTCAGGAAGAGCTGCTGGGTAAAGCGGGAATAGCCGGGGTTCTTGTTCCGGTCCTTGAGGCTGAGCATCCGGTTGATGAAGTCGGCTTTGGTAATATTCAAAGCCCTGCAGAACTCGAGCGTGTCAAGGTGTCCCGCCATCTCGTTGGTGACGACCATGATGTCGTAGGCCGGCTGGTTATAGACCAGCAGCCTGCCTTTCCTGTCCGTGATCGAACCCCGGGACGGGAACTCGATCTTCTTCAGGAAGGCGTTTGAGTCGGCGCTCTTCCGATAGTCGTCACTGGCTATCTGAAGCGCAAAAAGGCGTATGACATAAATCACCACGATGCCTATGGCAACCGCACTGAGCACGAGACGGCGATTCTCGAGGTCGTAATCCTTCATATCCTACCGCCTCCTTACGTTCTCGACCACAAGAATGAGAATGAGCGTAAGCAGCGAACTGCCGCCGATACACTGCAGCCATTCCAGCACATTGAAGAAGCTGAACATCTCCAATGAGAAGAACACAACATTATATATCAGAATGAGAATGGCGGCATACCATGCGTACTGGGGTATGCCGAGCGTGTCCATTCCGGGCTGGAAATCGCTGCTGCTTTCGCGCGGAATGAAAGGCTTCAGCACAAAAGGCTGCAGGGCGGCGACAAGGGTCAGCGACCCTGCGGCGACACCCGGCGTATTGGAGAAGGTATCGATGATGACACCCATCAGGAAACCCCACAACAGGGAAGCCCACCGGGGATGGTTGCGGGGAAACTGAAGAATGAAATAGACATAGAGCAGCGGCGTGGCAACAGCGAACAGATGGATGTGATTGAGTACAAACACCTGTGCCACCGTCAGCACGGCAAACCAAAGCAAACGTCTAAGAAAATCTACATTCATTCTGTCTATTCGTAAATCAAAGGGAATCAACGGCCTGTACAGAGGCGGAAGAGGGGTGGACGACTGCCGGGAAGGCATCTCGCAGGACATACGGCAGGGGGACACGCCGGCCGGCACCTACCGTCCCCGGCCGGCACTCTGCTCCTCAAGCGGCCTGATGGAGTCCTGTGCGGCCTTGATGACCTGCCGCTGCTCCCTGACGGAGGCATCGTCGATGACACAGACGTCACGGAGGTTGCCGAAATCGGTGGAAAGCTGTATCTGAAGCCGGTAGGAAAGTCCGTCTTCCGAGTTGTAGACGTGCCTGATCCGGCCGACCAGCACACCTGCCGGGAATACGGAAGAGTAACCGCTCGTCACGACACGGTCGCCCAGCTTGAACCTGGCATGGCGGGGCACATCGTCCAGATAAGCCACGTCGCTCGCCCCTCCGTTCCAGTGGAGGTAGCCGAAGTAGTCGCGCCCCTGGATGGAACAGCTGATGTTCGACTTCGAGTTCAGCACCGGGATGATGACAGCGTAATGGATGCCTGCCATATAGACGATGCCGACAACACCGTTGCCGCACGCCACGCCCATGTCCTTGCGTACACCGTCCCATGTTCCCTTGTCGATCGTGATGAAGTTGTCGGGGCGGTCGAGCGAGCTGGCCACGACCTTCGCCTGTATCAGGCGGAACTTCGACAGGAAGCGGTATTGGCCGCGGTGCAGATAGGCGGAGTCCTTCGTCGTGTCGTAAAGCCGGGCGGACAGTTCCTTCACCTCCTGCTCCAGCTCAAGGTTGCGCCGGGTCAGTTTTTCGTTCACCTCGCCCATCGTCAGATAGGAGGTCACCCTGGAAGTTGCGTCATACGCCAGCCCGGCGACATAGTTCGCTGATGTGAACCACACACTGCCCTGATAGTCATTGAATCGGAACAGGAGAACCATACTCAAGACTTCCAGGGCAACGAACAAGAACCAATGCTTGTACTTAGCAAGGAACTCTGTCAGATTGTGCATGAACGTCGGTCTGTTATCTCATCAAGAACGAGAAACGGTCTACGTTCTTCAATGCAATGCCTGCACCCTTGGCCACGCTGTGCAGCGGGTCCTCGGCGATGTGGAACGGGATGTTGATCTTGTCGGTCAGCCGCTTGTCGATGCCGCGGAGCAGGGCACCGCCGCCGCTGAGATAGATACCGTTCTTCACGATGTCCGCATAAAGCTCGGGCGGTGTGTTTTCGAGTGCCGAGAGCACGGCATTCTCTATCTTGGCAACGGTCTTGTCAAGGCAGTGGGCAATCTCCTGATAGCATACAGGGACCTCCATCGGCAGGGCCGTGATGCGGTTAGGACCGTGGACAATGTAGTCGTCCGGCGCTTCCTCGCCCAAGTCGGTCAGGGCCGAACCTACGTGGAGCTTGATGCGTTCCGCCATCCGTTCGCTGACCTTCACGTTGTGCTGGCGGCTCATGTATTCCTGTATATCCGCCGTGAGGTCGTCGCCGGCCACACGGATGGAGTTGTTGCAGACGATACCGCCCAGGGAAATCACGGCAATCTCGGTGCTGCCGCCGCCGATGTCAACGATCATGTTGCCTTCCGGCGCCTCCACGTCGAGCCCCATGCCGAGGGCTGCCGCCATCGGTTCGAAGATGAGATAGACGTCGCGTCCGTCCGCATGCTCGGCTGAATCGCGGACGGCCCGCAGCTCCACTTCGGTAGAACCTGACGGTACGCCGATCACCATGCGCAGCGAAGGCGAGAAGAAGCGGTTGCCGCTGTGGACCATCTTGATCAGTCCGCGCATCATCTGCTCGCAGGCGGTGAAGTCGGCTATAACGCCGTCGCGCAGCGGACGGATGGTACGGATATTGGGATGTTCCTTCTCGTACATCATCTTGGCATCGCCTCCCACGGCAATCATCTTGTCCGTGCGGCGGTCCAAAGCTACCACAGACGGCTCGTCAACGACGATCTTGTCATCACTGATGATAATCGTGTTCGCCGTTCCCAGGTCCATAGCAATCTCCTGGATAAATGAAAATAATCCCATTAATCAATGTATAATTTGTAAGTGTATGTTTCGTTCTCAAACCGGCCTATCTTGCTGCGAACCAGTTGTGGATGGCGGTATCGTAATGGCTGCTGACACCGAAGGCGCGCTCGGCGAACATCCTGCGGTCTTCCAGGTCGGTCTGCGCCCCTTTCGTGTTGAGTATCTGGAGCAGCACGGGATATTCGGCCTTGCTCGGGATGATGACGACATCCTTGAAGTTCTTGCCGCCGGCACGAATCAGCGAGATGCCGCCGATGTCGATCTTCTCGATGATTTCCTCGGCACCGGCTCCGCCGGCCACCGTCTGCTCGAACGGATAAAGGTCTACAATGACGAGGTCGATTGCAGGGATGTCATACTTCTGCATCTGCGCCTGGTCGCCTTCGTTGTCACGGCGGGCGAGAATGCCTCCGAAAATCTTCGGATGGAGTGTCTTCACACGGCCGCCGAGAATGGAGGGGTAAGAGGTCACGTCTTCCACCTTCCGGCATTCATAGCCCAACGACTCGATGAACTCCTGCGTACCACCCGTACTGAGGAACTTCACGCCTTCCTCGTCCAGCTTCTTGAGCAGGTCCTCCAGTCCGTCCTTGTGGAAGACGGAAATCAGAGCGGTCTTGATCTGTTTTGTACCAGCCATCGTAAAACAGTTTATGGATTTGATTTGCAAAGTTACTAATTATAAGCGACTATACAACATTTTAATTCAAAAAAAACCAAAAGTGCAGCAACAATTTGCTGAAAATCAAAAGTGTTGCCGGTCTGCACGCTTCCGTTCCAGACCAGAGGACCTGACAAGAAACTACGGACAGACCTGCCGTCGGACACAGCGGCCGACCGCACCAGACTGTCGAGAACGATGTTCCCAACGCCTGGGAATACCGTTCCCGACGGCTGGGACACCTGTTCCCAACGACTGGGAACACTGTTCCCGGCGGCCAGATGCTCATTTCCGAATACCCATAAGCAAGACGGCCTGCCGCCGGACCGGAACAGAGCAGGCACTGCCGGGCCGGTTACTGTTTGATGCCGATGGCATCCAGAATGCCTTGTATCTCGCTCCCGATGCCCAGGACTTGATCTGCCACACCGTCTTTCACGCCCCGCACCATGTAGCGGGCACAGTCGCCTTCGAGCTTTCCGATGCGCTGGCGTTCGGCTACTGTATAGTCGTGACGGGCTATCTCACGGCGTATTCTCCCGAACTTCTTCACGGCCTTCTTCCACTTTCTGGCCGTGTAATACTGGCTGTTGTCGCGCAGTTCGTAGGAGAAGTTCTGCAGATCGTTGACGGCAGACTCGCGTGTGGCACACGAACCAGCCGATAGGGCGGCCACGACAAGGGCAAGCCCCGCAAGCATATTCTTCATCTTCATTCTCATCTTCATCTTCGTTCCAATCTATTTACTTCTGATTCTACTTCCGTCAGCCCTGTCCCGGCACTGCGCCGGTCTGCTGCATGAGGGGGGGACGGCAGAGGGAGAGGCAGCCCCCACAGGGCGATGAACAAGGCAAAAATAGGAAATAATAATGATCCGGACAACAAAACC
This sequence comes from Prevotella denticola, assembly GCF_900454835.1. Lineage (GTDB taxonomy): Bacteria > Bacteroidota > Bacteroidia > Bacteroidales > Bacteroidaceae > Prevotella > Prevotella denticola. Next base: position 558,247 of record NZ_UGTM01000002.1, on the reverse strand, counting down.
CCGGTCTTCTTTTCATTCTTTTTCTACTTTTTAACTACCTTTGCACCATGATCTTTTCAGCAGTTCTTCTTCAATGGTTCAAGGAAAACGGACGCCCCCTGCCCTGGCGGCAGACGGACGACGCCTACGCAATATGGCTCAGCGAGGTCATCCTGCAGCAGACACGCATCGCGCAGGGAACGGCTTACTGGGAACGGTTCATGGCGCAGTGGCCCTCCGTCGACGACCTGGCCGCCGCAACAGAAGACGAGGTGCTGAAGGCATGGCAGGGACTGGGCTATTACTCCCGGGCGAGGAACCTCCATGCCGCCGCACGGCAGGTGGTCGGGATGGGGGGCTTCCCCCGCACTTTCAAGGAACTGAAGACCCTGAAGGGCGTAGGCGACTATACGGCCGCCGCCATCGCCTCCTTCGCCTTCGGCGAACCTGTCGCGGTGGTGGACGGCAATGTCTACCGTGTCCTCTCCCGTTACTTCGGCATCGATACGCCGATAGATTCTACACAGGGAAAGAAAGAGTTCCAGGCCATGGCGCAGTCGCTCATTCCACACGGCGAACCGGCCGACTACAACCAGGCCATCATGGACTTCGGAGCCATACAGTGTACACCGGCATCCCCGAGGTGTGCCACCTGCCCGCTGTGCGAGACGTGCATTGCTTTCCGTGAGCACCGTACCGAGGGGCTGCCCGTGAAAAGCAAAAAGGTGAAACAGCGGGAACGCCGTTTCACCTATTTATATATAGAACATCAGGGACATATCGCCATTCACCAGCGGGGGGCCGGAGACATCTGGCAGGGACTGTGGGAACTGCCGCAGGACACGCACCTCACGTCGCCCGATGCCGCCGGATGGGAGGGGGAGGCACGGCTGCTGCACAAAGAGGTAAAGCACGTGCTGACCCATCAGGTCATCCTTGCCGACCTCTATCTGTGGGAGCCGCACACACGCCCCACGCTGCCGGAAGACTTCATCTGGGTGACACGAGACGAACTGCAGGCCCATGCCCTGCCCCGGCTGATAGAAATCCTGCTTGCAGACATACCGGCCGACTGACTCCGAAGACGGCAACGTGCCGTCATGCAGCAGCCGTCTCCGGGAAGCTACCTCCCTGCAAGAGCCGTCATCCGGGAAATGTATCAAAGAGGCTGATGACGTGCTCAGACCGGAAGAGAACTGGTTTTGACTTTCGCCACCGAGGGAGACGACGATGCTATTTCTTCCCGAAGTCGCCTTCGATGCGCAGCCGGTGGGCGACAAGGAACGGAAAGACGCAGACCGCCATCACGATGACGAAGAACCATCGGTAACCCACCGCCTCGGCCAATGTGCCGGCAAACAGCCCGGGAATCATCATCGAAAGAGCCATGAAACCCGTACAGAGAGCATAATGGCTCGTTTTGTGTTCACCCCGGCTGAAATAGATCATGAAAAGCATATAGGCACTGAAGCCGAAACCATAACCGAAGTTCTCGATAAACACTGCCGCTCCGACAGCGAAGACACTCGACGGAAGCCGGTAGGCCAGATAGACATAGGCGATGTTGGGCAGCGTGATGGCAGCCGTCATCGGCCACAGCCAGCGGCGCAGACCGTCGCGGCTGACCATCATACCGCCGATGATGCCGCCTGACAGCAGGCCTGCGACACCCACGATGCCGTTCACCGTACCGAATGCTATCTCCGTAAGAGCCAGCCCGCCCTTCGCCTGCGGAGTCTGGAGGAAGAGCTGGGAAATCGGCATGATCAGTGCTTCGGGCAGCCGGAAGAGAAGCAGAAAACAGATGGTCGTCAGCGCCTGTTCCTTCTGGAAGAACGATACGAAGGTCTGGCCGAAATCGTGCAGCAGCCGGCGGGCAGACAACCGTTCCCGGTCTGCATCCTCCTGCGGACGGGGGAGGATGACGCGGTGATAGAGTGCCAGACCGATGAAAAGTGCCGTCAGACCGTAGAACACCAGCGACCACGTCCACTGCACATCAAACTCCTGATGCAGGAAACCGGCAAGCGCAATCAGTCCGCCCTTGCCCACAACCATCGAGATGCGGTAGAATGTAGAACGTATGCCTACGAAGAAAGCCTGGTCGTGCGGATTGAGCCCCATCATATAAAAGCCGTCGGCCGCCACGTCGTGCGTCGCGCTGCTGAAAGCCAGCAGCCAGAAGAAGCAGATGGTCCCCTGAAGCCACAGCGACGTGTTGACCGTGAAGGCCACACCGGCGAAAGCCGCGCCGACAAGCAGCTGCATGACGACAATCCACCAGCGTTTCGTCTTCACGAGGTCGAGGAACGGACTCCACAGCGGTTTGATAACCCACGGCAGATAGAGCCACGAGGCGTAGAAGGTAATCTCGCTGTCGGAGAGTCCCAGCTGCATATACACCTGGATGGACAACACGGTTACGGCGATATAGGGCAGCCCCTCGGCGAAATAAAGCGAGGGAATCCATGCCCATGGGCTTGTCTTTCTTCCTGTCTTCAATGTTTGTTGCGTATTTGATTCCGTACTCCAGACCGCCGGACGGATGACGGACACCGTGCAGGTAGTCTGTCTTCCTGCCGGAAAGGGCCTCAGCCCCTGATTCGTGAGTATCCTCCGGCGATTTTTCAAGCAACGGCAAAGATACGCAAAATTAATGAGACAGAACAGAGATAGGTGTTATATTTGAGGTTTAAGGTTTGAGGATTGAGGTTTGAGGTTTGAGATTTGAGGTTTGAGATTTGAGGTTTGAGATTTGAGATTTGAGGTTTAAGGATTAAGACTCAAGATTTATGAAATGCCTTCATCTGCCCCTCGGGCAGGGGAAACCCGGTGTCTACTCCCCTCTCCATTCGGAGAGGGGCCGGGGGTGAGGCTTTCACCTCACCTGCACCCTCACTCCGACGCTGAGATTAAATCCCGTGGGCTTGTCCTTGTATATATTCTCGACGGCACTTCCATTGTTGAAATGCCGGCTCACGCCCGGTTCGACATAGACACTGACATCCCTGCCGAACCTGTATTCCGCACCGATGGCGGCATTGACAGAGAAGACCGGGCGTCCTTCCTTCACGACCGTGTGCTCCTGACCGGCAGGCAAAGCCTCCGCCGTCTGCCTCGACTCTCCCTTCACGAGTTTCTCTATCTCACCGCCCGCCGTCGCATAGACATTGACTTTCCCTGTCCTGACAAGGCTGTAGCTTGCACTCACCGGAAGGCCGACATAGTGCAGCCGCTGTTCCACCCTGCGTTCCCGTCCTCCCCTGATGTAGGTGAATTCCGAACTGTGACGGCTGTAGTCAAGTCCGGTTTGCAGGCTCCACCGGTCGTTGAGGGCATATCTTACCGAAAGGCCGAACTTGACCGGCTGCCGGTGCTTCGTATGCGTCCGTGTCTCGTCCGCCCTTATCGTCTGGTTCCGCACGTTCACTCCAGAGAACTCCGGTCCGTAGTCTCCATAGGGGTCGGCTGTCGCAAGAAGCATCTCTCCCCCGCCGGATGCTGTTCCGGCAGTACTGCTGAAGGAAGGCCCTACACTGAAACGCGGCGGACGGACTTTGCCCACAGCACGGATCTCTCCCCCACCGTAGCTGCCGTTCCCGGAATAACGACTTCCCCCTGCCGACGGCCGTGTTCCGGGATTCCGTTCTCCCGGGAGAGGACCGTCCACACGCTGCGGTTTTTCCTTTTCCTGATGAAAGACAGGCCGGCGATCGTCCGTGCAGGGCGTGGCTTCCGGCTTTCCTTGCACTGCATGAAGGTCACCCGCACCACAGACTGCCGTCCTTTCCGTCCTTCCGTGCGACAGACAGGCAAGCAGCCTGTGCCGTCCTCCGCCGTCCTGCACGCCACCGTCCACGGCAGCAGGCATCCTTGCAGTGCGGGGGGCGGCAATCCTGTCAGCATCCGGATGTGCCATGGGGCACACCTGTATGTCCGTCGTCCTGCCGCCTGCCATTCTTGCAGTCTGCGGCGGCAAGGGGGACTGTCCGCCGAACCTGCTGCCTATATACAGGACCATTGCAACGACGGCGGCGGCAGAGGCTGTGCGGAGAATCCACATCGGAACCGTCGTCGCCTTCTGCCGTACAGGCCGTGCCGGAACAGCTCCCCGGCGCTCCATCTCTTTCCGGATGTCGTCGAGAAGTCCTCTGGGTGCTTCCTCGCCGCATTCTCTGTGCAGGCGCGTCCGCAGTTTGTCAAGCCACTCTTCCTTCATACTTCATGTCCTTGTCTGTTCAGGTCCTTCAGCATCCCTGCAAGCAGATTCCTCGCTTTGTAGAACTGCGATGCAGATGTGTCGGGTCTGATATTGAGCATTTCTGCTATTTCCTTATGACTCTTCTCTTCTATCGCGAACAGGTTGAAAACAGCCCTGTAGCCCGGCGGCAGCCTGCGGATGGCGTCGGTGATCTGCGTGATGGACAGTCCGTCCGTCTCCGGTCCGTCGTCCGTGCTGTCAGGCAGGTCGATGTCCTTGTCCACGAAGAGTTCCGTGTCATGGTCCCGGAGAAAACGGAGCGATTCGTTGACGACGGTCCGGGTGAGCCATGCCTTCAGAGAGCCTTTCCCTCTGTACTCAAAGGAATGTATGCCGGTGAAGATTCTGATGAAAGCCTCCTGCAGCACGTCGTGCAGGTCCTCCCGGTTGCCGATGTAGCGCAGGCACACCTGTGCCAGATAATCGGCATACGTGCCATAGAGCTTGTCCATGGCACGGTCATCACCCTTGGCGAAAAGGCTTAAGATATGCTGCTCTTTATTATTCCCAAACAGTCTCATTGGTCATCAGGAGATCACGCTCCCCGAAGGCTCGTTCTGTCTATTTACGGCTTTTGTATTTGAAGGTGACGCTTTTCATGCCCGAGAACGACTGCCACTTCAGCGTGAGGTCGACGGTCTTCCCCTGCGTGTCGGGCAGGTCGTTCAGTCTGAATGCCACGAGTCCGTCGCGGATGAAGCCCCTCGTGTCGCCTGCGGCATTGTGGTGAAGCACCACCTCATAGGGCTTTTCCCCCTTGACGAGGTTCACGACATGCTTCTTCCCGCTGCCGAAATAAGTGCGGAAGCGCAGGGTGAGATAGCCGTCCTCAACGACCGTCGTCCAGTCCTTGACGATTTCCACGGGGTCCTTTCCGTACGTCTCATCGTCTTTCTTCCCGAGGCTCCTTGCCATGTTCTTCGTAAGGATGGTGTCGACCCAGTTCACATACGCACTCTTGGAGTAGTGCCCGTTCTGTCCGTCCTGCACCCGGATGTTCGTGAGCGCACGCACCTCCTTGTTCCCGTAGGGCGAAGTCTTCATGTTCGTCGGAAGGATGGTCGTCTCGTCGTCCAGCTGGAAATACACCTGTCCGGTGGGGCTGTTGGTCTTGATGGTGACAAGTGCGTTCGGATAGTTGACGGAGTTGTCGGTATCGTCATCGTTCAGGCACGAATGCAGCGACATCGTCCCCAGCAGCACACCCAGCACAATAAGATAATTGAAAAAACGCTTCATTTTCTTTCCTCCATGATTTTATGTTGCAAATTTACAAAATATTTCTGACGTATGTACCGTTCCCGCCTTCCGTCATTATCCCCCTCCGCACCGGACGGCCTGCAAGCCTCTGGAGATGCGGCTGCGGCAGCACGTCGGACCGGGCGGAATCCTGTCGGGTATTGCCTGCATTGCAACCAAGGCCTGATTGAGATGCAACCAAGGCCTGATTGAGGTGCAATCAAGGCTTACTTGGGACGCAACTAAGCACCTTTCCAACAGGCTTCATAACGCATTGATAATCAAATGCCTGCCAAGTCCGTTTTCCCAGTACCTGTGTCCGGTGCTCCGGCAAGGCATCCGGCGGCGGTGAACAGGGAAAGCCCGATGTGCTGTTCCCTGTTCCGCGACGGCAGGACCGCTGCTGCTAATTCACGGTGACGGTGACCATCCCGGCCAGCTTGTCCTTGTCAAGCACGCTGACGGTGGTCGTTCCCTTCTTGACACCCTTTACCGTGACGGTGGCATCCTTTACTGTCGCCGTGGCGATCCGCTTGTCCCTGACCGTCACCGTATAAGGTGCTTTCCCCGACTTGATGGCGAACGTCGCTTCCTTTCCGGCGGCAATCTTCAGTTCGGTCTTGTCGAAAGCGAGGGGCTTCGCCACGGTGACGGCAACCGTAGCCGTCTGCCGGTTCTTGTCGGTGACGATGACGGAGGCCTTGCCCTCCTTGACACCCGTGACGGTGACGGTGTTCTTGTCGGCCTTAGCCGTAGCTGTCTTTTCGTCGGTCGATTTTACCGTGAGGGGCTGTGCGGCGTTGGCGACGGTCACGCTGGCCTTGGCACCGGGTGCGACCGTGATTCTGTCGGCACTGAGCCGCAGCCCATTGCTCCTGTTGTTGTCATTGTCCTTGTCGCAGGATGCGAACACTGCAGCTCCCAGGCAGCATGCTGCCACCATCATTGTCTTGAAGATTGTTTTCTTTTCCATTTCTTTTTTAAATGCTTGTTTTCAGTTTTGTTTACTTGTTCAAGATGTGATCATGATTCATTGTCTTGTCACTCATTAAAACCGGAAAACGCAGAAACTTGCCTGACAGGACGGTTAAATCATGTTAAACAGAAAGACGGATCCAGCCTCGGTCAAGCGGGATTATTCCGGGCTGGCTGTTCAATAAAAACAATAAACTTGCCGTACTTGAAAATTTTACTTACCTTTGCATCATCTGTCAGAAAACGACATTTTAACGGAAGAAAGCAACAGAAACATCATCAGACAGCAGTTATATGAAGAAAATTATTACACTCCTTGCCGGCACACTGCTGGCAACATCCGCATCTGCCATCCCCGCCATGCGTGTATGGCGCACCTGCCGGCAGGCAGACGGAACCGTGCTGAAGGTCATGACCGTGGGCGACGAGCACTTCAACTATGCCCTCACGGAAGACGGCATACCGGTACTGCCCTGCAAGGGAAGCTACTACTATGCCCGAATCGACGGCAGCCGCCTGGTGGCCTCGGACGTACTGGCACACGCAAAAGGCATGAGGAAAGGCCGGGAGGAGCAGGCGGCAGCGGCCCTCGGACAGATAAGACAGCTGGAAACACTGACACAGCAGCGGATGCAGGCGGCCGCCAAACCCTTCGGACAGGGGTTCGGCGACACGTGGGAAGGCAAAAAGAAAGGCCTTGTCATCCTGGTAGAGTTCGAGGACATGGCTTTCCGGGACCCCAGGAACGTCCTGACACTCAAGCCGCGCGAGAACGATGTCAGGACGCTCTACGACAAGATGCTGAACATGGCGGGATATACCAACAACAACGGGACCATCGGCAGCGTACACGACTACTTCATGGACCAGAGCAACGGCCGGTTCGACCTCACGTTCGATATCGTCGGACCGGTGAAGCTCAGCCATCCCTACAGATACTACGGTGAACGCACTGCCGAAGGAAACGATGAACGGGCACCGCAGATGATCGCCGATGCCTGCCGGGCCGTCAAGGACAAGGTGAACTTCGCCGACTACGACTGGGACGGCGATGGCGAGGTGGAGCAAGTCTACGTCGTCTATGCCGGCGAGGGAGAGGCCACCGGAGGCGAAGCGAACACGGTATGGCCGCACAAATACTCGCTCGAGGATGCAGGACTGCACAAGCTGTCGTTCAACGGCGTGAAGGTCAACACCTACGCCTGCAGCAACGAAATCATCCGTGCCCGTCTGGACGGGAAGGAGCACGTCTTCTACTCGGGCATCGGCACCATCTGCCACGAGTTCTCCCACTGTCTCGGCCTGCCCGACTTCTACGACACGCGCGGCGGGAGCAACGTAGGGTCCGGACGGTTCGACCTCATGTGCTCCGGCAGCTACAACGGCGGGCCGCAGAGCCTCAAGAACGTCTACGGCGGGACAGGCATCGGGACGGTGCCGGCAGGATACGATGCCTACGAGAAAGCGTACATGGGATGGCTCAAGCCGGTCGCTCTCGGCGAGGCCGCCGTGGAAGTGAAGAACCTGAAAGGACTCTCCGAAGGCGGCGAGGCCTACTTCCTGTACAACCCGGACAACAGGAACGAGTACTACATCTTCGAGAACCGCACGCCGCACCGGTGGGACAGCGAACTGCCCGGGCACGGCCTGCTGGTGTTCCACGTCGACTACGACGACCGTTCGTGGCAGACGAACAACGTCAACGCCGCCGCCTATCAGGACCACCCGCGCTTCACGATCGTCCCGGCAGACGGACAGCTCGACAATGCCACGCAGGACGGCGACCTCTTCCCCACCGACCTCAACAACAGTCTGACCACAGCCTCCGACCCCCGCCTGTTCTTCTACACCGGCTACCGCATCGGCGACAGGGCCGGCATCCGTCAGGTGACACGCGGCCATGACAACACCGTCTCCTTCAGCTATCTGCCGCTGAACACCACCACAGGCATCCGCTCCCTGTCACCCACCCTGCCATCCGCTGCCGCCGTCTACACGCTCTCGGGCGTAAAGACCGGCAGAGACGGACAGGGAACAAGACAGGTCGTAATCGTCAAGGATGACGACGGCAGGACGCACAAGGAAGTGCGATGACACGAGGGTGGGTCAAAATGCAAATACCATTTTGATAATCTTACAGTTTGAAACAATCCTTTAAAAATGAGGATGTGTCAAAATTGATACATCCTCTTTTTTATTCTTCCTTTACCTTGTCTACCATATAATTCATTATTTACTGCAGCTATGCTGCTAATTTCATATAAAATGATTTATTGGCCTTTAAATAGCCTATATAAACTTGTATAAAGCATCTGAAGGTGACTAAAAGTACCTCCATAACGGCTTTTAGTTCCTTTAGATTGGTTTTTCTACACATTTTCCTTATGTTAAAGGCAATGGCAAAGAAGGCAAAGTCCATATTGACCTTGTCTTTTCCAAAATGCCTAAACCTCTTGTAGGCTTTATTATATTTTGTTTGTCCAAAAACAGCTTCAGGTTCTATGCACCTTCGTCCTCGATGCTTTATGCCTTCTTTAGAGGTCAGTAGTTCCCGTGCCTTTTGCTTATATTGCTGTTGTTGGTGGTTTACTTCTATAATTCTGTTCCCTCTTGCCTTAAAACATGAGCCTCTCAACGGACAACCATCACAGCGTTCTGCCTGATAACGTACGCTGTAAGTAACGAATCCATTAGAGGTTAGGGAACGCTTCATACCTATACGCTTCATATGCTGTCCCATAGGGCAGACGTAGAAATCCTGTTCCTTATTATAATAAAGGCTTGCGGGACTGAATGGGTCAGGTGTGTAGCGTGGACGCTGCTCTTTGTGGAAGCAGTTATACTTCACATAGGCTTCCATATTATGTACGTCCATGAACAGATAGTTCTCCTCGGAGCCATATCCCGAATCGGCTACGACTGTCTTGGCATAACGATGGTAGCGTGAGTTGAAAGACTCCAAGAAAGAGGGAAGTGTGAGAGTATCAGTACGGTTGGCATAGAGTGCAAAGTCGGTGATGAACTGGTTCTCCGTTGCTATCTGCAGATTATATCCAGGCTTAGTCTGTCCGTTCCGCATAGCGTCCTCCTTCATGTGCATAAACGTGGCATCAGGGTCGGTCTTGCTGTAGGAGTTTCGCTCTCCCATAATCTCAAGGTGTTGGTCATACTCCTGGAGTTTATTACGTTTCTTCTCAAGCTCTTTAAGCTGTTTTTTCTTGGTTCTAACAGCCTGCTTCTCTTCTTTAGTCTTAGGCTCAGGGGCTGATTCCAAAGACTTGTTCAATTCCTCGGATATCTCATCGAGCAGAGCTGCAGTAAACTCGACACCTTCTGTCTTAGCGGCATTGTCCTGCGCTATGACATCATCAACCTGAAGCAAGAGTGTGCGTATTTGTTCCTGCAACCTGGCGCGGTTCTTTTCCACGGTTCTCTTCCAAACGAAGGTATACTTGTTGGCTTTCGATTCTATTTTTGTGCCGTCAATATATTCAACGTCAAGACTTATCAAACCTTTGGCTGCAAGTACTAATACCACTTGTGTGAAGATATTGTTGATTTCCTTTTTCACACGATTACGAAAACGATTGATGGTAATAAAATCAGGCTGCTCATATCCTGCCAGATAGATGAAATGAATGTCACGCTTGAGAAGCGACTCTATACGACGGCAGGAATAGATATTATTCATGTAGGCGTAAAGAATCACCTTGAGCATCATTTGTGGATGATAAGGTTTGCGACCACTGGGCTTATAAAGTTTGTAGACACTATCCAACATAAGATTATCCACCAAGGCGTCTAAAAGACGAACAGGGTCATCTTCTGCGATATCCTTATCGATTCTTTGAGGAAAAAGAATCATTTTCTTGTGTATGTAAGAACGAAAGTGTACCTTTGTCATAATGAGATTTTTTGTATGCCTAAAGGTACAAAAACTTTAGGAAATAGCAAAGCCCTGGCTTGAGAAAGTCGGGGCTTTGTGCATAAAAAAGAGGATGTGTACATTTTGACACACCCTCTTATTTATTGCAATATCTCTAACAATATTAATTGTTAACAAACTTGATGCGTTTGTTACAGTCATCAATCTTTGCCTTAACCTTAGCAATCTTCTTTTCCATCTTTCTTAAAGTCTTTTGACTCTTAGCCAACTTCTTGTTGATAGACTTAGCTTCCTTCAGACGCTTGATAGTGGTCTTTGCATCCTTAACAGTGTTTGATGCGTTGGTTGTGTTGAATTCTGTTGTAGCTACATTTGCTTCAACATTGATGTCAGCAGCTTTCTTGCTGAGTTCGACATTGTTTGCCTTCTCTTTTTCGTAATCTAACTGCAGTTTGTTTAACTCTGTAGTCATCTTGAGCACCTTCCGATGTTCTTTCAGAGTGTCAATCTTTTCACTATTTAAAGAAGAGGCACAAGATACAAAAGACAACGTTATTAATCCTAAAAAAAATAATTTCTTCATACTTGTATTCTATTTAAATTAATTGTGCAAATGTATATAAAATATTGTTTATATGCAAAAGATAATATGTAAAACCTTTCCTTTTATGTAGAAATATTGTTTTTTAACAACTATCTTTTGCGTTATTATCCATCTATAAGTCAGTTCTCTTGTTATCTGAAAGCCTAATATTTACTTAGATAGAATCAGCTTCCACTGTCTTTTTCTTACTTTGTTTTGAGGGTTGATTGTCTAAACCGATTTCATCCAGAAGACCATCCATAGCACTTCCCAATAGTCCTTCGATGGCTGAGGTTGCAGGTGCAATGATGTTTTCCTGCAACATCTTCTGTGCTTTTTTCTTAAGTTGTTCCTTCATGTTGATTTCTTCTTTCTTGTAATACTGTTCTGCAGCTTCTTGAAGGTCATCTTCATCTACAGTAAAGATATGCCCGAAGACACCTAAAGATACGATATGATCTTTGCCATCATAGTGTACCTTACCTAATGAACATACAACATAGTTATCGACAGTGACGAGGTTATCAACAGCAGTCTCAATCACCTTACCTGCAAAGGCATTGCTGACTGTTTTGAAAGCGTTGTCGATGAAGGTGTTGCCTGTAAGATTATCGTTGTCATTTACAGCATTATTTACAGTAGTAGTGATAACGGTAGAGAGTACTTCCTTGTGTTGTTCTGTCTTTGGACAAGTAACAACCATCACTGCAACCAAGACAACCAGTGTAAGCAAAATACCGATAAGACAACCAGTGTGACTCTTCTTCTTTTCTTTGCTTTTAGGAAAAACCCGCTTATAGTTTGAAGGGCAAAATCAAGTTAGGTTTTCACTGTGTGCCCGAAGGACAGAATCAGTCCGCACGGTTCTTCAGCTGAGAGATATACCACTTGCGGTCGGTCTTCCCATTGAAAGTACGCCGGACGGCCGTGGTCTCTTCATAGAAGAACGGGACTTTATAAGGTTCAAGCCTGTCTTTCAGAAAGGCTATCAGCTTTTTCCTGTCATAGTCTGCCTGCGGGACAACCATCAGCTTCAGTACCATACCCATCACAGGATGCAGGGCAGGAATACAGATACAGTCCTGCACGCCTGCGAAGGCCATTGCCGTGTCTTCAACCTCCGACGGTGCCACCTTGTATCCGCCGACGTTTATCGTGTCGTCGTCCCTCCCCTGCAGGTGCAGTCTGCCCCGGCCGTCGACAGAACCCAGGTCGGCCGTCGTCACAGTCCCCTCCTGCAGGACACGTCCGGTAGCTTCCGCATCGTTCCAGTAGCCCGTCATCAGCGTCAGTCCCTTACAGGCAACCCGGCCGTCGGCCGTGATGAAGAATTCCGAGTGACGCATAGAGCGTCCCACGCAGCCCGCAAGGCATTCACCGTCGTTAAAGTCGTAGGTTGCGATGATTCCTGTCTCCGTCGAGGCATAGGTGTTGTAAAGCCGGCTTCCGGGCAGCAGCCTGCACAATTTCCGCATATCCGAAGCAGCCATCGGTGCCGCCCCCGTTTCTATGAAGTCAATCTTCGGCGCACACGCCCGCAGTTCCTTCTCCCACAAGGTGATCAGCATACGGATGGCGGCAGGCACAAGGAATGTAGCGACTTTCCCCTCCGCCCGTTCTATGGCGGCAAAGAACTTCCGGATATCCTTCATCCCATCGACGATCCGTATGGTTCCGCCGACATAAACCGTCGGATAAACCTTCGACAGACTGCCGATGTGATTCAGCGGCCCATTGATGACAAACGTCATGTCAGGGGCGAATCCCTGTGCCTGGACAAGGTTCTCGGCATCGGCCCATATCACCTGATGGCTTATCATCACGGCCTTCGCATTGCCTGTGGTGCCTGTGGTGAAGAGAATGTCAGCCACATCATGGGGTGCAGAGCCCCGTGCCAGCAGCCCTGAAAGCTCGTCCAGCTTCCGGGCAGACAGGTCCTTATGCAACGGGACTGCCACTGCCCCGGCAAGGTGAAGGGCAAAGTAGGTGATGAGGAAATCAGCCGTAGAGGCGGCCACGAGCGGCTGCAGGCGGCCTTTTACATCGCCCATTGCAGCCGTCTTCCTGTCTACGGCCTCTGCCAGCTGTGCATAGGTATAAGCCTCATCGCCGCATATCAGCGCCGTCTTGTCGGGATAACGGAGGGCATTCTCATGTAGTTTGTCTTCAATCCGCATCCTTATTGAGCTTTTTCTTTACCAGTTCCACAAGACTTCCGAGCGTCTTGAAATTCTTCGGTGTCACGTCCGAACGGTCCAGTTCTATGCCGTACATATCCGAAAGCGTCATCAGAATGGTCGTGATACCCAGCGAATCGAGTTCCTGGAACAGGAAGTCGGAATCGAAATCAACGATCGGCAGCACCTCTTCCAATCTCTTGCGAATGTCTTCTTTCATATTTCTTCTGATTGTTTGTTTCTGAATGAATGCGGGAGAATGTCCAGCCGGCAACGCCACCGGTTCTCCCGGATGCGGACGTCCGGAGCCCCGTTCCATGCCGACAGGCAGCTCCGCCGACTGCGACAGCTCTGCGCGGTGTCAGTCTGCGGACAGCATCAGCGTCCGCTCCGGCCTGTCAGGACAGAAGACAGTGCGGGAGGTCCGGCCGGCTGCCGGGGACATCCCGTGCCGCCTGTCCGCCATCACAGGGAAATGACCTTTACCCCTGCTTCCTCCGCCTCTCCGATGTCTGCCTTGTCAACGACCCGCAGGTTGTCGGCTATGCCCTTGGCACAGTAAGTCAGCAGGGCGCGCCTGTTCCCGTCCTCTTCCCACACCGTCACAAGCGTCGACGGGTGTACCAGAGCGTAGAGCAGGGAAAACTCGCCATGGTCCTTATTCAGTATCAACACGGCGGAATACTCCTCCGCAGTGTCCACCCACCGTGCGAAGCTGCCGTTGCGCCGGAGATTTCTGCCTACGGAACGACTGATTTCCACGCCCTTGTAACGATAGCGGTCCTCAACCAGAGGGGTGAAGTAAGCGGCCGTCTCCATCTTGCGGGCAAGCTTCTCATACTCTTGTTTATAGAAGCCATGCACACGTGAGGTAAGCTCCGGGTAGGCCGTATGGCCGTCCTGACGCACACGGCGGTACGCCTTCACCGTGATGGTGCCCGGGAAGACCTGAATGCTATTGCGCGGCAGCACCGCATTCAGTCCATGGATGATGAACGGCTGTATGTCAAGCTGGTAGCGTTCCGCCAGCAGGAATGCTCCCTTATGGAATCTGCAGATGGACGAACGTGCATTACGTTTCCCCTCCGGGAAGATGACCAGACTGTAACCCTGTGCGATGTACTTCCTCATCAGGCTGTCATTGATGGCATCTTTGTAGTCTAACGTTATGAAGCCGTTCCACTTATAGACCTGCCGGATGATCCGGTTGCGGCTCACCTTCCCATTCGACACAAGGACCGTCCTGGGACTCAACGCCATGAAGACGGCCGCATCGAGCATGGACTGGTGGTTGCAGATGACGACGGAAGCCGTGCCGAAGGTCTCCCGCGTTATTCCTTCAACGTGGAACCGGACATACGGGATATGCCGCAGGTCGAACAGGAACAGCCGTTGCTGGTACCGTCTGAGCCACGCACGGCGTTTCTCCGACCATGGCAGCAGTCCCAGGAGGAGAAAGCCCAGCACATAGACCGATGCCAGCTGGACGAAGAACGCCAGTGCGCACAGTCCCATCACCGAAAGCCTCCTGATGGAAACAGGGCGCGTCCTGTATTTTCCGCCGCTTCTGACAAGGAAATTGAATATCAGCGGAGGAAAGATATACGCCATCAGCACCACGGAGAACATCCCCGCTATGGTCACCTCGGCCAGCGAATGCAGTGCCGGATGGCGTGCCACGATCAGTGTCCCGATACCGATGAACATGATCAGTGCCGACAGGATGATCGAGTGCTTGTAAGACGACAGCATCTTCCGCCGGTAAGCATACTCGTACATGGCCCCCTCGGTCATGAAGATGGTATAGTCGTCGCCCTGCCCGAAGATGAACGTGGCAAGGATGATGTTGACGATATTGAACTGCATTCCGCACAGCGACATGATGCCCAGTATCCACAGCCAGCTCACGGCCATCGGCACGAAAGAGAGCAATGCCAGTTCGAGATTGCCGAAGGAAAGCCAGAGGAAGAAGAACACGATGAGTCCGCAGGCGATGCCGATATAGTTGAAATCGTCGGACAGATGACCGGCTATGGCGCTGTTCATGCTCACGATGTCGAAACAGAAGCAGTCCTCATCAGCCAGCCTGTCCTCGACGCGCTGCACATCTCCGTCCTTGACAGAAAGCACATTCACGATGCTGTACCGTTTCTCCGCCCTGTCGACACTGATGTTCCCGGCAAAGAGGGTCTTCGTCAGCGGTGCGAAATAAGCCGCCTGCTGCGGCCGGTAATGTCTGCCGAGCAGCGAATAATAGTCGTCGAAGCTGTCGGGGGCGAAGCCTTCTGCCTGCATGGCGGCACGGAGCGAGGCCGTCAGCAGCTCCTTATGCCGTTTCAGGAAGCCCTCCCACAGTGCCAGTCTGCGTCTCTGCTCGGCTTCGGACACGATGAACTGGCTGCAGGAACTGTACCCGTGTACCTCCTTGTCGCGCACCAGCCTTTCAAGTGAGGGCTGCAGCCGCCGGTTCTTCTCCAACGCCCCGTCCATCGTGGAGTCGCCCGCCACGGCGTACACCTTCTGGTAGCCGCCGCCGGCCGTCATAATCTTCTGGAAGTAAGCCATGTCGGCTTTCTGCTCACGGGTCATGTAATTGATGTCGGCCATATTGGCATCAAACTGCGTCTGGAAACTGAAACAGCCGAAGACGAGCGTCAGCAGCACGACAATGCCGACAAAGACGGGCTTCTTCTCCAGCGAGACATCACTCAGACGGTCGAGGAACGTATGCTTCACCTCCCTTGTCTCCTTCGTGATATGCGGCAGATAGACAAGTACGAAGACTATCGTACCCACCAGGAGGAAGGAGCTGAAGAGACCCAGGTCTCTCAATGCCGCCGACTGCAGAGGCACCAGGGCAAGAAAGGCACCGACGGTCGTGACGTTGCCCACCAGCAGCGGCATCATGATCTCGCGCAGGGCACGCTTCCTGTCAGGCGTATGTGAGAGGTGGGCGATGAAGTGCAGCGGATAATTGACGGCGATTCCCAGGATGACCGAGCTGATGCCGATGACGATAATAGACACACTGTCATGGAACAAGGCCAGTCCGCCCATGGCGAACAGCCATCCCCAGGCGATGGAAAGGATGATGAGCGAGATGTTGCGGACGCTGCGCAGGGTGAAGAGCAGCAATGCCATGATGAGCGTCACGGCAATCATCACCGAGAGGATACTGTCCGACTTGATCTGCGAAGCGTTCCCGACGGCTATCACCGGACCGCCGATGATATGCACGTCGACGCCCCCGTTCTGTGCCAGTGCCCGCTTCCCGCATCCCTGCAGCATAGCGATGAGGCGTGCATTGTTCTCCGTCTCGCTTGCGCCGTAGGGCGAGTCGAGCATCACGACGGCCCTCTTCATATCGGGAGAGAAGATGTGGCCGTCATAAAGCTCATACCGAAGGCCCGTGTCGGAACGCTGTAGTTTCTGCACGACAGGCGTGAAGAGGTTCAGTGGGTCGCGCTGTATGTTGTCCGAAAGGACATCGCCGGCAGGGAACATCAGCAGCTGCTTGTCCTGCTGCAGCTGCTTCCTGACGTAGCCGGGAACACGCAGGGCACTGTCCATGCGGGCATAGTCATGCTCGGTAAGGAAGTACGGAATGTTCCGGTAGACGAAGCCCGTCACCGCAGCCAGCTTCTCAAGATCCACCTGCGATGTGAGGTTCTGCACGATGTGCGCCGTATCAGTCCGCTCCACCTCGCCGGCAAAGGCATCCACGGCGGCCGCCAGGCCGTCGGCATCGGTCTTCGTCGTGTCACGGTACTGGAAAACGGCGAAGATTTTATTCGCACCCGATATGTCCTGATACACCTTCAGCGCATCATGATGGTTGCTGTCGACAGGCAGGAAGTCAGCTATATCCTCCTTATAGCCCAGCCGCAGCACCGCCGCCGTCAGCAGCAGCGTGACGGCCACGAACGACAGCACGCCCGCAAGACGGTGCCGCCGCAGATAATCATATAGTTCCAGTATTGCTTCCGTCATTCTCACTTGTTGTTTACCGGGTTCGAATAGATGCCCAGGAACAGGTCTTTCAGCGTGTCAATGTCGCAGGTGTCATACCGCTCCAGCATCTGCAGCCGCTGCATGAACGCAGCCTTCTCGGCCTCCGTGTAACAGTGCCGGTATTTCGTCGTCCCATACCGCAGGTCATAGGCGATGTAGTTGTTGGGGTAAAGGCGGTAAGCCGCATGGATGCGGCCGTCGACGAGACGTGCGACCCGCTTGTGGTACTCGTTGTTCGTCAGAGCCTCGAACTTCGCCAGCTCGGCATACGACAGCGGGTCGCACAGTTCGAAGTGTACCCTGCCCTTCTCCTGCACGATGCCTGTGAGAATGCTGTTGAGATCTTCTCCAGGCTTCTTCGTATATTTAGAGAACTGCGACTCATAGAGTTCGAGCGTCTTGAGCACGTCGCAAGGCTCCCACTCGTAGGACACGGCAACAGGGACGATGTGCAGGTCATCAATGGCACTGATCTTGTCTTCGGGACACGACATGCAGAACATCTTGATGATGCCCTGGTCGGTCATGTCGTTGCCGTCTTTCGTCCTGCCGTTGCGCTGGGCGATCCATACCGACTCCCCCTTCTCGGTAATGACATGGCGGATGTAGTCCGACAGATGGCGGGAACTGCGGTAGAAGTCCTTGATGTTGTTTCCCGGCCGCTCCACCTTGAACATCTTGTTGCTCTTGCCGATGTCTATCACCAGCTGGTTGATCATCAGGTTGGCCCCGAAGGTGATCTCCGTCGTCTCAAAGCCCCGGGAGACGAAGAAGTACTGCAGCAGACTGGAGTCCAGCATGATGTCACGGTGGTTGGAAACGAAGAGATAACGTGTCTCCCGGTCCAGTTTTTCAAGTCCCGAGCAGCTGAACTCCCTGATGCTGCGTTCTATGACACGCTGGTTGACCATCCGCATCGTCTCCGTCTGGAACTCACGCACGGTCCTGTAGCCCGCAATGCGCCTGCGCACCGCTTCCAAAGGCTCGTCCGGATAGACGTAGGAAGCAAGGAGCGGAAAGGACGAACTGCCGGCTATGCGCACCATTGCAGCCGGAATCTCCTCTGCATTGTACGGTCGGATGTCATCAAAACGGGTTTTCTCCATTGCTGTTTATGCTTTATCGTTCTTTAAAAAAATCATCTCTCACACGACAGACAGGCCTCGGGAACGGCCGTACCAGGCCTTGGGAACGGCGGTACCACATACTTGGGAACTTCAGTACCAGGCCTTGGGAACTGCCGTGCCGCTGTACCCGGCACTCCCTGCGCCGTGGCCTGCGGCCGCCCTAACGGCCCTCTTCCAGCCTGCGGAACCACGCCATGAATTCTTCTTTCCACTGCCGGCACTCGGCTGTACCCTTATGGTCAGACGCTCCGAAGCCGTGCCCGCCCGTCTGATACTGTATGTACCGGTGGGGCACCTGCTGCCGTGTGAGTGCCGAATCGAGCAGTTCGGAATTACGACAGTCCACGACCGGGTCGTCTTTGCAGTTGACCAGGAATACCGGCGGGCAGTCTGCCGGCACATGGCGTTCCAAGGAGAGCAGGTCGCGCAGCTGCCGGCTGCGCAATCGGCTGTCGCCCAGCAGCGCACGGCGTGAACGCCTGTGGACACAAGCCTCTGTCATCGTCACGACCGGATAGACCGGCACGACAAACCACGGCCGCTGCTCCCGGGGCAGCAGTTCGGCTGCCGACATCACCAGATGGCCGCCCGCCGAGAAGCCCATTGCCGCCACGCGCGAGGCGTCGACGCCCAGTTCTGCAGAGTGCGCCTTGACATACTGCATCGCCCGCAGTAGGTCGTTCAGTGCGTCAGGATAGCGGTTGCCCCGGAAGACGTACCGGTAAGGCGTGAGGAAAGCCCCCACGCCGGCCGTCCGGTAGCGCAGGACGAAAGCCGAGATGCCGTTGCGCTGCAGCCACTCGCCCACGTCCTTGCCTTCGCCGCCCATGTCGTGCCACAGATAACTGCCCCCCGGGCAGACGATGACGGCGGCATTGTCTTTCCCCTCTGCCAGATAGGATGTCATGACGACCGTCTTTCCCACCGTCGTCCCCTGCCATATATTTATGCACCGGGGCCTGCCGGTCTGTGCAGACACGCACAGCGGCAGCAGCAACGGCCACAGCAAAAGAAAAAAGTTCTTCCTGTTCATTTCGTCATCTCATTGATTCTGTCCAGAATATAGTTGCGCCCGAGAATCGACTCGACGGTGTTGACAGCCGTCAGAGGCACCCCGCAGAAGCCCGGGAGATTGTTGCACTGCCCGGTGAGCCGCAGGTTGTCGACCTTCGTCACCACCGGGAGCTGCGAGAGGGGCAGGTTCTTGTAATCCTTGCTGAAACCACACATCGTGCCTTCCTTGGCACCGTAGTAGTCGCGAATGGTGAGCGGCGAGGCCGTATTGATCTTGTCCACGCAGGCATGGAAGCCGGGATGGATCTCTTCTATACGCTGCAGAAGCTGCCCGGCCTTCTCCCGCTTCCACGCTTCATAGCCGCTTCCGCGGCGGCCGGCAGTCGTCTGCTCCCATCTTGCCACATCGGCATAGCGCATCGGCACCGTCACGAGTGCCTTGTCGGCATAGCGTCCCTGGTTCTCTTCAGGCGGCGTCATGAAAAGGAAGCCCAGAGGCCACGTGTCATGCGGCTCGTCGAAATGCCACACCTCGTCGTACCGTGTCATGTAATACTCCGAATGATTGATGTAAGGGAACGTGTCGGGTTTCAGTTTCACATATACCGAGAAGACAGAATAGCCGTTCGGTATCTCGTCAAGCCGGCGGCGGTAAGCCTTCGGAAAAGCTTTCTCATCCATCAGCGTCAGCAGGCTGCAGGGATGGATGGCCGAGATGTAGCAGTCGGCCCGGTACTCCCGTCCCCCGGCCGACCGCACATAGTCGACGTGGCGGTTGCTCACCTCTACCCACTCTGCACCCTCGCCGCATCTGACCTCGCCTCCCGCACGCTCGATGACGGAAACAAGCAGACGGGCAAAGCGGTCGCTGCCGCCGACAAACCTGCTGGCACCCTGCATGTACAAGGAGCTGACGATGGCATGGACGTAAGCAGGCGTCTCGTCCACTCTGCCTCCATAGAGCGGATTCATGTAGGCTACCACATTGCGGAGCCTGGGATTCCGGATGTACCGGGCGATGAACGCATCGGCAGCAAGACTGAATTCGGAGGAATGGACCGGGAAGGAGTCTGCGGAAGGGCGCAGATGGAAGAGGTCGACCTCGTCCGTAAGGCGGAACATGGCATCGACGTATGCCTCAAGCCCGGCACGCTCTTCGGGGAAATGCCTGGCCAGCGAACGGACAAATCCCTCCCGGCCCCTCCCGATACGGTAGGTAGTCCGGTCTTCGGCAAAGTAAAGGCTGTCGGTACAGTCGTCGTCGACATCACGCAACTGCACCCTGTCTGCAATGCCCAGATACTGGCAGATGCGATAGATGTTGCCGCCCGGGTGCATTCCGCCGATGATGTGCATGCCCGTATCGAACTTCATTCCGAAGCGACGGAAGTTCTGGAGGCCGCCGCCGGCCGTGCTGTTCTTCTCCAGCACGGTGACCTTGAAGCCTTCATGGGACAAGAGAGCGCCGGTGAAAAGTCCACCTAAGCCACCGCCGATAATCACTGCCGTCTTCATTCGCCTGCCTTCTTTATCTGTTCGTAAATTGTCTTTGCCGTCAGCAGCTCACTGCAGGTGACGACTGTCCCGACCAGGACACCGAGCATTCCATGGGAGTTGATATTCTGCCCGGTGAGATACAGGTTCGGAATCCTCGTGCGCTGCGGCACCCTGCCGGCGCTTCCCAGTCCTATGTCCCTGGCATTGCCGTACATGGAGCCTCCCTCCGTCCCTGTGTAGTCAAGATAGGTAAGCGGAGTGGATGTATAATAGTTCTGTATGCCGGAGCGTATGCCGGGGAAGTGATCTTCGAGCACATCGAGAAGGCGTTCGGCCTTCCTGCGCTTGAAATCCTCATAGGCCTGCCCGCGGCGGCCGGGAGCTGTTCCCTTCCACTGCTCTACATCGGACATCTGCATATAAGAGAGGATGACACCTGTCGAGGCATAGGGCGTATCAGTCTCCGGACAGAAGTGCATGTAAAGGAATCCCTTGGGCCAGCTCTGTTCCGTATACCGTTCACAGTCCCACGGCGTATCGCCCTGATAGCCATAGTAGTTGTAATTGAGGTAAGGCACCGTGTTCTCCTTGAAGTGGAGATAAACGGAGAAACCGCCCACGGTCTGCGGGATGTGGTTGATGCGCCTGCGGAAAGCAGGACGGATCAGCCTCGTGTCCAGCAGCTCCAAGGTACGCATGGGATGTGCGTCAGAGATGACGATGTCGCAGGGCAGCCTTTCCCCGCCGTCCACCTCCACGCCGACGGCGTGCGTGTCATCGCAGACGATGCGTGTCACCTTCTGCCGTGTCAGGACCTCGCCGCCATAACGGTTGATGGTGTCCACCAGGGCCGTGGCGATACTGTCACTGCCGCCCCTGACACGGAAGGCACTCTGGTTGTAGAAGTCCATGATGAAAGCATGGGTGGAGAAAGGCGTCTTGTCTTTCTCTGCCGCATAGAGCGGAAGGTTGCCTACGAGGACCTTCGCAAGCACAGGGTCGGTAATCACTTCGTCAATGACGGCATTGATGGAACGCAGCTGATATTCCGTGTTCAACGGAGCATCAGAGTCGGCATACCTGAGGGAATGGAGCGACGAGGCATTGGCGATA
The DNA here is from genome assembly GCF_900454835.1 of Prevotella denticola. Lineage (GTDB taxonomy): Bacteria > Bacteroidota > Bacteroidia > Bacteroidales > Bacteroidaceae > Prevotella > Prevotella denticola. The sequence continues at coordinate 536,385 of NZ_UGTM01000002.1, read as the reverse complement.
TCCTCGACAAGGTCGTAATACCTCACGAGATTGTCGTGCTGGGAAGGGAAATACGCCGACATCTGCCCGATGAAGGCTTCTCTGCCGTTGGCAAAGGCATACCGCCTGCCGCCCAGGGACACGACATCATAGCCCCGGGGGTCGAGCTGCGAGAGCCTCACCGTCCTGTCAATCTCCAGGTACCGCATGAGCCTGTCCAGCGTCTGCCCATGTGCAGCACTGCCGATGAAGTGCATGCCTGTCTCGAACTTTGCGCCACGCCGGGTGAAACATTGCAGGCAGCCCCCTGCCTGCCCGCCCTGTTCCAGGACGGTGACGGCATAGCCGTTCTTCGCCAGGACGACTCCCGAGGACAGTCCGCCCAGTCCGCTTCCGATAATGATAACCTTCTTCTGCCGTGTCATTGTTCCATTCTGTCTGCTATCTCTTCATACTTTTCCTTATAACGCCTGCGCATGGCGGATGCCTGCTGCTTCAGGTCGCCCATGGCGGAGAGCTCTTCCTGCGTAAGCGGCCTGTCCACCTCGACAAAGAACCTGCCCTTGTGCAGATGGTGACTGGTCTTGGGCAGAATCTTCCCCGGTCCGTAGAGAATCATCGGGAGAATCTCCAGTCCGAATTCACGTGCCATATAGAACGCTCCCTGGTGGAACCTTCCGATGCGGCAGTCCCCGGAGCGGGTGCCTTCGGGATAGACCGCTATGCTGTAACCACGCTCTATGAGCGAACGCAGATGGGGCATGATTTCTTCGAGTCCCTCCTTGACCGGCAGATACTCGGCATTGCGGATCAGCAGGCCATAGAACGGATTGTCCCATACCCAGGCGTTGGTGAGGAAGACGATCTTCGGCGTAAAGACCAGCTGGCACATCAGGTCGAGATGCGACTGGTGGTTGCAGATGATGATGCGGGGCTTGTCGAAGTCGATTCCTTCTGCCACCTCGAACCGGTACTTGGTACCGGGGATGCCGTGACGGAGCATCACAAAGCGTGAGGCATGATAGATAAGCTGATGCAGACGGAGACGTTTCTTCTCGGTCATCTTGCCGCACCTGGTGTAAATCCACACGAAAGGCGTGAAGACGGCCAGTGTGAAAAAGAGGAAGAAGAGCAGGGAATAAGCCGTGCGGAAGAACGTCGTGAACGCACGCCACAGCCGCAGGGGAAGTCCGTAGACCACGGCCAGAAAGCAGAGGACAGTGTTCAGGACACTGATGCGTGCGAAGTCCATCCCCGGCCGGAAATGGCTCACACGCTCGTCACGCGGAGGGTAATAGACCTGTACGGGTATCGGGACAATCCCGATGCCATGCCAGGATGCGAAGACGAGCAGCTCAAGCTCAGCCTCATAGCGTGAGGTGAGCAGTGACAGTCCGTGCAGTCTGTGCAGCGGATAGAGCCGGTAACCGGTCTGTGTGTCGGACAATGCCCTGCCCGTCTGCACATAGAACCAGAAATTGGAGAACCTGTTGGCAAAGGAACTGCCCTTGGAGCGGTCGACGCCTTCCAGCTGACGGCTGCCGATAATCAGTGCATGGGGATGCTGCAGATTGGCCTGCAGGAAGAGAGGAATGTCTTCCGGGTAGTGCTGTCCGTCACCGTCAAGGGTTATCGCATAGGAGAAGCCTTGCTTCAGGGCCGTCCGGAAGCCTGTCTTCAGCGCATGGCCCTTGCCTCTGTTCCGCACATACGCCACCACCGTGATGTTCTCAATCGCATGGAGGATGCCGAGGGTATTGTCCGTACAGCCGTCAGCAACGACGATGACATCGTCGCAGTAGCGGAGCACTCCCTCCACCACTGCCTTTATCGTCCCGCCGTTATTATAAGTAGGAATGACGACACAGATGCGTCTGCTTCTCAATCGCTTCTTCAGCTCCTCGTTCATCATACGGCTTTCATCACTAAGGAAATCTTTGCCATCGCCTTGCCGCCGGCAGAAAGTACCGCCATCTGCGCTTCAACGGCCGTTCCGTCATCAGACAGGACCAGCTTCTTCACCTGATACGTGAGGTGCAGGCTTTCCTCCGGTGATATGACGGAGAGGAACTTCACGTTCTTCACCTTGCTGATATCCAGCCTGCATGGTGCGGAACGCTGTCCGGAAAGCAGGTCTTCGACGAGTTCCTTGCCCATCTGAACAATACATACGCCCGGAGTGACGGGCCGGCCGGGGAAATGGGCAGCATAGATAACACAAGAGGGAATCAGTTCGATGGCGTAATTCGCCACCGGACCGGCTCCCTCTTTACGGATTATTTTATACAGATTATTCTTCAGTTCCATCGCTTTCTCCTTCCGCCGCATCGGGTTCTACTTCATCCTTCATCAGTGAGAAACTGTAACTGACGTGATACTTCTCATCCTTGTACACGGAGATGCCGTGCAGCATATTCTCCATGACACGCTGCAGATCGCTCTTCAGGACACGGCGGACATACCACTTGTCGAGCATCGGAATCACCTCTATCAGATCTACCTTCCCGGTCCGGGGATGGTAGGTGAACTCAAGTGCCGTGATGCCGAACTCATTGAACAGGACACCATGATACACATCCGGATCGCGCACGATGACAGAGATGCCGCTGAGGTAACCCTTCGGCAGCTCAATAACAGCGGCATACTTCGCCTTGCTGCCGATGCTGTCGGACAAAGGCGGCTGCGAAACCACGACACTGTCCTGCGCACTCACCGCCACCGGAAAGAGCGAAAGCAGGAAAATGCTAATTAACGGAAAAAACCTTCGCATTGACAGGACTGTTTACTTTCACGTTCTTCATCTCGATTACCGTACGGTCGCCCCGTTTCTCGACAAGCTCGACCTTGGCGACCATTGCGTGCTGACGGCTGAAATGGAGGACAATCTTCTGGAACATCTGCTGCATCTGCTTCTGCTGCGGATAGAGCACGGCGACATACTCGGCCGCTGATGACGATAGCGCCACCTTGAAGTCGCGCCGGTCATTGAGGGCTTTCCCCACGACACTGTTCATCATGATACGCGCTATCTCCTTGAAGAACTTGCTCTGATTGACATTGATGACATCATTGCGGCTGCCCTTGCTGATAAGGACACGCGGTCCGTTCAGTACAAAAGCATAGGAATAAGGCGAGGTGTACTCCCACCGCAGCTTGTCGCGCTGCTGGTAATACATCCTGCCGTGCGACACCATCCTGTCGTTGAGCATACGGAGATACTTCGTCTGCACAAAGTCACACTGCATGGTCCTCATGCCCGCAGCAGCAGCCTCTATCTGCTGTCTTATCCTTGCCTCGCCGGCCGACTGTGCAGAGACACTCGCTGTGGCGATACAGAACGCCATCAATACTAACAATAACCTTTTCATCATACATCTATTTTTCTTACTTGGCAATCAGGCAGCAGCCCAGGACTATGAGCCCCGCTCCCACCCATTTCATCACGGAGACGGACTCATGGAAGAAGAGTATCGCTGCCAGAAGACCCAACACATAACTCAGACTGATCATCGGATAAGCCACACTCAGGGGATAATGCCTGACGATATACATCCAGAGAACAGAGCTTGAGCCGAAGAGCAGACCGCTACAGGCAAACTGCCAGTTGAGCAGGAGACTGTACCAGAACGCACGGGTCCAGCCGAAAGGCTGCATCTTCTGGAGTGCGAACTTCAGGAAGACCTGCCCACCTGCCAGAAGAGAACTCTGGATAACCGACAGAAACACTACTCTCCACATGACAACACCATCGCTATTGAATGGACAGGAGGAAGTTCCTCCGCTCCTTCACGCTTCAACAATGAATTGAAGAGAGGGGTGCTCTCGTCATGGCAGCCTACGAGGACGGTCCGTGCCTTTCCGTCTCTCAGGAGCATTTCCGCATCACGCACGGCCCGCGCCAGGGATTCCTTCCCCTGCGTATAGGTGACGTTGTACCCATGGCAGCGGGTCCTGATGGCGATGTTGCTGCTTATCGTGTTATGCGTACTCTGCATGAAGTAAGTCGGTTTCAACATCGTCTCTCCCTCTTGCCTTATCTGTTCCAGCAGCCGCTCACTGTATTCCAGGCTGCCATACATGGTACCGGTGATGATGGCGTCGGGCTGTCCGATGCCTGCCTGTGCCAAGGCCTCCAAGGAGGAGAGCAGAGAGCTCTTCATGAGTTTCCCCATGCGGCGTGCATCCAGAGGCCTGACGTATCTGCGGATACCGGACAGCTCATCCTCCGAGGTGATTTCAATGTGCGACAGGACCTTGACTCCCTTCTCTGCATCCCCCCCTGCCTCCGGAACACCGGCAGCTGTAGGATGGACGGAAAACAACAGAGCGGAATCATTGCCGCCAAAACCGAAGGAGTTGCAAAGCACGTGTTCCAACGTGATGTCCGCAACACCCGGCGACGGAGTAATCCCCCCCTCCATCTGATGCTCCCAGCCCAGGCTGGCCGGTACAAAACGGTTCTGCATCGCCAGGATGCAGATGACGGCTTCTATACCGCCCGACGCACTTGTTGTATGCCCCGTGAACGCTTTTGTACTGGACACCAACGGCATCTTGTCTCCAAAGAGACGATGCAGGGAGACGCTCTCACTCTGGTCATTATTGGGCGTACCGGTACCGTGGGCATTGACATATTGAACATCCGCAGGACTGACCTGTGCTGTCTCGAGGGCTTCCTTCATGGCAAGGTAGGCTCCTTCGCCATTCTCTGACGATGCCGTCTGATGGAAGGCATCGCAGGCATTGCCATATCCTGTGAGGTAAGCATGAGGGGTGACGCCGCGTCTGGCAGCCCCTTCTTCAGGTTCCAGTACCAAGAAGGCAGCCCCTTCGCCTAAGTTGAGCCCTGCCCGTGTGGCATCAAACGGACGGCAGCGGTCGTGATCAAGAATCATCAGAGCGTTGAAGCCGTTGAGATGAAAACGCGACAGAGCCTCCGTGCCGCCGGCTACGACAAGGTCGGCACGATGGTCTTTCAGCAACCGGGCACCCAGCATAATGGCATTGGCAGCTGAAGAACAAGCCGTCGAGAGGGTCGTCACCTCTGTGAAGATACCGAAATAACCGGCCATGGAGTCCGTACAGCTGCCACAGTCATGATGCTGAAGGAAATCCGTACTGCCCGCTTCTTCAAGATGCTCGAAGCACAGCTCGGTGATGTCCATGCCGCCGACGGTCGTCCCGGAGACGAGGGCTATGCGCAAGGGCTCTCCTTTCTTTTTCCGTTGCAGGACGGCATCAACCGTGATTCCAGCATCCGCCAATGCCTGACGGATGGCGATGATGCCCATCAGGGCAGTCCGGCTCATCAGCTTCGACACAGGGATACCCGCCATCTCCTTCAGCTGGCTGTTCGTCAGATCCACCTCACCCACAGGCAATTCATGGTGGGCAGACTGAAGATGTTTCATCTCTCCAATGCCACTCCGCCTCTTCACCAACGACCGCAACGTCTCTTGTTTGTCCAAGCCGATGGCAGAGATGATGCCTTCCCCGGTAACTGCAATATTCATCTTGTCTGTCTGTCCGTTCACACCTGTTCCCAGGACGTGTGATTATTTCTTTCTGTTCTTGCTGACATAATCGGCGATGGCGGCCACATTCGTGAAGATCTTCTTCCCTTCGGCAGGATCGGCCAGCTTGATACCGTACTTCTTTTCCAGAAGGACAATCAGCTCCAAGGCATCGATGGAGTCCAGCCCCAGGCCTTCGCCGAAGAGAGGTTCATTTTCATCAATGTCGTCAGCCGTCATTTCCTCGAGGTTCAATGCCTCTATGATTTCATCCTTCAGTTCTCTTATTAACTCGTCCATTGCAGTATCTATTTTATTATGATATGATTTTTCTGTTCTTTTTCCCTTTGTTATACCTTGTTAATGTATACCGTATACAGGTCGGCCTCGAAATGTCCGCAATCCTCATAATCAATCCATCCCGCCAGCAGACTTGTCGTCTGCCTGTCCATGAAGGCGGTCCGCATCAGCGTTTCCATCTGCTGTTCGTCCTTTTCCGGAAGGATGTAGAAGGAGGTCTCTCCATGATATCCGTTGCGGATGGCAATCTCACCTGCTACGATGTTCGGTAATGTATATACGAAGACGGACGGGCTCGGGAAATAATTGTCCTTGTCGGCTATCGACGACAAGTAACGCTTATCAGAAGCGACAGAGGAGGAGCGGTTGAAAAGCACGACCGCCCTGCTCCGGTCGAGTCCGCCGGGAAGTGTTCCTCCTGTCTGCTCCGCCCGCAGCAACAGCTCTGATGCGATGAATCCCAACCGGCACAGGCCATCCATCTTGTAATACTTCGGATAATCACCTCCCATCTGTTTATATACAGCTGTAAGCAGACTGTTCCCCTCCTGTCCGGCATTAACAGGAAAGGCTTCGCCGTCAACCCATGCGCCGTCAGGAGTGATGTGTACAGAATGCAGCTTCCTGAGTTCCGGAACCGTATGGGCGGCCGCCTCTCCTCTTTCATCGGGACTGTTACTGCGGACCGCTGCGGATCTTGCATAAAGTGTCGCATTACAGCCGCCGAAGCCGGAGAGCATCTTCAGAAAGGAATGCCTGTCCGTCGGACGATGTTCCTGGGTCATCAGCACTTTACCTGACACCCCGGCCTCCCGGTATCCCCGGGTGCCTAAAACGGTATGGTCATCAACGGACTTCATCCCGAGAATCGTTTCAAAAATACCTGCGGCACCCAGTGTATGTCCGATATAGCCTTTCAATGCGTTGACAGGCAGGTCGGAAAGACCGGCCTTCCGGAGGGCGACAGCCTCCATCTGGTCGTTAAAAAGCGTGGCCGTTCCATGGGCATTGACAAAGGCGATGTCCTCCTTGCCGACTTCTTCCAATGTCTGCTGCAATGCGGCGGTCAGCCCGTCGGCCGTCTTCGACGGCGTACTGATATGAAAGGCATCATTCCTTATGTACCCGTGTCCTATCTGCCATATCCGTTCGTCTGCCCTGCCGCTGCTCCGCCAGCCGGGAGAAAGACGACTGCCCAGTACCACCGTTGCAGCTGCTGCACCTAAATTCATTCCCTGACGTTCTATATCGAAAGGACGGCAAGCCTCAGCCGACATGGCGTTCAGCGATTGGAATCCTGAGATGATGAAACGTCCGGGACAGTCGGCGCCGCATACGACGGCATGGTCATAAACCCCCGACTGCAGCAATCTGCAGGCCAAGATCATCGCGGCCGAACCGGAAATGCACGCATTGCATACTGCAACAGGAGGGGTCCTGAAGCCCAGCCGGACGGAGATCCGCTGTGCCGTCCTGCCCAGATACAGGTCTTCATCCGCAGTCTTCCCTAATTGCTCTATTGCACCTTTGGTAGAACTCAGGATGAACACCGAGCGCTGATCCGACACGTCAATCCCCGCCGCATCAATGGCCTTGCCTGCAGAACGGCAGACCAGCTCTTCAAAGTCATCCGGCAACAGGGAGGCCGTAAAGCCATCAGGGATGCCATCGGTCATCGGGGCATAGGCACGCAGGCCCGACCTACCGGCCTTTATCGCCCGATAATTGTCCTCTGACGTATCGCCCAGAGGGGAAATGATGTTGTCAGCTAATACATAAACCATCTTTTCTGCAGATCTCCCCCGCCACTCATTCCTTCGTCTTCACCTGTCCCCAACGTTCCTTCCACTGCTGGTAGAAGGGGGGATTGTCCCATACCAGCTGATAGTCAAGGTCCATGAACACCTGTACGGAATGGCCCGTCGCCATCAGGCTGTCATCCGCCGTATCATGTATCTCATAATCGAAGACAATCTTGGCTGCCTCCGTAGGACGGTAGAGGATGTCGATGCGTGGCCTCATGCCATACCTGACAGGCTTCTTATAGTGGAACGAGAGGTCGACCAGAGGAGCGAAATAGCCGTGGTCGAAGAAGCCCGTGTACTCCAGTCCATATTTCTTCCCGAAGGCTTCCCGCGCATCTTCAAAGTAAAGAGGATAGGAACCATGCCATACGACATTCATGGAATCAACCTCACTGAAGCGGACGGCAAACTCTTTGGATGCTCTTAATTCTTCCATTTCAATACCGGATTTCGTCATTTTCTAAGCGTCTTCCTGTTCTTTGACGGCAATCTTCATCTCGGATGTGACCAGCACTTTCCCGCCGCAGGTGACGACCGCCTCTGCCAGCGTCATGCCGAACACTTCTTCCTTCACCTCCACACGTGTGGTAATGGTGTCTCCGACACAGGGCAGCTCCATGACTTCAAAGTTGCGTACAGCACCGATGAAGCCCAGCTGGACGGCCTTTTTCAGGATGTATCTGTTGACATACCCGATGCGGGCTGCACAGGTCTGTGCAATGTTCTCCATCAGGCCGGAAGCGGAGAAGCATCTCCCGTCTACGAAAATGTTACCTTCCCGCACCACGGTCTCGGTAACCGTCAGCTTCCTGTCGAAGTGTACGAGAGTGCCGATCATGACAAAAGGCTCCTGCTGCGGCAGCAGTTCGTGTACGTCTATCGAACGGAGCGCATCTTCGGAAGGGTTCTCCACATCAAAATTCACCATCTTGCCAACCATCGACTGATCATGACCAGAAGTCATGGAAGTTAAACCATTGCAAAGGATACTGGCGCACTCTGCGTTCAAGTTCCTTCACGTAACTGTCTGCCAGCTGCTGCATCTGCTGTCTGCGGGGGGCACGTCTGTCGTAGGAGAGGCGTGCCACATACACCTTGTAGCCTCGGGCCGATGTCTTCATGACGTTGACGGCAAGGACATCCAGGCCTTTCATCGCCGCCACGGAAAACGGACCTGCCGGGAAACGGGCATCAGCACCCAGGAAACGTGCCGTCACCGTCTTGGCAGAGCCGATGATGCGGTCGGCAGGCATACTAACGATCTCACTGTCATCAAGTGCCTTGTTCACCAGAAAGAGGTGGCTCATGTCGTCCTTGACAGGTATCATACGGATGTTATGGTGCCCAAGGACCTTCTGTCGCCCGGCCATTACCGTGGCTTTCTCTCCCCCGAAGACCAAAGCATTGAACCGCTTTGTCTTTGATGTGAGGGAATAGCCAGCCACCTCGTAGCAGCCGATATGAGAACTGAAGACCAGGAAACCTCCCGGTTCCGCCTCCAGCCGGCGGAAATACTCCTCCCCCTCCGTCTCCAGCCTGAAGTGCTTGCCTGCAAAGACGGCAAACCGGTCGACCACGACCCAGCTGAACACACAATGGTTCAGGTAAACGCTCCATGCCGCACGCAACTTTCCGTATCCCAGCCGGTGACGGTAGAAGGCGTAGGCGGATGTCCGGCTGTGATTGGTATTCAGCAGCAGGCAGACCGGTATCACGAAGAGGGAGGTGACCAGATAGACCATCCGCACATCCAGCCAGCGCAGCGACTGTATCAACGCCCGGTGCATCCAGCCACTGCCGTACGTCGTGTTAGCCAACCTTGCTTTCGATATAATCGCAGAACTGTGACAAAGTAACCACTCCCTGCATCTCCTCCGGCTTGATCTTAAAGCCGAAGTTCTTCTCGACAATGACGACGATGTCCACAAAGTCCAGACTGTCAATGCCGAGGTCGTCCTTCAGCTTTGCCTCCGGCGCGATGTTCTCTTCGTCAATCTCCAGATCCTCAATGAGGAAGTTTCTTACTTTTTCTTCAATTTCTTTTCTTTCCATTTTTATGTTATTCGACTGATGTTTTATTTCCGTTTCACTTCCAGGATGGTGTGTCCCTGTCCTATTCCGTCGTGGATGCCAACCACATCAAGACCGGCACGGCCGATCAGTCTGATCATGTCGTCCGAGTGATACATCTTGCTGTTTCCGTTTGCCATGACCGTGAAATAGACGCTCGTCATCGTCAGACACAGGGAGGCCGGCTCATACTTCTGCCGGTCCCAGAAGGTCTCCATTATATACAAGGTGGTATCAGCGGTCATCACCCCGGCTGTGCGAGAGAGGATACTGCAGATTTCGTCTTCCGAGAAGCAGTCCAGGAACTGGCTCATCCAGATGGCATCCCACTCGCCCTCCGGCAACCGGTTACGCTCGTCAAGGATGTCCGTCGGGAATCCGCCGATGCGTTCCGCCCCTTTCTCGCCGGCAATGTTCTTCTTCATCATCCCGATCTGGCCCGGCAGGTCGACAATCGTGACGTTGACCTCCGGGTCATAGTCCACACAGCGCAAGGCAAAACGGCCTGTATTGCCGCCTACATCCATCAGCTGTACGGGATGTCTGCCGAAGACTATCTCCAAGGCCTTGTCAAAGGAATGGTCGCTGTAGAAATGGTCAAAGCCGAACCAGCTGTCCTGCACCTGCCTGTCAAGCTGCGACAGCCCCTCATAGATGGTAGGCCAGTCGCCAAGCGTCTTCAATCCGGCCGGCTTGCCTTCCTTGAGTGCCTCGTCAAGATAGAACATACCCCGATAGTTGACATCATGGTTGAAATCAATGTTCACCCGTGTGGCCGGGTCGTTGAGCAGGAACCACCCGGTCTTGGAAACCGTATAACGGTCGGTCGTTCTGTCCACCAGCACCGTTCCGGCACTCAGCGAAGCCTCGAGCAGGACCTTCAATGCGTATTCCGAAAGCCGCGTCTGCTCCTTTAGTTCATCCAGCGTCAGCCCTTCCTGGCTGTCACGCAGCGCATCCAGGATGCCCCACTTCACCATCAGGCGCGACACCTGGAAGATCACAGGACCCCATGCTATATACTCGGCAAGGCGTTGCGCCTCACGGGCTGACAGCTGCTCCTGCGTATATCTGTCACTTTCTGATTGAAATAGATTCATGCGTGCTGATTACTTCGCCTTTTTTATTTCGGCTCTCAGTGTCTCTCCGAGTTTCTTTCCCGTATGCCGGGCACCGTCCTTTATCAGGTTGAGTTTGGTCCCCCACGTTCCGCCTTTCGCACATACGCCGGAGAGCCGGGCCAGAACAGACCTGCCGGCATCCAGCAAAGTCACATCGCAGTCATAGTTGCCCTTTTCACTGATGGCGTTGACAGTCACCTTCAGCGTATACGCCGCTTTTGGGAAACTGCCTAAGATAACCAGACCTTCAAGGGGGATGTTAGCCCTGGTGATGAAGAAGTCCACTATCTGCGGCTTGTCTTCCTTCCAGTCTTTCTCATATTCGCTGAAATCCGCTTCGGACATTCCATGAACAGAAACGAACTCCATTTCCGTGTTTACCAGTTTCACACCGTTCAACACGGCAAAAGAACCTTGCTCCAGCTTCTGCGCCATCGTCGAGAGCGAGCATATCAGTGTGAACAGCAACAATACAAGTTTCTTCATCTCAATTCTGCTTTAATCATACCGGCCATGACAGGTCCAGGAAACAGATCCTGTCCTTATCTGGCCTTCTTAATCAGCTTCACCACCTGCTCGGCCAGTTCACGGTATGTTTCGACACGGCGCTTCTCATTGCCGTAACCTGCTCCTGCGACACCGTCAACGTCAATCACGGCAAAAGGACGCTTCACGTTCTTCTCGTAGAAGTCCATCAGCGCATTCATGTGCGCATCGCCTGCGCCGAAACCGATGAGGACAGAGGCGCCGGTGCTGCCATAATGGAAATCTTTCACATGAACGACGATCGTGTAGTCGGCTTCACTCTTCTTGTCCGTAACGGTCACGCTCTTCGTCTTGTCATTGAAACGCTCCATGAAGTTCGCCTCCGCACGTTCAAGCTCCGCCTTGTAGTCACGTTCCCACTCTGCACCTTTCTCTTTCAGAAAAGACTTCACATCCTTCCCTTCCAGCGTGGCGTGGCTGTAATCCCACACGACGTAGACCTTTTCCTTCGAGGTTTTCAGCTTTGCAAGCGATCCGCTCTTCAATGTTACATCGGCCTTGGCAAAAAGACTCATGACACAGCATACTACAAAAGACAGCAATAATACGATTCGTTTCATAACAGGTAAAATATAAGTAAATAATCAAATGTACTCAGATTCCATCCAACAGGTTTGAACGGTCCCGTCCCGGCTACTCCCGGAACTTCCTGATGACCAGGGCGGAGTTGGTACCGCCGAAGCCGAAAGAATTGCTCAGCACGGTGTCGACCTCCGTGTCAACGGTTGCCGTGGCAAGGTTCAGTTTCTCAGAATACTCGTCAGGATGCTCAAAGTTGATGTTGGGCGCAACGAAGCCGTGCTGCATCATCAGCGTGCTGTACACCGCTTCCGACGCCCCCGCCATCCAGCACTCATGGCCTGTCATGCCCTTGGTAGAGGAGATCAGGGCATGCTTCCCCTCAAACATACGGTTCAGGGCGATCGCCTCATACATATCTCCCTGATGCGTACTCGTGGCATGGGCATTGATATAGTCGATGTCGTCAGCCTTCATCCCTGCCGCATCCAGCGCACGGCTCATGGCGATCACGCACCCCTCATCGGAAGGCTGGCTGATGCCGCCGCCATTGCTCGAGAAGCCGTAACCTACCACCTCGGCAAGGATGTTCGCCCCGCGGGCCTTTGCATGACCGTAGTCCTCCAGGACCAGTGAGGCAGCACCGCCGCTCGGTATGAGACCGTCACGGTCTCTGTCGAACGGACGACTCGCCTTCGCCGGTTCATCCATGCGGACAGAGAAAGCACCGAGCGCATCGAACGAGGCCATCGAATAGTAATTCGTTTCCTGGGCACCACCGCAAAGCACCATGTCCTGCAGTCCCTGCCGGATCATCATAAAGGCCAGACCGATGGAATGGCTGCCGCTGGCACAGGCCGAACTGACGGTGAAGTTTACTCCGCGCAGATGGAAGATGGTGCTGAGGTTCATGTTCACCGTAGAGTTCATCGACTGGAAGATGAGCCCATAGCCCAGCATGGCCGAATCGTGCTTCTCGTCCATGATCTTTGAAGCCTCGATGACCGGCTGGGCAGAGGAGTCGTTGCCGAAGATACAGCCCACCTCGTTCTCACGGAGATAGTCATCGGTGACGCCTGCCTGTGCGAAAGCCTGCAGACTCGACATATAGGCATAACGCGCCTCTTCTGACATTCCGGCACGTGTGTGGCGGTCGAGCATCTTCTTTGTGATGACAGGCTCTTCAACGATACCCGTCAGAGCCGAACGATAGCCATAGGCAAGGCGTTCCTTCTGAAGGCCAATGCCCGACTTTCCCTCGTATAACGACTCCTTTACAGTGTCAAGGTCAGTACCGAGACACGACCATATTCCCATTCCGGTAATAACTGCTCTTCTTTCCATTGTATTAAAAGACCTCCTCCGGAAGGAGGACTCCCCTGACAGGACAGAGGATTGCTTCTATTGTTTTTTTATATTTACTATTGCTGAAAGTCCACGAGTGGACAAGTAGACATGCCGAGTGGTCAAGTAGGCAAGCCATGTGGACAAGTAGACGAGACCGGGAAGGCCGTTGCCCTGCCAGCCTCTACGTATAGAGTCCGCCGTTCACACTGATGACCTCTCCCGTGACATACGCTGCGGCATCGGAAGCAAGGAACGCCACTACGGCCGCCACCTCCTCCGGTCTGCCGAAACGGCCCGCCGGAATGAGTCTTTTCAGCTCGTCCTCAGGCAGATCCCTGGTCATATCGGTCTGTATGAACCCCGGAGCGACGGCATTGACCGTGATGTTGCGCGGTGCCACCTCCTGTGCCAGTGCTTTCGTCGCACCGATCAGTGCGGCCTTCGCCGCACTGTAGTTGACCTGTCCGGGCATCCCCTTCAGCCCCGACAGTGACGCCATATTGATGATTCTGCCACCACGCTTCCGTGGCATCATGTGCTTCAGCAGCCTGCGGGTGATGTAGAAAAAACCGTTCATATTCGTGTCGAGAACGCTATGCCAGTCGTCTTCCGACATCATAAACATAACATTGTCCCGGCGGATGCCGGCATTGTTCACCAGAACGGAGATGAATTCACCGGGATGGGCAGCCTCCCAGGCATCGACCGAAGCCTCTATCGCCCCGGGGTCGGCAACATCAAAAGGCAGAAGCTCGGCATGGCCGCCATGGGCTTCTATCTGCCGTTTCACTTCCTGCGCGCATTCTGAATTGGAACGGTAATTGATGATTATCGAATACTGTTCCGCCAGAAGCAAGGCAACAGCACGGCCGATTCCGCGTGACGCACCGGTTATCAAAGCATATTTCATGTTTTACGAGCCTTTAGTTTTATCATTCCAGCTTATGGGGTGAACGATATCTTGAAAATATCCCGGGCAAAGGTATAAACTTTTTTTTGATTATTATTATATTTTTGATGATTATTGTATCTGTCAGTCCTTTCAGGCTGGTCGTGAAAACCGCCCCATGCAGGAGGGTTTCCTTTCAGACAGGCAGATTCCGCTTTCCCCCTGAAAGAACATAGCGGCGTGTACGGGCGAAGGGAATGCAGTTCCTGCCGCATAAAAGCCAAAAGACAAAAGGAACCGGAGAGGGGGACTGCACACTTTCGTCACGGGACACTTCTTGCCTTTCCGCATAATTTTCGTACCTTTGCCGCATGAAAACAGGAATCATCGTTGCGATGGACAAGGAGTTCGCGCAACTCAAGGCCCTCCTCACCGATGCCGCGACAGAGCACTCCGGACACCGGGACTTCGTCACGGGCAGACTGGGGGAAAAGGAAATCATCCTGCAGAAATGCGGGATCGGAAAGGTGAACGCCGCCGTCGGCACCGTGGAGATGATCAGCCGCTACCACCCCGACCTCATCGTCTCAAGCGGCTGTGCCGGCGGAGCTGACACGTCACTGGAGGTGACGGACGTGGTGGTGGCGGCGGCGTGTGCCTACCACGATGCCTACTGCGGCGACGAGGTGGACTACGGACAGATCATCGGCATGCCGGCACGCTTCAAGGCACCGGCGGAACTTGTCAGCAAGGCACTGTCGCTGAACACGCACCCGGAATGCAAGAGACTGCACATCCGGAGCGGGCTGACCGTCAGCGGAGAGTGGTTTGTCAACTCACGCGAGAAAATGCGGCAGATACTCGACAGATTCCCCGATGCAACGGCCGTCGACATGGAGAGCTGCGCCATCGCACAGGTCTGCCATATCTACCGGACACCGTTCGTCTCCTTCCGGGTCATCAGCGACATACCGCTCAAGGACAGCAAGGCAAGCCAGTACTACGACTTCTGGGAACGCATCGCCAACGGCAGCTTTGAAGTGACGAAACATTTTATCGATGTAATATAAAATCGATGTAATATAAATAGGAGTCAAGCCAGATGCGCTGTCTGCTGCAGGCAGGCGGACTCATGGGAAGGCTGCAAGGGCGACAGATTGGCACGGAAGATTATCCGGACCTGCGCCCCACTCCACCAAAATATAAAAGAATTACAATGAACAAAATTCCATCATTCACCATCGACCACGAACGGCTGCTGCGTGGCATCTATGTAAGCCGCAAGGACGAGGTGGGCAGCGAGACCGTCACCACATTCGACATCCGCATGAAAGAACCCAACCGCGAACCGGTGCTACACGTAGGAGCCATCCACACCATCGAGCACCTGGCCGCCACCTACCTCCGCAACGACCCAGAATGGAAGGACCGCATTGTCTACTGGGGACCGATGGGCTGCCTGACAGGCAACTACCTCATCCTCCGCGGCAATTTCGAGTCGAAGGACATCGTCGGTCTGATGCGCCGCACCTTCCGCTTCGTCGCCGACTTCGACGGCGAGATTCCCGGTGCAGCTCCGCGCGACTGCGGCAACTATCTGCTCCACGACCTGCCCATGGCAAAATGGGAGGCACGCAAATTCCTCACGGAGGTGCTGGACAACATCTCCGGAGAGAATCTGCATTATCCGGAAAAGTAAGACGATCTCAACCCAAGGAAGCCTCCCCCCGGGACTGTGCCAAAAGTTTATATGGTAGCTAACTTTTAGGTAAAGATTGTAGAAATATTTTCGTCGTGCCTCGGGACTCTGTCAAAAGTTTATATGGTAGCTGACCTGTAGGGACACCCCCACCGTCTGTACCTAACTTTATGGACCAGTAGATAATTAATAGATGAGCAATGACGGGCAGGAAAAACGATCCTGTAGATAATCGATGGGGATTATCATTTACGCACACTGATTCTTTGCTGTCAGTGTGTCGAGGGTAAACACGAATGGTGTTGAGGGTGTACACCCATGGTGTCAAGGCTCAGTACGGATTACGTTAAGCATTATGAAAATCGGATAGAAGTCAGTTTCATATTTCCTGTAAATCTGCATCAGCGTTGTTGTCAGCGCATCTATAGAAGCATTAATGGAGAGTGCTTCTGCCGTTCTGCCAATCATTCTGCAGGTTTTGTTACTCCACTTGGATTTATACACAAAAATTTTAGTGGATCCAAGATTCGCCTTTTCGCCACCGAGATACATTCGGAGCATTACAGGTGATTTTCCTTCTTTGTTCTCATAGTTGGAACGTAGGTAGTAGGATACCTTGAAAGTCGTTTTCATAACGCATCATTTAGTGTAGCTTTTAGGCTACAAAGTTCGACATAAGTTCTTGAAAACGAAAGTTTTGCATGCCGTCAATTTAATAGTCATTTTCCATTCATTGCTACATTTTTTTGAGAGCCTGCTTTTGTGTAGCAGTTTCTGTAGCAGAAAATGACCGAATGATGACTATCAAAAGGTATGGTTTGGCAGTCAAACGGATATGGATAAAAAACAAAAAATCGCTGTAAAACCTTGATTTTACAGCGATTCTCCTTGTTTTGAAGGCTAAAATGACGTGTTGTTTGACATCCTTTTGAAACCTATTTGTGGACCAGCCTGGGCTTGAACCAGGGACCTCCAGATTATGAGTCTGTTTGATGTATATTTCATGAAATTATAAATAATATTAAATGCCTGAAAATAAATAAGTTATATTATTTATTTGTTCCAAGAAATATCTTAAATTTGCAACAGTTTTTATTCAGAAAGTTCACTGAAAGTTCACGGATGATTTCGTGAATCCCCTGTTAAAAGGAGAATTATAATGGAAAAAGTCAAGGGAAAGTTCGCGGAAGTGGGAAATATGTCTCAAAAGTATCGAAAGAGGGGAGAAACCTCGCTTGCAAAGTTCGTATCTTCCAACGGGAAAGTTACAGGTACACTTATGTTGGATCCCAGAAGAATGGATGGTGATTATTCCCAAACTTCCCCTGTCGCTATTCGTATAGCATATGCTGGTAAGAAAGTTTTTCTGCGGATAGGGAAATCATATATAGGAACAGATTGGATAGAACTATGTGAATGTGAGAAATTATCACGAAACAAGAAAGCCTCAGAACGAAAGGAATTAAAAAAACAGATGGAGAAAGTGGCTACTCTTGTAAATCAACTCATCGATGAGGGAAACTTTTCTTTGAGAAAACTCCAGGAACGACATCAAGGGAGGAAAGATGACGATAGTACAATCTACTCCATTTGGGAATCTTTTATTGTATCCAAGCGCGACGATGGCAAGGCAGGAACAGCTCGATGCAGTGAGGATATATTAAAGAGGTTTGTACGGGATATGGGAAAAGATGTATCTTTAAGTGATATAAGTCACAACTTTATTCTGGATTGGGTAAAGGTAATGAAGAAAAATGAGCTTAGTACAACATCCATTGGAATATCATTGCGTACATTCCGCACCATTGTAAATATCTGCATTGACCGTGGTTTGATTAAAGGAAGCACCAAAGAAATGTTCAAGGACACGGGCTACAATAAGGTGTGTAGTCGTAAGCATGAGTTCCTTGATGTTCCTACCATGAAGATGCTTTATGACTTTTGGGAAAGAGACGAAGCCAAAGACGAAAAAGGCAAGGAGTTATTCTTTCCAAAAGAGAAACACGCCGTCTTTCGTGATTTAGGGCTATTCCTATTTATGTATCTGGGTGACGGACAAAATTTGGCTGACACCTTGCGACTGACTTATGATGGTTGGTATTTTGCTACACATGGAAAGCAACTCCGATTCTTGCGTCATAAAACGAGAGACAGAAACGAGAGTGCTAGCGAGGTCATCTTTCCCATTACTCCAGAACTACAAAAGATTATAGACAAGTATGGCAATGAGCCTAAACTTGACAAGCGTGTGTTCCCGATTATGAGTGAGTGGATAACTCCAGAACAAGAAGTATGGGTAATCCAACGATATAATCGCTATATTCGTGAGCATATGGCGAAGGTGGCAGAGCTGCTTGGCATGGAACAGCGCCCATCATCCACTTGGGCTCAACATAGTTTCGCCACCAATCTGAATAATTCTGGATTAGTGCCGTATAAATACATCAGTGACAGTATGGGGCATAGTGGCAATGAGGATATAACATCTAACTATATTGGTGCCTATCCTTTGGATAAGATGTTGGAATATAATTGGTACCTTTTGAACGAAGAAAGACAAAACAAAGCTACTGATAAGCAAATGGTCTTGGAACTATTGAAAAATATGAGCGAAAAGGATAGAAAAGAATTGCTCGCATCTTTGTAACGAACGAGTTGATTTGAAAAATATGCCACAGGTGGCACTTTTTTCAAATTGCATGTCTTGTTTTCAAATAAATACTGTATCTTTGTCATTGAAAAAAGTGCTCCATGGGGCAAAAAATTAAAATATGAGAACAACAATTCCCAGAGACGTCTATTTGAAGCAGCTGATTGACGGACGAGAAAATGGTTTTATTAAAGTAATCACAGGTATGCGAAGGTGTGGCAAGTCCACACTTTTACAAGTTCTTTTTCGTGATTATTTGTTGAAACAGAACATACCTGCTGACCACATCATTTCTATTGCTTTGGATGACCGCATCAATCAAAAGCTAAGAAATCCTGACGTTTTGTTGGCATATATTCGCCAGCAAGTCAAGGATAACCAGTTGTATTTTATACTTATGGATGAAATTCAGATGGTAGATGAGTTTATAGATGTTCTAAACAGCTTGTTGCATATTGAGAATGTGGATGTTTATGTAACAGGTAGCAATTCTCATTTTCTCTCAAATGATATTGTAACAGAGTTTCGGGACAGAAGCGATGAAATACACATGTATCCATTCTCTTTCTCTGAGTATTATGCAGCCGTAGGTGGGGATAAGCAAGGGGCATGGAAAGACTATTATACATACGGCGGGTTACCTCACGTATTGACTTTAGTAGGTGATAAGAAGAAAAGCGACTACCTTTATAATGTTTATCGCAAAACATACTTGACGGATATAAAAGAACGGCATGAAATTAAGGAACATGAGTTTCAGGAATTGGCAAAGATGCTGTCTTCTTTTATAGGTTCATCTTGCAATCCGAACAAATTGACCAACACCTTTAAAAGTAAAGAGAACGTTGATTTGTCCTATCCCACAGTAGTAAAGTACATTTCCTATCTAAAAGACTCCTTTCTGATAGAAGAAGCAGAACGTTATGACATCAAGGGACGTAAATACATTGGATCCTTGTCCAAATACTATTTTTGCGATTTAGGAGTAAGAAATTCCATTTTGAAATTCCGTCAACAAGAAGAAAATCATATTATGGAGAATGTTCTCTATAATGAGTTGCGAATGAGGGGTTATAATGTAGATGTCGGCATGGTAGATGTTAAGAGAAAAATTGACGGGAAAAGTATCCGCCAGCAATATGAAGTTGATTTCGTGGTGAATGAGGGAAGTGACAGATACTATATCCAGTCTGCTTTTGCCATGCCCAACATTGAGAAGGAGCGTCAGGAAAAGACTTCTTTTTCATTTATCAATGACTCTTTCAAGAAAATTGTCGTCGTGAAAGATGATATTAAGCCTAAACGGGACGAGCAAGGGATCGTAACCATAGGCTTGCTCGATTTTCTGTTGAATAAGGATAGCTTAAAATTGTAACTTATGGAACCAGAACGCAAAGTGGTTTTTCTAACATGGTATCAAGCCAACAAGATAACGGCAGACCGCATTATCAATGACCTGAAGAAGCAGTCGTTTGAGGCGGTGATGCACTTCTATGCCTATACTGCCAAATCATTGAAATTGGAGCATATTGTGAGCCAGAAGGACTTCCCCATTCTGTTTTCCAACAATTATACGAGAGTTGGTGATACCTTGGTGGCAGCGATAGTATTTCTGCTCAGTGAGGGGAACATGAATTTTCTTTGTCCAAACAGGATAAAGAATACATTAAAATACTGGCTTGTCGGTGGCAACCTGTACGAAACGCTTGTCTCAAAAATCATAGTCAAAACTGATGAAGCCCCTGAACGATTAGAGAAGAACGCCTATTCCGATTTACAGCAGCAATTAGTTGAGACCAGTATGCGAAATGGCATCAAGACTCAGGATGATTGGAATCGATTCTTTGGCCTGGAGATGGCACCCGATGATGAATGTAAAATTGAGAACAAGCCTGCCCCCATCCCAACCGAACTCCAGACGGAAGAAGCCCAACTGATTCTTGACAAGGCTATTTCGTTAGGCTTGTGCGACAATGAATATCACTGGCAAAAGACCAATTCCCTGCTGGCCTATTTCTCTGATTGTGCCTGTGAGCATTTGAAACTGTCAAAAGCAGAACAGGACGGAAAGAAGAAAACATTTTGGAAACCCTTTGAAACCTTGTTTGGTGTTTCTGGACTGGCCAATTACAAGAACACCTATACCAACAAGACGGGCAAGCTGCCCACAGACCATGAAATCGTGGAATCTATATTCCGCTAAAAGAAGAAATCCTTAGCCCATGTAAGTCAGCCTTGCATGGGCTTTTTCATCTATTTCTCTTACTATACAAGCATTCCGTTCCATAGGAGGATATGCGTCCATACCCATATATAGTTACCATGTGGTACCTATATGGGCATAATGCCATGTAATTCCATGATACTTTTGCAGCAAACTTTTAAAACCAAGAGACATGCAAGGAAATTTCATCATGCTGCAAAAGGAAGACCTCAAGGAGGCCATTGCAGAAGTATTGGAGACAATGGTGGGCAAGAATCTGCTGAAAGAGACAACTCCGACAGCATCCACCGAGTATTACACCCGTGACGAACTGTGCGCACGCCTGCACATCACCTATACAACATTGTGGCGCATGGAGAAGCGTGGCGACATCCAGGCGCACAAGATAGGAAGGCGCAACCTGTATTCCAAGCAGGAAGTGGACGCACTGATTTCCAACGGGCTTTCTGCCAATACAAATAATCAATAGGGCCATGCTATGGATGAACTGATCAAGACGATTCCCAAACTTCCTGAAATGGATTATATCTTGTCCTCCTTTCATGAATTGCAGGAGCAACAGGCCGTTGATGCGGGTGGCTTTCATGTGGCATCCATGAACGACTGCCTGATAAAAGGGCAGTCGCTTCCTCCCCTCGTAGTGCTCTATCCCAACATTGTCCTCGAAGGTGATCTCTGTATTATCTTCGGACAGTCAGGTATCGGCAAGACTATTTTTGCCATGCAGGTGGCAAGGGATATTGCCGCACAGGGGAAGCGCGTGCTCTATGCCGACTTTGAGATGACACTGCGTCAGCTGGCCCTGCGGTACGAGGTTCCGGACTTCCCTCCTACTTTCTTCCGTGCGGAGATGGACAGGGACAATCTCGTTGATGATGTATTGAAGGGAATAGAAAAAGCAGCCGTGGCGAATCTTGCAGAGGTGGTGTTCATCGACAATATTACCGCCCTCAGCCAGTCGCTCGACAAAAGCTCTGACGCGGGCTCGCTCATGGCATCGCTGAACGCCTTGAAACGGAAGTATAACTGGACGCTGGTCGTCCTCAACCATGTTCCCAAGATATTCTCCGGTTCTGTCCCTCTTTCCCTGTCGGCCATACAGGGCTCTGCCAAACTCAACCAGTTGATAGACGACGCCGTGGGACTGGGACAGTCAGGCCGTGACAAGTCGCTGGTCTATGTGAAGCAGTGCAAGTGGCGCAATGGAGAGCTGATGCTCGATGCCGACAATGTGGCTCTGTATGAGCGGGCCAAGAACGGAGAAGGCAATCTTTGCTTTACCTTTCGTGGCAATGACACGGAGACCGCCCATCTGGAAACGACATCTGCCAGCGGACGGGAGGAGCTGAAGGCGAAGGTCAGGGAATTGTCCTCGCAGGGCATGAAGCAGCAGGACATAGCCAAAGAATGCGGTATCACCCAGAGCAAGGTGTCAAGGCTTCTGAACGGCTGATTATTCACTTTATGCAGTTTATGCAATATGCATAAGTGCATAAACTGCATAAAGCGCATAGCAAACATGGAAAATCAGGACTTGAAGAGAATGTCGGCGACTAAGGCTGCGACCAATGATCGGATGTTAATAGAGATACCTAAACAGGATATAGGATGTCATTATTCTTCTCTTACAGATTATCTGGATAAGGTAGCTGGTTATGATTCCAAGCTGTTGTCGGCCATTGATCGCTTGATGATGGGATTTCATCTGGGAGCCGTTACCAAACTTGTGAACGGACACTATGGCACGGTGTTGCCTCGGATAAATCGGAACAACAAGGTCGTAGGAGGAAGTGTGCAGTACTTTGATACGGACAGTGGGGCAATCCTGCAAAGAGAGCCCTTGGTGGAACATCTTTATAGCTGGTACTGCTTCGACTATTACACGGACGATGAGGTCTTCTTTGGCGAGCATCTGCTTTCAAACAAGCCTGTCGCCATTGTGCAGGAGGAAAAGACAGCCTTGCTGGGTACGCTGGCGGAACTGGCCGTTGACTGGTTGGCGGTTGGAGAAGGCTACAATCTCACCAATAACATGATGAGTAAACTGGCTGGCAAGCGGGTGGTCCTTTTCCCTGATGATATAAGCTGTGATTATTGGGAAGAGCAGTTCGGGGCAAGGTTCAAGGTGGACCGTGGCTTTGTCCATCGGGACATTAACCGATACCTGATTGACAGAATCAGAGGTCGTGGCAGTCCTTGAACTTGGGGGGGAGGGAAGAACAGGGCTCTGCCCTTGTTATAGCCTACTATAACTACCCGCTGCGCTTTCGTAGTTGTGGGCCCAAGGCCAGCCTTGTAGAACCGGCGGGGATGACTCTCCCCCTGCACCCTCCACTCGGTGGCATCTGCCCCCAAGACCCCTGACCAGAGCGTGACCCTCTCTCTGGACTCTCTGCTTAGGGAGCCTCCCTAAGAACCTTATGAAAAGAAAAACCAACAATCATTTAAATCCCTTTTGTTATGACACAAATGACATCGGTACACATCAAGCCCTGCAATATCGGACAAAGTGAGGCACACAACCAACGGACAAAGGCATATCTCGACCACATCAATGCAGAGAAGCTTTATATCAGGAAAGGCCTGATACCTGAGGACCAATCGTGGACATCGGAACTGCAAGGCGATATGACCTTGCGGCAGTATTACGATGCCATTGGCAGAATGGTGAAGGAAAAGACGGGCAGGGCCATGCAGACCAAGGAACGGGAGCGAATCAACAAGAAGACGGGCAAGGTAACCAAGATAGCCGGCTGTACTCCCTTGCGTGAGGGCGTCGTGGTGTGCAAGGTAGACACCACCATGGAGCAGTTGCAACATTTCGCCGACCTTTATCGGCAGCGTTTCGGCATTACGGCCATACAGATACACCTCCATCGTGACGAGGGGCATTGTCTTGATCCGAATGACACATCTACATGGAAGCCTAACTATCACGCCCATGTCATCTGGGACTGGATGAACCACGAGACAGGTAAGTCCTACAAGCTGGACAATGAGGACATCAGCCTCGTGCAGGACATGGCAGCCGAGGCATTGGGAATGGAGCGCGGCGTTTCCAAGTTGGAGACGGGCAAGCTGCATCTGGAACGGAATGACTATATCGTGGCCAAACAGAAGCGTGAGTTGGATGAAAGCAAGAAACAAGCGGAGAAGCTGGCAAAGGAGAACGAGCAGAAAGTTCTCGCCTGTGAAAAGTTGGATAGGGAAATCCACGACAAGCAGGAAAAAGCCAATCGAGAGAATGGCAGCGCCATCCTGTCGGGCTTGGCCAACCTTGCAGGAAAGGGCAAGTATGCACAATTGGAGGCGGAAAATGAAGAAATGAAAAAACAAGTTGCTGCAATTCCGCAAGTGGTTGCTCAGCAAGTAGAAACCTTAACCATTACCTATAAAGAGGAGATAACTAAGGAGCAGAATCGTGCTGATTTCTGGCTTGCTGAATGTAATAAACAAGAGCGTATCTACAAAGGGTTGCTCACACAATCGAAGAATCGGGAGGTTGACCTCAAGCAAGAGTTGCAGCAACGTGATAACATTATCGCTACAATGAAGGCTGGGCTAACAGATTTCCTACGAGGATTCACGATTATTTGCCAAAATGCCATTAATGCCGTTATCGGCTTTGCCCACGACACTAAATTGCAGCACTTTACCTTCCCTCAGGCTACAGCCATCAACGAATATCTTTCTAAAGAGTCAAGCGACAGGCATAATGGTGCCACGATTCTGGCTCTCCTCACCCGTCCCTTTCTCAACTTATTCGAGCATAAGAAAGGAAAGGCGGAAATCGAAAATGTGGTTGATAACTTTGACTATTATAAGAAAAAGCAGAAGCAACAAGAGGAGACGAGGATCAAACTGAGGTTCAGAAGATAGATTGATAGTTAAAATGGGATTATATTGCGTGTTTTTTTATGGTCAGCTAAAAAATATATGTATTTTCTCTTTAGTATCGCAAATAATGTTTATCTTTGAACACATAATGATAAATTCGGCTATGGCAAAAGAAATATTCCATCCCAATAGAATTAGGGTAGTGCTTGCAGAAAAGCAAATCACCAATCGTTGGTTGGCAGAACAGTTAGGCGTTACCGATATGACAGTGTCGCGATGGAGTACCAATAAAGTGCAACCTTCGGTGTCGCAACTGGTAGAAATAGCTAAACTTCTTGAAGTAGATATAATCGAACTAATAGAATACTAAGACAATGATAACGACCTCAAATCTTCTGCAGGTTCTTAAACATATTGGCTTCGAAAAAGCAAATGTGGGTGAATACTACACCAAAGACTACGGCACATGTATCATGGCGGTGGACTTTGATAACAAAAGACTTATATACCCTGAAGCCAAAGGACTGATTGTAAACGATAAGACGACGAGCAACTTTGAGCATCCTGAAAATTTCGTGGTGTTCGAGTGTGTCTGTCGGTTGCTTGAAAAGGGCTATCGCCCCGAACACATCGAATTGGAGCGTCGATGGCAACTGGGGCATGATGGAAAAAGCGGAAAGGCTGATATTTTGGTAACCGATGAGAGGGGTACGTCGCTTATCATCATCGAATGTAAGACATCGGGTAAAGAGTATAACAAGGAAATAAAAAATACCGAAGAATATGGTGGGCAACTCTTCAGCTACTGGCAACAGGAACCTGCCACACGATGGTTGGCACTCTATGCGTCTGACTGGAAAGACGAGAGGCTCGTTTATTTCTCGCCTGTAATTAACTGTACTGATGATGCCAATATCGTGCTCATGGCTAAAAAGGACGATGATGTGAAATTGTACCAGCAGGCAAGAAACGAGGTGGATAAGTATGAGACGTGGGATGAGACTTACAACCGCCAATGGCTCGACAACTTGATTTTCGACGAGGAGAGCCAAGCCTATAATATCGGCATACCGCCTTTGCGTAAAGGGAAGCTGCGCGACTTTACACACGACGATAAGATTGTCAATAAGTTTGAGGAGATACTCCGTCATAACAATGTGTCGGACAAAGAAAATGCCTTTAACCGTCTGGTGGCGCTCTTCATCTGTAAACTTGTGGATGAGATACAGAAGCAAGACTTCGAAGAGGTGGAGTTTCAATACAAACCGGGTGTTGATACCTATGAGACCCTGCAGGACAGACTACAACGACTGCATACACAAGGCATGAACGACTTCATGAAAGAGAAAATCTTTTATGTGGAGGCCGATTATGCCGAGCGTCTTTTCATGCAATACACAGGGCAAAACCGCAAGAAAGCAATTGCCGACTTGAACAATACCATCCGTATTCTGAAGTTTTATAGCAACAACGATTTTGCCTTCAAGGATGTGCACAATGAGGAATTGTTCTATCAGAACGGCAAAACACTTGTCGAGGTGGTGCAGTTGTTCCAACCTTACCGCATTGTGTATCCCTCTAAGCATCAGTTTCTTGGTGATCTATTCGAACAACTACTCAACAAGGGATTCAAACAAAATGAGGGACAATTCTTCACTCCTATGCCCATCACCCGCTTTATCTGGGACTCGCTTCCCATATCCGATTACATCAATCGCAGAGGACTACCTCGCGTCATCGACTACGCCTGTGGTGCCGGTCACTTTCTCACTGAGGCAGTGGAAGCCATCAATGGTGTTCGAGAAGATGCCGATAACTCTTGGGTAGAGAAACATATCTATGGAGTGGAGAAAGACTATCGACTGGCACGAGTGTCAAAGATCTCTATGTTTATGAACGGTGCCGGCGGTGCCAACATTATCTTTGGTGACGGACTGGAAAACTACCCTGAAAAGGAGATAGACAACGGCTCGTTTGATATTCTTGTAGCCAATCCTCCTTACTCAGTTAGTGGCTTCAAGCAGCACCTTAAACTCAAAAACAACAGCTTTGAGCTACTGCCACGCATCACAACAGACAGCTCCGATATCGAAACCCTGTTTGTAGAACGTATCGCTCAGGTGCTCAAACCACAGGGCATCGCTGCTGTGGTACTGCCGTCAAGCATCCTTAGCAACAACTCAGCCAGTTATATGGGGGCACGCGAACAGTTGCTGCAACACTTTATGCTCCATGCCATTGTGAGCTTCGGTAGCAAGACTTTCGGGGCCACAGGTACCAACACCATTGTGCTATTCCTCGAAAAATACAACGAGCCTCCCAAGGTGACAGAGCTGGCACAAGATGCCGTCAATGCCATTATGCAGGGCTTAGACGACCGTGATTGGGAGGATAAAGAGCTACTGGAAGCCTACTGCCGTATGCAACAGGTAGAGGTCTCGCGCTATAAAGATATCATAGCACGTACGCTGAGTGCAGACGATCTCTCGGCAGACAGCTATTTCAAGATGTATACCAATATCTTCAATACATTGCCCGACGTGAAATATCCCAAGAATTTCTCGGCAGAGCAATGCAAGGCTGCACGCACAGAACATCTTTTCGATTTTGTGGAATCCATCGAGCGTAGCAAACTCTATTATTTCGCCCTTACGTGCAAACAGGCAACTACTGTAGTAACGGGGCCAACCGATGTGAAGGAGCAGAAATCCTTTTTAGGTTATGACTGGAGCAATCGTAAGGGAGCCGAAGGCATCGTAATTCACATCCCTGGCGGCATGCTCTATAACGACGAAGATCGATTTGCTCGTGGAACCTTGGCTTGTGCCATACGTAATGCCTTCCTCAATTCCACTACCACATTGCCTGATGATGTGGCAAAATATGTCAAGACGCATCACCTTTATGACTTGATGGACTTTGGAAGAGTGGAGTTTGATAAAACAATCAAACTTTCATCTACAAAAGGAAACATAATAAACTATCGCTTCCCAACACAACGACTCGGCAATTTATTAGTAAATGTTGTCGGAGCATCGACCAAAATAGCACAATATGAAATAAAGCAATCTGGTAAGTATCCTGTTGTTACTCAACAAACGGATAACTTGATTGCTGGGTATTCCGATAACGTGAACGTCATTACGGATTTACCGTTGGTTTTATTTGGGGATCATACATGTGCTATTAAATACATAGATTTTCCTTTTTTGCGGGGAGCAGACGGGACACAACTTATAAAAGTTGACTGGAAACAATGCATGCCAAAATATCTCTATTATTTCTTGTCATATATCGAAATAACAAATAAAGATAGGTATGAACGGCACTATAAATATCTTAAAGAAATAGAGGTCTCTCTTCCTCCTCTCTCTATCCAGCAGCAGATTGTAGAAGAGTGTCAAAAGGTGGATGAGGCGATCGTTACAAGCCAAAATAATGTTGAAAAACTAAAACTGGATATATACAAACTTGTAGATGGTGCCTATGGGGAACATTTACCCTTATCAGCAGTTGCGTCGTTTGCTACAGATCGCAAAGGATATTCAAGCATTTCGCCAGAAACCTTTGTTACCACCGATAATCTCTTGCAGAACTGTGAGGGAGTGAAGCCTTATGACGGTGTTCCTAATATAGACTCTGTAATAGAATATCAAGTGGGAGATTTGTTATTGTCTAACATCCGACCTTATCTTAAAAAGCTATGGCTGTCTGACCGAGATGGCGGGTGCAATCCTGATGTACTTGTGCTGAGGGTGAACAAAGTGAGGATACTGCCCAAATATTTTTATTACCAGCTTGCTCGACAAGAATTTTTCGATTTTGTTATGGCTGACGTAAAGGGCGTGAAGATGCCACGTGGGAAAAAGGAAGTTATCATGCGCTATCCCATTAGTGTACCACCCCTTGCTGAGCAGCAGCGCATAGTAAAGGAATTAGTTCAGCTCGAACACGAGATAGAAACGCTTCAACAAACCATTGCCGATTGCCCAAGCATGAAGCAGGCAATACTGGATAAATACCTCAAATAATAAATAGAAATGGATATAAAAGTTTTCTACTTATATACTATCATAGTTATAGGCTGTTTTATCTTCTTAAAGTATAAGAAATATATAGACAAGTGTGTAACTAAAAGCATGGAAAAAATAGGAATGCTTTGGACTCTAATCGTTATGCCATTGTTTGTCTATGGCATACATAAAGCAACATATGAAATATATCTTGAAACTAATAAAGATGAATTAGGATGGGAATATGGACTCATACTTTTTCTTGTTCTGATTGACTTATTTTGTATTGCATACGCATTAGAAAAACTGGAGAAAGCCTTTTCGGAAAAAAGAAGTTTCTTCTCGCTGCTACCTACAATCATAGCAATATTATTTGCTATAGCATTAAACTTTGCTATCCAATACAATATCCTCTTCGATTATGAAAAAGAAGCATATGTGAACATACAACCAGAATGTTGGTACAAAGATTTAGCTAACTTCTTCTTTTACAGTTTTGGTGTATTGACAAGTTCTATTATTACCCAGATAACGGCAGCGTCAATCCTCGCTAAAGTATTAGTAACCTTGGAGGTATTATCTGCTTTCATATTTATCATACTCATTATAGGAAATTACAAAGCAATTGGCGAGAGCCTGTCCAATTTGCGATTTCTGCACGGAGAAAACAACAAAAAAGAGTAGCATCATTTCACAAAGGAAGAACAATGATAGAGAGAATACCATGTCTCAGGGCATAATGTGTTAAGGAAATCGCAAAAATGTAACACGTTACCATCCTCGTGTTAAGTTTTTCAGGAAACCATAACATGAGTATCTTGCTAGAAAGGGGGACAGTAGATCTTTCGTGGGGGTATACTCATTCTGCTTATAAAAAATCTTCTAAAGTTTAGAATGGCCAGAATGCTGACAATGAGGACAGGATTACCGACTGTTTACTGCAAAAGTCTATTTCTCATTTGCTATCACTTTTAACATTCTTCAATAATAAATTGTTTATCAGTATGTTATGTGTGTTTGCAGAGTGACGGCAGTGACAGGAAAATAATTTCACAGCAGACCAATCACAGGCGCATCTGCCGTGGATGAATGTCTATGTTTTATCCTGAAGTATATTCTTCTGCGGCAGACTCTTTATCAGGAAATGTTTATTCAGAAAACCTACATTCAAACTACTTCTATCCGGTTATAATGCTTAACGTGATCCGTACTGAGCCTTGACACCATGGGAGTACACCATCAGCACCATTGGTGCTTACCCTCGGCACACTGACAGTAAAGAATCAGTGGAGGTAAATGATAATCCCCATTAATTATCTACTGGTCCTTCAAAAGGTCACCTGAAGGGTCACCTGAATACAAGCAAAAAGGAGCTACATTGCTGTAACTCCTTGATTATTAATGTGGACCAGCCTGGGCTTGAACCAGGGACCTCCAGATTATGAGTCTGTTGCTCTAACCAACTGAGCTACAAGTCCGAGATTATATTAATTCGGGTGCAAAGATAATCAATAAAATGGAAACAGGGGAAAGGAAGGTAAGGATTTTTAAGGTTTTAACACATTTTGAGCGGGACAGGAGGGCTTTTACGCCGATTTGGAGTACCTTTGCAGCATACTTCCCGGCTGACCGGAGACAGCAACGGCATCCCATGACGCTTCATCCGGACGGGCCTGCAGAAGCGGGCTTCCTGATATGTCCGGACCAAGGGCGTATATGATATGCCTCCGGCACGGATGGACATAACGGATGAACATACAGGAACAGACGGGAACAGAAAACAGATTTACAGACAACCGGAATTGAACATCATATACATCAAAGAGGGTGAGAAGCCGGAGCTGCCGGCATTGGCGGCTACCATCGGATTCTTCGACGGGGTACACCGGGGACACCGGTTCCTGATCGGACGTGTCGTCGACGAGGCACGGCAGTCGGGAATGGCATCGGCCGTAATCACTTTCGACCGCCATCCACGACAGGTATTGCAGGCTGACTATCAGCCGGAGCTGCTGACGACGCTCGAGAGGAAACTGCAGCTGCTTTCGGAAACACAGGTCGACAACACCCTCGTACTGCATTTCGACAGGTCGCTGGCCGCTCTCCCTGCCCGCCGGTTCATGGACGAGGTGCTCCGCCGGCAGCTGAACGTGCGGAAGCTCCTGATCGGCTACGACAACCGCTTCGGACACGACCGTGCAGAGGGCTTCGACGACTACGTACGCTATGGACAGGCACTGGGTATCGAGGTCGTCCGTGCCGATGCCTTCCTCCCGGGGGGAGAGAAGGTCAGCTCGTCGGTCATCAGAGACCGCATACGCCGGGGCGACATCGCATCAGCCAACCGCCTGCTGGGCTATGCCTATACGATAGAGAGCACCATCGTACGCGGTTACGGGAACGGGCACCGGCTGGGATTTCCTACCGCTAACCTCGACATGGCAGCCTGCCGCCAGCTCATCCCGGCAGCAGGTGTCTATGCCGTGGCCGTACGGCAGAAGGATTCCTCAGAGTGGAGGCGAGGTATGATGAACATCGGCACACGTCCCACATTCAACGGCAAGGCGATGTCGATGGAGGTGAACATCTTCCGCTTCGACGGCGACCTCTACGACAAGCCGCTGGCTGTCAGCTTCATTGCCAAAATCCGAGACGAGCGGAGGTTCGGGTCGCTGGAAGCCCTGGCTCACCAGCTGGAACAGGACCGGGAAGCTATCAACCACCTGTTCGATGTCGGACAGATCCGGCAGCAGATGGAAGCCCGACTGTAGGCAGCCCGCAGAAGAACAAAGTGATCATCATTAAGGAAAAGAGAGAAATATGAAGCATAAAGACACGTGGACAAACGTCCTTTACATCATCCTGTTCGTTGCAGTCTTCGTACTGCTGCAGTTCCTGTCACGGTACCTGTCGGCAGGATGCATTGCCATTGTCCGGGGCATACCGTTCCGTACCGCCATGAACGAGGACAGCAGCGGAACGGCCGTTGCCGTCACCACTGTCATCAGCAGCCTGCTCACCTTCGCCCTCTTCACCCGTGCCGGCTGGGCACCGGTGTCGCGCAACTACCTCAGGTCACGCCCCTGGGGTGTCCTTTTCTGGGCATTCCTGCTGGCGGCAGGCTCGATACTCCCGATGGAGTTCGTGGCAGAGAAAATCAATCTGACCCTCCCCTCGCAGACACAGCAGCTGTTCGAAAGCATCATGAGAACCTCCTGGGGCTATCTCGCCCTGGGCATCATGGCTCCGATAGCCGAGGAGCTCGTGTTCCGCGGAGCAGTGCTGCATACGCTGCTGGACATCTTTGGTAGCAGAGCCCACTGGGCAGCCATCGTGTTCTCCGCCCTCGTCTTCGGCGCCATCCACCTGAACCTGGCGCAGGGTACGCACGCCTTTCTGGTCGGTCTGCTGCTGGGCTGGATGTATTACCGCACAGGCAGCATTCTCCCGGGAGTCCTGTTCCACTGGGTCAACAACACCGTAGCCTACCTGATGTTCAACTTCATGCCGCAGATGAATGACGGAAAACTCATCGACCTCTTCCATGGCAGCGAGCGGATGATGTACGGCGGACTGTTCTTCTCACTCTGCATCCTCGCACCCTCCATCCTACAACTGGGGAAGCGAATGGGGAAAGTAAAAAAGTAAAAAAGTAAAAAGGTAAGAAGGTAAAAAAGTAAAAAGGACAGGCAGGAAAAGCCAGTCTCCTCGACACACGTGATTTACGTCTTTTACAAAAACTTCCGGAATCGCTGTCTGCAATACGATGCAATGGATTCCGTCATGCCGAGGAAGTCATCCACCTTGTTACGATGCGGCGATGGTACGGCCGGCATAGGAACATTGAGACAAGCGACCGCCGTTCTATGACGGGGCAGGAGAGAATCCCTTACAACACAATGCCCCAGTTTCCAGAAGCCACAACATCCCGGTTTCCCAAAGACAAACATCTCGAAAACGATAAAAAAACCGCACATGAATAATACACTGATAGACAACTCATCAGCACAGCTCTCAATGCTTCAGGCATTGAGGGACTGTCTGGCTTCTGAAGGTATTCTCACTGTCAGGATCGCAACAGGATACTGGGACATTCCGGGACTTGCTCTGCTGGCAGACGACATCAGATCCTTCCTGCGGAAAGAAGGGACAAAGCTGCTGCTGCTCATCGGAAAAGACCCGTACGTGTATGCGTCTCAGGTCAGGAATCCCAAGTACAGGGACATGGATTACCCTGGTGACTTCATCCGTACAGACCTGTGCGAACTTGAGCCGAAGACTGAATTCGAGAATGCGGTGCGGCTTCTTCTGGAGTATTGCACCGAAGACGACGGTTCCAAAATACAGATTCGCATATTCCGAAAGAACAAAGACAATGCCGCACAGTTCCTTCATTCCAAATGCTATATCTTCGATGGCCGCGATGCCGGTAAAGGATACGGCCTGATCGGCAGTTCCAACTTTACAGGAAAAGGACTGCAAGGCAACGCAGAGTTGAATTATCTGGAGACAGATGTGGTCCGGGTGCTGTCAGAGGCGCCCATTCCCAATCATAAGACCCATGTGCAGTGGTTCGATGAAAAGTGGAATATGTCAGAGCCATGGAACAAGGAGTTCCTGGAACAGGTGTTGAAGCGGGCACCCATCACCCGAAAAGTCATGGAAGAACCTTTTACCCCATACGAGCTGTATATCAAGCTGCTCCGAATCAAGTTCGGAGAAGTGGTTGACAAGTCGCTCGGCCAACAGATTCAGTCCTACCTGCCCGCCGGCATCCACAGGCTGGAATACCAGATAGAAGCAGTCAAGCGGTGCATCGGCATCATGCACGAACACGGCGGCTTCATGCTGGCTGATGTCGTGGGCCTCGGCAAGACCATCATCGGAATCCTGATCATAAAACGTTTTCTCTCTGTTCCTGAAGATGACGGCCGGGAGCGCAAGGTGCTGGTCATCACCCCACCGGCCATTCAGTCTGGATGGAAGAAAACCATCATGATGTTCGACAAGGATGCTGAAGAAAAGATTGCACCCTACATTGACTTCGTCACCACAGGACGCATCGGGAATCTTGCAGAAGGAGCGGATTTGGAAGATGATGACAGCGGAGATACCGGAGAGTTCGGCGAAACGCTGCAAGACAAAAACTACGGGCTTATCGTCATTGACGAGAGCCATAAGTTCCGCAACAGTGCCACGCTGATGTACCAGTCGCTTGACGGACTGATACAGAAAATCGGTGCCGATACGGGGACATATCCATACATCGGACTGCTTTCTGCCACACCGCAGAACAACCGCCCCAACGATCTAAAGAACCAGATCTATCTTTTCGAACGCAACCATAATGACAGCACACTGAAGAAGGCTGAAGGCGGTAACATTGAAAAATTCTTTGCCGACGTAAACAGAGAATACGACCTGCTTATCCGCAAGCCTGAAGCAGATGCTACCACAGGCGATCTCATTTATGACATCCCATCAGACGAACGCCGCAGACGGCTCGACGAGGTCTCCAGGAAACTCCGCGACTGCATTCTGAGCGACATCCTTGAGCGCAGGACAAGAACCGACGTCGAGACGTATTATGAAGAAGACATAAAAGCGCAAGGCCTGGTATTCCCGAAGATTGTCGGACCGAACAACCTTGAATACATCATGGACGAGGAACTGGCAACGCTTTTCTCTGACACCATGACCATCATCGCCCCGACCGAGAAGGAAAAGATGCAGACTGATGAATGGCTGAGATATTTCCGTTACCGTGCCATCGAGTACTTTGCCGACCCTGCCAACGAAAAGAAACACACCGGACGGGGCAACCGCAGCGTAGGCGATGTGGCAAAGCAGCTCGCCACCATCATGCAGATCCTGCTCGTAAAGCGGCTGGAAAGTTCGTTTACAGCTTTCACGCAGTCCCTGCTCAACCTCCGCCGCTATACGGAGAATATGATCAGGATGTGGGAGAATGACACCATCTTCGTCTGTCCGCAAATCGATGTCAATAAAGAACTCGATTTTGAAACAAAGAACAAGGAGCAAGAAAAGAAAAATAAACGAAAGAAGGGCAAGGTGCAGAAGAAGAAACTTACTTTCAATGACTGCGTGGAAGACATCAGGAAGAAAATAACCCGGCTCACGGAGCAGGGGCGGAATGAGAGAGGACAGAATGCCGAATACAGGCGGAAAGACTTCAAGGAGGAATACTTTGCCCAGCTGAAGGAAGACCACCGGCTCATCTCAAACCTGTATGACCGCTGGGCAAGAAACTCCCAAGACCCCAAGTTTGATGCGTTCAAGGAGAAGATAAAACCCGAGCTGTTCAACCCGCAGACGAACACATCCGGCAAACTGGTCATTTTCTCCGAGGCCATCGACACCGTCCGTTCTCTGGCGAGAGCCGTCAAGGCCAAAGGCTACAAGACACTTGTCATCACCGCCGCCAACCGCGACGAGATGGAGCACACGATAGAAGAGAACTTCGACGCCAATTACGAAGGAAAATGGAAGGACGACTATGATGTGATCATCACGACCGAGGTGCTGGCAGAGGGAGTGAACCTGCACCGGACCAATGTCATCCTGAACTATGATACTCCGTGGAACTCGACCCGCCTGATGCAGCGCATAGGACGTGTGAACCGCATCGGCAGCAAAGAGCCGTTTGTCTACGTCTACAACTTCATGCCGAGTGCGGAAGGTGACGCCCAGATACAGCTTGTCCGCAAGGCACACACGAAACTGCAGTCGTTCCACCTATTGTTCGGAGGGGACAGCAAAATCTTCTCGGAGGAGGAAGACATCATGCACTACAACCTTGCCAAGGCTGTAGACGGAGAAGAGTCGCCTCTGCAGAAATATGTGTATGAACTGAAACAATACAAGAACACCCACCCTGAACGCTATGCCCGGATCGAACAGGCGGAGGACGGCTGGCAGATCGCCCAGGCAGATTGCGGGACAGCCTACTTTGTCGTAAAAGCCCCCCGGTCCGCAAGACTTGCCGTGAGAATACGTCAAACGGAGGACGGTCGCCATAATGCCGAAATCATTTCCCTGTTGGATCTGCTTGAAGAGATGCGGACAGAGGAAGATGCCAGACGTGTGCCCCTGCCGGAGAACTGGCAGCAGCTGGCATCGGAAGCCATCAGGACTTACAATCAGTACTTCGTGCGTATCAGCAGGCCAAGGACGGGAGACAAACGCACACAGGCTCTTGAGGTCATCGTGAAGCTGTATAACAGCAGTCCGGTCTCCGCGAAATCCAAGGCTCTCCTGAAGAATGCAAGGAAACTTGCAGACAAAGGCAGTGCCGACATCATCAGGAAGATGCTTGTCATCGGAAAGGAGCTGCGAGAAAAGGATTCACGCCTGTTTGCCATCGGGCAGCAGGACATCGACGAAATACTGGAACGGGAGATCGGCAGGCTCGTCGCCAACGTAGAGAGCAGACAGGGTGAGGCTACAATCGTTTTAGGAACAATCAAGTAAACAGGCAGGATGGACAAGAATTTATTACAGACGTATTTAAGCGACCGGTACCAGGGCAGCAGGTCGTTCCTCGAGAACATCATCTTCCCGATCTTCGGAGAAGACAGTTTTGAAGATGGTCATGAAACAGAGTTCCTGAATCAGAAGGACGAATACAGGAAAACATCCGAGACACTTGGCATACGCAGCGTCAGGCAGGTAGGAAAGATAGAAGTAGGTGTCGAACCCCTCTACATCTTCGACGTGACGGTCAGCGACAGGGTCAGGATGGAACGCAACAGGGTAGGAATCCAGCGGCTCGTCCGCTCCATCATGGGGACTTACTCCTGCGCCTTCATGCTGTTCCACTACGAAAATGACGTACGGTGGGACTGGCGTTTCACCTTCTGCCATATCAGCGGAGACAGGAAAACGGCTACTGACAGCAAACGCTATACGTTCCTGCTGGGTCCTGAACAGTCATGCCACACAGCAGGACAGAATTTCATGAAACTTTATGAGAAACATGGCCCTATAGAGGTAAAAGACATTGAGAATGCCTTTAATGTCGAGGCACTGTCCAACGAGTTCTTTGGCAAATACAAGTCGGAATATGACAGCTTCGTTGAATACATTACGGGAAAACGTTATGTGAAAAAGGGTGGAAAGTATGTGGAGGCCCAGACGCACGCCCCCCACCCGACCTTATATCCTGCCTTCGGCGGCAATGACAAGCTGGTACGCGACTATGTAAAGAAACTCCTGGGACGTATCGTATTCCTGCACTTCCTACAGAAGAAAGGCTGGCTCGGTGTGCCGGCCGGGAAAGACTGGGGAGACGGCGACCGCAGCTTCATGCTCCATCTTTTCGAGAATGCCTCGGAAGAGCAGAAAGACAGTTTCCTGGATGAGGTGCTGGAGGGACTGTTCGCCGACGGTTTAGACTGTGACCGTTCCGACAGGAACGACCTGTACGATACCAAGGTGGAAGGCTTCCGGAACTGCAGAATTCCGTATCTGAACGGCGGTCTTTTCGAACGCGACCCGCTTGACGAAAAGACGGTAAAGTTTCCTGCCGAATACTTTGACAGTCTGCTCACTATGCTTTCGCGATACAATTTCACCATCGATGAGAACGACCCTGATGATGCCGAAGTAGGAATCGACCCCGAAATGCTCGGACGCATTTTCGAGAACCTGCTGGAAGACAACAAGGACAAAGGTGCGTTCTATACACCGAAGGAAATCGTACAGTACATGTGCCGAGAAAGTCTCATCGCCTACCTGCAGACCGGTCAGACAGAAGAAGACAGGGAACGCATCCGCCGGTTCGTCACCACACACGACGGCGAACAGCTGGACGGATTGAAAGGAGTCCTCGACCAGAAACTCCGTGACGTGAAGATATGCGATCCGGCCATCGGATCCGGAGCCTTCCCCATGGGACTGCTGCGCGAACTGTTCCTCTGCCGGGCAGCCATCGAGCCGGACGTAGCGGAGAATGCGGCCGACATCAAACGGCACATTATTCAGAACAATATCTATGGCGTAGATATCGAAAGGGGGGCGGTGGATATCGCCCGGCTGCGCTTCTGGCTTTCGCTGATCGTCGACGAGAAGTCGCCCGAGGCACTGCCTAACCTTGACTTCAAAATCATGCAGGGGAACTCCCTGCTGGAACAGTACAAGGGGGTAGACCTTTCCGCTGTGACCGGAAGAAAGGAAGAGGCCGAAAAGACTGTAACCTTCTTCGGAAATCTGGTAGACGATTCCCGCAGACAGCTTTGCGAGAGACTTGACGAGTATTATGCCTGCCCGGAACATACCCAAAAAGTTGAACTGAGAAAGCAAATTGCTGAAATCGTAAAGCAAGAACTCGTCGAACAGGGTATCACCGTCGATTTCGGAGACATTGACCTCGCTGCCAACAGCCAGTTCTTCTTGTGGCACACATGGTTCCACGACGTATTCTCCCGACCCTCAAAAGAGGGTGGATTCGACATTACTATTGGCAACCCTCCATACATCAGCGCACCGACACAGATTGCATCACCTGAATTGAATGAACAGAGGCAGCGCATTGTGGCATGCAAAAAGTATAAATCGCTCAATGAGAAATGGGATTTATACGTTCCCTTTATGGAACTTGGATTGCAGCTTCTCTCTCCCAATGGTGTTTTTTCGATGATAGTGCCATATCCTTTGACAAACCAGAAGTATGGTAAGAAACTCCGTAAGATGATTGTGGAAGAATATTGCCTATTGGAAATTGCAGATTTGAACGGTACAAAGATTTTTGAGAACGCAACTGTGAGCAACTGTATACCGTTCATTCAGAACTCATCACCAAAAGGTGAACTTCGCATAACTCAATTATTTGGAGACAAGACATTCCGTAACGTGTTACGTAAGTCCCCAGAAACATTAAAACAGGACGAAAATAAATATGTCTGGAACTTGACAGAAGAAAGAAGGACTGGAAATCGTTTTGCCAACATGAATGTGTTGGGTGACTTCTGCTATATCAGTAAAGGAATGGTACTTAATGCAAATGAGAACATTGAAAAAGGAGCTTTTAAGAAAGAAGACTTGATTAGCAATATATATGATGAAGTTCATTGTCGAAAATACATAGAAGCCAAAGATATAGATAAGTACCAAGTAAAGCGTGTCCGTTTTCTTGAATGGAATACAGAACGATGTCCTGACAAATTGAGTCGTCAGACTTTTCGTGAGTTGTACGACTGCCCCAAACTGATTATGAACTGTTTGGGGACTATCAATGTGACAATTGATACAGAAGAACATTTCTTGCACAATCACTCTATCTATTGTGCTATTCTTTGGAAGGATCTGAAAGGTGTTAACAACAAGAGCATATCTTCAAGTATCAAGAAATTCTGCAAACACACTCGTGCAGAGATGGAAGCGTTGTCAGGTGAAGTGGACTTGCTTTATTTGCTGGGTGTCCTCAATTCCTCAATGGCTGGTCAATTGTTGGCTGACCAACGAGGCGGAGATTATCACATCTACCCCGAGCATATACGCAATCTGCCTATTCCTATTGCGACTCCCAAGCAGCAAGAGGGGATAGCTCAGCTCGTCAGAATCATCATGGAAAAGATACATGGCGGGCAAGACAGTGAAGCGGAGCAACAGAAAGTCAATCAGATGGTTTCCGCACTATACATATAATGCATTCTCCCTATTTTATTGGTTAATGCGTATTTACGCAAAAAAAACGAATAAAATCTTGATGTTGTGAGAAAATAGCCATATCTTTGCAGTCGCAAAGAATGCGTCTTTACGCACAAATAACTAATAGGAATGAATATAGAACGACCAATATATCTGCAAAGGTTAATTGACCGACGCCACAATGGAATGGTAAAGATCATTACTGGATTGCGTCGGAGTGGCAAATCGTATCTGCTCTTTACACTTTTCTGCCAGTATCTTAAAGAACAAGGGATAGATGACACCCAAATCATCAAGTTGGATTTGGAGAACATTTATAATGAGCGTTATCGAAACCCTTTACCCTTGTTGGATTACATTAGCCAAAGGGTAACAGATACGAAGGAATACTTTATACTCATAGATGAGATACAGTTGCTTGACCGTTTTGAGGAGGTGCTGAATACGCTGCTGAAAAATCCACAATTAGATGTGTATGTCACGGGCAGTAATGCACGCTTCCTGTCAAAAGATGTTGTGACAACCTTCCGTGGTAGGGGCGATGAGTTACGCATCCACCCATTGAGCTTCAGCGAATATATGTCGGTGAAGCCAGATGCGCCTTTCTTGGAAACACACCTCAATGAATATATGCTTTTGGGAGGATTGCCCCAAACGGTAACGATGGCCACAGAACAACAGAAGAAGGGCTATCTGCAACAGCTTTTCTCCAATACCTACCTTGTCGACATCAAAGAAAGGTATAGCATACGAAACGATGATGATCTGGAAGAACTCATTGACGTCATGGCAAGTAGCATCGGAAGCCTTACCAATCCACAGAAAATAGCGAACACCTTCCATTCTGCAAAGCGGAGTACCATCACCAGAGATACTGTCAAGACTTATCTGGACTACATGCAGGACGCTTTCCTGATGGAGCGTGCCGTTCGCTACGACATCAAGGGTCGTAAATACATTGATACTCCGGCAAAATACTATTTTGAAGACTTGGGATTACGCAATGTCCGATTGAATTTCCGCCAGACAGAACACACACACTTGATGGAGAATCTTATATACAATGAGTTGCGGATGCGTGGCTATTCTGTGGATGTAGGGCAGGTTACCCAAAATACGAAAAACGCAAATGGAAAAAGTGAACGCAAGCAGCTTGAAGTGGACTTCGTATGCAACAGAGGGCAGGACAGAATCTACATCCAGTCGGCTTACGCTTTGCCATCTGAAGAAAAAACGAAACAAGAACTACGATCGCTCAAACAGATTAAAGATAGTTTTCAGAAAGTTGTTATTGTAGGAGGCATGCAACCCACTTTCCGCAACGATGACGGCATACTCATCCTGAACATTTTTGATTTCCTGCTGAAGCGAAGTGAACAGATACTGTGACCCTCAAAAGAGGGCTTCGACATTGTCATCGGGAACCCACCGTATGTAAAGGAATACGTAAACCGACATGCCTTTGATGGGTTCCGTGAAGCAAGCTCGTATTATATGGGGAAAATGGATTTATGGTATGGTTTTGCTTGTCACAGCATAGACCTGCTCTGCCAAAACGGACACCTTTGTTTTATTGCCCAAAACAATTGGACAACAAGTGCAGGTGCAAAGAAAATGCGAAGTAAAATAGTGTCTGATGCCCGTATTCTGCAAATGCTTGATTTCAATACTTATATGGTGTTTGAAAATGCAGATATACAAACAATGATTATGTTGTTTGAGAAAAACTCAACTGCAGATAACTATGGGTTTGATTATCGTATATTGATGGAAGGTGCAAACAAGGAAGATATGCTCGCTTTGCTTAACAAGCAAATTCGTAGAACAATATATCGAATACAAAAGTTTAATCGCACAAAGTTTGCCAACAAACTTTTTACTTTCTCTGAAAAAAATGTAATATTCGACAAAATATCTAAGAACAAAGTTTATCTTCAAGATGATGAAGTTGCTCAAGGAATTGTTTTTCCACAAGATTTCTTAAACAAAAAGGGTGCTGCAAAATTAGAGAATAGATTTCCGATAGGAAGCGGCATCTTTGGTTTGTCTTATGACGAGAAGAACAAACTAAACCTAACGGATAATGAGAAAAGTATCATCAAGCCATATTTCTCTACAGAACAGGTTGGAAGATATTGTACCATACCTTCAAATTCAAAATGGTTGATCTATACTGACTCTTCATTTAAGAAAGCTGATAGTATGGATAATTACCCCCATATAAAGGCACATCTTGACCAATTTATTGATATTTTTACATCTGACAATAAACCTTATGGCTTACATCGTTGTAGAAAAGAAAAATTCTTTCAAGGTGAAAAAATAATATCCCTTCGTAAATGTGTTGAGCGTCCCTGTTTCTCCTATTCTGATTTTGACTGCTATGTTTCTCAAACATTTTTTTCTATCAAGACTTCACGATGGAATATGAAGTTTCTCACAGGTGTTCTAAACTCCAAGTTAGTTGCTTTTTGGCTTCGTCATAAGGGGAAAATGCAGGGGAGTAATTATCAAGTTGATAAAGTTCCTTTACAGGGAATTCCTTTGCCATTGATTGATTTATCTCTTCAACAACCAATAATAGATTTAGTTAATGCAATTCTTACCAAAAAAAAACAGAGTCCCCAAGCGAACATATTAGACTTGGAAAACTCAATTGATCGTCATATATATAACCTTTATGGTCTATCTGAGGGTGAGATAAAGATAGTGGAGGGTTTTTAACCTTCCACTATTCTTATATCTTCCTCAGATAATCCATACAGGTCATATACAAGGAGGTCTATCTCGCTTTCTATAGAAGAAACATCTGCCTGTTTGTCTGCTGCCTTGGCATTAAGGATGCTGTCTACTTTTAATGCAATTTCTTTCTGTTGTTCTCTTGTCCCTATAGCAATAGGGAGTGATTCTATTGTAGCTGCTTTAAGCGTATACGCCCCTCCTGCTGTCATCACACCAATAAAACTAAAGTAATAATGCAGCAATTTACTATTTAGCAATCCAAGAATAAATCTTATAGGAATGTTTTTTGAAGTCAGTATATAAGCATTACTTGGCAAATAATTCTTTTCTATATCAAGAGTAAATGCCCATTTGTCAGCAGTAAGTCCCCATATAATTTTCTCTGATTTCTCGAATTCGCTATAATAACTTGCTGCACATCTCTGCAAGGCATACCATTCATATCTTATGCCTGTTTCATCTTTATTTCTTGAAGCCAACTCATTTTTATATTGACTCAACCTGTAATAAATTGAAGGGTATTGTTCTTTTAGAGCGTTTTCCGCTTCAATGGAGGCACCTGAAATATTATTATTTTCTAAAGGGAAATGCCATGGAATAAATAACAAATTTTCTTTACTCTCATTGTAATACCACTTTCTAATATTACGCCCTTGTAGCATATTCTTTATAACTTGGCTATTTTTATAATCCTCTGCTATAAGACTATCACGTTGCTCATTCGATATGATAAATGCAGGGTTATAACCAGTAGTAACCCCACGATATATCTTCACACCCTCAACATCCTTTAAAAGTAAATGTTTTTTTTCTATTTTCTCTTTCAACATTAACTGGCTAATATCAGAAAACGACCACTCCTTGTTATTGAGATGGTCTTGAGAGTAGACACCAAATACATTCTGACGTTCAACAAATTGCCGTTTAAATTCTTGAAACTTTAGTTTATAAAACTTCTCATAAATAAAGAGGTTCTTTGGTTTCTTGTTTCGCTTAGAAACATTAAAGATCACACTTGAAACCAAAACATCTTCAAATACTTCTACTTGCTCGAAGTTGAGAATGATGTTGATGTGTTGAGAAGAAAGTTGACTTCTTACTTTCTCACCATACCCAGTGTTAAAGAATTTGTTGGTGGTGATGTATGATATAATTCCCTTTTCGGCAAGGAGATTCAAACCTAACTCGTTAAAATAAATGCTCAAATCTGCCGTGCCAGAATATACAGCAAATTTTCCTTTAAGAGTGCTTGCAATGTATTTTAGTTTTTTCGCTTCAATATACGGCGGATTGCCGATGACAATGTCGAAGCCCTCTTTTGAGGGTCAATGATAGACGCCATGCTCCTTCCATCCTCCCTGCCGGCAATTTACAGGCAGGTGGAGACCTGCATAAACGAGGTAACGGTAGAAAGTCGTCTTTGACACTTTCAGTCTCCGAGCAATAAGCGTCTTTTCCGTTCCCTTGGCCAGTTCTTTCACGATATAGTCATGCCGGCCGGCGCATCTGGGATTAAGTCTGCAGCGGAAGCCACGGGGATGTCCGAGTATCCCCCCCTCCGCCTTCTTTCTTGCCAGAGCCTCCTTCGTCCGCTGGCTGATGAGGTTCCGTTCTATCTCCGCCGACAGTCCGAAGGCGAAGGCGAGCACCTTGCTCTGGATATCATCCCCGAGGCGGTAGTTGTCTTTGATGGTCCACA
Organism: Prevotella denticola; assembly: GCF_900454835.1. GTDB lineage: Bacteria > Bacteroidota > Bacteroidia > Bacteroidales > Bacteroidaceae > Prevotella > Prevotella denticola. Next base: position 492,764 of record NZ_UGTM01000002.1, on the reverse strand, counting down.
CGCGGCACTCCCTGGTCATGCAGATGTTCAGGATTTCCATGATCATGAAAAGGCTGCGCCCCAGACGCGAAAGCTCGCTGCAGATGATGATGTCGTCCTTTCCGACTTTTTTCAGCAGTCTGCCGAGCTGGCGTTTCGTATAGTTCTTCGTCCCGCTGATGGTCTCTTCTATCCAGTCATTCACCTCCAGGCCCTGTCCCTCGCAGAACCGGGTAATCTCGAAGCGTTGGTTTTCCACCGTCTGCTTGTCGCTGCTCACTCTGATGTAACCGTAAATCATATATAAATTGAATTTAAAACCACTTTGTATAAGAAACGGACCGGGACCGTAAAATTGTGGGACGGCAGTCTTCTTCCCCACGCCATCCGCTTTCTGAATGATTCCGGGAAGTCCTCCCCGGCAGGTCCTCTCCGCACGTCTCTGCACGTCGGTTCACAACACGCTGTATCACAAAAGGTTACAGACTGCATCGAGAAGAGGCCTTTCTGAGGTGCAACCAAGGCCCTTCTGAGGTGCAGACAAGGCCCTTCTGCAACGCAGGTAAGGCCCTTTCGGATTCCGCCCGGCCCCCGATGGCCCAGCACAGGGGGAAAAGCCCGTTCCGCACCGGCTTCCGTTCCCGCTCCGCTCAGATTATCCCCCGGCTTGTTTCCTGTTCGGGAAAAGTTTTGTATATTTGCCTCTGATTTCACGGAAGCACCTCCGAACGGCAAAACAACACAGATGAAGACAAGAAGGCTATACAGAACGGCAGGGAGATGGGCGGCGGCACTGCTGCCCCTGCTGCTGGCGGCATGCAGCGTCCCCCACGAGCAGGAGGCTGATGCCTGCAACGAAAAGGCATACGCCTTCCATTACCGCAACCTCGACTCCGTCGGCCTGTATGCCCGGCGGGCGTACGGACTGGCGAAACGGTACGATGCCGGAAGAGCGGAGGCCCTGAACAACCTCGCATTCGCCGACCTGATGAAGATGCGCTTCACGGAGGCCTACGCCCGGCTCGACTCCGTGCTCCGGACAACCGACAACCAGGTGGAGCTGCTGGTGGCCGACATCCAGCTCATGCGTCTCTGCCAGCGCGAGTCGCTCAACAAGGAATTCTACGACTACTACGAGAAAGCCCAGAAGCGGCTCCACCGCATCGAGGAGGACGAACGCCTGCTCTCCGACCGGCAGCGGCGGCGCATGGTCTACGCACGGACGGAATTCGCCATCGTCACGTCCACCTATTATTATTACGTGGGACTGGAGCAGCCGTCCGTCAGAGCCATCCGCCAGATCAACCCCGACGGCGAGATACAGACCGACATGGCACAGCTTCTGGCCTACTACTACAACATCGGGGCAGGCGGCATCATCACCACGGGGACGCAGGCGGAGATCAACCAGCGCGAGTTCGACTACCTCATGCACTGCTACATGCTCGCACGCCGGCACGGCTACCCCTACTGGGAAGCGAACTCGCTGCAGGCCCTGAGCGAACACCTCGTCAACGACCGGAACCGCCGGACGCTCATGCGCGACAACCTGCCGTCGTTCCAGTTCCTCAACCTCGACCACATGCCCGACAGCCTGCTGGCCGGAAACCTCGCGCAGCGGTCGCTCGCCATCTTCCGGCAGTACGGCGACGTCTACCAGACCGCCGGCTCCTACCGTACGCTGGCCTCCTGCTACTGGCAGATAAAGGACTACCGATCGGCCATCCTCTGCCTGCAGAAAGCTCTGAACAGCAACCCGGCCATCCGCCAGGCCCCCGACCTCGTCGCCTCCATCCGCGAACAGCTCAGCGTGGCTTATTCCGCCATCAACGACAAGCAGCAGAGCGACTACAACCGCAACATCTACCTCGACCTGCAGGACGAGACCCGCCAGGACCGTTACCTCGCCTCGCGCGCCGAGCAGCTTGACCGCACCTCACAGCAGCTCAACCTCATCATCGCCGCCGTGGCACTCTCCATCTTCATCGTCTTCGCCCTGCTGGTGCTCTTCCACTACCTGCGGCGGAGGAGGGACAGCCGGCAGTCGCTGGACGACCTGCTGGTGCCGCTCGAACAGTGGCGGCGGCAGAACGAAATACACCGGGCGGAAGTGGCCGGACGGTATGACGAGACGGCGGAACAGCTCGACCTCAACCGGATCCACCTTGTAGACAACCGGCGCAAGAACCTCGAGCAGCGGGCGAAGGTGTCGCTCGTCAACAGCGTCATCCCCCTCATCGACCGTATGCTCCACGAGATCGCCATGCTGAAGAAAGGCGGCGAGAGCGACACGCTGAAGGCGGAACGCTACACGTACATCCGTGAACTGACCGACAAGATCAACGAGCTGAACGCCGTGCTCACGGAGTGGATCCAGCTGCGCCAGGGCCGCCTGTCGCTCCACATCGAGAGCTTCCCCGTGCAGCAGGTGTTCGACATCGTGAAGAAGGGACGCATGGGATTCCAGATGAAAGGCATAGACCTCCGTGTCGCTGACAGCACCGCCGTCGTCAAGGCCGATCGGGTGCTGACGCTCTTCATGGTCAACACCCTTGCCGACAATGCCCGGAAGTTCACCCCGGCAGGCGGCAGCTTCACCGTCAGCGCGGCGGAGGGCGACGGCTATGTGGAGATTTCCGTCGCCGACACGGGCTGCGGACTCACCGAGACGCAGCAGGCACATATCTTCGACTACAAGCCCATCCACGACCAGACGGACAGCACCTCGCACGGCTTCGGGCTGATGAACTGCAACGGCATCATCAACAAGTACCGCAAGATCAGCCGGATCTTCTCCGTATGCCGCATCGGCGTGGAGAGCCGTGAAGGCAGGGGAAGCCGCTTCTTCTTCCGCCTGCCGAAAGGCATCGGCCGCACGGTCGCCGGCATCCTCCTTGCCGTCTGCCCCCTGGCGGCGGCATCCGCACGCACCGCCAGAGACATCGACAAGGCGGCGGCACTGGCCCGCCACGACTACGGCACCCTGGCCGGCATCTACGCCGACTCGGCTTACTTCTCCAACATCAACGGCTCCTACGCCCAGACGCTGGCCTACGCCGACACCTGCAGATACTATCTCAACAGGCTCTACCTCCGCCTGCGCCCCAAGGGAAAGGAACTGATGAAGCGGACGGGGCCCCTCCCCAACATCCCGCCGGAAATAAAATGGTTCCACGAGGGCGTGCCGATGGACTACAGCGTCATCCTCGACATCCGCAACGAGAGCGCAGTGGCCGCACTCGCCCTGCACGAGTGGGACCTCTACCGATACAACAACTCCGTCTATACCCACCTCTTCAAGGAGCGTTACGCCGACAGGTCGCTGGGCGAGTACTGCCGGATGATGATGAAGTCGGAGACGAACAAGAACGTGGCCATCGCCCTGCTTGTCCTCTTCCTGCTGGCCATCTTCCCCGTCTACTACGTGATGTACTACCGCCGCCGCCTCTCCTACCAGTTCTGTCTGGAGCGTGTGAGACACATCAACACCATCCTCCTCAGCGACGTCAGCGAAGAGGAGAAGCTCCGGGAGGTGGAGCGCGGGGCAAGCGACAGGTTCCCGCCGCGTCTGCTGGCCATCGTCACGCAGATAAGAGACGCGCTCCACGCATCGGTCGAGGAGGACCAGAAGAGCCAGGCCGACCTCGAGATGCTGGAGGACGAGGTGCGCTGCGTCGAATACGAGAACGAACGCCTGCACATCAGCAACAGCATCCTCGACAACTGCCTGTCGACGCTCAAGCACGAGACGATGTACTACCCCTCGCGCATTCGGCAGCTCGTCGACGGGGCTGACGCCCAGCTCGAGGCCATCGACGAACTGGCCGTCTACTACAAGGAGCTTTACCTGATACTGAGCCAACAGGCCATGCACCAGGTGGATGCGGTGAAGCTCATCGCACGGCACGTAGACCTCACCACACTCGTCAGCAGGTCGAAGCTGACGGCCCCCGTCGACACCGCACCGGCGGTCAGCGGCGACCCCGTCCTCATCGCCTACCTGTTCGACATCCTGTACCAGAGCAACCACAGCCAGCCCCTCGCCGTCAGTGCCGGAGAGGGACAGCCGGGATATGTCGTCCTGCACGTCCTGATGTCTGCGCTCCACCTGCCGGACGAGGCGTGCCGGCAGCTGTTCCAGCCCTCGGCCGCCCATCTGATGTCCTTCATCTGCCGGCAGATCGTACGCGACAACGGCGAGGCGACGAACCGGCGAGGCTGCGGCATATCGGCAACGGCGACACCGGAAGGCGTGCGTGTGCAGATCGTCCTGTCAAAAGACAATCAAGAAACAAAAAGAAAAAATACGTATGGAGAATTTTAAAGTCATCATCGTCGAAGATGTACCCTTGGAACTGAAAGGGACGGAAGGCATCTTCAGAAACGAGATTCCGGAGGCCGAAATCATCGGGACGGCAGAGAGCGAGACCGCCTACTGGAAACTCATCAAGCAGCAGCTGCCCGACCTTGTCCTGCTCGACCTCGGACTGGGCGGATCGACGACCGTCGGCGTGGAAATCTGCCGGCAGACCAAGCAGGGCTACCCCAATGTGAAGGTGCTGATCTTCACGGGCGAAATACTGAACGAGAAACTGTGGGTAGACGTTCTCGACTCCGGTGCCGACGGCATCTGCCTGAAGAGCGGCGAGCTGCTCACGCGGGGCGATGTGGCGAGCGTCATGTCGGGCAAGCGGATGGTGTTCAACCAGCCCATCCTCGAGAAAATCGTGGGGCGGTTCAAGCAGAGCGTCAGCAGCATGCTCATGCACCAGGAGGCCATGGTGAGCTACGAGATCGACGAGTACGACGAGCGTTTCCTGCGCCATCTCGCCCTGGGCTACACCAAGGAACAGATCACCAACCTGCGCGGAATGCCCTTCGGCGTGAAGAGTCTGGAGAAACGGCAGAACGAGCTTGTGCAGAAACTCTTCCCCGACGGCAACAACGGCATGAGCGTCAACGCGACGCGCCTCGTCGTAAGGGCACTGGAACTGCGCATCATCGACATCGACAACCTCCATGCGGATGAAGAGTAAGCTGGGCTGGACCGTTCTCGTGTTCGTCACTGCCCAGCTGGCATTGATCCTGCTCTCCTGGCTCATCACGGCGGCCTTCCCCGAGCTGCCCATCCGTTCGCTGCTGAGCAGCGAGGGTGTCCGGTGGTTCTTCGGTTCTTTCACCGCCAACCAGCTGACACCGCTGCTGGCATGGTTCATCACGGCGGCGATGGCCGTGGGAGCGTGCGTCCGCAGCCGGCTCTGGGCCGCTTTCTGCACGAAGATGTCCGGGCTGCTGCACAGACGGGACAGCACAGACGGCCGGCAGGGGCTGCACTACCGCGAACGGATAGGCCTGCGCCTGGCACTGGCAGAGTTTATGGTCTATGTGGTCATCATGCTGCTGCTCACCGTCGTCCCCCACGCCATCCTCCTGAGCGTGACGGGCGAACTCTTCCCCAGTGCGTTCTCGTCGAGCCTCATCCCCTCGCTTTCGTTCGTCCTCATCGTCATGTCGCTGTCGTACGGCGTGGCGAGCGGTACGGTGGACAGTGTCGCACGTATGCACCGGGTACTCGTCGGCGGGCTGGAGGCCGGGGTGCGGATCGTACCGGCCTACGTCATCGGCGTGCAGCTGTATATGTCGCTGCTGTATGTGTTCATGTGGTAAGCGAGGATAGGCGAGAATAGGTGATGGTAAGTGGAGATGGGTGGTGATAGCGGGGATGGGGGATGATTGGCCTTTGAATCTTAGAAGCCGCCGCCCATCGGTGGCCGGCCGCCGCCTGCACCCGGGCCAGGACCAGGGCCCATGCCGGGTCCTCGATGGTCGAAAGGCGGCGCATCCTTCGGTCTCGGCATGGCATTCCTGCCGCCGAACAGGTTCAGCCGGTAGGTGGCACGCAGCATGATGTAGCTGTTGATGCTGTTGTACTCCGTGTCGGTACGGCTCACGGCGCTGATGACCCGTGACAGATTGCTCTGCCGGTGCAGGATGTCATAGAACTGCAGGCTGACCGTCAGCGCATTGCCTTTCAGCAGGCTCTGCGACAGCTGTGCATTCCACAGCAGCTCGTTCGTGTTCAGCGAGGCATCGCTGTAACCGCGGCGGCTGGTCTGGTGAAGATCGGTCGACAGGCTCATGTTCCACGGCAGGCTCAGGCTCAACGTGCCGCCATAAGCAAACTGCCAGGTATGCAGGTTGCTGAAGCTCTGCAGGTTGTTCTTCGTCCGGGTAAAGTCGGCCGACCCGTCCAGTTCCAGTTCCAGCCAGCTGTTGCGGTAGCTGCCGGCGAGGCGTTCGCCCAGCGTCAGCGATTTCGTGATGTTCTTCTGCAGACTGCTTGCGAAGTCCGGCTGCAGAAAGCTGACATAACGGTTGAAACCGGCACGCGTGAAGGTATGGATGTTCCATACACCGGCCGAATCGATGCTCGTATTGTACATCACAGCCGCATCGGCATCCCAGTTTCCGTTCACATTCATGGGTTTCACCGTACGTGCTCCGCTCACCGCATCATAGCTGACGCTGTTGCCGATGGCGTTGCGTGTGGCGGAGAAATTGGCAAAGGTCATCAGTGCCTGTGCATGGCTCTGCCGGAAAGTGTTGTAGAAGAGTCGGAAACGGTGGGTGAAGGCCGGTTCCAGCCCGGGGTTGCCCACGGAAATGTTCTGCGGGTCGGTATTGTCGGTGATATTGAGCAGCTGGCTCATCGTCGGCTGTGTCGCCGTTCCCTTGTAATTGATGCGCAGGTTGCTCTGCTCGCTGAAACGGTAACGGAAGTCGAACGTCGGGCTCCAGTTCACCACCGTCCGTGCCGTGTCGACGTGTACACCGAGATAATCCTGCCTGTAAGTGGAACGCTGAGGCTGCAGCATCACGCCCACGTTCATCTTCCACTTGCTGCGGATCATGCGCAGCATCACCTGCACGTCGTGTGTGTAGGTGCGGTATTCCGAATAACGGCTCAGACTGCCGTCCAGATAACTGTCCACCGGCTGTGCCAGCAGACCGAGATAGCTGTTCCACGCGCGGTAAGCCGGATGCACACCGCTGAATGTCGCTGCGGGCAGTGCCGAGAAATCGTAGGTATCGCGGTTGCTCTTCGAGAGACCGTACTTGAACTGATAGCTGAACTGCAGGTAGGTCTTCCGGGCTATCGGCTCGCTGTAAGTCGCCTGCACAGCATAATCCCGGCTCTTCGTCGGCATGAGGTTGAACCGGTACGCCCGGTAGGTGGAATCGTTGCCGAGTGCGTCCCGCAGCTGGAAATACTGGAGGTCCTGTGTCGAGAAAGTCCTGGAGTCGGCATCCGTATAGTCGCCGTCCATGCGCAGCGTCACGTTCCGTCCCTTTTTCCCCAGCCGGCGGTTCACCTGCAGCATCGCCCCCAGCGAAGCGTTGTCGCCGTAGGTGATGGTCGTATTCTGCTGGCTGTTCACCATCAGTCCCCTGGCTTTGAGCTGTGCAATGGCCGCTGCCGACAAGGGGTCGTCGACGGTCTCGTAAGGGTCGGCGCTATAGGCGGCCGACGTGCTGACAGTCTGTCCGTCGTTCTTGCTGACCTGTATATTCGGGCGGAACATGATGTTCCAGACCGAATCGGGCCGCCACTCCAGACGGAACCGGCCGTCCCAGGAATTCGTCCGGGTGTACTGCTGTGAGAGGCGGTTGGAGAAAGAGCCCTGCTGCGCCACGAAGTTCTCCGCAGCGATGCGTGCGTCCAGGTCGCCGTCGGCATGATTCCACCGCACACTGCCATCCCACTGCAGCGACTGTCCGTTGTCGTAGTTCATGTTCAGGCCGACCATCTTCGTCGCATTCAGTCCCTGCCGTACACCGCCGAAGCCGCCGCGCGGTCCGCCGCCGAAGCCCATGTCGTTGATGTTATTCGCCGAGACGAATCCCATCATCCGAAACTTGTCGTTGAAGTAGGCCGCCATGCCGCGTTCGGAATAACGGTGCTTCGTCCCGATGCCGAGGTCGATGCTGGAGAAAAGTCCCTTGTTCATCCCCTGCTTCACGCCGAAGTCCAGGACCGTAGACTCGTTGCCGTCGTCGATGCCCGTCACACGGGTGAGGTCGCTCTGCTGGTCGTAGGCCTTTATGGTCTGTATGATGGAAGTGGGGAGGTTCTTCATGGCGGTCTTCGTGTCGCCCACCATGAATTCTTTTCCGTTGACGAGAATCTTCTTCACTTCCTTGCCGTTGATCTTGATTGTCCCGTCGTCCGACACCTCCGCCCCGGGCAGCTTCTTCACCAGTGCCTCGATGGTCGAGCCCTCCGGTGTGCGGTAGGCCGAGGCGTTGTATTGGAAGGTGTCGGCCTTCACGACCACTTTCGGTGCGCTCGCCACCACCTTGACCTCCTTCAGCGTGTGTGCGTCTGTCTGGAAGTCAAGCTGTCCGACGGAGACATCCTGCTCATTGGCAATCGTTACGTTCTGGAAGATCGTCCTGTAGCCTACATACGATGCCTTCAGGATGTATCTGCCGTTTGCCGGGGCAGTCACCTTGAACATACCGGTCTCGTCGGAGGTGGCTCCTACTACGTAACTGCTGTCCTGCTTCAGCAGCTGGACGACGGCAAAGGGCACGTGTTCCTTCATCTCTCCGTCATAGAGTGTTCCTGTAATTGTCCTGTTCTGCGCCAGCACCGCCACGGTGACGGGAAGCAGGAGGACAAGTATCAACAGTCTTTTTACCATAAATGTCTTTTCTGATTATCTGAACTAAAACGTGAGATATGACGCCTGAGACATGACAAGGTTTAATCAAGGGGAGTGTTTTTCAGCGTTTTTCAACGGGAGGGGAGACAGGCGGGAAGGGACGATGATAACAGAGATGGGCAATGCCGGGCAGGAAAAAACGAACTTGTAGATAATCGATGGGGGCTATCATTTACGCACACTGATTCTTTGCTGTCAGTGTGCCGAGGGCAAACACGAATGGTGTCGAGGGTGTACACCCATGGTGTCAAGGCTCAGTACGGATCACGTTAAGCATGATAATAATCGGATAGAAGCAGTTTGTTTTCTTGAAAGATCTACTGTCCCGGAAAAACGATGACAGACGGGACGAGCGATGATGAGCGGGGACAGGCAACAGGAAGTCGTCATTGTGTACTGTGTCCTCCCCGGTCTTACTCCTCGATTTCGGACAGGCTTCTGACGAAGTTGTGGAAGAAATTGCTGGTTGTCTCGACCGGCGCATAGCCCATGTAACGCAGACTCCGGCTGAGGTTGCGGCGGAGAACGGCGTTGTTGTTCTGCACGAAGCCGGCGGAGTTCTGCCTGAAATGCCATTCCTGTGCCGTGTCCTTCGCCAGGTCCGACACGCTGCGGAGTGTCAGACGATAGGCTTTCTGGTCGGTCCTGGCGACGAAGGGCAGTTCGTCTTGCTCGAAACCGAAGACCGAGATAAGCACGTTGCCCTGCAGTTCCGCCATACCGTGGAGCTGCAATGCCGTCAGCCAGCCGTCGAGTTTGACGAAGTCGACCTTGTCGCCGCGTGTCCGCAGATACTCGCCCATCGTGATGATCCCTCCCAAATTCATGCCGCGCGTGAGCATTACCTCTGAGTTGGCTACAATGAGCTTCAGCATATCGAGAGCCTCGACAGAGGTGTCGATACTGTGCAGCTCGTTGTACATGAGGTTCCTCAACCTGCGGTTCAGGAACGTGCTGCTGAGCCGGGCTGTCTTCGGTATCCGGGCCGCCAGTGCTTTCCTCTCGCTCATTCTCGCCTTGATGTCCCCGATGACATCGTCCGGCAGGTTCAGTCCCTCGTCCGACGTATGTTTGACAATGCCGCTGACAAATACCGGCATCACCTGCTGTGCCTCCACCATCTGCATGAGTCTCCGCCACTTGAAAGGTGACATCGGTTCGATGCTCGACTGTGTGCCGAACGCTCCTGAACAGAGGATGCGGAAGAAATTACGCTGTATGATGTCCATTGAAGAAGAATCGATTGTTTGCATGATGATAAGCGATGATAAGCGGGGAGAGGCGGGGATGAGAGGGATGAGAGGGATGCTATGAGTAGCGGCGGGGATACTGGAAGAGGATGGACAGCAGGGCCGTGATGCCCAGTGCCATGGGATAATACAGATGAGGAATGATGCTCACGGGATTGATCTTGGCCAGTCCGGCAGCCATCAGCAGCTGTGCGCCGTACGGAATCAGCCCCTGAACGCAGCAGGAGAAGGTATCGAGGATGCTGGCCGCCTTGCGCCTGTCCACACCGTACCGGTTGCCGATCTGCCGTGCTATGCCGCCCACGGTGAGGATGGCCACCGTGTTGTTCGCCGTGCAGATGTCCACCAGACTCACGAGGAAGGCAATGGTCAGTTCTGCCCCTTTTTTGCCGTTGACGTGGCGTGTGACGATGCGGATGAGATAGTCGATGCCGCCGTTCTCACGGATGATTTCCAGCATTCCGCCTGCCATCATCGTGATGATGATCAGTTCGCCCATGCCCGTGATACCTGTTCCCATACTCGAGAACCAGCCGAAGACATCATAAGTGCCGTCGACGATACCGATGGTGCCTGTCAGGACAAGTCCGATGGTCAGCACCGCCATCACGTTCATGCCGAAGACGGCACAGAGGAGGACGGCCATGTACGGGATGATTTTGTAAATGCTGACAGATGCAGCCTGCCCTGTCGTATGCAGGTCTTCGCCCATGAGAACATAGACAAGGAGGATGAGGACGGCCGCCGGTGCGGTGATGAAGAAGTTGACCTTGAACTTGTCGGCCATCTTGCACTCCTGCGTCCGTGTGGCGACGACCGTCGTGTCACTGATGAACGAGAGGTTGTCGCCGAAGAACGACCCGCCTGCCACCACCGCCACGACGAAGGGCAGCGAACTGCCTGTCGAGGTGGCGACGCCGGCAGCGATGGGTGTCAGGGCGACGATGGTCCCGACACTCGTCCCGATGCTGATGGAAATGAAGCAGGCGGCAAGGAAAAGCCCCGGCAGCAGCAGGCTGCCCGGCAGGACCGACAGCGTCAGGTTGACGGTAGCGTCGATGCTGCCCATCTCCTTGGCCGAGTTGGCAAAGGCTCCGGCAAGCACGAATATCCAGAGCATCATCATCATGTTGTCCGTACTGGCCCCCTTGCTGTAGATTTCTATGCGCTTCGAGAGCGGATAGCCTCCGGAGACGGCAATGGCGAAGATGCTGGAGACCATGAATGCCACGGTAATCGGCACCTTGTAGAAATCGCCGGACACGATAGACGTGACCAGATAGAGCACGATGAATACGAATAACGGACTCAGTGCGAGGAGTCCTTTCCTGTTTCCTGTCATTGGATGTTCTGTGGGCGGGGATAGGCGATAATGGGCGATGATGGGCGATGATAAGCGGGGATGGGCCTTATCCTACCATATCCTTTCTTTCGGAGGGGTTGGGGGAGGGCTTCTACTCCACCGCTTTCCTGTACTGTCTGAGCAGCCACTCCTTCTGCTGCGCTATCGTCATGTCGCTGTTGTCGAGTTCGATGGCATCGTCCGCCTTGCGGAGCGGTGATACCTCACGGTGCGAATCGATGTAGTCGCGTTCCTGCACGTTCCGGAGGATGTCTTCGTAGTCTGCTTCCATGCCTTTCGCCTTCAGCTCGTCGTAGCGGCGGCGGGCACGCACCTCGGCTGATGCCGTCACGAAGATCTTGAGCTCGGCATCCGGGAAGACCACCGTCCCGATGTCGCGTCCGTCCATGACGATACCTTTCTCCGCCCCCATGCGCTGCTGCTGTCCGACCAATGCCTTCCGGACAAATGGAAGTGCGGCTATGGGACTCACGTGCGCCGACACCTCCATGGTGCGGATGTCGTTCTCTACATTCTCTCCGTTGAGGAATGTGTCCGGACGGCCGGCCTCCCGGTTGAGGCGGAAGCTGATGTGGATATTCTCCATCTGTTCCTGCAGCTCCTGTTCACGGACTGTTCCGTCGGGACGGAAGAGGCCGTGGCGCATCGCATAGAGCGTCACCGAACGGTACATCGCCCCTGTATCGACATAGATGTAGCCGATTTCCTTTGCCAGATCTTTTGCCATCGTACTCTTCCCGCAGGAGGAGAAGCCGTCGATGGCGATGGTTATTTTCTTCATTGCGTGTTGTTTGTTAGCGTGCTTCCCGGCAGCCGGTTCTATATCTGGTTCCAGTTCACCCTCGTGATTTTCCCGTCCTTGACGGTCGCCGAGAGGATGTAGTTGCGCCGAGACCTGCCGCCCTTGCGTTCGATGTCGAGCGTGGCAGGCACTTTCAGGTGAAGCTCTGCACCGTCATCGTTGCTGTCCTTGGTGATTTCGGCCGGCGATCCGAGATGCCAGTTGATGGTCTTGACGTCGGCCTGATAGAGTCTGTCGGTCATGTAACGCCGGATGTCCTTTGCCGTCGAGCCGCCTGCACCGAGGAAGTTCAGCGAGGGTGCCACGGCACCAGCAATCTTTTCGCTGCTCTTGCTGTTCATGCCTTGCAGCAGCTGGCGAACGGCACCGACAGCCGCCGTCTTCTCACCGTCCGATACCGTGTGTACAAGAAGCGTCTTCAGCTTCTCGTCGGCCTCCTTGCTGTGCAGGCCTGCGGCGTGCTGTGCCTTGTAGCCGAGGTATGCGTTCTCGTCGTTCTTTTCCACCGCCTGCGCCCAGTCTATCTCATCGATCCGGGCTTCCACCTCACTGCGGTGTTCCGTGTCGGGGTGTTTAGAGAGGAACTGCTGCAGCGCCGCTTTCGAATTGCCGGCCATCGCCGCCGCCAGTTCTCTGTCGGCATCCTGCCGGCTGTGGTCGGCGGTCACCAGCGTCTTCAGCCGTGCGGCGACGCTGTCGCGGTGCGTCTTCGGTGCGGAGGGATTCTCGGCGAGGTAGTTCCGCAGGACGGTCGGTTCGTCGCTGCCGAGGGCCTGTGCATAGGCTTCCTGCTCGCTGTTCGCCCTGCTCATGTCCGCTCCCTGGTTGTACAGGAACAGCAGTACGGCCGCCGTGATGGCGGCGATGAGCAGCGAGACGGCCAGCGAGACGTGGCCGTGCTTCTGCGGAGTCTCTCCTGCGGCGGCTTCCTGCACGGCCTCCGCAGCGGCAATCGCCTCTTCGTCGGCGGCATCGTCGATGATGAAGTCCGCATCTACCGTCTGTTCCTCCACCTCGCTGCCGGCTGAGGAGCTGTCCGCTGTTCCGTGTGCTTCCTCCTTCCCGCTGCCGGCCTCGGGCACAGCGGCGGCGGATGTCTCCCTGCTGCCGGCCCCGTCTTCCGCCACCGGCATCACGACAATCGGACCGGCCTTTCCGCCGTTCTCTTCCTGTACGCCGGCAGGCGACTTGCTTCCGGCCTCCGTTGCGTCAGTCTCCGTATGATGGCAGTTCGGGCACGACGGTTCCTCCTTGAGATAGAGTTCTCCGCAGTGGGAACACCTGACGATGTGTCCCGCTATCTCCACGCCGCAGCTCGGACAGACGGGAGCTTTGTCGCTCACTTGATGGCCACATTCAGGGCATTTGATGATCATTGATTCAACGTTCGATTATTGTGATTTTACCGATTCTCCTTGCCTTTTCTCTCTTGTGTACGGGGGCTATCGCCTTCGCCGGTAACGTATCTCGCGCATACTGTGCTTCCCCATCAGCCGCGACTTGTCCACGTATCCGTTCACACCGTTGATGCGTCCCTTTCCGGTGTACTGCCAGGCGAAGATGTCCCTGCCGTCCTGCAGTACCGGCTCGCGTCCGTTGTACTGTGCGATGAAGAGCTTGTATCCGTCCAGTGCCCCGCTGAGGTAGCGGTCGTAGAAGTTGGTGTAGGTGTAGACGAGCGGCCTTACACCGTACTCCCTTGTCATGAGGACGAGGAACCGCTGCAGACTGTCGCGCAGGGCTTCGCGTCCCAGTCCGCCGGTCGTCTCGATGTCGACCATCGGGATGAGGTCCTGGTCCTGCGGGCGGCACTGCATACGGAAGTTGCGCAGCTGCTCTTCCTGCGGTACGGCGGGCCGGTAGAAGTGGTAGGAACCCACGTTCATGCCGTACCGCTGCGCCGCCTCGATGTTGTCGAGGTAACGCTGGTCGGTGCGCGACCCGCCCTCGGTCGCCTTCAGATAGACGTAGTTGAGCTTGTGGTTGCTGTTCTCGGCCACCATCTCCCACCACACGTCACCCTGGTAATGGCTCATGTCGAGACCGTGGATGTGGCTGCAGGTGTCTTCGCACTGGATGTTGTACTGTGCGCGGAGGCCTGTGAAGGAGAATATGCAGAGGATAAAGAACAATACTTTTTTCAATTCCATAACTGCAAAGGTAACACTTTCTGTTGAGATTGTGGTTTGAAAAGGATATAATTTAGTTTTTCTTAATCCATCCTCCTGCTGCCGGAAGCCTCTTCCAAGACCCTCCGGACTGAGGGAGACGCAGCGGACCGGGACAGGCGACGGCGGCCGCCGTAGAGGCCGCCATTCAGAAGCAGTGCCGTTTCAGGAAGTCCCCGTACTGGTTGCGGTAGCCGTTGAAGACGTTGATGTCTACGTCGCCGTGGATACCGCGCACCCTCCCGTCGGGGCTCAGCTGCCAGTAAATCAGTTTGATGTTGGGTTTGTATTCGCCGTAGCGGGCGATCCAGACGAGATAGTTGTCGCCCAGGTCGGGTGCCTGCGGCAGGTAGCGGTTGGCGAACATCTGACTGACGTACAGGATGGGGCGCCGGCCCGTGCGCTGCCGTACACGTGTCAGCCAGGCACGGATGCTGCGGAACATCGCCTCCGCGCCGCCCATCCCGGCAATCTGTGCATCGCTCGGCTCCACGTCCAGTACCGGCGGAAGGTCGCCCTTGCCGAAGCGGCTGCACTTCAGGAAATGGTCGGCCTGTGCCGCACCGGGCGACGTCGTGGAGAAGAAGTGGTAAGTCCCCGTGCGGATGCCGTGCCGACGCGCCTCGGCGTAGTCAGTAAGATAATAGGCGTTCAGCACCGTGCAGCCCTCCGTCGACTTCACGTAGGCGAACGAGACGGGATAGTCTACCCTTCCCTTGACGGTCTTGCTGCTCAGCGTGCCGAGGTGGGTGATGCGGAGCCTGTTCCAGTTGATGTGGTAGTATCGGCCCTGCTGCTCATGCTGGTGTCTCGAGAGGTCGATGCCGTAAATGCGGTCGGCATTGTACGTGAGGCGTTCGCCCTTGAAGACCCCCTTCTTCCATTCGCCTACCTGCAGATACTCGTGGGGGGCGACATAGATGCCGAACCCGTCGCGGAGGCCCTCCTTCCAGTGTCCGTCGTAGAAGCGGCCGTCATCGCCGTAGAAGCGGCCGTAACCGTCGGGGCGGCCTTTCCGTATCTCGCCGTCGTAGCGTCCGCCGTCCACACGGATGCCCGCAGGCCCCGGAAGCGACGGTCTGGGCGGATGTTGCCGGTAGTACCGCTTCAGCTCGTCGGCCGCCTTGCCGGCACGCAGGGACGTGGTGACACGGAAGGGTGTCATGCCGTTTTCGGTCTGCAGGAGCACGGCATTCCGCTCACGTAAGATTTCCAGACGGTTGCAGACGGTCCGTTTCCGCCGGCCCGGCACAGTGATGGAATAGCTGTTCAGCTGGCGGATGCGGAGCCGTGCATGGGAGGTGACGATGCCGTGTACCGCCTCCAGCACCTTCCGGAGCGAGTCCATCCGCTGCACCACCACCTCATGGTAGTCGGCGATCTTGTTGTAGCCGTAGTCCTGCACACTGTGTACACGGAGGTAGTAACCCAGCTCGTTGCGCTGGGTCTGCAGGCCGCCCATCTCCGCATCCATCCTGACAAGCGTGCGGAAGAGCAGCCGCCGCACGGCATCGTTCCCGAGGTTGACGACCGCCGCCGGCCGGTTGCTCCATCCCGTGACGATCCGTCCGAAGCAGGAGGGGACGACAGGCAGGCGGTTCACCCAGTAGCCGCGCTGCACCACGCAGCGTGTATGGACGGAATCCCGGCTGACCGATCCGCCCGTGAAGACCGAGTCGGCATAGTCGGCGAAATAGGCCGCTGCCTTTCCGTCGGCCTCCAGCACGTAGCAGGATGCCTGTCTGACGGTCACGGCACTCTCCTCCACCTCCTGCCGTGAGGGAGGAAGGGTGCGGAGAAAAAGACCGGCGAGGAGGAGTACGGCCGCAATGCCGCCTCCTGCATACAGGATCTGCCTGGCAGGACGCAGTTGACTCATCTGGATGAAGTTTTTTTTAACGACGCTGCAAAGTTACCAATAATTCTCCAGCTTCTCCCCCCATGCAGCGGAAAAATCATGAGACCGAGCTGAAATGTCCTATTGGCAGAATGATTCCGGGAAATCATCTGTTCCCCTGGTCTCTGTGTCAGACCATTCTCTACAGTCCGGGCAAATCCGTTCTTTTTTCCGGGCAAGGAGGCGGCCGCCATGCAGGGAAACTCCGCCTCATGTTCACCTGCATTCCGAACAGGCGTTACCCGCGTTTCAATCGGGCCTTACTTGCGTTCCAACTAAGCCTTGTCTGGCGTGCAATCAGGCCTTACTTGGACTGCAATCAGGCCTTACTTGCAACGCACCTACAACCTACTGTGAAACAGGGAGATGTGGAAGGGTGAAAGAACAAGGGAAGCCGATCATCCGGCAGCCTCCGCTTCCGGCCGGCATCCCCATTATTAGGTATTTCGCCTGCAGGGGATGGCTGTTCTGTTTTTTTTCATTACCTTTGCTTGTCAGGCGGCCGGACGTACGGCCACTCCGGCAGGAGCAGGAGCCGTCGGGACTCCCGGGCGGACGTTGCCGCACGCAGCAGGCACAAGGGAACGGCAGCGGTATCATCGTGAATGGTGAATGCCGGATTTTGAACCAGAAGCTTATGAAACTATCAGAATTAAAGACCGGCGAGACCGGCGTCATCGTGAAGGTATCGGGACACGGCGGATTCCGGAAACGCATCATCGAAATGGGATTCATCAAGGGCAAGGCCGTCGAGGTGCTGCTCAACGCCCCCCTGCGCGACCCCGTGAAATACAAGATCATGGGCTATGAAGTCAGTCTGCGCCACAGCGAGGCCGACCAGATCGAAGTGCTCTCGGAGGAGGAGGCCCGCAGGCTGGAGAAAGCGGAGGTCCGTACGGCCCGCAACGCCGCCCTGCCTGCCGACCCCGGAGACGGCAGCGACAAGGAGCTGACCCCGACCGAGCTGTCGGATGCCGCCGACCGCAAGAGCCGTACCATCAGCGTGGCACTCGTGGGCAACCCGAACTGCGGCAAGACATCGCTCTTCAACTTCGCCTCCGGGGCACACGAGCGGGTGGGCAACTACTCGGGCGTGACGGTCGACGCGAAGGTGGGCCACGCCGCATACGACGGCTATCAGTTCAACCTCGTCGACCTCCCCGGCACGTACAGTCTCTCGGCCTACAGCCCGGAGGAACTCTATGTGCGCAAGCAGCTCGTAGACAAGACGCCGGACGTCGTCATCAACGTCATCGATTCGTCCAACCTGGAGCGCAACCTCTACCTCACCACACAGCTCATCGACATGCACGTCCGCATGGTCTGCGCACTCAATATGTTCGACGAGACCGAACAGCGCGGCGACAACATCGACGTCCGTCGGCTCTCCGAGCTGTTCGGTGCGCCGATGGTGCCGACGGTATTCACCAGCGGACGCGGCGTGAAGGAGCTTTTCAGGCAGGTCATCGCCGTCTACGAGGGGAAGGAGGACGAGTCGCCCTGCTTCCGCCACATCCACATCAACCACGGACACGAGATAGAGAACGGCATCCGGGAGATGCAGGAGCACCTGAAGAAATACCCCGAGCTGCGCCAGCGGTATTCCACCCGCTACCTCGCCATCAAGCTCCTCGAACACGACAAGGACGTGGAGCAGCTCATCGCACCGCTGGGCGACTCGGCCGAGATCTTCCGGCACCGCGACACCGCCGCCGCACGCGTGAAAGAGGAGACGGGCAGCGACAGCGAGACAGCCATCATGGATGCCAAGTACGGCTTCATCCACGGTGCGCTGGAAGAGGCGGGCTTCTCCACGGGCGACAAGAAGGACACGTACCAGACGACACACCTCATCGACAAGGTGCTCACGAACAAGTACCTCGGGTTCCCCATCTTCTTCCTGATCCTGCTGGTGATGTTCACCGCCACGTTCGTCATCGGGCAGTACCCGATGGACTGGATCGACGCCGCCGTCAGCCGGCTGGGCGGCTTCATCGCCACCCACATGCCCGACGGACCGGTGAAGGACATGCTCGTAGACGGTGTCATCAGCGGCGTGGGAGCGGTCATTGTCTTCCTGCCGCAGATCCTGATTCTCTACTTCTTCATCTCCTACATGGAGGACAGCGGCTACATGTCGCGCGCCGCCTTCATCATGGACCGCCTGATGCACAAGATGGGACTGCACGGAAAATCGTTCATACCGCTCATCATGGGCTTCGGCTGCAACGTGCCGGCGGTGATGGCGACACGCACCATCGAGAGCCGACGCAGCCGCCTGGTGACGATGCTCATCCTGCCGCTGATGAGCTGTTCGGCGCGCCTGCCGATCTACGTCATGATCACCGGCTCGTTCTTCGCCATGAAGTACCGGTCGCTCGCCATGCTCTCCTTATATATAATAGGTATCGTGATGGCGGTCGTCATGAGCCGTCTCTTCTCGGTCTTCGTCGTCAAGGGCGAGGACACGCCGTTCGTGATGGAGCTGCCGCCTTACCGCTTCCCGACGTGGAAGGCCATCGGACGGCACACCTGGGAGAAAGGCAAGCAGTACCTGAAGAAGATGGGCGGCATCATCCTCGTGGCATCCATCATCGTATGGGCACTGGGCTACTTCCCCCTGCCCGACGACCCGCACATGGACCGGCAGGCACGGCAGGAACAGAGTTACATCGGACAGCTGGGCAAGACGGTCGAGCCGCTGTTCCGGCCGCAGGGCTTCAACTGGAAACTGGACGTGGGACTGCTGGCCGGCGTGGGGGCGAAGGAAATCGTGGCCTCGACGATGGGCGTGCTCTATTCCGATGACGACAGCTTCTCCGACGACAACAGCTACAGCGACGAGACGGGTAAATACACCAAGCTGCACCGCCTCATCACGCAGGATGTCGCCAAGCTGCACGGCATCAGCTACCGTGAGGCTGAACCGGTCGCCACGCTGACGGCGTTCTGCTTCCTCCTCTTCGTACTGCTCTATTTCCCCTGCATCGCCACCATCGCCGCCATCAAGGGCGAGACCGGCAGCTGGCGGTGGGCGCTCTTCGCCGCCGGCTACACCACCGTGCTGGCCTGGGTGGTCAGTGCCGCCGTGTTCCAGGTGGGGATGTGGGTGATGTGAGGAATCTCCCCAAGCTCCTAATGTCTCCCCAAACCCCACCGAAGGAGGGGATGTGGTGGGTAAGGTGGGATAAGTCTTATCACCGCTTACCCACGCTTATTACCGCGTTATCACCGCTTATCCTCGTTTATTGCCGCCTATCCCCGCTTATTGCCGCCTATCTCCGCTTCCCCTCTCCTCCCCCCCACAACATTTTTTCGTTTTTTTCTTGGTTCTTTTATAAATATTCGCTACATTTGCACCCAACGGCAGTAACAAAGCATAAAGAAACCTAAACAATCACGCTTCAATGCCGGAATATCGACGAGGTGCTGCCGCACCTCCATGATACCCGCATCTGCCGCCGCATCATGCCGTCCGCCCTGTGCGCCTCCAGGAAGGGAGGAGGAAGATGCCTTGAAAACAATGCCTTAGTAAACAAATCAGTTAATTTTAAAAAATCTATGGAGAAAAGATTTGCGCTTTTTTTGTTTGGGCTCGTCCTGTCAATCGGCACGGCGTTCGGTCAGACAAAGATCAATGGTACTGTATTTTCTCAGGACGATGGTGAACCCATCATCGGCGCATCCGTCATGGTACAGGGTACCACGGCGGGAACCGTCACCGACATCGACGGAAAGTTCACGCTGGACGTGCCTGCAGGAAAGAAAGTCGTAGTCAGTTACATCGGCATGGTCACGCAGACCCTCACGCCCAAGGACGGCATGAAGGTGGGCCTCACCAACGACAACCACCAGCTCACGGAGGTCGTCGTGACAGGTATGACCCAGCAGGACAAACGCCTCTTCTCGGGTGCCGCCACGAAGATCGACGCCTCCAAGGCGAAGCTCGACGGCATGGCCGACGTGAGCCGGTCGCTCGAAGGCCGCGCCGCCGGCGTGAGCGTCCAGAACGTCTCGGGTACGTTCGGTACGGCACCGAAGATCCGTGTGCGCGGTGCCACGTCCATCTACGGTTCGTCGAAGCCGCTGTGGGTGGTCGACGGAGTCATCATGGAAGACGTCACCGAAGTCGATGCCGACAACCTCTCCTCGGGTGATGCGGCCACGCTGATCTCCTCTGCCATCGCCGGACTGAACGCCGACGACATCGAGAGCTTCCAGATCCTCAAGGACGGTTCCGCCACCTCTATCTACGGTGCGCGCGCCATGGGCGGCGTGATCGTCGTCACGACGAAGAAGGGCAAGGCCGGCAGCAACCGCATCAGCTACACCGGAGAATACACCATGCGGCTCCGCCCGAGCTACTCGCAGTTCAACATCATGAACTCCCAGGAGCAGATGGGCATCTACAAGGAGATGGCCGCAGACGGACTGTTCTCCTTCTCGCGCACGCTGCGTGCATCCACCAGCGGTGTCTACGGGAAGATGTACAACCTCCTCAACACCTACGACACCACCAACGGCCGCTTCGGCATCGCCCACAACGACGACGCCATCAACGCCTACCTCCGGGAGGCGGAAATGCGCAACACCAACTGGTTCAAGGAGCTGTTCAGCAATTCCATCTCGATGAACCACTCCATCTCCATGTCGTCGGGTACGGACAAAGCGCAGTACTACACCTCCTTCTCCTTCATGGACGACCCCGGATGGGCCGAGCAGAGCAAGGTGCGCCGTCTGACCTACTCCATCAACGCCAACTACAACATCAGCAAGAAGGTGACGCTGAACCTCATCGGCAACACCGCCTACCGCAAGCAGCGGGCACCGGGATCGGTCAACCAGGACGTGGATGTCGTGTCGGGGGCAGTGAACCGCAACTTCGACATCAACCCCTATTCCTATGCCATCAACTCCTCAAGGGCCTTGGATCCCAACACATTCTACGTGCGCAACTACGCACCGTTCAACATCCACCACGAGCTGGCGAACAACTTCATCGACTTCGATGTCCTCGACCTCAAGGTGCAGGCGGAACTGAAGTACAAGCCCGTCAGCAAAGTGCAGCTATCCGTGCTGGGGGCCTACAAGTACTCCATCACCTCGCAGGCCACACAGATCCGTGAGGGTTCCAACATGGCGATGGCCTACCGTGCCATGGACGATGCCACCATCCGCAACGCCAACCCCTGGCTCTACCTCGACCCCGACCAGCCCAACTCGCTGAAGTTCTCGGTGCTGCCGAAGGGCGGATTCTACGACGAGACGAAGTACCGCATGAACAGCTGGGACTTCCGTGCAACGGCAAGTTACAACGACGTTTTCAACGAGCGGCACATCGTTAACTTCTACGGCGGTATGGAAATCAACAACACCGTCCGCACGCAGAGCTACTTCGAGGGGGTGGGCATGCAGTACGGCATGGGCTATCTCCCCAATTACGATTACCATTACTTCAAGCATGCCATCGAGGACAACAACCTGTACTACGACCTCTACAACTCGTACAACCGCGACGTCTCCTTCTTCGGAACGGCCAACTACTCCTGGAAAGGACGCTATGCCGCCAACTTCACCACACGCTACGAGGGCAGCAACCGCCTCGGAAAGGCGCGCACGGCACGATGGCTGCCTACGTGGAACATATCCGGCGTGTGGAACGCACATGAAGAGCCGTGGTTCCAGAAGACCTTCAAGAACGCCATGACCCACGCCACGCTGCGCGCTTCCTACTCGCTGACGGGCGACAAGCCGGCCGTCACCAACTCGCAGGTCATCATCCGCAGCTCGAACATCTGGCGGCCCTTCGCCGTCGACAAGGAGACGGGACTCTACATCTCCCGTTTCGCCAATCCCGACCTGACATACGAGAAGAAGCACGAGTTCAACATCGGCATGGACCTCGGCTTCCTCAACAACCGCCTGAATGTCGTCTTCGACTGGTACACCCGCAACAACTACGACCTCATCGGGCCGCGCACGACGAACGGCACGAAGGGTACGATCACCGAATATGCCAACGTGGCCAGCATGAAGTCGCACGGAGAAGAGCTTTCCATCTCGAGCAAGAACATCCTGACAAAGAACTTCCAGTGGACAACCGACTTCATCTTCTCCCACGTGAAGACACGCGTCACCGACCTCGACAGCCGCTCGCGCATCATGTCGATGGTCAGCGGGTCGGGATTCACCATGGTGGGCTATCCCTACCGCGCCCTCTTCTCCTGGGAATTCAAGGGACTCAACAAGCACGGCATACCGCAGGTCATCAACCAGGACGGTGAACTCACCACTAGCGGCGTAGACTTCCAGAGCTACGACCTCGACCACCTGAAGTACGAAGGGCCGACCGACCCGACCGTCACCGGTTCCTTCGGCAACACCTTCTCCTACAAGGGCTGGCACCTGAGCATCTTCACCACCTACGCCTTCGGCAACAAAGTGCGTCTCGACCCCTTCTTCAGCACGAGCTATTCGGATATGTCCGCCATGCCCAAGGAATTCCGCAACCGATGGACAAAGACCGGCGACGAGGCCCACACCACCATCCCCGCCATCGCCGACCTCCGCTCCATCCAGCAGGACGGCTATCTGCACCGCGCCTACAACGCATACAACTACTCTACAGAGCGCATCGCCAAGGGCGACTTCATCCGCATGAAGGAGATTTCCCTGGCGTATGACTTCCCCGCACAGCTGATCCGGCACATCGCACTCAGCTCGATGAGCCTGAAGCTGCAGGCGACCAACCTCTTCCTGATCTACTCTGACAAGAAACTCAACGGACAGGATCCGGAGTTCTTCAATTCAGGAGGCGTGGCCCTGCCTGTACCCCGCCAGTTCACCCTGACGCTGCGGCTTGGAATCTGATACATACAAAAACAATAAGGAGAAAACGAAAATGAAAAAGATAAGTGTTTTGCTTCTGGGGGCAGGCCTCCTCGGTCTTTCCTCCTGCAACGATTTCCTGGACCGTCTGCCTGACGACCGTGCCGAGGTGAACGACTTCGAGAAAGCGACGCAGCTCGTGTCCTCCGCCTACTCTACAGCCTCCCCGGCCTTCATGATGGAGTGGAGCAGCGACAACGTCACGGACAACGGAAAGACCTTCTACTACCAGACCGACCAGGACCAGGTGTACCGCTGGAAGGCGGTCAACACGACCGGAAACGACGACCCGCAGCACGTATGGGGCTACGCCTACTACGCCGTCGGCAACGCCAACCAGGCGCTGGAAGACCTCGGCAAGGTGAAGAGCGGCAACATCGAAGCCGTACGCGCCGAGGCGCTGCTCTGCCGGGCATGGGCGGTCTTCAGCATCGCCAATGCCTTCTGCATGGCCTACGACGAGTCGAAAGCCGACCAGTATCTCGGACTGCCTTACCCCAAGGAGGCGAACCGGTCGGTGGACAAGCGGGGTACGCTGCGCGAACTCTACGAGAACATCAACGCCGACATCGAGGCGGCACTGCCCCATGTCAGCGACGAGTACATGACGGTGCCCAAGTATCACTTCAACCCGCGGGCCGCCTATGCCTTCGCCGCACGCTTCAACCTCTATTACCACAAGTGGGACAAGGCACTGGAGTATGCCACCAAGGCACTCGGCACGCAGCCGGCGTCGCTCATGCGCACCGTCTCGCGCTACAAGAGCCTTTCGGGCGGCCGCCGCGAAATACACAACAACTACATCAGTTCCAGCGAGAATGCCAACTTCATGCTCCAGACGGCGGTCTCTTACCTCGGGTATGCGACCACCTCAAGTGCCTTCAACCGCTACAACTACGCCAACTACCTCGTCGACCGCGAGCTGTACTGGGCGGAGATGCCCTGGGGTACCGGCTCGATCAACAACACGCTCTATGAGACGAAGCTCCTCTACGGACCCAACCAGGTGGTAGTCTATCCGAAGCTGGCGGACGAATGGGAATACACCAATGCCGCCAAGACGAGAGGCTACATCCATGTCGTCGATCCCGTCCTTACGGCTGACGAGACCCTCCTCGTGCGTGCCGAGGCAGAGATCCTGCTGAAGAAATACACCGAGGCACTGGCCGACATGAACACATGGGTGTCCGTACATTGTGCCCCGTCTTCCGGTACGGCGACACGTCCGACGCTGACCATCGCCTCCATCAAGGCGTTCTTCGACAGCCAGGAAACGGTGCCGGAGAAGATGGAAAGCAAAGACCAGATGGGCGTCAAGAAGGCACTGCACCCACAAGGATTCACGATTGACGAGACCCAGACCAACCTGCTCTACGCCTTGCTGCAGATGCGCCGGCTGGAGACCTGCATGCAGGGACTGCGCTTCATGGACATCAAACGCTACGGCATCGCCTTCACCCATCTGCTCGACGGAGAGAACCCCATCTACTTCAAGACCGGCGACCTCCGCGGTGCCCTGCAGCTGCCGGGCGACGTCATCGAGGCCGGAATGGAACCTAACCCACGAGAAAATTAAACAAAAGGAGGACTATACATATGAAAACAATAAAATTCCTGCTCATGGCAGTCGTCGTAGCCCTGGCTGCCGCCTGTTCAAACGATGATGTCGACACGTCCCGCTCCATCTTCCAGAAAGGAGAGGCAAAGGCGGACAGCACGGCTTTCGACAAATGGCTGCGGAAGAACTTCGCCGACCCGTACAACATCCGGTTCGACTACCTTTACATCGACCAGAACAGCGATATGTCATACAACGTCAGTCCGGCGGACATCAAGAAGTCCATCGCCCTGGCAAAGATCATCAAGCACGTGTGGCTCGATGCCTATACCGAACTGATGGGCCCCGACTTCCTCAAGCAGCACTGCTTCCGTGAGTTCCAGCTCATCGGGTCGGCGGAATACACCAGCAACGGCTCCATCGTACTGGGATTCGCCGAGGGCGGCATCCGTGTCAACCTCTTCCAGGTGAACGCACTCGACCCCGCCCACATCTACATCGAGCAGACGACGCCTTACGGCACGTCGGATGCCTTCGACCTGAACCGGGCCTACTTCCACACGATGCACCATGAGTTCGCACACATCCTGACCCAGCTCAAGGACTACTCGACCGACTTCCGCGGCATCTCCGCCGGCAAGTACCACACGGCCGACTGGGTGAACGTGAAGGACCTGAACTCGGGAGCGGAAGGATTCGTCACAGGCTATGCCAGCAGCGAATACAACGAGGACTTCGCCGAGGTCTTCTCCTGCTACGTAACCGACACCGATGCCATGTGGCAGAAACGGCTCGCACAGGCCGTCACGGCAGCCAACGGCGACGAGAGCGGCAAAAAGGCCATCCTTGCCAAGCTGAGCATCATCCGCACCTACCTGAAGGATGCGTGGGGCGTGGACATCGACAAGCTGCGCACCATCGTGCTGCGCCGTGCAAGCGAAGTAAGCACACTGGATCTGGAAACATTAAATTAAGACTTAAGTTATGAAAAAGACATATCGATTACTGTTTGCATTGACGGCACTCGTCTTCACGGCTTCCTGTACGCCGGAGGTGGAAGATGCCTTCGACAAGCCGTCTCCCGACCGCATCGCCGAGGCGATCAGCGAGACAAAGGATATCCTCACGGCTGCCCCGAACGGATGGAAAATGGCTTACCAGGGCTCCGGCGGATTCGGCGGATTCAACATCCTCTGCAAATTCGACAAGAAGGACAACGTGTTCTGCGAAGAGGAAAGCGATCACGCCAAGGCTACCTCGCACTACACCGTACAGCAGGGACAGGGCGTGCTGCTGTCCTTCGACTCCTTCAATGCCGCCCTGCACAAGTATTCAGACCCTGTCGGGAAGATCAACGGGAAGTCTGTCGGCAAGGACGGGAAAGGCTTCCAGGGCGACTTCGAGTTCCGCGTCATGTCCTGCACGAAGGACAGCATCGTCCTGGAAGGGCGCAAGCACGGTGACCGGGTCGTCATGACCCCTATGCCGGAAGACCTCACGTGGGACAGCTTCTTCACGCAGATTGCCACCGTTGCGTCGGGCATGAGTTCCGAACGCTACAACATCATCATCGACAAAGACACGCTGCCTGCCAGGATGAACCTGCATACCCTGCACACGACGGACAAGAACGGAAAGGCCGTCGCCATTCCGTTCATCTACACGCCGCAGGGCATCGAGGTGCTGAAGGCCGACTCGCTGAACGGAAGGAAACTGACGGCATTCACCTATTCCACAGACGACAAGTGGGTCGACCCCAACGACAAGAGCGTCATGCTGTCCCCGCGCGACATCACGCCGCTCGAAGCTTTCTTCAGCGACAACTGGACCATCAACGTGGGTTACAGCAGTACGGCGGAAATGAACGTATGGAAGGCTGCCGCCGCCTATGCCGCAAGCAAGAACATGGAGATCGTCACAGTCTACTTCAGCACTACACCGGGTTTCCTGAGCCTGTCATCCTATGTGGGCGACAACTGGGGCAACCTCCGCACGCTCTACAGCACCAGCGGGAAGGACCAGATTACCATTAAGGGCTTCAGGCCCAATCCGAAAGGTACGGCCAACGAGAGGAACGGTGCCGTCTTCTACAACCAGTACAAGCTGAAGGACATCGCCAACACCTTCCTCGTCAACGGACAGGCAACAGACTATACACTGTCGATCGACAATCCCAAGCATCCGCTGTGGCTGCGCATGACAAGCAACAGCCACGATGAGGTGTCCTTTGTCTTCTACAGAGGAATCTGGAGCGCAGACTTCTGACCCCCATCCCCACACAAAAAAAACTGTCCCGAGAGTAGTTTCCTGCTTTCGGGACAGCTTTTTTTTGGGGGGGAGGATAGGCGATGGTGAGCGGGGATAGGCAATGATGGGCGATGATAAGCGGCGATGGGTGGTAATGAACCTTACTCGTTACCCCCAGGAACGGTGATAGAAGTCGATGTTCTCGGGAGTCAGCAGGTCGATGGGCATATAGTTGACCGGCTCCACCTTCTTCTTCAGCACGATGGCACGGAAGAGGGAGTCGACGCTGAAGAATCCCTGCTGATAGGCATGCTGTGCGATGAGGAAGAAGATGCTCCCGGCACGCAGACAGTCGGCATTCTTGTGTACCATGTCGTAGCCCATGATCTGCACATTGCGACGTCCGGTCTTCAGGAGAAACTCGCCCACGATGTGCGCCTTGGAATTCAGCGTGATGCAGTGCCTTACCTCCGGATGGGCAGAGAAGAACTTCTCCAGGATGCGGTCGTAGCGTTTGCGCTCCTCATCCAGCGGCAGGTTCACCTCGAGGATTTCCGTTTCCGGACAGTTCTCTTCCATGTAACGCCGGAATCCCACCTCCCGGTTCTCCTGCTGGCGGCTCGCCATCTTCCCGTCCTTCGTCTGCCGCATGAGCATGACGGCCTGTTCCTTTCCCGCCACGAGCATGAGCATCCTCGCCGCAAACCGTCCGCTCTGGATGGAGTCCTGTCCGTAGAACGACAGCGGCTGCAGGGACGGCATATAGGAATCGAGCAGGATGAAAGGGATGTTGCGTTCGTGCAGTTCGTCGGTGAAGGGACGCGTCAGCTCCAGCGTCGTAGGGACGAGAATCACGCCGTCCGGATTCTTCTTCAGGCACTTCTGGTAGGTCGTGATAAAGGAATGGGAGTCCAGCCGGCTGTAATACATGATTTCCAGGTCGACGTCAAAGTCCCTGCGCATCTCGACCGCCTTCAGTGCCCCTGTCTCTATCTCCTCCCAGTAAGTCTCGCTGGCATGCTTCGGCAGGAGACAGTAGAAGGTATAGCTCTTGTTGTAGGCCAGCGCACTGGCATAGACGTTGGGCTGGTAGTCCATCTCCTTGAGCACCTTCTCCACCCGCTTCAGGGCCACCGCCGACACGTTGGGGCGTTTGTGCAGCACCCTGTCAACCGTCCCGACACTTACGCCGGCGCGCTCCGCAATGTCTTTGATTCTGATCTTTTCCGCCATAGGTAGAAAGGAATAAATTATTTCACCTTACACGGTGCAAAATTACGAATAATTGTTGGAATGCGTGTAGTCACAGACATTATTTTGCAGCAAAAGCCGCACGGAGGAGAGACGGAAAGGCGGAAGGAACAGCAAGCGGGGATGCCACCGGTGGCATCCCCCGCTTGTTCGTTATCAGGGAAACAGATCGCCCAGAAACCAGCAGACCGTCGTCTGAAGTCCGGCAGACGGCCGTCTGGGAAATCAGCGAATCTGCCGTCTGACGTCCGGCAGGCTGCTTCCTGAAGACCGGCGACCTATTATCCGAAGTTGTCGTACATGATGGCATCCTGGTCTACGCCCAGACTGTCGAGATAGTCGGTGACGGTCTTGATAAGCATGGGAGGTCCGCAGAGGTAATACTCGCAGTCCTCGGGTGCTTCATGCTTGCTGAGATATTCATCACGGATGC
Organism: Prevotella denticola; assembly: GCF_900454835.1. Lineage (GTDB taxonomy): Bacteria > Bacteroidota > Bacteroidia > Bacteroidales > Bacteroidaceae > Prevotella > Prevotella denticola. Next base: position 464,202 of record NZ_UGTM01000002.1, on the reverse strand, counting down.
AGTTGACGGCGAAACCGGTGTAGTACTTCACGCCGGCCTCATCCGCCTTCGGGTCCTGACGGTCGAGCGAGAGGTGGAAGTGGAAGTTGGAGTACTCCTTCTCCAGTTCCCAGAAGTCCTCCAGGAAGAACGCCTCGCTGAGCGAGCGTGCCCCGTAGAAGAAATGCATCTCACGGTCGCGCACGTGCAGCGTCTTGGTCATGTGCATGATCTGCGCCCGCAGCGGAGCCATGCCGGCACCGCCGCCGATCCATATCATCTCCTTGCCGGAAGTGAAGTTGGGATGGAAGTCGCCGTAAGGCCCGCTCATCATCACCTTGTCGCCCGGTTTGAGCGAGAAGATGTACGACGACCCGATGCCCGTCGGCACGTCCTGGAAGCCCACCTGCGGGCGCGGCAGGAACGGTGTCGAGGCGATGCGGACGGTCAGCATGATGATGTCGCCCTCGGCCGGATAGTTCGCCATGGAATAGGCACGGACGGTCGGTTCGGGATTGTGTGCCTTGAGCGAGAGGATGTTGAACTTCTTCCACGGCCCGAGGTACTCCTCGCCGATGTCGTTCTTGTCGAAGTCCTTGTCGTAGTCGATGCAGTCGTAGGCCGGAATCTTGATCTGCGCGTAGGACCCGGGGAGGAAGTCCATGTGCTCGCCCGGCGGCAGCGCAACCTTGAACTCCTTGATGAAGCTGGACACGTTCTTGTTGGAGATGACGGTACACTCCCACTCCTTGACGCCCATGACCGACTCCGGCACCTTCAGTGCCATGTCGCCCTTCACCTTGCACTGGCATCCGAGCCGCCAGTGGTCCTTGATTTCCTTGCGGCTGAAGTGCGGGCGTTCGGAGTCGAGTATCTCGCCGCCGCCTTCCACCACCTGTACCTTGCACTGTCCGCAGCTGGCCTTGCCGCCGCAGGCCGAAGGCAGGAAGACGCCGTTCTCGTTCAGCGTCGCCATGACGGAGCTGCCCTGGTCGACGGTCAGCTGCCTGTCGCCGTTGATGGTTATCGTCACCTTTCCGCTCGGGCTGAGGTACTTCTTCGCCACGAGCAGGAGGATTACCAGCACGAGGATGGTAATCAGGAATACCGCAATACTTGTTGTTATGAATTGTCCCATGATTGTTCGCTTAGATTTTAAGACCTGAGAAGCACATCATTGCCATTGCCATCAGTCCTACGGTGATAAAAGTGATGCCCAGTCCCTGCAGCGGCTTGGGCACGTCGGAATATTCCATCTTCTCGCGGATGGCACCCATCGCCACGATGGCCAGCGTCCAGCCGAGGCCGGAGCCAAGGCCGTAGACGAGGGCATCCCACACGGAACCGATGTACTGCGTGCTCGAGGGGTCGAGGCCGATGCGCTGCTGCATGAAGAGCGATGCGCCCATGATGGCGCAGTTGACGGCGATCAGCGGCAGGAAGATGCCCAGTGCGCCGTAGAGGGAGGGCGAGAACTTCTCCACCGCCATCTCCACGATCTGCACGATGCCGGCGATGACCGCAATGAAAAGAATGAAACTGAGGTAGGTCAGGTCGACACCGTCGGCAAGGCAGTCGGGTCCGAGCACTTTCGTCAGCAGCAGGTAGTTGACCGGCGTGGTGACGAGCAGCACGAAGGTGACGGCTGCGCCCAGCCCCAGCGATGTCTTCACGTTCTTCGAAACGGCGAGGAACGAGCACATGCCGAGGAAGAAGGCGAATATCATGTTGTCCACGAAGATGGACCGGAAGAATAAACTGATAAGATGTTCCATAATCACTTCTTGTCTTCTTTATAGAAATAAGCACGGTGTACCCAGATGACGCACCCGAGGAGGATGAGCGCCATGGCCGGCATCGTCATCATGCCGTTGTCCATGTAGCCGGCATCGTAGAAACTCTGCGGAAGCAGCTTGAAGCCGAGCAGCGACCCGCGGCCGAAGAACTCGCGCACGGCACCCACGATGACGAGGATCAGGGCATAGCCCAGTCCGTTGCCGATGCCGTCGAGGAAGCTGGGCCACGGCCGGTTGGTCATGGCGAACGCCTCGAGCCGTCCCATGAGGATGCAGTTGGTGATGATCAGTCCGACGTAGACGGAGAGCTGTACGCTCACGTCGTAGGCCACGGCCTTGAGTATCTGGCTGACGATGGTCACCAGTGCGGCCACCACCACGAGCTGCACGATGATGCGGATGCGGTTGGGGATGGTGTTACGGATGAGCGAGATGATCACGTTGGAGAATGCCGTGATGATGGTGACGGCAAGCCCCATGACAATCGCCGGCTTCAGCTGCGAAGTGACGGCGAGGGCGGAGCAGATGCCGAGCACCTGGACCATGATGGGGTTGTCCAGGTTCAGCGGATTGCTGAACACCTCTCTATTTTGCTTTGAGAATAAATCCATTTTTCTTTACGTTCTGAATGGTTGGGATATTTTCATTTGCTGTTCAGGAATTTCACGTAGGGCTGCAGGCCGCCCTTCTCTGCATGGAACATCTCCGTCACGCCGTTGCTGGTGAGCGTGGCACCCGTCACGGCATCTACCTGCGTACTGGGGTCGGAGATTTTCTTCTCCACGGAGAGAGCTATCCGCCTGTCGTTGCCGCCGGCGAAGAGGTGCTTGCCCTTGAACTTCGCCTGCCATGCGGCGTTGTCCTTGATTTCCGCACCCAGGCCGGCCGTCTCGCTCTCGTGGTTGAAGTAGGCCCCGAAGACCGTCCGCCGGTCGCCGTTGATGGCGATGAAGCCGTTGATGGGTCCCCAGAGGCCGTTGCCGTAGACGGGGATGACATACTTCTCCTCGCCGTCCACCCGGCAGCGGTACAGTGCGAGCCGCCCGGCCTTGGCATCCTTGCTGTCGAGCCTGAAGCCGGCATCCACGCCGCCCTGCCGTCCTGTCTCGACGACCTTGCCGTCGGCATCGATGACATCGTCGGCGACGATGATTTTCTTCCAGAGTTCCACCGCCTGAGCATCGGTCATGTCACGGTCCTGGTTGAGCGCGAAGAGAATCTGCTTCTGCTGGTCGAGCTGCACGTTGGCATCCTGCATCGGCTTCAGCGCCTGGAACACGAAGACCAGCAGGAAAGCCACCACCAGCACGAGGACGGCGGAATAGATGATTGTATAGGAATTGCTGTTTGTTTTCATTTCGTTTCTCCTCCTTGTTTATTTGGCACGCTTGGCGCGCTTGCTGATGTTGGACTGCACGACACAGTAGTCGATCAACGGTGCGAACATATTACCGAAGAGGATGGCGAGCATCATGCCCTCGGGGTAACCGGGGTTGAGGACACGGATGATGATGGCCATCGCACCGACGAAGAAGCCGTAGAACCACTTGCCGGTCTCGGTACGCGCCGAGGTGACGGGGTCGGTCGCCATGAAGACCGCACCGAAGCAGAAGCCGCCCAGCACGAGATGCTCGTACCAGGGAATCGGCGTCGCACCTGACGACTGGAAGATCAGCCCCATGACGGTTCCGCCGAGGAACACGCTCAGCATCGTCTTCCAGCTGGCGATGTCCGTCCAGAGAAGAATGACCGCACCGATGGCGATGGCGATGACCGACGTCTCGCCGACGGAGCCGGGAATGAGTCCGGTGATCATGTCCTGGAGCGAGGCGTTGACCGTCACGCCCTGCCCTATCTGCCCCAGCGGCGTCGCCATCGTGAAGCCGTCGGGGAGCGTGTAGCCCAGTCCGAAGATGGACTCCCGGGCCACCCAGATGCTGTCGCCGGTCATCCGGCTCGGATAGGAGAAGAAGAGGAAGGCGCGCGCCGCCAGTGCCACGTTGAAGATGTTCATGCCTGTTCCGCCGAAAATCTCCTTGGTGAAGATGACGGCGAAAGCCACGGCGAGCACGAGGGTCCACAGCGGCGTGGTCACGGGGATGATCAGCGGGATCAGGATGCCCGACACCAGATAGCCCTCCTGAATCTCCTCGCCCTTCCACTGTGCCCAGGCGAACTCGATGCCCAGACCGACGATGTAAGAGACAAGGATGTTCGGCAGCAGTGCCAGCAGGCCGTAGAGGAACATCCCCCAGCAGCTTGCTTCCGCCAGCCGGCCGGCGGCAGCGGCATTCTGGTAGCCGATGTTGTACATTCCGAACAGCATGGCGGGCACCAGTGCCAGCACCACCAGGCTCATGATTCGCTTCGAGTCAATGGCATCGTGGATGGAAACGCCGCTCCTGGATGTCTCGCTGGAGACGTAGAGGAACGAATCGAAACCATCGAAGACGCTCTTGAAGGCATGAAGCTTTCCGCCCTCGTCGAAATTCGGGCGTATCTTATCGAGATAATTTCTTAAGCTCATAATACTTTTGTTATAGGGTTCTTAAAGTCTGAAGCTCCTCTCCGGCGGAACCGTTCCCGACCGTCTGGGAATCCTGTTCCCAACCGCTTGGGAATCCTGTTCCCGGCCCTTGGGAACCGTGTTCCCGACCGTGCGGGAACATCGGGACCGTGCCCGTGGAACGCGGCAGGCTGCCGGACGGACAGATGCCGATGGCCGGACAGGGAGCTGAAGTTGACGTCATCGCGGGTTCATCAAGTCCCCTATGCGTTTTCTTTTCTAAGGATATCCAGTCCCTGGCGGACAATCTTCTGCAGCGGCAGCTTGGAACTGTCGACGAACTCGGCGAGGGCGAAGTCCTCCGGACTCACCTCGTAGATGCCCAGCTGCTCCTGGCTGTCGATGTTGCCGGAGAGGATCGACTTGACGAGGTACTCGCCGTAGATGTCCATCGGCAACACCCTGTCGTACTCGCCGCTCATGATCATGTGGCGTTCGCCGCCCTTGATGCGGGCATCGAGGTCGTACGTCTTTCCGCCCTGCAGCCAGCTGAAGTAGCTGCGCGAGGTGGAGAAGTCGTCGAGCCGGGGGAGCATCCATCCGAACGCCTCGTGTACGTCGTCGCCCTCCGGAATCACCGTCACCTCCGAGGTGTGGGCACCGAGCACGGCGGCCTCGTCGGCGATGACACCGGTGAGCGGATTGCCGTTGAGGATGCGCACATGGCCCCCGTCGGCGACGTTGCCGGCCAGAATCTGCTTCAGCGGCGTGCCGACGAGCGCATCCACATAACCGGTCTGCTTCACCCTGCTGCCGGCCACGGCGACACGGCGCATGAGGTTCACCCGCCCGGTGTTGAACAGGCGGCCAAAGAAAATGACGGCCGTGGGATCGACCGTCCACACCACCTCGCCCTTGTTGACCGGCGCGACGTGGTTGACCTGCACGCCGACATTGCCTGCCGGGTACGGACCGTCGAAGACGTTCACCTCCACATCCTTCGCCCCGGTCAGGGCTTCCGCCGTCTGCCGCGCACCGATGCCGAGGCAGACCCGGGCTATCCTGGACAGTGCCGTAAGCCCTGTCTGGAAATCGTGCTCCTGTCCTTTCAGCTCATACTCGAAGTCGCCCTGCAGGGGCTTGTCACGAAGAGCCGACACGAAGATGGCCTTCGGTTCCGTGTCAGGCCGTGTGGCGACGGCATACGGCAGCTGGGTGATGTAGCCGAAGAGTCCCGCCTTCAGCAATGCGTCCCTGACCCCGTCTGCCGACAGGCCTGTCACGTCCTTTACGCCGAAGTCGGCATATTCCTGCTGCGCATCGGCCTTGACCTTCACCCGCAGCACCTTGCGCCGTGCCCCGCGTTCGACTGCCGATACGGTGCCGCTCACAGGGGAAGCGAAGCCCTCCTCCGGACAGCCCTTGTCCACGAACAGCGGATCGCCGGCACGGACATGGTCGCCTTCACGGACGGTCACCCTGGGGGTCACCCCCACGAAGTCGTCGGGTACGAGCGCATACTCCACGGCTGCCTGCACGGGCAGCATCTGTTCCTGCGCGCGTCCTGCAAGGTGAATGTCTAAGCCCTTCCGTAACTTAATTACATTTGCCATAACAATGATAAATCCGATTTTTTATATTATTTCATCTTGAGATTACCGTATCCGCACAAGCCGCACACGTGCTTTCAATTTGCCGAGCGCAGCTTATTTTCTGCAAATGTAGCAATTTTTAAGGAGATTTGTCATCTTTGAATGTAATAATTTGAGCAGAAACCGTTTTTTTAGTAGTTTTGCAGACGCATTGAAGAAACTCCGAACAATTATCCGGTGGATGGTATGGACCGTGGCAGGTCTCTACCTCTCCGCCATCGTACTGCTGCACCTGCCGGCAGTACAGGGTTTCCTCGCCCATAAGGCAGCCGGTGCGGCCGGACGGAAGCTGGGCACGGAGGTGCGTGTAGGACGTATCGACCTGGGCGTATTCAACCGCTTCGTGCTGGACGATGTCCTCATCTACGATCAGCAGAAGAAACGGATGCTCTCGGCGGCGCGCATCGGTGCGAGGGTCGACCTCTGGCGGCTGCTGCGGACAGGAGATATCAACATCTCGTCGGCACAGGTCTTCGGACTGCAGGCGGATTTCTACAAGACGGACCGCAACGCCCGCCCCAACTTCCAGTTCGCCCTGGACTCGCTGGCCTCGAAAGACACCACCGCCCATACCCCGCTCCACCTCTCCATCAACAGTCTCGTCATACGCCACGGCAGCATCCGGTACGACCGTCTCGATGCGCCCCGCACGCCCGGCAGGCTGAATGCGGACCACATCAGCGTGAGCGGCATCTCGGCCTATCTCGTCCTCCACGAGCTGAAGGACACCAGCCTGTGGGCCGACCTCCGTACGCTGGCGTTCAGGGAAGCGGCAGGCCTGGAGGTACGGCAGCTGACGTTCGGCCTGAAGGCCGGCCGCCGCCATACCTCGCTGTGCGACTTCCGCCTCGAGACACCCGCCAGCAGCATTACGCTGAAAGAGCTGTCGGCCGACTACCGCATGAGGGGAAAACGGCTGGACGACAGCACGCTGCGCTATGCCGTCAAGGGCTTCAGGGCATCGGTCACGCCGGCCGACTTCGCCCCGCTGCTGCCTGCCCTGAAGACCTTCACGGAGACCTACGATGCCGCCCTGGAGGCACGGGGGACGAGACGTTCGCTCCGGGTGAAACGGCTCTATCTGGCCGACCGGTCGCTGTCCACGCTCATCAGGGCGAAAGGACGGGTCAGACTCCGGGGGACTGTGCCGGCATGGGACTGCTCCTTCACGCCGCTGCGCATCAGCGGCAACACCCTGCGCCGCATCGCCCAGGTCGCCCGAAAGCCCCTGCCCGGACCGTTGGATGGCCTCGGCAACATCTTCTATCACGGCTCGTTCGCCCACAATGCAGGCCGTTATACGGCTGAAGGACAGTTCCGTACAGGAGCGGGCAGCGTGCGGCTGGCGGCCGGCATCCACGGAAAGAACTTCCGGGCGACCGTGCATACCGGCGGATTCGACCTGGCGAAGGTGCTCGGCAACAGCGACTTCGGCAGCATCAGCACAGACATCAGGGTGGAAGGGAATACCGACCTCTCCTCGATTCTTGCGAAAGGGGACGTACGGTCGTTCTGTTACAAAGGCTATACCTACCGCAACATCCGGCTGGACGGAGCCTGCCGCAACGACGCCTTCAGCGGGAAAGCATCGATAGACGACCCGAACGGAAAACTCTCCGTCGACGGAAAAGCCGCCGGCATCCTCGCCTTCCTCCACCGGAGGGGAAAACTGTCGGCCGACCTCACGGTCGATGCCCGAGCCGTCAACCTGCACCGCCTGCACCTGACCGATGCCCTGGGAGACAGGACCCTGTCGTTCTCCTCCTCCGTCAAAGGACAGGGAACCAGCCTCGACGACCTTTCCGGAAGCCTCGCCGTCAGCGGCTTCGCCATGACCGGCGAGGGACAGGACATCCGCCTCGGAAGGCTGGAGGCCAAGGCTTCGAGCGGACTGCTGGGCAGGTCGCTTGACGCACGGACCGACTTCGGCGAACTGCACCTTGCCGGACAGTACGACTATGCCACGCTGCCGCAGAGCATCGTCCGTGTGCTGGGACATTATCTTCCCAGCCTGGTTTACCCGCATCCGCAGTACAGCATTGCCAAGGGAAAGGCCGATTACGCCTTCTCCTTGCAGCTGGACGACACACGGATGCTCAACAGCCTCTTCAGGACACCCGTCGAGACCGCCCGTCCCGTCAAGATAGACGGCAGAGTGGACGAACGGCACAACGGACTGAACCTGCACGTCGAAGCACCCGGCATCGACTGCGCCGGACAGCACATCCGCCACCTGCTGCTGAACGTCAGCAGCAGGCCACAGGGACTGCTTGCGGACATCTCCGCCGAGAGGAAAGGCGGAAGCGGACCGCACGTCGTCCTGAACGCACAGGGACACATCGCCGAGAACAGCGTCGCCTCGGACATCGCCTTCCGCATCCCGGGCGAATCGCCGGTACACGGAAACATCAGCAGCACCGCCTCCTTCGCACGCCGACGGGGCGGACTGGAGACCCGGCTGCACTTCAACCCGTCGACCATCCACTTCGATTCCGTCGCCCTGCAGGTGCAGCCCTCCGACCTCTCCTACCACCGGAACAGCCTCACGATCGACCACTTCGAACTCTCCAACCGCAACCAGCACATCATCGCCAACGGACAGACCTCCGGCAACCCCGGCGACTCCATCCTCGTCAGGTTCAGGGAGATCGATGTCCCCTACATCCTCAACCTCGTCAACTTCCACAGCGTCAGCTTCGCCGGGACAGCGACGGGGACGGCCGCCGTCAGATCGTTCTTCCATCACCCGCAGATGGAAGCCCGCCTCGAGGTCAACGGCTTCCAGTTCGAGGAAGGCGACATGGGAACGCTCCATGCCAGCGTCGGATACAACGGCCGGGAAGGGAGAGTCAACATCGACGCCCATGCCGACGACGGCGACGCACGCACGGACATCAAGGGCTACGTGGACCTCCGCAACAGCTACATCAACCTGCCCATCTACGCCCACGACACCCACCTCTACTTCCTCCGGAGCTTCTGCGGATCGTTCATGGACCAGATCCAGGCAAGGGCGAACGGATGGTGCAAAGTGGTAGGACCGCTCAGCAACGTCAACCTCGAGGGCGACATGGAGGCCCGCGGCAGCATCTTCGTCAAACCGACAGGCACCGTCTACACCCTGCACGATGCCCGCATCCGCATGGTTCCGAACGAAATCATCTTCGGCAGAGACACCGTCGCCGACCCGCAGGGACACATCGGCATCGTCACCGGCGGACTGCACCACAACAGCCTGCGCCACCTCACCTACGACATCAACATCGAGGCGCAGAACCTCCTTGCCTACAACCACCCGAAGAAACAGGACAAGGAATCGTTCTGGGGCATCGTCTACGGCACGGGGAACTGCCGCATAAAAGGCGGACCGGGAGAGACGACCATGAACATCGACCTCACGCCGGAGAAGAACACCAGCCTTACCTACAACGCCGCATCGGCAGGCGATGCCGGACCGAGCAACTTCATCCGGTGGGTCGGCCTGCCCGAGGACAGCACCGGCCTGCAGACTGCCGACGCTGCCGATACCGCCGGACACACGGCCCGGGCCACGGCAAGACAGGCCCTCGTCATCCCCGGCTATGACGACATCCCGAGCGACCTGCACATGAACTTCGTCCTGCACACGAACCCCAACCTCACCCTCGGCGTGCTGCTCGACGAGACGACGGGCGACAACATACGCCTGAACGGATCGGGAATCATCCGCGCCACCTATTATAATAAAGGCGCATTCCAGCTCTTCGGCAACTACAGTGTCTCCTACGGACAATACAACCTCACCATCCAGGACATCATCCACAAGCAATTCATCTTCCAGCCGGGATCGACCATCGCCTTCGGCGGCGACCCCTTCAACGCCGCCCTGAACCTGAAGGCAAGCTACATCATCAACTCTGTGCCGCTGGGCGACCTCGGACTAGGCAGCTCCTTCTCGGGCAACAACACGAAGGTGAATTGCCTGCTGAACATAGAAGGTACGCCGGGCGCACCGACCGTCACCTTCGGGCTCGACCTCCCCTCCCTCTCGCCCGATGCGCAGCAGATGGTGCGCTCCGTCCTCAACTCAGAACAGGAACTCAACCAGCAGGTGCTCTACCTGCTCGCCGTAGGACGCTTCTATCCCCAGACCAACAACAACAGCACAGCACAGAAGAACGAGGAACACAGCGGCACGGCACTCGCCATGCAGAGCCTCCTCTCGGGGACACTCTCGCAGCAGATCAACACCGTGCTGTCCAACGTCGTGAAGGACAACAACTGGAACTTCGGAGCCAACATCGCCACCGGCAACGAGGGCTTCGACAACGCCGAATACGAGGGGATGCTCTCCGGAAGCATGCTCAACAACCGCCTCCTCTTCAACGGACAGTTCGGCTACCGCAACAACGTGGCGAAAGACAAAGGCTCCTTCATCGGCGACTTCGACATCCGTTACCTCCTCTTCCCGAGCGGCAACGTCGCCTTCCGCGTCTACAACCAGACCAACGACCGCTATTTCACCCGCAACTCGCTGACCACGCAGGGCATAGGACTGATCCTGAAGAAAGACTTCAACAACCTGGGCGACATCTTCGGGCACAGGAAGAAAAAAACAAAAAAAGCTCCTCAAAAACGTTGATGTTCAGAATATTATTCGTAACTTTGCACCCGATTTGGGCGGTTTCTGCCCATCTCGCAGGCAATATAAAGTCGAACTTTATTAATTAAATTATTTTTTCAAACACTTTATGACAAATTTCAAAGACGTCCAGAATGTGCAGCCTTTAGCTGACTTCAACTGGGACGAGTTCGAGAACGGTGCCAGGAACGAGGCCGACAAGGGTGACCTCACCAAGGCATACGACGAGACGCTCAACAAGATCCAGGAACACCAGGTGGTGGAAGGCACCGTCATCTCCATCGACAAGAAGGAAGTAGTCGTCAACATCGGCTACAAGAGCGACGGCATCATCCCCGCTTCCGAGTTCCGTTACAATCCGGACCTCAAGGTAGGCGACAAGGTTGAAGTCTACGTGGAGAACCAGGAGGACAAGTGCGGACAGCTCGTTCTCTCCCACAAGAAGGCACGCCTGCAGAAGAGCTGGGAGAACATCAACAAGGCACTGGAGAACGACGAAGTCATCCAGGGCTACATCAAGAGCCGCACCAAGGGCGGCATGATCGTTGATGTGTTCGGCATCGAGGCCTTCCTCCCGGGCAGCCAGATCGACGTTCATCCTATACGCGACTACGACGTGTTCGTCGGCAAGACCATGGAGTTCAAAGTGGTCAAGATCAACCAGGAATTCCGCAACGTAGTCGTTTCACACAAGGCACTCATCGAGGCCGAGCTGGAAGCACAGCGCAAGGAAATCATCTCCCACCTGGAGAAGGGACAGATCCTCGAGGGTACCGTCAAGAACATCACTTCCTACGGTGTATTCGTCGACCTCGGCGGTGTCGACGGACTCGTACACATCACCGACCTGTCATGGGGCCGCGTAAGCGATCCGCACGAGGTGGTTTCGCTCGACCAGAAGATCAACGTCGTCATCCTCGACTTCGACGAGGAGAAGAAACGCATCGCACTCGGCCTGAAGCAGCTCACACCGCACCCATGGGATTCGCTCGACCCGAACCTCAAGGTGGGCGACCACGTCAAGGGCAAGGTAGTCGTCATGGCCGACTACGGCGCATTCGTCGAGATCCAGCCGGGCGTAGAGGGCCTGATCCACGTCTCCGAGATGAGCTGGAGCCAGCACCTGCGTTCCGCACAGGAGTTCCTGAAAGTGGGCGACGAGGTAGAGGCTGTCATCCTGACCCTCGACCGCGAGGAGCGCAAGATGTCGCTCGGCATCAAGCAGCTCAAGGAAGACCCGTGGGAGACCATCGAGGTGAAGTACCCGGTAGGCTCGAAGCACACGGCAAAGGTACGCAACTTCACCAACTTCGGTATCTTCGTAGAGCTTGAGGAAGGTGTCGACGGCCTGATCCACATCAGCGACCTCTCCTGGACAAAGAAGGTAAAGCATCCTTCAGAGTTCACCACACAGGGTGCCGACATCGATGTCGTCGTACTCGAGATAGACAAGGAGAACCGCCGTCTGAGCCTCGGCCACAAGCAGCTCGAGACCAATCCTTGGGACGAATACGAGCGCATCTACACGCCGGGCTCCGTTCACGAGGGCAAAATCACCGAGTCTATGGACAAGGGAGCTGTCATCACGCTGAACGAAGGCGGTGAGGGCTTCGCCACTCCGAAGCACCTCGTCAAGAAAGACGGCACGCAGGCACAGCTGGGTGAGGTGCTGCCGTTCATGGTCATCGAGTTCGTCAAGGACACCAAGCGCATCATCCTCTCCCACTCCCGCACGTTCGAGGAGGTGAAGGACGAACCGCGCCGCCCGCGCAACAGCAACAAGCCGCAGAAGAACGAAGCAGCTGCCATCAACAACGTTGCTGCCGGCACATCCCTCGGCGACCTCGGCGTACTGGCCGACCTGAAGAAGAAGATGGAGGAAGGCAAGTAATCAGCCTCCTGCACGACAATAACCAAAAAGTACCAGGCCTTCCGGTCTGGTACTTTTTTTATCCCCATCATCGCTTATTATCGCCTATTATCATCGCCTATCCCGCCTATCATCGCCTATCATCGCTCATCATCGCCTATGGCTCCCTGCCCCGCCTCTACTCAAAATAATAAAGGAAGGTGGCAACCCCCTCGAGTGCCGGCTTGCGTTCTCCTTCGATTTCAATATGGAACTTGATGCCGGCCTTGCAGATGCCGCGCAGGTTCTCGATGCTGGCAAGGGTGGCGACAAGGCGCACACGCGAACCGACGAGCACCGGCCGGCCGAAACGCATCTTGTCCATGCCGTAGTTGACCATCATCTTGAGGTTCTTCACCTCGATAATCTCCTGCCACATATGCGGGAGCAGTGAGAGAGTCAGGTAACCGTGGGCTATCGTGCTCTTGTAGGGACTCTCCACCTTCGCACGTTCCGGATCGACATGAATCCACTGGTGGTCGAGGGTCGCGTCAGCAAAGAGGTTGATCCGTTCCTGGTCGACGGGCAGCCATTCGCTCTCACCGAGCTTCTCGCCCAGCCGGGCGGCAAGCTCATCATAGTTGTTTACTGTTAATTTTGCCATTGCTGTTTTCTTGAAATGTTTATGGGAGGAATGCGGGAGACTCTGCTTGCCCCCTTCCTCCTTCCTGCAAAATTACGAAAAACTTTCGGAACTGCCAAATCGGCCGATGCCGGTGGGCCAGGACTGTCCGAGGCTGTCTCCACAGTTATCCGCATAGTCCGGACCAGACATCTCTGTTTCGTATGGGCATCATGATGGTCTACTTCGTCCTGACCGTCGCCGTCATCTATCCTTTCGCCGACGAAATGATGATGCTCTTCGTCAACGGAGGCGAGCAGGAGGTGATCGCCAATGCGGCGTGAGCCTCTGGCTGGTGCCGGCATGGGCGTGGCTGGGTGTCTGCTATGCCGACCCGGTGGCATGGATGATGGCCGACCTCTTCCTCGCCCCCGCCTACCTGTGGCTGCTGAAACGGCTGCGTAAGGGCCACCGCATCCCGTCTGCGGCATGACACCGCGCCCACTCTACACATTAAAACCAGCAACATAATTACAAGGAGCCGGGCCTCAACACAGACGGTGCCGACCGACGGGCACCCTGCGTGATGGGCCGCAACGCAACACGTGACAGGCTGCAACACATAGACGGGTGTACCAAGACCGTGTCATTCATGCGTCCTTACACACGAGATACCTGTAACTGACTTCAATACAGGAAAGTTTACGGGACAGCAATCATCTTCTATCTCTTTTTTCCCTCTTTTTCTCTCTTTTTCCCCCACTCCATCCCTTTCCTTCATCAACTCTCTCCCTTCGTATCCGATTCTCAACTTACACTGACAACAGGCCAGCACCGTTCTGCACAAAAAAAGGACCGGACAGAGGCTGCACTGGCAACCTCTTGCCCGGTCCGGCAAGTTCATTAGTGGGTTGTTTCCCTCTAAAGAAATTAAGGAACGACTCCCAAGAAGTTCCTGAAAACAGGAATTTCTAATATGGCCTCCGTCAGCAGAGACATGGAAGCCGTCTTTATACTATAGTACAACTTTCACGCTCTTGACGGTCTTGTTATTATGCAGCTTCACAATGAGAACTGTCTTATTTGCCGTGTGCAACTCTGCCGTGACAGGTGCGACAATACTCTGTACAAGTCTGCCGTCAACCGTGTAAATTTCAGCCTTAGAGGTGTTCTCAAACACCAGCTTGCCATTAACCACCTGGACAGAAGGAACACCTGTCACATTGGCAACCTTGTCAACCGCTGTCACAATCGTCCAGTTGTCGGGATTGCCTACATCATGCTTGTCGACATACGTACGGCCCGGCTGGTTGTCTCCTACAATATCTACATCAATATCAAGTGTGTAGCCCTTGTTCGTCTTGGAACCAGGACCGAAAGCACCAGCAAACCATGCATCAGAGTAGACGATGCGCAGACGGCTCTTGCCTACGTGAGCATCTTCAGGAATAAAGATAGTTCCCTTGAGACCGTCGCCCTTTACCAGACAAGGATTGCCCTTGCGGAGCGTTCCGGCACGGAACACACGCTCGCCATAGGCCTCCGTACCGTCCTTGGTGTTGTCATCCAGAGGATAGGTAGACTGATCCTTGTCAGGATCGTTCGCATAGGAAGTGCCGTCAGCATAAGAGTAGAAACCATTGTCCTTCCAGAATGGCTGCTCAACAACGCCCTTTCCGTAGTTGAAAGTACCGCTGCCGTCAAAGTCCATCCAGCCGCCTACGAAGCAGTAACGGCAGTCGTCCTTGGTGCCGGTAGTAACCACCTGGGCATCAAAACCCTTGAGGGTAAACTCATAGGTTTCACCCTGCTTTACCTTAAGAGTCTTGTCAGCATGGTGGTAGTTCAGGAAACGGGCACTGTTCTTAACGCCATTAGGACTGTTGTCTTTGAGGTAATCCGCATAAGGAAGCTCATACTTATAGTCGCCATCAGGTGTTCCCTTGACGGTGAAACGTTCAACGCCGCGCAAGCGGACAGCATTGTTGTAGCCTTCCGCATTGGTATCGAGGAAGGACTGTCCGTAAGAGCCGAACGGATCTTTCGCACCCGCCTCACTGCTGGTCTTGATGTCATGCCATTCCGGCTTGGTAACGGTTTTGAGGTCGGTTGATACCGCTACGACAGCCACCTGAGGTTTCTTAGCCCCTGTTATGTCCAGTGCAGGGATGAATGCTGCCCACTGTGAGGTGCGTCCCACTTCAACGACATTGGCGTCATTGGTATCTGATGCACGGTAGATAACCTCGAAGTGGTCGATGTTGGCATCCTTGTTATATACCACACCGTATTCATTGGCCACATGGTTTACACCCCATGCCATCTTCAGGTCAACAGTTGTAGTGCCGTTCTCAACGAGCGTAGAGGTAGTCGTAACGTCTACGTTCTGTACTTCATCAGATTTCGCTGTGTTTCCGTCATTGAGCTGCAGCTCACCTACATACGCATCGAAACCATTCTCGGCATTCTCCACACGGAGACCGACATACTCGACCTTGCTTCCATGGGCAAGACCCTCGAGGCTGATCCGGTGCTCCTTCCAGCTGTTGCCACCGTTCTGCGGTATGTCGTATGCCTTCCACTGACCGCCGGTGAAGAGGATGAGCTTCAGCTGTCCGTTCTTCTCGCCGTTCTTCTTGGTAGCCACGAGTGCATAAGGCTTTGCGCCGTTGGTGGTAAGGTCCGTGCGGTAGAGCACGATGTCGGAGGCCGTAGAGCCCGTCGCCTTCAGACGGAGACAGGTGCCGCCGGTAAAGGCATCCTCATGGGTGAATGAAGGTGTAACGTCCTTACTGATCTGTGCAGCATCACTGACTTTTTCGTTGGCTTTGAGTACCAGCCAGCGATAGGTAGGTACGATGTCCTGTGCAGACATATTATACCATGCACCTGAAACTTTCTTGCCACGGTAATTGTAACGGTCGCCGTTACCCAGACAGAAGTTGGTCGCAAACGGGAAGCTGCCCTTGACGGTAGAACGCTCTGGAACCATGTCGGCAAAGCCTTTCCAGTTGGACATAGGAGGTGTATCACCGGCCCACTCCATCTTGGCGTTGGAATAGCTCAATCCTACCTTGTTCAGCGGGTTGCGATTGCCGCCGCTGAAGGTGCGCTCAAGGAACTGCTGGTAGTGATCCTGCTGTTCCATGGTGCTGGATCCGCTGTTGTAGCTCCAGAAACGGCTGTCTTTGTGTTCGCCCCAGAGACAGATGTTCAGTTCCTGCGCCTCCTTATCAGCCATACTCTCCCAGTCCTGGTTGAAACTTACAATCCAGAAGCCTTGCCAGAGCCCTTTTGCGCCCAGCTTGCTGTTTGCCTGTTTGGCATTCTGTACGGAGTTTTCAGCTCCATCTTCACCACGATAGTTCAGCATCAGGTCGGAGATCTGTCCATCAGAATCTGCATACCAATCTGGGGCCTGAGCCGCTGTCAGCTGTGACGAACTGCCGTAGAGGCCCAGATGGAAACCGTCGAAGCCCACCTGCTTTGCATATTTGTACAGTGCCTTGTGGAAGCCTTTGTAATTTCCGACAGTACCAGTCTTATACTCCCAGTTGATGTTTACACCATCCATACCGAAATACATCAGCATGTGAATCAGAGGCTTAACATACATATAGTTATCGTATGCCAGCTTCGGATCGCTTGTTGTTGCTCCTGCATAAGTAATCCAGTCGTTGTATGCCCCGGCAGAAGAAGCGCCATCGAAGAAGATGGTTCCACCCAGGATGTCACATCCGTTCTTGTGTGCGGCATCCGTCCACGCACCGGGAATCTGTGCTACGCTGTGGTTCCAGCTGCCCCACAGGGCTGTATAGTTCCAGAGAGAGAACACGTCGTTGTGCCACACCCCTGTAGGATAGCCGGCGTCGCCACCCGATCCGCTGCCCATCGGCAGGTTCATCCATACACGGCGGTCAGCGTAAGTGTTCTTGATAAGACGTCCTTTCTGATCAAGAATGTCACGACGCTGTACGTGTGACTTGATAAAAGACAGGTCTGTAGTCGTCATGCCCATTTCAGTAGCAATCTCCTCGTCGGTCGGGAAGTTCTTGCCATGCTGCAGGGCTGTTGCGAACAGGTCTACCATCTTCTTCCAGTTCAGCTGCCCGAAGTTGTAGTTCTGCGCCATGACTGATGCAGGACTCCCACTCAGCAGTGCTGTAAGAAGCAGTGCGGCTAAAGTAGATTTCTTTTTCATCTTAATGATTTTAGTTGGGTTATAATTAAAAATTAGGTTTTGTCAATGCTTAAAGTCGGACTGAGACGTGGCTGCCTCCGCTTTCACATAAGCCGACAGAAAGGAATCGGCAAGGACAGATGCCGGTGTCTGTACAGGAGCTATCTGTTCGTTACAGACTGACGAAGGTGTCTGTCCTTACCGATTGGATATTTGATGTTCAGTGTTGCAAGGAGTTAGAAGTTCGGCTTCTCGACATCCCACCAAAGGCGTGTTCCTTCCTTATCGGCACCGCCAAGCGCCTTCATGCCCGTAGCCTCAACGTCCTTGAGCGTAGCAGGGTCGGAGGTGTCGGGGAACGGAAGACGGCGTACGATGTCGCCCTCCTTCAGAGAGCCGTCACCATCCTGTACGTTCAACATCTTGAACAAACGCGGATAGCCGGTGCGGCGGAGGTCGACCCATGCCTCAAGGCTGTTGGGGAAACCTGCAATGTACTTCTGGGTGATGATCTTCTCCAGCTTCACCTCCGGTGCATCGCTTTCATTCCACTTCACACCGACGGTGATTTCGCTTACACGGTCAGCATCGTTGCCTGTCGGATCAACATAAGTGAACGGAATGGCCTTCTCCATCTTCAGGTAAGCATCCATAGCCGCCTCATACTTTCCCTTGTAGG
Organism: Prevotella denticola; assembly: GCF_900454835.1. Taxonomy (GTDB): domain Bacteria; phylum Bacteroidota; class Bacteroidia; order Bacteroidales; family Bacteroidaceae; genus Prevotella; species Prevotella denticola. Next base: position 446,318 of record NZ_UGTM01000002.1, on the reverse strand, counting down.
GACGACGCTGGCTCTGACGGTCCATAAAGTTCCCCTCGCGGATACCCTGCTCATAGAACTGCTGGGCAGAGCCCCCCATGCTCCAGCCTCTCACGGCACCTTCGGCACGGAGGAAGCAGACTTCGGAGAGCTTCATCAGGTAAAGCGGTGCATTGTTCATCGTACGGTTGATGAGCTTTGAAAATCCGTTGTAAGGATTTGATGTGCTTCCCTGTTCCTGCCCGACATGTGCTCCGGCAAGGATTCCGCATACCTTTTCACCAGCATTCAGATTCTTGTCTTCCCCTTTCGATGAGCGGATAAAGTCGTTTTTCTCAAAGAGCGTTTCAAGGAAAGGATGATTGTAAGCCCTGAGCACCTGTTCAAATCCAGCACCCATACGCATATCATTCCATGAATTCCAAAGTTCTACCAGCGGATTGTTCTTGCCAGTGCTGGCTGTGAGGAAGCAGACTTCCTGCTCTTCAGTCTCGATGACACCACTTGCTACAGCCTCCTCGGCCCACTGCTTTGCTTTCGACGGATTCACCTTGACGATGTGCATCGCCATGCGGAGTTTCAGCGAATTGGCAAAACGCTTCAGGATGTCCATATCCTTAAATCCTCCCCTGTCAGCTGAAACATTACATTTGGTGTAATCGGTCAGGGCACGCTGAATTTTCTCCTTATACCACTGCGGGCGGTTGGCCTGATAATAATCGTAACATTTCACAATGCTGTCAAGATTAGCCTCTACCGTACTGTAGATCGTCTCCACATCGTCGTATGTGAAAGGACGTTCCTGCTTGTTCGTCTTCAGGTCCTGGTAAGGCATCGGGCCGTAGTTGTCCGCACACTCGATGCTTGCAAAGTCGAGGAAGAGCAGGTAGGTAGCTTTCACCTCTGGCAGTGAATCAACTTCCGCCATATTCAGCAAGGGCACCATTGCCTTGGTCACGGTCTGATAAGACCCGTATGCACCACCGTAAGCCTTCAGGTCGATGGCCGAAGAGGACACGATGTTGATACCGGAGTAGGGATAATTGACATGAGGGATGACACCGTACTGTGCGAAGGCATCCTGATAGAATGTAGACAGATACTGATACTGATGCGCAACAGGGGGTTCTCCATTCTTTCCGCCCCGAGTCGCATATACACCGCCGAGAGCTGTCTTGAGATTGGTCTCTATTTTAGCGTATGCCGCATCAAATTCAGCTTCAGTAATGTTGATACGGTAGTTGATGGAGTCGACCTTCCCCTGCCGTACCACCTTCTTTTCATTCTGTGTCGTCTGGTTGAACTCGGCACCCGTGACATCGAAGTCCAGGCAGGAGTTCAGTGTCAGTCCGGCAACAGAGAGAACCAGGACTGTTCCTATATTTTTCAGTTTCATTGTCGTTAGGTTTTAATCGTTGGGTTTAGAAATTCATTTTCAAGGAGAAACCGTAGGAGCGGGTCGACGGCGTGTTGAACAGCTCGAAGGCTCCCAGTCCGTTGGTTGTCGAGAGAGAAACGTCCGGATCGGTCGGTGCGTCCTTGTAGATGAAGAACAGGTTGCGGGCGATGAACGACAGTGCGAGGTTGCGGTTCATGCCGAAGAGGTTGCGGAAGGTGTAGCCCAGCGACAGCTCGCGCATACGGAAGTTCGTTGCGTTGTAGACGTAGTCTGCGGGACTGTCTGCCGATCCGATTGCCTGATAGTATGACTGCACGGGAACAATGCGCCCGCTGCCGTCAGGCAGCATCATGCCCGGGACATTGCCGTAGTCCTTTGCGACGATGTTGTTCTTCTCCGCCTCGAGGCGCGCATCTGCCGAACGCTGCGAGTAGCCGTAGTAGTCGAGCTGCTGCTCCGTAAGGCTGATGACCTTGCCGCCGATGCGTCCGTTGATGAGGAACGACAGCGAGAGGTCCTTCCAGGTGAAGGTGTTGCTCCATCCCATCTGCCAGTTGGCGTTCATGTTGCCGATGTACTTCAGCTTTCCGCTCTTGTCGAACTGCGGCTGACCAAGCGAATTGAGCTTGATGTGTCCGTTTTCGTCACGGTCGAAGTCGGGCACGTACATATCGCCGATCGAACCGCCTTCCATGTACTTCACGTGTACACCGCCGACCTTCTGCTCGATGAGCCGTTCCTTGCCCTGCTCGTCGTAGGCGGTCTTGAGAATCTTGTTCTTGTTGTAGGAGAGGTTGAACGATGTGCGCCAGCGCAGCCAGCTAACCGGCTTGAAGTCGTAGCCGAGGGTCATCTCGATGCCCTGGTTGCGCACCTTGGCAGAGTTCATGTTCTTCGTCAGACCTGTACCCGTCGCCGCCGTCATGTAGAGGTGGCTCATGGTAGCGTTGTAATAGGTGAGGTCGAAGCTCAGCCGGTTGTTGAACCAGAGGCTCTCTACACCTGTCTCGAAAGAGCGGGTCTTCTCCGGCCGCGGATCGACGAACTGCGCATAGTTGCTGCCGTTGATGGCACCGGTCTGCAGGTTCGTGCTCACGGCGTTGTAGGCGATGTTGGGGATGGAGTTACCCACCTCGGAGTAGGAGGCACGGTACTTCAGGTAGTTGACCGGCTCGGGGAGCTTGAGGAGCTTGCTCAGGATGGCGTTGGCGCCGATGCCGAAATAGCCGTAGTTGTCGGTATTGGAAATGCCGCTGAGCTTGAAGTAACGGAACGGACGGTACCAGTCGCGGCGGTAGGAAGCATCGACGAACACCATATCCTTCCATCCCATCTGCGCCGTAGCGAGCCATGCACGGTCCCAGTTCGACGACTTCGAGCTTGACGTCGCGCCCATGCCGCCGGCACTGGTGTCAAAGTAGTTCACCTTCGTAGGCAGCTTCTGCAGCGTACGGTCATAATAGGTAGCGATGACATCCGTCCCCTTGTATTCACCCTTGATGGTATGTCCCACCCATCCGGCTGTCGCTGAGAGGTCGAAGTCGCCGAAAGTCTTGTTGTAGTTGAGCAGGTAGTCGATGTAGATCTCCGTCGTCTTCGAGTCTGAATCCCAGAAGCGGCCGTAGTCCTCCATGGATGCCGGGAGGAAGGTCGTGGCGTAACGCTTGCTCGTCGACTTGTAGCGGGTGTGATCATAATTGATACGTGCCTGGAAGGAAAGCCCGTCGTAGATGTCTACGTTCCCCGAGATGGTACCCCAGATGCGGTCCTCCTTCTGCTTGCTCTGGTTCATGTTGATGAGCCAGTAGGGGTTGTTGTTGGCAGCGTTCATGAACGCCCAGTTCTGACGCGGCCCCTGGAGCTTCGCCTGGTCTGTCGTATAGCTGTAGTTTCCCCCGGACAGCTCGTAGTAGTTCTGCGGACCGCTGAGCCACTTGCCATCCTGTGTGACGTAGTTGTTGCGGTAGTAGTCCATGTCGACGTTGCGGGGCGTGAGGTAGAGGTGGTAAAGCGGATTGCCCACCGTACCGCCGCCCGGACGGTTGCGCGTGATGGTCTGCGCATAGTTCAGCGACAGGTCCACTTTCAGACGGTTGAAGAAACGGTAGCTCTGGCGCAGGCTGAAGGTGTTGCGGTTATAGTTGTTGTTGCGCAGCAGACCTGTAGAATGGCTGTTCGCCATGGAGAAGTAAGTCGTCATCTTCTCTGTACCGCCGGAAAGCGACAGGGAGTTGTTGGTCGTCACACCCGTACGGAAGAAGTCTTTCACGTCGTCCTGGGCATGGTTGCGCAGATGAATGTCATGCATCGCCCCCGACTGGAAGTTGGTGGAGTTCAGCGGGGAACTCATCGTCAGCTGGTTGTCGGCCAGCGAGCCGATCTTCGGTCCCCATCCGTCAGCCTGGATGGTGTTGCCGTTCATCGTGGCACCGTATGTGTTCTGTATCTTCGGTGTCAGCAAAGGCGAGTCGAAGGTGATGTTCGATGTGACGTTGATGTCGAGCTTGCCCTCGCGCCCCCGCTTGGTGGTAATCATCACGACACCGTTGGCAGCAACAGAACCGTAAAGGGCCGCCGCATTGGCACCCTTGAGGACATTGATCGACTCGATGTCGTCAGGGTTGATCAGCGACAGCGGATCGGAACCCTCGGACATACCGGCATACGTAAAGCCTTCGCCAGCCATGTCGCGCTTGCCGCGGGCATCGTTGGTCATCGGTACACCGTCGACGACAATCAGCGGCGAGCTGCTGCCCAGAATGGATTTGGCACCGCGGAGAACAATCTTCGTCGAACCGCCGGCACCGCCGGCACTCGGCGTAATCGTCAGACCGGACACCTTGCCCTCAAGGGAATTGGCAACGTTCGGGTCCTGAACCTTCATGAGGTCTTCCGCCTTCACTTTCTGCGTGGCGTATGTCAGCGACTCTTCCTTGCGCTGGATACCCATGGCCGTCACGACGACCTCCTTCAAAAGGCTGCTCTCTTCCTTCAGCGTCACGTCGATGGTGTTCTTGCCGTTGACGGCAACCGACTGGCCGACATAGCCGATGTAAGAGAAGACGAGCTTCGCATTCGAGGGGGTGTTGATGGTGAAGTTGCCGTCGATGTCGGTGACGGTACCGTTCGTGGTACCCTCGACGAGGACGGTGGCGCCGATCAGCGGTTCACCGGTCGAATCGACGACACGGCCCGTCACTTTGTGGTTGCCGTTCTGCTGCACGGCCTGTACCGCGGCAGCTCTGGCGTTCGACCCTGCATAGGCACCGGCGGGAGCCAGTGCCAGCGAAAAAGCAAAGGCAGCCGAGAAATACAGATGCTTCTGCTTTGTTTCCTTAAAGATTTTCATCCGGTTTAGGTTTTTGGACATTATTTGTTTTTATTGACTTGTTCCGTTCTGTCTGTACATGAAATTCCGCTTCCCTTTCCCACCTTATTATATAGACGGCCATACGGTTCAGGTGCTCGGTTTGTTCACGTTCGCTTTTCCACCTTAATTATATAGACGGTCATACGGTTCAGGTGCTCGGTTTGCTCACATCCGTCAGGTCCACGTCTGTAGATTTCCCTGTCCCTGCCGGCAGGCTCGCCGTTCCACGGAAGTCCGCAAAAGGCCGGGACGACGGCGGGCAGCAGGGTACATAGCCGGATGGACCGATTCTGCCGCCATCTATATACCAAACAACCTGATGCGGACGAATACTTATCACGCCCATGGCATTTAACAAATTTTAATCACCCGACAGCCCATGACTCCCCTGCCCTGCAACGGACATTCCTTCCTGAAATCCATCCCGCAAACGACTGCGTAAAACAGCCGGACTTCAAAACAGGGAGATAAAAAAACGGCATTACCGCTTGTCTGTAAGTGCGATTTTGCGTATATTTGCAAAGAAATAAGAATCAGAACAGTTGGTAGATGGCAAATTCAGACTATGCAGGAGCATCAAGCCGGGGCAAAACCCTGGCATTGGAAAGATACCAGTCTTATCTTCGTGATGCCGATTCGGGCCGGTATAAGAAAGGAATGGCAATTACCGCTATTATGCAACAACTGGGGATACTGTCTGAATCTACAGTCTACCGTTATCTACGAACGAAAGCTGTTAAGTCGGACCGAAAATAATGCTTATGTCGCCTCTAAGTGAAACCATATACAGGACTTCATCTTTCGTCAGCTCCAATGCCAAGGCTGGCAGGAAGAAATATGGCCAGTTCTTTACATCGGAATCTATTGCCGTATTCATGGCCTCCATGTTTCATATAGATTTGGAAAAGGACTCTTTGAGGCTTCTTGATGCCGGTGCCGGCAGCGGTATCTTGTCCGTGGCTCTGTTAAGCCGAATACGCGAAATCGGTTATACAGGCTCTGTCAAACTCGTTTGTTATGAAAATGATGAAAAAGTACTTGGTGTTCTTGCCAAGAACCTTGCTTCGGTAAAGGATTCTCATTTCACATTTGAGATTCGTCACGAAAATTATATCACCTCCCAAGCCTTTGGGCACAACCCATCCCTGTTTGGAAGAAGGAATGGAGAAACCTACGACTTGATTATCGGAAATCCACCCTATAAGAAAATACCAAAGAATGCAGCAGATGCCATACACATGAAAGAAGTGTGCTATGGTGCCCCCAACCTGTATTTCCTGTTTTGGGCCATGGGCATCCATAATCTCAATGAAGGTGGAGAACTCGTCTATGTCATTCCGAGGTCATGGACTTCCGGAGCCTATTTCGCTCGCTTTAGAAAATACCTTCTGTCACATTGTGCGATTACCGACATTCATATTTTCGGAAGTAGGGATAAGATTTTTGATGGCGAGACGGTCTTGCAGGAAACCATGATCATCAAAGTGAGGAAAGGCTGCACAAGGCCGTCAAAAATAAGGATTTCTTCTTCTGACACATCAGACTTCCTCGACCTGAGGCGTTTTGATGTAGATTATAATACAGTCGTAGCCGATAACGGCTACGTTTATCTGGTCACCAGTGAGGAAGAGGCTGAGGTTCTGGCAACACTTGGAAGATTGCCTTCCACCCTTGTGACAGACGACCTGCAAATGAAAACCGGTATCATCGTGGATTTTCGTACACGGGAAGTGTTGAGAAACGAGCCGTCAGATAAAACATACCCACTTTTCTACTCCCAGCACATCAAGGACGGACGGATAGTGTGGCCTGTAGGGAAAGAACATGAATTCATCGATACGGACCGCAAAGGCTATCTGCAGGAAAACACAAACTATCTGTTCGTCAAGCGTTTTACGTCTAAGGAAGAGAAAAGGCGGCTTCAGTGCGGCATCTATCTGTCTGCTGATTACCCGGAGTACAAATATATAAGTACGCAGAACAAGCTGAACTACATCAAATGCGCCTCACAGGAAGAAGTCTATGGGCTGTATGTACTGCTCAACTCCACCATCTATGACCAGTATTATAGAATACTGAATGGCTCAACACAGGTCAACTCTACAGAAATTAACAATATGCCTGTTCCCTCTAAAGAAATCATCTGCAAGATGGGGAAAGAGTTGGAAGGAGCTGATTTAAGCCAAGCGGTATGTGATAACATTTTAAGGAAATGGATAAACTAAGGAAGATAAAGAGCCTGCTGGCAGACATCGGTATGCCGCCAGCCCAGCAGTCGGATCTGTGCGCCCTGACAATATTGGCCATGGCTGGTTTGAAAGAGATAGGCAGTTTTGCCAGCGCAACAAATAATTGGGTCCGAATACACGATGTAATCGCTTTCATCAATTCTAATTACATTGCCAAGTATGCAGAAAATTCAAGAGAGACTTTCCGCAAACAGGCCATGCACCATTTCAGGACAGCTGCACTGATAGAAGACAATGGGAAGGCAACGAACAGTCCTAACTACAGATACAGATTGACCGATGAGTTCCTGAAAGTCATTCAGGAAACGAAGAAGACGAAGGAAGACAATTCTGACAACGATGCTTTGAAAGAATTCCTAAGCTGTCATGAAAGACTGATAGACACTTATGCCTCGAAGAAAACCATGCGCAAGATGCCTGTCAGGATAAACGAGAAAGACTTTACTTTTAGTCCCGGCTCCCATAACAGACTTCAAAAAGCAATTCTGGAAGAATTCGTACCTCGCTTTGCCCCGGGTTCGGAATGCCTTTATGTCGGCGACACTACGCACAGGGACATGGTTAAGAACGAGATGAAACTGCGGGAACTCGGATTCGACATAACACTTCACGATAAAATGCCGGACGTGGTTCTTTATCGAGAAGATAAAGACTGGCTGTACTTTATTGAGGCCGTGGATTCTGTCGGGCCTATGAGCCCGGAGAGGGTAAGGGATATAACCCAAATGACCGAAGGGGTCAAGTCGGGGAAAATCTTCGTTACCGCATTTCCCGATTTTGCGAAATTCAAGCGGTTTTCCGAACTGCTGGCATGGGAAACGGAGGTCTGGATTGCAGATATGCCAGACCACATGATTCATCTGAACGGCGACAAGTTCATGGGACCAAGACAACAGGAAACATAGAAAGGGCATCTGTCCCTGCCGTTCAGCCACCCATAGAACTTTTGCCACCTCCCCCCCTCTGGAGCGTGTCCGGGGAAGGAGGTGTTACCCTGCCTTCCAACCAAGGCCTACTTGCCTTCCAACCAAGGCCTGCTAACACCTCAACTAACGCCTGTTTGGAAGCCAAGTAACGCCTGTTTGTCTTCCTGCAAGGCTTCTCTTTTCAGCATCCGATTTATATGTCTGAATATAAGCGCATTGCATTCCCTTCCGCTTTCGTCCCCCAATCCCCGTCGCCGCCGGTTCTTCCAGTCAGCACAGGAAGAAGAATCTCTCTGCCGCAGCTTTCATCTCATGCGGAGCTGAAAGGTCAGGACAAAGGACAAGCCGGGGACTAAAAAAAAAACGTCTCTCGCCGATCCTGACGGAGCGGATCCGACAAGGATTCCTGCGTCATCCTCCGGTCTTCAGGAAATGGCGAGGCCGCCATCCTTTGTTGTAAAATGGAGAAAAAAGACAGAAAAACAATACTTCTGGAGAAAAAACATCTGAAAGATTTGGAAAAATGAAATAATTTATATAATATTGCGCTGTAATAGTACAGAACAAACATCCTGTTCTGATTCTTTTAAATTTTAATAGCATGGAAATATGGGAAATCAAATGGACAGAGAAGGTATAAGCAAACGGAATTTATCCTGATTCCTTCCGTCTGAGAAAAGTCAACGCCTTATGCGGAGAACATTCTTTTTTATTATGGCTTTCTGCCTTGGCATTCTGTACGTAAATGCCCAGGCATTGCAGATTTCGGGGAGGGTGGTCGACTCTCTGGAGCATCCGATAGAAGTGTTTGACGTAAGGGCATTGCGTGCAGACTCCTCCATGCTGGCAGGCGGTGCTTTCTTCGAAGGGTCCTTTGAGATGGAACTTCCGGAGGAAGCGGCATTGATAAAAGTGAGTTCTTTAGGCTATGTGCCGGCCTACCTCTCTCTCGACCTGGGAAAGAGGGAGGGGAACGTCGTCAGCATCGGGGCAATCGTCTTAGACAGCCAGCCTGCCGAATTAAGCGAGGTCGTCGTATCAGCCCACAGGCCGTTGGTGAGGTTTTCAGGCGATTCTTATGTGGTCGACATTGCAAAGACCCGTCTTGAAAACGCCGGAACCTTTGTCGACGTGGCAAGGCGCATTCCCGGGCTTGTCGTGTCGGGTAACGGGAAAATCAGTGTAATGGGCAAGCCGCGTCTGCTGATCAACCTGAACGGGAGGGCGGTCCGGAACGTCAGTGAATTACAGGCTCTTCAGTCACGTCAGATCAAGTCTGTTTCAATAGACCGGAATCCATCTGCTGCCTATTCGGCAGATTATGATGCCGTCATAAACATTTCAACCAGGGATGCCATCCAGGATTACGTTCATATTGCTGCCGTAAACAAGTTCTCAATGGCAAGAAAGCTCTCCAACAGCAGTTCCGTTACATTAAACAGCCGGATAAAGTCGCTTGATCTTTTTACGGATGTCCGTTTCTCTTCAAACGGCAATCTTCAGTACGATTCTGAAGAAAAGCACGTCTGGTCGGATGTGCAGGAACTTCGGACAAGCCGGTTCAGCGAACTCATGGTCAGGCACAATCTGCTGGATATCAGCCAGACTGCAGAATATCACTTCCGCCCGCAGACAGCCCTTGGCTTAGGCTACCGGCTGTCCGTCACGGAACAGAATATTGAGAAAGAGCAGGATTATTCCGTTGTGTCAGCCGATCATCAGGCATTGACGACCCTGCCTGTCTCCGTTCATTCATCTATGAAAAGGACAGACCATAATCCGTCATTATATTTCACGAACAAAGGGAAAAACTGTTTCCTGGGCATTTATGCGGACTACTACGGGGCATCGCTCAAAAACAGTCAGCATGTTTCTGAAAAGGCGGCGAATAGAAATGTATCACAGGACTTCACCGATCACTACGATGTATTCGGACTGAAAGGTGATTTCTCCCACAGGCTGTCTTTCCTCTCTTATGCCTTGGGAGTGAAGATTTCCTGCATAAAAGACCGGGGGACTTATCTCTCCGGTTATGAGGACACCCCGGATTCCAGATTGGAGTCCAGGTCCTTCGCCACGTATGTCAATCTCAGAAAGACCGTCGGCAAAGTCTCTTTTGCGGCAGGTCTGAGATATGAGAGAGAGCATTCCCAATCCTCCGACAACGACCGTGTCGTTTCAGATACGGTTTACAATCATCTTTTCCCGTACCTGTCCATCGCCGCCAATGGCAGCGTGAAGGCAAGCCTCTCTTATTCCCGCCGGATTTACAGACCTACTTACAATCAGCTGATTGTAAAAAGCGTCTACATAGACCCGTTGTCGTATTCCATCGGAAACCCCTTGTTGAAATCGGCCTTGGTCGACATTGTCTCGTTTTCCGTACAGAAAGGAATCTTTGCCGGGACCGTCAGCTATGAACAGTATCACAACAAGAAAGCCCAGGTGGCGGTACTGGAAGAACGGAATGGAACGCAAAGGGTCAGGTTCACCTATGACAACATACCCCATGTACACCGTCTCGTCCTTTACACGATGTGTAACTACGGGACAGGAAACATAAGGGGGAACACCACGCTGATGCTGTCGTCCAGTCGTATGAATTATGAAGGAGTGGTCTACTCCACGTTCAAAGACATAGGCCTGTATCTGAAATCGAATCTTGAGACTTCCCTGTGGAAGGGAGCATCATCAATGCTCTCCGCGGCCTACCGGAATGCACAGCACAATGACTTCTATTACCACAGGGCATCCTTCAATTTCTCCTTGTATCTTACACAGGACCTTTTCCAGAACAGACTCAGAATAAGCGTGCAGGCAGAAGACATATTCAAAACCGCAAGGGTCAACAACTGGGTACAGAACATGCAGCGGGCAAGAATCGTAATGGACACCAATGCAGACAGCCGTTTCATCGGCCTTTCGCTCCGATACACGTTCGGAAGGTCAAAAGCGAAATCCCAGGCCAGATCATCCATTCAAGAAGAGACAGACCGATTGTAAAGAGAGAAAAGTACCGGAGAATGAAACTCATACAGCAACTGGATTCAATGGACTGCGGGGCATCGTGTCTGACTCTCCATTGTTTCGCAGACATCAATGACAAGATATTCTGCAAGTGCAGGCCTCACCGTCATGAGCCTCTATCTTGCATCTTGCTCCGGCTCCCATCCTTGCCGTAATCTGATAAATCTTGCTGTCGAACAGATTTATCTGGTCTATGAAACTCCGGAATCTCCTGCTATGTTTGATAATATTCCTCGCTCGCAGTAATCTCGAAATCTTTTAACGAAATAATATTTTTTATTCTAAGAATGTATATAAAGTAAATAATACTACAGATATAGTGGAAATATCAAGAAAATACATTTAAAAAACTGATTCTTCTTGTTTAAAATAAAATTTATTTGTATTTTTGCAGAATGTAATTAGAATACAAATAAAAACGAATAGCTTAATTGCAAGGTGACGAAAACTGGTCAGTACTGGGATTATTGACCAGTTTTCTGATTTTTTAAATTTATCCATTTTATGAAAAAAACACTTTTAGCCCTTTTGTTATTTTCACTCTCATCTGGATTCGTCAAAGGTCAGACTTCCCAATCAGGATATGAGCTATCGGATTCTGCAGGAGTCCTTGGACTTGTAAAATGGGAAAGGAAAGACAGTATTGTGGATTTGACTAAAGATGAGAAATTAAAACAGGTTAAGGTCATAGGGAAATGCTGTTTTGTCTTTAACGATTACATTAAAACGGTCATACTTCCTGAAGGGCTGGAAGTAATCAATGGGAGAGCTTTCGACACTTGTAAAAATCTACATCGCATATATCTGCCAAATTCCCTGCAAGTCATCGGCCAAAATTCTTTTAACATGTGCGAAAACCTACGCTTAGACTCACTGCCCCGAAATCTTAAAAGAATAGAATATGGGGCATTCTGGGATTGTTGCAGAATTACAATTTCAAAGATACCAAACACTGTTACTTTCATAGGCGGCAAGGCGTTTACACTGTGTGAAAGCATACAGGAATTGGCATTGCCCGATTCTGTCACAGAAATAAAAGAACGTACTTTTGCCGGTTGTAAAGGACTGAGAAAAATAAAACTTCCCGATTCTCTGCGGACTATAGAGAAATATGCTTTTGCACGTTGTTTAAGTTTAGGTGAGATTTCCTTGCCGGCATCTATGCAAAGGATAGGGGTACAGGCTTTTATCGGTTGCACTTCCTTAAGATTGGTCACATTACCCCCAAAGGTGAAAATAGAGAATAATGCCTTTGATTTATGCAAGGATGTTGTAATCCAAGAAATTCAAATCACTTCAGACCCCTATTCTTCCTATTGATAAACTTATTTTTGATTGGTTTTATTTTGGAAGAAAAAAGTTCATAAAACATTACTGTAGAAATAATAAGAACGGAGATAACACGATAGATTCTATTATCTTATCACATTACAAATGGTTCAAGAATAATAATATAGAAGAAACTCCCACATATATCCTAAATGGGGAAAAACTTTCCTCAGACATAACGATATTAGACATTATCAATGCATGTTAAGTTATGAAACAGAATTTTTTATTCCTCTTGTCGATCATCCCCTTACAGGTTTTTGCTCAGAAAGCAGACAACAGTTATGAATGTATTTACGAATACACTGTCAAGACAACGAATGCAGAGAATGAAACCTATACAACGATATTGCAGTTTGATGATATTCACGCCAGGTTCGCCGACTATGCTGCTTTTCAGTTAGACTCTTTAATGCAGACAGGAAAAGCAACAGAAGAACAATTAAAGAAAGCTGAAGAGGGTGTAGTGAAAACAGCCTTCTACTTTGATCAGACTACGTTTGTAAATGCGTCAGAAAGAACGATCACCGTGTATAGTGTGATCCCGCCGAATCTGTATTTCTATCAAGAAGCGACGAACGGTATAGCATGGCAACTTACCGATGAGACCGATACGATATGCGGTTATCTGTGTAATAAGGCCACAGGAGAGTATGGCGGGCGTATCTGGAATGCCTGGTTTTCATCAGAAATTCCATCCTCCTTTGGACCGTGGAAGCTTGGCGGACTGCCTGGACTGATAATGTATGCTTGTGATACAGAGAACATTCACCACTTTAAGGCTATCACGTTCAGGCAGGGTACTACACCAATCACTGCGCCCAGAATACCTAACAGCATTGCTACAAGTCGTGAAAAATTTATTAAGGCAAAGAATCATTTTGAAGAAAATCCGATAGCTAATATACCAAAGGAGAGCATTACGGATATGAGAGTGGAAAAAGGCGACGGTGGAAGCAATTCTATTTTTATCAATGGAGTACAAGTTCGTCTTCGGACAAATGGCTATGTACCTTTAGAGATTAAATGATAATGAGAAGATTACTCCTTTATATTCTCAGTCTTTTCGTTTGGATGCAAGCCCAGGCCCAAGAAAAACATACTTTGAATGGGGTCGTGGCGGACACTGAGGGTGTGCCGGTAAGCAATGCCAATGTGCAGATATTAGAGAACAACAAGCCCATCGCCTATACCTTTACCAATGAGAAGGGGGGCTATGCCTTAAGCTACAACAGTTCCAAAACGCTTGTTCTACTCTCGGTCGGGCATCTGTCGTTTGAGAAGACCAATCTGGTAATAGACAGCAAAGAAACACAAAAGAACATTACCTTGCTTAGGAAAAAAACACAGCTTAAGGAAGTTGTTGTGAAGGCACCTGAAATAAGTCAGCGCGGTGATACTGTTTCCTATCAGTTAAGTTCTTTCGCAGGAAAGGGCGATTACACGCTTAGAGATGCTATGAAGCGATTGCCTGGCATTGAGGTTACAGGTTCGGGAGGTATAAAATACCTGGGGAAAGACATTTCCAATTTTTACATCGAGGGAATGGATCTTCTTGGCGGGCAGTATAATGTAGCCACAAACAATATCCCAGCAGACTACGTAACATCCGTACAGGTATTGAATAATCATAAAGATGCCAAAATGGACAAAGACGTGCTGTCTGACGACGTGGCAATCAACATAAAACTTTCAAAACACGCCAAGTTTAAACCTGTCGGGACATACGAAGCCATTGGAGGCTTGCGCAGTAACGGTACACTTTACCAAGTTAGTGGAGCCGGTATGCTCTTCAAATCGCATATGCAACTTCTTGGGACACTGAAGGTAGGGAACATAAGAGAGTTTGCTGCCGATGAAAACATCAATCATTTCCTAAACGATCAGTTCGAGTCTTACGGTGTAAGACTATTGGGCAACTTGTCTTCTTCCAGTGCACCGATCAAGAGGGAAAGGTATATTCATTCCAATGATTGTTCCCTTAGTTTCAATATACTCAACAAACTGTCGGAAAACAAGTCGTTAAGAACAAATGTCGGCTATGCTCGTTCCCAATGCGATTATGCTTACAATCACAAGATGTTCTTTGGAAACAGTCAGAATGAATTAATGCAGGATTACCAATATCAGCCGGCCTCTACGCTTCACAAGCCGGCCTTGAACATCGAATACAAAGAGAATAGCGACAAACGATACATCACCAACCGGTTCTCATCATTGGCTTCGTTCGTAAAATCAGAATTGCCGACAGTTGAAAACAACAGCAATTCCGTCTTCCAGCATGAGAAGTATCACGATTTAGGTTTTACCAACGACCTTTCCATACGTTGGAAAACGAATAAGTTTCGATGGAGTTTTTCCTCTCTCCTCAATTATACATCTACGCCTAATGGCACTATTCGTGTTTCAGACGGAGGAGCAGACTCTTTTCAGCAAAGTGCAGACAGCAGACAGTTTACGAACAAGGAAACTATTTCTGCCGCTTATGAAAGAAGAAACTCACGAGTTTATTTCCCTCTTTCATTTCAATATCGCAACGAAAGGATTAATTCGGCTTTGCTTACCGACGGCTATTCAGGCTTCAATCTCTTGAAAGGGAACGAGTTGGAGATTTCATTCTCTCCACAATATGAATATACCCACCCACAACGAAAATATAATTTCAAGGCAGGAATATCATTGGCCACAACAAGAGTCGATTTTGAAAATGAGGGAACGACTCCATTAAGAAAACAGAAATGGAATTTTATGATTAATCCTTCTTTCTATTTTCTCTACAATGTTACGCCAAGGGCTACTGTAAGACTTCAAGGAGTTTTTGTAAACAGAATAGGCGATCTGGCTGATTTTATCACAGCACCGATACAAACCAGTCTGAACTATCAAAAGTACGGTTCAGGGATATTGAGTGAAAACAGAAGCATTACACTCAATGCTATCTACGATTTGAAATTCCCGATAGAAATGTTTTTCCTTAATGTCGGTTTAGGCTACACGCATCAGCATAATAATTTGTTGCCAGTGCAGGATGTGTCGCAGACATTGATTAAGGAATATCCGATGCCAAGTCCTAACAGCATTGACAATATAAATGCCTGTTTCAACATAACAAAACAGGTAAAAGCCATCAACACCAAGTTTTCGCTGTATGGAATTTATATGCACAGCAAGAGTCTGATGATGCAAAACAGTATGATTTACAGCTATTCGTGGAACAGTCTGAACGTTGTTCCGTCGGTTTCGTTCAAGCCGGTTTCCTTCATGGAGTTATATTATACTTATAGCTTTTCCAAGAACATTACGAAGATACAAAAGGTATCAAAGTCCTTCTTGTCGCAAACACACGACATCAACCTGATATTGCAGCCTGTAACAAATCTGCAATTCAAGGCAATGGCAGATATTTCGACAAAGGAAATGTATCAGGATCTTACCAAGACTATAGCAATCTTCGATGCAGGAGTCAGTTACAGGCACAGGGCACTTCGTTTCAGTATTGATATGAGAAATATTTTCAACCAACAGTATTATAGTTACACCATTTTCAACACAATGAACACTTACACTTACAGCTATCACATGAGAGGAAGAGAGTTGCTTTTTACTGTTTCATTAACAAAATAAGAATGGCAGGTTTTGTCTTTATAAAACAACATGACGCTATGCAATGTGGAGCAGCATGTTTAGCAATGTTATCTATTCCTGGCAGGACATGGGCATCAGCCTCTCCATTCCCAACGGGAAGGTAACGGCAATTGTCGGGGCGAGCGGAAGCGGAAAAACCACGCTCGTCAAACTCCTTTTAGGCTTTTACGAGCCGATGGACGGACAAGGCATCAGTCAACGGCATCGACAGACGGGGCTTCCCGGCAGATGTGCCGGGGCCCGGCACCTGTCGTGCCGACGGCAGACACCCGCCGTGCTGACGGCCCGAACCCTGCGGCATACTGCCTGAGACGGAAACAGCATACTGCCGGGACAGAAGCAGGCGGCGGCGGAGAAGAGTACGGAAGGGCTGTACATGACCATAAGACCTCCCATGCTTTGTCCCTTGAGCCGTGATGCCATAGGGAAACAACAGGAGAAAGGTATTCCATGAATCACACCGGCTGATAAAAACAGGGTCGTTTCCCATGGGAAACCCTGTAAAACAACGAAATTGGTTGAATATTTCTATTTTTTGGCTGGATATTTCCAATGCCATCATCCCATAGTTTATATCTTTGCGCCAGCTTTCAACAAGATAGTATGAATATTCACGATCATCCAGAACCGTAAATTCTATGCCTGAAACCTGGTCTATATGTACATGCACGGAATTTCCGTCTTCCGAACAGGCGGACGGCCGTCTTCCTCTGGCTTCCATGCCCACGTTCGAGAGGGTCGGGGGGCTCCCTGCCCGGCATTTCCGCAGAGAAGCCCACGCACCGAGTTCCACAGGGACGGAACGGGCGGAAGAGACTGCCCATGACGCCATGCAGCCCTGTACATCATCCACCGGACCGGCTGGCAGCATTCACTGGGGTGACTGCGGATAATCGTCCAAGGGAAAACCGCCGGTATGCCGAAACAGGGCTGACAGCCCTGTCCGTATTTACCCTGCTTTACATAAATTTTCAGTCGAAAAACGATGTTACATAAACTATCTCTTATCATTGTCATGACGTGTATGACCGCCTATGCAAGGGCAGTTGACATCAAAGCCCGGATCGGCCTGAAGACCCCGGGCAATCCTTCGGTGAGCTATTCTCTGACATCTGACGGGAGCAAGCTCCTTGCCGGCGAGGCTTTACCTGTGGAAATCATGCAGAAAAAGGTGCAACAAGGCAACGAGACCGTGTTCTCTGTTACGATAAAAGCCAGGGAACGGGTGTATTTCAATCTGAACTTCACGGCATCAACCGGTTTCGCCACGGACCATTGCGACTTCTATCTGCCGGGCTTCTGGTATCATAAAAACCTGCGTTCGCCCATCGAAGCTCCTTCTTTCAAAAGTTCCAAGAGCTGGAATTTCCGGGAAGACAGGCTCTCGGCACCGCTTTCAGGGGTATATGACGACGCTACCCACCAGACTTTTACCGTAATGCGGCGGCTGGACCCACCCCAAGAGGCACTCACACCTGCCATGGACGGAGAAGTAATCCTGTCGGGCAGCACTTCTTTAGGCTATCTCGGCTTCGACAACGAGACGGGCATTGCCGCCTTGACCTTTGGCTATCCCTATCAGGAATCGCCCAGACGCTATATCCGGAAGCTCACCTTAGCTCCGGAGGTGGTTACCTTTGCCAAGCTGGATGCCGGTGAAAGCAAGACGGTTACATGGACGATCGCCGCCGGAAAGGCTGACAGCTATGGCGACTTCGTACGCCGGACATGGATAAAAACATTCGATGAAATGGGTGTAAAACCGATTGTCTCACCCTATACTGCCGACGAAGTGAAAGCACAGCTGTGCAGTTATTTCCGCAATTCGTTTGTAACCGGTTACCCCATCAAGTTCAATTCCGGGGAAAACATTTCCGTCGAGACCTGTAAATCCTACCCCACCTTTGCCGTAGGGTTTGTCGGCAGGTCGCTGCTCAACGCCTTCAACCAGCTGGAATATGGCTCTCTGCACCAGCAACCCGACCTCGTAAGGCAGGGGAACGAGGTGATCGGCAGCTTCGAGGCTCACGGATTCTCTGCCAAAGGGTATATGCACGATTTCATCAACTTCGAAAAGGGAATGCCCGGGAACGATGAAGTACACACCATCCGGCAGCAATCGGAAGGTATCTATGCCCTCCTGCATTATTTGATGTACGAACGGAAACAGGGCAGGACACATAAAGCACTGGAGAAAAAAATTCATCATTTACTCGACATCTTCGTATCTTTGCAGAAACCAGACGGCAGCTTCGCACGTAAATTCAACGAGGACGGAACCGACGTAGACGGCAGCGGAGGCAGTACTCCCTCGGCTACGGTGCCTCTCGTCATGGGCTACCACTACTTCAAAGACAAGCGATACCTGACCGCTGCCAGGCGTACTGTCGACTATCTGGAGCAGAGCATCATTGCCAGAAGCGACTATTTCTCATCGACGTTAGATGCCAACTGTGAGGATAAAGAGGCTGCCATCACCGCTGCGACAGCCACCTATTACATGGCTCTGGTCAGTTCGGGCAGAGAGCAGCGGCGGTATATCGGCCTTTGCAAGCGGGCAGCCTACTTCGCCGCGTCATGGTATTACTTATGGGACGTACCTTTTGCACAGGGGCAGATGCTGGGCGATTTAGGTTTCAAGTCGCGCGGATGGGGCAATGTTTCGGTGGAAAACAACCACATTGACGTGTTCGTTTTCGAGCTTTCCCACATCTTCAGATGGCTGGGGGAGAAGACCCATGAGCCTCGTTTCGTGCAGCTCGACAAGGTCATGACAAGCTCCCTTTGCCAGCTGCTGCCCACCCCCGGGCACTTATGCGGCATCGGAAAGCCGGGCTATTACCCCGAAGTAGTGCAGCACACCACATGGGATTACGGCCGGAACGGCAAGGGATTCTACAACAACATCTTTGCTCCGGGATGGACAATCGCCTCGTTATGGGAGCTATACAGCCCCGAGAGGACGGAAAAATTCTTCCAGAACAAGTAAAAAGAACATACTGTCATATAACTTTCAGAGAACCTTCAAAATGAAAAGGAAAATATCTTTCGCACTTTTCTCAATGCTGATGGCCGGTGCGACGGCTTCGGCACAGACTGCTTATACCAACCCCGTGATCGACAGCAGCGCACCCGACCCCAGTGTGATAAGGGCAGACGACGGCACATTCTATCTGTATGCAACGGAAAACATACGCAACACGCCGATATTCCACTCGGCCGATCTGGTACACTGGAACCTCGTCGGCACTGCTTTTACCGATGAGACACGTCCCGGATGGCTTCCCGACGGAGGTATCTGGGCACCGGACATCAACAAGATAGGCGATGACTATGTCATGTATTACTCCAAATCCGTATGGGGAGGCATATGGGATGCAGGTATCGGAGTGGCTGTCAGCAGGAAGCCGGAGGGTCCTTTCGTGGACAAAGGCAACATCATCCAGAGCAGAGCCATCGGCGTCTGCAACAGCATCGACCCCTTCTACATAGAAGACCAGGGCAGGAAGTATCTTTTCTGGGGCTCGTTCCGGGGCATATTCGGGGCAGAACTTACCGCAGACGGCCTCCGCCTGAAAGCCGATGCCCAACCTGTCCAGATAGCAGGGACATTCATGGAAGCAACCTGCATCCACCGCCACGGGGGATATTACTACCTCTTCGGCTCGGCAGGAACCTGCTGTGAAGGCAACAAGAGCACCTACCACATCACCGTCGGGCGGTCGAAGAACCTCTTTGGTCCTTACGTCGACAAAGATGGCAGGCCTTTAATGGAGAATCATTACGAAACCGTCCTGGCGGGAAACGCCGATGTAGCAGGCCCCGGACACAACGCCGAGATTGTCACTGACGATGAAGGACGCGACTATATCCTCTATCATGGGGTGAGAAAAGCCGACGACAACTCTTACAGGCTGGTGTATATGGATCGCATTGACTGGCAAGACGGTTGGCCGCATATCCTGGACAAAGCGCCGGCAAGGGTGGAAGAGAAGCCGCGTCTACATACGGGCTGGGGCATGACCAGAAGCGGTCTGAACCCTTCCGATTTTGAGATGAACATAGCAGGGAAGCAGACCCACTTGTACACGCTCACCAACAAGAAGGGCATGGAGGTGTGTCTTACCAACTTCGGCGCACGAATCGTGTCGCTCATGGCACCCGACAGGGAGGGCAGACTCCATGACGTGGTACTGGGATATGACAATATTGCAGAATATTCCGACTATGAGCACTTTGGAAGCGACTTCGGCGCAAGCATCGGACGTTATGCAAACCGCATTAATCAAGGACGCTTCAAAACAGGAAACGAGACCATCCAGCTTCCCCGGAACAACTATGGACATTGTCTACATGGCGGGTTCACGGGCTGGCAGTACAAGGTTTATGACGGAAAGAAGCTCAACGGACACACAATACAGTTCAGACTTGTCTCTCCTGACAAGGACAACAGCTTCCCGGGGACGGTAGAAGCCACCGTTACCTATACCCTGACCGATGACAATGCCATCGACATCCGCTACACAGCCACCACCGACAAGGAAACCGTCATCAACATGACGAACCATTCTTACTTCAACCTGAACGGGAAGCCAATGGCGGACGGCGAAGACCAGGTGCTCTATATCAACGCCGACAGCTACACTCCATCCGACACGACCTACATGACGACAGGCGAAATCCTGCCTGTCAAGGGAACCCCGATGGACTTCCGGCATCCTGCTCCCCTGTCAAAAGACATCAACAACCAGCTCTTCGACATGACGAAGAACGCCATGGGATTTGATCATAACTGGTGCCTGAACACTTACAAGCACGGAAAGGGCAACGACAAAGCTGTGGCAGCAAGCCTCTACAGTCCACAGACAGGCATCAGGCTGGAGGTGTTCACCGATGAGCCGGGCCTGCAGGTATATACCGGAAACTTCCTGGACGGCAGCTTTGCCGGCAAGCATGGCTACCGTTATCCGAGACATGCAAGCGTGTGCCTGGAGACGCAGCACTACCCTGACAGCCCCAACAAGCCACAGTGGCCATCGCCTTACCTGAAGCCGGGAGAGGTCTATCACAGTCATTGTGTGTATAAATTCTCTGCAAAGTAAGCAGGCCCGCTGTCCTTCAGAAAAAACCGTCGAATAAACAACAAGCAAGGAGAACAGAGCGGAAAGGCGGGTGAAACCGCCTTTTTGGCTGAATATTTCTATTTTTTGGCTGGATATTTCCAATCCCGGTTGCGGATTATCTCTATCTTTGCACAAAACAACAGATGTACAACAATCTTTTAAAATGATAAAAAAATATGTATTTGCGGCCGCCCTTCTGTCCTGCACCGCTGCTGTACGGGCACAGAACGGCATCATTCGTCAAAGCGATATCGAAAAAGCCAAGTCTATTACCCGACAAATGACCCTGGAAGAGAAGATTTCCTACATATCAGGCTATAAGGACTTCTCCATCCGCCCTGTCCCACGCCTCGGACTGCCGGAAGTGAAAATGGCCGACGGCCCTCAAGGCGTACGCAACAATGTAAAGAGCACCATGTATCCATGCGGGATTCTCACTGCGGCAACATGGAACAGAGCCTTGGCAAGACGCGTCGGCGAGAGCCTCGGGCGCGATTCCCGCCAGTACGGACTGGGGTTTATCCTCGGACCGGGTGTCAACATCTACCGTGCTCCTATGAGCGGACGGAACTTTGAGTACTTCGGAGAAGATCCGTATCTTGTCAGTGAAACCGCCAAAGCGTATATCCTCGGCGTACAATCACAGGGGGTCATCGCCACAGTGAAGCACTTTGCCATGAACAACCAGGAGTGGAGCCGCCACGTCGTAAGTTCTGACGCCGACGAAAGGACCATCCAAGAGATTTACTTTCCCGCTTTCCGCAAGGCTGTCCAGGAAGCTCATGTAGGAGCGGTCATGAGCAGTTATAACCTTATCAACGGTGTTCATGCTACAGAAAACGCATGGCTCAACCGTGAAGTGCTGCGCAATCAGTGGGGCTTCAAGGGCATCCTGATGTCCGACTGGGTGTCGGTTTACTCCGGACCAATGGCCGTTCTCGGCGGTCTGGACCTCGAAATGCCCAGCGGGAAGTTCATGAATGCGAAGGAACTCCTGCCTGCCTTGAAGAACGGAATCATCAAAGAGAGCATGATTGACCGACAGGTGGAACACATCCTGCAGACCCTTTCATCATTCGGGCTCCTCGATGCACCCCGTGCAGCTGTCCCGACCGGAAAGGACATCGCCTCGTCAAAGGCCACGGCACTGGACGATGCCCGCGAAGGAATCGTGCTGCTGAAGAACGATGAAGGCGTGCTGCCACTAAAGGGCCCGGCAGTCGTCTTCGGACCCAACGCCGACAACCTTCCCAAAGGGGGCGGAAGCGGATTCGTAGAGCCTTACTCCAGCATCTCCGTATGGAAAGGCTTACAAGCCCTTAAGGGCAGGCAGGCTTCGCTTCTGTCAGAAAGCCAATACACCATGCCGCTTGCTCTTACCTTCAAAGCCACCTATTATGACAACAGGGACTTTGCCGGAGCGGCGGTAATAAGCCGCAACGAGAAGGGCATCAGCCACGACTGGGGCAGCGACAGCCCCGGCGAAGGCATGCCAAAGGACCATTTCTCTGCACGCTGGACGGCCACTTATCAGCCCAAGACAGATGAAATCATCAGAATTTCCATGAATGGCGACGATGGCTACCGCTTCAAGATTGACGACAAAGAGGTGCTGGCCGATTGGCGGACACACGGCGTTACCTCAAAAGAAGCCTGTGTAAGGCTGGAAAAGGGGAAAACCTATCACCTCTGTGCAGAATACTTCGAGTGGGATCAAGGGGCTTCAGTTCATCTGGACATGGCAAAGCTAAACACAGAACTGATGAAAGGGAAACTGTCGAAAGCAGACAATGCCGTCGTGTGTGTAGGCTTCAACAGCGACTCTGAAGGCGAAGATTTCGACCGTCCTTTCGAACTAAGCACATGGCAGCAATACCTTATCAACATGGCAACGGCCAACTGCAAGAAGACCATCGTCGTTGTAAACAGCGGCGGCGGAATCCGTTTCAAGCCATGGATAGACAAGACCAAGGCTGTACTGATGGCCTGGTATCCCGGACAAGAGGGCGGACAGGCCATTGCAGAAATCCTGACAGGCAAGGTGTCGCCCAGTGGAAAGCTCCCTATCAGCATCGAAGAGAAATGGGAAGACAACCCTGTCTACGACAGCTACTATGATGACAGGAACGTCGCCCACAAGCGCGTACTCTACTCGGAAGGCCTGTTCCTGGGCTACCGGGGCTACGACAGAACCGGCAAGAAGCCCCTTTTCCCGTTTGGATATGGGTTAAGCTACTCTGCCTTTGCCTATAACGGGCTGCACGTTGAGAAGAAAGACAACAGCAAAGTAGCTGTGACCTTTACGGTGAAGAATGTCGGGAACAGGACAGCCGATGAGGTCTGCCAGCTTTACGTACATTGCGCGCAGAGCCGGGAACCGATCCCTTACAAGGAACTGAAAGGCTATGAAAAGGTGAGACTGCAGCGGGGAGAAAGCAGACAAGTAACGATAGAACTCGATGAAAGTGCCTTTTCACACTATGACACCGATTCTCATCGTTTCATTGTCGTCCCGGGAGAATACGAAATACTTGTGGGGACATCGTCAGCCGACCTCTCTTTGAGAGCCAAGATCAACTTGTAAACATTTATTCAACCATAATGATTATGAAAAGAATTCTATTATTACTTACAGGATTTAGCCTTCTGTTACTCTCCTGTACCTCTCCTTTCAACAATGATGTACCGACTCCACCGGAAAAGACTACCTATAAGAACCCCGTTGTAGCAGGCAGTCTGCCCGACCCCACCGTCATAAGAGGCAAAGACGGAAACTTCTATGTATATGCTACGGAAGACACCTACAACGTGCCGATCATGGCCTCCAGCAACCTTGCCAGCTGGCATTATGTCGCAAGAGCGTTCACTGATGCCACGCGGCCCAGGTTCGAACCTACCGGTAATGTGTGGGCTCCGGACATCAATTACATTGACGGAAAATATGTAATGTACTATGCCATGTCGACCTGGGGAGGCATTCAGACCTGTGGAATAGGCGTTGCCGTAGCCGATGCCCCCGGCGGTCCGTTCACCGATCTGGGCAAGATGTTCAGGAGCAATGAGATCGGCGTAACCAATTCCATCGACCCTTCCTACTTTGAATACGATGGAAAGAAGTACCTCGTGTGGGGCAGCTTCCACGGAATCTATGCCGTCCAGCTCAAGGACGACGGCTTGTCGGTCGTCGATGACGCAGAAGCGACGAAGATAAAACTGGCGGGGACCGCCTTTGAAGCACCTTATATACATAAGCATGGCGACTATTATTACCTCTTCGCATCATGGGGCAGCTGCTGCAATGGTGCCAAAAGCACTTATCGTGTAGTAGTAGGACGCTCAAAAGACATCTGGGGACCTTATGTAAACAAGGAGGGAGAGGGGATGTTGTCGAACAGCTTCTCGGTGGTAATAAGCCCTAACGACACCTTCGTCGGCAATGGTCATAATGCAGGGATAATACAAGATGACGCCGGCCAGGACTGGATTCTATACCACGGAATCGAGATCGGCAAGGAGAACGATGGCCGTTTCCTGCTGCTCGACCAGTTAAAATGGGATGAAAACGGCTGGCCCTACATCGAAGGAGGCTCTCCTTCCACCACCGAACAACCTTTACCAGTATTCAATAAAAAATAAAGATGACTATGGCCCAAATATCAAAAATCAGCAAATGTATAAGGAAATGCCTCGTAGCATCTCTCCTTGTCATACCCTGTCAGGTAAACGCACAGACGGCATTGAGCGTATCTGGCAGCGTGGCCGACACACATGGAGAGCCTTTAATAGGTGCAACCATCCGGACATCAGGCTCCTCTTCCGGCGTAATCACAGATATCGACGGACATTTCTCAATCAATGTAAAGAGCCTGAGAGACACCCTTTATGTAAGTTACATCGGCTATGAGGCGCAGCGTGAGCCCATCGCCGGTCGGAAAGTGCTTAACTTTACCCTGCAAGAAGATGTGGGTAAACTGGGTGAGGTAGTCGTTGTAGGATACGGAACACAGAAGAAGGAGTCGGTGGTAGGTGCCATTACCACCATCAATCCGGACCGGTTAAAGTCGGGGACATCACGTTCCCTCAGCAACAACCTGGCCGGTCAGGTGCCCGGTATCATAGCCGTACAACGGTCAGGAGAGCCCGGTTACGACAATTCCTCCTTCTGGATCCGTGGCATCAGCACCTTCCAGTCCGGCAGAAACCCACTCGTCTTAGTAGACGGCATTGAAAGAAGCCTGAACGACATAGACCCAAACGAGATTGAATCCTTCTCTGTTCTGAAGGATGCCGCCGCCAGTGCGGTGTATGGCGTACGTGGTGCGAACGGTGTCATCTTGATAAACACCAAGCGCGGACGTATTGGCAAACCTACTGTGAATATTACTTTCGAGAGTGCTGTCACGCAACCTACCAAGCTGCCGGACTTCGTCAATGGAGCCAAGTACATGGAAGTGATGAACAGCATCGCCGCCGAGAGCGGCAAAAGACCCGTCTACTCTGACGAGCAGATTTACAACACACGCTATCATCTGGACACAGACATATACCCGGACGTGAACTGGCTTGACGCCATTACAAAGGACTATGCCTCGAACAGCCATGCCACGATTGACGTGAATGGCGGCAGCGACATCATCAGATATTCTCTGGTGGGAGCCTATTATGGCGAGTCGGGAATCCTGGCACGCGACAAATCACAGTCGTGGGACTCTTCCTTACGCCTCGACCGCTATAATATGCGTTCCAATGTCGATATCAACATCACCCCTACAACGCTGCTGCGATTCAACATCGGAGGTTACTTACAGTCGCGCAGAGGGACTCCCGAGAGCATAGACGACATCTTCAACCAGGCTTTCACCATCACTCCCATCGCACATCCGGCGCAGTATTCCAATGGAAAGTTTGCCCGCGTGGTATACCGTGAGAATCCTTATGTACTCGCAACACAGCGGGGCTTCAAGACGACCAACTCCAGCAAGATAGAGTCTTTGTTCGCCTTGGAACAGGATCTGAAGTTCATCACTCCGGGACTGAAGTTCAAAGGTACTTTCTCTTTTGACAGTTACTCATCCAATTACGTGACACGGGCCAAGTGGCCGGATATGTATAACCCCGCCGTAGGCCGCAATGCCGTAACCGGGGAACTCGAGATGGGTGCTTTAGATACCGAAGGACAAGACTATCTGGGCTATGAAAAGGGAGCCGAATGGGGCAACAGGAGCACCTACCTGGAGTTCAACTTCAGTTACAACAGGACCTTTGCCAAGAAGCATACAGTAGACGCGATGTTCATGGGGAACTGGAGAAACTACGACGATGGCAGCAAACAGCCTTACCGCAACCAGGGGTTTGCAGGACGGTTCTCTTACAATTACGCTTCTAAATACATCGCAGAGTTCAACTTCGGATACAATGGTTCAGAGAACTTCGCCAAGGGAAAGCGTTACGGCTTCTTCCCTTCCGTAGCCGCAGGATGGATCATCAGCGAGGAAAAGTTCATGCAGAAGCTCCGCCCGGTATTGTCGAAAGCCAAGCTGAGAGTTTCGTATGGCCTGGCCGGCAACAGCTCTCTCGATGGCCGGCGCTTTGCCTATCTCTCTGAGATCTCTACCACCGATGCCTATGAATTCGGTTACAACAAGGAGTGGTCGATAAGAGGAAAGTGGGAAGGAGCCATCGGTGTTCCTGAACTTACATGGGAGACGGTCCGCAAAACAGATGCCGGACTTGAACTGGGATTCTTCAATGACGCCCTGCAAGTGCAGTTCGACTACTTCAAGGAGCAGCGCCGGGACATTTTCATGAAGCGTTCTAACTACCCCGCTTCGGCCGGATTCTCTGAAGCCCCATGGGCAAATATCGGGAAAGTGGACAACAATGGTTTCGAGGCTTCCCTCACATTGAACAAACAGCTGACCCGTGACTTCTTCCTTTCGGCACAGGCCAACGTCACCTATGCCAAGAACAAGATTCTTGAAAACGACGAGGCAATCAGCAAAAGGGGGACCTACCGCAGTACGATAGGCCGCTCGGTAGGCCAGCTGGAAGGCCTGGTGGCAGAGCGGCTGTTCACCGACGACGACTTCATCGACCCCGAAAAGGGTATCTTGAAGCCGGGTGTCCCTATACAGTCATACACCTCTACCGTGCGTCCCGGTGACATCAAGTACAAGGATCTGAATGCCGATGGCATCATCGATGCCCTCGATGTCACCGCCATCGGCGGGACGGCCGATCCGCGGTTGATTTACGGTTTCGGCGTCAATCTCGTCTATAAGTACTTCGATTTAGGCATGCTTTTCCAAGGAAACGGATGCACATGGCAGATTATCGGTCGTTCGCAGGACTTCCTCCCGGGTGGAGGGAACTCGGCAACGGGCAACATTCTCTCGAATGTCGATGACCGGTGGACGGCAGACAAGCCCTCACAGAATGTTTTTTATCCACGTTTGACAGCCGGTCCTAACGCCAACAACTCCCAGGCATCCACCTGGTGGCTAAAAGACATGAGCATGCTGCGGATGAAAGAGATAGAAATAGGCTATTCATTACCTAAGAATCTCATTGCGAAAATTTATCTGAGCAAAGCCCGCCTCTACCTCCGCGGCACCAATCTGCTCACTTTCTCCAAGTTCAAACTATGGGATCCAGAGGTAACATCAAGCAATAGCAACGGCTTACGCTACCCTATCATGAAGTCATTCTCCATGGGCATCGAAATAGCTTTCTAATATTTATAAATTGTATGAGAAATTTTATCACAAAGGCATTCATCGCCTCATCAGTCATATTCTGTTTAGGTTCATGTACCGACTATCTGGACAAAGAACCGGACGATTACGAAACCCTTGGAAAGGTGTTTAGCGACAAATCGGAAGTGGAAGGCTGGCTAAGTGCCATCTATTCCGGTATCGTAGAGAACTATGCTTCCTGCATGAGAGGCTTCGACAGCATGGCCGACGACATCGCTCCATCCGTCGGATGGGAGGCTTACGGGTGGCCGGTCATCGGATACCAGAAGGGAAACTTTGACCCGACGACCGACTGGGAGTACCGAGGGGCATACTGGTACACCCTCCCCCGTAGGACAAGGTCGGCTTATACCCTCCTGAACCGTATCCACAGTCTTCCTGAACAAGGCCTGAACGACCAGGAAGTGGAGTACATGAAGAACGAGGCCAAGTTCCTCATTGCCTACAACAACTACTGCCGGCTGACGGTCTGGGGTGCTGTTCCGGTGCAGGAGGGTACCGCCAATCTGGAGTCTGACTCTCTGATGATCGGCCAGACACCGTTCGACGATGTGGTCAGGGACACCGAAGCCAAACTTCTTGAGGCTGCAAAGGGGCTTCCTCCTTTTTATACCGATGCGAAGAAGTACGGCCGTGCCACCTCCATCATGTGCTATGCCATCCGCGCAAGACTGCTGCTGTTCGCAGCAAGCCCGCTCGTCAACGGCAACAGCGACTATTCCAACTACCGCAACAACAAGGGGCAGCTTATCTTCAACCCTGCCTACGACCCTGCGAAATGGGAGAAGGCGGCCAAGGCGTGCAAGGAGCTGATCGACCTGGCTGCAGCCAACGGGCACGGGCTGTACAAGGAATACAACAGCGACGGCACGATAGATCCGTACATGTCGTTCCAGAATATGCTCTTCGTTACCGCCAACCGCGGCAATAATGAGATACTGTTCCCCCGTGCATGGGTGAATTCCAACAGCTACGATGAGCATGCCCAGCCCCGCGGAACAGCCGGCAACGGCGGACTGGGGGTCAGCCAGACGCTCGTCGACGCATTCTACATGAAGAACGGACTGACCCCTATCAAGGGGTACAATGCCGACGGCTCGCCTGTCATCAACCCTGCTTCCGGCTACACAGAGACAGGCTTCTCGGATGCCGATGACAAGGAAAAGACCAAATGGATAGAAGGTGCTCCTGACGGATCTGCCAAGAACGCCACCAATGTCATTACCCAGGCAGGCACCTTCAATATGTATTGCAACCGCGAGCCACGATTCTACATCACCGTTCTCTATAACGGAGCATGGTTCAGAAGAGAGGGAAGAAACACCCAGTTCTACTCCGGCGGCTATGACGGCGGCCCTACCCACGATGCTCCTTCCTACGGATATCTCGTAAGAAAGAAGGTGTCTCCGGATGTGGATCCGCGCCAGAGAGTACACCCTTACCGTCCGGGAGTGCTCTACAGGATGGGCGATGCCTACCTGGACTATGCCGAAGCACTCAACGAATGCGACCCCGGCAACCCTGACATCGTGAAGTATCTCAACCTTATCCGCGAACGTGCGGGCATCCCACAGTATGGGACAGGTGTGGGATATGTCCCTGTCCCTGGCAATCAGGAGGAAATGCGCGAGGCTATCCATCACGAAAGAAGAGTTGAACTGGCCTGCGAGAACGGCACCCGATGGTTCGATTTAAGACGCTGGAAGGAAGCCGAGAAGCAGCTGACCGGCACTTTCTACGGCATGAACTTCGCCGGGACACTGAACAGCGACAACAAGTCTAATCCTAAATCATACTTCGTAAGGACTCCTGTCATGACCCGTTCCTTCTCCAAGAAGAACTACTGGATGCCCATTCCGCAGGACGACATAGACAAGAATCCGAACTTACGCCAGCTTCCGGGTTGGAATTGACAACGAAACTATTACTGATATGAAAATAAAAAGATTATCTTTAGCATGGGTATCTGCCATCCTCATGATGCTGGGAACGGCCGGTTGCAACGACGAAGCCGCAATCCCCACCCCTCCGGATATCCACACGGTGAAGCTCAGCAGCCATTACTTTGCCACGGCAGTAGATGAAGAGCTTAGCATAACACCCAGGTTCAACAACCCTGAAACGTTCGCAAAAGGCTTCTCATGGACTAATTCAGACTCCACCGTAGCCTCCATCGCCGTCGATCCCCAGACCCTGGTCTGCAAGGTTACGACCTTGAAGGTAGGTACGACTGTCCTCAGAATAACATCAGAAGACGGCTCTTTGAAAGACAGCTGTATCGTGGATGTCAACAGACAGTCATATACACTTAAGGCACCTGTCTATATCAATCTCTTCGGCAATGCCGACGCTCCTTGGAACAACCTGGGAAGCTACTCGGAAGGAGCGGGGCTCAACGAGATGAAAGACATCAACGGCAACCCTACCTGGGTAAACATCAAGATTACCAATGCCTTCAACTGGGGCGAGAATGACGGAGACCCGGAAGAGACAATAGAAGACGGGAGACCGATAACGCTGCCCAATGCCGTGTCCGGAAGTGCCTTCAAGAACGACAGGAAAGCCGATACAGGCGTATTCGAGATCAGCGGACTGAGCTACAAACAAAGCTATCATCTCGCATTCTTTGCGAGCAAACGCTTTTGGGGAGATGTCTGTTCGGCCAAGATTACAGCAGCAGGAGACAACCTGGCGACAATAACCTTGCTGACAAAGAAAACCTCTTCCGACCCGGGAGATACGGGAGCGGCAGTTCCGAAAGGTACGGCCATCGGCGGGACACCTGCCGAAGACAACACCTTCATACGCTACGGAAAGATGAAGATAACCCCCGACGGAAGCGGGAAAATCATCATTACCGTTACCGGTGGAGAAGGAGGAAACCAGCCGGACGGCACAAGCTTCATCAACGCCATCCTCATTTCGCCTGTCGAATAACTTCTTTCAAAAACTTAGATTCAAGTCTGCAGACCGGACAGGCTGCCCTGAACGCAGGGCGGCCTGTTTTTCTTTTTCTTGAATTTATATAAGGAAAAAACATTATCTTTGCAGTCTAATCACCGTTACCGCCATGTTTAAAAAGGTCACATTCCTTGTCTGTATATGTACGCTTCTGGAGCTCTGCCCCGCTTCGGCACAGACCGGTTACGCTTTCAAACACATCGATACAAACGACGGACTGTCGCAAAGCACGGTGTATTCTATCCTTCAGGACCGAACCGGATTTATCTGGATGGGGACGAAAGTGGGGCTGTGCCGATACGACGGGAGCTTCTTCAAGGTGTACAGCCATAACAATTCCAAACTGGGAAGCGACTTCGTCACCTCGCTCTACCAGTCGGAGGACGGCCTTATATGGGTGGGAACCGACCAGGGGGTATGGCTCTACACGCCCTCGACCGACTCCTTCCGGCCTTTCAAGGCCATCAGTGACCGGAAGAACAGGATAACAGGAAACGTGAATTTCATCGCCGGACACCACGGGAGAATCTACATCGGGGTGAACGAGCAAGGCCTCTTTGTCTATGACCTAAAGACGAAACGGTTGCAGAACCACACCTTTCCGCACCATCCGAACATCGCCTCCATCGGCTTCAGTGCCGGCAACAGGGTGTGGCTTGGCTTCTATGGGGGCGGACTCTGGTACGCCTCTCCCCCGTTCCGGAACCTTGCGCCCTTTTCCGCAAACGGCCGCCAGCCCTTTAAGGGATGTATCGTTTCGGCCATCCGGGAGGTGAATCCCACGATGGTTTTCGTGGGAACCGACAAGCACGGGCTAAGCATCATCAACCCGAGGCAGGCGGCCGTTGCCGATGTAAAGGCCAGGGAGAACGGCTACGACATCTTTGTAAGGGCACTGTCGGTGAAGGGCAACGAGGTGTGGGCGGCCAGCGAGCAGGGACTTTACGTTTACAACATAACGACAAAAGCGCTGCATCACTACACCAACGATGCCTCCGACCCCTTCTCCCTGTCGGACAACCCGCTGTATTGCCTGCTCCACGACCGCGGAAACGGTATGTGGATGGGCTCTTACTTCGGCGGGGTAAACTATGTGTCGCTGTCCGCCCCGCCCTTTGTCCGTATTCTTCCATCGCCTGCGGAAGGCAGACTGCATGGACGAAGGGTGCGCGAAATGGTGCTGGACACCGGCGGACAGCTGTGGATCGGCACAGAAGACGGAGGTCTGAACTGCATGGACATGGCCACCGGCAGAATCACCCATATACCCGAAAGCATGGCTTTTCCCAATGTACACGGTTTATGTGTACGTGGGAACGAGCTGTGGGCGGGCACCTTTGCCACGGGGCTGAAGGTGATAGACACCCATACACACAGGGTCATCAAGAGCTTCCAGGCCGATGGAAAGCCGGGGGCCTTGCACGACAACACCATCTTCAGCATCGCCATGTCGCCCCGGAAAGAACTGTATTTCGGAACGATCCGCGGACTATGCCGGCTCAACGGAAGCACCGGGCACTTTGAATACGACGGCAACATCCCCCCCGTGCTCATCAACAAGGTGAAGTTCGACCACCTCGGCAACCTATGGGTGGCTACGCAGAACAATGGCGTTTATCTTAGAACGGGCACTGCCCGCCGCTGGATTCATTTCACCCGCAGCCACATCGGGGGCTATACGCTGGGCAAAGCCGTAGGACTGTACGAAGACAGAAACGGCAATATGTGGATCATGACACTGGGAAACGGGCTCTTTTCCTACACCCCCCGCACCGGGAAGATACGGAAAGTGTCGCTGGAAGGCTATGGGACGGCCGAGCCGGTGGTGCTCGACCTCGTAGAGGACCGGGACGGGTTCCTCTGGATGTCGACCCTGAGCGGTATCCTGAGGTACGATGCCGGCACAAGGCAGTCGCAGCTGTTCTCCGCTCAGGTGACGATGCTCGACAACCAGCTCAATGTCTCTTCGGCCGCTGTCGACCGAAAAGGCGACATCTACTTCGGGTCGTACAATGGCATTGTGAAGTTCTCTCCCGGTGCCTTCAAACGGCATTACCCCACGCCAAGGCTCATTGCGACGGACCTGATCGTGAATAATACCGATGTAGACAACCACACTTCCGGCAGCCCTCTGAGCCGGAACATTTCCTATACGAAGGAGATAGAACTGGCATACAATCAGAATTCCTTCTCCCTGCGTGTCGTCCCGCTGGCCTATGAGCAGCTGCAGAAATATCAGATGGAGTATATTCTGGAAGGATTTACCGATACGTGGCAGCCCGTCAGAGTAGATTACCGCATCGGATTCGACAACCTCCCGGCCGGTGAATACCTGCTCCGCGTAAGAATCAAGAACAGCAAAGGAGAGTGGGACGCCCGGGAATACAGCCTGAAAGTGGTGGTAAAGCCCCATCCACTGCTCTCGTTCTGGGCAAAGCTGTTCTACCTTCTCTGCGCCTGCGCAACGGCCTACTTCACGGTCCGCCGTCTTCACAGGCGCAACAGGCGCAAACGCAAGCAGGCGATGGACAAGCTGGAGCAGGAGAAAGAGATGGAACTCTATGAGAGCAAGATCAACTTCTTCACTCATGTGGCACACGAAATACGCACTCCCCTTACCCTCATCAAAGGCCCGCTGGAGCACATCATCAAACAGGAAAGGGTGAAAGACGCCCAGACCAAGGAGGATCTGCATATCATGTCGAGGAACACCGAACGGCTGAACGAGCTCATCAACCAGCTGCTGGACTTCAGAAAAGCCGAACGAGACGGGCTGAAACTGAACTTCGAGCACTGTGACATCCCACAGCTGGTCGATAAAACGTATCGACGCTTCCTGCCGCTGATCCGGGAAAAGAACATCGATGCCACGCTGTCTGTCTGCGATGCGGGCCTTATGGCTTATGTCGATCAGGAGTGCTTCACGAAGATCATCAGCAATCTGCTCGGCAATGCCGTGAAATACTGTGCCTCCCGGATATCCATTCTCATAGAGTCGGCCCCGGACAACACGTTCTCCGTCATCATCAGCAATGATGGAAATATCATTTCGAAAAATCTTCGAAGCAGGATTTTCGAACCCTTCTTCAGGGTAGAAAACCATCAGCAGACAGCACAGACCGGAACGGGAATAGGGCTGGCACTGGCCAGGAACCTGGCCGAACTGCACAAAGGAACACTCACCATGGACGAGGACGGCCATCTGAACGTGTTCCGCCTCACCCTCCCTCTGAACCAGACGGACTATATCCCGCTGTCTGCAGAGTCGGGCCTCACCAACATGGACGAAGCCGAACCCAGAAAATCGGGTCGTCCACTGCTGCTGCTGGTAGACGACAATGCCGAGATGCTGGAATACGAAAAACGCACATTGCAGGATTATTACGACATCGTCCTGGCAGCCAACGGACAGGAAGCGCTCTCCGTGCTGGAGCGGGAAAAAGTGAACCTGGTGGTCACCGATGTGATGATGGCGCCCGTCAATGGCTATGAACTGTGCCGGAACATCAAGAAAGATGTAAACTACAGTCACACGCCTGTCATCCTCCTCACCGCTGCCACACTGGATCTGGCACGGATGGAGGGAATGGAAAGCGGTGCCGACGCCTATATAGAGAAACCTTTCTCTATGGAATTCCTCATCAATACCATCACCAATCTGCTGCGGTCGCGCGAAGAAATAAAGCGTACCTATGCCGGCTCACCCTTCGTCTCGTCAGACACCGTGGCGAAAAGCAATGTCGACAAGGAGTTCCTGGAACGGCTGCGAAATGTGATGCAACGGCACATGAGCAACAGCGAGTTCAATGTCGACCAGCTCGCCTCCGACATGAACATGAGCCGCTCCAACCTGAACCGGAAGGTGAGGGGGACACTTAACGTGTCTCCCAATACCTATATCCGCATCGAACGGCTGAAATATGCTGCCCAGTTACTGAAGGCCGGCGACTGCAAAATCAACGAAGTGTGCTACAAAGTAGGCTTCAACAACTCCGGCTACTTCACCAAATGCTTCTATGCCCAGTTCGGAATCCTGCCCAAAGACTTCATCAAATCCAGCTGACACCCTGCCGGACAGAAAAAAGAAGAAGGGCGGGAAAGAGAAAGGAAAAACATATGACAGCGACGGACAGGGCTTCCCGGCAGATGTGCCGGGGCCCGGCACCTGTCGTGCCGACGGCAGACACCCGCCGTGCTGACGGCCCGAACTCTGCGGCCGGGGCCGTGTCAAAAAAGAACATGGCAGCTGAACTGTAGGGAAATGTGTCCCCACAGCAGGGGGCAGACCAGCGTGGAAATTCCAGATCATGCCTTGACACTACGCTTCTGCAGACCTCCTTTCCAAAGTTAGAGAAAGTTAAAACGGAGAAAAACAATGAAAACAAGTGCAGTCTTTCAGGGCTGACAGACTCCTTTGACAAAAAGGGACATTCCCTTGATTTCAGACAGCATGATACAGATTGACGCTTGCAAAAACGGGGACAAGGAAGCCCTCGGAGAACTCTATACGACATACGCCGACAGACTTTTAGGCGTATGTCGGCATTATGTGAAGGATGATGACTCTGCCCGGGATGTTCTGCATGATGCTTTCATTATTATCTTCACCTCCATCAAGTCGCTGAAAGACAACTCAAAATTGGAGGGATGGATGATAACTATAGTAAGGAACCTGTGCCTAAGATTCCTGCAAAGTACAGAAAAAGACGATATTCCTCTATCCAGTCTGGGCCTTGAACTCTTGAGCGAGGAAGATGAGAAGGAAAAGAATATTGACATAAAACTATTGTTGGAGGCGATAGAGTCGTTACCGGATGGGAACAGAGAGGTGTTCAAACTTTCTGTTTTGGATGGTCTTTCCCACAAGGAAATCGGAGAACTGCTTGGTATCAATCCTCACAGTTCTTCTTCACAGTTGTTTAGGGCAAAGAAAATGCTACGCACCATACTGATTAATTATTGGATGCTCTTCTTGCTTCCTATTCTTATACCAGTCTATATCTATTTCGTAACGAGGGACGAGTCTGCCAGCACTTCTGATGACAAGCTAACAGCAGTAAACACTCATAAGGAACTTCCAAGACGGGCTCAAAAAGGCACAGCCCCTCAAAAGAAAGCGCAACCAAACGATTCAATCCCATCAACTACCAACTTGAATGATGATCATATTTTGGCAAAAATAGTTGTTTCTGCTGAAGAGATTTCTTCACAAATAATAACTGATAGTGTAAAATCTGGACAGCAGACAGTACCAATCTGTGTAGATTCCTTACAAAAACATCTGGCAGTAAAGGATATCAGCATAGAAGACTCTGTGTTCCGTATTCCACAAATTCCAGAAGAAAGAATGATGGCATTGAACGAAAGAATGTCGCCTGATGTACGCAATAAGAAGAAATACCCATGGACATTTAACTTCGGTTATTCTTCCAATGCTGGAGCAAATGGAGCCATGTCCAACCTGAACTACCTGTCGGTAGTAGATTACGCTAACGGTGGGGCTGCGGCAAAACTATATACATGGGATGATTATGCAAACTATCTCGCCCGGAACAATGCCTTGATGGATTCTGTCGAGATGGCAAAAATGTCATGGATAGCACTCAACAATGCAACAGATGGCAACGCATCCTTAGGTGAAAAAGCGCATCACTACCGCCCAAAAACATTTGGATTATCGCTTAATAAGCAATTAAGTTCGCATTGGACTTTTAGCACGGGTTTGACCTATACAAGGTTGAAGTCTGATTTTGAGAGCGAGTTTAATGGTGCAACCTTGTTGAAAACCCAAAAGATTGATTATGTGGGCATTCCTTTGCGATTGGCCTATCGTATCTGGGGCAAGGGGCGTTTAAATGCCTATACAACCGGTGGTGTGACATTCGAGATGCCTGCCCACAGTTCGCTGGACAAGAAGTATATCATAACGTCTGACTCGTCATACACGCTGAGGGGTGACATCAAGGCCCGCTATCAGTGGTCTGTAAACTTAGGCATAGGTGTGCAGTACAAGCTATTCAAGCCTTTCAGCCTGTATCTGGAACCAAACATGTTCTACTACTTCAGAAATAGCAGTAACCTTGAGACTTACCGCACAGAGCATCCGTTCATCATAACGGTACCATTCGGATTGCGGCTTACTTGGTAAATGGAGATAATGAGTAAATAAAAAGTCATGAATACAGTGCAGTCTTTTAGTAGTTTTCTACTCTTAACAATAAAAGACAAAACTCAAAAGAAAGAATGTACAGTATTTATGACTACATCCACAATGGAATTGTATTTGTCAACAATGTAGTACGCAGACAGCACAAGGAACTCACATCCCTGATGATCTACTCCACGACAAGCTGTCAGTCTCGTTGCAGACACTGTTCCATTTGGAAGAAACCCGTGGAAAATCTCAGCTTAGATGACATCATCAGAATAATGAACAGCAAATGTGTAACAAAACGCACGACGGTCGGCTTGGAAGGAGGTGAGTTT
Organism: Prevotella denticola; assembly: GCF_900454835.1. GTDB lineage: Bacteria > Bacteroidota > Bacteroidia > Bacteroidales > Bacteroidaceae > Prevotella > Prevotella denticola. The sequence goes on along the minus strand of NZ_UGTM01000002.1, from coordinate 409,069 downwards.
ATCCTCCATCCCGAAGCAGACAAGATACTGGGATGGTTCGACATTCATCATCCCAACTATACTTTGCTGTCTAATTGCCTCGCAGTGGATAAGGTTATTTCGTCTGTGAAGAATCATCACCCCAAGCATCTGTATGTTTCACTCGACGGCAATAGGGAAACCTATCGCTATATGCGTGGCAGGGATGGATATGATAAGGTTATTGAAGTCATTGAGGCGTGCAAAGACATTGTTCCCATATCCCTGATGTTCTGTCTTTCTCCTTGGAATTCTTTTGGAGACATGGAATATGTGATAGATGTAGCCAAAAGATATGGCATAGACGTGCGTATTGGCATATACAGTACAATGTCATTTTTTGACACGACCAAGGACTTGATGGAAGCTGATGATGCGGATTTCATCGGTCAGATACCATCCTCCATACATCAAACGGACGAAAACTTTGACTTTGTTGCCCTATATGACGAGTGGAAGAATAACAGGTTGAAACTTCGGTGTCACAGTATTTTCAGCGAGTTGGTCATCCATTCCAATGGCGATGTCCCCTTGTGCCAAAATTTGGATGTAATCTTGGGCAACATCCATGAGAATACGCTCGACGAGATTTTCAACTCAAAGAAAGCAGGGAAGATTCAGTGCCAACACTCCAAAGAATGTAATCAATGCTGGATCAACTATCATCGGAAGTATGATATTATCCTGTTGAGGAATCTGGAAAAAATACTACCCAAACGACTGATAGAGTTGTTTTACGGGAAATACCAATGGACAGATGACAGGCATACCACCTATAAGAAGCATTTAAAGAAAATAACCGCATAACGAATGAACATGGGATATTATTTAGATAACATCATTGGTAGATACAAGAATATGCGCAGCATCAGGGAACTGGGACATACCTACACACAGCAATATGCTCTTGTGGGTATTGGAAATCATTGTGTCAGCAACCTGTTGCCTGTCATACAGTATCTGCAACTGCCACTGAAATACATCTGCTGCACCTCGGAGAAAAAAGCCAAGTTGATTTCTCAAAAATACAAGGGGGTTAAAGGAACTACTTCCTTACATCACATCTTGAACGATGATACGGTTTCTGGAGTCTTTGTGGCTGCCAATCCACATGCACATTCGCAGATTGCAAGTGAAGTCATTAAAGCCGGGAAATCCTTATTTATAGAGAAACCGCCATGCGAGAACGAAAGGGAACTGAACTCCCTGATAGATACGGTCAAACTGTATGGGTCACAACATATCGTTGTCGGACTGCAAAGACGATTTGCCCCTGCAACCCAAATCTTGCAAAAGCGATTGAGAAGTGAGGGTAAACGACACTATCATTATCGCTATCTTACGGGATTATACCCGGAGGGAGATGCCCTGCTCGACCTCTTCATCCATCCTCTTGACTATGTTACATTCCTCTTTGGCGAAGCAAAGATAAAGGTGGTAGAAACAATGACCAGTAAGGATGGCGGACAGACCTTGTTTCTTATGTTGGAGCATCAAAATATAACGGGGATGCTGGAACTATCAACAGATTACTCTTGGCAGGATGCACAGGAACAATTAAGTATCAGTACAGATAATGGACAATATCTATTGGATAGAATGGAAAGACTTGATTTTGCTCCAAGACACTCTGCGATATTGGGAATCCCCTTGGAAAAAATCTTCCAAAACAAAGCAACCATTGTAAATCTCTACGGAAGGAATGGTTTTGTTCCAACCATTGGGAATAATCAAATCATCTCACAAGGTTTCTTCTCCGAAATTCAGGTGTTTGCTGACATGGTTGAAAACAAGTGTGATGATGATCATGCCTTTGATCTGGAAAGTGTCAAGCAGGTTTATACTCTCATGTCAAAAATACATAATTGCACAAGCAAGAAATAGCGAATAATCACGTTTATATAAAACAGTATTCTAAAACCATACATTTATGAAAAAAGTATTTTACTGTCTGATTTGCCTCATTGGGTTATCAGCATGCTCGTCAGAGAATGTCGTACTTGAGACATTAAGAGTTTATGATGTGGCAAACTCCACTTGCAAGTTAAATCTCTCTCCAACAGAAACCCGTATAGATTTCTATTTGGAAAATGATGCAAAACCTGCAACCCTTAGCATTGAATTGGGAAAAGACGGCATTGCCCAATGCGCACTCGAAGATGTGAAAGCCAACTGCGCCGTGAGAAATATTTATGTGAACATCGCTAATCAGGATAATCAGATTACCCTTGTTGTGTATCACAATGTCCTTGATGCATTTGCCGACTGCATCTGCAAATACGACGTCCGTTTCAAGATGGGCAGACTGACGGCAGGCAGCTATCATCTGAAAGCGTATTATGCCAGACCGGACAGGAAATACGAAGAGGCCGACATCGCATACAATGGCCAGATAGACATTGTCCAGAACAAGAAGGTCTCTGTAAGATTCAATCCGGAAGCAGGGCTGCCGGAAAATTAAGATACGGTTTTAAGCATCTGTCCAGATACATGGCACTTGGGCTGGTACACATCAGCTCGGGTGCCATTTTGCATTGTCGAAAATCCCGGCCTCCTCCCCCACCGTTTCCCCCGCAGCCGCATTTCACCCTTATCTCCGAGCCGGAAACCTTGCACATACTTCAAAGCAAGAGGGAGGAAACAGCAGGAAAACATCGGAGACCTGAAGAGAAAGGCGGTGCAAAGACACGGCAATGCGTGGCCTGTCCAGCCGTTCTTCGTTCAGGCGGCAGTCTGCGGCAGCCTCCATACGGACAGACACTGCCTGTATGCGGCCGCATAGCTGGACCGTACAGGGCAGATTCCTGTACACGGCATACAGCCACGCAACCAGGCCTTGCCTGCACTCCAATCAGGCCTTACCTGCACTCCAATCAGGCCTTATCTGCACCTCAATCAGGCCTTACCTGCACTTCTATCGGGCCTTACCTGCAAGGCTGAGCAAGACTCATCTGGACATCCGGAAAAGGCCGGCGGCAGGCCCGGCAGGTGCTTCTCACCCGGGGATCGGTGCGAACGACTGTTAACAGATGTTACCGTTTACGTTTATTTAAGAAATAAAAATTACGGAGTGAACATATACTGCGCTTCTTGCCGCTATCTTTGCCATACATCCGCAGGGGCCTTCTTCCCCAGCAGACCGGCTCTGCGGAGAATCTGATGCCGACACCTCCCGGCAGCTTCTCCTGCCGGCCGCCATCCGGCCGCACCGCCCGGGAAGGTCTGCAAGGAAAACACGTATCTGACAAAGAGCACCAAGTTAAACCAAAAACACCAAGAACAATGATGAAGAAAGTGAACATCGTAATGAAGGCCACGCACGCCTGGACACAAGAGGATGAAGAACGCCTGACGGCAAGACTCGTTGACAACTTCTACGACCTGATCAACCGAAGCGAAGAGGACGGACTGTACTGGACAGCCTCCCAGTGCGACCTCATCGAACTGGCACATATCGTATGGACAAGCGGCGCACTGATGGACAGACGGGGCCGCCCGATGGACTTCCAGACCATCGTACACCACATCTGCCGGGTGCTGCACGTACACGAGCCGCGCAACCCGTCGTCGGTCGTCTCTGCCGTGCGGGCGCGGAAGAATGTCAGGGTCGGACCGCTGCGGGAACGGTATATGCAGCTGGTCACCAAGGCGCACATACAGGACCCCATGCGGCTGGAGATAAGACGGGGACGACGGCCGGGCCGGACCTTCTGACTGCCCGCAGGCCCGTCCCACACTCCCCCATCGGCAGGAGATGGGATGGGCTGAAGCCAGGCGGAATCCTTACTTATAGTTGATATAAATCAATAAACATCCGACACATCGATATTTTTTCCATGAAATGCTTGACAAACTGAAAAAATCGTTGTAACTTTGCAACGTAATTCAAGAGATATTACATATCTGTCTCATAAGGTGTTTCCTTTACAGGTAGTAAAGATTGCTCAGGATTATTTTTGAAAAAGAAAAGATTTGTTTAGGTTAGTAATAGATTTAGGTTTTTAGTTATATTTTAGGTAAAGATTGTAGAAACATTTTCGTCGTGAGACGGAGATTAATCGGAGATAACGGAAGGGCAGTTTGCTCGGCCGTTTCTTTTTTTATACAGGACAGCAAAACGCGCAAATCTGAAAATTATGATTACCAACCTGGGAAATTCATAATCCATTACACAGAGGTCCCGGCCAAAGGGCAGTCGTCCTTGGGCCGGGATTCTGTATGAACGGGGCCGGATGAAGCCCGGTCTCTGTCCGCAGAGACAACACGCTCTGCCAGGCCTGTCCCTGACTGTGAGGCCAGCCTCCCATCATGCGACAAGCGGGACGGAAGCCGGCCGGGCAAAAACACGGCGGCACACTTCAAGGTCTGCCTTTTCCGCCCGGCACACGCCCGGCACACGCCCGGCACACAGGAACGGGGAGACAGAAAACACGGAAGAGGGCGGCAGCCTGTACGGCCGCCGCCCTCGGTCTGTCATGATTGTTCCAGAAAAAAACGTATACTTCAGAGGAGATTACAGTCCCAATGCCTTCTTGGCCCCCTCGTTGTCAGGATTGACATCCAGCACCTTCTTGAAATACTGGTCGGCAAGTTCCTTGTTGCCCTTCTTGGAGTAATAGTAACCGAGACCGTAGTACACGCTCTCCAGGTAACTCTTGCTGTCGGCGTCGAGATTCGGCTTCGCCTCCTCAAAGGCGGCCACCTTCTGATAGATTTCGGCCACCTTGTCAGGGTCGTTCATCAGCTGGGCGACATTCGCCTGGTTCAGCCATACCCAGTCGGAAATGGACGGGAACTTCTCGATCATCTGGTCGTAGACGGCCAGTGCCTTCGCCAGGACGGCATTCTTCTCGGCACGGTCCGTCAGGGCCTCCGCCTTCGTCACATACGTGTTGGCAAGTGTCGCCCAGTCGTTGTTGGTGGCCTTCCGGCTCTTGGAGAGATACTCCTGCTGCACCTCGAGTGCCTTGTCGTCGTTGCCCTGTGCGGAATAGATCGCTGCCAGCGTCTTCAACGGCTCCACGCTCTTCTTGTCGGCCTCGAGTGCCTTGTCGACATAGCTTACGGCCTCGTCGTACTGCTGTGCGCCGCAGAGTGCCTTGGCATATACGTCATAGTCGTTGGCCACTTTCTTTCCGGTACCGGCGAAGACCACCTTTCCGTAGCTGATGGCAGAAGGATAATCCTTCAGTTCGACCGACGCCATCATGGCGATACGGCTGAGGTATTCGCTGTTCGGGAACTTCTGCAGACCCTGCTTGACAACGTCCAGGGCCTTCTGATAATCCTTGGTGATGTAGGCGGCGAAACCGTAGTTGTAGAAGTTGTCCTCGGTCATATAGGCAGGGTTCGCCTTGCCGTACCACGCAAGTGCCTCCTGGTACTTGCCGTCGTTGAGCATGATCTCAGCCGCCGTGGCCTCTACCGGATAGTCCGGCTTCACCTTGCGCAGCTCCTCGAGCTTTGCGACAGCCACCTTGGAATTCACGTGTCGGTAGACCTTGGCATAACGCTCGTAAGCCGTGACGTTCTGCGGATCGAGGCTGATGGCCGTCTGGTACTGCTGTGCGGCGGCACCGGCGTTGCCGATGGAGTCCTGGAGGGCAGCGATGTCGCCCAGGAGGACGTATCCCAGACTTCCGTTGAACTTCTTGTTGTTCACCACGCTGTTGGCAATATCGGTCGCAACAGCATAATTGTGCTGCAGGAGATAGACGTTGCCCAGGGCAACGATGGCCTCCTCGTTCTTCTTGAAGGTCTTCTGATACTCCTTGATGAGGTCCTTGGCCGCCTTCGGGTCGTTCGGTGCGGCCTGGATGGCAGCGGTGATGGGCTTCAGAGCTTCGGCATAGTTGACTTCCTGTGCCGTTGCCGGAGCTGACATTGCCAACATCAGTACACCGGCGATAAAATATTTCTTTGTATTCATAATTCTCGTTCTTTAAAGGGTTACTTTCTGTGAGGGGTGAGCGGGGATGGGCGGAGATAAGCGATGATAAGCGGAAATGGCAGGGGGAGACGCCCCCCGGGCTGTGACCGCTCCTTTGTGACCGCCGCTTTCATGGCTGCCACTTTGATGCCTGCCGGATGCCGCCTGTCAGCGCTATTCCGTCTTCACCTCCACTTCCCGGATGTTGATCTCTCCCCGGTAAGGCAGCAGACCCGCCTTGAAGATGATCTTCTGTCCGATCGGATTGGTGACGAAATTGGCAAAAGCCCACGGCAGCGCCTTGTGGGGATCGGCAACGATGGCATAGATCGTCCTGACGAACGGGTATCTGCCGTCGAGCAGGTAAGCCTGATAGGGCTGCCAGCTGTTGCCGGGCTGTGCGACGGTGGTCTTAGAGATGCCTACCACCGTGATGTCCTTCTTGAATGTGGTGTTCGTGGAGTCGCGGTGGTCGTTCAACCAATTGGATCCGATGACACCTATCGCATTGGGAGTCTTGTGAACATAGTCGATGACCGCCTTGCTGTTGCTGGCGGCGACGATGTTCGCGCTCTTGATGTTCTTTCCGCCTAAGATGGAGTCGACGACATAATGGAGCGTCGCCGAAGCCTTGTTGTCGAAGACGACCTCGATGTCGCCCTGGGTACTCTTCGGGTTCAGCTGTTTCCATTTTGCAATCTGTCCGCTGAGAATCTTCTTCACGTCACTGACGGTGATGCAGGAGTCGCTGTTGGCCCTGTTCACGATGAAGGCGATTCCGTCATATCCTATCGGGAACACTTCCGGGATAGGACCTTTCCCCCGTAACATGGCATCCTCTCCCTTCGTCAGCCTGTGGGACGTGAAGAAGAGGTTTACCTTCTGGTCGAGGAGCAGTTTCATACCCTTGTTGTCGTCCGTATAGATCGGCAGCAGGTGGGTCTGTGGATAACGGAACTGATACGTCTGCAGCAGTTCCTCGATAATAGGACTAAAACTTTCGTCAGAGGCGAACTTAATCGTCCCTGACGTCGGTGTATCTGTTCTGCCGTCCCTGGCCTTCTTCTTTCCGCAGGCGAAAAGAAGGAGGCCGAGGGTCAGCATCAATCCTACTGTGATGTAGAATATGGGTCTTTTCATATCAATCGTGCTTTTACTGCAGCTTGAAGGTGATGGGCAGGGTGAACCAGACGTTGGCGGCCTGGCCGTTGTTCATGCCCGGATTCCACTTCGGCATGCTGTTGACAACACGCAGCGCCTCGCGGTCGAGCGACGGGTCGACGCCGCGGAGGACCTGTGCCTGGCTGACACTTCCGTCGCGTCCGACAACGAACTTGACGATGACGCGGCCCTGGATTCCGTTCTCGGCAGCGACTGCCGGGTACTGGAGGTGCGAGCTCAGCCATGCGTTCACATTGCCCTTGAAGGATGGCATCTGCTCAGCCACGGTGAAGATCTTGTTTTCCACCTCTTCCTTGGGTTCCGGCTTGGGAGCCTCAACGACAGGCTTCTCGATCTTCGGCACGATCTGCTCGGGAGTAGCGACGGTCGTACGTGCAGCGACTTCGGTACGGTCTTCGGAACCTTCCTTGTTCTCCACGCCGACGGCCTTCGTCTCCTTGTTCATCTTGACCATAGGCGGCATTTCCTCCTTCACGTCCTTGTCGTCCTTGATGACAGGAGCCGTGAACTTGACGGTAGCACGCGTTTCGGGCACCACCTTCTCCGGTTCGATTTTCTTCTGTTCCGGTTTCGGCTGGTTCTTCTTGCGTTCCGCCTGGTCTTTCTTTGCCTGTTCGAGAGCCGCCAGCTCCATCTTGGCTGCGTAAGCGGCCTGGGCTGCCAGTTCGTCGTTGTGCTTCTTGATCTGGTAAGCCAAGTAACCGCCACCGAGGAATGCAGCACAAAGCAGAATAGCCAATGCTTTGATGTTGCGCTGGGAGACGGTCTTACGGAGCCTGTACGCACCGTATTCCTTGTTCTTTCCGGCGAACACCATGTCGACCCATTTCGGATCGTATAGATCTATTTTTGCCATTGTTTCTTTCTTTAATTGTTTACGAATCAGTGATTAAGCCTTGATACCTTTCTTGGCCAGAAGAGCCTTGTCCTGGTCTGTCAGCTTGTCAATGACGTAAGTTCCAATGTATGAAATCTGCATTTCATCGAGAATGTCTACCAAGTGACGATAAGAAGCATGGTCGGTCGGCTTGATGATAACGGTCATTGTCGATACCTTCTTGCCGTTGATCATACCGCTCTTGATGGCAGCGATCTCAGACTGGTAGATGCTGTCCGGATAAGCATTCGGATTCGCCTGCTTCTTCTGGTTCAGCTCCTTGACGGCGATTTCCATGTCCTGATAAGGGACCGTGACGGCCTCGCCGGTAGAGGGATCACCCACCTGCTTGTGCTGGAGAACGTACCGGATGCCTTTCTGGGTGTTGCTCCAGTCGGCGGGCTTGAGCCAGTTCGCATTATCGTACTCGGGTTTACCGTTGCCGTAGAACATCTTGTCTCCGTCGGCGATGTAGATCGTGATGGAGTGCGACTCCTTGGCTTCGTTCTTCTTCGTATCGTCCTGCGTCTTGTCATTGCTCGGCATGGTCAGCTCCATCGTCGAAGGCTTGCTAAGCGAGGTGCAGAGCATGAAGAAGGTGATGAGCAGCATCAGCATATCCACCATCGGCGTGAAGTCCACGCGCACGGTCATCTTCTTCTGCTTACTTTTCTTTTCCTTTGCCATTACTTAGCTCCTCCGTTAGCTGCCTGGGCAGCCTTTTTAGCGTCCAACTGCGTGATCATGTAGTAATGGCTCTCGTCCATGTCCTGGAGTTCGCTCATTACTTTCTTAACTGTTCCATAGGGGGAGTCGGCGTCGGACTTGATGGCAAGTCTGACCTTCGGGTTCACCTGGCGGGCTGCGTTGACCCACTGCTGGAACTCCGTCATCTCCTGTCCCTGGATACTGTCGAGAGGTATCCCCATCTTGGGGAGTTCTTTGCTACGCTCTGCGGCCGGCTTAGACAGATAGGCTGCCAGCTTGTCGAGAGGAGTACCGAACGTTGACTCTGCGACAAAGGTCTTCTTCTGTGCAGGAGTCAGTGTTGTCATCCGTTCAACGATCTGTGCCAACTCGTTGGTGTTGTCGTAGCTCATAAATACCTGGCCTTCGCCAGTCGGTTTGCCGTCAGGTCCTTTTTCAGGGCTGACGAGAATCGTCAGGACGCCGTTCTCAGGCACCTTGGTCTCGGACACGGAACCCGGGGTGTTCACCTTCACCGGCTCGTTCTTTACGAACGTCGAAGTCAGCATGAAGAAGGTAAGCAGCAGGGTCATCACGTCGGACATAGGTGTCATGTCGATCCAGACGTCACTCTTCTTAATTTTTACTTTACCCATAGCGATAAATATTTAAAGGGTCAGCAAAAATTAAGCCTCTTCCGTGTGGTTTACTTCGTATGTCTGAGCGATAGAATAACCAACCTCGTCGAGTGCGTAAGTCAACTTGTCGACCTTGTTTGAGTAGTAGTTGTAGGAAACCACTGCGCACCAGGATGTAGCGATACCGAATGCGGTGTTGATCAACGCCTCGGAAATACCGGCAGACAGTGCGGCAGAGTCAGCGCCGCCACCTGCGGACAGAGCGGAGAACGACTTGATCATACCGGTTACCGTACCGAGAAGACCGGTCAGCGTACCGAGGGTGACGATGGTAGCGATGATCGGGAGGTTCATCGTCAGGGTCGGCATCTCGAGCTGTGTAGCCTCCTCGTGGGCCTGCTGGATCTTGGCTACCTTCTGTGCCTTCTTCAGGTTAGCGTTGGCACCTGTCTCCATGTCCTTGTAAGCGTTCAGGGAAGCCTTCACGACGTTTGCCACGGAACCCTTCTGCTGGTCGCAGAGCTGGTTGGCCTTGGCGAGGTCGTTGGCGTTGAGAGCTGCCTTGATGTTTGCAACGAACTTAGGAAGCGCACCCTTGCCGAAAGCGGTCTTCAGTGCCAGCCAGCGCTCGATGGACATAGCAAGCACGGTGAGCAGGAGGGTGTGGATGACCGGAACGACAACGCCGCCCTTGAAGATGGTACCCCATACGTCAGCCGGTGTCTCGTTGGTACCCGGATCCTGGAAGTGCATGTCGTTGCCGAACCATGTGAAGAACAGTACGAACGCAACGATGGCGCAAACGACGATGATCCAGAATGCACCTCTAACTCCTGTGAAGCCCTCGGACTTTTTCTTCGGGGCTGCTTTTTGTTGTGTAGTTGCCATAATTTGATGAAATTTTTAATTTTAGGTTATTAATGAATTAAATTGTTAATATCTTTCTGATTTATAAGCTTTTGTACAAGGAACACCTGCTGCGTACCGTCCGCAGCAGCGTCTTATCTCCGCAAAGATAGCAATTAAAAGAAAACTATGGGTAGGATTAATGACTTTTAACAATCAAAAAGATGGATAGTTTTTCCCCACGCTTTCTTACAGTTTGCCTGCCTCTTCTTATTTCAGCTTCGAGAGTACGTGCCTGATGCGCCGGAGAGCTTCCCTTATGTTGTCGTCGCTCGTCGCATAGCTCATGCGGAAGCAGCGGGGTGCGCCGAAGGCATCGCCGCCCACTGTCGCCACGTGCCCTTCCTCGAGGAGATACAGGGCGAGGTCGGTCGAGCTGCCGATGGTCCGCCTGCCGTCCGTCTTGCCGAAGAAGGCCGAGCAGTCCGGGAAGAGGTAGAACGCCCCCTGCGGCACGTTCACTTCCAGGCCGGGGATGTCCTTCGCCAGGGAGACGATCAGGTCGCGGCGGCGGCGGAACGTCTCGCGGAACGCCTCCACGCAGCTCTGGTCGCCCTCGTAGGCCGCCACGGCCGCCATCTGGCTGACGCTGCTCGTGCCGGAGGTGTACTGTCCCTGCAATTTACCGAGTCCCTTGACGATCCACTCCGGTGCGGCCACCCATCCGAGCCGCCAGCCCGTCATGGCGTAGGCCTTGCTGACGCCGTTGCAGACCACCGTCCGTTCCCTCATGCCCGGACAGGCGGCGATGCTGCTGTGCCCCCCTATATAATTAATGTGTTCGTAGATCTCGTCCGAGAGTACGAACAGGTCGTCGTGGGCGAGAACCACCTTGGCCAGCTCCCCGAGTTCCTCTTCCGAATAGACGCTCCCCGTAGGATTGCTCGGCGAGCAGAGGATGACCAGCTTCGTCTTCGGCGTGACGGCCGCCTCGAGCTGTGCGGCGGTGATCTTGAAGTCCTGACCGATGCCGGCCGGCACGATGACCGGCGTGCCTCCCGCCAGCTTCACCATCTGCGGGTAACTTACCCAGTAGGGGGCGGGGATGACGACCTCGTCGCCAGGGTTCACCAGTGCCAGGATGGCATTGCACACCCCCTGCTTGCCGCCCGTGCCGACGATGATCTCGGAAGCGGCGTAGTCCAGGCCGTTCTCCCGCTTCAGCTTCCGCGCGATGGCCTCCCGCAGGATGGGATAGCCGGGGACGGGGGAGTACTTCGAGTAATTGTCGTCAATCGCCTTCTTGCCGGCTTCCTTGATGAAACCGGGCGTCATGAAGTCGGGTTCGCCCACGCTCATGTTGATGACGTCAATCCCCTGCGCCTTCATCTCGCTGCTCTTCTGCGACATGGCCAGCGTAGCGGAAGGAGCCAGCCTTTTCAGACGGTCTGATAGTTCTGCCATTTTCGACTCAATCTTCTTCGTGAATAATTTTCAAGTACAAAAGTACGTAATTTCATTCTTATAACGCAACATTTCTTTCTTTATTTTATCCGGATGTCGTTTTTGCTGCCTTATTGACAGCTGACACGCCCTCCTGCCTGACACGGAGCAAACGATGACGAGACCTCTGCAAAAATCCATTAAGATGCCGAAGTCATAACTTGAAACCTCTGCAAAAACCTATTTTTCTCAAAACCATATATTTGATGATCAATAAGTTGCACTTTCCGAGAACCTCATGTAACGGAGCTTTCGCAGAGGTTGCAATTCATTGGTTGTCAACCATGGTTTCCGGATGGGGAAAGATTTTCGCAGAAGTCGCATTTCATTGGTTATCAACCGTGGTTTCCGGATGGGAAAAGATTTTCGCAGTGGTCGCATTTCATTGGTTGTCAACCGTAGTTTCCGGATGGGGAAAACTTTCGCAGAAGTCGTATTCCATTGGTTATCAGCCGTGGTTTCCGGATGGGGAAAGATTTTCGCAGAAGTCGCATAATGCTCTTTCACCGTCACCTCCGCACGATTTTCCATATCCGTTCCGTATAGCTATTGGGTTTGACACCTGTCTGGAAGCCTTACCCACAGACAGCAGCCTCGACAGCACGTCTCCTGCACGGCAGACCCGGGGGCGGCTGCCGGCTTCCCATAGTTTCCGCATCGCCACGGACAGCCTGCCTTCGGCTATGGCTTCCCGCAGTAAGGACGACCGAGGGACCTGCGTCCACTTTAGGTTCTTCCGAAATAGGGAGTGATAAAGTAATCCTACTGCATAATAACCTCCGTTGCTCCACGCACCGGCGGTGCCTCTGTTATATGGTCTTTACCTCCGTTCACTCCCTGCCTCTGTGTGATATTCATCAAAGTCATCAACTCACGAAACAAACCTCATCACTCCAAATTCCTGGAGCCCCCCACTTTAAATATGCCCCATGCGGGGAACCGCCAACAAGGCCTTACTTGAAAGCCAACTAAGGCTCACTTGAAAGCCTGTAAGGCCTTACTTGAATGTCAGATAAGCCTCACTTGCAATTTCATCAGACCTTACCAGGACTGTCAGATAAGGCTCACTTGTCTTTCTTTCAGGCCCCACATGAATTGCCAGATAAGCCTCACTTGCAATTTCATCAGACCTTACATGAATTGCCAGATAAGGTTCACTTGTCTTTCTTTCAGGGCCCCACATGAATTGTCAGATAAGGCTCACTTAATTTTCTTTCAGACCTTACCTGAAAGTCGGAACGTTCAGAACAGCTTTGAATTCTATCCTCCCCCTCCCCATGGAATCCAGCTTAAAAACAACCTGCATTCCGAAGAAGAAAATGGAAGAAAATCCCCTACCCTATCACGATGAAATTATTTTACGAACAGGAATGCCGTCTCCAAATACTTCCTCAGCAATATTCTCTACTTTCATTTCTTATTCTCCGTTGTTCTGCGCCGCCTTTCTGTTTTCTTCGAATGTCCCGACCCTTTACTCTCTTACACTGTCATCCTTCCGCCGCTACGCAGTTTTTCACTTTTTTGTCGCCGTTCCCCGACTCACTTTTCTCCTGCCTCCGCAACCGAATTCCTTTGTCTGTTTTCATGCTTTCCTGCTGTAGAAAAGTCTCAAAACAATGTGTCTGAAAACATAAAAACATACATATATAAAAATAAATTCATTTCCTTATTTTCATATTTATCTGCTCAAATCTTTTTCTATTATAATCTCCATTTACTTATTTAAAATTTCACGCTTTTATATAAATAAATAAAGACACATTTATAATTTCATATATTAAAATTATCCCATTAATATTTAAGATATTTATATAAAAACATTTTAGTACACATGAAAAATTAAATACATATTCAATTTTATATATATTAATGCAGTTTTACAACAAGTAAAAATAATCATAAATATTTATATAAATCAATATTATCAAAAGAAAGTCGCGATCAATAACAAAAAAGATGAGGAAAAAACAAGGATGTCTCTCCAATCAGCTCTAAGCAACGTTTCCTACCGCATCAATACGCCTCAACCGAACTTTCCACCTGTCTGTCCGGCTGTCTGCCCCGAATCCCTCTCAAATGCAGACACGAATAAAATGCAACGTAAAACGTTATAAACCAACATCATAGCATATTGAAAGAAACTCTGTCACGACGGAGACACCAGAATACGATACGCAAGACCAAAAGAAAACATCAACCAGTAGACGGAAAAAGTCATCGGTGACAACAAGAGAAGCAAGTAAAACTGCTAAAGAGTCCATTCCAACGAAGGAAAAGAATAACATAAATGCACGTAATGTACGTTTTTTTCAAAGTCTCAATTCATATTCAACAGACAACATAGCTAAAACACAATGCTGCCTGCCTACAACACGGAGGAGGGGAGACGACAGACAACACACTGATGACAAACGGCAGAAGGGTGCGAAAATAAACGGCAGAAGGATGCGAAAATGAATTGGAACTGCTGGCAGCCCAGGAACAGGAAGCAGAAAAATCTTTCAAACTTCCAAAAACAAACATTTATTCAAGTATATAAATATATATAACCGTGTCTATCAAAGATATACAGGTCCTGAAAAAGAAAAAAAGCAAAGGGAAACTGGAATAAAACACGGATGCGGAGAATTAAAAAAGAGAAATACCGGCACAGAGGATTACTGAAACAGAAGAGAATTACAAAAGCTGAATGCAAGGGAAAAGAACGGAAGCGGAAATACAAAAAATGGGAAATGCAGAAATGACATACGAACGCCGAGAAAGAATGAAGAAAAATATGCAGAATACAGATATAAAAAAAGATTCCCTGTATACAGCTGAATCCATAAAGATCAGTTAAAAGCTATGGAGAATAAAAATAAACGCAAACAGCTCATCAACAATATTTTATATATTCATATTATTACGTATTAAAACATCTATATCCACAAATAACCAAGCTAAAACGGCATTCTATGCTAAAGAAGAGGGCCTCAGGAAAATTAAGGAAGAACAAAGCAAATAGCTGGATGAAAAAAAAACGGAATAGGCAAAAACCTGTTTAAGAAAAAAGGAGGGCTTGAAACATACGAAGTAAGAGAAGGCCACCGGGAAAAAAGACTGCCGGAAGAAAGAAAAGGAAAGTTTGAAACCTACGAAGCATGAGAAGGCCGCCGAAATGGGACAGGAGTCTGCCGGAAGAAAAAAAGAATAATGATTAAGACCTACAGAAAATAGAGAAGGAAAGACGCAGGCATCTTAGCATCAATATTTTATATATTTACATTATCAAGTATATAAACATTTATATCCACACATAAACAAACTGGAACAGCATGCTATGCTAAAGAAGAAGGCCGTCAGGAAGGTTAAGGAAGAAGTAAGCTAATCGACGGATGAAGAGAAAACCAGAATAGGCAAAAACCTGCTTGAGAAAAGAAAAGGAGGGCTTAAAAACCTACAAAGCATGAGAAGACCTCGGGATGGGAAAAAAGTCTGCTGGAAAAAAGAAAGAGAAATGATTAAGACTTACGGAAAACAGAGAAGGAAAGACGCAGGCTTCTTATCATCAATATTTTATATATTTATATTATCATGTATTTAAACGTTCATATTCTATTTACACCGAACAAACTGGAACGGCATTCTATGCTAAAGAAGAGGGCCGTCAGGAAAAGCAACGAAACAAGAAGCTAATCTCTGCATGAAAAAAACATCAGGATGGGAAAAAGCCTGCCTGAATATATGCAGAAGACGGCCCGAATGCCAGTAAAGGAAAGAAAACGGTTTACGTATTATACACCTACCTGTTAATCAACTGAACACGAAACACCCCCCATAAACTGACAGTCAATCGGAAATCAGCTGACAGACATCAGCCCTGAATGTCAATTCAGTCTGCTACAAAAACAATAACTTAGCATGAACGGAGACAAAAGCAACAGAACAAAAATCAGACCTACCCGAGATGAAATATAATCCATCACCCTCCAGATGACCGGACAACCCATAGGGAACAGAGTATGTAAAATAAATTCAAACATGAACGCATCCGTGGAATAAGACCTCGAAAGGAAAATAAATATTTGCTTTTTAGTATAAATAGATTATCCAATATTTATATAAATATATTTCATAACAAAAACATTAAAACTTAAAAGAATAAACAGACAAAATAAAGACCAAATAACTTGCCGCAAATAAAACATATTTATATATTTACGTTTGAAAATAAATCAACATTTACAATTTTATATCAGATAAAGAAAAATAAAAGAAAGCTCGAGCAATGAAAATGAACAATATATATTTAATCATTTATTCATTTGCATTAAAGAATAAAGAAATAAATATTTTATAAGACAATTATTCTTTTACCTATTTATTTTTTCTAATAAAAATGTTTAGACGTATTTGTTTGTTTCAACAAATAAGTGTATATTTGCAAGCATAAAAATATAACCACGCTTTTACGTGTAGAACAAAAAAGGTCCGTCATAACAAGAAAACGGCTCTATATAATAAAAAGGTATGATAAAGTTGAAGAAATTCCCCGTTTCGGGTGCCCAAGGCGAAGTGCTGAACTGGAGCATGGGACTGTTCCTTGCCTTCAGCGCAGTAAACCTGGCCGACCACTGGACATCATCTCCCAACGAAGGACAGAGCATGTTTACCGAGGCGTTCGCTTCGCTACAGAGCAACAACGGAATCCAGATTGCAGAAGCAGTACTGCTGCTATCGACAAAACTGGTGATGTGGGAAATACTACGCAGGAATCTGAAGAAGAATAGTCATTTTTTCTTACAATTATCAGTCATCATATTGATGGTTCTCAATACGATTCTGACGGTTGCCACCTGTCTGCCGACAATCCATACAGGGGCTGAAGGAAGCATGATGATAGAAGTCGGCGAGACAAGCCGGCTGCTGTCCCACTTCGTTGCCTCCTGCTATACGGTAGCCACCCTCGTACAAATCGGCCTGGGAATCGGGCTGTTCCGAAAGTTCGCCGGCATGATCCGCTGCTATGGAGCTTCCCTGTTCCTCTGCCCGCTGCTCTCTACGCTCTGCAGCATGAGTTATTATTACATATATAATAATGTGGGCGGCGTATCGATGACAGACATCATCACCTATGGCACGATTGCCACGCTGATAAGTTTCGTCCTCACCGAGCTGCTGCCGTTCATCCTGCTGAGAAAGAGCATGACGACAGAGGACTGACGATCGGAAAGCCGCCCGACAGCACCGCCCATCCGACTGAAACGGAGACGGAGAGATAGCAAGATAAAAGACTGTTGTCAAAGCAATTAGCATTCCATTGACGTTCGGAAGGACAGTCCTCGCTCCTACTCCTTTGCCCTGCACCGCAGACACAAAAAGGCCACATGAAAGTCTCAGGACAACGGTCCGCAGCCCCTATGGGGAGTGAACGCAGATGCCGGAAAACAGAAGCCCTTTGTGCCCGACCGTCCGAAAAAGACGCAAAGAATGAGGATGCCGGCCAGACCCGGTTTGAAGAGATTGCAGAGGAAAAAAGAAGAAACCGGAAAAGGAAAAAAGGAAGTCGAAGGAGAAAAAAGCATGACAAAAAGGAGGGAATGAACAAGAGCAGCAAAGAAGCGCATATTTCCTGTATTTGCGGGGGAGATGACCGAAGAAAACAGAATATCGCAGAAATGAACAACGACAAAACAGGAAGATGTTGGCAGAATGGTAGCATTCGTACCACCAGCCTGTTGAACTGAAAGAAGAAAGTGACAGAGAAGGATGGAAGAAGATGGGAAGAATGACAAAATGACACTTCGAGAGCTTCGAGCAAAACAAGCAGTCCAGGGTGGAAAAGCTGTATAAACCCTCTTGCAGACCTATCATCACTCGCAGTCATCATCTTTCCAGGAAAAAGGGAAGAGCCTCCCTCCCCGCACGCTCCAGACCAGTCAGGAGGAAAAACTTTCCACCTCCCTGCTTCAGAGCAGATCGGGAGAAAGGGGAATCCTGCCGACATTCACCGGACCCAGCAGGGAACAGTAGACGGCAACAGCCTACGCTTCTCATTTGAAGGACGGCCTACCGACATTCACCGGACCCATCAGGGAAAAGCAGACGGCAACACACACCCTCTCCCGGAACAGCCGGAGAATCCCAGCTGAAAACAGACAAAACAGAAAACAGACAAACAGACAACAATATAAAAACGTAAATATATAAAAAATGAAGAACAGGAAAGTTGTTTTTGCAAACCAGAAAGGTGGAGTAGGGAAGAGCACCCTGTGCATTCTCTTCGCCAACTATCTCGCAGCAAAAGGCAAGTCGGTCTGCATCATCGACACCGACTTGCAGAAGACGATTCTCATGCAGCGCCGCAAGGACAAGGAGCTCTATGAGGGCGAGGAAGAACCCTACAACGTACAGGACTTCGACGTGACGGATGTGGAGACCATGCAGAAACTCGTCGATTCGGCCTCGCAGGTCGACGGTTTCGTGCTGTTCGACTCGCCGGGCAACATCAGCGAAGACGGTCTCGCACCGCTGTTCGTGGGAGCCGACTACATCGTCTGCCCCTACGAATACGAGGACAAGGCACTCGATTCGACAGGGGTCTTCGTGCAGGTGCTCAATGTGCTGCGCGAACACAACCCGCAGATGACCGCCCAGCTCTTCTTCGTCCCCAACCGCATCGACCCGCGCATCGGCACCGCCGACGAACAGGAGATGTGGCGCAGGACGGACGAGGTGTTCGGAAACTTCGGGAAGGTCACACCGGTCGTCAACAGCCGCGCCACGCTCAAGCGTACGAATACCTACGAGCTGCTCGGCACACAGCGCGACGCCGTCAAAAAAGCATTCGAATATATGCTGAAGAGGATGAAGTAAAAGCCTCACCCCCGGCCCCTCTCCGAATGGAGAGGGGAGTAAATGGCGGGATGCCCCCGATGATAACATCGATAAAGGGAAAAGCCTCACCCCCGGCCCCTCTCCGAATGGAGAGGGGAGTGAATGGCGGGATACCCCCGATGATAACATCAATGAAGGGACAGCAGGAGAAAAGCGAAAAAAGTTCAAATGACAGTGAATATGAACACTCCTAAGATGAACTCCGCCGCTTCCAGCTGACAGGCTTAAAGAAAAAGGCGCAAAAGTTAAACCCAAAAAACAGAAGACAAAAGTTAAGGGGCAAACTTCAAAAGCCAAAAGCCAAAAACCGAAGGCCAAAAGACAAAACCTTAAAGGGCAAAAAACGAAAGCAAAACCTCAAAGCTCAAACTTCAAACTTCAACCCCCAAAGGGGCAAGGGAAAAACCTCAAAGCTCAAACCTCAAATGCGAGGGGGCCAAGAGGAAACCTCAAAACTCAAAACTCAAACCTCAAAGAGAAAAAGATATGGCTAAGAAAAAGAAAACAATGGTGATGATGCCGGGCGGACTGTCCGACCTGGCCCATAGCGTGCAGAGAGGTGCCGGAAGCGCACCGGCCGCAAACATAGAAGAAACAGATGCCGACAACGAAACGGCTGAGAACGAAGAAACGGTCCCGCAGATGGAGAACGGCAGCACCGCGGCAAGGACCGCAGGCCCGGACACATACCGCCAGCCGGAACCCATGCGGCAGAACGCGGCATACGAGCCCGCTCCCCGCGACACACAGCAGCCCGCACAGACAAGCCAGTTCGGACACGTCAGTCCCAAGCAGGAGGCTGCCGACGGCAAGGACCGTACGGCACCGGCCGCAAAGAAGCTCCCCAAGGCAGAGGGCAGGCAGCTCGCACGCGAGTACTCCATGGCGAAGGACAGCGGCGAAGACAGCTGGCAGATTTTCCTCGACCTGGCACGCGACTACAAGGCACGCGACTCCCGGCTGGCAACCGTCTACATCGACTCCGACCTCAAGGGTGTCCTCGACCGCCTCAAGTCGGCCACAAGCGTCAAGCTGCCTTCTACGGCACTGCTCAGCGCCATC
Source organism: Prevotella denticola (assembly GCF_900454835.1). Taxonomy (GTDB): domain Bacteria; phylum Bacteroidota; class Bacteroidia; order Bacteroidales; family Bacteroidaceae; genus Prevotella; species Prevotella denticola. Next base: position 389,451 of record NZ_UGTM01000002.1, on the reverse strand, counting down.
GTCGCCCGCTTCGTCTTCGAACACGAGAAGGACATCAAGAACGCCATCTTCGGGGAAAGCCTGCTGTAGCCGCTCCCCGTCTCCTCCGAAAGAAATTTCCCCCTTCCGAAAGGAAAGGAGGGGAGGGGAGGGGAGTGGCTGGCAGAGGCCGGTCAGCGCAAAGCCTATCACCGCTTATAATCGCCTATTACCGCCTATAACGCTTATGATCGCCCATGATCGCCCATAATCGCCCATCACCGCCCATCACCGCCTGCTCTCCTCCGGAGGCTCCTCACCTGACCTTCTTCCGTTTCCCGCTGAACTCCGTGAAGTCCACCCGGATAATCTCCACCCGGTGGAAGCTCATGTGCGCATACTTGTCGCCCAGCTCCTTGAAGTCGGCCGACAGCTTGTCGATCAGCAGGCGCAGGGCATGCATCTTCTCCTCGTCGCTGAGGTGGATGTGCGCCTCGCCGAAGAAGATCGCACTCTCATACTCGGTGGTGAAATTCCGCGGTAGCAGATGCACATTGCCGATGACGCACAGCGAGACCCTCGGATTCTGTTCGATGGCCATCAGCTTGCGGCCCGCCGGCGCACAGTGGATATAGACGCTGCGGACGCCGTCCCACACGAAATTCACCGGCACGCCATAGCCCCCACCATCGGCCACCATGCTCAGCACACCATATTCGCCCTCGCGCAGCAGCTCGAGGGCCCGCGTCTCGTCCATCAGGCGGTCCTGCCTGCGGACGCGGTCGTTCACATACTTCATTCCTTCTGCCATACTATGAAAAAAAAATCTGACTGGCAAGACAATACCGACTACGCCCATAAATAAAACATGGTCGGCTGCCGCCATACATAAAAAAAAAGACGACAAACAGAACAGGCATCCCGTCCGTCCGCCTCTCGCATTTCTACACAAAAAAGAACCTTGACTGATTCACATCACCCAAGGTTTAAATACTAAAACTAAATTAACCACTAAAAAAACTTGTCGCAAAGTTAATGGGTTTCTATGAAAAACACGAATACTGAATGCAGTTTTTTTTGTGTCCACCGTCATATTTAACCTTTATTAATTTATAATCTCCTCATTTTACCGACGATAAAGACAATTTAAGGAAACCTGTCCGCCGCCATGGCGAAAAAGGCTTACTCCTCCGCCGCCTGTCCGCATACGGAGGAGAGAAAAGAAATGACATTATCCCCAGAGAATGCGTCCGGCCCTTATGCAGGCATCCATGCTCCCCACACTGCTCCATCCCGATACCACGCTGCATCCACGGCCCCTCTCCGCAAGACACATCACCGTCTGATGAAGCACTCACAGTCAGGCAGCAGCGACGAATAGGGAGGGAAAACTCAAAGCGGCGGACAGGAGATGTGCGACGGAAAAGGAAGATGTCGCCGCCACCCTATATATAACAAGGTGGGAGAGCGGCCGGAACCGTCGCCGACAGACAGGGAGGAAGATGCCACCAGACACCATGCGACAAATAGGGAGCAAAAACAACCGATTGCAAGAAACATCATAACACATTGGAAATCAGCATAGTTATGAAGAAGCATAAAAGCCGACTGCGACAAAAAAGTGACAAGTTGGGCCGCCGACTCAAGCGGAAATCAAACACAGGAACAGCAACAAATTGACAACAAGGCGTTTATGAGAAACAAAGACTGTAAAAGAAGAAAAAGATGTTCCCGTTTTGTCGGCCGTCCCAAGCGAACGGAACGAGCACCGAAACAGCCCTCCTGCCGGTGCCGCCCGAGAGAGATGCGACAGATAGGGAGGGAAAACCGCAGACAGGGCCACTGCCCTGAAAGACAAAAAGGGAACATCTGCCGGACCATGCATCAGCAGCGGCAGCCGCCTTTCTTCCAACCTCATCCCCCAATCGCTGCCGGCAGAACAAGCACCGCCCGCCCGCTACGACACACACCGCCATACAGCCGCCCCCGCCACAGCCCCGTGACCTTCCCACAGCCGTCCTGCCCCGCCGGCCGCACCACGGAGGGCCGCCCCCAAAAGTCAACCGCTAACCATCACGGCAACAGGACTTTAGCAACCCTTCTAAGTAAGGCTTTCCTGCCTTCCGACTAAGGCTTGTCTGCCTCTCAAGTAAGGCCTTTCTGCCCTCCAACTAAGGCCTTTCTGCAAGGCAATCAGGCCTTGTCTGGAACTCGGTCAAGGCCTGTCGGCACCGTCCAGCTCCGCCAGCCGGATCTTCAGGCCGCCGGCACGGCAGGGAGTACACTCCTGCCCTCCGCCGCCGTCGGAAGGGCGGAAGAAGACGGAAAAGACAAGTGCGACAAAAAGGGAGGTTCGCCCCGGAGCTTTTGTTTGAAATCGTCTTCCCCCACAGGAAAATCATGTTTTCTTTCCGAACACAAAACTTCTTCTCAGGTTAGAATGTCGTTATACAGTCTTTATAAGATATTAGTAGGGAACATTGGACATCCTGTCACCCAACAAGTTACAACGATACCGAACGACAAACAGGGAACATAGCGGCGACAGATAGGGAAGAGCGCGGCGACAGATAGGGAAGGGTGCGGCGACAGATAGGTAGCTGTCGTGTGCAGGTATCCGACAATTTGGGAGGTTAGGTGCGACGGATGGGGAGGAAGCAGATGTGTTTTATGAATTATCCCGACAAAACAGGTCGTTTCTTCCTTGATTCCTCCGTTCTTCTTTAGGCAGAGAGGATAGGGTGGGGGAGAAAACCGTTTTTCCCGTCCTTCCTCTGCTGACAGAAGACAGACGGTCAAATCACTGTATATCATCTTTTTATCCCTCCCTCCCATACCCTCTGTGCGACGATTCGGGAGGATTTCCTGTGCGGGAGGATTCCTCGCTGGACGACAAAAAAGGAAGATGATAAAAAAACATAACAGATAATCCCCCCTCTCTCAAAAGGAAGCTGGTTAGAGTAAATCCCATTCCCGCTTATCCTCTGCCCATCATCTCCCATCATTGTTTACCTTCCACAGATTCTATCCTCCACTTCTTTTGTGTTTCCTTGTGTGTTTCAGGGATTTTTCTTACCTTTGCACCGTTTTTATCACTAAATGGACGTTTCAGGAAGTTACAGATGGGAGGAGCAACGTCTCCCCGTGTGAGAGAAGTACAGACACAGGATGTGGAGCGTGAGAGCGGTCGGCTTCTTGTGTTTTTGTCCCATGCCCGGCTGAAAGACAGGGGGGCATCTGAGGAATCTGCCATGACCGGGCTTGAATGGAAATTATCGGTTTTATGTAAAATCTCAGGATATGAAGAAGAAAATAAATGCAAGAAAGCCATACCTTGCCCCATGCGCCGAGGTATGCACTTTGAGGATCGAAAGTCCGATGCTGGGGCAGTCGCCCTTTGGCGGCGGACACAATAGTGCCGCCGACGACGAACCGCTGACGGCCAAGCCGCACGACTTTTCCGATGCTGACAGGGCTGGGCAGGACGGCTATGGGCCGTGGGAAGATTAACCACCGCCCTTTAATCACCTCATATATCAAATGGATAACGAATCAAGAGCATTATTTGAAGACAATGAAGAAGATACGATTCTATAAGAAGACGCTTGCCGTTCCGGCACTGCTGCTGTTCCTGACGGGCTGCGCCGGTGACGATGCGTCGCAGGAGAACAGTTCCGTGCAGCCCGGTACGGAGAACATGACCAGATTTTCCGTGGCAGAGGATGCCGTAGGCCCCCAGCCCGCATCGGCCACGCGCACAGCCGGCGAATACACCGGATCGGCCGTGAAGTTCTACTGGACGTCGGGCGACCGCCTCTGGGTGAACGATGCTGCCACGGCCCTGAAGGTCAGCAACCGTTCGACCATCCCCGCCACCGCCGGCAAGGAGACCGCGGCCAGCTTCTATTTCGACGGTGTCTTTACCGCCCCGTCCTATCCCGTGCGTTATACCGGGAACGGCAATGCAGCGGGAGACAAGGTGACCATCAAGGCTGAACAGCAGCAGCAGGCCCCCAACGACGGCGCACACATCGGCACGGACGGCGACTGCGGTACGGCTGTGGCCGGCAGGCAGGGCGACGGCTCTTACCGCTTCATGCTCGACCACAAGGCCTCCTATCTCACCTTTGCCCCTTACGACAGCAAGGGCGAACTTGCCGGAACGGTCAGCGTGCAGCAGATCAAGGTGACGGCCGACCGGGATATTGCCGGCACCTACGGCTTCGACGACAGCGGCATACGGAAGGATGCGGCTTCCGCAACGTCCAGGTGCATCACCCTGACGCTCTCAGACAGGTTCACCCTGTCACAGACATCCGATTATACCCGCAACAGCGCCATCATGGTGCTTGCCCCGGGCGATTATGCGAATGTGACGGTAGCCTACACCCTGAAGGACTCGAAGACCGGTGTGACGGGTACGGTCTCGAAGACGTACAGCACCCTGAAGCTCAATGCCGGACGGAACAGGCTCGTGAAGTTCGACCTGGCCCTGCCGCGTTACGAAATGAAGTATTATATGTGGGATGCCGGCAAGGATTATTGGAACACCTATACCGGCACGCTGCCGGCCGTCGACGGCGAGTGGGCTGATTTCAACGGCTATGGCACCGACCGCTATTTCAACGGCAACGGCTCGGATCTTTATGCGGTCAATTCCTGCAAGACCTGTCCGAATGCCAACGAGGCGACCCTGTATGCCTTCAGGGGCGACCCTCACTGGGACGAGACGACGCTCTGGGTCATGAACAAGCACCTCTACATCGGCGGAATGTGGTTCAAGAAGCTGCAGTATTGCGATGCCGGTCCCTATCACTCTCCGGTAAAGGTTTATCCTGACGGAAAGGACTACCGGGATAACTCCGTGTGGAAAGACTGGGTAGAGAATTCTTCCGATTATCATGGCAAATGGGTGAGAACACCCGCCCAGGGCAAACCGTCCGACACCAGCCGGTATTTCTATCTGCCGGCCATGGGCTACCTTGACAACGGCACCAGTAACGGGAAGCTCAGGCTGGGTGCAAGCGGTTACAGCGGTGCTTACTGGACATCCACATCCGTCAAGAAGTCGAATGGTTCCCTGCAGGCCGTCTCGCTGCACTTCTCCAAGTCGGAAGTCGGCCTGGATGTTGACGACCGTGTATGGGCTTATCCTCTCTTTGCAGTTCAATAAAGGCAGCCTTCGGTTTCGCAGAAACCTGAAGAGGGGCTGCCCCCCGCAGTCATGCACCTGTCTTTGTACAGGATGACATGATTTCTTTTTCCGGACAATGACACGATCCGCTGCTTCGGGCAGGCTCGTGTCATTATCTTTTTTTTTTGAAGTCGGTTCCGGCATCTGAAGGTTTTATCGTTCCGTCATTCTGTCTTTTCTGTTCCATCCGTTCCCTTCCTGTCTTCAAATATGCCGCCCCGTCTGCACGGATATGGAAAAAATTGCTTACTTTTGCCTTTGAATAAAAACAGGAAGCGACATGGAACCACTGGCAGAACGGATGCGGCCGCGCACCCTCGACGACTATATCGGACAGCAGCACCTCGTGGGCGAGGGGGCTGTGCTCCGGCGGATGATCGACTCGGGGCGCATCGCGTCGTTCATCCTCTGGGGACCGCCGGGCGTGGGCAAGACGACGCTGGCGCAGATCATCGCCCACCGGCTGGAGACGCCGTTCTACACCCTCTCGGCGGTGACGAGCGGCGTGAAGGACGTGCGCGACGTCATCGAGCGGGCACAGAACGGCCGCTTCTTCAATTCCGCCTCGCCGATCCTCTTCATCGACGAGATCCACCGCTTCTCCAAGTCGCAGCAGGACTCGCTGCTCGGCGCCGTGGAGAAGGGGACGGTGACGCTCATCGGGGCGACGACGGAGAACCCGTCGTTCGAGGTGATACGGCCGCTGCTCTCCCGCTGCCAGCTCTATGTGCTCAAGCCGCTGGAGAAGGACGACCTGCTGACGCTGCTCCACCGGGCGGTGGCGGAGGACACGGAGCTGAAGAAACGGCACATCGACCTGCACGAGACGGATGCCCTGCTGCGTTACAGCGGCGGCGACGCCCGCAAGCTGCTGAACATCCTCGAGCTGATCGTCGATGCCGCGCCGGACGACACGGTCACCGTCACCGACCGCATCGTGGAGGAGCGGCTGCAGCAGAACCCCCTTGCCTACGACAAGGACGGCGAGATGCACTACGACATCATCTCGGCGTTCATCAAGTCGATCCGGGGCTCCGACCCCGAGGCGGCTCTCTACTGGATGGCGCGCATGATAGAGGGAGGCGAGGACCCGAAGTTCATCGCCCGGAGGGTCGTCATCAGTGCGGCGGAGGACATCGGACTGGCGAATCCCAACGCCCTCCTGCTGGCGAACGCCGCCTTCGATGCCGTGACGAAGATCGGATGGCCCGAGGGACGCATCCCGCTGGCCGAGGCGGTGGTCTACCTGGCACGGTCGAAGAAGGACAACTCCGCCTACAAAGCCATCAATGAAGCCTTGGAGCTGGTGCGCCGCACCGGCAACCTCCCCGTCCCGCTCCATCTGCGCAATGCGCCGACGAAGCTGATGAAGGACCTCGGCTACAGCGACGGTTACAAGTACCCGCACGATTACCCCGGCCATTACGTCGAGCAGCAGTACATGCCCGATGCGCTAAGCCTCACCCCCGGCCCCTCTCCGAATGGAGAGGGGAGTGATTAGCGATGAGGATTGAGGTCAGCTGCTATCCATTCCCGCTTATCCTCGCCTATCCCCGCCCATCATCGCCCATCATCGCTTATTATCGCCCATCATCGCTTATCATCGCTTATGAAAATCTCCATCCTCGACTGCCATGCAGTCAACCCCGGCGACCTCTCCTGGGAGCCGGTGAAGTCGCTCGCCGACTGTACCATCTACGACCACACCTGCCAGGAGCAGGTGGCGGAACGTGCCAGGGAGGCCGACGGCATCCTGATCAACAAAGTGTACATCACGCGCGAAGTGCTCGACGAGCTGCCCCGCCTGAAGTATATCGGCGAGCTGGCGACCGGCTACAACAACATCGACCTCGAGGCCGCCCGTGAGCGGGGCATCGTCGTCTGCAACATCCCGGCTTACAGCACCGACAGCGTCGCACAGCACGTCTTCGCACTCCTGCTGAACGTCGCCACCCGGGCCGACCACTATGCCCGGGCCGTGCGGCAGGGCGAGTGGAGCCGACAGCGCGACTTCTGCTACTGGGACACGCCGCTCATCGAGCTGGCCGGCAAGACCATCGGCATCGTCGGGCTCGGCAACATCGGACAGCGCGTGGCGCACATCGCCCACGCCATGGGCATGGACATCTCCGCCTGTACCAGCCGGAACAGCAGCGACCTGCCCGAGTGGATCCGCAAGACGACGCTCGAAGGGCTGCTCAGCACCTCCGACGTCATCACGCTGCACTGTCCGCTGACGGCCGTCAACACCCGCATGATCAACGCCGGTACGCTGGCGATGGTACATCCCGGTGCCATCCTCATCAACACCGGACGCGGCGGTCTCGTCGACGAACAGGCCGTGGCCGCCGCCCTGGAGAGCGGACAGCTCGCCGCCTACTGCGCCGACGTGCTGACCGACGAGCCGCCCCGCCCCGACAACCCGCTCTTCCGCCAGCCCAACGCCTACATCACGCCCCACATCGCCTGGGCGACCCGTGAGGCGCGCCAGCGGCTCATGGCGGTCTGCGTCGAGAACATCAGGCGGTTCATCGCAGGGAATCCGCAGAATGTGGTGTAATGCCATCACATTCTCATCCCCGCCCATCATCGCCTATTCCCACTTATCATCGCCTCTCATCGCCCATTATCGCTTATCCCCGCCCATCATGCCCTACACCGACCCCCAGCTCGTCCACACGCTCCAGGTAATCCTGGAGTTCCTCGGGACATTCGCCTTTGCCATCTCCGGCATCCGCCACGCTGCACAGAAGCACTTCGACTGGTTTGGAGGCTACGTATGCGGCTTTGCCGTCGCCATCGGCGGCGGTACCATCCGTGACACCATGCTCGGCGTGCGTCCGTTCTGGATGACAGACATCATGTACGTCCTCTGTACGGCGCTCGCCCTGCTGCTCGTCATTCTGTCGCGCAAGTGGATCAGGCGGCTGCGCAATGCCTGGTTCGTCTTCGACACGCTCGGACTGGCACTCTTCACCATCGCCGGCATCCAGAAGACCATCGCCCTCGGACATCCCTTCTGGGTGGCCGTCATTATGGGCTGCATCACCGGTGTGGCGGGCGGCGTCATCCGCGACGTGCTGCTGAACAACGTGCCGGTCATCTTCCACAAGGAGATCTATGCCATGGCCAGCGTGGCAGGCGGACTGCTCTACTGGGTGCTTCTCGCCCTCGGACTGCCGCTGCCCCTGACGGTTGTCGTCACCTTCCTCACCATCTGCATAATCCGCTTCATAGCAGTGGGTTATCACATCTCCTTGCCGACACTCCACGGTGAGAATGAAAAAAACGGGAAAAAAGACACTGAAACATTTGGCAGAACCGATTAAAAGTCCTACCTTTGCACTCGCAATTAAGGATTGGAGCTTCGGCTTCTCCGTCCGTTGCGACCATAGTCTTATGGTTCCGTAGCTCAACTGAATAGAGCACTTGACTACGGATCAAGAGGTTACAGGTTTGAATCCTGTCGGAATCACACAAGGGAATACTCGAAAGAGCGTTCCCTTTTTTCATCTCTCCCTCTCCTCATTCCAAACTTTCTTCCTACCTTTGCAGGTATCATCCATCACACGTCAACCGCTATGTTACGTTATATCAATACAGACATTGTCTTTCAGGAATTCCCCGACGAGGTGACGCTCGCCATCAACATCTCCGGATGCCCCTGCCGCTGCCCGGGCTGCCACAGCAGGTTTCTGTGGGCTGATACCGGCACGTTCCTGACGGAAGAGACCCTCTCGGCCCTCATCCGGGATGCGGAGGAGACGATTACCTGCGTAGGATTCATGGGGGGCGATGCCGACCCGGCGGCGGTCGACAGGCTTGCCTGCCACGTCCTGCACAGCCACCCCGGGCTGAAGACGGGATGGTACACGGGACGCACGGCCCTCTCGCCGCTCGTCTCGCCGCTGCACTTCCATTATATTAAGGTGGGACCGTACCTCCGCCACCTCGGCAGCCTGAAGTCGCCGCGTACCAACCAGCGAATGCTCCGCCGCCGTCCTGACGGTACTTTCGAGGACATCACCGCACGGTTCTGGAAGCGGTGAGAAGCCTCCCCGGCTTTCTACAGACACAACTACATACCTTTTGTTTGGAATCGGGTTTGTTTCGCCGTACCTTTGCATTGTCATCAGAAACAAAGCTGACAGACACTGATTTTTTTTCTTATCTGACTGAACGGTCTATAATAACAATGTGTATGACGAACCAAACGAAATCTACAGACCTCGACTGCGAAGAGCGACTCTCACCCCACTTCACCGTGGGGGAGATGCTCCGCTCCGGAACAGCCATCGCAATGGGAATCAAGAATGTACCCGCCGACGCTCCTGCGGGCGGTGAGACGCCCCGGGAGGAGGTCGTGACGAACCTCTCTGCACTCTGTACACACGTCCTCGAACCGCTGCGGCGACAGGTCGGGAGGGTGATTGTCACGAGCGGCTATCGCTGCGAGGCTCTGAACAGGGCCGTACAGGGAGCCCTCCGCTCACAGCATCTGAAGGGGGAAGCGGCCGACATCCATGTCACCGGACTGGAGATGTGCCGCAAGTATGTGGCCGTTCTCCGCCACACCGACTTCGACCAGATGATCCTCGAGCCGTGCAGCTCCGCCCGGAAACAGTGGATCCACGTGAGCTACAGGCGCAGGGGCGGCAACCGGCACCAGATACTCGGGGCACAGGGCTGCCTGTAGACGGGGCTGTGCCAAAAGTCCATAGGGCAGCTGAACTGTAGGGGCACACCTTTACTCCCTCCCTGTCTGTCTATGGCCCTGTTGTCTTCCGGACCCTTTGGAATCATCTGTAACCCATTGACAGTATGATTTCTGAATAAATGTATTTTCATTTTTATATACTTTTATGTTTATGTTGAATTATGTTTGTACGTTTCTGTGTTTTCCGCTTTTTACCTTTATATTTTTATATGTTTTTGCATTGTTGCTTTTTTAGTTTTTCTGTTGTTTATCTTTTTATCTTACTGCGTATTTAATTTTTTACTTTTTTACTTTTTTACTTTTTTACTCTTTTACCTTTTTACTTTTATATTTTTCTGCTTTTTTATTTTTTCACTTTTTTGTCGCATTATCTATTTATATCTTCATCGCTTTAGCGATTTCGATATTTCAGTATTTATTCATCTAATTCATTCACCTTATTTATCCATCTAATTTATTCACCTTTTAAATTTTTCAAGTTATGTCAATCAAGTATCGTATGTATCAAGACAATCGTAAGAACAGCAAGCACAAGGGATTCTGGTATGCCCGTGCGGTGTCTTCAGATGTTGTAGGCATCAAGGAGCTTGCCCTGCGCATCAGCAACAGGTGTACCGTCACCGAGCCTGACATCCTGGCTGTTATCAGCGCCTTGGTGTTCGAAATGAACCAGGTGCTCAAGAGCGGCAGCCGTGTGAAGATCGACGGATTGGGAACATTCCGTGTGGGCTTTCATTCTCAGGGTGTCGAGGATGCCAAGGACTTCAATGTCCAGAAGAACATCTACGGCGCGCACGTGCTCTTTGCGCCTTCCGTGACCGTCGATACCATGCACCGGCGCATCAAGACCCTCATCAGCGGTCTGCGCATCCAGGAGGCGGTAAAGTATGACGCACCGGAGAAGGGCAAGGCCAAGGAACCGGGCAAAACGCCTGGCAAGGACCAGAAGCCCGGCGGCAACACGCCTTCCGGCGGTCCGCAGGCCGGCGACACCACCGGCGGAGACGAGGCGGGCACGCATCCGCAGGGGTAGCCGGTAAATAGGCAGGCTGGCGGACAGATAGGGAGACATGGGAATGCGAGGAGCGGCTGAAAAGCAACTTTGTTTCCCTATTTGTCGCCACACTCCTGCCTTTCTGCTGTTTTGCCTTTCTGCTTTTGTTTTTTACTGTTTTACTTTTTTATCTTTTTATCTTTTTACTTTTTACTCTTATGAACAAGCCAGTATGGAAGAATGTCCTGAACATTCTTATCTCCGTCCTCACGGCGTTGGCCACGACACTGGGCGTCAGCTCCTGTCTCTGAAGCCGGCCATGCAGCCGTCTTGGACTTAGACTATCGTTTTCGTTCAGATTGTAACTGATTTAGTTAGTAATCCTCTCCTCTCTGGCGCACAGCCTCTTACGCCGTTCCCATGCGACGGTAAGGGAACATCCCTACGACTTTCCGGGAGGTTTTCCCCGACGGTGTGGGAGGTTCTGTGCGACAGGAGGGGAACATTTTTCCCGTCTGTGCGACAGATAGGGAACCTGACAGGGACAGAAAGGGAACTTTCGCCCCTTTTGTATCTTCTTTCTTTACAAAAGCTGTGTTTTTACAGGACTGTTTTTGTAATTTTACAGTTACCGATTTGTCTGCTGCCTCATTTTGTTTGATTCGGTTGTCTCGTAATCTACTCTGAATCAGTGGTATGTGGAGGTATGCGACAAATTGGTAGCTTTTCTCTTAAGCGGCATCCTCTTCATCGACGACAGATAAGGAGATTGCTGAAAATAACGAAACTTTACACTTTTTTGTCGCCGAATTATATAAATATATATTCCTTTGTTTATAAGCGGCGTGTCGGACGGACCGTCGACGAAGGGGAGGGCGTGGCAGAAGGCCCGGCAGAAAACAAATGTCTTCTTGAAAGTCTGGGTCAGTCCTAAACCCCAGTTGCAAACCTACTTCTCTTAAGCGCATAATTTCATAAGTATTTATTACCTTTGCATCATGAAGAGTGACCAACTATTACGTTGCATCTTTCCAGATGTACTTGCCGACTACTTTGATGTTGTCGATATTCAAGAGGGTGTTTCCCAGTTTGACTTTTGGCTTGACGAGCGTAACTTTATGGAAAAGTCAGACCATAAGTTAGGCACTGTAAGCAGTTATGGTTTTACCAGCGAGCGTGTAATTCAGGACTTTCCTCTTCGTGGCAAAGCCGTCTACCTCCATGTTCGCCGACGCAAGTGGCGTGACAGTTCCAACGGAGAGATATTTACTTATTCATATGATGACTTGACGGCTGAGGGCAGTAAACTATCCCCCGAGTTCGTTTCTTTTTTAAAAGAATAGAATTGAGTCCACTGCAGAGAGCATCGCAAGCATCGGTGCGCACTATGGCGTAAATGGCAAGCAGTTATCCACACAGTACAAGGAACATTTCAGTGACTACCGCAGCTGGGATCAGTTGGATCATGCTCAAGACTGGCTATTGTTTGAAAATAACATAGGTGAGAGTCTAAGTATTGATGAGACCTGTCTAAGCAGTGGCGAGGTCTATACTTTTCTGACCAACAAGGCGGGAAAGGGCAGAAATGGAACTTTAGTGGCTGTGGTTAAAGGGACCAAGGCAGAGGACGTTATTCAGGTTGTCAAGAAGATAGACCTGTCCAAACGAAAGACTGTCAAAGAGATAACACTTGATTTGTCATCTTCGATGATGCGCATAGCCCGTGCCGTTTTTCCCAAAGCACTCATTACCAATGACAGGTTTCATGTGCAGAAACTGTATTATGATGCTCTGGATGACATGCGTATCGCTTACCGGTGGATGGCAAGGGATAAAGAGAATGAGGAGATAAAAGAAGCTAAAAGTGAGGGAAAGGAATATATACCATTTAGATACAGCAATGGTGACACGCGTAAGCAGTTGCTCGCCAGGGCAAAGTTCATATTGACCAAGCACAGGACCAAGTGGACTGAAGCACAGAAAGCCAGGGCGGAAATCATCTTTGAACATTATCCTACACTGAAAAAGGCATATGATCTGGCTATGAAACTTACCGATATTTATAACATCAAGAGCATCAAGGATGCTGCAAGACTGAAGCTGGCTAAATGGTTCAATGAGGTTGAAGAGCTGGGAGTGGACAATTTCTACACGGTGATTGACACGTTTGAAAATCATTATCAAACCATACTCAATTTCTTTGTAAACAGAGCAACAAATGCAAATGCTGAGTCATTCAATGCCAAGGTTAAGGCATTCAGGGCACAGTTCAGAGGAGTCACAGATATTCCTTTCTTTTTATATAGGCTTATGAAATTGTGTGCTTAAGAGAAGTAGGTTTGCAACTGGGTTTTAGGACTGACCCGAAAGGGCTCTCGGCTGCAGATAGGTTGTCAGGCGCAGGTCTGTTTTTTCTGGCGCACCTTCTGTTCTGCATGACGGTGGATTCCGGGCGGGATGCTTTCAGACGATCACCTTGATTTTATGATGGCTGTTGCGGAACTCGGTGGGGGAGCAGCCTTTCTTCCGTCGGAAGATGCGGTTGAAGTTGCTCATGTTGTTGTATCCGCATTTGAAGCTGATCTCGGAAATGGTGTCGGTGGTGTCGATCAGCATCCGCGTGGCGTAGCCCAGGCGTATGTCTATGATGTAGTCGCTCAGCCGCCGTCCGGTGTGCAGCTTGAAGAAACGGCAGAAGGCGCTCTCGCTCATGTTGGCCAGGTCGGCCAGCGTCTTGAGTCGCAGTTCGTACTTGTAGTTGTCGGAGATGTATTTCTTCACGCGGAGGATGCGGCGGCTGTCGTCTTCGATGTCCACCTTGGCGTAGCTGGTGGTGGCGAGGGTGCGTGCATCCGTGCTCAGCGACAGCGTGTGGAGGATGTCGAGGAACTCCATCAGCGCCGTGAAGCGGTCGGTGATCTGGCTCAGTCCGCTCAGCTTGCCGTAGACCTTCATGATGGCCGGCATGGGGAACGCCAGTCCTTTCTGTGCTTCTTTCATCATGCGCCGTATGCTCTCGAAGGGTGTCTTGCTGAAGAACTGGTCGTTGTCCGTCGTTCCGTCGCCGAAGTTGAACTGGATGGTGATCTCACGGATGTCTTCGCTCTTGCACTCGTGCTGTTCCCAAGCGTGTTCGAGTGAGGGGTTGGCGATGAGGACGAGGTCGTAGTCGCCGATCACCTCGTTGCTGTCGCCGACGATCCGTTTTACGCCGGCAGCGTTCTCGACGAAGTTCAGCTCGAAGACGTCGTGGTTGTGTACGGGATAGGAGAATTCGCCCTTGCGCCGGTCGGCGATGTAGAGGGCGTCGGTCTCCATCAGGGGAGTAATCTCATGTAAGACGTAGGTTTCCATAACGGGGAAGTTTTGTCGGGGGGAGTTGGTTAGGGTTATGAGGGGGGGAGACTTCTCGGGCATCACTGGCATTTCTATTTCTGCCAGAGTTGCTGGTAATGCCAGAGCTGCCAGCTTTGCCAGCAGCCGTCAGCTTCTCCGGCTTTTCAAGGAGAGGCTTCTCTCCATTACCTCCAGGCACATCCTTGTGTTGTGGTAGGGGCATTTCCAGAAGCCGGCTTTGTCGTCAGCGAGGTTCGGGCGGCCGTTCTCGTCGCATCCCCAGAACCATTCGCCCTGTTCTCGGTCAACGATGTGTGCGGCGGTGTACTGCCAGCAGCGGCGGGCAATGCCGAGGGCTTCCGTGTCGCCGAAGTGCTGGTAGAGGTCGATATGGCCGATGACGCACTCGCACAGTACCCACCACTGCCGCTGCGTGTCCGTGCGTCCCGTGTCGGTCCAGCGTTCGTACACCATCGAGCCGTCCGGCTGCAGTCCCTCGTCGGCGGCCCTTGCGATAGACTTTATCGCCGTCTCCACCCGATCGAGCAGGGCGGGGTCTCCCAGCTCCAGTGCGGCCTCGTGCAGCAGCCATACGGCCTCGATGTCGTGTCCGAAGCTCTGGATGTTGCGCCGTCCCTGCCAGCTGTCATTGAAGAAGAGGTCGAGGTGGCCGGTCTCCGGATTAAGCAGCCGTGTGAGGAAGATGTCGATCAGATTGGCGATCCGCTCCGCCAGCTGCGGTGTCCGCCACACCCTGTAGAGGTTGGTGTAAGGCTCGAGGATGTGCAGGTGCGTGTTCATGGTGCGCGACCCGTTCTCGTCCTTGTCGCTCAGCCGCATATCGGCGATGGGCTGCCAGTCGCGCGTCAGCGCCTCGACGTAGCCGTCGTGCCGGCTGTCGAAGGCGTGGCGTTCGATGTCGCCGTATAGCTTCTTCGCATAGTCCAGTGCCTCGCTGTCGCCGGTGGCACGTGCGTATTCGCTCAGTCCGTAGACGGCGAATCCGATGGCGTAGGTCTGCTTCCGGCCGTCGAGCACGTGTCCCTGTGCATCCAGACTCCAGAAGACACCGCCCTGCTCGGCATCGATGAAACGGTCGATGAAATAGTCTCTGGCCCGTGTGGCTGCCTCCAGGTATTCCGGCCGGTGCAGGACCCTGTAGGCGGCGGAGAAAGCCCAGAGGATGCGGGCGTTGAGGACGGCTCCCTTTTCGGCATCAGGCACGGGGTTGCCGCCGCCGTCTATCCGTCCGAGGAATCCGCCGTAGCGGCGGTCGGTCATCCTATGGAGCCAGAAAGGCAGGATGTTCTGTTCCAGCTCCCGGCGCAGTTCTTCCGATAAATTGTCCACAGCGTGCAGTTCTGAAGAATTGTCCACAGCGTGAAGTATTGAAAGGTTTTGCATTCTATTGTCTGTCGGCTGCGGCCGTCCGTTTTTCTTCCAGCTCGTGTGTTATCTGTCTCATCTTCTGTTCGCTGAGCGGATAGAAATAGATGAATACCAGCGAGAGGAATGCCCCGACCGCCGGCAGCAGTGAGAGGAACATCCGGATACCCTGGAGGGTCTCGGCCGACTGTACAGCATTAGCCTGGAAGCCGAACTGTGCGAGCATCCATCCGGTGATGGCGGTACCGAACGCCCATCCGAACTTCTGGCTCATTGACGACGACGAGAAGATCAGGCCCGTGGCCCGGTTGCCGGTCTGCAGCTCGCTGTAGTCGGCACAGTCGGCATACATGCTCCACAGCAGCGGGAAGATGCTTCCGGCGCAGACGCTGATGAGCGCCTGCAGGATGAAGATGGGCACGAGCTGGTCCTTGCCGAGCCAGAAGAAGGCGACGCTGAGCACGGAGGCCACGGCCATGGCCGCCATGAACGTGCGCCGCTTTCCGATGCGGTTGCTGACAGGTGCGGCGAGGATGACGCCCAGGATATTGGCGGCCTGTCCCACGGCGAGGTACAGTCCGCTCAGCACGAAGGGCAGTCCGAGGAAGCTGATGCTCCCCACGGCCGTCTCGTCGACGTAGTATTTGAAGTAGTAGACCGTTGCGCCGTCGCGGATGGAGTTGAACACCAGCGAGGCGACGCCTGCCCCCAGCAGGACCCACCACGGCCGGTTGTGGAGCAGGTCGTGGAGATCGGTCTTCAGCGAGGTCTTTCCCTGCCTGACGGGTCTCACACGCTCTTTCGTAAGGGCGAAGCAGCCCAGGAACAGCAGCACGCATACCACGGCGATGACCCCTGCCGCCATCAGCCAGCCGGCCTGTGGGGCGGTGAGCCAGCCCAGCATCGGTCCGCCGCTGTTCCCTCCGCCGAAGGCGTTGACCAGCGGCATGAAGAGCAGCAGGGCCAGGAACGAGCCCAGGTAGGCGAAGGCCATGCGGTAAGTGGCCAGCGTGTTGCGGTCGGCCGGGTCGGGGCTCATCACGCCCAGCAGCGAGGCATAGGGCACGTTGATGGCCGAGTAGACCATCATCATCAGTGCGTAGGTGATGAAGGCGTAGACGATCTTCCCGGTCTGGCCGAACGGCGGCGTGAGGAACGTCAGGATGCCGATGACACCGAAGGGCACCGCCAGGAAAAGCAGGTAGGGGCGGAAACGTCCCCAGCGTGACGAGGTACGGTCGGCCACGGCTCCGACGACGGGGTCGAAGAACGAGTCCCAGACCCGTGTGACGGCGAACATCGTACCGACGACAGCGGCCGAGATGCCGAAGACATCGGTATAGAATATCATGAGATAGGCACCGAAGAGCTTCCAGAACATGGACGATGACATATCGCCCAGTCCGTAGCCTATCTTTTCGCTGAGTCTGATTTTCATAATGCGCGGTTTTTGTCGATGAGCTTTTTGACGGTTTCAACGCTGGCCGCCGTGGACAGTCCGTCCTCGGGCGTGTGCAGGCAGTAGTCTACCAGCCGTTCCACCGTCGATGTGGCCACGTGCAGGCGTGTGTCCGACGAGGCATAGTAGATGAGCACGCGTCCGTCCTCGTCGGCGATCCATCCGTTCGAGAAGACGACGTTCATCACGTCGCCCACGTATTCGCCCCCCTCGGGTGCGAGGAAGTAGCCGCCGGGCTGTGCCGTCACCCGTGTGGGGTCGTCGAGGGCGGTCATGTACAGATAGAGCACGTAGCGCAGGCCGCTGGCGCAGGCCCGCACGCCGTGTGCCAGGTGCAGCCATCCCCGGGGAGTCTTGATGGGGTGGGGGCCTTCGCCGTTCTTCAGTTCCATGATGGTGTGGTAATGGCGGGGGTTGATGATGGTCTCCTCGTGCAGTTCGGCGTGGGTGATGTCGTCGACGAGTGCCCAGCCGATGCCGCCGCCGGAGCCGGTGTCGATGAATCCGTCCTGCGGGCGGGTGTAGAAGGCGTACTTCCCGTCGACGAACTCCGGGTGGAGGACGACGTTGCGCTGCTGGCTCTTCGACTTGAGGTCGGGCAGCCGCTCCCAGGTCTTCAGGTCCCGGGTGCGTGCGATGGCGGCCGTCGCCGTGGCGGCCGAGAGGTCGGAGGGCCTGCTGTCGTCATGGCGTTCGGCGCAGAAGACGCCGTAGATGTAACCGTCTTCATGGCGGGTCAGGCGCATATCGTAGATGTTGGTCGCCGGGTCGTCCGTGTCGGGCATGGTGACCGGTTCGTCCCAGAAGCGGAAGTTGTCGATGCCGTTGGGACTCTCCGCCACGGCGAAGAAGCTCTTGCGGTCGGCTCCCTCGACACGCACCATGAGCAGGTACTTTCCGTTCCACTTCATTGCGCCGGCATTGAGGGTGGCGTTCATCATGATGCGCTGCATGAGGTGCGGATTGGTGTGTTCGTCCAGGTCGTACCGCCACTCCAGCGGCGTGTGCTCGGCGGTCAGTATGGGATGGGCGTAGCGTTCGTAAATGCCGTTGCCGCCTTCCTGTACGTGGTTGGGTGCGGAGAGGAGTGCCTCGTGACGGAGACGGAGTGTGTCGAGTTTGGAATTGAAGGTTGTCATGTCTGTATTTCTATCGTTTTCTGTTATGTTTCTTTGTTGTTCCGACCTGTGCAGGGCCTGTCTGGCTGCGGAAGAGGAAAGCCCTCTCCCTGTAAATCTTCCTGAAGTCGGCGGCGCAGGATTTCTCCGGTGCAGGGCCGAAGTTCTCTTCGGGCTTGTCCCATGCGTTCCGCCAGAGCAGGACATAGCAGGGCTTGAATCCCTGCAGGCCGGGCAGCAGGGTGGAGGAGTACCAGGCGGCATCGGGCGTGTTGCGGTAGCCGGCTTCGGTGAGCGCATACAGCTTGCGGTGCGCTCCGGCATATGTGGCCATGATGTGCAGTTCGTTCTGGCACTGGTCGATGAAGTCCTGCCGGCCGTTGTTCTGGTAGAGGTCCACGCCCAGCAGGTCTACGCATCCGTCGCCGGGATAGAAGCGGAAGAAGTGTTCAGGCGTGTCGCCGGCCTCGGCATTGGGCGAGTAGCTCCAGACGATGTTGCGCAGTCCCCGGCGGCGCATCGCCTCGTGGGTGAGGCGGTACAGGGCGATGTACTGTTCAGGCGTACACTGCCGGCTGCCCCACCAGAACCAGCCGCCGCTCATTTCGTGCCAGGGCCGGAAGATGACGGGTATGGAGTTCCCCCTGTCGTCCTTGAGCGAGGCGAGGAAACCGGCTATCCGTCCGAGCCAGTGCTGCATCTTTCCGGCTGCCTTTCCGCCGGGCAGCACCTGTGCGACGGCATCGCCTTCCGTGTGCCAGGCATCCTCTTCCGTGACGGGATTGTAGGCATGCCAGCTGACGGTCACGATGCCGCCCCTGCGCCAGTGGCCGATGATCTGCCGGCGCATCTCGGCGAAGGGAACACCGTCCAGGTTGCGGTCTCTCCCGAGTTCCAGTCCGCCCAGCTCGCAGCCCAGGACGGCGGGGTAGTCGCCGCAGACATCGTTCACGTCGCTCCGTCCGTATTCCCATTTCCACGTCGTACCGTAGAAGAGGGCGTCCTGGTGACCGAACATCACACCTTTCTTCTGTAAGTCCTGCAGCCGTCCGATGAGCTGCTGTGCCGGTGTCTTCTGCATTTTCTTTCCGGCTGCCGCATTCGCTGTGAGCAAGGCGGCAGCCATGGCAAGGAGTATTCTTTTCATATTCATTCTACTTCGTATTCATTCTACGAGCCCTCGGTAAAACGCCATTACATGAGACTCTCGGAAAGTGTAACTTGTTGATAATCAAATATGAGATTCTGATATAAATAGAGTTTTGCAGGGGTCTCTCTACTGTTGTAAAGGTCGCCTTCTGCAGGTCCTCGTCCCGTCTGCTGCTTCCTACCAGCACCTCGAAGTCCTCCGGTTCTACGACGGACTTCATGTCGGGGCCGCAGAAGGAGTAAAAAATAAGGTGAAAACACTTCTTCTGTTCATGCTGTTATCTTTGATTTCTGGTTTTTAGGATGTTACGCTTCTCCGGCCCCCCTCGGCAGACATCATCGGATGCCCCGCCTGCGGCCAGTCGGAAAGACTGCTGCAAAGATAAGGGTTAAAAGTGTAAACTGCAAATACTATTTTAGCCAAAGTTGATACTTTATGGACAGGGTGGGCATTGCCGGTACTGCTGTTCCCAACCGGCTGGGAACAGCAGTACCGGACGCTGGGAATCATATTCCCAAGCACCGGGAATCCCCGTCCCGGCCTTCGGCGGGATGTTCTTCTGTGCAGTTTAATATGCCGGGTTTGTAGTTTAACGTTCTGGGTTGACTGCTTTTCGTCTTATTTCTAAACTTGGCTGACGGGTTGAAAACTTATTTCTAATTGTTGCTGACAGTATATGCCTTTCCATGCAGGTATATTTCTGCTGAGGGCCTGTTCTAAAAAAACGCGTCGGTCTGTCGTTGACAGGGAATCTGTCCGCTCTTTGTGTCTTTACTTTTATGCGGCATCTTCGGCTTTTCCTTTCGGCCATATAGACAGAACCCATTGGGATCAAGCGTGTTATTTATAGTTAAATTATTTTGTCTTTCATAAAAACAGCACTACCTTTGCACACAAATCATTAGAATCCGGAAGGATTGATCGTATGGATAATGGCATCCTTATATTTATATTATAAGGTGTGAAACATCCCACAAAGAATTTCTTGTTGTCCCGGTATATGCTCCGGACGTGCGCATGATATTCATCAGACATACGGGAACGTGTAATGCCGCAGCCTGAGGGACAGGGATTCCGCAAGGTTTCCAGACGGCAGCCAGTCCGGTTCCGGCTGATGTACGCATCAGCCGATTATAAAGAGAGATGTCGGTAGACAGCAATTTTCAAAATCGTAATCACT
Organism: Prevotella denticola; assembly: GCF_900454835.1. Classification (GTDB taxonomy): domain Bacteria; phylum Bacteroidota; class Bacteroidia; order Bacteroidales; family Bacteroidaceae; genus Prevotella; species Prevotella denticola. The sequence continues at coordinate 368,959 of NZ_UGTM01000002.1, read as the reverse complement.
AAAAGTTGACAATATGGAAAGAAAAATGTATGTTAAAGCTGAGACAGCTGTAATATCCATCGGCGAGAAGGAATATCTCCTCCAGACTTCTCCGGTAAAGGGAGGACATTACAGCGCAGAAGATGATGGCGAGTCTTTAAGTGCAAAGCCGTCAGGCTTTTTCTTTGAGGAAGAATCTGCCGAAGACAAGAACTAAAGTAGAATGGAACACAAGTTAAGACAAATCAGGAAAATGACGTATTCTTATTTTTGGGCTTTACCGGTCGCAGCCTTGCTTTCACTGGCAGGCTGCTCCAATGACGACACTTTGCAAGCGGACAACGGGAAGCAACAGAACACGGTGCCCGCAGGGATGACAGAGTTTGCAGACGGGGGATTGACCCGCACAGCAGGCACTTACGACGGTTCGGCGATAAAGTTTTATTGGACTTCAGGAGACAAGCTGTGGATCAACAACGCCGGCACTTTAACAATAAGCACAAAAGACAATATCACGGCTAAGGCTCCCACGGCCAAGTTCTATTTCCCCGGGATACTCACCGCACCGAAATACAACGTACGTTATACGGGCAACGGCAACGCCCATGGCGACAAGGTGACCATAAGTCCGGCCCAGTCACAGAGCGCTCCTGACGATGCCTCGCACATCGGTACAGACGGAGACTGCGGCACGGCGGAAGCCAGCAGACTGGGTGACGGGAGCTACACCTTCACGCTCTCTCACAAAGCATCCTACCTCGTCTTTACGCCTTATTACAGCCCTGAGTTTGCAGAGGACGTGAAAGTGACACAGATCAAGGTAACGGCAGACGAGGCACTTGCCGGGGAGTTCAAATTCGATGACAATGGGATAAATACGACACCCCGCCCCGCCGCAACTGCTGCCAACAGGAGCATAACGCTCACACTGAACGGCGGCTCGGACGATGGATTCGTCATCCCCAAGGCAGCAGACCATAAAAAGAACGCGGCCATAATGGTCCTTGCACCGGGCGAATATCATCATGTCACCGTGGAATATACCCTCTACGACCAGAAGACGAAGGTCCGCGGGACAGTATCCAAGACTTATAATGACATTACCTGCAAGGCAGGAAAGAACAAGAAAGTAAGCACCGATCTGGCCGTCACACACTATTCGAGCGACGGATACTATCTGTGGGACGCTGCTGTGGGAAAGAACGCATGGAAAGGCCATGAGAACGACCAGCCGGTTCTGAATGGAGAATCGAACGCCAACTATCCAAAAATATCCAGTGATTCGAGATGGTATAACCCTGCCCCGTTCCCGACTTCTGCAACACGTTCGGCAGCCGCTTGCCCTAACGCCAACGAAATGTTGTGGTATGTCATGTATGGAGATCCTCATTGGGATCCTTCTCTCTGGTCCATCATGAAACATCTGTATGCCGGAGGTATGTGGCTGAAGAAACTCAGCGGTATCGCTGCCGCCGAGCACAAGACCGAGGCAGAGATGAAGAAGGCGGCTCCCGGTGGAACTGATTACACGAAGGTACAATCAGATCCTAAGATTTATGATAAGTATCCTAAGAGTAACACAGACATAAAAAAAGGCAGACCCGGCAACTCGGATGATTACATCTTCCTGCCAACTATTGGCATCTACCTAGAAAGTACGGGACAGTTATGGTGGATTGGGACCAGAGGATATTATGGATCAAGCACACCACGTCCTGACGGGACATCAAATGCCTATGATTTGTATGTTCAGGAAGATGAGGTACATACCGGATATGGCTCTCGCGCACATGCGCGCTGGTTGTGGCCGAAATAAGACATACGCTATCATGCAGTCAATAGCAACCATTGACTGAACCATAAAAAACTCCTTATATGCCCGGCGAGTATATAAGGAGTTTTCTTTTATCCAAAGCAGTGTGTACTGATACAGAAAACAACCGTATCAGGCGGGACAAGCGTTACGAGGAAGAGTTGAAAGCCATGTATATTCCTGCCTCCTATATGAGCGTCCCCGTAAATGAAAGATTTGCACAGATTGTAAAGGATAAGAAGGAAAATGAGATAATAGCCATACTGAAGGTTCTTGACCCACGTGTCATTGATATGCAGCTGGTAGACACGGAACTCCTTGTTGATATTGGTTTGTCGCATCGGCTGCCCGTAAATGTTATGGGTGATGGTATGCGAAAACTTATCTCAATCATCTTGTCAGTCTATAGTTGTAAGGATGGTGTTTTGATGATTGACGAGGTTGACAATGGTTTTCATTATACAACAATGCCTCTGCTGTGGAAGGCTTTGCTGACAGCTGCGAAGGCTAATAATACGCAGGTTTTTGTCACCAGTCATAACATTGATTCTCTGAGAGGATTGTCAAAGGTACTTGAAGAAGATGACAATGCTCGGTTCAGAAACCTCGTTGCAGCTCACAAACTGGTAAATGACGCCGATGGCAACCTGCAGAGTTTCAGATACGATTATGAGGCTTTTGACTATTCTATCAAACAAGAACTTGAGATACGATGACATATATTTTTCTTGAAACAGGAAAGCCTGCTACCTCTGAAGCTGTCTTTATCAAAGACACTCATAGAGAATTTAGGCTATAACATATCGTCTAATAAAGTCGAATTTGTAAATGGCTACAAGAATCTGGTAAATGTGATTCCTACGATAAAGGCAAGGTGTGCAGAAGGCGGAAAAGTCGTTATCATATTTGATGCAGACTCTCTCGGGAACAATGGGGGATACGAGACAAGGAAGAAGGAAATAGAAGAGGTCTTAGGGGAAAATAATGCTCAGGCTGAGCTATTCTTGTTTCCCAATAATGAGGAAGATGGTGATTTTGAGACTTTGTTGGAACATCTGATTCAGAAGGAAAAGCATACCCAAATGCTTGATTGTTATGCTGATTATGAGACTTGTCTGGGAAACGATTATGTTCATCCTAATTTGAAAGGGAAGATTTTCACCTACATCAGTGCGATGAAAATGTCAAGTTCAAAGCGTAGAAAGTTAGGTAATGGTGAATGGATGTTTGATAATGCTGAGTATTGGAGTTTGGAATCGGATTATTTGAAGCCTTTGAAAGCATTTCTTCAGCAACACTGTTCAAAGGAATAGTATGAAATTGAGCGAGCCTTGAAAGTGGGGTGTGCGTTTTTGTGTGCTGGACAGCAAGCTGGAGTGTTGTCAAGACGGTTGGCATCAGGCAGGCTACAGGGATTTCGGCGACCCGCTGAACCGGGAGAGAATTCAGGAGACAGCCTATTCCTATTGCCCGGACAACGACGGGATAATCGGAGGCTGGGGATTATCCGGAAAGAATCATTATGCGCCGGCATTGTACACACAGAGTGAAAAAGGAAACTGGTATGTGGTTCCGACTGCGGGCAAAAACCGTGATACCCATCGAAGTGTTCTTCAATATAGATCCTTCACTGTTCTATGTCCGGACGAGCACCCCGGCGACGGTCGACCAGGAAAGGAAATTACATCTGACGCTGCTGCCGGACGACGGCATTGCCGACTTTTATCTGTTCTATCTTCCGGCTTATCGGCGACGTCTTCGGAGTTCATCGCCGCCTTCCACCATTCGTCCGATGCGTGTCCGTCGCCGTACCACGGCATGAACCAGCTCCATGCGGCATCGCTCTTCCACTGGGAGGGGATGTCGGCAACGGTGCCGCACTCGGTCAGTGAGATCATCTTGGAGGGATAGCGGTAGGCCAGCTCGTTGAAGCGTGCCGCCATCTCTTCGGCCGTAGCGGCGTTGCCGTCACGGCCGTACACGTCTGTCCCGATGATGTCCACGTATTCGTCGCCGGGATACCAGTCGGCATCGGCCTTCTCGGAGGTCCACACCCAGATGAGGTTGTTGATGCCCTGCTGCTTGAAACAGTCGTACATCGTGCGCCAGAGCTTCACGTAGGAGGCGGCGGAACCGTTGCCCCACCAGAACCACTTGCCGGCCGCCTCGTGCAGGGGCCGCCACAGAACCGGGATGCCGGCCTGCTGCAGCTGCCGCAGGTAAGGCACGATCTTCTCCAGGTCGGACTTCATGAAGCGGTTGGCCCATGTGCCTTCGGTGACGGCGGCATCGAGGGTGAACTCGTTTTTGGCGGCGTAGAAGCCGTACTTCACCGTGCCGGCTGCCTCGACGGTGACGCCGGTGACCGTATAGTCGTGTCCGCCGATGATCAGACCGTTGGCCCGCATCTCGTTGAGCGTGGTCTGGTCGAGCGTCATCGAGTAGCTGTCGCCGCTGATGTCGAAGTAGTCCCAGTTCTTTCCATTCTCGTCCACGAAGCCTGCCCAGCTGCTGTTCTTGATGGAACCCTGTGCGCCCGGCTTCACGTCGGTTATCTTCACCACCAGCCTGCTCCCGATGGATGCGCCGGCCAGGATGTTCTTCGCCACCTGTGTGGTGAGCTGTATGTTGCCGCTCCAGTCGCCCGGCATGACCTTGTCGGGACCGCCGTAGAGGACGACGGGCACGACAGAGGCGTAGGGATTGGAGGTGGGCACGTTCCAGTGCCAGCCTATCGTGACGATGCCGCCGGCGTCGTGCCACGTCCTGACGGGGGTGATGTCGGCATAGTCGATCCATCCGCCCGGCCGGGTGTACTGCAGGTGGATGTAGTCGTAGCCGTTGATGGCGGGGTACTTGCCCGTAAGGCGGTGTACCCTCTCGGCGTTTTTGTTGTTCCATGCCACGTCAGCCATCGTGCCCGAAAAGGTCTTCTTGCCGTAGTTGTCGGCCAGCTTCCGGTAGAGTGCTTTCGCCTCGGCGGTCGCTTCGGCGTTGACCGGCCGGCCGGCGATGTGCTGTGTCTGGGCCGTCAGGGTGGCCTTCACCATGGGTGCCGCCATGCGGTTAGGCCCGGTGACGACGCCCTCTGGGATGACCAGCTCGTAGCTCTTGCCGCGGCTGATTTCGGCCATGACGAGCAGGCGGTTGGACGATCCGATGACGTTGGCGCTGACGGCCGGCGAACCGTTGAGGGTGATTTTCCGGTAGTCGGCGGAAGAGAAAAAGATGTTCTTGTCGTAGGTGACGACAATCGAGTCGAGGCCGGCCCGGATGTTCGTCTGCGGACTCACGCTGACGAACGACGGTGCGTCCACGTCGGCGATGGAGTGTCCTGCGGTGTCGCTGCAGGCTGCGGCCGTCAGCGAGAGCAGCGCAAGGGCTGCGGTATGAAGTCTATGGGTGTGCATTGTTTCTTTTGTTTTTACGGGAAAGGAAGCGAGGCAAGGTACATCCTCATTCGTGAGCAGACGCTTCCCTGCTCCCCCTCCGGCCACGGTGTTTCTACTTGTTGATCGGTACGACCCTGATGTTGTCGATGTCCAGCTCGGGCGTGCAGTCGGTGCCTTCCACGCCTCCGTTTCAGAGGAAGAAGCTGAAGCCGTCATGCAGACAGCCTCCGCATATTCCCTTCTGCTCTGTGCGCCGGCCTGTACGGTGCAGCCTTCCGTTGGTCCAATTTAGGTTTCATTCTCCGGGCATCCTGCTCCGGGGATGAATTTCGGTGCAAAGATAATCTTTATTATCGGATAATACCGATGTTTTCTTGTCGGTTGCTGACACTATGTTGCCCATCTTTTCCCGAAGCACTTCACGGAGGTGGGGACAGCGTCCGGCAGGCAGGTTTTTCCGTGTAAGTCGGTCATCAGCGTCTTGCTGTATATGACAGCGACAGGCAAGAACAGGCCTTTCCTGCAGATGTGCTGATGCCCGTCACATATTGTGTTGTCGGCAGACACCAGCTGTGCTGACGGCCTGCTCCCTTGTAATATGTTGCCGGGACGGGGGCGGCTTGCAGCCGGAAAAGAGCTGTGCCGGAAGAACTTGTCTGGTCAGGGGGGTGTTTTCCCGGAGATAATGCGGAACTGTCAGTTCAAAAGAGGTTATGTATGGGAAAACAGGCTGCTTGAGTTTTATCGGCCGGCATCCACTAAATAGATAAATGCAGGAAAGGGAAATGCGTGCCCCGGATAGACGGTTAAGTCCTTCGCGTTAAAGCTGCACGCTCTACACGAGAAGTGTCTGTGCTTTTAATGGAAAGTCTTTTTTATCTCTACGAATTATTCAGGTTAATAGAGTCCTGACATTTTTCAGTGTCATGACTACCGTAAGGAAACATCAAACGACATACTGCATGATATTTGACGTTCTCCTGTTAGACAGATTAAAGGTGCAGGTCCTGTTTCCCAACAGGTCCTGCGGAAAAATAGAGTGTTATGAAACAACCTCATGTGCTGAGCATTCCCGCTGATCGGCATGGAGCCGGAATCGTCTGAGGCGACCTTGCCGTCCGTCTGCATCTTCATTCTCCAGGGTTTTGATTGTCTTGTGCAGTGAAGCGGCGGAAATGTTGACAGCGACTAAAGTACAAGCAGTGGGGCACCTGAGGTATAATTAGTGCCCCGCTGAAGTATATTTAGTCGCAGTCTGTATCTGCACCGCCCTTCGGCTGGTTAGTTATTGATATATCAATGGATGTTCGAAGGTCCGTTGGTCTGATGGTGCGAGAAAAAAATATCCAGTATGTCAAATGGCGAAAAGTGCGCCAATGACGTACCTGCAAAACGAAACGGAGGTTCACTTGAATGCCTGCACCGAGATCCCGCTTTCGCGGCTGTTGTGGCCCACAATCACCTCACCCCTGCCAAAGTACAGGTGGAACGCTTCGTTACTACTGGTCCATGGTGTAGCACTGGATGACCAGTAGGCGCCAGCGTTGCCAAGGTCTGTGCCAAGGTCTTGCAGCCTGCCCGAATGATAGTAGCCTAAAGCAGGCAGATAGAAATACTTGTCGGCATCGGCCGCAGTGGGGACACCCGAGAGAATGGAAGGGCTGGTGGTGTCGAAGCCGTTAAAACCGAATCTTGAACGGTAGTCGTTACCGTCAGGAGCGTTGTTGGGAGTGAAGCCGGAAATTTCAGCCTTTTTCTTAAACCACATACCACCCTTGTATAAGTGTCCCATGGTCGTCCACAGCTGGTCGTCATCCCAGCGCGGGTCGCCCTTCATGGCGTACCAAAGCATTTCATTGATGTTGGGGAGGGTCTGGAAAAGAGCTGTTTGGGCATCGCCTCGGGTACCGTCGTTGAAGCTTCTCTCATTGCACCAGCGGCTGTCACTGTTATCTTGAGGATAAGCACTGCCTCTCTGGCGATACACAGTAGGCTGGTCAGTCCCTGCCACATAGCCGGCTTTGTCCCACTCATGCCCGTACCAGTAAGGCTGCTCTGCATCCCACATGTAGTAGGGGGTGGTGTAATTCTTTACATTGAGGTTGGCCGTCATGTCGTAGTAGGCGTTGGCAGCGTAGGTGAACGAGGGCATGACCTTGGTGATGGTACCTTCGTTATTGGTCACGGGGTCTTTTATCCAATAGCGTACCCTGAGTGTATGCGTGCCGGGAGCGATAACCATGTAGGCACCGTTGGTGGCAACGCTGGCGGAGGTGTTGGTCAAGGGGAAACCGTTTGCATTTGCGCTGCCCGCTGCCGGGTTCTTGGTGGTGAGGACGATCCGGCTGCCGCTGCCCGTGCCGGTGAGCGTGCCCGTGGCGGGGTCGAGGGTGTAGGTGCCCGTGAGGTTGTTGTCGGAGGTTACCTCCACCTTGGTCAGGTAACAGCCTTGCAGGATGGTGTTGCTCGTGTATGGCTGGAAGACGAGGATGGCGGGTTTGTGGTCGAGTTTGAACTTGAACAGTCCTCCTTCCTTGGTCGCCGTGGCTATGCCGCAGTCGCCCGAGGAGCCGATGTGCTCGGTATTGTCGGGTGCAGTCTGGGTCTGGGCGGCAGGGATGGAAACCCGGTCTTGATTACCATTCTTGCCGGGATAGTACACCTTGTACGTATTGCTGCCGGTGAACCTGCCGGGCACCTTGAACTTGAATGAGGCGGTTTTTTCGGTCGGGGCGTTGCTGCTCACCTGCCATGTGCCGTCGTCGTCCTTTACATAGATCTTGTCGCCAGCCTCCCAGTAGAATGCTCCGCTGGCGTAGTCGAGCGAGGTGCGTGTCTTGGCGTTGCTGCTTTCCGGCTCGCCGGTCTCGAATGTGGTGAGGTCCTTTCCGTTTTCTATTGCAGTCTTCTGATTCTGCACAATCTCCTCATTCGAGCAGGAAACCAGCGTGACGGCCAGTCCGAAGAGAGCCGTAACGGCCAGCTTGCACACTGAGAAAGTTTGCATTTTCGTCTTGTTCATTGTCTTGTTCATTTCGTTTCTTGTCTTGTCTTTTGCTTTTACTCTTTTAGCTTTTCAGTCGTCCCATAAGGAATGGTCGCCTCCCGCTTTGGAGGAGGTGACGGGCCAGCAGTTCTCTTCTTCGCCGAACCACCCCTGCTTGGCTCCGCCTGTGGGTGTAGGTCCTGGCCTATGATTGCCCGGGTTGTGCTGGCCGGACATAGAAGCTTCCATCAGGTTGCTGGTCATCTCGGTGGTGACCACTATACATTCAGACTTCACGTAGGGTCGCTTGCCTGATCTTTTTCCCAGTTCTCTTTGCATAAACTTTACTGTGGTTTTGTGAATTAAAATGTTCTTATTTCGCCCTTTTCCCACTTGGCAAAAGGACACAGGAAACCAGGCAGGGGAACATCGTGAAGTCCCTTGCCTGTCGGGCTTGCGCGGCGAGCCTCGCGCGCGTACATTAGAATATTTTAAAGATGGGTTACGCCAGTAGCACCTATGAGAGAGAGAGAGAGAGAGAGAGAGAGAGTAATAAATTATTCGGAATAACCAAATAGTCCGACAACAAATTTACAGGGAATTTGATTTTCCCCGTATTCTGCATATCTCTTTTATTGTATAAGGAAAGATGCATCCGATGGCTGTTGCTTCCTAATCCATTCATTTGCTGATGACTATAAGGAAATACAAAGGTAGTCAAAGTTTCCGAGACCTGCAAACAAAATCCAAGAATTATGCAGAAATATCATGCAAAGGGAAGATAAAGGGAAGGCAAAGGGATGCAAACTTGGCATTGAAAACATGCTTGTTTTAATATCTCTCTGCTATTTGCCCGACTTTACCTTCATGGTCAATTCTTTTCCGTGTTGCTTAAAATACGCCATAAGTTTTTTGTGTGATTTGGACAGATTTGCCTGATTTTTCGGGCACGCCCCGACTGAAGGAGTACTCCTGCGTGCAGATGTGTTGATGAGCCATAGGCGAATAAATCAATTCAAATCAGTTCCAACCGGGCGAATCGGACCGCTGTTTGAATCTATTGTATGTTGTGTAAATCAGTTATATGTTGTGCAGGGCAGTTGCGTATTGTGCAAATCTGCACCCTCGGATTGTCGGAATTTGATTTAAAAGCCGGTTTTTTACCTTATTATAATATATTTTCATTATATTTGCACCTCGGATGCCCGCCGTCCCTGTCTGCGGTACTTCCGGGGAAGCAGAAACAGGGTGGGGCTGTCGTCCTGACTGAACAATGACAAACAACCAAAAAAAGATAAACAACCAAAAAAACGAAAAAGAACATGAAGAGAAAGAAGTTACTGGGTAGCCTGTTCTTAGGCATAACATTGGCATTCACAGCCGTCGGCTGCGGTTCTGACAACGATTCTGCCGCCCCCAAGGAGCGTTCGGAAGGACCTGTCCTGACGCAGGAACAGCAGAAGCAGCAGCTGGACGCTACCGCCAGGAAATTCATGGGCAGCATCCATCCCGATGATTTCAAGGTCCTTGACAATCTGGCTTATTACGTAGAGAAACACTATCTGGACGACCAGAGCGTGGAGCCGGTGAACAACTGGGCGAAAGGCATCCTGCAGTCGATGACGCAGACCATCGCCACCGGACAGCCGGGCTACACGGAGTATGCACGGATCATTGATGCGACGAAGTACAGGGGCCGCTTCGAGCATCAGGGCTACAAGTGGGTGCGCACGAAGGACTCGCAGAACCTTGAGTTCCTGTTCCGCGACCAGGACGGCAACGACTGCCTGCTCGCCTTCACGGTCAGCGACAAGGCGAAGGCTGTGAGGTCGGAGTTCTTCAACAGCGAGGACACCGAATACGTCCCGGGGGCAGCGGGACACCCGAGGTACACGGAAAGGACGAAATACAAGAACACCGTCATGGTGCCGGAGGACGTGCGGATGACGCTGCAGCAGGGCGGCAGGCAGCTGCTGTCCACCGACATCCACACCGACCTTACCACCTCCGGCGACCTCAACCTCGCCGTAGACCAGCTGGCATTCACCTGCAAGACCGTCTTCCAGAAGTACGAGGTCATCGTACACCGTGCCTTCTACAAAGGGCCGGGCGATGCCGAGGCCGGTGTCGAACTGAAGGCGGACGGGAAGACCCTCCTCACCGCCAAGGCCACAGGGCACGGGCTGGTCAGCAACCGGGGAGTCGACAACGTGGGCAGTGTCAACGTTGCTGCCGACGTCCTGGGCGAGCTGCAGGTAAAAGGAACGTGTTCCAACGGCAGCCGGCTGGCCGAGATCATCGACAGGATGGAAAAGGACAAAGCCGTCTATACCGATGAGGCCCGCTTCAAGAAAGAGGTGGCCGATGCCAACAGCCTGCTCGACGTGAACGTCTATTACAGCTATGCCACGAAGCCTTCGGCCGGTCTGCTGCTGGGCGCGATGAAGACTGTGGACGACTACAGCGGGCGTGCTGAATGGATTTCCAATGCGCAGATCAAGTTCACTGACGGCACGACCTATGCTGTCGACGACTATTTCAGCCGGAAGAACTTCGCCGGAGTCTTCAAGGAAGCCGGCGATATGATCAACGCCTTCAAACGTCTTTTCAACTTCTGATACCATCTCCTCAAGGCCGGGAGAGAGACCTGTCCGTGAGGTGACGGCAGGTCCTGGAAATCTGTCAGAGAGGATTTCCAGGACCTGTCTGTGCCTTCTGACGTAACCTCACCGTCCGTATGAACCCATCTTCCGACGACACGATGCACACCCTTCCCATCCGTCCGAAAGCCGGCAGACTGCTGTTTTCCCTGCTCTGCTCCCTGCTCTTCACGCTGCCTGCCCATGCACAGGAAGCCGACACGGCAAGGGTGAAGGAGCTGCAGGGCGTGGAGGTCGTCGGCCGGCACGTGACGGGGAAGCTGCGGCACGACAGCCTCGGAGGCATGAGCCTGGACCTGTCGTTCCTCGACGATATGCCGCGCATAGCCGGCAATGCCGACCCGATACGCTACACGCAGCTGCTGCCGAGCGTGCAGACCAATTCCGAACTGGATGCCGGCCTGTATGTCCAGGGCTGCGACAATGCGCACAACGGGGTCAGCATCAACGGTGTCCAGCTGTATGACATCCAGCACATACTGGGCATCTTCTCTGTCTTCAATCCCTCCCATTATTCCCGTCTGCAGTTCGCCGGTTCGGCCTTCACCGCCTCGGCAGCCAACCGTCTCGGCGGTTTCATCGATATGCAGCGGCCGGACACGCTGGCAGGAAGGGTGAAAGGCGAGCTGTCCGTCGGCCTGATTTCGTCGCAGGGAACGCTCCGCCTGCCCCTCGGAGGAAAGTCCGAACTTATCCTGTCGGGCCGCGGGGCCTACATCAACCTGCTCTACGGACGGTGGCTGAAGGTGGAGGAGTCCGCCATCCGGTATTCGTTCTGTGATGCCAACGTCACGTGGCTGTACCGCCCCGATGCGCACAACACCCTGTGGCTGGACTTTTACGGCGGCAACGACCGGATGGACTATCAGGAAGACGGCGAGAAATATGACGCACGCCTCGGCTGGGGCAACCGGATGGTCTCGATGAACTGGGAGTGGAAACGGCGGGGACTCGTCCTGCGCCAGACGGCCTATATGACCCGCTACGGGAACCGCTTTTCCATCGAACGGCCGGACTTCCGCCTGCGTATGCCGTCGGGCATCACGGACTACGGCTACAGGCTGTCGCTGCGGCGGGGCAGATGGACTGCCGGTACCGACTGGGCTCTGCACGGCATCCGTCCCCAGCAGCCTGAAACGGAAGGAGAACGGCAGACGACGACCCTGTCGGCCACCCGCCGGCACAGCACGGAGGGTTCGCTGTGGGCAGACTGTAAGTTTGCCGTTGCCCGGAACATGGAGCTGCTGGGCGGACTGCGCGCAAACGTCTACACGATCCGCCGTTCCGCCTTCTTCAGTGCCGACCCCGTCCTGTCGCTGCTGTGGACGTCGGGGTACGGACAGTTCCGCCTCACGGCGAACGTGAAGCACCAGTACCTCTTCCGGACCGGCCTCTCCGCCGTCAACCTGCCTACGGATTTCTGGCTTCCGGCCGATGATCGGCTGCGTCCGCAGTATGCCTATGGGCTTTCGGGCGAATACCGGACAGACCTCATTCCCGGGCGGCTGCAGCTGTCGGCCGGGCTGTATTACAAGCGGCTCTATCACCAGACAGAATACATCGGGACACCCTTTGAGCTGATATACGGCGACTACGACTACCGCAAGAACCTCATCAGCGGGAAGGGAGAGAACTACGGACTGGACCTGATGATAGAGAAACGCACCGGCCGGCTCACGGGCTGGATGAGCTATTCACTGGGGCGGGCACTGCGCAGATACCCCGGCCGGTTCAGCGGGACCTTCCCGGCCGGCCACGAGCGCATACACGAGTTCAATGCCGTGGCCACGTGGAAGGCCGGGCGCAGATGGTCGTTCGGGGCCACGCTGGTATGGGCGGGCGGTACGCCGTTCACCCCGCCGAGCTATTTCTACCTGCAGAACGGAAACCTCCTGTCGCAGTTCGGCGACTACAACAGCGGCCGTCTGAGCACCTACATCCGCCTGGACGTGTCGGCGACCTGCCGAATCAAGGTACACGGCGGCCGGGAAAGCGGTCTGAACTTCTCCGTCTACAATGCGAACTGCCGGCACAACGACCTCTTCTGGCGGCTGAAGTTCAACGACGGACAGTATTATTATGCGCCGCTGCGCCCGCTCCCGAAGAAGCTGCCTTTCCTGCCGTCCATCAATTATTACATCAAGTTCTGATCATGCACAGACTGTCTTTTCTTCTGCTCGCCGTTCCCCTTCTGCTCTCCTCCTGCTACCGCACGGAGATTGAGGAGGCGGCCCCGCAGCTCGTCGTAGAGGGCTGGATAGAGAACGGCCGGGCCCCTGTCGTACAGCTGACGACCACCGTCCCCATCACTACCTCGAAGCACAGTGTCGATTCTCTGGACCGCTACGTGCTGAAGTGGGCCAGGGTGACGGTCTCTGACGGTACGAAGGAAGTGATTCTCACAGGTGTCTACAACCGCCGTTACACCCCGCCTTATCTCTATACGACGGGCGATATGCTGGGTGAGACGGGCAGGACCTATACCCTGAAGGTGGACTATGCGCAGTTCCATGCACAGGCCGAGACCTCCATCCCTGCCGCCGTCGGTCTCAGCGGCATCCAGGCCCGGCCGCTGGAAGACGGCAGCCGGCGGTACACCATCAAGGCCTCGGTGCAGGACGATCCGCAGACGGAAGACTATTACAAGGTGTTTGTCCGAACGTCGGAGAAGGACATGACGATGCGCAGCGCGTACTTCGGCGTGTTCAGCGACAGGACGTTCAACGCCGGCAACACGATCACGATCAACAACGGACGCAACAACCTCCTTCACCCTGCCCCCGACATTTATTTCTCGGAGGGCGACAGGGTGCTGGTGAAGTTCTGTCATGTCGATTCAACCGGCTACCGGTATTGGAAGGCCTTTGAGGACTATAACGCCGAGGGCCGCAACCCGCTGTTCAATACGATGCAGAACCTCCCGGGCAACGTCAGGGGCGGACTGGGCTGCTGGCTGGGTTACGGTGCCGCTTATTATGTCGTGCAGTGAGGGTTTGAGGTTTGAGATTTGAGATTTGAGGTTTGAGGTTTGAGATTTGAGGTTTGAGATTTGAGATTTGAGATTTGAGATTTGAGATTTGTTCGGATTATGCAGGTCTCTGTACAGGTGGGACAACTTACATTTATTTCAGGTAAATATTGAAAGACGGAGAAACATCACTTGTTGAAAGATGATGGGAACCTCACTTGTTGAAAGAAGACGTGAACATCACTTGTTGAAAGATGACGGAGGAACATCACGGGAAACCGTCATGACTTGTAAAGATAATTCTTCCACGGACTGTCACTTGATGGTCCGTTGTTTTTGTGTCAGGCACTGACTGGGAACTGAAAGGTGCTTGGTTGCCGTCCGATCAGTGCCTGATAGCCGTTCAACTAACGCCTGTCAGGAATCCAATCAGGCCTCTCTTCAAATGGGATTGTACTGTGCTGATTCCGTGACAGTTATGATGGAACAGGGGGAGACGCCTTCCTCTGTCCCGGACGGAAGGCGAGAATGATGTGTGTAAAGTTATTTCAAATCCTGATGATTTGTGAAGCACCGCTGCTGGGCTGTCGTGAAAGAACCGTGAGAGGGCATTCGGAAGCGGGAGAGCGGGGACGTATAAGATGACCCGACATAAAAAAACAGGGACAGGCAAAAGTGCCTGTCCCTGCTGATAGGGATATTTTATAATGAACTCATGTTGTATGGAACGCTGTCATTCCGGCAGCGGCGCATCCTTAGTAGTTGTTCTCCTGTACCTGGAAGAAGCTCTGCGGATGGTTGCAGACGGGGCATACGGCCGGGGCCTTCTTGCCGACAACGATGTGTCCGCAGTTGCGGCACTGCCAGATGCAGTCACCGTCGCGTGAGAATACGACGCTGTCCTCGATGTTCTTCAGGAGTTTGCGGTAACGCTCCTCGTGGTGCTTCTCCACCTGCCCTACGCCGCGGAACTTGACGGCCAGCTCGGGGAAGCCTTCTGCCTCGGCGTCCTTTGCCATCTGGTCGTACATATCGGTCCACTCCCAGTTCTCGCCGGCTGCAGCATCAGCCAGGTTCTCTGTGGTAGTAGGGATGTCGCCCCCGTGCAGGAACTTGAACCAGATTTTGGCGTGTTCCTTCTCGTTGCGTGCGGTCTCCTCGAAGAAGCCAGCGATCTGCTCGTAGCCGTCTTTCTTCGCCTTGGAAGCGTAGTAGAGGTACTTGGTGTGGGCCTGGCTCTCGCCGGCGAAAGCGTCCTTGAGGTTCTGCTCGGTCTTGGTGCCCTTCAGTGCAGCCGGGTCGAACGCCTTGAACTTGTTGGCCTTTGCGTGGCATACAGGGCACTCTGCGGGTGCCTCTGTTCCTTCGTGGATGTAACCACAGACGGTGCAAATAAATTTCTGCTTCATAATGCTTTTGTATTATAATGTTAATGTATCGTCACTCGCTAAATGACTATGTGTCGTGCATCCGGCTGATGTACAACCGATAGGGTGCAGTCAATAAGCTGTAATTATTTCAACCTTTCGCCTGCAAAGATAGGCATTATTTCTGAAACCGTATAGTTTTCCTGCGTCTTTTTCCGTCGGATGGGGCTATTTAGACGATAGATAATTAAAAAAAAGAGACCCCTCCAAGCCCCTCCGAAGGAGGGAAGTGCCTGACGGAAACCAAGTGGAACAAGACTTGCCACCGCTTACTCTCGCCCATCACCGCCTGCCGCATCCCCCCTTTTCCGGAGGGGCTTGGGGGAGGCTTTCATCAGGGCCTGCCACAGCCTCGTTGCCGCAGGGAAAGTCCTTCTGAGGGGCCGTCAGCTGTTCTTCACACTGACGATTTTCGTCGGAGCCTGCTGCTTGTTGCGGCGGTTCACGACGGTCACGACCGACTGTGCCAGACTGAGGAAGGCCTGTCCGGTGACGGTGTCCACCTGTGTGGCAGCCGGCGTTCCGTTGTCCCCGTCCTCGCAGATGCTCTGTACGATCGGGATCTGTGCCAGCAGCGGGCAGTCGAGTTTCTTGGCGAGGTTCTTGCCTCCGTCCTTTCCGAAGATGTAATACTTGTTTCCGGGGAGCTCGGCCGGCGTGAACCAGGCCATGTTCTCCACCAGTCCGAGGATGGGGATGTTCACCTTGTCGTTGCGGTACATATCGATGCCTTTGCGTGCATCGGCGAGGGCGACGTTCTGCGGTGTCGATACGATGACGGCTCCGGTGATGGCGAGCGTCTGCATGAGGGTGAGGTGGATGTCGCTCGTCCCCGGCGGCGTGTCGAGGATGAAGTAGTCGAGTTCGCCCCAGTCGGCATCGGCGATGAGCTGTTTCAGTGCGGCTGTCGCCATTCCTCCCCGCCAGAGCGTGGCGGTATCGGGATTGACGAAGAAGCCGATGGAGAGGAGCTTCACGCCGTACTTCTCTATCGGCTCGATGAGCTGGCGGCCGTCCTTCTGTATGCCGTACGGCCGTTCGTCCTCGACACCGAACATTTTGGGCATGCTCGGTCCGAAGATGTCGGTGTCGAGCAGTCCCACCTTGTAGCCCAGCCGTGCCAGGGCGATGGCGAGGTTGGCGGAGACGGTGCTCTTGCCCACGCCGCCCTTTCCGGAGCTGACGGCGATGATGTTCTTCACCCCGGGCAGGAATTTGCCCACCTCCGGGCGCGGCGCGTTGCGGAACTCGGTGGTGATGTGTACCTCCACGTCCTTGCCCACGGAGTAGTGGATCTGTGCCTCTGCCGCCTTGACGGTGGACTTGAGGAACGGGTCGGTCTCGCGTGGGAAGATGAGTGTAATGCGCACTTTGTTCCCGTTGATGCTGGGGGTGTCGGCCAGCATTTCACTCTCGATGATGTTCTTCTTTGTGCCCGGGTAGATGACTTTCTCCAGGGCTTCCGTGATGAGTTTTGGATATAGTGTCATTGTTCTTTTGATGTGTTGGAGAAAACCTCTCCCGATCCCTCCGGAGGCGGGGAGTGCCTGACGGGGTGTGTCGGGAGGGTCGGGTGACGGGGTGGTGCGGGGATTGAGTGATGGGTGATGGCAGGATGATTATAGGCGGGCGATCTCTTCGGGTGTGAGACCTGTGGCCTGGGCGATGATGTCGGCCGGTGTTCCCAGTTCCCGCATCCGCTTGGCAATCTCGGACATCGCCGCTGCTCTTCCCTCTGCTCTTCCCTCTGCTCTTCCTTCTGCTCTTCCTTCTGCTCTTCCTTCTGCTCTTCCTTCTGCACGACCTTCTTCACGTCCTTCTTTTCTTCCTTCCGCGCGTCCTTCGGCTCTTCCTTCTGCCAGTCCCTCCATCTTGGCGGTGTCGATCACGTCGTTCTGGATCATGATGGCGTCGATGTGGTGGTCGTAGGCCTGACGTTCGGCCTTGCTCATCATGAGGTACTGCAGCTTCTCGCGTGCCTCTCGCAGTCCGGGGGCCTGGGTGTCCTCTTTGATGTGTCCGTTCTTCAGGTAGTCGATCCACTCCTCGAGCGGCGTGCGGGCCACGTTGTTGAACTCGTTGACACGGATGAGGAAGTACTCCGGGAAGATCTGCTCGGGCGTCTTCATGCGGATCATCTCTCGGTCGCGTGCGTTGATCTGCAGGGTGTCGTTCGTATGGACGCCTACGAAGGAGGTCGTGCCGTGGTAGAGATAGTCCGCACCCTTGCCGAGGTCGAAGTAGAGGATGCTGATGGAATAGACCTTCCGCACCCTGTCGTACTTGTCGCCCAGCGAGATGTGTTCGGTGATGGCCTTTGACACGCCGTAGAGCACGCGCTCCAGGTAGTACAGCTCACGTGTCAGCTGGATTTCCACGATGATGATCTCGTCCTTGCTGTTCCTGGCCTTGATGTCGACGCGGTTGAACTTGTCGTCGATGCTGTCCTGGTTGGATTCGCTCTCGAGGATTTCGACGATGTGTACCTCTTCGTTGAGCAGCACGGTGATCAGTCCCTCGAGCACGCCGAAGTTGGCCTTATCCCTGAGCATCCGCTTGGCGGCCCAGTCGAACCTTACGTATTTGTTGTATTCCTCCATGTTTCTTTCCTCCTGTATTCTCTGGTTATCAAAAAAGATGCCATTCTACGCTCCGGTCACATCAGTTACCGTTTTTCTATGACTTTGCTTGTTTACTTCCGTTTCCCTATGAATTCAGTCACTGTTCTGCTGCGACTTTTCCCATTCCTCCCATTCTCTGGCACTGGCTTTCCAGTCGGTCATCTCGCCCGTCTCGATGGCCTTTCGTTCGCGTTCGGCCTTGTCGCGTTCCCTGTCCCGTGCCCGCTTCGCCTTCATGTCGGCAATGGTGGCATCGTCGAGCACCTGGATGGCGCCCCGCCTGATGGCTTCCTGCAGGTCGGCCTCGCCGAAGGCTTTTCCCGGCTCGTTGAAGTCGGAGATGTTGAACTCGTAGACCGTGCGGAGGTCGTGGCGCACCAGCTTCTGCCTGGCCCGGTTGCCGGCGTTTTTCAGCCGGAGCAGTCTTGCAATCTCGTTGATTTCATCCTGTGCGAACTTGTTTCTTCCCATTTCATCTGTTTCTGTCTGTCAGCCGCCTGCGGGCTTCCTGTCTGCGAAGATAGCAACATTTTTGCAATGCTGCAAGTTTTTACGGCTGAATATGCAGCCTGATGTCAGGCTTCCGGGTGGTTTTCAGGTGGCGACGAGGCAGGCGGATGTGGACGGGATATTGTGTTTTTTCCGGTCCGAAGTCCTGTAATCTGAGTTTTTTCCTGCATTTCCTCTAAAGGAAAAAGCACTTTCTTTATCCGATTAGCTTATAAATCACGGTTTTTATATAAATTTGCATAAGAAAAGCTGCACCTGGCAGACCAGTGGCGAGCATTCTCCCGCTCCCGTCCGCCTTGTTCCTGCCGGCTGAAAACAAAAATACGAAACCGATATGTCCATCCCGCAAAGACTGCAGAACCTCTCTTTCCGCACAGGTGTCGTCGTGCTGCTCCTGTGCGTACCTTTCTATGTCCTGTCCTTCACGCAGCTGCTCCTTCCGATTTCCGTAAGCGCAAAGGGAATCCTTTGGGCGGTGCTGTTCGGACTGGCAAAGGCCTTCCAGTACGGCGGCATAGCCATCCTCGGTGCGGAAGGCTACCGGCGTGTCAGGGGATGGTTCTGGAAAAAGAGAACCGCTCCCGGTGCCGCAGCCTCTGTGACGGCACGGCAGCCTCGGGTGCGGTACTGTCCCGACCTTTTCGCCGACCCTGCCATTCTCGAGGGCATCCGCCTCGTCATCTTCGACTTCGACGGTACGCTCGGCGACTCCCGGCAGCTAATCACCGACACGATGCTCGCCACCATCGAACGGCTCGGACTGCCCCGGCGGAGCCGTGAGGCGTGTGCCCGGACCATCGGTCTGCCGCTGAAGCAATGCTTCTCTTCCATCATTCCGATGACCGACAGCCAGGCGGAACGGTGTGCCGCCACTTACAGGGAGCTGTTCGATGAGAAGAACGTACCCGGTGCCGTGACCGTCTTCCCCGGTGTCTGCAAGACGCTGGAACACCTTGCGGAGCGAGGCATTACGATGTCCATCGCCAGCAGCCGCCGCCGTGAGTCGCTTGTCGGGCTGGTTCGCGACCTGCAGCTCTCGCCTTTCATCACTTTCCTTGTCGGGGCGGATGACGTGGAACACCAGAAACCGGCCGCCGATCCTGTCGCCCTTACCCTGCGCCATTTCAGCGTCCGTCCCGATGAGGCTCTCGTCGTGGGCGATACCGAGTACGACATTCTCATGGGGCGGAATGCAGGTGTACACACCTGCGGCGTGACCTACGGAAACGGCAGCCGGGAGAGTCTGGAGGCAGCGGGTGCAGAATGGATCGTCTGCTGAATGCAGAGAAGACGGTCTGTTAAATAATGTATATTTTCTTGGCTGTTACAGCAGAAAGCCGTACCTTTGCATTCGCAATTCAGAAATCAGCCGTAAGGCATGGGATGAATTGCCGGTTTTTAACATCGCGGGTTGGAGCAGTTGGTAGCTCGCCAGGCTCATAACCTGGAGGTCGCACGTTCGAGTCCTGCACCCGCAACTATTGAATCTGGAATTCCTGTCAACAGGAGTTCCAGATTTTTTTTGAGGTCTCCCCAAGCCCCTCGGAAAGCGGGATGGGGTAGGCGGAGGTAGGGGACAGTAGGCGATGATGAGCGAGGATGAGCGGTGATGAGCGAGGATAGGTGATGATGGGTGATGATGATGCTGTCTGCTGCCGGTAGTTTTTCCTGTCAGTTTTCTATTTTGTCGATTACGGGCTTTTTGATTTCCGGTGCGGGAGTCTTGACGACAGGGGCAGGCTCCGTCTGTCCTTCAGGAACGTCAGGGACGATGACGGGCTCGTCAGGGGCGGCCGCTTCTTCCTCTTTCGGGGCAGCCGGGGAGGATTTCTCCGGCTTTTTCTCTTCTTTCACCTCTTCGTCCTTCACTTCCTCCTCCGTCAACACGGGAGTCTTCGGTCCGTTGTCGATGCCGATGACCTCCCCCGACATATCCACCTCGTATTTCCGGGGCGGGGCCATCTTGCGTGTCTCCATGAGTACGGCAAGGACCGTCGCCCCTGTTGCCAGGACGATGGCGCAGATGGATACGGGGAGCTTGTAGGTCGGTTTCTTTTTCATTCTTTTCTTTTTTTAGACTTTTCCTCGGGCTACGAAGCGGGGGGATCATAGGCGGGGATATGGGCGATGATATGGGCGATGATAGGTGGAGGTAGGCGATGATGGAGGGATGATAGGCGATTATGGGGGGATGATAGGTGGGAATGGGCAGGGGATGGAGGGGGTGTGCTGCTATTGGGCAGTCTGCTATTCTGTGATCTGCATACAATAAGGGAGGGGCTGCTGGAGGGTGAGGAAAGTAATGGTAGGCTGGCTGTCCTTCGTACAGATCAGCGTTCCCCTGTCAGCCTTCACGGCTCTGCCCATGTCGTAGCCCATCGCCTTCACCTGTGCCTGCAGTCCGGCGAAAGCGTTGCGGTTGAAGACATAGACGTAGACGGTCTTTCCGTCCTGTGCCAGCAGTACCATGCTGGAGTTTCCGCGTCCCATGGCGGTGGGGACGAAATCTTTAGTCAGGTCCATGTTCTTCACCCAGTTGTGGTCTTTTCCGAATTCGTCAGACGATATGCCCTTGTATCTGTAGCCCTGTTTCTCCAGCACCTGTCTGCCGGTGTAGAGCGTCTTTGTCTGGAAAATCCGGATAGCGTCGGCCACCTTGACGACATCGCTTTGTGCCCGCATCCCCATGGTGACGAGGAGTGCGGTAATCAGGGATAATATCTTTTTCATTCTGTCTCATTAGATTGTTCCGTGCCTGTATGCCGGCTGTCCGGCCGGCACGGCATCTTTACAAATTTATGAAAATAAATCAGAAAGCAGCGGTCTCCGTTGCCTTTTTTTAGTTTTTTTAAGTCGCCCCGCCATCCGCTGGCTCGTAACTGTCCGACAGCAGAATTTCCGCCGGGCGTCACTTCGCTCTGCAAACAAGGCCTGATTGCACACCAATCAGGCCTTACTTGTCTGTCAATTAGGCCTTACTTGCACTCCAATTAGGCCTTGTTTGCGTTGCAGTCAGGCCTTAGTCGTCTGCCAGGTAAGAGGGGGGTGTCTTGCTTGCCGGGATTTGACGGTTTACGAATCGGTTGAGGCGGTCATGGGCTGTGTGTTCCTGGCGGCTGTTTTGCGGAGGAAACCCCTGCCGGGCAACCGGGATGAAAGACGGCATAGCAGGGCTTCTCCATGGAGAGCAGGCATCTTCCGCCGATTCAATGCCGATTCTGCTGTTCATCTCAGGCGGACCCCGCTGTCCGCATCGGGTGAGGCTGCCGGATAGGTCGTGGCGGGGCGCATTGGTAAATTAAAGTTAAATGCGCTGCTTCCTGATACGCAAAAAAGCCTCCCCGGCTGTTATTCTTTTAGAAAATCCTGATAAAGAAAATGAATCTGAACTCTAAGAACCTAACAGAGGAAACCACATACAACGGGAAACGGCGCAGTCCGGCAACGTGGGTGCCTACGCTTTACTTCGCCATGGGTATGCCCTTCGTCGTGCTCAACATGGTCTGCACGCTGATGTACAAGGGAATGGGCGTGAGCGATGCGCAGATCGCCTTCTGGACCTCGCTCATCATGCTGCCCTGGACGCTGAAGCCGCTGTGGAGTCCGTTCCTGGAGATTTACAAGACAAAGAAGTTTTTTGTCGTACTGACGCAGCTGCTCACAGGCGTGCTCTTCGCCCTGGTGGCCTTTGCGCTCCATCTTCCCTCTTTCTTCCCGGTCACGATAGCGATACTCTCGGTGATCGCCATGAGCGGTGCGACGCACGACATCGCAGCCGACGGCACTTATATGTCCGTGCTGTCGAACGAGGAGCAGGCACGGTGGATAGGCTGGCAGGGGGCATTCTACAACATTGCGAAGATTGCCGCGACGGGCGGGCTGGTCTATCTCGCCGGCACGTTCATCGGCCACTTCGGCGTGACGAAGGCCTGGATGCTGATCATGCTGATCATCGCCGCCGTCATGGTGACCATCGGCATCTATCACTATGCCGTCCTGCCGGACCCGGCGAAGACGACGGAGGGCAGTCCTGTCTCGCTGCACGATTCTCTGCACGAGCTGCTGGAGGTGTTCCTCGACTTCTTCCGGAAGAGACACATTATATATTATATCTGTTTCATCGTCCTCTACCGCTTTGCCGAGGGATTCGTGATGAAGATCGTCCCGCTCTTCCTCAAGGCTCCGCGTGCCCAGCAGGGACTGGGACTGAGCGAGCAGGAAATCGGCCTGTGCTACGGCACCTTCGGTGCTGCGGCGTTCGTCATCGGTTCGATTCTCGCCGGCTACTACATCGCCTGGCGGGGGCTGCAGAAGAGCCTTTTCTCGCTCGCCCTGGTGTTCAACATCCCCTTCGTCGCCTACACGTTGCTTGCCGTCTACCAGCCCGAGAGCCTGTGGCTGATCGGCGGCGGTATCGTCATGGAATACTTCGGCTACGGCTTCGGCTTCGTCGGTCTGTCGCTCTTCATGATGCAGCAGGTGGCGCCGGGCAGGCACCAGATGGCCCACTACGCCTTTGCCAGCGGCATCATGAACCTCGGGGTCATGCTGCCGGGCATGCTGAGCGGCTACTTCAGCGACCATCTGGGCTACCGTATGTTCTTCATCGTCGTACTGGCATGCACCATTCCGGCCCTGCTGATCACATGGTTCGTCCCGTTCACCTATCCCGACAGGACGAAGAAGGCAAAGGCCGCGGCATGAGCGGGGGACAGCGTGTACAGCACATTCAGACCCAAACAAAATAATTAAAACCAAAGATTATGAGATTAATCATAGAACCCAACTACGAACAGCTGTCCCGGTGGGCGGCCAACTACGTCATCGAGCGCGTCAATGCTGCCAGGAACCAGGAAAAGCCGTTCGTGCTCGGACTGCCTACCGGTTCGTCGCCGGAAGGGATGTATGCCGAACTGGTGATGGCCTGCAAGGAAGGCAGAGTCAGCTTCAAGAACGTCGTCACGTTCAACATGGACGAGTATGTCGGCCTGCCCGAGAGCCATCCGCAGAGCTACCACACCTTCATGGCCGAACACCTCTTCAACCACATCGACTGCCCGAAGGAGAACATCCACATCCTGAACGGCAATGCCGAAGACCTGGAGGCAGAATGCCGGCACTATGAGGAGATGATCCGTGAGGCCGGCGGCATCGACCTCTTCCTCGGCGGCATCGGCCCCGACGGGCACATCGCCTTCAACGAGCCGGGGTCGTCGCTCCGATCGCACACCCGTGTGAAGACGCTGACCTCTGACACGCGCATCGCCAACTCGCGCTTCTTCGACAACGACCCGGAGAAAGTGCCGGCACACGCACTGACCGTAGGTGTGGGCACCGTCATGGACGCCCGGGAGGTGCTGATTCTCGCCAACGGTCATCACAAGGCCGAGGCCCTGCGTGCAGCCGTAGAGGGCGGCATCACCCAGAAGTGGACCATCAGCGCGCTGCAGATGCACGAGCACGGCATCATCGTCTGTGACGAGGCTGCGACCGACAAGCTCACCGTAGAAACATACAAATACTTTAAAGACATAGAAAAGGAGAACCTGTGATGAAGCTGAATCTTAGTTCAAAGATCGTACTCAACCAGATACCGGAGGAGTTCTACCGTCCGGCAACCGCCATCGAACGTTCGGAGATCACCCGCTTCGAGAAAGTGCCGACCGACATCTTCCCGACCATCGAGGAGGGTGCCGTCGACATCGCCAACCAGCTGGAAGCCGACATCAAGAAGCGGGAGCAGGAAGGACGGAAGTTCGTCATGGGCGTAGGGTCCGGCTCTTCGCTCACCCCCATCTTCCAGGAGCTTATCCGTCGGCATGAGGCCGGCAGGCTGAGCTTCAGGAACGTGGTCGTCTTCAACGCCTACGAGTATTTCCCGCTGAACGCCGAGAACGTGAACCGCAGCATCAACCAGCTGAAGGAGCGTTTCCTGAATCATGTCGACATCGAGGCGGACAACATCTTCACGCCCGACGGGACGCTTGCCCAGGACGATGTGCAGGAACACTGCCGGCAGTACGAGCAGCACATCAAGGAGCAGGGCGGCCTGGACGTCATCCTCCTCGGCATCGGCCGCATGGGCAACATCGCCACCAACGAGCCGGGTTCGAGCATCACGTCGGCCTCACGCCTCATCCTCATCGACGAGACGGCGCGCGAGGAGATGAAGATGAGCTTCGGCTCGCAGGAGACGGTCCCTCCCTGTTCCATCACGATGGGCGTCAGCACCATCCTCTCCGCGCGCAGGATCTTCCTTACGGCATGGGGCGAGGAGAAGGCCGACATCATCAAGAAGACCGTAGAAGGCAAGGTCAGCGACACTGTCCCGGCCTCTTTCCTGCAGACGCACAACGATGCGCACGTCGTCATCGACCTCTCGGCGGCAGCCAAGCTGACGCGCATCCAGCACCCCTGGCTCGTCGCTTCCTGCAAGTGGACCGACAAGCTCGTCCGTTCGGCACTCGTCTGGCTCTGTCAGGTGACGGGCAAACCGATCCTCAAGCTGACCAACAAGGACTACAACGAGAACGGCCTCAGTGAACTTCTGGCCCTCTACGGGTCGGCCTACAACGCCAACATCAAGATATTCAACGACCTCCAGCATACCATCACCGGATGGCCGGGCGGCAAGCCTGATGCCGACGACACCTACCGGCCGGAGCGTGCCAAACCGTTCCCGAAGCGGGTCATCGTCTTCTCGCCGCACCCTGACGACGACGTGATCTCCATGGGCGGTACGCTCCGCCGCCTCGTCCAGCAGGGCCACGACGTACACGTCGCCTACGAGACATCGGGCAACATCGCCGTCGGCGACGAGGAGGTCGTGCGCTTCATGCACTTCATCAACGGTTTCAACCAGCTCTTCGGCAACGAGCAGGACGAGGTCATCAAGTCGAAGTACAAGGAGATAAAGGAGTTCCTGAAGCACAAGAAGGAAGGCGACATCGACACACAGGATGTCCGCACCATCAAGGGGCTGATCCGCCGCGGCGAGGCGCGCACGGCCTGCACCTTCAATCAGATTCCGCTCGACCACGTCCACTTCCTCGACCTGCCTTTCTATGAGTCGGGCAAGATCGAGAAGCTGCCGATGGGCGAGGCCGACGTAGACATCGTGAGGAAGCTCATCAGTACCGTGCAGCCGCACCAGATCTACGTAGCCGGCGACCTGGCCGACCCGCACGGCACGCACCGCAAGTGTACGGATGCCGTCCTCGCCGCCATCGACCTGGAGAAAGAGGCCAAGGCGGCGTGGCTGAAGGACTGCCGTGTGTGGATGTACCGCGGCGCATGGGCGGAATGGGAAATCGAGAACATCGAGATGTGCGTCCCCATCAGTCCGGAAGAGCTGCGTGCAAAGCGCAATTCCATCCTCAAGCACCAGAGCCAGATGGAGAGCGCTCCGTTCCTCGGCAACGACGAACGGCTCTTCTGGCAGCGTTCCGAGGACCGCAACCGCGGCACCGCCAAGCTCTATGACGACCTCGGGCTGGCCTGCTACGAAGCGATGGAGGCGTTTGTCGAATACAAGTTTTAACAATCTCCCGGCAAAGACAATCCATGTACAGAAGAATCCTATCGGCTGTCATCCTCTGCACCGTGCTGTTACAGGCCGGTGCAGCCGGGACAGACAGGAACAGAGACAAGAGCGATGATGGTTTTACCACCATCGTTTTTGATAGGGCGCACAGCCCCGTCCCCTACCGCATCCCGGCCATCGCCGAGACACGGCGGGGCACGCTGCTGGCGGCCTGCGACTTCCGCTTCAGCCATACGGACGTGGGGTGGAACAACCGCAACGGCCGCTGGCAGATCAATGTCGTCATGAAAAGGAGCGAGGACCATGGGCGCACATGGTCGGACACGCTCTGTGTCGCAAGGGGCGATGAGCAGGCTGCGGACACCGTCCGCACGGCTTTCGGCGATCCGTGCATTGTCGCCGACCGCACGTCGGACAACGTGCTGATGAGCTGCGTCGCCGGGAAGACCGGCTACCAGACGGCGACACGCCGGAATCCCATGCACGCCTTCTTCTTCCGCAGCACTGACGGCGGAAGGAC
Source organism: Prevotella denticola (assembly GCF_900454835.1). Taxonomy (GTDB): domain Bacteria; phylum Bacteroidota; class Bacteroidia; order Bacteroidales; family Bacteroidaceae; genus Prevotella; species Prevotella denticola. The sequence continues at coordinate 342,540 of NZ_UGTM01000002.1, read as the reverse complement.
ATGGGACAACGGGACGGACCTGACGGAAATGATACACGGTCTCTATGACGGACGGCTGCCCGGCGGTGGCTGTCCCGACGGCATCTTCCTGACTTCAGGGAAGATCATGCAGAGCCGTTACATCCGCAGAGGCAGATTCTACCGGCTGTACATCGCCCATCCCGTCCGGCAGGCAGGAGTGGACCGTTGCGGCACGTTCGTCATCTATTCCGACGACTTCGGTCGCACATGGAGCGTGCTGGGCTCTCCCGCTGTTGCCCCCTCTGTCGCTCAGGACGAGTCGAAAGTGGAGGAACTGCCCGACGGAAGCGTACTGCTCAGCTGCCGGGATGTCTATGGCGGACGGCGTTTCAATGTCTTCACCTATGCGGATGCCCTCAAGGGCACAGGCAGCTGGGGACAGGAGGTGATGCCGGAGAACATGACCGGTAGGCAGGTCAACGCCTGCAACGGCGGCATCCTGGTCGTTCCGGCAAGGAGGATGGCCGACGGACGCCGGCTGTTCGTAGCCCTCCAGTCCGTTCCGCTCAGCGCACGCCGCGACAGCGTGGGCTTCTATTACAAGGAGCTGGCTGCCTATGCCGACTATTCCACGCCTGATGCACTGGGCCGTGGATGGAAGAAAGGGCTGTGCGTGACGGACGGCTCATCGTGCTATTCGACGATGGTCAGCATGAAAAACCGCCGTATCGGACTTCTCTACGAGGTGCGCGGACAGGACGACGGCTATGACATCGAGTTCCGGAGCCTGTCGCTGCAGGAAATCACCGGAGGCGAATACGCCCTCCTTCCGTTTGCCGACCGCTCTCGGTATGTCAGGGATGCCGCTGCCGCACGTCGCCGCTGACCAGCAGGGCGGCCTCCCTCCGGTCTGCGGAACAGGGGAAACGGACAAGGCAGCAGGCTGCAGGTTGCTCCCGTTCCGGCAGTCTGCTGAAAGGAGCGGACTGTCGACACGACTGGTGTTTACCGTCAACACAATCTGTGGCAGGCCTCGACACATCAGCAGGGAAGGCCGGTTCTTGCAGTGTCGCTATGATATGCAGTAAGACGCTGAAGACCGGTTGCACGGGAAAAGTCTGCCAGGTGGCACTGACACAGTTGTAAGCAGCTCGTCTGTCCAGCCGCTCACGAACGTTCTCTCATAGGAAACGGCATCTTCATTCCATAGGATTCTGCAGGTGGAGAAATGACGTGAAGAGACCTCTGCAAGCCTCTCCTTGTCCGGCATATCAGTTCGTTACACTTTCATTCATGTTTTTCGGAAGAGTTTTGCAGAGGTCTCTGATGTGATTACCGGCAGCCCTCAGTAAGGATTCTTCTCACCCTTGACGAACGCAGCGGCACCGCCCAGAACGAGTGCCAGACCGGTGAACAGCAGCGTGTTGCCTCTGTAGCTGATGACGACGTGGAGGACGAACAGGAGGAGGCCGAGGAGGATGGCGGCGATGCCTAAGTATTTGATAGGTCTTTTCATACGGATGCGTGAATATGCTGTTAGCAGACGCAAAAGTACGAAAAATATTTGGCCGGTTGCATAAAAAGCCGTACTTTTGCACCGCATTTTGCGAAAGCAGGTGCGGTTAAATTTACATTTTATATTTTATAAACAGTATGAATCAATACGAAACCGTTTTCATTTTGACTCCCGTTTTGTCTGACGAACAGATGAAGGAAACGGTCGCTAAATTCAGGAAACTGCTCGCCGACAACGGTGCGGAGATCTTGAACGAAGAGGCCTGGGGTCTGAAGAAGTTGGCTTACAACATCCAGAAGAAGTCTTCCGGCTTCTATGCGCTGCTGGAGTTCAACGCAGAACCGTCAGTTATCTACACTCTCGAGACCGCCTTCCGTCGTGACGAGAAGGTTATTCGTTACATCACCGTTAAGCAGGACAAGTACTCTGCAGCTTATGCCGAGAAGCGTCGTGCTAAATGGGCAGCTAAAAAGGAGGCTTAAACCATGGCAGAGCAGAAATCAGAAATCCGTTATTTGACCGCTCCTTCCATCGACACGAAGAAGAAGAAGTACTGCCGTTTCAAGAAGAGCGGCATCAAGTACATCGACTACAAGGACGGCGAGTTCCTCAAGAAGTTCCTCAACGAGCAGGGCAAGATTCTTCCCCGCCGCATCACAGGCACTTCCCTGAAGTACCAGCGTCGTGTGGCACAGGCTGTGAAGCGTGCCCGTCAGATTGCGCTGCTTCCTTACGTAACCGATTTGATGAAGTAAAAAGGAGGTCAACAGATGGAAATTATACTGAAAGAAGACATTATCGGTCTTGGATACAAGAACGAAATCGTGAAAGTAAAGAACGGCTACGGCCGTAACTACCTCATCCCGACAGGCAAGGGTGTCATCGCTTCTCCGTCTGCCAGGAAGCAGCTGGCCGAGAACCTGAAGCAGCAGGCTGCAAAGCTCGCCGTCCTCAAGGCCGAGGCCGAGAAGAAGGCAGCCCAGCTGGACGGCGTGGAGCTTGTCATCGAGGCAAAGGTCTCTGCGACCGGCGTGACCTACGGTTCCGTCAATGCAGCGACTGTCGTCGAAGAGCTTGCCAAGCGCGGCATCGAGATCGACCGCAAGATCGTGACCATGCACGACATGAAGAAGGTCGGCTCGTCCGAGGCTACGGTACACTTCCACAGAGAGGTTGAGGTGAAGATTCCTGTAACGGTCGTTGCAGAGAACCAGCCGGCACCGGCTGTCGAGGAAGCTCCTGCCGAGCAGCCCGCAGAGGCTCCTGCTGCAGTGGAAGAGACTCCGGCAGCTGAGGAGGAAGCTCCTGCCGCAGAATAATTCAACATAGACATTTTCGCACTGTAAAGCAGTAATGTTAATAAAAATCCCTTTCACTTTCGGGTGGAGGGGATTTTTCAGTCAGTCATGAAACGAATAGTACTTACCGGCGGACCCTGCGCCGGGAAAACGACAGCCCTTGTCAAGGTCATCGAGCACTTCTCAAGTCTCGGCTACAAGGTGTTCATCATTCCTGAGGTGCCGACGCTCTTCAGCCAGGCCGGCATGGATTACCTTACGGACAACCACGCCTTCTTCTACGAAGGTGAGAAGGCGACGCTGGAAACACAGCTCGACCTGGAAGACAGGTTCACACGCATGGCGGAGACAATCAAGACACCGACGATCATCGTCTGCGACCGCGGCACGATGGACATCTCCGCCTACATGAAGCCGGAGATGTGGGAGGAGATAACGGCCGCCGCCGGCACGTCGTCCGAACAGCTCCGTGCCCGTTACGATGCGGTCCTCCACCTCGTCAGCGCCGCCGACGGGGCCGAGCAGTTTTATACGACGGCCAACAACGCCGAGCGCACGGAGGGGCTGGAGCTTGCCCGCGAGTTGGACAAGAAGGTCATCCAGGCATGGTCGGAACATCCGCACCTGCGCGTCATCAACAACCACGAGAACTTCGACACGAAGATCAACCGTGTGCTCCAGGAAATCTCCAATGTGCTGGAGATTCCCCAGCAGGTCATCGAGGAACGCAAGTACATCGTACGCCTGACGGGCGAGATTCCGGATGCCATCGAGAGCGACATCATGCAGACCTACCTCACTTCGGAGCCGCGCAGCGAGGTACGTCTCCGCCGCCGTACGCTGAACGGCGTCTCCATCAACGTCCGCACGACGAAGAAGACCCTCCCGAACAACGAGCAGGTGGTGACGGAACGGCAGATCGACAACAACCTCTACGAGTCGCTGATGCGGCAGGCCGACCCTTACCGCCTGTCCATCCACAAGGTGCGCAAGACCTTCATCTGGCGGGGACAGTTCTTCGAGCTTGACACCTACCTGTCGCCGGCCTCCGGCCTGCAGATTCTCGAGACGAAAGGAATCGTCGACCACGAGGATGTCAACTTCCCGCCGTTCCTCGAGGTGCTTGAGGACATAACGGGAAAGACCGAATATTACAATTACAATCTGGCTCTGAAGAAGTGAGGCGGAAGCCTCCGGAGCAGGGACGTGCCGCTCTGGCACGCCGGTGCGCCAGAGCGGAAAATGCCGCAGTTCCCAGTAACGGGAGCTGCGGCATTTTCCGTATGATACGGTCCGGTGATCATCGTTTCCCGGAAGCCCTGTCAGCCTTCTCCCAGTACTTCTTCCCTTTCTCCTTCAGTCTGGCCGTAAAGGCTATGGCGTCTGCAGCCGCCTGTGCCTCGTCGGCAGGCGAAGCGTATGCGTGGCGGTAGCCTTTGATGCTGTTCCACTGGCCACGTGTGAAGTCGGGTACTTCGACAGGGATGTTGCCGTTGTCCATGGAGATGGAACCCAGCTCGGCCAGGCAGCACCATTCGGCCAGGTCGTAGACATCGATGTCCAGCGGCAGGCCGTTCTGCAGACAGTAGACCAGCCGGGAATCCATGATGAAGTCCATTCCGCCGTGTCCGCCGACTTTCTTCGCCTCCTTCTCGTACTTGGCGACCAGCGGACTTTCGTATTTCCGCACCAGTTCCTGTGCATCTGCCTTTGACAGATAGGAGTGTCCGGAGAGGTCGTCGGCCGACGGCGTGACGCCCGATTTCTTCAGTTCGTCGGCCGACAGCGCATAGCCTTCGACGGGATATTTGTTGGCGAAGCCCCGTGTGCCTGTCAGCTGGTACATACGGTTGTACGGCTGCGGGGTCATTACGTTGTGATGGATTTCGATGACCTTGCCGTTCTCCGTGCTGATGAGCGTCGTCGTCTGGTCGCCGTTGCGGAATCCGTCACACTTCTCCCCGGTCATCTGCTCCACGTGCATCTTGCCGTTGACCGACTTCGTGTCCATGGCGACGAGCGTCTTCATGCGGTCGCCGCGGTGGATGTCCAGCACCTGTGCGACAGGCCCGAGGCCGTGTGTGGCATAGATGTCGCCGCGGAACTTCCGGTTATAGTCCAGCCGCCAGCCCAGCCTGTCCTGCGCATCCTTCTTCCAGTAGGCATCCCAGAACGGCGTCAGGTCGTGGCGGTAAGCCCCCTGCACGTAAAGCACTTCGCCGAAGACACCCTTCTGCGCCATGTTCAGCGAGTTCAGTTCGAAGAAGTCGTAACAGCAGTTCTCCAGCATCATGCAGTGCAGGCGGGTCTTCTCGGACAGGTCGATCAGCTGCCAGATTTCCGACAGGTTCATCGCCGCCGGCACCTCGATGGCCACGTGCTTGCCGTGCGTCATCGCCTCCCGGGCGACGAGGAAGTGGTGTTTCCAGTCGGGGGCGATGTAGACGAGGTCGATGTCCTTGCGCCGGCAGAGTTCTTTATATCCGTCCTCACCGGAGTAGATGTCGGCGGCAGGCATGCTTGCCTTGCGGAGAATATCCTGGCATTTCTCGGCTCTGCCGCGTTCGTGGTCGCAGAGGGCCATCACCTGGATGCCGGGGATGTGCATCCAGCGTTCCACCGCACTGGGCCCGCGCATGCCCAGTCCGACGAAGGCCACCCGCACGACTTTCATCTTCGGGGCGGCGAGGTTCAGGGCACTCTCCTGTCCTTCCGGGCGTGCAGGTACTTCCGTGACGGCCTTTCCGCCGGTGATTTTGTAGGGCCAGTTGAACTGTGCCGATGCCGTTGACGGCAGGAGCAGGCTGCCCAGCAGGCACAGGGCAGCCCATGATTTTCTGATACGCATTGTTGTTTCCAATTGTTTTAGTTATATGTTTACAGGTTGGTTCTTACTTCTGTTGTCATGGAAAACCGCAGGCAAAGTTACGAAAAATAATCTGAACCCATTGTCCGGTCCGGTTCTTTTTCCCATGAAAGTGTTTCATGTACCTCCATCCTGTCCCCGCCCGGCTGGCAATGCGGGGCGGAGAAGGCTGTTCCCAAGTGTCGGGAATGCGGTTCCCAGACAGTTGGGAATGCCGTTCCCAGGCAGTCGGGAATGCGGTTCCCGAACGGTCGGGAATTTGCGGTTCAGTGTAAGTCGGACGGTGTACGGGGAATTGTCTCACACAGAGGCACGGAGGACACGGAGGGCAGGGAGAGTGGGGCATCTCCGATGCGGAGAGAGATTTAGGAGTACCGGGAGGAGTGGGGGAGATGCTGAGAGCTGTTTAAAATTCCTGTCTATACATTTGACGGAAGACCCGGATTTGCAGGATGCAGGTCGGGTACACTGGTGAAAACTCCGCCTCTCTTTAAAAAAAACGGACGGATCGGGCCTGTATTCGCTGGAAATGATTATCTTTGCTGCGGAATCAAGACAAAGTCCGTCTCCGCATCTGCCTTCAGACAGACAGGGAGCCGGTGCTGAAACATTGAAAGCGTATGACACCATTGAAGAAGCCAAGCCTTGCAGACTGGAGCAGCCGTCTTGTGGAGACGGTCGGCCGCTTTCCGGTCACTTTCGTGTATATCGTCCTTGCCACGGTGCATCTCTGGTTCGTCTGCGGGAAGATGTCGGAGGGCGATTATACCTGTATCGATTTCCTGGCCGACCTGCTGACCCTGGGCGGAATCGTACTCTCCTATATGCTCCATCTGTTCATGGAGGGGCGTGCGGGAGGCCGGCGGCACGTCGTCATGCTGTCGGCGAACATCGTGTGGATTGCGGTCTGCTCGTTTTTCGCCTGCCGCTATCCGCTGGACGGTGCCATGACGGCCGCCTGCATAGCCTGCTGCGTGGCCGTTGCGGTGAGCCTCTTCATCGTTCCTTTCCGCCGGCTGGGGGACGACCGGCCCGCCATCAGCTTTGCCATCGGATTCCTGGGGCGTGCGGGGCTGGCCATAGCCGTTTCGGGACTCCTGTTCCTGGGGCTGGAGCTGCTGGTGCTGTCTTTTTTCTATCTGTTCGGTGCCCAGGTCAGCGACAGCCATTTCCTTTATCTTCTGGTCTTCTGCTTCGTGTTCCTGGCACCCACGCTGGTCGTCGTGCAGACACCTTCGGCCGAAAAGAACCGTACGCCCCGCGACTGGATGCAGCACAGGTTCATGAACGGCGTCATCCATTTCCTGCTCCTTCCCCTGCTCTTCGCCTATCTCGCCACGCTGTATCTCTATGTCTTCAAGATCATCCTCGAATGGACACTGCCCGACGGATGGGTAAGCTGGCTGGTAACGGCGCTGATGTTCCTTACCGTCATTGTTGTCCATCTGCTCTATCCTGTCCGTTTCCAGGCAGAAGACAGACGGTTCGACAGGAGGGTCCTCCGCTGGCTTCCGCTTGTCGTGCTGCCGCTGCTGGTGCTGATGACCATCGGCATCGTCCGCCGTTTCAGCGACTACGGCGTGTCGGTGCTGCGTGTCTATCTGCTGGCGTTCAACGTCTGGTGCTATGCCGTCTGCATAGGGCTCTGTGTGACGAGGGCGAAATGGCTGTGGTGGATAGGCGGCTCGTTTGCCGGCGCGCTGCTGCTTCTTTCGGTCCTGCCTTACAATGTCTATTCGTTCACGTGCGGCCAGCTGTGCCGGGACATCAGAAGCCTTGCGGAGGAGAAAGGCATCCGTCACTTCCCGATGCGGGATGCGGAGCTGAAACAGATATGGGAGGGTCCGGAGGACGGGCAGTCCCAGCTCCTTGAAGACAAACTCGTCTATCTCTATACCCATTATGACACAACAGACATCAGCAGGGTCGTTGATGCGAAGACGGTCTCGATGCAGGACTTTCTTTCCGGCGAACCTTCCTTCACAACAGTCAACGATATGTATTACTTCAACATCCAGTGTTCTGCCTCCGACAGTGTATTGGGGATACCGAAGGGATATGCCGCTTTCCGGACGGTCAGGTATGATTACGAAACGGGCTTCCTGCCGTGTTACGTCAAGCATGACACCTTGAGCGTGACGATACCTTATCAGTACCGGGGCAGAAAGACGGCCGACACTGTCCGGATGCCGGTTGCGAAGCTGAAGGAACTGAACGAAAGCCGCATACAGCATCCGGCTCTTTTCTACGGCCGGCACACCTGCCTGTACCTGACGGGTCTGACCTGCTACGAGGAAGAGAAGGACGAGAACGGCTTTCTGTCGGGCATTCTCTTCGTAAAGTGAGCGGGCAGCCAGGGGGGACAGGGGCTTTTCAGGACGATTTCTTCTTTATCTGCTTTATTTTCTGTATCTTTGCACGCTGTAGAGTATTAACAATTAAACAATTGACAAAAGATGAAAGCATTTGTATTCCCAGGACAGGGATCTCAGTTTGTCGGCATGGGCAAGGAACTCTATGAGAGCAACCCGCTGGCAAAAGAACTTTTCGACAAGGCAGACGAGATTCTTGGCTTCAAGATAACTGGTATCATGTTTGCCGGAACGGACGAGCAGCTGAAGGAAACCAAGGTGACGCAGCCTGCCGTGTTCCTCCACAGTGTCATCTCCGCCCTCTGCTTAGGCGATGCGTTCAAGCCCGACATGGTGGCCGGCCACTCTCTGGGCGAGTTCTCCGCACTGGTTGCCGCCGGCGCACTGAGCTTCGAGGACGGACTGAAACTCGTTGCGGCACGTGCCAACGCCATGCAGAAGGCCTGCGAGAAGAACCCAGGCACGATGGCGGCCATCATCGGCCTGCCTGACGAGAAGGTGGAGGAGGTCTGCGCAACGGTCTCCAAGGAAGGGAAAGTCTGCGTGGCAGCCAACTTCAACTGCCCCGGCCAGCTGGTCATCTCCGGTTCGAAGGAAGGCATTGAGGAGGCCTGCGAACTGCTGAAGGCTGCCGGTGCCAAGCGTGCATTGCCGCTGAAGGTGGGCGGTGCGTTCCACTCTCCGCTAATGCAGCCGGCCAAGGACGAGCTGCAGGCAGCCATCGAGGCAACGGAGTTCAACACGCCGAAGTGCCCTGTCTATCAGAATGTGGATGCCCTCCCGCACACCGATCCGGCCGAAATCCGGAAAAACCTCATCGCACAGCTCACCTCAAGCGTACGCTGGACGAAGAGCGCGCAGAACATGATCGCCGACGGTGCCGACGAGTTCATCGAGTGCGGTCCGGGCAAGGCCCTGCAGGGCATGCTCGCCCGCATCGACCGTAATGTCAATGCACACGGCATAGATTAGTTCCCCCATCCCTCTGAAGGGAGGGAACTCTAAGACAGTAAGAATATGGATGTAGGTGTGTCAGGTAAGGATGATGGTCTGTTGTCTGATGCACCTACAATAATGTAAGTGCAAGCCCTTATTGCTTTCCACTTTCGGGAGAGCCGGCAGGGGATTTTATATGAAGACTAAATTAGTTATCTACCAGGTTCTCACCCGTACCTTCGGCAACCGCAACCTCACCCGCAAGGAGTACGGAACGTTGGAGGAGAACGGTGCGGGGAAGATGAACGACTTCGACGGCAAGGTGCTGCAGCGCATCCATGACCTCGGTGTCACCCATCTCTGGTTTACCGGCATCATCCGCCATGCGACGTGTACGGACTATTCCGCTTTCGGCATACCGTGCCAGAACCCCCGGGTCGTGAAGGGACGTGCCGGGTCGCCGTATGCCATCACCGACTACTACGACATCGACCCCGACATTGCCGTGGATGTAGACGCACGCATGGCAGAGTTCGAGGCACTCGTAGCCCGCACCCATGCGGCAGGCATGAAGGTACTCATGGACTTCGTGCCCAATCACGTCGCACGCCAGTACAGAAGCATCGCCCGGCCGCAGGGCGTGGAGGATCTCGGCGAGGGAGACGACACCGGCAAGCATTTCGATGCGCAGAACAACTTTTATTACTGTCCGGGCGAACGGCTCGACCTCTCCTGTGTCCCGGTACACGGATACGCCTGTGATGCCGCTCCTTACGATGAATACCCGGCGAAGTGTACCGGCAACGACCGCTTCGATGCCCATCCGCAGCAGAACGACTGGTACGAGACGGTCAAGCTGAACTACGGTGTGGATTACTGCGATGCAGGCGGAAGAAGCTACCACTATAATCCCGTCCCCTCCACGTGGAAGAAGATGACCGACATCCTGCTCTTCTGGGCGGCGAAGGGTGTCGACGGTTTCCGCTGCGACATGGCCGAGATGGTGCCGCATGAGTTCTGGGCATACGCCACGCAGCAGGTCAAGGCCCTTTATCCGGAAACCATCTTCATCGGCGAAGTCTATGACCCCGGCCGGTACCGTATGTACGTGGAGTCTGGGTTCGACTATCTGTACGACAAGGTGGGGATGTACGACTGCATCCGCGGCGTGATCTGCGACCAGCGGCCGGCATCGTCCATCACCCGCGAGTGGCAGCAGGTGGACGACATCCGCGACCACATGCTCTACTTCCTCGAGAACCACGACGAGCAGCGCATCGCCTCCGGCTTCTTCGCCGGCAATGCATGGAAAGGGGTTCCGGGGATGATCGTCTCCGCACTCCTCCAGCAGAACCCTGTCATGGTCTATGCAGGACAGGAATTCGGCGAAAGGGGCATGGACAAGGAAGGCTTCTCGGGGCGTGACGGCCGTTCGACCATCTTCGACTACTGGACGTGTGAGGCCGTCTACAAGGGATTCTTCCACCATGATGCGCTGACGACCGACGAGAAGAAGCTGTCGCTGGTCTACCAGGGCATCCTCCGTTTCTGCAACCGTGAGAAGGCCGTGCGTGAAGGACAGACCTTCGACCTCATGTACGCCAACAACCAGAGCTACCAGTTCAATCCCCGCCGGCAGTTCGCCTTCCTGCGCAAGGCCGATGACGAGGTGCTGCTGGTTGTCGCCAACTTCGACGACCGCCGTGTACACATCAGCGTCACCGTGCCGGCCCATGCCTACGATTTCCTCGGTCTGCCCGAGCAGGAGGTGGAGATGACCGACCTGCTTTCCGGCTTCACGAAGACAGCGGAACTGAAACGTGACGGACAGATCGCACTGGATGTCCCCGGGAACTATGGCCGGATTTACAAGTTCAACATAAAGAAGAAGACCGTGGAATACGTATTGAATTCGCACAACAAAGAGGAATTCCCGCCGGCGCATACCGCCGAGCATCTGCTGAATCAGGTGATGTTCCGTCTGTTCGGTGCGGCACGCAGCACCAATGCGCACATCGAACGGAAGAAGAGCAAGATGACCTTCATCCTCGACCACAAGCCCGACCGCAAGGAAGAGAAGGCGATAGAGGACGAGATGAACCGGCTGATCGCCGAGGACCTGCCGGTAACCTTCGAGCTGGTCGACCGCAACCACCTCCCCGAAGGCGTCAGCCTTGACCGCCTGCCCGAGGACGCATCGGAAATGCTGCGTCTTGTCCGCATCGGCGACTTTGATGTCTGCCCCTGCATCGGCAGGCACGTGCGCTCCACTGCACAGATCGGCCGCTTCGAGCTGTTAGGCACCAACTGGGACGAGCAGAAGCATGCCTTCCGCATCCGTTTCAAGGTGATTCCGGCGTAGGAGAATAGGGAAAGACGGCTGCAGCTGCCTGACGGTTGCATTCCAGGCAGGCAGCCGCCAGTCCTTGGATGCAACTTCCTGGAATACAGGAAGGTATATATCGGTTTCCAATCAGGCCTTAGTTGAGCTTCAATCGGGCCTTAGTTGGAATCCAAGTAGGCCTTAGTTGGACTTCAATCAGGCGTTACTTGGCTTTCAAGTAAGGCCTGATTGAAAAACGGACATACATTGTCTGTGCAGATTCCGTATAACTTATTGAGGCACAGTCGTATATTCTCTCTTCCCGAATTTCGTCCAGCTTGGAAACAGACTTTTCTTAGGATGCCGTTTCAGACTGTATGACTTTCAAAAGGGTATTCGTGTTCTGGCACACCCTCTTTTCTTCATCGAGAGACGGCTTCTTACTCCACCAGCCGGTACAGTCCGATTTCCGAGATGGCAGGGACGGCACGCGCCTGCCGGATAGTCAGCCGCACTTCCCCGGCGGTCTGTATGGGGAACTTCAGCAGCCGTTTGTGTCCGACAGTTGTTCCTGCAGCCACCTCCTTCCACTTTCCCCTGGCATCTTTCACCTCCAAGGAAAACGCTTCCACACGCTGTCCCTTGCGGATATCCTCCTGTATGGAAAGGACATTGAATGCGGCCGGGTGCTTCATCCGGAACAGGAAGACGGTCCTGCCGCCTTTCATGTCAGGCAGGACGGAGGTGTCGTAGTCGCCGTCGACGACATTGCCAGCCTTGCCCTCCGAAAGCCGGCATACGACCTTGGAACCGGTGAGCAGGTTGCGGGAGAATGTTGCGTCGTACAGCCGGCGGAAGCCGCGGAGGCTCTCCACGTCGGCTTCGGCAAGCCGTCCCTCTTTGTCCGGCGGAAGATTCAGCAGCAGGACACCGTTCATGCCGACGGACGTGAAGTAGATGTCCATCAGCTCTTTCGGCGATTTCACCTTGCAGTCCTGGTCTGCATGATAGAACCATCCCGGCCGGATCGACACGTCGATTTCCGCAGGATACCAGACGAGCGACTTCGCCTTTTCAATCACCTTGCGGCTGCCCAGGTCCTGTCCTCTCATGTCGCCCACGGGAGCTGTCAGCATCTCCTGCTGCGAGTTCTTCGCAATGGTCTCCTGGTCGAGATTGTCCTTGGGGACGACGCTCCATTCCGTCTCACGCCCGCGTCCCGTCTCTGTTCCTACCCAGCGTACGTCCGGCCCCATGACGGCAATCACCGCATCGGGCTGCAGCCTGCGGATGAGGCTGTACCAGCGCACGAAGTCGTACTCCTGTTTCTTTCCGTTCGCCCCTTCGCCGCAGGCTCCGTCGAACCATACCTCGCTCACTTTGCCGTACTGTGTAAGCAGTTCGGTCAGCTGGCTGACGAAGTAATCGTTGTAGGCCTCTGTGCCGTAGAGTTTTGAATTGCGGTCCCAGGGCGAGAGGTAGATGCCGAACGATATGCCGTATTTCCGGCACGCATCGCTTACTTCACGCACCACGTCGCCCTTGCCGTTCTTCCAGGGAGAGTGCTTCACGCTGTGCTCCGTGCAGGCCGACGGCCACAGACAGAAGCCGTCGTGGTGCTTGCAGGTCAGGATGGCACATCTGAATCCGGCCGCCTTCAGCTCGCGGATCCACTGGTCGGCATCGAGGGCGGTCGGGTTGAAGACGGCCGGCGACTCCGTTCCGTCGCCCCATTCCCGGCCCGTATAGGTGTTTACGCCGTAGTGCAGGAAGGCCGTCAGCTCCTGCCGCTGCCAGTTGAACTGGCGTTCGGACGGAACGACATTGGCAGCCTTGCGGACGATTTCGGCGGGGGTGTCCGTCGGCCGGATCACTGCGATGTTCTGCTCCTGGGCAGAGAGTGCCGTTGCGGAAAGCAGCAGTCCTGCACAGGCGGCCGCTGTATGGAAGAGATGAGGATAAGTTTTCAGCCACATATTGTTATGAGACAGGTAATGATTTGTAATCTGTAAAAATAATATTCTACGGCAAAATTACGGATTTTCATTGAATAACCCAAGACGCATACGGTAAAATTGCAGGAACGGGCATTCTTCCGTTGCTGTCAGCCGTGTGAGGACGATTCTTTCTCCGGCTTTATGCGATGTGACAATCTATAGTCGGGTTATTTGGCATAGGAAATAATGCTTATCTTTCCTCGTTGAAGAAAAAATCACTTTCTTTATCCAACTGGCTTATAAATCACAGTTTTTATGTAAATTTGCAGTATCAACCAAACCAGGGAGGAACAGACGATGAAATACCCTATCGGAATACAGAACTTTGAAAGTCTGCGCAAGGACGGTTACACCTACGTGGACAAGACGGCCATGATCCATCAGCTGGTCGTGCAGGGAAGATACTACTTCCTCAGCCGCCCTCGCCGTTTCGGCAAGAGCCTGCTCATTTCCACCCTCGAGGCCTACTTCTCCGGCAGGCGCGAGCTGTTCAGCGGGCTGGCGATGGAGAAGCTGGAAACGGACTGGACGGCCTGCCCCGTCCTGCATCTCGACCTGAACACGGCAAGATATGACAGCAAGGAAAGTCTTGACGAGATTCTCAATGACGCACTGACGACATGGGAGAAAGCCTATGGCAGCGAGCCGGCGGAGACAACACTTTCCCTACGCTTCAAAGGCATTGTAAGGCGGGCTGCGGAGCAGACCGGGCAAAGGGTGGTCATCCTCGTGGATGAATACGACAAGCCCCTGTTGCAGTCGCTGGACAATGAAGCCCTGCAGTCCGAATACCGTGCCACGCTCAAGGCTTTCTATTCCGTCCTCAAAACGCAGGACCAGTACATCCGCTTCGCCCTGCTCACCGGCGTGACGAAGTTCGGGAAGGTAAGCGTTTTCTCCGACCTCAACAACCTCTTCGACCTCTCTATGGACGAACGCTACCAGGCTCTCTGCGGCATCACGGAGGAGGAGATACACACCTATTTCGAGGCCTCCGTCCGCCAGTTGGCCGACCGGCAGGGGCTGACGGAAGAGGAGACGCTCGCCCAGCTCAGGGATCAGTACGACGGCTACCACTTCGTAGAGAACGGCATCGGCGTCTACAACCCCTTCAGCCTGCTCAACACCTTCCAGCGGCTGCGGTTCGGCAGCTACTGGTTCGAGACGGGCACGCCCACCTATCTCGTCAGGCTCCTGCAGCGCGACGACTACGTCCTGCCCAACCTCACCGAGGAGGTGGCCACGGCCGACGTGCTCAACAGCATCGACTCCTTCTCGAGCAACCCCATCCCCGTCATCTACCAGAGCGGCTACCTCACCATCAAGGGCTACGACCCGGAGTTCGGGGAGTACCGTCTCGGCTTTCCCAACAAGGAGGTGGAGGAGGGCTTCACCCGCTTCCTGCTTCCTTTCTACACCGGCGCCGAGCGCAGCACGCCCTTCTCCGTCGCCAGTTTCGTGCGTTCTCTCCGTGCCGGCCGCCCCGGCGACTTCATGCGCCTCATGTCGGCCATGTTCGCCGATACCGACTATAAAATCGTGGGCGACTCCGAGCTTTATTTCCAGAACGCCTTTTACCTCGTCGCGAAGATGCTCGGCTTCTACACGCAGGTGGAGCGCACGACCTCCGACGGCCGCATGGACATGGTCGTCGGCACGCACGACTACCTCTACATCATCGAGTTCAAGCTCGACGGCTCCGCCGAGGCCGCCCTCCGTCAGATCGACGAGAAGGGGTATGCCCGGCCTTTCGCCGCCGACAGCCGGAAGCTCTACCGGATCGGCGTGAGCTTCTCTCTGGGGCGGCGGTGCATAGAGGAGTGGAAGATAGAGTAGGCGAGTGCCTGTGCGGATTGCGCAGCCGGAAGACGGCACAGGGGCATAGTCCGGGGCGTGAATCCATTATTTTCATGTAAATTTGCAGTATCAACCAAACCAGGGAGGAACAGACGATGAAATACCCTATCGGAATACAGAACTTTGAAAGTCTGCGCAAGGATGGTTACACCTATGTGGACAAAACGGCCATGATTCATCAGCTGGTCGTGCAGGGAAGATACTACTTCCTCAGCCGCCCTCGCCGTTTCGGCAAGAGCCTGCTCATTTCCACCCTCGAGGCCTACTTCTCCGGCAGGCGCGAGCTGTTCAGCGGGCTGGCGATGGAGAAGCTGGAGACGGCCTGGACGGCCTGCCCCGTCCTGCACCTCGACCTGAACACGGACGACTACCAGCACGAGAATGTCCTTGCGCAACGCCTGAACCTCACCCTTTCCCAGTGGGAGAAACGCTATGGGAAAGAGGAAAACGAGGTGACACCCTCCCAGCGGTTCGAGGGAGTCATCCGCCGTGCCGCCGAAGCGACAGGCCAGCGTGTGGTGATTCTCGTAGACGAGTATGACAAGCCGATGCTGCAGACAATCGGGAACGAGACGCTTCAGGCCGCCCACAGGAATCTCCTCAAGTCCTTCTACGGGGCGTTGAAGTCGCAGGACCAGTACATCCGCTTCGCCCTGCTCACCGGCGTGACGAAGTTCGGGAAGGTAAGCGTTTTCTCCGACCTCAACAACCTCTTCGACCTCTCTATGGACGAACGCTACCAGGCTCTCTGCGGCATCACGGAGGAGGAGATACACACCTATTTCGAGGCCTCCGTCCGCCAGTTGGCCGACCGGCAGGGGCTGACGGAGGAGGAGACGCTCGCCCGGCTCAGGGATCAGTACGACGGCTACCACTTCCGCCAGAACGGCGTCGGCGTCTACAACCCCTTCAGCCTGCTCAACACCTTCAGCAAGCTGGAATTCGGCAGCTACTGGTTCGAGACGGGCACGCCCACCTATCTCGTCAGGCTCCTGCAGCGCGACGACTACGTCCTGCCCAACCTCACCGAGGAGGTGGCCACGGCCGACGTGCTCAACAGCATCGACTCCTTCTCGAGCAACCCCATCCCCGTCATCTACCAGAGCGGCTACCTCACCATCAAGGGCTACGACCCGGAGTTCGGGGAGTACCGTCTCGGCTTCCCCAACAAGGAGGTGGAGGAGGGCTTCACCCGCTTCCTGCTTCCTTTCTACACCGGCGCCGAGCGCAGCACGCCCTTCTCCGTCGCCAGTTTCGTGCGTTCTCTCCGTGCCGGCCGCCCCGGCGACTTCATGCGCCTCATGTCGGCCATGTTCGCCGATACCGACTATAAAATCGTGGGCGACTCCGAGCTTTACTTCCAGAACGCCTTTTACCTCGTAGCGAAGATGCTCGGCTTCTACACGCAGGTGGAGCGCACGACCTCCGACGGCCGCATGGACATGGTCGTCGGCACGCACGACTACCTCTACATCATCGAGTTCAAGCTCGACGGCTCCGCCGAGGCCGCCCTCCGCCAGATCGACGAGAAGGGGTATACCCGGCCTTTCGCCGCCGACAGCCGGAGGCTCTACCGGATCGGCGTGAGCTTCTCTCTGGAGCGGCGGTGCATAGAGGAGTGGAAGATAGAGTAGGCTGCATGAAGTCATGTTCCCAAAGTGCCATGTTGCCAGGCCGGTCCCGTGTAATCCATACTTCCGGATCTGGTAATCCATGTTGTCAGATCTGACTCTGTTGAGGCTGTCTGAATCTTTTTCTGATGGTTTGCAAACAGCTTGTAACCAGTTGTTTACAAGCTGTGCTGCAAAAGGTGCTCAGTTGCATTCCAAGTAAGGCCTGATTGAAGGCCAGGTAAGGCTTACTTGCACGCCAGTTAACGCCTGATTGGAATCCTGATGGGCATGGAGGTGAAAGATCCTCTGGGAACCCTATGCTCCATGCACCTGCACAAAGCAGTATAAATCCTAAATTTATTCCTTATAACCAGCCTCATTCACGGAAAATTAGTATCTTTGCACTTTAGTTCATAACCAGCGATATTCGTTTTTCAGAAGACAATAAATTAAAACATACATAAAATCGTGGCTGAAACAAAGTACATCTTCGTTACGGGCGGCGTGGTTTCCTCACTCGGCAAAGGAATCATCTCGTCGTCAATCGGTAAGCTCCTCCAGGCAAGGGGCTACAACATCACCATCCAGAAATTCGACCCGTACATCAACATCGACCCGGGGACGCTGAACCCCTACGAGCACGGGGAGTGCTACGTGACGGTGGACGGCATGGAGACCGACCTCGACCTCGGGCACTACGAACGCTTCACGGGCATCAAGACCACGAAGGCCAACTCCATGACCACCGGACGCATCTACAAGAGCGTCATCGACAAGGAACGCCGCGGCGACTATCTGGGCAAGACCATCCAGGTGGTGCCTCACATCACGGACGAAATCAAACGCAACATCAAGCTGCTCGGACAGAAATACCACTACGACTTCGTCATCACGGAGATCGGCGGTACGATCGGCGACATAGAGTCGGCGCCGTTCCTCGAGGCGATCCGGCAGATGAAGTGGGAGCTGGGCCGCCGTGCCATCAACCTCCACCTGACCTATATCCCTTATCTCAAGGCGGCGGGCGAACTGAAGACGAAGCCCACGCAGCACAGTGTGAAGGAACTGCAGAGCGTCGGCATCCAGCCCGACATCCTCGTGCTGCGCACGGAGAAGCATCTCGAGGACGACATCCGCAAGAAGGTGGCGGCCTTCTGCAACGTCGATTTCGACTGCGTCGTGCAGAGCGAAGACCTGCCGAGCATCTACGACGTGCCGGTCAATATGCTGAACCAGGGGCTCGACGCAGCCATCCTGCGCAAGTGCGGCGAGAAGGTGGGACCCAAGCCGGCCCTCGGTCCGTGGAGAGATTTCCTCGACCGGCAGCGCAAGGCGACGAAAGAGGTACACATCGGACTCGTCGGCAAGTACGACCTGCAGGATGCTTACAAGAGCATCCGGGAGGGACTGCTGCAGGCCGGCGTTTACAACGACCACAAGACCGTCATCACCTTCATCAACTCCGAGGACCTGACCGAGGCGAACGTCGGGGAGAAGCTCCAGGGACAGGACGGCATCGTCATCTGTCCGGGCTTCGGCCAGCGGGGCATCGAGGGGAAGATTGTCGCCGCCCACTACACCCGTACCCACAACATCCCGACCTTCGGCATCTGTCTCGGTATGCAGATGATGGTGATTGAGTTTGCCCGCAACGTGCTGGGTTACAAGGACGCCAACTCGCGTGAGATGGACGGGAAGACGGCGCACAACGTCATCGACATCATGGAAGAGCAGAAGAACATCACCAACATGGGCGGCACGATGCGGCTCGGCGCCTACGAGTGCGTGCTGCGTCAGGGGTCGCGCGTCTTCGACATCTACCGCCAGGAACACATCCAGGAACGCCACCGCCACCGCTACGAGTTCAACAACGACTATGAGAAGGAATTCGAGAAGAACGGCATGATGTGCGTCGGCCGCAACCCCGAGAGCGACCTCGTGGAAATCGTCGAGATACCGGGTCTGAAGTGGTACATCGGCACGCAGTTCCATCCGGAATACCAGTCGACCGTGCTCCATCCGCACCCCCTGTTCCTCGACTTCGTAAAGACATCAATAGAAAACCAGAAAAATAAATAAATGGATAAGAATACGATTACAGGGTTTGTTCTCATCGCCCTGGTACTCTTCGGGTTCGCCTGGTGGCAGCAGCCGTCGGCCGAACAGGTGGCACAGCAGCGGGCCGAGTTTGTGAAGGACTCCGTCGCTGCAGTCCGGAAAGCGCAGAACGCAAAGCTCGCCGCTGCGAAGCAGGCACAGCAGAAGGCTGCCGTGGCAGCCGACACGACGGCCCTGTTCCACTCGGCCCTGAACGGCAAGGGGCAGGACATCACGCTGAAGAACAGCAAGGTGGAACTGACCCTGAACACCAAGGGCGGCGTTGTCAGCAAGGCTGTCATCAAGAACTACGTGGGGCATGACATCGCCGTCAAGGACGGGTCGAAGGACCGGAAGGACGTCACCCTGTTCAGCGGAAACGACCAGAGCCTGAACTTCATGCTGGCCGGCAAGAACACCAACATCGAGACGAAGGACCTTGTCTTCACCCCGTCGAACGTGACCGACACGACCGTCACCCTCACCGCCGTGGCCGGACCGGGCAAGACGCTCACGCTGAACTATGTCCTCGGAAAGGACTACCTGCTCCACGCCTCCTTGCAGGCAGAGGGCATGAGCGGGCTGTTCGCACCGGACTGCAACCAGATGGACGTCAGCTGGCAGGAGCGTTGCCGCCAGCAGGAGCGCGGCTTCACGTTCGAGAACCGCTATGCCACTCTCACCTACAAGAAGCACGGCGGCAGTACGGATTATCTGAGCGAGACGGCCGAAAAGGAGGAGACGACCGAGGACGCCATGGACTGGGTGGCCTTCAAAAACCAGTTCTTCTCTGCCGTGATGATCGCCAGGGACAATTTCGCAGCAGGCGCAAAGCTCAAGAGCACGCCGCTCGACAAGGAGTCGCACTACCTGAAACACTACGAAGCCAGCATGAAGACCGGCTTCGACCCTACGGGCCGGCGGCCGTCAGAGTTCGAGTTCTACTTCGGCCCCAATGACTTCCGCCTGCTCCAGGCGGTAGAGAAGGAGAGCCGTTTCGGCAAGGACCTGGATATGCAGAGGCTCGTCTACCTCGGCTGGCCGCTGTTCCGCATCATCAACCGGTGGTTCACGCTCTACGTCTTCGACTGGCTGAGCAAGGTATTCCCGATGGGTGTCGTGCTGATTCTCATCACCCTGCTGCTGAAGCTCATCACCTATCCGATGGTGAAGAAGAGCTACATGAGCTCGGCGAAGATGCGCGTGCTGAAGCCGAAACTCGACGAGGCGACCAGGCAGTTCAACAAGCCCGAGGACCAGATGCAGAAGCAGCAGGCGATGATGCAGAAGTATGCCGAGTACGGTGTCAGTCCGCTCTCCGGCTGTCTGCCGATGCTGATACAGATGCCTATCTGGATCGCGATGTTCAACTTCGTACCGAACGCCATCCAGCTCCGCGGGCAGAGCTTCCTCTGGATGGACGACCTCAGCACCTACGACCCGATCATCTCGTGGGGGCATAACCTATGGCTCGTCGGCGACCACCTGTCGCTCACCTGCATTCTCTTCTGCGGTGCCAACCTGCTCTACTCATGGTTCACCATGCAGCAGCAGAAAGACCAGATGGTGGGACAGCAGGCCGACCAGATGAAGATGATGCAGTGGATGATGTTCGCCATGCCGCTCTTCTTCTTCTTTATGTTCAATGACTACTCGTCGGGTCTGAACTTCTATTACTTCGTCTCGCTCTTCTTCTCGGCCGCCATCATGTGGACGCTGCGCAAGACCACCAACGACGAGAAACTCCTCCGGATACTGGAGGCGAAGCGCAAAGAGAAGAAGAACAATCCGAACCAGAAGGGCGGCGGACTCTTCGCCCGGATGCAGGCCCTGCAGGAAATGCAGCAGAAGCAGCAGGAAGAATTGAGGCACAGAAAGGAAGAACTCAACAACAAAAAGAAAGGTCTATAACTATGAACAGAAACTTGACAGTCGCAATGGCTGCCGCACTCGTCATGAGCAGCGGCGCACAGGCACAGGATGTGAACATCGGGCGCAGCAGCATCACGCTGAAGAGCGACCTCATGACACCCGAGGCTCTCTGGGCCATGGGGCGCATCGGTGCCGCACAGGCATCACCTGACGGCAGACGGATCGTCTACCAGGTGGGGTACTACAGTGTGAAGGAGAACAAGGGTCACCAGGTGCTGCGCATCATGGATGCCGACGGCAGGAACGACCGCCTGCTCACCACCTCCGCAGCGAACGAGAGCGATGCGGCATGGCTCGACAACAACACCCTGGCTTTCCTCACCGGAGGACAGCTGTGGACGATGAAAGCCGACGGCACGGACCGCCGGCAGCTCACCCGCTCGGACATCGACATCGAGGGCTTCCGCTTCTCGCCCGACCGCCGTCGCGTCGTGCTCATCAAGAGCATCCCTTACTACGGCACGATCAGGCAGAACCCGAGTGATCTGCCGAAGGCTACAGGCATGGTCATCACGGATATGAACTACCGTCACTGGGACCATTACGTGACGGCGAACGCCCATCCGTTCGTGGCTGACGTCACTGCCGGGGGCATCGGCGACGGTGTCGACGTGCTCGAAGGCGAGCCTTACGAAAGTCCGCTGGCACCGTTCGGCGGCATCGAACAGATCGACTGGAGCAGGGACTCCAAGTCTGTCGCCTATACCTGTCGCAAGAAAGAGGGCACGCAGTATGCCATCTCGACTGATGCCGACATCTATATATATAATGTGGAAACCCGCCGGACGAAGAACCTCTGCAAGCCCGAGGGGTATGTGGAACCGGCAATCGATGCGACGAAGAGCATGCGCGACCAGGCAGTCAACCATCAGGCCGGCGACATGAACGTGGGCTACGACGTGAATCCCAAATTCTCGCCCGACGGCAGGTACATCGCCTGGCAGAGCATGAAGAACAACGGTTATGAGAGCGACCGCAACCGCCTCTGCGTCTACGAGCTGGCCACGGGCAGGAAAACCTACGTCACCGAGAGCTTCGACTCGAACGTCGACGAATACACATGGGGAGCCGATTCCAAGGTCCTCTACTTCATCGGCGTATGGCATGCGACGGAGAACATCTATCAGACCAGTCTCAAGGGCGAGGTGAAGCAGCTCACGGAGGGCGACCACAACTATGTCAGCATTGCCTTGCTGGGCGACAGGAAGCTGCTGGCCATCCGTCAGAGCCTCTCCCAGGCCAACGAAATCTACGCCGTCACGCCGGCGAAGAAGGAGAAGACAAGCCTTCAGACACAGCTCTCCTTCGAGAACAAGCACATCTACGACCAGCTCGCACTGGGCGAAGTACACGACCGATGGGTGAAGACGACCGACGGAAAGGAGATGCAGGAGTGGGTGGTGACACCGCCTCACTTCGATCCGAACCGGAAGTACCCGACGCTGCTCTTCTGCGAAGGCGGACCGCAGAGTCCTGTTTCCCAGTTCTGGAGCTACCGCTGGAATCTCCAGATCATGGCCGCCAACGGCTATGTCGTCATCGCACCCAACCGCCGCGGCCTGCCCGGTTACGGCAGCGCATGGAACGAGGAGGTAAGTACCGACTGGACCGGTCAGTGCATGAACGACTACCTCTCCGCCATCGACGATGCGGCCCGCAATCTGCCTTTCGTGGACAAGGACCGGCTCGGTGCCGTCGGTGCGTCTTTCGGCGGATTCTCCGTCTATTATCTGGCAGGTATCCACGACAGACGTTTCAAGTGCTTCATTGCACATGACGGTGCCTTCAACCTCGAGAGCATGTACACCGATACCGAGGAGGCGTGGTTCAGCAACTGGGAGTATGACGATGCTTACTGGAACAAGGACAAGACGGAAGCTGCCCGGCGCACCTATGCCAACAGTCCGCACCTGAACGTCGGCAAGTGGGACACGCCGATACTCTGCATCCACGGCGAGAAGGACTACCGCATCAATGCCAACCAGGGCATGGGTGCCTTCAATGCAGCCCGTATGCGCGGCATACCGGCAGAGCTGCTCCTCTTCCCCGATGAGAACCATTGGGTCTTGAAGCCGCAGAACGGTATTCTCTGGCAGCGCACATTCTTCAGCTGGCTCGACCGCTGGCTGAAAAAGTAAGTTTACAGGTCGACGGGTTTGCGGGTAAACAAGTTGCCTGATGGCATTAACCTGTCAACCCGTCGACCTGTCAACTCGTCAGCCCCTTTTAACTGATAATCTAACAGACAACTCGTCTACTTGTTTACCCGTTTACTCGTAGACTTTTAATAATTCATCATGACTGAAAAAATTCAAACAACATTGAGAGATTCAGCGGCTATGCGCTGGACGGCTCTCCTCCTGCTGGCACTGGCGATGTTCTGTGCCTACATCTTCGTGGACATCCTCTCCCCGATCAAGGAACTGATGCAGGAACAGAGGGGATGGGACTCTACCGCATTCGGAACGATGCAGGGGTCAGAAACCTTCCTGAACGTATTTGTCTTCTTCCTCATCTTTGCCGGGATCATCCTCGACAAGATGGGTGTCCGCTTCACCGCCGTACTCTCCGGTGCAGTGATGCTGGCCGGTGCGCTGATCAAGTACTATGCCATCAGCGAGAGCTTTGCCGGCAGTGCGGTAGAAGCGTGGTTCACCAACAACCTCAACCATATCCCTGTCTTCGAACAGCTGGGCGTCTCTCCTTTCTACGAGGGCATGCCGGCATCGGCGAAGGTGGCGGCCTGCGGCTTCATGATCTTCGGCTGTGGAACGGAGATGGCCGGCATCACCGTCTCACGCGGTATCGTGAAATGGTTCAAGGGACGTGAGATGGCGTTGGCAATGGGTTCTGAGATGGCGCTGGCCCGGCTCGGTGTCGCCACCTGCATGATCTTCTCGCCGTTCTTTGCCAAGTTAGGCGGTCATGTCGATGTGTCACGTTCCGTAGCCTTCGGTGTCGTACTGATCTGTATCGCCCTGATGATGTTCATCGTCTACTTCTTCATGGACAGGAAACTCGACGCACAGACCGGCGAGGCAGAGGAGAAGGAAGATCCGTTCAAGATCAGCGACCTCGGGAAGATCCTCACCAGCATGGGCTTCTGGCTTGTCGCCCTGCTCTGCGTATTGTACTATTCGGCCATCTTCCCCTTCCAGAAGTATGCCGTGAATATGCTCCAGTGCAACCTTACGTTCCATGAGCTTCCGGCCGGTTCGTTCTGGGCGTCTTCCAGTGTGACGATGGTCCAGTATGTCATCATGCTCGTCGTCGCAGCCACCGCCTTCATGTACAACTTCATGAAGCGGAAGGCTCTGAAGAACACGATGCTCCTGCTCTCCATACTCAGCCTTGTACTCTATTGCTACATGGGCTATATGCGCCAGTCGGCAGAGTCGATCTTCGCCGTGTTCCCGCTGCTGGCAGTAGGCATCACCCCGATTCTCGGCAGCTATGTCGACCATAAGGGCAAGGCGGCCTCCATGCTCGTGCTGGGCTCGCTGCTGCTGATTCTCTGCCACCTCACCTTCGCCTTCGTCCTCCCGCTGTTCAAGACCAGCCAGGTGGGCGGCGTCATCGTGGCCTATGTCACGATTCTTGTCCTCGGTGCTTCCTTCTCGCTTGTGCCTGCCTCGTTGTGGCCGAGTGTGCCGAAGCTGGTGGATGCGAAGATCATCGGGTCCGCCTACGCATTGATCTTCTGGATTCAGAACATCGGCCTGTGGCTGTTCCCGCTGCTCATCGGCAAGGTGCTCGACAAGACGAACGTCGGTGTGACCGACCCGACACAGCTCAATTACACAGCACCGCTGATCATGCTTGCCGGACTGGGTGTCGTCGCCCTCGTCATCGGTCTCATCCTGAAGGTGGTCGACAAGAAACGCCACCTCGGACTGGAAGAGCCGAACATCAAGGAATAAACCGGCTTTCACCATACCGTCTGCACCGGCAGGGATAATCCCTCCGGTGTCAGCATCGCAGCCATCTGGCAGGGACAGACTTCCACGTCTTTCCCTGCCTTTTTTCATTATGAAGTCTTTGGAAAACTTTCCTTACAGTCTTGTTCAAACCCGGTCAGAAGATACGGACGGGAAGTATGACGACTGATAATCACTTATGAATCTAAGGAGGAGGATTCTGTATAAGGCTCAGAACAAAAAAAGGAAAGCGGAAGTCAAGGAGGTCTATAAGTTGTAACAGCTGATTTTCTTCTTTCTTTTAACCGTGAGACCGGCACGATATAAAAGTTCTTTGGATAGGGAATTTGTCTGTCTGGGAAAAACGGAAACAGGTGTGCGGATGAGGACTGTCCCCGTTTCCGCACACCTGTTGCTGTTTAGAGTGACAGGAATGTCTATTCAGTCTTCCACAGACGGAGACCGTTTTTCTTTTCGATGATATTGCTTACAGTGACATTACCCGACTGGAAATAAAGGCTGTAGGAAACATCCTTATTCCATTTATATGGCGTACTCGTCCAGTAACGTCCATACGAACCGAACTCTATAAGTTTGCCATTCTCATAGCGTCCCATGGCAGGCAGGAAGAAATAATTGCTGCGGTTGTCCGGAGCCTTCTGCTTGATGTTCTTGTTATCCGGTGGAGTTATAAAGGGCTGCGTGTGAACATAGTCTGTTCCGCTTGGTGCTTTTTCTTTTAGTTTATCAGCACTGCCCTTGCCGTTTTCCGAGGCGATGACGCTTGCCTTCTTGAACCACATACCGCCTGTGTACAGATGTCCCCATACGGTCCAAAGCGTCTTGTTGTCCCAGTGCGGGTCGCCTTTCAGACAGTACCATACGAGTTCATTGGCATTCGGACAGGTCTTGGCGGTGTTGGCGGTGGCATTCGGGTCTTTGGAAGTGTTGTACCAGCGGTTGCCATCCGCACTGGTAGGATAATTGCTGCCTGGTACTCCCATTTTCTTCGGCTGGTTGTTCTTGTGTCCGAACCAGTATTCCTTCTTGGCATCCCAGGCATAGTAATCATCTCCATAGTTTCTGATGGACAGTGCTGCCGGCATATCATAGTAGCCGTTGGCATCATACTGGAACTCGCCGAACGTCTTTGTGATGACACCCGAAACGCCTGTCTCTTTGTCCCTGACGTAGTATTTTATGGTGAGTTTGTACTTTCCGGGCATGATGACCATGAACATCCGGCCGGCCTCGCAACTTGTCCCGGCTGCATTGTTCTGCATGGCGAATCCGTCACTGCTGCCTGCCGTCTTGGGTGTCAGTGTGATTGTCTGGCTGCTGCCTGTCCCGGTGAGCCGTCCGTTCGTTCCCAGTGTGTAGGCTCCGGCGATGTTCTTATTAGCGGTCACTTCAATCTTCGTGACATAGGTGCTTGCAAGCGGATGGTTGTAAGTGGGCTTGAAACAGAGATAGGCGGCAGCATGATTGAGCTGGAACTTGTACTGTCCGTTGGGTTGGTGGGTAGCCGTGCCTGTACCGCAGTCGCCTGATATGCCGAAGTGGAGGGTGTTGTCCGGTCCGTTCTGGGTCTGGGCGGAAGCGATTGTCACGTTGTTTCCGGTGCCGTTCTTGCCGGGATAGTAAACGGTGTAGCTGTTGTGGGTGTAAGTGCCGGGCATCAGGAACTTGAAGGCAGGCTGCTTTGTCCCCGTTACGGCATTGCTGCTGTGCTGGAAGACGTTGCCGTCGTCTTGCACATAGATTCTGTCGCCTTCTTCCCAGAAGAAGTCTCTTGTGTCATAATCCAGTGACGTGCGCGTACCTTCCGTACCGGCGACAAAGCCCGTCTGTTCCGTTTCGTTTTCCTCGGCTGCTGGTTTTGCAGTTTTCTCTGTCGTTATGTCGTCGCTTGAACAGCCGGCTGCTGCAAACAGCAGGGCTGTCACAGCCCACTGCTGGTAGGATAATCTGATTTTCATTCCGTTTTTGTTTTCTGTTGTTTTAGTCTTCCCATGATGCCGGTGCATTCTCACAGCTTCGGAAGAAGGCACTCTTGGCTCCTTCGCTCGATTCTTCCGAGGGTCCGGTCTTGTGGTCTCCTTTGTGGTGGTCTCCGGGGAAAGAGGCATCCAGCAGCTGGCTGGCGATGCATACGTGCATGATTTCGATTTCCGGTTTCCCGTAAGTCTTCTTGATTTCTTCTTTGTTCATTGTTGTCTTTGCTTGAATTCCGTTAGTGGATAGTTTTCGTATGAGTTTCCTGTGATGTGCAGAGGCCGGCTACAGGGATGTCTCTGCTGTTTCCTGAAGATTCGTCTCGGTGCCGCTGCCTCTGTATATCCTGTCTGACGTTTTTGAAACGGACGCATTCTGTTCTGTTGTATAGATATCCATTGTCAGCGGAGCAGAAATCTTTTCTATTATATTCTATCTTAGATAGTTAAATTTGGTGCAAAAGTACAGATAATTTGGCAAATTACCCCCCCGAATTGTTAAAAATCCGTAAAATCACATAGTAAGCCAATGTCTGTAATGTAAGCTGTCCCCAGTTTTTTCCCGGTAATTTCAGGTCTGTTTATCTGGCATTTTGAAAGAAGCATGGTGGCCGGCCAGTCATCATGCAACATCGATTCTGTTTTCGGAAAGAGGTGTGTGGACTGTCATGAGCAGAGGTGAGAAAACATGTCCCGTCTGTCCTGAACATGGCGGGCAGACGGACAATCCGGTGAAGTCGGCCCCTTCCGATCAGTGGTCTGCAATATGTTTCTCCGGCTTACAGCCCGTCAGGTTCTGTGGCAGGCGTGCAGCATTCTTTTTCTTCGGAATCAGCTAAGTTGACCGGATTCTTTAATTTCTGGATATGAAATATCCTTACATGATTTATTTCTTCATCCTCCTGAAGAACATTGGGGTGATGAGAAATTCGTGTCTGTAACATGCACGGAGACAGCTGGTTGCTAATGCTGTCGAAAAGGTGCCTGACAGGCATCCAACTAAGCACTGTCTGGCCTTCAACTAAGCATTACCTGGCCTCCGGTTGGGCCTCTGTCGGATATCGGTCAGTGCTCTGTTGGAAGATGCCGGTTGGGGCTGCGGTTTTCTTTTAAGTGAAATCCTGACAAAAAAAGTCTTCCGCTCAACCTGTCTGTTCAGCGGAAGGCGTTCTGTCCGTATTCAAAAGAAACGGCCCTGTCCGGGCAGGTCATGCTCGGACAGGGCTGTTCGTGTTTTGTCTCAGCTACACATCGTAGCTTCCCCGGAAAGGGGATTTCAGGGTTCTTTCCGTTCCTTACCGGAGAAGGGCCTTCAGTGTCGGAAGGCTGACGCCTGCCTTCTGCTGATGTGGCAGGGAAGGCTTTGCACCGCCTGCCGAAGGGAGGGGGTGATAGAACACCGGCACCATCAGCATGACCATCGGCCGTCTGAATGTCAGTTTTTTGCCCGACAGCAGGTACTCGTAGATACCCAGCGTGTTGGCATCGAAACTGTCGACGGGGAATCCCATCTGTGCCAGACCCGTCTGCTGGCTCATGTAGGCGGCGTTCGTTCCGCTGTCTTCGAAGAGTCCCATGACGACCCCGTCTTCCTCGGAAGCCATCATTGCAGCTGTCATCGAAAGGTTCTTGGATGCGAAGATGCTGTAGATGCCGGGCAGTGTCGACTGGTTGAACTGGTCGTAGTCGGCATCGCTTATCTTTCCTGCGTTGTGCTGGCTCTCGACCTGGCTGATGGCTTTCTGCAGGGCGATATAGAAGCTTTTGTCCCATACAGAGGTCACGCGGAGCAGCGAGGCACTGCCCCTGGGGGTCGTCGAGAGGAGGTCGCCGCCCTTGAGGGAGAAGGCGAGGGTCTTGGAATCGAAGCCGAGGTGGACCACCATCGGCGATCCGCTGACGGCGAAGCTGACGCTGCCGTCGGCCTCTTTCCTGATTGTTCCGGTCATCCGCGTCAGCAGCTCGTCGAGGCTCTGGGTCTGTGGAGTGAGCTTGAGCAGGTCGTAGCCCTGGAGATAATACGTTTTGTCGATGAAATCGTTCAGGCTGCCCTGTGTCACCGTGACGGTGTCGTGCTTCTCCTGGTTGGTTATTACGAGGTCGAAGGTGCGCGGTTCGCCTGTCGTGTTGGCATTGATGTGTGCCACGAAAGCGTTGCCCTTGTCCTCTGTCGATGCGACGGCTGCGGCTCCGGGCCCCACTCCCAGACTGATGGAAGGCTCTGCGCCCACCTTTGTATAGGGCAGGGCAAGGGCGGTGTCGTTGTCGTTGACGACGATGTTCTGCTCTCCTGTGTACTTGAAGACAGCCCCCGACTGGAGGATGGAGAGGTTGGTGGAGTCGTTGCCGTTCTTGATGGTCAGTACGGCGGCGCGGCTGTCGGAAGCCGTGTTGTTGGTCACGCTGACGACGACGGAGTCTTCCTTCACCTCGGCCTTGGCCCATGTCTCGCTGACGGAGGCCGTCGAACCGGCCGGTGCGTTGAACTTCACGCCTCCTTTCTGTGCATCGGCATTGAAGAAGAGCTTGGAGCTGACGACCTGCACGGAGTTCTCGCGCAGGTATCCGCTGCCTGCGTCGTCGTTGTCGCTGCAGGCGATGAAGCCTGCGGCGGCAACGGAGAGAAGACAAATATTGAATATCTTTTTCATAAAGCGTTTACTTGTTTAGTTTCACTTGGGATGCATTCCATGCCGGCAGGATGGACCTCCAGTCCATGTCGAAGCGTGCGACACGGTTTGCCTTGTACTGGGGCAGGGCGGTATCGTGTCCGCTGCCGGCAGCGTCGTCATCGAACAGCGGGGCGGGCTTTGCCGGCGAAGACGTTGAGGTCTTCTCGAGTACGGCGTTCTGCCACTTGTCCACCCATCCGGCAAGGTTGCTCTCGGAGAACGGCTCGCCGGTGAATGCGTAGAGGACGATGATCTGCGTGGTCATTCCGGTGTACTGGAGCTGTCCGCCGTTGATGACGAACAGCGGGCCGCACAGCGATGCCCTGATGTCGCCGTTGTCGGAAATGTCGAAGGAGATCAGGTTGTAGGCGTTGGTGCCTGTTCCCGTACCCTGGCTCTTGTTGATGTTGAAGGCATTGCCGATGTAATAGGTAGCACTCTGGCCGCGGAGAGTCAGCACTTTCTGTCCTGACTGCATCAGGAAGGCGTTTGCCGATGCCACGTAGGTCAGCGGGAAGACGTAGTCTGCGCCGTAGCCGCTCTTCACGTTGAGGCTGTACTTCCGGTTCTTGCCGCTGCCTGTGTAGCTGATGCTGGCGGTGCGGGTCGTCTGCCTGAATGCCTCGGCATCCGGATCGTATGCGGTCATCGTGAGCTTGTAGGAACCCAGGAGAGCCGGCAGGTCGTACTGCAGCACCTGTACCTGCGCCTCGTCGGTGCCGTTCGACACCTTGATCTTCGAGCCGCGGGCCTTGGTGGCCATGGGGTTGGCGTCTACCGTGATGGTCAGTGTGTTCCCGCTCTTGGAGAGGTGTACCCATGAGGCTTCACAGGTAACCTCGAGCTTGTCGAGGTGCGGGACGGTCTTCGTGACGGTCTTCGCTCCGTTTGACACGCTGACAGACCCGATGAGCTTGGCAATGGCGTTGACATCCACGAAGCTCTTGGTCGTCTCGACACCGCCGGCCGACAGCTTCGCCGTTGCGGAATCGTAGGTGAAGTCGTACAGCCGTACGCCGTTCACAGTGACTGGCAGGTAGAGGCGGATTCCATGGTCGGTGAAGGCGTAGGCCGATGTGCCTACCAGTGTGTTGCCGTCGTAGAGTGCCAGCTGGCGGTTGTCCGGATCGGTGATGACGAGCCTGTAGGGCTTTCCGCCGATGGTCACTTCCATCCCCGAGAAGATGAAGTCGGCGGAGAGGTCGGTCACCTTCTCCATGTACTCTGCCGCATCAGCCGTGAGCTTGCGGAGGTACATCGTGTTCTCCGACTTCTTGCCGTGCAGCTTGACGCAGTCGGACCCGATGCTGTCGATGATGAACTCGAAGTCGCCCTCCTTGCCCCGGTACTCACCGTCTTTCGGCGTGGCATAGACGTGGAGGAAGGTGTTGTAGGTGTCGAACGACAGCACGGGACCGCTGTCATCCTTCATGCTGTAGAGCGACTTCACCTCGCCGTCGTCGGGGTTGTTCTCATAGCGCACGATGGCGTTGTCGCGTGTGAAGCGGATGGTGTAGGCCACTCCGCCGTAACTCTGGTTGCTCTCCGGGTAGTAGTCCAGTGCCCATCCGTAGGGAGCCTTCACAAGCGTGTCCTGCGCCTGCTGGAGGAACTCCGCCATGCGCTCCGAGTAAGACTTGTCGAAGACGTCCTCCTGGTCCTTCAGGCACGACTGCAAGCCGATTGCCGGCAGAGCGATCAGGAGGGCGATGAATATTTTACTTGCTTTCATAAATGATCCTTTCTTCATTAGTTGAGATTCGTCAGATTGTAATTTCCGCTGACGACATCGTTCTCACGTTCGATGACGGCATCGCGCACCTTGTCGAGGTCGATTCCGAAGGATTCCTTGTAGTATCGCTTGCAGATTTCGAGCTTCTTGTTGATGGCTGTCACGCCGGGCTGCTCTTTGGCAGCGTTCCCTTTGTCATCCTTGATGACGGCCTTTGCCAGAATGGCATTCCACTGTGCGGGCGTCGAGATGATGTAGGTGCTGACAACCTCGGCGATGTCCTCGCGCTCCTCCTTCTGCGAGTAGGCGGTCACGAAGCCGCGCTGCTCGAAGCCCGTTCCGTACTTGCTCGAGCTCCAGGAGTCGTTGACATAGTCGTTGGGGGTCACCTTTCCGAACTCGCGCGGATAGTCTTTCGTCTGGTTGACGATATGTACGAACTCGTGGTGGATGGTCTTCAGGTAGTATTCGTCCAGGTAGGCACGGTTGTTCTTGTACCTGTCGAGGTGGTTGACACCGAGCAGGCGGATTTTCTTTCCGCCTTCGGCCGTACCGAGTTTGATGTTTCCGCTGTTCTCGTACTCGAACTCGCCGAGGAAGCTGAAGAGCTTCGGGAAGTAACGGCGTGTGAAGTTGATGCCGGCGGCCTGCGTGTAGGCTTCGACGCAGGTGTACTTGATGATGTGTGCCAGTTCGACGGACTGTGCCGAGTCGGCCGGCACGTCGTAATAGGCCATGTCCGACTCGTTGTCCTCGTAACGCCACTGTATCTGGATGTTGTAAGGCGACACGAAGTTCTTGTACAGCCACTTGTCGAAGGCGGTTTCTGTCGTCGTGGAACGCTTGATGACGCTCTCACTTGACAGGTCGTCGTCGGAACAGGAGGCGAACCCTGCCGCAACGGCTGCCAGGAGCGATAAAGCCAATATGTTCTTTTTCATTTCTTATTCCTTGATTATTGATTCGTCATTCGGTGTCCGGAACCGGTCTTGCAGGATGCGGGCTGCCCGCCTGTTCTGCTGTTCCCGGTGCCTGGGAAGGTTGTTCCCGGTGCCTGGGAATCGTATTCCCGACGGCCGGGATTCATGTTCCCGACGTTCGGTAACGGGCGGACCGGATTCCGGAAGCATTCTGTTAGGTTAAAGCCGGGCCTGTCCTGCGTACTTCGGCCGTGGGGTGTACGTATAGCCCGGCTTCGTGTACTGGCTGGGTGCAACGACTTTCGGATTGCCCATTACGCCGGCCGCACGGATGCTCTGCGGAATCTGCACCACCTGCCGGGGGTCGTCTTTCTTGAGCCAGTCGAGGTTGCGCAGCGGTTTTCCGTCGGCACCGATCAGGCGGCGCGGGATCTCGATGTTGTAGCGTTTGATGTCGAACCATCGCAGTCCCTGGTGTACCGTCTCGATGCGACGCAGGTCGAGTACGCACTGGAGCAGCGACTCCTGTACGGAGCCTTCGGCGCCGATGGTGAAGCGGGGGCTGAGGTGTTTCTTGATGCTCGGCTTGAGTTTCGCTGCATCGTCGTAGGCGTAGGGCAGGGCATCGAAGAATGCCTTTACGCTTGCCGGGGTGAGCGTGACGCTTGTCTTGAAGAAGTTCTGCATCCACGTCGTCATGTCGGCGCAGGCAGCATCGTCCTGTCCGAGCATGATTTCGGCCTCGGCGCGGTTGAGGAGTGCCTCGTCGATGGTGAAGTCGACGTTCAGCGTGCGCAGATAGCCCGAGCCGGTCGTCTTGTTGAGAATCTCCACTTCACGCGGCAGCTTCATCGTCATGGCGCAGTCTACCTCGCCCTGGTTGATGGTGAACGGCTTCCAGATGAGGCCAGACTCCGATCCCCAGATGTTTTCGCTCTCCGTCAGCTCTGTCTGCGACAGGTAGTTGGTCAGGGCGTAACGCTTGTATAGCCCCCAGGGAGCGAGTGCCATGCCGGCATAGCTGACGCTCGTCTGGATGAGCAGGTTGCATTCCGCCTCCACGTTGCAGTAGGCTTCGGCAATCTTCACGGCCTGCGAGGAGTTGCTCAGCGGCATGGCCTGCAGGGTGCGGTAGTCGCGCAGCGAGGCACCGGGATTGCTGCCCAGGAGCTTGTCGGCGTATTCCTTGGCCTTGTCCCACTTCTCGTAATAGAGGTAGAAGCGGGTGGCGAAGGCGTAGGCGGCCTTCTTGTTGAAGTGGTACTTCGGCACCTTGTAGCTGTCGTTGATCAGCGGGATGCCGGCCTCGATGTCGGCGGCTATCTTCGCATAGTCCTCTGCCACGGTACCGCGGTTGGCCTGTGCAGTCGTCTCGGAGAAGTCGGCCACCTCTGTGGCATAGTAGATACCGGGGTCGGTCTGGCTGGTCTTGGAGTTGTAGGCACGGCTGAACTCGTTGACGAGCACGAAGTGGTTGTAGGCGCGCAGCAGCAGTGCCTCTCCCTCGGAGTTGCGGAGCGATGCGTTGGTGGCGCCTCCGAGTTCCTGGATGGCGTTCAGAGCCTCGTTGGCCTTGTAGATACCTTCATAGTAGATCATCCAGATGTGTTCCGGTGAGTCGTTGCCGCTTTCCGTGTCTTCCAGCCAGAAGAACATCTGGTCGCCCTCACGGTCGCCCATGCTGTTGTGCGGACCCATGTAGTCGGTGTTGTCCGACATCCACTCGTTGATGAGTGTCGGGGTGCGGTCGGGGTAGGCTGTCACGAGCAGACCGGCCACTTTTGTCGGGTTGTCCAGCGTGGTACGGTTGTCCGGCAGCGTGTTCAGCTCGTCGGAGCAGGAGGCGAGCAGTGCCGTCGATGCGAGCATCAGGCCGCTCTTGTATATGATATTCTTTATTTTCATAATTCCGTCTGTATTAAGAGTTTAAAGACCTAATCTCAGTGTCAGTGTGAACTGTTTCGGCACCGGAGCCGCTACACCGCCCGTATTGAAGAACTCCGGATCCTGTCCGTTCAGTTTCTTGTCGGCATAGAACAGGAAGAGGTTGGTAGCCTGCAGCTTCAGAGCCAGACTGTTGATGCCGATGGGGCTGATGAGAGATGCCGGGAAGGTGTAGCCCAGCGAGATTTCCTTCATGCGGATGAAGTCGCCCTTGGCGATGCGTGCGTCGGAGTAGTTGTAGCTGTTGTAGGCTACGTTGAGCTGCGAGTCGTTCCGGTTCTGGCGGCGTGTGGCGATGGCCGGGATGTCTGTCGTCGCCTCGTTGCCGCTGTATGCCCAGCGGTTGCGGAACTCCTTGGGCAGTGCGTCCATGTCGTCGTAACGGTTGCTGAAGACCGGATTGAGTCGCACCTTGTTGCCGAAGCTGTAGGTGATGAAGACGTTGAGGTCCCAGTTCTTGTAGCGGAAGACGTTGCCGAACGAGCCGGTCGTCGTCGGGTCGGCCGGTCCTTCATACTTGAGGAATCCGATCTTGTCCTGGTCGCGTTCCTGGAGGTAGATGCCGGAAGTCGTCCGGTTGCCGTCGGCGTCCCAGAAGGTCGGCAGACCGTCGCTGCTGAGTCCTGCGAACGGAATGCTGAAGATGGAGTTCACGGGATAGCCTACGAGGCTGTAGCCCGTGCCCTGTACGAGGTCGATGACCCGTGCATGGGTGAAGAGGCTCGTGATTTCATTGTGTGTCCAGGAGAAGATGAAGTTGGTTTCCCAGCTGAAGTCCTTGCTCCTGATGTTCTGCGTGTTCAATGAGACTTCGACACCGTTCGACTTCATGGCGGCGACGTTGGCGAGGTTGTAGGACCCGAGGTTCGGATGGTTCACATAGCCGATCAGATCCTTGTTGCGCCGCCAGTAGAAGTCGGCGGTGAGGTTGATGCGGTTGTCGAGGAAGCCGAAGTCGAACCCGAGGTTGAACTCATGTTTCTTCTCGTAGGTGAGGTTCTTGTTGCCGAACTGCTCTTTGTAGCCGGTCTCCTGGACGGTCGTGAACGGCCGCCAGGGCACTACCGCCGTGAAGATCGGCAGGGAGTTGGTGACCGGCGGGCGGTCGCCGGTGAGCGAGTAGCTCAGACGGAGTGTGGCGTGGGTGAGCGCTTTCTTGAAGACATCGGCGAACCAACCCTCCTCGTGTGCGTTCCATGCGCCGGAGACGTTGTAGGTAGGCAGCCAGCGGGCGGATGTCGCTTTGCCCAGATAGTTCGTACCCTCGTAGCGGAAAGTACCCGTCACCTGGTAGCGCCCTTTATAGGAATAGGTGCCTGTTCCGAAGTAAGCCAGGCTGCGGATGTGGGTGTTCGCGAGCGAATAATAGTATGTTCCTTCCTCCTGGAACATCTTGAAGGCACGGTAGTTGAGCTTGGCAATCTCGCCTGCGTCGAACATCATGCCCCATTCCCGGTCGAAGGTCTGCTTGCGGTCTACGCTGTTGGTCTCCATACCTGCATAGAGGTTCACGATGTGCGTGTCGTTGAAGACATCGTTGTAGGATGCCGAGAAACGCGAGTCCCAGCCGAAGAAGTGGTTGCCGGTGCGGTCGAGAATACCGCCTTCCGGCAGGACAGACTCCGGCAGAGCGAACGGATTGTCAGGGTCGGTATAGAGGTAGGGATTGGCATCGCGGATGGTCGTCGTCCCCATGGCCCGGTAAGCCAGTGCCTGGTTGGAGTTCTCGCGCACGATGTGTTCCATCGTCGAGGCGGCGCTCTTGACGGCCACCAGGGCGGTGAGCTTCACCTTCGAGATGGGTTTGTAGTCGACGCTCGCCTGGATGCGGAAGTCGTGGACATTGAGGTCCATGTAGTTGTTCTCCAGCTCGTTGAAGATATTGAACGGCGCATAGTTGCGGGTATAGAACACGTTGGGGTCGAGTGTACGCGACGTGTTCAGCGAGTAGGAGTAGGGGTTGATGTCGAACGCACGGCTGACAGTTCCCGATGCCGGGTCGACGGTCCGGGTCAGCGAGCCCGGTGCGCGCTGCTTGCGGTAAGAGGCGTTGGCGATGAGGTTCAGGCCCACCTGCTTGCTGATGTTGTAGGTGGTGTTGAGGTTGCCGGTGTAACGCTGTACACGGCTCGCCTTGTACCATCCGGGGTCGTACATGGCGGAGAGGGAGGCATAGTACTGTCCCTTGTCCGTACCGCCCGATGCGCTGACGGAGTGGTTGTGCATGATGGAACTTGAGAAGAGCTGGTCGAACCAGTCGGTGTTGCGGTACTCGGCAGCCCGCAGGTAGGTATCCCGTGCGTCCTGCGTGTTCTCCAGTCCGAACTGTCCCTTGGTGGCATCGTACTCGGAGAGCAGCTGGTACATATGTCCGTAGACACCGCTCGTCGAAGCGTTGGCAATCTCGGCATAGTTCAGGTAGCCCTTCTTCTCCAGTTCCCGGTAGACCTCCATCTGGTCCTGCGAGTTCATGATGTTGAAGTTGCGGTAGCTCGGCTTCAGGCGCAGCGTGTATTCGCCGGTATAGCTGAGGTGGCTCTGGCCGGCTTTACCCTTCTTCGTCGTGACGACGATCACGCCCGCCATGGCGCGCGCACCATAGATAGATGTGGCAGAACCGTCCTTGAGGATCTGGAAGCTCTCGATGTCGTCGGCGTTCAGGCCGGCGATGGCGGAGGATATCAGGGTCTTCGCATCACCTGACGACAGGGAGCTTGCATCGACATTGGCAATGTCTTCCATGATGACGCCGTCGACTACCCACAGCGGCTTTGACGAACCGAAGATGGACGTGGCACCACGCACACGAATCTTCGGTGCCGTACCGAATGTACCCGAGACGTTCTGGACGCTCACGCCGGCGGCGCGGCCTTCGAGCGACCGGCTGACGTCGGCCATACCGTCGATCTTCGCCTTGGAGGCGTCGATCTTCGTGGCGGCACCCGAGAAGAGACGTTTGTCCTGCTGGGTCATACCCGTCACGACGACCTCGGTGAGCTGGTGGTTGTCATTGGCAAGCACCACCTTCATGCCGTCCCTGGCGGTGAGGGTCTGGGTGGTCATGCCGATGTAACTGACTACGAGTTTCTTTCCTGCAGGAACATTGAGCGAGAACTTTCCGTCGATGTCGGTGACCGTTCCTGTCGTGGTACCCTGTACCATGACCGAAGCACCGACGACGGCTTCTCCGTCTTCCTGAGAAACTACGGTACCATTGATTTTTGCCTGGCCGAATGCCGTGCCGATAGACAGGACGAGTCCAAGCAAAAATAAAGTGAATCTTTTCTCCATAGATCTCTTTCTTGAATGTTAATGAATTATTGTTGTGTAACAGTTTCTCTCAATCTGCACCCCTTTCCGGCTGGTGGGGGAGGCGGTGATAGGCGGATGATAAGCGATGGTGGGCGATGATAAGCGATGGTGGGGTGTTGGGTATTGGGGGCGATGGAGCGTATATGGTTTATGTGAAGCCCTGATGGATGGTAAGGGCTGCTGCGCGGTTTACTTAGGAAACTTTAAAGGTTACGTCTCCTTCTGATTGCAAAATTAATAAATATTTAGAGGGAATGCAAGTTTTTGACAGAATAAATTACATTTCTTCTTAAAAATAGGGTAATATGTTGTTAATTTTAAGCAGAGGAGGGTTTCTGATACACTTTAAAAAGCCCTCCCCAAATCGCTCGGAGAGGACTTGGGGAGGGGATGACGGGGGAGGGAAGCCTCCCCAAGCCCCTCCGAAAGAGGGGATGGGGTAGGCGATGATGGGCGGTGATGGGCAGTGATAGGCGATGATAAGCGATGATAGGCGATGATGGGTGGCTTATCTTACGCCTACCTTGGCAGCCTTGTTGCCCACACGTACGATGTAGGTGCCGCGGGGCAGGGCGATACGGACTGCATCGCCGGCAGCCTTGCCCTGGTAAGCCACCTTGCCGTCGATGGTGTAGACGGCGACAGTGTGCTTCCCTGCACCGAGGACGGTGATGCCGCCGTCGGTGAGCTGTACCTTCACGTCCTCGCCGGCATGGACATCATCGATGCCGGTCGGCGTGAACTCGATGTAGTTCGTGTACAGGAGCGCATTGGGGAAGTTGCCGTTGGCCAGCACGCAGACGAGCTTTGTGAACTTCTTGTTGAGTTTCAGCGTGGTAACACCGTTCTCGACCGTGTACTCGTCACCGGCGGTCAGCTCCTCGCCCTGCAGTTCGCCGTCCACATACTGTACGTTGCCGTCGAACCATCGGTAGGTAGTCGGTTCACCGCCTACGACGGCCTCGGAGCTGAGGTCGACCTTTCCGTCGACACACTTGACATCGAGCGGTGCCTGGAGGTTGTAGGAATACCGGTTGAACGGTCTGCCGTTGTTGCTCGGCAGCGGCATGGTTGAGAACTTCAGACGGTTGCCGACGATGTTCAATACCGACAGATTCGGGCATTGCGACACGTCTACTTTCGTCAGCTTGTTGGCGTTCAGCCAGAGCTGTTCCAGTGCCGGGAGCCTGTCGAGCGACACGCTTTCCAGCTCATTGTTGCTCAGGTCGAGGTTCCAGAGGTTCGGGTTGTCGAGGCTGACGCTGGTCATCTTGTTGCTCGAGAGATAGGCCAGTCTGAGGTTCTTCGCCTGTGAGAGGTCGAAGGTCTGGAACTTGTTGCCGACCAGCGAGAGTGAGAAGAGTTTCGGGAACTTCGTAAGGTCGATCTCGCTCAGCTCGTTGCCGTCGAGGTTCAGGTCGGTCAGGCCGGGTGCTGCGGCAGGAAGCGTGATGTGCTCCAGCCCTGTATTCGCCAGCGTGATGAGCTTGGCATCTTTCAGCCCCGAGAGGTCGGCCTGGCTCATCTTGACGTTCGACACGCTGAAGATCTTGAGCTTGTCGTCGGCCTCGGCTACGAGCACACGCACTTTCGTGTTCTCCTTCGACTTGGCGCGGAAGAGCTTGTAGGCCGTCCCGAGGGTGTACTGGGTCACGTTGCCGTCGCCGTTCCACTCGAAGTAGACCGACTTGCCCGGCACGTAGCTGGCCAGAGAGAGCTGCACGCTGTCCGTCTTGCTGACCGTCGTGAACGATGCCAGCTCGTGCTGCGGCATGGCGATCGGATGCACGCAGGTCGTCTTGAAGACGTCGGCACCCTTGAAGTCGGGATAGCCCGGATGGGTCATCTCGCAGTAGATGGAGTCGAGTGCGAGGTTGAGGAACTTCGCCGACCCGTCCGTGAGGGTGTAGTCGGTGCCCAGCTTCAGCGTCTCTCCGCCCTTCTTCTTCCATACGAACTGCGTCTTGGCACCGTTCCGTGTGATGTTCTGTTCGGAGAGGTCGATGCCCGGCGAGGAGGTGGAAATCTGCAGGATATGCTGCGGTGCGTAGATGAACCTGCCCTGCGGCAGTCCGAAGTCGGAAGGCATATTGCCCAGCGTGAAGCGGTTGCCGCTGACGTTGAGCTTTGCGACCGGTGCGACCGGCGGAATCTTCACCTCGTCGAGTTCATTGTTCGACACGTTGATGTCCTCGATGAGCTCGCTGTGGTTCAGCAGGACACGTGTGAACTTGTTGTACGACAGGTCGAGCGTACGCAGGTTGTCGGCATCAGACACATCCAGCTTCTCCAGGTTGTTGTGGCTGACGTTGAGCCGGCGCACGGCATAGAGGTCGTTGAAGCGGATGGAGTCCAGCTGGTTGTGGCTCAGGTCGATGTCGGCGAGCTTGCTCTTGTAGAAGTAGGACGACGGTCCGCGGAGGTCGACGAACCGGAGGCTGTTGCCGGAGAGGTCGAGCTTCTCGAGCTTGTTGTTGTAGCCCATGTCGATGGCGGTCAGGCCGGCGTTCCGGAGCGAGAGCGTGCGGAGTTCGGTCAGTGCGGAGAGGTCGATGTTGTCGATGTACTGTCCGTCGGACTCGAGCGTCGTCACGTAATGGTCCTGCGGCACGTAGACGATGATGTTGCCCGATCCCGTGCGCACGTCATTGATGTTCGCAGTTGCGGGATGTTCGGAAGTCACCTTGAGCGGCTTCGTCTCGCCGCTGCCCAGGTCGACCTTCACCGTGACCGGCTTGTCTTCCGTCGCGCCGAGGATGCCGACGGACATCTTCACCGGCGAGCCTTCCGAGCCGAGGCTTGACAGCTCAATGGCCTTCACGTCCTTTCCGAAGTCTTCGGCGGTCTTCACCCGGAAGTTCTCCGTACGGATGGGGTAGGCCTTGAGGACGCTGTTGGTGTACTGTACGAAGACCTCGTCGTCGAGTGCCTTCTTCAGCGTCACCTTGCCGTCCTTGTATTCATAATAGGTGTCGTCCAGCTCGACGGGCTTCGTCGGGTCCTTCTTCGGGACACGGAAGAGCCGTCCCTGCGTGGTCGTCTTCGCGCGGAGCACACGGCTGCTGAGGTCGATGACATCGCCCACCTTGTAGGTGTCGTTCAGCTCCATCGGGTTCTGCTCGTGGTAGTACTCGAACCAGTTGCCCGGCCAGGGGAGCGTGGCGAAGTCCATGTAATTGTAGCGCACGTTGACGCTGTAGAGGTCGGGGTTGTGGCTCACGTCGAGGCTGTGCAGCAGGTTGCGGTCGCACGAGAGGGTGAAGAGTCTGGGGTTCTGGCTGAGGTCGAGCGTCTTGAGGTTGTTGCCGCCGCAGTAGAAGTAGTATAGCTCCGGACAGTGCGTCACGTCGATGTTGTCGAACTTCACGTCCGTGTTCACCGTACCGGAGGAGTGGGAGATGTAAAGCTGTGTGATCTTCGGGTTGTGGCTGAGGTCGAGCGTCTTCACCCGTGAGTCGCCGACGTTCAGGATCTGCAGCTCGGGGTTCTGCGAGAGGTCGACCGATTCCACGCTCGTCATGTCGAGACTCAGCCGCTGCAGCTTGGGGCAGGCGGTCGGGTCGACGGTCTTCAGTCCCAGCGTGTGGTAGGCGTCGAAGGAGCGGAGCTTGGGGAAGTTGCGGAGCGTGAAGTCCGGGGAGAGGTGTCCGATCTGCGGAATCTCCAGCACGACGAGTTCCGGCATGCTGCCGATCATCAGCGGTGTGGACTTCGTGAAGAGGTTGTCCTGCAGGTAGATGACGTTCAGCGTCTGCAGGCGGTCGATGTTGAGTGCGTTCAGCGCATTGTGTTCCAGGTTGAGCACATGGAGCTTGAGGTTGCTGCTGAACTCGATCTGGTCGATTTCGTTGCCCGAGGCATTGAAGAAGTAGAGGTTGTCGGGGTCGCCGGTGATGGTCACCCATCCTTCGTCGGAGACCGTGCCGGTGAAGAGCGAGCCTTTGATGGAGATGTCGCCGTTATCCGACTCTACCTTGGCCTTCTTCACGTCGAACTCCTGTTCGCCGGCTCCACAGTCGATGCTGACGGTCATGTCCTGGTCCGTCGCACCGAGCACGAAGGAGACCTGTGCCGCTATGCCGCTGCTTTTCGCCTTGGCGGGCACGTTGGTGTGGAACCTGATGAGCTGCTCTTCCTGTGCATGCACGGCGGCGGAGCTCCACAGCATCGCCATCAGCAACAGAAAGACTGACGGCAGGAAAGTAAACTTTTTCTTCATACGATTTGGTAAATAATATTTAATTCCGATTTTTTATGTCTCAGCCGGGGAACGGGTAACCGCTCGGCGGGAAGTGAAGATTCCGGCGACTGCAACCTACTGGTTCACAGCAGATTGAATCCCTGTGCGGAAAAGGTGCTCAGTTGCATGGCAAGAGGGCCTCGTCTGCACGTCAATCAGGCCTTGCCCGACGTGCTGTCAGGCCTTACTTGGAAGGCAGGCAACGCCCTCTTGCTTCTCCACTGACTTTGTTCTGTGCTTTGAGTTCTGAATTTTCATTACAGAATCTCTGAGCGGCAGGGAGCTGCCGTTTAATAGATGACGATGCGCTGTGCCTTGCTGCCGTTCACCTGGATGAGATAGACACCCTTCTGCCAGGCGGAGGCGTTGACGCTGGTCTCGTCGCCCTGTGCCGATTGCACGTGGACAAGCTGGCCGCCGGGCGAGTAGACACGCACCGTGAGCGGTGCCGCACCGGCGAGGAAGACATCGAACGAACGCTCCCCCGTCATCGTGATGACAGGCGTCTCCCGGTTGCCGGCTGTCTTCACGCCGCTGATGCCGGCGGACTGTTTCTCGCGCAGCACCTGCTTCAGTCCGGCGTAGGCATCGAACTTGCCGGCCCCCCACTGTACCGGGTCGCCGGTGTTCTTCACGAAGTCGTCCTTGCGGGCGGTCTCCCTGATGATGCGTTCGACATCCTTGCAGGTCAGCTTCGGGTTCGCCTCCAGCCACAGGGCGATGGCTCCGGCGACGACCGGCGTGGCCATCGACGTGCCGAGCGACTGGTGCCAGTAATAGGTCTTCTTGCCTTTCGTCAGCTTGCCCTGCAGGGCCGCCTGCGTGTAGCCCAGGTCGGGGTTCTCCACGGCGTAGGTGTTCACCGAAGAGATGACGGACGCTCCCGGCGCACAGACGAGCGGCAGGTTCCGGCCGTCGGCCAGCGTGCCGAACGACGAGAAGCGGGATGCCTCGCCTGCGGGGAAGTCGTCTTCCTGCCCTTTCTTGTTGTATCCGTAGACGAATCCGTCGATGGAAGGCCAGTGGTTGCGCACGTTGTAGCTGCCTACGGTGATGATGTTCGCCGCACAGGCCATGTCGCTGATCGATCCGTTGCGTGTTCCGCTGACGAATCCCACCTGCTGGTTGTCGTCGAAGTAGATGTGCTGTGCGTCGCCGTAGACATCGACGCGCTGCCCGGCTTCCTTGCTCTTGATTTCCAGTGACAGCTTGTAGTTGCCGTCCTTGTTGGTCGTCTGGTTGTCGCTGGTCATGATTTCCGCCATGGCATAGTAGCGTCCTGTCTCGGGATCTTTCATCGATGCCACGCTGACGTAGCCGTCGAAAGCCTTGGCGAAGGTCTGGTTGATGACGGCCCCCGTCATGGAGTAGTCGCCGCCGGAGGCGTAGGTCGTCGCCTGTCCGTTCGAGTTCGTCAGCACGGGGATGCGTACGGCGGCACGGTTGTTGCGCCTCGTATTGGTCACGACGATCTGGAATTCGAATTCGGTGCTGTCGTTGCTGTAGGCGGCAATCTGTCCGTTGCGGAGGTTGTAGTAGGTCTTCTTGCCCGACGGAAGCTCCCCTGTCTG
This sequence comes from Prevotella denticola, assembly GCF_900454835.1. Classification (GTDB taxonomy): domain Bacteria; phylum Bacteroidota; class Bacteroidia; order Bacteroidales; family Bacteroidaceae; genus Prevotella; species Prevotella denticola. The sequence continues at coordinate 299,470 of NZ_UGTM01000002.1, read as the reverse complement.
CATCGGCGTGAGGAAGGTCTTGACGGTCTCGCCGGCATCGGTGAAGGTCTTCTTCAGGGCCACGGCACGGTCGGCTTCGTTGCCGGCCGCCACGCAGATGATGGCGTGCTTGCCCTCTTCGGCCAGAAACCTGTTCATCACGCTGGTGGAGTCGTGTGCGCCGAGGTTGCTGCCCAGCGACAGGTTGATGACGCAGGGCTTGGGCTCCTTGCCTGACAGGAGCGCATACTGCACGGCATCGTCGACACCGAATGCGATGTACTGGTCGCGCAGGTCGCCGCAGGAAGCCACGATCTCCGACTCCGTGGCACAGCCGTAGAAGGGGTTGGGCTTCTGCACGTTGTGGGAGACGTCGTTGTCCTCGGTCACGGCATAGGTGATGTCGCCCTTGTACCCGCCGGCCATGATGCCCGTTGTGTGCGTGCCGTGGAAGTTGGTGTTGTTGTCGGTCGTGAAGTCTTCGATGGCGTAGCTGTCCGCCTTGTTCTTCATCGTGTCGAGCACGGCGCGCGGGTAGTAGTTGTCGTATTGGTAACCTTTGGGGTCCTGCTGGCTTGCGGTGATCTTGCTGATGTAGCCGAAGCGGGTCGTGCCGTCGGGCTTGAGGAAGTTGATGTGGTTCGGGTCGATGCCGCCGTCGACGATGCCCGTCACGACTCCCTTGCCGGTATAGGCCTGCGGCAGGTCGATGCCCTGGTGGATCTTGTCGACGCCGATTTCCTTGCGGACGATGTCCATCTTCTGGTACATACGGCGCGGCAGCTCCATGCGGTGGACGCATTTCAGGGCCGAGATGCGCTCGACATCGGCCAGGGGAACGACGGCGATGGCGATGCCGCCGCGCATACGCAGTACTGTCACGCCCTCTGCCTCGAGCTCTGCACGGCCGTTGCCGTTCTTGAGTTCGATCATTGCCATCGTGTTCTGCGGGACACTCTGCCGCCGCTCGAACGTGCGGGTGCGGCTGTTGTAGGTGGGGATGGACGTGTTGCGGAGCCTGTACAGCTCCATCTGGCTCTGCAGGTCGAGCTTCGACTGTCCGAAGGCTGCGGCTGCGAGAGCGGCACAGAATGCTGTGAGTAGAATCTTTCTCATCGCTTGTTGATTGCTGTTTTTTTACCGTTGATAATATATATTCCCTTGGACAGGCCTGTTCCCTGCACGCGTGTGCCGTCGAGGCGGTAGACTGCTGCCTCTCCGCCGCGTGCCTGTCCGATGGTTCCGATGCCTGTGGGGGCGCCCTTGAGGAACACCTCCAGGCGGTCGTTGTTCTTCAGGTCGAACTCGAAGCTGGTGCCGCCGGGGTAGGAGGGGGCGAGCTTCGTGTCGTTCAGTTTCACTTCCATCTTGCCCAGGTCGTTGCCGTAGGCTGCGAGCAGGAAGTGATGGTCGTCGGTCGAGAACATCACGGTGTTCTCGCCGGTCTGCATCGGCACGGTGCTGTGGTCGGAACGGTAGAAGTTGAAGCCGTAGCCGGCGAGGCTGATGTCGTCGATGAAGACGGTTGCCTTCTGGTCGCACACGACGGCCGAAGTGGTGACGTCGATCTTCATACCCTCCGTCAGTCTTATGTTGTAGGCTCCGTCATAATCGGCCGACTGTGCCGTGCCGTCGGCCTTCACCGACTCGATCCTGCAGCCGCTGTTGGGCTTCAGCTGGATGAGGTTGTTCTTCTCGCTCAGCTCGAGGGTGTTCTCTCCGTCGCGGAGGGTTATCACCTTGTTGTCATAGCTCTGGCCCTCGTAGGCGGTGATGTTGGCCGCCTTGTCTATGGTCAGCGTGGCCTTCACGGTGGCGTACCTGTGCGCCTGGATGTCGAAGGCGGTGGCTTCTCTGACGTAGCGTTCATAGGTGCCGTAGACCGTCACGGGGGTGCCGTTCACCTTGAAGGCATCGAGGGAATAGTTCGTCTTGTCGAATTTCAGCGACAGCTTCGAGCCGGCCTTCACCGTGAAGCCGGCCTCCAGGAAGTTGCTGACTGCCGTTCCGTCGACCGTCACTTCTGACAGGACACCCTTTGCCGAAGCGTCGTTGAATTGGAAGGTCACCGGACAGTCTGTATCGGGATAACCGGCTGTGATGACGATGGTGCTGCCCTGCCTGGGCACGACGAAGTACTGGCCGTCAGAGGGCACTACGTCCTGTCCGTCGACCGCCACCTTATATATAGGGGCTTCCCCATAGTTCCTGTTGCTGATGACGAGGGTCTTCTCCGTGTTGGGAATCCATTTCACGGTATTGTCGCCGTCCGTCAGGTCGACGGTGGTCTGCGACTCGTAGCGCATCATCTTCACCTTTGCGGCATGGTCGACCGTCACCGTACACGAACCTGTGCGGGCGGCCTCCAGGTCGCCGCTCTTGACGGTGAACATCGCATTCCGGTCTGATTCGGAGATGTAGAGGCTGCAGCTTGTCAGTCCGGTGATGGTCTGCTGAGTGGCGTCTCCTGCGCCGGTCGTCTTCGTGACGCTCTTCAGATAAAAGCCCTGTCTGGCCTCGATCTGCACCGAACCGTACTGGGGTACATTCACCGTATTCGTTCCGGTGACGACGGCGACAGGTGCGTAGTTGACTTTCACAGTCACCCTGGCGGCATCGTCCACCTTGATTTTCACGGGCGTATCGGCCTTTGCGGCTGCTGATGTCAGTGCCAGTACCGCCAGGAAAACGAAATAGTAAACCTGTTTCATATATTACGTTTTGATTGTGATTGTCTATCGGGAACCAGTGATTTTTTTGTTCGCAGTGCCTTCCCTGGTGGAATGTATTGCAGACAGCTTCTTGTGGATGCCTGCCTGCAAGAGGAACAGGCTGCTGTCAGACACTCCGGTGCAAAGATAGATATAAATTATAAAAGAAAAAACCTTTTTCCCTCTTTTTTTTATTGTTTTATATGGATTGGATTGCAAATTGTTTCTGTCTGGTAAGTTTTTTCAGTATAAGCCGGTCATTCCTTTTGCCATATTTATGACAGTGACGGGAACAAAACCCATCTTCTTCCAGCCGTGCTGATGCCCGACACTGGCCGTGCTGTCGGTGAATACCGGCCGTGTTGAGGGCCCGCACACCTGCAATCTGCCGCCCGGTAGGAAACCGCCTGTGGTAAATGCCGAAGGTCAGCGTACCTTTTCTGATGAGGGGGGCTGCCTTTCCAAAGACGATGAGAGATTGCCGGCTGAAAGGAAGTTACACATAGAAATCCATGACATTCAGGTTTTGCCGGACAGTGATAACTGCGAATAGGTAAGGATTCATGTCTTTCAGGTTCTGTCTCCGGGAAGGGGGAAGGCTGTACGGAGCACATCTCCGATGCGGGAGGGGGGGATCGTTGAGAAGAGAGGGGGTGTGTTGAGAGCTGTCTTGACTCCCTGTCCATGCGTATTACGGAAGACAAAAAAGGCAGTAACATCCCCCCATCCACGGTCTGTTTCCGGAGGATGGGGAGATGCACAGCCTTCTTGTGTTGTTCAGCAGGGCTTCGGCAGGAAGAAGCCGCATATAATTCCGGCAGTCAGAAAAGGTGCGGTCCGGACAGGTTGTTTTGGATAGTCATTTACAGGGAAAGCCTGTGGAAGGAATGTCCGGCACGTCCGGTTTCTGACTGTATGTAATGTCTTGGAGACAATCAGGACAAGGCGGTCAGAGAACGCCTTATGCCTGCTGGATGGCGATCTTCCTGACACGGCGTTCGTGTCTGCCGCCTTCGAATCCTGCCTTGAAGAACTCGTCGAGGATTCTGCCGGCAGTCTTGTTGTCGATGAATCTGCCTGGAAGGACCAGGACGTTGGCATCGTTGTGCTGACGTATCAGTTCGGCTACGTCTTTGTTCCATGCCAGTCCGGCACGCACACCCTGATGCTTGTTGAGTGTCATCGCCATTCCCTCGCCGCTTCCGCAGATGGCGATGCCCGGATAGACCTCACCTTTCTCGATGGCTTCGGCCAGCGGGTGGGCGTAGTCGGGATAGTCACAGCTCAGGTCGCTGTTGCAACCGAAGTCCTTATATGGATACTTGTGTTCTTCCAGATACTGGATGACGAACTGCTTCAACGGATAGCCTGCGTGGTCGCAGGCAACTCCTACTGTCTTAATTTCCATAAGCTGTTTAGGTTTTATGAGCCTCTGCGTTCCCGGCGGGGGAGTGCAGGACTCAGGTTAAACGTCTATGCTAAAAAAGCTTTCACTTGCCTGTACACATTCTCGGCGGTGAAGCCCAGTTTCTCGTCGAGCACCTTGTAAGGAGCGGAGAAGCCGAAGCTGTTGAGCCCGTATACCTTTCCGTGCGCACCGACCAGCCCCTCGAGCGTCACGGGGAGGCCGGCTGTCAGACCGAAGATTCTTGCGTCCTCCGGCAGTACCTGCTCCTGGTATTCCCTGCTCTGACGGCGGAAGAGGCCCTCGGACGGAGCGCTGACGACCCGCACCTTCACTCCGTCCCGGCGCAGGAGTTCTGCACCGTCGAGGCAGGTGGAGACCTCTGATCCGCTGGCGACGAGGATGACATCGAACGGCTCGTCAGAGCCCTTCACGATGTATGCGCCCTTGCGGGTCAGCTGGTAGTCGGTTCCTTCCGGCAGGCTCTTCACGTTCTGCCGGGAGAAGATGAGGGCCGTCGGCGTGTCAGTATTCTCCATGGCCATCTGCCAGCAGACGGTTGCCGCATCGCTGTCGGCAGGGCGGAGCACACGGACGGAATCCTGTCCGGCATGGTTCTGCAGCTTCTCCATCAGGCGGATCTGCGCCTCCTGTTCGACAGGTTCGTGGGTAGGACCGTCCTCGCCGACACGGAACGCATCGTGACTCCATACGAATTTCACGGGCACCTGCATGAGGGCCGCCATGCGGATGGCCGGCTTCATGTAGTCGGAGAAGACGAAGAATGTGCCCATTGCCGTGACAACGCCGCCATGGAGCATCATGCCGATGCACATACATGCCATGGCCAGTTCGCTTACGCCGGCCTGGAAGAAAGCACCGCTGAAGTCGCCGCGGGTGAAGGAATGTGTGTGCTTGAGAAAGCCGTCGGTCTTGTCGGAATTGCTGAGGTCGGCAGATGACACGATCATGTTCGGCACCTGTTCTGCCAGCAGGCCGAGGCAGGCTGCCGATCCGTTGCGTGTCGGGATGTCACGCTTCTGCACAAGACCGCTCCAGTCGATCTCCGGTGTCTTGCCGGAGAACCACTGGTGCATCTGTGCCGCTTTCTCCGGATTCTCCTTTTCCCAGCCGGCCTCCGCAGCATGGCGTTCAGCCACGATTTTCCGGAGTTCGGCTGCACGGTCATCGTAGAACTGCTGTACTTCAGGGAAGATTCTGAACGGGTCGTCGGGATCGCCGCCGAGGTTTTTCACCGTATTTATATAGGCATCGCCTCCGAGCGGTGCGCCGTGTGTCTTTATGCTGTGTTCGTAGCTGCTGCCGTCGGCCTGGCGTGCGCCTTTGGCCATGACGGTGTCACCGATGATGAGGGTGGGGCGGTTCTCTTCCCTGTTGGCAGCGGCGAGTGCCTCACGGATGGCATCCGGGTCGTTGCCGTCGATATTCATGACGTTCCATCCCCATGCCCTGTATTTCATGGCCGTGTCTTCATCCATGACGGCTCCGCATTCGGTGGAGAGCTGTATGTCGTTGGCATCGTAGAACATGATGAGGTTGTTCAGTCCGAGTGCGCCTGCCAGTCTTCCGACTTCTGCGCTGACGCCTTCCTGGACGCCTCCGTCGGAGATGTAGGCGTATATCTTGTGCTGCATCATGGTGTGTCCGAGGCGTGCCTCGAGGAATTTCTCTGCCACGGCGGCTCCTGCGGCATAGGCGTGTCCCTGTCCGAGCGGGCCTGATGAATTTTCAATGCCGTGTGCGAGGTCGCGTTCCGGATGGCCGGGTGTGACCGAACCCCACTGGCGGAACTGCTTGATGTCGTCGACCGTGAACTTTCTCTGGAGGGTCAGTGCCGCATAGAGCATGGGCGACATATGCCCCGGGTCGAGATAGAAACGGTCGCGTCCTGCCCATTCCGGCCGGTCCGGATCGTAGACGAGGAATTCAGAGAAAAGAACATTGATGAAGTCGGAACCGCCCATGGCGCCGCCCGGATGGCCTGACTTGGCCTTTTCAACCATTGACACTGCGAGTATTCTAATGTTGTCCGCTGCACGGTCCATCAGTTTCTTGTCGTTCATATATAGATTGGATTTAAATTTTTATAATGCAAATATAGAGATAAATAAGGAGAATTCAAAATATTGGGGTTACATTTTTGATAAATTTGTCTTGAACACCTCAAAAGGCTGTTGTCCGGGGGGTGCGGGCATCGTTCGTGCCCAGGACTTCTCTGTGGATGGAGCGGACCGGCTGAATGTCGCGCCTGACAATGTCCTGCGGATAAAACGGATTGAGCGGACGAGACACGTGGTTTCATGCAGAAATCAGTATGTCGTCCTTAAATGATCGGCAGGGACGGACGTGCGTGGCTGTCCCTGCGGGTGATGTTTAACTGCCGGCAGCTTCCGGACCGACGGCATGATCGCACGGTGCCGGGTACTCACACGGCTGGTGTCTGCCAACGGCACCATAAGTGATGGGCGGCAGCACGCAGGCAGAAAACAGGAAGATGAGTTCTTTCCTGTCGGTACCGTATGCGTCAAGATGATGATGACAGAACTTGAACAGGGGAAAGTCTGCCGGCCGGCGGTACCTGGCTTTGTGGACGGGCGTTCTTGCCTTCCTTTACAGCCTGTAGACGGAAGTGTCCTTGAAGGCCTGCCGGTTGAAACGGTAGAGGGCTGCGCCGCGTTTGCTGGTGACCTTGTCGATGAGGCTGGTCTTCTCAATGAAGTCGGTCTGCTTGATGCGTTTCCGGAAATTCCGCTTGTCAACTTCCGCACCGAGAATCGCCTCGTGGACGTGCTGCAGCTGCGTGAGGGTAAACAGTTCCGGCAGCAGGCTGAGGCTGACGGGTGTCTTGTTGAGCAGCTTGCGGAGCTGGCTCAGAGCCATCTGCACCATGGCGATGTGGTCGCCGTAGAGCTCTGGAATCTTGTCGATGTCGACCCACTGCAGGTCGTTCTTCTCCAGCAGCTGCCGGTCGTAGTCGGGCGCGTTGATGAGTGCGCAGTAGGCGATTGATATGACGCGGTCGCCGGGGTCGCGGTCAGTCTCCCCGAAGGCGCCCACCTGCAGCATATAGATGTCCTTGATGCCTGTGCATTGGCAGAGCACCCGGTTGGCGGCCTGTTTGAGGCTTTCGTTCTCCCGGACGAACCCGCCGTACAGCGAGAGCTTTCCGCTTCCGGGTTCTACCTTCCTTTTCCCTACGAGCAGCCTGAGCTTCTTGTCTTCAAACCCCAGTACGATGCAGTCCACCGATACCAGGATCTTGGGCTCACCTTTATAGTATTCTTTCATGTTGTAGATTTTTTTGATTAGCGATGTAACATTGTTTCTGACATGGCATGGAGTCGTGTCCGGGACCGCCGGGAACCAGACACGAAGAGCTGAACCCCGTGAGGAATCCAGCTCTTGTGTATGCCGGTGAAGACCTGTCCCTGCGGAAAAAGACCGTCTTCCCGGATGTTGAAGCGGTTTCAGCAGACCTTGTGCGACCCCTCACTGATGACTACCGGATAGACTTCCGGCGCATGACCGTACTTCGCTTTGAACTTCTCGGTCGCATCGGCAACGAACCTGTCATACAGTTCGTCCTTGACGAGGTTGATGGTGCAGCCGCCGAAGCCGCCGCCCATGATGCGCGAGCCGGTCACGCCGTTCTCACGGGCGAGGTCGTTGAGGAAGTCGAGTTCCTCGCAGCTTACCTCGTACTCCTTGCTGAGGCCGTGGTGGGTCTCGTACATCTTCTTTCCGACGGTCTCGTAGTCGCCTGCCACGAGGGCGTCGCAGACAGCGAGGACACGGTCCTTCTCGCCCAGTACGAAGTGGGCGCGTTTATAGTCTTCAGCGCTGACTTCCGCCTTCACGGCCTCCAGCTCGTCCCAGTCGGCATCCCGCAGCGTCTCGAACTTCTTGCCGGGGAAGTGCTTGCCCAGTGCGGCGACGACGTTCTCGCAGCTCCTGCGGCGGTCGTTGTAGGGGCTTCCTGCCAGTTCGTGCTTCACCTTCGAGTTGACGAGCACCAGTCTGTAGCTCTTTGGACTGAACGGGAAGTACTCGAACTCACGGCTGCGGCAGTCCAGGCGCATCAGCTTCCCTTCCTGTCCGAAGACGCTTGCGAACTGGTCCATGATACCGCAGTTCACGCCGATGTACTTGTGCTCCGTTGCCTGTCCGGCGAGAGCGATGTCCCATTTCGGCACCTTGTTGCCGGCAAACAGGTCGTTCAGCGCACAGCCGAAGCAGCTCTCCATGGCTGCCGATGAGCTCATGCCGGCACCGAGGGGAACGTCGCCGGCAAAGGCGATGTTGAAGCCTTTCACGTCGACGCCGAGTGCCTTGAACTCCTGTACCATGCCGTAGATGAAGCGGGCCCATGTGGCGCGCGGCCCTTTCGGATCGTCTACCTTGAACTCCACCCGGTCCTTGAGGTCGATGGAGTAGCACATCACGGTGTCCGTACCGTTGGGGCGTACTTCCGCCATGATGCCTTTATCTACGGCACCGGGGAAGACGAACCCGCCGTTGTAGTCGGTGTGCTCGCCGATGAGGTTGATACGTCCCGGCGAGAAGTAGATGTTGCCGGTCTTGCCGTCGAAGTGTTTGATGAAACGGCTTCTTACGAATTCAATGTCCATATCAGTAATGTTTTTAGTTGATGGTCTGGATTATACGGGATTCAGTCTTAATCTTTCTTTGCCGGGTGCGAGCCTGCCAATGCGTAGAAAAGCATATAGGCCAGCATGGCCACGATCAGCCAGTAGCTCTGGATGTCGCCGATTCTGGTTGCCGTCAGGTTCTGGATCAGCGGCATGACACCGCCGCCGACAACCATTGTCATGAACAGTCCGGAAGCTGTTGCGGTGTATTTCCCGAGTCCTTCCGTTGCAAGGTTGAAGATAACGCCCCACATGACGGAGGTGCAGATACCGCAGAGGATGATGAACAGCACCTTTACCGGTACCTCTGCCTGAATCAGCGTGCTCTCGGCAAGGTCGGGCACGGTAAGGCTCATCTTGCTTGTCTCCGGCATGAAGATGGCGACAAGCAGGAGGACGATGGCAACGGAGGAGGTCACCGTGAGCTGCATACGGGAAGACACCTTGCCGCTGATGAAGGCACTCACGAAACGCCCGACGAGCATCAGCAGCCAGTATACACCGGCTATCAGACCGGCGATGGCCGCGCTGCCGAGCACGCCGCCCTCTGCCACCGGCTCGCTGAGGTAGAACAGAAGCTGGCCCGGGATGCCGACCTCGATGCCTACGTAGAAGAAGATGGCCACGATGCCGAGTACCAGCTGGCGGTAGCCCAGTGCGCCCTTGATGCCGCCCATCACGTCCGACTTCTCCGTCTCGGGTTCTGTCAGCTGCGTGAACCATACGATGATGAACGAAGCTGCGAAGATGACCAGTGCGATGAGCAGCAGCGGCGTGACTGCCTTGAGGGATGTGTCCTTCGTGATCTCGCCGATCATGGAGCCGGCCAGCATCGGGGTCAGTGTGGCTGCAAGCGAGTTCAGCGAGCCGCCGGTCTGGATGAGCTGGTTGCCCCGGTTGCCGCCGCCGCCGAGCAGGTTCAGCATCGGGTTGACGACCGTGTTCAGGATGCAGACGCAGAATCCGCACACGAAAGCACCGAGCAGATAGACCACATAGGTGCTGATGGCGTTGCCGTCCATCGTGCTGGAAACATACTGTATGCCGATGCCGATGAAGCCGAGGGCCAGGGCGACGAGGGCGGTCTTCTTGTAACCGTATTTTGTAATCATCATGCCGGCGGGAATGCCCATGAACAGGTAGGCGGCAAAGTTCATCATGTTGCCCATCATGCCGGCCCATTCATAGTGCTGTTTCCAGATGGTGCCGAACGGTGCAGCCATGTTGGTGACGAATGCGATCATCGCGAACAGGAACATCATGGTGATGATGGCCACCAGCGTTCCTCTCTTCTTAGTTTGATTTTCCATTTTTATGTTTATTTGTTTGTTTCTACATGGGTTGTCTGTTTCTCCACACCGAACTTATAGACGGTCTTCTGCGTATATTCCCTGCCCGGTTCCAGCACGACAGACGGGAAGTAAGGGTGGTTGGGACTGTCGGGGAAGTGCTGCGCCTCGAAGCAGATGGCACTCCGGCGCGGGAAAGTCGCCCCGTGCTGCCCTTTGTAGCCGTCGGCCCAGTTGTCGGTATATACCTGTACGCCCGGTTCGGTGGTGTAGACCTCCATTGTCCTGCCGCTCTCCGGCTCTCTGATGCGTGCCGCGAACGACAGTTCGCCCTCCTCCTTCTTGTTCAGGACGAAGCAGTGGTCGTAGCCTGCGCCGATTCTTATCTGTTCGTCGTCGGCATTGATGTCCTGTCCGACCGGTTTCGGCGTGCGGAAGTCGAAGGGTGTGCCGGCCACCTTCAGGATTTCGCCTGTCGGGATGGAGGTCTCGTCGATGGGGAGGTAGAAGTCGGCGTTGATTTGGCATTCCAGGTTTTCCACCGACGGGGTAGGGTCGGCGATGCCTGCCAGGGAGAAGAATCCGTGGCTGGTAAGGTTGATGACGGTTTTCTTGTTGGTCTTCGCCGAATACTTGATGACAAGCTCGTTGTCGTCGGTAAAGGAATAGGCTACCCATACTTCCACCTCGCCGGTGAAGCCTTCCTCCCCATAGGGAGACGTGTACTTCAGTACGACGGCATGGTCGTTTACCTGGACGGCGTCCCACACCTTTGCATTGAAGCCTTTCTTTCCTCCGTGCAGCGCATTGGGTCCGTTGTTGACAGCGATGCGGTATTCCTTGCCGTTCAGCTGGAAGCGTCCTTTGGCAATGCGGTTGCCGTAGCGGCCGATGAGGGTGGAGAGATAAGGCTCCGGGGAGCTGATGATGTCCTGGATGTTGTCGTGTCCCTGTATGACGTTCGCCAGATTGCCGTCTCTGTCGGGAACCATGATGGCGACGATGGCCCCCCCGTAGTTGGTGATGGCAACTTCGTTGCCCCTGGCGTTTCTGAGTACGTAGAGGTCGGTCTCCCTGCCGTCTATCGTGGTCTGGAAATCCTCTTTCCTCATGCCGCAGACATATTGCGTCTCTTCGCTGTTTACCATGATGTTTTGTTTTTAGTTACTTTCCAATGACCTGCAAAGTAAATAAAAATAAACGGAAACGGCAAACTTAATGCGGAAAATAAGCCTTAGTGGTGTGTTAAAAACAATTAACCGGAATATCTGGGTCGGTATGTGTGCAATGCCTCCCGCCGTACGAAGAACTTTCCTGTCCCGCCGATGACGGATAGCCGGGAGAGAGGACGGCACGCACCGTTCATGTACATATTTATAAAAGACAGGGAAACTGTTTTATGGAAAACAAGGAAAGTGTTTTCTAAAAGACAAGAGGACTGTCCGGCAGGCAGTGTTCATGATTTCAAGGAGTGGTCGCCACGGTCTGCGGAACTCCATGCAGCGTCCTCCTCTGGAACACCGTGCGTGCGACAGGGATGGCAGGAGCGGCGGCAGATTGGAAAGGAAGTCTGCCGTGTTTTTCCTGTCTTTGCAAACAGCTTGTAGTCAGGAAGATACGATTGAGGATGTAAAAGGTGCCTGATTGCGTTCCAAGTAAGCCTTACTTGGAACGCAACTAAGCCTTACCTGGCCTTCAATCAGGCCTTACTTGGAATGCAGCTAAGGCTTGATTCAAATGCAAGTAAAGTTTAGTTGGAAAATGGGTGACAATGAACCCGGGGTCCGGTGACAAAAAGGAGGATAATCAAAGGAGAGTATTTTATTCGGCATCCTTTGTCAGGCAAGAGAATCCGGGGATTCCTGTTCGAATCAAACAGATTTGCACGGTTTACTCGTCTACGGCTCACCAACACGTCTGCACAAAGGGTATGCCGATGAAAGTCGGACTGCATCCGGGAAAAAAGCTGGTCCGTTCAAATCCCACGGAATCATCTCGTCATGATGTAATATCTTACTCCGAATCCGGATATTAAGAATTTACTGATTTGGATGATTGCGGATATTCATTTTAAGAAATTCCGGGACCTCTGCAGAAATCTATTTGTCTCAGAACCGTATATCTGATTATCAACAAGTTGCATTTTCCGAGCGTCTCATGTAATGGAGTTTTACAGGGGCCTCATTCCATCCCCCTGCATATCCCCATACCATCCACGCTCCCGCCAATGCGAAAACTGCCATATCGAAGCAGATTTTTACTTCAATATGGCAGTTCCCACGTTTTCTTATGCCCCTTGCAGTTTCTTATGTCTAGGTTTGCAGTTTCTTATGTCCCGACTGCAAGGCCGGTGTCCCCCCACTCCAGGAGTAAAAAAATCAGCTTATCCCCAATAGATATATCTACTGTCCCCCGCTGTTCAGACGGAAGGGGTATCCCGCTGTCTACTCCCCTCTCCATTCGGAGAGGGGCCGGGGGTGAGGCTGTGCCAGGGGTGAGGCTGGCCTGGTCTCTACAGGTGCAGGTCGTGTCCCATGCGGTCGCGCTTCGTCTTCAGATAGCGGTAGTCGAACGGGTTGGGGGCAATCTCGATCGGCACGTTCTCTGTTATTTCCAGGCCGTAGGCTTCCAGGCCGACCCGCTTTTTCGGGTTATTGGTCATCAGCCGCATCTTGTGTACACCGAGGTGGCGCAGCATCTGCGCTCCGCAGCCGTAGTCGCGCTCGTCGGGGCGGAAGCCGAGATGGATGTTGGCCTCGACGGTGTCGAGCCCCTCATCCTGCAGCCTGTAAGCCGCAATCTTGTTCATCAGACCGATGCCGCGTCCTTCCTGCTGCATATAGATGATGACACCCTTGCCTTCCTTCTCGATCATTTCCATTGCCTTGTGGAGCTGCTCGCCGCAGTCGCAACGCCGGCTGCCGAGAATGTCGCCCGTCGCACAGGACGAGTGTACACGCACGAGCACCGGTTCGTCTTCCTTCCACGTACCCTTGATGAGTGCCATGTTTTCCAGTCCGTTCGCCTGGCGGAACGGAATCAGATGGAAAGTGCCGTACTGCGTAGGCAGTTCCACCTCGTCGCCCACCTCGATGCTCGACTCCTTTTTCAGACGGTAGGCAATGATGTCCTTGATGCTGATGATCTTCATGCCCCATTCCTTCGCACGCTTCTGCAGATCCGGCATACGTGCCATGGTGCCGTCCTCGTTCATGATTTCCATGAGCACGCCTGCCGGGAAGCAGCCGGACAGCTTGCAGAGGTCGACGGCCGCCTCGGTATGGCCCGAGCGGCGCAGCACGCCGTTGTCCTGGGCATAGAGCGGATTGATGTGTCCCGGCCGGCCGAAGGTCTGGGGAGTAGATTCCGGATCGGCCAGTGCCCTGATGGTCTCGGCACGGTCGTGGGCGGAGACGCCCGTCGTGCAGCCTTCCAGCTTGTCTACCGTGACGGTGAACGGCGTGCCGAGCATGGACGTGTTGTCGGACACCTGATGGGGCAGGTCCAGTTCGTCGGCACGTGAGAGCGTGATGGGCACGCAGAGTACGCCGCGCGCATTCTTCAGCATGAAGTTCACCTTCTCCGGCGTGATCTTCTCTGCCGCCATGATGAGGTCGCCCTCGTTCTCGCGGTCCTCGTCGTCTACCACGATGACGAACTTTCCTTCCCGGAAGTCGTTCAGTGCATCTTCGATGCTATCGAGTTTAAAGTCTTCCATATACTTGTTACTGATTATGAATGTTTCTTTTTATGCAGCCCAAAAGCGACTCTCTCCATCCGTTCTATCTCGGCAATCAGCACATCGTTGCAGGCAGTGATGGCACGGAGGTCACGATAGAGACGCAGGCGGAACCGCCACATACGGAAGTAGAAGAAGATGCCTGCCGGGAGAATCAGCCCGGCGAGGATGTTCAGCCACCGGCGGTCGAAAGGCCGCGTATGCGCCTTCACGGCCAGTATGGGATAGCGGTTCAGCACGGTCATGATGAGCTTGTTGCGCGTGTTGCCCAGGTCTTCGATGACGGCTTCGAGTTCGTCGCTGATGTTCTCGATGACATGGTCGGCATGATAGCGGAAGAACACCTTGATCACGTCAGGCGGCGATTTGAGGCTGCGCGACTTCGCATATTCGGCGATCTGTCCGTTCAGCAGCCGGAGCTGGGCGGCATCACGGCTGTAGGCCGGGTCGTTCAGGATTACTTCCTTGCCGGATATGCTGCGCTTGAGGCGGAGTCCGAACATCCGCCGCAGCAGGTTCATGTACATATCGGCATTGAACACCGCCGAGTCGTTGTTCGCCTTGTAGGTGAAGAACACCGCCATCGGGATGAGCACTGCCATCGACAGTCCCTTGCCGAACCAGATGGCCCAGTCGCCCTGGCGGGACATACGGTAGCCGGTGTTGTCGAGGATGTAGAAGATGATGAACACGATGACGCTGATGATGATCGGTATGCCCAGTCCGCCCTTGCGGATAATGGCACCGAGCGGTGCGCCGATGAAGAAGAAGATGATGCAGATCAGCGACAGCGTGAACTTGTTGATGGTCTCGATGTCGTGCAGACGGATCAGCTTGTCGCCGTCACTGGTCACCAGACTCTTGAACTCGAGGTCGCCCACCTCCTGCTGGACAGTAGACAGAGCCTGGTCGACGACCTGGCGGCGCTGGTCGGCCGGCAGCCTGCTGAATATCGAGTCGACATTGAAGCTCTTTCCTTCCGCCAGTCTGACGGCCTGCTTCATCTCTGACGGCCGGAGCCTGGGGGAAGGATAGTAAATTGACTGTGCATCCTTGTAATAGGCCTTTCCTACGCTGTCGTAGACGTGGACCAGCGAGTCCTTGTCGTGCTGTATCTTGGTGATGCTCTTCGTACGGGCATCGTTCGAGATACCCGCCATGTCGGTGAGGTTGAAGTCGCCGTCAAAGTCGAGCACGATGTGCTTGTGGGTGAACGTCTCCCGGCGGTAAGGAACGCTGGCACTGCTGCCCATCTCCTGCGAGCGCATGTTCTCGAACCACTCTCCGCTCCACAGGTTCAGCACGAGATGCTTCTTCTCTGCCGTCGACTGGAGCATGCCCGAGTCGGCAAGGATGATGGCCTGGTCCTCGTAGCTGTCGGTCATCCGGTACACCATGATGTTATAGAGGTGTCCGGTCTTCAGGTCTTTCTTTTCCACATAGAGGTTGGTATTGGGGATGCCGTCATAGAAGATGCCTTCGGGTATCTCCAGCTCCGGACTTTTCTGCTTCATGGAAATGAGAAGCTGGGCGATGTGCTTCTGCGCGCTCGGCCCTACATTGTTCTGGAAATAGAACGAACCGCAGGCGATGAGGACACTGATGACGATCAGACCGCGGAACGACTGGACCAGCGAGATGCCGGCCGACTTGATGGCCGTCAGCTCGGAACTCTCGCCGAGGTTGCCGTAGGAAATAAGCGAGGAGAGGAGGATGGCCAGCGGAAGGGCCTGCGGCACCATCATCAGGCTCATGTACCAGAAGAACTGTCCGAGAACATCCATGGACAGTCCCTTGCCGATCAGGTCGTCGATATACCGCCACAGGAACTGCATCATCAGCACGAACAGACTGATGAAGAATGTCCCGGCGAAGAGCATGCCGAACTGCCTGGCTATGAATATGTCTAATTTCCTGATCCGAAACATCATGACGGTGGCGAGCGGAGTGTCACCCCTTGTTTAACGTGCGTGAATACAGCCTGCAGATGCGGAGGAGGCCGATCCCATCCCGCCGGTGCAGCCTGTCCGCTGCAAAGAGCGTGCGGGCCGGTATGGAAAGTACTTGCACTTTCTTTTCCCCGGGTGCAGCGTATTCCGTGCAAAATTACATAAAAATATCAGAGTAATGGTCTTTTTTAGTATTTTTATTCTCTGTCCCCTTCTTGCAACCTGTCCTGCAACCTGTCCAGCATGATTCTGGCAGATCTGAAACTGAACCATAGGTCTGAAACGGAACTGTAGGCTTCAAAGTCGTGAAAAGAAAGGCAGAGCATTCCGGCTTTTCAACAGAAGAAACAGACTTGGAAAAACCTCAAACCTCAAATCTCAAATCTCAAATCTCAAATCTCAAACCTCAAACCTCAAACCTCAAACCTCAAACCTCAAACCTCAAACTCCCGTAATCCGGTGCAGCCGATCGATATTCTGGTCCCAGATTCTGACGAGATCCTCCGGTTCGTCATCCTCGGTGAAGTCGGTGACAGCCAGATGATAGTTGCCGGCTATCTCGCTGTGGAACATCCTGATTTCCCAGTAGGCATCACTGTCGGACGAGTCCCAGTGCAGCCGTATGTGACTGTTTTTCACCATCTCGATCACGGTCGCTGTATGCGTATCATGCTCACGGAGCGGGTCGCCCCATACGAAAGTCGCCGTTTCCCCCTCCAGGGTCACCTCGTCCGCCAGCCACTTCATCATACCGATCGGCGTACTGATCAGCGTCCACACGGCACTGCCCGAATGGGTCTTCAGCTCATATTCCAGTTCTATTTTCCTGCTCATTATTCAAATGTTCTGCATTTTCTTTCATTATTTTTATAACTCTTCTCCCCGGCCGTCCGCTCCGGCCTGCCGGCATCCCGCTACCTGTCCCAGACTTGCAGGACAGCCACCGCCCCCTCCTGTCGGCGGAACGGTACATTCCCTGTACATCCCGTCATGCAGCCGCTCATCCGGCTCTACGGAAAGACAGAAACCAGCCCCGCAGACAGCAGCCGCCTGCAAATATAAAACTTTTTCCTGTATATCCGCTAAAAAAGTGATTTAAAATTTGCAGACTTAACTTTTTTTCCATACCTTTGCACCCGCTTTCGAGAACGAAAGCACCGTGGATGGCGGGATAGCTCAGCTGGTTAGAGCGTCGGATTCATAATCCGGAGGTCGTGGGTTCGGGTCCCACCCCCGCTACAAATTACGCCCTGTAAATCTTTGATTTACAGGGTGTTTTATTTTTACAGGGTGCAAATAGGACGCAAATTGCAACACATACCGAGCAGTAGAGAAAAGGGGACAGTAGATCTTCTGTTGGGGGGGGTAGACTCATTCTACTTATGAAAAATCTTCTAAAGTTTAGAGTAGCAGGATACTGACAATGAGGACAGAATTACCAACAGTTTACTGCAAAATTTTATTTCTCATTTGCTGTCACTTTTAACATCTCTCACTAATACATTGTTTATTAGCATGTTATATGTATTTACAGAGTGACGGCAGTGACAGGAAAAAATTTCACAGCAGACCGATTACAGGCGCATCTGCCGTGGATGAATGCCAGACTATGTTTTATCCTAAAGTATATTCTTCTGCGGCAGACTCTTTATCGGGGGGAGCATGATGTTTATTCAGAAAGCATATTTTCAAGAATAACCGATTATCATAATACTTACCGCGATCCGAACTAAGCCTTGACACCAAGGGTGTACACCCTCAACACCATTCGTGTTTACCCTCGACACACTGACAGGAAAGAATCAGTGTGCGTAAATAATAATCCCCATTCATTATCTACTGTCCCCCCTTTGGTATGGTCGTCTTCCGTGAGGAAGGGATGGGACAATACAGACAATGTATCGGCAGCATGTTGTCTGTCGGTGTCTGTATGAAAAAATCATTGACAGCACAGGCCTGTTCGAATGTGAATTGTTTGGTAAGTGGTTCCTTGGCAAAGTCGATGACGGTTTTCAGAGCCTTGCGACATACGGCATCCAACAAGTCTATTGCCTTCTGAAAAGCGAATATAAGGTTGGTCTGCCCATTGTGCTGTGGCTGCAGTCTGTCATGCTTGTTCCAGGGTGGTCTGTCGTGCAGGTGTTCTGGGTGAATGGCGTTTTCTGTTGTTTCAACGGGGCGACGGCAGTCCTTTCCGTTCGTTCTCCCGCACCTGTATAAGAAGGTTTGTCCAGGCGGATTCCCGCCATGTCCGAAATGAGCAAAACATTGTCTGTTTTGTGCTTGCACCGCACTTGAAAGTCTATTAATTTTGCCGCATCAAACACGACAGGTACTGCCGGACAGGCTATTCCCATGTGAACGGTGCCGCCTGTGCCGGCCTGTTGATTTTATCCTCAGAAGACTGGAGAGGTGTTGTCGGAACCCGCTGCCTGTGGGACTTTCTCCGGCAGAAAACTCCTTGCATGGCGTACAATAATTTATAACTAAAAACCAATATGATTTACAAAAGCAATTTTACAATGCGCTTGTTCTGTATGGTTTTCCTTGTCTTTTTTGTCACGGTGTCTTCCGTCGCACAGAATGTCAGGAGGGTGACCGGTACGGTGACAGACGATAAGGGGGAGACCCTTATCGGGGCAACAGTAAAGGAAAGAACCCATGGGGCAGGAACCGTCACCGACCTTGACGGACGTTTTTCCCTTGATGTGGACGGGCGCGTCTCCGAGCTTCAGATTTCCTACGTCGGCTACAAGACGAAGACGGTGAAGATTTCTTCCGGCGGACCGCTTGCCGTCACGCTTGAATCGGACGAACATATTCTGCAGGAGGCAGTCGTCATCGGCTACGGCGTACAGCGCAAGAGCGACCTGACCGGTTCTGTGTCGAGTGTGAACAGCAAGGATTTCAACCAGGGTGTCGTCAATTCGCCCGAGGCACTTGTCAACGGCAAGGTGAGCGGTGTGCAGATTATCAGCAGCGGCGGTTCTCCGTCGGCCGGCAGTACGATCCGCATCCGTGGCGGTGCGTCGCTCAATGCGTCCAACGACCCGCTGATTGTCCTCGATGGCATGCCCATGGAGGTCGGCGGGTCGGTTTCCGGCAGCGGAAACTTCCTGAGTCTCATCAATCCGAACGACATCGAGAGCATGACCATCCTCAAGGATGCGTCCTCGACGGCCATCTACGGATCGCGTGCCTCCAACGGTGTCATCATCATCACCACCAAGAAGGGCACCAGTTCCGTCCGCCCGAAGATCACGTTCTCCTCGACGAACGCCCTCCAGACTCCCACTCGGACGGCTGACATGATTACACGTGAAGAGCTGTACCGTCTGGTGCGCACTTACGGCAATGACAGCCAGAAGTCGCTGCTCAACGACGGTGTCGACACCGACTGGAACAAAGAAATATTCCATACCGCTTTCGGAACGGACAACAACCTCGGCATCTCCGGCAGGGCTGGTGCGATACCTTACCGTTTGTCTTTCGGTGCGAGCGGCCAGAACGGTATTCTGCGGACCGACAACGTGACCCGCTACACCGGCAGCATCACGCTCACTCCCATGCTCCTGGATAACCGCCTCAAGCTGAACATCAATCTGAAAGGCACTTGCAGCGACAACCGTTTTGCCAATACGGAGGCCATCTGGAGCAGTGCCACGCACAATCCCTGCTCGCCTGTGTATTCCGGCAGCGATGCTTTCCTCGGCTACTATGAGGCGGCCGATGCCAACGGCGTCCCGGTCAACGGTGCCACGGGGAATCCGGCCGGACTGCTTGACAACTATCACTCCACGAGCAAAGTCTACCGTGCCATCGGCAGCTTCGATGCGGACTACAGCTTCCGTTTCCTGCCGGGACTCCATGCCCACCTTACGCTCGGCTATGACGGGTCGCGCGGCCGGGGACACATTTATGTGCCACACGAAGCCTACCAGTATTACAACACAGGAGGCCGCAACTACAGCTACGGTCCGCAGCGGAACAGCAACCGGCTCTTTACATTCTATCTCGATTATGGCAGATACTTCGACCGCATCAAGAGCAACATCGAGGTCACGGCCGGTTACGATTACCAGGCATGGAAATACACCAATGCCGCCTACACCGAGCTGAACGACAGAGAGCCGGCAGAGGTGCAGTCGGCATCCGCCGCCGACGACCAGCGTCATGTGCTGCTTTCCTACTATGGCCGCCTGAACTACAGCTTCAACGGCAGGTATCTGCTTACGGCCAGTCTGCGCCGTGACGGTTCGTCACGCTTCGGCAGAGGGAGCCGATGGGGTTCCTTCCCGTCTGTCGCTCTGGGCTGGCGTATGTCGGAGGAAGATTTCTTCAGGCCGCTGAAGCCGGTTTTCAGCACGCTGAAGCTGCGTGCCAGCTATGGCGTGACCGGACAGCAGGACGGTATTGCCAACTACGGCTATCAGCCCCTGTACACACTCAGCCAGGCCGGCGCCTGCTATATGTTCGGCGGCCGGCCCGTTGCCACTTACCGTCCGTCGGCCTACAACAGCGGGCTGAAGTGGGAGACGACGAAAGCATGGAACTGGGGACTTGACTTCGGATTTCTCGGCGACCGGATCACAGGTTCGATAGACTGTTACTACCGCCGGACCGAAGACCTGCTGGCTACCGTTCCTGTTGCCGCCGGCACCAACTTCAACAAGCAGATGTTGAGCAACGTGGGGAATATCACGGGCAAAGGTGTGGAAATCTCCCTGTCTGCGACGCCTGTGCAGACAGACAGCTGGGAGTGGAGTCTCAGCGGCAACGCCACGTGGCAGAGCAACAAGATCACGAACCTCCGTCTCAATGCCCGTTCGGCATCGCCCCACACACCGGCGGGTGCCATCGACTCGCATTATGTACAGGTGCTGTCAGAGGGGTATGCACCTTATAGTTACTACGTCTACAAGCAGATTTATGACGAGAGGACAGGACTGCCGATAGAAGGACTCTATGCCGACCTCAACGGCGACGGAAAGGTAGACTCGAAGGACCTGTACCATCACCATTCGCCGTCGGCTGACTGGCTCTTCGGCTTCTCCACGTCAGTGCGCTGGAAGCGTCTCACGTTGAGCACATCGCTCCGGGCCAGTGTCGGCAATTACCTCTACAACGGAATGGCCATGAACACGGGAGCCTGGGAAACAATGTCGTACAACAGCTACCAGCTCAACCGCCTCCACGCCAGCTATCTGGATACACACTTCCGGAAACGGCAGTATGAGAGCGACTTCTATGTCGAGAACGCCTCGTTCCTGAAGATGGACAACGTGCAGCTGTCGTACAACTTCGGGAAGATTGCGAAGTGGTGCTCGCTCAACGCATCGTTCATGGTGCAGAACGTGTTTACCCTCACCGGCTATACCGGAGTAGATCCCGAATGCCAGGGCGGCATAGACATGAGTGTGTATCCGCGTCCCCGTATCTATTCTCTGACCATTGGACTTGATTTCTAAAACACCGAAAACAATGAATACAAAACATATCATTATCATCGTCTTGGCCATGTGCGGCCTGCACTCCTGTACGGCCGACCTCGACCAGAGCCCTCACACCGACAGTCAGTCGACGGCCGCTGCCGTCTACAGTACGGAAGAAGGCTACAGACAGGCTCTCGCCAAGCTGTATGCCTCGTTTGTCATCACCGGACAGGAACAGGGCGGCGGCAATGCCGATCTGGCAAGCAACAGCGGTTATGACTTCCTCCGCGGTTACTTCAACCTTCAGGAAGCTCCGACCGACGAGATGGCCGCCACATGGCTCTCGGGCGACAAGATCGAGGGGCTGACCTATATGACGTGGGATGCCAGCGACCCCTGGGTGGCAGACACTTACTATCGTGCGTACTACACCATCGCACTGTGCAACGAGTTCCTGCGGCACGACACGGAAGCGGCTGCCGCCGGCAACGCCCATCTGAAGGCCTACCGTGCAGAGGCTCGCTTCCTGCGTGCGCTGTCCTACTACTACGTGCTCGACCTTTTCGGCAAAGGTCCTTTCGTCGATGAGACGATGGGTGTCGGCTCTTACACGCCCGGGTGTTACAGCAACAGGCAGCTGTTTGCCTACATAGAGCGAGAGCTGAAGGACATTGCTGCCGACGGACTGTCCGACCCCGGAAACTGTGAATACGGCCGCGCCTCAAAGGCCGCTGCCTGGGCATTGCTGGCGAAGCTGTATCTCAACGCCGAGGTGTACGGTGCCGGTACGCACTACACAGACTGCATTACCTGCTGCAAGAAAATCGTCAGTGCCGGCTTTTCCCTTGAGCAGGATTACGGCAAACTGTTCAATGCCGACAATGACAAGCGTACCTACGAGATTATCTTCCCGCTTGTCGTCGATGCCGTCCACACGGTCTCCTGGGGTGCCACGACCTATATCGTCTGTGGCGAATGCGGCAACACCAGTACCCAGAATCCTGCCCGCTATGGATTGACGAACGGATGGGGTATGTTCCGTGTGCGGGGTGAACTGCCGCAGCTTTTCGCAGGCAGGGAGAAGACCGACCGGCGGTACAGGTTCTATACCGACGGTCAGGAGCAATGGCTCGGAAAGGGCATCGACAACCAGTCGGAAGGTTATTTCGGCGAGAAATACTCCAATCTTACCGATGCAGGCGAGCCTGCCAGCAACACGGGAGCGGCAGGGTGCAGCATTGATTATCCTGTGTTTCGCCTGGCGGATGTGTATCTCATGCTTGCCGAGAGCGTCCTGCGGGGCGGACAGGGCGCGTCGCTGGGCGAAGCTCTGCAGTATGTCAACCGTGTACGGGAACGTGCTTCCGGCAGCACCGGAGACGACATCACTGCCGCACAGCTCACACTGAAGTTCATCCTTGACGAACGCGGACGCGAACTCTACTGGGAGTGTACACGCCGCACGGACCTCATACGGTACGGACTGTTCACGGGCGGCGGCTATAAGTGGCAGTGGAAAGGCGGCGTGGCAGACGGACGTGCCACCGACAGCCGGTACAACGTCTATCCGATTCCCACAGCCGAGCTGTCGGCCAATCCCAATTTATCCAACGAAAACTATTAACTTCTGACAAGTCATGAACAAGACAAAATATTTTTTACTATCTTTGCTGGCCGTACTGTCGCTTGCCGCATGCAATACGGATGGCGACCTGATCACCGCCGGCGGTGTCCCGGCGGTTGAGCTGAGCAGTTCCGGCGATGTCGTCCTCGACCGGAACAATACTTCGGGCCTGGCGCTGACGCTCTACTGGACGGACAATTCAAGGCTGACGACCAGCGACGGACGTGTGCAGACACCGGTGAATGCGACGGCGAACACGCTGCAGTTCTCGGCCACGGAGGATTTCTCTTCGCCGATAGAGATCCTCACCGATGCCGGGACCACGTCTCTGCAATATACGGCCGAAAGCCTCAATGCCCTTGCCGGGCGGCTGGACCTGGCCGGAGACGCGGCCTCGACGCTGTACATACGGATGAAGTCGGTGCTGTCAGACAATCTGGCCCCCGCATACAGCAATGTCTGCCGGCTGCAGGTTACGCCGTACCGTATCGACATGAGCCGGGCCTCCATCCTCGCTTCCGACCGCACAGACACCGGCAAAACCCTCTGTTCGCCTGAATCCAACGGCATCTACAGCGGTTTCATGGGTGTCGCCGGATGGTACAACTGGTGGCTACAGGAAGGCAACGGCATTCTCTGGGGCAACGACAGCGGCGGCAAGGCGTTTGCGGCAAGCAGCGGCGAGCAGCATTGGAACTTCTGGTTCCCGGGACCGTCAGGCTGTTACTACACGGTCGTGAACACCCTGCGCCAGGAGTGGAGTGCGCTGTACATTCCCTCGCTCTCTGTCAGTGGAGACATCCGGGGAGAAATGGCCTATGACCGGCAGAACAACAGATGGACACTGTCTTTCAGGGCTGCATCTGCCGGAACGGCTGTCATCCGCATCAGCGGCACCGGACGGCAGTACGATGTATCCACCGGCACCGACGACGGGGCTGCCGCCGGTACAGCCGTGGCATTCGGGATGAAGAACGGGAAGATTACGTTCGGATCCGTACCGAAGGACATCACGGTCAACGTTCCCTCTGCCGGCGAGATGGTGCTGTCACTGGACCTTTCCGACCCTTCCGGATGGACCTGCACGGCGGGCAAGGGCAGCACTTCGGAAGAAGTCCCGGGAAAGCTGTACATCCTCGGCAACGACGACCTGTGGGACTACACGGAATATCTTACACTGTACGACGAGGATCATCTCTGCTATGCCGCAGCGGTCAATTTCAATTCCTCATGGGGTTATTACTTCTCGAAGGCTTATCAGGACTGGACGGAAATCAATCAGGATCCCGCCACGGAGGAGAAGAAACTCACCACGAAAGGCCGGAACATTCCCCAGCCCGGCAAAGGGCTGTATGTCGTATGCGCCTCGCTCGGATGGATGAACTACTGGTACCCGATGGACGAGGCTGTCACGGAAGTCGCATATGCCGGCTTCAACGACAGCTGGGAACCGGTCGGCATGAAGGCCGTCGAGGGCCGTCCGGGTGTGTACACCGCGACCGTTGCCGCGACGGCCGGCACGCCGTGGGGCGTACAGATACTCCTCAACGGTTCCTGGACGCACTTCTTCGGCACGCAGGGTGACGGCACACTCTGCTGGGGCAGGAAAGGGACCGGTGCGCCGAAGGGATGGAAGACCGGGAAGACCTATGCCTTCACGGTCGATCTCTGCAAAGGCACTTATACATTAACTGAACAATAAACAACATCCTTATACAACTATAAAATGAAGAAGAAGTTTTTTAATATGATTGCCCTGCTGCTGTTCATCACAGGCGTGCAGGCATCCTGCAACAAAGAAGACAGTCCCGTGACCTCCCCCCGGCAGCCGGAACAGACACCGACCGCAGCCGGTACGTTCGCCAGAGGTGCGGACGTAAGCTGGGTGACCCAGATGGAGAGCGAAGGACTGACCTTCACCGACAGGAACGGTGTGCCGACAGAGCTGATGGCACTGCTCAAGAAAGACTGTCACGTAGATGCTGTCCGTCTCCGTGTATGGGTCAACCCGGCATCGGGCTGGAACAACGCCGACGATGTGCTGGTGAAGGCGCGCCGGGCAGCTGCACTGGGGCTGAGGGTCATGATCGACTTCCATTTCAGTGACAGCTGGGCTGATCCGGGACAGCAGACCGTTCCGGCAGCGTGGGCAGGCTACGACCTCCCGCAGATGAAGACGGCGGTGGCCGCCCATGTCACGTCGGTGCTGACGAAACTTAAGTCGTTCGGCATCACCCCTGAATGGGTACAGGTAGGCAACGAGACCCGCACGGGCATGCTATGGCCGCTGGGCAGCATTGACAAGGGCGGCAACTATGCCGAACTGTCCAATGCAGGCTACGATGCGGTAAAGGCCGTATTCCCCGGGGCCAAGGTGATTGTCCACATTGACTGCGGCGACAACCTGGCGTTCTATACCCGTGTCTTCGACTATATGCGGCAATACGGCGGGAAGTACGATGTCATCGGTATGTCGCTCTATCCCGAAAAGGGAAAGGGTGCCGTCTATGCAGACAAATGTGTAGACAATATCAAGACCCTGTATGCCACCTATGGAAAACCGGTGATGGTCTGCGAGATAGGAATGGACTACGACAATGCCGAGGAGTGCCGCGACTGCATCGCCTCGGTCATCCGCAAAGGAAAGGCCACAGGACATCTTGAAGGGGTCTTCTACTGGGAGCCGGAAGCACCTGCTGGTTACAACAAAGGCTACAACAAGGGCTGTTTCGTCAATGGGACACCGACAGTGGCACTGGACGCCTACGCCGAATAGGTACGGCGGAGAGAACAGCTGGAAGGAGGGTGTGTCAAAGGTCTATATGGTATGTGACACACTTTCCTGCTGCTGTCGCCGTGTCTTCCGGACGCTGTGCTTCCGGCATTAGTTGTCCGTGTTGTATGCGTCTGATATACAGTCGTTTATAAACCGCCTTGGAAAAGGTGCCTGATTGCCTTGCAAGTAGGCCTCGATTGAAGCCCAAGTAGGCCTTGATTGACGTGCAAGTAGGCCTTGATTGAAAATCAGGCAGGCCTTGGTTGTCGGGAAAGTGGTTTTTTCAGTAAATTTGCAGATATCTGGCCGTATCGGCAGGACAGGCACAGAGCCGTCCGCCTTCCGGCTGCAGTCTTTTGGTATGACAAAGATGTTCAGATTTTCGAGACGAGGCACGGCCCTGCTGGTGCTCATCCTCCTGATGACGGGCCGCATGGCAGCCCGGACACCGCACTTCGCCCGGTTTTTCAATGTTTCTCTGCCTTATGCGGCGAACGAGGTGGAGCAGGTGTGGCAGGACCGCCAGGGGATGGTCTGGCTCATCACGAGGCAGGGCGTGTTCACCTACGACGGTTACAGCACCCGGAAGATTACCGGCGGCAGCTTCTGGACTGCTGCCGCATTGAACCGCGACATCCTTATACTGGGCGGTGACGACGGACTCCGGTTTCTCGACATCAGAACCGAACGGCTCTGCAACCCTTTGGGCAATGTCCCGCAGACGGGCGAGATACGTGTCGTCGTCATGTCGGGAGGAGTCCTCTATGCAGGGACGAAGTCGAACGGTCTCTTCAGCTTCGACACCCGGCGCCGGCTGTGGCAGCGGTATATGGTTCCGGGCGGCAAGGACAATATCATCTACACCATCCGGCCTGTCAGCAACGGCGTGTACATAGGCCATCTGAAGGGACTCTCTTTCATGGACGGCAGGGGAAACTTAAGGGACACGGGCATACACGACAATGTCTACAGCATCGATATAGACCGGAGACGCAGGTGTCTGTGGGTCGGCACGGAGCATGGTCTCCTGCACCGCAGTCTGGTGAGCGGAAAGACGGCCCGTGCTCTGTCGGGCAGTACGTACAACCATCCCCTCGTCCTGCCTGACGGCAACCTGCTCGTCGCTTCTGAATACGGCATGCTGGTGTTCAACCCGGAAAGCGGAAGCAGACGGACGGTGAGCCATGATGTGTCGTCGCCTCTGTACAGTCTGCCCAGCAACCGTATCAACAGCTTCTTCCGCGACCGTCGGGGCAATATATGGATCTCCACCGACCGCGGGGCGGCATTCGCCCGGCAGGCGGATCCTTTCGAGTACACCCGCATTGTCGACATGACCCGCTCGAACGAGGGAAACACCTTCACGAACGTCCTCGAGACGGCTGACGGGGAGAAGTGGCTCGGAGGAGAGAACGGAATCCTGCACGTCACGAGGCGGGGCTGCAGATGGTTCAGGGTCGGCAGCGGACTGAAGAAGAACATGATACGCCATATCTATGAAGACCGTGACCATGACATCTGGATCGCCACGGATGCGAGTATAGCCAGGTACGACCGGCAGGCGGATCGGTTCGACTATTTCACCCTCACCGGCAGCGACGGACGGAATTCGGACTGGGCCTATGCCCTCTATGAAGACGACCGGCGGAGGCTGTGGGTGGCCACCTACATGGGCGGACTGTACGTCGTCGACAAGAAGGCGCTGCTGCGGAGCGGCGGGACTTACCGGATGCTGCGGTCGCCCTTCGGGAAGGATGCCGAGCTGGTAAGCACGGCCTACCGGCTTGTTCCGGACGGCAGCGGACACCTGTGGACCTATACCGGCAAGGGACTGGTGTCCATCGACACACGCAGTTTCCGCGTGTCGCTCAGGCGGAAGATGTTTCTTGACGGCATGACGGTGGCAAGAGGCTCTGTATGGATTGACGTGCAGGGCCGTCTTTACAGATACGAGATGGCATCGGGCAGGTACACCGATACCGGGTTCAGCGTGGATGACGGCATGATCTATGCCTTCGTGAACGAGAACGCCCGGGTATGGATGTCGACGTCAGAAGGACTTTTCTACATCGACCTGCACGACAATACGGTCCATTCTTCGGGTAAGCCCGAGTACAGATTCACGGCCGGTACTTACGTGGGTGCAGACCGTTCGATATGCTGGGGCGGACAGGATGTCGTGGCCAGGCAGCGGATATCGGACGGAAGGAACAGCCGTGACGTGGATGTTTACGTCACGGGGATAAGCGTCGACGGCAGAGCTGTCGGCGGCATTGTCCCGCGCTTTGCCACGGATATCCGCCTTGGCGGAAGGAAGAACATCTCCATCTTCCTTTCCACCTACGACTACGGCAACGGCAGCTCGGAAGTACTGTGGTACAGACTGGGCGACGGCAGCCGCTGGATGCCGCTGGCTGCGGGGACGAACAGCATCGCCCTGCCGGCCCTGCCGGGCGGCGCCTGCGAACTGTATGTGTCGGCCGGTCCCCGGTCGGGCAGCGTCAGGAAGTACACGCTCTGGGTGCCCTATCCCTGGTACCGGCAGTGGTGGGCATGGCTGCTGTATCTTCTGTCGTCCTCGTCGCTTGTCTATGTGGTCTTCTCCTTTTACAGAAGGCGTGCGCAGCAGGAGCTAAGAGAACGCGAACGGGAGAACGCCATCGCTCTGACGGAACAGAAGATGGACTTCTTCGTCGAGATGTCGCATGAGGTCAAGACACCGCTCAGCCTGATCATAGCCCCGCTGGAGAAGCTGCTGTCGGAAACGACCAATGCCCGTTTCCGCGGAAAGCTGCGGTCGATACATGGCAATGCCATGCGGCTGAGCGACATCATCAACCGCATATTGGACTTCAAGCGGATGGAAGTCGAGGGCGATGACCGGATTCTCGACTCGCACGTCGATTTCGTCTCCCTGGTGGGCAACTGTGTCCGTGAGTTTTCTGACCGGGCACGGGACCGGCAGGTGTCGCTTTCGTTCCACAGCTCCGTAGAGACGCTCTGGATGGATGTTGACATAGTCAAGATACAGTCGGTCGTCCGCAACCTCCTGTCCAATGCTGCAAAATATGTTGACGACAGGACGGGGCGGATTGCGGTCAGCGTCGGTATGGGGCAGGGCTGCGCAACGGTCAGTGTTGCTGACAACGGGCCGGGTGTCCCGGCAGGCGAACTCCGCCGGATCTTCTATAAGTACTACAAAGGCGACAGCCAGCATGACGGTACGGGGCTGGGGCTGGCCGTGGCGAGGAAATATGTGGAACTCCATGGGGGGACAATTGCCGCCGAGAATGCCGGCGGGTTGAGAGTGACCTTTTCGATTCCTGTCGGCGAGTCCGGGTACGGACTGTCGGGCGACGGAAGTCGTACCGGCGATGCGGACGGCCGGCCGACGGTGCTTGTCGTGGATGACAACCATGACATGGTGGACTTCCTGAAGTCTGCCCTGAACGAGAACTACAGGGCGATGGTGGCTTACAGCGGTGAGGAAGCGATGGAACACGTGGCGGCGACAGTCCCCGACATCATCATCACCGACCAGATGATGCCCGGCATGGATGGGATGGAACTGTGCAGGCGGCTGCGGCATAACCATGCGACAGCAGACACGCCCATCATCATGCTGACGGCAAAAGATGACCAGACGACAGAACTGAAGAGCATTTCGTGCGGTGCCGACGTGTTCATTCCCAAGCCTTTCAATCTGCAGAAACTCCAGCTGCACATGGTGCAGCTGCTCAGGCGGAAGGCTTCGATTGTCAAGAGTGTCCATATCGTTTCTATTGCGGAAGAGGGACAGGGGAGAATTGAAACGGTGAATGATGACGAGCGTTTGATGACCGAGATCATGAAGGCCATCAACGGCAATATGTCGTCGGAAGAATTCAATGTAAGCAGACTGTGCGAGCTGATCGGAATCGAACAGAAGCAGCTTTACAGAAAGATGAAGTTGCTTACAGGGCAGACACCTGTCAGTTTCATACGTGAACAGCGGCTGAAGCGGGCTGCCATGCTGCTTGGACAGGGACAGCTTACGGTTTCCGAGGTGATGTACCAGGTGGGCTTCAGCAGTCTGTCGTATTTCAACAAATGTTTTACCGGGATGTACAAGGTGTCTCCAAAGGAATACAAAGGCAGCTGACGGCTTCGGCATCGGCGGGAAGGGGGATTGATAAAAGGGAATGAAGGGACGTGCTTTGCAGCAGTCGCCCCTTCATTCCCTCTGTGTGTCTTTGTCTCTTTTTGCTTTTCTTATGTCTCTTTGCTTCCCTTGTGTGTGTCTTCGTTTCCCCTTGTGTGTCTTTGTCCTTTCGTGTGCTTCATCGGACTTATGTCTGCTTTGAGAGCCTGTACCGGAAGGCTGCCCGGAGGTCATCTGATGGCTGCCAGAAGGTCGGCCACTACATAGCTGGAACCACCGACGAAGATGAAATCGTCCTTGTCGGCAGCATGAAAGGCAGCGCGGTAGGCTTCCGGAACGGTAGGGAAGGTCTCTCCGTGCAGGCCGTAGCCGGCAGCTGTGGCGGCAACTTTCTCTGCCGGGAAGGCACGGCGGGTGGAGGGCTGTGTCCAGTAGTAGGCGGCATCGTCGGGCAGCATGGACATGACTGCGTGCAGATCCTTGTCGTCTACCATGCCGAAGACGATGCGCCTGCAGCGGCAGGGCTGGTGACGGATCTGCCGGGAGAGGTACTGCCAGCCTCCGGCATTGTGCCCCGTGTCGCAGATGACCAGCGGATGGTCCTGCAGTTTCTGCCATCTCCCCATCAGGCCTGTAGCCTCGCAGACATCGGCAAAGCCTCGGGCGATGCTGTCGGTATTTCTGATCACACCTTTATTATACAGGAGCATGGCGGCTGTCAGCACCGTGTTGGCATTCTTCTCCTGATAGCTGCCGCCCAGTTCGCCGGTGATGTTGCCGAAGAAGCGCGTCCGGTAAGCGATGCCGCCGGTAGGGAGTGCGTGTGATGCGCATACGGCCGGAATGTCTTCCGCAAAGACAATGAGTGCGTCCATCTTCTGTGCCTTTGCCAGAAATACCGCCTTTGTCTCGGGTACGGCCTCGCCGATGATGACGGGTACGCCCTGCTTGATGATGCCTGCTTTCTCGCCGGCAATCGCTGCCAGGGTGTTACCGAGGAACTGCGTGTGGTCGAGTGAGATGTTGGTGATGATGGACAGGACGGGGGTGATGATGTTCGTGCAGTCCAGCCTGCCGCCCAGACCTACTTCGATGACGGCGATGTCTACCTTCTGTTCAGCAAAGTACTTGAATGCCAATGCTGTCGTCAGCTCAAAGAAAGACGGATGGAGCGGTTCGAAGAAGCTGCGCTCCTGTTCGACGAAATCTATGACTTCCTGTTCCGGAATCATCTGTCCGTTGACCCTGATGCGCTCTCGGAAGTCAACAAGATGCGGACTGGTGTAGAGTCCTACTTTGTAGCCTTCGGCCTGGAGAATGGCGGCCAGTGTGTGCGAACAGGAGCCTTTGCCGTTGGTTCCGGCAACATGGATGGACAGGAAACGGGTGTGAGGATGGCCGAAGTGTTCGTCCAGAGCCTTTGTCGTACCCAGTCCTTCTTTATAGGCGGAAGCACCGATGTGCTCGAAGACGGGGGTGCTGGCAAACAGGTATTTTACAGTTTCTTGGTATGTCATGGGATGGGTGGGGTAGGAGGGGATGGGCGATGATGGCTGGTGATGGGCGATGATAAGCGATGATGGACGGTGATAAGCGGCTATGAGAACAGTTTACGGAAGTTCTCGAAGATAGAACGCTTGGTAGAGGTGTCACCGCGGAAGTTCTCGTTCTGGCGCAGTTCTTCGATGGCTTTCCGCTCTGCCTTGTTCAGTTCCTTCGGGACATACACGCTGATGTGGACAATCAGATCGCCTGTGCCGATTCCATAGCCCTGGACGGCAGGCAGTCCCTTGCCGCGCAGACGGAGCGTCTTGCCCGGCTGCGTGCCCGGTTCGATTTTGATTTTCACGCTGCTCCCGTCAATGGTCGGGATGTCAGCCTGTCCGCCCAATGCAGCTGTCGGGAAGTCGAGCAGGAGATTGTAGATGACATTCTGTCCGTCTCGGATGAAGGTGTCGTCGGGCTCTTCCTCTATGTACACTTGGATATCTCCCGTCACACCGTTGTGTCTTCCGGCGTTACCCTTGCCCGGGACATTGACGACCATACCCTCGGCTACGCCTGCCGGAATGTTGATTTCGACGACCTCTTCGCCTTTGACGATGCCTTCCCCATGGCAGTGGCTGCACTTGTTCTTGATAACGGTCCCCTCGCCGCCGCAGACATGGCAGACAGTCTGGGTCTGCATCATGCCGAAGATGCTCTGCTGAGTGCGGATTTCCACGCCCGTCCCATGACAGTTCGGGCAGGTCTCGCTACCGCTGCCGGCCTCTGCTCCAGAGCCGTGGCAGTGGTCGCAGGTAACATCCTTGCGCACCTTGAACTTCTTGGTGACACCTGTCGCTACCTCTTGCAGGGATAGCCGGACCTTCAGACGCAGATCCGTACCCCGGTATCTCTGTGCCTGATGTCCGCCTCTGCCACGCCCGCCGAAGATGTCGCCGAACATGGAGAAGATGTCGTCCATGGAGAATCCGCCGGCTGCACCGAACGGACTGCCGCCACCAAATCCACCGCCTGGTGCATCGAAACCGAACTGGTCGTACATCTGCCGTTTCTGCGGATCATGCAGCACATCGTATGCTTCGGCGGCTTCCTTGAACTTTGCCTCTGCCTCCGTATCACCCGGATTGCGGTCGGGATGATACTTGATGGCAAGTTTCCTGTATGCTTTCTTTATCTCGTCTTCTGAGGCACTCTTGCTGACACCCAGCACCTCGTAGTAGTCTCTTTTTGCCATTCTTCTTTATAGAATTTAAGGAGGCAGGGAGAGCCGCAAAGGGTAAGGCGGCCGTCTCGACCCTTATATCCGGAGTGTCGAAGGGACAGCCGCATGAGTGGGATTTCCTTCAACGCCTCTGCGTCTCTTTCTGTCTCCTTCCGATATTATTGTCCGACGGCCACTTTCGCGTGGCGGATGACCTTGTCGTTGAGCGTGTAACCCGTCTGTACACAGTCGATGACCTTGCCTTTCTTTTCGTCGCCCATGCCCGGGACCATTGCAATGGCCTCATGGTAGTCGACATTGAAGTCGGCGTTGTCGGTTTCGATTCTCTTCACGCCCAAGGTTTCAAGCACCTTGACAAACTTCTTGAATATCAGTTCGAAGCCTTTCCTGATAGCCTGCGGGTCTTCCGTCTTGTCGGCAATGGCCCGCTCGAAATCGTCGAGAACCGGCAGGACGGCGGTTACCGTCTTCTCGCTTCCGTTGAGGATAAGCTCCGACTTCTCCTTCAACGTACGCTTCTTGTAGTTGTCGAATTCGGCAGCCAGACGGATATATTTGTCTTTCCACTCCTCGGCCTCTTTCTGTATTGCGGCCTCCGTATCAGCCTCCTGTTCTGCGGTTTCATCCGCTTCGGTCTCTGCTCCAGCGTTCTTTTCCGACTGCTCCGGCTCTTCGTTCCGGGCTGTCTTTTCGCTGTACTGTTCCAGCTCTTCGCCTTCCACGTTTATATTCTTCTTTTCTTTCCTCATATCTGAATGCTGTTGGTCAGGGTATGTTTCGCAAAAAGTATGCCATCTTTGTCACGCTTCATACATCCCTGCTTTCTGTTCCTTGATCTGTTCGTCGTGGATATATTCGTCGTAGGTCATCAGCTTGTCGATGGTCCCCTTCGGCGTCAGTTCGATGATGCGGTCGGCCACGGTGTTGATGAATTCGTGGTCGTGGGAGCTGAAAAGGATGTTTCCCTTGAAGCTCACCAGGTTGTTGTTGAAAGCCTGGATGCTCTCCAGGTCGAGGTGGTTGGTAGGCGTGTCGAGAATCAGGCAGTTGGCATTCTGCAGCTGCATACGTGCAATCATGCAGCGCATCTTCTCGCCTCCGGAGAGCACGTTCACCTTCTTCTCCACTTCTTCCTGCTTGAAGAGCATACGCCCGAGAAATCCCTTCATGGCGACTTCGTTGCCTGGCCCGTACTGCGACAGCCAGTCGACGAGGTTCAGGTCGCTGTTGAAGAACCCGGTGTTGTCCAGCGGGAGATAGGCCGTGGTGATGGTCACGCCCCAGTTGTAAGTGCCGCCGTCAGCCTTGCGGTTGCCGTTGATGATTTCGAAGAGGGCCGTCATTGCCTTCGGATTACGGGAAAGGAAGACGACCTTCTGCCCTTTCTCGATGTTGAAGTTCACGTTGTCGAACAGTACCGTGCCGTCGGCATCCACTGCCTTCAGGTTCTCCACTTCCAGAATCTGGTTGCCCGGTTCGCGCTCCATGCTGAAGATGATGCCCGGGTACTTGCGGCTCGACGGGCGTATCTCCTCGACGTTCAGGCGTTCCAGCATCTTCTTGCGTGATGTGGTCTGTTTGCTTTTGGCGACATTGGCCGAGAACCGGCGGATGAACTCTTCCAGCTGTTTCTTCTTCTCTTCAGCCTTCATCTTTTGGTTCTGGGCCTGACGGAGAGCCAGCTGAGAGCTTTCGTACCAGAAAGAGTAGTTGCCGGCGAAGACGGTCACCTTGCCGAAGTCGATGTCGATGGTCTGCGTGCTGACGGAATCGAGGAAGTGACGGTCGTGGGAAACAACCAGTACCGTCTGGTGCTCGTCGATTTCGCCGAGGTAGTCCTCCAGCCACTCAACGGTATCGAGGTCGAGGTCGTTGGTAGGCTCATCGAGCAGCAGATTCTCCGGCTTTCCGAAGAGGGCTTTTGCCAGCATGACGCGCACTTTCTCCGTATTCGACAGTTCCGCCATCTGCTTCTGGTGCAGGTCCTCCTTGACGCCGAGGTTCTGCAGCAGCTGTGCCGCATTGCTCTCAGCCTCCCATCCGTTCATCTCGGCGAACTTCAGCTCGAGGTCGGCGGCACGGTTGCCGTCCGCCTCGCTCATCTCCGGTTTGGCGTAAAGTTCTTCACGCTCCTTCATGTTCCGCCAGAGCGTCTCGTGGCCCATGAGGACGGTATCCATTACCTTATACCCGTCATATTTGAAGTGGTCCTGCTCCAATACCGACAGCCGTTCGCCCGGCCCCAGTTCCACGGTTCCCTTGTTGGGTTCCAGGTCGCCGGAGATGGCCCGGAGCAGCGTCGACTTGCCGGCACCGTTGGCACCGATGACTCCGTAGATGTTGCCCGGTGTAAACTTCATGTTGACGTCCTTGTAGAGAACCCGCTTGCCGAATTGGATGGCAAGGTTTGAAAGTGTAATCATCTTTTTCTAATACCTTATTATATTGTAATTCGGCTGCAAAGGTACTACTTTTATTCCATTTCCCCAAAAATCGCCCTTGCTTCCTGTGTGTGTTCCGCACGGCTTTCTCCTGTCTTCCATCGGCGGCATCCGGCTGATATGCTGCGTCCTTTGCGGACCTTTCCAAGCGGTGCAGACGGCAGGTGTCCAAAGGACAAGAGCCTATTGTCCTGTCAATATCCTGCGCACATGAATCAGGCTTTCCTCATCAGGAGGGGAGACCTCTGCAAGTGTGTAGGGAATCCCCAGCTGCTCCCATTTATATACTCCCAGCGTATGATAAGGCAGTACTTCCACGCGGTCGACATTGCCTAATGTGTCGAGGAAAGTGCGAAGCCGGCGCAGTGATTCATCATCGTCATTGATTCCCGGCACAGACACATGCCTGATCCAGACCGGCTTCTGAATATCGGAAAGATAGCGTGCGCAGTCTAATATATTCTCGTTTCCCCAGCCGGTAAGCCGTCTGTGAGCATCGCTGTCGATATGCTTTATATCCAGCAGCACCAGGTCTGTATACTGCATTAACTCCTCAAAAGCGGAAAAGGAATCGCCTTTCCGGCAGAACGGCTGTGCAGAAGTATCAAGACAAGTGTTGACTCCCAAGGACTTTGCCTTGCGGAAAAGTTCTGTCAGCGGCCGTAATTGTAACAAGGCTTCACCGCCGCTCACCGTGATTCCGCCCTTTTCTCCCCAGTAACTCTGATAGCGCAATGCCTGGGACAGGACATCGTCGACAGAGCGGAGGATGCCCCCCGCTCTGTCCCAGGTGTCCGGGTTATGACAGTAACGGCATCGCATTGCACACCCTTTCAGGAAGATGACGAAACGGATGCCGGGCCCGTCAACCGACCCGAACGATTCCACGGAGTGTACCCGGAGCATCGCATCGGAAGCCGGCAAAGACGGGGCATCTGCCTGTAGACGGTCCGTTTTACATTGAGCCATGGGCACGACGGGCAATGACATCCAGCTGCTGCTCCCGCGTGAGGTCGATGAACTTCACGGCATAACCGCTGACACGGATCGTGAAGTTGGCATATTCCTCCTTCTCGGGATGTTCCATACAGTCGATAAGTTTCTCTACGCCAAAGACATTGACGTTCAGATGGTGTGCGCCGCGGTTGAAGTAGCCGTCCAAGACACCGACGAGGGTGTTTACACGCTCCTCATCATTATGTCCAAGCGCATCCGGGCTGATGGTCTGTGTGTTGGAGATTCCGTCAAGCGCATACTCATAAGGGAGCTTTGCCGTTGAATTCAGAGATGCCAGCAGGCCGTTCTGCTCTGCGCCGTAAGACGGGTTGGCACCTGGAGCCAGGGGCGTACCGGCGGCACGGCCATCAGGCGTGTTGCCTGTAAACTTGCCGTATACCACATTGGAAGTGATGGTAAGAATGCTTGTCGTCGGCTCTGAATCACGATAAGTGTGATGCTTGCGGATCATGGTCATGAATGTCTTCAGCAGCCAGACGGCAATCTCGTCAGCACGGTCGTCATCGTTTCCGTAACGTGGGAAATCGCCTTCTGTCTTGAATTCTACCGGGAAACCGGTCTCATCACGGACAATGTTCACCTTGGCGTACTTGATGGCTGAAATGGAATCGACCACATGGCTGAAGCCGGCAATGCCTGTCGCGAAGGTGCGGCGCACGTCTGTATCAATAAGCGCCAGCTCCGCCGCCTCGTAGAAGTACTTGTCGTGCATGTAGTGAATCAGGTTCAAGGTGTTTACATAAACGCCTGCAAGCCATTCCATCATGTCCTTGAAGCGAGGCATGAAATCTTCATAGGTGACGACGTCGCCCTCTATCGGGCGGTAGGCCGGGCCGCATTGCTCGCGTGTCCTGCCGTCGACCCCTCCGCTGATGGCATAGTTGAGACACTTGGCAAGGTTTGCACGTGCGCCGAAGAACTGCATTTCCTTTCCCGTCTGGGTAGCTGACACACAGCAGCAGATGGAATAGTCATCTCCCCATATCGGACGCATCACGTCGTCATTCTCATACTGGATGGAACTTGTGGTGATAGAGATCTTTGCAGCATAGTCCTTGAAGGCCTTGGGAAGACGTGCGCTGTACAGGACGGTGAGGTTGGGTTCCGGGGAAGGACCCATGTTCTCCAGCGTGTGCAGGAAACGGAAGTCGTTCTTGGTCACCATCGAACGGCCATCCATGCCCAATCCGGCAACTTCCAGCGTGGCCCAGACGGGGTCGCCGGAGAACAGCTGGTTGTAGGAGGGGATTCGTGCGAACTTGACCATGCGGAATTTCATCACCAGGTGGTCTATAAGCTCTTGCGCTTCTCTCTCCGTAAGTGTCCCTTCCTGCAGGTCACGTTGGATATAGATGTCAAGGAAGGTTGAGATACGGCCGACCGACATGGCTGCGCCGTTCTGTGTCTTGATGGCTGCGAGATAACCGAAATAGAGCCATTGCACGGCCTCCCGGGCATTGCCTGCCGGCTGTGATATGTCGTAGCCGTAGATGGACGCCATCTCTTTCATCTCATGCAGGGCCTTTATCTGCATGGAGATTTCTTCGCGCAGACGGATGACTTCCTCCGTCATCGTACCGTCACCGCAGTTGCGCAGGTCTTTTTCCTTCTCCCTGATAAGGAAGTCTATTCCATAAAGAGCGACACGACGGTAGTCGCCGACAATACGTCCGCGGCCATAAGTGTCGGGAAGTCCGGTAAGAATGTGGTTGTGCCTTACGTGTTTCATCTCGTCTGTATAAGCGTCGAAGACACCGTCGTTGTGCGTCTTGCAGTACTTCGTGAAGATTTCATGGAGCTTTCCGGAGGGTTCGTAGCCATAAGTCGTACAGGCCTGCTCTGCCATCTTTATGCCGCCGTATGGCATGAAGGCACGCTTCAGGGGCTTGTCGGTCTGTAAGCCCACTATCTTTTCCAGCTCCTTCGTTCCCTCTCCGATATACCCGGGCCCATAGGCGGTCATGCTGGAAACGACGTCGGTCTCCATGTCCAGCACCCCTCCTTTGGCACGCTCCTGCTTCTGGAGGTCTTTGAGCATGCTCCAGAGCTTGTCCGTTGCTTCAGTGGGGTTCTCAAGGAATGAAGCATCACCGTCATAACGCTTGTAATTGTCTTGGATAAACTGGCGCACGTTGACTTCATCAAGCCACTTTGTACCGGTAAATCCTCTCCATGTTTTTTTCATAATTGTGTCTGATTGGTTTTTAGGTGAAACTTTTAGTTGATTGTAAATGGTCATACGGCAAAGCATTGCTGAATTGCTGCGGACAAAGTTAGGAAAAAAAACGTAATGTCAAGTGTCTGGACAGGTTTATGTTGGGAAATCGCATGAAAAAATCAAGCCGCATTGCAGACAGCCGCAGACGGCATTCCAAGTAAGGCCTGATTGAAAGCCAAATAAGGCCTGATTGAAGGCCAGAAGGGCCTTACTTGGAGTGCAAGTGGGCACCTTTTCGGCGGCTGCCTGCATACGCCTGATTGTGAATGACTTATGGGGGCGGATTTCTCGCGGACAGGAGGCAGGCCGGTACAGGGGGACCGGCTTTGGCGGACTTCTGTCTTTCCGGCGTGCAGGAAAAAGGCGGCGGCCTGTCCTCACACGATTTCCAGCGCATAGTGCTGGTAATCGCGGACGATGGTATAGAGGAACTTCTCGTCGGCGGTCGGCAGACCGGCGATGGCGAGGTGGCTGCGCACCTTCGAGGCAAGGGCGGCAATGCGTCGGTTGCGGTCGGCGCCGGGTTCGGAGGCGAGCGTGCGGCGGATGACGTCAAGCTGGTTGAGCGACAGGTCTTCCGCCTGCGGATAGACCGGTCTGTAACTG
The DNA here is from genome assembly GCF_900454835.1 of Prevotella denticola. GTDB lineage: Bacteria > Bacteroidota > Bacteroidia > Bacteroidales > Bacteroidaceae > Prevotella > Prevotella denticola. The sequence continues at coordinate 260,745 of NZ_UGTM01000002.1, read as the reverse complement.
CGGTCGAGGTAGGAGAACTCGTCGAGCGACACCTGTATCTTCCGGTAGTCATGTAGTCGTATCACCATCGTCCCGGCAGCAAGGTCGCCGAGCCGCTGCGAATTGGCGGACAGAAGGATGACGAGCGCACCCACGCAGGAGAATCCGAGGTCGATCAGCTGAAGGAGCCAGCGCAGGAAGAACTCGCCGATGCCCGGTGTGGTGCCGTCCTTCTTCACCACACGGATGTGCATGACCATCTTTCCCACGCTCTGTCCGTGGTTGAACAGTTCCATGAGGAAAGGGTAGAAGAGGGCCGGCAGGTAGATGCACAGCAGGAAGAACACTCCGGACCGCAGGGAAAACAGGTTGAGCCTGCTTATCAGCAGCGTGATTCCGATGATGTAACAGCCAGTCAGGAAGAGGTCGATCAGCTGTGCGATGCCGCGCTCCCCGATGCTGGCCGGCGACTGGCTGATCTGCACGTACTGTCCTGTGACGATATTGGCTTCTGGCATTTCCTTGACAATAAAATGTTGTTTCTGTTGCAAATGTAAGAAAAAAACTCTACTTTTGCTTCCTGATAACGGAATAATGTGCAAAAAGCAATGTCCTTTCCATGAAGGAAGTCCTTTTCATACGTAACAACATAGAGAAATGGCGGGCGATGGAGGAGCTGATAGACAATATCGACTTCGAAATGCCTGACCGTCTGGCCGATGTCTACACGGAGCTTACGGCCGACCTTGCCTTTGCACAGACGCATTATCCCCGGTCGCGCATCACCGTCTACCTCAACAACCTTGCTTCCGCACTCCACAACGAAATCTACCGGAACAGACGGGAGAAGTGGAGCCGCCTGCTGACTTTCTGGACGCAGGAAGTGCCCGACGTGATGTGGAAGGAACGCCGGCTGCTGCTGCTGTCGTTCGTCATCTTCATGGCAAGCGTGCTGACAGGTGTCGTCTCGACGCTCGGCGACTCGTCTTTCCCGCGCCTGATTCTCGGCGACGGCTATATGGACATGACCCTTGAGAACATTGCGCAGGGCAGGCCGATGGGGGTTTATGGGAGTGAGGAAGAGGGGCAGATGTTCCTCGGCATCACGCTGAACAACGTCATGGTGTCGTTCAATATGTTCGTGTCGGGCGTGCTGACGAGTTTCATGCCGGGCTTCCTGCTGTTCCGCAACGGCATCATGGTGGGCTGTTTCGACACGTTCTTCTTCCAGCACGGACTGCTGGGCGAGAGCCTTCTGGCGACCATGCTGCACGGGACCCTTGAGCTGTCGGCCATCATCGTGGCGGGCGCGGCGGGGCTGGCGATGGGTGCAGGATGGCTGTTCCCCGGCACTTACTCCCGTCTGGCGAGTTTCCAGAGAGGGGCGAAGCGGGGCATGAAGATCGTTGTCGGCACTGTCCCGATCTTCATCCTGGCCGGTTTCATCGAGGGGTTCATCACCCGTCATACGGAGATGAACGATTATGTCCGCCTCGGCATCATCCTCCTGTCGCTGTCATTCGTCGTATATTATTTCTTATATCTTCCTTATAAACGTAACCGCTGTCCCGATAATGCAAATGGAACGACCCAAGATTGAACTGTATCAGGTGCGCAGCTTCGGAGAGAAGTTCTCTGCCACCTTCGATTTCCTCCGAGAGAACTTCCGCCTCTGGCTGCGGGCGTGTACCTACCTTATTCTGCCCCTCTGCCTGCTGCAGGGATTTGCCCTGCAGAGCCTGATGGGCATCTTCCTCCCTTTTTATTCCGCTGTACTGGGCGGTCCGGGCAGCCTGGACCCGTCGGCAGGCATGGTCGTAAGGATGATAGCCTCCTATGTGGGCTATTTCGTCTGCATGACGGCAGGATCGGTTCTGCTGGTCGGAATCTGTTATGCCATGCTGAAATACTATCATGGAAGCCGTGACAGACTGTACGGCGTGACGATGCGTGACCTGAAGCCGCTCATCGCCCAGGCTGTCAAGCGGTCGCTTGTAATGGTCGTTCTGCTCACGGTCCTCCTGGTGGCCGGGCTGACGGTCCTGATAATGCTTGCCGCTGTCATGAAGAGCTACTGGCTGATATTCTTTTCTGTCATTGCCGCTTTCGTGTGCATGATACCGCTCTCCCTGGCCATTCCGGTCTATGTCTTTGAGGACGGCGAGACCGCCTTCAGTTCTGTCCGCCGCGGTCTGACGCTTGGCTTCCATTCGTTCTGGTCGCTGCTGGGACTGCTGTTTGTCATCGGTCTCCTCGCCAATGTCCTTTCCACGGTCACGACCCTTCCCTGGTATGCGCTGACCCTGATGCAATTCCTCTTTACGGTGTCCGACAGCACGCAGAGTGCCGCTGCGGCTTCTCCCCTCTATGGCTTTGCCCAGTATCTGACGGCCGTGGTCATGAATTTCGGCATGTATCTCACCATGTCTCTGTCGACCTTTGCCATCGCTTTCCATTATGGGAGTGTGGCGGAAGACCTCGATGGCTTCTCCGTCGAAGAGGACATCGAAAACTTCGAGCGGCTGGCCGGGGAGGACGCTGACATCGACAATTTTGAACGTCTCTGACCTCCCTCCCGTATGCTACAGCCGCTGACCGACACCCTGACCTGCGATTCGACGCTGCTTCATCGGTTCCGTTCCGATGAGGCCTATGACTATGCCGGCGAACTGCAGACACCCGATCTGGACTGGTGGGACTGGCTGGCACGGAAAATCGAAAGGCTCTTGTCAGACGTGTTCAGCATCCAGGGTGACGGCGACTTCCGCATTTTCATCTACATTGCCATTGCACTGGCTTTCTCGGCACTGATTGTTTTTCTGCTGTATCGACACCGTCCCGGGCTGTTCGGGAAAGCGGGAAATATAAACAGGGCTGACGATGAGGAGGACGACATCTACGGTATTGATTTCGATGCCGCTTATGCCCGGGCCATGGCGCAGAAAGACTATTACCGTGCCGTGCGCATCGTCTACCTGCGTACGCTCCGCCGGCTGTCCGACAGCCAAAGAATCAGCTGGCAGCTCTACAAGACACCGACGGAGTACACCCGTGAGTTCCTGTCGGCTGATTTCCAGCGCATGACATCCGTTTTCATGCGTGTCAGATATGGCAATTACCCGGCATCGGAAGAACTCGTGGACCTGCTTGTCAGTCTCGAAGACGAAATCAGGAAAGGAGGTGCCGCATGAACAAACGGTTCCTGTTCTTCATTGCGGTTTTCCTTGTCTTCGTCTTCGTCATGCAGTGGAAAGTGCCGTCGCAGTTCGTGTGGAATCCCACCTTCAGCCACGGAGACAGCCAGCCCTTCGGATGTCTGGTGTTCGACTCGTTGATGCGCCGGTCGGTGCCCGCCGGCTACGAGGTCACACGGAAGACTTTTGCCCAGCTGGAGTGGGAGGGCTACGGGAGGAAGCCCCATGCCATCCTCGTGCAGGCGGTCGGATTCCAGCCCACAGCGACCGATCTCCGTGCGATGGAACGGCTTCTGAAAGCGGGCTGCAAGGTGTTTGTCGCCACGTCTTACATGGACCGTGACTCGCTGGCAGTGGACCTGAACGTCACCGTCAGCGGCTCGTCCGGCTTCTCGCCCTCGTGGGTCAGAAGCTCCATAGAGAACCGCTCCATCCCTTATGATACGCTGCAGTGGGGCTGCCAGCTGCCTTATCATGAGAAAGCGTTCCCCGTCTACAGGGCCATGACCGGCAACAACGTTGAGACAGACAGGGAGATTCCGTGCGACACGCTTGTCGGAAGCTGGGCGGAAGACGAGGAAGACGACAGCCTCGGAGGCTACTGGCAGGCGCGTGTGGTCAGCATACGGCATGGGAAGGGCGATCTTTTCGTCTCCTGCGAACCGTTGCTGCTGACGAACTACGGCATTCTCGACAGGGGAACCAACGGCCTTGTCTTCCGCATGATGTCGCAGTTCCGGGGACTGCCGGTCGTCCGTACCGAGGCGTACGCCCCGAAGACGGAGCTGGGCGAGACGGCCACTCCCCTGCGTTTCTGGCTGCAGCACACACCGCTGCGGTGGACCGTCTACCTGACAATGCTGGGACTGCTGCTCTTCTGTGTCTTCTTTGCACGGAGGCGGCAGCGCGTCATTCCCGTAGTGACGGCACCGGAGAACCGCTCGCTGGAGTTCGTGAAGCAGATAGGGACACTCTATCACCAGAAGCACGTCAACCGTGACCTGCTGCAGAAGAAGTACGGCTACTTTGCAGAGACACTGCGCCGGGAACTGATGATTGACGTAGAGGACGAGGCGGCAGAGAAGGAGAACATCACGCAGACAGCCCTCCGGACAGGCATGGCAGAGGCGGAAGTGAGGAGTGCCCTGAAACGTGTCAGGTCCTGCCTGGAGGACAGCGGCGAACTGACAGACACCATGTTGCGCAAGGCGGTTGACGGTATGGACACCATCATCAACAGCCTTTAGGCTTTACGGAAAGGCAGACGGAAAACAGAACAGATGTGCAAACAACAGACAAGATGGAAGAACATAAAGAAGAAAGAACCGACCTTGCTGCATTCAGCGGGAAGGTCATGGAATTGAGAAAGGAAATCGGCAAGGTCATCGTAGGCCAGCAGGAGGCGGTCGACCTGCTGCTGACAGCCATTCTGGCAGACGGTCATGTGCTGATAGAGGGTGTGCCGGGAGTCGCCAAGACACTGCTGGCCCGGCTGCTGGCGAAACTCGTTGACGCACGCTTCAGCCGTATCCAGTTCACACCCGACCTTATGCCGAGCGATGTACTCGGTACGACGGTGTTCAACATGAAGACCTCCGGGTTCGATTTCCATGAAGGCCCGGTCTTCTCCAATCTCGTCCTTGTGGATGAAATCAACCGTGCCCCAGCCAAGACGCAGGCCGCCCTCTTCGAAGTGATGGAGGAGCGGCAGGTGACGATCGACGGTGTCACACACCGCATGGATGAGGTCTATACGATCATCGCCACCCAGAACCCCGTGGAGCAGGAAGGCACTTACCGGCTGCCGGAAGCCCAGCTGGACCGTTTCCTCTTCAAGATACGTATGGGCTATCCTTCCGTCGACGAGGAGACGGACATCCTCCGCCGTCATCTGGAGAAACGACGGCTCACCCGCCTGGAGGAGGTGCGCCCTGTGCTGACCGTCGGCGAGCTGTTACGGATGCGTCGGCAGCTGGAGACCGTCTATGTCGAGGAGAGTCTCCTGCGCTACATAGCGACCGTCGTGCAGCAGACCCGTATGTCGAAAGCGGTCTACCTCGGTGCCAGTCCGCGTGCTTCCGTCGCCATGCTCAACGCCTCGAAAGCCCATGCACTGCTTGCCGGACGCGACTTCATCACGCCGGAGGACATCAAGTCCGTCACGCCGAGCATCCTCCAGCACCGCCTTATCCTCACTGCCGAGGCCGAAATGGAAGGGTACACGCCGTTGAAGGTGGCACAGAAGCTGATTGACAAGGTGGAAGTGCCGAAGTGAGAATCTTATATAAGGCAGGTCCTGAAAGTCGCATTTGAGGGTGTTCAGCCTTCAGGCGGCAGGTTCCTGCTTCTTCCTGAACGGGCATAGCGGGCTGTGCGACCCCAGCTCTCCCTAACTCCTCAATTCTCTGCAACGAATGTATCTTACCCGGAGGTTTTATATACTGTTCACGTGTCTGACGCTGCTTACCGGCTTCGGCTATGTCTTCCCGCTGCTCTTCACGGCGGCAAAGCTGCTGTGGGCCGGCTTTGTTCTCCTGGTTGCGGGAGACGCCCTGCTGCTTTATCATCGCAGGGGGATGGATGCACGAAGAGATTGTGCGGACCGCTTCTCCAACGGCGACGGAAACGAGGTCAGGATACATCTGAAGAGTGAATATCCTTTCCCTGTGCGGCTGACCGTCATCGATGAGGCTCCCGCGGTGTTCCAGCGACGCGACATAGACTACAGGGTCCGGCTCCGTGCGGAGGCCGGGAGAACCGTCGGTTACAGTCTTGTCCCCACACAGCGCGGTGTGTATTCCTTCGGACACATCCGCTGTTTCGTCCGTACGGCCGTCGGCCTTGTGGAACGCCGCTATACACTGGGCAGTGCGGAAGATGTGAAGGTTTACCCTTCTTTCCTCATGCTGAACCGGTACGAGCTTTTCGCCATAAGCGACAACCTGACCGAGATGGGCATCAAGCAAATACGGCGGGTAGGAAACAACACCGAGTTCGAACAGATCAAGGACTATGTACAGGGCGACGACTACCGGACCGTCAACTGGAAGGCGAGTGCGCGGCGGCACCAGCTGATGGTGAACGTCTACCGTGACGAACGCTCGCAGCAGATTTTCTCGGTCATCGACAAGGGACGTGTCATGCAGCGGTCATTCCGTGGAATGACGCTCCTGGACTACAGCATCAATGCCGCCCTGGTACTGTCCTACGTCGCCATGCGCCGTGAGGACAAGGCAGGACTGATTACCTTTGCCGACAGGCTGGACACGTTCGTCGCTCCCTCTCGCCGTACCGGACAGATGCAGCGCCTTCTGGAATCGCTCTATGCGCAGCAGACAAACTTCGGGGAGACCGACTTCAGCAGCCTCTGCGCCAACGTACACAAGCAGGTAGGCAAGCGGAGCCTGCTTGTCGTCTACACGGACTTCTCCGGCATGACGGCACTCCGTCGCCAGCTGGCTTATCTGAAACTGCTCAGCCGGTGGCACCGGGTACTGGTCGTCTTCTTCGAGGATGCCGAAATGAAGGCCTATATCCGTTCGCCCAAGCAGTCGACCGAGGATTATTACCGGCACGTGATAGCCGAGAAGTTCGTTTACGAGAAGCGGATGATTGTTTCCACGCTCCGCCGGCAAGGCATCTACAGTCTGCTGACAACACCGGAAAGTCTCAGTGTCGATGTCATCAACAAGTATCTGGAAATGAAGCAGCGGCAGATTCTGACCTGAAGCCTGTCCTCCTGTGGATTTCCTTTGCATCCGTCTTGCCTCGTGCAGGGAGAGGGATTGTTTCTTTGTCTCGTTCTTCCGTCAAAATGTATGTGGACAGGAAATAAAACAGAGGCTTATAATATGCAGGAAATGCCCTGCATTATATATTTGCAGCAACAGACCCTGGATGAATATCAGTGCTGTCCGGCAGACATCTTCCGTGTAAGTCGGGCGTAGGTGTCTTGCCACATAGCATGGCGGCAGGATTAAACCGGCCTTTCCTGCGGATGTGCTGATGCCCGACACATACTGTGTTGCCAGTGAACGCAAGTCGTGCCGACGGTCCGCTCCCTGCCGTATGTCGCCGGGGACGGGAACAGTCTGTAGCCGGAGAAGAGCTGCGCCGGCAGAACTTGTCCGGTCGGGGGGCTGCCTCCCCGAGAACAATGCGGAATGGTCTCTGCACGACAGCCATCTGCACGTTGAGCAGAAGAACCTTTACTTCAGTATTCCTTTCAGCAGGAACGTGGCATTCTGGTTGCGTGCCACCCCTTTTGTAATTTTATAGGAATAAGTGATGTCCTCGCCCAGTCCGATTTCAAAGCAGTAGTTGTGGAAGCGGGCGGGCTGTTCGTCTTCCAGCTTCGACAGTTCGAGGTCGTGCGTGGCGATGACACCTGTGACGTTCCGACCGGCGATGTGCTGCAGGAAGAGACGTGATCCGTTCAGCTTGTCGAGCGAGTTCGTACCCTTCAGTATTTCGTCAAGGACGATCAGGCTCGGCACACGCTCGTCCAGTGAGGAGAGCAGCTGTTTCAGACGGAGCAGTTCGGCATTGAAGTAGGAGATGCCGTGGGTGAGGTCGTCGGTGGTACGCATACTCGTGAAGAGATGGAACACCGAGACCCTCAACTGGCGGGCAAAGACAGGCAGACCGTTCATCGCCAGCAGATAATTGATGCCTATGGAGCGCAGGAAGGTGCTCTTGCCTGCCATGTTCGCCCCCGTGATGATATAATACTCATGGTCGAGGATATTGAAGTCATTTGCCACAGCCTGCTCGCCGAGGAAAGGATGATAAAGCCCTTTCGCTTCATAAACCACCCTGTCGTCCCCGCTGATTTCAGCCTGTGCCGCCCTGTCTTCATTCAACCGATAGTTGCCCATTGACACCAGTGCATCAAAGAGATTCAAGGTGCCGATCCACTCGTCTGTGCGCTGTTCATACGTATGCTGCCAGCGCAGGAAGAGCCGTATGATGGTGATGTCTATCAAGGCAAAGCTGTTGAAGATGAATACACCGACCTCGTTGCTTCTGTTGTCAATCTTCTGCAGGATAAGTTCCAACTGTTCAAAAGATTCTTCCGCACCCGAAAGTTTCTTCTTCAACGCCTGGAGTTCAGCCGATCTGAACTCGGCCTTGTCGATCAACTTCAACACTTGCAAGTAGCCATCCACCTGTGTATGTACCTTTGCTATCAGCCCGGAGATAACATGCATATACTTATGTCCGCAAAGGAAGGAGAACATAAAGTTGAACATTCCCCACCACATGGGCAGCAAGGATGGGACCCATCCCATGACGGAAAGGACGATGCTCAAGTAGAAACCGAGCAGATCGGCAGAACAGAAATAACGGAACAGCGTACTGTGGAAAATCTTTGGGAAGGTCTGATGATGGACAGCCGTCAGTGCTTTCAGCACCTCTTCCGTACAGATACGCTCCTTTACGCCTAAGGATTTGAAGGCTGACAGGAATGTTTCCTCTTGTCCCAGTTCGTCGACAGCCTCCGTTCTCCGTCGGATCTGACCGACAAGCTCTTCTCTCTTCGTACTCCCCCATTCCGTAGACAGACAGGCTGCCAGCTGGTCGCTGCCGCCGGTTGAGATGCTGCGGTTCATCCTCTGGAACAGCGAACCTGCACCGAAGACATCCATATCGAATGTATAGGGATGCTGCGGACAGACATACTGTTCACCGGCATCAAAGCCCGAGAAATCGCCATGCTGATAGTCTATCTCGTTCTGATAAACCTGCAGCAACGCTTCTCCGGCCTTTATCCTGCGGTCGTTCCGCACATCAAGTCGCCGGATATAGAGATAAAAAAACAATGCAGCCAAGGCACAAAGAAGTGCCCAGACTGCATTGGCCAATAAGGTGTAGAGAACTACAAAACCAATTACAAGTAAAAAAGAACTAATTTCTGTCAGAATAAAAGCCCGGCTGTGACTGCGGAGAGAGGCGAGCCTTCTGCCCGTCTCCGCTGCCTTCTGCTGATACAAATCAGTCAAATCCTTATTCATAGCGCAAACAAATAATCAGCTGAAGCGACATCAATGCGTCACCACCTCTTTGTATACACGCCCGTCGCTGTACTTCACAATGTTGATACCCTTCTGTGGAGTCGTAATACGACGACCGTCAAGGGTGTAGCGTGCAGTCTCGACAACGGAGTTCTGTCCTTCTGAAACAGAAGAGACGGCAGTGGGGTTGGCAGGAGAGATACTGCACTTGGCAGCATTTTCAATTTGTGCTGTCTTGATGTTAATCAGCAATACACAGACTTTCAGCTTTGCCTTGTCCTGTATGACTTTTTTACTGGAAATATTCTTGAAGACGTATGTATGGGTCTGCGGTTCGTCTGCCTTAATCGGAGTTTGGATGTGGTCTGTCAAAGGAGCTTTGACACCTTTTGCTGCAATAGCGACAAAGTTGTTCTCAAGACCCTTGACTGCATAACCGGCCTTGATAAAGTAATCAAGTTCATCCGACTTGCCGAGGTCTTCCGTTCTTCCCGAATAATAGTTGTTCTGCTGCCAGTTGGGATTTGACATTCCATCTTCCGTCAGCACGTAGGCAAAGCCGTACGTCGCATCTTTCTTGTCTATGCGGAACGTGACACGAGGAGTAACCGTGATGTTCTCCTGCCGGTCATCCCACGTAGCTGTGACATCTATGTCCATATCAGCCCCTCTTGAGCGTTCCTCTTCAAACTCGGTTATAGCCTTGAAATTAGTCAGAAAGAGATTCCTGTTCATGAGAAGTGTGGGGCGGCTTCTGTAGTCTGTAGCTTTCCAGGCATAGTCCGTACAACTTAATGGATCTGCTCTGCCTCCTGTATGAACTGCAATACCGATGAAATCATCGGGATAGGTCTTTGCAAGATTCTCCATAAGCGCAATGCCGCGTGGACAGTAGCCACACCACATTGCCGTATATTCCTCTACCACGATTTTCCGATGGGGCACTTTTGTAACCGTAACTCTCGGAAGCGTAGCCTGGTTAACTGAAGTACTATTAACCTCACCGTTCACTTTGGTAATCGTAAACAGAAGGTCTGTTTCCGAAACCTGTGTGTGGGGCGGTACATCCACCTCTATCGTCGCTCCCTCCATGTGGTTCAATGGTTCTGGAAGGACATAGTTCTTCGATGCCAACACCTCTCCATTGAAGGACAGCGTGTAGTCGAAGTTACGGATAACTGTGCTGCCGTAATTGGTAATCAGCAGCTTCCCTTTTGCACTCTTTGCCGCGATGGGTACATATACTTTCTGCCCTGCAGAAGGTATCAGGTTATGATCCTCGGCACTGACATTACCTGCATAACAGATGACAGCGACGAGGAAAAGGAATTGTAGATAAAGTTTTTTTGACATATCAGATAGCGGATTATATGAGGTGAAAACTTAACGGACAATGTACTTGCGGGTAGAAACAATCCCCTTTGCATCTTTCTGCTTTACGATATAGACACCCTTAGGGAGTTCTGACAAAGACGTGAGTTGCTTGTGCAGCAATACGCCCCGGACGTTGAAGACATCGTAAGTGCCGCTGTTCTGTGAAGATGCGGACGCAATGCCTGTTGCCTTAGTATCGAACTTAACGGTAATCGTCGGACCTTCCTTCTCTTCCTCTGAACCAGATTCTTTTGTAGTAAGCTTCAGGGTAACTGTACATACTTCGCTTTCTCCATAAAAATGCTCTATGTCAACAATTTCCTTATCGAGACCGATAGGGAAAAGCTTACTGCCTACCTCGTAAGTACCCGTCTCCTCCTCAAGAGTACAATTATTAAATGCACAAACCTTCACATCTCCCTCATCAATATTGTTAATCGTACAGTGAAGAGTTATATTCTGGGGCTTATCTGACTGATTCTGGATAGCCACCTTTCCTGCGATTTTATTTTCCTCAAAAGGGAAAGAAGTTTTTTCTACCTTATTCAGAACAACCGTTGTGTTGCTGGGGATAACTCTGCCTTGCTCATCTAAAAAGGCTACTTCGTTAGAACTTGTCTGTGCCTGTACACTGACAAAAAGACTGGTCAGCAGACCAAAGAACATCAGTAATCGCAATTTCATATTAAGTCTTTTAAATTTTATGTTTTAATTAATTGTAATCTGTTTATAAAAGGGAAATCTTTTGGCGGACAACCTGCAACACACCGCTGTCGTTATAGAAGAATGCTACCACCCATGCTTTGTCCGGCACGATACCATCAGGAAGTGGGTAAGTGGTCTTTTCCTTCTGTACATTCTTGGGAGTGAGCGTCAACTCCGCACCCCATTCCCCGTTGATAGCAGCACGGAACACATGATTATGCGTGTACTCTTTGTCCAACTTATCCCCAGGGAATAGCTGTGGCGCAACGACTCCGTCCTCCACCAGCCAGAGCTGCAGCCTTCCCTGCATTTCTTCCGCCAGTGTCTTCAGGTCTGTTTCTATCTCCACACGGCGTTTGTCAGCGTCATACTGACATTTAAGGTCTATACCAACCGTTGTCGTCCGAGCAAACTCATCATACACACGACCTGCCCAAGCATCCTTGGAGAGCACTCCTCCCCGACGATTGATAATGGCTTTCGGCACGTTCGGTACGGCCCAATGCTTATAATAGGCATCGCCCGCATCTGTGCGCAAGCCTGTAAAGCCAGACATGCTCTTGAATGAGAGCGGACCAGCATGGATGGCGACGGCTATCAGCTTGTCATCACCATAGCGGGCCTGCAGCTGTGTAATAGCCTCAGTAGCTGCAGGACAGAAGATGCAACGCTGCCCTGTGAAGTCTTCAATCAGCACATTGCGCTGAATAGTAGCTGCCGGGACTTCAATAAGCCGATCGTCAGATGCAACAGAATCGCAACCTGTTAGAAGGGCAACTGCAGCCAGAAGAAAGATATATAAACTTTTCATTTCTATCAGAAGTTATAATTATAAGAGAGTGTAAGTCCTTTGGTTGCAGGAATATAACGACATACTCCACCCGAACAGTTAAACCCAGCGCGGGTACGACCATAGCCCAGTTGCAGACGATGTGCCCCACCACTGTAAGTTACATAGCCCTGATAATAATGCACATGAGTATTGCCCACATTATAGAGGTCGCTCACTGTGAGCATCCAATGCGGTGCAAGCGACAATTCCGCAAGCCCGAACGCCCAGTCCTTGTCACCATCTTTCGAGGAAAGGTACTGCCCCTCCACACGCAAGGTTGTCTTGGGAGCCAGCTTCTGTTTCACATCCGCCACGAAGATATGCGAACGCAACATGCCGCCATGTCCTTCGAGGAGGGTCTGGTTGTAACGCTGGTTCATGTACATCAGGTTGAGCTTTGTATCTTTACAGAGACGTTTTTCCAGCTGTACATCAATATCCTGATAATAAGTGGATGCTCCCCACGCCCAGAACGGACTTCCGTAGCCGTCGGTACCACTGCCACCTGTGTCATTCCTGCGCACAGAATGGACATGGGAGAAGTTCACTTTTGCCGTTGTACCATACTTACTGCCCATCATAGAACCTTTCGGAAAGGTATAGGCTGCCATCGCCTGGTAAGCCCACTCCCCCTCGGGACGTGTGGCATAGGGATAGAGTGTTGCCAAGGCATAGGTATGTTCCATCGTGAATGGCGGCAGATGATTGATGAAGGAGGAGCTTCCTTCCATGCTTCTACGGCTGCGGAAAGCCATATTCGTACTGCGCTTGGCTTGCAGGAGCAGGCTCATTCCACGTTTGGAGTATGAACCGGATAGCATTGCCACATAGCCATTGCGATAGATGTAACCATTGTCGTGAGAAGGATCCTGCGTCTTCATTGCCATCTCTGCCAATACATTAAACGAACGATGCTGCACACGGAGGCGCACATCAAAGGCATTGACATAGAGAGGAAGGTGCAGACGGTGAGTCGGATCGGTCATTATCACCTCGTCTTTCTCATACTTATTGACATAGGAGGCTCCCAGCGTAACATAGGTGTTATGCTGTCGGAGAGACTTATACAGCTCATCAATGCTCCATTCCACATCAGCTCCTGTCATCCAACTTTTGTTGTGATTCCAATATCTACGCTGACGACCGGTGAGTGCCTTGATTGCGATACCAGCCCCAGGGCGGTAGCTTAACCGCACGCCCTGCAGGGAATTGTCAATACCGAGACTGCGCTCTTCATAGGAACGGAGAATGAAACCCGACCCGAACTGTTCGTAAAAACTGCCCAAGGTCAGCTCCGCATTCTTATAACGACCTTTCAGGTAAGCGTAGGGAATGCCCCAACCTTTAAAATCGTTCTCGTATCCGGGGAGCGGATGCTTCAGATACTCCAGCCTTGCCCCGGTCTCTACATAACGGCTTGTGGCTTTCAGATCGAGATAAGTATTCGTCAGGAAACGTCCGTCAGGAGTCTCAGCTCCCGTTTTATCATCCTTTTCAGGCAGGAGAATATCGCTCTGAATACTCCCGGAAAGCCGCAGTCTGTCAGAAGGCTCCTGTGCGCAGAGCGGCATGAAGGCTGTGGCTGCGAGTAATCCTGTCAGTATATATCTTTTCATAGCGACTGTCTGCCGGCGACTTCTTTCACCTTTTCATAAAGCTCTGCTTCTGCACCATCGGTATAGCCGTTGTGCTTATAGACGATATTCCCCTGTCCGTCAAGCAGTAAAGTGTAGGGTACTGACTGGATGCCCAACGCACGACGCAGCTCGCCGTTAGGGTCAAGCAGTACATCATACCGCCATCCGTTCTGGTCGACCAGTGGCTTCACCTTGTTGACATTCTGTGCTTGGTCGATGGATACGGCTACGATTCGCACGCCTGTTTCGCGCTGCCAGTCATCGTAAAGCTCGTCAATACTCTTGAGTTCACGATTACAAGGCTTGCACCAAGTAGCAAAAAAAGCAATAACAAGGGGCTTCCCGTTATTAGAAATAGTGTCGGTTTGTACAGTTCTCCCTTCTATGTCTTTGAGGATTACTTCAGGCAGGCGTTCCTGTGCGCCGGCCGCAAAGCTGATTATCAATAAACACAGGGATAAAAAAAACTTTTTCATCTCGTTTAGTTATAATGCGGCTGCAAATTTACGAAAAAAAAACGATACCACAAAGGCGGCTTACCATCCCTTAAGGGGCGTTTTGCCGGATACTGATCCTCTCCCTCAGATCCTCCTCTTCTTCTCTCTGCCTCCTGTCTGTCCGCAGACGGCTGAAAACGAGCAGCCGAGGTTCTTATACGTGGAATTTTGGGACAGTAGCTCCTTCGTCGGGGTAGCCTCATTCTACTTATTAAAAAACTTCTAAAGTTTAGAGTGGCAGGATGCTGACAATGGGGACAGAATTACCGACTGTTTACTGCAAAAGTTTATTCCTCATTTGCTGTCACTTTTAACATTCTTCATTAATGCTTTGTTTATCAGTATGTTGTATATATTTACAGAGTGACGGCAGTGACAGGAAAATAATTTCACAGCAGATTGACCACAAGCGCACCTGCTGTGGATGAATGCCGGACTGTGTCTTATTCTAAAGTATATTCTTCTGCGGCAGACTCTTTTTCGGGGGATTATGATGTTTATTCAGAAGGTTTACTTTCAAGAAAACAGACTACTTCTGTCCGATTATTATCATGCTTAACGTGATTCGTACTAAGCCTTGACACCATGGGTGTATACCCTTCAACACCATTGGCGTTTACCCTCGGCACACTGACAGGAAAGAATCAGTGTGCGGTGTAAATGATAATCCCCATCCATTATCTACTGGTCCGGAATTTAGAGAAAGGACGTGCGCATTTAAGAACATCGGCACGCATGGCTTTTTGAAACTATGCGTGCCGCTGTTTTATCCTATGATGTTTGCCGGAACAGAAACATATTAATGTCTTTCCTGCCATTTCCTTCCAGGGCAGCTCCTCGCCCCTGTTCTGTATAGGAGTCAGCTGCCGGCACGTTTCCGCTTGGAAGCCTTCAGCCAGAAATAAGCCAGCAGGAGGACGAAAGCAACAAGGATGCAGAGCAGCAGCGTGCTGTACTTCTCCGGTTCTACCCAGAACTCGTGGAAGAAGTTGATGCGTCCGAGGATCTCGACAGGTGTCCAGAAGACGATCACCGTCGCCACGGCCATGCGGATGTTGGCCCCCCACGCAGCGATGTGGAGCTGGCGGCGGAGCATGAAGAGCGACCCGATGAAGCAGCCGATGCCCACGAGATAGGTCACCGGATGGTGGTCGCCGAGGAAGTTCTTGTCGTAGCAGAACATCAGTAGGAGGTAGAACGCCCAGAGGATCATGTTCAGCTCCATGAAGGTGATGATGGAGGTGTGGTGCGTCATGGGCTGCATGACGATTTTGTTCTTGCGCGCACCGAAGAGCTTTTCCTGAATCCACGTGATGAAGTCGCAGCCGTTGCGCGTGCTGAAGATGTACATCGTCATCACCATCATCCACAGCCCGAAGGAGGCCGGCATGATGAGGTATTCAGGTTTCGTGACGACGACGCCGTTCTCTATCTCGGGCTGCACGCCGTAGCGGCGGGCATAATAAAGGAAGAGGAACTCCACCCAGCCGGTCCAGAAGAGTAGGCCGCCGAGGAGTCCCCAGAGCGTCTGGCGGGTGTCGCCTTTGACGAACACGCCGATGATGACCATCACCAGTCCTGCGAAACCCATCATGAAGCCGGCATAATGTACGGCCTCGGGCTGCATGAACTTCTCCATCAGGATCATGAGGGCATGGCCCAGCGGCATCGTGAACAATACGAGAATGAACGAGGCGAGCGTGCGCCACCAGTATATCTTTTTCTTTTCCATTGTCTGTAGGATGTGTTTCAGAACTTGAAGAACTTGTCCACATCAACCGACAGGCCTACCATCAGGTTCGTGCCGTCTGTCAGCGGACAGTTCAGATAATAATACTCCGGCTTGTAGTTGAAGAAGTTGTCGAGGATGACACTTGCCTTCACCGCCTTGCCGATGCGCTGTACCAGCGAGAGCTTGAAGAGGGCGTAGGCGGGATAGTGGATGGTGCGTATGCCCTTGGAGATGTCGTAGTAGTCCACGAACTCCTGGTTGTCTACCGCCGACAGGAAGCGGCCGTCGAGACCGATGTTCAGTCCGTATGCCGTCGAGAACTGTCGGTCCCAGTCGATGTGCCCCGTCATGGAGTGCTTGCGGGCCGGGATGTACTGGTTGTTCACCGCATTGCTGTTCTTGTCCTTGGGCAGCCGCTCGTGCGTATAGGCGTAGGACAGGCGTGCCGTCAGTCCGTTCGGCCATCGTGCCTGTGCGGTGGCCTCTCCGCCGCTGACGGAGTAGTCGTCGAGGTTGAGATAGGGCAGATGGGGAATGCGGTCGGAGGGGTTCTTGTAGAACGGTGCGCCCGTGGCGATCTTGTCCCTGATCCGGTTGTAATAAGCAGCGAGGGTGAAGTTGTAGTGCCTGTGCGTATAGTCGGCCGAGAGGTTGAAGTTATGGCTCACTTCCGGCTTCAAGGCAGGATTGCCCTCAACAATCCATATCCCGGCCATGTCGAAGTTGTAATACTTCTCCTTCAGCGTCGGCGCACGGAAGCCCATGCCGTAGCTGGCACGGAAATTCAGGTTGCGTACGGGCTGGTAACGCACGCTCACCTTGGGTGTCAGGCGCGAGATGCGCCCGTCCGAGAAGTAGTCGTACCGCAGCGCGCCCACGGCTTCCCACTGCCGGCTGACGTTCCAGTCGTACTGTGCGAAGGCATCGAACGAATCCTGCCTGCGTGTCCGGTCCTCCAGATTCGTATTGAAGAGATAGTCGTGCATGTAATCCGCTCCCAGCGAAAGGACATCGTCGCTTCCGAAAGTGTGGTTGTAAAGCAGGCGGAGGCTGTTCTGCACATTCGAGTAGTCGCGGATGTCGAGCCGTGTGATGCGCTGGTAGTCCGACTTGTCGTACTGGTCGAAGGCGTAGGAGAGGTCGAGACTGTTGTGCGTGTCCGGTTTCCAGATGCCGCGCAGTCCGCCCGAGAAGTCACGGTAACGCTCCGGCGTCTCAGAGGTGCGGACAAGCTGGCGGTAGAAGTAGCCGGCACGCCCTGTCAGCGAGAGCTTCTCGCTGGGACGGTAGGACAGCTGCTCCTTGAAGTTCCACGTCGCATCGCCGTAGATGGTGGCCACGACGCGGGTCACGGGGTTGTCTCCGTTGTGTACGTCGTAGTTGTCCGATCTGTTCCGGTTGACAGTCAGCAGGTTGCTCCATCTGCCCGCTCCCTGCTGCCATGACAGTCCGTAACGCTGCTCATGGTGACGGCCCAGGCGGGCGTTGAGGTTGAGGGCGAACGGACGGATGCCGTTCTTGGTGATGATGTTGATGACACCGCCGGCCGCATTCGAGCCGTAGAGTGCCGATGCCGCTCCCTTCACGATTTCGATGTGGTCGACATTGTCCATGCAGAGCCGTGAGAAGTCGACGTCGTCCATCGTCTCGCCGGCGAGCCGTTCGCCGTCCACGAGAATCAGCATGCTCTGTCCGCCGAATCCCGAGAAGTTCATGTGTACCTGCTGGTTCATGGCGTAGGAGAACTCCACACCCGGCAGGACCTGCTGCAGGAGGTCGCGCAGATTGGTGGCATCGGCCTTGGCGATGTCGGATGCCGTGATGAGCTTCGTCAGCACAGGGGTGTTGGCGAGCAGCTTCGGCGTGCGTGTACCCGTCACGACGACCTGCTCCATTTCGACGCACTTGTAGATGGAGTCGCCCGGCAGGTCTGCCCGCAGCGCAGCGGGGAACAGGCACGACAGTGCCGGCAAGATAAAGACTGTTCGTTTCATCATATATCAGGAAGCCCACTGCCGTCTCCGCTTCTTCCGCTGGGGAGTGACTGGAATGGAGGCGGTTATGGGTAATTTAATACGGATACTTGTAATTGATCGTCAGCCAGCACTTGGCGCCTTCGGCATTCATATAGTTCTCCAGCTGCACGGCGGCATAGTTGCCGTTCTTCATCCGGATGATGAACACATGGCTGTTCATGGTGAAGGCCGGCGGCATGGGCGGTATGTCGAGCCGGAGCCAGGTGGAGAGCACCTTGTTGATCTTGATGCCCTGACAGCCGATCAGGCTCTGGAGCATCTGCGACTGGTCGGCCCACACCTCGTTCTCGCTCCATTCGTCGGGCTGGAAGGTTGCGCCCAGGAAGTCGATGCTACTCTTCGGCAGTTCGTTCATCGATTTGTAGTTGGTTTCCAGCACGGCTCCGCCGTTCGTCCGCACGTTGTTGCGGTGGATGGCAATGCTCCACGACGGCGGCTCTTCCTGTGCATCGGCAGGCGTGAAAGAACGCTTCTCGTTGACCGAGATGCCCTTCCCGAAGACATCGAACCAGTAGGTATAGATACCGGTCTGGCCGTCGCCTGCACCGCCCGACAGCGTCGTCGGGATGGGGAAATGGGCGAAGTGGGTCTGCGCCTTCAGCAGCCCTGCGGTGTCCTTCTGCTCTATGTACGTGCGCAGCGAGTCGAAGTCGACGTAGTACCAGTCTTTCCAGCTGGTGGCGTCGACGAGCAGCTGTCCCTCCGTGACGGTCGGAGTGGCCGGCACTTCATCGTAGATGCCGTCGAAAACGCCGCTGCAGGCTGTCGCCGTCAGTAGAACGGCAACGCCTGCAAGCGTGTCTAAGATATGTTTTCTGAGGTTCATGTCTCCCTCTTTATGCGATTACTGCTTTGTGCCGGTGAATGTGCCTGAGATCGGGAAAGGCATTTTCCCCATCTGGTAGGTGTTGCTTACTGTCAGTTTGCCGTCAGCACCTTTGGTAATAGTGACCTTGCAGATTCTGCTGTCAAATGTATATTCCTTGTCGCTGGTCACCGCTCCATTGTCATCCTTGATGATAAAGTGGAATTTGATGTTGTCGTCCTTGTAGGCCTTGATAAAAGCCTTCTTGCTCTCGTCGTAAGGAATCTTGCTGATGGTGTAAGAACTCAAAGTGAGGTTGCCCATCATGGTCTTTTTGAAAGTTTCCTCCGGAACAGTCAGATTGACGGTACCGTCTTCGTTGGCAGTTACCTTGTAGGTGACGGCTTCAGAAGAAGTATATGAGAACAATCCACCTACACTTATCTTGTCTTCCCCCTTGTAGCTCCCGACGAAATTGTCTGTCAGGGATGCCGGTACGAACTGTACGTTTGTGATTTCGCTTGCCTGGAATGTCACCTGTGTGCCGTCAGCCTTGTTGATGACAACCTTCTGTGCCTGTACGGCTGCGGTACTCAAAAGCGATACGATTGCTAAAGTAAAGAACTTCTTCATTTATTGATAAATTTAAATGTCTTGTTTGATGATTTTACGATGAACACACCGGTCTGTCCGTTGAGAGGAGCCTCTACGGAGCCGCTCTGGCTCACACGGGCGCTGCTTACGAGCTGTCCGTTGACGGTGTAGACTTCCACACGGCTGCCCGGCTTCAGGCCTTCTCCTCTTACGGAAGAACTGCTGAACGAAAAGATGGCATGGGTCTCTTCACCGCCGGCGGTGTTGATGCCGGTGGGCTGGTCGGCGAACTCGAAGGTTACCATGTCTGCCAAAGGATATTCCACCGTCTGGCTGCCGGCTTTCAGGACGAGCTTGTCGGCCGTAAAGGTGACGGTCGGTTTCTCGGAGAGGGCAAAGGTCGTGGCCGCACCCGCTTTGTCAGTCACCTTCACATAGTCGGCCGCAGCGGCAGAGACTGTCCCCGCCGATAGCAGCAGCGTGACGGCGAATGTCCGGAATAAATTTTTAAATCTCATGTTGCTGATTCTGTTTATTAAATTTAAACTCAGCTGCAAAGTTATCAGAATTCAGTCAACGGCACAATACCCATTTGTTATGATTTTATTCCGTGTGGGCATTCCGGTCTGTACCCATCATGGCCATCTCCTCTGTCTGTCAGCATGGCTTTTGATGCCGTTTGAATCCTATTGACAATCAAAGGATTACGATACTGCTTTGGAAAGGTGCTTAGTTGCATTGCAGAAGGGCGTTACTTGCCATGCAAGTAACGCCCTTCTGGCCCTCAATTAGGCCTTGTCTGAAAATCATCCGGGGCTTGTCTGTTTTCCGCTCCTGGTCTGCCTGTCTCCCGGATGGCTGATCTGTGCGGACAAGGAAGCGGGCCTCAGCCCCCTTAAAACGAGAAAACCGCAGGACGGAAGTCCTGCGGCCAATTTCTCTCTTTTTCTGTTCGTTCTGTGCTTACTTGGCAACAGAGTCTGCAGCAGCGCTATCCATAGGAGCGGCAGCTGAGTCCTGAGACAGGCTGTCAGAATCCTGCTGAACTGAATCTGCAGTAGAGTCAGCGTTCTGAGCCGGCTTAGAGTTGTTACCACAAGATGCGAAAGAGATAGCTGCTACAGCTACGAATGCTAAAACTAATTTCTTCATTTTCTTTGCTTTTTAAATCTGTAAAACAATCATTTGTTTGTTAAAACGTTGCAAAGGTAAGTATTTTTTTTATTCGGCAATCATTTTTTAAGTACTTTTTTTATCCCCTTTTGTAACAAATGTATAATATACTGATAATCAGTATAATATAGACTTTAAACAAATGTTAAAGTTCTTGATGTGTGCCTGCACAGTACACTTTTCTCCGTTTTCATGCCATCGGAGCATTCTCTCCGGGAAGCCGGAACAGCCGTTTCCCGTGCCGTCTTCTTCCTCCTCGGATGCGCAAACGGCGGCTTTTCTTTGGTTTTGTCTTCATTTTACCGTAACTTTGCAGATTATGATAGATACTGCAGCATTTCAGGGCAAGACGGCCCGTTTCTATACACTGGGGTGCAAACTCAATTTCTCGGAGACAAGTACCTTCGCGCGTACCTTATATAATATGGGCGTGCGGGAAGCGAAGAAAAGCGAGAAGGCAGACATCTGTCTGATCAACACCTGCTCGGTTACGGAGGTCGCCGACCACAAGTGCCGTCAGGTAATCCATCGGATGGTGCGCCAGAACCCCGGCGCCTTCGTCATCGTGACAGGCTGCTATGCCCAGTTGGAGAGTGCCGCCGTAGCCGGGATAGAGGGGGTTGACCTGGTGCTGGGGAGCAATGAGAAGGCCGATCTCATACAGTATCTCAGTGATGCCTGGAACAGGCCGGAGGCCGGGAAAGAACACGGTGCTTCCCCGGCGGAATACCACTCGGTCAGGACGAAGGACATCAGGAGTTTCCAGCCGAGCTGCTCCCGCGGCAACCGCACCCGCTACTTTCTGAAGGTGCAGGACGGCTGCAGCTACTTCTGTACCTATTGTACGATTCCTTATGCCCGCGGCTTCTCGCGCAATCCGACAATCGCTTCGCTTGTCAGCCAGGCGGAGGAGGCGGCGCATGAGGGCGGCAGGGAAATCGTCCTGACAGGCGTGAACATCGGCGACTTCGGGGAGACGACCGGAGAGCGTTTCCTCGACCTTGTCAAGGCTCTGGACAGGGTTGAGGGCATCCGGCGTTACCGCATCAGTTCGCTCGAACCCGACCTGATTGATGACGAACTGATAGCGTACTGCGCACAGTCGCGTGCGTTTATGCCCCACTTCCACATTCCGCTCCAGAGTGGTTCTGACGAGGTGCTGAAACTGATGCATCGCCGTTACGACACCGCACTCTTCGCCCACAAGATACGGCTCATCAAGGAAATGATGCCCGATGCTTTCATCGGCGTGGATGTCATGGTGGGCTCACGGGGCGAGCGTCCGGAGTATTTCGAGGACTGTTACAGTTTCCTCGAATCCCTGCCGGTGACACAGCTCCATGTCTTCCCTTATTCCGAGCGTCCCGGTACGTCGGCACTTTCCATTCCCTACGTGGTGGACGACCGTGAGAAGAAGCGCCGTTCGCACAGGCTTCTGAAACTCTCCGACGAGAAGACGCACGCCTTCTATGCCGCCCATATCGGGCAGGAGGCGGACGTGCTCTTTGAGAAGGCACCGCGCGGCAAGGCCATGCACGGCTTCACGGACAATTATATCCGTGTGGAACTGTCGCCGGCCCAGGCCGATGAAGCATACGACAACCAGATTGTCCGTGTGCGGCTGGGGGGCTTCAGTTTCGACCAAAGCTCATTAAAGGCAGAACTCTTATGAAAACAGCAATCGTCATACTGAACTGGAACGGCCGTGCCATGATGGAACGGTACCTTCCTTCCGTGCTGGAGTTCTCGCGCAGCGAGGCGGAAGTCATCATTGCCGACAATGCCTCGACAGACGATTCCGTGGCGTGGCTGCATAGGCTGTACCCCCGTCTGCGGGTTATCCGGTTAGACCGTAACTATGGTTTCGCCGGGGGGTACAACCGTGCGCTCAGACAGGTGGAGAGCGAGTATTATGTGCTGCTGAACAGTGACGTGGAGGTGACGCATCACTGGCTGACGCCGCTGATTGAGGAGATGGATGCCCATGAGGACATTGCCGCCTGCCAGCCGAAACTGCTCTCCATGGCAGATCGGGATGCCTTTGAGTATGCCGGTGCGTCGGGCGGATTCCTCGACCGCTACGGCTACCCCTTCTGCCGCGGGCGCATCTTCGATACGGTGGAGGATGACAACGGACAGTATGACAACAACGAGGAAATCCTCTGGGCGACAGGTGCCTGCATGATGATACGTGCCCGGGACTACTGGGAAGCGGGCGGACTGGACGGCCGCTTCTTTGCCCACAATGAAGAGATAGACCTCTGCTGGCGGCTGCACCGGATGGGGAAACGTATCTTCTGCTTCCCGGAGAGCTTTGTCTATCATGTGGGAGGGGGGACGTTGCCGAAGTCGAATCCGCGCAAGACTTTCCTCAACTTCCGCAACAACCTGACGATGTTGTGGAAGAACCTGCCCGAAGAAGAGCTGCGCCATGTGATGCGGGTGCGCTGGTTCCTCGACTATCTGGCTGCTTTCCAGACACTCGTCATGAACGGGAACTGGGGCGACTGCAAGGCAATCTTCTCTGCACGCCGTGCCTTCAGGCGGTGGCGGCATGAGTTTGAGCGGATGCCGGAAACGGCGGTCCCGGCGGCTCCGGAGAACACGGGACGCATGGCGGACTGCACGCAGGACGGCCGCAAGAAATATGCTGTCCTCTGGCAGTATTATGCGAAGGGGAGGAGAGTCTTCAGTGCCTTGTCCGACTGATGGTGGGCTTATTTTCGGCTGAAATTTAACTTTTTTAGCAAAACGCTTGCTTTTGAAAATACTTTTTATTAATTTTGCAAACAACGCTCAAATATTGTAAAAAGACCGGTGAAGCATCTCTATTACATATTGTCACTTGTTCTGTTCGTCTGTGCCGGCTGCCAGTTCAAGCTGTCCCCTGACAATGAGAATGACAATTCTCTGCTGTTGGAGGTGGACCGCTACGACCGTCTGGAATACCGTTATCTTACCACGGGAGACTTCTCGGCCCTGCAGCAGATGAATACGGAATATCCGATCGAGACCAGGACGCTGATAGAGGATGTGGTGAAAATCGGCGAAATCACCGACCCGGACATCAATACGAAGTTCCTGAAATTCTATCAGGACACCACGCTCCAGTCGATGATTGCGGCGGTCGAGTCGGAATATGCCAATACGGACGACCTGAACCGTCAGCTGAGCACCGCCTTCAACCGGCTGAAACAGTCGCTGCCTGCCATCGAGGTGCCGAAGGTCTATACCCAGATTTCGGCCCTGGACCAGAGTATCGTGGTGGGTAACGGGACAATCGGCATCTCTCTCGACAAGTACCTCGGGCCCGGTTATCCTTTGTATGCAAAATATTATTCGCCGTCACAGCGCAAGCAGATGTCGCGCGAGTATATCCTCCCGGATTGTCTGACATTCTATCTCATGAGCATCTATCCCCTGCAGCGTTTCGAGTCGCGCCCGCAGCTGGAGCGTGACCTGCATATCGGAAAGATCCAGTGGATCGTCAATCAGATCATGTCGAAGCGTGTTTACCACAGCCGGTATGAAGAGGCCGTGGAGGACTTTATGAAATGGCATCCGAAGACTTCGTATGAAGAGCTCCTGCACATGACGGATTTCTCCCGGTTCAGGGTTCAGGAGAATTAAATCCTCTGGCTGCTGCTGAATGTTCTCTTTCATTCTTCCGGGAATACTGCCGGATGACGGCGGCAGATGGGTGGAAGGGTAGCATTTCTATTGTATGTTCCAGCTTCTGATCATCTGTTCTGCCGTCTTGTTCTCTACATCCCGTTCGATATTGTCGGGCAGATTGCAGAAGAAGTCGATGCCGGTCTTCTCCTCGAGTTCCTTGATACTGACGACGTAGGGTCTGAGGGTAGTGCCGAGATTCCGCTCATGCCTGAACCAGAATCCGACGGCCTTGTATTGCCAGTCGTCCTGTCCTCTGACCTTGTATTTCATCAGGGCGGCAGAGAAGAAGTAAGCAGGTACTATGAAATTGTTTCTGATATAGGTGAACTGTCCTTGCCTGTCGATCGTACCGCCGCGGCAGATGAAGAGGGTGTCCTTTGAGCCGTTGGAGAAAGTGATATAAGTTCTCATCTTTCTTTCCATTGTTTCCCAGATGCCTGCGTTGAAATCGTGGACCTGGGGTTGCATATTGCTGAGATAGAAGGTCTGGTCGTTGGATTTCCGGCTGTTGACCCTGTCTTGCGAAGGACAGAGGTGCCCGTGGTCGTAGCCGGAGCCCCGGTAAGGATCGTAGGGGAAGAAGGCACCGGCAGGGAAGAGCGGATCCATAGGGTAGAGGTCGGGACTCTTCTGGTCCTTTCTTTTCACGGCTTGTCTTGCGTTGCCGGCATATATCTGGTAGCAGGTCCAGCGGTTCGACTTCTTCTCTGTATCCCATTCTACGCTGTAGTTCACCTCGCCGTTGTCCAGTCTGTGGGTGAGGATGACGCTCTTCCCGCCCTTCAGTTTCGGAAATTCCAGCCGGTGTGTCGCCCGCTGCGGGTCTTTGAAGTTGGCGTTGGTATTATTGGCAGTCTCCTCTTTTCTTCCTTTGTCCGTGGGGCTGCCTTCGTCCTTACTGCAAGAGGTAAAGGCGGTAAAGGAAAGTAGCGGAAAGAGGACGGTGATCAGCCTTGTTCTGTTCATTGTTCTTTCTTTGTCGGATGATGTTATGAAACGGGTCCTGTTGAATGCAGAAGTGCGGACAGACGCATATGCAACTACGTCTGTCCGCACTTTATGTATGATTATCGAAGGGGTATTGACCGATTACTTCTTCAGCTTACCGTAGCGGCTCATGAAGCGGTCGACGCGACCTGCTGTATCGACAAGCTTGCTCTTTCCTGTGTAGAACGGGTGAGAGGTGCTTGAGATTTCGACTTTTACCAATGGGTAAGTTTCGCCTTCAAACTCTACTGTCTCTGAAGTCTTGCATGTAGACTTTGTAAGGAACATATCGCCGTTGGACATATCCTTGAATACGACGGGGCGATAGTCTTCGGGATGAATACCTTGTTTCATTTTAATTTTTATCTGTTTGTTAATAATGTGCTTGCTGCAAGTCTCTCGCTTGAATGCAATTCAAGGAACAGACACTCAACAGGGTGCAAAATTACGAATAATTCCGCACCCTGCCAAATATTTCAAGCTGTTTTTACTTTACTTCAACGTCCTTGATCTCCCATGTGCCTGCGGCATGGGTACCATCGCAGGTGTAAAGGAAGCCGATGCGGACTGTAGTCTGACCGGCGTATGCGGAGAGGTCACAGGTTGTGGAAACGAACTTCCAGTCTTTGGCAGGATAGGTTGACAGGGTGACATCATTCCATGTTGTACCGTCGGTAGAAACCTGTACCTTAAAGTTGTTGGCCGCATTTGAGAAGTAGTTGGCAGCAACCATGAATGTGAGCGTTGCCGAGGTTTTGCCAGCGAGACTGAAGACAGGTGATTCCAGACGGCTCTGTGCTGCATAGTCAGTAGTGCCTTTATGTGAAGAAGCCTTCATGTATTTCTTGGAGGCATCATGCTTCCAGATGTAAGTGAGCTCGGACGGGAGGTTGATGTCTTTGATTGTGAAGTTGTCCATGCCAGTCTCGAACTTTGCCGTAAGCACTGCGGTGGAAGGCTGTGGGGAAGGTGTCCCGCTGATGGAGACGATCTTGCTGCCCAGATCCATTTCCATGATAACCTGTCCCTGCTTGTTGGTAAAGGACTTGAGGTTTCCTTTGACAACGACGGTCTGACCAGCTTTCAGGTCTTCCTTCGAAGCGAAGTCGGCACCGTTCAGCCCCTTCCCCGAGTAGACTTTGAGTGTCTTGTCCGTTCCGTTGTCAGAGAGGTAGTAGGTAAGGCTCTTGTGGGTTGCATCGTAGAAGTTGACATCAGAGATGATTCCTTTGACGTATGCCTCGCCACCGGCAGTCTGTCCTGCCTGTATCTTCTGCACGGCTTCGGCCACGGTCCATGCCGTAGCCTCTGTGTTCAGGTCTGCCGCAGGTGTCTGTGGAGCCTTGTTGCCGTTGAGGGAATAGATGTAGTTGCCTTGCGTGAACTCTTTTGTCCCATTGAAGTTGACGAGCTTCCCACAGACAATGACCTTGTCGCCGGCCTTGATTCTGTCGGCCGCCGTGAATTTCTTGTTCCCCAGGTCGTAACCGCGGTAAACAGTCAGCTGACCGCTGGCCGTACCGTCGTCGGAGATGTAATAGGTGGCGTTGCCGTAGTTCGTTACATCAATCTCCTTGACACTTGCGATTGTCCCGGAAACGTACACCTGCTTGTCGAGGTTCTGGCCGGCCTCGATGTATTTCAATGCGGCGGCGACGTTGAACGGGTCGGCCTCCGTGCCGGTGCCTTTCGGCTCAGCGGCAGGCTTGGGAGTCGGGGTGACATTGCTGTCGTCAAAGTTCATGCTGTAAGGTGCCGGAACATCCTCGCAGCCAGTGAGGGCTGTGGCGGTCATAGCCAGTGCCATCATCGAAAAAATAATCTTCTTCATATTTCTGTTCTTTTATTTGTCTTGTTAATTGATGGAGATAATCTTACTGCCCTTTCCTACCTGTGGTGTAGAGGTTGCCTCGTAATAATCTAAGGTGCCGAGAATGACGACCTTCTTTCCGGTACTGATCTGTGAGGCGTCTGTGAACTTTTCACCATTCAGATAGAAGCCGCGGAATACCATCAGTTGATTAGCTGTTGTACCGTCGTCGGACAGGTAGTAGCGTGCGTTGCCATACTGAAGTGACACCTCGTCAACCTGTGAGACAATTCCCTTGATATAGTAAGTTGTAGCATCCTTCTTGTTCAGCTTCGCATAAGCCAGAGCCCGTTTGATGTCCAATGGGTTAGCCTGTGTACCGTCACCCTTGCCGGGGAGTCCTTTGAACGGATCTGCCTTCTCTGCTGATTTGATGTCGTCAAGTGAGCGGATGAGGATTTCCCACTGATTGTTGAAACGTTTGAAGATACCCGTAATGTCCACCTTGCCTGTCGGTATCTTGCTGTTGGCGAATTTGGCGAAGTTGCTGTTATAAACGATGACTTTCTTGCCGTCCTGCTCGTTCAATGTCCAGCTTACGCTGCCGGCACCGCCGGCAGCATCGGCGAATGTGTCTGTCACCTTGGGATTGTTGCTGCTCTTGAAACTTACGTTGCGGATGACACCGAGCTTTCCGCCGTCGGCATCGAGGCTCCATGTGGTGGCATTGCTGCCGACGGCGAACTCTGTCGGTTCAACCTTGTTGCCCGTTGAGAGGATCTTGTAGTGCTGGTCCCATGTGGCACGGCTCATGCGTCCCACGAAGGTCGCACCGTTCTTGTTGGTTGTCGGCACGCCGACTTCCGCCTGCTTGCCATAGTTCCCCACATAGAGGTCTTTCAGGCTGACAAGAATCTCTGTGCCGACCGGCAACGGGCCGTACAGGCCGCCCTGGGCCGCAGCGACGATGATTGCGCCTGTTGCATCCTGCAGGGCCAGTTCCTGGTAGATGTTTCCCCCGGCGTCAGAACTGGTGACGATGCCTTTTATCTTGATGTCGTCAGTCACTTTTGCATAGCTGTTGCCATCGCGGTAGTCGGTAGCAATATAGGTTGCATAGTTGTTCTTCAGCTGGGCAATGGAAATGACATTCGTTTCGGTCAGTTCGTTGTTGCCGTACGGTGCCGGTGCATGCTCATCCGGCTCTGCATAGCTGTCGCCCATGCAGGAAGCAAAGAGGGCGCAGACAGCAGCCATCATTGTATATTTCAGTTTCTTCATAATCGTTCTTGTCCTTTCATCTTAGAATTTATATGCTATATTCAGCATCCCGTTGATGCCGTTGACGTAATATTTCTTCGGATTCCGGTAGAAGTCGTAGGCACGTGTAGTCGCCTCGCCTGTCGTCTTGTTGACGGTGTAGCTGCTGCGGCTCTGCTCGTAACCGCCGCTGACAATCTTCCGGTTGTTCAGCAGGTTGGTGATCATCAGGTTGATGGAGAGACTGCCATGGCGCAGGTAAAGGCTCTTGCCGATAGAGGCGTCGAGCATGAAGCCGCCTTTGCCTTCGCTCTGTGCATACGGGGTGTAATTGCCGTCGGCATCCATGCCGCCCAGTGCCGTACCCATTGTCCGTAGCGTGCTTCCGTAACGCAGGCTCGGTGCGTAGGAGAGGTAGATGCGGTCGTAGTAATTGCCGCTCAGGTCGATGAACCATCCGGCCTTGTGGAAACTGAGGATGCCGCTGTAGGCACTCAGCGGCGTGCTCGCCTCGTGCATTCCTTTATTGTAAACGATGTCCCTGTTGTAAGTGCTCTTGGTAGAGTTCATGTAGATGACATCCGCATTGTTGGCGTTCTCAGCTTCGCTCCATGTCCCGAGTGCCTTGAAGTTGAGGTAGCTGGTGAGCTTGAAGTCGAGTCCCAGTTCAACGCCGTAGTAGTTCTTCTTCATGTTTGTCATGCTGACGTAGGTGAAGGAGTTGGCATCGTCAAAGAAGAAGTTCTGCCATTCGGCCACGTGGGTCATGTGGTTGTAATAGCCGCTGACGTTGGCGTGCAGCCAGCTGCCGGAATACTGGTAGCTGAGTTCACTTGAGAAGATACGCTCGTTGCGGAGGTTGAGCACGAAGTCGTTGTTCATTTCCGGGGAGGCAAAGGCATTGCCTGCGTTCGGCGCACGGTGCTCATAGCCCAGACCGAGCGAGAGGGCGTTGCCGCCGCCGAGTGTCAGTGTGGCATTCGTCTTCAGGCCGCCGGAGAGAAACTCTGCGTGCTTGCTCTTGCCGTCGGAGTTGTCGGCGAACATACCGTTGCGCATATGGCCGACACGGTACATGTTGTCGTATCCGATTCTTCCTGCTACCATATAATGCAGTTTGCCGACTGTCTCGGCATAGTCTGTCCACAGCTGCCCCCGGCGTACGTTGATGTTATAGTCGTAGCCGAATCTGTCACCCTCGTAGACGAGCTTGCCTAAGCCCAGAGTGCCCATTGTGTTGAGGTCGTACTGAATGTGCGGGTCAGTGGCCGGGTATGTCCCGATGGCGTATGTGTTTACGTTGTGGAAACTCTTTGCACCCAGGAGGTCTTCCATCGTCTGGTAGTGGCGGGCAAGATTCTGGCCGAGTGCCAGTCCGATGTTGAGCACCTTGTTCTTCCCGATGTGGCTGGTCAATGTAGACGAGAGGGTTGCCGTCATGTTGTCATTGTGCTTTGCCTGCACGTAGTAGAGGGCGTCCTGTCCGTTGGCGGCAGCCTGACGGTTGGCATAATAGAGCCTGTCCCACTGAATCTGCCGGTTCTCCTTGCTGCCCCACCATGCGACGGCTGTCTTCCAGTCGGCGTATGCCTGTGCCGTCCTGTAGCGTGCATCGCCCTCGTTCCATACGTCGTAGAAGCTGCTCGGGAGGTTCTTCCAGTAGTCCGGCTGCGGATTTTCGCTGTTGTTGTAGTTCAGCTTGGTGCTCTTGTACATCGAGTATTTGGCGAAGAGGCTTGTTGTCAGTTTCGTTTTCTTGCTGATGTCCCAGTCCCATGTGAGGACGGCGGACGGTGCGAAGTCGTTGACGATGCGGCTGTTGCGCTTGTGTCCGTTCTGGTAGCCCCAGTAAGGATTGTACTGATAGTCGTTGGCAAGCCAGTAAGCCTCGTCCGTACTCGCTCCCTGCGAGGCGCGCTCGGTAGGGTTGCCCCATGTCGACAAGGCCAGTGAATGTCCGTTGTCCCACTTCTTCTGTACACCGAAATAGTAGGATAGGGAGTTGTAGAACGTCCCTTCCACGTAGCCCCGGTTTGCCCAGCGGTAGGCGATGCTGGCCGCTATCGCCCAGCCCTTGGCATTGAATCCGCTGGCATAGTTGTACATCCCGCGCAGGGTATAGTTGCGGTTGGCTGCAGAAAGGGTGACGCGGTGTCCGGCGGCCATTGAGCCTGCGCGGAAGTCATAGTTGTTGCTCCCTGCAAGTCCCGTCATGGAGAAGTTGTTGCTCTCGAAGGGCAGGGCAAAGTCTACGTTGCGTGTCTGCTGGTTGATGCCGCCCACCATGGAGTAGCGGAACTGTCCGCTCTCCATGTCGTTCACCGGTACGCCGTTGATATAGATGTCGTTGTACTTCTGGTTCAGCGCACGGTAGCGGAAGCGCATGGGAGAGTACAGGAAACCCACCTGAGAAGCATATACGTTACTGTTCGAGTTGAGAATCGTGACGTTGTCGTTCATGTCATTGTTCTCCCCCAGCTGCGCTTCAGTGAAGGTGAATGCCGATTCATCCATGGCGTTGGCCGTCTGCTCCTGCTTGCCCGTATCGGTGTTCTGAGCGGCCACCATCGACGAACTGCACAGGGCTAAAACGGCAAGTTTCAGCTTTTTCTGCATAGTTGATTCCTTTAAAAAATGTTATACTTTGTGTGCAAAGTAACGAAATAAATTTTAAAAAAGAAAGGCTTTTTGATTAAATTTTCAGGAATTATGCTCAAATCTCAGATTATTTACCGATATTTGCAAGTCCAATGTGACCGTATTCTGGTTTCGGGGCATGGGGCACTGTGTCTGTCGGCGGGAATCCGCTGCCGTCCGCTCCGGCCTGCGACTTGCGGCCGGCCCGCTTCGAGGTACGGCATCATGCACGGGTGAACTAATCGCAAACAACAATATTTAACGAGAATGAGAAAGTTACTATTTGTTCTTTTCTGTACCGTTCTTTTCGGTGCGTCAGCTTCTGCACAGAAGAAGTTTTCAGTCTATGCTGTCGGGTTCTACAACCAGGAGAATCTGTTCGACTGCACGCATGACAAGGGAAAGAACGACTATGATTTCACACCGGAGGGAAGTTATCATTGGAACGAGATGAAGTACACGCACAAGCTGTACAATATGGCGACGGTGCTGTCCGAGATGGGGACTGATGTCCTTCCGGATGTGGGCTGTGCATTGATCGGTCTGGCCGAAGTGGAGAACGACCATGTCATGCGCGACCTTACGGCCCAGCCCGAACTGGCTGCACGCAACTATCAGTACGTGCATATTGAAGGCCCTGACCACCGTGGCATCGACTGCGCCCTGATATATAATCCGAAGCTCTTTTCAGTCCGAAATACAAAGCTGGTCCCTTACGTCTACGACCTTCCGAAGGACAGTATGCGTGCGACCCGCGGCTTCCTCACCGTCAGCGGTACGCTTGCCGGCGAACACGTGACGGTTGTCGTCTGCCATCTGCCGAGCCGCGGTGCAGACTCCTACTACCGTGAGCTGGGCGGCCGCCAGGTGAAGGCCCTGAAAGACTCCCTTCTCCGTGACGACCCGAAGGTGAAGGTGCTTGTGATGGGCGACATGAACGACGACCCTACCAACAAAAGCATACGTGAATGTCTGTCGGCAAAGGCGGAAATCAGCGAGGTCGGTCCGGACGATATGTACAATCCCTGGTACAATGTCCTTGTAAAGGAAGGCACCGGCACCCTTCAGTATCAGGGCAAGTGGAATCTCTTCGACCAGATTCTCATGAGCCCCGGCCTGCTGAACAAAGAGAACAGAAAAGACTTCTCAGAGCTGAGGTTCTGGAAGAGCCAGATCTTCCGCCGCGACTATCTCTTCCAGGAAACAGGCAAGTACAAGGGCAACACCAAGCGCACTACGGCCGGCGGCGTGTGGCTCGACGGCTATTCCGATCACCTGCCGGTGGTGGCTTATTTCGTCAAGGAACAGTAGAAGTCCTGCCCTTCCCTCCGGCAAGAGGAAGAAAGATACAGGGAGCGGCCGTTGTACCGGCAGATGCTTCTGCCGGTTGTCTTAGCTCCCTTGCCCCCTCGACTCCTGTAAATTCAAACCCAGGGACGCAAAGGTGATGACCGGAATCCTTCAACTCCCTTAACTCCGCAGAAAGATGGAAATAGAAACCCATCCCTTTGAACCGTGGCTGCCTTCCAATGCCCGCCTTCTGCTGCTGGGAACTTTCCCGCCGGCACCCAAGCGGTGGTGCATGGAATGGTATTACCCCAATTACACGAATGATATGTGGCGCATCTTCGGTCATGTCTTCTTCGGCGACAAACAGTATTTCGTGAACGAAGCGGACAGAACCTATAAGCTGGATCTGCTCAAGCCGTTCCTGAAGGAGAAGGGGATTGCCATCTTCGACACCGCACTGCGCATCCGCCGTACTACGGGCACTGCTTCCGACAAGGATTTGGAAATCGTCGAACCGGCCGACCTTGACGGAATGCTCCGTTCGCTTCCGGCGTGCCGGGCCGTACTGGCAGCGGGGCAGCTGGCGACGAAAGTCTTCACGGACCATTACGGAATCGACGCACGCAAGATGAAGATGGGCGACCACAGGGAGTTCCGCTTCGGCCAGCGTGTCATCCGTCTCTACCGTGAGCCCAGTAGCAGCCGTGCCTATCCCATGAAGGTGGAGAAGAAGGCCGAATACTACCGGCGGATGTTCGAGGAGATTGATTTGTTAGGATGAGAGGTGCGGCAGCGAGAAAGACAATTAAACCAACAAAGATGAAGGAAAAGATAACAATCATCGGTATAGCCGGCGGAACAGGGTCGGGAAAGACCACTGTAGTGAAGAAAATCGTAGCGAGTCTTCCTCCCCATTACGTGGCTGTCGTCCCGCTGGACTCCTATTATAATGATACGACGGGACTTACTGACGAAGAGCGCAAGGCCATCAACTTCGATCATCCTGACGCTTTCGACTGGAAGCTGCTGATCAGGCAGGTGAATGAACTGCGTGAGGGGAAAGCCATCGAACAGCCTACGTACAGTTACATTCTCAGCAACCGTCTGCCGGAGACCATCCACGTCGAGTCGAAGCCCGTCATCATCGTCGAAGGCATCATGGCACTCAGCAACAAGCGTCTGCGCGACATGATGGACCTCAAGATTTTTGTCGACTGCGACCCTGACGAACGCCTCATCCGCAACATCCAGCGCGATACGATCGACCGTGGACGTACCGTTTCGATGGTTGTCGAACGCTATCTGGAGGTGCTGAAGCCCATGCACGAGCAGTTCATCGAGCCGACGAAGCGTTACGCCGACCTGATTATTCCGCAGGGGGGAGAGAACGTGAAGGGCATCAATATCCTCTGCAGGTACATCGAGGGGCTGATGCCGGAGAAACAATAGAAAGGAGTGTGTATGCCTGAATGCAGGGTCTGACGACTTCCTGTCTGTAAGCAGCAATTCCCTGGAAAATAAAGAAAAGACCATTTCTTTACTCAAAACGAGTTTTGAAGTGGTCTTTTTTTGTTGGATAGTCTTGAACTGTATGATTCCAAGAATGATGTTTGCATTTCGACTCCCTTTGTTTTTCGGTGTGGGTTGTTGCAAAAGATACGATGACGGGCCCCGTTTTCTTCCGACTATTTGAGGAAAAGGTCTCACACGGAGGCACGGAGAGCACAGAGGCAGAGCGTCTCCGATGCGGGGAGAAAAGGGAGCGTTGGGAAGAGAAGGGATGTATTGGGCGTTTTTGTTCATTTGCTGTCGGCGGACTCGCATTCCATGATGGAAATCACGGCTTCCGCTTATCCGTTATCTGACCGATGCCCGCCTGCCATTCAGATAACGCCTGTTTGGCTTTCAGTTAACGCCCATTTGGCCTTCAAGTAACGCCTGTCTGGACTTCAATTAGGCACCTTTTCAGCATGGATTGTAAGCTACTGGAAATCTGGCAGTTGCCGTTCTGCTTTTTGTATGGTTCATACAGGTGGACATGGGGGCTGCAACGTAATCCGGTCTCCTGCCGGAAAACGCCGAAAGGGGCTGTATCAGAAGTAAGCCTGGGTTTCATCCCGGTTTCTGATACAGCCCCTTTTGTCAATGTGTCATCGTCCGGCGGGTGTGCCGTAGCAGCAGCTCGCAGGAACGGATGACGCTATGCGTAAATCCTATTGTCTCTTCGCCCGGTAGCGTTCCAGCCCCTTGTCAAGGAAACTGAGGTAGGCAGGCACATCCTCCTTGAAGCTGAAGCTGCCGTTCAGCGGTCTGCCGGTATTGTCCAGAGGGACATAGAACGGCTGTGCCAGATAGCCGAACTTCGTCTGCTCCAGGTAGCTCCACTTGTCGCCGACGGTACGCAGCGTGCGGGTGCTTCCGTCAGCAGATTTCACCTGTACAGGCTGTTTCAGCGGCGTCTTGTCGTCTACATAGAGCGAGATGAGCACGTAATCCTTCATGAGCCTGTCGGCCACGCGTGCGTCGGTCCATACGGATGCCTCCATCTTCCGGCAGTTGACACAGCCGAAGCCGGTGAAGTCGATCAGGACCGGCTTGCCGGCTGCTGCCGCCGCGCGCATCCCCTCCTCATAGTCGGTGTACTGGGCATGGACGCTCTGCGGGGCAAGGTTGAAGTCCTGCGTGTTGATGGGAGGGGCGAAGGCGCTGACCGCCTTGCAGGGTGCGCCCCACAGTCCCGGGAGCATATAGACGGAGAAGGCCAGAGAACACAGTCCCAGCATGATGGCCGGTACCGGCATCGCTTTCTGCTCCGGGTCGTCGTGCGGGAACTTGAGCCTGCCGATGAGGTAAAGGCCCAGCAGACCGAAGAGTACGATCCAGATCGAGAGGAAGGTCTCACGGTCGAGGATGTGCCAGCCGTAAGCGAGGTCGGCCACAGAGAGGAACTTCAGCGAGAACGCCAGTTCGATGAAGCCCAGGACCACCTTGATCATGTTCATCCACGAGCCGGACTTCGGGGCCTGCTTCAGCCAGGAAGGGAAGAGGGCGAAGACCGTAAAGGGCAGGGCGAGTGCCAGGGCGAAGCCAAACATACCGACGGCCGGCGCCACCCAGTCGCCGCTTGTGGCCGCCTGGACAAGGAGCAGGCCTACCACTGGGGCTGTGCAGGAGAAACTTACCAGCGACAGGGTGAATGCCATCAGGAAAATGGAGAGCAGACCGGTCGTGGCGGAAGCCTTGTTGTCGACCGCATTGCCCCATGAGGAGGGCAGCCGGAGCTCGAACCAGCCGAAGAAGCTGAAGGCGAAGACCAGCAGCAGCAGGAAGAAGAAGATGTTGAAAGGGGCGTTCGTGGCCAGTTCGTTCAGTTTCTGTGGGCCGAAGGCGGCCGTAATCAGCGTTGCCAGCCCCATGTAGATGACGATGATGGACAGGCCGTACGTGACCGCATCGCGGATGCCTTTCCTGCGGTCGTCCTTGGCCCGCTTGAGGAAGAAGCTGACCGTCATCGGGATGATCGGCCATACGCAGGGGGTCAGCAGAGCCACCAGACCGCCTGCGATGCCCATGAAGAAGATCGCCCACAGGGACCTGCTGCCGCCGTCCTTCGTGTTGTTGAACGCTGACAGTTCCTTGATGACGGGCTTCCACAGGTCGGCGTCCGGCGTGGTCTGCACGCTTGCCTGCCGTGCGGAGACCGCCGTGTCGACCTGCTGTACGGCCTTGCCGCCGGCGGTGTCGGCCGTCATGGTGGCAAGTGCAGATAAACCATCAGCTGCCACGGGGGTGGCAGCTGTTGTCGTTTTATCGGTTTCGGTGTTGGATGCCGTCGGTGTGGCTGCCGGTGCGGAGGCAGGTCCGTTGCCTTTGAAGTTGAACTCTTCCTGCATCGGCGGCATGCACATCTCGTCATTGCAGGTGCCGTACTCCAGATAGCCTTTTATGCTGTAGGTCTTGGCGGTAATCTTGTAACGCTGCACGAAGCTGGCGCTGTGCTCGAAGTAACGGAGCGTCATCTCGAAGTTCTTGTCATACGCGCTTGTCTCCTTGCCGTGGGGTGTCAGCCTGCCGACAGGTGTCAGGCCCTCGCTTTTCTCTACGTGCAGGCTCGCCGATGTAGGGCCGCCGGCCGGCAGGTTGGTGGAATAGATATGCCATCCCTGGTCGATCTTCGCCGTGAAGACGATGTCGACCTCTGTCGGCGACACCTGTTTCTGCTGCACAGAGAAGTGAACAGGCTTCTGCTGTGCCATGGCGGTCAGGCTTAGCAACAGTGTGAAGAGAAAAAGTAAAGTGTTTCTTTTGTTCATTGATCTGTAAATTTGGTATTTTGCCTGCAAAGATAAGAAAATTATTTCTTACTATTCATGGACAATGTATAGATTAAGGAATTATAACAGCTGCTTCTCCGTATACGCAGGTACTGTGGACAGAAAGAATGTAGACAGAATGGAAGAGCGTCCGAGAGGGGCGAATACACTGAAAGAAGACAGACAGAACGACAATTCATTCCGTCCTTCTGCTTATTCAATCCTTCTGTCTTGTTGTCATTCTGTCTACTCAGTTTTCAGTTGTGTACCAGCGTGCCGATGTCTTCTCCGTCAATCACCTTCTTCAGGTTGCCGACGACATCCATGTTGAAGACGTAGATCGGCAGGCCGTTTTCTTTGCACATGGTCGTCGCAGTGAGGTCCATCACCTTGAGGCCCTTGTTGTAGATTTCGTCGTAAGTGATTTCGGTGAATTTCGTGGCGGTCGGGTCTTTCTCGGGGTCGGCCGTATAGATGCCGTCCACACGGGTTCCCTTGAGCATGACATCGGCCTCTATCTCAATGCCTCGCAGGCTCGACCCTGTGTCCGTCGTGAAATAAGGACAGCCTGTTCCTGCCGAGAAGACACATACGTAGCCTGCCTCCATCGCCTCGATGGCTTTCCACTTGCTGTAGAATTCGCCGATCGGTTCCATCCGGATAGCCGTCAGCACCTTGGCTTTCACGCCGATGGCCTCGAGTGCCGAGCTCAGTGCAAGGGAGTTGATGACGGTGGCACACATACCCATCTGGTCGCCTTTCACGCGGTCGAAGCCTTTTTGGCTGCCGCTCAGTCCCCGGAAGATGTTGCCGCCGCCGATTACGATACCGATCTGTACGCCCATGTCGTGTACTTCCTTGATCTGCCTGGCATAGTCGCCGAGCCGCTCCGGATCGATGCCGAAGCCCTGTTTTCCCATCAGGCTCTCGCCGGAGAGCTTCAGGAGTATTCTTTTGAATCTTGCCATTGTATTTAGGAGTTTGTTTTGGAGTTGAAGGAGTCAGAGGAGTTAATGCCAAATGTGATGTCAACTTCTTTAACTCCTTTGATCACATTAACTTCTGATTAAACAATAAATTCCACCTCTTTGAACTGATAGGAACGGATGCTGCCGTTGCGGTCGCGGAGAATCAGATGGCCGTCGTCCTCCACCTCGATGATGGATCCGTTGAAATCGCCGTCGGCATCACGGAACCGGTGGAAGCCGCCGCGCCGGTACAATGCCTCGTGGTACATCGCACTGATGTCATTGTAGCCGCCCATCTCCAGCAGATGGTAGAAGTCGGAGAACTTCCTGATGATCTTGTCCAGCAGTTCGTCCTTGTCCACTTCGTGCCCTAAGATCTGACAGAGAGAAACAGGGTTGGGCGCATCGCTGTGGAAGACGGTCTGGTTGACATTCAGTCCCACGCCGAAGATACAGTCCTTGATGTGGCCGCCGCCGAGTTTCGTCTCGATCAGTGTCCCGCTCAGTTTCCGGTCTTTCCAGTAAATATCATTCGGCCATTTCAGGCGTATGTCGTCTTTTACATAGTCTGCCAGTGCCTCCTTCAAGGCCAGCGCACCAGCTTCCGAGAGCAGAAACCGGCTGCGGACGGGCAGCATTACGGGGTGGACAAGGACTGAGAAGAGGAGATTCTTGCCGGCCTCACTCTCCCAGGTATTCGCCCCCTGTCCCCGCCCTGCCGTCTGATAGGCGGCAACGGCGACGGTCATCGGTTCGTCTGCAGCAGGCGTGTAGGTACGCAGGAAAGAATTGGTGCTGTCCACGGTCTCCAGTCTTACCGTTTTTATCTTTGTCTCTGTTGTTACAACGGAAGGCTTGAAGAGTCCTAATACGGCATCTATGATTCTCATTTTGTCAGCTGTTCTTTATATGAAAGGCAGAAAGGCATCTTTTACATGGCGTACCTCGCTTGTTCCTGCAGGCTGTCCCACGACGGTGATGATGTCGAAACGGATGTCGAGACTGATGCCGTACCGTTTGACATAGGCATTGGCTGCGAGGGAGAGCGATCGCACTTTCTGTGGTGTGACGGCCTCGTCGGCATCGGCGAACTGCTCGTCCTTCCGTGTCTTCACCTCGGCGATGACAAGCACGCCGTCGTCTACCGCAACGATGTCCAGGTCGCGGTGGCGGTAGTCCCAGTCACGGTGGAGAATGGTATATCCCAGCTGGCGGAGATAGCTTGCCGCCACGTCCTCTCCCCATCTGCCCAGTTCGTTATGGTATGCCATGCGTCTTTCCTTTGTCGGGAGGAGTTGATCCGGTACCTGTGCAGGCTGTGCTGCCGGTTTGTCTGGAGTCCGGATGCGCCTCCACCCTTGTTATCTCTTCGAATCTGTTGCTCCTGCCCAGATCGGCTACATTATTATTTACAGTACAAAGTTAGGATAATCTTTCGTAAAATCAAAATAAAACCTGTATTTTTGCACCATGAGTACAGAAGAGCAGATGAAGAAAGACCTGTACTATATGCAGCGTGCCTTGGACGAGGCCGGGGCTGCTTATAGAGAGGGGGAGATTCCGGTCGGTGCCGTGGTGGTATGCCGCGACCGCATCATCGCCCGGGCGCACAACCTTACCGAGACGCTCAACGACGTGACGGCTCATGCCGAAATGCAGGCCATCACGATGGCTGCCGGCGAGCTGGGCGGAAAGTACCTGCAGGACTGTACACTGTACGTCACTGTAGAGCCGTGTGTCATGTGTGCCGGCGCCATCGGGTGGGCGCAGTTCCGCCGCATTGTCTACGGATGTCCGGATGAGAAGCGGGGCTATCACCTCTATGCGCCCAAGGCACTGCATCCCAGGGCAGATGTCACGTACGGTGTGATGGGGGAGGAGTGCAAGGCCCTCATGCGGCGTTTCTTCCAAGAAAGGAGGTAGTGGCAGAACGGAGGCGTCATCAAACTTTGTTCTGATATTCCCGGTCAGCGCTGTTCGCCTTGTCGATGCGTGGATTGCCCCTTTATGTGACCGGTCCCGAATAAAAAAAGCCAGTGCAGACGGTTTGCACTGGCATGTTCCCTTTTGTTAGTATTCTGTCTTGTCGGTCTTTGCAGTCCACTGCTCAAAGACCTTGATGGCCTCGTTACGCAGGAGTATTTCCGATGGCTTCTTACGGTATTGCGGTTTCAGCTCTATTTCCTGATAGATGAAATCGTCATCGAACCCGATTCCGGCCGCATCCTTGCGGTCGTTGGCATAGTAGATTTTGTCGAGGTGCGCCCAGTAGATGGCACCCAGACACATCGGGCATGGTTCGCAGGAGGTGTAGATTTCGCAGCCGGTGAGGTCGAAGGTGTTCAGCTTTTGGCAAGCCTTGCGGATGGTGGAGACCTCCGCATGGGCTGTCGGGTCGTTGTAGATAGTCACGCCATTGCTTCCCTCGGCGATGATTTCGCCATTGCGTACAATGACAGCTCCGAACGGTCCGCCGCCGTTCCGCACGCTGTCGGCAGAGAGTTCAATCGCCCTCCGCATCAGTTCTTCTTTCGTCATTTCGTATGGTTTATGATTTGTTCTTCTATTTTTCTGTGTATCTGACTGTAGAGATGCCGGAACACTTCATGCAGTTCCGTCTCATTGTCGATGGTCTTTCGGATGGCCTCGAGGTTCCGGGCATTCGGCGAGCCGGGAATCCATAGCCTCAGGTAGCCTGTCCGGCCGTATTTCTCCTTCATGTGGGTGTGGAAACGTTCCCACATCTGGTCTTCGTCCATCTCGGGGTAGTTCTCAATGCCAAAGAGTATGGCGCGCGAGAAGACGACCTCCGGTTCCAGATCCCGGTCGGCTTCGGCGACAATCTTGCCATAGATGCTGCGTGGTGTGCGCGAACTGCTGGCACGGTGGTCTTCGACGGCTTCCTTCATGATCTTCAGCTGTTCGGCAGAGAACCATTTGCGGAGCCGTGCATCAGCCATGAGAATCCTTCCGCTGGTGATGTGATGGATGGCTCGAGGTCCTTCCATGCCCAGATCGTGATAGGCTGCAATGACATATACCATATTCACATCGGCTCCTGTGACGGCTGCCAGGGCAAGCGAATTCCTGATGACGCGCTGGACATGGCCGAGACCGTGGCTCTGTCCGAAAGCATTATAGCGTGGGAGAATCTGACGCTCCACGAAGGTCATTATTTCGAGGTTGGGTTGAGGCATGATAGGCGGTGATAGGTGGTGATAGGAGGTAATAGGCGGTGATAAGCAGTGTAGGCGATGATAAGCGCTGATAGTGAGGCGTAAGACTTTACGAGATGAGGATGGCGAGGGCGGTTGAGAGCCCATAGACAAACATATTGCGGGCTGTCTGTGCGAGAATGATGTTCAGGTCTCTTCCCTGCTTTATCCTTATCATGAGCGCACTGGTTTTCCCATGGAGAATCCCGTAAGGTGCATAGAGGACCAGTGCCAGGCCACAATAGAGAATTCCGTTCTCTCTCCCGACGAACAGGAGGTTGTACACCAGCAGAATCCCCAGGACACCCAGCCATTGATACAGCTTCTCTGTCCGCCTTGTCCCTAAGCGAACGACGAGCGTTCTCTTTCCGTCCCTCCAGTCATTGTCCCGGTCCCGGTAATTGTTGACCACAAGGAGGGTGTCAACGACCAGACCACAGGCCAGCCCCGACAGAATCACGTCTGCACAGACTGCCTGAAGATGATCGGGAAGAATCACATAGGGGGTGAATGTCACGGGAACAAGACCAAAGAAGACAAGTACCAGCACATCGCCCAGGCCGAGATAAGAGAAGAACGTAGTATAGAGAAAGGCAAAGAGGACACAGGCCGCCCCTACGCCGATCATTTCCCAGCCACCGTAGAAGACAAGCGGGAGACCGGCCATACAGGCAAGAAGCGATGTGACGGCCATTCCTGCACGCATCGCCGGGAGTGTTATCCAGCCTTCCGAGCAGGCCCGCTTCGGCCCCAGCCGGGTGGAACGGTCATCATTCCCTCTCACACAGTCAAAATAGTCATTGATGAGGTTTGAGTCTATCTGCATCAAGAAGGCAAAGAGGAAACAGAGTACCGCCGGGACAATCCGGAAATGTTCGCTGCCGCCCAGCTTCCATGCCCATGCCGCACCGATCATTACCGGCACCATTGCGCCCGTAAGTGTCTTGGGGCGTGCGGCGAGCACCCATGCTGCAAGGCTGTTGGTCTTTATCTTGTCGTTTTCTGAAACCACTTTATTTATGATGTGAATATCGTTTTCTGGAGATTACCTTATTATATTAATGTGTACAAATCAGTTGAAGAAGTTCCAGCTGATACCGAATCTAAAGATCCGCTGGTTCAAAGGATAATGAGGTGTAAAGAAATAGTCGCCTCCGTCACTGCTGTTCACGTGCGAGAACATTACGAAGAAACGGGTATGCTGGAGCTGGAAGTTGGCGTAGGCATCGAGAACCGGATAATTCCCGATCTTTGTACGGCTTGCTTCCGTCTCCTGTATGCCGAAAGCCCCGATGCCCGGGATATACTCAGGGGCATAATAGTCCGTGAAATAGCGACCGTCCACACCGAGGTCGACATCCAGCACACGGGCGATTCTGAACCGTATGAAGAGGTTGCTGTAGGCATTGAAGAGCGGGACAGGAAGAATGTCATCTTTGCTTGACTTCTGCAGTGTCAGCACATTCTGCCAG
This sequence comes from Prevotella denticola, assembly GCF_900454835.1. Classification (GTDB taxonomy): domain Bacteria; phylum Bacteroidota; class Bacteroidia; order Bacteroidales; family Bacteroidaceae; genus Prevotella; species Prevotella denticola. The sequence goes on along the minus strand of NZ_UGTM01000002.1, from coordinate 218,546 downwards.
TTGAGGATGCCCAGCCGCAGGTCCTGCTGCAGCTGCAGTGTAAGCAGGCTGACAGGACTGCCCGACTGCCTTACATTCAACGCATTGTGCTGTACAAGGTAGTTGTCACCGCTTTTTGTCCGGTCGTTCTGGATTCCGAAATAGGTGTAGTTCTTCAGCACGTCATAGCCTACACGCAGCCGGGTGCGTGTCTTCTTCAGGGAGAACTCGCCCAGGATGCGTGAATGAATCTGCTGGTCGAGATGATTGTCCCACCAGTAATGCTTGCTGTGGAACTGCTCCATGTAGAACGATGCTGCAGAACGGTGCAGGAACGCCGTGGCTGCCAGCTGTACGGTGTCACCCAGAAGCGGGAAGCCGAGGTCGGCATGGCCGTCAATGTGGAACTGTCCGGCTCTGTCCCCGGCCAGCCATGCCTCTGCACTGATGTCATAATGGAACGTGCGTCCTTGCGTCTTCAGCAGCTGACCGCCGACCGAAACGTCGTGCTGGTTCCATTTCTGTTCACCGTCGAAGAATGCGGCGGAAGCTCCTGCAGGAGTAGTCATCACCGGTAATTCGTAATGGCGCAGTTCGTAGGAGACAAATGCTTTCAGCCCGGCCTTCGCCCATTTGTTGAATCCTTCCAGGAGGGCTACGGCAAACGTGTTCCTGAATGCCCAGTGCTTTGTCCGGTCGTAGATGGAGTCGTTGACTGTTGTGCCGTAATTGAAATAGTTCTGTGCATAGAAGTCTTTCGGTGTGTTGTAAGCCTGGTAGATACGGCGGTAATTGTCGAAACGTACGGTATGGATGAAACTCGTGACAGGAACATATTCCTCTTTCATCCATTGCTCTGCCGTCTCTTTTTGTGCATCCTGCTTCCTGAGAGTCTCCATCTGCACGGAGTCTTCAAGATTGACGGTCATGCGGTCGCCAGCCTTACTGCTGTCTGCGACTGCTCCGGCCTGTGCCACGTCACCGGCTATCGCTGCGTCTTCCGGACGTCCGGAAGACCTTTTTTCTTTGTCGTATCTCTCTTCGTCGAATTTCTCTCCGTTAGCCTTTGCACGGCGGCGGGCTTTCTCCTTTTCCTGCTGTTCTTCCTTTGCTTTCTGTGATTTCAGTGCAAACTGCTTTGCCTTGATTTCCTCTTCCGTCATGGGTACTTTCCGGAAGAATCCGAGACTGTACCGGTGGTTGAAGAATACGTGCTGGTTGTCGTTCCTGTTCCAGTTCTTCTGCAGAATCGTAGGTATCTCCTCCTCGCTGTAGGTGTCGTTGAACGACTCGGGATGGGTTATGTAGGCATCATTGGCAATCCCCCCGTTCTCGGCGACCTTCTGGTGGTTCAGCGATAGCAGCAGATGCGCCTGATACCGTTCTCCCAAATAACTCCCCCACATAGTATAGTTGAAGTGGGAGGTGTTCTGGTTGCTGTAGTAGCCGCGTCCGTAAAGGTAGTCGAACTTGAAGCCGAAGCCCCACTCCTTTCCTGCATTGATTGCGAAAAGAGCCTTGAAATGGTCTTCTCCGTTGGTCCGGTTGCCTGCCGTATTATAAGTAAGGACGGTAATCGGCGACAGTGTGGAAGTGAACTGGAAGTCGGACGGCTGTACGATGAACATATCATACAGATCGAGAAAGAAGAACTCTGACTGCGGCCTGCGGTCGATGAAGATGCGGTTCTGACGTGGCGAACCAAGATTGCCGAGAGCGTTATACTCCCCTCGTAGTCCTGTATTCAGCCCCGTGTTCATGAACATGTATGAAAGCGTGTCGGGAACGGCCGGCCTGCGGTCGCCGAAACGCTCGTCGACCGTCCACACCTTCACGCCACGCGGTATTTCCTTGTGCTGGCTTTGTATAGAGTCCGACCGTCCCGTCTTCCTGTTGTTCCTGTAGTCACCGGAAGTGAATGTGCCGTCATCGCCGGACGTACCGTCTTCTATCTGTGCCACCGCTGCGTTGACCGACAGCCCAAGAAAGGCAAGCAAAAAAAAGTATCTCTTCATTCAGCGGATAAAACGGAGTAGGCATTCGATGATTTTGAAAACCATCGCAGCGAGAATGATGACTGTTCCGACGGTTGTCGTGTCGGCGAGGAAGTAGACGGCTACTCCCACGACTGCACCCAGCATGAAGATAATGTTGAGCCACTGCCGGATGTGCAGGAACCGGTCTGCTGGTTCATGTCTGTGTATGCGGTGGTCGGGGCGGCGTGCCGTACTGTTCTGTATTTCCATTTCCTAATTGTTCTGTTGTATGATGAAGATTATATCGGAAGTCCGGGTTGTTCCGTTGTTCCAGGCGGGATGTATCAGGGAGTCCGGTTGTTTCATGAAGACAATATCGGGAAGTCGGGGCGACTGATCCGCAATCTGTAACACACAGGTGCTGTGGCGAGATGTACAGCCCCCGTATGTCCCTTTCCGACTTATTCCCTGTCCTCCGTCACTTCAGAGCTTGGCCGAAACCCTCGAAGATGCTGTTTTTCCGGTCGACGGTAGCACGGCGGAACTTGCCTGATACAGGCAGAAGACGTGTCTGTTTCTTGTTCACGGCATATTTGTCGGTAATCCACGTTTCTGCTGCGAAGTTCGAGATATTGCCCTGTACGTCATAGTTGTAGGTCAGCCGGCTCATGGTCAGCATGGCCTGTCCGTCACGGCAGGTCGCCTGCAGGACATAATTGAAGCGGGTATAATCGAGGGAGAGGAATGACGACGAGAAGATGAGCTTCTCGTGTACTGTTGCAACGATGCTGTGTTCATGTCTGTTTACCAGGGCGACCTTGCTGCCTTCCAGCTGGTTGCTTCCCTGCGTCAGTTCTGTCAGATAGGCATAGGCCTTGTCGTACAGTTCGTCCGCCGTCGCCCCGGGCACCTCCACCTGCTCTGTCCATATTACCTGGCCGTTTATTTCCGGAATGGCATTCTTCTGAAGATAAAGTTCCTTGTTTTCTTTGCTGTCCTTGCCGGGAGTCTGGGCGGCACGTGGCACAGCAGCCGGTGCAGCCGGAACACTCCACGCATCTGCCGCATTCTTCCTGTCGGCATGGTCCTTCTTCGTGTCCGTACCAGCCGGGGCGGTGGCCGTCGCAGTCTGCAGCTTTCCGGCAGCTTCGTTGATGGCGGCGGCCTCATGCTTCAGCCGTTCCGTCTCTGCCTTCGCTTCGGCAATCTTCTTTTCGATATCCTTTGCTTCAGCCGCTTTCCTGGCCCTCGCTTCCGCTTCCGCCTTTGCGGCATTCGCTTTCGCCTCTTCCAGAGCCGCTTTCGCCTGTTCAAGCTGTCGCTGTGCCTGCTCCAGCTTCTGTTCCGGAGTGAGCGTGGACTGTGCCATGCTCATCATCGGCAGACACATGAACAGGAATATCAGAGTCTTCTTCATAATCTCAAACTTTTGTCCAAATAACAATCAGAAGCAAAGATACAAAATAAAACTTAGCTAATCAAGGTTTATAAATACTTTTAACGTTTTCTCGCCAGAGCGTACGCTGTCCGGCAGTCAGGATTCTTTTAGCGCTTCTGTCTGATTTGTCAAAATTGTCAAGATGTGACCGGGCGGATGCAGCTGTCATGTGGGTGCAGCTGTTGCTATGGATGGAGAAAGTGCTTCATAAGGAACGGTCCTGTCGTAGTCATGCTTCGACAGGGCTGTTTTTTTTTATCTGCTACCCTCTCGGTCTGTGCATCCCCGTGTCATGTTCAAAAGAACAGGAGGGAAGTCACTGTTGTCGTCTATGCGTCCGCTGGCGAAGTAACGCCTCCTCTTTCTTCAGGTACGTCTTGCGCAACCGCCGCACCTCAGCCTGATGCCGTGTGTAGGCCGTCGTGTCAGTCACATAGAACTGGTAGCATCTTGAATTCCCGGACTCTCTCATCAGCCCTTCGTTTACCTCCCCGACGACAACGATGCCCAGTCTGTCGTAGAACTTCCATTCGGTCGTCTCCCCGGCCTCATAAGGCAAGGGAAAATCTATCAGCTGCCGTTCCGACAGCCCCCGCTTCTCACAGACGAAGGCGGCCGGACGGCAGCCGCGTTCCCCGCTCAGGACGATATGTGCGTCGTCTTCATACAGTACATCGCGCGGCGAAAAGAAGCCGGCAATGAAAATGTAGGCGATGCCTGCCAGCAGCATGACACCTGTCAGGGCGATACCCAGCAGCACCGCCCCCACCTTGCTGTAGACTGCCACCCAGTCTACAAGCCGTCCGAAGAGATAAACCCACGACGGTGCCGTCCACAGCATGGCATGATAGAGAGCCGTGTCCAGTGTGGCGTTGGGCAGAGCGTTGTCCGGCTGGAAGAAATGAAGCCCTAACCAGCAGAGACTTACGAGGCAGTTCAGACAGATGATGAAATAGAAGAATCGCTTTATCGTCATACGTTTTTACTGATTTTGAGGAAAAAAGAAAAGATGGGCTCATAAGAACCCTTGGCATCTGGCACATTTGTTTCCATATCGGGAAGCCGCCATCCGCCCAGGCTTCATAGGTATGCCCTTTACGGGCTGACGGCTGTCTGCAAATTTATATAAAAGCTGTGATTTACAAGCCAGTTGGATAAAGAAAGTTCTTTGTCTTTAGAGGAAAATAACAGATTATTTTCAGAAAGCGGCTGCAAACCGGCTTTTCTTATGCGTACAGACAAATCATGCCGGTCACACTCGCCTGTTACAAAAAGATTGCGTACTTTTGCGGCACATAAAAACCCAGAATCATGTACAGACTGACAACACTCATCCTTGCAATGCTGCTTACCTGCAGCCTCTCTGCCCAGCAGCTCTATGTGGGCACGTATAACATCCGATATGACAACCCGAATGACCGGAAGGAGGGCAATGCGTGGGCACAACGCTGTCCGCAGCTATGCGACTTCATCAACTTCGAGCAGCCTGCCGTCTTCGGCACACAGGAGGTACTTGCCACGCAGCTGCATGACCTCCTGCAGGGGCTGGAGGGCTATGCCTACATCGGTGTGGGGCGTGATGACGGCAGGGAAGAGGGCGAATATGCGGCAATCTTCTATCGGAAAGACCTGCTGAAACTGCTCGACAGCGGCAACTTTTGGCTCTCGCAGACACCCGACCGCCCTTCGCTGGGATGGGATGCTGCCTGCATCCGTATCTGTACGTGGGGGAAGTTTGAGGACAAGACGACGGGAAAGCAGTTCTATTTCTTCAATACCCACATGGACCACGTGGGCACTGTGGCACGGCGGGAGAGTACACGGCTCATCCTGCAACGCATCGGGCAGCTCGCCAAGTCGCAGCCGACGATTCTGATGGGCGACTTCAACGTTGACCAGACGGACGAGATTTACGGGATATTCTCCCGTTCGGGCATCCTGCGCGACTGCTATGCCCATGCCCGACAGCGCATGGCACCCACCGGTACGTGGAACGACTTTATGCAGGACAGCCGCAGCAATGCCCGCATCGACCACGTCTTCGTCTCTTCCGATTTCGACATTCAGCATTACGCCATCTTCACCAACAGCTACTGGCTCGGCAAGTCACGCCGCAACATCTCCGACCATTATCCCGTCATGGTAAAGCTGTCCTTTTCTTGAGGTTTACTTTCCGGATTCTGAAATATCTTTACATAATCTATAAGGATACAGGGCGTGGTGGAATATGTACTCCCTTTTAAATAGAATTGTAACGGACAGGATTCCAGATGGTTACAGACAGTGTTTGAAAAGAGGCCTGACAGCATTGCAAAAGAGCACTTATTGGCCCCTTACTAAGCCTTGGTTGAAGCCCGACTAAGCCTTGTCAGCACTGCAAGTAAGGGCCGTTTGTATTCCGGTTCTGATTTATTTTGACATGGTCTTGGAACCGGCCTCAACTTTTTCCTTTCTTTTTTTGCAAAATACTTGGATATACTCATCTTTTTTGTACCTTTGCCGCTGTTTCATACCAATCGAATTTATAAAAGCCTAAAACCAGTCATTCAGCAGAGAAAAGAATGAAGAAGATTTTATTTTCCGCAGCCATGATGATGGCGGGTCTCTCGCTTCATGCCGCAGATGCCGACTATCAGGTAGTACCCTTGCCACAAAGCATAACGCCCGGGAAAGGCGAAGCCTTCGTCCTGGACAGAAGCACCGCCGTCAACGTTGCAGGAACGGACGGGGCGATGCTCCGCAATGCCGCATTTCTGAAACAGTACATCCGGGAGGCTACGGGAATCGTAGCCGACGGGACGGACAGGAGAGGCGCAGCCATTACGCTGAAGCTCAATGCGAAGATTGAGAACGAAGAGGGGTATGTCATCACCGTGAAGGCCAAGGGCATTACGGTGGAAGGCAAGACGCCTCGCGGCGTGTTCTACGGCATCCAGACGCTGCGCAAGTCGCTGCCGCTGGAGCAGACGGAGAGGGTCGACTTTCCGGCTGTCCGCATTGCCGATTATCCCCGCTTCAGTTATAGGGGTACGATGCTCGACTGTGCCCGCCATTATTTCAAGGTGAGCTTCATCAAGGAGTTCATCGATATGCTGGCACTCCACAACATCAACACCTTCCACTGGCATCTCACCGAGGACCAGGGATGGCGTGTGCAGATCGATCGCTACCCCAGGCTTGCCGAGGTGGGTTCGAAACGTGCGCAGACAGTCATCGGGCGCATGACGGGACTCTACGACGACACTCCTTACGGCGGCTGTTACACCAAGGAGGATATGCGGGAAGTGGTGAAATATGCTGCCGATCGTTATATCACCGTGATTCCGGAGATTGATATGCCGGGGCATATGCTCGGCGCACTGGCGGCCTATCCCGAGCTGGGCTGTACCGGCGGTCCCTACCAGGTGGCGGAGAAGTGGGGCGTGTTCCCCGACATTCTCTGTGCGGGTAATCCCAAGACCTACGAGTTCGTGTACAATGTCCTCGACGAACTGCTCGAAATCTTCCCGTCGAAATACATCCATCTCGGCGGCGATGAGGCTCCTCGCGACCGCTGGAAGACGTGTCCGCGCTGTCAGGCGGAAATCCGGAGGCTCGGCCTGAAAGGCGCTAACGGATTTCCTGCGGAGGCCCAGCTGCAGGCTTACTTCATGAACCGGGTGGCAAAGCATCTGGCAGAGAAGGGACGCAACATCATCGGATGGGACGAGATTCTCGAGGGGGATGTCGATAAGGGTACGACGGTGATGAGCTGGCGCGGTGTCGCCGGAGGGCAGGAAGCCGCACGGCGCGGACTGGATGCCGTCATGTCGCCGACCAGCTACTATTACCTGGATTATTACCAGACGAAGAACGATGCGCTGACACTCATCGGCGGTCTGCTGCCTGTCGAGACGACCTACGGCTATAATCCTGTGCCGGATGATGCCGCTCCGGAGCTGAAGAAGCATATAAAAGGTGTACAGGCAAACCTTTGGACGGAGTATATCTTCGGGTGCGATCTGGCTTTCTACCAGCTTCTTCCGCGTACCGCAGCCATGGCTGAGACAGGGTGGACAGAGAACGCCAGAAAAGACTTCTCTTCTTTCAAGAAACGCGAGGCACGTCTCAACCTGCTCTACAGGCACTTCGGCTGGAAGGCCTGTCAGGAACTGTTCAAGGAAGAGAAACCTCAATAGAATCTTTCATTGCAGCGGTTTCAGGATATGCCCTGACATGGACAATACGTCCCGTGCAGCTGCCTGCAGAAACGATTTGTCCCCACGGAAACAGATTTCGGTTTCCGTGGGGACAGTCTTTTCCATTCCGTAAGTCCGGTCTGTTTCCCAGATGATTATCTGTCTCCGGAAGCGGCTTTCAGGCTCATGTCAAGTCCTTTGACACTGTGGGTAAGCGCACCGAAGGAGATGAAGTCGACACCGGCCTTCGCATAAGGAATCATCGTCTCGAAGGTGATGCCGCCGCTCGACTCCGTCTCGCAGCGTCCGCCGACCATCTCCACCGCCTTGCGTGTGTCCTCGGGTGTGAAGTTGTCGAACATGATGCGGTCGCAGCCCTCTGCCAGAGCCTCCTCCAGCTCCTTGAAGTTCCGCACCTCACATTCGATCTTGAGCCCCTCCTTGCCGTGTTCCTCGCAATATTGCTTGGCCCGGGAGATGGCATTGTGAATGCCTCCGCAGAAGTCTATGTGGTTGTCTTTCAGGAGAATCATGTCAAAGAGCCCGATACGGTGGTTCATCCCGCCGCCGATTTTTACAGCTTCCTTCTCCAGCATCCTCATGCCCGGTGTCGTCTTGCGGGTGTCGAGGACGCGCGTCTTCGTACCGGCATCGATCAATGCCTGCTGGTATCTGTGCGTCATGGTGGCAATGCCGCTCATGCGCTGCATGATGTTGAGCATGAGGCGTTCCGTCTGCAGCAGGCTGCGTTCGCGCCCCTTTACGCTCAGGGCAATATCGCCGGGCTTCACGTGCGAACCGTCTTCCATGTAGACCTCCACCTGCAGTTCCGGGTCGAAGTGATGGAACACCTTTTTTGCAATTTCTACTCCGGCCAGTATGCCTTCCTCCTTGATCAGCAGCCGGCTCTCGCCCATGGCGTCCGCAGGTATGCAGCAGAGCGTCGTATGGTCGCCGTCGCCGATGTCTTCGCTGAAAGCGAGTTCGATGAGTCTGTCGTTAAGTTCTTCTACAGATAGCATGATGTATTCGATTTTGAAATTATAAACCTAAGCGTCTGGAAATCTCCAGCATTCTCTGGATGGGTCTGACCGCCTTCTCTGCCACTTCGGGCTCTACCTCGATGGAGGGCCACTCGTATTTCAGGCAGTTGTACAGTTTTTCCAGCGTGATGAGCTTCATGTAATTGCATTCGTTGCAGGCGCAGGTGCTGTCGTCGGGCGGTGCGGGGATAAATGTTTTCTGTGGGGCCGACTTCTGCATCTCGGTCAGGATGCCGCTTTCCGTAGCCACGATGAACTCCTGTGCGTCGTCCGTAATGCTGTATTTCAGCAGGGCCGCCGTGCTTCCCACCTTGTCGGCCAGGCTGATGACAGGCCCCTTGCATTCGGGATGAGCCAGTATCTTGGCCGCCGGGTGCTCACGTTTCAGCTGGAGAATCTTCTCCACCGAGAACTTTTCGTGTACATGGCAGGCTCCGTTCCACAGTACCATCTTCCGGCCGGTAAGCCCGTTGATGTAATTGCCGAGGTTCTGGTCCGGACCGAAGATGATGGGGGTGTCTTCCGGCAGGGACTCCACTATCTGGCGTGCATTGCTGCTCGTCACCACGACATCGGTCAATGCCTTGGTGGCGGCCGTCGTGTTGACGTAGCTTACCACCGTATGGCCCGGATGCGCTTTAACGAACGTCTCGAACTCGTCGGCCGGACAGCTTTCCGCCAGCGAGCAGGAGGCATTCAGGTCGGGGACGAGTATTTTCTTCTCCGGACAGAGTATCTTGTTCGTCTCGCCCATGAAATGTACACCGCACATGACGATGATGTCGGCGTCGGTCGCTGCCGCTTTCTGTGCCAGCGCCAGGCTGTCTCCCACGAAGTCGGCCAGCTCCTGGATGACGCCCTCTGTATAGTAATGTGCCATGATGAGGGCATTCTTTTCCTTGCACATCCTGCGTATTTCCGCTTTGATATCTGTGTTTTCAGGGATAGGCTCGTCTATGAAGCCCTGTTCCTGCCATTTCTTGTCTGTCATTTTATTCAATTATAAAGCAAGCAAAGTTCAATTATAATGCGTGCGAGGTACAGTTGTCATGCACGTGAAATGCAATTGTCCGGTGGGGGAAAGTGTCGGCGGCCCGTGTCCTGTATGGTCTTTCCGTTTTCCGTTCTTACTGTTTCCGGTCGTAGGCGTGCTTCGGATAGTCCACGGTATAGTGCAGTCCGCGGCTTTCCTTCCGCTCTATGGCCTGCCGGGTTATCAGGTAGCCGACGTTGATCATGTTGCGCAGTTCGCAGATGTCCTTCGTCGCCTTCACCCGTTTGAAGAGGTCTTCCGTCTCCTCATACAGCAGGTCCAGCCGGTCCCACGCACGCTTCAGGCGCAGGTCGCTGCGCACGATGCCGACGTAGTTGCTCATGATTTCGCCGACTTCCTTGACGCTCTGCGTGATCAGAACGTGCTCTTCATTGGTCATCGTTCCCTCGTCGTTCCATTCGGGAATGTTCGTGTTGTAGTCGTAGCCGTCTATCACCTGGAGGGAATGTTCGGCTGCCGACTTGGCGTAGACGACGGCTTCTATCAGTGAATTGCTGGCCAGGCGGTTCCCGCCGTGCAGCCCCGTGCAGGAACATTCGCCTACGGCGTAGAGCCTGTGGATGGAGCTTTCCGCATTCAGGTCGACCTTGATGCCGCCGCACATATAGTGGGCACTGGGACAGACCGGTATGTAGTCTCTGGTGATGTCGATGCCGATGCTCAGGCATTTCTCATAGATGTGCGGGAAGTGCCGCCTGGTCTCTTCGGCATCCTTGTGCGTCACGTCGAGGCAGACATGATTCAGTCCGTGAATCTTCATCTCGTGGTCGATGGCCCGTGCCACGATGTCGCGCGGGGCCAATGACAGTCGTTTGTCATACTTCTGCATGAACTCCTTTCCGTCCGGCAGGCGTAGCACGCCGCCGTATCCGCGCATCGCCTCGGTGATCAGGAAAGCCGGATGGGTCTCCGCCGGATTGTAGAGGACGGTGGGGTGGAACTGTACGAACTCCATGTCCTTCACGGTTCCCTTGGCCCGGTAGACCATTGCGATGCCGTCTCCTGTGGCGATCACCGGATTGGAGGTCATGGCATAGACGGCTCCCACACCGCCTGTCGCCATGAGCGTGACTTTGCTCAGGAACGTGTCGACTTTCCCGGTCTCGGGGTCGAGGATGTATGCTCCGTAGCATTCTATGTCCGGTGTTCGGCGCGTCACCTGTACGCCGAGGTGGTGCTGTGTGATGATTTCCACGGCGTAATGGTTTTCGAACACGGTGATGTTGCTGTCGTTCCTCACGGCTTCCATCAGTCCGCGCTGTATCTCGAAACCGGTGTCGTCGGCATGGTGGAGGATGCGGAAGTCGCTGTGTCCGCCCTCCCGGTGCAGGTCGTAGTTGCCGTCCTTGTTCTTGTCGAAGTTCACACCCCATCCGACGAGCGACCTGATGGCATCAGGGGCGTTGCATACGACATGCTTCACGGCAGACAGGTCGGAAATGTAGTCGCCGGCGACCATCGTGTCGTTGATGTGCTTCTCGAAATTGTCTACGGCAAGGTTGGTTACGGCTGCCACGCCTCCCTGTGCCTTGGCCGTGTTGGCTTCTTCCAGGGAGGTCTTGCATACAAGTGCGACCTTTCCCTTGCCGCTTTTCGCCACGCTCAGCGCATAGCTCATTCCTGCGATACCGCCGCCGATAACGAGGAAGTCGAATTTGTGTATCATAATTCTTTGTTCTGATATCAATCAAACATCAGTGCAAAAGTAATAAAAAATGCTGTAATACCATTTGAAAAGAAGATTTTAAATCGCCGGAACGGGAAAAAGACAACGCCGTCCTGCCCCTCATGGGGGGAAGGACGGCGTTGTCGTGTGTGCATCTTCCATACAGCAGGGCCGTATGATGGCCGGTACCGTTTACTCCTCGTCCGGTACGATGAGCTTGTAGCCCTTGCCGTGTATGTTGATGATTTCAATCTGATCGTCCGGTTTCAGATGCTTCCGCAGCTTGGTGATGTAGACGTCCATGGAGCGTGCATTGAAGTAGTTGTCGTCGATCCAGATGGTCTTCAGCGCATAGTCACGCTGTAGAATTTCGTTGGCATGGGCGCAGAGCAGGGCCAGGAGTTCGTTCTCCTTCGTGGTGAGCTTGGTGGCCTTCGCCGGGTCACCGTCCAGTGTGAGCAGCTGCTTCTGGGTGTCGAACGTGAAGCGGCCAATCTTGTACATGGTAGACTCCTTGGTCTTCTTCCCCCTGACACGGCGGAGAATGGCCTCGATACGGAACACGAGCTCCTCCATGGAGAACGGCTTGGTGATGTAGTCGTCAGCACCGATCTTGAATCCTTCCAGGATGTCTTCCTTCAGCTGCTTTGCGGTAAGGAAGATAATAGGAACTTCCGTGTTTGCCTGGCGGATTTCCTGTGCAAGGGTAAAACCGTCCTTCTTCGGCATCATGACATCCAGCACGCAGATGTCGTACTTGTTCTTCAGAAAGGCCCTGTAGCCCGCCTCACCGTCGGGGCAGAGGTCGGCCTGATAGCCTTTCGCCTGCAGATATTCACTCAACAGTGTGCCGAGATTCTCATCGTCTTCACACAACAGGATTTTCAAATTCTCATCCATAATCTATACGTGTTAAATGGTTTTTATTCTTGTTTATTCCTCGAATGCTTCATCGCGGATCACCGGGAGCTTGATGATGAACTTCGTTCCCTTGCCGTATTCGCTCAGCACCTTGATCTCGCCGTCGTGCAGGTCGACCATCTTCTTCACGTAGGCCAGGCCGAGGCCGAAGCCTTTCACGTCGTGGCGGTTGCCGGTATGCACGCGGTAGAACTTGTCGAAGATCTTCTTCAGGTTCTCCTTCTTGATGCCCTGTCCGGTATCGCGCACGGAGAGATAGAGGTGCTCGTTCGTGTTCCAGGTCTTCAGGTAGACGTTCAGCGGCTCGTCGGGCCTGGCATACTTGACGGCATTGTCCAGAAGATTGAAGATGACGTTCTGGAAGTGCATCTCGTCGACGTACATTGTCGAATCCACCGCCTCGATGTCAGTGTAGACCTTTCCACCCGTATGCTCCACGCGCAGGCTGAACGAGTTGGCGATGGTCTCCACCATCTCGTTGAGGTCAGTGTACTTCTTCTTCAGCACCGCTTTCTTGCGGTCGTACATGCTCATCTGCAGAACCTTCTCGACGAGGAAGCGCAGCCGTTTCGACTCGTCGTTGATGACACTGCCCAGATGTTCCATCATCTTCGGGCTCTTCGCAAGACTCTTGTCGTTCATCATCTGGGCCGCCAGGGAGATGCTCGCGATCGGGGTCTTCAGTTCGTGCGTCATGTTGTTGATAAAGTCGTTCTTTATCTCGCTGTACCGTTTCTGCCGGAAGATGATGACGATCGTGAAGATGAACGTCACCAGCAGCACGAAAGTGAAGATGATGGACGGAATCATGAAGCGCACGCTGGAGAAGATGTAGTTGTTCATTTCCGGGAAATGCACCTTCACCACGCCCATCCTGTTCACCGGGTCGTTGCGGAAGAGCACCTGTGAGTAGGTGTTCTCCTCGCCGTCGCTGACGTAGTCGGGACAGCGGTAGACCTCGCGTCCGTCCTGTGTCGTCACCGTGAAGTGGTAGGGGATGTTGATGCCGTTGTTCATCATCTCCGCCTTCAGGTCCTGATCCAGCAGCTTGAAGTTGATGCGCTGGCGCAGCGGCTTGTCCGATGCCGAATAGAGGATGTTGTAGATAACCTCTTCCAGCATGGCCTTCTGGTAGACGTAACGGTTGCGGACAATCTCCTGCATATTGCGTTTCGTCGCCGAGAGCGAACTGCTGTCGTTGCGCAGGATCATCGCTTTCGGGGTCAGGGAAGGCTTCGACTGGAGCAGTTTCGCCTCGAAGGACGTGTAGGGCTCTCCCTGGTTGTCGGTGGCGGGTGGCTGGTGGGCTGCCGTGGGGGTGTTGCCCGGTGTCGCCGTCTCCGTGTGCGACATCCGTTCCTTCCTGTTGACATCGTCTTCCAGATAACGAAGGGTCTCGTTCAGCTCCATGTTGCGGGATGCCTGATAGAGGGCGCGGTTGACCGACTCGTCAAACTGTTCCTTCTTCATCTCGGCCATCTCTTCGATGTAGTTGAGCTGGAGCAGAAGCAAGCCAAGGAACGAGAGCCCCATGATCACTGCTATTGTCCAAATTGTCTTCTTCTTCATTATCTCCTGTTTCTTTCATGTATGTACAGGAACAATCCTCATGCGGCATCCTGTTTTCCCTACATGACTGCAAAGATAAGAATTTCTTAATCCATTAACATATAAAGGTTAATTAAACTGGATGTTTTTAACAAGGTTAACTGTTTTTGTCGTTCCAGGTGAATAATAATCAATTATAATTGTCCGAAAACGGCTTGCTGTCCTTTCTGTTCCAGTTCTGGGACGGTCTCTCGGCACCGCTTTCGCATCTGGCCATTCCTGTGACTTCTCCCGGTCGGGGGACTTCACATGAAAAAGGTGCAGTCGACTGTCCTCCCCAGACTTCTGCACGCATCCGTCGGGATCTTCCGGCTTGTACCGCCCGGGTATGGCCCTGCTTTCCGTTCAAGTGTTTTGTACTGATATTTTATCTCCTTCTGGATGGGAAACATCTCTGGGGTTTCGTGGATCCCATGCGGCGGATGAAGATCGGGAGTACAGGGCGGGAAGCGTGGAGAGAAGTTTGCAGATGGCTGGTTTACAGGTATATACATCTCCGGCGGAAAAGGTGCCTGACAACCTTGCAAACAGGCGTTAACTGGCATCGAAGTAGGCCTTGGTTGGGACGCAACAGGGCCTCGGTTGGAAAGGAAGTAAGGCCCTTTTCCGCCGCTGGCATTCCTCCGCCTCTTTCCTGCCGGTTGTCCTGGCCGTGGGAAACGGACTTGCAGCCCTTTGGAATGTAAATTTATTTCCATGTCGTCTGCCATTCTCCTGTTTAGCCATGTTGCTCTGCATCCAGCCTCCTTGGACTTCCGTACAGATCCGGGGCTCTGCCAGCTTCCTGGGGAGAGGACGGGGCGGAAGCCGAGTACAGACCGCATGAACCGGAACGGCCCGCCGTCTCACAATGGAGACAGCGGGCCGTCTGTAGTCTTGTTGGCCTTTCATTTTTATCCAACGACTTAGTTCCGTGTGTCAGGACCTGTCATTCTGTTCTTTCATGTCGATGAACTGCTGTTTCGCATCATAGAACTCATACTGCAGGAAAGCAAGTTTCTGTGAAGGAATGATGTGAACCCCCATCCCGTACTTTATCTGCCACTTTCGTTTCAGGGAGACAAAGCCTTTGTTGATGTAGGCGGCAACATAGGGATGAACGTGCAGATAGAACTTCTTTACTCCGACCTTGTTCACCAGCCGGTCGATCTTCCGTTCCAGCTGGTCGGTGAAGAGAATGCTCGAGCGGATCTTGCCCGTGCCGAAACAAGTGGGGCAGTCCTCGTCTACGTCCACGTCCATTACCGGGCGCACACGCTGCCGGGTGATCTGCATCAGTCCGAACTTGCTCAGCGGAAGGATGTTGTGGCGGGCACGGTCCTTCTGCATGTTCTTGCACATTCGTTCGTAGAGCATCTGGCGGTCTTCGGCCAGATTCATGTCGATGAAGTCGACGACGATGATTCCGCCCATGTCGCGCAGCCGCAGCTGGCGGGCGAGTTCGTCGGCGGCGCCGAGATTGGTGTCGAGCGCGTTCTGTTCCTGTGCTTTCTCCTTCGTCCTGTTCCCGCTGTTCACGTCCACGACGTGCATGGCTTCCGTGTGTTCGATGATGAGGTAGCAGCCGTGTCCGTAGTTGATGGTCTTTCCGAAACTGGACTTGATCTGCTTCGTCACGTCGAAGTTGTCGAAGATAGGCACCTTGCCGTTGTACTTCTTCACGATGCCCGCCTTTTCAGGGGCTATTAGAGAGACATAGTGACGGACGGCGGTGCAGATTTCGTTGTCGTTGACGTAGATGTTCTCGTAGGTCGGGTTGAAGAGGTCGCGCAGCATGGCGACGGCACGTCCTGTCTCCTCGAAAATGAGCTGGGGGCGTTCCTGTGTCTTCTGCACCTTCGTGATGGCCTCGTTCCACCGACTCATGAGCACCTTCATTTCGGCATCGAGTTCGGCGACACGCTTTCCTTCAGCCACCGTACGGACGATTACTCCGAAGTTCTTGGGGGTAATGCTCTGTATGAGCTGCTTGAGGCGCGCGCGCTCCTCTCCGCTTCTGATTTTCGATGAGACGCTGACTTTATGCCCGAAAGGAATCAGCACCAGGAACCTGCCGGCGAAGGATATTTCGCCCGTGAGGCGCGGCCCCTTGGTGGAAATGGGTTCTTTTACGATCTGTACCATCACCTCCTGGCCCACCTGCAGCGTGTTCTGGACGGTGCCGTCCTTCTGCAGGTCGGGAAGGCGGCTGGCCTTCTGAATGGGATAAAGCCGTTTACGGTCGCTCTGGACCTGTTTCAGATACTTTGCATAGGAGCTGAACTGGCTTCCTAAGTCGAGATAATGAAGAAAGGCGTCACGCTCATAACCGACATCTACAAAGCAGGCGTTCAGCCCCGGCATCAGTTTCTTGACCTTTGCCACGTAGATGTTGCCAACCGAGAAGCTGGCCTCTCTCGGCTCGCGCTGGTATTCCACCAGCCGCTTGTCTTCGAGCAGTGCAATCGAAATCTCTTTCGGTTGGGCATCGATAATTACTTCGCTTGTCATCTTCTTCGTTTGTTATAACTATCCTCCCGCTGCCTTCCGTTTCATGGAAAACCGTGCCGGACAATACTTACAGATAATAAAAAGCGGAACCTGTCGTCGCACTTCCAGGGAAGGGAAGTCTGTCGCGATGACACGCCCCGTCATGTTCAGAAAGTCTGTGGAAAGGGCTTTCGGCCTGTGTGGGGCTTACTTGCTCTTGTGCCTGTTCTTTCTTAATCTCTTTTTACGCTTGTGCGTAGCCATCTTGTGTCCCTTTTTCTTCTTTCCGTTTGGCATAGCTTTAAAATGTTTTTAATTTGTTGTTGTATTTATAAGTGATTACTTCTTCATGTCCTCGATGAAAGTCTTCGCAGGCTTGAAACTCGGGAAGTTGTGGGCCGGGATGGTGATGGTGGTGTTCTTGGAGATGTTGCGTGCGGTCTTCTCGGCGCGGTGCTTCACGATGAAACTGCCGAAACCACGCAGGTAAACGTTCTCTTTCTTTTCCAGCAAGCTGCCTTTGATGGCCTCCATGAAAGACTCAACTACAGCTGAAACATCCTTCTTGGCGATGCCTGTAGATGTCGCTATCTCATTGATGATGTCTGCTTTCGTCATTTTGTTTTTTGTTCTTTGTTGATGTTATTCTTTGTTCTCTCGTTATAACGGAGTGCAAAGATACTCATTTTCAGCTTAATAGAGAAATATTTTATGTCTTTTTTGCAAAAACTCCCGGTATCGGTCTTAAACTCTTGTCTTTTTTGTAACTTTGCGGCATGATTTGTCGGAACAGATTTGTCCCATATATTAAATAAGGTGTATGAAGATTTCCATTGGTATAGATGTGGGGATTTCGACGACCAAGATTGTCGGAATCAGAGAGGGGAAAGTGGTGAAACCGCTGCGCATCAAGGCCACCGATCCGGTGACATCGTTGTATGGGGCGTTCGGGAAATACCTGTATGACAACCGGATCGACCTGTCCGATGTCGAGCAGGTCATGCTCACCGGCGTGGGCGCACATTATATCAACAAGCCTGTCTACGGGCTTCCGACGGCGAAAGCCGATGAGTTCCTTGCCGATGGGCTGGGCGCACAGTTTGAATCGAAGCTGCAGCGGATGATAGTCGTCTCCATGGGCACCGGTACGTCGCTTGTACTCTGCGACGGCAATGAAGTGCGCCATGTCGGCGGCATCGGCATCGGCGGAGGTACGCTGAGCGGTCTGTCGCGCCTGCTCCTGAAGACGGACGACTTCAGGGAAATCATCGCTCTGGCCATGAAAGGCGACATATCTCGCATCAACCTGCAGATCAAGGACATCTCCACCAATCCGCTTCCCGGGCTTCCGATGGATGCGACAGCCTCGCTCTTTGCCAATGCACAGGCGAATGCCAGCCGTGAGGATATTGCCCTGGGACTGATAGGGCTGGTGTTGCAGTCTATCGGTTCGGCGACGATTCTGAGTGCGCTGAACAGCGACATCCGCGATTTCGTACTCATCGGCAACCTCACGTTGCTGCCGCAGTGTGAGCTGCTTTTCCCGGTGATGGAGAAGATTTATGATGTCCGTTTCATCATTCCGAAATATTCTGAATACTGCACGGCTATCGGTGCGGCATTGCAGGCCGGCCGGCCGCGAACCGTGTGAGACCGGGCAGAATATGGCCGTGGCAGTGCAGAGACGCTACCGTGCAGAAGCTGTCTGCCCTGACAGCCAGCATCCTGTGAAGGTGATCAGGCCGTTCAGCATCAGCAGTTCGTAGCCGAACCTATAGCCTGTCGTCCTTGATACGACGGCATCCAGGGCAAAACAGAGCAGCGGACTGGCGACTGCCACATAAGGTATGTAACGGTCGTTGACGCTCCGTTTTGTAAGCAGACCGAAGGAAAACAGTCCCAGGAGTGGTCCGTAGGTATAGGAGACGATGGTGTAGATGGCATCGATCAGACTTGTTGAGTTGACCAGACGGAAGACGAGAATGAACAGTACGAATACGACTGACATACCGAGATGTGCCTTCTTGCGCAGCTGCTCGTCCTTCTCCCGGTTGCAGATGTCAACGCAGAAGGTGGTTGTGAGGGCTGTCAGCGCCGAGTCGGCACTGGAAAAACAGGCCGCTACGATGCCGATTGTGAAGAGGATGACCACCCATGTGCCCAGCTGTCCGCCTGCAACCGCCTGCAGCATAAGGTCGTCGGGCAGGTCCGGCAGCGGCTGTCCTGTCCTGCTGTAATAGGTCATCAGCAGCACACCGAGCGACAGGAAGAGCAGATTGGCAGGCACAAAGGCGAATCCGTAGCTGCACATATCCTTCTGCGCTTCGTGCAGGGTCTTGCAGGTAAGGTTCTTCTGCATCATGTCCTGGTCCAGTCCCGTCATGACGATGACGATGAAGATGCCGCTGAGAAACTGTTTCCAGAAGTTCTGCTTCGACATCCAGTCGTCGAAGACGAATATGCGGCTGTGGCTGTCGGCGGCTATTGTGCGGGCTGCCTCGGGGAGTGTCATCCCGAGGGTATCAACCACTTTATATATTATAAGCAGAAGTGCAAGAAGCATGCAGAGGGTCTGGAAGGTGTCCGTCAGCACGAGCGTGCGGATTCCCCCACGGCGTGTATAGAGCCAGATGAGTGCGACAAGGACGACGACCGTCACCGGGAAAGGGACACCGTACGCATCGAGCACGAACTGCTGGAGAATCATGCAGACCACATAGAAGCGGACGGCGGCACCCGTCATCTTGGACAGCAGGAAGAAGCCTGCCCCTGTCTTGTAGCTCTGCCGTCCCAGACGGCCACGCAGGTAGGCGTAGATGGTGGTCAGCCGCAGCCTGTAATAGACCGGAAGAAGCAGGAACGCCACGGCAAAATAACCGAGTATGAAGCCCAGGCAGGTCTGCATATAGGTCATGTCACCCGCCATCACCATGCCCGGGACACTGACGAAGGTGACCCCCGAGATGCTTGCTCCGATCATGCCGAATGCCACCAGATACCACGCCGACCTGCCGTTTGCACGGAAGAAAGCTTCGTTGTCGGCCTTGTGGCCGGTGGCTCTGCTGATTAACAGTAAGATGCAAAAGTATGCAAGAATAGTACCGATGATAATCATAGCGGCGGCAAAATTACGAAAAATATCAGTATTCCGTGCATTTAGAAAATCTTATTTTGTAATTTTGCAGAACGTCCCCACGTCCGGGGAAATCTATCTATCCTATAGAGGAGAACTATCTATCCTATAAAACAGAACAGTATGGCACACCAGAAAAGATACCTGCTCGATGAGCAGGACATTCCCACACAGTGGTACAACATTCAGGCGGATATGCCGGTCAAACCGCTTCCTCCCCTCCATCCTGTCACCCACAAGCCCATGAAAGCCGAGGATCTTGCCGAGATCTTCAGCATGGAATGTTCCCGTCAGGAGCTTGACACGGAGCACGCATGGATTGACATTCCGGAAGAGGTGCTGGATATGTACCGGTATTACCGTTCGACACCGCTCGTCCGTGCCTACGCCCTGGAGAAAGCCCTTGACACGCCGGCCCACATCTACTTCAAGAACGAAAGCGTGAATCCGCTGGGCTCGCACAAGGTCAACTCTGCCCTTCCGCAGTGCTACTACTGCAAGCAGGAAGGCGTTACGAACGTCACCACGGAGACCGGTGCCGGCCAGTGGGGGGCCGCCCTGTCCTATGCCGCGAAGGTGTTCGGGCTGGAGGCGGCTGTCTACCAGGTGAAGATTTCCATGCAGCAGAAGCCTTACCGGTCGCTGATCATGCGTGCCTTCGGTGCGATGGTGGAAGGGTCGCCCTCCATGTCGACGCGTGCCGGCAAGGACATCGTCACCCGCGACCCCATGCATCCAGGCTCTTTGGGAACCGCCATTTCCGAGGCCATCGAGCTGGCCCGGACGACTCCCCGCTGCAAATACACCCTCGGTTCTGTCTTGAACCACGTAGCCCTGCACCAGACCATCATCGGTCTGGAGGCCGAGAAGCAGATGACGATGGCCGGCGAATATCCCGACAAGGTGATTGCCTGCTTCGGCGGCGGCAGCAACTTCGGCGGCATCGCTTTCCCTTTCATGCGGCACAGTCTCCTTGACGGAAGACATACGGAGTTCATCGCAGCAGAACCCGACAGCTGTCCGAAGCTGACGCGCGGCAGGTTCGAATACGACTTCGGCGATGAGGCGGGTTATACGCCGCTGCTGCCGATGTACACCCTCGGACACGATTTCAAACCGGCGAACATCCATGCCGGCGGGCTGCGCTACCACGGTGCCGGTGTCATTGTGAGCCAGCTCATCAAGGACGGCTATATGCACGGCATGGACATCCCGCAGCTGGAGAGTTTCGAGGCCGGCATCCTCTTCTCCCGCACCGAGGGCATCATCCCCGCTCCCGAGAGCTGCCATGCCATCGCCGCCACCATCCGCGAGGCGAAGAAAGCAAAAGAGAGCGGCCGGCAGGAGGTTCTTCTCTTCTGCCTTTCCGGGCACGGACTGATCGACATGACCGCCTACGATTCGTATATCAACGGCGACCTGCAGAACTATACCCTGTCGGACGAAGACATCGTCCGGAATCTCCAGACTGTGCCGAAAGTGTAGCACACCGCACAGAATCCGCCAGGCAGAACCTGACCGTCAGCCCAAAGACAGAAGCCCCCCGCCTTTCCGCAGCATACAGCCATACGGAGAGGCGGGGGGCTTCTGTTTCTTATGCAGCCTTCTCTCTCTTGTCCGACCGGGTGGCCAGGATGAAAAAGAGAATCAATGCGGCATATGCCACGAGCGAAAGCAGCTCGGAGAGGTGGTTTTCCCACCAGGCGGAATAATCACACTCGATGCCGCCGAACTTCAGCAGCGCAGAGACGACACCCATCAGCGCACCGCCGGCAATGAAGCCCGAGGCCAGCAGCGTACCCTTGTCGCCGCGCGCCTTGTTGACAGCCTCGTCCTTGGAGCGGGTCGTCACGTACCAGTTCACCGTACCGCCTACCAGCAGCGGAATGTTCAGTTCCAGCGGAATGAACATACCCAGGGAAAACGCCAGGGCCGGCACTTTGCAGCGGTCGAGCACGAGGGCGATGACAGCGCCGATGCCGTAGAGCACCCACGGCGCACCCTGTCCGCTCATCAGCGGCTTGATGACCGCCGCCATCGCATTGGCCTGCGGAGCGGCGAGCTTGCCCGAGTTGAAGCCGTAGGTCTTGTCGAGGACAATCATCACGCCGGCGACCGTCGCCGCAGAGATGACCGTGCCGAGGAACTTCCAGGTCTCCTGTTTCTTCGGTGTCGTCCCGAGCCAGTAGCCGATCTTCAGGTCGGTGATGAACGAGCCTGCCATCGACAGTGCCGTGCAGACCACGCCGCCCATCAGGAGTGCCGCCAGCATTCCGGCGTTGCCTTTCAGTCCTACGGCCACCATGACGACGGAAGCAAGAATCAGCGTCATGAGCGTCATGCCCGATACCGGGTTGCTGCCCACGATGGCAATGGCGTTGGCGGCCACCGTAGTGAAGAGGAAGGCGATGACAGCCACAAGGAGAATGCCCACGACGGCATGGAGGAGATTGAAGTCCATCACGCCCAGATAGAAGAAGAGGAAGGTCACGATAAGCGTGGCGATGCTCCCGAAGGCGATGATCTTGAACGAGATGTCGCGCTGCGTGCGGATGACTTCGTCCTGTCCGCTGCCTTTCCCTTTCATCTCACGGGCCGCCAGTCCGACGGCGCTCTTGATGATGCCCCACGACTTCACGATGCCGATGATGCCCGACATGGCGATGCCGCCGATGCCGATGGAGCGTGCATAGGCCTTGAAGATGGCTTCCGGGGCCATCTGTCCGACGGCTGTCGTGACGGACGGATCCCACTGGTTCAGTACGGTGTCGGGGAAGACGAGGGCCATGCCCGGCACGATGAGCCACCAGACGGTAAGCGAACCCATGCAGATGATGAAGGCGTATTTCAGCCCGATGATGTAACCCAGTCCGAGGACGGCGGCACCTGTATTCACCTTGAAGACGAGCTTCGCCTTGTCGGCAACTGTTTCGCCGAAGCCGATCATGCGGCTGGTCACGTTTTCGTTCCACCAGCCGAAGGTCGCCACGGCGAAGTCGTAGAGACCGCCCACCAGGCCCGCCATGAGCAGCGGCTTCGCCTGGCTTCCGCCCCTCTCGCCGCTCACGAGCACCTGTGTAGTTGCCGTGGCCTCGGGGAAAGGATATCTGCCGTGCTGGTCCTTGACGAAGTATTTGCGGAAAGGAATCAGAAAGAGAATGCCCAGCACACCGCCCAGTGCGGCGGCGATGAAAATCTTGAAGAAGTCGGCCTGCAGGTCGAGCATATAGATGGCCGGCATGACGAAGATGCCGCCTGCCACGACGGCACCCGAGCAGGCACCGATGCTCTGGATGATGACGTTCTCGCCCAATGCGTTCTTCCGCTTCGTGGCGGACGAAAGGCCGATAGCGATGATGGCGATCGGTATGGCCGCTTCAAACACCTGCCCCACCTTCAGTCCGAGGTAGGCGGCTGCTGCCGAGAAGAGCACGGCCATGAGGATTCCCCACGTGACCGACCATGGGCTCACCTCCCGGTAGGTTTTCTGCGGCGACATGACCGGTTCGTATGTCTCGCCGTCTTTCAGCTCCCTGAAGGCGTTTTCAGGCAGTTCAATGTTCTGGTTCGCTTTATTTTCCATTGTCTGAATAGTATTATTTGCTTGCAAAGATAAATAAAATTCGTTTATCCTGTATCAGTTCACAGCAAAATATTACCTTTGTCAGCATGAAAGAAATCAAACCCATTGCCTTTTTCCGCTCTCCGCTGACCTCGAAGTTCGGCATCCCACGGCAGAGCGGACTGGCCGGCAGCCTCGTCGGCAGGATAGTCTTTGAACCTCCCTACCGGCGTGAAGAGGCACTGCGCGGACTGGAAGACTTCGATTATCTCTGGCTGGTCTGGGGCTTCTCGGCCAATCGCCCCTCCGATGGCGTGCAGCTCACGGTACGTCCTCCCCGTCTGGGCGGCAATGTGCGGCTGGGTGTGTTTGCCACACGGTCGCCTTTCCGCCCGAACGGGCTCGGCCTGTCGTCTGTCCGCATCAGGCGGATTGTTGACGGAGAGATAGAGGTCGCCGGCGCCGACCTGATGGACGGGACACCCGTCTACGATGTGAAGCCTTACATCCCTTACGTTGACAGTCATCCGGAAGCCAAAGGCGGTTTTACGGACAAGAAGGCATGGCAGCTCCTGTCTGTGACTGTTCCCGATGAGATGGCAAGGCTGTTCGGTGCGGAGGAGCTTGCAGCCTTGAAAGAGGTGCTTGCCCAGGACCCGCGGCCGCAGTACCAGCACGATGCCGGCCGTGTGTATGGCATGCCGTTCGGCAATAAGGAGGTGCGGTTCAGGGTCGAGGGCGACGTGCTGGAGGTCGTTGAAGTGGAATGAGGCTGTCCGTAAGGGACGGAAAGCCCATGGGGAGGGGTTGCTAAGAAGGATATGCAGTAGGAGAAATATCTTTACACTCCGAACTGTTTCCCATCTGTTTTCTGCCGCTTCTGCCTGCCTTGGAAACGAGGGGAATGAGTGCCGGCTTCGCAGCCAACGCCTTCCTGCCTTCCGACTAAGGCCTGATTGCGGTCCAGGTAAGGCTTACTTGCACGTCAGGTAAGGCCTTTTTGCATTGCAACTAAGCACCTTTCCAGAAAGGGCCTGTATGTGTCTGTATGTTAGCGGTTTGCGTATGGGGCGGAGCGGTCTTCTCTCCCATGTTCTCTTTTTCCTCCCCTAAGACCGGTCAGATGCTGTTCCTGAAACGGCTTCGACATAGCGGACAGTAAAATATCAGTACAAAGGTCATCCTGAACAGATGGAAAAGAAAGACCGTCAAGGCCGCAGAGGCTTTCCCTGCCCGATGACACGATGGGCATTATGCACAGAGGTTTTTATACGGTGATGGGCGTTGATGAATGACCAAAACGGTTTTCATCAACGCCCATCACTGCAACATCAGTCATGCAGCTCACGCTCCCTCGAACTCTCGCAGGAAGCGGGTGTCGTTCTCGGAGAAGAGGCGGAGGTCGCTGACACGGTACTTGAGGTTGGCGATGCGCTCGACACCCATGCCGAAAGCGTAGCCGGTATAGACGCTGGAGTCGATGCCGCAGGCCTCAAGGTCGTGCGGGTCGACCATACCGCAGCCGAGAATCTCCACCCAGCCGGTGTGTTTGCAGAAGCCGCATCCCTCGCCGCCGCAGATATTGCAGCTGATGTCCATCTCGGCACTCGGCTCGGTGAATGGGAAGTAACTCGGGCGGAGGCGTATCTTCGTGTCGGCACCGAACATCTCACGGGCAAAGGTGAGTAGCACCTGCTTGAGGTCGGTGAAGCTGACGTTCCTGTCTACATAGAGCCCTTCTACCTGATGGAAGAAGCAGTGGGCGCGTGCCGAAATCGCCTCGTTGCGGTAGACGCGGCCCGGACAGAGCACGCGGATCGGCGGCTTGTGGGTAGACATATAATGTGCCTCGTCGTTGGAAGTATGGCTGCGGAGAAGCACGTTTTTCGTCACGTCCATCGTATTGCTGCGCTCGATGAAGAAAGTGTCCTGCATATCGCGCGCCGGATGGTCGGCGGCGAAGTTCAGCATGGTGAACACGTGCTGGTCGTCGTCAATCTCCGGACCCTGATAGAGCGTGAAGCCCATCCGTGCGAAGATGTCGATGATTTCGTTCTTGACAAGTGTCAGCGGATGCCGCGTACCCAGGCTGATGGGGTAGGCGGTGCGTGTAAGGTCGATGTCGTCGCTCTGTGCCTCGCTGGTCTCGAGCTGGTCCTTCAGCTCGTTGATTCTGTTCTGTGCGAGCTGCTTGAGTTCGTTGATTTTCATGCCGACGGCCTTCTTCTGGTCGGCCGCCACATTCCGGAACTCACCCATCAATGCGCTGATTTCGCCTTTCTTGCTGAGGTATTTCAGTCGGAGCTGTTCCACGTCGCCGGCATTCTGTGCCGTAAGTGTACTCACTTCCTTGAGAAGTTCTTCTATCTTGTCTAATAGCATACTGCTTGGTTATTTTCCTGCAAAGGTACGATTTATAATCGGAACGGAGAAATTACCCTGATATAAATTTATGTTTTTCCTGTCTTATTAGAAATAAATATCGTACATTTGCAGGAAATTTGAGACGAATAAAACGAGCGTATGAGAAAAGCATTTTTACTTGTTGTATGTGTCTGTGCGGCCATGATGGCGGTCACCACAGGCTGTTCTAACAGGAAGATTGAAGCGGCAGACAGTTCCAGTACGGATTCTGCCATGGCGGAGAACAGTGACACCGCTGATACCGTCGACTCTGCCACGGAGGTGATTGCCTCCACGCCGATGCCGAAGGCGGCCGACCAGCTGTTCGATGACTTCTTCTTCAATTTCATTGCCAACAGGAAGCTGCAGCGCAGCCGCATCAAGTTCCCGCTG
Organism: Prevotella denticola; assembly: GCF_900454835.1. Classification (GTDB taxonomy): domain Bacteria; phylum Bacteroidota; class Bacteroidia; order Bacteroidales; family Bacteroidaceae; genus Prevotella; species Prevotella denticola. The sequence continues at coordinate 192,723 of NZ_UGTM01000002.1, read as the reverse complement.
CCGGTTGTCAACGGCGGGAAGACATCAGAGCTGACGCGCAGCCAGTGGAAGACCGACCATTTCTTCCGGCCGCAGGGATATTACACGCTGATTTTCGACAACGAGAAGCAGATGAAGTATCCGAAGGCAACAGATCTGGACAGTGTGATTGTCGAAAAGATCCACTTGAGGAAAAGAACCGTGGAGCAGTACTGGTTCGACCATCAGGAGGGGAAATGGAAGCTGAACAAAATCTGTACTATCGGTTTCAAGCAGAGCTATAACGCTTCGTTCTTCACGTTCCTTTCCCGCTTCTTTGCCGACAGCGGCAGGGGCTTCGTGAAGAATCCGCTGGCCTATTCAGGACCCGATCCCAATGGCGAGGAGGTCGCAACCATCAATACCACCATCCCTGCCGGGGAGTGGTCGTCGTTCCTTCCGGAAGTACCGGGCGAGATGATTTACAATATCCTCTATGGCCAGAAGTACTCGGAGTCGGACCGCAAGATTCTTACTTTCCGCGGACTGGCCAATGGAGCGGAGACGCAGCTGTTCTTCAGACGGCACGGAAAGGACTGGCGGCTGGAGAAGATCGTCGCTTATTGACGGGAAGGCCCTCTGCCTGATCATCGGTAGCGGGTCTTTCTTTAGCATATACCCAACTTTACAATGCCTGTTGCTTATGAAAAGTGAACGTCAGAAAGCCTTGGATGGTGAGTTCTTTAATGCTGTCGACCCGGAATTGCAGCAGATAATATTACGTACGAAACGCTTATTGCGTAAGTTGAACGATTGCGACTATGCCGACCACGAAGGCAAACGCAGGATTTTTGAGCAGCTGTTTGGCTCTGTCGGTGAGCCGGTTCATATCGATGTTGATTTTCATTGTGAGTATGGTGTCAATATCCACTTGGGCGACTGGGTCGTTATCAATATGAACTGTACGTTTGTAGACAATAACCGTATTGACATCGGCAATCATGTTCTCATCGCTTCAGACGTGAAAATCTATACAGCCGCGCATCCTGTCACTGCCGGGGAACGGATGATTCCCGGCGGAGGGTGGAATATCTATGCCCGACCTGTCAAGATAGAAGACGGTGCGTGGATTGGCGGCGGAGCCATCATCCTGCCCGGTGTGACGATAGGTCGTAATGCCGTGATAGGCGCAGGAGCAGTGGTGACAAAGGACATACCTGCCAATGCTGTTGCTGTCGGCAGTCCGGCAAGGGTCATCAGATACCAGGAAGAATAGTTCCTTGTTATAAGTTATGAACAGAAACAAAGGCAACGCCAAAACGGAATAAGTTAAAATGAAGATAGAGTGTGACTATAGTCTGTTAGAGCATAACACGTTCGGTATTGATGCAAAGTGCCGGCGTTTCGTTGAATACGAGTCCGTGGAGGATGCACAGGAGGCTGTGCGTTCCCTGAAGGAAGAAGATCATCCGTTGCTGATACTCGGCGGCGGCAGCAACCTGTTGCTGACGGAAGACTATAAGGGGACGGTACTCCATTCGGGCATCTCGTTTATAGAAGACGTGGGCGGCGGGCGTGTACGTTGTGGGTCGGGTTATGTGTGGGACGACTTCGTAGCGTATTGTGTTTCCCATGGGCTTTACGGTGCAGAGAACCTTTCTATCATCCCCGGTGAGTGCGGCGCGAGTGCCGTACAGAACATCGGGGCGTACGGTGCGGAAGCCAAGGACCTGATAGAAGAGGTGGAGGCTGTGGAGATTGCCACAGGCAGGGTGCGTCACTTCAAGAATACGGACTGTGGGTACAGCTACCGTCAGAGCCGCTTCAAGCATGAGTGGCGCAACAAGTACCTCATTACGTCGGTGACCTACCGTCTTTCCAGCACCTACCGCCCCAGGCTCGATTACGGCAATATCCGCACGGCACTGGCAGAACGGGGTATTGCGCATCCGACGGCAGACGAACTGCGACAGACGATTATCGCCATCCGTAATGCCAAACTTCCCGACCCCAAGGTGACGGGGAATGCGGGCAGCTTCTTTATGAATCCCATCGTCTCCAAGGAGAAATACGATGAACTGGCGGCGCAGTACGAGCGTATGCCTCACTATACAATAGACAGTACGCACGAGAAGATTCCTGCCGGATGGATGATCGAACAGTGTGGATGGAAGGGCAGGTCGCTCGGCCGTGCCGGTGTCTACGATAAGCAGGCACTGGTGCTGGTCAACCTCGGGGGTGCTGCCGGAGCCGATGTTGTCCGTCTCTTTGAAGCCATACAGCATGACGTAAAGGAGAAGTTCGGTATTGAGATACATCCGGAAGTGAATGTGGTGTGACCTCCCCCTGCCCCTCCGAAGGGAGGAAAGTGCCTGGCAGAAGCAAGTCCCTTGACCGTCCAAAGAGAGAAGAAGGGCTGATGGGGGGCAAAGTCTCCTCCAGCTCCTCGGAGGGAGGAATCAATGTCTGTGACTTGCCGGATGGAAGGATTCTTCTTGGTGCCAGAGTATATATTATGGAGGACGTATCATATAGAATAAGGTGTGTCATGCGTAATAACGGACGCCTCAGGGTGATGGGAGTATTACGGTGACAGCGGCTTTTATTTCAAAAACGACATATCTTTTGGACAGACAGCAATCTTCGACCGGTATACAGTCCGTCAGTCCCTCCTTTCCTTCCGGAGGGGGCGGGGCGGGCTTCTCCTCTTCTTCGGAAGAAACGGGGGGAACTTTGACTTTCCTGGGCACAGGTACTTCCAACGGCGTACCCGTCCTTGGCTGCACCTGTGAAGTCTGCAAGAGCAGTGACCCGCATGACAGCCGGCTGCGCACTTCGGCCCTTCTGGAGACCGCACAGACGCGGGTCATCATCGACTGCGGACCCGACTTCCGGCAGCAGATGCTGCCGCAGCCTTTCCGGAAGATAGATGGACTGCTGATAACACACATCCACTACGATCACGTGGGCGGCATCGACGACGTACGTCCCTATTGCAGGTTAGGCGACATAGATGTCTATGCCAATGCAGACACCTGCGGCGGACTGCGGCATAATTTCCCCTATTGTTTTGCCGAACACCTCTATCCCGGTGTTCCCAAACTGAACCTGCATGCTCTTCCGCCTCATTCCCATATACGAATCGGCGACATAGAGGTGGTGCCTGTCAACGTGATGCACGGCAGGTTGCCCATCTTCGGCTATCGTTTCGGGAAGCTCGCCTACATAACGGACATGAAGACGATGGACGATGCCGAGCTTCCTTATCTCGAAGGGGTCGAGACCCTCGTGGTGAACGCACTTCGCTGGGAGCGGCCGCATCATTCGCACCAGCTGATACCGGAAGCCGTCGAGTTCAGCAGGCGGATAGGTGCCAGACGTACTTATCTTACCCATCTCACCCATCAGGTCGGATTGCATGAGGAGGCGCAGCGACGGCTTCCCGACGGCATCTTCCTTGCTTATGACGGACTGAAGATAGAGGTGTAGATTCCTCGGAGAGAGCGAAACGTGACGCCCGGTTGACCTTGCGGACATACCGCCCCGTCCTTTCCTGCCCCGTCCAAAAAGTCTCTGTCTTGTCCGGGGCGGGTGACGCATGAGATCGGACAGCCTCCCTGTTTCTTATATTTTGTCTGGGATAGTTTGTTTTCTCATGCTTTTTTATTATCTTTGCGGACGGAATGAAAAAAGGATTATTATATATTGTACTGTCGTTCCTCCTGTCCGTTTCCGCAGCAGCAGGAACAGGACAGGCTGTGTGTGCCGACAGTGTTCAGATTTCACTTCTGACCTGTTCGCCGGGAGAAGAGGTCTGGGCGCAGTATGGGCATACTGCAATCCGCTACCGTGACAGGAAGAGCGGGGAAGACCTGGTCGTCAACTACGGTATCTTCTCGCAGGACCAGCCTTATTTCATTCCCCGTTTCATCTTCGGACTGACCGACTACCGCATGGGAGTCGAGCCGATGGACAGGTTTCTCGCACAGTATCGTTACGAGAGAAGAGGCATCGTGGAACAGGTGCTGGACCTGTCGGCAGAAGACAAGCAGGCTATCCGCAGTGCCTTGCGGGAGAACATGAAGCCTGAAAACACCGTCTACCGCTATAATTTCTTTTTCGACAACTGCACGACGAGGGCGCGTGATATGCTCGTCGACCATCTGCACGGAAAGGTTGTCTATCCGGCTGCCGACAGTGCGGCGACGTTCCGCTCGATGATACACGAATGGAACCACGGCTACGAATGGTCGCAGTTCGGCGAAGACCTGTTGCTGGGCGTGAATGCCGACCGTAAGACGACGAAGAGCGAGCAGCAGTTCCTTCCGGATAATCTGAGACGTGACTTCGCCCGGGCTACCTACAACGGGAAGCCTCTCATCAAGGAGACGCACACGCTGCTGGCACCTCAGGCGGAAACGGACGAGGCTGATTGTCCGTTCTCTCCGCTGTCCGCAGCCCTTGTCTTTGTCATTGTCTGCGTCGTGATGATGACGTTGAGCAACCTCAGACGGCGGCTTTACCGGGGCTGGGATGCGGTCTTGATGACCGCTTCGGGGGCGATGGGCATCGTGTTTTTTCTCATGCTGTTCTCCCAGCATCCTTGTGTGAGCCTGAACGCAATTCTGTTCTTCTTCAATCCGCTTCCGCTCTTTTTCCTGTACGCTACGGTCTGGAAACGGAAAGAAGTCTGGTGGAAGATATGGTGCGTGCTCATCGTCCTGGGATTCATCGGAAGTCTTTTCCAGGAAGTCCCTGTGCCGGTGCTGATTGTGGCATTGTTCTTGCTGTTGCACTGCATATTGCATTTGCGGATAAGCCGTCTGCTGCCGCCGCCGGCTCAAAGAGATAGAAAATGAATAAATACATCACCGTTTTACTTGTCGTCCTTGCCGCAACAGGGGTTGAGGCACAGGACTGTCAGTCTGCGCTGAAGATAGCGTTGGGTGATGTCGGCATTGAAGACCTCAGCCGTCAGCAGGCATTCACGGGAGTCGGACAGGAGATTCTTTCCGTCCTCGAAGCCTTCAAGCAGATGAAGGATGACGAGGAGGTCGAGCCGGCACAAAGCAAGGCGGTCTATACCGCAGACCGCACTGACAGATTTCCGGCAGCATCAACATCTTATTCAGATATTCATCAGGGGCAGCAGCTCTTCCTTCCCAATCCCTCTTTGACGACGGGGATTCAGATCCGTGCGCCCAGTCCGGCGGCATAATCGGAAACAGGTGAGTTCCTGTTTCCTCACCTGTCTTTATAATATAATAAGGTGACACGGAAAAGGGGAATATTACCTCTGTGTATTTTTTCAGATATCCGATACACATCGTACGGAACATGGACTTCTGGTCCGGGAGGTAAAGCAATTCGTCAGACCAGAGCGTCCCTGTGCTTTCTCCCCAACCGTTGGGAACGGTCTTCCCAGCCGCTGGGAACACGGTTCCCGACCGTGTGGGAACAGTATTCCCGACCGTCCGGGACAGCATGACAGGTTGCCGACGGGTACGGAACGGAGACGGTACCGGCACGCAGAATGCGATTGGAACAAAACAGAATATAATAAAAAATGAATTTCAACAAGATATTAAAAGCACTTTTCGGAGATAAGTCAACACGTGACATGAAGCTGATTCAGCCTTACGTAGACAAGGTGAAGGCGGCTTATCCGGAAATCAAGGCGCTCAGCAATGATGAGCTGCGTGCCAAGACAAAAGAGATACAGAAGTATGTACAGGATGCAGCCAGGGAGCAGCGTGAGCAGATAGCAGAGCTGCGTGCAAAGATCGAGGAGACACCGATTGACGAGCGCGAGGAAATCTTCAACCAGATTGACAAGCTGGACAAGGAGGCTCTCGACAACTACGAAACGGCGCTCAACGAGGTGATGCCGGTCGCCTTCTCCATTGTGAAGGATACGGCACGCCGTTTCTCGGAGAACGAGGAAACGGTTGTCACGGCAACCGACTTCGACCGTGAACTGGCAGCTGACCCTGCCAAGGACTTCATCACGATCGATGGCGACAAGGCCATTTACCATGACCACTGGACAGCCGGCGGCAACGACCTGAAGTGGGAGATGGTACACTATGACGTACAGATCTTCGGCGGTGTCGTCCTGCATCAGGGCAAGATAGCCGAGATGGCGACAGGTGAGGGCAAGACACTCGTTGCCACCCTTCCGGTGTTTCTCAATGCGCTCACCGGCAACGGTGTCCACGTCGTAACCGTCAACGACTATCTGGCAAAGCGTGACTCCGAGTGGATGGGGCCGCTCTATATGTTCAACGGACTGTCCGTCGACTGTATCGACAAGCACCAGCCGAACTCGCCCGCACGCCGCAAGGCCTATCAGGCAGACATCACCTTCGGTACGAACAACGAGTTCGGCTTCGATTACCTGCGTGACAATATGGCCGTGTCGCCGGCCGACCTTGTACAGCGTCAGCACAACTATGCCATCGTCGATGAGGTAGACTCGGTGCTGATCGACGATGCCCGTACGCCGCTTATCATCAGCGGTCCTGTGCCCAAGGGTGACGACCAGATGTTCGAGGAGTTCCAGCCTCTGGTACAGAGTCTTTATGAGGTGCAGCGCAAACAGGCTACCGAACTCCTGTCGGAGGCCCGCCACAAGCTGGCGGAGGCACAGAAGAATGCCGGCGACAAGGCTGCTTTCCAGAAACTGCAGGAAGAGGGTTTCCTTGCCCTTTACCGCTCGTTCAAGGCCCTGCCGAAAAACAAGGCACTCATCAAGTTCCTTTCCGAAGAAGGCATCAAGGCCGGTATGCTGAAGACGGAAGAGTTCTACATGGCCAACAACAACCGGGAGATGCCGAAGGCCGTCGAACCGCTCTACTTCGTTACGGACGAGAAGATGAACTCCTGCGACCTTACCGACAAGGGTACGGCATGGCTCGCCCGCCAGGTGAAAGACGACCAGCTCTTCGTCCTGCCTGATATTACGACGGAGCTTTCTGCACTCGAGAAACAGAAAGACGACAAGGTGATTGACGAGCAGACTTACATCGACCGGAAGGATGCCATGATGGCTCATTACGGCGTGCAGAGCGAGCGTGTACACACCTTGCAGCAGCTCTTGAAAGCCTATACCATGTTCAATAAGGACGATGAGTATGTCGTCCTGAACGGTGAGGTCAAGATCGTCGACGAGCAGACAGGCCGTATCATGGAAGGACGCCGCTGGAGCGACGGCCTGCATCAGGCCGTTGAAGCAAAGGAACACGTGAAGGTGGAAGCCGCTACGCAGACCTTCGCTACCATTACCCTGCAGAACTACTTCCGTATGTACCACAAGCTCGCCGGCATGACCGGTACGGCTTCCACGGAGGCTGGTGAGTTCTGGGACATCTACAAGCTGGATGTCGTCGAGATTCCCACCAACCGTCCTGTCATCCGCAAGGATATGGAGGACCGTGTCTACAAGACGGCCCGCGAGAAGTATGCAGCGGTCATCGACGAGGTAGAGACCATGCGGAACCAGGGCCGCCCCTGTCTTGTCGGTACGACTTCCGTCGAGATCAGTGAGCTGCTGAGCAAGATGCTCACGATGCGCAAGATTCCGCACCAGGTGCTGAATGCCAAGCAGCACCTGAAGGAGGCGCAGATTGTTGCTGAGGCCGGCCGGTCGGTGAATGGTCTCGGTGCAGTGACGATTGCCACCAATATGGCCGGCCGTGGTACCGACATCAAGCTGACAAAGGAAGTCAAGGATGCCGGAGGTCTGGCCATCATCGGTACTGAGCGGCACGAGAGCCGCCGTGTAGACCGCCAGCTCCGTGGTCGTGCCGGCCGTCAGGGTGATCCCGGTTCATCCGTATTCTATGTGTCGCTTGAGGACAAGCTGATGCGTCTCTTCGGCTCGGAACGTATCGCCAAGGTGATGGATCGGCTGGGCTTCGAAGACGGCGAACGCATTGAAAGCTCGATGATTTCCAACAGCATCGAACGTGCGCAGAAGAAGGTCGAGGAGAACAACTTCGGTATCCGTAAGCGGCTGCTGGAGTACGATGATGTCATGAACAAGCAGCGTACCGTCATCTACGAGAAGCGTCGCCATGCGCTGATGGGCGAGCGTATCGGTATGGACATCTCGAACATCATCTGGGACCGCTGTGTGAACATCATCGAAAAGAACGACTACGAGGGCTGCAAGGAAGAGTTCCTGAAGATTCTGACAATGGAATGCCCGTTCTCTGAAAACGAGTTCATGAGCGTTGACCATGACGAGCTGGCAGAACGCAGCTTCCAGCAGGCAATGGAGGCTTTCATGCGCAAGACCGAGCGCATCCAGACCGTTGCATGGCCTGTCATCAAGCAGGTTTATGAGAATCAGGGGACGATGTACGAACGCATTATGGTGCCAGTCACCGACGGCAAGCGTGTCTACAACATTCCCTGCGACCTGAAGGAAGCCTATGAAAGCGAGGGCAAGTCGGTCGTCAAACAGTTCGAGAAGGTAATCCTGCTCCATATCATTGACGACGACTGGAAGGAGAACCTCCGCCAGCTGGATGACCTCCGTCATTCCGTCCAGAATGCTTCCTACGAGCAGAAAGACCCGTTGCTCATCTTCAAACTGGAGAGCGTGAAGCTGTGGGACAACATGATTGACGACATGAACAACCGTACGGCGAGTGTGCTCATGCGCGGTCAGATTCCGGAGATGCAGCCGGCCGAGGAAGTGCAGGAGGCTGCTCCCGAGGAGCGCACGCAGCGTTACAATGAAGAGAAGGTAGACCTTGATGATCCCGGTCAGGCTGCCGCCGCACGGCAGGATACCCGTGAAGGAGCTCAGCAGGCACGCCACACTCCTTACCGTGCAGACAAGATGCCGCGTCCCAACGACCCGTGTCCCTGCGGCAGCGGCAAGAAATTCAAGAACTGTCATGGTCGGAATCTCCGTTGACCGGCTGATAAAGAAATTCGGGGATAAGACGGCTGTCTTTATCCCCGAATTTTACTTTCCCGAAAATGAGATCATCGGCCTTGTCGGCAACAACGGTGCGGGAAAGACAACCCTCTTCCGTCTTATTCTGAACCTTGTCAGGGCCGATGGAGGAACGGTCTGCTTCAATGTCACTGGTAATCCTTCAGCTCTACAGCAAGGAACGGACGGCGGAGCTGTGAAATCAGAATCCAATCTCGGCGAGTCGTGGAAACGTTTTGTTACGGCGTATCTGGACGAAGGCTTCCTCATCGGTTTCCTTACTCCCAGGGAGTTCTTTACATTCATTGGAAAGGCACATGGCATCGGGAAAGAGCAGGTTGACGAGCGTTTGGAAACCTTTCGTGCTTTTCTTGGTGACGAGATACTCGACCGTCAGAAATACATCCGTGAATATTCCGCTGGCAACCAGCAGAAAATCGGCATCATAGCGGCCTTGCTGCCGTGCCCGGAGTTTGTCATCCTTGACGAGCCTTTCAACTTTCTTGATCCGAGCAGTCAGAACCATTTGAAAACGCTGCTGACGGAGTATAGGCACCGGCATCATGCGTCAGTTCTCCTTTCAAGCCATAATCTTCATCATACAACAGATATAAGCGACAGAGTCGTGTTGATGGAGAACGGCTCCGTCATAAAGAACATCTGCGGTGTGACGGATGAACGGATCAGGGAACTGGAGAGCTATTTTTTGTAATCGCATGGGCTGCCTCTCTGGGCTGTCATGCGGCCGGGAGCGCTCTTCCCGACTCTTCCGGAGCATTTGTCCATGATGCGGCTCATGCTTTGCAGTGTGGTCTGTCCGTACGGGCCGGGTACGGCATTGTTGTCAGGCCAGTTCCGACAGCTCCAGCCATCGGAGTTCCAGTCCGTCCAGTTCTTCTTTCAGCAGAGGCAGCCGTTTGCTTTTTTCAGTGAGTTCTTCTACGGTCAGTCTGCCCGAGCAGAGAGCTGTTTCAAGCTGTTTCTGCTCTCCCTCCAATTGCGAAATCCTGTCAGAAAGCTGTTCGTACTCCCGCTTTTCCTTGAAGGTCATCTTCCGTTTCGTGTTGTTGTGATAGTCCTTCTTCGGCTCGGCAGTAGTCTTCTTTTTCGGTTGGATGTTCTTCTGCTCTTCTTCTTTCGTCTTCATCTTCAGGAATTCGCGGTACTGCGTGTAGTTGCCTGGGAAGTCCTGGATTTCTCCCTCACCCTTGAATACGAGAAGATGATCCACTACCTTGTCCATGAAGTAGCGGTCGTGTGATACGACGATGACACAGCCGGGGAAGTCCTGCAGGTATTCTTCAAGAATCTGCAGGGTCTGGATGTCCAGGTCGTTGGTAGGCTCGTCCAGTACGAGGAAGTTCGGGTTCTTCATCAGCACGGTACACAGATACAGCTTCCGTTTCTCGCCTCCTGACAGTTTATACACATAGTTGTGCTGTTCCTCAGGAGAGAAGAGGAAGTAGTTGAGGAACTGTGATGCCGTCATGTGCTTCCCGCTTCCAAGGTCTATGTAATCGGCGATGTCTGTGATGATGTCGATTACCTTCTGGTCTTCACGGAACTGCAGGCCTTCCTGTGAGAAGTAGCCGAAGCGGACCGTCTCCCCGATGTCGAACCTGCCGCTGTCCGGTGCCGTCTTTCCGAGAAGCATTTTGACGAAAGTAGACTTTCCGGTTCCGTTGTTCCCGACGATTCCCATCTTCTCGAACCGTGAGAAGTTATAATAGAAATTGTCGAGGATGATTTTGTCATCGAACTTCTTTGAGACATACTGGCACTCGAAGATTTTGCTTCCGATATACACGTTGGACGACTTCAGGCGTATCTGTCTTTCTTCAATCCGTTGTTTTGCTTTTGCCTGCAACTCATAGAATGCTTCCTCACGATAGCGTGCCTTGTGTCCGCGTGCCTGCGGCATACGGCGCATCCACTCCAGCTCGGTCCGGTACAGGTTGTTGGCACGTGCTATTTCGGCCCGTGTGTTGTCGATGCGTTCCTGCCGCTTTTCCAGATAATAGGAGTAGTTGCCCCGATAGGTGTAGAGGGTCTGGTTGTCCAGTTCCAGGATGGTATTGCATACGTTGTCAAGGAAATACCGGTCGTGCGTAACCATAAAGATGGTTTTGTTCCCGCGGGAGAGATAGCCCTCAAGCCACTCGATCATTTCCAGGTCAAGATGGTTCGTCGGTTCGTCGAGAATGAGGAAGTCAGGCTCCAGGATCAGCACATTGGCCAGTGCGACGCGTTTCTGCTGTCCGCCGCTCAGCTGTCCCATCGGCTGTTCCAGGTCGTAGAGTTTCAGCATGGTGAGAATCTGCTTCGCCCTCAGAATGCGTTCCGGGTTGCCCTCATGATTGAAGCAGGCATCCAGTACGCTCTCTTCCGGATCGAAATCCGGGCTTTGTTCGAGCAGTCCCACACGCAGGTCGTTGCGGTAGATGATGGTTCCGTTGTCATAGCTCTCCTTGTCCGTCAGTATGGAGAGCAGGGTAGACTTTCCCGTACCGTTCTGTGCCACGAGTCCTATGTGCTGGCCTTCAGCGATGGAGAATGAGATGTCTTTGAATAGAACCTGTGCGCCGAAGCTCTTTGTCAGGTTCTGCACGTCAAGATAAGGTGTCTGTGCCATGCGCTTATTCCAGTGTCCTGTTTATCTGTTCGATATAGTCCAGGATCTCGTCTTTCCCTTCCTTCTTCTCTGCGGAGGTGATGAAGTAGGGCGGGAGTGTCTCCCATCTGTCTTCCAGCTTCTTCATCCACATCAGGGCGTTCGACTTCGCTTTGGCAGGCGACAGCTTGTCGGCTTTCGTGAAGATGATGGAGAAGGGAATGTTACTTCCCCCCAGCCAGTCGACGAACTCGCGGTCGATGGTCTGCTGTTCGTGCCGGATGTCGATCAGTACGAATACGTTGACAAGCTGCTTGCGCTGAAGAATATACTGTGCAATCATCTGTTCCAGTTTGTTTCTTACCGTCTTCGAGTTTTTGGCATAGCCGTATCCCGGGAGGTCGACCAGATACCATTCGTTGTTGATGATGAAATGGTTGATGAGCAGTGTCTTGCCCGGTTTGGCCGATGTCTTGGCCAGTCCCTTGTGATTGCAGAGCATATTGATGAGGCTCGATTTTCCTACATTGGATCGTCCGATGAAGGCATACTCGGCCTTTGTGTCCGCCGGGCATCTGGATACCGATGGCGAAGATATGGTGAATTCTGATTTCTTGATGATCATTTTGATGGGTTTATGCGAATGTAATTTATTGCAAAGTTACTAAAAAGTTGATAGTTATGAATGGCCGGTTGCTGGTTTTTTCGTAATTTTGCAGAAAAACAAGCTGCACCCGGCAAGGCGCAGGCAAGGGCTTTTGCTTCCGTCTGCTATGTTCGGGCTGATAAAGGATATGCGATGAAACAGATCAACTGGGGATTTATAGGCTGTGGCGAAGTGACGGAGAAGAAGTCCGGACCGGCATTCAACGAGGTGATGGGCTCACATGTCGTGGCTGTGTTCAGCCGAAGTGAGCTGAAGGCACGTTCGTATGCCGAGCGTCATGGTATTCAGCGGTGGTACACCGATGCACAGGCACTGGTCGACGATGCGGATGTCAACGCCGTCTATATCGCTACGCCTCCTTCCGCCCATGCCACCTTCGCCATTATGGCCATGCGTGCCGGAAAGCCCTGCTATATTGAAAAGCCGCTGGCTGCCTCTTATGAGGACTGTGTACGCATCAACCGTGTTTCCGAACAGACCGGTGTGCCCTGTTTCGTTGCTTATTACCGTCGTTATCTGCCTTATTTCAAGAGGGTGAAGGAGATTATTGACAGGGGGGAGATCGGCAGGATTCTCACCGTGCAGGTACGTTTCGCCGTTCCTCCGCGCGACCTGGACTATGGACAGAACGTGCAGCTTCCGTGGCGGCTGCAGTCGCATATCTCCGGCGGCGGCTACTTCTACGACCTTGCTCCCCATCAGCTCGACCTCCTGCAGAATTATTTTGGTGTCATTGTCAGGGCACATGGCTATACGGCCAACCGTGCGGGACTGTACAACTTGGAGGACACGGTGAATGCGGTGTTCCGTTTCGAGAACGGACTGACGGGCAGCGGTGCCTGGTGCTTTGCGGCCCATGAGAGCGCACGCGAGGACCGTATCGAGATTTTCGGGTCGAAGGGACGACTGTCTTTCTCCGTCTATACCTACGCTCCCATCCGTCTGTGTACCAGTGAAGGAGGAAAGAATATTCAGGTAGACAATCCTCCTTATGTCCAGCTTCCCATCATCAAGTCTGTTATTGAGGATATGCAGGGCTATGGCGTCTGCGACTGTACGAGCGTCAGTGCGACGCCCACCAACTGGGTGATGGACCGCATCCTCGGGAAAATCTAAAGTAAGTGTCTGTCTGGACAGATGCACACATTCGCCATTTTACATGAAACTGATATCCAACCACTTCTCCTGTCTCTGCTTTCTCCTTGCCGTCTCTGCAGGGCTGAAGCTGTATGCCATTCCGCCGTTGCCGGTCTCTCACGGTATGCTGGCGGCAGCAGACAGCAGTGCGGTCCGTACCGTCAGGCAGCCGATGGATTCGGTGAGGTGGATGCGCCGGGACACGACAATGCGCCGTTCCGGGCATCGGTTCAGCAGGGAAGAACGGCTCGTGCATAAGTTCAACGAGATTGATACCGCCTATATAGAACCGCAGGAATACAATTTCGCCTTAATGTTTCAAAACACGAACACCTATGAAGTGTACCGTCTGAGCAGCTCAAGCGGACAGAGCATCACCTTTGCTCCGGAGGCCACGGTGCGTGTCGGTCCTTACTTCGGCTGGCGTTGGATATTCCTCGGTTATACGCTTGACATAAAGCACCTGGACTTCTGGCACAAGAACGAAAGCCCGCGGCAGGAGTACGATCTGAGCCTGTACAGCTCGATGATCGGGCTTGACATTTATTACCGGAAGACCGGGAATGACTACAAGATCAGACAGTTGGGCCTGGGGCGGGACATCAACACCGATCCTGTCCGCGGCACCGGTTTCGGCGGTCTTACTTCCACCATCAAGGGTTTCAACCTGTATTATATCTTCAACCACCGCCGCTTCTCCTATCCTGCGGCATTCAGCCAGAGCACGATACAGCGCCATTCGGCAGGGAGTCCGCTGCTGGGCATAGGGTACACCCGACACAGTCTGGACGTGGACTGGGAGGAACTGAACCGGATTGTGACCGGGCGTCTTGGCATCCGGCCTGCCGACACGCCGATAGACAGCACGCTGATGTTCGGTCAGGTGAAATATACGGATGTCTCCGTCAGTGGCGGTTACGCCTACAACTGGGTGTTTGCCCGCAACTGGCTGCTGGCGGGATCGCTCTCCTTAGCCTTGGCGTACAAGCGAAGTACAGGTGATGTCACGCACCGCAGCTTTTCCTTCAGCGACTTCAAGTTCAACAACATCAACTTCGATGGTATCGGACGTTTCGGTCTGGTATGGAACAACAGCAGGTGGTTTGCCGGTATGAGTACGATACTCCATGCCTACAATTATCGGCGGAGCAAGTTCTCTACAAACAATTTCTTTGGGAGTGTAAACCTCTATGCCGGCTTCAACTTCGGCAGGAAGAAGTGACCCGGAAGGCTGGCCCGGGTGTCTGGTGTTTCCGGACCGGGGAACTGACATGGCATTCGATGATGGGATTACGGACTTAGGATTATGGACATGAATCTGAAATATACTTTTCTTTGTTTAATACTTTTTGTCTTCTCCGCATGTGGAGCCAAGACAGAACGGAATAAAAACGTCGGTTCAGAAGAAGCTATGGGTGACGCACTGCCCGTAGCTTCTTCTTCTGTTTTGACAGCAGGGAGAGACACGCTGCCCGCTTATCTGGACAGCTATACCGGGGCAGACAGTGCCTTGGTCTGCCGTATCCTGCATGAGGCTGTCGGGAAGAGACGGCAGCTCTCTCACGAACAGCTCGTCCTGATGATCGCACGGAAATTCATCGGTGTGCCGTATGTGGCGCACACCCTGGACCGGAACGACGAAGAGAAGCTGGTCGTCAATCTGCACGGACTGGACTGTACCACATACGTTGAGGCCGTGACTGCCTTGACACACTGTGCTGAAAAGGGTGAAACCCGTTTTGCCGATTATGTGCGCCGGCTGGAACAGCTGCGCTACCGTGGCGGGAAAATCAGCTACGTGAACCGCCTTCATTATTTCCACTGGTGGCTGGAAGACAACAGCCGCATGGGATTTGTCACGGAGATCAATACGCCCGTTCCTCCTTTTACGGCTGTCCAGACCTTGAAAATCAACTATATGAGCCAGAATGCACGTGCGTATGATATGCTGAAGAACCGTCCCGAAAGGGTCGCCGGACTGAAGCGGCTGGAAGATGTAAGCAACGGAACAAATGTACATTATATTCCCAAAACGCTCCTGAACGACAGCAGACTGCTGCGGAAGGTCATCCGCGATGGCGACATTATCGCAATTGTAACCAGCAAGTACAACCTTGACACTACGCACCTGGGCTTCGCCGTATGGCATAAGGACGGTATTCATCTTTTGAACGCCTCGAGTCTCAAACGGAACGGCTGCCGGGTGGTGGAGCCTGCCGAGAGCTTCTTCCATTACATGATGTCCCGTCCCTCAAGCATCGGCATAAGGGTTGCAAGAATAAAGTGAACAGGTCCGTCCTGCGGCCATCGGGCGGAGAAAAGGGTATGTCTTCCGTTTCCGGCAGTCTTGTTCCGCAAGCAGGAAACGGCTTTGCCGACGTAAAAAAAGAACAACCGGCTGGACAAAAAGATTAAAAACAACGAACTTTTGTCCCTCTAAATTTGTGAATGTGCGAGATAATATATAATTTTGCACATGAGATTTGTGATGTGCAAGTGGTGTGCAATTTTGTAGAACAGAGGAATAGCAAAGGTATGTCAATATCGAAAACCAGACAGAAACTTGTTGATGTGGCACGTCAGCTCTTTGCAAAGAACGGCATTGCCAACACGACAATGAATGATATAGCCAAGGCCTCCGGGAAAGGCAGGCGTACGCTTTATACTTACTTCAAGAGCAAGGACGACGTGTATTATGCCGTCATAGAGGCGGAGCTGGAACGTCTGTCGGACAAGCTCGACGAAGTTGCAGCGAAGAAAATCAGTCCCCATGACAAGATCATAGAACTGATCTACACCCATCTCAGCATGATCAAGGAGACGGTGATGCGCAACGGCAACCTGCGTGCAGAGTTCTTCCGGAATATATGGATGGTAGAGCGGGTACGCAAGAACTTCGATGAGGACGAGATCGAACTCTTCCGCAAGGTCTATGCCGATGCCAAGGCGGACGGTGAGTTTGATATTGACAATGTCGAACTCGTCGCAGACATCACGCACTACTGTATCAAGGGACTTGAGGTGCCGTTCATCTATGGCCGTCTGGGACATGGGCTCACGGAAGAGTCCTCACGTCCGCTGGTGGCAAAGGTGGTGTACGGCGCATTAGGGAAGAGCGGTCTGAAATAAGATGTCTCACCCGCAGCGGGGAATGGAGCCGGGACGGCCGTCCTGCGGATGACCCCCGTCTGATTCCCGGTCCGTTGTCTCGTCAACCGGTCAACACATATAACTAACATATAAATCAAAAACGACATGAAATTATTGGAAGGAAAGACAGCCCTTATCACAGGTGCTGCACGCGGTATTGGCAAGTCAATTGCCTTGAAGTTTGCTGAAGAAGGTGCGAACATTGCTTTTACCGACCTCGTCATCGATGAAAAAGGCAAGGCTACCGAGGCGGAGATAGCCGCAAAGGGCGTAAAGGCGAAAGGCTACGCAAGCAATGCGGCCGACTTTGCCCAGACGGAGGAAGTTGTCAGGCAGGTCAGGGAGGAGTTCGGTTCTATTGACATCCTCGTCAACAATGCCGGTATTACCAAGGACGGGCTTATGCTCCGTATGACCGAGCAGCAGTGGGATGCTGTCATCGCGGTAAACCTGAAGAGTGCGTTCAACTTCATCCATGCCTGTATACCGGTGATGATGCGCCAGCGCAGCGGCAGCATCATCAACATGGCCAGTGTCGTCGGTGTCCATGGTAATGCCGGCCAGGCCAACTATGCAGCTTCGAAGGCCGGTCTTATCGCCCTGGCCAAGAGCATCGGGCAGGAGATGGGCCCCAAGGGCATCCGTGCCAATGCCATTGCCCCCGGTTTCATTGATACCGCTATGACGCAGGCCTTGCCGCAGAACATCCGCAAGGAGTGGATTTCCAAGATTCCTCTTCGCCGTGGCGGTACAGTCGATGATATTGCCAATACGGCCGTCTATCTCGCTTCCGACCTGTCAAGCTACGTGTCAGGCCAGGTCATCCAGGTTGACGGTGGCATGAACATGTAATTCCGCTTCCCCTTTCCTGTTACGGGAGGGGGATTTTCAATATCAGAATTCTCCCTTGCCTCTCCTGGATATGGGCTTACGGCATCTGGCGGAAATCCCTTTCCGTCAGGCATCCTTCCCCGAAGGGGGGCAAGGGAGATTTCTTTTTTCCT
Organism: Prevotella denticola; assembly: GCF_900454835.1. Taxonomy (GTDB): domain Bacteria; phylum Bacteroidota; class Bacteroidia; order Bacteroidales; family Bacteroidaceae; genus Prevotella; species Prevotella denticola. The sequence goes on along the minus strand of NZ_UGTM01000002.1, from coordinate 175,249 downwards.
TACTATACTATGCAAGTACTTTACGAAGATAACCACATTATAATCGTCTACAAAGAAGCCGGCGAGATTGTCCAGGGCGACAAGTCGGGTGATGAACCGTTGTCCGAGACCGTCAGGCGATGGATAAAGGAGAAGTACCAGAAGCCCGGCAACGTATTCCTTGGAATTGTCCACAGACTCGACCGGCCGGTATCGGGGCTGGTCATTTTTGCCAAGACCTCCAAGGCGCTTGCACGACTGAACAATATGTTCCGCAATGGCGAGGTACACAAGACCTATTGGGCGATTGTCACGCGTCCTCCTTTCGAACCGGAGGCGACATTGACCGACTGGCTTGTGCGTAACGAGCGGCAGAACAAGAGCTATGCTTACAACCACCAGGTACCTACGTCCAAGAAATCCATTCTGCATTACAAGATAATCAACCGGTCGGACCGTTACACACTGCTGGAAATCAACCTCATGACGGGCCGCCATCATCAGATCCGCTGCCAGCTGTCCAATATGGACTGTCCCATAAAGGGCGACCTGAAGTATGGTGCGCCGCGTTCCAATCCAGACGGCAGCATCAGTCTGCTGAGCCACCGTGTCGAGTTTGTCCATCCTGTCTCGAAGGAGAACATCCGCATAGAGTCTCCTCTGCCGGACGACACACTCTGGCATGCCATCGGTAATGTCTAGGACTGACGAATACCGTTTGTGCAAGAGGGCAATACCGTAAGTCGGCCGTCCGTCCGATGGCATAGCGTGCCGGATAGGCTCGTGTGCCAGTCCTCTGATAAGAAAAACATAAGAAAGCAGTTGAAAGTGGGGACAGATGTCCCGCTTGTCTGAAGCATCATCAGATGCAGACAGCGGGGCTTCTGTCCCCGTTTTTTTCATCTCTGCACCGTTTCCGCCTGCAAGGAAAGAAAGCTGCTGTCCCGAAGAAACGGTGGAGCAGTCCCGTTTTGTCCTTATTTTTCATTCTTTTGGGTTGAGAACTGGCACGTCTGCTTACGCACATGAGGACTTCTCCGGCCAGCTGGTGGAAAGGTGAGGAGAAAAGACTTCTGCAATACGGTTAAATGGTTGGTAGACAGGACTCTATATGCTATGTAAAAAACGGTGCTTACTTGCGTCCTAATCAGGCGTTAGTTGACGTGTTGTCAGGCACTACTTGGAGTGCAATCAGGCGTTGGTTGGAATGCAGGTAACGGCAGGTTATATTTCTGTCGACTCGTTTCTTCATGGTATGGTGGAAAAGTTGGCGAGGAGGGGAGGTGATTTTCTTGTCTGGGATGTAAAACCTTTTCTTTTTTCTGAAGGCAGGTCCGGGTATGCCGGGCAAAGGCAAAGTGCGTCAGGCACTGTTCACATACTGATTAATCCTGACAGGATGGTTTCCTCAGGCCGGTCTTGTGCCGTTTCGTTGTCTCTTCCTGCCATGCAGGCCGTATCACTGCAATTCCTTTGTAGGAAAAGTTTTTTTTCTTTACCTTTGTAGCTGAAAATGATTTATCATACATCAAATACAAGAAAATGAAGATGGGTGTTATACGAACTTTTTTGCCTGCCATGCTGGCAGGTCTGCTGTTTTCTTCCTGTATCAGGGAAGAGGCTCTGAATGCCGAGGCAGACATTACCGGAGTAACGGTTGATGGCCCGACGCTTATCAGGCGGCCGGTCATCACGAATGAGGAAGTGATTTTCTACGTCAATGGATGGGAGGATCTGACCCGCCTTTCACCGCAGTTCACTGTTACGGAGGGTGCGACGATCGAGCCGGCAAGTGGTACGGAGCATGACTTTACACAGCCGCAGAGCTATACTGTCACATCGCAGGACCGGCAGTGGAAGAAGACTTACAAGGTTTCGTTCGTTTCAGACGATGTTGCCACAGAGTATCATTTTGATGAGATGAAATGGTACGAGTACCGGGATACTTGGAATCCGCAGGCTCCTGTCCAGAAGCTGTTTCATATCTTCGTCGACAAGACATCGGACGGTCACGATTTCGAATGGGGGAGCGGCAATGCCGGCTTCCTGTTTGCTGCCAATGGTGCTTCTGCCGACAAATATCCGACCTGCCAGGATGACCATGGCTACAAGGGGAAGTGTGCCAAGTTGCAGACGGTCAGTACAGCAGCCTTTGCCGCCCTGGGTACGCCTATTGCCGCAGGGAACCTGTTTACGGGTACATTTGAACTTAATTTCGCCAATCCTGCCAAGTCAACCCGGTTTGGTGTCCCTTTCAGGAAGAAACCCAAGGAACTTGTCGGCTACTACAAATACAAGGCCGGTCCGGTGTTTACCGACAAGAAGCTGAAGGTGATTGACGGCAGGAAAGACAGTCTTGCCATCTATGCCGTGCTGTTTGAAACAGGCGACGGTGTGGACTATCTTGACGGAACCAACTCGTTGACCAGCGACCGCATCGTCCTGCTTGCACAGCTTTCGGATGCGAAGGAGGCGGACAGTTGGACACGTTTCTCCATTCCTTTTGTGCCTGTGAAGGGACGGAGGGTTGATCCGGTGAAGCTGAAGGAGGGCAGGTACAGTCTGGCCATCATCATGTCGTCGAGCAAGGATGGGGCGGTCTTCAACGGTGCCGTCGGCAGTACGCTGTATGTTGACGAGTTGAAGCTGTTCTCGGAATAGGGAGGTTGACAAGTTGAAACATATAAATAAGGTGAAAAGACAAATGAGACAAGCAATCATAACAATTGCAATGGCAGCATGGGGCTGTGCAGTGCCTGTCATGGCGCAGACAGACCGCACACCGGCTTTGACGGCATCAGACCGCAACGGATGGGAGTATGAGGTAAAAGCCGGTGTGAACATCGGCGGGGCATCTCCGCTTCCGCTCCCTGTGGAAATCAGGGATATCAACAGCTACAGTCCGAAACTCAACGGCGTGCTGGAGGGGACCGTGACGAAATGGCTGGGCAGCGAACGGAAATGGGGAGTCTCTGCCGGGCTGAAGTTTGAAGAGAAAGGTATGATAACGGGTGCGACGGTGAAGAACTACAGCACGGAGATTATTTATGACGGCAGCCGGGTGGCCGGCTACTGGACGGGATTTGTGAAGACCGACTACAACACGACGCTTCTCACCGTTCCTGTCATGGCGAATTATCGTTTCAATGACCGTTGGAAAGTACGGGCAGGATTGTATTCCTCTCTTAAACTTGACGGTAATTTCGGCGGGACGGTGAGCGACGGCTATCTCCGTCAGGGTACTCCTGTAGGCGAGAAGCTGACTTTCGAGAATGGAGACAGTGCCCCTTATGATTTCTCTTCCAGCCTGCGCCATTTCCAGTGGGGCGGCCAGATGGGTGCGACATGGCGTGCTTTCAGCCACTTCACGGTGAATGCCGACCTCACGTGGGCTTTCAACGGTATCTTCGAAAGCAGTTTCAAGACCATCAGTTTCGGCCTCTATCCGATTTATCTGAACCTCGGTTTCGGTTATCGCTTCTGACGGAAGGGAAGCAGGTATGGATTTCTGATGCCGCAAGGACCTGGCAAGACAGGATAGGGAAAGGCTCCGTCTGTATTCTGAATTACCTGTGTAATCTCTCCGGACGCAGCATCCTGTTCTGTTGAAGACATGAAAAGGGGTGTATCAGCAAGACTGTCACAGACAATCTTCTGATACACCCCTTTGGTTTTTACCTGTTATGATGAGGCCGCTTATGTGCCCGTCAATGTTGCTTGTTCTTCTTCAGCTTCTCCACGTAAGCGTCGATGGCGGCGATGGCCGTGATGTTCACGATGTCGCGTACCGAACACTCGAAATCGGTGAAATGGATAGGTTTGTTCAGTCCCATCTGGATAGGACCGATGACCTCGGTCTCGGGACTCAGGCTCTGCAGGAGCTTGTAGCCGCTGTTGGCAGAGGAGAGGTCAGGGAAGACGAGCGTGTTGACTTCCTTCCCTTTCAGCCGTGTGAACGGGTACTTCTCGTCGCGCAGCTGTCTGTTGAGTGCGAAGTTCACCTGCATCTCGCCGTCGATGGCCAGATCCGGACACTCGCGTTGCAAGGTCTCCACGGCTGTGTGTACCTTCAGCGGAGAGCCCTCCTTGTCAGAACCGAAGTTGGAGTAGGAGAGCATGGCGATTACAGGTTCGTCGTTGAAGAACCTGACAGAGTGGGCTGCCAGCCGGGCTACGTCGGCCAGCACGTCGCCGTCGGGGTGGCGGTTGATCAGCGTGTCGGCGATATAGTACACACCCTTCTTGGTGTTCAGGATGTGCATGGTGCCGAAGTGCCTGTACTCCGGCCGTATGCCGATGACATCCTTGGCTACCTTGATGGTATTGCTGTACTTCGTGTACAGTCCTGTGATGAACGCATCTGCATCGCCGTTCTCGACCATGGACATACCGAAGTAGTTGCGCTCGTACATCTTGTCGTAGGCTTCTTCGAAAGTGTATCCCTCACGCGCACGCTTCTCTGCCAGATGCTTAGCGTAGGTGGCGCGGCGGCCCTGTTCCTTGTCGGCACGCATATCAATGATTTCTATATCGGAGATGTCCAGCTTCAACCGGTTGGCGACACGGTTCAGACGGTCTGGGTTCCCCAGCAGGATCGGCACGCAGATGCCTTCCTGTTTTGCCTGTACGGCAGCCTTCATCATCGTCTGATGACCGCCCTCTGCAAAGACGATGCGCTGCGGATGGCGGGCTGCCGTGGCGTGGAGGGTACGGGTCAGCTTGGTTTCCTGCCCCAGCATCTGGCGCAGGTTCTGCTTGTAGGCCTCGAAGTCCTTGATCGGCGTGCGTGCCACACCGCTCTCCATGGCGGCCTTGGCGACCGCTGCACTGACCTCTGTTATCAGCCGCGGGTCGACCGGTTTCGGAATGAAGTACTTCGGTCCGAAGATCAGGTCGTTCACATGATAGACCTCATTCACTACGTCAGGTACAGCCTGCTTGGCCAGGCCGGCAATCGCTTTTACGGCTGCCATCTTCATCTCCTCGTTGATGGCCTTGGCATGGACATCCAGTGCGCCGCGGAAGATGTAGGGGAATCCGATGACGTTGTTGATCTGGTTGGGATAGTCTGAACGGCCGGTCGACATAATGACATCAGGGCGTGCGGCAACGGCATCTTCATAGGATATCTCGGGAACAGGATTGGCCAGTGCGAACACGACCGGATGGTCGTTCATAGACCGTACCATGTCCTGTGTGAGGATGTTGCCCTTGGACAGTCCTACGAATACGTCAGCTCCCTTGATGGCTTCTTCCAGTGTATGGACGTCGCGGCGGTCGGTGGCGAAGAGAGCTTTCTGCGGTGTCAGATTCTTGCGGTCGGAGGTGATGACACCCTTGGAGTCGAGCATGAGGATGTTCTCTTTCTTCAGTCCCAGGGCCATGTACAGCTTCGTACAGGAGATGGCGGCGGCACCTGCGCCGTTGACGACTAATTTCACGTCGGCAATGTCCTTGCCGGCGACTTCCAGTGCATTCTTCAGTCCGGCAGCCGAGATGATGGCCGTTCCGTGCTGGTCATCATGCATGACCGGAATGTCGAGGTTTTTCTTCAGCCGTTCTTCTATGGCGAAGCACTCCGGTGCCTTGATGTCCTCAAGGTTGATGCCGCCGAAGGTCGGAGCGATTTTCTCAACGGCTTCGCAGAATTTGTCGGGATCCTGCTCGTTTACCTCGATGTCGAATACATCGATGCCGCCGTAGATCTTGAACAGCAGGCCTTTGCCTTCCATGACAGGCTTGCCGCTCATGGCGCCGATGTTGCCCAGTCCCAGGACGGCCGTACCGTTGCTGATGACGGCCACCAGGTTGCCTTTGTCGGTGTATTTATATACGTCGTCGGGATTCTGCTGGATTTCCAGACAGGGATAAGCCACGCCCGGCGAATAAGCCAGGCTGAGATCTGTCTGTGTGCTGTAAGGTTTTGTCGGCTTGACCTCGATCTTACCTGGGCGACCGTTGTGATGATATTCCAGAGCCGCCTCTTTTGTTACCTTGACCATAATTAATCTTTTCCTTTTTATATTAGAAATTGTACTTTCGTTCTACAAAGTTAGTAAAATCCACCCTAAAACAAACTGCATTATCAAAGTTTTTTGTAATTTTGCCGCAAAAACAGACGCTCATGCATAATACAGCGACAGAAACCCCATACCGGCAGGAACTCAAGGAGAGCATTCTCCGCGTTTCCACAGCACTCTTCCACAGATACGGAATCAGGCAGGTCAAGATGGACGACATTGCCAACGACCTGAGGATATCGAAGCGTACGCTCTATGAAATCTACAGCACAAAGGAAGAGCTGATTCTGGAAGTGATGCGCCATGACAAGCTGGAAGAAAGCAGTCGGATGGGGGAAATCGACAGGCATGGGCAGAATGTCATCAAGATCGTCATCGAAATCTGCAAGTACCGTATCGAGGAATTCAGCAGAATCAATCCGCTTTTCTTCGAGGATATCCACAAGTATCCGGAACTGCTCGCCCAGGTCCGCAAACTGCATGAGAAGCGGGAATGTGATGTCCGCTCTTTCGTACTGCGGGGGGTCGACGAGGGATTCTTCCTTCCTGACGTGAACTACGAGATTATCCGCACGCTGACGAATGCTTCACAGCAGGCCATCATGAACCAGTTCCTTTACCGGAAGTATGAAGTGACCGAGCTGGCTTACGTGTCCATCCTGCTCTTTGTCAGGGGATTCTGTACGTTGAAGGGTATCAAGTTGCTGGATGAAGAACTGAAATCGCTTGCATGTGCGAGCCGTGACAAATAAAGGACTCCCGGCGTAGATATAGCCGTCGGGTTATTAAAATGAGACGTCCGGACAAAAAGTTTAAAATAAAAGATGAAAGATAACATCTGCAGAACCTTGCTGCTGACATTTCTGGTGGCATTGTTCCTCTTTTTCCTCCATTTCCTCCCGACTTTCAAGATAGATGGGACGGAACTGCGGGAGATAGATATCCTGAGTGACCTTGCACGGCAGAAGAAGGAACTGAAAGAGGTCATCCCATCACCCAAGGAGCCTTCGGCATCCATTGCGTACGACAAGGATGGAAAGACTGTCGACTTCAGGGAAGTGTGGCCCAAGGGGACGGAACGCATCGTAGACTATTCGGCAGGGAAGCCCGGCGGACTTGATCACTTCTACAGTCAGCTCAACCGGCTGGCACAGCGGCAGGCCGTCGGTCGTCCCGTGCGGATTGCCTACTTCGGCGATTCGTTCATTGAGGGTGACATCCTGCTGGCCGACCTGCGTGAAGACCTCCAGCGGCAGTATGGCGGCTATGGCGTGGGCTGGATCGATGCCGGCAACGATCTGGACCAGTACAAGCATACCGTGGACGACAAGTTCACAGGACTTACGGAGCACATGGTGAAGAAGCCGGCAGGCTATGATGTCAGTCAGGCCGGAATAGCCGAACGTTATTACACAATGAGTGGACAGGCCACGATGTCGTTTGCACCTTTCACCTTGACACACGATTATCCGCACACGGAGAAGTGGGCGGTCACATGGCTCTATCTGCGCTCGAGGGGTGGGGCTGAAGTCGGTTTCGAGCTGGACGGTGGAAGGCAGTCCACGCTGCATGTAAGTCCTTCGCCCGAAGTGCAAGCCGTGAAGATGGACGGAATTACTGCCCATGCAACGGTCAAGGTGAATGGCGGCAGCACCGTCCTTTTCGGTACTTCCCAGGAAGGCCGGGAGGGAGTCGTGCTCGACAACTTCAGTATGCGTGGCTCTTCCGGTATCACCCTGGCAAAGCTCCCCGCACAAATGCTGAAGGAGTTTTCCAGTGTACGCCCTTACGATCTCATCGTCTTCCAGTTCGGTGTCAATGCCGTTGATGCGCAGACGACCCCCGAACGGCTGAAGAAATACATGGCCGATATGAAGCGGGTGGTGGAACTCTTCCGCAGGTGTTTCCCAGAGACAAGTATCCTCATTGTCAGCAGTCCCGATCGCGGTTCGAAAACATCCCCCGACGGTACGATGAAAGGTGTCGAGATGCTTGTGGGCTACCAGGAGCAGCTTGCCGCCGACTGCCACGTAGGTTTCTACAGTCTCTTCCGGGCAATGGGCGGTGCCGGTACGATGATGCGTATCGTCGACGAACAGGACATGGGCACCAAAGACTATGTACACATCAATTACAAAGGCGGAAAATACGTCAGCCGGCGTATCTTCAAGTCGATTGTAGCCGGACAGAAGAATTATGCACGTCGTGCAAAACTGATGGAGAAGTAAGCTGTCGTCGGCCGGTCAGCTCTCTATTTCCAATAAAGAATCAAGATGGAAACAAATGATTTTCTCAGCCAGCTTATGGCGGTCTTAAAGATGTTCCTGCAGAGTATAACATCGTATGTCTCGAGCCTCGATCTCACGAAGGTGGCAGACATCCTGCTTTACAACCCACGTGAACCGCTCCTTTTCTCGTCGGGGGCCTTCCTTTTCATTTTTCTTGTCTTCATGGCGGTCTATTACTGTCTGCGCAACAAAGTAGATGCAAGACTGCTTTTCGTGACGCTCTTCTCCTATTACTTCTTCTATAAGAGCAGTGGTTTCTATTTTCTGCTGCTGGTCATCGTCACCGTCAGCGACTATTACATTGCCCGCCGAGTGGCCCGAGGAAAGCATCCTAAACAGTGGCTGGCCTTGAGCCTGCTTGTCGACCTCGGCCTGCTGGCCTACTTCAAGTATACCAACTTCTTTGCAGGAATGGTCGCACAGATGATCGGCGGGAACTTCCAGCCATGGGATATTTTCCTGCCCGTAGGCATCAGCTTCTACACCTTCAAGACAATCTCCTACGTCGTCGATGTCTACAGGAAGAAAGTACTGCCGATGGATTCGATGCTCGACTACGCTTTCTACGTCAGTTTTTTCCCGACACTCCTCGCAGGGCCTATCACCCGCACGACCGACTTTGGTCCGCAGATACGCAAGCCGCTCCATGTCAGCCGTGAGATGTTTGCGCAGGGCGTGTTCTTCATCATCATAGGACTCTTCAAGAAAGCGGTCATCTCCGATTATATCTCTCAGAACTTCGTCGACCGTATCTTCGACAACCCTACGCTTTTCTCCGGTGGAGAGGTGCTGCTCGGGCTTTATGGTTACTGCATACAGATTTACTGTGACTTCTCCGGCTATTCGGACATGGCCATCGGCATTGCACTGTTGCTCGGCTTCAAGATTCCGATGAACTTCAATGCACCGCTCACGGCCGACTCCATGACAGACTTCTGGCGTCGATGGCATATCTCGCTTTCTACGTGGATCCGTGATTACGTCTACATCTCGCTTGGCGGAAACCGCCATGGAACACTGCGTATGTATCTCAACCAGATGGTGTCGATGACAGCCTGCGGACTGTGGCACGGTGCATCGCTGAACTTCGTTGTCTGGGGTGTGTTGCACGGCGCATTGGTCTGCCTGCATAAGTTCTGGTCGCAGACTGTCATGAAGCATGACCGTCATTATCATCCATCCGGCCTGCGTCGCTTCGTATCAGTGTTCGTCACTTTCCATGTCCTCTGCTTCACATGGCTTTTCTTCCGCTGCAGGGATTTCGAGGGAGTGTGGGTCATGCTCAGACAGATGTTTACAAAATTCAATCCCTCTGTTCTTCCCGATGTCTTTGCAGCCTATAAATATGTCTTTCTGCTCATGGCATTCGCCCTTCTCACGCACTGGATTCCAGACAGATGGCAGAATTGCTGCGTGCGCATTCTGGAGAAAGGCGGGGTGGTATTCTCTGCCATCGCCATCACTGCCGTCATCTTCATCATCATGCAGGTGAAGAGTTCTGATATACAGCCGTTCATTTATTTCCAGTTCTGACTTCAGGAGGGAAGTCGGGACTAATATACGGCTGTTCATCTTTTTTCAGTTCTGGCTTCAGGAGGAAGTCGGGAAGAATCTGCTTTTCCTCTCTTTTCAGGGGAGAGGAAGGATGCCTGCCGGCGTGTTTGACTTTCAACTCTTACAGGAAAAGAGTTCCTCGTAGAATCTATGTAGGTGTCTCGTGGAACGTGATGCCTTGCGGAGCACCGTTGATGTACACGCCCTCCATCGTACCGTAGCTCTTCATGATGCGTTCACCGGCAGCATTGTAAGTGCAACCGGTTTGTCTTGTCGTTATCGCTTAAGACCATGAGGCGGTTGTCCTCGTCCCAGTATGCAGGATGAGGAACCAGTAGATAATTACTGATTTTTTCCTGTCAGTGTGCCGAGGGTAAACACCATTGGTGTTGAGGGGGTACACCCATGGTGTCAAGGCTTAGCACGGGTCACGTCAAGCATTATAATCGGATAGAAGTAGTGTGCTTTTCCTGAAAGTAAGGTTTCTGAATAAACCTCATAATCTCCCGATAAAGAGTCTGCCGCAGAAGAATATACTTCAGGATAAAACATAGTCTGGCATTCATCCACGGCAGATGCGCCTGTGATCAATCTGCTGTGAAATTATTTTCCTGTCACTACCGTCACTCTGTAAATACACATAATATGCTGATAAACAATGTGTTAGTGAATAGTGTTAAAAGTGACAGCAAATGAGGAATAAACTTTTGTCCTTAATTCCGCAGCACAATTTCTTGTGAGAACTCCAAGTGCCTGAGAAACAAAGTTCTCAAAACACTTGGATATGTCAGAAATTTCACCTATCTTGGTGCTGCAAACATAACAAGTAAGCAAAAATCTGACATGACAAAGGTAGCAATAAAAAACGAGAATATCGCTTCTTTCGGTGGAATTTATCACATCATGGACGTTTTTTCAAGGTTGGGCTTTGAAAAACTTACCGAATCCGTGTTGGGCAGACGCGGATGCAGCGGCAAGGCATTCAGCCATGGAAGCATTTTCGGCTCTCTCTTCTTCAGCTACCTTTGTGGTGGAGAATGCCTTGAGGACATCAATGTGCTTATAGGGCAGTTCAAGCAGAGACCTGACACGCAATTACCCGGTGCCGACACTGTGGGGCGCGGACTAAAGGAGCTTGCCGAAAAGAATATTGTCTATAAGAGCGAGACCTCCGACAAGTCGTATAGTTTCAACACAGCAGAAAAGTTGAATACCTTACTTTTACGGATGATACGGAGAATGGGGATTATAAAGGTAGGCAGTCATGTTGACTTAGACTTTGACCACCAGTTTATTCCAGCCCACAAGTTCGATGCAAAGTATTCTTACAAGCAGGATTCTGGCTATTTCCCCGGTTGGGCTTCCATTGGGGGAATCATAGTCGGAGGTGAGAATCGTGACGGAAACACTAATGTGAGATTCCATCAAGAAGACACGCTCCGTCGCATTATGGACCGTGTAACCTCAGAACTTGGGGTGGTAATAGAGCGTTTCCGTGCCGATTGTGGATCGTTCTCAAAGGAAATCATCCAAACCGTAGAGCAGCATTGCAACACGTTCTACATACGTGCAGCCAACTGCGGCAGCCGACACGAGGACTTCGGCCAGCTGAAAGAATGGAAGAGTGTTGAGGTTGGTTATGAGAAATGCGATGTCACCTCCGTCAGCATGGACAACTTAATAGAAGGAAAGTCATACAGGCTTGTCGTACAGCGTACTCCCTTGAAAGACAGGCACGGCAGGGAACAGACGGATATGTTCGGGGTGATATACACATACCGCTGTATCCTTACCAACAACCAGACATCCACAGAGAAGGACATCATCACATTCTACAATGAACGCGGAGCGAGCGAAAAGAACTTCGATATACAGAACAATGACTTCGGATGGTCACATCTGCCATTTTCCTTCATGGCTGAGAACATGGTTTTCATGATGGTTACCGCCATGCTGAAGAACTTCTATCTCTATCTCGTCCGTCATATCAGCGAGAAGGTCAAGCCGTTGAAAAAGACAAGCAGGCTGAAAGCCTTTATCCTGCATTTCGTCAGCGTGCCAGCAAAATGGGTGCGCACTGGAAGACAGAACGTTCTGAACCTATATACAAATAAAACTTACTACGCTGAAGTCTTCATTGAATAAACACTATTTCTTTGTGGCTATCATACTTCCCCATTGGTTTGGGTGGGGGATTTTATGCTTAGAAAAGAACCAAGAAACACCGAAGCACCTCATATCAACATATAGAACCCCAAAAAGACATCTCAACATATAAAATTTTCTCACAAGAAAAAATACTGCGGAATTAAGGTTTGTAGTAAATAATCGTTAATTATCCACAGCATCATAACGATATATGTTTTCCATCACAGTCTGACCGTCCGCTGTAAGGTTCATCACCTGCAGACGTTCACGCTGCTTGTCGTAGGTATAGGTAGTTTCCGTGCCATTACCGAGTTTCGTATAGACCGTATGACCCTCTTTATCGTAACCTATCCTGTCAACAATAACGCTCTGACGTCCCTGTTTATTGCTCGTAAGACGCTAGCATTGTAATGGTAGGTCACCACTTCATCATCAGGATAAGTCATCGTCTGCACACGGTTCCAGCTATCATACGTAGCACCATAGACATAAGTCCTAATATCTGCCACACTCGCCATCACCGTACGGACGGTCTTTGTCACCTCACCCTGACAACCATAGTAATAGGCTTCACCGCCACTTGCATCCTCAACGAGGGCAAGACGACCAGCGCGATTATACTTATCGCCAGCTTTACCATAGGTATAAGTAACACGATTAAAGAGGTTTTCTGGATAAAGTACCTCATGGAGTCGCTCGAAGTCGTAGGTGTAAGAGATGTAACCCTTGTCAGATATCGACTTCCTAAGCTCTGCCGTGAGTTTCGTCAGGAGGTTACCTGCCGCATCATAGGTCATATCCGTTTCACCAGCATCAGGATGGTTCACCATCAGTTTGCGACCAAGTAGGTCGTAGGCATACTTCGTCTCCCTACCGTTAGGATGCTGAACCGTCATCACCTGTCCGACAGGGTCATAGCTGTACTTCACCGTGATATCCTCACCACGGGCATGCTGCACCGTTTCACGGTTACGCCCCTTGGCATCCGTATAGCTCTCCGCATGTCGTCCCAGTGCATCCGTGACCGTTGTCTGGAGCATCGGTTCACCGTCATGACTACCGATACTGTAGGCTGTGCGTGTCACACTGCCATCAGCAAGCGTAACACTCATGGTACGGTCGTGCGCATCATACTCTGTCTTTGCCTGCAGATCACCTGTAGCATGGTTGTAAGTACCAATATTACCATAGCTCTCCGTCATTGGATAATAAGCCGCAATATTACGTCCAAAGGCATCGATAACAGCCCTTCCACTGACGATGGAGACCTTTTGATTGCTGCCACCAGACCAGACCACGCCCGTCTGCTTCGTCTGGACGGCACGCATCAGCGAGTCGGCAAAGGTATAGGTATCTATGTTGCCTTCCTTAGAATAATGAATGGTATGTGCCTTGCGTTCTGCAGGGAAGTACTCAAAACGGATAGTAAACGGCTGACCGCTCTCTATCTCATACGGAGCACGGATAGTCATCTGTCTGCCCAGTGCATCGTAAGTGTATTCCATCTTCTGCCCGTTAAGGTCGGTCGTTACAGACGGAGCATTCCAAAGACCGTCATAAGCCGTACTGGAGCTATAGCCGTAGGCATCCTTGACACTTGTCACAAGACTGTGATAGCGGTCGTCATAGGTATAGGCATAGAACATACGCTGATGGTTATAGTTCTCCGGCTTCGTCATGCGTGTGATGTTACCATAGCCATCGTAAGTCATGTTATAGACAGAAGGCTTGTCACCATTATGAAGCACGATCTCCGTTATCTCACCGTTACCGTCCACCTTCGTGCTGCGTTCACGGTAAGTCTTACCGCCACTGCTGACAGCGATATGGCTCGGAACACTGACAATATACTTGTCGGCTATCTTATGATAGTTAATGTTTGCCTCTAAGCTATAGGCTGTTGTAGTCTCCTTATATCCCTGTAGGTTACCATAGTCATCGTAAGTATTGCTGACAGCAACCGAAAGACTGTCCCCACTGGCTTCATCAAAGTTACTTTGAACGAGTGTCTTTAGGGCAGGGAAGACAACAGCATCTGTCGTATTATTACCAACGGCAAGTGTCTTCAGGTCGTAGTCATAGACTGCACCCTGCAGTTTCTTTCCATCAGCCGTATAGAGATACTCGCTCGTTACAAGACCATGCGCATAGTAATCCCTGTTCTTGCCATAGGTCTGTACGGAGTAACGATAGATTCTGTCACCGTTCTCGGTGTCTATCTGATTGGTACGTACCTGCCTGAAACCGTAGAAGTCACGCTCACGGCGGTCACGGTAGCCCCCGCTGTATTCAAAGGTGTTCCTGCTTCGTACTGCTCCGTTCTCTTTGTATCCGCCTGTCGTCTCAACAGATGACATCACCCAGCGGCGTCCCGGCAAATCGTAACTTGGAGTTGTCTGCTCATAGCTGATATGGATATGTCCGCCGAAAGGAAGCGTCACGGAGCGCAGCATGTTCGTTCTTCACGTAAGGTTGCGGTAGACTATGAGCCGCCTTCCTCCGTCAGCGACGACGATATCTGGATGTCCGTCACCGTCGATATCCCTTATCGCAGCCTCGGTACAGCTGACGCCGTCAGAAGCAAATCCTCCTTGAATGTAATCTTGCATTCCAGAAACCACACGAATATTTTTTTAATTCATAATAAGCAATGACCGTTTTTTGTAAAAGTCGTGCATACTCTGTAACTTTATTAGTATATTGCCCATTCCTTTAAGGAATCGGGAATAATGCTTACATCCAATTCCTTATATATTTTCCCTTCTGAATTAGTCTCAAAACATGATGTGTAACCTTTCCTGTCTCCTCCATTATTCGAAATAACATATACCATATTAGGCCTTAACCCCCTTACATAGATATACAAAGAATCATAGCATTTATTCTTTATAATGTCGTCTTTCCCGTCTATACTTATTATCCTAATGCGCTTGAAGGTACCTTCAGGTATTAATTTTTGGGAAATAAAGTCATACCTAAATCTATTAGAATGAGTACAGCTTAGCATCAATAAAGCACCTATTAGGAATATATAAAACGATGTGTTATTTCTTATCATTTTCTTTACGATACTCAACATATTCTTTCCATATTTTATCAATTATTCCTATTTTATATGAGTCTGATCTTTTTGAATGGAAAAGATTTCTTAAAAAACCAGATCCATACTTTTTATTTTTACTTAAGAATTTACTGAAGTCATAAAAGATAGCACGTCCTCTTTCCGCTTCATGTTCTAAAGTAGAGCCATCATGAGAACCGGCCTTAATATATGAATCTGCAAACATTCCTACATAATACTGGAGGCGATATTCATCTTTACTCGGAACGATAGCCCTCCCATTTGAATTTTCTCTTGCTTTCAATAAAGTTAAATAGATTTGATCTTCCAACTTATTACTTTGTATGATATGTTTAATGTGACCAACTTCATGGCTTGCTATGGCTAACCAATCCATAACACTTTGTCCAAATTTTTCATCATCAAACAGATTACTAGTATAAGTAGTCTCAAATGAGTTGCCATGTGGCAATGTTACACCTCCAAAATCAGTTTTATCAAGAAAGTCGTAATACGGCCAAGGATGTGACAGGCTCCTTTCATAAATACTCATTCCTTTAATATGCTTTTCATTAATACCAGAAACTAGAGAAAGCAGGTGGGCTGCAGGAGGCGTAAAAGTGTAATAACTGCGAGAAAAGATCCACCAACCTGTTTTATGTAATTTTAGCACGGAAGTTGGATAGAGTCCGTTTTCATCTATCAATTTAATTGGATTCCCCAGACAATATTCATATCCACTACAATCAACAAATTTCTCCGCTAACGGATCCACCCCATACCAAATACTTGCCACAGGATTCATATACCTTGCACCGTAATAGTATAGACCTGTTTCGTCATCAAATTGTTTGCCGTTAAACTTGTAAGGTAAGTCTTCAGATGATGAGTGCTCGTCAACGAGGAGTTCGCCATAGGGCAGGTAGGCATCGTATTGGGTGATATTGGCTTTATCGTCTGTGATGTAAGACGTGCTGCCCAAATGGTCAGAATGATAGAAGAAAGTCTCTTCCTTGGTGGTGTCGTTGGCAATGTAGCCGTAACCTGCCTGTGGATCATCAGGGTTACTCGGGTCATTCCAGGAGACAGGAGGGCCGGCGTTGGTGTCCGGCGTAGTGTTGGGGCGTGGTGTCTGTACCCATCCCTGCGGCACGTCGTGGTTGCCCAGCTCCCTGATGATGGAGTTGTAGCCGATGTGCGTGTTCTCCGGGTCACCATACGCACCCTTCATTGTAGGTACACCAGGAGCAATGCCCTGCTGCTTATAGTATGCCTCTTTCTGCTTCTGAATCTGATTCATGCGTTCAGCATAGTCCTGCTGACCAGCGGTTACATATGAGCCGTTACGCCCATAGACGTTATTGAACAGACCCGTTCCTATCCTTGAAGCAACTCGTTTGTCACCAAGGAAGTAATGTTTCGTAAAGCGATTCTTGTTGACAGAGAGGATACTTGCAGGATAAAGCGTGAAGTTTTCCGTCTCGTGGAACGTGATGCCTTGTGGTGCACCATTGATATACACACCTTCCATCGTACCGTAACTCTTCACGATGCGTTCGCCAGCAGCATTGTAAGTATAACGACTCGTCTTGCCATTATCAGAGAGTACCATCAGGCGATTGTCTTCGTCCCAGTACATCTCACGGGTAGTGTTCGTAGAGTCGTTCGTTACCAGTGTTGGATTACCGTTGGCATCGTATGTGTAATGGTCGTGACCAATCTGCGTTGGAGCTGTCGGGTGGTTACTGTCCTCATACTTATAAGCAAAGTTATAAGACTTAGCAGTTGTCGTTGAGTCCACCTTCTGAACTTTTGTCAGTGGTTCACTCATCCGTCCGAACGACATCACCATATCATACGATGCACGCTTTGCTTTACCGCTTGCATGAACAAGGCGGTTCAGCTCGTCATACTCATACGTATGCGAACTCCTTCCTCCCAGCTTCGCCCTATTGAGTTTTGTAAGCGACGTTGGGTCGGCAGCATTCGTAATACCGAGGATATTATCCACAGCATCATAACGATACCTGTTTTCCATCACAGTCTGACCGTCCGCTGTAAGGTTCATCACCTGCAGGCGTTCACGCTGCTTGTCGTAGGTATAGGTTGTCTCCGTGCCGTTACCAAGTTTCGTATAGACCGTATGCCCCTCCTTATCGTAACCTATCCTGTCAACAATAACGCTCTGACGTCCCTGTTTATTGCTCGTAAGACTCTCAACCTGTCCGGCAGCATTGTAGTGATAGGTAACCACTTCACCATCAGGATAAGTCATTGTCTGCACCCGGTTCCAGCTGTCATAGGTACATTATAGGTATAGGGTGCAAAATCTTATTTATCAGCTGTACATGCTGTACATATGGTTCGAAGACTAAACTTCTTCTATTATCTTTGCTATTTTTTTATCAATCTTTTCCATTTTAGGACAAAAAAAGGTCCTCTTATACATTTTTCTAAAGATAAGCACATCTGTTATATTATTTTTTATCCAAAGTTCGAAGATGATCAGAAGATCTAATGATAGTTTTTTCCCTGTATAATCTGTGATTAGAACATCATAATCACCTATTCGTTTATACACTTGATTCCCATTCGGATATAGAGTATATCCATTATTATTAAAAAACTTGATATTTCTCTTTATAAAATATGAATATTCCATAATAACGCTTATTTTGTAGAAGGAACATATCCTAGTCCTGGTATAATAAAAATAATAGCAGGATCAGCTCCATGTTTTATAGCATTGTCTATATTCTTAGCACCATTTTCCCAAGTTGGACGAACAGCGTGGTCAAAGCCTAATCCCCATAAAGTACCAAAATAGGGGATATATGAAGGCGTTTTTAGAGCCCCTTCTGTTAGATAGTATGATTGATCTTGGATAGTACTAGAAGTGATACCCTTATAAATACTTCCTCCAATATCTAATGTTGTAAGTACCGCTGCAGCCCGTCCAAAGATGTTAGAATACCTTGTAAACATTGGGAGCTTCTTATTTAAAGTTTGATTGACAAGCTGGGAAGTGTTTGCGTTTCTCCATATTTTGCCTGTCTGATCTATTTGCGCGTCAATCTTCCATTATATAAATATTGAGTAAACATGGAATTGTACATTTTAGAAATATCCTTTGTCCTTTTATATGCTGCAATATCGGCGAGACCTGCTATGGGGGTTGAAAAATCATTAACTATCATATTGTCAGCTATTGGTAACTTCTTGGGTCCAAAATCCCTTGTTAACGTTCCACCTGTTGTATATGCCTTTGTTCTTGTCTCGTCCATAGCGACAAACCATTCCCCACTTTCGTTATCTTTGTGGTATTGTGCACCTCTTTCTGAGGCCACTTTCTTAGCTGTATCTTCATCGTATAATCCAGTAGGATCTATAAGCCTAATAGGATTATCATGGCAATAAGTGTAAGAACATATATTAGCATACTTTTCCGCCAACGGATCCCCCCCATACCACAGACTCGTGACTGGGTTCATATACCTTGCACCGTAATAGTATAGACCAGTCTCATCATCAAACTGTTTGCCATTGAACTTATATGGCAATTCTTCACTACTGCTATGCTCGTCAACGAGAAGTTCACCGTATGGTAAGTAGGCATCATACTGTGTAATGTTGGCATGGTCATCTGTGATGTAAGACGTACTGCCGAGGTGGTCACTGTGATAGAAGAAGGTCTCTTCCTTTGTAGTGTCATTAAGAATATAACCATATCCAGCTTGAGGGTCATCAGGGTTGCTCGGGTCATTCCAGCTTACGGGTGGACCAGGGTTGGTGCCTGGTGTCGTGTTAGGATGTGGTGTCTGAATCCAACCCTGTGGCACATCGTGGTTGCCGAGTGTGTCAATGATAGAGTTATATCCTCGTTTTGTATTCTCGGGG
Source organism: Prevotella denticola (assembly GCF_900454835.1). Classification (GTDB taxonomy): domain Bacteria; phylum Bacteroidota; class Bacteroidia; order Bacteroidales; family Bacteroidaceae; genus Prevotella; species Prevotella denticola. The sequence continues at coordinate 156,302 of NZ_UGTM01000002.1, read as the reverse complement.
TCACCATACGCACCCTTCATTGTAGGTACACCAGGAGCAATGCCCTGCTGTTTATAGTACGCTTCTTTCTGCTTCTGAATCTGATTCATGCGTTCAGCATAATCCTGCTGACCAGCGGTTACGTATGATCCATTGCGTCCATAGACGTTGTTGAACAGACCCGTTCCTATCCTTGAAGCAACTCGTTTGTCACCAATGAAGTAATGCTTTGTAAAGCGATTCTTGTTTACAGAGAGGATACTTGCAGGATAAAGCGTGAAGTTGTCCGTCTCGTGGAAAGTAATACCCTGTGGTGCACCATTGATATACACGCCCTCCATCGTACCGTAACTCTTCATGATGCGTTCACCAGCAGCATTGTAAGTGTAACGACTCGTCTTGCCATTATCAGAGAGTACCATCAGGCGATTGTCTTCATCCCAGTACATCTCTCGAGTAGTGTTCGTAGAGTCGTTCGTTACCAGCGTTGGATTACCGTTGGCATCGTATGTGTAATGATCGTGACCAATCTGCGTTGGAGCTGTCGGGTGGTTACTGTCCTCATACTTATAAGCGAAGTTATAAGACTTAGCAGTTGTCGTTGAGTCCACCTTCTGAACTTTTGTCAGTGGTTCACTCATCCGTCCGAACGACATCACCATATCATACGATGCACGCTTAGCCTTACCGCTTGCGTGGACAAGGCGGTTCAGCTCGTCATACACATACGTATGCGAACTCCTTCCTCCCAGCTTCGCCTTGTTGAGTTTCATCAGCGACGTTGGGTTGGCAGCATTCGTAATACCGAGGATATTATCCACAGCATCATAACGATACCTGTTTTCCATCACAGTCTGACCATCCGCTGTAAGGTTCATCACCTGCAGACGGTCACGCTGCTTGTCGTAGGCATAGGTGGCCTCCGTGCCATTACCGAGTTTCGTATAGACCGTATGACCCTCCTTATCGTAACCTATCCTATCAACAATAACGCTCTGACGTCCCTGTTTATTGCTCGTAAGACGCTCAACCTGTCCGGCAGCATTGTAGTGATAGGTCACCACTTCACCATCAGGATAAGTCATCGTCTGCACACGGTTCCAGCTATCATACGTAGCACCATAGACATAAGTCCTAATATCCGCCACACTCGCCATCACCGTACGGACGGTCTTCGTCACCTCACCCTGTCGACCGTAGTAGTAGGCTTCACCGCCACTCGCATCCTCAACGAGGGCAAGACAAAAAGACAAAAATAAGCTTCATTCCTTACTTCCATGATAGCCTTTCATGTAGGATCTCATGCAAAGTACTGAGAGTAAGCCTAATGAAAGGATTCCCAATCTAACATATATATCCTCTTTTTCATCATAAAAAAGTGTATCATTCCATTTATTATGGTATAAAATTTTATTTAGATTCCCTTCATTTATATCCTTCCTACTTACAGTGACAGTATATTCCTTACCCATATAACGTACAATGATATAGGAAGTTATATTTATAGCACCACTATGTTCTGACACTATTTTATATGACTTAATTGGACCCGATTTTATTGCTTGAGTATCGTAATAAACAACTATAATACTGTAGAATAAATATATAATACAGCCAGAGATCATCAATAGAAGATATCTACGAACTTGTTTGTATTCCATTTTATTGACCACCATAATCTTTAGGTAATTGTGATTGTACTTTCTTTCCAACTTCTTTTTTTACCGTCTCTACCCCTGTTGTAAATGAGACCAAAGTCCCATATAATGCTCTCGCTTCTCTCATTGCTGATTTAGCATTTCTAATTAATTTCATGTTAGGAGTTCTACGTGACTGTAATTTTTCTAATTTATGTAAAGCAACACTATAGTTATGCCTAGCCTCTGTTGTTGCCTTTTTTAGATAGCTTGACGGGAGGATATGTCCAACACCTTTGCTTATAAGAGTTTCTGCTATGATGGACTTCACAGACATTTCTTCTTTATTTATAACTCTCCCTGTCTTTATCATCTAATAGAGGAAATCAAAACTTTAACTTATCAATGGAGCAATATATGCTATACTCCATTGATAAGTATTTTTTTATTAATTCACTTTCTTTGTCCAAAGCCTACCATTGCTCGTATCTGCTTTAGGAGTGTCCCGCTCTTATGAGAAGCATCGATAAAATGAATATAATATTCCTCATAACGCTTTATATTTGATGACCAATACGAATTCATTTTAATTTCTTCAACCAAAACAATGTATCATCCCGTTTTAGATTTTTCCTCCAATCTCTTATATTGTTGCCTAATCCAAAGAGTAGAATAGCATCTTTATCATAAATATCATAGAGGATCAGATTTGCTGCAAAATCGGTCTTCTTATCAGATAATAAGTGCCTCCACATTTCCTTTTTTATTTTCTTAACGATACTTTTCTGTTTATCTGTCAGCTTAACACGCACTCTATAGCCCTTATTTATAATAGGAACACAGGTGTCACATGCGACTAAGAGGATATTATAATGAAGTTTATCATTCTTTATAAATGATAAGTTATTCGATGAATATCTGTTATTTAACTGCTGATTATTACAGTTAGTTGTAATAACAAGCATTACGCCAATCAATAGTAAGCCAAATCTTTTCATATCTATTTTTTATTGTTTTCGTACTGCTTTACCTTGTTTGATATAATCTTTTCTGAGTGAGGTATTGGGAGATAATATCTTCCGTAAGTTTATATTTTTATTTTTAGAATAATTTTGAATTAAGGAATTAATTCTTTTATTTTCTTCTCCTGGATATTGAAACCCAATATCAGCCGCAACCTTTATTTGGTTTATCTGACCATCAAGTTCTGTCTCCATTATCTTCTTAGCATAAACTTCTGGAGATATTTTCTTATTTGCAACATCATTTGTAGCTTTTGCAAGCTTAGCTTTATTTGCCCTATTAGATAATTCGTGTGTTAATTTTATAACTTGGAATTTTACTCTTTTATCCTTCGTTATTTGGATATGCCCCGTAATAGGATCCGTACTAGCCTCATTTCCAAAGCGAATAACACTATTAATATTTGCTTTATTTACATTTGCAGCTTTCATTAAAGATGAGAATTTTTTACTATTTTTTGTACCATAATCTATTATTTGAATAATTGTCGGTGGTACTTTGGATTGTCTCCCATCTGGGTCAATTAGGACAATAGGATTATTATGACAATAAATGTATGGACTGATTTCTGGATATTTCTCTATCATAGGATCTACCCCCAACCACATGGAGATTTCGGGATCCATGTACCTGGCTCCGTAATAGTACAAGCCAGTCTCATCATCGAGCTGTTTACCATTGAACTTATACGGTAGGTCTTCAGAGCAACTGTGCTCATCAACTAAGAGTTTAGAACGTAAGAATAGTGTTTGTGGTGAAGTTAGAACATAAATATGAGAGACATCAGTCCCTACTGTGACTCTCATCACAGCACAAAAAAGATCTATATCTCCTACACCACAACACCTCCTCCACCGTAAGACCTAATGTCCGCAGACTCCTATGTCATGTGTTATTTTAAGGCAAATATACAACTTTATTTTGTAAATGTATCCGTACAAAGAAGAAAAGCAGTAATAGCTATACAATGCCCTTTGCTAGAATAAAACCACAAAGCTGATGTATTTCATTTTAAATTGTACCTGCACCTGTTCATAGGTTCAAACCATAAAAATGGAGTGCCTTTAACTTTCCTGTCACTCTTGTCACCATCTCACACATTACAATGCGTTGACAACAAATCGATTATGCAAAGTGTTAAAAGTGACAGCAAATGAAAAACAAAAAAATATGGTATTAGAGTAAATATAAAGACTGCAAGTTGATTGGATGTGTTGGATGAGTTGTATATTTGGATGACTTATATATTTGCATGTGCCGTATATTTGGATGAGTTGGTTATGATCGGGTTAGGAATAAGGATAAGGCAAGGATTTGAGGGAGAGGGATTGCAGGTAGGATATAAGCCGGCTGACGGGATTCATCCAAAGATAAAACAAAAAAAGAGCCTCGAAGATTTCTCTTCAAAGCTCTCTATAAAAGAAGGCGGCTACCTACTCTCCCGCATTGCATTGCAGTACCATCGGCGCAAACGGGCTTAACTTCTCTGTTCGGAATAGGAAGAGGTGGGATCTCGCCGCATCATAAGTCATCATTTATTTTTCATTCTTAAGCTCCTCTCGATCACGAATCCTTTTGATAAATTTTAGACAGCACGAATATAAACAGACTATCGCAAATAAAAAAACAACATCCCATAAAAAAGGCTCTATAAGTAACTTATTGTATGGAAAAGTGGAATCATATTTTGCACTCGTTAAATGGATAAAAATAAAAGGTAAACCAATATCTATTTTTCCATCACTAGAAAAAGAAAATATATAGAATAATAATGATAGAATATTTATCAAAACATATAGGGCAATAATAAATACAACCTGTTTCATAATTTCTTATCTGTTTACTTTATTATTTCTAAAATTTTCAAGAATTATGCTAATCTGCTCTGGATTAATATCAGTAGATTTGTAATCATTTGTATATTTACTATTAGCTCCACTAAACATAACATTATATCTATTTCTTTCTTGTTTGTAACTATCATAGTATTGGCTTCGTCCAAAAAGTCCTAGAAACCAAGCATCAGCTCCATCAACATGCAATAAACCTAAAGAATGGCCAAATTCATGAGGTAATGTATTTCTGTCGTTACCATTAATTATATTATTTACATATCGTTCATTAAGAAATACTACTGAGCCACCTATTTTATTTACTTTTCCATAAACACCTCGAAGTTGTGAAGCAGGCAGTATATTCAATAGATGTTCTCTGTCTCGTAATTCCGATTTATTACTAATGACGCGAAATCTAACTGAAACATTGACGTTTACCTTTCTGAATTTCGTTGGCAAAGTTCTTGCAACATAAAGATTATCCATTCCTTTTTGACGAACAGAGTTCTTGTAATTCATACCTTCTACATATGAAATTCCATAAGAACTTTGTAATTGGTTGGACAAAACATTTCCTAGTTTCTTCAAATCAAATTCTTTATTACTTGAATTTAAAATGGCAACTGTTAAGGTGAGATTAATAGTAACATTTCCGTTCTTTTGTGTTACAGAAGACTCATCCCACTTTCGTCCATCCAAATCAATCATCCTGATGGGATTGTCAAGAGTATAGACATATCCACCAGTAGTTGTATACTTCTCTGCCAACGGATCCACCCCATACCAAATACTTGTGATTGGGTTCATGTACCTTGCGCCGTAATAGTATAGACCAGTCTCATCATCGAACTGTTTACCATTGAACTTATATGGCAGTTCTTCACTACTACTGTGCTCATCAACGAGAAGTTCACCGTATGGTAAGTAGGCATCATACTGTGTAATGTTGACATGGTCATCTGTGATGTAAGACGTGCTACCGAGGTGGTCACTGTGATAGAAGAAGGTCTCCTCTTTCGTTGTGTCGTTTGGAATATAACCATAACCAGCCTGCGGGTCATCAGGGTTGCTTGGGTCGTTCCAGCTTACAGGTGGACCAGGGTTGGTATTCGGTGTGGTGTTCGGCTTCGGAGTCTGAATCCAACCCTGTGGCACATCGTGGTTGCCGAGTGTGTCAATGATAGAGTTATATCCTCGTTTTGTATTCTCTGGGTCACCATACGCACCCTTCATTGTAGGTACACCAGGTGCAATGCCCTGCTGCTTGTAGTATGCCTCTTTCTGCTTCTGAATCTGGTTCATACGTTCAGCATAATCCTGCTGACCAGCCGTTACGTATGAGCCGTTACGCCCGTAAACGTTATTGAAGAGACCTGTCCCTATCTTTGATGCTATGCGCTTGTCACCAAGGAAGTAATGCTTCGTAAATCTGTTTTTGTTGACAGAGAGGATACTTGCAGGATAAAGTGTGAAGTTGTCCGTCTCATGGAATGTGATTCCCTGCGGTGCTCCATTGATATACACACCCTCCATCGTGCCGTAACTCTTCATGATACGTTCGCCAGCAGCATTGTAAGTATAACGACTCGTCTTGCCGTTATCAGAGAGTACCATCAGGCGATTGTCTTCATCCCAATACATCTCGCGGGTAGTGTTCGTAGAGTCGTTCGTTACCAGTGTTGGATTACCGTTGGCATCGTATGTGTAATGGTCGTGACCAATCTGCGTTGGAGCTGTCGGGTGGTTACTGTCCTCATACTTATAAGCAAAGTTATAAGATTTGGCAGTTGTCGTTGAGTCCACCTTCTGCACCTTAGTGAGCGGTTCACTCATCCGTCCGAACGACATCACCATGTCATACGATGCACGCTTGGCCCTGCCGCTTGCGTGGACAAGACGGTTCAGCTCATCGTACTCATACGTATGCGCACTCCTTCCTCCCAGCTTCGCCCTGTTGAGCTTCGTCAGCGACGTCGGGTCGGCGGCATTCGTAATACCGAGGATATTATCCACAGCATCATACTGGTACCTGTTTTCCATCACAGTCTGACCGTCCGCTGTAAGGTTCATCACCTGCAGACGTTCACGCTGCTTGTCGTAGGTATAGGTAGTCTCCGTGCCATTACCGAGCTTCGTATAGACCGTATGACCCTCCTTGTCATAACCTATCCTATCAACAATAACGCTCTGATGTCCCTGTTTATTGCTCGTAAGACGCTCAACCTGTCCAGCAGCATTGTAGTGATAGGTCACCACTTCACCATCAGGATAAGTCATCGTCTGCACACGGTTCCAGCTATCATAGGTAGCACCATAGACATAAGTCCTAATATCCGCCACACTCGCCATGACTGTACGGACGGTCTTTGTCACCTCACCCTGACAACCATAGTAATAGGCTTCACCGCCACTCGCATCCTCAACGAGGGCAAGACGACCAGCGCGATTATACTTATCGCCAGCTTTACCATAGGTATAAGTAACACGATTAAAGAGGTTTTCTGGATAAAGTACCTCATGGAGTCGCTCGAAGTCGTAGGTGTAAGAGATGTAACCCTTGTCAGATATCGACTTCCTAAGCTCTGCCGTGAGTTTCGTCAGGAGGTTACCTGCCGCATCATAGGTCATATCCGTTTCACCAGCATCAGGATGGTTCACCATCAGTTTGCGACCAAGTAGGTCGTAGGCATACTTCGTCTCCCTACCGTTAGGATGCTGAACCGTCATCACCTGTCCGACAGGGTCATAGCTGTACTTCACCGTGATATCCTCACCACGAGCATGCTGCACCGTTTCACGGTTGCGCCCCTTGGCATCCGTATAGCTCTCCGCATGTCGTCCCAGTGCATCCGTGACCGTTGTCTGGAGCATCGGTTCACCGTCATGACTACCGATACTGTAGGCTGTGCGTGTCACACTGCCATCAGCAAGCGTAACACTCATGGTACGGTCGTGCGCATCATACTCTGTCTTTGCCTGCAGATCACCTGTAGCATGGTTGTAAGTACCAATATTACCATAGCTCTCCGTCATTGGATAATAAGCCGCAATATTACGTCCAAAGGCATCGATAACAGCCCTTCCACTGACGATGGAGACCTTTTGATTGCTGCCACCAGACCAGACCACGCCCGTCTGCTTCGTCTGGACGGCACGCATCAGCGAGTCGGCAAAGGTATAGGTATCTATGTTGCCTTCCTTAGAATAATGAATGGTATGTGCCTTGCGTTCTGCAGGGAAGTACTCAAAACGGATAGTAAATGGCTGACCGCTCTCTATCTCATACGGAGCACGGATAGTCTGTTGTCTGCCCAGTGCATCGTAGGTGTATTCCATCTTCTGCCCGTTAAGGTCGGTCGTTACAGACGGAGCATTCCAAAGACCGTCATAAGCCGTGCTGGAGCTATAGCCGTATGCATCCTTAACACTTGTCACAAGACTGTGATAGCGGTCGTCATACGTATAAGCATAGAACATACGCTGATGGTTATAGTTCTCCGGCTTCGTCATGCGTGTGATGTTACCATAGCCATCGTAAGTCATGTTATAGACTGATGGCTTGTCACCGTTATGGAGCACGATCTCCGTTATCTCACCGTTGCCGTCCACCTTCGTTGAGCGTTCACGGTAAGTCTTACCGCCACTGCTGACAGCGATATGGCTCGGAACACTGACAATATACTTGTCGGCTATCTTATGATAGTTAATGCTTGCCTCTAAGCTATAGGCTGTTGTAGTCTCCTTATATCCCTGTAGGTTACCATAGTCATCGTAAGTATTGCTGACAGCAACCGAAAGACTGTCCCCACTGGCTTCATCAAAGTTACTTTGAACGAGTGTCTTTAGGGCAGGGAAGACAACAGCATCTGTCGTATTATTACCAACGGCAAGTGTCTTCAGGTCGTAGTCATAGACTGCACCCTGCAGTTTCTTTCCATCAGCCGTATAGAGATACTCGCTCGTTACAAGACCATGAGTATAGTAATCCCTGTTCTTGCCATAGGTCTGTACGGAGTAACGATAGATTCTGTCACCGTTCTCCGTGTCCATCTGATTGGTACGTACCTGCTTGAAACCATAGAAGTCACGCTCACGGCGGTCACGATAGCCACCACTATATTCAAAGGTGTTCCTGCTTCGTATTGCTCCGTTCTCCTTGTATCCACCCGTCGTCTCAACAGATGACATCACCCAGCGGCGTCCCGGCAAATCGTAACTTGGAGTTGTCTGCTCATAGCTGATATGGATATGTCCGCCGAAAGGAAGCGTCACGCTCTTTAGCATATTCGTTCTGCCCGTGAGGTTACGACGTACATAGAGATGATTCTCGCTGTCACTATAGACAAGATCAGGAAGCCCGTCTCCATCCATATCCATGACTGCAGCCGTAGTACGGCTTATGCTTTCGCTATGAGATCCCTGTACACTTGGTGTAATGCTAATTGTGAAACCGAAAGGAAGAGGTATCGTATAGGTATAGGCTGTGCTGGCATAGATGGCAACAGAGGAACCGAGATTGTCAGAAATATTACTCTGTCCGAGAGAAGTACTGCCAGACATAAATCCGCTTCCAGTATTCAAAGTAGCCTTCAGATTGCCCTTTTCATCCAGTTGAAGGAGATCAGGGAGACCGTCACCATTGACATCACTAAGCTGAGAACGCGTAGAGGTCAAGCTCTCCGTATCATTCTGACCGATATTGACACTAAAAAGTCCCAATACGGGAACCGTGATACCAAGTCCGTCACCAAAGTTGCTGTTTTTAGTCGACTCAAGTTGTGTAAGAGAAGAGGCTATCGCTGGTGTAAAGTCATAGCCAAGTCCATAACGAACGGTGCCGTTGGTAACCATATCAGGAAGTCCATCTCCATTAAGATCCTCCCAACCTCTTACTGTTTCCGAAGTTCCACTGGAGAAGTTTCCACTTGCTCCACAAGAAAATTCTGCTACTTTACCAGAGTGACTGGCAGAATTCCCCTCTGCAGCCCGCTGCTTCATGATCTGCTTTGTGGTTGTATGCTGTGCAAAGGCAGCCTTTGCGACAGCCATTTTCTCCTTAAAGTCTTTAAAGGAATAGGCACTCTTATCTGAAGATAAGCCAATATCTCCACCTATATTGCTGGCGTCACCATCTGTAGCAGCATTTTCAACATCATATTGCAGGCTCCCCTTGCCCAGTATACCCGTAGGCTGTGTCAGTTGTGCAACGACTTTCCCATCATTGTCATTCAACCAGTCAGGGTAACCGTCACCATTGAGGTCCATGGCGGAGATAATATTATAGGACTGCTGTGAGGTATTACTCTTGTTGACTCCGAGGCTGGCTCCCAATGAGAATCCCATATTATATGTCTTACCCTTTGATTTCGACTCTGTCAGTAACACTGGTGCTGCCAGTCCTCCACCTTGTATATTATAATCGACAGTATCCACAATGATGTCATCCTCTCCCAGTCGTGATGGACGCATGACAACAGAACCGACATAGGCACTATCTGTTGCACTCACAAAGTATTTTTTCTCTGGTAAGTAAGACAGTGTAAAGAACAATTGACGGTTAATATCCATCTCATTGGCTTCTACGGCACTCTCATTGACTTTTCCATCATGATAGTACTCATTTGTCTCAGGAATCTTCATCTTGTCCTTCGGTATTGCAACATTCTTTGCCGTACCATTCCATGCAAAAGCCCCCCAACCTTTGTACAGCTGTCCATAGTCAAAACGGTTGAAGCTTGAATAGACAGACGCATTGACCGTGGAAACCCTGACTGGTCTTAACACTGCAGGGCTTCCTGCTGTAGCAGGGCTGACAACAGAATCCCTAAATATCTTTAGCTTTGCAGTCGCATTTTCAAGTTCGTTCAAGATAGAATATGTCACCTGTATTTTTCCTGCAGACATCTTCTGTGCAAGTACAGAACCGTCTGCAACTCTGATGGCTGGTCCTGTCAGCTGATTACTGCTGCCAAGAGTTAATTCTTTGCGGTAGAGTAAGGATCCATGATCATCCTTGATAGTCATATAGACCGTTGCCGGCGCCGTATCCTTGTTTGATGTCCTTTGGACAGAAAGCTCAGGGAGAAGAGTAAGTGCTTTCCCCCATACCGGACTTTGTATAGAGACATTTCTGCCTATAACGGTGTCTGGACATAGAGAAATATTCTTGCTGAACATCAGGCATTGCGGGGAAAGAACATATTTCATGGTGTCCGCATAAAAGACAGGTCTCCAGTCTATATGTTTCCAGTTGATGGGACTCGCAGTACGTATAATGAAGTTAACAGTAGCCTCTTCTCCTGCTGTGGCTGTTAGATTACCGGAGAAGCTGCCATGGCTGATCACAGTATCTGCTTTAAGGAGGAGACTGTCCATGACCAACTGATTACCATCCTTATCAGTCTTTATGATTGCCAGTATAATGTCATCAGAAGTCTTCTGTTTATTGAATGTACCTTCAAATCTGTTTACTGCAGTTTCCGAAGGGGCAGCTGTTGAATATGCACCGCTTATATAATCTTCACTGCTGCGATATCTCTTCAAGTCCTCACCGGCATATTTATCAGTCTTGATAGAAGTATAAGTTATCTCCGGATCCCATATGACATCATCACCTATACCGGAGTAGCGGGCTCCGACACGAAATACGAAAACATCTCCAGGTTTTACGCTACGGGTTATTGCAGGTAAGGTCACAGATCCCGATTGTAACAGGGTATCCTTCCATAACACGTCACTGTTGAATTGCATACTGAGGCTGACACCATCTCCCTCAGAAGAGCGCTTCTCTACATGGCTCATAACAGATACTGTACCTGAATAAGGCGCTCGCCACACACGTACGACATCATGTAGAGGGAACTCTCTCTCCAAAGAGTCGCGAACAGTCTTGTAGTCAACTTTGAAAGCAGGCGCAACGTTAACTCCGGCTATTGATGGTATTGGGTTGCCGGTGGCCGTACTGGCAGGTGCAAAGGTCACATCTTTTCCGTCGCTATGGTTGAAATAAACGATTCCGTTAACTGCAATATCAACAAGGCCATCACTATTAAAATCCTGGAAATAAACCTTGGTCTTATTCTGATCCTTAGTTTTGCTGATGGCATAGCCCATATTCGCCGGTCCAAAACCTGTAGCAACGTTAGCACTGAGAGTATAGCTGGTAGCCTTGCCAGAAGAGAAACTGTTTACACCCACCAAAGCCTGTTCTTTACCAAAGACAGGATGAGAGAGAGCCTTGTTCATATTGAGGCGATAATGGAGTTTACCATCGCTACCTTTCCATACCTTATCGGGCATCCCATCGCCATTGATATCTACAAGTGTCACACGGCCTTCATTGGAAGAATTGGTATGGCTATAAGAAGCACCTGCACTCGCTGTTGCCGGCCCCCAGCCAGCGCCAACCATTATACCACCTCCAATGGTATTTCCCTTGGAGGAAGCTCCGCCAAGAAGAGACAAGTGTTCGTCGAAATGTCCAATTTTGGTTTTTACAAGCTTGCCATAATTGTCTATACCAGCTGTATAGGTTGTAATACTATCTGCATAGAGTCCCTTTTTCACATCATTATAGTAGCTGAAACTCTGTGCAGCTACTACTATACCTTTACTGTCGTTCTGGTCAATGCTCTTAAGAAGTGTTTTCCCGAAGGGTCCTTTTTCATAATGGATTGTATATGAACGAAGCTGCTGCCCATTGTTTTTGACCTCGACGCTTCCCAACAGAAGAGAGTCTGTCTGGAGAACCCCAAGTCTACCACTACGAACATAGTCAACTCTGTGTACGTTACCAGTATTCCAGTTGAATTCAATGCTATACAGTCCTTCCGTCTCCCCGAATCCTGTCCATGTATAACGTTCAGGATAAAGGTTATTGCCAGACTTCATGTAATGGAATGCGGCAAAGTTTCCGTGAACATCGGTAACACGATCAAGTGCCCATTTGACACGGTTACCATTGGTATCTGTAAGAGAAGTAGCATCACTGACATGACCACCATGACCACCATAACTGTAGACTGTACCATCCTTGCCAGTCACTTCCCAGTAATAGTTCTTCGGGCTGTCGCCCTTTCGGATAATCCTACTGAACCCGCCCTCGGTCATTGGATAGAACTGCTTATCAGTCTGACGTGACAAAGAGTCGGTCCTGCGGTAGAGCCGGTCGCTGAGCTGCTGTCCCATGAGCAGGTAGCTCTCGCTCTCATACCGGCTGTCGAAGCGCGGCACACCCCAGCGGGTCTCGATGTCAATGCTCTGCACGGGAAGGCTCCATCCATAGCCTGCAAAGCTGCTGCCGCCCTCGCTGCTGTACTGTAAGCCGGCACTTACACCAATATCATTACGTCCTGCAGGAACTTCGAAAGGATAGGACAGTGTTGCCGTACCGTTCTGATTAGCTGATGGAGCTTCTATCTGCTGGATGCCCGCCGCAGGGTCGGCGGCCTTCAGTTCACTGATGCCTGTGGGAACATAGTTCTGTGTTTCGGGACTCTCCGGCACTTTGATGATGCCGTTGATGACATCCGTGAAGTGGGAGGTCTCCGCCATCGCCACCTCACGTTTGGTATCGATACCTTTCGACCGGAGCATGGTCCAGCGTTGGTGCAGTTCATCATAATAATAGGTGTGGATATCATCCACGGTATAGCCTTTCGGTATCAACGTGCTGTCGTAAGGTACGGCGATACTTGCCAGATGATGGACGAAGTGATTGCCATGAGGTAAGAAGCGATAACCTGACACAGTATCTGTTCTTGCCATTAATGTGTCACAGCCACCTGTGACGTTCACCATACCTGTAGGCAAGGTTGGTAATTCTCCCTTTCTAAGTGGAGTAATACTGAGAACTTTACCCTTTGCCATAGCCTCACGTGGTACGGCAAGCTGGGCACGCCCGACATTGAGCGTGTCGCTGTCAGCATTGGTAAAGAACTTGCTGACGGTACGTTTGCCTAAGTCTGTAAAAAGTCTTGCAGATTTCCTGTCCGGCTTGTGCGTGTCTACACGATTCTCCTTGTCGTTTCGTACTACGCCCTTGGAGCTACTCTTCACGGATGAGCCTTGGATGCTGTCCTTGACCTGTTTCCGCAAGGGGGCAGCCTGTCGGGAAGTACAGTCTCCCCGCACGGAAGAAGCCGTGTCCGTAGTGACATCAGCCTGCCCTGCCGGCCGGCTGCCGCCATTACAGGAGTTCAGGACGGTTCCTGCGAGCAGCAGGAACGGAAGGAGGAGTGAATGTGTAGAATGCGTCATTATTCTTTCTGTTTTATTTCAGGCCTGGAGGTCTTCAATATATATACTTGCGTTGGTAAGCTCTATAAAGGATGACAGAGGAATTTACTTCCTCATCAGTTTGAATGTCTTTTCTTTGGTACCACTCTGCAGTGTCAATAAGTAAACACCGGTCTGTGGAAGATAGACTTTAGTTGAGAAATACGTATCAGGCAGATTCGTCTGGCGGCTGACAATAGCGCCGCCAGCCGTATAGAGCGCCATATCCAATGGAGCTGTTTCGCTCAGTTCCACCTGTACGCTGACATATCCATTCACCGTTGGATTAGGACTTACACTTACATTCGCAAAGAAGTTACTGTTTCCGTCGGAAGGATTCATGGAAGGAATCTCTGTGATACCCGTCTTCGATATCTGAAACTCATTCTCAGCCTTGTTGCCCACATGGTCTGTCGTCGTAAGAAGGTATTTCCCTTCTATGAGTCCGTCAGCAGACTGTATGCTGTCGCTTGTGCTACGATTGAAAACGGACATGTGCTCTCTCTGCAGGGTCATCTTGTAAGGAGCGATACCGCCTGTTACTCTGACAGAAAGTGTTCCTGTGCTGCCGCTCTTCTCCTTTGGCTGCACTACTTCTATCGTCGTGAACATATCCCTGGCAGCTCGTAGCGTGAAGACGGAATGGCTGCCCAACGGCACGTCCCTGAAGACGATGCTGTCGGCCGTGACCCTGTCGGCCTTGTGATAACTCAGATCCTTGACAGGGAAACTGCCCGTGCCCGTGGGGTCAATGGAAAGATAATAGCTCTCGCCTTCAGATAGCGGCCGTATCTGGCGCAGCTGCCGGCTGTCGGCTGCAATATCAACGCTTGGATTGGAAATCCGTGTCGCTGTATCCATCCACCGTCTGCCGAGCCACTTGCCGTAGGCCCTGCTCGAATGGAAAGAAAGTCTGCCATTGTTGTCACCCCAGAGAATACTCTCCCCATCTTGAAGCGGCCTGCTCATGCTGACAGTAAGAAAACCGTCTTCCTCACAGCTCTTGGCTCTTGTCTTATGTAAAGCAGAGGCTCTGTCTGAGATAAGACCGGCGATGCGGTGGCTGTAGCCTCTGTCGGCATATCCGTTCCAAATAACCTCGCTTCTTGAATTGAGGTAACTGCTGCGAAGGGTCACGCCGTATTTCAATGCGAGGTAGCTTTCCACACGGCAGCGTTCTGCATCAGAAAGGCAGCGGTCGAAGACGGCATACTCGACAGTCCTGCCGTCAAGGTTCTTCACAGGCAGCTTAGTGTTCCCGTTCCGCCCGATGTGCAGAGTCTGACCGCCGCCCACACTGGAGGAGGTCGTATAGCTGTAAAGCCGCATTTCGGACAGCGTGTCCTTGGCATAGTTCATGAAGGTACCGTCACCAAGATTGGCGGTACGTTCAGTCGTCTGCATACGGGTAACCGCTTTTCCGCTGCCGAGACTCCAGATGGCCTGTTCCTTCTCGCCATATACCTTACTTACGCCGATATAGGTAAGTCCGGTTCCGGCAGCGACCCGGACGGAGGCGGAATCACGTGACCAGACCATCGGCTTATCTACACCACCAGGAGTCTGGGCTGTGGCAGAAAGAGTGGATATAAAGAAGGAAACTGCTGTGAGGTATTTATGTTTCATACAGAGACTGTTTTAATAGGATTGCAGGATGCTGTTTATTGGGCTTTTCCGAGAGGAAGACTGTACCCGATGGTAAGGCTGACGGTCTGCAGATTGTTCGCACGTTCCTGATACCCGTAGTCATTGGCGCAGGTGCGGAGCATGTCATTGAATCCGAAACCGTATTCCAGTCCCGCCTCAAGACCGCTCTTTATATCAACATAGCCAATCTTAATGGTAGGAATGAATGCTACTCGTGCCTTGACTGATTCTCTCAGATGATCCTGTGTACGTTCAGCCTGCTGCCGGTACACCTCTCCAATGCGGTCATTGGTGAAGTCGATATTACGGCTGCCGAACGGAATGGCGGCACTGATGCCGGCCCCCATATAGAACTTTGGGAAAGCATAGAAACGAAGCAAGATTTGTGGAGTAATGAAATTATAATGAAATCGTGTAGTCTCAGTTACATTATCCGGTATCTTGCGCTCCGTCAGCTTGCTGCGAATACGGATGTAATCAATGCCCAGTTCGGCACCCAGCCTGCGGTACTGCCATGTGCCGAAGATGCCGATACGAGGATTTATGCTACCATATTCACTCATTGTGAAAGTAGGGCGGACGTCATGGCTTTCAATAATACTGCTTAATCCCGTTACCTTTGAGTAACCAATGCCCGTGCGAAGTCCTACACGGAACAGGTGCCTGTGAGGGAAAGAATATCTTTGGACGTTCGAAAGATTACGTTCTGTGTTGGAAGGGCTTGTTGAAATATTGCTTTCCGTTTTGTCTCCGGCAATATAATCCTCTCCCTTACTCACAGTCTGTTGGGCTGATTCCGTGTTTTTATTTTGCGGATTGTTTATATTATCTGTCCCATCTGATACAGAGACCGAAGCGAAAACGCCTTGTCCCTTGATACGTGATGTCTTTTTGGTATACTTTATTTTTCGCAGTGGGTGACGTTTATGACCTCTTTTCGTATTTTTCTTTGCTGTATAATGTGTCCGGCTCTTCACCTTATTATATATATGCTTGGGGACGTTCTGTTCAGGCAAAGGAGGTTGCTCATCTTTGATAACAGGTGGAAGCAAGGACGTGGAGGGCCTGCTTTTAACTGGTTGCTGAACATCCTGCACCTGTTCCGGTTTGTCATTTTTGCAACCCATTGCAGCGAAGACGATTGCAAACACAACGAATGTAATACTGAAAAGACGGCAGTTCCGTTTGTTTAATCTGCTATTCATAGGGCATTACAATGATTTACAGATTGAAAAGATAACTTACACTGAGTTCTATATTCTGGCTGTGAGTTGAGTGCTCTGCCCAGTTATAGTCATTCGTCTCTGTCTTGATAGTGGAGTTCAAACCATAAAAATAACGCAGGTCCACAGCCCAGTGATGGTCTATTTCATATCCGAAGCCACCGCCGAGGGCTATGTCCGGCTGTCCTGTCAGTTTCTCCTTCATCAGCCGTTCCGTCTCAGCGACAGTGGCAAAATGATAGTCTGCGAACCTGCCGTCTTCCTGATTGCTCTCGTAAGATATGCCTTTTCCATTAAGGTTGGCACCGGCACGTCCGCCGATTGAAATGTCAAAACCTTTACGCCAGGGATAGATCTTCAACAAAGCAGATACGCCAATGTAATTATAACGAGGCGCAACCTTGTAGTTTAACCCCTTATTGTCATTATAGACAAGCTGTGATGCCTTCTGCCAATAGTTGAGTCCGCCTTCAGCACCAATGATGGAACCGGTAACATGATACTGTGCGAACACTCCGACAGTCGGAGTAAGCTGCCACTTGTCCTTGAAGCTGTAATTGGAATAATAATCCTCCGGAACGAGAATCTTGTTTATTCCCTTATTGACGGACATACCGCCACCCAGACGGACACCCAGTCTGAAAGGAGACTCTTGTGCAGATAGATGGGTACTTGCCAGAAGCAGCACTGCAAGCATCCCTGCTTTGAAAGTTCTATTCATCTCAGTTGTTAATTTGTTTCTATGGACAAAAATATAAAAAAATTAAGAAATGAAAGAAAGAAAAGCGGAATTTAACATTATTGACGGACATCACAGCTTCTTGAAGAGCCGCAGGCATGAAAAAATCATGCGAATTTGTTCAGGTATGTCCTAAAAAAGGGATAAAGAGTTGACAATATTCATCCCGACGACAAACCAACGTGATTTTTCAGAACATACTTTCAGATAGAGCGGACAGAGATAAGCACTCTATCCGTCCCAGACGCAGATATAAATGTTGAAAGGGGGGGCTATGGATTTAGAAGCGGTCAGGCCTTCACGTTAATACACCCTACATGACGGGCCTCTACGCATATTGTAGGTTCTTTGTATGTTTTCTTTGCAAGCCGCCCGGAAGGTCAGGGATGTCTTTCGTTTTTGCATAGAGAAGCAGAAAGGCAGCAGAACCCGGATTTGTCCGTATTCTGCCGCCTTTCCGTATAGGCAGGCTCTGAATTACCTTTGATGTTTTTTGTCTTTTTAGTCGAGCAGATTCTGCATAAAAGCAATACACAGGAATCTGCAATCTTCATGTCAACAACAGGCCGGCATGGGATTTTCAGAACAGGCCTGTATGTCGTTGCGTTTAGAATTTCGCCATCTTGATGGCATCTATGGCACACTCGTCCCCCTTGTTCCCGAGCCTTCCACCACTGCGGTCCTTTGCCTGCTGCAAGTCGTTTGTGGTGAGAAGACCATAGATGACGGGGATGTTCTGTGTGGCGTTGAGGTGTGCAATGCCGTATGTGACACCCTCGCAGATGTAGTCGAAGTGAGGGGTTTCGCCCCGGATGACACTTCCGAGGATGATGACGGCGTCGAATCCGTCGTTCTTAGTCATCTGCTGGGCTCCGTAAATAAGCTCGAAGCTGCCCGGGACCGTCTTGATGTGGATGTTCTCGGGAAGCGTCCCGTGCTTCTCAAGTGTCTTGACGGCACCGTCGAGCAGGGCATCGGTAATCTCCGGATTCCATTCGGCTACGACGATGCCGAAGCACATATTGCTTGCATCGGGAACACTCTGTGTGTCGTAGTCGGACAAATGATGAAGTTCTGTTGCCATGACTGCTTAGTTGGAAGCCCGCTCGATATACTTGTCAATATCCTGGTAAACAGGAGAGTTGACGTAGGTCTTCTTGATTTCCTTGTAGATTTCGAGTGCATCAGCCTTCTTGCCCTCACTCTCCAGAAGGATGCCTGCCTTGCGCAATGCCAGCGGTGCAATACTGAGGTTGACGTTGTCGGCGGCTTCGGCATCAGCCATCTTGGCAGCCTTCTTGAAACAGTCGACGGCCTTGTCGTTCTGGTTGTTGTTGGCATAGATGTCACCGAGTGCCATCTGTGAGGCAGGACTGATCATCTCGTCGTCAGAGGTGCTGAACTTCTCGGCATTCTCCAGTGCTTTCGCCCAGTCCGGCTTGGCCTGATGGGCATAGCAGAGAGCTACATAGAGGTTGGCGAGGTTGCCTGCATCGGTGCCGCTGTAATCGCTCTGTACTTTCTGGAAACCGGCGAGGGCCTGGTCGTACTGCTGTCCGTTGAAGAGTATCTGGCTCTTTGCCAGTTCCGTGCTTGCCTCCGCCTCGCGGGGGGCAGAGATGTAGTTCTTGTAGAGGATTACACCTGCTACGACAACGATGACCGCCGCAACAGCGATGAGAAGAGGCTTCTTGTACTTCAAGAATACGGCTTCCGATTTGTTGAGGGTATCTTCGTATGTACCCTGTTCTTTTTTGTTTGCCATTTTAATGTTATGATGTTTTTATTATATTCTGAGCTGTAAGGCGTGCATTATAGCGGGACAAAATTAGTGAAAAAGTCGCATATATTGAAATTTATCAATGACTTTTTTCTTTTATTGAGCGGAAATGAGCTATCTTTGCAGGAAACGGAAAAAGGGCATCAGGACGTCGAGGTGTCGGGAGATAGGCGGTTTACGGTGTCTGTACGGCGTGACTGCGGACGGCATCCTGCCCCGGAAGCCTGCCGGGACAGCAACCGTCCTGATGTCTCCATGCTTTTCAGAATCAAATACAATGCAGTTAGACAGACTATCCATCATAAACTACAAGAACATACAGACGGCTACGCTGAACCTTTCGGGCAAGCTCAACTGTTTCATCGGACACAACGGTGAGGGGAAGACCAATCTGCTGGATGCGGTCTATTATCTCTCCTTCTGCAAGAGTGCTTTCAATCCGAAAGATTCCGAGGTGATGCGCCACGATGCCGACTTCTTCGTGCTGGAGGGAGACTACACCACCGATACCGGCGAGCAGGAACAGGTGTACTGCGGCATGAAGCGTGGGGCGAAAAAGCATTTCAAGCGGAACAAGAAGGAATACCGGCGGCTGTCCCAGCATATCGGGCGGCTGCCGCTGATCTTTGTCTCGCCTGCTGATGCTACGCTCATAGAGGGCGGGAGCGAGGAGAGGAGACGGCTGATGGATGTCGTGATTTCACAGTATGACACACCTTATATAGAATCCCTCGGCCGCTACAACAAGGCCCTTCAGCAGCGCAACAGCCTGCTGAAGCAGGAGGAAGAACCGGACCCGACGCTCATGGAACTGCTCGAAATGCAGATGGCGGAGCATGGGGAGGCTGTCTACAGGAAGCGGGCTGCTTTCGTGCAGGAGCTTACACCGGTCTTCCGGCGCATCTATCAGACCATCAGCAACAACCGGGAACAGGTGTCACTCGAGTATGTCTCGCACTGCCAGCGCGGCAGCCTGCTGGACATCATACAGCGCGACCGTGTCAAAGACCGCATCATGGGCTTTTCTCTCCACGGAACGCACAAGGATGACCTGATGATGAAGCTCGGCGGGTATCCCATGAAACGTGAGGGAAGCCAGGGGCAGAACAAGACGTATGTGCTGGCCTTGAAACTTGCGCAGTTCGACTTTCTGCGCCGTACGGCAGGTGGGCGTACGCCGCTGCTGCTCCTCGACGACATCTTCGACAAGCTCGACAGCAGCCGTGTGGAGCAGATTGTACGCCTCGTCTCTGGCGATGACTTCGGGCAGATTTTCATTACCGATACCAACCGGGAACATCTGGACAAGATCCTGCAAGGCAGCGGATTCAGTTATAAACTGTTCTCCGTCGAAGGCGGAGAAATCAACGAGAGGGAGGGGTAAAGCCTATGTTCAGACGAAAGGTACAGCCGTTGGACGATGTACTCAACCAGTTCCTCCGCCAGGGCGGACTGGAGGCCCCGCTGCTGCAGAAGCGGCTCTTGGATGCGTGGGACAGTGTGGCTGGGAAGGTGGTGGCACGCTATACGCAGGAAAAGTTCATCCGTAACCAGACCCTGTTCGTGAAGCTGCAGAGCCCGGCCTTGCGTGCCGACCTCAGTATGATGCAGTCGGAACTGGTGAAAAAACTGAATGCAGCAGTCGGGTCGATGGTCATTACGGGGGTGAGGTTCTATTGAGGACCAGTCCCCCTTTGTCCTATGCGGAGGGGGCGCTGTACTGAGCGTATAAGGGTGAATAACTGTTACGTTCGCCCGCTTTTATACGTTGTTTCGGTCAATAAATCTTGATGCAGGTCAATAAATATTAAAATGATTGTAATTTGTGCTGGAAAATTTTGGTGTGTGCGCAAACAATTGTACCTTTGCATCGTCGAAAGACAAATAAATAGATTGTTTAGGTTAGTAGTAATAGATTTAGGTTTTTAGTTTATTTAGTTTAAGGTAGAACAAAAGAGATTGTTCAGATGACAGAACATAGGTTTAGTCAAAGGTAATATAGAAGATTGATTGAGGGATAACAATGATGCAAGATGATTGGGGAACGCCGTGAGGCGCGAACCAAAAATCAAGCATACGACAGACTTTTCATACGAGAAAGATAGTTCGAGAGCACGGCAGGTTTCCCTGTCGTGCTTTTTGGTTTCAATTCCTTACCTGGCGAGTTCCGTCATTTACGAGCCAGTACACTGCATGGGGATTATCATTTACACTGCACACTGATTCTTTCCTGTCAGTGTGTCGAGGGTAAACACGAATGGTGTTGAGGGTGTACACCCATGGTGTCAAGGCTTAGTTCGGATCACGTTAAGCATTATAAGAATCGGATAGAAGTAGTTTGTTTCTTGAAAGTAAGCTTTCTGAACAAACATCATGATCCCCCGATAAAGAGTCTGCCGGTATGGCAGACAGATGTCAATATTGCAGGCCAGAAGTTTTCCCGACTCGTTTTTTTGATGTACTTTTGCAGTAACTTTCCCGGTATTAGATAAGTAACGTTGGGGTATTATAAACGAAGAATCAACAAGAAATGAACGAACAGATACACGAGAAACTGAAGACCATCAAGCAGTCTTTCCGCCTGCTGATGAACGGTGTCGCCTCGCAGTCCATGCGCCAGAAAGGTGTCTCCTATAAGATCAACTGGGGAGTCCCCCTTCCGGAACTGCAGAAGATGGCGGCTGAATATGGCAAGGACTACGGGCTTGCCGTAGAACTCTGGAAAGAAGACATACGCGAATGCCAGATACTTGCAACGCTTGTCATGCCGGCAGAGAAGATGGATGCCGACCTGGTAGACGTATGGATGGAACGGCTCCGCACGCAGGAGATGGCCGAACTTCTGGCTTTCAATCTTCTGCAGCATCTTGACTTTGCTCCGGCACTGGCCTATCAGTGGATT
Source organism: Prevotella denticola (assembly GCF_900454835.1). Classification (GTDB taxonomy): domain Bacteria; phylum Bacteroidota; class Bacteroidia; order Bacteroidales; family Bacteroidaceae; genus Prevotella; species Prevotella denticola. The sequence continues at coordinate 134,261 of NZ_UGTM01000002.1, read as the reverse complement.
GCATCCGACCGTACCATGTATCAGCTTTGCGGCTATCAGCTGCTTGCACGTCTGTTCGCACGCAGGATGGAACCGAACGAACGGGGCATCAACGAGTTCCTCGACCAGGCACGCACGACGCTGGAAGGTGAAGACCTTTCGCTGCGGCATGCCGCCTATAACTGTGTTCTCGGTTTCTGCGAATTAGGGCCTGACTTCGAAGCTGTCGCAAAGAAGGCCCTTGCGGGACTCAACCTCCTGTAGCAACGGTGTGGTCCGGCCGCCTGTTGCAGTGCTCCTTCGCCCGGTTTTTCCCTCCTTCATGGAAGGAAGGTGGGGGATACCATAATGGAAAAGCCGGTACATTCATTGATGTACCGGCCTGTTGTAGCTTATCTGTCAGCTGCCGGGCATTGCCGGTAGCATACGATTGATTTTCTCTGGTCTACTGTCTGGTTGCGTTATTCACCGAGGTTGATTTTCTTTGAAACAATCAGTGCTTCGGCGAGTACGGCCGCGACAATAGTGACAATACCGAATGTCAACATAATGTTATCCTTTCTTCTTCTATGCGGAACCCCTTTGGTTCTGCGGTTATTACTTGAACTGTTAAATCTCGCTGCAAAGTTACGGAAATCTGCCGGTATGGGCAAGCCTGCCCTCTGTTTCTGCTGTAAAACGCTTGTTTGTTTGATGTAGGTCAAATACTTTGATGATAATCAAAAAGGTGTTCCTTGTCAGGAAAAAGTCCGGACTGATATACAGGTTTCCAGCTCGAAGGATGTATCTTTGCAGCCGGTTTCGAATTTAAGACAACAACATCATTATGGAAAGACTGATTGCAATGAACCAGGTGTTCGACAGCAGCATTGATGCTCGTTTCCTCGAGATTCAGAATGCGCGCCGTGAGGCTCTGGCCCGCAAGGCGAAGAAACACTGAAAGAACCGGTATCTCCTGTGTGCCCTGGCCGGAAGTCTGCCGGCATTTTGGAGAACCCGTATTAGAAGTTGAAAGTGACAAGATGAACATGAAAGGAAAAGGCCCAGCCGGTATATGCCGGCCGGGCCATTCTTATTTGGCGGGTGCAAAGACCCTGATGGATTGTCTTCTTTCAGACGGACAGAATATGCTGTCTTCCTGAATGCGTGTAAGCGGCCGGTACAGGCAGCTTAGAATTCGTCGTCGTCTCCGACTTCGGCAGCCTGCATCTCCAGATCTTCCGGATTGGTGTCGAATGTAGTACGGTAGCTCTCCTCTGTGAGCTTGTCCTCGTCGAAGCTGTCCTCCTCGTCCTCTTCGTCAGGATTCTTCTGGTCCTCCTCTGGCAATTCTTCCTCGTCGTTGTCCATGCTGTCAAGCTGCTTTTCTTTCTCTTCCAGCTCGTCAGGAGTCGCGAACCTGGTGTGTGTGCTGCCCTCCACCGGTTTCTCCTTGACAAAGATGGCCTCTGTCCATGAACCCTTGGAAATCTCCAGGACCTCGAATCCGTCGGCCACCTTCTTGTCGTAAAGACCGCCCGGTTTCTTCAGCCGTGCCGTCGGAAGGGTGGTGGTGCTGATGTCGAATCCGCTCTGGATAATGTCCTGTATGCTCTGCGGCAGGCTTTCCCATCCTCCGCCGAAGTTACGCTCGAGTACCTCTACCAGTTTCCGGGCAGACACGTGGTGTATGTTTTCCCATGTCAGGTCGGTGACACGCTGGATCGGTTTTTTCTTCAAGGCCCATTTGACGGTAGTCCCTTCGTCAAGTCTGACCTTTCCCACCTGACATCCCCGTGCTTCGTATTTCCGGATGACTTCAGGCTTGTCTATTTTGATTTCCTCAATGGTGAAGGCACTCTTGATGACGTCGATATAATGACGCTCGTTATCCCTCAGGTCTGCGTCACGTTCTGCCTGTGCCCAAAGGCGGAAGACATCGTTTTCCTGAATGTCCCAGACATTACTCTTTGTAAGATTCTTTAACGTTAATGCTTGTCCTTGTCGCTTCATATATGTGTTACTCTTTCAAATTGCTTTCTTTGGTATATCTGCGTGCAGGGCAGTACACTCAGACCTGCTGCAAAAGTATATACTAAAACGTAAATCTCCAAACTTTTTTGCCTAAAAGTTGACAGAAAGACACAAAACGATGCGGATTAAAATCATGGTCTGTGCTGCCGTCTGATTTCCCTGTTCGCAGCTGATGCGTGAGACCTTTCGCTCCCGGAATCTTTTGTGTCGGCTGACGGCGGGTGCAGTGCAGGTCCTGTCCGCCGGATGTTATTCGTATTTTTTACTGCCTCCATACAGGAATTTCTGCCGGAGGGGGCGTTTCTCTTCCGTCTTCGGAATACTGTCTGTACCGAATGTAACCGCTTCTGTTTTATAGAACGTAAGTATTTTATAATCAGACGAGTATGTTCCGTGTGGCAAAAGGTGCTTGGTAATATCGCAGACAGGCGTTAGTCGGCGTGCAGGTAAGCACTGTTTGCAATGCAATCGGGCGTTGGTTGGAATGCTGTCAGGGGTCTGTTGTCTTTCCGGTGACCGTTCTCCCTCCTCCCGGGAGGTGTTCTGACCGGCGGGAACGTCTGTCTTGAGACAGAGAATGTAAGTTTTTTTCTATCCTGCGGTATGGCGGATAAACCGTGTGCAGTGGTCTTTTTATTCAAAAGTTCTTCAGACCGGATTCTGCATGGATCTGCCATGTGTATGCTCTCGAAGCATCTGGCAGAATGGTGGTTTTAGCGGACGGACGTGGCTTCTTGGATAAGACAGGGAATACAGTTCCTGATTTCGATAGGCAATGGTGTCGCCTTGCATCTGTCTGCCGTGATGGACAGCTTGACGAGGCAGGCCCGTGTATTGAGGGGTCGGTGCTGGTCGAAGATGAAGTTGCCGATGCCGTAATAGACAGGTTTGCCCCGGTAGGTCTCGACCGTCTGAAGCGTGTGGCTGTGGTGTCCTACGATGGCATCTGCCCCGGCATCGATCAGTCTGTGTGCCTCCTCGCGTTGCCGGGGGACGGCCCGTAGGTGGTGTTCCCATCCCCAATGCAGCAGGACAAGGATGAAGCAGTGCCGGTCTGTCTTGCGCAACCGGGCTACACGCATCACAAGACTGTCCGCACTCTCCTGGCTGACAGAGGGTTTCTGCGGAAGATAGGGGAAGTTCTCCAGCGGCAGTCGTAGAGACGGAACCACCCAGACTGCTCTTGGGCGTGTGGAGATGAGTATGGGGCGAGCTGCTTCCTCCATGTTTCTGCCTGCCCCGAGCGGCACCATCCCCGCTTTCCTTACCTGCTCCTGTGTGTCCATCAGTCCGTTCCTGCCCTGGTCGATACTGTGGTTGTTGGCCAGGTCCAGGTGCGTGATGCCGTGCCGGTGCAATGCCGGAAGCCATTCCGGTTCACCCCGGAAGATGAAGCGTTTGTACACCCGTTCTCTGATTGCAGTGACCGGACACTCCAGGTTGGCGATGACATAGTCGGAAGCAAGGAACAGCGAGTCGATGGAGGGTGTGAAGAGACCGTCCACCCCCACCTGCGCGATTCTTTGCCTGACCCCTCTGTCCAGCAGCAGATCGCCTGCAACAACAATGTGCAGGGTGTCGCCAGGAAGGCTCTGCAGCGTTTCCCCGGCCCCGTCTGCCTTGGTGCCGGTTCTGCTGAAAGAGGCTGACGGTGTGGAGATTACAAGGTAGAGAAGGATGCTAACAGCCTGAACTGTAGAAAGTCTCTTCATCATCAGCAGGTATTCCTTTTACCGGAGCCGTCACTTCTTTCATCCATACAGGCGTGCCGCCAGTCGGTGTTTTCATCAGTTCTTTTTGCCATTCCTCGTCGGTCATGCGCGGGTCGGACATTAGGCGGGTGAACTCGCGGTAGGAGAATACGGCACCCCGGGTAAGGTAAAGGGAACCGTCAATTTCTACGACCACGTAGATCTCGTAAGCCGGACCCACACCCTCGTAGAGTACGCACTTGTCCTTTATGGCCACGTTGTCTCCGTTTACAGTGAACACATCTGCGACGACGGCCACCTTCTTGTCTGTACTGACGACATCCGACCACCCCTGCAGCATCTGGTTGTCCTCGCTGACAAGCTCCAGGGAGATGTTCTCGACGGTCGCACCGACGATCTCTATCTGTTCGTATTCCTCGTCTGTAAGCTGCTTGCCGGCCAGCTCCTTCCTGCTGACATCCCGGCAGAACTCGGCCAGTTCCCTGATGCGTTCCGAGGAGACTTTTGCCTTTTCGGTCTGTAATCCGTAAGTGCTGAGAAGTCTGTCCATCTGCGTGACGAGGTCGACGGCTTTCTCCCAGAACCGCACATTGGGCTCGATGTAGCCTTTTACGACCGGAGCTTCCGGGCCACCATCGCCGCATTCCGCCAGCATGGGCTGCTTGGCATAGAGAATGGCATCGTGTTTGAGTTCAGCCCAGGAGGCGAGGGCTGTGTTCAGAATCTTCTTCTGCCATTGTGGAGTCTGCATGAAGTAAGGCCGTACCTGTGCCGTGTCGCCCAGCGTCTGGAGCGACTGCATCCATCGGTTGGCCATGCAGGCGTCCCACTGTGTGTCGGCAGTCTTCCTGCGTGCCTCGTCCAGAGCTCCGGCAAATCCCGGCCACTTCTGCGCTTCCTTCAGTTCCTCCGTGAGGATCCGTTCCGCTCCCGGCAGCCCCATTACGGCCATCCAGTCAAGTCCCTTCGGGCATGGGCGCATTGAAACCTTGCTCTTGTGGTCTACGGTTTCTATCAGTGCTGCTGCGTCGGGCTGGTAACGTTGCGGCATGATGTCTACAAGGTATCTGCCGGTACGTTCCGACGGTATCACGATCCGCATCTGTTTCTGTGCCAGCTTCTCGATTTCCTGTGTCAGTTCTCTCATGGCTTTGTCCGATGACAGCAGTTTCTCCGCCGGGAGGCCCGTCTGTCTGACGAGGTCTGCGACCTGTCCCAGTGTAATGTTGTCGGGTGTCCCCATGAGACAGGTGATCGGCTCGTTCATCTTATTATACAGCTTTCTCATTTCCGGTTGTCGGTTGAAGACATCGGCGATGAGTGCGATCTGTTTCATCTTCTCGGGTTTGTCCGTGCGGAAGTGGGCTGTCTGGAGCCACATCATTCCACGGAAATAACGGCGGCAGAGCTGTGAGCGGGTGTAATGGCCACGCGGACGGAAGAGCGCGTAGGCGAACGGTTCCCCGGGAGGTGAGTACTCCAGCATCTCCGAGCAGGCGTTCTTTGCGGCAAAGGCCTTGTGTATTTCGTCCATTACTCTCTGTCTGTAGTCCTCCGGGACATCCAGACGGGCGGTCTGCGCTGGTGCCTTGTCATGGCTGAAGAGCCATGAGGCCACGGCGAACCAGGCCTGTCCGTATGCTGCCGCATTCCTCACTTCGGCTTCCCGGCTGCTCCCTGCGAGCACCTTCAGTTCCGCTCCCATGCGGGACGAGAAGGCGATCATGAGCGAGTCGAGCCGCTTTTCCTCCACGTCACGGAGCACACAGTCGAAGTAGAGGTGGAACAGCTGCAGATACAGGTCGGTGGTGACGAAGCTCGGGAAGTCGGCATAGTCGTTCTTTTCGTACACATGGAAAAGCTGGTTGTGTTCTGCCGGGACGATGGCGAAGCCAGTCTGTCCCAGCATTTCATGCAGCTTAGGGTCAAATTCTTTCAGCTGGAACGGATTGAGCAGGTTGTCCATGTTGACCCGTCCCTTGCCGTCTTTCGGCCGGAAGTTCAGTTGCCGCAGTTCGTCTTCTCTCGTCCGGATGCGTGCGGCAAAGTCGAGCTGTGCCTTTGTATAACGTGGCGGAATACGCCGGCCTTTGGTTTCCTCCTGGTCCCAATGTCCCAGGAGCGTATCAGCATACCATGTTGTCGTATTGTACAGCGCACGCAGCGTGGCGTCTTTGAAAGCATATCCCTGTCTGGCGGCGAAGGCATTGCGCAGTGCCCGCAGTTCGCAGAGGTTAAGCTGTGAGAGGTCCATCTGCATATCGATTTTCCCTTTCAGCTTCTCCACATTGATTTTTCCTGCACCGGGGAGGATAAGGGGTGTCTTTTTTTCCTGTGTCCGTCCGATGTATGCGTCGTCCGTAGGGCCGCCGGTACTGTGGTCCTGTGCGCGTGCAGCCGGGAGGTAGCACAGCAGCAACATACCGGTCATCATTCTGAATGCGTTTCTCCGCAGCAGATGGTAATGGGAAGGGATGCGTCTCATATAGTCATGCTTTAAAATGTCAGAAGGCTTCTTCCGGTTCGCCGGAAGCAAATTTTTCCGCGGCTTCCTTTCGGCTCACGGCTCCGGTCAGGAAGCGTACGAAAGTCAGGCCGAAGTCGTCCCATGCGTAGTCGGCGACGACATATTTTCCGTCGGTTGTCGATTGCAGTGTGCGGACATAGGGCCGGACGAAACGGAAATCGCAGAGTATTCCGCCCAGGCGGGAGCCCATCCACATGGGTCGGATCTTGCTGTTCACCTGTTTGAAGAGAAAGAGCCTGCGTGCCGGCTGCGGATAGAAGCGGGTCGGTTTGATGACACCCACGAGTGCTTCGTCCTTTCCGTCACCGTCTACATCGCCCGTTGCCAGCCTGTAGACAGGATAATCCAGCCGCCACCTTGCCACGGCCTTCATGCCGGCTGGCTTTCTGCCGTTCCCAGCCGGTTCCCCTTCCGTTCTGTCCGCAGGGAGCAGGCACAGCCACGAAAGCGAGTCATGGAGGGTCTCCATGCTGAATCTCAGAGGCTGTTGTGCCATGCCCTTTCCCCACAGGAAGACGGAGAGCAGCAGGCAGGCAGCTCTTTTGTATCGTTCTGTATACATATATTCCGGCACAAATATAGACAATAAAACGGATAAATCAAAGTCTGCCCCCTGAAAAATAGATCTTCCATTAGATGCGTAGTCAGGTACTACACGCTCATGTACAATCAATCATGTTGTTATAGGCATGTTCTGAAAATCCCATGTCGGTCTGTCGTTGATATGGATATTGTCAACTTTTTGTACCTTACTTTAAGGTCTGGGCTGCTTTTCCGGCATTATGCACGTGTTTTATCACAACTGCCAGACGAGCTGGGAGTATTTAGGAGTGAAGGGGCAGGAGGGCGTGATGGGAGTCAGGCTGTCAGCTTGTCCGGGGGATTGGGAAGCTCGCTTTAGAGATAAAGGAGTCGAGCCGGCAGGCTGTTGGGGAGGCCCTGTTTCCTTGGTGTTTACGTGTGGCACCGGTCGTGTCTGCTGCTGACACGGCCGGTGTCGGTATGCAGCACGGAGGGATGATGGTGATGTGGGAATACGCCCTTGGATTCTACCAACGCCTACTGTCACTGTAAAACAAAGGCGGAATGATGGTGTGACAGATTCTCTGCCTGTATGATTTGAACCGGACTGTCCGATTGCTGTCCGCAGGGCACTCCATCAATCGGGCTGTGCCACGAGAAAGAAAGCAGCCCCATCCAAATCGTACGGAATGGCAGGCCGACAACTCGTTTGTCTGTCAACTCGTTTTTTCAATTCGTTCACCTGACAGCTCGTTTGCTCGTCAGCTCTTCTTCCTTCTGAACAAACTGAATTTTCTTTTGCCCAGGATGTTCCCCGGCTGTCTGCCGCTGAACTTGCGGTACAGTTTCCAGCCCAGAATCAGTCCGTCCAGAATGCCTGCGCCTGTGCTGATTGCGCCTGAGAAACGTTGTGTGGGCGTGTTCCTGTCTTTTGGCTTGTGTACCAGTTCGTCCCAAAGTCCTGCAATCCTGTTCCCGTCTTTGGTTATGTCCGTACGCAGCTGTGCCTTGCGCAGCCGTATATCATTCAGTGTATGATAATCGGAAGACTGGTGTATATGCTGGTTGTTCATGGGCTATTTCGACATTAAGAGACTTCCCAGGAATCTTACCAGAGGGCGTTCGATGAGTCTGTGACGCAGACTGATAAAGATGACGAGCAGCAGCAGATAGCCGCCGCCGACAATGAGAAAAGCCCCGATGAGTGAACCCGTCCAGTCCTGCAGTGCGTAGACTGCAGCGAAGGAGAGATAGACAAGCGAAATGAAGAGGATGATGCAGAACACCGCCACCACGGTGATTACCGTCAGCAGCCGCACCACCTTTTCAATTACATCGAGCCTCACGTACTCAGACTGAAGCCCGATGTAATGTCTCAGCACTTCAATAAGCTGTGCTATTGTTTCTATGTTTCTGTCGTTGGAGAACATCTCTGCGTGTTAGATGGCTTCCGAAGCCGCATCCTTGATGTCTTCGACAAAATCGTCAGCTTCCTTGCGGCTGAGCTTGATGTCGTGTTTCTTGCAGAAATCATCCACTGCGTCAGCGATTTTTGTACGTGTGTCAGTTCCTTTCTCCGGAGCCAGCAGAAGTCCCAGGGCTGCACCTGTGATGCTGCCGCAGAGGAATGCGCCAATGTAACCTAATGTCTTCATAATCTATTGTTTTTTATTGTTAGTGAAAACTTGTTTTTATTGTTAGTGAAAACTTGTTCTTATCAATCGCAAATATAGGCAAACTTTCTCATACCGGCAACACTTTCAGTTCTATTTTGTGTTAAAAAACTTGCAAATTCCTTATTTAACAAACTTTAGACACGTTGTTTCCTCTCTTTTGCTTCTTATTTCGTAACTTCGCACGATAAAAGTAGAATAATATAAGTATAACCAATAAACAACTAAGGGATTATGAAGAAATTTATGGTTTTGGGTGCAGCTCTCTGTGTGGCAATGGGGTTCACCGGCTGTAAGTCCAGCGAGAGTGCATACAAGAAGGCTTACGAGAAAGCAAAGGCACAGGAGCAGACATCTGCTGACAACGATGACAGCACGTCGCAGCAGGAGGCCCCTGTCGTAGCTCCTGTCGAGACACAGACGCAGCCTGTCACCCAGACACCTGTTGTCGACAACTACGACAATGAGCCTGTCCGCCGCGAGAATGTGTCCGTTGTCAACGGTGTGGGGCTGAAGTCATACAGCGTTGTCGTCGGCTCGTTCAGCATAAAGGCCAATGCGGAGGGGCTGCAGCAGCGGCTTAGAAACGCAGGCTATGAGGCACAGGTGGCTTACAATGCCGGTAACAATATGTACCGTGTGGTAGCTTCCACTTACGACAGCAAGGCTTCTGCCGTGCAGAGCAGGAACCAGCTGCGTGCCACTTATGCTGATGCCTGGCTGCTCTCCAAGTAAATGGGCAGGATCCTGGCAATAGACTACGGAAAGAAACGTACAGGACTGGCAGTCACCGACCCCTTGCGCATCATTGCCAACGGGTTGGCGACTGTTGCCACGTCCGGACTTTTCGACTTCCTTACACAGTATATCGAGACGGAAACGGTTGAGCAGCTTGTCATCGGCAGACCTGTCCAGCCGGACGGCCGGCCGAGTGAAAACCTCGGTCGTGTTGAGCAGTTCGTCAACCGCTGGCGCAAGGCTCATCCTGAGTTGCCTGTTGATTACTATGACGAGCGGTTTACATCGGTCATTGCCCATCAGGCGATGATTGCCGGCGGTGTGAAGAAGAAGACACGCCGTGAGAACAAGGGGCTTGTCGACGAGATTTCGGCAACAATTATCCTGCAGGACTACATGAAGGCCAGGGGACTTTGACGGTTGCGACCGGCGCTGATGATCGCTTTCTGCCGCTTGTTGCTGTTTCCTGTCCGGACTCTTGTCATCGTCCTCGTCACGCCTAACAAGAAAAAGAAATTTATGGTATTACCCATTTACACATACGGTCAGCCGGTTTTGCGGAAGGTCGCTGCGGATATCCCCCTCGATTACCCCGACCTCCAGGAGCTGATCCGGAATATGTTTGAAACCAACACCGCCAGCGATGGTGTCGGGTTGGCTGCACCGCAGATCGGGAAGTCTATCCGGGTCGTTGTTATTGATCTGGATGTACTTTCTGATACTTTCCCTGAATACAAGGATTTCCGTCATGCCTTCATCAACGGTCATATCCTTGAACTCGACGACTCGGAGACTGATACGATGGAAGAGGGTTGTCTCTCGCTGCCCGGCATCCACGAATCGGTGACCCGGGCAAGACGCATCCACGTGAAGTATCTTGATGAGAATCTCACAGAGCATGATGAGTGGGTAGACGGCTATCTTGCACGTGTCATCCAGCATGAGTTCGACCATCTTGACGGCCGTGTCTTCACCGACCATCTCTCTGCTTTCCGCAGGCAGATGATCAGCGGAAAGCTGAAAGCTCTCCTGCAGGGCAAGGTTCGCTGCAGCTATCGTGTGAAGGTCCCACGCAGGTAAGCCCGATGGTGCGTGGAATTGTGGTGTCCTTGCTGTGCCTGCTGGCAATGCCGTCAGCTGCCCAGTACAACATCAAGAAGATGATGGAGGAGGGTAGACGGACACTCGACCGGGGATATTACGTTGCTTCCATGCAGATTTTCACCCGCATCGTCGCCCTGAAGCCCAATCTCTATGAAGCGTGGTATCTGATGGCGTTGTCGAAGTATCACCTTGAGGATTATAAGGGGGCAGGGGAGGACTGCCGCCGTGCCCTGGACCTGCAGCCTTACATCGCAGAGATCTACGAACTCTATGGCATGGTCAGCATCCGTGAAGAACATTATGACAGTGCTGTCGTCGCTTATACCCATGCCCTGGAAATCAGTCCCGATAACCGTGATGACTGGTTCAACCGTGCTTACAGCCTATACCAGGCGGGTGACAGACAGGCTGCTCTCCGCCAGCTGGATTATATTCTCCGCCGCTGGAAGGATTTTGAAACGGCTGCCCGGCTGTACGATGACATCGCTGCCGGGCGCAGACCTAAGCCGCAGCCCATACGTCCGACCGGCCGGCCGGTCTTCACGTTGCCGGGTCTGGCTGATGGTGGAGACGCTTCAGTACTGATGAAAAACAGGCCTCTCGTTCACCTGCCGGTCCGATAGTGGTGTCCCTGCCTAAATAAGTAGGGTAAATGTTATTGGATTATAGAAGATTTTTTGTAACTTTGCTCTCAGAAACAAATTAATAAAGAATTGAAGTTATGCTTACATTAAAGCTCATCAGTGAGGAGACCGAACGTGTCATCAAGGGACTGGAGAAGAAACACTTCGTCGGTGCGCGTGAGGCCGTTGAGAAAGTATTGGAATATGACCGTCTGCGTCGTGAGACACAGCAGAAGCTCGACACGAACAAGCAGAAGCAGAACCAGCTTTCCCGGCAGATCGGCGGACTGATGAAAGAAGGCAGGAAAGATGAAGCTGACAGCATAAAGGAAGAGGTGGCACAGCTGAAGTCGGCCGACAAGGCACTTCAGGAAATCATGGACAAAGCACAGAATGATATGACGGACGTGCTGCTCACCATTCCGAATGTACCGAATGATGACGTGCCGGAGGGCAAGGATGCCAGCGACAATGTCGTCGTGAAGGAAGGCGGACGGAAGCCTGATCTGCCGGCTGATGCGCAGTGCCACTGGGACCTGCTGAAGAAGTTCAATCTGGTAGACTTCGACCTCGGTGTGAAAATCACAGGGGCGGGATTCCCGCTTTACATCGGTAAGATGGCACGTTTCCAGCGGGCCTTGGAAGCCTTCTTCCTCGATGAGGCACGCAAGAGCGGCTATCTGGAGGTGCAGCCGCCATTGGTGGTAAACCAGGATTCGGGACTGGGAACGGGACAGCTGCCTGACAAGGAAGGACAGATGTACCATGCCAATCTCGACGACCTTTACCTCATCCCGACGGCGGAGGTGCCGGTAACCAACATCTTCCGTGACGAGATTCTCGACGAGCAGGACCTGCCTGTCAAGCGTTGTGCTTACTCCGCCTGTTTCCGTCGGGAGGCAGGAAGCTATGGCAAGGATGTACGCGGACTGAACCGTCTGCACCAGTTCGACAAGGTGGAGATTGTCCGTATAGACAAGCCGGAGCATTCTTACGCTTCCTTGAATGAGATGCTGGAGCACGTCGAAGGACTGCTGAAGAAGCTGGAGCTGCCTTATCATATCCTGCGTCTCTGCGGCGGTGACATGAGCTTCACGTCTGCCATCTGCTATGACTTCGAGGTATGGAGTGCCGCACAGGAACGCTGGCTGGAGGTCTCCAGTGTGTCCAATTTCGAAAGCTATCAGGCCAACCGTCTGCATTGCCGTTACCGTCATGCCGATGACAAGAAGATAGAACTCTGCCATACGCTGAACGGGTCGGCATTGGCCCTGCCGCGTATTGTTGCAGCCATCATAGAGAACAACCAGACACCGGAAGGCATCCGTGTCCCGAAGGTACTTGTACCCTACTGTGGATTCGATATGCTGGACGAGAAGATGGATTAATGGCATTACCCTTCAGTCCCGCTCTGTAGCGAGCGGGGCTGGAGGGTTTTCCTTTATCTTCAGGTCTGTCTTCTATTACGCTTGGGGCTTTCCTCTTCTGTCCTTAAACCTTCCTTCTCTTGTTCTTATGTCCTGTATGCAGGGGACCGATGGATCATCGGAGGCATTCTTAGGAATCGTATCCCTCCCGCATGGGAATCCTCTCTCACCCGGAATCAATAACCGAGAATATACAAAAACCTATAATCACCTTATTTTAACAACCTCGCCCGACAGAAAGTTTCGCTCTCTGTTCCGATCGGAGAGAATGCGGTGAGGATTTTTACTACCCATGAACAAGATTATCCGCAAACAACAGTTTTCAGAGAAGGTGTTCTGCCTGGAGGTAGAAGCACCGCTTATCGCACGGAGTTGCCGTCCCGGCAATTTCATCATCGTGCGTGTTGACAACCGCAGCGAGCGTGTACCTTACACGATCGCCAAGTCTGATCCCGTGAAAGGGACACTCACCATGGTCATCCAGGAGGTGGGGAAATCCTCTACAAAGCTCTGCCGGCTGAATGTCGGTGATGAGGTCCACGATATTGTCGGACCGCTCGGCACGCCTTCACGCATAGAGAACTACGGTACGGTCATCTGTGCCGGAGGCGGAATCGGTATCGCCGCCATCCTTCCCATTCTCACTGCATTGAAGCAGGCAGGCAACAAGGTCATCTCTGTGCTTGCCGGACGGACCAAGGAGCTTGTCATCATGGTAGATGACGTGAGGAAGTATTCTGACGAGGTCATCATCATGACTGATGACGGATCCTACGGCGAGAAAGGTGTTGTCACCGTGGGTGTAGAGAAAGTGATACAGCGGGAACACGTCGACAAGGTACTGGCGATCGGACCTCCTGTCATGATGAAGTTCACGTCTCTCTTGGCCAGGAAGTACGGCATTCCCAATGATGTCTCGCTCAATACCATTATGGTGGACGGTACGGGAATGTGTGGTGCCTGCCGGCTGACCATCGGCGGCAAGACCCGCTTTGTCTGCATTGACGGTCCCGAGTTCAACGGCGACCTCGTTGACTGGGATGAGATGTTCAAGCGGATGGGAACCTTCAAGGAGATAGAGACGGCATCAAGTCCGTCCGGAGGAGAGGAGTGTCAGGCCGGGACTCCGACAAAGAAAAGTATTGACGGAAAGGCTGCAAAAGACGAAAAGGCTACTGATGGAAAAGGGTCAACGGACTTCAGGGGAGAAGAAGAATCCGGTGATGCCGCCCAGGGAACAGCTGCGGAAGACCGTCCCTCTTCTCCTTCCGGAGAACCAGGAGAGGATTGGCGCAAGGTCTTGCGCAAGGCACTCAAGCCCAAGGAACGTACAGCCATAGAGCGGGTGAAGATGCCGGAGCTTGATCCTGCCTACCGTGCCACAACCCGCCTGGAGGAAGTAAACATCGGTCTGACGCCTGAGATGGCGATGCAGGAGGCGAAACGCTGTCTCGACTGTCCGAAGCCGTCCTGCGTGGAAGGCTGTCCTGTCAATATCCACATACCTGACTTCATCAAGAACATCGAACGTGGACATTTCCTGGAAGCCGCCAGAGTCCTCAAGGAGACATCGGCACTTCCTGCTGTATGCGGTCGGGTCTGTCCGCAGGAGAAGCAGTGCGAGAGCCGCTGCATCCATCTGAAGATGAATTCGCCGGCAGTGGCCATCGGCTATCTGGAACGCTTTGCTGCCGACTATGAACGGGAGAGCGGGCACATGGCACTGCCTGACATGGCCCCTTCTAATGGCATCAAGGTGGCTGTCGTGGGTTCCGGTCCTGCCGGACTGAGCTTTGCGGGGATATGGCGAAGCGTGGTTTTGAAGTCTACGTCTTTGAGGCATTGCATGAGATAGGCGGTGTGCTGAAATACGGTATTCCGGAGTTCCGTCTGCCGAACAGGATTGTCGATGTGGAGATAGAGAACCTCCGGCGTATGGGCGTTCACTTCCAGACCGATACCATCGTGGGCAAGACCATAAGCATCGCCGACTTGAAAGAGAAAGGATTTAAAGGCATATTCGTCGGGTCGGGTGCCGGACTGCCGAACTTCATGGGGATTCCGGGAGAGAACGCCATCAACATCCTCTCAAGCAATGAGTATCTGACACGTATCAACCTCATGGATGCTGCCAATCCAGAGACCGATACGCCTATCATAATAGGTAGGAAAGTACTTGTCATCGGCGGAGGCAACACGGCGATGGACTCCTGCCGCACCGCCAAGCGGCTGGGGGCTGATGTAACCCTTGTCTACCGACGTTCGGAAGCCGAGATGCCGGCACGGTTGGAAGAGGTGAAGCATGCGAAGGAAGAGGGCATTCATTTCCTCACGCTGCATAATCCCAAGGAATACAAGGCCGACGAGAAAGGGCGTGTGTGTGCAGCGGTGCTGGATGTGATGAGGCTCGGAGAACCGGATGCAAGCGGACGTCGCCGTCCGGAGACGACGGGCGAGACCATCACTGTTGACTGCGACCAGGTAATCGTTGCCGTCGGTGTGTCGCCCAACCCATTGGTGCCGAAGTCAATCAAGGGACTGGAACTGGGTCGGAAAGACACCATCGTCGTCAACGAGCAGATGCAAAGCTCGCAGCCGGAGATCTTTGCCGGCGGCGATATTGTACGTGGCGGAGCCACAGTCATCCTCGCCATGGGAGACGGCAGAAGAGCCGCTGCGAACATGGCGGAACGGCTGACAAGTTAAGAGCTGTTGACTGACAATGGAAAAACAAAAAAGAGGTGTGTCAAAATATAACTTCACAACTTGACTACTTTCAATCTGTACGTTGAAATCCTCTAAAAGCAAAGGAAAAGCCTGTTTCTCTACTCACAGATGAGTTTTGAAATGGGCTTTTCCTGTTGGGTCGCATCAAATTGCAAGACTTTCAAAAAAGGCATTTGTGTTTTGAAACACCCGCCTTTCTTATTGAATGAAAGCAAAGGCGGGCAGCGGAAGACTGCCCCCCGAAGAACAACAGACAGTGACAGCCTGTGATCTGCCCATAGTGATGGGAAAGACGGTGACAGGTCCTCCGCCGGCAGGTCAGGCCGGTTCGTACTCCGTAGGATCCTTTACCCCAGCTTCCAGAAAGGCTTCCTTGCGCTCTACGCACGTCCCGCATTTCCCGCAATGGACATCAGAACCCTTATAACAGCTCCATGTCTTGGAATAATCAACGCCCAGAGCTGTTCCACGGCACACGATATCCGCCTTGGTGATATTCGTATAGGGTGCTTCAATGCGTACGTTGACGAAAGTCCCCGCTGCCGCCGCACCATCCATTGCCTGGATGAAATCCGGACGGCAGTCCGGATAGATGGTATGGTCTCCGCCGTGGTTGGCAATGTACACACGTTTCAGTCCATGGCTCTCGGCAATGCCTGTGGCGATCGCCAGCATAATGCCGTTGCGGAAAGGAACGACCGTCGACTTCATGTTTTCTTCCGCATAGTGTCCCTCCGGAATGGCTTCCGCACCGTCGAGGAGCGAACTCTTGAAATACCTGTGCATGAACGACAGCGGAATCGTGATATGGGGAATGCCCAGTTTCCGGCAGTGATGGGCTGCAAAGGGCAGCTCTTTTGCCCCATGGTTCTGTCCATAGTCGAAGGAGACAGCCAGGGCTATCGTCTCCGCCTTGTCGTACAGTAATGTGATGGAGTCCAGTCCGCCGCTGACAATGATAACCGAATCTTTCATCTGATCTGTTTTTTCCTGCAAATTTACCAAAACATGAGGTTTCCACCAAATGTATCGATGGAAAAATCAAGGTGTATCTGGGAAAGTCCGGACAGGCGGGCGTACCTTGATTAAAAGTATTTGTTGATCTGCATGAAAAAACTATACATTCCAGACAATAAAAGCATCCGCATTCTATCGCAACGATATGCACCGGAGAAGTCGGGGAAACCGCCTCCATTTCAACCTGCCGTTATCAGCTTCCCAAGTAATGCCTTTCAACGGCTCAAGTAATGCTTACTTGGAACCCAACTGACGCTTACTTGCAACGTTATCAGGCCTTGTTTCCTCGGTGTGTTCTATGTTCTTGTTTATGAACTGGTTATGAAAGCTGCGATTTCCTGTGGATTTCGTTTTCTTCAGTTCTGTCTTCTGTTGACGGTGTTTGCAGGTTTTATCCTTCCGTTGTTCTGCATGATGGTAATTTTATCGGACAGAACGGACGGTTTTCTCTTTCTTCATGCAACATGGATTGCGTTGATACAGGACACGGGAGGGAGCGTCGCATAATACTTCCTTCGGCTCTTCTTTGCGACCGGGCGGCAGATGAGCGGCCGGCCATCCCCTGGCGGCAATCAGTCCGGGAGGCATCCGCCTGCTGAAATCCATGCGGAAAATCCCGGGAGATACAACCTCCTCTGTACAAGTACTTTGAGCGGGGACCCACAATAATACCTACATATTTATGTGGTTTTATGCTTTTTTCTCACTTATTATAATTACCTTTGCTATATATAACACCCAAAACATGTTATGATGAAAAATGCATAAAAAGTTCGGGAAGCAATGTAAGTAATGTTTTACGTACAATCCTATTTAAATCAATAACATATGAGTGAGACAATAGATATATATAAGGGTAAATTTTTGAATGAAGTTTATCAACACTTCATCCATTCAACAGATTATAATGGATTACCGCAGAGTTCAATAACCTCATGCAGTAAAGAAATATCAATGCAATTTTTATTAGAGCTGATAGAGGGGGATAAGATTTGCATACTCTCACAAAAGATCGACCCAAATCCGTATATCATAAGGTTCGGATTTCCCCCAAAAGAAAAGCAAATACAATATCTTCAAAAACATACTCAAAACGAGGATCTTGTATTATATCCATCACCTTCATATCTAAAAAAGAATAGAGATGTTTCAATGGAGCTTTTGCGTCCATTTAATCGTATGATGGCTTTAGGGTATCCACAGTTGAAAGCGTGTTATTTTGAATACAGCATTTTATACCATTATGCGTTTGACCCAAGAATGAATTTCAAATTCAACAACTATCAAGGTGAGATCCATTCTGTTCTGAATATAGATGAAAGGCAATCTATAAATTTAAAAACATTTGGAATTGGGCGAGATGGTGATGATATTGTCATTGTAGCATTTCCAAGATACCTTCAAAATATGTCAGAAATGAACCAAAGTATTTGGTATAATCATATGGTCCATGACCCTTCAAACTGTAAAGTCTTAAAAAATTATATTGACAATGAGTTCCAAATGTGTTGGTCTTTCCCCGACACTGTGTATTGTGCGATATTAAAGGAAATCATAAACTTGAAAGAACTAACTTCAGAAGCCTTTCAAAAGTCTATTTTCTTGAAGACTTTTAAGAAAGATGAACTTGAAGGGTTTGATATACTTCCATTTCCAACATTAGAAAAATATAATCATTTTCTACTTTTAATGGAGAAAGTTGTAACTTCAAATATTGATATACATTTTTTTAAGGAATTCATGTCAATAACCAAGGATGGGAAAACAAGGGGTTCTTTAGAATGTCTTAAGGAATGGGTGTCTCATATTAATAATGAATACTGCGATAAGATATTAATACCATTAAAGTGTTTACGCAAAGAAAGGCAAGATCCAGCTCATAAAATACAACGAAATAAATATTCTAATGGTTATTTATTAAAGCAACATTCTTTATGCACGTCGATATATAATAGCTTGAACCTATTAAGAAGACTTATCCAAACACATCCAAAACTAAGAAAGTTTGAGATAAGTTATCCCCAAATAAAATATATTGAAATATAGGGGATATAGAGGAAAGGCAAAGCTTGGAAACTTTGGGAGAATAATTTGCGAGTGTCACGATTTTATAGTAACTTTGCGAGCAAATATAAAGCTGACGAAGTTGATAGAGAAGCATATAGTTCTTGAAGATATAGACCCGGTCGTCTTCTATGGAGTCGGCAACGGCCATCTTCAGATGATCAAGTCGCTCTTCCCCAAGCTGCGGATTGTCGCGCGTGACAATGTCGTCCGGATCTTGGGCGACGAAGAGGAGATGGCCAAGATAGAGGAGGACATCGAGACCATGCGCAGGCATGTGGAGCGGTATAACACCTTGACGGAAGAGGATATCCTTGACATCGTGAAAGGTCGGAAGACCAAGGCCGATGCGATAAAGGATGTCCTTGTCTATTCTGTAGCGGGACGGCCGATCAAAGGGCGGTCGGGGAATCAGCAGCAGCTGATCGACGCCTTCGAGAAGAACGACATGATTTTTGCCGTCGGTCCTGCCGGAACGGGGAAGACCTATCTCAGCATAGCCCTGGCGGTGAAGTCGCTCAAGGATAAGGTCGCCAAGAAGATCATCCTCTCGCGCCCGGCCGTAGAAGCCGGTGAGAAGCTCGGTTTCCTTCCGGGTGACATGAAAGACAAGATCGACCCTTACCTGCAGCCGCTCTATGATGCGCTGGAGGACATGATTCCCGCCGTAAAGCTGCAGGACATGATGGACAGGCACGTCATCCAGATCGCTCCTCTGGCTTTCATGCGGGGACGTACGCTGAGCGATGCGGTCGTCATCCTCGATGAAGCGCAGAACACGACGCCGGCACAGATCCGGATGTTCCTTACCCGCATGGGCTGGAACACGAAGATGATCATCACGGGCGACCTTACCCAGATCGACCTTCCCCATGCGGAGAAGAGCGGGTTGAAAGAGGCGCTTGCCATCCTGGGAGACGTGGAGGGCATCTCGGTGATACGGCTCGACAAGAAGGACATTGTGAGGCACAAGTTGGTTACGCGTATCGTGAAAGCCTACGAGACACACGACAAGGCGGACAAGAGATAGGACTCTATAAACATAAACGAAAATGAAAGCATTAACAAAGACCGATTTCCATTTTGATGGACAGAAGAGTGTTTATCACGGCAAAGTACGTGATGTGTATGACATCAACGACGATCTGATTGTCATGGTGGCTACCGACCGGATTTCAGCGTTCGACGTGGTACTGCCGAAGGGTATACCGTTCAAGGGTCAGGTGCTGAATCAGATTGCAGCCAAGTTCCTCGACCAGACGGCAGACATCTGTCCTAACTGGAAGCTGGCTACGCCGGATCCCATGGTGACGGTCGGCCTGAAGTGTGAAGGCTTTCGTGTGGAAATGATCATCCGTTCCATCCTCACGGGTTCTGCATGGCGCGCTTACAAGGAAGGCTGCCGCGAGCTCTGCGGTGTGAGACTTCCCGACGGAATGTGCGAGAACGAGCGTTTCCCGGAACCGATAGTCACCCCGACGACCAAGGCGGACGAGGGACACGACCTGAATATCTCCAAGGAAGAAATCATCCGGCAGGGTATCGTCTCGGCCGAAGATTATGCTGTCATCGAAGACTGGACACGCAGGCTTTTCGCACGGGGACAGGAGATTGCGGCTCGGCAGGGACTGATTCTGGTCGATACGAAGTACGAATTCGGCAAGCGTGACGGCAAGTGCTATCTCATTGATGAAATCCATACGCCCGATTCAAGCCGTTACTTCTATGCGGACGGCTATGAAGAGAAGCTCGCCAAGGGCGAGCCGCAGCGGCAGCTCTCAAAGGAGTTCGTGCGCCAGTGGCTCATCGAACACGATTTTATGAACGAGCCGGGGCAGACCATGCCGGAGATTACGGATGCGTATGCCGCAAGTGTCAGCGACCGTTATATAGAACTTTACGAGCACATCACCGGTGAGAAGTTCGACAAGGCGGCTGAGGAAGGCGACATTGCCGCTCGTATCGAGAAGAATGTAAAGCAGTACCTCGCTTCAAGAAAGTAGATGTCAGGGAAGTCTGTGGAGGCAAGGATGCAGGAGAACTGAAGCCAGGGGCGGCATACGCTTGCTGTCCGTTTCAAGATGGACATTCGGCTTAACCCGTCTGATTCCTCTGACTTCCTCAACTCCTCTAACGTCAGAATAATTCCTTTAAATAGAATATGTACGATCAGGAAAAGATTAAACCCTATGACGGTGAGGGCGAGAAAGGCAAACTCATTGCTGAAATGTTCGACAATATCGCCCCTACCTATGACACGCTGAACCATCGTCTGTCATGGGATATTGACAAGGGATGGCGGAAGAAGGCCATCCGCCAGCTGCTGCCTTCCCGTCCTGAACAGATGCTCGACATCGCTACGGGAACCGGCGACTTCGCCATTCTCGCCGCCCGGGAGCTGAAACCCAGGCATCTTGTCGGTGCGGACATCTCTGAAGGCATGATGGCCATCGGCCGCGAGAAGGTGAAGGCGGCCGGACTCGACGGGGTTATCTCGTTCCGGAAAGAGGATTGTCTCAGCCTTTCCTTTCCTGACGAGACCTTCGATGCAGTCACGGCGGCGTTCGGCATCCGCAATTTCCAGAACCTTGACAAAGGACTCGCCGAAATCTGCCGTGTGCTGAAGAAAGGCGGACATCTGAGCATCGTGGAGCTGACGACACCTGTCAGTTTCCCGATGAAACAGCTTTTCCACATTTATTCCCACACCCTGCTGGTCAGCTATGCCAGGTTCATCTCCAAGGACAAGAGTGCATACGAGTACCTCAACAGGACAGTAGAGGCGTTTCCGCAGGGCGAGCAGATGATGGAGATATTCCGCAAGGCCGGCTTCTCCCACAGCTCTTTCCGCCGGCTGACTTTCGGTATCTGCACGATGTATTTTGCGGAGAAATAAGTATTTGCAAGGTTCTGGTGGGCTTTTCATAGAAGCGGGCACCGTGTGCAAGGTGTCCCTCACAGTTTGCTGAAAAAACAATAGAACAAGGTTTAGACATGGACAAGTACGGACTTATCGGCTACCCCCTGGGGCACTCTTTCTCGATTGGCTATTTCAACGAGAAATTCCACAACGAGCACATCAATGCCGCCTATATCAATTTTGAAATCCCCTCGATAGATGATTTCATAGAAGTCGTCGATTCCAATCCGGAACTGCGCGGACTGAATGTTACCATTCCTTACAAGGAACAGGTGATTGATTATCTGGACAGCCTGAGCCCGGAAGCCAAGGCCATCGGGGCAGTGAATGTAATCCGTGTCACGCACAAAGGCAGCAAGACACTGCTGAAAGGATTCAACAGCGACGTGATAGGCTTTACACGGAGCATAGAACCTTTGCTCGAACGGCACCATCGGAAAGCCCTTATCCTGGGTACCGGCGGCGCATCCAAGGCCGTCAACTATGGTCTGAAGTCACTCGGGCTGGAGACGATGTTCGTGTCGCGCACAAAACGTAATGGGGTGTTGACGTATGACGAAATCACACCTGGAATCGTCCGTGAATACAATGTCATCGTGAACTGCACCCCTCTGGGGATGTACCCGAAGACGGATGTCTGTCCTGCACTTCCCTATGAGGCGATGGACAGCCATACGCTTCTTTACGACCTGCTTTACAATCCGGACGAGACGCTCTTCATGGCGAAGGGACGCGAACAGGGAGCTGTCGTGAAGAACGGCCTCGAGATGCTTCTGCTCCAGACTTTCGCAAGCTGGGAGTTCTGGAACGGAAAAGAGCAGAAATAGCCATGGCCGGAACCGGCAGACCTGTACAGTACATCCGTCCGGGCAGATTCCGTCGGATCGTTACCGTGCCGTCTGCCTGCTCAGGATATCCGCCGGCTTCTCTGCGAAACAGGTTGCTCCGTGCTCCGTCAGGAACTCCTTGTCGCGGAATCCCCACAGCACGCTGATACAGGGCAGACCGCAGTTTTTCGCCGTCATGACATCCACGTCGCTGTCGCCGATGTACACAGCTCCCTCTTTCGGTGCATCCAGCTGGCGGAGAGCCTCGAGCACCGTGTCGGGAGCAGGCTTTTTGCGGATGGTTTCCCGTTCGCCGATAGCCACCTCGATCGTGTCGGGGAAGAAGTGGCGGGCCAGTTCCTGGGTGGCCGCATAGAACTTGTTGCTGACAATGGCCAGCTTCTTGCCGCGCCGCTTCAGCTCACGCAGCAGTTCCGGAACACCGTCGTAAGGACGGGTCGTGTCAAGGTTATGCAGCATATAATGTTCACGGAATCTGGCGTAGGTAGCCTCGAATCTGGGGTTGTCCGCTCCGTCCGGAATGGCACGCTCCATGAGCAGTCTGACACCGTCCCCCACGAACATACGCACTTCTTCCACTGTCCGTTCCGGCATGCCTGCCCATCGGAGCGCATAGTTCGTACTCGCCGCCAGATCGCCCAGTGTACTCAGCAGCGTACCGTCCAGGTCGAAAATGTATGTATCAAAATCTTTCATTATCCTTTTGTTTTCGCCGGACAAAATTACGCAATAATACAGACAACAGACCATTTTTTCTCTTAAATTTCAAAAAAAGCAGCCATCAAAATATCCTCTTGCTGCTTGTTTCAACCATTAATGTTGTAACTTTGCACCCCGGAATTCTATAACAACGAAGATGACAAAGACGAATAAAAAGCGCAAGGGCGGATCAGCCCGATGGGGCATGGCGGCTGTCTGCGCCGTACTGGCAGGCGTGGCCTACTTCCTTTTCTTCTCGGCAATGTCCCGCACCGGCAAGGAAGAGTACGTCCTTATTGACGAAGACGACAACATAGACTCTGTCTGTGCCAAGCTCCAGCCTGTTTCTACGCCGCAGGGCTACTGGGTTTTCAAGCGGCTTGCAGGCATTATGGGCTATGCGGGGAACATCCGGACCGGCAGGTTCTCCGTAGGTTCATCAGGTTCGCTCCAGACCTCCCGGCACATCATCAACGGTCTCCAGGCTCCAGTCAGGATTACCATCAAGCCCGTAAGAACCCTCGAGGATCTCGCGACAGATGTCAGCGGAAAGATGATGTTCACCCGTGCCGAGCTTCTTTCACGGCTTACCTCCAGGGAAACCTGCAGGAAATACGGGTTCACGCCGGAGACAATCCCGGCGATGTTCATCCCGGACACCTATGATTTCTACTGGAACACATCGGCCGACAAGTTCCTCGACAAGATGAGCGAAGAGAACAAGAAGTTCTGGACCTTTGAACGGAAAGAGAAAGCGAAGCGGGCCGGCCTCACGCAGACGGAGGTCGTCACGCTGGCAAGTATCGTGGACGAAGAGACCGACAACGAGGCTGAGATGCCGAAGATAGCAGGTATGTACATCAACCGCCTGCATATCAATATGCCTCTGCAGGCCGACCCTACGATAAAGTTCGCCACAAAGAATTTCACGGCTCACCGTATTTATCAAAAGTGGCTCACGGTTGACAGCCCTTACAACACCTACAAGTACCGCGGACTTCCTCCCGGACCGATCCGCATCCCGTCGGTGGCTGCCATTGACGCCGTGCTGAACTATGTGCATCACGACTATGTCTATATGTGTGCAAAAGAAGACTTCAGCGGTACGCATAACTTCGCCAGGACTTATGAAGAGCATCAGGTGAATGCCGAGAAATATGCCAAGGCCCTGAATGCACATGGAATCAACTAAGGTGGGACGTACCGGGCGGACGCAACAGACGGACTGAGGAGCGTTTTTGAATTTCCTTTACAAGATGTCCACCCGATGTTCTCCGGGCGGCATCTGGAGGTTCGCTTTTCGCCGTCTGCAACTTATAGATAATCAAAGTGTTACAAAACAGTAGCGAGAAGGTGCTTAGTTGGACTCCAACTAAGCACCTTCTCGCTTTCAAGTAAGCACTACTTGGAGGCCGGTTGGTGCTTACTTGAACTGCTGTCAGGCATCAGTCTGCTGCGTGTTGTGAATTTTCCTGACACCGTGGAGGCGGCAGGAGCGGATGCCGGCACATACCGTCTATGCCACGCTCTCTATCAGCAGCCATATATTAAGCAAGGTGACGATGCCGGCCAGTGAATAAAGGAAAATCATGTTGGGCCTGCTGTTGGCATACTGTCCCATGACACGCTTCGAGGAAGTCAGTCCGACCTGCAGGAACACCGTAAACGGAAGCTGTACGGAAAGGAACATCTGCGAGACGATCAGGCCCTTGAACGGATCGCCGATGAAGAAAATCATCAGGAGCGCAATGCCCAGCGAGAGGACGATGCCCACGATGGAGTGTGTGTCCTTGGCATTGTACGACTCGCCGAACAGCCCGGAGAAGATGCTGCCGGCTGCCATCCCGCTTGTTATCGTACTCGAGATTCCCGCCAGCAGCAAGGCTATTGCGAATATGTTGGCAGCGTTGTTGCCCAGCAGCGGCTGCAGCATCGCCTGCGCCTGGGAAAGCTCGTCAACGTGCTGGCCGTGCGAGAAGAACGTACTTGCCGCCAGGAGAATCATGGCAGAATTGATGGCCCAGCCCACAATCATGGAGAAGAGCGTGTCAATGAATTCGTACTTCAGCATATAGCGGATGCGTGCGTCCCCCTCCAGATGGATCTCACGGCTCTGCACGATTTCGGAGTGCAGGAACAGGTTGTGCGGCATGACGACAGCCCCCAGCACACTCATGATGATCAGGAGCGAGCCTTGCGGAACAGTCGGGACGAAGGCTCCCTCGATGGCGGCCGGCCAGTGGATGTCGACCAGGAACAGTTCATAGATGAAGGACAGGCCGATCATCGACACGAAACCGATGATGGCACGTTCCATCTTCCTGTAACTGTTCGTGAACAGCATGATGAGTACGGCCGCCGTCGTCAGTACGGATCCGGTGGGGATACTCATGCCGAAAAGCATCTGCAGGGCGATGGCGCCGCCGAGAATCTCGGCCAGTGAGGTGGAGATGCTGGCAAGGATGGCACTCACGATGATCGGCCGGCCGACCCATTTCGGTGCATACTTTACGGTCGCCTCACTCAGACAGAGGCCCGTCACGATTCCCAGGTGAGCCACGTTGTGCTGCAGGGCAATCAGCATGATGGTCGAGAGCGTCACGACCCACAGCAGTGCATAACCGTATTCCGAGCCCGCCGCAAAGTTGCTTGCCCAGTTGCCCGGATCGATGAAACCGACGGTCACGAGCAGCCCCGGGCCGATGTACTTGAAAATATCCAGGGCTCCCAGCACACGGGGATGGTCCTTGCGTTTCAGTTCTTTTAATATATTCTTCATTCTGTCCAAGTTTTCTGCAAAGTTACAATATCTATGCGAGAAACGGCAATGCTGACGGCCTATTATCACAGGACGGCATGCAAATTCATAACAAGTGGGTATCTGGCAGGGAAACATTCTGTCTGACGGTTTACGGCGGGATTTCGCCGGCATGGGATTATGACTGTCTATGACTGCAATAAGAAAAGATTACATATTGTTTGCAGACAATAAGCTTCTTTTGTTTCAAACTGAAAGAATAAGGTCGGGAGTGTTCAATATTTTCCATGAAGCGGGCTTGCTGATACGTCATTAAAATTCAGTGGATGATTTTCATGGAAACGAAAAATGCCCTACGCTTCACAGCGACGGGCATTCAATCTCAATAGGTATTAGTTTCTTTAAGGTAAAAAGATTGTATTCAGGATAACGCTTGCAAAGATAAGGGATTTATTTTGTACGAGCAAACTTTTATGCAACTTTTTTATTCACAATGAAACATTTTTTTTATTACAGATTTTCTCCTTCTCCATCCGTCCGGACGGTCCTTCGTTACATATCTGCAATGGATATGAAGCCGTTGTTTCATTCTGTTATGAGAAACAAGAGGAAATCTCCTGTACGGTATTATTCCTGTTCCGATGACGTTTTTCGCATTTTGCCGATTCAGCCTGATGTTTCCTGCTTTGCATATGAAAAAGAATCGGATTGTCTTTCCCCCTTTCCTGTGCATTCAAGGCAGCCAAGGTCCAGGAAAGAATATGGGAAACGGTTGTCCGTACTTTCCCTCTTTGCCGGGGCAGGCCCTGTATGCAGATAATCCGGCGGTTCTCTTTTTAAACTTGCTTTTATGCAATGAGGATACCATCGCTCCGTTTTCCGGGAGGGCTTTATAATATTGCCTAAAACATTTCCAAATATGGAAGAAAAGTCTTAAATTTGCAGAGAATAAGCCGAGCCTGGCCAATTGAAAGCACGCTTTCTTTGTCCTCGCTTGCATTGTTTTTGTTGAAATTACAGTAATGATGCAGTATCACGTGACTTGTAACAAATGCCGTCGTTCGTTTACGATTACGGCAGAAGGCGGCGACCGTATGCGGTGCAGCTGTCCTTATTGCGGGCAGACGCTGTTGGTCAATCTGCCAGCCATGGCACAGCCCGCCACGCCGCCGGTGGTGCATCCCGTCTCCGGACAGAAAGACAGCGAGGGAGGCAGCCCGGGGCTAAAGATTCTCCTGACGGTGCTGATTGTCCTTGTTGTGGGCGGTCTGGGTGCTTTCGGATTTATCCTGTGGCAGGACAGGCAGGAGGCGGCACAGCAGGAAATCCGTGTACAGCGCAAGGCGCATGCCGACTCGTTGATGCAGGTCCGTGCCCGGCAGGATGCGCAGGTGGAGGAAGAACAGCGAAGGGAACAGCAGCAGCAGGCTGTATGCAGGTTCCTGCGGTCGTTCTATCAGAATGCGGTCTTCCTCTCAGACGATACGGATCCGTCCTACTATGCCCGTTACCTCACGCCCTACTGTCGCCAGATGATTTTCGGGACCGGTCCGGATGACGAGGAAGACAAGTGGGCAGCATGGTGGGGTGCTTTCGGCAATCTCAACAATGAATACGATTTTGACGAGCTGTCGCGTAATCTTCGGATAACCCCTGCGGGTAACGACTGGTACAAAGTCAGACTGTCGGAACATGGCCTGACGGAAACCAGGAACATACGGGTCAAGATGACGGACGGTCACATCCTCATCGACGATGTGAGGTAGGGCTTCAATGTAAGACAGTACTTCAGAGAAAGGAGAAAAGAGTATGCAGTTTCAGATAGCTTGCAAACACTGCCACCGTCTCTTCGCCATAGAGTCGGAAGCCGGCAGGACGGTAAGGTGCAACTGCCCTTATTGCGGAGAAGGCATGATGGTTGTCACGCCCGGGACTGTTCCGGAAGACGGCGTAGCCGGCTCTACAGCTGGCACAGGCTGTACGGAGACGGTACAGGGCGATAGCCAGAAACAGGCCACAGGCGGAAGGAAACGTGGATGGCCGAAAGGCGGACTGGTGCGGAAGGTGACGATTGCCTTCGTGCTGTTCTGGCTGGGCGTGATACTGGTGTCAACGTTTTTATACGTGTTTTTTTCTTCGATGTCAAATTAAAACAATAACACAGTCAAATATGAAACAGACAAAGATAGTATGTTCAATCAGCGACCGGCGTTGCGATGTCGATTTCCTGAAGAAGCTGTTCTTCTCGGGCATGAACGTCGTACGCATGAACACGGCTCACGCCACGCAGGACGGGATACGTGAAATCATCCGCAACACACGGGCGGTATCACCGCATCTGGCACTGCTGATTGATACAAAGGGACCGGAGGTGAGGACGACGGGTGTGGAAAGTCCTGTCCACTACAAGGCAGGCGACATGGTAAAGAT
Source organism: Prevotella denticola (assembly GCF_900454835.1). Taxonomy (GTDB): domain Bacteria; phylum Bacteroidota; class Bacteroidia; order Bacteroidales; family Bacteroidaceae; genus Prevotella; species Prevotella denticola. Next base: position 106,480 of record NZ_UGTM01000002.1, on the reverse strand, counting down.
CTTCGGTCGTCCGGAGGTCGATTCGTCCAGGGACATCATCAATGTTTCCTATCCGGACTTCTCGCGCGACGTGAAGGTGGGCGACCACGTCCTCTTCGATGACGGAGCGTTGGACATGGAAATCGTCGAGAGCGCCGGTCCTATGCTGGTGGCGCAGGTAAAGAATGAGGGCGACCTGGGGGCGCACAAGAGTGTGAATGTGCCGGGAGAGCATATCGAGCTGCCGGCACTGACCGAGAAGGACAGGCGCAACATCCTGCTGGCGATAGAGGAAGACATTGACTTCATTGCCCACTCTTTCGTCCGTTCCGCAGCTGATGTGCTGGAGGTACAGAAGATCCTCGATGAGCACAACTCGGACATCAAGATTATCTCCAAGATAGAAAACCAGGAGGGTGTCGACAACATCGACGAGATCATCGACGCCTCGTACGGTATCATGATTGCGCGCGGCGACCTGGGCATTGAAGTGCCGATAGAACTGATTCCCGGCATACAGCGCAGTATTATCAACAAGTGTATTCTGAAGAAGAAACCGGTCATCGTAGCTACGCAGATGCTCCATACGATGATCTGCAATCCCCGTCCTACCCGTGCCGAGGTGACTGATATCGCCAATGCCATCTACAGCCACACCGACGCGCTGATGCTGAGTGGCGAGACGGCCAGCGGCAGGTATCCGGTTGAGGCTGTCCAGACGATGGCGCGTATCGCCGAGGCGGCAGAGAGGGATGCCCATAAACGCGGACACATCACTGTTCCCATGACGAACCCCAACGACCAGCGCGAGTTCCTGTCGCGCAGCGCCATTGAGGCTACGGAACAGCTGGGTGTCAAGGGAATCATCACTGACAGCGAGACAGGACAGACGGCCCGCAATCTTGCCGCTTTCCGTGGACCGAACCCTGTTCTGGCCATCTGTTACAAGGAAAAGGTGCAACGTTGGCTGAACATGAGTTACGGTGTCATAGCCGTCTACCAGCAGCAGCATAAGTCGAACGAAGAGATGTTTACTGCCGCCTTGCGTATGCTCCGCCAGAAGGGGTACATCGACCTGGACGACAAGATTGCCTATCTGTCCGGATCGTTCGGTAACGGAGGCGGTACGACTTTCCTTGAAATCAACAAGGTGAGCGAAGTATTCGACCGCAGTTACCGTTTCCACCTCCCGAAGGAGCAGGACTGTATGGAGGTGACGGGTGAAGCGAAGTGACGGATGGGTAAGGATATATAAGGAGTCCGTCGTCGGCTTCTGATTCTGCAGATGCCGCCCTGCAATGGAAAGAGCCATATCAAACTCTGACAGCGAGTGTTGATATGGCTTTTTTCGGTTGTGCCTGACTTCTCTTCCTGGAATCCGGGCATCGTCCGGGAACGTGCGTCCATGTCGGTCTGCATCGTCTCATGGAGGCTTCCGACTTGTTTTTGCTTTCTCATTTCCGTCTTATCAGGAACGTGCCCAATACATAGGACCGGTTCTTCCGGGTACGGCTCAGGAGCTGGTAGATACCGTCGGGGAGGGCAGAGATGTCCAGTTTTCCATGCTTTCTGTCCCAGTGCCTGCTGCTGCGGAACATTTGTCCTTGCAGCGTCTGTATCTCGTAACGAACGATATCGGCCTGTCTGGCCATAGCCGGGAGCATGAGCGTCGTGCCGTCATTGTCCAGCAGGGCAGGGGATGTCTGTACCGTGAAGAGGGGTTCTTCCTGCAGGGGGGAGCTTTCTCTGCCGTATCTGTCCATGGCCGTGACGGCGAAATACAATGCGGGACTTACATCCTTGAGTCGCAGCGACAGACCGCCGTAACGGGTGCATATCAGGTTGCGTGCGTCCCGGGTGTCGACGGGGAAGGAACGGCTGGCATATATGTTGTAATAAGGTGACGCTCCTTTCCAGTTCAGTCGTGCCGATCCGTCGCCCGGCCGCTGTACGAGCGGGGTGCGTGACAGCAGGACAGGTGCATCTTCGGCTTTCCCTTTCTTCGTGGCAGGTGGAAGTGACGGGGTTGCATTGAACTGCCGTTCGAAGTCGTAGATGCCTTGTCTGTTGGAAGTGAGAAAATGAGAGCGGAAATGTGCATGGCCCATGCCGGCATCACGGCTGACGTACATCTGGCGGGTTATGTCGCCCAGTGTCCAGTTGCCTTCACGTGGGTCAAGGAAGTAAGTGCCCAGCCCGGTCACTATGTCGTGTCCATAGGCATTCTCCATCCAGTCGGCGATGAAGGGATAGTAGTTTTCGCCACGGAAATACTGCATGGGATAGAGCTGGTCCATCAGTCCCAGTCTGATCCATTCCTGTGCTTCCTGCGAGACACGGTCGTATGCGTTGAAGTTCCGTGAGCTGTAGCGGCTGAGGTCGGAATACTTCCCGATGGGCGAGCAGGATATCTTCACCCAGGGCTTCAGTCCTTTCACTTCGTCGTGGATGGCACGTACGATGGCCGTGATGTTGCTGCGCCGGCGTTCGGGTGTGTCGTCGTCCCGGTAAGAAGGGCGCGGCCATCCGTCGGGATAACGGATGTAGTCGAGGTTGATGCCGTCCACATCGTAGTTCCTTACGATTTCGCCGCAGATGGCAGCGAGGTAGGAGGGTACGTTCGGGTCGGCAGGGTCAAGGTACGCCCCTGTAGCGTAGTTCCTTATCCGGAAGCCCTTCTGCCTGAGCAGTCGACAGCCCATCGAGTTCTTCGCCCCCACGGGGATGGTTGCTATCCAGGCATGAAGCTCCATGCCCCGCTTGTGACATTCCTCCACGGCAAAGGCAAGCGGGTCGTAGCCGAAGCCCGGCGCACAGCCCTCGGTGCCTGTGATGCAGCGGTCCCACGGCTCAATGGCTGACGGATAAATGGTGGCGGCACGCACGCGGGTCTGCAGAAGTACGGTGTTGATGTTCGCCCGCCGGTAGCAGTCGAGGATGTCGGTAAGTTCCTGTTTCTGTTGCAGTATGCCAGTCTCAGACTTTGCATAGGTCTTCGGCCAATCGAGGTTGGCCAGTGTCGTAAGCCACACGGCACGTGTCTCGTGCTTGGGCAGCCGTCGTGTGAGATAGTCGGCAAGGCTCGTCTGCGCCTGTGCTGCAAGGGCCAGTGTGCAGAGGAGGATAAGTAGAGCGGGCTTCTTCATGTTCCTTGATTCCGTATAGTTTTGATTCATCATGAGTCCCTGGCCGGCGACTGGTGGTGCGGCCACGGATGCTGTCCTGTCGGATAGTTCTTTTTACATTCTTACTGCTGTTCTTTGCAGATAGCTCATCAACAGCCTGGGCAAAAGTACAAATAAAAATCAGAGAAAAGCACTCTCTTAAAGGATTTTTCCCTTTCCATGTACTTTCCACAGCTCCTGGGAAAGCAAAAGGGGCTGAATTGATGCCGTCCGATGAACCTCGGACTGCATCATTCCGTAATCTCTTTTAAACAGACAGTCCCGCATTGTTTTCGGAAAGGCAAGCCCCCCTGACCCGGTAGGTTGCGCCGGTACGGTTCTTCTCCGGCTGCAAGCTGCTCCCATACCGGCGACATATTGTAAGGGTGTGGACCCTCAACACGGCCGGTGTCTGCCGTCAACACAATGTGTGACGGGCATCAACACATCTGTAGGGAAGGCCGGTTCTTGCCCCCGTTGATACCATATTATTATGTCAAGATGTTGATGACTGACTTGCACTGTAAGCGTTTACCGAACTTAACGGAGGATTGCAAAGGCTTGCTTGTTGCTGAATAAACGCGGAAAGAGCCATGCCGGCACTCTGTATCCGAGTGTTGGCATGGCCCTTTCCGTTGTGGCTGCGAGCGATGTTCAGCGTCTCATTCTTATATATCCGGCTCCGGCCGCAGCAAGCAGAAGGATTACGATGGCAATATAGGCAATCGTCTCGGTAACGGAGATGCTTGCCGGATGGAAGTCGAGGATGACAGTGTGCCGGCCCGGCTTTACACGCAGGGCACGGAGGATGTAGTTCACCCGTCCGAGTTCTGCCGGCCTGCCGTCTACCGTCGCCGTCCAGCCCGGATAATAGATTTCAGAGAAGACGACAATGCCGCCGTTCTTCGAGCTGACGGTATATTGCAGGTTGTTCGGTTCGTATTTCTCCAGTCTCACTGCGGCGGCAGTGTCCCTTGCCGCAGCCTGCCCCAGCACGGCTTCATACTTCTTGTCGGCTACTGCCTCGTGGCGCACATCCATCTTGCCCACTTCTGCATATTCGGCATTGGCATCGGCAACATAGCTGATTCTGTCGATGAACCATCCGTTGCCCTGTGCATAGATATTCTTCAGCGGCATCGTGCCTCCTCCCTGCAACGGAAGAATAAAGTACTTCGTGTTCAGCATATTCAGCACGGGGAACACCTTGGCACCGTCCACAGCCTGCATATTGCCGCCCTTGGCAGCGATGGCCTGCATGGCCTTCTGCATCTCGGGAGCGATGTAGGCATCGATCATCTCCTGGTAGCGGCGCAGTTTGGCTGGATGATAACCGCCAATGCTCTTGTGGAAGTAAGCGGTCTCGTTCTCGTTGAAGGTGTTGGAGGCAAAGTTCAGTACACGGTAGTCCAGGCTCTTGTCCTTCATGATTTCCACGTCGGCCGCCGTCGGCTGCTGCGGCATATCGCGTTCGCTCTTCGGTACGAACATTCCGTCGTTGAGATAGCGTTTGTCCACCTGCCACAGATCGACGAGGCAGAGTATCAGCAATGCGCCGATCATATAACCGGCACGCAGCTTCTTCAGCCTGTAGGCGAAGAGCAGGGCGAAGCCGATCAGGATGACGACGACCGAACGCCATGCGTCGGCACTGACCATGGCGGCCCGCATGGTGGAGACGTTGGAAAGAATGGTGCCGGCCGTATTGGCATCCATTCCCTGGATGCCGTTGATCATCTGGCGTTCCTGTTCGCTGACGAACGGCCCCGTCATGTCGGGGAACAGGGCGATCAGTGCTGCCACGCCCGCCGTCAGCCCCAGGCTGATGTAGGCGAACTTCATCTTCCGTCCCAGCAGGTCGGGCTCGTCGATGATGCGTTTCAGTGTCAGGGCGGCCAGCAACGGAATCGTAAACTCGGCAATGACGAGGATGCTCGCCACAGTGCGGAACTTCGCATACATCGGGATGTAATCGAGGAAGAAGTCGGTGAAGCCCATGAAGTTATGTCCCCAGGCCAGAAGGACGGACAGAACCGTAGCGGCCAGCAGTGCCCATTTCATCGGACCTTTCACGAGGAACAGCCCCAGGACGAAGAGGAAGAGCACGAACGCCCCGACATAGACCGGCCCGCTCGTCCCCGGCTGTGTACCGAAATACTGCGGGAAGGCATCGTAGAGCTGGGGTATCATCGACTGTATCTGCGGATCGGCCTTTTTCATCGCCGTTTCGCTCTGGCTCAGCGGAACGCTCGCTCCGCCTTTTGCATCGGGTACAAGCAGTGTCAGCGTCTCGTCGATGCCGTAGCTCCACTGTGTGATGTAGTCACGGTCGAGCCCGGAACTGGTCTGGTTGGCCTTGTCCGCCTTCACCAGTTCGCTTTTGCCGCGCATGCTCTCCTTCTGGTACTGCCAGGTGTGGTAGAGGTTGGAGAGGTTGATGGCAATACCGATGACAGCTGCCGCCGCCAGCACGCCTGTCGCCTTCAGGAATGCGGCCAGCTGTTTCTCACGGACGGCTTTCACGAGGTAGGCGACAACCATGAAGAGGATGACGAACAGATAGTAATAGGTCATCTGCACATGGTTGGCTTTTATTTCGAAGGCTGTGAAGACCGCCGTCACGATGAAGCCGGACAGGTACTTGCTGCGGTAGGCCAGCACGATGCCGGCGATCATCGGCGGGAGGTAGGCTAGTGCCATTACCTTCCACAGGTGTCCGGCGGCGATGATGATCAGAAAATAGGACGAGAAGGCCCACATCACACTGCCCAGTGCCGCCAGCGACTGCCGGAAGTCGAAAGCCCGCAGCAGGATGTAGAAGCCCAGAAGGTAGGCAAAAAGGAACCATACATTGTCCGGCAGCCAGAGGTGATAGGCGTTCATCACCTGCGACAGGCCGTCTGTCGACTGATAGGCCGGCGACATCTGGTAGGTCGGCATACCGCCGAAGATGGCGTTTGTCCAGCGTGTCGTCTCACCTGTACGGTTCTGGTACTCTGTCATTTCCTGTGCCGATCCGACACCTGCCGAGGCATCGTGGCGATAGAGAATCTTGCCCTGCGTGACGGGTACGAAGAAGTAAGCGAACGAGATAACCGCAAACAACACGACGGCCATCACATCGGGAAGAAGTCTTTTCCAAGTTTTCATGCTTATTCTGCTTTGCTTTTGTCTGATAGATATCAATGTGTGCAAAGTTACAAAAAACAAAGAACTTACAGCCTCCGACTTATGACTTTTTCGTATGTCCCCGCTGAAATCAGTACATCATCGTAAGGATGACAAGGTTTGATCGGGAGCCGGAGAGGCGTTGATTGCAGTGCCGATCAACGTCTGTCTGCACTGCGGCTGAGCCTTGTTTCCTGTGTACGATGTGGCGTGTTGGAATCCGGTATGTTCCGACAGGTCTGCTTCACAGTGTCTGGACTCTGTCGCCTCACGACCATTCCTGTTCTCTGCCTGATGGTTCTGTGACATGATTCTGTGATGTCTGATGATCCTTTCGGTTGTCTTCCCGGCAGCCTGCTTGAATCTTTCCAGACTGTGTGCCCATGGGTATGTGAAGCACCGGAGAATGGCGGCTGCTCTGCAGCGGACAGCAGGGAGGTGCGGCGTATATGGAGGATTTCAGGTATATTATGTCTGGAATGGATTGCTGTTTTATTTATTCTTTGTACATTTGCAGCATGATAAGAAAGAATCCCTATACGGAAGAGAAATATTCGCATTACAGGGTGACGGAGCCGGCCCCTCTGCTTGAGTGGCTGCTGGCAAACCTGAAAGAGAGCAAGAGCAAGGTGAAGGCGACGCTGCAGAACCGCGGCATCAGGGTGAACGGCAGCTGCGTCACACAGTTCGACCGTCAGCTGAAGGCTGGCGACAAGGTGTCTGTCAGCAAGAGTAAGAAGAACGGTCAGTTCCGCAGCCGCTATGTGAAGATAGTCTACGAAGACCGCTTCCTCGTGGTGGTGGAGAAAAATATCGGTATCCTCTCCATGGCTGCCGGTCATGCTTCGCTGAACGTGAAGAGCATTCTGGACGACTACTTCTACAAGACCCGCCAGAAGTGTACGGCACATGTCGTGCATCGACTCGACCGCGATACGTCGGGACTGATGATTTATGCCAAGGACATGCAGACCGAGCAGCTGTTCGAGCATGACTGGCACAACATTGTCTACGACCGCCGTTATGTGGGCGTAGTGAGCGGTGAGATGGAACAGGACGAAGGAACGGTGGCCAACTGGCTGAAGGACAACAAGGCATACGTCACTTACAGTTCACCAGTGGATAATGGCGGTAAATATGCCGTCACCCATTTCCATGTCCTCGACCGTACGGTGGCGTACAGTCTCGTGGAATACCGGCTGGAGACAGGACGGAAGAATCAGATTCGCGTACACTCGGCCGACATGGGCCATCCTGTCTGCGGCGACGTGAAGTACGGCAACGGCGACGACCCGCTGCACCGGCTCTGTCTGCATGCCTATGTGCTCTGCTTCCATCATCCCGTGACGCATCAGCGCATGGAGTTCGAGACCCCTGTTCCGGCAACTTTCCGGCATCTGTTCAAATAACAGGAAACGGCTTTCCCTATGGAACATTTACAGCTTTACATCGCCCTGCTTGCAGCACTTGTGGTCGGTCTTTTTCTCATCAGGAAGATTACCGGCTGTCTTGTCCGTATCTTCATCACCCTTGTCGTACTTGCCATCATCAGTTGGATACTGACGCTGTTATAACAGGCATTGCATCTTGATGCCGAGATGAGGCACGGGAAGACGTTGTCTGTGAATGCGGCATGGAGCCTGGGATGGGGATTTCCTACAAAATCTTTCGGGCAATGAAGTAGAAAACGAAATTAAATTCGTACATTTGCAACATATAACAAACAGGCATTTAATATAAAGCGAAGATAAGAAACAGAAATGAGAACAGTTTATGAATTCTCTGTCAAGGACAGAAAAGGAAAAGAAGTATCATTGAAAGAGTATGCCAACGAGGTGCTGCTGATAGTCAACACAGCTACCAAGTGCGGCTTCACACCTACCTACGACCAGCTGGAAGCACTCTATGAGAAGTACCATGCACAGGGCTTTGAGGTTCTCGATTTCCCCTGCAACCAGTTCGGACAGCAGGCTCCGGGTACCGACGAGAGCATCCATGAGTTCTGCAAGCTCACCTACGGAACAGAATTCCCGCGCTTCAAGAAAGTGAAAGTGAATGGCGACGATGCCGATCCGCTCTTCAAGTTCCTCAAGGAGCAGAAGGGATTTGCCGGCTGGGACGAATCGCACGAGCTTTATCCTGTTCTCGACAAGATGCTTTCTGAAGCTGATCCTGACTACAAGGAGAAATCTGATATCAAATGGAACTTCACCAAGTTCCTGATCAACAAGAAGGGGCAGGTCGTCGCTCGCTTTGAACCGACAGAGAAGATAGAGAATATCGCTAAGCAGATTGAGGCTCTGCTGTAGACCTGTCAGGTCTGTCGTCTGTCCTGCCATGGGGCGGGAGAGGGGACACGGACAGGGGTGTGGAACTTTCTACGACCGGTGGTATCGGCCGGAAAAGGCAAGGAGCATCATACTCCTTGCCTTTTTCAGTCAGTGTCTGTGAAGGTCCTGTTCTCTCTGTCAGTGGGGGACTTGTCTGTCAGTGGAGGGTGGTCCTTGAAAGACAAAACAAGAGAGGGAATATCAGAAGAATTGTCCGTGGCGGTCTTTCTGATATTCCCCTTTCCTTGTTGAACGGTTCTTACCTTGTGGCGAGATTATTCGTCTTCCTCTTTTGCTTCCGCTTCATGTTCAGCAATCAGTTTCTGCTGGAGGTCGTTCGGGACAAGCTCATAGCTTGCGAACTTGGTCGTGAAGCTTGCACGTCCGCCGGTAAGCGAACTCAGCGAGATACTGTAGTTGGAAAGTTCCTTCAGTGGGATTTTCGCCTGCAGCTTCTGGTAGCCGGCTTCAGAGTCCATGCCCATGATCATGGCACGCCGGCCCTGCAGATCGCTCATCACGTCACCCATATAGTCGCCGGGCACGAATACCTCCAGGTCGTAGATAGGCTCGAGAATCTTCGGACCTGCCGCCTTGAAAGCATCCGAGAAGGCATGGCGGGCTGCCAGGGTGAAGGAAAGCTCGTTGGAGTCGACCGGGTGCATCTTTCCGTCGTAGACAATCACTCGAACATCACGTGCATAGCTGCCTGTCAGCGGCCCGCGTTCCATGCAGTCCATCACACCTTTCAATATAGCCGGCATGAAGCGGGCATCGATGGCGCCGCCTACAACGGAATTGATGAAGACGAGCTTGCCGCCCCAGGGCAGGTCGCGCTCCTCGCGCCCCTTGATGTTCATCTTGAATTCCTGTCCGTTGAACTTATAGGTTGTCGGGTCCGGCATTCCTTCTGCGTAAGGCTCGACTATCAGGTGGACTTCGCCGAACTGGCCGGCACCGCCGCTCTGCTTCTTGTGGCGGTATTCTGCTTTTGCCTGTTTGGTAATCGTCTCCCGGTAAGGGATCTTTGGCTCTTTGAAGACAACCTGCAGCTTCTCGTTGTTCTCCAGCCGCCATTTCAGGGTACGGAGATGGAACTCTCCCTGTCCGTGGACGATGGTCTGCCGGAGTTCCTTGCTCTGCTCCACCACCCATGTCGGGTCTTCCTGCCGCATCTTCAGCAGGGCTGCCATGAGCTTCTCTGTGTCCTGAGTGTTTTTTGCTTCGATGGCACGCGAGTATTTTGAATTGGGATATTTGATGAAGTCGAAACGCTGGTCAGTCCCTTTTCCGTTCAGGGTATTGCCCGTCTTCACGTCTTTCAGCTTCACCGTGCAGCCCAGGTCGCCGGCATTCAGCTGCTCGACGGGAATGCGGTTGGCACCGGCGCAGGCATAGATCTGCCCCATACGTTCTTTCGATCCACGGTCGGCATTGGTAAGGTCGTCGCCCGGTTTTACGCATCCGCTCATCACCTTGAAGTAGCTTACTTCACCGATGTGCGGTTCCATACCGGTCTTGAAGAAGTAAAGCGACTCCGGTCCCTTGCTGTCCGGAGCGACCTCCTCGCCGCGTGTATTGTGTATCTTCGGCATCTCGTCGACGAACGGAACGACGTTGCCCAGGAACTCCATCAGGCGGCGTACCCCCATGCTCTTGCCGGCACATACGCAGAAGACCGGGAAGATGGAACGGGTGACAAGCCCCTTGCGGATGCCCTCACGCAGTTCGTCTTCCGTGAGGGTCTCCTCTTCAAAGAACTTCTCCATCAGCCCTTCATTGTTCTCGGCAGCCGCCTCGACGAGAGCCTTGTGCAGTTCCATCGCCTTGTCCATCTGGTCGGCCGGAATGTCCTCGATGACAGGCTCGCCGCCCTCCGGCTTCCAGCTGTATTTCTTCATCAGCAGGACATCTATCAGACTGTTGAATCCCGGTCCGGTCTCGATAGGATACTGCACCGGCACACACTTCGATCCGTAGATTTCCTGCATTGTGGCAATGAGGTTGTCGAAGTCGCACTTGTCGGAATCCAGCTGGTTGATCAGGAAGATAACAGGCTTCTTGAGTTTCTCGGTATAACGGAAGTTGTTCTGTGTGCCTACCTCCGGACCGTACTGGCCGTTGATGAGGATGACAGCCTCGTCGGTCACGTTCAGTGCCGTGATGGCACCGCCGACGAAGTCGTCGCTTCCCGGACAGTCGATGATGTTCAGCTTCCTGTTGTTCCACTCCACATGGAACACCGTCGGGAACACCGAGTAGCCGTATTCCTGCTCAACAGGGAAATAGTCGCTGACCGTGTTCTTTGCCTCAACCGTTCCGCGGCGTTTGATTACACCAGCTTCGAACAACATACTTTCGGCAAGAGTCGTCTTGCCGCTACCCGCACTGCCGACCAAGGCAATGTTCTTGATCTCGTTTGTCTGATATACTCTCATATCTGATAGATTTAAGCTGTTAGTAATAAAATGCTTATTCGTCTCAAGAGACAAGCCGAAGCTCATCCTTTCAGCCGTCTAAGGTAGACATTTTCATTGAAAGTGCCAAAAGTTCTTACTGAAAACCCCTATTCTTTTAAAACTTATTAGTACATTTGCAGGACTTACCGCATTACACATATTATATATATACGTATTCCCTACATCATGGCAGGACTTTACATACACGTTCCTTTCTGCGCCAGCCGCTGCATCTACTGCGGCTTCTATTCCACCGTTCCGTCCGGAGGGGATGGAAAGGGGAAGTCTGTAGAGGAACGGTATGTGGATGCGATGTGCCATGAGATGGAACTGAGGACGGATGAAGAAGCCGTATCCGGCGGAGAGACTGCGGAGCTGACCAGCATCTACCTGGGTGGAGGCACGCCTTCCCAGCTGTCCTTCCAGAGCCTGCACAGGCTGTTCCATACGATAGAAACGGTGTATCACCTGCCGTTTCGACGGGACATGGGGACGGACCGGAAACAGGGCTGTGCCGCTGCACCCATCGAGGTTACCATGGAGTGTAATCCCGACGACGTGACGGCAGAGTTTGCCCGGAAACTGCGCTCGCTGCCTGTCAACCGTATCTCCATGGGCGTGCAGACCTTCTCGGACGAACGGCTGCGTTTCCTGCACCGGCGGCATACGGCGGCAGAGGCGGTGAGTGCGGTCGGCCGCCTGAGGGAGGCCGGCATCGGCAACATATCCGTAGACCTTATGTTCGGTTTCCCAGGAGAAACACTCGAGGAGTGGGAGGCCGATATTGCCCACGTGCTCGAGCTGGGGGCTGAACACATCTCTGCCTATAGTCTCATGTACGAAGAAGGCACTCCTCTCTACTGCCTTCTACAGGCCGGAAAGGTCAGGGAGATGGACGATGAGCTTTACAGGAAGATGTATGACGTGCTTATCGACCGGTTGGGAAGTGCAGGCTACGAACATTACGAAATCAGCAACTTCGCCAGACTCACGCCTACTCTCAGCGATGAAAGTCCAACCCTCAAAGTCCAGCCCTCAAAGTCCAGCCCTCAAATCTCAAATCTCAAATCTCAAATCTCAAATCTCAAAGTCCCAAGCCCTTTCCGCTCCCGTCACAACAGCTCGTACTGGCACGACGTTCCCTACATCGGCATAGGGGCGGCTGCCCACTCGTATGGTAACGGAAAGAGGAGCTGGAACGTGGCGGACATCAGAGCCTACATAGATGCCATCCGGGAAAGGCGGCTGCCTTGCGAAGAGGAGGTGATTGATGCCGACACGCACTACAACGACACGGTCATGACGGCTCTCCGCACACGTGAGGGAATAGAACTCTCGCTGCTTTCTGCCGAATACCGTTCATATCTCATGCACCTTGCCGTACCGTTTCTGCGGCAAGGTCTGTTGAAGGAGGACGGGGGGCGGCTCCATCTGACCCGCAAGGGCATCTATGTCAGCGACTCGATTATGAGTGAGCTGATGAAAGTGTAATCATCGCCTGCCATCATCGTCTTTTTACCATCCATCATCGCTTATCGACATCCAGACATGACCAACGAAGAATTTGAAGAAAAATGGGCCGAGAACCGCAGCACGGTCCTTGCCAACAACGAAGAGTACCGGCGCATCGCCCACAGCTACAACAGCTGGGGATGGGTGGATTATATTGTTTTCATTGCCGGTTTCGTCATCTGTGAGAATTTCACGGAGGAACTCGTAAAGAGTATTCTTCTACAATATCTCCTTGCACTCATCGGTATGGTTCTGATATGGCTCGGCTACCGGCTTGTCAGAAGTATGCTGGGCAGTAAAGAGACACTGGAGGAGCTCGAGGAAAGAATAAAACAGCAATATCGGGAGACTGTTGACAGATGAGCCGGGCATCGGACAGGCAGCCCCTGAAAACACTTGCCGGTCGGCTGGAGGCTGTTCCTGCTTTCGGATGCCCGTCTGGCGGTACGGAAAGGTTGGGTGCTTAATGCTTTCCTAAACATTGGGTAACAGGTCATTCCGTAAGCATATACTTCCTGGCTGCCATGGAGGACTTTTCCCGGATTGTTCCCAACCGCATGGGAATGATGCTCCCAACCGGTTGGGAATCCTGTTCCCAGCCGCTGGGACTGCTGTTCCCGACTGTTGGGAACAGCAGTCATTGATGTTGTCGGCACTGACAATGCCTCGTTTACAATATCTTCAGATATGTGCGGACCGTCCACGTATTTGGCGGAAGAACAAGAAATCCCGGCTCCACTCACATGGAACCGGGACTGGCTGCCAGTTCCCGAATGCCCGCACCCCTTCGGAGACGGCGGACATGAGGGGACAAGTCTGTTATCCTTTACCTTAAAAACTAACCCTTATGTCTTTGAATCTGTAGTCAGCGTTAACAGCCCTGAACACTGTATGCTGTCAGACAGTATGTATTTATCTGGAAGTTCTAGTATCTTGTCTTTTTATTCTCTTTTCCTTTCTGCCGGCAGCTCTTTTCCTGCATGCTGTTGCAATAATCGATATAAACTCTGACTTTATCTTTTCTTCTCTTTGTTCTGTCTGTGTTCTGTTGTTGTTATCTTCCTCTTCGTTTGTTGTTGCAAAGATAAGAATGAATATGTAAACAAGCAAGTTTTTTATTCAAATCGCTTCGTATTTAACATTTAATAAACCTGTGGCGGATGGAAGCCGGATGGCGGTTTCGGAAAAAAGACGTACCTTTGTGTCCGGCCGCCGGTACAGTCCCAGCATAGAAAGGACTTCCAGTGTTGCCACCGGCCGGAAGTGGACAAAGAAAATGGGCAGATGAAACAGCACACCTCACATATCGTCATTGCACTTGTTGCAGTGGCTTTCTTCATGGAGTATATTGATTCCACCGCCTTGGTGACCGCCCTGCCTCAGATGGCAGCCGATTTCGGCGTGGAGAGCGGAAGGATGAGCATAGGCATTACGGCGTACATGATTTCGCTTGCAGTGTTCATTCCTGTAAGCGGATGGGTAGCCGACAGGTACGGCACACGTTCTGTGTTCGCTTATGCCGTGCTGGGGTTTATCGGCACGTCCGTCCTGTGCTCGCTGTGCCGTGGTCTGATGCAGTTTGCCGTCGTGCGCTTCCTGCAAGGCGTTGCGGGAGCGATGATGGTGCCTGTGGGGCGGCTGGCAGTGTTGAAGAACTGTGACAAAGGCGACCTGGTGAATGCCATTGCATGGATTACCACTCCCGGGCTCGTCGCCCCGGTCATCGGTCCTCCCATAGGCGGTTTCCTTGCCACCTATCTTTCGTGGCACTGGATCTTCTTTCTGAACATCCCCATCGGTCTCCTTGTCTTTTTACTGGCAATAAGGTATGTCCCCAGACAGCCTGCCGACAGGCGGCGTGGACGGCTGGACGTGCCAGACTTCCTGCTGAGCGCCCTGTCGCTGTCGGGCGTTATGTACAGTCTGGAGCTGCTGGGAGGTGATGCGGCCGACTTCCTGCTTCCGCTTTCCCTGCTGTCGGTGTGTGTCTGTCTGTTTGCGTTCAGCGTCCGCCGTTCCCTGTGTTCTCCGTCGCCTCTGATAGACTACTCGGTGATGCGTGTGCCCACCTATTCGGTGACGATCGTCTACGGCACGCTTTCCATGATGGTCATCGGAGCTGCTCCGTTTCTGTTGCCGCTGCTGTTCCAGGACGGACTGCACTTCAATGCCTTTCATTCCGGTCTGCTCCTGCTGTCACTGATGCTGGGGAACCTTGTAACCAAGCCTTTCACGGTGTGGATGATGCACCATTGGCGCATCAAGCATATCCTGTTTCTCAATGCCCTGCTGCTGTCGCTTTCCACAGCTGCCTGTGCGTTTTTCGATGTCTCTTCTCCCATCATTGCCATCATCATCTGCCTGTTCCTGATGGGTAGCTTCCGTTCCGTACAGCTGAGTACGCTCCACACAGTAGCCTACGTGGATGTGCCGCAGCAGAAGATGTCGTCGGCCAATACACTCTACAGCACGGCCCTGCAGCTTGCTTCCGGTCTGGGCGTCGGTCTGGGTGCATTGGCGTTGAGGGTCTCGTCTGCCGTGTCGGCTGTCTCCGGCTCATTGGTTCGCTATCAGCTGTCGTTCGTGCTGATTGCGGCCGTCGGACTTGCAGCTTTGGTGGGGTATGGAAGAATGAAGGAGGATGCAGGGAGGATTATCGGCAGGTTCTGAAAAGTCAATGTGGACTTTTGTTTGTATGTGGATTTCCTGATTGTGGACACCTGGCTTAATAAATGGCACAAAGAAGTCTTATAAAAAACAAAATCCCTTACTGTCCTTCTGCTATATTGATTTTTTTTAATAACTTTGCGCCATTATATTGTCCAGACATATAATCAGAATAAGAAACAGGAAACGAATGAAAAAGATATTTGCAGTATTGCTCCTTGCCGGACTTGCGGTACAGGCATCTGCCCAGAGCGGCACCAATTCTCCTTACAGCCAGTATGGATTGGGTTCTCTGGCCTCCCAGGCGACGGGCTTTAACCGGGGCATGAACGGTGTGGCGTACGGTTTTCACGAGCATAACCAGGTTAACTACATGAATCCGGCCTCCTATGCTTCCGTCGACTCTCTTTCATTCATCTTCGATGCAGGCATCAGTCTGCAGCTGACCAATTTCGAGGAGAACGGCCATAAAGTCAATGCACACAATGCGGATATAGAGTATGTCGCCGCATCATTCCGTGCATTCAGGCACGTCGGCATCAGTTTCGGTATTCTGCCTTATTCCAATGTCGGTTACAATTTCAGCAACACACAGAATGTGAATGCCTTTCCAAGCACGTCATCACCCAATGCTACCTATTCTATTATATACAGCGGTGACGGCGGCCTGCATCAGGTCTATTTAGGTGCCGGCTGGGAGCCTTTCAAGGGCTTTGCTTTCGGTGCGAATATTTCTTATCTGTGGGGAACGTTGAACCGTAACTCGACGAATACGTACAGTGACAGTTATGTCAATACACTGTCGCGAAAGTACACGGCACAGGTAAAGAGTTACAGGCTTGATTTTGGCTTGCAGTACACCTATGCTGTTGACAGGAAGAACGAGCTGACCCTGGGCCTGGCCTACACGCTCGGTCACAAGCTGAATGCTGATCCGGAGTGCAGTGTCATCTCGACAAATTCACAGACGAGCGTGACCGATACGACACGCTATGTCGTCTCAAAGGCACTTGAGTTTCCCCATACTTTCGGTATCGGCCTGATGTGGAACCACAGCAACAACCTGAAAATAGGGATTGACTATCAGTTGCAGAAATGGGGAAAGATAGCTTATCCGCAGCTGAATACCGTCGGCGGTACCACGAGCTACGGTCTTGTCGACGGACTTTTCAACGACCGCCAGAAAGTTACGCTTGGCGGTGATTATTGCAAAGGAGAACGGTATCGCGGCTTTTTCAGCCGTATGCACTATCGGGCCGGTGTGAGCTATGCCAGCCCGTACCTGAAGATAAACGGCCAGGACGGTCCGCATGAGCTTTCTGCGAGCCTCGGTGTCGGTATTCCAATTGTTAACGGTTACAACAACCGCAGTCTGTTGAATGTCAGTGCCGAGTGGGTCAACCAGAGTGTTACGGGCCTCGTCAAGGAGAATATGTTCCGCATCAATGTCGGTCTGACCTTCAATGAACGCTGGTTCGCTAAGTTCAAGGTTGAGTGATATGCGCCCGGGACTTCGCTCTTTCTTCCTTTGTCTGGTGCTGTCGGTAACAGGCTGTGCGGTGCTTTCCTGTTCAGAGGAGCAGGAGCATACCGCCCCTGCCATCCATGACCGTGATTCGGTTCCGGTAATGACGACGTATGGTGTCAATACCCTTATATCCGATTCGGGCGTGATAAAATACAGGATTGTCACTGAAGAGTGGGAGGTCAATACGAACAGAAGGCCTTCCCGCTGGACTTTCAACAAGGGGATCCTGCTCACGCAGTTCAATTTGAAGAAGCACGTGGTAGGCTATATACAGTGTGATACAGCTGTGTATTTCGACCAGGACCGTCGCTGGGAACTGCACGGACGTGTCCGGATACTCACAGCCCAGGGACTGTCTTTTTTCAGCAATGAACTGTATTGGGATGAACGCAATCATCAGATGTGGTCACACTCTTATTCGCATCTGAGAACCCCCGACAAGGATCTGGAGGGCAACTGGTTCCGGAGCGATGAGGAGATGACAGACTATGAGATACGCCAGACGAAAGGGTGGGGCATCTTCTCCGATAAAGAAATGATGCCAGGTGCAGAAGCAGGAATTACTCCGATTGACACCACGCATACGGACAACATGAAGGGTCCTGTAGTAATGCAACGATAATAGGAAAATTGGATATTAATTTAATCATAGGAATCCTGATTACAATGGTTCTCTCCGCATTCTTCTCGGGAATGGAGATTGCCTTTGTTTCCAGCAACCGTCTTCTCGCAGAGATGGACAGGGAGAAGAACGGGATTGCTCAGAAATGCCTGACGGTTTTTTATAAGAATCCCAATGGCTTTGTCTCAACGATGCTTGTGGGTAACAACATCGTGCTTGTCGTCTATGGTATCCTGTTTGCGCAGATCTTTGATGCGACGCTCTTCAGCGGGTTTGATTCTGCCATGCGTGTGATACTGGACACGCTTTCCTCCACGTTTGTCATACTCTTTACCGGTGAGTTTCTTCCCAAGACCCTCTTCAAGAGCAATCCCAACCGGCTGCTGACCTTCTTTGCCCCGTTGGCTTACTTTTTTTTCATCATCCTTTGGCCGATCAGTCGATTTGCCACCTTTCTGGCACGTATCCTCCTGCGGCTGTTCGGTGTGAAGATGGATGAAAAGGAGAACGACGGTACTTTCACGAAGGTCGACCTTGACTATCTTGTCCAGAGTTCCATTGAGAATGCAGAGAATGCAGACGAAATAGAAGACGAGGTGAAGATATTCCAAAATGCCCTGGACTTCCAGGACACGAAGGTGCGCGACTGTATGGTGCCGCGTACGGAAATCAATGCCGTTGAAGAGAACTGTTCGCTGATGGAACTGCAGCAGATGTTCATCGAGAGCGGCAATTCAAAGATTATTGTCTATCAGGATGATATCGACCATGTAAAGGGTTACATCCATTCTTCCGAGATGTTCCGTGCGCCGGAACGGTGGAGAGAGCATATCCGCAAGATGCCTTTCGTACCGGAAACGATGCCTGCGCAGAAGCTCATGCAGGTGTTTCTCCAGCAGAAGAAAAGTCTCGGGGTCGTCGTGGATGAGTTCGGCGGGACCAGCGGCATCGTGTCTTTGGAGGATATTGTTGAGGAAATCTTCGGAGATATAGAGGATGAGCATGACAACACAAAGTATGTTGCCAAGCAGATTGCTGACAATGAATATGTTCTTTCAGCCCGGCTGGAAATAGACAAGGTCAACGAAATGTTCAACCTTGATCTGCCGGAGAGCGATGACTACATGACGGTCGGCGGTCTGCTGCTGCACGTTTATCAGAGTTTTCCAAAGGTTAATGAAATCATCACCGTAGGACAATATGAGTTCAGGATTATCAAGAATACCATGACAAAAATAGAACTCGTACGGTTGAAAGACAACGGGACAGACTAATTTCTGCTTGGAAAATTATGATACTTCCCTTTTTCTTTGTATTTTTGTAGGCAATTTGTCATACTGGAGTAAATAATTAAAATCAAATAATAAATCTAAAATGGCAGCATTAGGAAAAATCAGAAGCAAAGGAGGTATGCTGGTAGCAGCTATCGGTCTGGCCTTGTTTGCTTTCTTGGCTGAGGAAGGATTCCGCTCTTGTAATGGTATCAAGGGGGAAGCCCGTCAGCAGATTGGGGAGATCCTGGGCGAGAAAATCAGTGTCCAGGATTATCAGAAGTTGATAGATGAATACCAGTCAGCGATCAAATTTACCATGCAACGTGACAACCTTACCGAGGAAGAACTCAACCAGGTGAAGGACCAGGTATGGCAGCAGCTGGTCAGCAACCGTGTCCTGCAGGCTGATGCAGAGAAGGTAGGGCTGACGGTGACCGAGCAGGAAATACAGAATGTACTGAACGATGGTACCAATCCGATGCTGGCGCAGACACCGTTTGTCAACCAGCAGACGGGCCGTTTTGACGTGAATGCGCTCAAGCAGTTCCTGGACGGCTATAACAAGGCGAAGTCCGAGAAGTCTCCCCAGCTCGACCAGATGCAGACGGTTTACGACTACTGGCTGTTTATCGAGAAGAATCTCCGGATACAGCTTCTCGGCCAGAAGTATCAGGCGCTGCTTGCCAGCTGTGTACTTTCCAACAAGGCAGAAGCCAAGATGGCTTTCAAGGACAACAATGAAGAAAGTCAGATCCAGCTTGCTTCTCTGGCTTACAGTTCTGTAAAAGACGCAGACATCAAGATTACAGATGAAGACCTCAAGGCCAAGTATGACGAGCTGAAGCCGGCTTTCCGCCAGAATGTAGAGACGCGTGACATCAAATTCGTCGATTATCAGATCAAGGCAAGCACTGCTGACCGCAACGCTGTTGTCAAGGAGATGAACGGTCTCCAGAAGCAGCTTGCCACAGCTGCCGATCCTGCAACGGTTGTCAGCAAGAGCGGTTCTGAGATTCCTTATCTGGGCGTTCCTGTAAGCAGCAAGGCTTACAGGCAATACCCTGACATAGCTTCAAGAATTGACTCGCTTGCTGTAGGGACTACCGGTGTGACAGAGAACAAGCAGGACAATACGCTGAATATCATCCGTGTACTCTCAAAGGCGCAGCTGCCAGACTCTGTACAGTTCCGTCAGATTCAGGTTGCCGCGAACACCCCGGATGAGGCACGTGCAAAGGCCGACTCCATCCAAAAGGCATTGGCAGGCGGTGCTGACTTCGAGGCGCTTGCCAAGCGTTATGGTCAGACTGGAGAGAAGGTATGGTTCACAGGACAGCAGTATGAGGCTGCACCAAGTATGAGCCAGGACAACCGTACTTATATCAATGCACTGCTGAGTGGCGAAGTAAATGCAACCCAGAACATAGCCCTTGCACAGGGTAACGTCATCCTTCAGGTACTCGACAAAAAGGCAATGACAACCAAGACGACTGCGGCTGTCATCAAGAAGCTCATCGACTTCTCCAAGGCAACACGCAATGAGGCTTACAACAGATTCTCTGAGTTTGTTGCCAAGAACACGACTGTTGCCGATCTTGAGAAGAATGCTTCCAAGTATGGCTATCGCGTGCAGTCTCTCAATGACATATCAACTGCCGAACATTATGTGGCAGGTATTCATGGTACACGTGATGCCCTCAAGTGGCTTTTTGAGGCCAAGCTGGGAGATGTGTCCCAGCTCTACGAATGCGGCGACAACGACCATCTCTTGGTAATCGTCCTCAATGCCATCCATCCGCAGGGCTTCCGTGCATGGGACGATGCACAGGTGAAAGAAATCCTGAAGCGTGAGGTGATGAAGGACAAGAAGGCAGAACTGCTCATGGCGAAACTCAAGGGTGTCAGCAGCATTGCCGCTGCCCAGGCAAAGGGTGCCAAGGTAAGTACGGTCAATCAGATTACTTTTGCTTCTCCAGCCTTCGTACAGGCAACAGGTGCTGTCGAGCCTGCACTCTCTGGTGCCGTGGCAGCAACAGCAGCCGGCAAGTTCTCCAAAGCTCCTGTAAAGGGCAATGCCGGCGTGTATGTGTTCCAGGTTGTCAAGAAGGCGATGCGTGCCGGTTCCAAGTACAACGAGCTGATGGTGATGCAGCAGACGGCCCAGCAGAATATGCAGATGGTCGGCAACTTCATGCAGGATCTTATTCTCAAGGCGAATGTCGTAGACAACCGGTATCTTTTCTTCTAACGGGAATGATACCTTATACATAAAGCGGATGTGCTCAGGCATATCCGCTTTTTTAATTGCTGTCACTTTTAACACTTTACACAACTTTCATATTATAAGCTGTTTATAATCTATTATCGCATGACAGCAGTGACGGTAACTTACGAACTTACATACGAACTTCCACCTAAGATGACCGGAAAGGCGGCGGGGAAAGTCATGTTTGGAAATCAATCTGTCTACCGGTTGCATTGATTTTCTGTTTTTCCTGGTTTATAAAGTAAGTTCTGGAAATCCACAAGACTGTACCGGGCAAGCCTGTCATACATTTTTCGGTATACATCCAGAAATATACCGACACTAGTCTGTATGCGCTTGCAATCGTCTGCTTGATCAATTTCTTGCCGTGTCTTTGCAGCAAGTAGAAAGGGATAGACTGATGAAAGCCGCCTTCTGACAATTCCCTTTGTCAGGAAGCGGCTGCTTTGTGATGGACAGGAAAGTCTGCCTGTTATTTCACAAACTTCTTCCGGTTCTGAATGTAAATGCCGGGAGGAAGTACGGTCCGATCCGTACCGACAAATCTGCCGTCGAGCGTATAGATGCGGTTGTCTGTTCCCTGCTGCTCTGTCGTGATGTCGTTGATACCGGCGGCTGTCAGATCCTTGAGATACTCGAAGGTGATTGTGCCGTCCGTGTTTTCTGTGATGTGAAAGAGCGGCTTGTTCACAGTGCTCTGGTTCAGCTTGATGCTGCCGATATGGTCCACATGGCTTGTTCCGGGGAACGGGTCTCCCGCATGGCTGGCATAGTATTTTTGCTGTTCCTCTTTAGAATGCACGCTATAGCTTGAAATGAGCTTCCCGTCGGCCGGAACGATTGTCATACCCGGCTTTCCCGGTGTATCATTGACGTGGTCATACATATTGATAGTCTCCGGCTCGTAGTTGACACGGTACACCAGCATTCCCTGTCCGAGAAGTTTGGAAGCCCATCCTTCTTTCTGAATGTTGTGAAGAATCAGATATTCTTTCTGATAGGTGGTCGGCACTTTCAGCGCTTCATCGACTTTGAGAGTGATTTTGGCAGGAGTTTCCTGGATGGGGGTAAGTGTCTTCCATCCCATGACATCTTTCTCCCAGGGAGTGTAGGGAGTCGGCGTGTAACCGTTGTCGGTGTACTCTCCGCCGTCCATCAGATCCCAGAGTTCCATGGTCTGGTCATCTTTCTCTGCAGCTTTATTGTAAGGGTAGAAGTCGGGCAGTCCCATTGTATGTGAAAATTCATGGCAGAACAGTCCGATACCGTTTATGCGTTTGGAGGGAGCAGAGGAAAACTTATGGTCTGGGTTGTAGTTCAACTCATTGCTTACCCCATAGCGGCAGACTGTTTTCCCACCCATCTTGAAAGGTGTTGTCGTACCCGATTTAGGCCATATAAAATCTGGGTTCTTGGGGGAAGCGTTCTGTCCGTACCCGGCATGAAGGACATAGACAAGGTCTACGTATCCGTCGTTGTTCCCGTCATAGTCGCTGAAGTTGACACTGCCTTCTACGGCATGGCAGGCATCTTGTATCAGTTCTCCGATATTTGTGTCTTTGTTGGTACCGTCCTTACCATAGTAGCTGCTTGTCTTGGAAAGGGTGACAGGACCGACAACGACAAACTGAGGTGTGAACTGTCCGCCGCTCATGTCCTTGAAGTATTGTCTCACACTGCCATAGTTGCGTTTCTCGTTATTGCCGTAATCCGGCAGAGGTCCTGCGCTGGCATCGTGGTTGAAATAATCATTGAAGCTCTTCACCGGGTCAGGAAGAGAGAACTTCACGTCGCTGAACTGCGCCAGAATGACCAGTACTTTCGGACTGCCGCTGTGCGGAAAGTAGGGTGGGGTGTGCTTGCCGACAGCTCGTGTCTTCGCCTCTTTGTTCAGTCGTCTTGATATGCTGTCGAAGAAGGCATTGCGCATCGCTCCCTGTTTCCTGACAAGTTCTTTCTCTGCAGCCGAACGCTGGCCGTCGTTGTGCGCCAGCTGTCCGCTTGCTTTCAGCGTACCGTCTTTGCCGATTTCTGCAACATAAAAGTCCATCCCGACCTGTGTCAGCAGTGTCCCGTCAGCGGTGGAAATCCAGCTGAAATGCTCGTCACCATACTGGTAAACGGTGAGCAGTGTTCCGTCAGACTGTGTCACCGTGACAGGTGTCGGGTTGGCTTTGGCCGCCCATGCCGCCAGTGTACACAGTGCCAGGCAGCACGACAATAAAATTTTCTTCATCATCAGTTTTCGCTTCTTCGTTCTTTTATGATTGTATTCTTATGCTTGATACAATGTGGATTGAAATAGTGACTGCAAATTTACGAAATTTTTTCGTAAATTACTTCATTTATCAGGAAGAATCGAATAAGGGTAATCTTTTCCATGAGAAGTGCGGAAAAGAAAAAATCCAGCTGTAAAGCCGGACTTCTGTCTGTAGTCGATAGGGGAATCGAACCCCTATGCCAAGATTGAGAATCTTGTATCCTAACCGTTAGATGAATCGACCCTGGTTAAAATATTTCTTATGAAGATGGGGGTAGTCGATAGGGGAATCGAACCCCTATGCCAAGATTGAGAATCTTGTATCCTAACCGTTAGATGAATCGACCCTGGTTAAAATATTTCTTATGAAGATGGGGGTAGTCGATAGGGGAATCGAACCCCTATGCCAAGATTGAGAATCTTGTATCCTAACCGTTAGATGAATCGACCATACACATTTGAGTCTTGACGAGATAAAGCGGAAGGAGGGGGATTCGAACCCCCGGTACGCGAAATGCGCACGGCAGTTTAGCAAACTGCTGGTTTCAGCCACTCACCCATCCTTCCAAAGAGGGTTTCAACCGAATTACCACGCATCATCTCAAATGCGAGTGCAAAGGTAGTATTTTATTTTTATTCCTCAAAATTTTCTACTGCCTTTTTCTCGACCCTCCCGAAAAAAGGTCTCTTCCTCTGGAGGTTCGAGAAATGCCGTGCCGGCTGCAAGACTGTACGACTCCAAAGGGTTTCCGGGATGTGCTTGAGGAAGCGCAGACGGGGTTGTGTTGGTGGTGTTAATGGATGAGGCGGCATGGGTGGGGAGGAAATGACAAAAAAGACTGTATCAGAATCCGGTCATCATCAATGCCCTTTCTGATACAGTCTCCCCCCGACGGTATGCCGGTCTCTTGCTGTCCGGCAGAAAACGCTTCAACCTGTCAACTTGCCGGGCTATTTCTTCATTCCCTTGTAGGCCTGGTTCATCCCCTTTACAACCTCATTGGTAATGTTGTAAGCAGGGTCGGCATAGAGGATGTTGTCGCCGCTTTTGGCGAGAATGATGGCATATTTCTTGTCCTTGTTGTAATCCCGCAGGTAGTTGTGTACGCTGTCAGACAGAGCCTTGTTGTACTTGGCCACCTCGTTCTGGTATTCCGCACCCAACCGCTGTTGCAGTGCGTCAGCGTCCTGTGCCTGTTTCTGTATGCTTGCCTGGATTTGCTGTGCCTGTGCCTGTGTGTATTTGTTGGCCTGTACGTTCTGCTGGAAGTTAGCGGCGGCGGCCTGAATAGCTTTCTGCTTGCCGGCGAGAGTGCGCTGTATGTTGGCTTCCTTAGCCTTGATGATCTTCGTAACATCCTTCCAGTAGGTGTACTGGCTCATAATCGAGTCGATTTCTACGTAAGCCACTTTCTGGCTTCCGGCTGCCGGAGCAGCTGAAGCCGTTTCTGTCTTTCCGGCTGTCGTGTCATTCTTCTGCGGTTGGTTGTTGCATGCAATAAAGGCGAACGCTGCCATCGCAAGCACGGCCATATTGCTCAATGATTTCTTCATTTCTATGTGATTTTTAATTAATTGTTTCCTGTCTGTTCAATACGCCCTGTTTTTCCTGCGGGCTTCCTTGTCCTGATCGATGACGCAGTGGATGCCTTTCGCTTTCAGGTAGGCACTGTCCGAGATGTGCTGCGACTGGAATTCCCCATCTTTCCTGAGCAGCACACGCACGCCAAGGAGCAGCATGGCAATAGCAATTATTAACAGTGTGTACAATAAAGTTACAAACATTTTTCTTTATCTTTGCATTGATATTGACCGCAAAGGTAATATAAAACAGCAAGATTACAAAATAAAATATTATTAAAAATGGCAAATGTAGAATTAAAACCTGCCCGTGTCTTCGAGCAGTTTGCGAAAATCAATCAGATACCCCGCCCCTCCAAGCACGAAGAGCAGATGATTGCTTATTTACAGAAGTTTGCAGAGGAGAGAGGGCTTGCCGTAAAGGTCGACAAAACCGGCAATGTGCTTATCTCCAAGCCGGCGACGAAAGGCATGGAGAAGGTGCCGACGGTCGTGCTCCAGAGCCATATGGACATGGTCTGTGACAAACTGGTGGACGTTGACTTCGACTTCCTCAAGGATGCCATCCAGACCTATGTCGACGGCGAATGGCTCCATGCCAAGGGCACTACGCTCGGTGCCGATGACGGTATCGGCGTGGCCTTCGAGCTGGCTCTCCTCGATTCGGATGACATTGAGCACGGTCCCATCGAGTGTCTCTTCACACGTGATGAGGAAACAAGCCTGTCGGGTGCGTTCGGTCTGGAGGCAGGCTTCATGACCGGGAAGTACCTGATCAATCTCGACTCGGAAGACGAGGGACAGATCTTCGTCAGCTGTGCCGGCGGCAACAGCGCGACGGCAACGTTCCGGTTCGACCGTGAACAGGCTCCGGAAGGCTATTTCTTCATGGAAGCAAGCCTGAAGGGACTTGTAGGCGGACATTCCGGCGACGACATCAACAAGAAGCGCGCCAATGCCGTCAAGCTCCTGGCCCGCTTCCTTTATGCCGAACAGGCGAAGATGGATCTCCGGCTGTGCCGTTGGAACTCCGGCAAGATGCACAATGCGATTCCCCGTGACGGAAAGGTGCTCTTCGCTGTTCCTGCTGACAGAAAGGAGGAGGTCAAGGCAGACTGGAACATCTTCAGTGCAGCCGTTGAGGATGAGTTTCATGTGACTGATACGGCGATGGTCTGGCATCTTGAGAGTGCTGAGGCCGAACGTGTACTCCCGAAGCAGATTTCTCACAACGTCATCCTTGCCCTGCAGGCTGTCGACAACGGACCGCTGACAAATTGCCAGGACGAGGCGCTGGCTTACATGGTAGAGACGTCGAGCAATGTGGCCAGTGTGCAGACGGATGAGCATACGCTGACGGTTGTCGCTTCACAGCGTTCGAATGTGATGAGCAACCTGACGAACATGACCAATACCGTCCGTGCCTGCTTCGAGCTGGCCGGGGCAGAGGTCGTCGTCGACGACAGTTATCCGGCATGGAAGATGAACCCGAAGTCGGAGCTGGTCAATGTCGCCGTCGAGCAGTACCGGAAGCTCTTCGGCAAGGATCCGCAGGTGCTGGGCATCCATGCCGGGCTCGAGTGCGGCCTCTTCTCCGAGAAATACCCCGACATGGACATGATCAGTTTCGGTCCGACGCTCCGTTATGTCCACACCCCCGATGAGTGTCTGCTTATCCCGACCGTCCAGATGGTATGGGATCATCTGCTTGCCGTCCTGAAGAATATCGACTGAAACAACGGTGGGTGACGGCGGCCGTCCGGCAGGCCCTGTCGCCTTGCCGGCTGTTGCCGCATCCTTATCGTAACCGCTTTCCGCCATTGCTGTCCCGCTGTACAGGGGGGAGGGCAATGGCGTTTTTGCTGTCGGTACTCGCAAGGTAAAGACGTGATAAAGATGTTCTGAAGCCCCCCGATGGACTTATGTTCATGCGGGATGTCTCCACCTCTTCGTGCCTTTTGCTTTCATGCGCATATCCTGCTTTATCTTTCAGCCGTACCGCCGTGTTCTTTCAAGGGAAAACGGAATCAGTCGGTCTGGAAAACCTGCAAAGGTAGCTTTTACGACCTGCCTATAATAATAAGGTGGAAATATCTGGGCAGGCGGGAAGATACCAGCTCCCGGCAGCAGACCTCTTCTCTCTATGTGTTTTCCTGAATCGGCAGTACAGTTCTGTTGGTATTTGAATAAAATTTACAAAACTAACTGCCGGATTTCCTCCTTGTTCGGTTGTGGAGGAAAAGCAGGATAAAATATTTCCTGATTTATAATACAGGGCCTGTTTTTCTTAATAAGTTGTTTGTAAGCATTTTACAGTGATTTGAATTGCGGTTGGCACCTGATTGGAAAACAGGGGAAAAGCATACCGTTGCAAAAGGTGCTTGATTGGAAGCCGACTAAGCCTTGTCAAGGCTTCAATCAGGCACTTATTGGAGGCCGATTAGTGCCTGTTGGGAATGCTGTCAGGCATTGCTTGTTTTCAATGGTGAATTATCTTGACATAAACAGACGGCTCGAATGATGGCGGCTGGCTGGCAGTTCCGTTGTGTTACGTCCTCTGGAAAAGCAAAAGGGGGTTGACAGTCAACCCCCTTTACTCTGCTTCTGTCGGGATGACCAGACTCGAACTGGCGACCACTGGTCCCCCAGACCAGCATTCTAAACCTACTGAACTACATCCCGTTCTGTTTAAAGCAGTGCAAAATTACACACTTTCTGTGAGATTAGCAAACTTTTGGACTTCTTTTTCTCTCATGCCAAGTTTATTTTGTAATTTTGTCTTGTAATAAATCTGCACAGAATACGATGCAATACATGATAACTCCCCCCCGACACGTTGATACCCGCATCCTGCTTCCTGCATCGAAGAGCATCAGCAACCGTGCGCTGATTATCCATGCGCTTACAGGAGGAAACGTGATGCCGGAGAACCTGTCGGACTGTGATGATACGAAAGTGATCATCCGTGCCCTGTCACATCGGCCGGAGGTCATCGACATCAAGGCGGCCGGTACGGCAATGCGCTTCATGACGGCATACCTTAGCGTCACGGAAGGCGAACACACGATAACGGGTACGGAACGGATGAAGCACCGCCCGATAGGTGTTCTCGTAGATGCGCTGTGTTACCTGGGTGCGGAAATCGAATATGCCGGAGAGAAAGGATTCCCTCCGCTCCGCATCCGTGGCAGACAGCTGGAGGGCGGCCGGCTGGAGATACCCGGCAACGTCAGCTCACAGTACATCTCGGCACTGCTGATGATAGCCCCTGTCCTGTCGAAGGGACTGGAAATGAAGCTCACGGGCGGCATTGTCTCCCGGCCCTATATCGACCTTACCTTGCACCTGATGCACCAGTTCGGCGTGTCAGCGGAGTGGACGGACATCGACAGCATCACGGTGAAGCCGCAGCCCTACCGGCAGCGTCCCTATACGATAGAGAACGACTGGACGGCAGCGAGCTACTGGTATGAAGTCCTCGCACTGACGGATGAGCTGGGGTCGAAAGTGGTTCTGCCGGGCATGCTGGACGGGTCGCGGCAGGGCGATTCTGCTGTCCGGTACATTTTCTCTCTGCTGGGTATCAAGACTGCCTTTGCCGACAGAGAGGCCGACCGGCTGACTGATGCCACGCTGACACGCCACTCATGTATGCTGAACCGTATGGACTATGACTTTACCAATCAGCCCGATCTGGCACAGACGCTCATTGCCACCTGTCCTGTCCTGGGAATACCGTTCCACTTCACAGGGCTTGGAAGCCTGAGAATCAAAGAGACCGACCGTATCGAGGCGATGAAGACGGAGATGGAGAAGCTGGGCTATATCCTCCATGCTGACAGCGGGACAGAACTGTCATGGGAGGGTGACCGCTGCGAACCGGCGGCGCAGCCTGTCATAGACACTTATGAGGACCACCGCATGGCAATGTCGTTTGCTCCGCTGGCCATCCGGCTGGGCCGGATAGGCATCAACCACCCGGAGGTGGTGTCGAAGTCTTACCCTCATTACTGGAACGATCTGCGAAAGGCCGGATTCCATATCGTGCAGACGGATTAACTGGTTGCTTCACACCAGACTGCCAAGGAGGGGGACAACGGAGAAATCCTAAAGTCAGGCTCTGTTTCCTATCACTAAAAACGTCATCAACAAGCAACCGGTTTGTAAATGATCACGCATTGAAAAAACATCTGGCAGTCCTCTGACTGAAACCCGGAAGAAGCTCTGTCGATGTCCGGCTGGAAGCCAGTAAACACCCGGTTGAAAACCAAGGCATGGCTGCCGGAAATCAACAGAAACAAAGGGGCGGAATCTTCTATGCGATTCGCATACAACAGGAGAAGTTCACCTTATTATATACAGACTAAAAAAGAAAGAATGGATATATTCGTTATCGGTATATGCTCACTGCTGCTATTGGCGATTGTCGCAGCCCTGACGACCAAGTTCGCCCGGAGGAAAGAGGGAGAGCCGGAGGTCGTCATGCCCGCATCGGGCGACTGCTCCTCCTGTGACGGAACGGACGACAAGTGCGAGCAGGTCTGCATGATGGAAGCCGCTACGAAGGAGGTAGAGTATTATGACGACGAAGAGCTCGACCGTTTCCGCGGGCGGCAGTCCGACCAGTATACCGACAAGGAAGCAGAAGAGTTCGCCGAGGTGCTCTACACCATGCAGCCGCATGAGGCGAAAGGATGGAACAGGAGCCTCATTCTGCGGGACATCAATGTCCCCGACCAGATCAAGGACGAGCTGATAGCGATGATCGAGGGCTGAACATCTGTCTTCTGCTCTGCTCGGCCATTCCGAAAATATGTCCCGGCTTCAGAGGCACAGTCTCTGGAAAAACAAAAACAAACGTGAAGAAAAGAACTATCCGACATATCATTCTCCTTCTCCCGGCAGTCGTCCTGCTGGCTGCTGCCGGCTGCTCCACGAAGAGCAACACCTCGCAGTCGCGCTGGTGGCAGGCCTTCAACACACGTTATAATGTCTATTATAATGGTGCGCAGGCTTACATCGACGGTTCACTGGAAAAAGAAAAAGGAAACAAGGACAACTTCACCGAGCTGATACCGCTCTATACTGTCGGCAACAAGAGCAGCCGTGAACTAGGCAAGGGCAGCTTCGACCGGGCGATAGAGAAGGCAGAGAAAGCCATTGCCCGGCACAGCATCAAGAAGAGACCGGAGTGGACCAAGAACAGGCGGAAGACCGAACGCGACATCGAATGGCTCTCACGCCGTGAATACAATCCTTTCCTGTGGAAGGCATGGATGCTGATGGGACGGTCGCAGTTCCACGAAGGGGCTTTTGAGGAAGCGGCCGCCACCTTCGCTTACATGAGCCGCATTTACAAGGGACAGCCTGCCATCTACGGCAAGGCAAGGGCATGGCTGGCGAAATGCTACATAGAACAAGGATGGCTCTATGACGCTGAGGACATTATCCGAAATATGCAGCGGGACTCCCTGGACTGGCGGGCCGTAAAGGAATGGGACTATACCTATGCGGATTATTATCTGCACTCAGGCGAACTGAGCAAGGCGGTCCCTTATCTCCAGAGGGTCATCAAGCATGAAATGCGCCGGAAACAGAAGGCCCGTGAACTGTATCTTCTCGGGCAGGTGCTTGCCGCTCTCGGACGGAATACGGAAGCCTACAAGGCCTTCCAGCGGGTAATCCGTGCCAATCCCCCCTACGAGCTGGCCTTCAATGCACGTATAGCGCAGACCGAGGTTACCGCAAAGGGACAGTCGAAGAAGATGATCGGCAAGCTGAAACACATGGCTGCTTCAGACAACAATAAGGAGTATCTCGATCAGGTGTATTATGCCATGGGCAACATCTATCTCGCCGACCGGGACACGCTTGCCGCCGTCAACGCCTACGAACAGGGGAACCGGAAAGCCACACGGAGCGGTATCGAAAAAGGAGTGCTGCTGCTCCATCTCGGCGACCTCTACTGGGCAAAGGAGCGTTTCGGTGATGCCCGACGCTGTTACGGTGAAGCCATCGGACTGCTCGACAAGGACCGCAAGGACTACGAACAGCTGTCCGAACGGTCGAAGATACTGGACGAGCTGGCCCCTTATACAGATGCCGTACAGCTCCAGGACTCTCTCCAGCACCTTGCGAAGTGCCCGGAGGAAGAGCGCAATGCGGCGATTGACCGTGTCATCGCAGCACTGAAGAAGAAGGAGAAGGAAGAGAGAAGCCAGCAGCAGGGACAGGACAACGCCCGGCAGCAAGACAACGGAGGCGACATGGGAAGTAACAGCCTTGGGAACGTCAGCCGGCAGGACAACCGCCGTCAGCAGGGCAGCACGTGGTATTTCTACAGTCCGGCGGCTGTCCAGCAGGGTAAAATCACGTTCCAGCAGCTGTGGGGAAAGCGTGAGAACATTGACAACTGGCAGCGCATCAACCAAGGAGTCGTGGGCAGGATCGGTGATACGAAGACGCCCGTCGAACTGACCGACCAGCAGCGGGACTCTATCCTGCAGGCCGAGGCACGGCAGGATTCGATTGACAATGCCAGAGACTCGCTGAAGAACGATCCGCACAAGCGGGAGTACTATCTGGCACAGATTCCGTTTACCCCAGTACAGCTGGAGGCAAGCAACAAGATACTGGAGGACGGTCTGCACCATTCCGGCGTAATCTTCAAGGACAGGCTCGACAACCTCCGGTTGTCCAAGAAGGCCTTGCGCCGTGTGTCCGACGACTATCCGGACTATGAACAGATGGACGATGTGTACTATCACCTCTATCTTCTTTATATGCGGAAGGGCGACCAGCAGATGGCTGACAGCTACGTCACCCGGCTAAGCCGGAAATATCCGAAGAGCAAGTGGACGGTTCTCCTTACCGATCCCTATTACAAACAGAACCTGCGGTTCGGCGTGCAGATAGAGGATTCGCTCTATGCAGCGACCTACGATGCCTTCAAGCAGGGGCGTTACGGAGAGGTGGCGGCCAATACCCGGATTTCCGGGACACGCTTTCCCATGGGGGCCAACCGGGACAAGTTCCTCTTTATCGGGGGACTGGGCAGGCTGAACAGCGGCGATCCTGCGGGCTGTATCAGTGACATGAAGGAGGTGGTGAAGAACTATCCGGGCAGCCGCATCAGCGAGATGGCAGGCATGATTGTCAATGGCGTAGAGGCGGGGAAAAGGCTTCGTGGCGGGAAGTTCGACCTCGACAATGTCTGGAACTACCGGTCGAACGTGCTGAACGACAGCGACAGTATCCAGCAGGCCAGGCTCTCGCCGGAACGTGACATAGACTTCAGATTCCTGCTCGTTTACCATCCTGACTCACTGAACGAGAACAAGCTGCTCTTCGAACTGGCACGGTTCAACTTCACGAACTTCCTTGTCCGTAACTTCGAGATCGAAATACAGGATTTCAGCGGCCTGCACCAGATGCAGGTATCGGGCTTCCGCAGTTTCGACGAGGCCTATCAGTATGCCCGGCAGCTCTTTGCGTCGAAGGCTGTCGTGCAGCAGATGGGCAGGACGGCGAAGGGCATCATCATCAGTGACAAGAATCTCAGGCTGATAGGCACCGCCTACAGCTACAAGGATTATGAAGCGTTCTATGCGAAACATTTCGCACCGCTGACGGTAACACGCCGTTATCTGCTCAGCGAACCGGCAGAGGTGGCGACGCCCCGCGAACGTGACCTGCAGCAGGAGATTGAACAGAAGCAAGGGAATGTTCCTGACCTCTATCCGGACACGCAGGATGTGCCTGCTGACAACACGATGACCATCCCGCTGGATGTGCCAAAGCCGGTGAAGACAGAGCAAAAGACCGAAGAGCGGAATGGAAGTGTCTTTGAGATTCCTGTCGAAGAGACGAAATCTGCAATAAAGAAGGAAACGGCAACGGAAGATGGCAATACATACGTCATTCCGGAAGAAAGGCCCGTGAAGCCTGCCACACCTGCGAAACCGGCAATTCCTGTCAGACCGTCAGTGCCGGCTTCATCTGTCAGACCGGTCAGGCCCGTTGCACCCCGCAGTCCGGAAAAGCCTGCTGCACAGAAACCGCAGACAGTCCCTGCAAGGAAGAAGCCTGTAGACGACGGTCCGGTTATCTATTTCGGCGATGATGAACCCCAACAGGACAAGAACAAGCCAAACAGCAAGAACAATAAAAAGAAACAGCCCGTCCAGCCCGACATCGAGGATGAGTACTACGACCTGGAGGGGTTCTAAAAACAGAAGTTAGAATATATGAACAACGGATTATTACTCTGGGTGGATGATGAAATCGAACTGCTGAAAGCTCACATCATCTTCCTTGAGAAGAAAGGATATGAAGTAATTACGGTGAGCAATGGGGCGGATGCTATCGAACAGTGCCAGACCCAGACGTTCGACCTCGTATTGCTTGATGAGCAGATGCCGGGTCTGTCGGGACTCGAAACGCTGCAGCAGATAAAGGACATCCAGCCTGCCACGCCTGTCGTCATGGTGACAAAGAGCGAGGAAGAGAATATCATGAACCAGGCCATCGGTGCGAAAATCGCCGACTATCTCATCAAGCCGGTCAATCCCAATCAGATTCTTCTGACGCTCAAGAAGAACATCCATCAGAAGGAGATTGTGACAGAGGTGACGCAGAGCAGTTATCAGCAGAGCTACCAGCAGATTGCCATGCAGATAGCAGAATGCCGTACGTTCGGCGACTGGAAGGAGGTCTACCGCAGGCTTGTACACTGGGAACTGGAGTTGAGCAGTGCCGACAGCAACATGACAGAGATGCTGAAAATGCAGAAGGAAGAAGCCAACAACGGCTTTGCCAAATACATTGCAAAGAACTATCTCGACTGGGTGGCACCGCAGGACGGAAGGTCGGGTAACGGTTTTTCCAAGCTGGCCGCACACAGCAGGAAGCCGCAGACAGACAGTGAGGACGACCGTCCGCTGCTTAGTCCTGACATCTTCAAACGCAAGGTGTCCCCATTGATAGACAAAGGGGAGAAAGTGTTTCTCATCGTCATTGATAACTTCCGGTTCGACCAGTGGCGCATCCTCTCGCAGGAAATCGGCGATATGTTCGACATAGAGGAAGATCTCTATATGAGCATTCTGCCGACCGCCACACAGTATGCACGCAATGCCATCTTCAGTGGTCTGATGCCCCAGCAGATAGCGACGTTGTTCCCTGACCTGTGGGTGGATGAAGACGAAGAAGAGGGGAAGAACCTCAACGAGGCACCGCTCATCGAAACACAGATTGAACGCTACCGCCGCCACGATCGCTTCTCCTATCACAAGATCAACGACTCGGCAGGTGCTGACAAGTTCATGCAGCAGTACAGGAACCTGGAACAGAACGACCTCAATGTTCTCGTCGTCAACTTCATCGATATGCTCTCCCATGCCCGTACGGAGATGCGGATGATACGCGAGCTGGCAAACAACGAGAGTGCTTACCGTTCGATTACGCTCAGCTGGTTCCGTCACAGTCTGCTGGCAGATGTTTTCAAGGAGCTGGCACAGTCGAACTACAAGGTCATCATCACTACTGACCACGGTTCCATCCGCACTACCAACCCTGTGAAGATCATCGGTGACAGGAACACGAATACCAATCTGCGCTATAAGTTAGGGAAGAACCTCAACTATGATGCGCGGCAGGTCTTCACCATCAAGAATCCCCACCTTGCACAGCTGCCGGCTCCAAACCTGAGCACAAGCTATGTGTTTGCCACCGGCGACTCGTTCTTTGCCTATCCGAACAACTACAACTATTATGTGTCTTATTATAAGGACACATTCCAGCATGGCGGTATATCGATGGAGGAAATGATCGTGCCACTGGTGACATTGACACCGAGGAGGAGGTAAGACCTTCCCCAACCGCTCAGAAGGAGGGGAGCATTTGGCGGATTGCCCGTTGCTGATGTCATGCTTGCCTGCCATTACTTATCACCACCCGTCACCACCCATCATCGCCCATCATCCCCCATCATCCCCTCTTCTCGCTTATCACCGCCTATCACCGCTTACAAATTACAACGCAATATGGAAATTACAATCAAGAGCCTCGACACCATCCACGAGGCAGCAAAAGAATTCATCAAAGGGATGGGAAAAGGAAAAGTATTCGCATTCTATGGAAAAATGGGTGCGGGGAAAACAACATTCATCAAGGCTCTCTGTGAGGTTCTGGGGGTAGAGGATGTCATCACATCGCCCACTTTCTCCCTCATCAATGAATACACCGACGGACAGGGCAATCCCATCTACCACTTCGACTTCTACCGTATCAAGAAGCTGGAAGAGGTCTATGATATGGGTTATGAGGACTACTTTTACAGCGGTTGTCTCTGCCTTCTCGAATGGCCGGAACTCATTGAGGAAATCCTGCCGGAGAATGCTGTTAAGGTCACGATTGAAGAACAGCCCGACGGTACGCGCAGGCTCTGCTGCTGACAGCAACATACGAACATTGAACACATAGGCAGCTTCTGAAAAAACAGCAAAGTGGGGACGTATGGATCATGTGGCCGTAAGTCATTCCTTTTTATGGGCTTACGAGGCGTGCGGATCTATGTTTTTATACGGACTTCTTGTCAATTCAATGAGAGCTGCTGACATCATCAGACCTCTGCCAGAGCTGCAATAAAAAGAATAATCGACTGATAACCAGTCATGGGTTACAGGACAAGGGAGGCTTTGCAGAGGCTTCATCCTACAAAACGTAAATATGAAAGAACGAGACACCCGGCAGTACAGAGCCATCATGGCAATCATGTTCTTCTTCTGCCATGTCAGTATGTCTGCACAGTATGCTGACTTCCAATATGATACAGAATTGTGTACTTGCAATGCACAGTTCGATTCCACCAGATATACGAGACTGCAGCTGCAAAACACCTTCGATTACCTGTACGGCGGCGGGAGAACTGCTTATGTGGAAACGGATGCTACGGATTTCAATGAAGAACCGGCGGTACTTCTGGCCTCACTCGAACAGGAATGCAGGCAGAAATTAGAGGTCCTTGAGCACGGTGAGTTTATAAATGACGCTTTCTGGCAGAAAGTCAGGAAAAGGATGATTAGATACGTCAAAAGTACCTGCGAACTTAGGCGGGTAACTCTCCTGGCACGTTCCAATCCTGAAGTGTTATCCGGTTACAAGCTTGTAGACAGCGACTGTATATTCTTCCGTAACGCCCTTATTGCCGGTGGCAGCCGATTGCTTAGGGCGTGGTCTGTCCTGAACGAAAGACAGAAAAAGAAGAATGCTGACCCTGAACATTTGCAGCGTATCTTTGAGGAACGGTACAGGTCGGCGGACAGAATGGAATATGCACGCAGAGAGATTCTGACCTATGGCTGGTGGAACAGTGCCATCCGCCTGCTTCCCCATGTTGACGACAAAGGCTTTTATGAAAATTTCAACAGGCTGCTAAGGAACATCCAGTGTGACTGTGATGAACCTTAGCAGCCTGTTTTCTGTCTTTATCTTTCATGAACGGCTTTGCCTGTCCGGTATTTCGGCAGGCTACGGTCGTGT
Source organism: Prevotella denticola (assembly GCF_900454835.1). Classification (GTDB taxonomy): domain Bacteria; phylum Bacteroidota; class Bacteroidia; order Bacteroidales; family Bacteroidaceae; genus Prevotella; species Prevotella denticola. Next base: position 70,129 of record NZ_UGTM01000002.1, on the reverse strand, counting down.
GCGTTTTTCAATTTACCTCTTCTTATTGTAAGTGGCAAACGGCGACCTTCTTTATAATGCGGTGAAAGCAGCCACAAAGCCGAAGATGATGCCGGGCGTGTTGGCGATGGCCAGCGGAAGGTCGCGTTTCTCCTTGAACAGACCGTAACATACCCACAGCGTACAGTTGATGCCGGCCATGAACGGCTGGATGAAGGTGCCTTTGTGTCCGGCAAGATTGTTTTCTATCTGCGGGAAATAGAAGATGTACATTAAGATGGATGTCACCATTCCGACCCATCCCATGGAGGTGAAGAACTTTTCTTTGGTCATGATTTTCTTTGTTTTAATTGTGTAATTGAACTTTGTAACATCTATGTCCGCAGCGACTACCTGAGGTCTGACGGACTGTCGTATCTTGCAGAGGCCGACTCGTCTTTTCCGATGCAAAGAAGGATTATCATCATCAGGAGGGGTGTTCCTATGAGGCTTAGAAGAACCCAGAGAGCTGCATTCCGGTTTCTGTGCTTTGCCATGACAGCAACAAGAACGTACCAGCCGAAGTAAATTCCGACGATGAAGATGATGCCTATGACGGCCACAGTAGTTCCCATGATTTCCGATTCCGTATCAGAGAGCGTGATGGAGTTCCGGTCTTCTTCTGCTGTGCTCTTGCCGGCAGGATTTTTGATGGCAGGGGCATTGTATCCCTTGAGCTTGAAGACAATCTTGAAAGCCGGGCTTCCGATGGTTTCCGAAAGCTCGTCTTTACTTTTGTAATAGTGGTAATTCCGCCTCTGCTCATACGCCGGAATATTCACTTTCTTTGTCATTCCCGGTGCAATGCTTATCTTCTTCGTGAAGTCCTTGTAGTCGAGGGGCTTCTCTGCCATGTCCAGGTATTCGATCCTGAAGCTAACATCTTTGATGTCCTCGCCCGTGTTATTTCTCAGAGCCAGTGTCCCCTCGTCGTCCGTTGACCTCTGTTCATAGGAAACCATCGTGACGGCATGAAGCGAATCCTTGCTTATGGCAAGAACGGACAGTGTCAGGAACAGGGAGAAGCACGTGATGATAAATCTCTTGGATTTCATTGTTCTGAATTCTGTTTTATTTTTAATTCTTCGGTTGCAAATTTACATAAAAACTGTGATTTACAAGCCAGCCGGATAAAAAAGGTGTTTTTTCCTTTAGGGGAAAGATTATACTTTTCTTTGAAGTACAGCAAAGGAAAACCATAGATATATTTTGTCCGTCAGTCGAAGTATTTCTGTATTGCATCCATCAGCGGTGTCAGCTCTCGGTCGTGTACACGTCCGTAGCGGTCGGTCATCTGCATGGCATAGGCGATGTAGAGACGGCGTTTGGCGCGCGACATGGCCACATAGAATTTCCGTGCGTCTTCTTCGTCCTGTTGCCTGGTCTTGTTGTAGACATTCGGGTAGCGTCCGTCGGCGGCATCGTAGATGATGACATTGTCGAACTCCAGTCCTTTCGCCTTGTGTACGGTCGTCACATAGACACGCTCACGTATGCTCCGGCTGTTGCAGAAGTCGGCTTCTTTCAGTGTGTTGACATCCATCATGTAACGTGAAAGCTGCGGGGCGAGCGCATTGGTCACGGTCTCCTCTGTCAGCAGATCCATGCGGAGATACCGGAGGATGTAGTCCAGCCGGGGAATTTCGCCGACCAGATTGTCGGCGCACAGTGTGTCGTAAGCCGCTGACAGTTCCCTGACGAGGGCGGGTTCATCGTCCTCTGTCAAGACGTAAAGCCGTCTGACGGCTTCCCGGTAGAGGCTCCCGTAATTGCTGCAGAGCACATTGGCAAAGGGCTGCACCTTCGGATGCCGGATGAAAGCCAGCTGCTGTGCCTGCTTTGTGCGTGCTTTCTCTGCGCAGAGCCGCACAAGACTGACCGTTGCCCCCACGTCGTCAATGGCCTGGTGGCTGTTCTGCCCTGTCAGACGGAAGGTCTCGAGGAGCGATTCCAGTTTGTAGGAGTGGAGGCTCGGAGCCAGCAGGCGTATCAGTTTGAGCGAGTCGAAACAGCGGTTTCCGTGTGCCTGCATCGTGTCGTTGCAGTATCTTCGCAGACAGTTGTCGAGGATGTTGTAATCGTAGCTGGCATTGTGTCCGAGGATAGAGTGCGTGCCGATGTAGGAAAGGAAGCGGCACAGGGCTTCTGCCGGAGCGAGCAGCTCGCCGGCAGCCATCTTCTCATGGTAGATGGCGTACATGGGGTTTTCCTTGTCGCCGAGCTTCGGCAGGATGGGCTTGCCGGTTTCGATATACAGGTCGAGCGGCTCGCCGACGATTTCTCCGCCCCTGATGCGCATGGCAGCAATCTCGATGATGTCGTCGGTGAAGACATCCAGGCCGGTTGTCTCGGTGTCGAATACGATGATTTCTTCCTCATCATAGGCCTGGAGGAACGCCGCCGTATAGCAGCTCCCGGGATAGATCAGGAAGTCGGAAGGCGACAGTGCCAGCTGTCTCAGCTTCCAGTTGAACCTTCGGGCCAGCGCATGGGAGGGAAAGGCACGCACCCCTTTCATGATGCGTGTCCAGGCAATGGAGTTGTGCTCGTTGGCAAGTACGCTTAGGTGAGCCAGCAGCAGTTTGACGTCAGGCGTGTCGAAGAGGTCGCGCCCGGAGACTTTGAAGTGGGTAAGTCCGGCCTGCGTCATGGTCTCGCTGATACGGTCGGCATCCGAATTGGCACTGACGATGACGGCGGTGCGTTCGTCGTTGTCCTGTTCGTACAGTCTGCGCGCCTCCTCCGTGACTTCCTGCCGTTCAGCTTCAATCGTAGTGCTGTGTATGATTCGCAGGTCGCCGGGTGCAGCCGGGGTGTCATAGTCAGATACCGGCAGCAGCTCACGGTCGATTTTCAGCTGCTTCTCAGCATAGTCGTTGAAGACATTCAGCAGATACTTCGGCGAACGGTGGTTGCGCTGCAGATGATGGATGTGGCCTTTGCAGCGCATCTTCAGGAGCGTCAGCGTCTCCACCTTTGCTCCCATGAAAGAGAAGATGGCCTGCTGCTCGTCGCCCAGATACATCACCGTCGGGTCGTTGTCCGCCGTCAGCAGGTCGATGATGGCAAGCTGCATGGCGTTGAGGTCCTGCACCTCGTCCACCTGTATCCACGGATAACGTCTGCATGCAGGGTCGGAACGGTAGATATCGTAGGTGCGGAGCAGCAGGTCCTCGAAGTCCAGCAGATGGTTGTCCGCTTTGTAGCGGGCGTAACAGCGGGCGTAATACATCTTCCAGAGCAGCACACGGATTCTGTCAGCCAGTTTTCCGTCAAGTCCGGGCACATCGGCTTCGTCCATGTATTCCTGTGCATGATGATAGATGTCCACCACCGCCTGTTCGTCGTATTTCTTCTTCTGTGACTTACAGATGTGCCTTATCGCCTCGCGGTCGTCGTCCGTGAAACTCTCCGGGTGCAGGTAGTATTTCCAGGGATGCCGGTGTTCCATCTGATAGATGAAATGCTGGAAGAAGATAATCGTCTGATAGCCTTTGTAGCGGCTGAAGTCTCTCGTCACTCCTTCTTCGTCTTCGTTGCGGTAGTCGGCGATGATGCTCACGGCTTCCTCATCGTCGATGATGGCTGAGTCGGCGGGAATCTGTTTCTGTTCGAAGAGAAACTTCGAGCAGAAACGGTGGACGTTGCCCACCATCAGGTCGGAGAAATCGCCTCCCACGACTTTCTGTATGCGGTTGGTCATCTCCCTTGCGGCACGGTTCGTGAACGTCAGGCAGAGCATATCCTCGTACTTCACGCCCCGTTCCCTTGCGTATCTTATTCTCTCGGCCAGGATATGCGTCTTTCCGCATCCCGGCGAAGCCAGTACGAGATGATGGCCGTGCCCGGCTTCCACTACGGACAACTGGTATTTGTCCAGAGCCGGTAAGTCCTTGTTCGTCTTCATAGAAGGGTTTTTACAGCAGCGGATGTTTACGCTGCAAAGATAGTGATTGTTTACAGGTGATGCAGGTCCCGACCGATTGGGAATGCTGTTCCCAGCGGTCGGGAATCTGTGTCCCAAGGCCTGGGAACCGTGTTCCCGGCCGGTTGGGAATACCATGGAGATGCAGCATCGGCAGGGGGAGCGTTGACCGTTTACTTCGTTTCCAGTTCTTTCTGCAGCCGGATGATTTCGTCACGGTACTGTGCCGCCTGAAGGAAGTCGAGATCCTTTGCCGCCTGCTTCATGAGGGCTGTCGTGTTCTCGATGCTCTTCACCAGCTGTGCCCTGCTCATCTTGGTGATGACCGGATCAGCGGCAAAGAGCATGCCGTTGTCGGGTTCGACGTATGCCTGTCCTGTCTTTCTGGCGATGGATGCCGTCTGCGAAGTCGTATTCCCCTCGCTGCCTGCCGGCAGTGTTCCCTTGATGGCTCTGACGATCTGTTTCGGTGTGATGTGGTGCTCCTCGTTGTATTTCAGCTGCTTCGTGCGCCTCCGTATGGTCTCGTCGATGGTCTTCTGCATGCTCTCCGTAATGTTGTCGGCATACATGATGACCTTCCCGTGTATGTTGCGTGCGGCACGTCCGGCCGTCTGCGTCAGACTTCTGTGACTGCGCAGGAAGCCTTCCTTGTCGGCATCGAGAATGGCCACGAGCGACACCTCGGGCAGGTCCAGACCTTCGCGGAGCAGGTTCACGCCCACCAGGACATTATAGATGCCCGCCCGGAGATCGTTGATGATGGCGATGCGGTCCAGGCCGGCCACGTCGCTGTGGATATAGGCCGTCCGGATGTCGTGGTTCAGCAGGTATTCCGTCAGTTCTTCGGCCATTCGCTTGGTCAGTGTCGTGACGAGTACACGTTCTTCCTTCTCGGCACGGACGACAATCTCGTTCATCAGGTCGTCTATCTGGTTCTCCGAGGGCCGCACCTCTATTTCCGGGTCGAGCAGCCCCGTAGGACGGATGAGCTGTTCGACGACGACGCCTTCAGCTTCCTTCAGCTCGTAGTCGGCCGGGGTGGCCGACACGTAGATGACCTGATGGATAAGGCTGTGGAACTCCTCGAAGCGCAGCGGCCGGTTGTCGAAGGCGGCTGGAAGCCGGAAGCCGTACTCCACGAGGTTGGTCTTGCGGGCACGGTCGCCGCCGTACATGGCGGAAATCTGCGGTACGCTCACGTGGCTCTCGTCGATGACCATCAGATAATCCTTGGGGAAGAAGTCCAGCAGACAGTAAGGACGCTGCCCCGCCTGCCTGCCGTCAAAATAACGTGAGTAGTTTTCGATGCCCGAGCAGTGGCCCAGCTCCTTGATCATCTCCATGTCGTATTCCACACGTTCCTTGATGCGCTGCGCCTTGATGTTGTCGCCGATGCCCTTGAAGAAGTCCACCTGCTTCACGAGGTCGTCCTGTATCTGGCGGATGGCACTCTCGGTCTGTTCCTTGGAAGTGACGAAGAGATTGGCAGGATAGATCTCATAATCGTCAAAGGAGGCAATGCGGTGGAAGTCGACGGAGTCGACTTCCTCTATGGTGTCTATCTCGTCGTCCCACCACGTAATGCGCAGCACGTTGTCATTATACGCCATGGCAATGTCCACCGTGTCGCCCTTGACACGGAAATTGCCGCGCTGCAGGTCTATGTCGTTGCGCATATAGAGGGCATCCACCAGCCGGCGCAGAAAGTCATTGCGGTCGACGGTCTGCCCTTTCCTGACAGGAATGACATTCTCCTTCATGGCTACAGGTGCCCCCATACCGTAGATGCAGGAGACGGAAGACACGACTATCACGTCCTTCCGGCCTGACAGCAGCGAGGAAACGGCGGACAGGCGCAGCTTGTCGATTTCGTCGTTGATGGCGAGGTCTTTCTCGATATAGGTGTCCGTCGTCGGCATATACGCCTCCGGCTGGTAGTAGTCGTAATAAGAGACATAATATTCCACGGCATTGTCGGGGAAAAAGGCTTTCATCTCCTCATAGAGCTGTGCGGCCAGTGTCTTGTTGTGCGAGAGAATCAGCGTCGGCTTGTTGACGTTGGCGATTACGTTTGCGACCGTAAAGGTCTTGCCTGACCCCGTCACGCCCAGCAGCACCTGGCTCTTGTCGCCGCGTTCCAGCCCGTCCGTCAGTTCGCGGATGGCTTCTGGCTGGTCGCCGGTCGGTCTGTATTTCGATGTTAGTTTGAAATTCATCTGCAATGTTTCAAGAGGAATAATCTTTGCTTGCAAATATACAGAAAATCATTGAAAGAGTGGAAGGCAGCTTGTCTTTAACCGTGATTTTTTGCTAAAAAAACAACCCTCCTTTGCGTATTTATAGAATAATATGTAACTTTGCATTTCAAAGTCAGATTATGAAGAAAAGAATCCTCATTGGCATTTGCGCCGCCTTGCTCTGTACAAGTTGCGCCCATGAATATAATCAGGTCTACAAAACAACCAACAATGATTATAAATATGAGTTCGCAAAGGAATGTTTTGCAAAGGGGAAGTACGGCTTTGCCGTACCGTTGCTGCAGGATCTCGTGACAGTGGAGAAAGGTACCGACAATGCCCAGGAATGCCTTTATATGCTCGGAATGGCAGAATATGGATTGAAAGACTATCAGGCTGCGTCGGAGACCTTCAAGAAATACTATCAGACCTATCCGCGCGGGCAGTATGCCGAAATGGCTTCGTTCTACATCGGGCAGAGCCTCTTTGAGGGTACGCCGGAGCCGCGTCTTGACCAGACGCCTACTGTCGCCGCCATCGCCGCTTTCCAGGACTATCTGGACATTTATCCGAACGGGAAACTGAAAGGTACGGCCCAGCAGCGGCTGTTCGATCTGCAGGACAAGCTGATCAGAAAGGAGTATCTCAGTGCAAAGCTGTACTACAATCTCGGTTCCTATTTCGGCAACTGCACCAGCGGCGGCAACAATTACGAGGCCTGCATCATCACGGCCCAGAATGCCTTGAACGACTATCCTTACAGCAATATGCGGGAAGATTTCGCCGTACTCGTCATGAAGAGCAAGTACGAACTGGCGCAGATGAGCGTCGAGGCAAAGAAACTGCAGCGTTTCCAGGATGCCGAAGACGAGTGCTACGGATTCATCAACGAGTATCCCGACTCCAAGGAGCGCAAGACCGCCGAGGAGTACATAAAGAAATGTAAGGAGATAACAAAGGACTAAGAAGAATAACAGACTTATAAAACATAGACAATTAGAATGGATTACAGGAAGTCAAAAGCACCGTCAAACACGGTGACCCGGGATGTTCAGGAACTTTGGAAAGATACTGGTAACATCTATGAGAGTGTTGCTATCATAGCAAAGCGGGCCAATCAGATCTCGGTTGAAATCAAGCAGGACCTGAGCAAGAAACTTGCTGAATTTGCTTCTTATAACGACTCGCTGGATGAGGTTTTCGAGAACCGAGAGCAGATTGAAATCAGCCGCTATTATGAGAAGCTGCCGAAGCCGACACTGCTGGCCACCCAGGAGTTCATAGAGGGTGAAGTCTACTGGCGCGATCCTTCCAAGGACGCTCTGAACGAGGAAGAAGACTGATTATGATACAACGGAAGCAAACCATCTTTCTGTTTCTTGCCCTCCTTGTGACCATTGCCTGTCTCTGTCTGCCTGTCGGCAGCTTTGAACCGAAGGGAATGGGGGCGGAGAACCAGCTGATGAACCTTTGGATAAGTGATGCGAACGGCGGAAAGAACTTCAATGTGTGGGCTTTGTTTGCCATTCTTCTGGTAACCTGTCCCATCCATCTCTTCGCCATCTTCGACTATCACAACCGCAGGCGTCAGGCACGTTTCTGCCTGTTTTCCATGCTGATGATTGTGGGATGGTATGTTGTCTACGGCGTGTTCAGCCAGGTACTTATGACCGGTTTCACGTTCCACGTAGAGTTTGCGGCCTGCCTGCCGTTCGTCGCTTTCATCCTTCTGTGGCTTGCGCGCCATGCCATTCTTGCGGATGAAGCCCTGGTGAAGGCAGCTGACAGAATACGGTAAAGGATTACAAGAACACCTGATAAAACAGGCAGCCCCGGATGGTCATCACCATCCGGGGCTGCCTGTTCTATTCTGTAACTGCTGGCCAATAATCCCTTCCCACCTTTACATATCTTTCTTTTCTGAAAGAATGAACCGTTCTACGACGTGTGCAACACCGTCTTCCTCGTTGGAAAGAGTTATGAAATCGGCCTTCTGACGGATGCCCTCCGCTGCATTTGCCATGGCAACGCCCAGTCCTGCAAAGCTGATCATGCTGAGGTCGTTGTAGCCGTCACCGCAGGCAATGACCTCCTCGCGCCGGATACCGAGCGTGGTGATGAGACGGTCGATTGAGCGTGCTTTGTCGATACCTCTTGGCACGCACTCAATGAAGTAGTCGGCCGAGCGGTATACTTCCATCTTTCCTTCCATCTTCTCGGCTAACCGCAGCTCCAGTTCGTGGAGTGGGGAAGGGTCGCCGACTATCAGGCATTTGTTGACGGGGTAGACCAGCTGGCCGAGGAAGTCATTGTACTGAACGACAGGCATCTTGTTGATGAACGCCTCCTCCTGCACGTACCGGTTCTCTTTGTCGGTAGCAGCTATTCCCTCACCCTGATAGGTCAGGATAGCCATGCCGGCCTTCATCGCCTCGTCGTAGAGCAGAGGGACGAGCTTCTCGTCCAGTTTCTGCTCGAAGAGCACGGCACCGTCGGTGCAGTTGATGATTTTCCCGCCATTGAAGGAGAGGATGAATCCGCCGTATTTCTTCAATTCCAGTTCTTCTGCCAGGGGCATGATGCCGTAAGTCGGTCTGCCCGATGCCAATACCACGTGTATGCCTTTCGCCTGTGCCTGCATGAGTGCCTGCTTTGTACGGGGTGTGATCTCTTTCCTGCTGTTTGTCAGTGTGCCGTCCAGGTCCAGCACGATCATCTTGTATTTCATATTCGTTCCTTTGACAGATCCGGCGTTGCTCCATGGAAGAAGTCTCCGTTGCCGGAATGTATTTGTCTTATAGAATGCAAAGGTACGGTTTTTTATTGATAGGGGGACTGATGCAAAACAAGAAATCATGATAGGTATGGCAGGGAAGTGATAAATTGCGGGTATCTGTGTCTGTGTGGAGAATTGACGGTGCTCTCTTAGGCTGACTTTTAATTACGCAATTTAACACTTCGTGCTCATTTAATAGGCTTCTGCTCTTGGTTATCAGAAAATAAAGCTGTAAATTTGCAGGTGTAAATAGGTATTGAGTTATTCATTATTTAAATCATAAGAAATTATGGCAGTAGTAGATTACAAGAAATTAGGTCTCGTGAACACACGTGATATGTTCAAGAGAGCGATTGGCGGCGGTTACGCTATCCCGGCATTCAACTTTAATAACCTCGAGCAGCTCCAGGCTATCATCACGGCGTCTTCCGAGCTGAAGTCACCGGTTATCCTTCAGGTTTCCAAGGGTGCCCGCAAGTATGCCAACCAGACACTGCTCCGCTACCTTGCAGAAGGTGCTGTCCAGTATGCGAAGGAGTTGGGTTGCCATCATCCGGAGATTGTTCTTCATCTGGACCACGGCGACAGCTTCGAGACCTGCAAGAGCTGCGTTGACTTCGGCTTCTCTTCTGTAATGATCGACGGTTCAGCTCTTCCTTACGAGGAGAATATCGCACTGACCAAGAAGGTTGTTGAGTATGCTCATCAGTACGACGTCACTGTCGAGGCAGAGCTGGGTGTACTTGCCGGTGTTGAGGACGAGGTCGCATCTGAGGTTTCTCACTACACCAAGCCTGAAGAGGTCGTAGACTTCTCTACCCGCACAGGCTGCGACTCTCTGGCTATCTCCATCGGTACTTCTCACGGTGCTTACAAATTCACTCCGGAGCAGTGTACACGTGATCCGAAGACCGGCCGTCTCGTTCCTCCTCCATTGGCATTTGACGTTCTCGCAGCCATCGAGAAGCAGCTTCCCGGCTTCCCAATCGTTCTCCACGGTTCTTCTTCTGTTCCACAGGAGTATGTTGACATCATCAACGAGCACGGCGGTAAACTGCCAAACGCTGTCGGTATTCCAGAGGATCAGCTCCGCAGGGCTGCCAAGAGTGCTGTCTGCAAGATCAACATCGACTCCGACTCTCGTCTCGCCTTCACCGCTGGTGTTCGCCAGACATTCGATGAGCACCCAGAATACTTCGACCCGCGTCAGTACTGCGGCAAGGCCCGTGAGTACATGGTGGATCTGTACAAGCACAAGATCACCGATGTGCTCGGTTCTGACGGTAAGCTCGTCAACTGCGACTAATCGACTCATCAATTGATATCAGTTTGATTGAATAAAGTCTAGCGGTAGTTTCCTTTGTGGAGGCTACCGCTTTTTGTTGTTCTGATAGTTTCCTGTCAGTGTGTTGATGGTAAATACCATTGGTGCTGATGGCGTTCTCCATGGGTGTTAAGGCTCAGCACGGACTATGTCAGTCATTATAATGCCCGGACAGAAGTAGTTCAGAAAAGAATGGAAATCGGTTGGAAACAACAATCCTCGTCAGGAGATGTCCGGGCGGGGATTGTTGTTGTCATCTGGTCTGTATGCAATCGGGCTGTTAATCGTCTAAATGCTTGAAGGCATGGGGAAGATAGTCGATGATGTCACTTGCCGTCAGACTTTCCTTGCCGAGAGTCTTCACGGCGATGTCGCCGGCCAGTCCGTGGAGATACATACCCACGATGCAGGCGTTGTGCTGATGGTAGCCCCGTGCGAGAAGAGCTGTGATGATTCCTGTCAGTACGTCACCGCTGCCGGCAGTAGCCATGCCGCTGTTGCCTGTAGGGTTGAAGACGACTTGACCGTCAGGAAGGCAAAGCGCACTGTTGTGACCTTTTAGTATGATATATGCCTGAAGCGACTGTGCCAGTTCGCGTGTCCGGTGCAGCCGTTCGAAGTCGGCATTGGCAGGCGAGCCTGTCAGCCGGTCGAGTTCCTTCGGATGCGGGGTCATGATGATTCCTTTTGGCAACTGCTGCATCCATGCACGGTGACTGGCAAGAATGTTCAAGGCATCTGCATCTGCTACAATCGGACATTGGGCGCGTCGGATCTGGGCGATCATGGCTATTGCCGTTGTCTCCTGGCATCCCAGTCCCGGTCCTATCCCCAGAGCATCGAAGCCGTCTGTATCAACAGCTTCGGTGAATGCCGTCTCTTCATGGTCCATGTGCAGGACCGCCTCCGGGACGGATATTTGCATGACTCCGTAGTTCTTCTTCGGCGTGTGTACCGTGACCTTTCCCGCACCGCTGCGCAGACAGGCACGTGTGGCAAGGATGGCTGCACCCGACATACCGTAGCTGCCGGCAACGATGAGTGCATTGCCCATGTTGCCTTTGTGCGCGAAGTCGTCGCGATGGAGCAGGCGTGAGCGCACATCGCTCTCTTCGAGTACGTAATACTGTGCCTCTGTCTTCTGGATATATTCCTGGCTCAGCCGGATGTCCAGGACTTTCAGCCGGCCGATGAACTGCTGTGCATCGCCGAAGAGGAAAGCGAGCTTCTTCTCATGCAGCGTCAGTGTCAGTGTTGCATGGATAATGTTTGCCCTTACATTATATGTATTGTCCTCCGACATCAGGCCTGACGGAACATCAATGCTGACAACCTTTGCCGGGCTTTGGTTGATGTACTTCACCAACGAGGCGAACCCTCCGGCAAGCGGCTTGTTGAGCCCGGAACCGAAAAGGCCGTCGATGACAAGCGTGTCGGCCGTCAGTTCAGGAGGGTCGAACTTGGCCGTGATTTCCGTGAAGTCCTTGGCGTGCCGGCCGTCGAGCAGCCGTTGCCGGTTTGTCACGCAATCATCGGAAAGGTGGTTGGTGATATTGAATAGATAGGTCCTGACCTTATAACCTTCATTGGTCAGCAGGCGAGCCACGGCAAGGGCATCACCGCCGTTGTTGCCGGGGCCGGCAAAAACCACGACCGGTGTATGCGTCGTCCATTCCTCGGCGACAGCCCGGGTAATGGCCTTTGCTGCACGCTCCATCAGGTCGACCGACTTGATGGGTTCGTGCTCTATAGTATATCTGTCCAGTTCGTGAATCTGGGCACTCGTGAATATCTTCATACCGATGGCAAATTTACAAAATAAATGCTAATCGTATGGGATTGTTTGGTATAATTTTCGTAATTTTGCGCTAAATTATAGATTAAAGAGAAATGAGTCGAGTGACAATCAAGGACAAGACGTTCGAGACTTCCATTCCTGAAGCCAAGATTCTGGAGAGAGTAAAGCTGATAGCAGACCGTATAAACAAGGATTTCGAGGGGAAGACTCCGCTTTTCCTTGCGGTGCTGAACGGATCGTTCATGTATGCTGCCGACTTGATGAAGAACATAACCATTCCGTGTGAAATCTCGTTTGTCAAGCTGGCTTCTTATCAGGGTACTACCTCTACAGGCACAATCAAGGAAGTGATAGGACTGAACGAGGACATCCGGGGGCGGGAAGTCGTCATTGTTGAGGATATTGTCGATACCGGTGCAACCATGAAACGTATGCTCGAGACATTGGGGACACGTGAGCCGGCAGGCCTGCATATCTGCACATTGCTGTTGAAACCGGGCAAGCTGAGGGTGCCTCTGGATATTGAGTATGCTGCGTTTGAAATACCTAATGATTTCATCGTCGGTTACGGACTCGACTATGACCAGCAGGGTCGCAATCTGAGAGATATTTACACTTTAGTGAAAGAATAATGAAGAATATTGTAATTTTCGGTGCGCCGGGTGCCGGCAAAGGTACCCAGAGCGACAAGATGATCGGGAAGTATGGTTTCGGTCACATCTCTACGGGGGATGTCCTCCGTAACGAAATCAAGAACGGTACGGAACTGGGTAAAACAGCCAAGAGATACATAGATGATGGTCAGCTCATTCCGGATGAGTTGATGGTTGATATTCTTGCCAGCGTTTACGACAGCTTCGGCAAGGAGCATAAGGGGGTTATCTTCGACGGTTTCCCACGTACTATCCCGCAGGCTGAAGCACTGAAGAAGATGCTGGCTGATCGCGGTCATAACGTGGCTGCCATGATTGAACTCTTCGTTCCCGAGGACGAGCTGATGAACCGTCTGATTCTCCGTGGACAGCAGAGCGGCCGTTCTGATGATAACGAAGAGACAATCAAGAAGCGGCTCAATGTTTACCACACACAAACTTCTCCATTGATAGATTGGTATAAAAGTGAGGGTGTTCATCATCATGTAGAGGGCTTAGGTACGATTGATGAGATCTTTAGCAGAATAGAGTCTGTTATTGACTCACTGTAATAGATTCAGCTGATAGATGTTGGGAATAGACGAATACTTAACGGTATTGTCTTCCTCCTAATATCTATCAGCTTTTTAATATAAGCCCCAATAGACAAAAGTCTTCCATATTGATATAAACGGTTATTTATTCCATTTCCTAAATACCCATCACTTGCTATGGCTGATTCTAATTTTGTAGACTATGTGAAGATTTACTGCCGTTCCGGCAAGGGCGGACGAGGATCGATGCATCTTCGTCATGTGAAGTATAACCCCAACGGCGGACCTGACGGCGGCGACGGCGGCAAGGGCGGAAGCGTTTACCTGCGTGGCAACCACAATTACTGGACACTGCTTCACCTGAAGTATCAGCGTCATGTCTATGCAGAGCATGGCGGCAACGGCGGCCGTGACAAGTGTCACGGCACGGACGGCAAGGATGTCTATATCGATGTTCCCTGCGGAACAGTGGTCTACGATGCCGAGACGGGCAAGTATGTCTGCGATGTCATGTACGACGGACAGACGGTGCTGCTGTTGAAAGGCGGACGTGGCGGACTGGGCAACTTCCAGTTCCGTACGGCGACCAATCAGGCTCCGCGTTATGCACAGCCGGGTGAGCCGATGCAGGAGATGACAGTCATCCTTGAGTTGAAGCTGCTGGCCGATGTCGGTCTGGTAGGTTTCCCGAATGCGGGAAAGTCTACGCTGCTGTCTTCTCTCTCAAGTGCGAAGCCGAAGATTGCCAACTATCCTTTTACGACGATGGAACCATCGCTGGGCATCGTCAGCTATCGTGACAGCCAGAGTTTCGTGATGGCCGATATACCGGGTATCATCGAAGGTGCCAGTGAGGGGAAGGGACTCGGCTTGCGATTCCTCCGTCATATCGAGCGCAACTCCCTTCTGCTCTTCATGGTGCCGGGCGATACTGACGACATTAAGCGTGAGTATGAAATACTGTTGAATGAGTTGCAGCATTTTAATCCCGAGATGCTCGACAAGCACCGGGTACTGGCCGTCACGAAGTGCGACCTGCTGGATGAGGAACTCATTGAAATGCTGCGTGAAACGTTGCCGACCGACCTTCCTGTCGTCTTCATTTCAGCCGTTACCGGACAAGGACTTGATGATCTGAAGGATGTGCTCTGGAAGGAACTCAACGCTGAGAGCAACAAGTTACAGGAAATTACCGCAGAAGACACACTTGTGCATCGGGATAAGGATATGAAGCGTTTCGCCGCCGAGCTGGAAGCTGAAGATGCTGATGCCGACGATGTTGAGGAAGTTGGGATTGACGAACTGGACGAGGTGGAAGACCTTGATGACTTTGAATATACGGATGGCTAAGCCCGTACTGCATTATTATACGATTGCCGATGACGCTGTGGCATTCAGTACGACGCGCCATGGGGGTGTCAGTAAAGGGCGGCTTGCAACACTGAACATCAATCCTTATCGCGGTGATGATCCCGCTGCTGTGGCTGACAACCTGCAGGCTGTTGCGGCGGAGATAGGTGTTGAGGCTGGTAAGATAATCCGTCTTCATCAGATACACGAAACGCATTGCCTGACCGTGACCGATGGTTTTCTCCGGCTTTCTGCTGCGGAACAGGCCGATCAGGAAGAAGGCAAAGACGCTGTCGTCACCGATTGTCGTAACGTCTGCATCGGTGTTCATACGGCCGACTGTGTCCCTGTCCTCTTTTACGATCCGGTTCATCATGCCGTCGGTGCAGCCCATGCAGGCTGGCGGGGTACGGTGAAACGTATCGTTCAGCACACGCTTCGCAGGATGACAGAGCTGTATGGTACCGACCCGAAGGAGCTCAAGGCGGTTATAGGACCTTGTATCTCTCAGAAAAACTTTGAGGTAGGGCAGGAAGTCTATGCTGCCTTTGCGTCTGCTGGTTTCGCAATGGAGCGTATTGCATGTATGTATGAAAAGTGGCATATTGACCTTCCGCTCTGTAATCAACTTCAATTAGAAGAACTCGGTGTGCCAGCTGCCAATATCCTTCAGTCCGCTATCTGCACCTACGATAACGCTTCCGACTTTTTCTCAGCACGTATTCTTAAAGAAGGATTCGGCACCATCTATACAGGTATTGCCCTGAAATAAATACTTGTCTTAATGGTCATTTCGGAATTATTTTCACGTAAATAAATATTTCTTGTCGTGAAAATAAATATTTCTTCTCATGAAGAAAAATATTTTTTTTCATGAAAAGAATTTGAAAAAGACTGTGGAGTCAGCAGTGTTTGAATTAACAGATTCATCAGACAGGATTGCTTTCTCTCTGCTGTTCACACTTTTCCTCAAAACGGTTGACCTTTTTCCTTGAAACGGTTGACCCTTTTCTTCAAAACGGTCCACCTTTTCGCTCAAAAAGGTGGACCCTTTCTCAACTTTAGAGAATATATGAAATAAACAACAAACGCCCTCGTTTCTTCAAATCCCTTTGATAGGGACGGACAAACGAGGGCGTTCGTTGTTTTTGTTTACTTGTGTCGGTTGGCACGTTGCTGGCGGTATTTAGCCTTCTGTTTTGCACTGCCGGAACCGTGTGCCCCGGTAACATACTTCTTCTTCTTGGCTTTGGTCTTCACTTTGTCATCTTCTTTTTTCGGTCCTGATGACCCCTTGAAGCTGATGCCATTCTCTAATATACTTTGAAAATCATCCATGAGGTTTGAGGTTTGAGGTTTGAGAATTGAGGTTTATTCTTTTGGATTTTTCGTTGCTTTGATAATTTTAACGAGTACTGCCTTAACTCGGCTGCAGTCCGCATATAGTGATTCGTATGCCTCTTTAGAAATGAATGTTGCTTCTTTCAGTAAGTCAATCCAATATTCAGATTCTGTAGCTTCTTTCAAAGCTATGTTCATTTTAGAGGAGAAATCAGCCCTGCTTTGTGCATTCTTCGCTTCATGTACGTTTGCCCCGATACTTGTTCCCGAACGAAGTAATTGTTTTGATATTACATTTTCTCTTTTCTCATTGGTTAAATATCTATATAGATGGATTATCCTTAAAGCAAAAGCCTTGGATAAAACGTATATGTCATTTTCTATTTCCATATTGATTTGAGATTTGAGGTTTGAGATTTGAGGTTTGAGATTTGAGGTTTGAGGTTTGAGGATTGAGGTTTGAGATTTGAGGTCTGAAAATTGAGCTTGTATTATCCCGTAGGCATAAACCTCAAACCTCAAATCTCAAACCTCAAACCTATCAGTGGTGGAATAAGCGGATGTCTGTAAATGCCATTGCGATGTTGTATTTGTCGCAGGTATCAATGACATGGTCGTCACGTATGCTGCCGCCTGCCTGTGCAATATATTCTACGCCGCTCTTGTGCGCACGCTCAATGTTGTCGCCGAATGGGAAGAAAGCGTCAGAACCGAGTGCGACACCCGTATTCTTGGCAATCCACTCCTTGCGTTCCTCACGTGTCAGAGGCTCTGGACATTCCGTGAAGAACTGTTGCCATATGCCATCTTGCAGCACATCTTCATACTCGTCAGAAATATAAACGTTGATGGTGTTGTCACGGTCGGCACGGCGGATGCCTTTCTTGAACGGTAGGTTCATCACCTTCGGGCACTGGCGCAACCACCATTCGTCAGCCTTGCTGCCTGCCAGGCGTGTACAGTGGATGCGGCTCTGTTGTCCGGCGCCGATGCCGATGGCCTGTCCGTCTTTCACGTAGCAGACGGAGTTGCTCTGTGTGTACTTCAGTGTAATGAGCGATATGATAAGGTCACGCTTAGCCGCCTCGGTAAAGATCTTGTTCTTTGTCGGGACGTTTCCGAAGAGTGCAGGGTCGTCGAGCTTCACCTCATTGCGCCCCTGTTCGAAAGTGATGCCGAACACCTGCTTATGTTCAACAGGTGCCGGGACATAAGCCGGGTCAATCTTTATCACGTTGTAGTTGCCCTTGCGCTTGGCCTTCAGAATTTCCAAGGCTTCAGGTGTATAGTCAGGTGCAATCACACCGTCGCTGACTTCACGCTTGATGAGCAGTGCCGTCTCCTTGTCGCAGGTGTCGCTGAGGGCACAGAAGTCTCCGTAGGAGCACATACGGTCGGCACCGCGGGCACGGGCGTATGCACTGGCAAGTGGCGTAAGCTCAAAGTCGACATCATCGACGAAATAAATCTTCTTCAGCGTGTCGCTGAGCGGCAGACCGACAGCAGCACCGGCCGGGCTGACGTGCTTGAACGAGGCTGCGGCAGGCAGACCGGTTGCAGCCTTCAGCTCCTTTACAAGCTGCCAGCTGTTGAGTGCGTCGAGGAAGTTGATGTAGCCCGGACGGCCACTGAGCACTGTGAGGGGAAGTTCGCCTTCTTCCATGTAGATGCGTGAAGGCTTCTGGTTCGGATTGCATCCGTACTTGAGAGCTAATTCTTTCATATAACTTATGTGGTATATGTAATTGAGTAGTGCAAATTTACATAAAAACTGTGATTTATAAGCCAGTTGGATAAAGAAAGTGTTTTTTCTTCAGAGGAAAAATAATGGAATATGCCGGCACGTTCGTCGTTTTTAAGTAAATTAGCCGTATAGGTTTGTTTCTTTTGAAGAAAAGCAGTACTTTTACACTCGAATAGAAATGAACATTGGAGCGTATAGGGGGTGTCTCGCCGTCGGCCCGGCTCCCTGTAACTCCTTTAACTCCTTTAAATTCTTAAAGATATGCACGCATTACACACAGACAAGGCTCCTGCGGCAGTAGGTCCTTACAGTCAGGCTGTCGAAGCCAACGGTTTCATCTTCGCATCAGGTCAGCTTCCCATCGATCCGGCTACCAATGCCTTTGCTGAAGGCGGTGTGAAGGAACAGACCCGCCAGTCGCTCACCAATGCACGCAATGTACTGGCATCAGCGGGTGTGGACCTTTCCCACGTCGTAAAGACAACTGTCTTTCTCTCCGACATGAACAACTTTGCTGCAATGAACGAAGTCTATGCCGAGTTTTTCCAGCAGCCTTATCCCGCCCGCTCGGCCTTTGCCGTTAAGGATCTGCCCAAGGGCGCATTGGTAGAAGTGGAGTGTATTGCGGTGAAATAGACTGCTGGCTTCTACCGGGACAAAGAATCCCTTTATAATGGAGGTACATAAGTGGAACTCCATTATAAAGGGATTTTTTCTTGTAATATTCAGTATCGGAGAAAGATTCCGGAGGATTACAATGTGTCTGCTACAGACCGTGCTGCCTTTTCCGCTCTGTTATTTGTTATTCAGCAGTACTTTCTTGCCATTGACAATGTACAATCCTTTCTGCGCCCTTTGTGTCCGGTGCCCATGCAGATTGTATATTACATCCTTGTCGTGCCTGGCTGATAAGGAATTGATACCGTTCGTGTCTAACTTTTTCCCTTTGAAAACATGCTTTACTTTCCTTTCAGGGTTTGTGTAGATTTCAAAAGTGAAATCCATGGTCCCGTTTTCGTAGACAAAGCAGTAGTCATCAATGGGATTCCCCCATAGCTGTATGGTGTAAATGTTGTCTTTTGTCTTGAAATATTTACCTGAAAGGGGATCGGTGAAGAAGTTCCAGCCTTTCTTTTCCGGTTGGTAATACTGATCGAAATTGTCGAACACAACCTCTTCAAATTCGTAGTTGCCTAATTTGTAATCCTTTAATATCAGCTTCGTGTCATTAGCTCTTTTCACAATCTCTACTTGGAATTTCCTTTCACCAGGTTGTTTCATGCTTCCACCTGCTGTTTCGATTTCTGTCTTGGCTGTGCCGGCATATACTCCGTAAATCCTGGTAAGATCGTTTTGTGCCTTTAGCGTGACGGCCTGCAGAAACAACATGGATAACAGCAGAATGGACTTGATGTTTACTTTCTTCATACTTCTTGTTTGATATTAAAATTAATAACTCAGATATTTCTCTTTTCCTGATTGAATATTAAAATCAGCAACTCAGATAATTCCTCTCTTAATAATGATGACCGTTATCAGGTTTGTTTTACTGTCCGTAAATAGACGGATGTCTTTTACGAAATGGGACTGAAAACATCTTTTGGGCTACAAAGGTAAGACTTTTTTGTTATATTTTCTGCGTATAGAACCTTTTTTCGTGTACTTTTGCCTTATTTGCGTTTTTCACAAGCCGTTCTGTGAATGACGTTTCTTGTGCGCTGAACGTGTGTGTGTGCTTTTCATCATTTAGATGAAGGCAAAGTTTTCTATAATCTTTACGAAGAAAACCAGTTGAACTTTATGTGGTTATCCAATCTTTTGTTACTTTTGCATCATATTATCATACGTTATTATATGTTGTTAAATGAGAGATGAAAAAGAGCTTTAAAAGCATTATTGAGGAGTTGGGTCGTAAAACGCAGGTGCGGAAAGAGCTGGCTTCTGACCTGGAGAGATTGTCAGACAGGTTGGCTGTCCACCAGATTCATCTGGAAACTTCATCACTGAAGAAACTGATAGGTTATTTCAGGGGGAAAGAGAAACCGTCTAAGAAGACGCTGGACCGGCTGGCACTCTTTGCCGGCTTTCAGAACTGGAAAGACCTGAGTGCAGCCTTGCACGGAAACAGTGACGCCAGGCTGAATTATGAGGATTAAGCCTCTTGCTTCTCTTCGGAAAAGTTCCCAGCACGCATGGAAAGGAAAAGGAGCACACATGGAAAAGAAAAAGTCCGGGACCTCAAAAGGCCTCGGACTTTTATTTTCCTGGATTTCCAAGAGCTTACTTCTCAGCAGCAGCAACGGTTCTTTTCTCCTTGATGCGTGCGGCCTTACCTGTGAGCTTGCGCAGGTAGTAGAGTTTCGCACGACGAACTTTACCATGCTTGTTCACCTCGATAGAATCGATGTTCGGTGACTCCAATGGGAAGATACGCTCGACACCGATGGTACCAGACATCTTACGGACCGTGAAACGTTTCTTCTCGCCATGGCCCGAAATCTTGATGACTACACCACGGTAGAGCTGAATACGCTGCTTGTTACCCTCGATGATTTTGTAAGCGACAGTGACAGTGTCACCAGCTTTGAACTCTGGAAACTGATTGCCGGTTGCAAATGCTTCCTCAGCAACTTTAATTAAATCCATTTTCTTTTGTTAATTAAAAATTGTTTGTTGTTCCAACGCAACGTAATCCATGACTCTTCCACGATCAGCGGTTACGCCGAAAAGCGGTGCAAAGTTACGGATTTTTTCCGAACCGGCAAAGCATTCCACAGATTATCTTTACCGCTCTCCTGTCCACTCTCTCCTTGTGAGAGCGGACAGAACAGGAATGTCTACTTCTTGGCCAGCAGTTTTGCAATCTCCTTCTTCGCCTTTGCCATCTGCTTCTGGAAGGCCTCGGAAGAATGAATGGCTGCATAGCCTACGCTCGCACAGAGACGGCCTGCATCAACGTCACTCTGGTAGTGATAACCGCAGATGACACGGCTCTGTCCGTACTCATACGCACGGGTCATGATTTCATTGCCACGTGAAGGATTCAGTTCGGTAAGGGTCAGGCCGAAGATCCATCCTCGGCAGGTATGCCCTGACGGATAAGAACCGTTGTTGATCAGCTCTGCCTCGAACTGCGGCTGCAATGTATGCTCGTGGAACTGTGCGAAAGGACGCTTGCGCATATATTTCGCCTTGGCACGGTCAACGGCGTGATTGCCGTCAATGCCGACCATGCAGATGAGCTTGTAGGTTTCAGGTGTCTTCTCCGGGGTAATCAGCATACCGAAAGCCGGGGCGAAGCCAACGAGTACTGAGTCAACATCAAAGTATGCGTCGAACTTAGCCTGATCAGCACGTTCCTTGTTCTCTCTCATTTTGCGTCCCCACCAGTACTGACGGAAATCATAATCGAAATGGAAAGATGCTGTATCGGGTGGTGCAGGGAGATAAATACCAGCATCTGGCATCTCTGATTCTGGAATGAATGACTGCTTCTTGTAATCCTGAGCATTTACCGTCATGCCGATGAGCAGCATGACGATACTTACAAATAGGTTTTTTTTCATCATGATAAATGGTTTGATTTTTGTTTTGTTATTTGTTTAAAATATATCCTGTCTTGTCTTCCGACACAGGAGGGCTTCGTCAAAGGGACATCCGATGATTCCGTTTCGGACTTTTTCAGGACCGGCTTTGAACCTGTTGTGCAAAAGTAACCATTTCCGTACGTTTTTCAAAGATTCTGTCTTTTTTTAATAGTTGCATTCTCCCGTCTGTCTTTTTTGCCGCCGTTGCAACTTTGTCGGTATAGGTGTCGTGGCGGTGTTTCCTGTAGGGTGCGATGTTCTCCCGCATGGTGGAACATTCGTCATAATGCGGTGAGGCACTCTTGGCGGATAAATTCATGCGGTTGACAGATGACTAATCAATTTTTTTTCTTACTTTTGCAACAATCAAAAGTCATAATATAGAATATGTATAGAAAAAAATTTTATCTGGCAGGTTTGTCGGTACTGCTCACGGCGGCCGGATGCGCTTCCCATTACGAGCTGGCGGGCATACAGCGTACGCGTGTGCTGGTAGACAACCGCTATGACGCTGCTCCTGATGCCGGGGCGGCAAAGTTCATGGAACCGTTCAAGCACAAGGTCGACTCGGTGATGGGACCTGTCGTGGGCGAAGTCGACCACGACATGGTGGCCCACCGTCCTGAGAGCGATCTCTCCAACCTGTTGGCAGACATCATGGTGTGGGCTGCCCGGGACTATAATGAGAAGGTAGACTTCGGTGTTTACAATATGGGTGGCATCCGTGCAGCGCTCTCGAAGGGGAAAATCACTTATGGGGATGTGCTCGACATTGCGCCTTTTGAAAACAAGATCTGTTTCGTGACACTTACTGGAGAAAAGGTGCTGGAACTTTTCTCACAGATGGCGCATACCGGTGGCGAGGCGGTCAGCCATGGTGTTGAACTCGTCTTCACGCATGACCACAAACTGAAGTCGGCCCGCCTGAACGGAAAGGAGATAGATCCTAAAGCCTCTTACCGCATCTCCACGCTCGACTATCTGGCACAGGGCAACGACAAGATGGAGGCTTTCAAGTCGGCGACGGATGTCGTTTCGCCACAAGCGACCAGCAACAACACACGTTTCATCATCATGAACTACTTCAAGGAGCAGACGGCACAGGGCAGGATAGTCAATGCACGTACCGAGGGACGCATCCGTGTGGAGTAACCATTTAACGAATAGGAAAATGAAAAGGAATATATTATTGATTGCGTTCTGTCTCCTCACTGTTGTGGCTTTCGGACAGGACAAGCGGCTTACGATTCTGCATACAAACGACACACACAGTCAGATTTATCCGCTCAGCGTGAACCTCGCCGACACGATGAAGGCGGGCCGTGCCGGCTTCCTCCGCCGTATTGCGATGCTGAAGGAGGAACGCCGGAAACAACCTGACCTGCTGCTCTTCGACAGTGGCGACTTCTCGCAAGGCTCACCTTATTATACAATGTTCAAAGGGGATGTCGAAGTGGGGCTGATGAACCGGATGCACTATGATGCGGCAACAATCGGCAACCATGAGTTCGACTTCGGACTGGACAACATGGCACGTCTCTTCCGGATGGCTAACTTCCCGATTGTCTGTGCCAATTACGATTTCAAGGGTACAGAATTGGAGAAACTGGTTAAACCTTATGTCATTTTGAAACGTAATGGACTGAAGATAGGTGTCTTCGGACTCGGTCCTAAGCTGGATGGTCTGGTCGTGAAGAAGAACTACGGTCCTATTGTCTATAACGACCCTGTGAAATGTGCGCAGAAGGTTATCGACGAGCTGAAGGCGAAGAAATGCGACCTCATCATCTGTCTTTCTCATCTCGGGTGGAATATCGAAGGTGTCAGCGACGAGGAGGTTATCGCCGGCACGCACGGCCTGGACCTCGTCCTTGGCGGGCACTCCCATACCTATCTTACAAAACTTGAGTATGTAAAGGATCTTGACGGCAAGATGGTCGGTGATGACCAGAACGGCAAGCATGCTATTTATGTAGGTAAGTTGGTGCTTGATATGAAGAAAAAGTAAACCAAACTTGTTCCCAACACTTGGGAACCGTGTTCCCGACCGTTTGGGAATCCTGTTCCCAGTGCTTGGGAACTGTGTTCCCGAGTGGCAGGGAAGTGTGTTTCTTTATGTCCAGCTCGATTTGGTGAATGCAGTCTAATGTGTCATTAATGTATCTTTTACTTTACATGAATGCGAAAAAGCCCATGCAATGATGAACAGTGAATCTGCAGGCAAGGTGTAAAACAAGGTCTTTAAATAAAAAATCCATGTGAATCTGGAGTCCAACTCCAGATTCACATGGATTTCACTTTGTCTCTGTAAATACCTTCCTCTGTCTGTCTTTAGACGGTAGTTATTGTTAGGGAGGTTTATTCAAAGTAGAAGGTCAGTGCAATCATCTTTGCCCGTGTTTCATCGACCGAATTGGTGTACATAAGCATGTGCTTGTCGCGCAGGTTCTTGGCGTGGCTCTTATCGAGGCTGTTCGTAAGGCTGTACATGAACTTCAGTTCCGGACGCAGCTTGAAATAAGGGAGATAGAAGTCGCATCCGAGCCCCACCTCTAAGAATACATCACTCCGCTTCAGCTTGATGTAATCATTGTCCTTGCCCGAAAGATTCAGCATCGGATTGATGCCCAGCATCACGTATGGGCGGTGGTTGTTGAAGCGGGGAGCAGCGGCGATGAGGTCGAAGGCACAGGAGACGTAGGCGGTCTTCAGTTCCTGCACCTGCTCGGTAGGCTCCCCCTGTATTGTGCGGTCTGTGAGATTGCGGAAAGTAATGTGGCGTGTGCCGAAATACATGGCCGGCGCCATACGCAGCTGGAGTGTGGAGTTGAGGCGCAGCTCGCCCAGGACACCCACCGTGAAGCCGGCATCCCACCGGTCCTGATCGGCTGAGACGGTCTTCTCGACAGGTCCGTTGCCGTCGTCAAGGTCAATCATCTGTGGTCCTACGTTGTTGAGTTCAAGGTCCTGCAGATGTGTCCCGACGAGTACTCCGAAATGGAACTCACGCAGATCCGTGTAGGGACGGTTCTGCACTCTTCGCTCCTGTGCCGGGCATACGAGTGTGGCTGCCAGCAGGGTTAAGGTGACGAATATTCTGTTCATAACATCTTTCAAACGCATTCTGTCCTGTTTTATTGTCTGCCGGTTTTTCCTTTTACCGGCGCGAGTCCGAAATCAAACGCCTCTGTACCTTCTTCTTTCTCTCTGTCCGGAAGCGGAAGACGGTCCGGGCGGACCGTTGACAGGCTGTTCGTTTGCATAGAAGCACTTTTTTTACTAACTTTGCGCCTGATATTTACGTGATGATATGAGAAAGTTTGTTTCAGTTCTGGCTGTCTGGTGCATGGCTGCGGCAGTACATGCCCAGTATCAGGAACCTTTGCGGCGAGACACGTCGGGATTGCAGCCGATGAAAGGTCTGGAGTACAGGGTGGAGATGCAGGGCAGTCTCTCGAAGGGGCGGACGCCCCTTTGGCTGAATGCCAACAGGTACGGACTAAGCTCGTTGGAAACGGCGAACGGCTATGTGCGAGGCGGAGTGGTGCGCCCGTTGAGCACCGACGACGGACGCAAGTTCGGATTGGGCTACGGACTGGATGTCGTCCTGCCGGTCCATTATACCAGCAAGGCGGTTGTCCAGCAGGCGTATGTCGAAGGACGGTGGTGGCATGGAACGCTGACCGTCGGTGCCAAGGAAGAGCCGATGGAACTGAAAGACAACCGTCTGAGCTCCGGTGCGCAGACACTCGGCATCAACGCACGGCCGGTTCCCCAGGTGCGCCTGGCATTGCCCGATTACTGGACCTTGCCCTTTGCCAACGGATGGCTGCATCTGAAGGGGCACATTGCGTACGGCATGATGACCGACCAGAACTGGCAGCACGGCTTCACCCGGTGTCAGTCAAAGTATGCCGACCGGGTGCTCTATCATTCCAAGGCCGGTTATCTGAAAATCGGAAATGACGAGGTATTCTGCCCTTGGTCTTTGGAGATGGGACTGGAGATGGTCTCTCTCTTCGGCGGTACGGCCTATCGTCCGGCCGGTGCCGGAGGTATGGAACAGTTGAAGAGTGGAAAAGGTGTCCGTGATTTCTGGAATGCATTTCTTCCCGGCGGTGCTGATAACGGTGAGACGACTTATCAGAATGTAGAGGGCGACCAGCTGGGCAGCTGGTTGATGCGGCTGAACTACGACGGCGACTGGCATGGCTTTTCTCTCTATGCCGACAAGTTCTTCGAGGACCATTCTTCAATGTTCCAGCTTGATTATGACGGTTACGGGGAGGGCGACGAGTGGCAGGTGAAGAAGCGGCACCGCTATCTGCTCTATGACTTCAAGGACTGGATGCTGGGTTTCGAGTATCGTTTCAAGCCCGATAACTGGCTGAACAGTATTGTCTTTGAATATCTTTACACGAAATACCAGAGCGGTCCGATCTACCACGACCATACCCTTACCGTTCCTGACCATATCGGCGGAAGGGACGACTTTTACAACCATTACATCTTTCCCGGCTACCAGCACTGGGGACAGGCGATGGGCAATCCGCTCTACCGGTCGCCGCTGTACAATGAAGACGGCACGGTTGAATTCCAGAACAACCGTTTCGTTGCTTTTCATTTAGGACTGGGCGGCCATCCCTCCGACTATGTGAAATGGCGTTTCCTCGGTACGTGGCAGGAAGGACTGGGGACATACGAAAAACCTTACACGAAGAAGCATCATAACGTCAGTCTGATGGGCGAAGCCACTTATACGTTGCATGGGGGGAGGTTGCCGGAGTGGTTGAAAGGTGTTGATGTCCGGATGGGAGTCGGTGCCGATTTCGGTGCCATCCTCTGCGGAAACAATTATGGCATGCAGCTGACTGTCTGTAAACGGGGCTTGCTGGAAAAGCTTTAGCCTACTATAATTATTATAGGATATGAATCAGAAAATGAACAGAACAAAGGTGTTGTCTTTCGTCTTTCCGCTGCTGGCACTTCTCTTCTCCTCATGTTCGTTGGAGACGGATAACGATGCCGGCAGACTGGAGGGAATGTGGCATCTTGTGCGTATTGACAATCTGACAGCCGGAACGACAGAAGACCTGAACAGTAAGACGGTCTTCTGGTCTTTCCAGGCAAGACTCCTGGAACTGGAGGAAAAAAAAGGTACACACAGCAGTTATCTTTATCGCTTCAGTATTGACGGCGACCGTCTTACCCTGTCTTCCCCTTATCTGTACGACCGTGAGAACGGCGACCGTCCGCTTTCGGCCTATGAACCTGCATTGGCATTCTTTGGCATCAGGACACTTGTCCCTGCGTTCAGGATAGAGCAGGTCAGGAAAGGGAGAATGATACTGAATGACGGGAGTGCAAGACTCTGTTTTGACAAGTTCTAAGCTGATGCTGACTGGCAGTATCTCCTCATGTAAGTTGATTACGGACAGGTTCTGAAGATTCTCTTTGATGTCTTCTTTTTGTCTTTTGGGCTGGCAGATAGAATAACGTTTTACCTTTTTACTTTTTTACTTTTCCAACAAACTCTGTGTTCTCTGTGCTCTCTGTGTGAGAATAAATCCTTACGGAAATGCCATCTTAGAGAGGTATTCTCTCACGGAGTCACGGAGCTCACGGAGCCTTTAATGGGAATCAAAGTACACAGAGAGACCTGAAGGTCAGGAGAAAGGTGAGCCAGAGAGTTAGACAAGTGGAAAAGGTAGTCTGATAAAAACAGGGTGACAGGAGTGGCTGGAGCATGGGAAGGCTGAATGACAGAATGATGTTTACCTTTTTATTATTTACCCTTACTTTTACCCTTTTACTTTTTTACCTTTATATTGCTCTGCAAAGGGAGGCAAGCCGTTTTTTCTGATATGGAAATCGAGTGCATAATGGAAAATGGCATAGAAGAGGATGTCTGTCGCAATGATCCATGTGACAGACAGATGGTTGAACAGCGAGACATTGATGAGGATGAAGAAGAACGACAGCAGGATGATGCAGAGCAGTGCCTGATGCTGTGTCAGTCCTGCCCGCATCAGCTTATGGTGAATATGGTTCTTGTCTGCACCAAAGACCGGACGGTGGTGCAGCAGCCGGACGATGATGACCCTGAAGACATCGAAGGTGGGGACGATGAGCAGGGTCACGGAGAGCAGGATGGAATCTTTTTGACCGACCATTACGTGCGGATTGTACATACAGAATTTGACAAGCAGGACACCGAGTATATACCCGAGGGTCAGACTGCCTGAGTCGCCCATGAAAATTTTCTGGTTCTTCTCCGCATTGCCCCAGATGTTATGATAGATAAATGGGACAAGCACCCCCATCAGTCCGGCGATGAGAATGCTGTAGACCCCTATCTGCTCACGGAGGAAGATATAGTAAAGACCGGACAAGGCGATGAGCACCAGACTGGTGGACAGGCCGTCGATACCGTCAATCAGATTGATGGCATTCATCGTGAAGACCAGGATGCCGACCGTCAGCACCATCCCCACAGACATTGGAATCTCATGGATGCCCAGGAAGCCATAGAGGTTGTTGACATAGAGATAGGACAGGGGCAGGAGGCTGGCTACGACCACCTGCATGATGAGCTTCACCCTCGGCCGCAGGCCGAAGACATCGTCGACAAGTCCCGTCACGTAGATGACCGTGATGCCCACGCCGAAGAAGATGCTCCAGGGGCTGACTGCGATCTTATTGCCCTTGCTGGTGTACGACCAGACCAGCAATGCCACGATGGTGGCTATAAGCATACTGGGCAGGAACGATACGCCTCCCAGCCGGGGTACGGCATCCTTGTGTACTTTTCGGGCACTTGGTGTATCATAAAGTTCCCGCTTCCTGCAGAACGAAAGTATCTGTGGAATCATGATGAATCCGCAGGCTGCACTCATCAAGAAGGCGAACAGGCTGATCAGAATGTATGTCAACATATATTGGTAATCTATTCTTTTTCTTTAACAAAACTCAATTTTTGTAATAATATTGTATTTGGATGTCGGAAAAGTGCGGCTGTACTTTCTGAAGCACCTGCTTTGTGAAATCTTCTTACCTATCATGGTTAGAATCTCGTTTTCTTTTTGTAAATTTGTGGCTAAAGAACATGGATATGGCAGAGATTTATCATGGCTGCAATGTGAAGGTGGAACGGCCGAAGATACAGATTACAGGAAGCGGGGAAGATTATGCCCATGCAATCCTCCGTGTATACAACAATCCCATCTGCGAAATCATCGATGATTACAATTGCAGTGCTTATTACGAGCCGTCCCCTTTCATTGCCCGCAGCTATTATGCCGGGAGTTTCAATTAGGATCAATTCAACGGTGCAGAAGTCTGATACATTTTCAATGAAGATATCAATTATAACGGCGACTTATAACAGTGCGAAAACACTGCAGGACACTTTGAATTCCGTCTTGCAGCAGGATTATTGCGATATAGAGCATATTATAGTCGATGGCGGGTCGACGGATTCGACGGTCGGGATGATCCGTGAATATGCCGCTGCAACAACCCGACATACCGTGAGATGGGTCACGGAGAAAGACCGTGGCATCTATGATGCCATGAACAAAGGCATTGCGATGGCGACAGGCGATGTTGTCGGCATCCTCAATTCCGATGACTATTTCACCGCCGGTGATGTCGTGTCGAAGCTGGCAGAACCTTTTTCCGACACAGATCTTGATGCGGTGTATGGCGATATTCATTTCATTCATGACGGCGAACCCGATAAGATTACTCGCTATTACTCTTCCAGGATTTTTTCTCCTTTCTGGGTCCGTTTCGGCTTTATGCCGGCCCATCCGTCTCTGTATGTACGCCGGGAAGTCTATGATAGGGTAGGCCCCTATAAACTTGATTACAAGATCGGTGCCGACTTCGAGATGATCGTCCGGATGTTCTGTGTGCATAAGATAAAGGCACAGTATCTCAAGATGGACTTTGTCACCATGCGCAACGGCGGAGCAAGTACGAACGGTGTCCGTAGCCAC
Organism: Prevotella denticola; assembly: GCF_900454835.1. Classification (GTDB taxonomy): domain Bacteria; phylum Bacteroidota; class Bacteroidia; order Bacteroidales; family Bacteroidaceae; genus Prevotella; species Prevotella denticola. The sequence goes on along the minus strand of NZ_UGTM01000002.1, from coordinate 40,840 downwards.
CGCCTCCTCTTGCAGGAAGACACCCGGGCGTGCCGGGAGAATGGCATCTACAGCAATCAGTTCCTAATCTCTCTCAAGTACTTTTATAAGATCTTTGAGTTCAGATTCTAAGAAGTCGTTGCTTGCTACTTTGAACAAATTATACCTTTTGATATAGACAGATTTTTGGTAATTGGCTGTTCGACTCCATGTATGTCTGTTTATTGAAAAGATATTATCTGTTTTCAAAGTTGCTGTCACTCCTGTCACATAAATATACTTTGTAAACTTCTTATAATAAGGATATTATGTAAAATGTTAAAAGTGACAGCAACTTGAATGCTCTCTGGTAAAGGTTTTTTATGAGGAAACCTTAGTATGTTATTGTATTTTGTTGGTCGAATTTATAACAGAATGCCTAAATACTTTTGAGTGCGGTAACTAACCTGTCATTATCCTCTTTAGTTCGGATGGCAATGCGTATATAGTTTTTCCCTTTTAATCCATCTTTGTTGTCACAGTCTTTAATGAGAATATTATATTCATTAAGTAGTTTCTGAGTTAGCTGCTTTGATGTGAACCGACTTGTAATTTCAGTTAAGAAATAATTGGCCTGTGATGGGATAACATATATGAAAGGTATCTGATCCAATAATCTTTTAAAACGTCGACGCTCTATGATGAACTTCTCACAAGCATGTTGGTAATCTTTGGTATATTTACCAAAGATTTGCATGTAAAATTCTGCAAAAGAATTAATATTCCATATTGCTACATCTTTTTTGACAGCATCTATTAGGTCGGAATCTGAAGAGGCCATGATTCCAAGACGTAGTCCAGGTACGCCATAACTCTTTGAAATGCTCTTTATGACTATAAGGTTAGGGTTAGATTTTAATATTTCATCATGGCAAAGGCTGTTATGAGAATAATCATCAGTAAAATCTACGAAAGATTCATCTATTATAATCCGTATGCCTTTTTCTTTTCCCCATTGGATAAGATTGACTATATCGCTGGCCGGTATAAAGTTACCAGAAGGATTATCTGGGTTGATTATAAGCAGAGTGCTTATTTCCTTATGTGCAAAGAAAGCCATCAAGTCATTTATATTGTATGACATGTCCATGTTCTGAGGAAGATATGCAATTATATCATCTTTATTCTTTCTATTAGGGTATTCCATGAAAGTCGGGTAGACAACTCCAATTTTCTCATTTATCATCCCCATCAAACTTTTGATTAATTCTGCTGCACCATTTCCTACAACTATATAATTCTGACGAATTCCCAAATATTTACCTGCTAACAGAGAGTTAACATACATTCCCGATGGATACTCTGTCAGTAGAGTGTCAAAATTGGCACGTAACTCGTCCTTCATTCGTTGTGGAGGGAAGAAAGGGTTAACTAAATAGCAGAAATCTAATAATTTAGGGAATCTCCAATAACCTCCGTAACGCATCTCATATCGGGATAGGCTTTTTTCTTTTGGGGCAAAGATTGTTTCTGCAATATCAAGATCCTGTATGTCATCAATTTCATACCACTTTCTGTCTCCGATTGGTAATGCCTTGAAGTCTGAACTGTCAAGGAAAGTGATGATACGTAGTACTTGTTCATAGTATTCATTGTTTCCTATAGCTTCGCAGTAGGCTTTGAGGAAAGGAAGAAACCTATGTGTGGAAAAATCTTTGCTGAACTTATAAATGTTTACAGTTTTGTAATACTGGTCTGACTCCTTGTAGTTGAAGGCTTTTTTCGGAATAAAGTTTATAATATTGTTTTCGTCATCTATGCGGACGACAGTTCCATCCATCCAAGATTCCCATTTTGCGACAAGGGCAAGATTAGGGAAAGGATTATCTATGATCATTTGCAATAAACTTTCCTCGTAGATGAGGTCTGATTCCAATAGAATCGTATCATCTTCAGATATTCTGTCTTGAGTAAGTGCAAGAGAATAAATATTGTTCGTCTTTTCGTAGACTGGATTGTCGATGAATTCTATTTTTAATTTGTCATTATAGCGCTGTCCTATGTGGGCAATAAGATTCTGCCCTTGGTAGCCGACTACAATGATAACACGTTTAATCTCCAGATGGGAGAGCATTGTTAAAGTTCTGTCAATCAGTTTGATACCATTTACGGACAGCATACATTTCGTATTGTCCTTTGTGTATTCTCCAAGTCGCCTACCCATTCCAGCAGCTAATATGATTGCTTGCATATTTCAATATGATTATTTGTTTAGTATAGTGTATGCTTTTTGTTTAAAGAAATTTATTCTTTTTCTACTTTTAATGTCTTGAATGAATTCTGTCATCGTATGTGGCAGTAATGCCTTGATATATTGTATAAGAAAGGCTTTTGTTCTGTCTGTCTTGCTCATTTTAAAATTAAACATGGGGATAGGGGTGCGCCAATCCTTTCCATAAAGGAAGTTTAATAAAGCCTCACTTTCTTTCGGTACAGTATAATATTCTCCTTGGAATTCTATTTGAGTCGTATTGTTTATATATTTTACTTCGCAAAGTTCACATATACAAGTAGCTAATCTTCTGTCTTTTGCATAGGGCGTAAAAAAATAGATATCAATATATTCTCCTTTACGCATTATTGACATAAATCCTCTCCTCTCAAAACGCACGACTTCAAAACCATTTTCTCTCAATATGAAAAGTATGTCTTTAAAACGTTCTAAGTCTGTAATTGGAAGTACGATATCAATATCTTCATCATGAGAAATAAAATCATGTTCTCTCACTGCTCCTAAGAGTGTACCAAAGAAAAGAATAAATTCTAAGTTGTGCGTATTGCATATGTGTTTTAACAAAGAAAGATTTTCTTTCGCCCTTTCTTTGTTAATAGGCTTTATGCCTGGATAGATGGGCACAAAGCGATAAGAATAATTACCTTTTGATGTAGGAATATTTAATTTCATATTTAATTTCTGTTATTAGTATTTTATCCTCTGATCCATTTCTTTAGTATTGTTTTTAGACTGAATGGAATGAGTTGTAGTATAGTGTTTCTAAACGTATTGTTGCTCTTGTAAAAGCCTTGTTCAAAGTCTTCGTAAGGTACAACATATTTAGGGTGTTGTAGGGGAAATACTATTTCTTCATTTGCTTTGTATCGGCTTGGAATTGTAGATCCTGTAGTGTGGGTGGCATCTTCTCCAAATCCAATATTACTAATAAGACTTGTTTTTGGATATATTCCTAATTGATTATGGGCTGCCATCGTAAAATACCACTGCCAATCCCATGCGCTTACATAGTTATGTTCAATAGCCTTTATACGATATTTCCAGTAGTGTATATCTTTCCCATCATATCCGTTATTTTTAATGATGGATTTAAAATAAAGAGTATTTTTCCAATTCATGTTTAAATCCATATTTTTCCATGCACGTTTCCAGGTTGCCCAGCCATTCGTTGATTTGAATCTGCTAAAGCCATATGAGTCAGGGATAATAACATTTTTAATATAATTTGCAGCATCAATCATCGCAACACGTTCATCTTTTTCATATCTATCTAATAGTTCTGCTGCAAAAGGGAAAAAAGATTGTTGGAGGACACAGTCATCTTCTATTATAATCCCTTTCTCTTCGTTTTCAAATAACCAATTGATAGCTGTATATACACCCATGCAGCAACCTAGATTCTTTGTTCTAAATAGTGTTTTTACTTCGCATTCCCAATCTATTTGTTGAAGAATAGATTCTTGAGTTTCTTTTACCAATTCAGCTTCGCCTTTTATATTTTCACGCGCACCATCGCAAGCAATGTATAGTTTTGCTGGCTTTACTTGTTTTATTCGCTCAAAACTTTTTAGCGCAATGTCTTTGCGTCGAAATATTATGAATAAAATAGGAATATTATACATGTGTTGTTTCGATTATTTATTAAAATACAGATGCCTTGATTGTTTCGAGGAACTTGTGACCATATTTTAGATCAGGCTCCACATAATTGCCTTCTCCCCATTCGTTCCATGAACGGAGAAATAGTATCTTATGTTCTTTTGGTTTTTCTTTTATTACTTCTAATGCCTCTTCTATATGCTTCTTAAAGTTTTCAGGGGTTGAATTGATGTAGATTCCTTCATGCTTTCCTGCTCTCGGAGTTCTGTCCCATTGTGGCATAATAGTGGGGTATACGTTATCCCATCTGTCTTCGGGAGAGAAGAAATGTTTTGTTACTTTTGCATAATCATACTTAAGTGAGGGAAACCAAGATATATTTTTTTGTAAAAGGAATCGTACTGTTCGTCTAATTCTACCTAAGGCAAGCATCTCACCTCGTGATTTCCCAAAAGAATTTAATCCATCAAAACCTAATGAAAGCATTTCTTTATACACTTCGGCACTGCTTTTAGTATTTGGCAGAACTCTTTTTATACTTCCATCTGCAAGCCTTTTCATTGTTGAGGTGTTGTTGCATATAGCTATAAAATGAATTCCTTTTAACCCATTTTCTTTTGCTAAGTCTCTCCACACTTCAATAAAGTTTCTTATATCTTTAAATGAATAAGGGTCGAATATTGCGAATAAAGGTTTTCCATCAACTGTGATGTATCGATGGTCTTTAAAAGCAGGCAATACAGTGTAGAAGTGTTGTCTATAATCTTCTTCACCTGGATATAGTTGTTTGGCTATCATTGCAGGTTTACCCTTATTTTTCCATGTCTTTGTCGTCCAGTCATGGTTTGCCCATGATAAGCAGAAAGGAAAGTCTGGTTTGCCAGAGTTTAAAACTTCCTGGAAAGGTCGCTCCAATAGTCTCTTATTATTTCCCAACCAGTAATGCCAATAGCAAAATCCCTCTATCCCAGCTTCTTTCGCCATTCGTGCTTGCTGTTCTCTTACTTCAGAGAGGCGCAAATCGTAAAATCCCAAATCAGCAGGTATTCTTGGTTGGTAATGACCCTTGAACTGAGGTTTAGCACTTGCGACATTCGTCCATTCAGTAAAACCTTTCCCCCATGCCTCATCATTCTCAGGAATAGGATGGAATTGTGGTAAATAATATGCTATAACTCTTGCTTTCATTTTTTCTATTTACCGTAACGTATAGGTATTATAATATTATATTGTTTTATTTGATAATTTCCGCAGGAGCACCTCCCGCCACAGAATATGGTGGAAGACTGTGTGTAACAACACTATTGGCACCAATGACACAACCGTTTCCGATAGTTATTCCCGGAAGGATGCATACATTGTTGCCAATCCATACATTATCACCAATCTTTACATCTCCTTTTGAGATAATTGGACGTTTTAATGGTGCTTCTTCTAATGAGCTCTTATCAGTGAAGCCATGTGAGTTATCTGTGATAAAAACATTTGTTCCTGTGAGGAGATTGTTTCCAATAGTAATTTTATGAACGGCCGTGATGTGTGCATCCCTACGGAAAAGACAGTTGTTCCCAATTGTGATAATAGGATTGTCTGAAACATCTGTCCATGTTGTTAGTTGTAGCCCTGTTTCAAATGTACAATTTTCCCCAATAGAAATATTTTCTAGTCCATGCAGGTGGTAAGCTCTCCAAAGGAAAATGCTGTTAGGACCTATTTCTCTGAACTTTCCATGCAGCAGCCCTGTATAGATATGATTTCTAAAAAAAGAACATATACGTGCAAGTTGTTCGGCTCTTATTAGGCTAAGAAAATTTCCTAAACAATGGAGAATGTAAGTAAGTTCTATTTTCATCTTTAGTTGTTTTTCTGTAATGGAAAAGCACGTGAAAATTGCTCGTGATACCTAAGGTAAGCATATAATAGCAGGCAGTTGAGCATACGAAGATTGCCACTGACATCTGAGTAAGAGAACAAGGTCATTCCCCCTTGCAAGCTTATGCATAACGCAAAGTAAAGCAGTAATAACTTATAAAGTTTTATCTGCTGTTTTCTTTCTCTTGTCAGTCTTATGAGAGATGAATAGAATATAACAAAGATGAAGAATGCGCCAGCTGGTCCGAAGTCTAAAGTAAAGTCACCTACAAAGGTGGAAAATAAATTATCATTTATTTCCATGTTGTGATATTTGTCTCTTCGCTCCACGAAGTTTTGGGAAGTGCTTGAATCTATAAATCGTTTAAAGAGGTTTATTGTCCTGTCACCATTCCTACAGCCACCTGGGGTAAGCCCATAATTGTTAAAATAGAGACTTCCTTGGCCAATATACCAGTTGACAAATCCGCCTATGCCACCAGTTTCACCATCAAATCTACTGACTGTAATGACAATTATAGGAAAGGAAATTAATAAAGATAAGAACAATCCAATATGTCTTGATATTTTCTTGACTTTTTTTGACATGTATTGTTTGAAAAGCAAATATCCTCCAGCAAGTGTAAGCAAACTTGTCACTAACCCTCCTCTCTGCCCCTGTGAAATACATATAAGGAAGTTTATGATGAAAGAGAAGATCAGTCCTGATAAAATCCATATGTTTTTTTTCTCTAAAGTAAGAAAGTAAAAGAATAAAAACACGGTGATGTCTGTGAGTGAATTAAAGATAATTGCTGGTAGGTTCCTGATGGTACTTCCAGAATCTTCTACTCCCTCTACCTGTTCTAAGTAGGCCTCTTTTCCTGCGGATGAGTCTGTAAAAATACTGATTAAACCGCTACCTGTACCTGAGATTAGGCTAGGAATGAGCATAATAGAGCTGATAATGATGATGAAAGTCAGAATGTATAGAATTTTTGTATGGGGATTTTCTATTTCTGAAGTATCAGAGCAATGATGTATTATGATGGGTGATAATGCAATTATCATCATAGAATAAAGATAAATGTATGGAAACAGCTTTAATTGATTGAAAGCAATAGAGAAGAGCGGATCATTGAGCGTCATTATTGCAAAAACGGCATAAATGATGTATAATACAATGACAAGACTTCCTCCATCCCATCGGTTTTTAATCATTTGGTATCCGATAAGTGTTATGATCCACAAAAACAGGAACCCCAATGAGAGAATATTATTCAGAACAATTTCAGACATGTTTTTTAGAGAGGAACGAAGTTATAAATCTTTTTAATAAAACCTTTTCATTTTTGCTTATCCCAATGTTGTATGCTGTCAGAAGAACGAGGGATGGTGTAATTAAGAAAATGAGTATAAAGCATATGCTCAAATTTATGATATTCTTTTTAAAAAAGAATGTGCATCCTATTGCAAGGGTTGTGATTCCTATTGCTGGTAAGAGAAAGTCTCTGACATAGTAAATATAATCGAAAGGCTGATAGTAATGTCTCAAACAAATGAGCCGAACAATGTGGGCGATAACGCAAGTTGATATCATGGCGATGAATACAGTATAACTTGGGAAATGGAGTTTAAATAGAATCCAAGTGAGTGGTAGAGTACATAATGTAATGCTTTCTACGGGAAAATGATATTCCTTGACATGTCCTGAAGCCTGCATTATTATGGTTATAGGGTTACTAATGGCAGAAATTACAATATATATAATAATCAACCTGGAAAACAAAATGGTCTCCTCATTAGCTGTGCCCAACCATATTTTCAGAATGCAATCTATTTCGGCAATGATGGGTATTGCAATGCAGATAAGCAAGTAAAATATGAACTTATTGCTTATATAAAATAGTTCATTAACATAATAATGATTGCTTTCTGCATAAGAACGTATCATAGCCGGGCGGAAAGATAGAACCATGCTGTTGCTTAGGGCATTAAAGGCATTGCTTATTTGCATCGCAATTGCAAATGCCATGTTAGAGATAGGACCAAAGAAGAGGTTTATAAGAATTGTGTTTCCTTGGTTCATTCCCATATTGGCTAATGAGCCAAACATTGTCCATCCTGAAAACTGAAGGAGATGCTGGTAAAGAATTTTATCTTTTGTCTTCGTATAATGACACTCTTCATATTTTCCTCCTTTCCATATATAGAGAAGTGAAACAACACCTGATTCTACAAGTAGGCCAATACTGTAAAATACAAGATGGTCAATAGATATTTTTGTTATAATAACAGCCAGTGCTAAACGCAATAAGCTGTCAACCGTCGATATGATAGCGTACACCCCCATATCCTCATGAGAAAAGATAATGGCTGTGAAAGGTATCTGTAATAAAGAAAAGAAAAAAACGAAGATGGAACATTGATATAAGCTGATGACGGTAGTCATCCTCTCTGCAGGTATGGTCATCTGTGTGCTGACAAACCAAAGTCCAACGGTTTCAAACAGAATGATTATTGTTATGCTTAGGATAATTATTATATTCAAACTGGCAGAGAAAATAGTCTTTAATCGTTCTTCGTCTTCTTGTCCTAATGCAATAGAAAAGAAACGCTGAATGGATAAAGCAAGGACGGCACTGATGAAGCTGGCGGAAGTAACAACGCCTGCAACAGCGTTGAATATTCCATAGTCGATGACTCCTAACCCTTTTAGAACAAATCTAACGGTATACAGATTTATGATGGTAAGTAACAGCATACGTAGAAACATAAGGGTAGTATTTTTGGCTATCCTTTTATTTCTTTTTTCATTGTTACTTTTCCTATCAATAATGGCCATAGATTGTCAGAGGTTTATTGTTTCCTGTTCTGTGTATGTGTAATGGAACGGAGCACATAAATTGTTGTCAAAATGAAGGAGAACAAGACTGTACCCAGTAAGAATAACATTCTTTTAGGACCTGTTGGCTTTATAGGGACGGCCGCCCCTTTAATCTGAGTAAATACGGGTGTACGTTCACGTAGTTTGGCAAGGGATAGTTGTAATTGACCTTTCAGCTGACTGTAATTGTTATACCTCAGCTGCATTTCATTTTCCATGTCTTCACCTTTCGACTGGACACTAGGTAAAGAAACATCTGTATTAGAGTCGGAGAACTCGCCGTATTTCAGTCTTTGATGCTCATAGGACGACTTAGCCTCATCCGTCAACTTTTTGTAATACTCAACGTCGCGTCGTGCCTTATCAGTACGGTATTTGGTAATAAAATCTTTCAACAGTTCTCTCGTTGAATCAGCAATTGTCTTTGCAATAAGAGGATCCTGATCTTCCGTATTGATAGTTATGGCACCAGTCTTCTTGTCAACCTTGATGGCGATCTGTTTCCTTATACTTTCGATGATGCTATTGTCTAGTTTCGTCAAATGGTAGGCATTGAAAGGAGTTCCCACTTCATATTTCCCCTCTTCAGGTTTTTTACTTGATATTTTCGTAAGCAGGCCATTTGCCAGTTTGTTCCACCATGGCACCTTTGTTGCCGTGCGTTTATAGTCATAATAAGTTCCCTTAAAAGTACTGTCACCGGTCTGCACGTGTATGGGAAGCAGCATGGATATAAATCCATTGTCATCTATAAGATCTGGATAAAGCATTGGGGTGATAGCATCTGAAGATTCCAGCGTGGACATATCTATGCCGAATGTAGAGGCAAGCGATCCTAATGTCCCTCCACCAGGAGTCTTGCTGTCCACCTCAGGGGCAATTTCCGTGCTTGAGGAATATGTCCTTGGTAAGCTAAAAATATATAGGCTGGCAAATAAAATAGTAAAGGATAAAACGGTGAGATACACCATTTTCTTCTTCCATATTGCATGGAAGACAGCGGTGTAGTCTATACCTTTATATTCATCTTGATTGTCCATAGAATGTTTCTATTTAAAAAATATCTTTCTATTTATTAGCTTGAGATTTTTTATTTAATTCTTTTCATTCTGTAGCAAATTATTCACTTTTTATTTTATAGTCTGATAGCATCTAACTCTTTTAACTCTTCTTTCAAATAGGGATAAATATATTCAGGACTTTGAAGGAATAATCCTGTTCTTACATTTAGGAGACTCTGGTAAGTTTTTGAATTATAGACATGGTCGAATGCTGCTGTCAAAGGCATCTGACATTTCTTCTGTAGCATGGAGACGAGTTCTTCCACATCGCTATTGATAATGAAATCAAGTTGTCTTTTGGTTATCTTCATACTCTTTGAAGTGTAGCTATTGCTTCTCCTGTCAAGAAACAGTATTGATTGTTTAATTTCTTATAAGTCAGTTCCCGTACCAATTGCTCTATCGTGATTAGCTGTTGGCGGAATAAGTTGAGCTGATACACAACGCCGTCGTCAGCGACAGGTCCGACAACGATGTCATATTCCTTTTCTTCTCTTTTTTTACCCAGCCTGTTGTCATATATAAACTGTGCCCATTCTTTACTTACGCCATCAAAGATCTTCACGTTTAATGACTGGGAAGACAAAAATGTTTCATTGAAATCATACGTTTGGACAATCGGTGTCCCTTTTTGGGTGAAGGCACATCTGCGGATTGCCATCAACAGTGCTTGTCGTTTTATCTCTGTCAAATAGAATCCTTGCCCAAAGTCCTTGTTGGGCCTGCAAACAGATAGATTAATATCTGTAAAGTCAATATTTGTCCCATGATAGAGTTTCATTCGACAGTACCTCCGTTTCTTTTGCAGATACTTATGAGGTCATTGATGGCATCGTTCAGGGAAAGTTGATGTTCGGCCTCATAGTATCTGTTCAGGAAATCAATTCCTTTGTATTCTTTTAGATAATTGAATGCAATGTGCGGTTCCATACCGAACTTCTTCCCAAATTCGGTAATGCACATATTGATATATCTTATTTTATTCATCATTTTTTCCTCCTCTATTGTATTGTGGCGTAAGAATTGTCAATGATCCTCCTGATGGGGGATGCCTGTCTTCCAAGTGCGCCGGAGATACTTTCATGCGTCTACTGAATCTTGTAGCTTTCAATTCCTCTTGTCTTCGTGGAGAAGTTGACACCTATCTTGAAGAGCTTCCTCCTGTCCATGGCGAAAGGCCGGGCATAAGCATTGTCCTCTATCTGCCGGAGGGCTTCGTCAGCAGTCTTGTCCAGTTTGCATTCGATGACGTAGACATAGTCGGCGGTCTGGATAATGGCATCCATACGCCCGTTGGCAGTCGGGCGTTCCACCTGGATGTAGAAACCCATGATCTTGAAGATGAGATAGAGGACGTTCTGGAAATACAGCTCTGCGTTGCCGACAATTTTGTAGTCGGTATCGGCAAAGAGTGTACGTAGCCGTTCCATGAACTGCTGCGGGTTGCCTGTCTCGACATCGTTGACGAACTCGATGATGTCGAATTCGCTCTTGGCTTCGACAGGTGCATAGCTCGGTAACAGGAAGTTGAGGAATCCCTCCTCAACCTCTTTGTTGGGAAATCCCAGCCGGTAGCGTTTGAACCGTTCATTGTAGCCGGTGATGGTCAGATAGCCGCTTTGATAGATGATGGGGACAGGATTCAGCGAAGTGGAATCGATGCTGTTCAGTACGTCTGCCGCGACCTGTTCCTTCGTGAGGTCGGGCAGCCGGTATTTGAAGTTCTTCAGCATCTCTGCGAGGAAAGTCGGTGTGCTCATCTCAAACCAGTAGTTGTTGAATTCCTGTTTGCTGAACGTGCAAAGCACACTGAACGGATTGTAGATGCCAGCCGAGGTGGGCGTGAAGTGATAGCCGTCGTATAGCTCTTTCAGTCTGGCTCGCGTCTCCTCAATGGTAAGGCCGTTTGCCCTGGCAAGTTCTTCCACGGAATCCTTGAAGCAGGTGTCTATCTCTTCCTCCGTGATACCGCAGATCGTGGCATAGGCACGGTCCATCGAGATGTCGTTGAGGTTATTCTGGTCGCTGAATACACTCACTTTGCTGAATTTCGTCACCCCTGTCAGCAGGGCAAACTCAATGTATCTGTCCTGTGTTTTCAGAACGGAGTAAAAAGCCTTCAGACTGTTGTGGAAATGCTCCTGCTGCACGGCATTCGTCATGTTCTGCAGCAAGGGTTTGTCGTATTCATCAATGAGGATGACCGTTTTCTGCCCTGTCAGTTTTGCAGCTCTCTCTACTATACCTTTGAAGCGGAGAGGAGCTGTTGTCTCGGAAGGTTCAGCCCCGTAAAGTTTCTCCCATTCTGTAAGCGAATTGTTCAATACGGCATCAAGGCTGTCCGGTTCTTTGTAGTTGGCGGTGTTCAGGTCAAGGTGGAGGATGGGATGCACCTCCCATTCCTTCTCCACTGTGTCTATATACAGTCCTCTGAACAGATCCCTGCGCCCCGAGTAGTAGGCTTCGAGGGTAGAGAGGAGCAGGCTCTTGCCGAACCGGCGAGGACGGCCGAGAAAATAATACTTCCCTTTGCTTGTCAGCTGGTATATCTCCCGTGTCTTGTCAACATAGGCATATCCATCCTGTCGTATTCTTTCAAACGACTGTATTCCTATCGGGTATTTCATTTCCTGCTTCTTTCTTTACTATTTCAAGAGGTTGGCAATCGTGGCGATGACGGCTGCAATGCTGGCCGCACTGGATCCGACACTGAGCGTCTCGGCAAGGCTCATCCTGCTCTGTATCTTCGTAGGAACGATGATTTCGCAGCCGGGACGTACCTTGGCGTTGTGTCCGACCTTGGCAAGCATCCCGTTCATGTAGAGGATGTAAGTGTTGCTTTTCTTTGCATCACTGGCAAAGCCGCCGGCCTGGTCGATATAGTATGCGACACTCTTCCCTTCAACGTAGCCGACAGTGTTCGGATACATGACGGCACCGTTGATTTTGACAGTTCCGTTGTATTGCGGGACGATGATACGGTCGCCTTCCCGAAGGAGGACATCTTCATCGCCCCCTGGGTTGGCGATGGCTTTGTCAAGCTCGATACCTACGGGATAGCTGTCAGGTACCTGGAACTTCTCCTGCGTCTTCTTGTCGTTTTCCTGTACCGCCTGTACAATGGTGGCGTTCTTCGTCTTCACAGCAAGGTCGATCATGTTCTTGCGCTGCTGTTCCTGCTGCATCTTATAGGCAGCTTCCATGCGCAGGCGTTCACTCGGTGTCGGGCGGCGTTCCAGCCGCGCACCTTTTATATATGCCAGTTCTGTCCCGCCGCCGGCAGCCTTGAAGATGTCGCTCAGACGCATCCTGCGGGAGGTCAGCGTATAGTTGCCTGCAAACACCACTTCCCCTTCGATGCTTACGTTCTGCTGGACAGTCGTGCCCGGACTTTTGCGGACATATACCTCATCGAACGGTTCGAGGACAAAGCCCGGCGCACCGTCAATGACGAAGCCGTCGCGCAGGGAGAAAGAGTAGGTACGTGCGATGACAGAGTCGGGGGCAAGAGCCTGTGGGTTGCTGATTCGTCGCGACACATCTACACGGACCGTCGAGGCCGTCTGCTTCAGTCCGCCGGCCTGCAGGATGAAGTCTTCCAACGATTCGTTGTCAGCATATTTGTATACACCGGGATAGAGCACCTCGCCGTGGATGGTGATGGTCTGCTGCTCCTGCACCTCTGTCTTGGTGGGAATGAAGAGCACATCCTCGTTCTGGAGTGGGATGTCCGCCACACGTCCGGTGAGAATACCGTCTACGTCAACGGAAATCACTTCCAATGTCCGGTCGGCTTTTTTGCGGTGCAGAACGGCATGAGGGGAAAAGGCAGCCTCCGCCAGTCCGTCTGCCGCCTCAATCAGTCCCCGTACGCTGTTGATGCGTCCGCCCACCTCATACATCCCCGGACGGAACACGGCTCCTTTCACTTCGACCATGTTCTCATACCGTGGAATGACGGAGTCGACGCTGACCGAGTCCTCATCGGACACACGGAAGCTACGCATATCGAACTCATTGACGTTGAAGATGGAGTACTGGCGGCCGGTCTTTCTGCGTACACGCACCGACCGGGTATAGGCATCGCCGGCAAAGCCGCCGGCATAACTGATCAGCGTGCCGAGGCTTTCGCCACGTTTCATCTCGTAGAACATCGGACGTTTCACCTTGCCGCTTACCTGTGCCAGCATCTCATACGGACCGACGACAATCACATCATTGTCTGCCAGCCGTACATTCCCGGTCAGATGGCCGCGGCGCAGGAAGTCGTAGACATCAACCGTACTGATGAGCGATCCCCCTCTGTATACCTTGATGTTACGCAATGTCCCCAGTTCGCCGATACCGCCCGCCATGTAGAGTGCATTGAAGACGGTGGCAAAGGCCGACAGCGTGTAAGTACCCGGTGTCTTCACCTCGCCGACGACGTTTACCATGATGGTGTGTGTCTGGCCTACGGAGAGGCGTATGCTCGAACTGCTGTACCGCCGGCCCAGTTTCTCCCGGATGCGGCTGTTCGCCTGTGCAACGGTCAGTCCGCTCACCTGAATAGGGCCGAAGCCGTCCAGTGTGATGATACCGTCTGGCGCGACAGTCGTCTGGTAAGATTTCTGTGATGCACCATACACGTCGATGAATACGGCATCTCCCGGCCCTATGCGGTAATTGCGGGGCAGTGCCATGTTCATGTTCGGTTCGAACGAAAGACTCTTGTTGTTGAAGATGTCACGTCCCCACACTTTCTTCCGGTTGCGGCTCAGCTGTTTCAGGAGGTTGTTGTACATTGTGGCCGTGTCCTGCGGCATCCAGGCGTTCATCTCCTCCTGCATCTTCAGGTATTCGCCGTCGTTCTCGTCGTAGGTGTTAGTCCATGACCGGTTCGCCGACACACGCCCGTCGCTGTATCGGTTTACTTCCTGCTCTTCTGTGTTGTAGCTGTCGAGCGTGGCATCGGCAATCTGCCGTCTGCTCTTGCCCGGGTGCAGCTGTCCGTTGTTTGTACGGCTCCGGTCGGCCGCTGTCTTTTCGGTTGTCGCGCCGAAGGCGGCATTGCCTTTCTGCATCTTTTCGTAGGCTTCCCTCACACGGCGTATCTGCGATATGTCCACGCCGCTCTGCATGAGTTTCGTGACAATCTGTGCCTGGGATGTCCCTCGTTTGTGCTCTTTCTGCACAAACTCCATGACCTGCGTGTCCGTCATGGACGACTGTGCAAAGCCGCCCAACGTGCATAGTGTGAGCAATACAGACAGTATATATCTTTTCATTTTGTTTAGAATTTCTTTCCAGTAGCGATGTTCAGAATCGTCTTGAGGATAATATTCAGGTCGAGTCGCAGTGTGCGGTGCTTCAGATAGTGGATGTCCATCTCCATGCGACGGAGCATTTTCTCCATTGTATCGGTATAGCCGTTGTAAAGTGTGGCTTCCGATGTCAGGCCGGGCCGCATCAGGTAGATGAGACGGTAGCGGTCGGTCTGTTCCATGATTTTGTCGATGAAGAACTTGCGCTCTGGGCGCGGTCCGACGAACGACATATCACCGCGCAGCACATTCCATAGCTGCGGAAGCTCGTCCAGATGATGACCGCGCAGGAACTGTTCCAAGCGTGTAGAGTTCGTCTCATCGCATCCGGCAACGAGCTGCGGTCCCTCTTCCTCGACGACACTGCTCATCGTGCGGAACTTGAAGATGGCGAAAGGGCGGCCTTTGTAGCCGATGCGTATCTGCCGGAAGAACACCGGGCCGTTGCCCTGGTACGTAATGAGGAGACTGATGATGAGGAAGACCGGCGAGCAGACGACAATACCTGTGAAGGCTGCCACAAGGTCGAAGCCTCGTTTGATGCAGCGTTGCACCTTTCCCATGGCATCGTGTCCGTTGTCTTCTATCATTTCCAGTTTGTCTCCTTTAGTCATTTTGTTATAATAACTCCATTTCCGTTATTTTGTTGCAAAGATACGGTTTTTTATTTATTTATCAGTCAGAAATACCTATCTTTCCTCTGTTCTCTGTATCTTTGCAGGGGAAGGACTGTAACATAATGCGCAAGATAATTCATATTGACATGGATGCTTTCTTTGCTTCGGTGGAGCAGAGAGACAATCCCGGACTGCGTGGGAAGCCCATCGCCGTGGGCTTCGACGGACCGCGCGGTGTGGTCTCTACTGCCAGCTATGAAGCACGTCCTTTCGGTGTCCATTCGGCAATGCCGATGGCGCAGGCCAGGCGGCGTTGCCCCCATCTGGTCGTCGTCCCCTGTCATTTCGACAGGTATAAGGCCGTCTCCCGGCAGATTCATGCTGTTTTCCACGAATATACCGACCTTGTCGAGCCCATCTCGCTGGATGAGGCTTTCCTCGATGTGACGGAAAACAAGAAAGGAATGGACCTGGCGGTGGACATTGCTCGGGAAATCAAGCAGAAGATTCTTGACCGCACCTCGCTGACCGCTTCGGCTGGCATCAGTTATAACAAGCTGCTGGCGAAGATTTCCTCTGATATGCGCAAACCCGACGGCCTGTTTACGGTGCATCCCGACCGTGCGCTCGGTTTCGTCGGCAGCCTTCCTGTGGAGAAGCTGTGGGGAGTCGGCCCGAAGACGGCGAAACGTATGCACGACATGGGGGTGTTCACCGGCGAGCAGCTCCGGCAGGTCTCACGCCGGCACCTCGTACAGGTGTTCGGTAAGATGGGAAACATTTACTATGACTTTTCACGCGGTATTGACAACAGGCCTGTCGTCGCAGTCCATGAACGGAAATCGGTGGGTTGTGAGCGCACTTTCCTGGAGGATCTTCATGTCGGTTCGAAGATTATCATCGAACTGTACCATATCGTTCTGGAACTTGTCGAACGGCTGGCACGAAGTGGTTTTGAGGGGCGCACGCTTACGCTGAAGCTGAAGTGGGATGCCACGACACAGATAACGCGCAGTCTGACACAGCAGCGTGTACTCCGTACGAAGGACGACATCCTGCCGCTTGCCAAGCAGTTGCTGAAGGAAACGTCCTGTCACGACCGCCCAGTCCGGCTGATGGGGCTCTCAGTGTCGTCGCCGCTTCCTGAGAAGGAGGAGTCTTCCCATGTACCCGTCGAAGGTCTGCTTCCTTTTGCGGATTAGCATTCGTGATTATCAGGCCGGAATCTGGCTGTCTGCTGCCTCGTGAACAGGGGAGTACGGCCTCCTCTCCAGTCTATCGGCCGATGCCTTTCCAAATGGTGCTTACCTGCATGCCGACTAACGCCTGTTTGACGTGCAAGTAACGCCTACTTGCACCGCAACTAAGCACCTTTTCTTGCACGCTTGCTATGTGTCTGTCTGTGAGCCGTTTTGCTTCGATGGTCTGTACCATCTTTTCAATAGGTTTCCGGCAGGTCTGGAACAGCGGCGATTCATTTTTTTTGCTAATTGCCATGAGATTAAAAAAAATTACGTACATTTGCACCTCGTTCGATATTAATACCTTTTTTATGTAAAAAATGCTGCAGATCGAGACATGGGAACCTGCATTCATTCTGTCAGGGCTGGGCATGCCTTAAAGAGGAAAGAATTGAGAATGGTGACTTTTAGTCATTCGCTTTTATCAAAATGAATATAAACAATAATTATACAAACAGACCAATGAGGCATCACCAACAAGTGTTTAGCACTGCAAGGAGGTTACCTTCTTTCGTGTTTCTGGCGGTTTTTATCCTGCTGGTGTCGTGGGCTTCTCCTGCTTCCGCCCAGGTTGCAGGGAAGAAATTCTCGATTTCGTTCAAGGATAAGGGCGTTGCCCAGATTTTAGATTTCATTTCAACAAAGGGAGATTACCAGATCCGTTATTCCGATGATGTGAAGAACGACTCGCTGCTCCTGACCATCTCTTTCGAGGATGTGGACGAGCTGGGAGCCGTGGAAAGCCTGCTGTCGCATACATCCTTTACATATAATGTGGATGGAAAGGTGATTGATGTGTTCAAGATGAAGAACGCAACACAGGGGAAATACACGGTTCATGGAACGGTGAAAGACAAGGACGGACTGGGTGTCCCCTTTGCCATTGTACAGATAAAAGGAACATCGAAGGGCGTCACGGCCGATGTAGACGGAAACTTTTCCATGCCTGTCGACCAGGAAGAAGGGACGATCAGCATCTCCAGCGTGGGTTACGAGGCAAAGACGCTGAAGTATCATGCCGGTAAACCCCTGAATGTCACCCTGCCTTCGTCGGCCTATGCAATGGGCGAGGTGACGGTAGTGGCATACGGCAAGCGCAATACACGTGAGCAGGTGGGAGCTGTCGCTTCCGTGAAGGTAGAAGATCTGCAGAAAGCTCCGACGGCAAGCATCGAGAACCTGCTGCAGGGACGTATGGCAGGTGTAGACGTGACTAACCTCTCGGGTTCGCCCGGCGGTGGCGGATCGCGTATTACCATCCGCGGCTTCAGCTCGCTGAACCAGCAGGGTGTCAACGACGGAACGCCCCTTTATGTCATTGACGGTATTCCTGTGTCGGGCAGTGCCACGGAAGCGACCGGAGGTATCAACCCCTTGGCAGGACTGGACCCTTCGAGCATCGAGTCGGTCCAGGTGCTCAAGGATGCCGCCTCGGCCTCTCTCTACGGATCGAGGGCCGGCAACGGTGTCATCCTCATTACCACGAAGAAGGGCAAGTCCGGTCGTACGGAGGTCAGCTTCAATGTGTCACAGTCGCTCTCCTGGCTGCCGAGTACGCCGATGCAGACAATGGGAAAGGGAGAACGTGACATCGCCCTGCTCCTGGCAAAGAGCCAGCGGGGAGCCCACTATGACTATCTTACCGACAAACTTGTCTATCCTCATTCCTATAAGGACTCTTATGGCTGGGATGCCGACAACGACGGTGCCTACGACTATCTGTGGCGCAACGGAAAGGTGCTCGATCCAGACCGTCGTCTGCCGGGTATTGCGCAGGACTCGCTCAACACTTTCTACAACAACCGTACGAACTGGTGGAAGTACGCCTTCCGTGTCGGGAAGCTGACGAAGGCCGATATGCAGCTGGCAGGCGGTACGGACAATATCCGATACATGGTCAATGCCGGTATCTATGACGAGACGGGCATCATGATCAGTTCCAATTTCCGCCGTTACAGTCTGTTGAGCAATCTTGACTTCAATCTGTCGACGAAGCTGAGTGCCTTTACACGCATCAACCTCACCTATGCCACGCAGAAAGCCGGCTCGGACGGAGGACGCGTGCAGGGACTGACCTTCGACCCCAAGCGCACGTCCACACTGCTGCCTGGCAAGGGCAGTACGGCAGAGCAGATAGCCTTGCGGCAGCTGCGGGATATTGACAAGACCAACTCCAATTATAACGTACGGCTGAGTGTCGGACTGAACTATAATATCCTGAAAGGGCTGAAATTCTCGTCTACTTATTCGCTCGACCATTATTTCACACGTGTCTATACGTTCACGCCTGATTATCTGAAATACGATTTGAAGTCGGAGGTCCAGGCTTCCAACATTGCCATGACGAACATCCAGACGGAGAATATTCTCACTTATAACCTTGCACTTCCGCATGAGCACAAGCTCGAGCTGATGGCAGGTATGACCTATAACTATGACCTGCTGCAGAACCTGAACGGTACGGCGAAGGGCGGTCCTACCAATTCCATCAAGTATGCTGGTGAGGGATGGCCCTCACTTCTCAACGACGGAGGTACGACAAGAGCTGCACAGAGTTTCCGCACCGACCAGCAGGAACAGGCGCTGGTCAGTTTCTTAGGCCGTGCGGCTTACAGCTATAAGAAGCGTTACATGGCCGAGCTTTCCATCCGTTCGGACGGTTCGAGTGTATTCGGAAAGGATGTCCGCTGGGGTACATTCCCGTCGGTGGGGCTTGGCTGGGCATTCAGTGAAGAGCCTTTTATGAAGCGTCTGTGGTGGTTGAGCTTCGGCAAGTTGCGTGCCTCATGGGGCAAGTCGGGGCAGAAATTCCAGGAACCTTATCTCGCTTTGGGTGTGATGGAGGAAAGCAACGTCTATAACGGCTCGTTAGGCCTGATACCACAGTCCATGGCGAACAAGAAGCTGACGTGGGAGGAGAGCGACCAGTACGACCTCGGTCTTGACCTGCAGTTGCTGGATTATCGTCTGAAATTCAAGCTGGATTATTACTATAAGTATTCCAGCAAGTTGCTGATGCAGTCCTATCTCCCAGGCAACGTGTTCCTTGCAAACAATATGTGGGACAACGCCTCTGCCATATCCAACGAGGGTATAGAGTTTGAGGCACAGTATGACATCATCCGTAAGAAGAACTGGAACTGGAGTGTCGGCCTGAACCTTTCGCACAACAAGAACATGCTGCGCAAGACCTATAACGGCGAAGACCTCAACGACAAGGTGCTCGGCCGTCCGGTCTATGGCATCTATACCTTCAAGGATGAAGGAATCGTGCAGAAGGAGGAGGATATCCCGATGTATCGTAATGCGTCAGGCAAGCTGATGCCGCTCTATTTCCAGTCCATCAACAATCCGCTGCGTGTCGGTGGCCGGAAGATCAAGGACCAGAACTATGACGGCGTAATCGACGACAAAGACCTTTATTATGCCGGCAGTACGCTTCCTGCTGTCTACGGCGGACTGAACAGCCATCTGGAATGGAAAGGGCTGAGTCTCGACGTGCTCTTCAGCTATACAATCGGACGCAAGGTGATGAATATGTACAAGAACAGTGCCTTTACCTTTACAAAGGACTTCGGTGTCATCATGAACTACTTCCATGCCAGCGACTTCTGGACACCAGAGAACAGGGATGCGAAGTATCCGTCACTTGAGTTCGCCGACAAGGATTATGTGGGGCAGTTCGACGGCAACGTCGACTCCAACATCGAGAACATCAGCTTCCTGCGTCTGAAGCAGCTGGTCATCGGCTACCAGCTTCCGAAGAACTGGCTGAAGGGGTCTTTCATCAAGGATGCCAATATCTACCTCAGTGGTGAGAACCTGTTCCTGATTACAAACTATTCTGGTGTAGACCCGGAGGTCATCAATCCTTATACCGGTAAGGATGACGGTACCCAGTACCCCTTGAACCGGAAAGTCACCTTGGGACTCAACTTAAAATTCTAACAGCAAATGAAGAAAATCATCTTACTCTCGATATGCGGCTGTCTGTTGTCTTCCTGCAGTCTCGACCTGCAGCCGGAGAACGGGCTTACTTACAGCAATTCGTTCAATAATGAAAAGGAACTGAATGCGACGACCACGTCCATCCAATACTTCATCAATACAGTCATCGGCGACAACTATGTTCTTGCGACAGCCGGCATGAAGGCTGATGAGGTACTGAACGCCAGGCAGCTGCGTGAATGGAATCCGCGGACAGTCATCTCGAGCGAATACTCATGGAAGAACCTTTACAACATCATCTTTGAAGGCAATCTCCTGCTTGACAACATCGACAGACCGAAGGACCTGACTCCTGACCGCCGGAACTTCCATATGGGACAGGCGGAGTTCGCTCTCGGACTGTCTTATTTCCTGCTGGCACAGCGTTATGGCGAAGCGATCATCACGGAGAACTCTTCCGAAATCAAACCTTATGCCTTGTCTTCCAAGTCTGAAGTGCTCAATGCGGCAATCGACCATGCCAGGAAGGCATTTGCCCTTCTTCCAACATGGGACAAGCTGACGGACCTGAACGGTGCGGCCATAACCGATCGGCAGACCGCTTCGAAAGGGACTGCCGCAGCCCTCCTGGCACAGATCTACGCATGGAAAGGCAGTGTGACAGAACTTTACAGGTTGCAGGGCAATGCACAGGAAGACTATCAGAATGCAGTTAAATACGCCACAGAACTGATTGATGGAAAGGCTGGCAGTTACCAGCTGTGCGCTTCCCCGGAGGAGCTGTGCAAGTATCTGTCCAACGAGAAGAGTCCCAATCCCGAGGCGATTTTCAGTCTGCTGTTCGACAAGACACGTTCGGAGTACGTCGTATCGCCCAACGAGGTGGCGCAGAACTTCGTGAGCTGGCCTGTACGGGAGGACCATACACTGGCTGATCTGCCCTCTAACACCACCTACCAGCTTTATAAGTCGACTGTCGAGCAGCTCTTCCCGGATGCCACGGACCAGCGTCTCAAGGCCTTCTTCTATGAGTGGGGTACGGCGCATGAGGCTGGCGGACAGGATTATGCCATCATGTACAAGTTCCGGAAAGCCATCATGGATCCTGACCAGTATTCGCCGAGTGGGAAGAGTTATCGTACGGTAGATGCAGACTATGTGTACTGGAGACTGGCCGATATTTATCTTCTGCGGGCGGAATGCTATCAGAAACTGGGCGACGAGGCCCATGCCATAGCCGACTTGAATGTAATCCGTTCGCGGGCCGGCGCACTCGCTTATCCCTCCGTCTATGACACGGAAGGGCTGAAGAAAGCCATCTTCCTTGAGAGAGAGAAGGAGTTCATCGGTGAGAACGATGCACGTTATGCCGATGTCATCCGGAATGGCTACGTGAAGGAAGAACTGCAGGGAAAGTTCAAGCTGCTGACTAATCAGGACATTCAGGGCGGTGCGCTCTTCCTGCCGCTGCCCAAGGATGCCTGGCAGGATAAGGACGGACACATTATCAACAACAGGCTGCGGCAGAAACCTTACTGGCAGGCTTACAACTGATGCAGCTCTCAATCTGCACAACAAATTAATTTTTAGACAAATGAAAAAGATTTTCTATATTGCGATGGCGTGTCTGACGGTAGGACTCTTCGCCAGCTGCACCCAATACAATTTCGACGATACCGGATTTGCCAACGGTAAGCACGAGACCACCATGTGGGATTACTTCAAAGGCGACAAGTACAACTGGGAACTCCTGTGCGAAATGGCGGAGCGTGCCGACCTGATTCCGCTCTTCCAGGGGACAAGCCAGTATGGAAAGAACTTCACGTTCTTCGGCCCTACCAGCCACAGCATCCGCCGTTACCTGTATGCCAACGGCATGGAGAAAGTTTCTGACATTCCTGTGAACGACTGCCGGACGTTTATCCTGAACTGTGTCCTCCCCGGCAGGCGTGTGATGCTTGACGACTTCAAGGAGGGTGTCAAGTCGTCAGACCCCTCGACACCCGTCGGCAAGGGAGGCGAGATGGTGCAGATGGCTTCCGGCAAGCAGCTGTGGATTTATACCTTCCATGAGTCTTACAACAATGTGCCGGGAGCAGGTCCTTTGCGGATCCATCTGGTTTCTCCCGCAACGACGCAGACTACTGATGTTGCCTCTTGCAATATCGAGACACTCACGGGGATTGTCCACTCACTTGATTATAACTTCAACTTAACGGACTTTTAGAACATGAAACAGACGAAGAAAGGAATAGTCCTACTGTGCCTTATGGTGCTTACAATAGGTTTTACAGCATCATGCAGCAAGATGGATGTAGGCTATCTGAGGACGGCGGGAGCATCGTTTACACCCGATTCTATCAATGCTTTCCACAACATCGACCCGACGAGCGACCGTGCCGTAAACAACCTGCCCTTTGTTTCCACACGCATCCAGGGCGTGGCAGGCACCAACCCCGTCAATTTCGAGCTTGCCGGTGTCAAGGCCGGCAGCCCGGAGCAGGAGCAGCTCTTCCTGAAGCTCTGCCGGGAGGGCGAAATCTCGGTGGCGGGTGGTCTGGTCGTTGTCTCGTTGAAAGCGGTGAAACAGCTGCCGAATGGCAGATACCGGCTGTCCCTCAGAGTGTATAATGAGGATCATGAAGCAGTTCTGGAGAATGTTTTCAAGGTTGTCGTGACAGACGATGAGCTGCCTGTAGACTGAAGTTGAGGTCTGGGTACCGGAGTCCAGACCAGATCGAGTGGTCTTGCTCCGCCAGCCAAGTTTAAAAGTAAAACTGAAAGCAGTCAACCGACAACATTAAACGACAGTGCCGGATTGTTCCCAGCGGCTGGTAATACTGTTCCCAACCGTTTGGGAATGATGTTCCCGATGCCTGGGAATGATGTTCCCAGACGGTTGGGAATGTAGACACTCGGCCGGAAGTCCGGCTTGACGTATGTTCGACATGATCCGCCCCAATCAGAAACAAAAAGAATATAAACCATTTAAATCAGATCGATTATGAAAAGAAGAAGATATGTCTTACTGCTTGCAGCCCTTTTGCTGCTGGCAGTACAGGTCCGCGCACAGCAGGGTGCGGCTTCCGTTACGGCAAGTGGAATCACTTTCTTCAAGGGAACATTCGGCGAGGCACTTGCCAAGGCCAGACAGGAGAACAAGCCGCTCTTCGTAGACTTCTATGCCGTGTGGTGTGTCCCTTGCAAGAAGATGGCAAAGAACGTCTTTACGCAGGAAGAAGTGGGAAAGTATTTTAATGAACATTTCATCAGCCTGCAGTTGGATGCAGAGAAAGGTGAGAATGTAGAGATTGCCAAAAACTACAAGGTGGCAGCCTATCCTACTGTTGCTTTCATCGCACCGGATGGCAAGGCACTTTCGGTGAACACGGGTGCCATGGACAAGGACGAGCTTATGGAGGCGGCCAAGATAGTTGCTGGAGAGCGTGTCAGCTTTGAAGAACTGTACAATAAATACAAGGCAAACGGAAACGACCTTGACATACAGCAGCAGCTTCTCCTGAAGGCACCGTCATTCCTGCAGGCACAGGAGGGGATGGAAGCCGACAAGTGGGTGACCCGTCTGCAGAAGCTCTATAAGAACTACATTGCAGCCAAGGCACCGGTAAAGCTCATTAATGAGAACGACTACAAAATCATCCTGACGCTTGAGGGCGATGAGGACAAGGAACACAAACAGTATGTCGTTGACCTCATCAACGACCATCTCGACGACTGGACGAAGACGGTCGGCAAGGCTCCGGCTTACTATGTCGTCGAGGCAAACGACCTCTTCGCCGAAGAACTGGCAAAGGACGGAAATGCGAAGTATAAGGATTATGTAGAGAAAGTGAAGGACCAGTATGCCAAGGCATACGAGGTCGTCGGCCTGAAGGGCATCACCCCTTATGAGAAGGCGAAACTTTACTTTGATGCGCTTTACAATCTGTACCGGAACAAGGATGTAGACGGTTATGTGAAGGCGATGCAGACCTATTTCAGTAAGATGGAGAACAATCTCCGTCCGGCTGACTATGGAAAGGCGGCGCAGAACCTTTACATGGCTGCCGGCAAGAGCCTGAAGAGGAAGGACCACGAAGTTGCCATCCAGTGGGCTGAGAAAGCATTGTCACAGGAAGATGCTGTCATGGACCGTGTGAACTACATGGTGATGATCGGCGACTCTTACCGTGAACTGAAGAACTACGCCAAGGCACGTGAGTTCTACAACCAGGCATTTGCCGAGACACTCCGGCTGGAGAATATGGAGATGCCGCAGGCGATGCTGCAGGGAGCTATCAAGCAGAAGCTCTCCACACTCGAACTCCTTGAAAAGTAAATGACGATGATGTTTAGAAATATCATTCAACGCCTCACGAGCGTGCCGGCGGCATTGCTCGTGGGCTTTCTGCTGTTATCCTCTGTAGCTGCCCATGCGCAGATGAAAGGTCTGCGGACGGGAAAGCTGCCGAACGGCCTTACCTATTATATCTATAATGATGGTTCGGCTACGGGTGAAGCACAGTATTATCTCTACCAGAATGTGGGTGCCATCCTGGAGACGGACGAGGAGCTGGGGTTGGCGCACGTGCTGGAACATCTGGCATTCAACACCACCGATCACTTCCCTGATGGTGTGATGAACTTCCTCCGCCGCCACAACCTCAACGACTTCGAGGCTTTTACAGGTGTCGACGATACCCGGTATGCCGTACACAATGTTCCTGTGAAGGATGCGAAGCTCAACGAAGATGTGCTATGGGTGCTCCGCGACTGGTGTCATGGCATCAGGATGCTGCCGAAGGACATCGAGAAGGAGCGGGGCATCATCCTTGAAGAATGGAGGCACCGGGCCGGTGTAGACCGCCGTCTGACGGATGCCATCGCCCCTGTCGTCTATAATCATTCAGGGTATGCGACACATAACGTCATCGGTACGCAGAAACTGTTGGAGTCGTTCCAGCAGAAGCAGGTAAGACAGTTCTATGACAAGTGGTACCGTCCTGAAAGGCAGTTTATTGCTGTCATTGGTGATGTAGATCCTGACAGAATAGAACAGAACATCCAGACGGTTTTCAAAACCTTGCCGGCCAGACCGGCTCCTGCCGTGGGTCCGCAGGTCAGGCTGATTCCTGACAATGCCGCACCGTTGTATATGCGCTTCATCGATCCGGAGAACAAGAGTGCCTCCTTCGGACTTTACCAGCGTTACAGTGTGAAAGGCAATGCTCCGGAGGAGGAGCGTGTCCGCCAGTTTCTCTATACGCAGATTTTCAACACTCTGGCTCCCAAACGTTTTGCCATATTGAAGAATGCCGGAAAGGAACGTTATATTGCAGCAGAAGTGAGTCTTTCGTCTTTGGTAAGAGACTATTATCAGATGGCATGGGATATGGTTCCGTATGAGGACGATGGACAGGAAGCATTGCAACAGCTGCTGGCTGTGCGTGAGAATCTTCGTGAAAAGGGATTTTTCGCTGCTGAGTTCAATGCTGAAAAAGAGAACATGTATAACGGGATGAAGGGCGTGCTGGAGGCAAAGGGGCTGGGCACACCCGACAATGCCTTGATGCTCTTCCGTCAGAACTTCCTCTATGGCATTCCTGTAACAGACTTCCGTACACAGATCAACCGAAATATTGAGACGCTGGTTGAACTGGAGGTTGAAGACATGAACGCATGGCTGAAATCCCTGCTTAATGACGACAACCTCGCTTTCGTCACCTATTCCAAGACACCGGGGGAGATGAATATCACGGAGGGTGATTTTATGGCGGCTTTAAAGGCGAAGAGTTCGTTCGACGACAGGATTCGTATCGACAGTGTGAAACCTGTTACACAGCTTATCGACTTCCGTCTGACACCGGGCAGGATCGTTGCTGAGAAACAGCTGAAGCGCCTGCAGGCGAAGGAGTGGACGCTCTCTAACGGGGCAAAGGTGCTGTACAAGTACGTACCAGAGCTGCAGGGAAAGTTCCTCTTCGCCGGTTCTGCGGAAGGCGGAAGATCGGTCGTGCCGGCAAAGGAACTTGCCGATTACACAGCCATGCGTTCGCTGCTGATGCAGTCGGGAGTTTACAAATACGACCGCAACCAGCTGGCACAGTGGCTGCAAGGAAAGAATATCGAGCTCTCGCTCTCATTGGAGGACTACAGCGACGGAGTAGGGGGCAATGTCCCTGTTGACAAGGCTGATGACTTCTTCGGTTATCTGTATCTGGTCTTGTCGCATCAGAACTTCTCCAAGCCGGCCTTTGACAAGTATGTCCAGCGTAGCCTTTATATCTATGAGAACCGTGCGAAGAGCGGGATGGAGGCTGTCCAGGATTCTATTCGGCAGCTGCTTTATCCGGTCAGTGCTTTGAATCCGCGTCAGGATGTGGCTTTCTTCAAGTCTGCCAGGTATGACGGTCTGCAGAGTCAGTTCCAGGAACATCTGGGCAATGCGTCGCGCTTCACTTACTGCTTAATCGGCGACCTGCCGGAAGCAAAGGCGAAGGACTTGGTACTGCGTTATATCGGTTCGCTCAAAGGAGACGGAAAGCCTGTGAAAACGGAGGCACAGCCTATGGACTTCTCTTCTTCTGCACCTGTCATCAGGCACACTTTCGAGGCAGAGACGGAAGGAGACATGGCTGAAATCGAAATCTCATTTGCCAATAAGCAGAGACTGTCTGATCGTGAGCAGGCTGCATTGGAAGTGATGAGGGCACTGCTGGAACGTCGCTGTTTTGATGTGCTGCGTGAGAAGGAGCACCTTACATATACCGTAGGTGTCCGGTCCGATTACACTTCTCGTCCCGAAGCGAACGAACATCTCAGCATTCACCTCTCGACAGCAAAGGAAAATGTAAGCAGGGCACTCACGCTGATCTATCAGCTACTTGACGACATCAAGGAACAGCGTTTCTCTGCTGACGACTTCAAGGCTGCCATGGTGCCTCTGGCCATTCAGGAAGAAGAGCCGGAGTCTCCCCATCATGTGAACGAAGCGGCCAGGTGGATGGGACTGCTCAATATCTATGCGGAAACCGGCGAGGAGCTTTCTCCTGATGATGATAATGTGTCAGGCCCAGTGTTCAAGACCATCACGCCGCAGGAAGTGGCAGCCGTTGCCGTGAAGACAACGACTGATGCCAAGCAACGGGAGATTGTCGTAAGACCTGTCATGCAGGATGGCAAACGGACTTTCAGGTAATCATACGCAAAGAGGCCGTCTCGAACTTGAGACGGCCTCTTTGTCTATTCGTATGTATGAGATGCTTGAGGGTATGCTTCGGAAAATCTTTTCTGATCGATGCAGAAGCGGAAAGTCTTATGGATTGTCCCCCAAAGGGTACGTTGTCAGGCTTACGTCCTGTGAGTCTGCTGATGCTCTCTGTTTCTTTTGGAGTCTTCTTTAGAATTATAGGTGTTTCTTAGAATCCGCTTTAGGTTTTTGACGAGGTTCAGGCTTGACCAGTTCTCGGTTCAGATGGGTGACGATGATCTGCCGTGAATCTTTGCTGAAAGTAACTTTGTATATCCCACCGGTCTTATCCTTGCGTTCGTAGGTGTATGAAGACTTGTTGATATTCCAGCACGTGTCGTGCTGTGCAGCAAGTCCGATAGCCTCGTAGAAATCCTTGTCGGGAATCGTGTCAAGCAGGAGAGTGGCGGTGTAGTTTCCGCTTGCAACAGTCTCTTCATCGGCCGCCAGGCTTACTGAATCGGGGATGTAAGGGGTAGCTTTCTCCATCTTGTATTTTGGGAATCGGACGGCGGTGATATGCTGTAGATTGACGGTGAGTTTTTCGTTCTCTGTCTGTGGTTCGAACTCGGAGGCCGCCACAGTGTCTCCGTTGTCAGTTCCTTCGATGGTTCTGCTGTGATGGCAGGAGGCTATCGTTGCTGCTGTGAGGAGGATGCAGAGGATGATGGTCGTTATGATTCTTGAAAGATTTTTTTTCTTCTCCATAATTGTTTCTATTTTTTCTTTTCGGTTGAAGAGGTCAGCTTCTTCAGGCGTTTCTGTGCTGTTGGGTTGTCGGGATAGAGTGCAACAGCCTTCCTATAGTTGGCTATGGCGGCGTCAGTCATTCTTTCGTGCTCGCATTCCTTGCCCATCAAGACATATTCCACGGACAGTTTCTTAAGATATGCTTTCTGTTCTGCCAGCTGCTCTTGTAGCTGCCGGTTTCCGCTGCGCAGACGGTTGATGATGTTCAGCTTCCTTCGTATGAGCCGTCTCGCCGCAGGATGCTCTATGTCGTACCGGCTGTGAATGGCGAGGAAGAAACTGTGCAGGAAAGTGTCGAAGTCGCCTTTGTCGAAAGCTCGTGCCGCATCGTAGTATTCTTTGTCGGCCTTGCTCTGCCTGAGAGCTGCCGATATGATGTTGTGGTCATTGTAATGTCTGGCAAACTGTACCACCTCGCTCCTGACGAACACCTCGTTACGGTGGAGTGGTTCTTTGAGTGTGATGCCTTCCAGGCTCGTGCATCGTGAGAGGGCTACATAAGCCTGCCCGCCGGCGAAGACTCCACCCGTAAAGTCGATATTGACATTTCGGAAGGTCAGTCCCTGACTCTTGTGTACTGTGATGGCCCATGCCAGTTTGACTGGAAATTGTACGTAAGTGCCAATCTGTTCTTCCTCGATTTTCTGTTCTGTCTCGTTGAAATGATAGCGTACGTTCTCCCACATCTCGCGCTGTACCTGCAGGTCGTCACCCTCTTCTGTGTGTACGTATAGTATTCCAGCCTCTTCGTCAATGCCGATGATGAGTCCGAGTGTTCCGTTTACCCACTGTTTCTGTGTATCGTTTTTAATGAACATGACGTGTGCTCCTACCTTGAGGTTCAGTTCTATCGGCGTGGGAAGGCTGCTCTCCGGGAATTCTCCTTTGATTTCGCCGAGAAACATCACGGGGGCTCCGTTGAGACTGTCCAACCCTTGGTTGTTG
Source organism: Prevotella denticola (assembly GCF_900454835.1). GTDB lineage: Bacteria > Bacteroidota > Bacteroidia > Bacteroidales > Bacteroidaceae > Prevotella > Prevotella denticola. Next base: position 11,138 of record NZ_UGTM01000002.1, on the reverse strand, counting down.
ATCCAGTCTACGGTATCCCGTCTGGTCGACAGGGTGATGGTGAAGTCTTCTTGTGGTATTTCTGTCGTTCCCCTTTGCGCACCGACACGGGCATTGATATATCTGAGGTCGTTGTCGGAGACCTGATTGGTACGTATGTGGTCGAGGATAGAAATGAAAGAGAGATCGTTCTGACGGTAGACTTTATTCAGTTCTATGCTCACCAGTGGATAGTCCTGGAAGACTTTGGCATCGAAGAAGTAGCTGCTGGCATAATAGGGTTGTAGCAACTGTCGGTCTTCCTCCTTGAGAACAGGCTCCAGCTGATAGATGTCGCCTACCAGCAGAAGCTGTTTTCCTCCGAAAGGTTCGCGCATATTCCGGTTGTAGATGCGGAGAACTTTGTCGATGAAGTCGATGATGTCCGCCCTGACCATGCTGATTTCATCAATGATGATCAGCTCCACCTCTCGGAGCAGCTTGCATTTGTCGGCATTGTATTTCATGGTACTGCGCAGGTTGCGGGTAGAGTACCGTTTGTCGGTGGGGACAAGCGGATAAAAAGGGAGCTTGAAGAAACTGTGCAGTGTACTGCCGCCTGCATTGATGGCGGCAATCCCAGTCGGTGCAAGGATAACGTGTTTTTTCTTTGTAGTTGCGGATATATAGCGCAGGAAAGTTGACTTCCCTGTTCCCGCCTTGCCGGTCAGAAACAGGGAATTGTTTGTGAACTGGATAATCTGGAGCGCCTTCTGCAGCTCCGGGTTATCCAGGTCTATTGTGTCTGCATCAACGGCTTGTTTTTTCTGAGACATCGGACTTTGACGTGTTATATCTCCATATCCTCACTATGTGGTCGCTTTGCTTTCTTGATGATTTGTTGTGTTTCGTTGCCGTTGCTGCTGCTGTGCCGTTCGGGTGCAGGTTGTGGGGCAGGTTCCAGTTCGAAACCACCCTCTTCGTTTCCTTCCCCTTCCTCTTCGGGAGTCTCTTCCCCTTGTTCCTGATGGCTATGGCGAGCTGCCGATGATCCTCGCAGAGAGTCGGGCAGCTGTCGACGGACAGCCACTGGCTGACAGCTGTACATTGACGGGTCTATATCTTCATCTGAATCTAACTGCCATTTGGCATGATACTTCTGGAAAGCCTTGTCGCGCATAAGACTGTAAATGAATTCTCCGCAGACCGGCAGTGCGGTCTTCGATCCCTGTCCAAGCGCACCGGTACGGAAATGGATGGAACGGTACTCGCCACCTACCCATGCACCAACTACGAGGTTGGGGCTTACGGCCATGAACCATGCATCGGAGTGATTGTTGGAAGTACCTGTCTTGCCTCCCCAGTCTGTATCGTTGAAGATGTAATGGCGGAGTGCCTGACTTGTGCCGCCGGCTTCGTTCACTCCGCCCTTCAGCATCTCCTGCATGAGGAAAGCCGTCCTGTAAGGCAGTGCCTTGCTGTGGTCTTTCGGTGCGACATAGACCTCGTTGCCATCTTTGTCAAGGATGCGTGTGACGACGACCGGGTCATGGTGCTCTCCGTCATTGGCTACGGTACTGTAGGCGTCTACCATTTCCAGCAGGTTCACGTCGCTGGAGCCGAGAGCCAGTGATGGTTCATCGTCCAGCGGACTCTTGATGCCCATGTCCTGTGCGGTGCGGATGATGTTCTTGATGCCCATCTCCTGACCGAGGCGGACTGCCACGGAGTTGATGCTGCGTCCGAAGGCACTCTTCAGTGTGAGGGAGTCGTTGGAGAAGCGTCCGTTGGCATTGTGTGGTGTCCAGGTTTTCATCTGCCCGGTCTTCTTATCGAGCACCTGCATGCTGATATACTCGTCACGGCGTTTGTCACATGGGGTCAGCCCCTGGTTGAAGGCTTCTGAATAGACGAACAGTTTGAAAGTTGAACCCGGCTGGCGTTCGGCCACGACCTTGTCATACTTCCACGTTTTGAAGTCGATGTCACCTACCCATGCCCGTACAGCACCTGACTGTGGTTCCATGGCTACCATTGCACAGTGCATGAATTTCACCATGTATCGGATGGAATCCATGGATGACATCTCTTTCTCAATCTGCCCTTTTGCATAGTCGAAGAGCTTTACCTTGTGTGGTTTGTTGAGGTAATACAGTACGCTGTCAGGCTGGTTGGGATATTTCTGCACCAGCTTCTTATAGAACGGTTGTCGTTCGGCGATGCCCTCGATGAACCCCGGAATCTCGTCCCCCTTTGCATCACGCCATGGATGCATGCCACGCCAGTGGTTGTCGAATTGCTGCTGTACCTTCTCCATCTGCTTTGAGACAGCCTGTTCGGCATACTTCTGCATACGTGTGTCGATGGTGGTGTAAATTCTCAGGCCACTGCTGTAGAGGTCGTAGCCATTGTCCTTCATCCAGTCCTTGAGATAGTCGGCAACATACTCGCGGAAGTATTGTGCCTGTCCGTCATAATTTTCTTCGACGTGTATATCCAGCTTCAGAGGTTGCCGGGAATACTCGTCGTACTCGTCGCGGGGCAGCACGTTGTGGGTTACCATATTGTATAATACGGTGTTGCGACGGCGTATGGAGTTCTTTGCATGGGTAATCGGATTGTAGTAGGTAGTGGCCTTCAGCATACCCACGAGCGTTGCGGCCTGGTCAACAGACATTTTTGCCGGGGTAGTATTGAAATAGGTCTTGGCTGCTGTCTTCACGCCATAAGAGTTGTTTCCGAAGTCGACGGTATTGGCATACATCGTCAGTATTTCTTTCTTTGAGTAGATAAGCTCCAGCTTTACGGCGATGATCCACTCCTTGCTTTTCATGATGAGCATACGGAGTCCCGGTACATGGCCGAGCAATCCGGCAGAATACTGCGTACGGACACGGAACATATTTTTTGCCAGCTGCTGCGTGATGGTTGACGCTCCACGTCCATCCCCCCTGGTCAGTGCGTCTTTGATGGCCCCACCGATACCCATGAAGTCGATGCCATGGTGGCTGTAGAAACGTTCGTCTTCTGTGCTGATGAGTGCTTTCCAAAAGGCCGGAGTAACCTCTTCATACTTCACCGGTGTGCGGTTCTCCTTGTAGAAACGGCCTATGAGAACGGAGTCGGCACTGTAGATTTCCGATGCTGCGTAGGTCGGTGGAGTCTTGATTTCCACGAAACCTGGTGACTTTCCGAAGAGCCACAGGAAGTTGATGTCTACCATGCCTAAGTAAAGGAAGATGGCGACAAAGAACGAAACGATGCCTACTGCGGTCTTCGTGTACCAGGCACGGCCTTTATAGAGTCTGGCATACCATGGGAAAAAGTGGATGACTCCACGGATGATACGCTTGATGAACTTAAAGAATTTCTTTACCATAGATTGACAGTCTTTGTGTTGATAATCTCCTTTCTGCTTCTACAATAAGCTCATGTCGCAGGAAGATATATTAACGCTATACAAAAGTACTTATTTACTTGTATCTGATAACGCTGTATGGATATATTTTAAGATTTCTTCAACGTTATCGGGATTAAACCATCGTAAATCCCTGTCTTTTTTATACCATGTAAGCTGCTTGCGGGCATATCGGCGTGTATTGCTTTGTATCTTGAAGATGGCTTCATCGAGTGTAGTCAGTCCGTCGAGGTACTCGAATAATTCCTTATAGCCTACGGTGTTGAGCGAATTGAGCGTACGCTGGGGGTAGACGTGTAATGCTTCTTCAATCATTCCCTGCCCGACCATCTGAATGACACGCCGGTTGATCCGTTCGTACAGCTCCTCTCGGTTACGGTTCAGTCCTATCTTGATGAGATTGAATGGACGTTCCTTGAAACTGTTGGAACGGAAGGATGTATATGTCTTCCCTGTCTGTATACAGACTTCCAGAGCATGGATGACCCGGCGAGGATTGTTTCGGTCAACGGTCTCCCAATGTTCCGGATCAAGTTCTTTCAGCAATCTGCACATCTTCGCAAGCCCTTCTGTCTCCAGCCTCTGCTTCATTTCCTGCCGGATATGGGGTAGGATGGTAGGGATGTCGTCAATACCTTTGCAGACAGCGTCAATATACATCATCGAACCGCCTGATAACAGTGCGATAGAAGAGGGCAGGCTGTCAATAAGCTTCAGTACATCCTGTTCGTACAAACTTGCCGAGTAGTAATCTTCCAGATGATGGATTCCCACGAAATAATGTCGTACCCGCAGTCGCTGGTCAGCGGTCGGAGCAGCCGTACCGATTGGTATTTCAGAGAATATCTGACGGGAATCCGCATTGATGACTGGCACGTCGAAGTATTCGGCGATGTGCAGTGTCGCTTCGGTCTTGCCTACTCCTGTAGGGCCTGTAATGACGATGAGAGTCTTTTCTTTCAAGATGCTGATGCCTCTCCGGGTCCCCTCCAAGGGGGAGGATGGGGGAGGTGGTGATAAGCGGTGGCAGGCGGTGATAAGCGGAATTGGGCTATGCCAAACTGGTTTCCGTTAGGCATTCCCTCTTTCCGAGGGGGAGTTTTTACTTGATGATACCTCGCTGTGATGTTTCCGCAAAGTCGATGATGTGCTGTACTTCTGGAGTGACCTGCAGTTCGCTCTTGATTCTTGCTATGTTCTCGGCACGTGTACCTGTCCCGTAGAGGATGCGGTAGGTGTTGTGTATCAGTTCGATCTGCTCATTGGAGAATCCCCTGCGGCGTAATCCGATGAGGTTGATGCCCATGTATCGTGCAGGCTCTTTTCCTACGATAATATACGGAGGTATGTCCATTGAGAAGCGGCTTCCTCCCTGTATCATCACATATCCGCCGATACGGCAAAACTGATGGCAGAGGATGTTGGCGGAGATGATGGCATTGTCTTCGACAGTGACCTCACCGGCGAACTTCGTGGAGTTGCCGATGATCTCGCCTGAACCGATGATGCAGTCGTGGGCAATATGGACGCACTCCATCAGCAGGTTGTTGCTGCCCACCTTGGTCGTACCCTTTGAGGCCGTCCCACGTGAGATAGTAACATTCTCGCGGATGGAGTTGCTGTCTCCCACCTCACAGATCGTATCTTCACCACGGAATTTCAAATCCTGCGGCTTCGTCGATATGCTTGCTCCGGGGAAAATCTCATTGTTGCTGCCCAGCCGTGCACCGTAGTTAATCGTCACGCTGTTCTGGAACACATTGTTATCACCGATAATCGTGTTCCTGTCAATATAGCAGAACGGGCCAATGATATTGTTGTCACCAAGTTTTGCCTCTGGATGAACAAAGGCCAATGGGCTTATCTGGTTCATTGCTTCCTTTAATTCCTTACTTGTTCTTTACTATCTGTGCGGTGAATGTCGCCTCAGCGACAACATGGTCGCCGACGAACATATACCCTTTCATTGAACTGATTCCATGACGGACGGGACCGAGCAGCTCGACGCGGAACAGCAATGTGTCGCCCGGGACGACTTTCTGCCGGAACTTCACATCGTCAATCTTCAGGAAGTAGGTTGACCATCGTTCCGGCTCTTCCACCTGTGAGAGGACGAGAAGCCCGCCGCATTGTGCCATGGCCTCTACCTGCAGTACGCCCGGCATGACCGGTTCCTGTGGGAAGTGTCCTTGGAAGAACGGTTCGTTGCTGGTTACGTTCTTGATGCCGATGATGCTTGTCGACCCCATGGCAATCACCTTGTCGACCAGCTGCATCGGGTAACGGTGAGGCAGCAGTTCGCGGATACGGATGTTGTCCATCAGCGGTTCGTCGTTCGGGTCGTAGATGGGAGCCTGTACCTCATGCTTGCGTATTTCCTTGCGCATCAGGCGGGCAAACTTGTTGTTCACTGTGTGTCCGGGGCGTGTCGCAATGATACGTCCTTTGATAGGCTTGCCGATGAGTGCCATGTCGCCGATGATGTCAAGCAGCTTGTGCCGGGTGCATTCGTTGTGCCACATCAGCGGCTTGTGCTGTATGTAGCCGATGTTGTTGGCATCCATGTGGGGCACTTTCAGTAGGTCGGCAAGCTGGTCGAGCTTCTCCTGCGAAACCTGCTGCTCGTAGATGACGATGGCATTGTCCAGGTCTCCGCCCTTGATGAGGTTGGCCTGTAACAGCGGCATGATGTCGCGTACGAAGACGAATGTGCGGGCCGGGGCAATCTCTGCGGCGTAATTCTCGATGTTGTCCAATGTGGCAAACTGGCTGCTGATGAACTTCGAGTCGAAGTTGCACATGGCGGTAATCGAGAACTGCTCGTCCGGAAGAATGGTGATGACAGAACCGTTGTCGTCCTTGATTTCAATCTTCTTGCGGATGATATAGTAGTCCTTCGGGGCATTCTGGTCAACGATACCTACTTCGTTGATCTTCTCTACATACATCATTGCGGAACCGTCGAGGATCGGAAATTCCGGACCGTTGATCTGAATCAGACAGTTGTCGATGCCCATTGCATAGAGGGCCGACATTCCATGTTCTACGGTACTGACACGGACATCTCCCTTTGCCAGGACCGTTCCGCGCTGTGTGTCGACCACGTTCTCGGCAACGGCATCAATGACGGGCTGGCCTTCGAGGTCAATTCGTTGAATCTTGTACCCGGTGTTTTCCGGTGCAGGATTGAAAGTTGCTGTAAGGCTCAATCCTGTGTGGAGTCCCTTTCCGAAGAGGGAGAAGCTCCCTTTCAGTGTTTTCTGCTTGACAGTGTCCATGTATGTTTATATGATGTTTCGCAGTAGCCCGTTTCGTCTGGAGGCGGAATGGTACTTGGAGGAATTCCCGAGAAGTCAAAGGACGATAACACTCTCCGCTGTCTTCCTCTCAGCAGTCGTGCGAGGCGACGGCCTTTCAGACTTCTCTTCCCTCTTTCGCTTGCGAAAGTTCTGTTATCTGTTCTTTTTCAGTTCTTCAATCTCTTTCTGCAGGGCATTCAGCTGTCTGTACATTTCCGGCAGACGCTGGAAGATGGCCTGCGACTTGAAGTAAGGGCGTTGTTCCATGGGCGGTGTACCGATGAGCTGCTGGTTGCTTTTCAGACTACCTGGAACACCCGACTGTGCACCGAGGAACACTTTATCGCCGATGGTGATGTGCCCGGCAATGCCTACCTGGCCGCCGAACATACACCATTTTCCCACCTTAGTGGATCCGGCGATGCCCACCTGGGCCGACATGACGGTGTTCTCGCCGATGTCGTTGTTGTGTGCTATCTGTACGAGGTTGTCGAGTTTAACGCCTTTGCGCACGTAGGTGCTGCCCATGGTCGAACGGTCGATACAGGTATTGGCGCCGATTTCAACATTGTCCTCGATCGTCACGATGCCGATCTGTGGAATCTTGTCGTAGCTGTCGGTTTCTGCATTGGGGGCAAAGCCGAAGCCGTCGGCTCCGATTACCGAACCGGAATGGAGAATGACGTTGTTGCCAATCTTGCAACCGTGATAGATGCTGGCGTTGGGATAGACGATGCAGTTGCTGCCCAGCTGTGCCCCGTCCATGATGGTTGCGTGGGGATAAATCTGGCAACCGTCGCCCAGCTTCACGCCGTCGCCGATATAGGCGAATGCGCCGATATAGACTTCCTTGCCGATGGTGGCCTTGGGTGAGATGAAGGCGAGAGGGTCGATGCCCTGTTTCTTCGGTTTCATGTTCTCGTAGAGCTGCAGTAGTCTGGCCACGCAGTCGCGTGCGTTTTTCACCCGTATAAGCGTGGGCTTCACGTCCTTTTCCAGCTGGATATCCTCGTCAACAAGCACGATGGACGACTCCGTCTCATATAAATAATGTGTGTATTGGGGATTTGCAAGAAAGGAAATCGCCCCTTTCCTTCCTTCTTCAATCTTGGCGAAGGTGTTGATGGTGACATTCTCGTCACCTTCCACACGGCCTTGTATGAATTGCGAGATTTGTTTCGCAGAGAATTCCATTTAAATTACCGTTTATTGGTTTTCAATTGTGCAAAGATAGAGAAATTTTATCAGAAACGTTGATAACAGAGGTAATATTTACATATTTTTTTAGACAGCAGCTCGATGTTGAGAATCTCCGAGGCCTCGGTGATGTCCCTTAAGGTTCCGTCTTTGTAGAGAATGCTGATGTGGTCGTCGAAAGGATTGTACATGTCTTTCTGCACACGGTTGACCCCTATGAGATAGTCGCAGTCTGTCGTGTCCAGCCTGTAGCGGGCGGCTATCTGCTTTTTCAGCCGTGCCGTTTCTTCTGCCGTCGGTTCTTCTTCGCGCACCTCCACCTTGAAGAGCTTCCGGTTGATGATGTTTGATGACAGGAGTGCCAGAATGCTGTCGTCGTGCTGCTGCCATACCTTCAGCGCACTCCAGATGTCGTTGTCGTCCAGGGCAATGTAGTTGTCCAGTGCCTCGTCTTGTGTGTGGAACGAATGGGCCGTGATGTCATTGTACAGAAAATACCGGAGGGCAGGCGAGGCGAACAGTTCCACTCCCTCCCCTGCAAGCTGTTTGGCACGGCGCAGGGCATTGATGAGGATGTTCTCACAGCCCACGGTGGTTTTGTGCAGGTACACCTGCCAGTACATCAGCCGGCGGGAGGTAAGATAGTTTTCGATGGAATAGATGCCGTTCGACTCCACCACCAGGGCATCATCCACCACGTTGAGCATCTTGATGATGCGTGCCGAACCGATATTGCCCTCTGTCACTCCTGTGAAGAAGCTGTCACGGCGCAGATAGTCAAGCCGGTCCATGTCGAGCTGGCTGGAGAGCAGCTGGTGAAGGAACAATTTGGGGTATTCGTTCTTGAAGATGCTGATGGCAAGATTCAATGCACCGTGCATTTCACGGTTGATGCGGTCCATCATCATCAGCGAGATTTCCTCGTGGGTGATGCCGCTGATGAGGGTGTTCTCCAGTACGTGGGAGAAGGGGGCATGTCCGATGTCGTGCATGAGGATAGCCGCCTGTACCGCTTCTGCCTCACTGTCGAAGACAAATACGCCTTTCTGCTGCAGGGAAATGAGTGCCTCGCTCATGAGGTGGAATGCTCCTAACGAATGCTGGAACCGTGTGTGCTGTGCTCCGGGATAGACCTCCTGTGTGAGTCCCAGCTGCTTGATGCGTGCCAGCCGCTGAAGGTACGGGTGGCGGACAATATCGAGCAGCAGTCCCCGCGGCACCTTGATGAATCCGAACACCGGATCGTTGATTATCTTCGAATCTTTCATCTTGCCAGAGTAGTCATTATTGTAGTTATGTTCTGGAAATTCCATAGTTGAACTTTTGTTTATAGAAACATGGTCGTGTCTTCTATGCGCACGTTCTTCCCGACTGAAAGGCAGAAAGCCTGCAAAGGTGATTTTCAGGACACCTGACTGTAATTTATTTGTTCGGCTGCAAAGATAGCATTTAATAATTTAACCGGCAAGATTAAGTTGTTGTTTCGGATAGGAAGGACATTTTTTCGCTCATTTTACAGGTGTGACTGTCAGCCTTTGTGTTCTGACTTCTCTTTCTGTCGTCACAGTCTTTGAAGCTCTTTTATAGAAGCAGGAAAGTCTCTCTGCTGAAAAGCGGACTTCGTAGAGGGTGATTCCTGAAGTTTTTGTATATGCTCGGAAATAATTTGACAGTCGGGGCGGAGGATAGCCTGTTGTTTTTCCGTTATGACGGCTGCCGACGAAGCAGTGAAAGTCCCCTGTTTCGTAACCGGCCGTCACTTGCGTTCCGACTAACGCCCTTTTGCTTTTCAGAAGGCGGTATCTGAAAGGAATCCGTATGAAAAAAGTCTGCCGTAGTAGGCTATGGCAGACTTTTCCTTATGCTTTCAGTTTGAAAGAGCTTTCTATACTGGCCATCTCGGCAAAGAATCCTTTGTCAATCTTCAGCCTGTCCTCAATCTTGGAACAGCTGTGGATGACTGTACTATGGTCACGGTTTCCGACGAGCTTTCCGATACGGCTTGCAGGCATCTTTGTGTATTTCTGTGCCATGTACATACTCACCTGACGTGCCATGACAATGTCTTTCTTGCGTGAACGGGAGTTGACAGCCGTCGTCGTGACATTGTAGTGTGAGCAGACCTTGTCCAGAATATCATCAATGGTAAGCGGTTCGTCATCTATTTTCACCGCCCTTTTGATGACACGTTCTGCCAGTCTCATGTCAATGTTGCTGTTATAGACGACACTGTAGGCCAGAAGGGAGTTGATGACTCCTTGCAGGTCGCGTACACTGCCATTGGCAGTCTCTGAGATGAAACGGACGACATCTTCTGGTATGCATAGTCCGTCACGTTTGATTTTGTTGTGCAGGATGTCTATACATAGCTGGACGTTCGGTTTCTCCAGTTCGGCAATCAGACCGCAGGAGAAGCGTGTCAGCAGGCGGTCGTTCATTCCCTTGAGGTCGACTGGTGGTCGGTCGCTTGCCAGAATGATACGTTTCCCATTGCGGAAAAGGTGGTTGAAGATATGGAAGAAGGTGTCCTGTGTCTTTGTCGCTGTTGCCCATTCCTGAATATCATCGACTATCAGGACGTCAATCGTCTGATAAAAATTGATGAAATCATTGGTTGTGTTCTGACGAACGGAGTCAGTGTACTGAACCTGAAACAGACGTGCGGAAACATACAGCACGCGTTTTTGAGGATAGAGCTGCTTGACCCGTAAGCCGACGGCGTTGACGAGATGTGTCTTTCCGCAGCCCGACGGACCATAGATGAACATGGGGTTGAACTGTGTCGTATTAGGGTGTTTCGCTATGGAAAGCCCGATGGATCGGGGCAGCTTGTTGCTGTCGCCTTCCACATAATTGTTGAACGACTTGTGCGGGTCAAGCTGTGAGTCTATGTCCTGCGGTACTGCGTCCAGTACGGTAGGGCTCTGATTTCCCCGGGTTGTGGGACGCTGTGAAGAAATTTCCTCGGCATCATCCTGTTGCAGGTCCTGCGACAGGTGGTGTTCCTGATCGACCATGACACGATACGTCAGCTGTACGCCCTGTCCGAAGACACGCGTCAGTACCTTACGTAGCAGGTCTACGTAATGTTCCTCCAGATACTCATATACGAACTGGCTCGGAACCTGGACCAGCAGCGTCTTGGAGGCCGGCTTGTACGATTGAAGTACAATCGGACGGAACCATGTGTCGAACTGCTGCTCGGTCACATTCTCCTTTATGAGCTGGAGACAATTATCCCAAAGATTTTTAGGACTGACGTTCAT
>NZ_UGTM01000003.1 GCF_900454835.1 Prevotella denticola | reverse complement strand
GTACAAAAACATTTTCAACCACAAGAAAAGAACAAGCGAAAATGTTAGATGGGGGTGTAGGGGGCAGCATAGCCCCCACAGCGACAGCACCGAAAAGCGATAGCGGTTAGGTGTGCGCCCGATGGTGTGGAGGAACGAAACACCCTGCGCACAGTGGAGAGGAATGGAACGACCTCCTATAAGACAGAAATATCCACCTGATGGGTAGAAAAAAGTGTTGCGTCAGTTCTATAAGTGCAGGTGTCCGTATCTACATCTATAAACGATTTCCACGCAGAAAAGTGTAAAAATGAAAAGCACTTGATGCAGAATTTCTGCATCAAGTGCTTTTATATTTTGTTTTAGTTATGATTCGTAAATACTGATACCTCCGTTTGCTTCACCTCCAAGAGGCCCTCCTAAAGTAAACTTCCAATTAAATGGTGCACTTCCTCCACCTGTCCACCACCAGTATCTTTGTATTCCTCCATAAGTATGCCCTATGCCATTAGTGCTAAATGAGGTGCCATATGCAGATTTACCTGTTAGACATGTCATGCCGAAATTCCACGCCCCTCTTGCGTAGCAGATATCAAGTTCGCTTGTAACGTGTGAAGCGGATGTTTTAAAATCTGGATCTCTTGTTCCTCGTTCCCAATTTCCATCCATAAAGTACCCTGAATATAGCCATTTCCCAGCTCTTGTAGCTATATAAGGCTGCTTTGTTCTAACATCTTTGAAATTTATGTCGTGAAGTTGATGAAGAGGGTCTATAGTATATGAAATGAAATTTTCTTTTGTGGTCAAATACATTGTTACTATTTTACCAGCATTAAAATCATTGTCTATGCGTTGATTTAAGTCTGTTACGATTTTGAAAATTTTCGCAAGGTTCTCTTTTGAGATACCCTCTGCTTCTTGTTGTTCATCTGTTATAGCAATAGTGTATTGATGAGCAGCAGAATCAATATGCATATACTTTTTCGCAGACTCTAAATCCATTTCCAATGTATGGATTGTTGATGCCTTTTGGTAATCGTCATCAGAAAATTGGCAGCCTCCTAATATGAAAACTAAAAGGCAAAGATAGAAATAGATAAATTTTTTCATATTAAACGATTTTATAGATTTCTGCAAAAATACATATTATATTTGAATAATGCAAAAAAAATATATTTTTTTTGAAAATATCTGTTCTTGTTAATCTCAGTTTTTAATAGGATTTCCTCCAATAATCTATTTGACTTCAGCAGTTTTCTTCTTGATAGCGTTGATTACATAGCCAATGCGGTTCTTGGCTGTCCTCGATGGACCGACAAGGGAAGAAAGAAAGCCAATGAAGTCGGGTATTTTCTTTTCCCCCTCGATGATGGTCTTTTTATTCTTGCTTATTTCTTCAGCTTTGAACTCGAAAGAATAGCGTAGGTAGCTGTAAGCCTCTTGGCTTATCTGTATGCTTGCTGATAACTTTGAGCGCATTTCGACCTGGAGTAATTCTGGGTCTTGTTTGTCGGGGTGGAATGTTGGGAAGAACTTAAAGCCTACAACCTTACGCCTCTCTTTAATCTCGATGTAGTTGAATGAGTAGGGGCTACTCTCGTCAAGTTCTTTCTTTGCTATATCTAATACCCTTGTTTTGAAGTGTCCCACAAGTTTATATTTATCCTTGACACCGAAACGTAACTTTAAATCTTCAAAGGTAAAATCTAATGGTCTTTTCTGTCCGCTCATAAGTTCATACATACGCATCGAATAGACGGACTTAAACCCCATAGCGGTAACAAGTTCATACTTACGATAACCTTTCGTGAAGTCCAATAGACACCGCCATATTTCGTCAAACACGTAGAACTTTGATAAACCCTCTCTCTTCTTGATTTTAGGGTTAGTTATAATAGGGGTAAATTGCCAAATCTCATCGTCTTCATACTCGATGTGCTTCTGTGATAAAGTCCTGAAAGCCTTTTTCGCTTTATCGTGGTTCTTGTCGTCCTCGTCTTTCAGAATATCAGCTACGGGCATAGTTATTTCTCTGCCGAATAGTGTAGGCTCTATTTTGTGCATATTATCTCGTATCATAATACCTTTAAGTTCGTCTTGTGCAAATTCAATAAGACGATACATAATGCGTTTCTCATAGGCTGAAAAGTCATACTTTGCAGTCGTGAAGATATATGATTGAATTGCTGCCTGTGAGCCTTTAATAGTTCTTGCCATAACTTGTTGATTTAGAATTACGTTGCAAAGATAATAATTTATTATCACAAACATAAATAGTTTGCGCATAATAGTATTAAATTTGTGATAGTTAGAGTCAGATTTAGTATTAAATTTGTGATAGTTAGTATTAAATTTGTGATAGTTAGAGCCCATTTTTTCGCATAATGCGCGCGCGCGAGGATAGACATAACAGACGTTGTCCATAACAGAAATAAGGCCTTTATCGGGTTGGGTTCCCGAAAATCGGAAAGGAAACAAAAGGAAAAAAGACAAAAACATTCCCCCTTTGAGGGGGTGGAGGGGGTGCAGCGTAAGCGTGAAGAAAGCAAGCTTTTTATGGCGTGTACCAAAATTGGTACATTTTTATTTGGAGAATTTAATTTTTGTGTTTATCTTTGCCCCCAAAAGAAAGACTATGGCAGTATTGAATTTTACATCAAGAGAATTTCGGAGCCAGCAGGCTCATGTGTTCGACTTGGCAGACCAGGGCGAAAAGATTGTTATTCGCAGAAGTAAGAAACAGGCTTACACCCTCGTTCCCGTTGAAGATGAAGATATAACTTTCACAAAAAGCCTTGAAGAGCGTATCGGCATGGCACTTCAAGAGGTGAAACAGATGCGTGAGGGCAAAATCAAGGAACTTTCAATGAAAGAACTTCTCGATGAACTTTAGAATTATACCAACTCCGACTTTTGCAAAGAGCTTGAAGGCATTGGCAAAGCGCCATAAGTCCATGAGGGCGGACATGGAGGAATTTACAAAATCCCTTGAAGAGAACCCTTTGCAGGGTGCGGAACTTATACCAGGTGTCCGCAAAATCCGCATGGCCATCAAATCAAAGGGCGGAGGAAAGTCTGGCGGTGCCAGGATCATCACGTACAATGTTCTCGCAACGGAGCAGGAGGGAGCCGTCTATCT